>NZ_BMGP01000003.1 GCF_014640255.1 Subtercola lobariae | reverse complement strand
CGGTACGGAGGGCTTCTTCCACACGGGGGAACCGAGACGGGTTCGGTACCCCAGCGAGCGACATATCCGTGCGGATACGACGGCCCAGCCGCACCCTGTCAGCCGCCGTCGACACCGACGTACCCGTGTGCGCCGCAAGCAGCTTCTGCACCGTCGCAAAGCCCAGCCTCACCGTCAAACGGTCGTCCCCTCGCGCCACCTCACACCGGGCATCCACATCGGCCGCAGCCGCCACCCGGCCCGCATCAACCAACTTCCCCAACCGCTCCCACAACACCAACGAAGCCAACGCATCCGAATCAGACAACCCAGCCACCGGGCTGTCGGCAAGCCCATTGGGCGCGGCAGCACGGCACCCAGACAGCACTTCAATGTCATCGATAAGCGCGCGCATCCCATCACCCTGAGACACAGCAGAAGAAGCGGTTTCGTTCATGACCCAAGTCAAACACCAACCACTGACATTCACTCACCTTCTCCGAAGGTCGCCCCACCGGCCCTAAGGTTGAACGATGGAATACCGCGAACTTGGCCGAACACACCGCACAGTCTCGAGCATCGGGCTGGGCACCTGGCAGTTGGGAGCCGACTGGGGCGACGTCAGAGAAGCGGATGCTCTTGCCGTGCTCGATGCGTCGGTGGAATCTGGCGTGACCATGTTCGACACGGCAGACGTGTATGGTGACGGTCGCAGCGAACAGCTCATCGGCAGCTATCTCTCCGCGAACCCGGGGCACCAGATCACCGTGGCGACGAAAATGGGTCGCCGCGCCGAGCAGCTGCCAGAGAATTACGTGCTCGAGAATTTTCGCGCATGGACGAATAGATCGCGCAGAAACCTTGGCGTTGAGACGCTCGACCTCGTTCAGTTGCATTGTCCGCCGTCGCCCGTTTTCGAGAGTGACGAAGTTTATGACGCCCTCGATACGCTCGTTTCAGAAGAAGTGATTGCCAACTACGGTTTCAGCGTTGAGACCACCGATCAGGCACTTGCCGCCATCGCGCGGCCTGGCACGGCGACTATTCAGATCATTCTGAATGCCTTTCGGCTGAAGCCTCTTGACGAGGTTCTGCCTGCTGCGCGAGCAGCGGGTGTGGGCATCATCGCGAGGGTTCCGCTCGCTTCGGGGCTCCTGACCGGCAAATACTCTGAGCAGACTGTTTTCGCCGAAAACGATCATCGCAACTACAACCGAGATGGCAGTGCCTTCGACGTGGGCGAAACGTTTTCGGGAGTCGAATACACCGCGGGGCTGGCGGCCGCGCGCGAGTTTGGGGCCTTGGTCGCAGCGGGCATTTCGCCCGCAACCGCCGCGCTGGCGTGGGTGGCTCAGCAGCCGGGGGTGAGTACGGTGATTCCGGGCGCGCGAAACCCGGGCCAAGCCGAAGCTAACGCCGCGGCGGGGTCGTTGCCCGAACTGGGGCAGCGGTTCAACGACGGCGTCAGAGACATTTACGACCGGTACTTTCGGGCGAGCATCCACTCGCGCTGGTAGGTGCCGCAGCCTGCGCGGCCCAGGCGACGCGCCTCAGGCGAGGCGGCTCAGTCGAGAAAGTCGGGGTCTTTGCCCGTGCGCTCGCCCGTCTCCAGCGACGCGATGAGCGCGAGGTCGCCTTCGTCGAGCTCGAAGTCGAACACGTCGAAGTTCGACGCGATACGTGACGGCGTCACAGACTTAGGAATCACGACGTTGCCGAGCTGAAGATGCCACCGAATGACAACGTGAGCCGCGCTCTTGCCGTATTTTGCGCCGATCTGATCGAGCACAGCGTTGTCGAGAACACGCCCGCGGGCGAGAGGTGACCACGCCTCTGTGCGAATCGAATGTGCGTCGTTATAGGCGCGCACCTCTCGTTGCGGCAGCCAGGGGTGAAGCTCGATCTGGTTGACGCTCGGCACGACGCTCGTCTCTGCGGCGAGTCGCTCGAGATGATGCGGGTGAAAGTTCGAAACACCTATCGATCGGGCAAGCCCATCGGCCTGAATCTTTTCAAGTGCCCGCCATGTTTCAACGTAGAGGTTCTGTTTGGGCGCAGGCCAGTGAATGAGAAACAGGTCGACGTAGTCAAGGCGCAGACGAGCGAGGCTCTCGTCGAACGACCGACGAGCCTTGTCGTACCCGTGGTGATCTTGGTAGACCTTGGTGGTGACGAAGAGCTCGGCGCGCGGCACCGAACTTCGAGCGACGGCTTCGCCCACGCCGACTTCGTTGTTATAGAGGGTGGCCGTGTCGACGTGTCGGTACCCCACCTCGAACGCCACTTCAACCGCCTGGCTGGCCTCGTCGTTCGACGCTTTGTACACCCCGAGACCGAGCTGCGGGATGCTGTTGCCATCGTTCAGAGTGAGATTCGGTGAACTCGTCATCATTCCATTATCGCGTTGCGTTGTTCGGGCTCAGCCGGTGACCGTTGCAATCGGCTCGGTGTCGGGAATGGGGCTCGCGTCTTTGCCCCGAAGGTCGGGGTGCCAGCGGCGACCCAGCAGCGGCACTAAAAAACCGGCAAATGCAAGGGCGCTGGCAGTCACGAACGCCCCGCTCGGCCCGTGCGAGTCGATCATGAATCCGGCCAGCGCCGAACCCACCGCAGCGCCGATGAGCTGACCCGTGCCCACCCATCCGTATGCCTCGGCCGTGTCACTGAAGCGCACACTCGACGACACGATCGAGAACATCACCGCGAGTGCGGGGGCGATTCCGACTCCGGCCAGAAAGAGAAAAACGCCGAGCCACCAGACATTGAGTGACAGCGCCGAGACCCCGATGCCGACGAAAACGATGAGCATGCGTTGGGTCAGAGCCCACGGCCCGATCGGAGTGTGCCCGAGAGCCAGGCCGCCAACCAGCGAACCCACCGCGAAAACCGCGAGCACGATGCCGGCCTCGGCCCCGCCGTGGCCGAAGGTCGACACGACACCTGCCTCGACCGAGGCACACGTGGCTACGAGCAAGAACCCCACGATGGTCGCGAGCAGCACAGGAGGCTTCGCGAGAACCGCACCAAGGCGCCGGCGGCTTCGCGGAATGCGCACCCTGCCGAGTTCTGGGCTCGTCAAGAACCAGGCGCCACCGACAACCAGAAAAATCACGGCGAGCAAGATGCCTTGAACGGTGCCGATCTGAGTTGCCGTGAAGGTGGTGATCACCGGCCCCACCACCCAGATGATCTCTTGCGCTGAAGCATCGAGCGAGAACAGCGGGGTGAGCTGCTTCGAGTTCACCATCTTGGGGTAGATCGTGCGCACGGCAGGCTGAATCGGTGGCATCGTGAGGCCGGCCGCGAATGCGACGCCCATGGTCACCGGAATGCTCAGAGGCACTAGCGCGATGATCGAAATGGCGACCGCACAGACCGCAATGGTCGAGCCGATCACCGGTCTCATTCCCCAGCGACCCATCAACCTGCTCGTCAGCGGGCCCGCAATCGCCTGGCCGATCGACAGTGCCGCGAGCACCAATCCAGCTGAGCCGTACGAGTCATGCACCCGCTGAATGTGCAGCAGAAAAGCCAGCGACAGCATTCCGAACGGAAAGCGAGCCACCAATTGGGCAGCCATGATGCGCCCGACGCCCCGGGTTCTCAGAAGATTCGAATAGCTAGCCACAACTGATCTAGTGTACCGGGTAGACGGTGAGGTAGTTGCCGTTTGCCAAACTGGGGCGCTTCTAGCTGCTCAGCACCTTCTGAATGCGCTGAAGCGACACCGGCCCATCGGTTCCCAAAGCCTGAGCGAACAGGCTGATACGTAGTTCTTCGAGCATCCACCGCGCCCGGATGATCGGGGCGCTCACCGTGGTGAATGCGTTGTCGGGCAGCGGCAGTGGGCCTCCGGCCGCCTCGTACCGTGTCGTTGCATTCTGTACCTCCGTCATCCAGGCCCGGTCACGTGCCGGCGCGTCAGGCAACTTTTGCATGCGCTGCTCGACGCCAGTCAAGTACCGTGGATAACTTTTGAGCTGAGGCGTGCCTGTGGAGGAGATGAAGCCCGGGTAGATGAGAGCGGCGAGCTGTGCGCGAGCGTCGCTCAGAGCGGCGAGAAGCGAAACGCTTGTCGCATTTTTGAGTGCGCGCTCGGCATCACGCGCCTTTGTCAGGCTCGCGGCGACGGTTGCGACAGCCGAGTACATCGACTCCATCACCGTGCTCGAAAAACGATCGCGCACGGCCTCGAACTCGCTCTGTGTGAAAAGCAGCCCGTCGGCATGCGTCTCGCGAATGACAGCGTCGGCGCACGCCTTGAGTGTGTCGTCGAAGAGCGCCTGGATGCTCGGGTAGGGGCTCGTCGCCAGAATCAGCTTCTCGTTCTGGGTGAGGTGCTCCCGCACATACGACACGGGCGAGGGCACCGTGAGCAGCAGCAGGGCACGAATGCCGAGTGGTGTGAGCCGGTCGGCTTCGCCCTGCGTGCTCATCAGGCGAATGGCGACCGATGTCTTCTCCTCCACAATCGCGGGATACGCGCGAATTACACTTTCCGCCGACTTCGTGTCGATGAACCGTGGCAGTTGCGTAAAGTTCCACGACGTGAGGCCGCTTTGCTCGATGGCATTGGCGGTGGCACTGGATGCACGGGCGACACTCTCGCGGGCAGCCGAACGAAATCGGTGCTGGAGTTCGGTGAGGTTCTTCGAGGCGGCAAGCGTCTTTCCCCGTTCATCCACCACGCGAAACGAAACAGAAAGGTGGGCAGGAATGCGCGAACGATCGAAGTCAGAAGCTGAAACCGCGACAAAAGTGAGGCGCGTCATGGTTTGGGCGAGATCGTCTAAGAACGACGATTCACTCGTCTCTGGCAGGGCGGCGAGAAGCTTGCGTGCCCAATCTGTGGCGGGCACGAAGTTCTTTCGCAGGTTCTTCGGCAGAGAGCGAATGAGTGCTGTGACGAGTTCTTCGCGAAAACCGGGCACCTGTGATTCGAAGCCGGTGGGTTCGAGGCGGGGGAGGAGTGCCAGCGGCACGGTGACGCTGACACCGTCGTCTTCGGTTCCCGGTTCGAATCGGTAGTTCAACGACAGGCGCTGGTCGCCCTGCTGCCAGGCCGTCGGAAACTTCGTCTCGTCGATCTCTGGTGCACCCTCGGGCACCAGAGTGTCGATCGTCATCGTCAACAGATCTGGAGTGTCATGCCTAACCTTTTTCCACCAGCCGTCGAAGCTGCGAGCCGTGTTGATCTCGCGTGGAATTCGCTTGTCGTAGAACTCGAACACCGCTTCGTCGTCGAGAAGCAGGTCACGGCGTCGGCTGCGTTCTTCGATTTCAGCCAGGTCGCGGCGAAAACGCTGGTTCGCACGATCGAACGCATGCTGCGATTCCCAGTCGCCGTCGACCAAGGCATGGCGAATGAACAGTTCTCTCGCATAGGCCGGGTCGACACGCGAGAACTGAACTCGCCGCTTCGCTACGATCGGCACGCCGTACAGCGTCACTCGTTCATACGCGACGACTGCGCCCTGTTTCTTCTCCCAGTGCGGCTCAGAGTACGTTCGCTTGCACAGGTCGCCGGCGAGCTGTTCGGCCCACGCCGGGTCGATCGACGCATTCATTCGAGCGAACAACCGGCTCGTCTCCACGAGTTCGGCGCTCATCACCGAGTTCGGCTGTTTCTTGGCAAGCGCCGACCCCGGAAAAATGCTGAACCTTGTCTGCCTGGCGCCGACGTAGTCTTTCTTCGCCACGTCTTTCAGCCCGATGTGCGAGAGCAGGCCGGCAAGAATCGAGCGGTGAATGCCGTCAGGGTTGACCGACGGCTCGCCGAGGGTCAGATTCAACGGCTTGCTGAGCTGCCGAAGTTGCCGAAAAACGTCTTGCCATTCGCGAACCCGCAGGTAATTCAAGTGCTCACCTTTGCACAACCGCCGAAAAGCGCTCGACGAGAGTTCGCTCTGTTTCGCCTCGAGGTAGTTCCACAAATTCAGAAGGCTCAGAAAGTCGCTTGTCGCATCGGTGAATCGGGCGTGCAGCTCATCTGCTCGCTGACGCTTCTCAAGGGGCCGTTCTCGCGGGTCTTGCACAGTGAGGCCCGCCACGATGACCATGACCTCGCGACTCGTCGAGTGCTGCTTCGACTCGATCACCATGCGCGCGAAGCGCGGCTCAATGGGCATGCGCGAAAGGTCGCGACCCACTCTCGTGAGGGTAGGCAATCCGCTCGAGTGACCCGAGTCGACTGCGCCGAGCTCGCTCAGCAGATCGAGCCCGTCTTTGATTCCGCGCGAGTCTGGCGGTTGCAGAAACGGAAACGAGGCGATGTCGCCGAGGCCGAGCGAAATCATCTGCAGAATCACCGCCGCGAGATTGGTGCGCAGAATCTCGGGTTCGGTGAATTCAGGTCGACTGAGGTAGTCGTCTTCGGAGTACAGCCGAATGCAGATGCCGTCGCTGGTTCGGCCACTTCGACCGGCCCGCTGGTTCGCCGACGCCTGCGAAACAGCCTCGATGGGCAGACGCTGAACCTTCGAACGAACGCTGTAGCGGCTGATGCGGGCTGTTCCCGTATCGATGACGTACTTGATGCCCGGAACAGTCAAGCTCGTTTCGGCCACGTTCGTCGCCAGAACGATGCGGCGCCGGATGCCCGGGGCCGACGATCTCTGAAACACCTTGTGCTGGTCGGCAGCAGACAACCGCCCGTAGAGAGGCAACACCTCGGTAGCGGCCCCCAGAGCCCCGCCCCCGCCCGAGTTCAGGCGCCCGCGAATGGCCTCTTCGGCATCCCGAATCTCGTTCTCGCCAGAGAAGAAGACCAAGACGTCACCGTCGCCTTCGCGAGCGAGCTCGTCGAGAGCTTCGTTGATCGCATCAAGCGGGTCACGATTCACCGCATCACTCGTCTGGCTGTGCTTCGAGCCGCGGTCGCCGCTCACCTCGCGCCGGTCATCGCCTTCAGTGATGTCGACGCCAGTGATGTCGCCGTCTGTGATGTCGTCGACATCATCGAGCATGGCGGCGCCGCCGTCGGCGACGAGCGGGCGGTAGCGCACCTCCACGGGATACGTTCTGCCAGAGACCTCGATGATCGGGGCGTCGCCGAAGTGGCGCGAAAAGCTGCCGGGGTCGATGGTGGCAGAGGTGACAATGACCTTGAGATCGGGGCGTTTGGGCAGCAATTCGCGCAGATACCCGAGAAGAAAGTCGATGGTCAGGCTGCGCTCGTGGGCCTCGTCGATGATGATCGTGTCGTACTTCTTGAGCAGCCGATCGCGGTGAATCTCGTTGAGCAGAATTCCGTCGGTCATCAGCTTGATCTTCGTGTCTGCGCCTACCCGGTCGGTGAACCGAACCTGGTAACCCACGAGCTCGCCGACCTGCTGGCCGAGTTCTTCGGCGATGCGCTCGGCAATGGTACGAGCTGCGATTCGGCGCGGCTGAGTATGACCGATGCTGGTGCGGCCGAGTTCGAGGCAGATCTTCGGCAGCTGGGTAGTCTTACCCGAACCCGTTTCGCCGGCGATGATGACAACCTGATGCGCCGCGATGGTGCGCGCGATCTCATCACGCATCTGGCTGACGGGCAGCTCGGGCGGAAAAGTGATCGGTGGCAGATTCATCAGCCCCTCAGTCTAAACCGCCGCGAGGGCGGCAACCCGTGGCAGGCTGGCTTCATGGCCAATCGATTGGGCGACGCGATCAGCCCGTACTTGCGATCGCACGCTGAGAACCCTGTCGACTGGTTCGGTTGGGGCGAAGAGGCCTTCGCCGAGGCGGTTCGTCGCGACGTGCCCGTGTTGGTCTCGATCGGCTACTCGACGTGTCATTGGTGCCATGTGATGGCGAGAGAGAGCTTCAGCGACCCCGTGTTGGCTGCTCAACTCACTGCCGGATTCGTGGCCATCAAGGTCGACCGAGAAGAACATCCCGAAGTCGACGCGACCTATCTCGCGGCGGCCGGTGCATTTACGCAGAACCTGGGCTGGCCGCTGAATGTGTTCGTCACGCCAGGCGCGAAGCCTTTCTTCGCCGGCACCTATTCCCCTCCTGTGGCAATGCCCGGCAGCCCGTCGTTCAGTCAGATACTCGCCGCGGTGTCTGACGCCTGGGTGAACCGACGCGCCGAGGTCGACGCGACCGCCGACGAGTTGACGGCCGTAATGAGGTCGAGCAGCGACAGCGATGAGGCGGGCGCTGATGGTGCTGCGGGCATTCTGCTGCCGACTCCCGAGCAACTTCGTGGAGTGGTCTCCGAACTCGAGGCGTACGAAGACACGGTTAACGGCGGGTTCGGCGGCGCCCCGAAGTTTCCCGTGGCCCCGGTACTCAATTTTCTGCTCGAAGCCAGGGCTCCGCTCGCCCTGCGAACGTTGAAGGTGATGGCAGCGTCTGAGCTTCGTGACCCGGTTGAGGGCGGCTTCTTTCGGTATGCGACGCGCGCAAACTGGAGCGAGCCACACTACGAACGCATGCTGTACGACAATGCGCTGCTGCTCGACGCCTACACGACCGTCGCAGAGCAGCACCCGACAGAGATCTGGGCTACCGAGGCAGCGGCGGGTATCGCCGGCTTTCTGATCGATGTGCTTCAGATCGACGGTGGTGGGTTCGCCTCCGCACAAGATTCCGAGAGCGTCGTCGGCGGCCGTCAATCCGAAGGCGGCTACTACTCACTCGACGCCGAGGCCAGAGCGAGTGAAGTCGCACCGAAACTCGATCAGAAGATTCTGACGGGCTGGAACGGCCTCGCCATCGCTGCACTCGCGCATGCCGCAACGGTGTCGGGCAATGCCCGATGGCTGACGGCAGCACGCGATGCCGCTGACTTTCTGCTCGAGCACCACTTTCGTGACGATCACACCGTGCTGCGCGCAACGCTGGGCTCGCGCCGATCGGATGCCCGGGCGACCCTCGAAGACTATGGAATGCTCGCGGTGGCCCTGTTGAGACTCGGTAGTGCGCTCGGCAGCGCGGCGGCCGGCTCGCGCTACGTTCAGACCGGCAAGGCTCTCATCGACGCCGCCCGGGGCGCTGCAACCTCGGCGCGCTCTGATGGTGCCGTTTTCACGGCTCCTGGCGGAGGCGATCCGGTGCTCGAATCCCGAGGGCTGCTGTTCGATGGCGACGTTTCTGAAGGGGCGTATCCCTCGGGGCTCAGCGCGCTGGCCGCGGCTTCGCTCGACGTGTTCGCAGAGAATTCCGAGAAGATCTACCTCGACGCGGCGCGACGAACCATAGGCCCGCTTGCTCCGCTGGCGCTAGCGCGCCCCATCGCGTTCGGCGCCACGTTGGAAGTGATGCTCAGGCTGAGCCGAATCAGAGACTGAGCAGAATCACAGGCTGATCAGAATCAGAGACTGAGCAGGGGCGCGGCCGGGTCGGCGCTCCATTCGTTCAGCGATCCGTCGTAGACGGCGACGTTGTACTCACCGAGCGCTGCGAGCGCGAGTGCGTCGGCCGCCGCCGCGATTCCGCCGCCGCAGTACACGACAATGCGATCATCGGCCGCCGCACGAGAGCCATCGGCACGACCCTCGAGCACGGCGGCGAACGCGCCGCGCAAAGCGCTTTTGGGCAGCATCGCGTGCGTCTCAGGGTCGACCAGGCGACCTGCGGCAACGTTCACGCTGCCCGGAATGTGCCCGCGCCGCTCACGGCTGCCGGTTTCACCGGAGAACTCTTTCGGAGGCAGCGCGCAGAGCAGCAGAGCATCCACTCGCCCGGCGACGACATCTTCAACGAAGGGCTTCTCTACCCAGAACCCATGCCGCTCTTCAGCGACGAACGCTTCGAGCGCGACGGTCGGTTCGACGTAGCCCGTCTCGGTGGGGCGGTCTTCGAGGTTCCATTTGGTCAGTCCGCCGTCGAGCACCGCCACCTGGTCATGACCGAACGAGCGAAAGAGCCACCAGACGCGAGCGGCCCACTGGCCGAGGCTGTTGTCGTAGACGATGACGGTCGTTGACGGGCCGATGCCGAGTTGCGTGACGGCCGCAGAGAACCGTTCGGCGGAGGGTCGTGCGAAGCCGAACGGACGATCAGGGTCAGAGAGCGTCTCGATCACATCGGCGAAGAGCGCACCGGGAATATGGCCGTTCACCAGGTATTCGTCGAGCCCGCTAAGCCACACTCGGTCACCTCCGAACGCGAGCACCGAGAGAACGGTGGCATCGAGTACCACGATCGAATCAGAGCCGATGTGGTCGCAGAGCCACTGCGTCGACACAGTCGGCGCACCCAGCAGAGGCGATTTCGAGGCACTGATAGCTGTAATACTCACGCCGTCAACGCTAGCCTCGGCGGCCTCGGCGGGCCTGTGTATTGCACTATAAAGTCACGATTTCGTAACAGAAGCTTCACATTGGCCTCTGCTGAGCCGCAAACGCACCGCGTGCTCGCCGTGTGAGCACCACGTAAGCGCTGTGTGAGCGCCCTGACGCAGAGTAGACGCATCACATACGTGAACCGGCTGAATGAAAGGCCTTACTCATGACTTCACTTATTGCACCACCGCTCGCGGCCACCGCCGCCACCCCGAACCGTGACTGGGCTGTCGAAGCTCACGGGCTCGTCAAGCTCTTCGGCGCCAACCGCGCTGTCGACGGCGTCGACCTGCAGGTGCAGGCCGGCACGGTGTACGGCGTGCTCGGGCCTAACGGCGCGGGCAAAACCACGACCATCCGCATGCTCGCCACGCTGCTCAAGCTCGACGGCGGCGAGGCGACGATCTTCGGCCACGACGTTCGCCGCGAACCGCAGATCATTCGGCAACTGATCGGCGTCACCGGGCAGTACGCCTCGGTTGACGAGAACCTCTCGGCTACCGAGAACCTCGTGCTCTTCTCGCGGTTGCTCGGGCTCACGCGCAAGCAAGCGAGGGCCAAATCGGCAGAGCTGCTCGAACAGTTCGGCCTCACCGAGGCTGCCAAGCGGCCGCTGAAGAACTTCTCGGGCGGCATGCGCCGCCGGCTCGACCTCGCGGCCAGCCTCATCGCTCAGCCGCCGCTCATCTTTCTCGATGAGCCCACTACGGGTCTTGACCCGCGCACCCGCGCGCAAATGTGGGAGACGATTCGCGATCTGGTCTCGTCGGGTTCGACCGTGCTGCTCACCACGCAGTACCTCGACGAGGCCGACCAGCTCGCCGACCGCATCGCCGTGATCGACCGCGGCACCGTTGTGGCTGAGGGCACCACCGACGAGCTCAAGTCGTCGATCGGTTCGTCGTCACTGCAGGTGCGCTTGACCGACCCGAAAGAGGTCGAGAGTGCGCGCGAGGTGATCGAGCGAGTGCTCGGCGCCACCGCCGTGGTTTCGCCCGAAGGTTCGCGCATCACCGCTCCCATGGAGCACGTTTCGGCCGTCACCGACTTGCTGGTCGTGCTGCGTGAACGCGGCATCGAGCTCAGTGAGATCTCGGTGCAGAAACCGACCCTCGACGAGGTGTTTCTCTCGCTCACCGGGCATTCCGTCTCTGATGAAGAGGCTCAGGATGCCGCGGCCGCCGCCGGCTCAAACGACGCCGCCTCAGGCGCCAGCGCCAACACCCCCACCGTCAGCGCCGCTGACGCCGCCGCAGCAGACTTCGAATCTCAGAAAGCATAGGTGCACCCATGACCTCCCTCACCCTGCGCCCGACCATCACCCCTGGTGTTGATCGCGAGCTCAAGAACCACGTCACGTTCAAACAGGGCGTCTCTAACGCCCTCTCGATGGCCGGCCGCGGCCTCATCAAGGTGCGCCGTACACCCGAGCAGCTGTTCGATGTCACCCTGCAGCCCATCATCTTCACCGTGATGTTCACCTACATCTTCGGTGGTGCGATTTCGGGCAGCGTGGCGAATTATCTTCCGCTGATCATCCCGGGCATTCTCGTGCAGACCGTCATTACGACCTCGGTCGTCACCGGTGTGCAACTCCGTGAAGACATGGATAAGGGCGTTTTCGACCGGTTCAAATCGTTGCCGATCGCCCGAATCGCCCCGCTCGCCGGTGCGCTTCTCGCCGACACCCTGCGGTACGCCATCGCCACCACCATCACGTTCATCACGGGGTTCATCATGGGCTACCGGCCCGCCGGCGGCATCTGGGGCATTCTCGGCGCCGCGGTTCTCGTGATCGCCTGCTCGTGGGCCATCAGCTGGATCTGGGCGTTCTTCGGCATGATCGGTCGCAGTGCATCCAGTGTTCAGGGCATCTCGATGATGATCTTGTTTCCGCTCACGTTCTTGTCGAACGCGTTCGTGCCGGCCAACACCATGCCCAGCTGGCTCGAGTGGTTCGTGAACATCAACCCGGTGTCGTACCTGGTGACCGCGGTGCGTGACCTCACCAACAACGGCACCGTGGGCTTCGACGCGCTCTGGGCGATCGTCGGGGCCGCCGCCGTGGTGGCTGTGTTCGCCCCGCTCACCGTGCGGGCGTACATGCGTAAGGCCTGACGCAAGCGCGCAACCAAACGCAAACTCAGCACCAGACCAAACATGCAACCAAACGCATCACCAGCGAAACGCGCGGCACTCCTTCAGAACACTGACGGCGAGTGCCGCGCTTTCGTTTGGGGTCGCGTGGGCGACGCGCGCGCGAGCTTCTGCCACGGCAGTTGCCCCGGCGAGAGTGGATGCCCGAGCAAAATGCTGCTCACGCCCCATAGCGGGCGAATCTTCGCGAGAGTTCAGCCTCTCACCGAGCGCCAGCAGCGCCAACGCGGTCTGTTCGTCGTGATGCGGGCCCGGGTCGAGCAGAAACGCAGCAAGACCCACGAGTACGCAGCCGAGCACGGGCTTATCAGCGAACGGACTGGGCCTCGCCATGCGCGCGTTTGCAAGCGTTCGCGCCCGAGCCCGCCGGGCAACCCGAAAAGCGAAGGCGTCTTCGGCCTCGTCGCCCCAGCCATCGAGGCTCCGCGCGGCGAGGTACGCCGCGCTCACCATCAGGTACCACGGCGCCATTCGCTCGCCCATGGTGCCGTATTCGATGAATGCACGGTGGAAACCAGTGATGGCCGCTTCGCTTTCGCCACGCTTGCGGGCGATTTCGGCGAGACCCAGCCAGCCGATCGATGAAAGGTCGTGCGTCATCACGTCGTGAACGACCGAGGTGCCGGGCGAACCGGCGCGATCGGCCAGCACGTGAAACGCAGGTTCGGCCTCGTTCAGCTCGCCGATACTGAGTTGATTCATCGCAGTGACCCAGTCGAGCTGTTGCAGGTCGTCTTCGGCGTTCAAAAGTGCGAGGCCCGCGCGCGCCTTCATCGCCCAGCTCAGTGCGGCTCGAGGATGCCCGAGTTGAGTGTGCAGTTGGGCGAGAGTGGAGGCGATCATCGACTTGGTCCACTCGTCTTCTGTCGTGACGGCAAGGTCGTAACCGCGTTGCGCGAGGTGAACGGCACGTTCGATGTCACCGTCGTTCTCCGCCTCCTGGCTGCTCGTGACGAAGCCGAACGCCGCAGTCATGGGGTCTGGTGACTCCATGGCCCTGGCCTGTAGCGCGAAGAGGTCTTCGAATCGCCCGGCCTCGATCACCAGGTGCGCGGCCGATCGTATGCGTTCGTCGGCGATGTCGTCGAGGCGAGTCAGCTTCTTCAATCGCGACCGCGCAGTGGCCATGGTGCGAAGTTCGCCCATCAGGCCGACCACGGCGACGATAGCGAGGCAGCGCGCGAGGGCGGCGGTCGCCCTGAGCTGGGAGCGATCATCCGGCCCCTCGCTGAGCGGATCGTACCCGGCCGTTGCGTCAAAAAAGGCAGGACCGAAGCCGATCACCTCCCAGTGGGCGCCGCGCATGGTCCAATACGAGCAGAGAATCGCGAAGACGAAATTCGAGGTTCGCCCGTCGTGTTCGGCGAGGGCTCGCCTGAGAATGTCGACGAGATTGTCTTGTTCGTCTTGCACGAGCCGAAACGCTTCGACCTGCCCACGGCCGTCGAGCCGCGGCATGAGTTCGATGGAGAGGCTGGATGCCCAGGCGGCCATGCTCGCCATAGCCGCCGCGTCTTCGCCGGAGTCGATGAGGGTCATCTGCCCGAACTCGCGAACGGTTTCGAGCATGCGGTACCGCATCTGACCGGTTGATTCGCTCTCGGCCACGGTGAGCAGTGACTGGTTGACGAGCGCTTCGAGGTCTGCAGCGATGTCTGCAGTGATGTCTGCGGCGCCGCCAGTGCCGGTGCTGCCTGCGGTGGGGTCTGCGGCGCTGCCTGCTGCGGTGCCTGCCTCGACGTCAGCCTCGGTACTCACCGCCACCAGCTCTGCCGCCTGTTCGGTGAACCCGTCAGAGAAGAGCGACAACCGGCGCAGCACCTGGCGCTGCCGTTCGGTGAGTAGATTCCAGCTCCAGTCGATGACGGCCCACAACGTCTGGTGCCGGGCGGGCGCGGTTCGGTCGCCGCCCGTCAACAGGGCGAACCGGTTGGTCAGCCGGCGTTCGATCTCATCGACGGTCATGGTGCGAACCCGTGCCGCGGCCAGCTCGATGGCCAGCGGCATGCCGTCGAGCCTGTTGCAGAGCCTCGCCACAGTCTCCGGGTTGAGGGTGACGGATGGCCGGGCCGCTTGCGCTCGTTCGAAGAAGAGCTGCACGGCGGGGCCTAGCGAGGGCTGACTCGGCAGCGCCTCCTGCGGGGGCGCACCGAGCGCACTCAGCGCACTCAGCGCCCCGAGCGGGTACACCAACTCGGCGCTCACCTGCAGCGGTGCCCTGCTCGTGGTGAGCACTCGCAACGACGGCACCTGCTCGAGCGCGTCGGCCGCCCACGCAGCGACCGCGTCGACGATGTGCTCGCAGTTGTCGAGCACGAGAAGCGTGGGCTGGTCGCGCAGCCTGGTGAGAATGCGGGAGTTGAGGTCGAGCCGGCCGGCCAGGTCGTGCAGGCGATTGGCCGCTTGCGCCTCGCGAATTCCGCTGGCCTGCCCGATGGCGAGCACGAGGTCGTCAGGGCTCCGAACGCTCGCCAGTTCGACGAAGATGACGGCGGTGTCGCCGCGCGCTTCATCGTTCGAGAGTGCTTGCGCGAGACGGGTCTTGCCGAGGCCGCCCGCGCCGAGAACCGTCACGAGTCGGGCCCGTGTAATGAGCTGGTTGAGGGCGGCGATGTCGGGGTCGCGACCGATGAGCTCGTTCGGCGGCGCCTTCACGCCGAGCCGCAGTGGAGACCGCCGGGGAGTCACCGCGGGGGAGGGCGCTGAGGCAGCCGGCTCGCCGAGGCGGGGGAGCGAGGCATCCACTCTCGCTGAACCAGGCGACGGCTCGAGTTCGCTGGTCTCGCGCAAAAGCGCCGTGTGCAGGCTGACGAGTTCGGGGCCGGGGCTCGTGCCGAGCTCATCGCGCAAACGCCGCCGATACGCTTCGAACTCGGCGAGGGCGTCGGCGCGTCTGCCCGCCGCGCTGAGCACGCGTAAGGTCAGCCCGGTTACCGTGTCGTCGAGCGGATGCTCGAGCCGAAGCCTTCGCGCGACACCAAGCGCCTCGTCGTATTCGCCGGCGTTGAACAGTGTCTCGGCGAAAAGCCGCGACAGCAGCTCGTGTGCGCTGTCGGCCTGCTCTCTCAGGTCGTCGGTCACATCAGATTCGCCGAGATCGCCGCCCGGTTCGCCGCGCCACAGGGCGAGCGTGTCACGCAGAGCTTCGAGTGAGCCACTCGATTGCGCCAGTCGCTGTTGGGCGAGACCGAGGTCGATCTGCTCGGGCGCACAGGTCAGTCGATAGCCGGCTGCAGTCGTCTCGATCAGCCCGTCTGAGCACACCGATCGAAGGCGCGAGACGAGGGTCTGCAGTGCCGAACGCGCCCCGGCCGGCGGGTCGTCTTGCCACAATTCGTCGACGATGGTTGCGGTCGATACGCTGCGACCGCCGGCGAGAGCGAGCAGGGCGAGAAATCGTTTCGCCAGAACCCCGGGCGGTTCGATCATGCCGCCGGCCCGCGAGCGCACGGCAACGGGGCCGAGCACGGCGACGCACACCGGATCGGGCACGAGTGGCACGGCCTTCGACTTCACCCTCTCGATGTTAGAGCGTGTGACCGACAATCAGCGGCGGGGCGGCGTGGCGGCGCGCGGCGCGGGCTGCAGCCGAGGCGCGGCGGAGGGCGCAGCGTGCTGCGACTGCCGCCCGGCTGCGGCCAAACCCCTGAAGCTACTCAGCGCAGCGTCTTGCGCGCCGAGATCTGGCCGGTGTCAAAGCCCAGCAGGTGCAGACCGCCGTGAAAACGCGCGTGCTCCACTTTGATGCAGCGATCCATCACCACGGTGAGGCCTTTGCTCTCGCCGTAGAGTGCCGCGTCTTGGTTCCAGATGCCCAGTTGCACCCACACCGTTTTGGCGCCGACGGCGAGCACGTCGTCGATCACGGCGGGAATGTCGCTCGCCTTACGAAAGACGTCGACGATGTCGGGCACTTCGGGCAGCGAGGCCAGGTCGGGGTACGCCTTCTGCCCCAGAATCTCATCGGCATTGGGGTTCACGAAGTACACCCGGTAGTTGCTCGATTGCAGCAGGTAGGTGCCCACGAAGTAGCTCGAGCGAGCCGGGTTGGGCGAGGCGCCCACGATGGCGATCGACTTCGCCTGTCGCAAGATCTTCAGGCGATCTTTGGCCGAGGGGCCCACCCAGGTGCGCCGCGACTTCAGCAGCTTCGCGAGCGGCGAGCTCGACGGAACATCGCACGTAAGACCGTTCGCAAACTGCGCGGTGATGGTCTCTTCAGCGGTTGGCGCCGTAGCGGTTGGTGCAGTGCTCCCCGCCGCTGTGCTGATCGCTTCTTCGGTGAGTGACATCACTTACCCTCCGTTGCCTTCGTCAAAGCCTGGTCTAAGTCGTAAACGATGTCTTCGGGGTCTTCTATTCCCACCGAGATGCGCACCACGCCCGGCAGAACTCCGGCGGCAAGCAGTTGCTGTTCGGCCAGCTGAGCGTGAGTGGTCGAGGCGGGGTGAATGAGCAAGGTCTTGGCATCGCCGATGTTGGCGAGGTGGCTTGCCAGATCGACCGAATCGATGAAGGTTCGCCCTGCATCCCGACCGCCCTTGACGCCGAAGCTGAACACCGAACCGGGCCCCTTCGGCAGGTACTTCAGGCCGCGTTCGTAGTGTGGATGCCCGGGCAACCCAGCCCAGTTGACGAACTCGATGCGCGGATCAGCGTCGAGCCACTCGGCCACGATTCGTGCGTTGTCGACGTGCGCCTGCATGCGAAACGGCAGCGTCTCGACGCCCTGAGCGAGCAAGAATGCCGAGTGCGGGGCGAGCGAGGGGCCGATGTCGCGGAGTTGTTCGGCGCGAAGCCGGGTGAGAAACGCGTATTCTCCGAAGTTGCCCGACCACTGCAGGCCGCCGTAACTCGGCACGGGCTGACCGAAGAGCGGAAACTTCTCGCTGTGCCAATCGAAGCGGCCGCTCTCGATCACGATTCCGCCGAGCGTGGTGCCGTGGCCGCCCAAGAACTTCGTCGCCGAGTGAATGACCACGTCGGCGCCCCACTCGATGGGACGGTTCAAGTAGGGCGTGGCGATGGTCGAGTCGATGATGAGCGGCAGGCCGTGTGCGTGAGCAACGTCTGCGAGACCTTCGATGTCAGCGATCTCGCCTGAGGGGTTCGCCACGGTCTCGGCGAAGATGAGCTTCGTCTTGTCGGTGATGGCCGCGGCATAGTCGGCAGGGTCAGAGCTTTGGATGAACGTGGTGTCGACCCCGAACCGGCGCAGCGTCACGTCGAGCTGAGTGATCGAACCGCCATAAAGGTTGGCCGACGACACGATGTGGTCGCCCGCGCCCACCAGCGAGGCGAACGTGATGTACTGCGCGGCCAGACCAGAGGCCGTGGCCACCCCGCCCAGACCGCCCTCGAGGCTGGCGACGCGCTCTTCGAACGAAGCGACCGTGGGGTTCGCCAGCCTGCTGTAGATGTTGCCGTACTTCTGAAGAGCGAAACGTGCGGCAGCGTCGGCCGTGTCGTCGAAGACGAAGGCCGAGGTCTGGTAGATGGGCAGCGCGCGGGCGCCGGTCACCTCGTCAGGAATGTTGCCTGCGTGGATTGCCCGAGTTCTGAAGCCGTATTCGCGATCTGCCATGGTTCAACGCTACCGGAGCAAACTGGTGCGCCCGCGACTGTGTCAATGCCCAGCTGCTTCGGGGCTGGCGAAGCTAAACTACGAGCACGTCAACGTCGACCGAAAAGAGTGCCCGATGAGTACTGGTTTTGCCACTGTTTCTGTTGCCTCGATCTTGGTTGAGTCAGCCCTCAGAACCCCCGAGAATGTCGCACTTGTGGTGGGCGACACCGAGACGACCTATGCCGAGCTCTGGCAGCAGACCCGCCAGTATGCCGGCGCGCTGCGCGATCGCGGCGTGAAAGAGGGCACTCCGGTTGCCATGCTCATTCCGAACGTGGCCGACTTTCCCCGGGTGTATTACGCGATTCTCGCGCTTGGCGGGGTGGTGGTGCCGATTCATGCGCTGCTGAAGGGCAAAGAGATCGACTACGTTCTGCGCGACAGTGGCGCCGAACTGCTGGTCTGTGCGGCTCCACTGCTGGCCGAGGGCGCCAAGGGCGCTGCGCTCGCCGGTGTGCCGGTACTCAGTGTGCTGCTGCCCGAGGCCAACCCCGAGCTGCCGGCTCGGCTCGAAGACGAGGCCCGAGCATCCGTACCCATCGAAACCTACGTACAGCGCGGCCCGTTCGACACGGCGACGATTCTCTACACCAGCGGTACAACCGGCACGCCCAAGGGCGCTGAAGGTTCACACTTCGCGCTTGTGGAGCAAGTGAACGTATCGCTGTTGACGACGTTCGACATGAAGGCGGGCGACCGCGTGCTTGGCGCTTTGCCGCTCTTTCATACCTTCGGGCAGACCTGCACCATGAACACCGCTTTCCGGGCGGGCGCCACGGTGGTGATGGTGCCGAAGTTCACAGGCGACGCCGCGTTGCAGGTGATGAACGAGCAGCAGTGCACCATTTTCATGGGGGTGCCCACGATGTACTTCGCGCTGCTAGATGCAGCGAGCCGCACCGCAGAGCGGCCACCGTTGCGGTACGGCATTTCAGGCGGTGCCGCGCTGCCGGTCGCCGTCATCGAGCGGTTTCGAGAGGTGTACAAAACCGAGATTCACGAAGGGTACGGCCTCACCGAGACCTCGCCGGTCGCCACGTTCAACATGGTCGGTGTGCCGCCGCGCGCGGGTACCATCGGCACGCCCATTTGGGGCGTCGACGTGGAGATCGCGAACACCGAGGTGGCCGATCGCATCGAACTACTGCCGGTGGGGGAGCTGGGCGAGCTGGTGATTCGGGGGCACAACCTGATGAACGGGTACCACAACCGGCCAGAAGACACGGCGAAGGCGATTGTCGACGGCTGGTTTCGAACCGGTGACCTCGGCCGTAAAGACGAAGACGGCTACCTGACTATTGTCGACCGCACGAAAGACATGATCTTGCGGAACGGCTACAACGTGTACCCGCGTGAGGTCGAAGAGGTGCTGGCCGGGCATCCAGGGGTCGCCATGGTGGCGGTGTACGGGGTGCCGCACGAGACGCACGGGCAAGAGATCGTGGCATCGGTCGTGCTGGCGTCGGGCGCCACGGTGACGGTGGATGAGCTGCTCGAGTTTGTGCGCGAAGACGTTGCGGCGTACAAGTATCCGCGGCAGATCGAAATCGTCGAGGCGCTGCCGCTCGGGCCTTCGGGCAAGGTGCTGAAGCGCGAGCTGGTCGCCGCGTATGTGGCGCGCGAGGAGTCGTCGGCGCCGATCGGCGGGTAAGTCTCGGGCAGTCTGGCCCGTCTGGCGCGGTCGCGGTCTGGCCCGTCTGGCGTCAGCGCAGCGACGACCGTGTGAGTCGGCGGGTGACGTCTCGGCCGGTCAGGTGAGCACGGCCACCGCGCCGAGCGACAGGCCGGCGATGAGCGCCCACGACGTGAGGCCGACGATCAGCGCGCGCCAGCCGGTGCGGGCGAGTTTGGCGAAGCGGATGTTCGAGCCGAGAGCGAACAACGCCATGCCCAGTAACGCGGTCTGCAGCGTGTCGGCAACCGAGAGCACATCGGCCGAGATCGGCACGAACGTTCGGATCACGACGGCCGCCAAGAACCCCGCGATGAACAACGGAACGATGGGCGGTCGTTTGGGGCGCTCGACCGGTTTCGCTGCGGGGTCGAGGGCTAGTGCATCCCGATCGGCCCGCGCGTCGCGCCCGCGTTCGACCAGACCAACAATGGCGACCATCGGAGCGAGGGTGAGCACGCGGGTGAGCTTGACCACCACGGCCACAGCGAGTGCGGCGGGGCCGGCGATCTGAGCAGTGGCCACCACTTGGCCCACATCGTGCACGCTGAGACCCACCCAGAGCCCGAACTGTTCGGGGTCGAGGCCGAGCGGTAGGCGGAGCACCGGCAAAATGAAGATGGCGAGAGTGCCGCAGAGCGTCACGAGGGCGATGGGCGTCGCCTGGTCTTCGTCCTTGCTGCGTGTGACGGCGCTCATCGCGCCCACCGCGGAGGCCCCGCAGATGGAGAAGCCGGCAGCGATGAGAATGGGCTGGGTGCCGGGCAGTCGCAGCAGTTTGCCGAAGCCGAGGGTCGCGGCGAAAGTGATTCCCACGATCAGCACGATGACGCCGATGGTGGCCCAGCCGAGCCCGGCGATGTCGAACAGCGAGAGTTTCAGGCCCAGTAGCACGATGCCGATACGCAGTAGTCTGCGGGCCGAAACGGCGATGCCGGGTTTCAGTACCGTGTCGAGAAGGCGCTGGGTCGCGGGAATCTGGCCGACCACCATGCCGAGCCCGACCGCTGCGGTGAGCAGCGGGATGGCCGGCACCAACAGGTGCAGGCCGAAGGCGATCAGGGCGGCCGCACCGGCAACTGCGACCCCGGCCAGCCATGGTGCGCGCTTGGCTACCGCCACGAAGGCAGCCAGTAGTGCAGCGTCAAGAGCCAGCCGGGTATGGGCTGGGCCGTCCACACCGGGTAAAAGAACACGGTAACGAGTGAGGCGAGCACGAGGTAGGCCGCCACGATCCACAGAGCTCTCGTGCGTTTTCGGCGCTTGTCGGTTCGCCGGCCGAGGGCCAGGCCTATCACGAACGTCAACCCGAGAATCATGTAGGGCTCGAACGCGATTGTGTAGAACTGAAAAATGGTGCGATTGATGTACAGCAGCCAGGGCAGGTACCCCGCGACCATGCCCATCAAAATGAGCCCCACCTGCCATTCGCGCTTGCGAATCAGGCGATACACCAGGTAGAAGATGGCCGCCGTCGCCGCCCACCAGATGGCGGCGTTGCCCACCGAGGTGATGTTCGAGTAGCAGGTCTGGTCTCCGCAGCCGCCTGTGCCGCCAGTGGTCGTGCCCACGTACATCTGGGTCGGCCGAATCATGAACAGCCAGGTCAGCGGGTTCGCGGCGTACGGGTGCGGGTCGTGCTCGTTGACGTTGAAGTTGTACACCGACACTTCGAAATGCCAGAAGTTCTGCCACACCAGCGGAACCCACGCTAACGCGCCCGTCCACGGTTTGCCGTCGGTCTCGGCCCAGTGCCGGTAGTAGCCACCGTTCGTGGTGAACCAGCCGACCCAAGTGACGAGGTAGCTGGCCAGATACAGCGGAACCGTCAAGACCACCGTTACGAGGCCCTGCTTGAGCACGGCAGCGCTGATCCAGAACGGCAACCCGGCGCGGCGGCGGGCCAGAGCATCCACCAGCACCGTGTAGAGCACGAAGGCCACGAGAAAGTACAGGCCAGACCATTTCACGGCGCTGGCGAGCCCGAAGGCGACCGCGGCCACCATCAGCCAGGGGCGCCACCACATCGCCGGACCCCAGGCGGGTTCACTACCGTCTTTCTCGCGTTGGGCGACCCAGGCGGCCAACCGTTTCAGATGCCACTCGCGGTCGAGCAGAATCGCGCCGAACCCCAGCAGCAAGAACAGCATCAGAATGCCGTCGAGAATGCCCACCCGGCTCATTACGATGGCGTGGCCGTCGATGGCCATCAAGAAGCCCGCGATGGTGCCGAGCAGTGTCGACTTGAAAAGCTTGGTGCCGATCATCGCAATGAGCAGAACGGCCAGAATGCCGCACACGGCCACCGAAATGCGCCAGCCGAAGCTGTTCTGAGCGCCGCCGGCTGCCGCCTCGCCGAGCGCGATGATCCACTTGCCGAGCGGTGGATGCACAACATACGAACCGACGTTCGTGAAGTCATTGACGTTGCCCGCGGCGAACGCGGGGTCTGCCCCCGAAGGCCAGCTGCCCTCGTAGCCCAGGTGCAGCAGGCTCCAGGCGTCTTTTACGTAGAACGTCTCGTCGAACACGAGGCTGTGCGGATTGCCGAGGTCGTAGAGCCGCAGCACGGCGGCGAGCAGAGTCACCGCGATGGGGCCGCCCCAGCGCCAGAGTCGCTGCCGGCCGGGCGTGTAGAGCAGGCGAGCCCACCACTCGTCGAGGCGGCTGCCGAGCGGCTCACGGGAGGGTGCGGCTTCAGCTGACCAATCGGCGGAGCCTGCTTCGGCGTCATCGGCAGGCCAAGAGTCACGGGCCGGCCAAGAGGTCGACCCCGGTCGCGACGTCTCTCGGGTGTCGCGCACCTCGTCGTCGTCGGGGCTCCACGGCAGCCGGTTTCGGCCCAATACGGCCACGGCCGCACTCACGCGCGGGGCGCTGGGGTCATTGCTGTCAGGCGCCGGCACGGGCGGTTCTGAGTCGGTCGCTGGGCTCACCCGCCCCATGCTATTAGAACGCGGCTTGTTGCCTGCTGGGCAGCACGGCATCCTGTGCAAACTCTCGCCATCGGCATATCTGTGAAGGGCTCGACCAGCCAGTGCTCCGCTTCAGACCCGCCAGTGCCCTGCTTCGGGCAGACTGGGCTGATGATCATCCTCGCCGCCACCCCCATCGGCAACCTCAAGGATGCATCGGTGCGCCTCATCGAAACCCTCGAAGCGGCCGAACTTGTGGCCGCTGAAGACACCCGGGTCACCGCCAAGCTGTTGCGTGCCCTCGGCGTTGAGAACCGCCCGCGGCTGGTCGCATTGCACGACCACAATGAGCGCGAGAAAGCTGCCGAGCTGGTGGAACTCGCCCGCACCACCGACCTCGTCGTGCTCAGCGACGCAGGCATGCCCACGGTCTCTGACCCCGGGTTTCACCTGGTGCAGGCTGCGGTGGCGGGCGGGGTGGATGTCACGATCATCCCGGGCCCGTCTGCCGTCGTTTCGGCGCTCGCCATTTCGGGTCTGCCCACAGACCGTTTCACGTTCGAGGGTTTTCTGCCGCGCAAGCAGGGTGAGCGGCTGGCGGCGCTCGCCGATCTGGTTCGCGAACGCCGCACAATGGTGTTCTTCGAATCGCCCAACCGCCTCGCCGCTTCGCTCGCCGACATCGCCACGGCCCTGGGGAACGACAGGTACGTCGCCGTCTGCCGCGAGCTGACAAAACTCTACGAAGAGGTCAAACGCGGGGGAGCGGCCTCGCTCGTACCCTGGGCCGAGGCCGGCGTGAAGGGCGAAATCGTACTCGTGGTGGCGGGCGCGGCGGCACTCGAGGTCACCCTCGCAACGGGCGTCGAGCAGGTGCTCGAACTCGTGGCCGACGGCACGCGGCTCAAAGACGCCACCGCGGCCATCGCCGACGCCACGGGCCTCAGCAAGCGCGACCTCTATGAGGCCGCCCTGCCATCCCGCCCGCCCCGCGCCCGCTGACACCCCGGTCTGGGTTCGGAGCTGCCACCCCGCGCTCGCGGCGAGCCCGCGCCGCGCCACTTCTCCACAGGGGGCGTTCGCCGGAAGCAGTGCACAGCCATGCGTAACAGGGCGCCGCGGGTGGGCGGGCGGCTTTAGGATGATCGTTATGTCTGACGGCTCTTCGTTCTATATCACCACGCCCATTTTCTATGTGAATGACGTGCCCCACATCGGCCACGCCTACACCGAGGTGGCGGCCGACGTTCTTGCGCGCTGGCACCGTCAGGCCGGCGACCCCACCTGGTTTCTCACCGGAACAGACGAGCACGGCCAGAAGATTCTGCGTACCGCCACCGCTAACGGTGTTTCGCCCAAAGAGTGGGCCGACCGCCTGGTCGAAACAGCCTGGCAGCCGCTCTTGAAGACCATCAACATCTCGAACGACGACTTCATCAGAACGACCGACGAACGGCACGAGGTCAACGTGCAACTGTTTCTGCAGCGGCTCTTCGACGCCGGCTACATCTACACCGGCGAGTACGAGGGCTTCTACTGTGTGGGCTGCGAAGAGTACAAGCAGCCGAGTGACCTGGTCGACGGCACCGGGCAGTACGAAGGGCAGCAGGTCTGCGCCATCCACTCGAAGCCCGTCGAACTGCTGCAAGAGCGCAACTACTTCTTTCGCATGAGCGACTTCACGCAGCCACTGCTCGACCTGTACGAAGCGAACCCCACGTTCATTCAGCCTGAGAGTGTGCGCAACGAGATCGTCAGCTTTGTGAAGCAAGGCCTCACCGACCTCTCGATCAGTCGCCAGACCTTCGACTGGGGCATCAAGGTGCCGTGGGATGACACGCACGTCGTCTACGTCTGGTTCGATGCTCTGCTGAACTACATCACCGCGGCCGGCTACGGCTACGACGACGAGAAGTTCGAGAAGCTCTGGCCGGCGACCCACATCGTCGGCAAAGACATCGCCCGTTTTCACGCGGTGATCTGGCCGGCCATGCTGATGGCTGCTGGCCTCGATGTTCCCAAGCAGGTGTTCGGCCACGGCTGGCTGCTCGTGGGCGGTGAGAAGATGTCGAAGTCGAAGCTCACGGGTATTGCACCGAACCAGATCACTGACACGTTCGGTTCTGACGCGTTTCGGTATTACTTCATGAGCGCCATCAACTTCGGCCAAGACGGCTCGTTCAGCTGGGAAGACCTGTCGGCCCGCTACCAGGCCGAACTCGCCAACGGTTTCGGCAACCTGGCTTCACGCGTCATCGCCATGGTGAACCGCTACTTCGACGGCGAGATTCCCGACCCAGGAATCTCTGAAGGCGCCGATGAGCGCGTGCGTACCGTCGAGCGTCGAGTAGTCGACGACGCCGACGAGGCCATCTCACGTTTGGCGATTCACGAGGCTCTCTCGTCGATTTGGGAGCTGGTCGACGAACTCAACGGCTACATCACCGCGCAAGAGCCCTGGGCGCTCGCCAAGAAGCCCGAGCTCCAAGACCGTCTCAAGACGGTACTGTTCACGGCGATTCGCGGTCTCGGCACACTCGCCGTGCTGCTGTCGCCGGTGGTTCCCGATGCCGCGGCAAAACTCTGGACTGCCCTGGGCGGCGTCGGCGACATCACCGATGTCGCGCTGCGCACGGCCTACCACTGGGAGACCGACGGCAAGGTGTGGCCGCTCGAGCCGCTCTTCCCGCGCATCGAGACCATTGAGGGCGGCGACGGCCCCGGCAGCCAGAGCGCGCCAGATGCGCCTGCGCCTGCTCCCGCGCCGGGTACTCCGGCGGCATCCGCGCCGAGTACTCCGGCCGCAGCCGATTCGAACCGCGGCCCCGAGTCGCGCGACGCTGCAACGAAGGCGCCAGCCGTGCACGCTGTCGCCCCCGACGCGTCGTAAGGGCTCGCGTCGTGACGGGGGTGAACGAGAACCCATCGCTAGGCTCGAAGCATGACTGAAGGCTCGCCGTACATCCGTCAGCGCGAGCCCTCGCCCGGCCGAGACCTCAGCTACCCGCCGCTGCCGCAAGCTCTCGTCGTTCCGGTGTACGACAATCACACCCATTTAGAAATCGCAGACGGCGATGACCCGCTGACCTACCGCGAACACCTCGACAGGGCATCCAGTGTCGGCGTACGCGGTGTCGTGCAGGTCGGCGGCGATGTCGAAACCTCGCGCTGGTCGGCCGAACAAGCCCTGCGTGAGCCGCGGATGCTCGCCGCCGTCGCCCTGCACCCCAACGAGGCTCCCGGGTACGACGTGGCCGGCGGCCTCGACGACGCCCTCGCGGTGATCGCCGAACTCGCCACCAGGCCGCGTGTGGCCGCCATCGGCGAGACGGGCCTCGATTTCTTCCGAACGAGCGGTGACGAAGCGATCGCGGCTCAGTACCGCTCGTTCGAGGCGCACATCGAGATCGCAAAAGAGAACAATCTCGCCATGCAGATTCACGATCGTGATGCGCACGCCGAGGTCATCGCCACCCTGAAGCGGGTCGGTGCACCCGAGCGAACCGTTTTTCACTGCTTCTCGGGCGACGCTGAGCTCGCGCAGATCTGCGCCGACAACGGTTGGTACATGTCGTTCGCCGGCAACGTGACGTTCAAGAACGCCGGAAACCTGCGTGAAGCCCTCGAGGTGGCTCCGCGCAATCTGCTGCTGGTGGAGACCGACGCGCCCTTCCTCACGCCGGTTCCGCACCGGGGCCGCCCCAACGCGCCCTATCTCATTCCTTACACGCTTCGAGCGATGGCCGACCATCTGGGCACCGACGTGTCGATGCTGGCCGCCCAGATTTCGTCGAACACCGAGCTGGTCTACGGCTCGTGGAACGCCGAACCCGTGGTTCTGCCCGACGAGTGGAACGACTGATGCCCGAGCATCCTGCCACCGACCGCGCGTCGGCACCCCAGCCTGCCGAGCGCGGCCAGCTTCTCGGCCCGGCCGAGGTGCGCGACCTCGCCGAACTGCTGAACCTCACGCCCACCAAGAAGCTCGGCCAGAACTTCGTCATCGACGGCAACTCGGTGCGCCGCATCGTGCGTATCGCGGGGGTGCAGCCCGGCGAGACGGTGGTCGAAATCGGCCCCGGTCTCGGGTCGCTCACCCTGGGCATCCTCGAACGCGGGGCCGAGGTCATCGCCGTCGAGATCGACAAGCGCCTCGCCGAGCAACTACCGCACACCATCGGGTTGCTGCAACCGGATGCTCGGCTCACGGTCATCCGCGACGACGCCATGCGCATCATGTCTCTGCCCGGCGCTCCCACCCGCCTTGTGGCGAACCTGCCGTACAACATCTCGGTTCCCGTGCTGCTGCATTTCTTAGAGCACTTCTGGAGCATCTTGTCGGGCGTGGTGATGGTACAGGCCGAGGTCGGGCACCGCATCGCGGCCCCTCCCGGGTCGAAGGTCTACGGCAGCCCGAGCGTGAAAGCCGCCTGGTATGGCGACTGGCGCACCGCCGGAACGGTGAGCCGCCAGGTGTTCTGGCCGGTGCCGAACGTCGATTCGATACTCGTGGCGTTCGAGCGTTCGGCGACGAGCCTGGCGAGCGAAGAGCTGCGAATCGCCACGTTCGAACTGGTCGACGCAGCGTTTCAGCAGCGCCGCAAGATGTTGCGGCAGTCGCTCTCGAGCGTGTTCGGCGACTCACGAACAGCAGCCGAGGTTATCGCGTCGGCGGGCCTTGAGCCGACGGTTCGCGGCGAGCAGCTCACCGTGCACGACTTTCTCGCCATCGCTCAAGAGGCCACCCGCCTCGAGTGAACGCCGGGCACGAGTGAGAGTCGGCCTCGAGTGAATGCCAGGCCCGAGCATCCAGCCACTTAGCAGACGGCAACCAGCGCAAGTGACGAGCTCCGCCCTGGGCTAGGTTAAATGCATGACAGTGAACACGGGTCTCCGAACGGTTCATGTCAGGGCCCCGGGCAAGATCAACGTGTTTCTCAAAGTGGGCGCCGTCATGGAAGACGGCTACCACGACGTAGCCACCGCCTACCAGGCCGTTTCGCTCTACGAAGAAGTTCGCGCCTTTCAGGCCGATGACTTCTCTGTCTCGTTCACCGGATCTATCGACACGAGCACCCTCGTGACCGACGGCTCGAACCTCGCCATTCGAGCCGCGCGCATGATCGCGCACAAGGCGGGTTACCGCGGCGGCGTGCACCTCGAAATCGTCAAGAACGTGCCCATCGCCGGCGGAATGGGCGGTGGGTCAGCGGATGCCGCGGCCACCCTGCTGGCCTGCGACACCCTCTGGCAGACCGAACTCGGCCGCGAAGAACTGCTCATTCTCGCCGGCCGCCTCGGTGCTGACGTGCCGTTCGCCTTCACTGGCGGAACAGCCATCGGCACCGGCCGCGGCGACCAACTGAGCCCAGCATTGGCAAAGGGCCAGTTTCAGTGGGTGCTCGCCATCGCCGATTTCGGCTCCAGCACCCCCGAGGTTTACCGCGAACTCGACCGGCACCGCGACCGTCACGCACAAGACATCTTTCCCGCCCAGACGCAGCCGTCGGTCGACGCGGATGTTCTGCAGGCCCTCCGCGCAGGCGACCCCCACATGCTGGCCGAGTCGCTGCACAACGACCTGCAGGCTCCGGCGCTGCACCTCGCGCCCGCCCTGGCAACCGTGCTCGAGATCGGCGAGGCGAACGGCGCGCTCGCCGGAATCGTCTCGGGTTCGGGCCCCACGGTCGCGTTCCTCGCGGCCGACCTCGATGGTGCCCTCGAGCTGCAGATCGCTCTGAGCGCCGCCCGCTACACCGTGGTTCGGGCCACCGGGCCCGTGCACGGTGCCCGCGTCATCGGCGATTGACGACTGTCAGTCGATGGTGAGCAGCGCGTTGATGGGGTAACCCGAAAGCGTCGCGCGTCCGTTCAGCGCGGTCAACTCGATCGCCACGCCGACGCCCGCCACGATGTAACCGGCACGCTCGAGCAGCCGGATGGCCGCCGCCATCGTTCCGCCGGTGGCGAGCACATCGTCGAGCACGTACACACGCGATCCGGCGGCTAGCGCGTTCGGCTGCAGTTCGATGGTGGCCGTGCCGTATTCGAGATCGTACGTCTCCGCTAGCACGTCGCCCGGCAGCTTGCCCTGTTTGCGCACGGGAAACACCCCAATGCCACGAACCACTGCAGCGGCTGCGGCGAAGAGAAATCCGCGAGCCTCGACGCCCACAACGGCATCGACATCAGCCGGAATCTCGTCGAGCAGAGCATCCGTCACCGCTCGAAGCGTCGGGCCATCGGCCATCACCGCGGTCAGGTCTCGAAACAGGATGCCCGGCTCAGGAAAATCGGGTGTCGTCGTCATCTTCGCGGTGATCAACTCACTGATACTGGTTCTCGTCACCCGCCCACGTTACAGCCCCTCCTGCTCGCCCCTGTGGATAACGAATTGTGCACAAGACAGCAGCCCGCGGGAGTCTGCCTGCTCGCGGGTGTGGTCAACTTGAGTAATGGCACATTTACTGGGAGCCGAGTCTCTCCACCTCGAATTTCCGACCCGCGTTATTTTCGATAACATCACGCTGGGCATCAACGAGGGCGACCGTATCGGCATCGTGGGCCGCAACGGCGACGGCAAGTCGACCCTGTTGCAGCTGCTCTCGGGGCGCCTCGAACCCGACTCGGGCCGGGTGACCCGCCGTAACGGTGTTACTCTCGCGGTGCTCGACCAGTCTGATGTGCTCGACGGTTCGCTCTCCGTCGGTCAAACCGTGGTGGGCGACCTCGACGAGCATGTCTGGGCCGGCGACCCCATCGTTCGCGATGTGATCGCGGGGCTGGTCTCAGACATTCCGTGGGAGGCGAAGGTCGCCGACCTTTCGGGTGGCCAGCGGCGGCGCGTTGCGCTCGCGGCGCTGCTCATCGGCGACCACGACATCATCTTTCTCGACGAACCCACCAACCACCTCGATGTGGAGGGAATCGCCTGGCTCGCCGGGCATCTGAAGAAGCGCTGGTCGACCAACGCCGGCGGCCTCGTGGTGGTGACACACGACAGGTGGTTTCTCGACGAGATCTGCACCGCCACGTGGGAGGTGCACGACCAGATCGTCGAGCCGTTCGAAGGCGGCTACGCGGCGTACATTCTGCAGCGCGTCGAGCGCGACACCATGGCAGCAACCATGGAGTCGAAACGTCAGAACCTCATGAAGAAAGAGCTCGCTTGGCTACGCCGCGGCGCGCCCGCTCGAACCGCCAAGCCGAAGTTTCGCATCGAGGCGGCGAACGCTCTGATCGAAAACGAACCGCCGGCTCGAAATTCCATCTCGCTGGCATCGATGGCCATGCAGCGCCTCGGCAAAGACGTGGTCGATCTCGAGAACGTGTCGGTCGTCTACACCGGCGCCGCCGGCGAGAAGAAGGTTCTGCACGACATCACCTGGCGCATCGCGCCGGGCGAGCGCACCGGAATTCTCGGCGTGAACGGGGTCGGCAAGAGCACGTTGCTCAGCCTGGTCTCGGGCTCGTTGCAACCCACGAGCGGCCGGGTCAAACGCGGCAAGACCATCAAGGTCGCGACTCTCACCCAGCAGCTGTTCGAACTCGATGAGATTCTGAACGACCGGGTGAGCGAGGTCATCGGGCGGCAGCGCAGCACCTATGTCAGCGGGGGCAAAGAAATGACGCCCAGCCAGCTGCTCGAACGAGTGGGGTTCTCGAGTGCGCAACTCTCCACCCCCGTGAAAGACCTGTCGGGCGGCCAGAAGCGGCGCCTTCAGCTGTTGCTCATTCTGCTTAGCGAACCGAACGTCTTGATTCTCGACGAACCCACGAACGATCTCGACACCGACATGCTCGCGGCCATCGAAGACCTGCTCGACACCTTCCCGGGCACTCTGCTCGTGGTCTCGCACGACCGGTACCTGCTCGAACGTGTCACCGACAACCAATATGCGGTGATCGAGGGTGGATTGATCCACTTGCCACGAGGGGTCGACCAATACCTCGAGGTGCGAGCGCTGCAACAACGCGATGCGGTACGTGGGTCGAGCAGCGTCGGGGCGAACCCGTCGACGGCGGGCGCGGCATCCGGAGCTGGAGGCGGAGCCGGAGCGGGCGGAACGGGAGCGGCCGGAGGCGCCGCGGGCAGCAACGCAACCGCACCGGCAGCACCGAAGTTGGGCGGCGCAGAACTACGCTCGGCGCAGAAAGAACTCGCCTCGGTCAACCGCCGTCTCGAGAAATACGGCACCCAGGTCACCGGCATTCACAATCGCATGGCCGCCCACGACCAGAGCGATTACGCCGGCCTCGGCGAGCTCTCGGCCGAACTCGACTCCACTCAGAACATTCTCAGCGATCTCGAAGTTCGCTGGCTCGAACTCTCTGAACTTCTGGCCTGATCAGCCGAAGTCGCGGCTGAGTTTGCGCAACAGCACGGCGAGGCGCTCTTGATCGGGCTTGGTGAGGCTCGAGAGCAGCGCGGCCTCAGAGGTGACGAGCTCGGAGATGGCCGCATCGGTGCGCGCCACCCCGTCGGCCGTCATGGTGACGAGGATGCCCCGCCCATCGTGCGGGTCGGTGCGCCGTTCTACGAGCCCCCGCGCCACGAGCCGGTCGATGCGGTTCGTCATCGTTCCCGACGACACAAGGGTCTGCTCCAGCAGCGTCTTCGGGCTCAATTGGTACGGAGCACCGGCGCGCCGAAGCGCAGAAAGAACGTCGAACTCCCACGAATCGAGGTCACTCGTCGAGAACGAATTGCGTCTGGCCCGGTCGAGGTGACGCGACAGCCGCCACACGCGCGACAGCACTTGAAGCGGCGCGAAGTCGAGATCGGGCCGCTCGCGTTCCCACGCATCGACGATCTGGTCGACGGAGTCAGCGGATTCGGTGTCGGGCATCTACTCATTATCCGGGGCTTTTCGTAGGATTTCTTCGCACAGATGCTCAAACCCGTGCGCAGCACCCTCGAAGCTCTGGCAGACTTGTTTACTGCACGCGGGCCAGCCCCTGTGCATTCCGCCTTGGTGTAACGGCAGCACGACAGCCTTTGGAGCTGTTAGGACTAGGTTCGAATCCTGGAGGCGGAGCGCACCACAAGAGGCGGCGCACACAAGAAACAAGGAGAGTTTTGTGACCGACGCCAATCTCGCGATCATCATCTTGGCGGCAGGCCAGGGAACGCGAATGAAAAGCGAAACCCCGAAACTCCTCCACACGCTCGCCGGAATCCCCATTGTCAGCCACGTGCTCGCGACGGCCCGCGAACTTGACGCGGCCTACACGGTCGCCGTTGTGCGGCACGAGCGCGATGCCCTGGTCGCCGTCATCACCGACGAGCTACCGAACGGCGTGGTCGTCGACCAAGACGAGACGCCGGGTACGGGTCGCGCAGTAGAGCAGGCCCTCGCAGCGCTGCCAGCCGATTTCGACGGCGATGTTCTGGTCATCAACGGCGACACCCCGATGCTGGATGTTCAGACCCTCGCAGGCCTCGTCAACGAGCATCGTCGTGGCCGGGCATCCGCCACCCTGCTCTCGGCCTTTCTCGATGACCCGTCGGGCTACGGCCGCATCGTGCGCGCTGCGCCCGAAACCAGCGCCGGCGCTGCCACCGACACCAACGGCCGGGTCGACCGCATCGTCGAACACAAAGACGCCACCGACAGCGAGCTTGCCATCGCCGAGATCAACGCGGGCGTCTACCTGTTCGGCGTCTCAGAGCTTCGCGACCTGCTGCCGCAGCTCACGCTGCACAATGCACAGGGCGAGAAATACCTCACCGACATCATCGAGCTGCTGCGCCGCGCCGGCTCTGAGGTGACGGTGCTTCCGGTGGCCGAGTCGTGGCTCGTGGCCGGCATCAACGATCGCGCTCAGTTGAGCGAGGCGGCCGCCAAGCTGAATGCCCTGATCATCCGGGGCTGGCAGTTGGCGGGTGTGACAGTCGAAGACCCGGCGAGCACCTGGATCGATCTCAAGGCGAGTTTCGAGCCCGACGTCACGCTGCTGCCGGGAACCCAGATTCGCGGGGCGACCGTGGTGGCGCGCGGCGCCATCGTGGGCCCCGACACCACTCTCGTCGACTGCGAAGTGGGCGAGGGTGCAACCGTGAAGCGCACCGACGCGACGTTGAGCGTCATCGGCGCCGGCGCATCCGTCGGCCCGTTCGCCTACCTGCGGCCGAACACCATTCTCGGCGCGAACGGCAAGATCGGCACCTTCGTCGAGACGAAGAACGCGCAGATCGGCGAGGGCAGCAAGGTGCCGCACCTCTCGTATGTGGGCGACGCGCACATCGGGGTCGACTCGAACATCGGCGCCGGCTCTATTTTCGCGAACTACAACGGCGTCACCAAGAGCGAGACCGAGATCGGCTCGAACGTGAAGCTGGGCTCGCACAACGTCTTCGTCGCCCCGGTTACAATTGGTGACGGAGCATACAGCGGTGCCGGCACTGTGGTTCGCAAGAATGTACCGCCGGGCTCGCTGGCCATGAATGTCGCTCCACAGCGCAATCTCGAAGGGTGGGTAGCGACCCACCGCGCCGGCAGTGCTGCCGATGCGGCTGCGCGCCGTTCGCTCGAGCAAAATTCAACAGAACAAACCGGAGAATAAGTGTCTGAGATCACCTCTAACGGCGAAAAGCATCTGGTTCTGGCAACCGGTCGCGCGCATCCTGAACTGGCTGAAGCCATTGCGGCAGAGCTCGACACCACGCTCATCGGTTCGACCAGCCACACTTTCGCCAACGGTGAGCTTTACGTTCGGTTCGACGACAGTGTTCGCGGCAGTGATGTTTTCGTCATTCAGTCGCACTCCACGCCCATCAACGAGTGGCTCATGGAGCAGCTCATCATGGTGGATGCCCTGAAGCGCGCCTCGGCGAAACGAATCACCGTCGTGGCGCCGTTCTACCCCTACGCCCGGCAAGACAAGAAGCACCGCGGTCGCGAGCCCATCTCGGCTCGCCTCGTGGCAGACCTGTTCAAGGCAGCGGGCGCCAACCGCATCATGTCGGTCGATCTGCACGCCCCGCAGATTCAGGGTTTCTTCGATGGCCCCGTCGACCACCTCTTCGCGATGCCGGTGCTCATGGAGCACATGCGAAAGACCTACGACATGGCCGAAGTGACCGTGGTTTCGCCTGACATGGGCCGCGTTCGCGTGGCTGACGTGTGGAGCGACAAGCTCGGCACACCGCTGGCGATCATCCACAAGCGCCGTGATCCGCTGGTGCCGAACCAGGTCACCGCGCACGAGATCGTGGGTGACGTGAGCGGGCGGTGGTGTTTGCTCGTCGATGACCTCATCGACACCGGGCGAACCATTGTCGCGGCATCCGAAGCTCTGAAGAACGCGGGAGCGAAGGGTGTCATCGTGGCGGCGACGCACGCGGTGTTCTCTGACCCGGCGACGGAGATTCTGCAGTCAGACTTCATCGACTCGGTCGTCGTCACCGACACGCTGCCGATTCCCGAAGCGAAGCGCTTTCCTTCGCTGACGATTCTGCCCATCGCCCCGCTGCTTGCCCGCGCCATTCACGAGGTCTTCGACGACGGTTCGGTCACCTCGATGTTCGACGGCGACGCGTAGAAACGCTCAAGAAACGTAGCCCGAAATATTCGGCCGGCTCTGCTGGTTGAGGCAAGCATGACTTTGACCACAGACTTTGTTCCCGCCGCCGAATCGATCACGATGTTCTCCACATCGTGGTGCGGCTACTGCAACCGACTCAAGAAGCAGCTCGACAAAGACGGCATCGCCTACATCGAGGTGAACATCGAAGAGGTCGAGGGCACTGCCGCTCTGGTCGAGTCGCTGAACGGCGGCAACCAGACCGTACCCACCGTGCTCTTCCCCGACGGCTCGAGCGCGACGAACCCCTCAGCGCATGAGGTCAAGGTTCGCCTCGGCCTCTAACTGCCGTCGGTCGGCGCCTGAATCGACGGATACGTCGGAATCAGCCCCAGCGGCGCCACCGGCTGCCGGTCGCCGCCGTACGCACCGACGGTGTAACACTGCCAGCCCAAACCGCCTGGCCCGAAGACCTCGAACTGCACCCGCGAACCGACGCGTGTGCCCATCAGGCTGGCCGGCAACGCCGCCACGGTAGCCGCGCACGCCGCCTGAGCGGTCGCCCGCGCCAGGCTATACGTCGTCAGGATCCCCGGCAACACCAGCGCCACAATGCCCAGAATCACCACGATGCGAATGGTTCGCTGCATCCGCACGCTTCGTAGCGGCCGCTCACCGTGCGGCTCGTACCCTGTGAGCTCTGGCTCGTCGTAGTAGTCGGTCATGACGTGCCGGCTAGGCGACCCACGAAGCAGTGAAGCCCGTCACAGCCGAGCCGTCGAGGTCGCGCAGCTTGGTGCCCGCGAACGCCGTCGCGCCGTCTGACGATTGCAGTCTGAACGGAATCTCGTCGGCCAGTAGCGCGCCCACAATCACGTCGGCGACGCCCTGTGCGAGCTGCGCATTCGCGAAGGCGCCCCGCGTGCGCTCGATGTAGTGGTCGAACGCTTCGGCGTAGGCTCCGGATGCCGTGACCCCCGCATCGGCAATGCCCACATTCTCGACGAAACTCGTCGCAACCGCTCCCGGCTCCACGATCACGACGCGCACGCCCACCGCGGCCGCCACCGGCTGCAGACTCTCCATCATGCCTTCGACGGCGAATTTCGCCGCGCAGTACGCCTCGTTGAACGGCTGGCCCACCACGCCGCCCACACTCGAGACGGTCACGAGGGTGCCACCGGATGCCCGTAAATGCGCCATCGCGGGCTTCGTGACGTTGACCACCCCGAAGTAATTCACTTCCATCACCCGACGAATGGCGTCGATGCTGTCGTCTTCGACCGTTCCGACGTGCCCCGAGCCCGCGTTGTTCACGACGGCGTCGAGACGCCCGTAGCGCTGCGCTATGTCGTTCACGGTAGCGGCGGAGGTCTCGGCATCGGTGATGTCGAGCATCCGCAGCTCGATGTCTGACGAAACCCCCGCAATGTCTGCGGCCGTGCGCAATTCACCATCACTGCCTTCGCGGCGAATCGTGGCGACGACCTGCCAGCCGGCCATGGCGGCTGTGACGGCCACGGCGAGGCCGATTCCGGTCGACGTGCCGGTGACCAGCACCACAGGTTTCGTCGACCTGCCCGCCTGGTTTTCGTTCGTAAGGCTCATGCTCAAATTATGCGCTCATTTGTGCGTGCGCGGGGCTGCGCGGCCAACGACAAGCCGAGGCGCGCAGCCCTCTGCAAGCCGCCGCTAGTGCGAGCTGCCCTCGGTCTCGATCTCGCTGCGGTCGCCCGACCACAGAGTGTGAAACGTGCCCTCGGTGTCGACCCGCTTGTAGGTGTGCGCACCGAAGAAGTCGCGCTGAGCCTGAACGAGCGAGGCCGGCAGCCGCTTCTCGGCGAGCGAGTCGTAGTAGCTGAGCGCCGAGCCGAACCCGGGCACCGGGATGCCCGACAGTGCTGCGGTCGAAACGATGCGCCGCCAGGCGGCCTCACCGTTGGCTACAGCCGAGGCGAAGTACGGGTCGGCCAGCAGCGTCTTCAGCCCCGGGTTCTTGTCGTACGCCTCAACGATGCGGTTCAAGAACTGAGCGCGAATGATGCAGCCACCGCGCCAGATCTTGGCGATGTTGCCCTTGTTGATGTCCCAGCCGTACTTCTCAGCGCCCGCGATGATCGCGTCGAATCCCTGCGCGTAGGCGACCACTTTCGAGGCGTAGAGCGCGGCGTTCACGTCGTCTGAAAACGAGTCACCCACCTCCACGGGGGTCGGCCGCGACGTGATGACGGCCTGCGCTGCTTCGCGCTGCTCGGGGTGGCTCGACACGGCGCGAGCGAACACGGCCTCGGCGATTCCGCCGACGGGCACGCCCAGGTCGAGCGCGTTCTGCACCGTCCAGACGCCGGTGCCCTTCGAGCCGGCCTGGTCGAGCACGATGTCGACGAACGGCTTGCCCGTCTTCGCGTCGACCTGCTTCAGCACCTCGGCTGTGATCTCGATGAGGTACGACTCGAGGTCGCCCGAGTTCCATTCGGTGAACACGTCTGCGGCGGCGGCCGGCGTCAGCCCGCCGATCTTGGTGAGCAGGTCGTACGACTCGGCGATGAGCTGCATGTCGGCGTACTCGATGCCGTTGTGGATCATCTTGACGAAGTGCCCCGCACCGCCGGTGCCCACGTGGGTGACGCACGGCTCGCCCTCGGCGACGGCCGCAATCGACTCCAGAATCGGCCCGAGTGTCTGCCACGACTCATTCGACCCGCCGGGCATGATCGACGGGCCCTTCAGTGCGCCCTCCTCGCCCCCCGAGATTCCGGTGCCCACGAAGTGAATGCCCTTGGCCGTCACGGCCTCTTCGCGGCGAATCGTGTCGGTGAACAGCGAGTTGCCGCCGTCGACGATGATGTCGCCCTCCTCGAAGAGTTCGGCGAGCTCTGAGATCACGGCGTCGGTGCCCTTGCCGGCCTGCACCATGATGATGGCTGTTCGCGGCTTCGAAAGCGACGCCACAAAGTCTTCGATTTTCTCCGAAGCCACGAACCCGGCTTCAGGATGCTCGTCGGTGAGCAATTTCGTACGTTCAGGTGAGCGGTTGAACACCGCCACCGTGTTGCCTTCGCGGCTGGCAAGGTTTCGTGCCAGGTTCGAGCCCATCACGGCAAGCCCGACGACACCGATGTTTGCTGCAGCAACGCTTGTTTCAGCCATTGTTTTCCTCCTGATTACCAACCTGTTCAGCGTACCGGGAAAGCCTTGCGCCGCCGGGCCTGCACTGGTTGACTGAGGCCGACCGCGGCACGTCTGCGGCTTTCACTGTGGCACCCGAACGAGGGGTATTCGCTCGGGGCATCTGGCCACTACGATCGGGCGATGGGGCGGGTTTTCGCGCCATTTTCAACTGAATATGACCGAAGGATTTGATCTGTGACCACTCACGCCATCCGAGGAACTTTTTTCGATTTCGTCGATGACCCCTGGAACCATGTCGGCGACGAAGAGGCGTCGGCCCGTTTTGTCAAAGACGGCCTGCTGGTCGTTGAAGACGGCATCATCACCGCGTTCGGCCCCTACTCAGAACTCAGTGCAGAGTACGGCGATGTTGAAACCACTCACATCGAGCACCGCATCATCACCCCCGGTTTCATCGACGGTCACATTCACCTCCCGCAGACCCGCGTTCTCGGCGCCTATGGCCTGCAGCTGCTGCCGTGGCTGCAGAAGTGGGTCTTTCCCGAAGAAGCCCGCTATGCAGACCGCGACTACGCCATCGCCGGCACGAAGCGTTTCTTCAACAACCTGCTCGCATCCGGCACCACCACGGCCCAAGTGTTCACCAGCACCTCGCCGGTCTGTACCGAAGAGCTGTTCGAAGAGGCGACTCGGCGCAACATGCGCATGATCGGCGGCCTCACCGGCATCGACCAGAACGCTCCCGAGTACTTCGCCGACACACCTGAGAGCTTCTACGAGAACAGCAAGATCCTCATCGAGAAGTACCACAACGTCGGTCGCAACCTCTACGCCGTCACCCCCCGCTTCGCCTTCGGCTCGAGCCCTGAGCAAATGGAGAAGTGCCAGCAGCTCAAGAAGGAATACCCCGACACCTGGGTGAACACCCACATCTCAGAGAACCCGCACGAAATTCGCGGTGTGCTCGACCTTCACCCCGACTGCGACGACTACCTCGCCGTCTACGAGAAGTACGACCTGGTGGGCCCGAAGTTCTCTGGCGGTCACGGCGTCTGGCTGAGCGATGACGAGTTCAAGCGCATCCACGATAAGGATGCCTCGGTCACGTTCTGCCCGCACTCGAACCTGTTTCTCGGCAGCGGCCTGTTCCGCCTCGGCAAGGCAAAAGACCCGGCACAGAAGGTGCGTCTCTCGTTCGGCACCGACATGGGCGGCGGCAACCGGTTCGGCATGCTGCAGGTGCTCGACGGCGCCTACAAGGTGGGCATGATCAACAACACCATCCTCGACGGCAGCATCGACCCGTCGCGAATGGCGACCGCCGAGTCTGAGCGCAACAAGCTCTCGGCTTACCGCGCGTTCTACTCCATCACCCTGGGCGGGGCAGAGGGCCTGTTCATCGACGACAAGGTGGGCAGTTTCGAGGTCGGTAAAGAGGCTGACTTCGTCGCCCTCGACTGGACGCAGGGGCCGGCGGGTGCCGACTGGCACTCGCAGCTCATCGCCGACGGCGGCGACCCGGTCACGGTCGATGACGCGGCCAACATGCTCTTCGGCATCATGATCGTCGGCGACGAGCGTGCCGTCGACCAGACCTGGGTGATGGGCGAGAAGGCCTACCAGAAGGCGGCCGAGGTCGAGCCCACCTTCGCGGCGGTCTAGCCCTCGTGTCTACGTCAGAAAGCGGCGCCCCCTCGGTCACCACGGCCGGCGGCGGCGCCGCTTCACCTGCGGGCGGCCCCCCGGTTTCGCTCATCATCGAGAGACGGGTGATACCCGAGAGCGACGACCTGTACCGCGATTGGCAGCGCCGACTCGGTACCGTCATGGCCACCTGGCCCGGGTTCATCGACCGCAAGGTCATCGAGCCGTCTCCGCCCACCCAAGACGACTGGGTTCTCATCCAGCGTTTTGTGAATGCCGAAGCCGCGCGCCAGTGGTTGCAGAGCGCCGAGCGCGCCGCCCTCCTCGAAGAGATCAAGGGCCACTTCGTCGGGCAAGAAGACATCCACCTCGTCACCGAAGACTCGTCGGTCAACAAGGCTGCCTCGATCATCGTGACCAGTCACGTCGACGCCGGCGGTGAAGACGCGTTTCTAGCGTGGCAGCGAAAGATCTCGGCGGCCGAATCGAGTTACCCCGGGTTTCTGGGGCACAAGATCGAGCGGCCTACTCCCGGTGTGCAAGAAGACTGGACGGTCATCCTCACCTTCGACACCGACGAACACCTCGACGCCTGGCAGAGTTCAACCCAACGCGCGAAGCTCTTGAAAGAGGGTGAGGCGTACAACTCGAATATGCGCGTCACCAAGTCGAGCTACGGCTTCAATTTCTGGGCGCCGGGGCGACCGAACCGGGCCACCATCTTCAAAGACAACCTGCTCGTGTTGCTGGTGCTCTACCCCATCGTGTTCTTGTTCGGTTACTTCATCACCGACCCGTTTCTCGGTGGCTTACCGTTCTGGGCCAGTCTGTTCATCGGCAACTTCGTCAGCACTCAGTTGCTTGGTTGGTTCATTGCGCCGTGGATCTTCAAGGTGTTCGACTGGTGGCACAACCCCGGTGCAGGCGTGCGCCGCAATGTCTACGGTTACCTGATTCTCGCGGTGCTCTACGCCGCGCTGATGGGTGTCGACGCGTGGCTCATCTCGCTGAAGGCGTAGCGCTCGCTCGGATAGGCTGGGCAGGTGACTTCTGAGCCCGTGCTTCTGCCCCCTGTCGTCGTCATGGGGGTGTCGGGCTCCGGTAAGTCGACCGTGGGTACCGCGCTCGCCGCGGCACTCGGAGTCGACTTCATCGATGCCGATGACCTGCACCCCGCGGCGAACAAAGCCAAGATGGCAGCCGGCATTCCGCTGACCGACACCGATCGGCAGCCCTGGCTGGTGCTGGTAGGGGATGCCCTGCACGCCCAGCCCGGGCGTGGCCCCGTCATCGCGTGTTCGGCCCTCAAGCGGGTGTATCGCGATACGCTTCGCAGCTCTGCTCCCGATGCGGTTTTTCTCGAGCTCGAGGCGGGCAAGGCCGAACTGCGTGCGCGCATGGAGCACCGCCCCGAACACTTCATGCCGGCCGCGTTGCTCGACTCCCAGCTCGAGACGCTTCAGCCGCTCGAGGCCGACGAGCGCGGGGTCGTACTCGACACGAGTGCTCCGTTCGCCGAGGTTCTTACACACGCGGTCGCGTGGCTGCGTGCATCCGTGTAGACTTATTGACTGAACTTCGGCGAGGGATGCCCGGCATCCGTAATCGACGCGGTGGACGAAGCAGAGAGCTTTTGCACACTGGCTTTTCCTCACGCTGACGCGTTCGAGTTGAACACTAACCCAGATCTTTCGGCGGCTGTTTCGTCGCGATTCGCTTCGGCATGAATCGCTTCGGGGCTGCTGCTCGAGAACAGACAAACGCGTGCCGTTTCGGCCGCGACAGGAGAAACCAATGGCTGACGACAACAAAATCGTTGCAGAAACTCGCACCTCGTTCGGCAAGGGCGCGGCACGCAAGCTGCGCGCCGCCGGCAAGATTCCCGCAGTGATCTACGGTCACGGCGCCGAACCGCAGCACGTGAGCCTGCCGGGCCACGAGGTGTTCTTGCTCATTCGTAAGTCGAACGCTCTGATCGAGCTCGACATCGAAGGCAAGCAGCAGCTGGCGCTCGTGAAAGACGTTCAGAAAGACCCCGTACGCCAGATCATCGAGCACCTCGACCTGATCGTCGTGCGCGCCGGCGAGCGTGTGCAGGTCGAGGTCACCGTGCACGTCGAGGGCGAGCCTGTCTCCGGTACCACCGCAGACCTCGACACGTTCACGTTGCTGCTCGAGGTGCTCGCCACGAACATCCCGACCCGCGTCATCGTGAACATCGAAGGCGCCGAGGCCGGCACCCAGATTCTGGCGAAAGACATCACGCTGCCCGAGGGCGCTGTGCTCGTCGGCGACGAAGACCAGCTCATCGTGGCCGTGTCTGTGCCCGAGGAGCAAGACCTCGGCGACAGCCTGTCGGCCGGCGACGCTTCGACCACCGACGCGCCGACCCCCGCGTAACCCGCTCTCGCCTCTTTGCCGCTTCCCGGCGGCCCTCGGCGGTTGCGCAAAAGCACCCTCATCGCGAGATGGAGGTGCTTTTGTGCAACCTGCGGCCACTTCTCGCCAGCGCTGAGGGCGGGCGAGGTGGAGTGGGGCAGCGGATGCCCGGGGCAGACTGATTCGAAATGCAAGGAGTGGCGCCGTGGCTGATGACCTCTGGCTGGTAGTCGGGCTCGGTAACCCCGGGGCCGAGTACGCCGGCAACCGGCACAATGTGGGGCAGATGGTGCTCGATGAGCTGGCGGGGCGACTGCGTGCATCGTTCGGGTCTGCCGCTGGCCGCGTCAACGCGCGCGTCGCGACCGGGCGCGTGACGCCGGGCGGCCCGCGATTCGTGCTCGCCAAGCCGAACAGTTTCATGAACAACTCGGGCGGACCGACGGCGGCGCTGCTCTCGTATTACTCTGTCGAGCCGTCGCACCTCATCGTGGTGCACGACGAACTCGACATTCCGTTCGACACCCTTCGCCTGAAGTTCGGCGGCGGGCACGGCGGGCACAACGGCATTCGTGACATCATTGCGGCCGCTGGCACCGGCGACTTCACCCGCATACGTGTGGGCATCGGCCGCCCGCCCGGCCGCCAGAGCGCGGCCGACTTCGTTCTTCGCGACTTCACCTCAACCGAACGCACCGTGCTGCCCAACCTGCTGGCGGATGCCGCCGACGCCGCAGAGAAAATCGCCGCAGACGGGCTCACCGCCGCGCAGCAACAGTTTCACGCGCCGCCGCCCGTCGCCTGAACCGGCGCCCGCCGCTCGAGCCGGTGCCCGCGGCCTGAGCCGACGCCCGTCGCTTGAGCCGCCGCCCGTCGCTTGAGTCGGCGCCCGCCCCCTGAGCCGCCGGCCCGGCGCCCTGTCGCTTGAGCCGACGCGGGCGCGGCGGCCGGGGCGGGAGTGTCAGGGGGTGCCCGTAGACTTGTCCAGTGATCCTTCAGGGCTTAATCGCTGCGCTTTCGCGCGCCTCGACGTTCGAGCGCGCCCTCGACGAGTCGGGTCGCAACGCCGACTTCTCGCTCGCCGACGGGCTGCGGGCGCCACTGCTTTCTGGCCTGTTGGGCCGCCGCGCCGAGAAGGGCCTACCGCAGGCGCTGCTCGTGGTGACTGCGACCGGGCGCGACTCTGAGAGCATCCGTGCCGGCCTTGCGTCGCTCGCACCCGAAGCCGAGATACTCGAGTTTCCGGCGTGGGAGACCCTGCCGCACGAACGCTTGAGCCCCAGCGCCGAGATCGTGGGCAAGCGCATCGCGGCCCTGCGCCGGCTCGCCGCCTGGTCTGCCGAGACCGCCGCTGTGGATGCCGCGGGCCTGCCCGCCTACGCGCCGACACCGACTTCGGCGGCGAAGAAGCGCCCCGCGGCGAAGTCCGCTGAAACCGCTGGATCCACCGCGGCCGCCGCAGCCGGGGGTCGCGCGTCCGCCAGCCGGAACGCGGCCACCTCCGCCACGCCCCTTGCGCCACAGCGCCCGCGGCCGATCGTGGTCGTGGCGTCGGTGCGCGCAGCGTTGCAGCCCCTGGCCGACAACCTCACCGAGCACGAACCGGTGCGGCTCGTCAAGAACGGGCGCGGGTACGACCTCACCCGGCTCACCGCAGACCTCGTCGGCCTCGCCTATTCGCGAGTCGACATGGTCACCCGGCGCGGCGAGTTCGCGGTGCGCGGTGGCATTCTCGACGTGTTTCCGTCGGTCTCCGAGCATCCGGTGCGCGTCGATTTCTTCGGCGACGAGATCGAATCGATCCGCCTGTTCTCGGTAGCCGACCAGCGCTCGCTCGACGACGAGCTGGTCGAGGTCGAACTGCCGCCGAGCCGCGAGTTGCTGCTCAGCGACTCGGTGCAGCAGCGGGCGCGCGAGATGCAGCACGAGTTTCCGAGCCTGGCCGGCCTGCTCGAAAAGATCGGGCAGGGCATTCCGGTCGAGGGCATGGAGTCTCTGGCACCTGCGCTGCTCGACCGGCTCGTCACCGTCACGCACTACCTGCCGGAGGGCGCGGCCATCGCCGTGATTTCGCCCGAACGAGTCGCATCCCGCGCCGTCAGCCTCACTGAGACCAATCGCGAGTTTCTGCAGGCCGCCTGGAGTGCCGCGACCGTCGGTGCTGAGGCGCCCATCGACCTGGCGTCGGGGGAGTTCATCACGCTGAACGATCTGCGCGATGCCGCCGGGGTGAACCGCCCGTGGTGGACTCTCAGCACGTTTGACAGCGGTACGGCATCCACTGACGAACACCTGCAAGCCATCGTCGATGCCGACGCCCACTATGTTCGTATCGCAGCGGATGCCGTACCGAGCTTTCAGGGCAATGTCGACGGTGCGCTCGAGCACGTCGCCACCCGCCTTCGCGACGGCTGGACGGTCGCCGTGGTCGCCGCCGGAGCGGGCCTCGTCGAGCGTGCGGCCGATGTTCTGGCCGGGCGCGAGCTGCCCGCACGCATCGTCGACGAATTTCCGGCTGACGCCGAGCCGGGCATCGCCTACCTCGTCAAAGCCACCGTCGAGAGCGGATTCGAGCTGCCCGAGACGAAGCTCGCGCTCATCAGCGAGTCTGAGTTCTATGGCCGAAGCGCCGGGTACGACGCACGCCAGGTCAAGAAGTTGGCGACCCGCCGCAAGAACGTCGTCGACCCGTTGCAGCTGAAAACCGGCGACGTGGTCGTGCACCAGACCCACGGCATCGGCAAGTTTCTCGAGCTGACCCAGCGCGAGGTGTCGAGCGGCGGGCGAAACCCGGTCAAGACCACACGCGAATACCTGCTCATCGAGTACGCGCCCTCGAAGCGCGGTTACCCGGGCGACAAGCTCTACGTGCCCACCGACCAGCTCGACCTGCTCACCCGATACGTCGGGGGAGAGACTCCGGCGCTGTCGAAGATGGGCGGCAGCGACTGGTCGTCGGCCAAATCGAAGGCGCGCAAGGCCGTGCGCGACATCGCCGTCGAGCTCGTGAAGCTGTACAGCGCGCGCATGGCCTCGAAGGGCTACGCGTTCGGCCCCGACACGCCCTGGCAGCGTGAGCTCGAAGAGGCGTTTCCGTTCGCCGAAACCCCCGATCAGCTCACCACCATCGACGAGGTCAAGGCCGACATGGAGCGGCCCATTCCGATGGACCGCCTGCTGGCCGGCGACGTGGGCTTCGGCAAGACCGAAGTCGCCGTGCGTGCCGCTTTTAAGGCCATCCAAGAGGGCAAGCAGGTCGCCATGCTCGTGCCCACGACGCTGCTTGTGCGCCAGCACCTCGAAACGTTCAGCGAGCGGTTCGCAGGCTTTCCCGTGCACACGCGGGCCCTCTCGCGCTTCCAGTCAGACAAAGAGGTGCGCGAGACCATCAAGGGCCTGGCAGACGGCACCATCGACATGGTCATCGGCACTCACCGCATTCTCACCGAGGGCATGGTCTTCAAAGACCTCGGCCTCGTCATCATCGACGAAGAACAGCGTTTCGGCGTCGAGCACAAAGACAAGCTCAAGAAGCTCAAGACCAACGTCGACATACTCTCGATGAGCGCCACGCCCATACCGCGCACGCTCGAGATGGCGGTCACGGGCATCCGCGAGATGTCGACGCTCGCGACCCCGCCCGAAGACCGGCACCCGATTCTCACCTACGTCGGCCCCAACTCAGACCGGCAGATCGCCGCAGCCATTCACCGCGAGATGCTGCGCGAAGGCCAAGTGTTCTTCGTGCACAACCGCGTGCAGTCGATCAGCCGGGTGGCCGCGCACATCGCCGAGCTGGTTCCGGATGCCCGCATCGCCGTAGCCCACGGCCAACTACCCGAGCACGTGCTCGAACAGGTGATCGTCGACTTCTGGGAGCGCAAGTTCGACGTTCTCGTGTCGACCACCATCATCGAGACCGGTCTCGACATTCCGAACGCCAACACGCTCATCATCGACCGTGCCGACAAGTACGGGCTCTCTCAGCTGCACCAGTTGCGCGGCCGCGTCGGCCGTGGGCGTGAGCGGGCTTACGCGTACTTCTTGTACGACGAAGGAAAGCCGCTCTCTGAGACCGCCCATGACCGGCTCTCGACCATCGCCGCGAACAACGAACTCGGCTCGGGCATGCAGGTCGCCCTCAAAGACCTCGAAATTCGAGGGGCCGGCAACCTGCTCGGCGGCGAACAGTCGGGCCACATCGCGGGGGTCGGCTTCGACCTGTACTTGCGCATGATCGGCGAGGCCGTGTCGACCTTCCGCGGCGACGTCGCCGAGGGTCAGACCGAGCTGCGACTCGAGCTACCGGTGGATGCGCACATTCCCGAAGACTACGTCGACAGCGAGCGGCTGCGACTCGAGGCGTACCAGAAGCTCTCGTCGGCGACCTCCCCGTCGTCGCCCGACGGCCAGATCGATCAGGTTCTCGAAGAACTCACCGACCGCTACGGCGAGCCGCCGGAGCAGGTGACGAACCTCATCACCGTCTCGAAACTGCGCCGACTCGCGCAGCGCACTGGGCTCTCTGAGGTCGTGGCCATGGGCTCGAACCTGCGTGTGGCGCCGGCGAACCTGCCCGATTCCATCCAGGTGCGGCTGAAGCGCCTGTACCCGTCGTCGAAGTACTTCGCGGCGGCCGCGGCGCTCTCGGTGCCCATGCCCGTGGTCAACGGCGAGTCGCTGCCCGACGCCGAGCTCATCGCGTGGGTCGAGAACCTCCTCGCCGCGATTTTCCCGCCGCCGCCCGCGCCCGCAAGCTCCACCGCTGCTGCGACTGCGCCGCTTGCAGCGGAGTGATGGCGGCGGCTGAGTCAGCCACACGCCGTGCGCGCATCGCCGACGCCCGCACGGCGCCGATGCTCGCCGCGATCACGAGCGCGATCGCCGCACCCTCCACCCAGGTCAGCGACTGCCCCAGAATCACGAGGCCGGCCAGCGCCGCGATGGCCGGCGCGAGACTCATCAGAATCGAGAACACCGCTTCGGGCACCCGCCGCAGCGCGATCAGCTCGAACGCATACGGAATCGTCGACGACAGCACCGCCACCGCGAGCCCCAGCACCACTGCGGTGGGCTGGATGATCGATACCCCCGCCGTGCTCAGCCCGAACGGCAGCGACAGCACCGCCGCGAACCCCATGGCGAGGGCGATTCCGTCGAGCTTCGGAAACCTCCGGCCCGACCGCGACGAGAGCAGAATGTACCCGGCCCAGGCCGCCCCCGCCCCGGCCGCGAAGGCGACACCGATGGGGTCAAGAGCATCCGCACCCCCCTGGCTGAGCAAGGCCACCCCCACGAACGCCAGAATCGCCCACAGCCAACTGGATGCGCGCCGGCTGACTACAACCGACAACACCAGCGGGCCTAGAACCTCGATTGTCACCGTCGTGCCCAGCGGCAACCTCGCAAGCGCTTCGTAGAACAGCATGTTCATCGTGGCGAGCACGGCGCCGAACCCGATGACGGTGATCCAGTCGCTGCGCCGGTAGCCGCGCAACTTCGGGCGGCAGACGATCAGCAGAATGACGGCCGAGAACACCAACCGTAAGGTGACCATGCCGAGCGCCCCCACCAACGGAAAGAGCACCACGGCAAAAGACGCGCCGACCTCCTGGCAGGCCAGCCCCGCCACAACCAGCCCAACCGGCCACAGGGCCGCCGGCTTCACGGCCGTGGCGTGTCCGCTCCGGCCGGTGGAAAAATCGAGCGGTTCGGTCACCCGACAACGCTACCCGCCCGTGCGCGCCAGTACGCTGACCTGTCGCTCACTCGGCGAACGGCGAATCTGCTGGCGCCGCGTCGTCTGCATCGATCGAAGCCGCAGCCATCTGCCCGCTGCGATACGCCCGCGACCGCCCCGACACCAACAGCGACGCCACCACGATCGACACTGCCGACCCCAGCAGCACCGCGAGCGTACCTTCGTCGATCACCTCGTCGATGCCCTTGAACGCCAGCTCATTCATCAGCAGAGAGACAGTGAACCCGATACCACCGAGCCCCCCGATCATCACCAGATCGGGCAACGTCAGCACGCTCGACGCGGGCGCGCGCCGGCCCACGAACCGGCTGCCCAGCCAGCCCGCTACCGTGATTCCCACGAGTTTGCCCACCGGCAGCGCCACCAGAATTCCCCAGAACGCTGGGCTCAGCTCGCTGATTCCCACCGACGGAATCGCCACCAGCGCCGCCGAGAACGCAAAAAGCGGCAGCACGATCGCGTTCGACCACGGCTGCAGCGCATGCGCCGAACGCGCAGCGGGCTTCGCGGCCATCACCAGCCCCAAAGCGACCCCCGCGATGGTTGCGTGGATGCCCGACTGATAGGTCAGATCCCACGTCAGTAATGCAATCAGCACCATCACGACGCCAATGAGTATTCGTACGCCTCGCCTGGTCAGGGCACCGGATGCTCCTGCCCGAGAACCTCTGCCGAGCATCCAACTCAGCACACCAAACGCCGCGACACACACCGCCGCGCTCGCCAGCGCCGGCAGGTTCAGCGAGGTCGTGAAGAAGACCGCGATGATGAGAATGGCAACGAGGTCGTCGAGCACCGCCAAGGCCAGCAGAAACACGCGGATCTTGGTGGGCAGAGTGCGCCCGAAAATAGCCAGCACGCCCAGGGCGAAGGCGATGTCGGTGGCGGTGGGAATCGGCCATCCGTCGCCGTAGGGGCTGCCGAGGTTGAAGAGCAGGTAGACGCCGGCTGGCACGACCACGCCGCCGAGCGCCGCGATGGCCGGCAACAGTGCTTTGGCAGGCGAGTTCAGCGAGCCGGCAACGAGTTCGTGTTTGAGCTCGACGGCCACGATGAAGAAGAAAACGGCGAGCAGGCCGTCGCTGGTCCAGTGCTCAACCGAGAGGTCGAGGTTGATCGCCGGAAAGCCGATGTGCGCCGCGTTCGCATTCAGCAGCGCGGTGCCGAAGCCGGTGTTCGCGAGAATGAGCCCGAGGGCGGCCGCGACCAGCAGAATGGCGGCCGCGTTGCGTTCGGATCGCAGAAAGCTCATACGCTCATCCTGTCAGGGTTGCTGTCGCACCATCAGAGTGGATGCTCGTCGGCATGCCCTTTCGGCTCGGGGTGATCATGACGCAGCAGGGGCTACAGTCGAATTCAGCTCCGACCGTGCCGACCAGAGGATTTTCGTGGCAACCGAATCGAAACTCGACGAACTCATCGCCGTCACCGCCCGCCTGCGCGCACCCGGCGGATGCCCGTGGGACGCCGAGCAGACCCACGAGTCTCTCGTGAAATACCTCATCGAAGAAACCTACGAACTCGTCGACGCCATCGAAACCGGCACCCGCGACGACCTACTCGAAGAACTCGGCGACGTGCTCTACCAGGTCATCTTCCACGCCGACCTCGCGGCGCACACCGCTGGCGAGCAATTCGATATTCACGACGTCGCCGCACACATGACCGCGAAAATGGTGGGCCGACACCCGCACGTGTTCGGCGAGGTGAGGCTCGAGACGGCAGACGACGTGGTGGCCGTATGGGATGACCTGAAGGCGGTCGAGAAACCCTCTCGCACGAGCATCCTCGACGGAATACCGCAGGGCATGCCCTCGCTCGCCCTCGCCGACAAACTGCTCGGTAAGGCTGCGAAGATCGGGCTGCTCGACGCCGATGCTCCGCAGAGCATCCCGGTCGCCTCAGAAGACGAACTCGGGCCGCTGCTGCTCGCCATCGTGGCATCTGCAAAGGCGCAGGGCCTCGACGCCGAGCGTGCGTTGCGTTCGACGCTGCGCGACCTTCAGTCTGAAATTCGCGAGGCCGAAGTGGATGCCCGGCAAACACCATTCGACCCAGACTCGTCAGACGCCGGCGTCATCGCGTTCCCCGCGGCCGACTGACCCAGCCCGGGCTGGCACAATTGAGGCATGGCCCAAGCAATAACCCCGCCCCGCGGCATGCGCGACTTTCTGCCCGCCGAGAAGGCGGCTCGCGAGCGTGCGCTCGGCATCATCCGCACCAGTTACACCGCCCACGGGTTCGACGAGATCGAGACGCCCGTGATGGAAGACATCGAGCGCCTGCACTCCGGCCTCGGCGGCGACAACGAAAAGCTCAGCTTCAGCGTACTGAAGCGCGCCATTCCGGGCCCCGAGCTGGCCACCGCGGCGGCGAATGACGACCCGCAAAGCCTCGCTGACCTGGGCCTGCGTTTCGACCTCACTGTTCCCCTCGCGCGGTTCTACGCCAGTCACCGAGCCGAACTGCCGAGCGTCTTCCGCTCAATTCAGATCGCACCCGTCTGGCGTGCCGAACGCCCGCAGAAGGGGCGGTACCGCCAATTCGTGCAGTGCGACATCGACATCATCGGTGAAAAGAGCCAGCTCGCCGAGGCCGAGATCATCACCGCGACCCTCGCCACCCTCGACGCCCTCGGGCTCGAGGGCTGCACCATTCGCATCAACGACCGGCGGCTGCTCACCGAGATGCTGAACGTGTTCGGGTTCGGTGCGGCCGAGCATCCACAGGTCTTGATCACCGTCGACAAGCTCGACAAGGTGGGCCCCGACGGCGTAGTCGCAGAATTGCGCGAACGCGGCGCAACGCCCGAGGCCGTCGACGCCCTCGACGCCTTCTTTCACCGGGTCACCACGCTCGAGTTCAATCCGTTCGGCGTGCGTGCCATCACCAAGGCGCTGCCGCACGGAGTCGACGAGGTCCTCATCGCCGAGCTCGCGGCCCTCGCCGAGGTCGTAGACCCCGAGCTTCTCGTTTTCGACCCGTTTCTCGTGCGCGGCATGGGCTATTACACGGGCACCATCTTCGAGATCGCCCACCCCGACTTCTCGTTCTCGCTCGGCGGGGGAGGCCGTTATGACGGCATGATCGGCCGTTTCCTCGGTCAAGACGTGCCCGCGTGCGGTTTCTCCATCGGTTTCGAGCGCATCGTCGACCTCTTGCAGGCCGAACAGATCGGGCTACCGGATGCTCTGCTGCTGCTGCACGAATCAGACGCCACCCCGGCTCAACTGCTCGGCCTCAAGACGCAACTCATCGCGGCCGGCACCCGTGTGCGCCTCGAACGCCGCACCAAGAACACCAAGGCGCAACTCGACCGCGCCGCGGCCTCGGGCTACATCACCTTCGCGTTCGTCACCTCAGACACCCACGACATGGCAGACCTGACCCCCAAACCCCTCTAACGTGAAGTCCAGTTTTTACGCCACCAGCGACATTAGAGGCTGAGGAGCTTCTGTTTCTGAGCCTCGAACTCAGCCTGCGTCAAAATTCCACGATCGCGAAGGCTGGCAAGCCTGTCTAATAGGGGTGCGACGTCGGTTGTTTGGGCGGGGCGCGACAGAGGTGCAGATGAGGAGCTGGCCGCGGCCATCAGACCATCGAAGTTGCGCCACAGAGCTTCTGTGTCCACTTGGGATGAATCGATCGGTGAGCCGTTTAGAGATATCTGCTGACGCTCATCGCCCTGGGCGGGCGTTTCTTCGACGTGTGCGGCCGACCGGTCTGGCGCTTTCATTTGTGCGGCGATATCTTCTGCGCGACGATGGCCCGACTCAGGGCCCGAGTTGAGTTGCTGCCACAGAATGGTGAACTTCTGGGGATTCGCGGGATCTATCGACGCGGGCAATGTCATTCCGGGTTCAGGCCATTTTGACGTCACGATCGCATGCGAGTAACGGGCAGCAACCGGTGTCAAACCTGGAGCCGAGAGCACCACATCCATGTCGCAGTAGCCTTGCGCGGAGCTGGCCCATTGCCGATGCGATCGTACTGTGACAACGTACGCCGAACCAACTACTCCATTGCGAACGCTTTTTGGCCGAGCGTTACGTCTGGTCGTGACAAGAATCACGCCGACTAGAATCACGGGTAGGACCGCCAAAACCCACAAAGCCATGAAAAACTCCCAATGTTTCACCCGAGCGCGACAATTTCCCGACAAGAAGTCGGCCAAATGCTCGTATATGAGAATACATCACTGTTTTATCGAATGGCTGGGTAAGCGCTGAGCGAACGGTTTTGGTTTATATATAGTTCGGCTATACAATAAATCAAGTGAACAGCGAATTATCAGCACTTTTGGGCGACCTCGTAACCGTCACCCACCGTCTTACCCGTCTCGCGGCCCAGGCCACGGGAGAAAACACCTCACCTGCGGCCTGGCGCACTCTGAGCGTTCTGACATCGGCCGGCCCCATGCGCCTCGGCGAATTGGCCGCCGCGAGCCGCGTCAGCCAGCCCACGATGACCAAGATCGTGCGGGGCCTCAACGAACTCGAGTGGATCAAGCGCATCGCCGACAGCTCAGACGCCCGCGCCTGGCAGATCGCCATCGCCCCCAAGGGTCAGATCGCGCTCGACGACTGGCGCTTCCGCCTCGGTGTCGCCCTCGAACCCCTCTTCGCCGACCTCTCCAGCCGCGAGGTCGACGTGCTCGCCGAGGCGACAGACCTCATCGGCGACCGCATGGGCGTTCAAGAACTCGCCGCCTGACCACTTCTTCACAGGGTGACGTTTGCACGATCATCCACAGGTCGAAGGCCCCGACTGCAGGCGTTCTCAGCGAGTCGTTAGACTGGGCGGCGGATGCACGCTGAACGCGTCATCCGTCATTTTGAACCCTGAGGAGACAATCCAGTGGCATTGATCGAAGCTGTAGGTGCTCGCGAAATTCTTGATTCGCGCGGCAACCCGACCATCGAGGTCGAGGTTCTGCTCGATGACGGCGTGGTTTCACGCGCCGCCGTACCGTCTGGCGCATCGACCGGGGCTTTTGAGGCCTACGAGCTGCGCGACGGTGACAAAAGCCGTTACCTCGGCAAGGGTGTTCTGAAGGCAGTGGATGCCGTGATCGACGAGCTCGGCCCGGCACTCGAAGGCTTCGACGCCAGCGACCAGCGCCTTGTCGACGGCGCAATGATCGCCCTCGACGGCACCGAGAACAAGAGCCGTCTAGGCGCGAACGCCATTCTCGGCGTCTCGCTCGCTGTGGCCCGTGCCGCGGCCGACTCGGCCGACCTGCCGCTGTTCCGTTACGTCGGTGGCCCGAACGCCCACGTTCTGCCGGTGCCCATGATGAACATCATCAATGGTGGCTCGCACGCCGACTCGAACGTCGACATTCAAGAGTTCATGATCGCCCCCATCGGCGCCGAGACGTTCGCTGAGGCGCTGCGCTGGGGCGTTGAGACCTACCATGCCCTGAAGTCGCTGATGTCGAGCAAGGGCCTCTCCACGGGCCTCGGCGACGAAGGCGGCTTCGCGCCGAACCTCTCGAGCAACGCAGCAGCGCTCGACCTCATCGTCGAAGCGATCACGAAGGCCGGCTTCACCCCCGGCAAAGACATCGCTCTGGCCATGGACTGCGCTGCGAGTGAGTTCTACAAAGATGGCGCGTACCAGTTCGAGGGCAAGGCGACTACGGCGCAGCAGCTCAGCTCGTACTACGAGAACCTGCTCGCGAACTACCCGCTGGTCTCCATTGAAGACCCGCTCGAAGAAGACGACTGGGAGGGTTACCAGCACCTCACCGGCGAAATCGGCAGCAAGGTGCAGCTCGTCGGCGACGACCTGTTCGTCACCAACCCGACTCGCCTTGCGAAGGGCATCTCGCTCGGAGTCGCCAACTCGCTGCTGGTGAAGGTGAACCAGATCGGTACGCTCACCGAGACGCTCGACGCGGTCAGCCTCGCCCAGCGCAGCGGTTACACCACCATGATGTCGCACCGTTCGGGCGAAACCGAAGACACCACCATCGCCGACTTGGCCGTTGCCACGAACTCGGGTCAGATCAAGACCGGTGCGCCTGCCAGAAGCGAGCGAGTCGCTAAGTACAATCAGCTCTTGAGAATAGAAGAAGAGCTGGCCGAAGCCGCCGTCTACGCGGGCCGCACCGCGTTCCCGCGCTTCACGGCCTGACCTCTCGTCACGGGCTAAGTGCAAGGAAATTCATGAGGCCACCGGCCAAAACATCAGCGACAGGTTCTTCGCGCCCGGTGCACGTCACCGGCCGGGCTCCCGCTGGTGCGGCGGCCGGTGGTTCCGCATCGACGAACTGGCTGCGCAGCATTCGGTTCTCGGGGTTCACCGTGCTCATGCTGATTGTGCTCGTGCTGTTCGTGGTCATCGTCGCTCCGGGCGCGCGTGTGTTCATCGAGCAGCGTCAGCAGATCGCAGACCTGCAGAACAACCTGCAGTCGGCCCAAACGCAGAACTCCACGCTCACAGCCCAGGTTGCCCGGTGGAGCGACCCGGCCTACATCAGGGCCGAGGCACGCGAGCGGCTCTATTTCGTGATGCCCGGCGAGACCAGTTTTCTCGTGCTCAATGACACGGCGCCCAATGCGACCGGTTCGAGCGCTCCGGTCAGTACGAGCATCCAATCGACCCGGAGCAATTGGATGGCCGCCCTGTTCGCCTCGGGCATGACAGCGGGTTTGAGCAACCAGACCCCCGACCAGCTCGGGGCTGCGACGCCGGCTCCCGCCGACCCCGCGACGCCCGCCCCGGCGACGCCCGCCCCCACCCCAGCACCAACACAGTGAGCACTTCATGACCACCCCACCGTTCGACCCGCCAAGCGAGGCCGACATCGCCACCGTCTCAGCTCAGCTGGGCCGCCCGGCACGCAACGTTCTCGGCATCGCGGCTCGCTGCGTCTGCGGCGCGCCGACGGTGGTCGCTACTGCGCCTCGACTCGATGACGGCACGCCGTTTCCGACGCTGTACTACCTGAGCCACCCCGCCGCCACGGCTGCCATGTCAGACCTCGAGGCGACACAAGTGATGCCCGTTCTGCAAGACCTGCTCGCTACTGATGAGACCGTGCGTGATGCCTACCGTCTCGCCCACGAGACCTATCTCGCAGACCGCGAGGGCATCGCCGTCGTTCCCGAAATCGAAGGCATCTCGGCCGGCGGAATGCCGGTTCGGGTGAAGTGCCTGCACGCTCTTGCGGCGCACTCGCTCGCCGCGGGGCCGGGTGTGAACCCCATCGGCGATTTGGCGCTGGCGCAAGGTGACTGGTCGCCGCTCGTCTGCCAGTGCGTCGACTACAATAAAGACAGGGCCAGTGCGGGCCAATAACATGCTTCGTCGCTCGTCTTCGGCCGATCATCGATTGGTAGTCGGTTCAGGGGGCGTGTGGCGGAGGTAGTAGCCTATGGCTATACCTTCACTGAGGAGATCTATCACTGTGCCCAAAATCTTGATCGTCGGCGGCGGTTACGCCGGCTTCTACACCGCTTGGAAGCTTGAAAAATGGCTTCGCGCAGGCGAGGCAGAAGTCACTGTCGTCGACCCTCTGCCCTACATGACCTACCAGCCGTTCTTGCCGGAGGTCGCGTCGGGTTCGATCGAGCCCCGTCACGCAGTGGTCTCGTTGCGCCGGCACCTCAAGAAGACCAGGGTCATCGCGGGCAAGGTCGAGAAGATCACGCACGCTGAAAAAACGGTCACCATTCTGCCCAACGCGGGCGAGCAATACGAGCTCGACTACGACATCATCGTGGTCACCGCCGGCGCCGTTTCGCGAACCTTTCCGATTCCCGGCATCGCCGACGAAGCCATCGGCCTCAAGACCATCGAAGAAGCGACCGCAATTCGCGACCGAATTCTGACCAACTTCGACAAGGCCTCACAGCTGCCCGAAGGCCCCGAACGCGATCGCCTGCTCACCTTCGTCGTCGTGGGCGGCGGATTCGCGGGCATCGAGATCTTCGCCGAAATGCGTTCGTTCGCCAGCGCTCTGCTCGACAAGTACCCTGAGCTCGAGTTCGAAGACACCCACTTCCACCTCATCGAGGCCATGGGCCGCATCATGCCCGAGGTTTCGGTGAAGACCGCGAACTGGGTGGTCAAGAACCTCGCCGAGCGAGGTGCCGAGGTTCACCTCGAAACCCAAGTGCAAGGCGCTGTCGGAGGGCTCGTCGAGCTCTCGACCGGTGTCTCGTTCGAGAGCGACACCATCGTCTGGACGGCCGGCGTCATGGCCAGCCCCATGCTCAAGAACACCGACCTGCCCACCGAAGAGCGCGGTCGCCTGCGCGTTCGCCCCGACCTTCGCGTGCACGACGATAAAGACGAGGTCGTCATCGACGCCTGGGGTGCCGGTGACGTTTCTGCTGTTCCCGACCTCAGCGGTGGTGGTGTCGGCGGCTTCTGCGTGCCGAACGCTCAGCACGCTGTTCGCCAGGGCAAACAGCTCGCGAAGAACCTCGTTTCAGAGCTTCGTGGTGAAGACCTCAAAGACTACGAGCACAAGAACCTGGGCGCGGTCGCCGGCCTCGGGCTCGGCGTGGGCGCCTTCCAATCGGGCAAGATCGGCATCACGGGCCTTCCCGCGTGGTTCATGCACCGCGGCTACCACGGTCTCGCCATGCCGAGCTGGGAGCGCAAGTTCCGTGTCGTCTGGGGTTGGGTGCTCAACTTCTTCCTCGGCCGAGACATCGTCTCGCTTGAGGCTCGCGTGCACCCCCGCGCGGCGTTCGAAGAGTTTGCCTCACGCCCGCGCGTGGCTGTCGCTGCCGAGCCGGCTGCTGCAGGGCATCCCGGCCCCGCCGGCGCACCCGTGCCCGTAGGCGGCGCTGTCTCGAAAGAGTAGCTGCACAGGTCGCCCCCATAGCCCAATTGGCAGAGGCAGTCGACTTAAAATCGACACAGTGAGGGTTCGAGTCCCTCTGGGGGTACTCAGCTCGAAGGCCCTTCTTCCCCTTATTCATGCGGAAGTGGGGCCTTTTTTGTTGCATCTCCGAGTGGTAATCAGATCACCCTGGATATCGGTTGATCATATGGAGTGGTTTCAGGCTTGCTCTAGCGTTTCTGGAGTGTTCTCTTCGGATAGTTCAGAAATCGAGGCTCGAGGACTATCGCGGAGTCAGAGCACTAGCATCTACGCTCAGACTGTCGGAAAAACCGACGTTGCTCTACGAGGAGGCATCTGGATGACTGAGCACATCAGCGTTGAGCAGACGGCGACATCGTTCCTTCCTGGTCACCCCAACCTGCCCCACGCGGCAGGGGTCTCGGCGCAGTCTGCGAGCGAGAATTATGTCGAGGCGCTCGCCCGTGTGGTGTTCTACTGGGCCTACCCCGGCGTTGATACGTTCGGGCGCACGAATGTGTGGCAGATCATGGCCGGTCAACGCGGCACCATGCTCGGAATCTTGCCGGGCGGGCCGAAGAACCACACCGGCGGCCTCGGTGACTACATGAGCCCTGCGCAACGCTGGGTCGTGACGCCGAACTATGACACGATTTACGGCGCCGGATTCTTCGACCTCAGCAGCGAGGCCGTGATCGTTCAGACTCCAACCGACGTTCCGGATGGTCACTACTGGACCATCCAGATCGTTGATGTGATGACCAATGTCGTGCATCAACTCGGCTCTGCCTCGGCCACACCGGGGGGTAAATTCTTGATGGTGGGGCCGGAATGGGCCGGCGAAGTGCCAGACGGATTCCTCGGACTGCTGCGCATGCCTACCGAGGTTGGTGCGGTGCTGCCCCGCAGCTTCGCAACACAAAACCCAGAAGGCAAACAGCGCGCTCGAGCGGTGCTGAATCAGTTGGGCATGTATCCGTTCAGCGAGAACACCGAGGGGCAGTTCGATTTCGCCTACGACAGTTACGCTCGCAACGCAGTGTTCCCGCCCGGCGTCACGGCTGAGATGATTGCGGCTAACCCGTCGGCGAGCCGACCCGACTGGGTGAAACCGCAATCGTTCTGGACCGATCTTGAATCGATGCTCGAGCTCGTCACGCACTTCGGGCCCGACGACGCTCCGATGGCCGATCAGGCGCGCGCCCTCGTGGCTCTCTACAAATCGAACGACAACTATCGGGGAATCCTCGATCGTGTCGCAACCGCGGCGTACACCGATCTCCACGCCGCGGCGAACTACATTCAGGCTGGGCTCGACGTCGGAAACGGGTGGCGGCGCCAGCCCAACGGCGGCCTGTGGGAATCAGACTGGTACGGGCGAGCCATCGCCGCGGTCATCTACATTTTCGTCAACGACTATCACGAAGCTCTGTACCTGACACGCGGGCTCGACAGTGACGGTCAGGTGCTGAGCGGTCTCGAGGACTACACGGTCACCTTCGATGCGGACGATCTGCCACCCGTTGATGCGTCACGAGGCGGCTTCTGGTCGATCACCATGTATAACGCCGAAATCTTTATGCTCGCCAACCCGAGCAACGGTCGCGTCAACCTTGGTACGGCGTATCTGGATGCTGGTGCGTTGCGCATCATCGACGGAAAGCTCACGCTCTACCTCGGTGCGGCAGTGCCCGAGGCCGACGACGCACGAGCGAACTGGCTTCCAGCGCCCGACGGATCGTTCTGCCTTGCGGTGCGTGCATACGTACCGGATGAGTCACTCATCGGAGGCAGCTACCTCATGCCAGATGTGATTCGCGTCAAAGACCGGTAGTGCTCAGCACTTCAAACTCGATTGATCGGCCCGGGGAGAGTGTCGCAGAAATCGCAGAGGCTTTTGAACGCGAGCGAGCATCGTTGAGCGCGTCAGTGACTGCGTCGAGATCGTCGTCGAAAAGATCGGCATAGGTGTCGAGTGTCATCGCGGCCGACTTGTGGCCGAGCATCCGTTGTACGGCCTTCACGTTTGCTCCAGCGCTGATCGCAAGGCTCGCAGCAGTGTGCCTCTGGTCGTGGAGCGTAATGCGCGGAAAGGAGGGATCTGCTGTCTGAAGTCGGCGAATCGCGTAGTCGTACCAGCCGTCTCGGGACGACGGCGTTCCGAGGTGAGTGATGCCGTCACCGAACACAAGCTGATCGCGTGACTTCCCCTCGCATAACCGCGCCAACGGCTCGGCGAGGAATGAGGGATGGGGCACGCTTCGAGCCTCGTGGCCCTTCGGAGTGCCGACAATAATTCGGCCACCGACGCGTGACGAGTGCACCTGCACGAGGACTCGTCGGCGCAGTGTGTCGAGCGATCCGACTCGCTTCTCAATTGCCTCACCCCACCTCAGGCGCGTGTAGGCGAGGAACAGCACGAGTGTCTCGTTCTGACCACACTTAGCGTCCAAGCGATCCGCCTGTTCGTGGGTGAGATAGACACGGCGTTTCGGTGTTTTTGGGGGGACGTTTATTCCTCGGGCTGGGTTCGCTCACCCGCCAACGCTAGCTGGAATCCTCAACGGAACGAGGTATGGAGTTGACTTCAGTGAGATCCGACGTTGAGCCAGGCTGAGGCGACCTGTTCGGCAAGGGCTGTTGCCTCAGTAACCTGAATATTGTAGAAAGCACGCGCTGAGCTGGAAAAGGTTCAACGATTCCCGGCGGAGGTTCGTTTGCTCCGAGATGAGAACTGATGCACAGCTTCAGGATCCACATCGCTAGCGACGTTTCGGCACGCGATGGTCTGGCTGCTGAGTTGGTCGCGGAGCCGCCCGGCGATTGCTTGATCTGCATTCGATAGAAAGACGGCACCATGGCACGCACACTCGCGCGAGGGCAACTGGCACGCATCCTCACCCTCGACGTAAACACGGGGGAGGAGCAGGTGCGTTTCGAGTCGCGCGAGATTCTGTACGAGGCCCCCAACTGGTCGCTCGATGGCTCGACGCTCTACATCAATGGTGACGGGCATCTTTTCCGGCTCGAACTCCGTGACGGCGCAGAGCCCGAGCGCATCGACCTGGGCGATATCCCCGAACTCAACAACGACCATGTGCTTGATCCCGACGGCGAGCACGTGTTCGTCTCCGCACAAGACCGGCACATCTATCGGGCCCAGCTGACGGGCGGGCCACTGACACGCGTAACGAACGACAACGACGGTCGACTGCATTTCTTGCACGGTGTTAGTCCCGACGGATCGACCCTCGCCTATATCGGCATCGCAGCACCTGCTGACGGTGTTTGGTCGCCAGCAAACGTCTTCACGGTTCCTGCTGCGGGCGGCACCGACACCCAGCTGACAGACGACGAGTACCCCGACGACGGGTCTGAGTACTCACCCGACGGCGAGTGGATCTATTTCAATTCCGAGCGCGAGCGCACCCGACCAGGTCACGCACAGCTCTTCCGCATGCGCCCAGACGGATCTGGCGTAGAACAACTGAGCGACGACGAGCGGGTCAACTGGTTTCCGCACATCTCACCCGACGGCACCACGATTGCGTACATCAGCTTCCCACCAGAAACCGAGGGGCATCCGGATGATCGTGAGGTCGTTCTTCGACTCTGCGACCCCGATGGGTCAAACGTACGTGACCTGCGGCACCTGTTCGGCGGGCAGGGCACAATCAATGTGCCCAGCTGGTCGCCAAACTCCACCCACATCGCGTTCGTCGAATACCCCATCGAGACAGCAACTGCTAAGTTGCTAAAGAGTGGACCGGAAGGATATCCACAGTGCTGAAAGTGCTCAGCTATAACCTGTGGCAAGGGCGCGCTCAACGCGAACTAGAGTCGCTCGTCACGACTCACTCTCCCGACGTTCTCTGTCTTCAGGAAGCCCACTCGTCGAGCCTGCCGACCCGGCTCGGCAACCTGACACTGGCATCCGGAACGACGGGTAACCGTCTTGCTGTAGCGCTTTACGCACGCTCCGACCGCTTCACTGTCGAAGCGGCAGCGAAGATCAAACTGTCTATCTCGCGCCATGACCGACTCGTCGGCGGAACCGAACACCGACTGGTCACAGCGCGAGTGCACGACAGACAGACGGGTCGACGCTTGGTTCTGGGCTCGTTCCACGGCACGCCGTTCACCGACTCCAATGCGTTCCGACGCCTTCAGGTCGACGACGCCCACGAAGCTCTCCGAAAGCTGGGACCGAGCCTGCCCGCGGTAATGGCCGGTGACTACAACCACCCCATCCTGCTGAGCATGCTCCGACGCCACCTCAAACGTCGCGGCTTCACCGTCGCCCGCACATCGACCAGCACGTACAACAAGAATCGAAGCCTCGTACGAGGCAAGTTCGACCTCGCCACCGCCTCTGGGCTCGATGTCAGCGGCGCCGACGTGCTGCCCCGAGGAGCATCAGACCACCGCCCGGTGCTTTTCACCTTCGAGTACACCCGCTGAGCCGACACTCGGTCGAAAGTCAGCCGATAGCGAAGGCCGGCCCCGAGATGCGGGTGGGCTTGGCCACCCGCATGACGGTTCAGATCACTGTGCTGCCGCCGTCGGTGACCAACTCCAAGCCGTTGACGTAGCTCGAGTCATCCGACGCGAGAAACAACGCGACCGACGCGATTTCGTCTGGTTGGCCCATTTCGCGCCGCGGAATCACCGACTCGAACATTGCCTTCATCTCCGCATCCATCACCTGCTCCAGAACCGGCGAATTCACTTGCCCTGGGGTCAGCACGTTCACCCGAATCTTCCGGTCTCTCAGCTCAGACACCCACACTCGCGCATAGGCGAGCTGCACGGCTTTGCTCGCCGCGTACACGCTCCAGTCTGGGTAACCTCGAAGTGACGCATTAGACCCGGTCATGAAGATCGAGCCTCCGTCGTTGAACAGCGGCAACGCCTTTTGAACCGTGAAGAGGGTGCCACGTGCATTGACCGAGAAGGCGGCATCGAAGTGCTGCTCGGTGATTTCACCGAGCTTGCCCTGTTCGCCAATTCCGGCGCTGGCCCACAGAACGTCGATCGAACCCTTCTCCTGTTTCACCGTCTCGAATAGTCGGTCGAGGTCGTCGAGGTTCGCCGAATCGGCCTGCACCCCGGTCACGTTTCGGTGAATCAGTTTCACCGCCTTGTCGAGTGCGTCTTGCCGCCGGCCCGAAATGAAGACATGCGCCCCTTCTTCAACGAACAATTTGGCGCCGGCCAGAGCCATGCCACTCGTCGCACCGGTGATCACTGCAACTTTGCCATCGAGCTTTCCCATGGTCACTCGGCTCCCAACGTGATGCCGAAGCCGCCACCGTTTCGAGCTAAGCCCATGAGCAGGATGCCCGCCCATTCGAGCGCGTGGGTTGTCTCTAGCCCGCCTGCATCGAGGGGCCGCAGGCCCATGCTCTCCAAGAGTGCCGAGACGCGCACCCTCGCCTTGGCATTGCCGCCGGCAAAAAACACGTCTAATTTCCGGTCGGATGCCAGCACGTCACGGAAAATCGTATTGAACGCCTTCACAACCTGCGTGTCGGCGGGCGCGACCGCAGCGATCTGCTGGGTTATCGAATTGCCCGGGGTCGTGACCACTCCACTTGCGTCTGCGTTGAAGGGGTTGGTGATCTCGATGATGATCTTGCCTGCCAGTTTGTCGCCGTAGTGCGTGACGATGTCGACGGCGCTGGCGTACAGAACGGCGAGAAAGACAATGTCGCCTGTAGGTTTCGTTCCATACTCGGCGACCGTGGCTCCGTGGCCGATGTCGTCAGCGGCTGCCCGAGCTTGGACAGAGTCGCGGCCCAATATTTCGACGGTGTGGCCGTGTGCTGCGGCGCGGGCGCCGATGGCCGTGGCCATGTTGCCGGAGCCGATGATGCTGATGGTGGTCATAACCCGTATTCCTTCGTGACGTATCGATCAATTGAGTGGGGGGATGCCCTAATGTGAGGCACCCCTCCGGTGATGATGTAAACCTGAGGGGTACCTCCCCTTATTCCCGATCGGAGTAAAGTGGTTTCATGATCGGTCAGGTCGAGCAGACTCGAATGCCGCGGCGGCGCGACGCTATTGAGCGCCACGATCGACTTGTCGCTGCGGCGCAGCAGGAGTTCGCCGTTCGAGGCGTAAACGCTTCGCTCGAAGCAATAGCACGCGATGCGGGCGTGGCAATCGGCACGCTGTACCGTCACTTTCCCACCCGAATGGATCTGCTCCTGGCAGCTTTCGAGCCTCGACTCCAGGAGTTTCTCGAAGGAGCGAAACTATCCATCGAGATCGCTGATCCCTGGGAGGGGTTCGTCTCCTACCTGGAGAACCTGTTCAGGGTGCAGGCAGGAGACCGGGGTTTCAACGACTTCCTTTCCCGTCGCTTCCCCGGCAATGCTGAGACTGAGCGGATTCACGACCAGATGTGTCTGCACATCGCGAGCGTGCTCACCCGAGCACAAAAAGCGGGGCAGGCGCGCTCAGACATTAGATTGGCCGATATCGTCAACCTCATCTGGTCGAACGGCCGCATGATCGACGCCACGGGCACCACGGCTCCCAACGAGTGGCGACGCCACCTCTACCTCATGCTCGACGCCTACCGCGCCGAACGCGCGCATCCGCTCCCTGAACCGCCCATGACAGACGAGCAGCTCTATGACGCGATGGTGCATCTGGGCAACGCAGACTAGAGAGCGCGCCGACCATCCATATGTCTGTTTCTCTGCTCGCTGTCGACGAATCCTCCGTGGCAGCGCTACGGCGATTGTGGCAGCTCTGTCAGCACGATCTTTCTGAGTTCCGCGGCACATATCCGGGCACAGATGGCTGCTTCAAGACCGATCGCCTCGAGTCGTACCTCGGAGACTCCAACCGCAGCGCCCATCTGATCTTCAACGACGCTCATGTGGCTGGCTTCGCTCTGGTTCGCGGCGTCACCGAAGACTCGCGTGCTCTCGGCGAGTTCTTTGTCACGCGCGCAGCGCGGCGTGCAGGAGTCGGTCGCGATGCCGCGCACCAAATCCTTCGCAGCCATCCGGGTAGATGGGCGATCGCATTTCAGGACGCGAATGCTGCCGCGGCACAGTTCTGGCCAAACGTCGCACGAGCCCTCGTCGGCACTGCTTGGACGCTGGAACACCGCCCTGTACCAGGCAAGCCTGACGTTCCCCCCGACGCGTGGATCGAATTCGAGCTACCCCAGTGCTGAGTAGGTAGACACAAGCCGCAGACGCCGCGCAGACGTTGGCGGCGCGCCGGTGCCCCTGAGCGAACAAGCGCCGGGGCGAAGTCTTCTCGTCTCCTCCGGTTGGAAACGATCAGTCGGAGTCATCCAATGAACATAACGTTTCGAGTACCAGGTGATTATCGGAGCTATGCCGGAACCCGCGTCGCTATTGTCTATCACGGCAGCGGCCCGGTTTCGATTCGGTCGCGATCGAGGAGCTCGCGCGCCTTGGGGTGTCTTCGATCATCCGTGCCGGCAACTCAGGCGGCCTCAGCCCCAAGGTTTTTGTCGGCGATATCGTCGCGGTCACATCTGCAGTCCGCGCCGAACGGATGCTGCTGGATTATGTACCGCCGGAGTACCCGGCATCAAGTGACCGCGAACTGGTCGGCCGCTTGGTGCACGCGGCGCAATCGCTTGGCGTCGGTGCGCGAGTTCACGAAGGCGTGGTCGTATCGGTCGCCAGTTTCTATGCGGGAAGCGGAATGCCGACCGCGGCCGGGGTGATCAACCACGATCAGATCGCGAAACTCAGGTTGTGGCAGCACCTCGGCGTTGAACATCGACGCGGAATCGTCGACAGTGCTGGTTCTCGCGTCGATCTTCGGAATGAAGGGCGGCTGCGTGCTCGGAATCGGCAATCACATCGACACCGGTGCTGGGCACCACCTCACCAACACCAAATCACTCGCACAAATCGCGCTGAACGCACTCACGAAAACCAGCTGACACGGGCTTCTCGAACGGGTTACGAAGTTCAGTGAGCAACCGCGAACGCGGGTCGGTAGTCGGCTGCGAAGGCGCGGAAAGAGAGCGCCGGGCGCCCGAGAAGGTTCGCCGCGTCGGAGGAGAGCCACTCAGCGTCTCCGTCAGCGATGAGGCTGAACGCCTGCGCATTTTGAGTGGCGATCGTGGGGGGAACTCCCGCCTCGATCATCGCCGCCTCGTCTTCGGCACGGGTTCTGGTGGCAAAGGTCACCGGATGATCGAGCGCGTCGGCGAAAATCGCGGCCACATCACCGTAGGTGAGAAGTTCAGGGCCGGTGAGCCAGTACGTTTTCGCGAGATGCGACTCCGGCGCTGTCGCAATCGCGGCCGCGACGTCGCCTACGTCACGAGCATCGATGAATCCGACTCGGCCAGCACCTGCCGATGAGGCGAGATGACCGGTCGCGATGGCGGGCGCGAGCGCCAGAAAGTTCTGCATGTACGCGTTCGAACGAAGCAGGGCATGCGGGATGCCCGAGGCAATCAGTCCGGCCTCGATCTCGCTCTGGCCGCGGCGACGCGCGATCGGCGAATCGGCTGACGCCTTGCTCGTGGCCTTGACGATGAAACCGACGCTGGTCGCCGCCGCGCATTCGATGACCCGAAGCTCCTGGTCGGGAATGGCCAGGCTCACGAGCACCACCGTGTCGACGCCGTCGACTGCGGCGGCAACCGACACCGTGTCGGCCAAATCGCCTTCTACGAGCTCGGCCCCGGCATCCTTGAGAATCTCGTGTCGTTGTGGGTCGCGAACGAGAACGCGTACGTCATGCCCAGAGCGGGCGAGCGTGAGAGCTGTTTGGGTGCCGACCTTGCCGGCAGTGGTGACGAGAATCATGATTTACCTTTTCGAATGTTTCGACTCTTTCCATCCTTTTCGATGCAATAGAGCTGATCAAGGGGCGATTGCCGAGCGCAACGATTAGTCTCAGTAATTGATGTGGGATGAATTAGAACTACGCGACCTGCGAGTGTTTCTCGTGCTCGCCGAAGAGTTGCACTTCGGGCGTACTGCGTCGCGGCTTTATCTCTCGCAGAGTCGGGTCAGCCAGAGCATCCGCTCACTCGAAGCGCGTCTCGGCAGCAGGCTCTTCGAGCGCACCAGTCGCCGCGTCGAACTCACGCCTGTGGGTGCTGAATTTCGAAAGCAGGTTGGGCCGGCGTACGAAAGTCTGCGCGACGCTGTCATGTCGGTGTATGAACGAACGGCCAATCGTGTGACGGGAGTGCTTCGGCTCGGGCTGCCCAATCCCGCCAGTGGGGGCCCGCGCCTGGTCGAGATCGTACGCCGGTTTCGCGAGGCCAACCCTCTCTGCGAGGTTCGAATCGTTGCCTCAGACATGCTCGAGAGTCCTCTGCAGCACCTGCGACAAGGCAGCCTCGATGTCGTTGCGTTTCGACTTCCGCTCGATGACGACGATCTCGAGATTGGGCCGATTCTCTCGACCGAGTCCCGGGTTCTGCTCGTCGCTGCCGATGACCCGTTGGCAGCGCGCGACTGGGTCGACTACGACGACGTTGGCGAGCGGCCGGTGTCGCGCAACCCGTTTTTTCCGACGGAGATGATGGACGAGTTCATTCCACCGATCACCGCTACCGGGCGGATGCTCAACCGCATCGACAACGTCAGCATCGAGCAGCTCATGCTGCGCGTGGCACTCGGAGAACAGGTGCATCCCACAGTGGCCAGCTGGCTCGAGTATCATCCCCACCCCGGCGTGAAAGCCGTCGCCATTCGTGATCTGCCGCTGACCCGCACCGCGCTCATCTCCTTGAGATCGGTGCACAGCCCACGGGTCACCGCCTTCATCAACGCGGCTCGTGACGTGCTCGCCGAGGCGTAGTTACCGCGCGGCTTGCGTGCGGGCGACGAACGGGGCGGCTACGGGCGAAGCAGAATCTTGCCGTCGCGGCCCGAAACAAAATTCGCGTCGCTCGCCACGCGTGCGTCGTCGAACGAGTACGTTGCTTCAACGGGCAGGGTGAGATCGCCATCGTGGATGCGTTGAACGAGTTCGGCAAACAGCGCACGACGCGTGTCGCTTGGCATGGTGGCGCCGACGGTGCTGCCCCAGAATCCCTTCACGGTGAGATTCTTGAAGATGATGTCGCCGGAGCTGATCTTCATGACCGGTGAGGCCATGGCCCCGAACACGACGAGCGAGCCCTGTTCGGCGAGCAGCGAGAGCACATCGCCGCTTGCTGAGCCGCCCACCGAATCGATGCCCACCCGAAGAGGCGCACCTCCAGTCAGCTCGCGAACCCGTTCGACCCAGTTCTCAGCGTCAGTCGATACGACGTTGACGATGCCTTGCGCAGCGAGTTCGTCAACCCCTGCAGCGCGGCGCACGAGGCCCAGAATGTTGATCTTGCGCGGCGCGGCAAGCTGGGCCACGAGTCTGCCGACGGCACCGTTCGCCGCGTTCTGAACCAGCCAGTCGCCTTCGGCGAGGCCGAGGCTTTCGAGCAGGCTGATGGCGCTGAAGGGCATCGCAACGAGCTGGGCTGCTGCCTCGTCGGTGATGCTGTCGTCGACCGGAATCAGTGCGCCGGCTTTGGCGATGAAAAACTCGGCCCAGACTCCGAAGGTCGAGCCAGAAGCGACGCGCTGCCCCACGCTGAGGCGCGTCACCCCCTCGCCAAGTGCGTCGATGATGCCCACCGCTTCGGTGCCGGCGCGGGCCGGAAGTTCGGGTTTGAAGCCGTAGGTGCCGCGAATGGTCCACAGGTCGTGGTTGTGAATGGGCGAAAGAATCGTGCGCACCCGAACCTCACCAGCACCCGGTTCGGGAAGGGGTACTTCTTCGACCGAGAGTACATCGGAGGCTTCTCCGAACTGGGAGTGAATGATGGCGCGCATGACGGTCTTCCTTACTTCAATGACCGTCTCATCATATTTTGGGTGCCCCGATCATCCACTACCGAAAGGCACGATCGCACGAACGTGCAGAGGCGAGGCGTGCACAGGGAGTGCACACACGCGATTGCACGTCATGGGGCCAGTTGGTGCTGGCGATTGACGCGGTTCTCGGTCAGCAATGGGGTTTTCTGCTGCTCGAGGGCGTCTGGGCGATCGTTTCGGCGATAAGTCTTCTAGCTGTGCTCACCCGTCGCGAGTCGCGCGTCGCCCACTAGCGATTTCTCTAGACTCGGTCGCGTGGTGAACGAAATCAGTGAGGTCAGCCGCGCCTACTCGGGTCGGGCGGCCGAATACATCGACCTCGTGGGGTCGATGAGCGCCGTGCATCCATCTGACCTTCAGATCGTGTCGACGTGGGCGCAGACCGTCGACGGCGAGATTATCGATGCGGGCTGTGGGCCTGGTCAGTGGACGAACTTCTTTGTAGAGGAGGGGCTCACGGCCAGGGGAGTGGATGCCGTGCCCGAGTTCATTGCGCATGCCAGAAGCACGCACCCCGAGGTGAGCTACACGCTCGGCAACCTCGATGCTCTCGATGCGGCCGCCGGGTCGGTAGGCGGCGTTCTCGCCTGGTTCTCGCTCATTCACCGCGAACCCGAAACGGTAGGGGTCGCGCTGCGGGAGTTCGGCCGCGCGCTCAAGCCCGGCGGCACCGTACTGATCGGGTTTTTCGAAGGCCCCGTGGTCGAGCAATTCGCCCATAAGGTGACGTCGGCATATCGATGCTCGGTCGACGACCTGAGCGCTGAGCTGACTCAGGCCGGCTTCGAGGTGGTCGAATCGTACGTGCGCAAGACCACCGGTCAGCGGTCGCACGCATCCATCATCGCCCGGGTTTCGGCGCTAGATCGCTAGGGCGCACGCTGCGGCGAGTGCAGAATGGTGTCGGCACTGAGAGCCGACCGGGAGGGCAAACGTGACTGAGGCGAAAACTGTCATCGCAGGCATCGGCATGGGCGAGAGCGCTCGTTGGCACGATGGTTCGCTCTGGTTCGCCGATTGGCTCGCCGGCACCATCTCGGTGCTCGAGGCCGACGGGCAGGCGCGTGTTGTGGTTCGCGTTCCGTCGTTTCCCATTTCGTTCGACTGGTTGCCAGACGGGCGGATGCTCGTTGTCTCCGGTGCGCACGGCAAGCTCTTGGTGCTCGACGACGGCGAGCTTCAGCCGTACTACGATCTGCACGACCTCAACTCGTTTTCGTGGAACGAAATCGTCATCGATGATGCCGGCAACGCTTATGTGAACGGCATCGGCTACGAGTTTCCGGGCGAGCCCAAGGTCGCTGGGGTGGTGGCCGTGGTCAGGCCTGATCGCACGGCGCAGCTGCTCGCCGCCGACCTCGCCTTTCCGAACGGCATGGTTCCGACGCCCGATGGCACGACCGACGGCACGCCCGCCGGCACGACGCTGATCGTGGCAGAGTCGCACGCCGGGCAGCTGACCGCCTTCCCTGTGCTGCCCGATGGCTCGCTCGGGCAGCGGCGGGTGTGGGCGGCAGTACCAGAGAGCGCTCCCGACGGAATGTCGTGGTCGCCCGACGGCGTCTGGTACGCCGATGTGCCGAACCGGCACTGCGTTCTTGTCGGCGAGGGCGGAGCCGTACACCGAGTCGCCGACTTCGGGGCAGCCTGCTTCTCGTGCGCGACAGACGGCACAACGCTGTTCGCTATGACCGCGGCCTGGCCGCTCGATTTCACCCCGGGCGCCGCGCCAACGGGCGAGGTTCGCACGCTCACCCTCTGACAAGTGGATGCTCGGCCCCGCGCGCTCGTCGCGCAGCGCTCATTCGCGATGTGGCCGCGCGCTCGCACTGAAGCCTCCGAGCTGCCGGTTCGCCGAGCCGCCGAGCCGCCGCTACGCCGCCCCGCCCGGCAGCCCCGCCGCCCCCAGGTGCGTCGCCGCCCGCGACCGCGCCCGCTGCTCATCGAGCGCCGCCTCGAACTCGGCCTCCCACTCCGCGTCGACGTCGATGCCCTGCCGCAGGGCCTCCTCGACGCTCAACTCTTTCGGAAATCCGTTCGTATCTGAGAGCACGAAGATGTCGTGCCCCGTCATGGTTCGCCCCGTGAATCCGGCAACCGACCGAAGCCCTGAGGCGAGCGTGCGCCTGAACGCGCGCTCCTCTTTCATCAGCACCTCGATGACCTCACCGCGCCGCTGCCGCACCTCGGGGTAGTCGTCGGCGTACAGGTCGGCGATGACGGGAACGACCTCACCGAAGAAATTCTCGCTCAACCCGAGCGCGAGGGCGAACCGAATGGCGCGCCGCAGCAGGCGCCGCATCACGTAACCCTGCTCCTTGTTCGACGGCCGCACACCGTCGACGGCGAGAAACGTCGCCCCGCGCAGGTGATCCGCGATGATGCGCATCGCTCGCGTCTCGTCGTCGTAACTCGTGCCCGTCAGCTCTTGCAACTTCTCGACGATGGGCCAGAGCAGACTGATTCGAAATACGTCAGGCGAGTGGATGGCGGCCGCCGCAATACGCTCCAACCCACCCCCGAAGTCGACGTTTCGGCGCGCGAGCGGCACGAACGAACCATCGTCGAGGCGCCGATACTGCATGAACACCTGGTTGCCGATCTCCATGAACTGCCCGCTGTCACTCGCCGGGTGCGCCAAGCCGAAGGCGGGGTCGTGGTGTTCGGGGCCGAAATCGTAGAACACCTCGCTGTCGGGCCCGCACGGGTCACCGATGGGAGTGCCCACGAGCGAGCCGCCCCGCGACCACCAGTTCTCACCGCCGTCGTAATAGAAGATGCGTTCGCCCGTGCGTACCCCACGGGCATCCCTATCGGCCTGGCTGCCGATCGCAGCGATACCGGCCTCGATGCCGCGTTCGGCGAATACGGCCTGCCAGATGTGCGCGGCCTCTTCATCGCGCGGAATGCCGTTCGCCTCGTCGCCGATGAAACAGGTGACCGAGAGTCGTTCGGGGTCGAGGCCCACGATGTCGACGAGAAACGTGAAGAACTGGCGAATCTGCTGCTCTTTGAAGTAGTCGCCGAGGCTCCAGTTGCCGAGCATTTCGAAGAAGGTGGTGTGCCGGTTGTCGCCCACCTCGTCGATGTCTTGGGCGCGCACGCAGGGCTGGCTGTCGGTGAGGCGTACGCCTAATGGATGCTCGGCGCCCAGCAAATACGGCAGAAGTGCCTGCATTCCGCCGCCCGTGAAGAGCGTGCTGGTGTCAGCCGGAACGAGATTCGCCGGCGTGATGACCGCATGGCCACGCTCGCGCAGGTAGTGCAGGTACGAGTTGCGAATTTCGTGCGCATCCATCTGTCAAGAATTCCATATCGTTTCGCATCTGTGCGACGCGATGCTACGCGGTGAGCTTCTCGTCGGCACCGCGGATGACGAAGGCCACGGTGGCCAGGCCCACGATGCCCGCGACGATGTTAACGATGGCGCCAAGAGCCGATGTGGCGGCGGGAGTGCCGTGGCCCACCGCGAATGTCGAGAAGTCCCAGAGGCCGTGTAGCACCATGGCCCAGATGAGCGTGCCCGAGGCGCGCCTCAGAATGTAAAAGATGGTGCCGCCGAGAAAGGCGAGACCGACTTGTTGAATCGTCGGACCGAGAGCTTGCCCCGAAAAGGCATTGATCAGGTGCATCAGCCCGAAGAGCGCTGAGCTGATGAACCAGACCCAACCCTCGCCCAAGCGGCTGCGAAGCGCGGTGAGCAGGAGGCCCCGTGTTGTGAGTTCTTCGGTGAACCCCACGAGAATCAGAACGATGCTGGCGCCGAAGAAGGCGAGGTCGTACGAACCCCAATCGGTTGACACCAGGTTGAGTACGAGGGCGATGCCCATGATGATCGGCGCGATCAGAGTCCAGCGGGGTGCGTGATGGCGCTCGAACAGGGCTGGTCGCCACCAGCCCAGAAGGCTCGTCGTCACAGCGAGCAGAATGGCGGCGACGATGAGCGACAGCCCAGCTCCGAAGAAGAGGTTCGACCCGCTGTCGCCGAGTGCCGGGTACGAGACGCCGCTCAGCTTCTGCACGGCGAATACCACGACGATGTACCCGACGTAAATCGCAAGGCCGATCCAGATACGCGGGCGAACTCTCAACTCTGCTCCCATGAGACGATACTGGCAGAGCATTCGCCGAAATTCGGCTATTGAGGGAGAACTGCGATGGCCACGACGGCTGAACTACTTAGAGCTAATCTGCACCAGGTGTTCGGGCGTGATGCCGCGCTGCGGCGCCCCGCAATCGAGGCCTCATTCGCCGCCGAGGCCACGTTCACCGACCCCGAGCACGCCACGCAGGGGTGGGATGGCATCGAGCAGACCGCCGCAGCATTCCTCGACGCTGCTCCGGCCGACTTCGTCTTCGTCGAAGACGGCCCCATCTACACGGGCACCGGTTCAGGCGCCTTACCATGGGCTTTCGGCCCGGCGGGCGCCCCCGTCGTTCACGGCATAGACATCATCACCGTTCGCGACGGCAAAATCGTCGCCCTGAACACCCTCGTGCACCAATAGCCCCGAATTCCTCTCGCTCAGAGCGCCGCGCATCCATCAGCTAGGGTCGAGTCGTGACCAGTGATGACACCCGAACGGATGCCCGGCCTTTTAATTCGCTCGCGATTGTGTCGTTCGTCTGTTCGTTCGTTGTGTCGCTCGCGGCCGTCATCACCGGGCATATCGCCCTCTCGCAGATCAAGCGTCGCAGCCAGCAGGGGCTGGGGGAGCGGGGCCGCGGGTTGGCTATCGCGGGTGTGGTCATCGGGTATGCGGGTATCGCAATCAGCATCGTCACCGTGGGCGTCGTTGCAGCGCTGTTCGTGACGGGGAGCATCCATACCGGGTCGAATGCGGCGCCGCTGGTACCCGTCATTGCCCCTGACCTCACGTTCGCGGCCGGTCAGAGCCTGAAACCCGAGAGCACGGTTGCGTTCACCGATTCGTTTGCGAAGAAGTCAGGTTGGAACGAAACGAAGAAAGACTACGGTGACGGCAACTCGCAGTACAGTTCGCCTGGCGGCACCTGCACGGTGAAGTTTGCGCGCACGCCGCTCGAGTCTGTTCAAGTGGTCAAGAACGACGACAAGGCGACCACAGACAATCTGCTGGCAATGGTCGACGATGCGAGTTACGCCGATGTCGGCACGTACGCCGATAGCAGCACCATTTCGCAAGGCAACACCCTGAACGGGTCCTCGGTCGACGTTCGCGAGATGGGCTGGTCGGGGGCCGACGGAGCCGAAGGCGCGACGCTGGCGCGTGCGTTCACTGCCGTCGGCTACGGGCTCTCGGCCGACATTTCCTGCCCCGACTCGGCGACCCTCACCAAGGCTTCGGCCACAGTGTCGAGCACGCTCGCGATCGCCGTCACGGGCTAGCGGCGCCGACGGTTTACGGCAGCAGCATCAGCTTGCCGCGGGCCTTGCCGCTCAGGCTGATGGCGAGCGCGGTCTGCCACTTGTCGAGCGCGAACGTGCCAGCGATGGGCACGACGAACTTTGCGTCGGCCGCGAGCTGCGCGAACTCGGGCAGCGGCTCGGGTCTGTTCGTCAGGTCTTCGCTGAAGGTGGCGCGAACACCGAGCTCGGCTGCACCGGCGAAGTCGGAGGCGGTGAGCACGTGCTGCGGGTCGCCGCCGGCAAGGCGCAGCAGGTCGGGCAGCGCGCCGCCGACGGGCGATGTGTCGAACGCAAGATCAACAGGCCGGCCGTCGGTGAGCTCGAAAACGCGCTCGACCAGCCCATCGCCGTAGGGCGTGACGAGTGCCCCGAAATCGCGAAGCTGCTGCGCGTAGGTGTCTCCGGCAGTCGCGATGACACGCATACCGCGAAGAAGCGCGATTTGCACGGCGGCGAAACCGATGGTGCTGCCGGCCCCGTGAATGAGGATGGTCGCGCCCGGGTCGAACCCCAGCCAGTTGAGGTGGTGAAACGCCGTATCGACGGTCATCGGCAGCGCGGCAGCCTGAACAAGATCGAGCCCGTCGGGCACGGCGAACCAGCGGTTCATGATCGCCTCATCAGACGCACCTGCGCTTGAGCTGTTCGCCCAATCCGTGGTTCCGAACACCACATCTCCGAGCGCGACGCCGGTGACGCCGTCGCCGATCGACGTGACCGTGCCCGACACGTCACAGCCGATGCCTCGGGGCAGGTTGCCGGCGAAGAGCCCCCGGCAAAGCGCCCAGTCGGCGGGAGCAAGCCCGGCGGCATGCACTGCCACCCGAATTCGCCCGGGCCCGGGCTCCGGAATGGGTGCGTTCTCGAGTGTCAAAACATCGGCCGGCTCGCCGTAGTCGTGAAATCGCACGGTTCGCATCTGGTCGGGCATGTTTTCTCCACTCGTTCGGTGACGGCCGCTGAGCTCCGTCATGCGGTAGCGTCAGCCACTGACTATACCGTTTCGTCAGTGGCTGACGCAACCTGCTAGTCTTACGACATGCCCCGTGATGGTCGTGTCGTTCGCAAACGCCTGGAGCGCGCCGGCCTCGAGCTGATGTCTGAGCACGGCTTCGACGGCACGACGGCTGAGCAGATCGCCGCGCGCGCCGGCGTCACCGAACGCACCTTCTTTCGGCACTTCCCCGACAAACGCGAAGTGTTGTTCGCCTCCGAAGACGAACTGCACGAAGTGACAGTGGATGCCCTGGCCGCCGTACCTCTCGATCTCGATGCTCTCCCTGCCTTGCAGAGAGCGTTCCACGGTGTCGTGCCGTTGATCGAACGCAACCGTACTCTTGCGGCGCTACGTGCGCCGATCATCCGCGCTTCCCCCTCCCTCATGGAGCGCGAGCTGGCCAAGACGAGTTCGCTGATCGAGCTCGTTGCAGACGGCCTCAAGTGGCGAGGTGTCAGCGAGATCACTGCCCTCTTCTGCGCTCAGGTGGGCATGGATGCGTTCAGCACGGCCATCAGGCGCTGGAATGCTGCGACTCACGGCTCGACTGCGGCTGTCGGCACTTTCGCGGCTGTTGGCACGCCCGCGGCGGCCGGCACCGCTGACCTGCACGAAGAGCTCGACGAGGTCTTCGACGATCTCCGCGTCATGACGCAGACGCTCACGCCAACCGCTGTGCGGTAGCGAGTGCGTCGGCTGGTTCGACGGCAGTCGACGCCGTGGCGGCTGCTCCGGAGTGTCTCGCCCTTACACGGCGAGGCGACCACCGTCGACGGGCAGAACCGCGCCGTAGATGTGCTTCGCCTGCTGCGAGGCCAAGAACACGATCGCGTCTGCACTGTCGTGCCCACGTTGCGCCCGGCTCGCTAGGTGGTGTCGCTCACAATTACTAAGGTCTACTAAGTAAATGCTATGGTCTACTAAGCAATAGGAGACGAGCATGAGCGAGAACGTCGATGAGGTCGGCGCCGAACTTCGGCGAGCCGCCACGCGGCTGTACAGCCGATTTCGCGCAGAGCGACTCGAGGGCGAAGTCACCGACGCCGCTTTGCTGGTGCTGCTCGTTCTCGACAAGCAGGGTCAGCTGAATCTCACCGAACTCGCCTCGTCGGTGAAGGTCACGCTCGGCTCCGTAAGCCAGACAGTGCGGCGCCTCGAGCAACTCGAGTACGTGACCAAGAGTCGCGGCCTCGAAGACCGCCGCACGGTGCTCTTCAGTCTCACCGAGCAGGGCATGGCTGCCGTGACGGCGTCACGGCAGCACCGCCGCGACTGGCTCAATGGGCATCTCGCCGAACTCAGCCCTGATGAGTTGTCAACGATTGCCGCGGCGGCACCGATCTTGCTCGCCATTGCCGATTCCTGAAGATTCTTGAAGAAGGAGCACTATGCATCCCGTCGAAGTTCTGCTCGTTCCACTCGGTCTGGCGTTCCGCGGCCGCCGCGGAGACGAGGCAGCGAGCTTTTCCCACGCGCCAGAACTCGCTACCGATACGCGCCTCACGCTGACCTCGCCGAGCTTCGCTGAAGGCGAAGAGATTCCCGCGAAGCACTGCGGCCGCTTCATCGGCGCCGAGATTTCGCCCGCGCTCAGCTTCGGTGATCTGCCCGCAGAAACGGTGGATCTGCTGCTCGTGATCGAAGATCTCGACGTTCCGCTCGCCACTCCGAGCATCCACACCATCGTCGCGTTCGAACCGCGTGGCGATGGTCTGCCCGAGGGTGCTCTGAATGCTCCGGATGCCCGTTTTCGGTTCATTCCCGGCACCGGCGGGCGCACCGCCTACATCGGACCCCGACCTTTGCCGGGCCACGGCCCGCATCACTACAGGTTTCACCTGTATGCGCTCGACGCTCGCGTCGATGCCACCGCGATTTCTGGCATCAGTCAGGTGCCCGCCGCGCTCGACGGGCATGTGTTGGCCTCGGGCCTGCTGACGGGTACCCGAACCTCGTAGCGAACGTGGCGGCGGCAGACGGCGGGGGCGGGAGCGGCGCGTGACCGGCGACGGGTGGCGGGTGGCGGGTGCCGAGTGCCGGGCGCCGGGTGGCGCGAGCTGGCTACTGAAGGCCGAAGCGTTCGCGCGCGGCCGCCGTGGTAGGGGTGAAGAAGTTGATGAGGTTGCCGTCGGGGTCGCGAAAGAGCAGCGAACGGTTTCCCCACGGCAGTTCGGTCGGGCCGCTCACGAAGTCGGCGACGATCTCGCGAAGGCGCGGAACAAGCGCGTCGACATCGTCGACCAGAAAGTCGAGGCACACGCTGCGGTTCGCGCCGGCCTCGGCGGCGCCGTCACCGAGTAAGCTCACCGTCTGCGTGCTGGCAATGGCGAGAGTGCCGAGCGGCGTCTCGAGTACGCCGAATAGTGGGTGCAATCTGCGGGAGGCGATGCCGGTGACCGCCTCATAGAACGCGATGAGGTCGTCGACGTTGTCGGTGAAGATGCGAGTGGATGCGAATTGAGTCATTGCTGCTCTCCTGTGCAGTCGAGGCGTGCCCGGATGGGGCCGGCGCCGGAATGCCCAGACTAGAAACAGTAGCGGGCGTATTGCGCCCGGTATTTGGCTCAGAATTGCCTTATGGTGTCTGCAACTTCACGAGCCCTCGAGTTGCTCGAGCTGATGGAATCGGCGGGCATCCGCTCAGCTCGAGAACTTGCCGATCGGCTGAACCTCGACGAACGCTCGGTGCGCCGGCACATCGAGAGGCTGCGCGAGTTGGGAATACCGGTCGAAACCGTGCGGGGGCCCGGTGGTGGCTATCGAATTGCATCGAGTTTTCGGCTGCCGCCTCTGATGTTCAGCGAAGAGGAGGCCGTCGCTTTACTCGCCGGGCTGACTGTTGCGCGCGGGGGAGTGAATCAGCTCGCAGCGAGTTCAGCGCTTGCCACTGCCATCGCGAAGGTACAGCGCAGTCTGCCGAAGGCGCTCGCTGAACGGGTGAGCGCGCTTCTCGACGTGGTGGTGGGCGCCGAGCGTGCCGGCGACGAGACCGACCCGACCATCGTGCTCACCGCGGCCGACGCGATACGGTCACGGCGGCCCGTTGCGCTGCGATACCGGTCTGCAGAACGAAGCTCTCAGCGCACCGTTCAGCCGCACGACCTGGTTGCCTACAACGGGCGGTGGTATCTCACCGGTCTCGATTCGCTCGGCCGAGAGCGCCGCGTTTTTCGGCTCGACAGGGTCGCGTCGCTTCGCGCGCTCGACGGCAGCTTCGCCGCGCCGCTCCCGCGAGATGCGCTGGGCGATCTGGTTCGCGGGTTCGCGACCGCGCCCCATCGGTACACCGTGCGTTTGCGCATTCAGGCTGCGCCCGACTGGATCGAGAGGCATCTGCCGCCGAGTGTCGCCACGCTCGAGCGGCTGCCAGGGCAGCCTGCTTCGGTTTCGGCCCCTGCCACAGGCTCGGCGGCCCCGGGCTCGGCAGTCACGGGCACGGCGGCCACGGGCACGGCGGCCACGGGCTCGGCGGCCACGGGCTCCGCCGCCGCCGCGCGCTCAGCCGAGCGCGGAGATGCGTGGTTTCGCGCGATCATCCACGCCGAGTCGCTGGAGTGGCTGCCTCGCATTCTGCTCGCGCTCGATCGGCCCGTCATCATCGACGAGCCCGACGAGCTTCGAGTCACTCTGATCAATCAGGCGGCGAAACTCACTCGGATTGCTTCTGCGAGTGTGCCGGCGCTTGACTGACCTCGCTGAGGTACTCGGTCATGGTCTGTGTCACCTCGCCCAGAAACCGTTCGATCTCGGCCAGAGTTTCGGGGGAGTAGCTCGCCAGCATGGCGCCCATGCGCTCGGCGAGCGGGTCGAAGAAGTCGTCGATCATCGATTCGACACCATCGGTCGAATGTAGAGTCACCACCCGGCGGTCGGCGTTGTCTCTGGCCCGTTTGATGTGGCCGGCGTCTTCGAGGCGATTCAGCAACGACGACGTGGCGCCGCCGGTGAGTCCGATGCGGTGACTGAGTTGGGTCTGAGTGAGCGGCTGGCCGGCGTCTTGGGCGGCGAGTATCTCCACCAGCGCGGTGGCGTCGGTCGTGTGAAGGCCCGAGTTCACGCCGAATTGGTGGCCCATGTCGGCGAACGCGGCCCCGTGCATCCGCAGGCCCGCCAGTATGCGGTCGCGCTGGGCGGCGTGGATGTTCGTGGAATCAGTCATGGCCGAAACTCCTTCTGTCAAGCAGTCTAGCGACATTTGGTTACATCGTCATTTCATTTGATGATGGGGTATATTGATGGTGTAACTAATTGAGAGGTCGCCCATGGCAGGTTCAGCAGTATCGCTACGACAATGGCTCGGTTTGATCGGGGTGTCGCTCGGCGTCGCGATGATCGTGGTCGACACCACTATCGTCAACGTCATCACGCCCGCTGTGATCGACGACCTCGGCATCGACTCGTCGCAGGCGCAGTGGATTCAGGAATCGTACGCGATCACCTTCGCGGCGTTGCTGCTGGTGTTCGGCCGGCTCTCTGACCTGATCGGGGCCAGGCGGGTCTTCACCATCGGAATCGTCGCGTTCGGCGCAACCAGCCTGCTGGCCGGGCTGGCGCCGAGCGGTGACATTCTCATCGCGGCCCGGTTTCTGCAGGGAGCAGCGGGGGCGATGCTGCTGCCGACCTCGCTCGCACTGCTCAACCAGACCTTCACGGGCGCGACCAGAAACCTCGCCTTCGCCGTCTGGGGCTCGACCATCGGTGCGGCCACAGCAGTCGGACCGGTTATCGGCGGCTGGCTCTCTGAGCACGCCAGCTGGCGGTGGGCGTTCGGTATCAACGTGCCGCTGGTCATCGTGGTTCTCGTGTTGATTGTGACCTGCATTCTGCCCTCGGCCAAGCGAGCCGGGAGCATTGATGCGGTTGGCGCCGTGCTCTCGGCGATCGGCCTCGCAACCCTCGCATTCGGTTTGATCGAGGGCCGAACCTACGGCTGGGTGACGACAGAACGCTCGCTCGACGTGTTCGGTTTCAGCTGGAACAGCGGGCTCTCGCCGGTTTTCGTCTCGCTGCTGATTGCGCTCGTTGCGCTCAGCCTGTTCGTTTGGCGACAGGTGCGGTTGAGTCGCGAGGGTTCGAGCCGCGAGCCGCTGATGGACACGCGACTGTTTCGCATCTCATCGTTTCGCAACGGCAACGTTGCAACCCTGATCATCGGGCTCGGCGAGTTCGGCATCATCGCAATCGTGCCGCTGTGGCTGCAGTTCGCCCTGAACTACTCGCCGTTGCAAGCGGGCGTGGCTCTGCTGCCGCTGGCCGGCGGCAGTTTCATCGCGAGCGGGTTGAGCTTCAGCGTTGCGAGCAGGCTCTCGGCCATCGCCCTGGTGCGTATCGGCCTGGTGCTCGAGGCGACGGGCCTCGTCGCGCTCGGCGTCGTGGCAGCAACTACGAGCGCACCGTGGTGGGCGATCTCGCTCGCGCTGTTCGTTTATGGCATCGGGGTGGGGTTCGCGACAGCGCAGGTGACGAATGTGGTGCTCGCCGAGGTGCCGGCAGAAGACGCGGGCCAGGGCGGGGGCATCCAATCGACGTTCAGGCAGCTCGGTTCTGCACTCGGCATCGCGGCCTTGACGACGCTGTTCTTCAGCACGCTTCGGTCAGGTGTAACTGACTCACTGACGTCGAGTGGCGTGCCCACAGATCAAGCGAACCAGTTCGCCTCGGCGATCACCGACAGCGCGGGTGCCGCCATTGCACAGCTCGGCGCGAACCCGGCCACCGCGGCGGTCGCCCAGGCGGCGCGCGACGCGATGGCGAGCGGCGTGGCGATCGGCGCCTACGTTGCCGCCGGCACGTTGTTGCTCGGTTTCATCTCGACCCTCTTCATTCCCCGAGCGAAAGATCACTCATGACTCGTCAAATAACCGCACTCATCTCGGGAGCCAGTATCGCCGGCCCCGCCCTCGCGTACTGGCTCGATCGGTACGGTTGGGCGTGCACGGTGATCGAACGTGCCCCAGAGTTTCGTGACGGCGGCCAGAACATCGACGTTCGCGGTGCCGGGCGCGAGGTACTGCGCCGGGCCGGGCTCGAAGAGGCCGTGCGAGCAGCCACCACGGGCGAGGTCGGCACACGATTTCTCGGCAAGGGCGGCGCGGTTGTAGCCGAGTTTCCGGTGCGCGAATCTGAGTCGGAGGGCGCCACCGCCGAACTCGAGATTCTTCGCGGCGACCTCGCCCGCCTTCTCGTCGACGCCGGCAACGAGCGAATCGAGTACATCTACGGCGACCAGATCACCGGTATCGACGACTCGAGCGACGGCGTCGAGGTCACGTTCGAGCACGCCGCCCCGCGCCGCTTCGACCTCGTGATTGCGGCCGACGGCATGCGCTCGAGCACTCGCGACCTCGTCTTCGGCAGCGAGGCGTCGGTTCGCCCGCTCGGCATGCAGACGACCTACCTCACTATTCCGCGCACCGAAACCGACACGTCGTGGTGGAACTGGTACAGCGAACCCGGCGGACTCACCGTCACCCTGCGACCCGACCGGCACGGCACCACCCGGGCGGTGCTCTCGTCGGTCGTCTACGGCGAGCAGGTCGATGTGGATGCCCGTGCCGCCCGCACCTCGGCCGCCGACCACAAGGCACGCCTCCGCAGGCAATTCGCGCACGTCGGTTGGGAGGCCCCGCGCATCCTTGCCGCCCTCGACGATTCGCCCGACCTGTATTTCGAGAGCATCGGGCAGGTCACCGCGCCTCGCTGGTCGCTCGGCCGCGTCGTTCTGGCCGGTGACGCGGCGTGGTGCGCTTCGCCGGTGAGTGGCATGGGCACCAGCCTCTCGCTCGTGGGCGCCTACGTGCTGGCGGGCGAACTCGCCGCGCACGTGCACCACGCAGACGCGTTCGCCGGGTACGAGCGCATCATGCGGCCCTTCGTCAACCAGGCGCAAAACCTGCCTCCGGGCGTGCCGAAGATCGCAAACCCGAGAACGCGCGCCGGTCTGGCTGCCTTGCACGTCGCGCTGCGCGCCGCATCCACCCCCCTCGTCGGCAAACTCACCGGCCGCTTCTTCAGGCCGCCGGCCGACAAGATCGACCTGCCCGACTACAGCCACCTCGGGTAGCGAGTGGCGGCGGCAGCCGTGCCAGCTCGTGCCGAACCCGAGCGGGGGGCGGGCGCGGCTCGCCGAGAACCGGCCTGCCCTGCACGCCACCGTACAACTGAGCCGGCGCCGCAATCGAGCAAGAAGCTGCACTCGGGCACTGGCCGTCAGACAGGGTACATGCCACCATTATGGGGGCATCACCGATACGTCTGACGGAGGACAACATGGCAGAGTTCAAGGGAATCATCAATCTCGACGTGCGTGACTCGACTCCCGATTGGGATGCGTTTCTGCCCAAGAAGGCGCCCGCAGGGTCGCCGAACGTGTTGGTGGTGCTCTTCGATGACACCGGGCTCGCGGCGTGGTCGCCGTATGGTGGCCGCATCGAGATGCCGACCCTCGACCGGCTGGCGGCGAACGGACTCACCTACTCGCAGTGGCACACCACGGCGCTCTGCTCGCCGACGAGATCGACGTTCTTGACCGGCCGCAACCATCACTCGAACGGGTTCGCCTCGATTTCGGAGTCGTCGACGGGCTTTCCCGGGTACAGCTCACACATTCCGCGCGAGAACGCGACCATGGCCTCCGTTCTGCGCCGGGCCGGCTGGTCGACGTTCTGGGTCGGCAAGAACCACAACGTTCCCGTCGACGAGTGGTCGATGGGCGCCTCGAAAGAGCGCTGGCCTCTCGGCCAGGGTTACGACCGGTTCTACGGATTCGTAGGCGGCGAGACGAACCAGTGGTACCCCGACCTCGCCGAAGACAACCACTACATCGACCAGCCGTACCTGCCAGAAGAGGGCTACCACCTCTCGAAAGACCTGGCCGACAAAGCGATGTCGTTCATTCGCGACAGCAAACAGTCTGAGCCCGACAAGCCTTGGTACCTCTGGTTCTGCCCGGGCGCGAACCACGCCCCGCATCACGCGCCGCAAGAGTACATCGACAAGTACAAGGGAATGTTCGACGACGGCTATGAGGCCTACCGCGAGTGGGTTCTGCCCCGGATGATCGAGCGAGGCATTCTGCCCGAAGGCACAGTATTGACCGAATTGAACCCCATGCCGCCCGAAACTTTCGCTGAGGGCGACTCCGTGCGCCCGTGGGCGGAGCTGTCTGACGACGAAAAGCGCCTCTTCAGCCGTATGGCCGAAGTGTTTGCAGGCTTTTCGGAGTACACCGACGTGCAGGTGGGGCGCATCATCGATTACCTCGAGGAGTCGGGTCAGCTCGACAACACCCTCGTCATCTTTGCTGCAGACAACGGTGCTTCGGGCGAAGGATCACCCAACGGCTCGGTGAACGAAGGGAAATTCTTCAACGCGTACCCCGACACGATCGAAGACAATCTGCCGCTGATCGACAAGCTCGGCTCGCCCGCCACATACAACCATTACCCCACGGGGTGGGCGGCCGCCTTCTCAAGCCCGTTCCGCATGTTCAAGCGATACACCTATCAGGGCGGCGTCTGCGACCCCTTGGTGATCTCGTGGCCGAAAGGAATCGCAGCGCGCGGCGAGGTGCGCTCGCAGTACCACCACTCCACAGACATCGTGCCGACCATTCTCGAGGCTTGCGGAGTCGAGTTTCCCGACATCGTCGACGGTACCGTGCAGAATCCACTCGCCGGAGTCTCAATGGCGTACTCGTTCGACGAACCAGACGCGCCCACGACGAAGAAGGTTCAGTACTACGAGATGTTCGGGCAACGCGGCATTTGGCACGATGGTTGGAAGGCCGTGACCGAGCACGGGCCGATCTCGGGCATGAGTAACTTCGAAAACGACACGTGGCAGCTTTTTCACACCGACGTCGACCGAGCTGAGGCCTCTGACCTCGCAGCCGAGCATCCCGAGAAGGTGCAAGAACTGGTAGCTCTCTGGTTCGAAGAGGCGCAGGCTAATAATGTACTGCCTCTGAACGATATGCAGGTCGCCGGCAAAGACCTCGCAGCGTTCATCGCCATGGAGTTCAAGGTGCCGGTGCCGCCGGGCGGAACGTACACCTACTACCCCGGCACGAGCGAAGTGCCAGAGCGGTCGGCCGCGAACACCCACGGAGTCTCGTGGAAGGTGCTCGCCGACCTGACCACCACCGCCGACACGGCCGGGGTCATCTTCGCCCACGGCGCCCGATTCGGCGGCCACTCGCTCTACGTCAAAGACGGTTCGCTGCGGTACGTGTACAACTTCTTGGGCATTCCACCCGAGCAAGTCATCGAAGCGCCGATGCCCGCCGCCGGCGACCACGTTTTCGGGGTCGACTTTCAGAAGGAAGAGCGTGGGCAGCACGGCGAGTGGCTGGGCACCGCAACGCTGTTCATCGACGACGACCCCGTCGCCAGCGAACGCATTCGCACCATGCCGGGTCACTTCACCCTCTGCGGCGAGGGGCTCTGCATCGGGTACGACGGCGGTGACGTGGTGAGCACCGCGTACAAGCCGGGCTACACCTTCACGGGCGGCGAATTGCGAAAGGTCGTGTTCGATGTGGCCGACGACGTGTACATCGACGTCGAACGGCACCTCGCGGCTGCGCTGTCTCGCGACTGAGCACTGAGTTCGTCGGCTGAACCCCGTCGGTAGCGGCGGGGTTCAGCCGACGTGAGCGCTACTGCTTCGCCATCGCTACCCTGAAGCGCTCTTCTGGCGAGATGAGATGGTCGACGTCTTCGGCGGCGGCGTCGATGTCGAGCTGCACCCATTCGACTCGGCCGTTGAACACGTTGTTGCGAGGTCCGTACTCTTCAGAGACCGAGGAGCCGGCGTCGCTTCCCACCTCGGTGGTCTCGTCCATGGAGAAAATTCCCCAGTGGGTGCGCTCGACGCGGCCGGTACCGACAGGCGAGCCGTCGACGTAAAGGGTCACGTCGCCGCCCTTACCGATTCCGCCACCGTCGTAGACGAACTCCATGCGCACCTGATGCTTTCCAGCTGGCAGTGGCGCGTCTGAGCCCACGTAATACATGCGCGCGCCGGTGAAGTTGTACGCGTACCGCAGGGCGCCGTCGAGTGTGTAGAGCGACCACCCGCCGCCGTTGCCACCCTGGGCCACGATGACTCCGCTTGCTCCCGCCTCAGGGACAGTGATCTCTGCCGTCACCGAGTGCGACTTGTTCTTCGTGTTAATGACCACGTTCTCTTGCAGCCGGTGCATGCCGCCGAACAGCAGTTGCGTGTTGCCGGCGATGGGGTTCGGCCGGCCGGCGAGCTCGGGGTTGAAACGCTCGGCGAACCGGGGTTCGAGTGGAAAAACGTTGTATTTGCCCGCCTCGAGATCGAACAGTCGCTGCAGAGCCTTCAGCTTCTCGGGGTTCGATGCGGCGAGGTCATTCGCCTGCGTCCAGTCGGTGTTCGTGTCGTAGAGCTCCCACACGTCTGAGTCGATGTCTTCGCTGCGGCCCGAGAACTCCCACGGGGTGGCGTGCTTCGTCACGGCAGTCCAGCCCTCGTGGTAGATGCCGCGGTTGCACATCATCTCGAAGTACTGCGTCGTGTGCCGCTCGGCCGCCGCCTTGTCGTTGAAGCTGTACGCCATGCTGACCCCGTGCATCGGTTCTTGCTGCACACCGTTGACCGAGGTGGGTATCGGCAAGCCGGCGGCCTCCAGGATGGTCGGGGCGATGTCGATGACATGGTGAAACTGCGTGCGAATCTCACCCTTGGCCTCGATGTTCGAAGGCCAGTGCACGATGGTTCCGTTTCGGGTGCCGCCGAAGTGCGAGGCGACCTGCTTGGTCCACTGGTACGGGGTGTCCATGGCGTGGGCCCAGCCCACGGCGTAGTGGTTGTAGGCGCGGGGCGATCCGAGATCGTCGATGCGGTCGATAATCCACTCAGCCGTGGCCAGGTCAGGCGCCTCAGACACCATGATCTCGTTCGAGGTGCCGAGCAGAGTGCCCTCGGCAGAAGCTCCGTTGTCGCCGATGATATAATACACGAGGGTTTCGTCGAGAATGCCGAGCTCGTCGAGCGAGTCGATGACCCGGCCGATGTGAAAGTCGGCGTATTCGAGAAAGGCCGCGTAGACCTCCATCTCGCGGGCGAGCACGGGCCTGAGGTTCTCGGGCTGGTCATCCCAAGACGGAATCTCGTCGGGTCGTGTGGTGAGTGCGGCGTCTTGCGGCACCACGCCGAGCGCCTTCTGGCGGCCGAACATCTCTTCGCGCAGCACATCCCAGCCCTGATCGAATTTACCCTTGTACTTGGCGACCCACTCTTCGGGCACGTGGTGCGGGGCGTGGGTCGCGCCCGGGGCGAGGTAGGTGAAGAACGGCTTGTCGGGCGCCAAGGCCTTTTGCTGTTTCATCCACAGAATTGCGTGGTCGGCGAGGTCACCCATCAGGTGGTAGCCCTCTTCGGGAGTACCCCACGGCTCGACGGGCGTGGTCTGCTCGTAGAGGGCCGGGTACCACTGGTTGTTTTCGCCGCCGATGAAGCCGTAGAAGTACTCGAAGCCGCCGCCGGGGTGTGGCCAGTGGTCGAACGGGCCAATGGGGCTCGACTCGAACACCGGAACTTCATGGCACTTGCCGATCTGCGCGGTCGAGTAGCCGTTCAACCGCAGAATCTCGGCCAGCGGCGCGCAGGTGTTCGGGCGCAGCGAGTTGTAGCCCGGGGCCGAGGTCGCCATCTCGGTGATGGCGCCCATGCCGACAGAGTGGTGGTTGCGGCCCGAAAGCATCGCCGCGCGGGTGGGCGAGCAGAGCGCCGTCGTGTGAAAGCGGTTGTACTTCAGGCCGTCGGCCGCCAGGCGTTCGGCTGTCGGGGTGGCGCAGGGCCCGCCGAAGGCACTGGATGCTCCGAAGCCCACATCATCGAGCAGAATGACCAAAACGTTTGGGGCGCCCTTCGGGGGCCGCAACGGCTCGATGGGCGGAAACGACGTGTCGGGGTCTGTCGTGACGTACGTAGTCAATCCCACCGGCTTCGTGTCTGCAATCGGCAGAACCTGTCGTTGAATCTCGGCCATCGAAGCACCCTTCCACACCATCGAACAGAACATGTTCAGTCTGTCGGGAAGCGGCGCTCGGGTCTAGTGCACCCCGCCGGGGAGTGCATGACCCGAGCAAAGCGCTCCTCACGATGCCGAGTACGCGCCGCCCTCAATGTCTTCGATGAGCGTCGGGCCAGAGGGAACCCAGCCCAGCAACTGCTGCGTGCGCGCCGACGACGCCGGAATGTCCATACCGAAGAACGTGCCGATCGGGCCGAATTGCGGCACGGTTTCGTCGGCCGATATCGACCGCACGGGCAGATCGAACGCGCGCCCGATGGCCTCCGCGATCAGCTTCGTCTCGATCGCCTCTTCGCCGATGGCGTGCAGCACGGTGCCCGGCGCCGCCTTCTCGAGCCCGAGACGCACAACGCGGGCAGCGTCAGAGCGGTGCACCGCGGGCCAGTGATTCGTTCCCTCGCCGATGTACGCTGCGAACCCCTTGGCCCGGTCGGCGTCGACGAAGATCTTCGTGAACCCGTTGTCGCCCACGCCGTGCACCGTGGGCGCGAAGCGCACGCTCACCGCACCAACGCCGCGGTCGACGAACTCGAACGCGCGGTTCTCGCTGCCGCCGCGCGGCGACTCGAGACCGTGAAACGGTGACGCGTCGTTTTCAGTGAGCGAACGACCAGGCACAGCGCCAGCCACACCAGAGGCCAAAAGCAGCTTACGATTCGACCCGGCGAGCACCTCGCCGATCGTTTCGATGGCCTCGCGCTCAGCCTTGTTCGACAGCTCCGGATGCGCCCAGTCATGCTTGTTGGCCAGGTGAATAGTGGCGTCGGTCGTGGCCGCACCCTCACGCAGCGAGTCGAGATCGTCGAGGTCGCCGCGCAACACCGAGGCTCCCTTCGCTGAAACGGAGGCGGCCGACGCGTCGGAGCGTGCGAGCCCCAACACCTCGTAGCCGCCTGCGAGCAGCTCGTCGGTGACGGCCGAGCCGATCCAGCCTGATGCTCCAGTAACAAAAATACGCATGAAAATACTGCTTTCTGCTCTGCCCCGCGGCAATGGCGGAGGAGTAATGTCAGAACCTGTCATGAGGTTCTGATCTCACTCTAGCGCGTCATGTCAGCTTCTGTCATCACTGCTTTTCACTGACTGATCAGACGGAGAAGAAAATGTGCCGCTGGCTCGCATATTCGGGTGAACCGCTTCGACCGGCAACAGTCGTGCTCGATCCGCAGCATTCGCTCGTCGCCCAGTCGCTGAACTCGCCGCTCGGCAACGAAACCGTCAACGGCGACGGCTTCGGTTTCGGCTGGTACCCCTCTGGAGCGGTCGCGGGCAGCATTCCGGCCCTGTTTCACTCCATCGAACCGGCCTGGCACGACACGAACCTGCGCGAACTGACGGGCGCGATCGAGAGCCCCTTGTTCTTCAGTCACGTGCGCGCAGCCGCGGGGCCGCCCATTCAACAGACCAACTGCCATCCATTTCGCTACGAGAATTGGATGTTCATGCACAACGGTTTCGTGAGCGGGTTCGCTGCCTTCAAACGTGAATTGGTCTTCGCGATCGACCCCTCGCTGTACCTCGAACTCAAGGGCACCACCGACTCCGAGGTGCTTTTCTACCTCGCGCTCACGCTCGGTCTGCGCGAAAACCCGATGGCGGGGCTTGCCGCGGCCATTTCGCTGATCGAGAAGGTGGGCCGCGAGCACGGCGTCGCCTTTCCCATGCAGGGCACCATTGCTGTGGCCGACGGCGCCACCATCTGGGCGCTGCGGTATTCGTCGCAGGGGGCGACTCGCACGCTGTTCCACTCAGCCGACATCGAGGCACTTCGAGAGCTGTACCCCGACACGGCGTGGCTGAATCTGTTCGGAAAGGCTGCGCACGTGGTGGTGTCGGAGCCACTGAACGATCTGCCGGGGGCATTTCTCGAGGTGCCGGAGTCGACTTTCGTGACCCTCGATGCCAGCGGGTACCATCACCAACCGTTTCTCGTGGCAGCATGAATACATCCACCCGCGAACGTCTCGTTGACATCGCCGACCTCGCCGACCACAAAGGATGAACCATGACCGTCATCAAAATCAACGCCATCACCGTGCCCGCCGACAGTGGCGACGAGCTGGCGCACCGCTTCGCGGCCCGAGCGGGGGCCGTTGACGATCAGGCCGGCTTCGAGGGCTTCGAGTTGCTGAAGCCCACCGACGATCGCACCACCTGGCTGGTCGTGACACGCTGGGCCGACGAAGACTCGTTTCAGGCCTGGGTCAGCTCGCCGGCATTCGGGCAGGGGCACCGCAGCGAAGCCGAGCGTTCGGGCCAGCCCGCAGCCCGCCCTGTGGGCGTGAGCAGCGAGCTCTGGTCGTACGAGCCCGCCGGTGGCTCGGGTCACTGAGATGGCTGGGCCGAAGAAGTCGCGTCTCGCGAACAGCGACCAGTCTCGCTTCGCCGACCGCTCCAGACGCCGCGCATAGCAGCGAGTGGCGACCAGCGTGCGGCGAGGAGTGGGGGAGTGAGCGAGCGGCAAACAGTAGTGCCTGAACGAACTCGGCGGGGCTGGTTCTTTCCGACCATCCGGGAATACCAGCGCAGCATGCTTCAAGCCGACGTTCTGGGCGGACTCACCGCTTCTGCGGTGATTCTGCCTCAGGCGATGGCCTACGCCACCATCGCTGGTCTGCCGGTGCAGATCGGGCTGTACACCTGCATGCTGCCGGCCGTCGTCTACGCTCTTCTCGGTGGTTCGCGAGCGTTGAACGTTTCGACCACGTCGACCATCGCCACGCTGACCGCCTCGTCGCTGCTCGCCGCCTCGACTGCGGCAGAGTCGGCCGAGCCGGTTCGCGATCTCGTGACGCTCACCCTCATCGTTGGCGTTTTGCTGATACTGGCCCGGCTGTTTCGCTTGGGCTCGCTCGTCGAGAACGTGTCTGAGGCCACGCTCATCGGCATCAGAGCCGGTACCGGGCTCACCATTGCGGCAACTCAGCTGCCCAAGCTGCTGGGCATTGCGGCACCACCATCGGGCACGGGCTTCTTCGAAACGCTCGGGTACACCGTGGCACACCTGGTCGGTGCGAACGGCGCCACCGTCGTGTTGTCGGCCGCATCCATTGCCCTGTTGCTGCTGATCGCGCGGTTCTTCGCGCGCATTCCGGGGGCGCTCATCGTGGTGGTGGTAGGCATCGTGCTCATGGCGTTCACTGGGCTGGCGGGTGCGGGGGTGGCGCTCATCGCACCTGTTCCGAGTGGGCTGCCGGGCATCCAGCTGCCCGACGTCGCGGCGTTCGGGGCAGTGCTGCCGAGTGCCATCGCCATTGCCATCATGGCGTTTCTCGAGTCGATTTCGGCCGGGCGCAGCGTGCGAACGAGCGACGAACCCGATATCGATGCCGATCAAGAGCTGCTCGCGCTCGGCGCCGCGAGTGTGATTTCGTCGTTCACGCAGGCGATGCCGGCGGGCGGCGGATTCTCGCAGGCGGCCGTATCGCGTCAGGCCGGCGTGCGCACCCAGGTGGCGAGCCTCACGACCGCGGTCATCGCGGTGCTCGTGGCGTTGTTCTTGGCGCCGGTGCTCAGCGACCTGCCGCAGGCGGTGCTCGGGTCGCTCGTTATCGTGGCGGCCGTCGGGCTGGTGAAGGTGCGCGACTTCACACGGTTGGCGCGCATCAGCCCGGTAGAGGCGTGGCTCGCTCTCGCTACCGCCGTCGTCGCCGTCACGGCGGGGCTGCTGGCGGGTGTGGTGACGGGTGTGCTGATAACGCTGGTGCTCGTGCTGCGTGAACTGAACCAGCCGCAGGTGGCGCCGATCTACCGCCGCGCCTCGGGAGCCTGGTCGATCGTCAGTCAGCCCGGCGACCAGCCGCCGCTCGCGGCCGTTCTGCCCCTGCACCTGACGTCTGGGCTGTACACGGCGAACATCAAACCCACCACGCGTGCCGTTGTGAGTGCAGTGCAGGCGCTCACGCCGATGCCGGCGATCGTCATCTTCGAGGTGGCGAGTTTGCCGCACATGTCGGTGACAGTACTCGACGGCTTACGCGACCTCGAGGCGTCGCTGGTAGGGCTCGGCTGCACGCTCTACCTCGTGGGCTTACCCGAACGGGCAGTGGATGCCGCGTGCAACTCCGAGTGGTTCGCGGGCTTCGAGGGTGCCGGCCACCTGCAGCCGACCATTGATGCGGCGCTCAAGGCGGCAGGCCGCCTGACCTGAGGTGGCGCGTGTCGGCGAAAGGCGAGATCTGTCGGGTCGGCTGACTGTGCGGGTCGGCTGACTGTGCGGGTCGGCTGGCAGTGCGGGTGCTGGCAGTGCGGGTGCCGGCAGTGCGGGGTGCCGGCAGTGCGGGTGCTGGCAGTGCGGGTCGGCCGGCAGTGCGGGTGCTAGCAGTGCGGGTCGCGGGTCGACCGCTCTGCTAGTGCTGGTCGCGAATGCGAATGACTTGGCCGAGCGCGATGGCCACGGGCACCGAGATGATGGCCCAGAGTGCGACCACGGTGATGGTTGCGTCGAAGAGGTGGTGCGTGATGTCAGACATCAACGCGGGTTTCGTTCCGTTTTCATGCTTCAACGCTACGTCTGGTAGAGCGGCCGGGCATCCGTCGACAGGCTGATTTTCAGCGTCATCACATGTGTGTATCAGGCTTCGCTCGGGCCCGGCCACGATGGCGCGGCACCGCGCTGGGAGAGATCTCAGCGCGCGGCAGCGGCCCGGGCATCCAGAGCCGTTCGCGCCCGGTCGGCCGAACCGCCGAGGCCCCATTCGGCGGCCAGCTCAGTGATGCGGTCGAGCTGTTTCGGCGTGAGCGGCTCGATCGTGTCGGCCACCTCACCGAGATCGAGATCGCGCACTACCTCGACCACCTTCGGTGCCACCGCGAGGTAGTCGACTGCCGCGCTGATCTTCGTGCGAACCGACGCCGACATGGTGGCCGCTGTCGCATCGGCTTGCGCACCGCCATCAGCGTCATCTGTCGCGGCCGCCACGATGTCGTCGATACCGCCGAAGTCACGCACCAGGGTCGCCGCGGTCTTGTCGCCGACCCCGGCAACCCCCGGCAGGCCGTCTGAGGTGTCGCCGCGCAGCACCGCGAAGTCGACGTACCGGTCGGGCCCCACCCCGTATTTCGCCCGAACAACATCGTCGGTGACGAGCTCGAGCTTGCTCATGCCGCGGGCGGTATATATGACGCGAGCGCTCGCCGCATCGTTCACGAGCTGAAACAGATCGCGGTCGCCGGTCACGATGTCGACCGGTATCGATGCTGCACCGGCGCGCGTGACGAGCGTGCCGATCACGTCGTCGGCCTCGTGGTCTGGCGCACCCACGATGGCAATGTCGAACGCCCCGAGCAACTCTCTGATCAGCGGAAGCTGCTGCACCAACCCCGGCGGCGTCTCTTCGATGTCGACTCCGCCCGGCACCTCTTCGGCCACCCGATGCGCCTTGTAGCTCGGGATGAGCGCGGCCCGCCACATCGGCCGCCAGGCGTCATCCCAGCAGGCGACCAACGCGGTCGGCTCGAACTCGGCGACGAGCCGCGCGATCATGTCGAGCAGCCCCCGAGCGGCGTTCACCGGCGTTCCGTTCGGCGCCTTCACCGTGTCGGGCACACCATAGAACGCGCGAAAGTACAGTGATGCGGTGTCGAGCACCATCAGTCGGCCGGTCATACCCCCGATCATCCCACGCCTCACCCTGGGCGCTCGAGTGGTACCATAATGGTATGGCTATGACGGTACGACTCCCTCAAGAACTCGATCGTCAACTCGATGAGTTGGCGGCGCGTGAGCACATGTCGAAGCACGCCCTTCTTCTGCAAGGCGCTGAGCTCGTGGTGCGCGCTCGTTCGCGTAGGGAAGACATCAACCGTGGCATGGACTTCGTCTTGCAGCACGACGCTGAGTTACTGAGGCGCCTCGAAGACGCGTGACCGACTACCTCACTCTCGACGACGCGCTACACATCGTAAGTCGACTGGGCTTTTACGTCAGAGATGCAGGGTTACTGTCTTCTGCGCTGGCTCGCCCCTCCGCCTCCCTGTTCGAGGTGGATGCCTACCAGTCCATTGACCGCAAGGCGGCGGCGCTGCTCGAGTCGCTGGTTCAAAATCACTCGCTCGTCGATGGCAACAAGCGTACGGCCTGGGCCTTGATGATTATCTTTTTGTGGATCAACGGTTGGCAACACGAGTTCACCGTCGACGAGGGCTTCGCCCTGGTGATGGGAGTCGCGGAGGGCGCCATCGACATCGACATGGGAGAGCGGCTGATCGCCGAGCGACGGGTGGGCCGGCGCGACTGAAGCGGCGAGCGAATCCCACGCCGCCACCCCGGTGCGAGCGAATCCCACGCCCCTGCCCGGCCCACGGGGAATTCGATAGGCTCCGGGCAGTGAACGAAGGAGACGTCATGGTCAGCGAAACGCCCGCGCCGGGGCAGAACATCGCCATTGCTACGGTGCCGAATCTGCGCGACGTCGGAGGGTGGCAGACAAGCACGGGAACGGTCGCACGCGGCAAGCTGTATCGTTCGGCCCAGTTCTCGGCGCTTCAGGGGGCTGACGCGGCCGCGTTCGCAGAGCTCGGCATCAGAACGGTATTCGACATGCGCACCGAGCCTGAACGCCAGGAGCAGCCGAACATCGTTCCCGACGGCACGAACTACGTCGTCATCGATGTGCTGAAGGATGCCTCGGGCGCAGCCCCCGCGCAGCTCATCGCCTTGCTGCAGAACCCGAAAGCCGCGGAAGAGATGCTCGGCGACGGCAAGGGCGTAGAACTCTTCACAGGTGCCTACAAACAGATCGTCGACCTTCCGAGCGCCCGCTCGGCCTACCACGACTTCTACACGGCACTGGCAGACGAGCACATCTTGCCAGCCGAATACCACTGCACCACCGGCAAAGACCGCACGGGCTGGGGCACCGCGGCCCTGCTGCTCTTGCTCGGCGTGAGTTACGACGACGTGCTCACCGACTACCTGCTCACAAACGACCAGCTTCTGCCGACACTGAAGCCCGTCTTCGACCAGTTCGCTTCGATCGGCGGCGACCCTGACCTCTTGCTGCCCGTTCTGGGTGTGCAGAAAGAATACCTCGACACTGCCGAAGCCTCGATGACCGCCCAGTACGGAGACATCGAGACCTACTTCACGAAGGGCCTCGACATCGACGAGGCGACCATCGCGAAGCTGCGCGAAATCTATATCGAGGTGGCGTAGTACCCGAGGTCACGATCTCACCGTAGCCGACCCGGCAGGCGGTGGTTGGCTAGACTGCGAGGCAACGTCTTGCCGCTAAGCAGGGGAGCAACAGCCGTGTTCGACATTGTCATTCTGATCATCGTGGGCATCATCTCGGCGGTGTTCGTCGGGTTCGTGAGCCGCCGGGTGCTCGGGGTGCCGGTGGGCTGGCCGCGCAGCATCGTGGTGGGCATTCTGGTGTTCATCTGCGGCCTGCCCTTCTCGTTCTGGGTGCTGAGCGAAACCGGCGCCATGGTGAACAACACGGCCAACGCGTCAGACGCCGTCATCATCACGCTGATTCTGCTGTCGGTCGCCTGGGTTTTTGCGCTCGGCGTAGGCCTGCTGGTGATTCTCGAAGCCATTTTTCCGACCTCTGGCCTTCGTAACCCCATCGATGTGGTTCGGGCAGCGTTTCAACGGCAGAAGCGAACGCGGCGCTATCTGCAGATTCTCGAGATAGCTTCGCGCAGCGGCGCCGGCTGGCTGGTGCGCGGGCGTAATCGCACCGACGCAGAGCTGACTACCTCTGAGCAACGTGCGGCCGCGGTCGTGAAGACCATCAACCAGTCGGGTGTCACCTTCGTGAAACTCGGCCAGGTGCTCTCGACCCGGCGTGATTTGGTGCCCGAGCCGTACCTCTCGGCGCTCGCGTCGCTGCAATCGGGCGCAACGACCATTCCCTGGGTCTCGGTCAAGGCAGTCATCGAAAGCGAACTCGGCCGGCCCATCTCTGAGGTGTTCACTGCCATCGACGAAGAACCGCTCGCGGCCGCTTCGGTCGCCCAGGTGCACACCGGCATTCTGCTCGACGGCACGAAAGTCGTGGTGAAAGTGCAGCGGCCCGAAGCCAGGGCGCAGGTCGAAGCGGATGTCGACATCATTCTGCGGCTCGCCAAAACGGCCGAACTGCACACCCAGCAGGGTCGCGACCTGCGGGCCGAATCGGTAGCGCGAGGCTTTACGCAGACCCTGCTCGAAGAACTCGACTACCGCATCGAGTACTCCAACACCGAGATGGTGCGCCAGACGCTCGTGCAGATCGCTCAACACGCAGATGACGCGGACATCACCATCGACGTGCCGAAGGTGTATCGCGAGGCGAGCACGCGGCGCATGATCACGATGGACTTGGTCGACGGCCAGCCGCTCAGCCGTGCATCCGCTGCTGTCGCGGCCATGACGCCCGAGGCCCGGCGGGCGCTCGCGGTGGGGCTGATGAACGCTGTGCTCGAGCAGATTCTGGTCTGCGGAGTGTTTCACGCAGACCTGCACCCGGGCAATGTGATTCTGCGCGAAGATCAAACACTCGGGCTCATCGATTTCGGCGCGGTGGGAGTCATCGAGCGCAGTCAGCGCGAGAACCTGGCCGCGCTGCTGCTGGCGGCCTCTGCCGAAGACGACATTGCGGCGACCGACGCGCTCATGCTCATCGTCGACGTGCCAGAAGAGGCTGACATCGACAGCTTTCGGCACGACATCGGCCTGGTGCTCACCACGGTTCGGTTTCGGCGCGGCGGCGACGGTTCGATCTTCAGCCTCATGCTCGACGTGATTCGGCAGCACCACATCGCGCTGCCGGCGACACTCTCGTCGGCGTTCCGCAGCTTTGCAACGCTCGAGGGCTGCCTTCACGTGATCGTGCCCGACTTCGACATGGTGACCGAGGCGCTGCCGCGGGTGCCCACGTTGATGCGGCGCATGCTCGACCCGAAACGCATCGCCGTTTCGGCTCAGGCGCAGGTCGCTGTGGGCCGTGCTCTGCTGCGCAAGTTTCCGCGGCGTATCGACTCCATCATGCAGAAGCTCGAATCGGGCACGTTCGGCATTCGCATCCGATCGTTCGGCGAGGGCGACGACCGCGAGTGGATCAACGGCATCGTCTCAGAGTTCGTGGGCGCTTTCGTGTCGGTCGCGGCCGTCGTCATCGCCATCGTTCTGGTCATCAACGGCGTGGGCCCGCTCGTGGCGCCGAACCTGCACCTCTTCGACCTGCTCGGGGCGGTCGTAGGCTTCTTCGGGTTCTTAGGCATTTTGCGAACCCTCTTGCGTACGTTCGTGAAGCGGGTGCATTGACCGATGAGTGAAGTGGATGCTCAACAAGCCACCCGCGCACCGGCGAGTGTGATCGTGGTGGTCGTTCTGACCTACATCGCCGGAGTGCTCGACATCGTGGCCGGCATCTTCGTCATTCTGCTGCGATACGCCGACGACGTCGACGAGATCGGCGGGCAGGCCACGGTGACCCTCATCGGCGCTGCGACGATTCTGCTCGGACTGCTGACCATCGCCATCGCGTCGGGGCTGTCGCGGGGCGATCGGGCCGCGCGCATCGCCGCGACGGTGATTCTCGGCATCACGCTTGCGGTGGGCGTCACCGCCATCGTCACCGGGTCGGGCATCTCGGTGTCGACCATCGTCGAGGTGGTGCTGATCGCCGGGGTGATGACGGCGCTCTACGTCGGCCCGGCATCCCGATACTTCGCCAAGCGCAGCGCTGACTCGTAAGCCGGGCCGCGCATACTCAAAGCAGAGGCCGAGTCAGTGCTTGCCGAGTCAATGCTTGCTGGGTCAGTGCTTGCCGAGCAGCGGAGGCGGCCCCGAGTGCCGGCGCACGTAGCGCACGTGCACGAACCGCACGATCTCGATGCCGCCGATGGTGAGCGCCGAGATCAGGATGACCAGCAGCGCTGTCGTCAGCGACGGGTTCACCAGCTCGAGAAAGTTCGTGACCAGCGGAATCGAGTACACCAGAACCAGCCCGATCATCATGGCACCGATGATCAGCGTCTTGATGCCGTCGATGGGCCGCGAGAGCACGATCAGAATCCACAGGCCCACAATGGCGAGAATGAGGGTAGAGCCGGTGCGGAGTTCGGCTTCGCTGATGCCGGCGTCGAGCGAGAGCCGGGTGTAAAGCGCCAAAGCGAGCGCGATCACGAGCCCGGCGGGAATGGCGAAACTCAGCGAGCGACGCAGGAAGCCCGGAATGTACCGCCGCGTGTTGGGCATCAGCGCCAAGAAGAACGACGGAATGCCGATGGTCAGACCGTCGACAATCGACAGCTGGCGCGGCAGAAACGGAAACTGCAGCAGAAATGCGCCGAAGATCACCGCGAGCGCTGTGGCGTAGGCCGTCTTGGTGAGAAACAGCATCGACACGCGTTCGACGTTCGCGATGACCTGCCGGCCCTCGGCGACGACGCCGGGAAGGTGCGAGAAGCGGCCGTCGAGCAGAATGATGCGGGCGACGGCCTTCGTGGCTGCCGAGCCCGAATCCATAGCGATACCGATGTCGGCCTCTTTGATGGCCAGCGCGTCATTGACACCGTCGCCCGTCATGGCCACGGTGTGACCGGCCTGCTGCAGGGCGATGACGATGTTCTTCTTCTGCGCCGGAGTCACGCGGCCGAAGACCACGTGTTCAGCCAGCACGGCGGCGAGGGCATCCCTATCGTCGGGCAACTCGCGGGCGTCGAAGCCGTCGAGCACTTCGAGGCCCACCTCGCGGGCGATGGCGGCCACGGTGTGCGGGTTGTCGCCCGAGATGATGCGAACGGCCACGCCTTGGCTGGCGAAGTAGTCGAGGGTTTCGCGGGCGTCTGAGCGCACGCTCTCGCGGAACGTCAGCAGCACCACGGGCTGCACGCTGCCGTCGCCCGGCAGACGTTCTAAATCGATGTCGTCGGCGCTGAGCTGGTGGGGGGAGTGGGCGAGCACCAGCGTGCGTCGGCCGGAGGCGGCGAGTTCGGCAGACTGCTGGCGGAGCGCCACGCCCGAGTCGGCAGAGTCGGCCGAGCTCCCGCCTGCTGGAAAGACCATTTCGGGCCCGCCCAGAACCCAGGTGCCGCCGGCGCCGGTCACCTCAGCGAAACTGACCGCGCTCCATTTACGTGCAGACGAGAACGGAATACGCCCGCTCGGCTCACGGGCATCGGTGACCGGGTACGGCACGGTGAGGCAGCGTGCGGTCGCATTCGCGTCGGGCTCGGCCCCATACCAGGCGAGAACCCTCTGCCAGCCCCGCGCAGAAACGTTGCCAGCGACATTGCCGGTGGCAGCATCGCCCGCGCCAGCAGCGCTAGCAGCGCCACCAAGAGCAGGCACCGGATGCACCGCGTCGAACACGATGTCGCCTTCGGTCAGTGTGCCCGTCTTGTCGAGACAGATCAGGTCGATGCGGGCGAGCCCCTCGACGGCGGCAAGCTCTTGCACGAGCACCTTCTGCCCCGAGAGCTTCACCGCGCCCACCGCGAATGCGATGCTCGTCATCAGCACCAAGCCGAGCGGAATCATGGCCACTACCGAGGCGATGGTCGACACCGCACCGTTGCGCCACGCGCCCGACGAGATAGCCTCGGGCCAGCCGCCGAGCGCCACCATCTGGGCATTCAGAACGAGCAGGGCGATGGGGCCGATGATCCAGGCGATCCACTTCAGAACCCTATTGATCGAGGCGCGCAGCTCGCTCGTAACGAGCGAGAACTTCTTCGCCTCGCTCGAGAGCTGGTTCGCGTACGAGTTGGCGCCGACGTGCGACACTCGCGCCGTGCCTTCGCCGCCCACCACGATGGAGCCAGAGAGCACGGTGTCGCCTGCGACCTTGTCAACGGCATCCGATTCGCCCGTCAGCATCGACTCGTCGAGCTGCAACCTCGCGGAGTCGACAATGACCGCATCTGCCGACACCTGATCGCCCGCGCGCAACACCACGATGTCGTCGAGCACCAGGCCGGCGACAGGGATGTTCGCCTCGTCGCCATCACGCAAGACCCGTGCGAGCGGGGCGTGCATCAGCGCGAGCTGATCGAGCGAACGTTTCGCCCGAAACTCTTGCACCGACCCGATGACGGTGTTCGCAATGGCGCTGAGGCCGAACAGGGCGTCTTGCCAGCGGCCGAGCAGCAGCAACACGATGAAGCAGGCCGCGATGATTCCATTGAAGAGCGTGAACAGGTTGGCGCGAACGATGCTCCATGCGCTGCGGCTCGAAGCGGCAACGTAGGCGTTATCGTCGCCGCGGGCAACACGTTCATCAACCTCTGCAGATGACAACCCGAGTGTCGCTATAGCCGTCATGGCATCCCCTCGTTGAGCCGGCTACACCAGTTGCACTGGCTGAGCCGAATTCCCGCCCGCCAAGTCTCGCAAGCCGGTGCCTCACTATCGAGACAACGGTAGCGCCTCACCGGGCGTGCCCGCGATGTCACTAGTGGTGCGAAGGCCCACCTGGCGAAGCTCGAGCTGCGCCACAACGAGGGCCGCGAGGTCTTTGAGGTTCTCGATTTCGGCCTCGTCGGCCTCACCAGGAACGAAGTCCATCACGCCCAGCGTGCCGATGAGCTCGCCCGACGAACGCTTCAGCGGCACCGAAACATAGAATCGCAGCCCCAATGGGCCGGTGACCAGCACGCTGTCAGATGTGCGGGTGTCGAGCATGCCGTCTTCGATGACGACCGGGTCGTTCTGCGGCAGCATGATGGTTGTCAGATCGACCTCGCGAGCGATGCGTTCAACATCGTCTCCGTAGTGCGATTTGAACCACACCCGGTCGTGATCGACCACGCTCACAATGGAGATCGGCGCCGAGAACAGTCGCGCGGCCATAGCGGTGACCCGGTCGAGCGCTTCGTCGGGAAGGGTGTCGAGCGACGCGGGCCGCGAAACCGGCTCGCCGTGAACCTCGCCCGGCGCGAAAAGCGGCTCCATGGCCTCGTCTTTGTGCTTGCCGCTCTCGGCGATGACCACCTGTTTCAGCACGGCGACCAGCTCGTGACGTACGGGCCGCGCGGCCGGATCGCGAGCGGTCATGGCGGCGAGCAATTGCTGCCAATAGTCGGGCAGGTCGTCGGGAATCACCGGGTCACGCGAGAGGCGGGCGAGGGCAGATTCGACGACGCCGCCGGGAAATTCAAGGTGCCGTGTGAAACACTCCAGCAGCACAAGACCGAGCGAGTAGACATCGCTGGCCGGCCCGATGGGCTGCCCCGATGCCTGCTCCGGGCTCAGGTACCCGGCGGTGCCAGTGGTCGTTCCGTCGGTCGTGAGCCGTTCGAGGTCTTCGGCGATGGCGATTCCGAAGTCGGTCAGTTTCGCGCGAGCCCGAGGTGAGCCGTCACCGTAGTCGACCAGCAAGATGTTCGACGGTTTGATGTCGCGGTGAATGACTCCGTGCGCGTGAATGTAGTCGAGTGCCTCGGCGAGGTCGTAGCCGATCTCGGCGATGTGCCGTGAGGTGAGTGGATGCCGCGACAAACGCTCGTGCAGGTCGCTGCCATTCACCAGTGCCATCACCAGGTAGCGCGTCGACCGACCGTATTCGTCGACGTCGATGCCGGCATCGTGAATCTGCACAAGAGCGTGGTGGTCGAGCCCGGCAAGAACGGCGAGTTCGCTCTCTTGACGGCCCGAGTTGACAGCGCTAGCGTGAAACAGCTTCACCGCGACGTCGCGACCCAGGGTCTCATCATGCGCGAGAAAAACCGTGGCGAGACCGCCGTGGCCAATGGTTTGGCCGAGGCGGTAGCGCTCGCCGAGCATCCGTGCTCTCGGTTCGTCAGAAGGCGCATCGGCCACAAGTGCTGCTTTCGGTTGACTCTAGAATCGGGTCAGGTGACCAGCCTCTAGAATACCGCGAACCCCCAATCTGGCGGTGGGCCTTGACGGTGAGCCGATTTTCCCGGAAGACGTCGCTCTCGTTCACCGGCCAGATGCATCGCTGCCGTACGATACGCGCGTGACTCCGACTGTGCCGCCCTCGCTCGCACGCCGCCTCGGGCTCGGCGACGCTGTTTTCATCGGCCTGGGCTCGATGATCGGTGCTGGAATCTTCGCGGCGTTCACCCCGGCCGCACAGGCGGCGGGCAGTGGGCTGCTCATCGGTCTTGGCGTCGCCGCCATCGTCGCGTTCTGCAACGCGACCTCGTCTGCTCAGCTTGCGGCGACGTATCCGGCCTCGGGCGGAACGTACGTTTACGGGCGAAAGCAACTCGGCCCGTGGTGGGGTTTCATCGCCGGCTGGAGCTTCATCATCGGTAAGACGGCGAGTTGCGCTGCAATGGCACTGACATTTGCCGCGTATGCCGCGCCGCCCGGCTGGCAGAAGCCAGTCGCCGTTATTGCCGTGCTTGCGCTCGCAGCAGTGAACTATCGCGGCGTGACACGCACGGCGACGCTCACGCGCGTCATTGTCGTGGTGGTGCTGCTCACGCTCGCGCTGGTCGTAGCGGCCGGGTGGAGTTCTGGGCTTCCGGTGCTGAACGCCTGGGAGTCGGGCAATCTCTCCGGCGATCTCGTCGCTCACGGGTGGTACGGAATTCTGCAGTCGGCCGGACTGCTCTTTTTCGCGTTCGCCGGTTACGCGCGCATCGCGACCATGGGTGAAGAGGTTCGCAACCCCGAGCGCACGATTCCGCGCGCCATCACGCTCGCTCTGGGTATCGCGGTGGTGGTCTACGCGGTCATTGCGATCATCGTGCTGGGCACTCTGGGAGCCACAGCGGTGGCCGGTTCGTCTGCTCCGCTCGCCGATACGGTGACGGCAAGCGGATGGCTGTGGGCCGTGCCTGTGGTGCGTTTCGGTGCCGCCGCTGCGTCACTCGGTGCGCTGCTGGCGCTGATCGCGGGCATCGGCCGAACAACGCTCGCGATGTCACGCGAGGGCGATCTGCCGCGCTGGCTGGGCGTCATCCACCCCCGCTTCGCCGTGCCGCACCATGCCGAGGTAGCGCTGGCTGTCGTGGTGAGTGTGCTGGTGCTGACCGTCGACCTTCGCGGCGCCATCGCCTTTTCGTCGTTCGGGGTGCTGCTCTACTACACGGTGGCCAACGCTTCGGCCTTCACCCAGCGCGCGGCGCAGCGTCGGTACCCGCGAATGCTCGCTGTGCTCGGGGTAGCCGGATGCCTGACCCTCGTCATCACGCTGCCCTTAGCCGGCATCGTTGTTGGTATCGCTGTCGTTCTCGTGGGTGTGGTCTACCGCCTTGTGCTTCTGAGCGTTCGTCATGGCCAATAGAGTTCTGTCATGAGTAACACGCGCCACAATCAATCAGGCAGCAAGATCAGCAGCGGGCAGCGCAAGAACAGCCAGACGGGCGGGTCGACGCAGCACACAGCGCTCGAAGACGGCCGCCGCGGTGGCTGGGGCGCTTTCGCCGGGCTGATCACCTTCGTGCTGATCGCTTTTCCGCTTTCTACGACCATCGCGTTCGCCACACACCCCGCTACACAGACACTGTTCGGCTCGCACCTGGCCGACGCGAGCCAGTTCGGCTACCGTGCGTTCTGGTGGATTCTGTCGCTGATGCTGCTGGCGTTGCCGTTTCTGGTGGGCTACGGTCTCAGCAACCTCGGCGGTCGGGGCATCAAGATCGCAGGCGCCGTGGTGGCTTTGTTCGTCATCGTCGTTGTGGTGCTGGGGCAGCTTTTCGTCTACTGACGCACGTGCCCTGCCGGCGCCGCTGCCGAGCGGAGCGTACGCCTGAGACTGGCGTTTGTCACCTGGTTCCCGGCACGAAAAACACAGGGCGGCCCGGTGCGGCTCTCGGCTCATTCGCCAACTTGTTTCTGCTGAACCCCGACATCTTCGCCGAGAACATCGGCTGGCGCATCGGCTTCTTCATCGGCCCGGTGCTCGGTCTCGGCGTCATTTTCCTGCGCAGACACATTCCCGAGAGCCCACGCTGGCTGATGACGCACGGGCGCGAGAAAGAGGCCGAAGAGACGGTCGACGACATCGAAGCGCGGGTCGAGCGCGAGGGCGGTGAGCTGACGCCGGTGGATGATTCGCTGGCGATCACGGTGAAGGCTACCGAGAGCATCCCGTTTCGCCAGATTGCGCACGTGCTGCTGAGGCAGTACCCGAAGCGCACCCTGGTGGGCGCGACCATGATGATCACGCAGTCGTTCTTGTACAACGCCATCTTTTTCACCTATGCGCTGGTGTTGCAGAACTTCTACGGTACGAGCCCGAGTTCGACACAGTACTTCTTCTTTCCGTTCGCCATCGGCAACCTGCTCGGGCCCCTGGTGCTGAGGCATCTGTTCGACGTGTGGGGTCGACGCAAGATGATCTTCTTGACCTACGGAATCGCCGGGGTCGTGTTGGCCGTATCTGCGGTGCTCTTTCACGCCGGAACCCTCAACGCCGCGACCCAGACCATTTTCTGGTGTGTCTCGTTCTTCTTCGCTTCGGCAGGCGCTTCGAGTGCGTATTTGACGGTGAGCGAGATCTTTCCGCTCGAGCTTCGCAGCCAAGCCATCTCGTATTTCTTCGCGCTCGGGCAAATAGCCGGCGCCGGTGCACCGTTGCTGTATGGCGTGCTGATCGGTGACGGCTCCGACCGTGGGCCGCTCACCGTGGGGTACTTCATCGGTGCCGGCGTGATGATCATCGGCGGTATCGTGGCGCTGATCTTCGGGGTGGATGCCGAACGGAAGTCTCTCGAGACCGTGACGGCACCGCTTTCGCTCGTGACGACTGACGACAAGAGGTAGCGCCCGCACTGCAGCTGTAGCTTCTCGGTGGCGTGCCGCAGGTCAGGCGTGCGGATGCGTCAAGCGACTCCGCCGGCTCGCGTTGGTGGCCGGTTCGCCTGCATTTTCGTGTCGAATCGGTAGGGTGTTGGTGGGTTGAGTCGGTCGGTTTGTTGGATGCATCGCTTGGGTGTTTGGTCGGGTTCGACCCATTTCGGGGGGATCATGTGTGGTACCCCGTATCGCATGACGAGTTTCCAGTCGGATTGGTGCAGGTGTCGGTGGTGGAAGCTGCACACTAAAGCGCCGTTGTTGATGTCGGTTCGGCCGGGGGCGTGGTTGTCGTGTTTCCATTCGTCGACGTGGTGGGATTCGCAGAATGAGGGTGGCCGGTCGCAGCCGGGCCAGACGCAGCCGCCGTCGCGGGCGGCTAACGCCCGGTTTTGTGCGGGAGTGAAGTAGCGCCGGGTCTTCCCGTGTTGCAACACGTGCCCGTGCTTCCCGAACAGGGTGGTGATCACATCGCCGTGGCAGAGCAGCTGTTCGACAACGGATGCGGGTATGGGTTCGTCGATGCCGTCGACCCAGCCGACCCCGCGGCCGGCGATGATGTCTTCGAGGGTCGCGTGAACGTTGATCGTGGGCGCGGCCCCGTTGATGACCGGCATGCCCGGTAGCCCGGAGCTTTTCCGCGCAAGCTCGGTGTAGAAGTCCACTCGCCGTTTCGACAGCGTACGAGTATCAACGTTCTGACCTTCCGGGGTTTCCAGGCCGCTCAGAAAAGGTTCGGCCGCAGCCCCGCCAGCCTCGGCGTTACCTTCGGCGGCAGCATCGCCGCCGTTCTCGCCGTCGCCGGCTTGACTGCCGTCGCCTGCGGCATCGCAGCCTTCAGAGCCGTCGCCGGTGTCGTCGCCGTTGGTGAAGGTGGGTGTGATGCGGGGGCTGAACGCGGCGTTGTCGATCGCTTTCCATACCGCGGCTTGGTCGGGGGTGAAGATCGCGACCATTTTGGTGTTCCCTGACCGCATTCGTGAGAACGTGAGGCCGCGTTGTTCTTCCAAATCTGTGTACCGGGGTTCAGCACCGTCGGGGTCGATGTTCTCCCGCACCCGTACAGCGAGGCCCCTGATTTGGTCGGCGGTGAACCCGAACCCGCCCACACTCATCCCGGCCTGCTCGACAAGCCGCACGGCGGCAGCGTGTACTTCGTCGGTGAGGGCTGCGCCGCTGATGTCGTCTAATGGCCGGATGATCGCATCAGCGACATCAACCCCGATCCGCCCGTCAGAGAGTGCTTCACGTACGGCGTCGTATTTGCCTGGTAGCGCCTGCCCGAGGAATGACTCGCCAACTCGTACCTGTTCCCCGAGCCGTACCCGCCCCCGGGCCGTTCTTATTGACACGGACGTGACAGCGGCGATCATCGCGGCCGGTGAGCTGAAGTTGTTGCGTACCGTGAGCCCGTCGTTTCCGAGGTCGTGTCGGCCGCGGTAGGCGATCTCAGCCGCGTACGAGACCCGTAACCCATCCACCAGCCGGCCCAGCGCCTCGACCGCTGCCAGACCAGCCACAGCATCCTCATCGGCAAGCCCAGTGGGCGCGGCAGCCCGGAACCCCCCACAGTCATCGAGCGCCCCCACTGCGGCCAGTAATCCTTCCCGCAACCGCGCGCCGGCTGACCCGGCTGATGCCGGGCCGGGAGCGGGGTTGGGGTTCACGTTCATAGAACGATTCTACCACAAACACGAGTATGACTCACTAAAATTATGGCCGAAACCACCGACACTCCGACCCGCACTGCCGCGCCCAACGGGCTTGCCTTCAGATGGATGGGCCGGCTTCAGGAGACTGGCAATAGTTGGAATGTGGCCGGATGAATTAGACGGAGCGAGGAGGGCTGCAGCGGAATTCAGGGCGCCTGGAACCAGCCGGTAGTAGTGCCAAGTTCCTCGTTTGGTTGCAGAAAGGTAACCGGCGTCGACGAGAACTTTCAGGTGATGGGCGACGGATGGTTGTGAGAGGCCGAGTGGGTCGGTGAGGTCGCAGACGCGACTGCGAGTATGGTGGCGGCCGAACTGCTCAATCGATAGGGAGCCAAAGTGACCGACCAGCCCACAGTGTTGTTCGTGTGCGTGCACAATGCGGGCCGGTCGCAGATGGCCGCCGGGTTCATGCGCCAGCTGAGTGGCGGCCGCGTTCGGGTGTTGTCGGGCGGTTCCGAGCCCGCGTCGTCGATCAATGCGGTGGCGGTCGCGGCGATGGCCGAGAGCGGCATCGATATTGCGGATGAATTGCCGGGCATCCTGCAGACCGACGACGTTCGAGCGTCAGACGTCGTCATCACCATGGGCTGTGGCGATGCGTGCCCGATTTTTCCCGGCAAACGCTACGAAGACTGGCAACTCGACGATCCCGCCGGTCTGCCGATCGACGCGGTTCGGCCCATTCGAGACGACATCCGCGCTCGAGTCGAGGCGCTGTTCGCCGAGCTTGTTGAGTCGCGTCAGATCGGCGGCGCCTGAAAGGAGATTCGGGAGTGGGCCTGGCACCCGCTATTGCGCGAGACGCTCGCGCAGCGCATCGAGCAGAGCAACCTGGCCGGCCACGAGTTTCAGCGACGCGTCGCCGAGGCTGAGCCAGCGCGCCTCGGCGATCTCGGCGAACTCCTGTTGTGTGCCCGAGTGCGGTGGCCACTCCGTGGTGAAGGTGTTGCTCGACGAGAAGGCGACGGATGCCTCGCTGCCCGGCGTATCGGTGCGAGCAACGAAGGCGCGCACGACTTTGCCCGAGCGCTGCCGAAAATCGCCGAGCAGCTCGTAGGGCAGTGGGGGAGCATCCGCCCCGATCTCTTCACGAAACTCACGCCGGGCCGCATCGAGCGAATCTTCAGAACCTTCGAGTAACCCCTTCGGAATCGACCAGGCCCGCTCGTCTTTCTTCGCCCAGAACGGGCCGCCCATGCGCGCCACAAAGACTTCGAGTGAGGCCGGCTCGCCGCGAAACAGCAGGATGCCCGCACTGACGATCGGCATTGAAACCGCCCTCGCCTAGAGGTTGATCATGTGGCCGATGAGCCCATGGAACGCGTCTTGCATCGACTCGCTGAGGGTCGGGTGCGTGTGCACGTTGCGGGCGAGTTCGTAGGCCGTCAGATCCCACTTCTGCGCCAAGGTCAGCTCGGGTAGAAGCTCGGAGACGTCGTGACCCACGAGGTGACCGCCGAGCAGCTCGCCGTAGGTCGCGTCGGAGACGAGTTTCACGAACCCGCTCGGCTCGCCTAGCGCGTGCGCCTTCGCGTTCGCGGTCATGGGGAAGGTTGCGACGCGAACGTCGTACCCTTCGTCGCGCGCCTGCTGCTCGGTGAGGCCGAAGCTCGCCACCTGCGGCTGGCAGAACGTGGCACGCGGCATCATGCGGTAATCGCCGAGCGACATGGTCTCGGCACCCCCGATGGTCTCGGCGGCAACGATGCCCTGCGCTTCGGCGACGTGTGCGAGCTGCAGTTTCGCGGTGACGTCGCCGACCGCGTAGATGCCGGGCACGTTGGTACGCATGAACTCGTCGATGGCGATCGCCCCGCGCTCGGTGACCTCGACGCCCGTGTTCTCGAGCCCGTAACCGTCGACGTTGGCGGCGAACCCGATCGACATGAGCACACGATCGGCCTCGATCTGGCCGGGCGCACCCTTCGCATCGGTGTAGCTCACGGTGACCGACGACCCGTTGTCGACCACGCTGTCGACACGCGTCGATGTGAGAATGGGCACACCGAGCTTCTTGAAGTTCTTTTCGACCTCTTTCGAGACATCAGCGTCTTCGTTCGGCAGCGCCCGCGAGAGAAATTCGATGATGGTGACCTCGACGCCGTAGTTCGCCAGCACGTAGGCGAACTCGATTCCGATGGCCCCAGCGCCCACGATGGCGATCGATTTCGGCAGGTCGCGGTCGAGAATCAGCGTCTCGTAGGTGACGACGTTCTCGCTCAGGCTGGTGCCCGGCAGCAGCCGCACGGTCGAGCCCGTGGCGATGATGGCGTTATCGAACGTGATGTGCTCGCTGCCGCCCTTGCTCAGCGCGACGTCGAGCGAGTGCGCGTCGGCGAACGTACCGCGGCCGTCGTATTCGGTGACCTTGTTCTTCTTCATCAGAAAGTGCACGCCCTTGGCGCGGCCGTCGGCGACCTTGCGGCTGCGGTCGTATGCGACTCCGTAGTCGAAACTGACGTCACCCGAGATGCCGAACGTGTCTGCCTCGGCATAAAAGATGTGCGCGAGTTCTGCGTTTCGAAGCAGTGTCTTCGCCGGAACACACCCCACGTTCAAACACACACCACCCCAGTACTTCTGCTCGACCACTGCCACACTGAGCCCCAACTGGGCGGCGCGCACAGCGGCGACATAACCGCCGGGGCCGGCTCCGAGAATGACGACGTTGTAGTGTGCGGCCACAGTTGTTCCTCCTGGTTGAGTTGCCTGACTCTTCTATTGTTCCCCTGTTTCTGGATGCTCGGCACCTGCTGTGCCGCGTGCACCCCTTTCGTTAGGCTGGGGCCGAAGCCCATGGCACGAGGGGGAAGTGATGGTCGTCGTACTCGCGTTCATCGCGAACATTCTGGTTGCGCTGGCAAAGACGGCGGCGGCGGCCGTCACGGGTTCGGCGTCGCTGGTCGCCGAGGCCTCGCATTCGTGGGCTGACGCGGGCAACGAGATCTTTTTGCTCGTCGCCGATAAGCGGTCGGTGCGGGCCAGTGATGACGAGCATCCGCTCGGTTACGGGCGCGAGGCCTACGTATGGTCGTTGCTGGCGGCAGTTGGCGTGTTCACGGTGGGCGCCGTCATTTCGGTGATGCACGGCGTGCAAGAGCTGTTCGACCCCGAACCGGCCTCGAACTTCGGCATCGCGTATGCCGTGCTGGGAGTGTCGGCGGTGCTCGAAGGGGCCTCGCTCGCGCAGTCGCTCGTACAGGCGAAGCGTGCAGCCACCACACTCGATCGGCAGCCGCTCGACTATGTGGTGAACGGTTCTGACGCCACGCTCAGGGGAGTGGTGGCAGAAGACACGGCCGCGATCGCGGGTCTTCTCATCGCCTTTCTGGGCATTCTTCTGCACCAGATCACCGGAAACCCCGCTTACGACTCCATCGGCTCGATTCTCATCGGGCTCTTGCTCGCCGTGGTCGCCATCATTCTGATCAACCAGAACAGGCGCTATCTGGTGGGGCTGAACCCGCCCGAGAAGGTTCGCACAGGCGCTGGGCGCGACCTGCTCTCGATTCCCGACATCGAGCGCGTGACCTACCTGCACCTCGAATTTGTCGGCCCTAGTCGCCTCTTTCTGGTCGCCGCGGTCGACCTGGCCGGCAACGACACCGAAGAGCACGTGGCGGTGCGGATGCGCCGACTCGAGAAACTCATCGAGAAGAACGAGCGGGTGCAGCAGGCGGTGCTCACCCTCTCGGTCGCCGACGAGCCGTCACTCGTCTTCTAAAGCGCAGCACGTTCCGTCAGCCCGCCGCCCCGCGGGTTGCGCGCCAAGCCCTCGACGCGACTCACGCGCCGGGAATGACCACCCCGTCGCCGCCGCGCGCGTTGTACACGACCGCGCTCGAGGCGCCATAGGCCGCGAACACGGCGAGCGCGTCGTCTCGCCCCACGTTCTGCGTCACCGAGATGCCGCGCGCCTCGAACTGCTCGGCCCAGTCGTCACGCATCGGCCCTTCGTCGAAACCGGTGAGCTGCTCGAGCTCAGGCCCAGATCCGGCCACCACGAGGTACCGGATGCCCGACCACAATGTCGATCCGTAACACATCACACACGGGCGCCAGTTCACCACCAGCTCGAGTTCGCGTTCACGGTCGGCCCCGAGATCCCACGAGCCCACCTCGGCCTGAGCAAGGCTCAGCGCCATGAACTCGGCATGGGCTGCGGCGATGCCGCTCGAGAGCACCACGTTCACGCCCACCGAGATGAGTTCACCGGTCTGCCGATCGGCCACGAGCGCGGCGAACGGGCCGCCGTTGCCCTCGACGTAGTTTCGCGCCGCGAGCCGATTGACGAGCGCCATGCGCTCTTCTGCCGTCTCGAGTCGCGTCGGTAACAGCGGCAGGTCGTCGATCAGCCACTCGGGCAGATTCAGGGCGAGGGAACTCTTCATGGCTGTCTCCAAACGCTCTCGAGGGTGTGACCACACCCGGGGGCCGCTGACCCCCTGCAGCCGCTCTGTGCAGCCGCTCTGTGCAGCCGCTCTGTGCAGCCGCACTGTGCGGCCGCACAGTGTTTCCGCTATGCAGCCGCCGTAGCCAGAATATCGATCACGAAGACGAGGTCGTCGGTGCCGCTGATGCCGGCCGTCGAGTTGCCGGCAGCGCCGTACCCCTGGTCGGGCGGAATCACGGCGATGATCTGCGAACCCACGGCGTAGCCCACCAGTGCGGCGGAGAAGCCCTTGATGACTTGGCCGGTGGTGAACGTCGCCGGAGACTGGCCCCAGCTCTGGTCGAAGACCTTGCCGGTCGACCAGATGACGCCCTGATACTGCACGGTCACGCTGTCGCCATCGGCGACGGTGGCGCCGTCGCCCTGCTTCAGTACACCGATCTGCAGCGTGGTGGGGGCCGGGGTGCTCGGAATCGTCACGGTGGGGGTGCCGTCGTCGGCGAGGGTCACGGTGGGAAAGCCGGCCGGGGCCGGCTGGGCGGCACCGGTCGCCTTCAGCGGCATGTTCGGGTCGAGCGTGGCCGACGGCGTGGGAGATGCAGTCGCGGCAGCAACAGACTTCACGTCGATGACGAACACAACCGTGTCGGTCGCAGCGACGCCGAGCGTGCTGTTGCCATCGGTGCCCCAAGCATCAGCCGGCGGAACCACGGCGACGATTCGTGAACCGACGGTCGCGCAGTCGACGGCCTTCACGAGGCCCGGCAAGAACTGCGCCGAGTCGACAGTGACCTGCTGCGGCCCGACCTCGGCGTCGGTCGTGGTGAAGAGCTGAGCGCCCGAGGTGGCGTTGTAGAGGGTGAAGTCGACGGTGGCGACAGAACCGTCAGTGACCTGCTCTCCGCTGCCGGTAGTGACGACCGAACGCTCAGTGGTGGTCGCCGTCATGGGCGCGGTGAACGTGGTGGTCGGCAGTGCGTCGAGGTCGCCGGTCACCGTCACGGCTGCGGAGTTCGTGCCAGGGGCAGTGAGCGTGCATCCTGCAGCAGTGGGCGTCGCAGACGACCCCGACGAACTGCAGCCGGCGAGAGCGAGCGCTACGGCGGCTGCCGCGGCGAAAAGGGCGATCTTGCGCATGAATCCTCTAAAAGGGTTAGAACCTGGGGGCTGTGAGTGAAGCAGACCCCCACAGTCTGGCCCGTGAGGCTATGAGCAAGCTGGCTACGCGCTGGGAGCGGGCGAGGTATCAGCTGCCATGATCTCGGTCACGGCCGGCGCCCCCAGCCGCGCGAGCAGCATGTCGAGCACCATCGACACCGCCCGCGGCATGTCGACTTCGTCGGGGTCGAGCAGCCACTGCACCTGCAAGCCGTCCATAGTGGCGATCAGCGCGTTCGCCGCATCGCGCAACTGTACCGGGTCGGGGTTTTCGACAACCTCGGCGAGCACACCCTCGATCTTGTGCCGCAGGTTGGCGAGCCGGTCACGAAAATATTGCTGAGCCGGATGCCCGTCGGTGACGCTCTCGCCCGACAGCACCGTATACGCCTGAACCACCCCGCGCCGCTCGGTGTTCTCTCTCACCGTCTGCACGATGTGACCCAAGAACGGCGGCCCCTCGACCTGTTCGCGGGCGTCGATTCCGGCCACCGCTTCGCCGTCACGATATTGCAGCACGGCCACCAGCAGGCCCTCTTTGCTGCCGAAGTGGTGCAGCACACCGGCGTGTGTCATTCCGGCCCGATCGGCCACCTCGACTAAAGCACCTTTGTGATATCCGTACGCGCCGAAGACGGCCATGGCGGCCTCGAGAATGCGTTCTCGTTTCGCAGCAGTCGGCCCGTGGGGCTTCACAACGCGGTCGGCGGCGGCGACCTGGCGTGCCTTGGTCACTGCCATTGTGTTCTCCCTGATGTGAACGATGCGTGCGCAGATAGTGCCGATTGTGGTCGAATACTTACTGACTCATATGTAAGTATGTCTCTAGCGGGAACGCGAATCAACGCAACGATGCGAAGACTCAACAATTTGGAGTATAGACATGAACGCTTTCGCAGCGGTTCCAGACAACCCGCAAGCGAAGGCATCCGCCGCCACGCTCCGTGCTCGTATCGAGACGCTGCCTCTCGCAGACAAGGTGCGCCTGCTCACCGGTGAGACCTCGTGGACGCTTTTCGCAGTGCCCGAGCTCGACCTGTCGCCCATCGTTGTCTCTGACGGCCCCATCGGCATTCGCGGCATCGAGCAGGTCTCGACCGAGGCTGCTCAGATGCCCAGCCCCAGTGCCGTAGCGGCCACCTGGAACACCGACCTCGCCGCGCGCCTCGGCACGCTCATCGCGGGGGAGGCCCGCCGTAAGGGAATCGACGTCGTGCTCGCTCCCGTGGTGAACCTGCAGCGCACGCCCGTGGGCGGCCGCCATTTCGAGTGCTACTCAGAAGACCCGCTGCTCACCGGAGCGATTGCCGCCAGTTATGTCGCAGCGGCCCAGGTCGAGGGCGTCGGTATGTCGGTGAAGCACTTCATCGGCAACGAGTCTGAGACAGACCGCACGACCTATATAGCGAAGGTCAGCGAACGAGTTCTGCGTGAGGTCTATCTCGCCCCGTTCGAGACCGTGGTTCGCGAGGCGAACGTGTGGTCGGTGATGGCGGCCTACAACGGGGTCGACGATGGCACGGGCGTCGCCCCCGCGACCGAGCACGATCATCTGCTGAACGACGTGCTGAAGCGCGAGTGGGGTTTCGACGGAGTCGTTGTGAGCGACTGGCTGGCTGCGAACAGCACGGTCGAATCGGCGCTCGGCGGCCTCGACCTGGTGATGCCCGGCCCCGGCGGCCCGTGGCAAGACAAACTGCTGCAGGCAGTGCACGACGGGTTGGTCGCCGAATCGATCATCGACGACAAGGTCGAGCGCATCCTGCGGCTCGGCGAACGGGTGGGCGCGGTGGGTCGCGTTGCGCACGCCGTGCCCGATGCTCCGGATGCCCTGCACTCCGCCCCCGAAACGCGGGCGCTCTTGCGTGAAACAGTCGCGCGCTCCATCGTGGTGCTCGGCAACAATGGCATTCTGCCGCTCGACCCGGCCCGCGCCGCTATCGGCAGCATCGCCCTCATCGGCCCAGCCGCCGTCGACCCATTCGTGCAGGGCGGCGGCAGCGCCTTCGTGCAGGCGCCCTACGCGTCGACGCCCGAGGCCGCGATACGCGATGCGTTTCCGCACGCCCGGCTGCGGGTCGAGCGCGGCGGCACGAGCAGGCTGCACGCGCCCGCCATCGATCCGGCCGTAGTCACCACGCCAGGGGGCTCGCCGGGGTACGAACTGAGCCTGTTCGATGCCCACGGGCATCCACTCGGCGACACCGTCGTGGTCGACGCCGCAGAGTCGTGGAACCGCGACGTGCCCATCGAGGCCCGGTCAGCCAGGGTGAGGGCGCGGGTGAGACTCACGCGGCCCGGGCCCAACCGGCTCGAGGTCGGCGTGTCAGGAGCCCACGAGGTGTGGTTCGACGGCGAACTCGTCTCGGCCTCGACCGAGGTCGCGAACTCGAACGTGATTCTGAACTCGTCGGCGAATCACCCGGTGGGCCCCGCGAAACGCTTCGAGGTCGGCGACGCCGAGCCTGTCACGAAAGCCATCGATGCCGAATTGCAGGTGGTCGATGCCGAGGCGTACGGCACTTTCGTGCGCTTCGAACTGCGGCACGAGCCGCACGACATCGACCTCGACGACGAACTAGCTGCAGCCGTCGAAGCAGCCGCAGAGGCCGACGTGGCCATCGTGCTCATCGGTACCACCGAAGAGACCGAGTCTGAGGGCTGGGATCGCCCGAACCTCGACCTGCCCGGCCGCCAGAACGAACTCGTCACCCGGGTGCTCGCCGTCAACCCGCGAACCATCGTGGTGGTGAACGCCGGCGCGCCTGTGCTGTTGCCCTGGCTCGACGACGTGCCTGCGGTGCTCTGGTGGTGGCTGCCCGGTCAAGAGGCCGGCAACGGGCTTGCTGACGCCCTCACCGGCCGCGTCGAGCCGAGCGGTCACCTGCCCTGGACACTTCCGGCCCGGTTCGCCGATGTGCCCGTTCAGGATGCCCGGCCGATCGACGGTGTCATCGATTACGTCGAGGGTGGTGATGTGGGCTACCGCAGCTGGGATCGCCTCGAACGCACCCCCGCCCGCCCCTTCGGCTTCGGACTCGGTTACGGCGCCTGGGCTATCCCGCACATCGCCGGCACGACATGGCGCCCCGACGGCTCACTCGTGGTCTCGGTCGAGGTCGAGAACCGCGGCGACCGCGATTCTCGGGCTACCGCTCAGGTGTACCTCGAGTGCGTCGAGCCTGACCCCGACCGCCCGCTGCGCTGGCTGGCAGGTTTCGCCCTGCTTGACGTACATGCTGGTCAGAGGGCAGTTACCGACATTGTTGTGCCGTGCAGACAGTTCGAGGTCTGGAGCGAAGAAAGCCAGCAGTGGGTCGTCTCGACGGCCGAACTCGCCATTCGCGTGGGTCAATCCAGCCGGGAACTCTCGCCTTCGCGGCCGTTACCGAATCGTGATCTAATACATTTACAAACAAGTCAGTAAGTATGTCTAGACTGCTGACAGCACCACATGAACCACCGTTACACACACCGACAAGGGAGTCACAGATGAAGAAACGCGTTCTCGGCGCAGCGGCTATTTTCGCCGCCGCCGCACTCACGCTGGCGGGATGCTCGGGGTCTGGTGGTTCCAGCTCGAGCACCGACTCGGCCGGCTCGATCACCTACTGGGCGAGCAACCAGGGCACCAGCCTGCAGAATGACAAAGACGTCTTGCAGCCACTGCTCGATAAGTTCACCGCCCAGACCGGCGTGAAGGTCAACCTCGAGGTCATCGGCTGGAACGACCTGCAGACGCGCATCCAGACCGCCATCACCTCAGGTGTGGGCCCCGACGTCGTGAACATCGGTAACACGTGGGCCACGTCGTTCCAGGCGACCGGCGCTTTCTTGCCGTTCGACGACTCGGCCATGAGCGCCATCGGCGGCGCAGACAAGTTCGCTGCTACCGCACTCAGCACGGGTGGCGCTGCGGGCCAGACGCCCACTTCGGTGCCGCTCTACGGTTACGCCTACGGCCTGTACTACAACAAGGCCATGTTCGCGGCGGCCGGACTCACACCGCCCACCACCTGGGAAGACATGGTGGCCGATGGCAAGAAGCTCACCGACCCGGCAAAGGGCGTGTGGGGCACGTCGATCGAGGCGGGCAGCTACACCGAGAACAACCACTTCGCCTTCATCACTTCGGCCCAGAATGGCGGAGCCTACTTCGACGGCAGCGGCAACCCCACCTTCACGCAGAGCCAGAACGTCGACGGCATTCAGCGCTACATCGACCTGATGCAGACCGACAAGATCGCCGACACCGCTGACGCGCAGTACAGCACCGGCACCGAGTCGATCTCGAACTTCGCCAAGGGCACCGCGGCGATGATCTTCAACCAGAACAACGCCGAAGCGAATCTCACGGCAGACGGTATGGATGCCAGCCAGTACGGTGTCGTGCCGATTCCGGCTCCCGCTTCGGGTAAGCCGGTCGCGAGCTTCATCGCCGGCATCAACCTCTCGGTGTTCAAGAACACCAAGAACCAAGATGCCGCACTCAAGTTCGTCAACTTCATGACGAGCCCCGACACTCAGTCGGCACTCGGCAAGCCGTTCAGCTCGATTCCGGTGCTGAAAGACGCAACTCCCACCTTCACCACCGACCCCGACATTGCGAAGACGTTCTCGAACATCTACAACAACCTGTCGCAGCCGCTGCCGACGGTTCCGCTCGAGGCGTCGTTCGAAACCGAGGTGGGCAACTCGATGAATACGCTCTTCGCCACGGTGGCGACGGGCGGCTCGGTGAGCTCGTCAGATATACAGAGCGCACTGAACACCGCTCAAGAGAAGGTTGCAGCATCTAACTGATGGTGCTCACGACCGAAAAGCCGGAGGTCGCCCCTGTCGGGGTGGCCTCCGCGCCGGGCGCTGTGAAGCTGCCCAAGAAGAAACGCCCCAAGGGGTGGTGGTTGCCGTTCGCGTTGATCGCCCCCGCTATTGTCTTCGAACTGCTCATCCACGTCATTCCGATGATCGTCGGAATCTGGATGAGCTTCATCAAGCTCACGCAGTTCTACATAGCGAACTGGTCGGCGGCGCCGTTCGTGGGCTTCGGAAACTACCAGATCGCGCTGAACTTCAACGGCGCACAAGGTCAGGCCCTGCTCTCATCATTCCTGGTGACCTGCGGGTTCACCATTCTGGTCGTCGGGCTCGCCTGGGGGTTCGGCATGGCCGCGGCCGTGGCGTTGCAGAAGGCCTTCCGCGGTCGGGCGATCTTCCGAACGATGTTCTTGATTCCCTATGCCGTGCCGATGTACGCCGGCATCATCACCTGGAAGTTCATGTTCCAGCAGAACACCGGGGTCATCAACCAGATTCTCGGCGCGCTGCACCTGATCGACCCGAACAATCCGCCTTTCTGGCTGATCGGCAACAACGCGTTCGTCGCGATGGTTGTCGTCGCCATCTGGAAGCTCTGGCCGTTCGCTTTTCTCATGCTCATGGCGGGCCTGCAGACCATCAACGAAGACCTCTACGAGGCAGCTTCCCTCGACGGCGCGAAGCCGTTTCGGCAATGGCGCAATATCACGTTGCCGGGCCTGGGCGCGGTGAACAACGTGTTGCTGCTGGTGCTGTTCTTGTGGACCTTCAACGACTTCAATACTCCGTTCATTCTGTTCGGCGGGGGAGAACCGCCCGCTGGCGACCTGATTTCGTTCCACATCTACAACACCTCGTTCATCACGCTGAACTTCGGGTTCGGCGCGGCCATGTCAGTGCTCTTGCTGCTGTTCTTGATGCTCGTTTCGGCCATCTATCTCGTGTTCATCAACCGGAGGTCGCGTCGTGCGTGAAACTACTGGATTCAAGACGTTTCGCATCGTCACCTTGGCGGCCCTGGCCGTGTTCGTGCTGCTACCCCTCTACGTGATGATCACCTCGGCGCTGAAGCCTCTGGGCGACGTGCAGGGGAAGTTCACCTGGTGGCCCACGAACTTCACCATCCAACCCTTCATCGACATCTGGTCGACCATCCCGCTGGCGTCGTACTTCGTGAACAGCGTCATCGTGTCGACCTCGGCCAGCGTGATCAGCGTCATCATTGCCATCTTCGCTTCGTACGCGGTCTCTCGGTACAAGTTTCGGGGGCGCAACGCGTTCACCACGACCATCCTGTCGACCCAGATGTTTCCCGGTGTGCTGTTCTTGCTGCCGCTGTATTTGATCTTCATCAACATCAGTCAGACGCTCGGCATCCAGTTGATCGGCAGCTACCTCGGGCTGATCATCACCTATCTGACGTTCACTCTGCCGTTCGCGATCTGGATGCTTACCGGCTACTTCGACAACATTCCGCGTGAACTCGACGAAGCCGCGAAGGTCGACGGCGCTTCAGCCATCGGTACGCTCATTCGGGTGATTCTGCCGGTGGCGCGGCCCGGCATCGTGGCAGTGCTGGTGTACTCGTTCATCACAGCATGGGGCGAAGTACTGTTCGCCTCGGTACTCACCACACAATCAAGCCGCACACTCGCCGTCGGCCTCGGCGAATACTCCACGCAAGTCAACGTGTACTGGAACCAGATCATGGCTGCATCGGTCGTGGTGAGCATACCGGTCGTCATCGGGTTCTTGCTGCTGCAGCGCAACTTCGTCGCCGGCCTCAGCGCAGGCGCAGTGAAGTAGCGCGGGCCGCATCGTCGCGGCGGGTCAGACCGAGATCTGGCTCGCCGCGATGATCAGGATGCTCACCAGCGCCACCGCGGCTATGCTGAGCATCAACACCGCGAGCACCCCGAGCCGCGCGCGCCCCCGCCGCGTGAGCAGCTGAGTGATGACCATGGCCGCGTACAGCAGCACCACCACGGCCAAGGCAACGGCCGCCAGCCCGTGCGGTGAGAACGGCAGCAGAAAGAACAGCACCACGGCGGCGATCAGGGCGAACAGGCCGCCCATGATGAGCCACACCCGACCCGTCGACGTGGTGAGCGAGGGCTGATTGCGTACCTTCGTCGGGTCTGGGGTTTCGTTCGACATCGCGCCTCCTCGGCTCTATCTAAAGTACCCTCGAAGTACGATGATCACACGACGAGAAGCCGCGCTGAGGCTTGATATTCCGCTCGAGATGGCCCAGCGGCACGGCATTCCGTCGCGGCTCTCCGAGGCAGAGGTCGTGGCGATCGACGCCGATCCGCCGGCCTGGCTGGTGCAGTCGCGCGCGAATCGCACGGGCAAGAAACCGGTCTGGGTGCAGCTCACCTGCACGGTCTGCGGATACACGGAGGCGGTGCGGCCGAAGAAGTGGTGGCCCGCCTTCACCTATCTCAGCTGCGACGACCATTCTCCGGCCGAGCTGCCCGCCGAGCAGAGCGGATACACCCGGCGCGAGATCGACGGCATCGGCAGCAGGTTCGTCGGCATCGTCGATGAGCCCGTGGGCGAGCATCCGGAGCCGTGATCGACTGGGTGAAAGACGGGGTGAAAGCCACAGGCTCTGACCGTTGTGACGGGCTCTGGGCCATAATCTAGAAGCAATGCGCAGTAGATTCGCTCTCACCGAAACTCCTGACCGACTTGCGGCCGCCTTTGGGGCGACGGCCTCCAGTACCATCGGGTGGAAACCCTCGTACAAGTTCGGTCCGGCACGAAAGATCATCATCGTGCGCGATCAGTCGAGTGATTCTTCTGAGGCGCGCTCTCGTGAACTGATGACCGCGTCGTGGGGGTTCACCCCCGTCTGGAACAGCGGCGAGGTGCCGCCGACCATTCGGGTGGGAATGGAGCGACTGGCGCAGAACGGGTTGTTTCGCGACTCGTTCGTACAACGCCGGGCCCTCGTGCCGATGCTGGGCTATTACGACTGGCAGCTGGGCCCTGACGGAATTGAGCGATCGTATTTCGTGCGCAGCGAAGACACCGTCATGGCCGCCCTCGCCATCTACAACGTTCGTGAAGATCAGGGTCGGCGGCGCACCTCGGTCGCCCTCGTCACCCGAGACACCGGCGCAACGGGAGACGATCGAGTGCCGTCGATTCTCGCGGCGCCCGACTGGAACGAATGGCTCGACCCGGCCCCGGTAGCCGACCCGGCAGAGCTGCTCGGCCGGGTGAGCGAACAGTCGAGCCTTTTCGCGGCCACTCTCGTTCAGCACCGGGTGGCCGACTCGATCAACTCGCCGTATTCGCGTGACGCGGCCAATCTGATCACTCCGTTACGCCGGCGCGCCTGACTCAGGCCTAGGCGCCCGCGCGCCGGACTCAGGCCTGGGTGCCGCCGCTACCCGGTTTCAGCGCCTGCAGATTTGCGGCAGCTGTCTTCACCACCGCGTCGAACAGGGTCGAGTTGAGCTTTCCGCTGTCTGTCGATGCGGCGTCGGCAGTGATGCGAGTGACGATGTTGCCGCGCTGCAGGTCGGCGGCGAAGTAGGAGCCTCCGGTGTGGCTGGCGGTGCCGGTCTCGACCCAGGCCGAATGCGAGATCGAGACGCCCGGCAGGGTCAGGGGAGCGACAGTGGCGCTCCACGACGAGGTGGAATACGACGTGCATCCGGCAACCAGCTGACGCATCTGCCCGATGAACGCTGACGCTTCGCCGGCGCTACCGAAAACCCTCGTCGACTGGCTGAACGTCGAATCGGTGTCGATGCTCAGAAACTGATCGTTCAGCGCGAGGGGCTGCTGTTCTTGAGCGCCCGTCTCGAGATTGGTGACGGGGTAGAGAGAGTAGGCGAATTCGCAGGGCAAGGCCGATGCGGCAGGCGTGTCACCCTTCCAGTCGCTCGCGAGTTCGCTTTGCGCGTCAGACACAACAGCGGTTGTGGTTTCGGGGGCCGACCAGGTGCCGTACGGCTGGCTCTGCGTCTCGGTGAGCAGAACGGCCGAAGCGTCGTCGGCTTCGAAGTGGGGGGCAGCGGTTCGAGCGAGAATTGCGCCCCACACCGTTGCCGACACCAGAGCCACAACGACGGCCAACCCGATGAACACAAGCACACCGGCCCCGCCCAGCACGACCCAGAGACCGGTTCGAGGTGTGGCCTTCTGCGGGGCGATCGGGCTGTACGTCATCGGTGAAACGTCTCCTCGGTGGTGCGGGTGGTGCATTCTTCAGCCTAATGCGGCGGCGGCACAATGAACTTCGGCCCACTCGAAAACTCTCGAGTGGGCCGAAGTGTGGCCGAAGCCGAATGGTGCCGAGCGGTTGTTAGGCCTGGCCGTGGCTGGCACGCGAGCGGCGTGACAGCGAGTCGATGATGACCGCGAGCAGCAGAACTGCACCGGTGATCATGTAGCGAATCGACGAGTCGAGGTTGAGCAGCGTCAGGCCGCTCGAGATCGACTGGATGACCAGAATGCCGAGCAGTGCGGAGTAAGCGCTACCACGGCCACCGAAGAGGCTGGTACCACCGATGACGGCCGATGCGATGGCGTTCAGGTTCGTGTCGCCACCACCCGACGACAGGCTGGCACTGGTCAGGCGGGCCGAGGCCAGCAGACCACCGAGGGCCGCGAACGACGAGCACAAGATGAACACCGTGATGTAGACGCGGTTGACGCGGATACCGGCGCGGCGCGCTGCCTCAACCGAACCACCGACGGCGAACACCGAACGGCCCCACCGGGTACGGGTGAGGAAGAAGTTCATGATGACCACGAGCAGAACGAACAGCAAGAACGATGCACCCAGGCCGCGGTCGGTTGCGAGGTAGGCGACGGCTGCGAACAGTACGACCAGCAGGGCGATGGCCTTGATCAAGGTGACCGAGAGGGCGCCCGTTGAGAGACCGGCCTTACGGCGTCGGCTGGAGCGTCTGATGTCGCCGAAGAACAGCGCGGCGGCGGCAATGAACGCCAGTGCGTAGGCGGCCCACGGCGGCAAGAACGCCGAGGTGGCGAATTGCACGATCCACGAGTCGTACGGCAGGTTGATCGATCCCGCTGGGCCGAGAACCTTCAGCTGCAGGCCGAGGAATGCGAGGAGGCCAGCAAGGGTGATCACGAAGCTCGGTACACCGAACCGGGTGAACAGCAGCCCGTAGAGGTAACCGATGGCAGCACCGACGACCAGAGCCACGATGACAGCGACGATGATGGGCCAGTGCAGCTGAGTCATTCCCACACCGAGAATGGCGGCAGCCAGACCGCTGACGGAACCGACCGACAGGTCGATCTGGCCGAGCAGCAGCACCAGAACGATGCCGATCGAGATGGTACCCACGGCCGCGCACTGCAGCGTCAGGTTCACCAGGTTGTTGGCCGAAAGGAAGTTCGGGTTCAGAATCTGAAAGATGACGCAGATGACGATCAGGCCGATGACAACGGGCAGCGAGCCCAGGTCACCGCCGCGCACTCGCTGACGGAAGGCGAGAACCGCTCCGCGAACACCTTCGGTGCGAACGAGACGTTCGTCTTGAAGATCGGCGGCGCGCTCTGCCGGGGTTTCAGTTGGGGTGGTGGTCATGACTAGCGGTTCTCCTCTGAATCGGCGTCGATACCCGTTGCGTTGTTCGGCAGAGCTTCGGTGACGGAACCGGCACTCGGCGCCGCGACGGCTTCTGCTTCGGCAATGGGTGCCTCGACGGGCGCAGCGGCCGCGTTGTCGGCCGCTGCTTGCACAGCATGTGCGCTGGCACGACGGGTGACCACGTTGTCGGTGGCGCCGGTGATCGCCGAGATGATCTCTTCGTAGCTCACGTCGGCGACGTGGAAGTCGCCGTTGTTGCGGCCGAGCCGCAGAACGACCACGCGGTCGGCGACAGCCTGAACGTCAGCCATGTTGTGGCTGATCAGCAGCACTCCGAGCCCACGCTCGCGCAAACGCTCGACGAGGTTCAGCACCTCGGCGGTCTGCGCCACACCGAGGGCGGCGGTCGGCTCGTCGAGAATGACGACGCTCGGCTCACCGATCAGCGATCGGGCGATGGCGACGGTCTGGCGCTGGCCACCGGAAAGTGAAGCGACGGCGATGCGAACCGAGGGAATCTTCGCTGAGAGCTGGCGCAGCAGAGTCCAGGAGCGCTGCTCCATCTCTTCTTCGTCCATCGAGATGCCGCGTACGATCTCACGGCCCAAGAAGAGGTTCGACACAACGTCGAGGTTGTCGCATAGAGCGAGGTCTTGAAAAACGGTGGCGATGCCGAGCGCGCGCGACGCGGTCGGGGTCGGAATGCTCACGACCTGGCCATCGAAGCTGATGGTGCCGGAGTCTTGCGGGTGAACACCGGCCAGAATCTTGACGAGAGTCGACTTTCCGGCTCCATTGTCACCGACGATGGCCACCACCTCACCCGGATAGATATCGAGGTCGATGTCGGTCAGTGCTCGAACTGCACCGAAGCCTTTCGAAACCTTCTTGAGCGAAAGTACCGGCTCTCGAGTGGTGCTCGTGGGTTCAGCGACGGCTGATTGCATCGTCACAATTACTCCTTTGATTAGCGTTTGGTCTAAATAACGCGCTGGGCATCAAAGTAAACCCGGGCGGGGTGTGTGTACACCCCGCCCGGGTTTTTTTCGATACTTACTTGATGCCCGCGGTGGCGCAAGCTGCTGCGTAGTCTGCGGTGCAGATCTGCGCAGCGGTGTAGAACCCGTCAGCGACAACGGTGCTCTCGATGTTGTCTACCGTCACAGCAACCGGAACCAACAGGAAGGAGGGGATAGCGGCCCCGCCGGCGGTGTTGGTGGTGCTGGTGCCGTTGACAGCCTGGCCCTTCGCCAGAGCGACGGCCAGCGTTGCGGCCTGCTCTGCTTCAGGCTTGAGGGCCTTGTAGACGGTCATGTACTGGTCACCCGAGAGGATGCGCTGGATACCAGCGAGTTCAGCGTCTTGACCGGTGACGGGGGGCAGGGGGCTGACGTTCGCGCCCTTCAGTGCTGCGATGGCGCCACCTGCGGTGCCGTCGTTCGCTGCATAAAGACCCTTGATCTGGCTGCCGAACTGCGTGATCTGGCCTGCGACCCAGGTCTGAGCCTGCGCCGGGTCCCACCCGGGTGTGTCGTACTCGGCGAGCACCTTGTAGCCCGAGGTGTCGATCACAGAGTGAGCACCCTTCTTGAACAAGGTTGCGTTGTTGTCAGTCGGCGAACCGTTGACCATGATGATGCCTGCGCCCGCAGGAACTCCGGTCTTCTTCAGGTCGTCGACCAGAGCCTGACCCTGGAGTTCACCGACCTTCTCGTTGTCGAACGAGATGTAAGCCGAGGAGTCGGGGCTGTCGATGAGACGGTCGTATGAAATGACCGGCACGTTCTTGGCCTTTGCTTCGCCGACGATCGACGCTGCTGCTTCGCCGTCGAACGGGTCGAGAACGAGAACGTTCACGCCCTGGGTCAGCATCGACTCAGCCTGCTGTTGCTGCTTCGAAGCGTCGCCATCGGCGTTCGCGTAGAGCACCGTGCAGTCGGGGCACAAGGCGGTGACCTTGGCTTCGAAGTACGGCTTGTCAGCGCTCTCATAGCGAGCGGTGACGGAGTCGGGGAGCAGCAAGCCAATCTTGGCGCTTGATGCGGTTGCTGTCGACGCACTTGATCCATTGGATGATCCGTTGGAACACGCGGTCAGTGAGCCGGCTGCGAGCAGGATTGCGGCCGTGGCTATGACCGCTCTCGTGGTGGCGATCTTCATTGAGAAACCTCCGTAATCGGGCCGCCCTCTTTGGCGGCTGGAGCGAGCTTGGCATCTTTCGATGTTGTCGTCAAGTCTTGAAGTCAAGCATTTGATAACAAGTTAAGCACTTCTCTCGTCAGACAAGATATTTGCGCTGTCGACCGCGAAAACAGCGGCCCCCAGAGTGGCTGCGCGCGCACCGAGCTGACCCTGAACGATTTCGGGCATGAGTTCAGGCCCGACGATGATCGAGCGTTCGACTGCGTGTCTCAGTGGCCCGAGCAGCAGCTCGCCGGCCCGGGAGAGTTCGCCGCCCACCACGATGCGTTCAGGGTCGAGCAGATTGCAGAGGTTCGCAGCTGCAACGCCGATGTGCCGCCCGGCGTCGGCCACCGCGCGAATCGAGGCCGGCTCGCCCGACATGGCGCGCAGCACGATGTCGTTGAGCTTGATGGTGCCGAGTTGTTCGCGCAGGTTGTCGAGCAGCGCTGGGCCGCCGGCGATGGCCTCGAGGCAACCCCGGTTTCCGCATCGGCAGAGCGGGCCGTTCTCGAGGATGGTCGTGTGCCCGAATTCGCCCGCGACCCCGTTGTGGCCCCGAAACAACGCCCCGTTCAGAATGAGACCGGCGCCGATTCCGTCTCCGATGTCGAGCGTGACGGAGTTCGATTTGCCGCGAGCCGCACCCAGCCGGTATTCGGCCAGAGCCGACATGTTCGCCGCGTTGTCGACGTAGACGGGGCGCTTCAGCCGGCGCTGCATCACCTCGGCCACGGCCACGCCGTCCCACCCACGCATGATGCCACTGCGGGCGGTGGTTCCGGTTTCTCGGTCGATGGGGGCAGGCACCGCGATGCCCACGGCCAGAACCTCGTGCATCGAGGCATCCACTGATTCGAGCATGTCGGCCAGCAGAAGCGTGGTCTTGTCCAGCTCGTTGTCGGCGCGATGGTCTTTGGCCAACGGCATGTGGTGCTCGGCGACCACCGTGCTTGCCGCGTCGGCCAGAGCGATGCGCATGTGGCGGGTCGAGAAGTGCACCCCCACGAAGAGGCCGAGGGTGTGCGCGAGCGTCACGTGCTGGGCTCGGCGACCACTGCGTGTGCTCGGCGCGGTATGCAGCAGACCTGAGCCGACACCCTCTTTGACGATGTTCGAGACAGTGGCCGGCGAGAGACCCGTAGCACCGGCCAATTCGACCTGAGTCAGGCCGCCGTGTTTCTTAATGGCATCGACGATTCGTGCCCGGTTGGCTTCACGAAGTGAAGTCTGCGAGCCGGGAGTGCGTCGTTGGTCTTCCACCAGAACAACATACAGCCCCTGTCAATGGGAACTTCTCTCACGAATAGTTACCAGATCGTCACTCAGCCTGTGCACCGATAATGAAGCCATGATCTCACCTCAGCTCGCCCGAGCGCTGCGGGTCGCCGGGTTACGTTGGCACCCGATTTCGGGGGATATGTTTCTCATCGATCGCCCCGGCTTCGAGGGTGACGTGTTCGCGCTCAGCAACATGACCATCGAGGCGCACGAGTTCGCCACCGGCACCGTGCTGGGCTTCAACGGCACCACCGAGTGGGCGCTCGATTCTGTCGCGCTCGACGACGCCCTCTGGCTGCCAGCCGAACACCAGTTGCGGGCGCTGCTCGCCGCGACCTTCGTGGCGCTGCGCCGCGACGAAGACGGCTACGAAGTCGAAACCGTCTTGGCCGGTCAGAGCCAGGTTTTCGCGGCGACTGACCCGGCCGATGCTTACGCCGGGGCGCTCTTGGTGCTGATCAGCGCTTCGAGTGACGAGTTCAGCGCGGGCCTGGGCGACGTGGCGTCGGGTGACGCGGGCCTGGGTGACGCGGGCCTGGGTGACGCGGGAATGGGTGACGCGGGAATGGGTGACGCGGGAATGGGTGACGCGGGGCCGGTTCGGTGAATCGTGCTGCCAAAGCAGGCTTCTGGATGCTCGACTACGCCTCCACCGTGACCGACGAGCTGTGCTCCGCACTCGAACGCCGCACGGCAGAACCGTTCGCCGATGCGAGCGCCTATCGGGTGCGCGAAAACGTATTGCGACCCGTGCTTCTGCTGCCGGGAGTGTTCGAAACGTGGCAGGCCTTGAGGCATGTCGGTGACGAGGCGGTTCGGCTCGGGCATCCGGTGCACATCGTGCCGAGCCTCGGCCGAAATGTGGCGCCCATCGACGAGAGCGCCGCAGTTCTCGCTCGCTACCTCGACGACCATGACCTTTCGAGCGTCATTCTGGTAGCGCACAGCAAGGGTGGCCTGGTGGGCAAGTACCTCATGACACGATTTGACGACGCCGGGCGAGTCGACGGCATGATCGCCATCAACACACCGTTCTCGGGGTCGCAGTGGGGCGATTACCTGCCCATTCGAAGCGTTCGGGCCTTGGCGCACGACGACCTGATCGTGCGCTATCTCGGTGCGTCGGCAGCGGTCGATGACCGCATCGTTTCGGTGTATTCGACGTTCGATCAGAACGTTCGGGCGGGCAGCAGGCTGGCTGGCGCCCGAAATGTGCGACTGAACGTCGCCGGGCACGCGCGAATTCTGCGGTCGAAAAAATTGCTGCGGCTGTTGCCCGAAGCGTTCAGCTGGCTGCCTCAGCGGCCCCGGTAACGGCGTCAAGTCGTGCTCGTGCTTCGAGCGCGAGCACCGCACTGAGTTCGGTCGACAGCGCTACGGTTCGGGTCGCGAACCGCCGCCAGTCGTCGGCCGACAGCAGGCTCGGCTCGAAGGTCTGCCAGAGCACATCGGTGCTGTCGACGAGAAAGGCCGTCAGAAATGGTACGTCTTGTGCCGAATTCCCACGTGAGGCCGAATCTGCTTCTGCTCGGGCGATCGGGTGAGCTGCCAGGTCGGCCGCGTACCGGTAGAAAACGCCCTTGAACAGGCCGATATCGGCGCCGCCGCGCCGTGAATCGTCGACGTTCTCGCCCGCGATGACCCCCTCGGGTGCCAGCGTCTCGATGGTCGTTCGGGCCGTGCGCAGAGCTTCGGTGAGGTGCTGCCCGTCGCGGTCTCGGCCGAACGCTTCGAGCTGTGCGCCGATGTATAGCCCCTGGCTGTAGCTGAATCGCCAGTCGCGATCGATGGTGCCGTCGCCGGTTCGGTTGATTCCGTCGGCGAGAAATCCGGTACCTGGGTCTCTGAGCACGGTCTCGAGGTAGCCGAGTGACGAGTCGGCGAACGCGCTGTAGGCGGTTCTGCCGGTGCGCTCGAAGAGCCGAGCCGAGAGTATGCCGAAACTGCCGTTGGTCGGGGCGTTCGTGTAGGCCGGCTGTTGGCGGCGCCAGCCGATGGCCGGCAGAGAATCTGTTTCGGTGGCCAGTTCGTAGTAGCCCGTGCGCACAATGTGGCGCCAGAGCGACTCGGCGTCGGCGAGATACCTCGACTCGTGCGTGGCGTCGAACAGCCGAAGTGCTGCTAGGGCGAGCCAGCTCATGTCGTCGAAGTAGTCGTTGAACAGCGAGTTACCGTTGCGCCGACGGATGCCCGCGTAGGTCTTCTGGGCGAGAGTGAGCCACCTCGGGCATCCGCTTCGCTCGAAGGCATCAACCCGAACCTCGACTGCGTGCGCGAGCCACCAGTAGTTGAAGGCTGCGAGGTCGCCGAGGCGCGGGCGCGAATGGGATCGAAGGCTGCCGGCACGCACTCCGCCGAAGTGCTGGGTGAGGCCGTGCTGTGCGCGGTCGGCCCGTTCGGCTGACGTCGTCACGGGATGCTCGGCTCGGGCAGCGTCACGCATCCGCCCGGTCGTTCCCGGTGGGGTGTTGCAGGTACCCGCGCGAGAGCATCACGGTCGTCACTCGTTCAACGTGGGCGTCACGAATTTCTGCCACGCCCACACCGAGATGCTCACCGCGGCGAAGGCGACGCCCACGATAATGACCTGTGCCGCCTGAAATGCGCGGCCAGCGTGTTCGAACGAGGGTACGAGCACCGCTGCGAGAAGGGTGAACGACACCACGGCCGCCGCGAACCACGCGGGCTTCGACCAGTCGAAGAGGGTCTTGCCGAGCATCCGGCCGAACGGCAAGACGGTCACCGCGGCGGCACTGAAGGCGGCGAGCGCCAGGGTGTTGAGGGTCTCGTTCGCGAAGGTCGAGAACGGGTCGATCGCAGCCGCCGACGACCCGAATGCCGGAACCACGGCCACCAGCAGCCAGGCGAGCGAGCCGCTGACAACGCGCGCCGCCAGCTGCAGTAACGCGAACTGGGCCCGTTTAGTGCGCGAGACCACCTCGGCGAGGGTGAGCATGAACAGCAGCCCGAACAAGACGGCCGGTTGCAGGTCGAAGAGGCGCGAGGCGAGAGCTGCGGCGCCGGCGATGAGCAGGTACCGGGGGGCGAACAAGATGTCGCTCGACACCCCGAGCCACCGTTTCGCAAGCGCACGAGGCAAAACGACGGCCGCCGCAGTGAGCAGGGCGAACGCTGCGCAGAGCGCGAGTAACAGACGAAGGTAGGCGGGCTGGTTGGCGACGGGGCCCGACAACATTCCGATTCCCGCGGCCACGATGATGGCGCCCGCAGCGATCAGCCAGGGGTTCACCCGCACGTCGGGTGCTGAATCGTATTCGGTGCGCGACCGGTTTCGCCCCGTGACTCGAGGCTTGCGGGCAGACGCCGCCGTCGCCGTCGTCGCCGTCGTCAACGGCGCGGTGGCGCCCCTGGCGACAGAGCGCAGGCGCGGTGCGACGGTGGCGGGCGCGACCGATCGCAGCCGTGAGAGGCCAGAGCTGAGCAGCCGGCCGGGGGCGGCGATCAGCACGATGATGGCGAGCGCCGCGAGAAGCGAGAGCAGCCAGGTCGTCACCGGTGAGGTCTGCAGAACGGGCTGCAACGCCGAGGTGAACCGGGTCGCTCCGGCCCACGCGCTGGGGTCGTTGGCCGAGCCGGGCGTGAGCGAATTGCCGCCCGGGTCGCCCCCGCCGCCGTTGCTGGTGCCCGAGCCGCCGGTGCCTGCGCCCGCGCCGCCGCCCGCGCCCGTGCCGCCCGTGCCGCTGTTGCTGCCCGAACCGCTGCCGCCGGTGCCGCTGCCCGACCCGCTGCCGCTCGAGTCTCCGCTGCCTGACGAACCGCCCGAACCGCCCCCGGCCTGCCCAGTCGAACCGCCTGCCGCCGTCGGCCCCGGCGTGCCGGCCGCGCCGGTGGCCGTGCCGTCGCCACCGGTACCCGAGTTGGGCGAAGCGCCGCCCGACGAGCCAGCGGAGCCCGTGGGCGTTGGCGAACCCGGTGTCGAACCGCCCGCGCCCGCGCCCGTCGCCGCGGCGAAAGCCACGGCGTAGGGTGCGCTTTCGTCGCTGACGTTTCCGGCAGCGTCTTGCTGAATCGCCGAGAGCGGGTAGCTGCCAGCGGCGACCGTTCCGGCCAGACAACTCCACGCGCTGCCTTGCACCGTGGCAGTGCAGGCCGCGAACGAGCCCGCGAAAACCGTGACCAGCGCGCCTTGCTCGCCCGTTCCCGAAATCGCGGCGCCCGTCAGAGGCATGCTCGCGCCGGCAACCGGTGCGGTGATCGTCGGTGGCGAGGGCGGGTCAGAATCGATCTGCAGCGTGAGCGGCGAACTCGCCGAACTCACGCCATTGCTCCAGCCCGTCGCCTGACTGGCGCGCACGGTGATCGACCCGCTCGGGATGCCCGAACCGAGGTTGCACGCCCAGCCACCCTGACCGTCAGCCACCGAAGAGCACGAGTAGCCCCCACCGTGTGCTGTGACGGTAGCCCCGGCGAACGCCGTGCCGCGCACCGTTCCGTACCCCGTCGACACGCCACCGGCTGCTCCCGATCGCAGCGTCGGAGCCTTCAGCACGTTCACAGTCACCGACGCACTCTGGCTGTCTTCTCCGGGCACGAGTTGAACGACCGTGAGCACCACGTTCGGTGCGCTCGGCAGACCCGAACTCGTGCAGCTGAATGAACCGTCGTCGCCAGCGGTCAGTGTGCAGAGCGGGTCGGATTGTGTGCTGCTCGACACCTGGATGCTGCTGTCGGGCAGCGCAGACCCGGTCACCGTGACGGAGCCGCTGAGCAGATCGGCAGCGGCGGGCGAGTCGATCGTCGGGCCTGAACTGGCCCCCCATGTGGGCGGCGCAGACGGCGACGACCCAGCTGGCGACGACTCCGCCGGCTGCGACGACTCTGCCGGCTGCGACGACTCTGCCGACAGAAACGACTCTGCCGGCTGCGACGACTCTGCCGACAGAAACGACTCTGCCGGCGGGGTGTCGCTTGGCGTGGCCGTTTCGCCGGCCGCCCGAGCAGGCTCCGCAGATTGCGCCAGAACGAGGGGCAGCGCCACAGCGAGCACCCCGAGCCCGAGCAGGCAGACTCGCGAAAGTCTGGCAGCCGAACTCGCCGACGCTGTGCGTTTGGTGCCCTGCTTCAGAACTGTCACGTTCTTCCATTTAGCAAGCAAATCGGCGCGATGTCAAAGCACCATGCGGTTGCATGTAGTGTTTCGTGTCATAATCGCTCAACTGGGTCAGATGACCCACTCGAGAAGGCCCCACACCAACGAAGGTGAGCAATGCCCCGACTACCCGTTGCCGAGCGCCGTGAGCTGCTGCTCGAGGCTGCGCTTCGCGTGGTGGCTGCGCAGGGCATCCAGGGCGCCACCACCCGCGCCATTGTGGCCGAAGCCGGCGTTTCGCTGGCCAGCTTTCACTACGCCTTCGCGAGTCGCGATGAGCTCATCGCCGAGCTGGTGAACTCGGTCATCGCGAGTGAAGAGCTGGCCTTGACTCGACTTGAGCTGCGCGGCGGCTCGATGCGCGACACCCTGCGCGAGGGTCTGATGCACTACTTCGACGTTCTGCGCGAAAACCCGATGAGAGAGAAGGCCATGTTCGAACTGACGCAATACGCCATGCGCTCGCCCGAGCTCGAGCCCCTCGCTAAGATGCAGTACGAGCGGTACTACGCTCTGGCCGAGCAGGCGCTCGACGTTGCGGCTGCCTCCACGGGGCTTCGGTGGAGTAAGCCGGCGGCCGAACTCGCAACCGTGTTGGTCGTTCTGACCGACGGCCTCACCATCGGCTGGCTGGTGAATCGCGACGACGCTGCGGCGCACGCCATCATCGACTTCGCTGCAGACTCGTTGAGCGCATTGGCAGAAGCCGCATGAGCGGCACAGGTGACGCGAGTGGCGCCAGCGGCGCGGCGGGCATGAGCGGCGCGAAGGGCACGAGCGGCGCAGGCGACTTCACCGCCGAAGCCCCGACCGGCAGCGGCTCCGCCCTCGGCGGCGTCGGCGTGCTCGGTGTCTTCACCGAACCTACCAAACGCATCGGCGGCGGCTGGATCGCCCTCTTCGCCATCGCCTGGCTCGGCATCTGGATGGCCCAGCTCACCCCCATTCAGCTCTTGCTGCCCTTGCAGGTCGAGAACCGGGTGAACACGGGCAACTGGATGGACAGCGTGGTGGCGTTCGGCGTCATCTCCGGCATTTCGGGCGTCGCTGCGCTCATCACCTTTCCCATCACCGGCGCCATGTCTGATCGCACCACGTCGCGCTTCGGTCGCCGTCGCCCCTGGATCGCCTTCGGCACCCTGCTCTTCGCGGTCTCACTGGTGCTCTTGGGCGCCCAGGAGTCGCTCGTCGGCGTGGGCATCTTCTGGACTCTCGCCATCATCGGCTTCTGCATCGTGACGGCATCACTCACCGCCACGATCTCAGACCAGGTTCCGGTGGGTCAGCGCGGCTACGTCTCGGGCTGGCTCTCGGCACCGCAGGCCATCGGCATCATCTTGGGTCTGGTGCTCGTCACCGCCGTGTTCACCGGTCTCTTCGTGGGCTACCTCGCGGTGGCCGTCGCCCTGGTCGTGTTGGTCGCTCCGTTCTGCATCTGGATGCCCGACACCGTGCTGCCGAAAGCCGACCGAGCTCGTGTCACGGCCCGCGCCTTCGTCGATGGGTTCTGGATCAGCCCTCGAAAGTACCCCGACTTCGGATTCACCCTGCTCAGCCGCATTCTCGTCAACATCGGCAACGCCCTCGGCACGGCCCTCTTGCTCTACTTCTTGATGTTCGGGCTGAACGATGCCTCGGCCCAAGACGACCTGATTCTGCTGGTGCTCATCTACATGGTGTTCGTCATCATCGCCGCCCTCGGCGCGGGTGCACTGTCTGACCGAATCGGCCGGCGGCGGGTTTTCGTGTTCGTGTCGTCTGCACTTCAGGCCGTGGCCGCGCTGCTGCTCGCCTTCGTTCCGTCGCTTGACGTGGCGATGGTGGCCGGCGGCTTGCTCGGCCTCGGCTACGGCTGCTTTCTCTCGGTCGATCAGGCGCTCGCAACCCAGGTGCTGCCCGACCCCGCCACCAGAGGCAAAGACCTCGGCATCATGAACATCGCCACCGCCGTTCCGCAAGCCATCGCACCCCTGCTCGGTGCCGGAGTCGTCGCCCTGTTCGGCGGTTTCACCGCCCTTTTCGTGTTGTCTGGTCTGTTCGCCGCCGCGGGTGCTTTCGCCGTGGCCCGAGTGAAATCGGTTCGCTGATGCCTGCCACCCTGCCCTTCGCCCTCACCCGCTCCGAGGCCACGCCCTGGCAGAACCCTGCGCAGTACTGGGGCGACCTCACCGCGGCAACGGCGAACCTCGATACCCCGCTGGCCGCACTCAGCCTGACCGCGCTCGCGCACAACGCTTTCTCGATGCTCGATCGCGCGGCGGGTAAACCCATTCGTGTCGCCAGCAAATCGGTTCGCGTTCGCGAGGTGCTCGACGCCGTGCTCGCGTTACCGGGTTACGCCGGAATTCTCGCCTACACGCTGCCCGAGGCGCTCTGGCTCGCCGAGACCATCGACGACGTGGTGGTCGGGTACCCCACGGTCGACCGCGCCGCGATCGCTCGATTGGCGTCGGATGATCGGCTCGCCTCACGGGTGACGTTGATGATCGACTCGGTGAGTCAGCTCGATCTCATTGACGCCGTCGTTTCGCCGAAGGTCCGCGCGAGCATCCGCATCTGCATCGAACTCGACACGTCGTATGTCACGCGTGCCCTCGGGCATATCGGGGTGTGGCGTTCGCCCATCTTCACGGTGGGCGAGGCGCGCACGCTCGCGCAGGTCGTCGAGTCGCGCCCGGGCTTCAGCCTGGTGGGGCTGATGGGCTACGAGGCGCAGATCGCGGGAGTCGGCAACCGGCCGAAAGGCAACCCTGCCAGGGCACGGGTGCTCGACTGGATGCAGCACCAATCCATCGCCGAACTCGCCGACCGGCGGGGTGCCGTTGTGCGCGCCGTGCGCGAGGTGGCCGATCTCGAGTTCGTGAACGGTGGCGGTACAGGGTCGCTCGAGAGCACTTCTGCCGACTCATCCGTCACCGAGATCGCCGCCGGCAGCGGGCTCTTCGGCGGCCACCTCTTCGACACCTACTCGCGGTTTCAGCCCGCGCCCGCGGCAGCGTTCGCGCTCTCGGTGGTGCGCAAACCCACGCCGAAGATGGCGACGCTGCTCGGTGGCGGCTGGATCGCCTCGGGGCCGGCGCAACCCGACCGGCTGCCCGAAATCGTGTGGCCCCTCGACCTGAAGATGCAGGCCCGCGAGATGGCGGGCGAGGTTCAGACTCCGCTCTCGGGTGCGGCCGCCGAGGTGCTGCGACCCGGTGACCGGGTCTGGCTGCGGCACACCAAATCGGGGGAGCTCTCTGAGCACGTCACCGAGTTTCAGCTCGTCGACGACCAGGTGCGGGGCGCAGCATCCATTGTCGCCGCACTGCCCACTTATCGGGGCGAGAATAAGGCGTTTCTGTGACGGCGACGGGAGCGGTTTGGCGCAACTGGGGCCGCACCGAAGCGGTGAAGCCGGCCCGGGTCGAAAGGCCGTCGAGAGTCGAGGCGGTGCAGCGTGCCGTCATAGCCGCGGCGAAGTCGGGAATGCGCATCAAGGCCGTCGGCGCAGGCCATAGTTTCAGCGGAATCGCGGTGGCCGGGGGAGTGCAGCTCGACCTACATGCCCTGAGAGGCATACGTTCGGTCGACAGTGCACGCTTGCAGGTCACGCTAGCCGGCGGCACGTTTCTGCACGAGATTCCGCGCCTTTTGGCGCCGTTCGGGCTCGCCATGCAAAACCTCGGCGACATCGATCGACAGACCATCAGCGGCGCCATCTCCACCGGCACGCACGGCACCGGTCGGAGGTTCGGCGGCATCTCGACCCAGGTGGTCGGCGCTGTTCTGGTGGTGGGCGACGGGTCGCTGCTCACCGTGAGCGAGACCGAGAACGTCGAGCTGCTGCCGGCCGTGGCCCTCGGCCTCGGCTCGCTCGGCATCATCGTCGAGGTGACGCTGCAGTGCGTGCCCACGTTCGTGCTGCACGCCACCGAAGCCGCCGAGCCGCTCGACGACGTGCTTTCGCGAGTGGATGCCCGTGCCGACGCCGTCGACCACTTCGAGTTCTACTGGTTTCCGCACACCCGCACCGCACTTACCAAGACGAACGCGCGACTCCCCGCACACACCGTTCGGCGGCCGCTCTCGCCGCTGCGCAGGTTCATCGACGACGAGCTCGTATCGAATCAGCTCTTTCGGGTCACCTGTATGGCCGGGCGGGCGGTTCCCGCGGTCATCCCGCACATCAATCGGGCGGCCGAGAAACTCACTGGCACGCGAGAATTCAGCGATCTATCGGCCCGGGTCTTCGCCACGAAACGCACCGTGCGCTTTGTCGAGATGGAGTACGCCGTGCCCGCCGAAGACGTACCCACCGTGCTGGGGGAGATCGACGACCTCATCGAGAGTCGGGGCTGGCGCATCTCGTTTCCCATCGAAGTGCGCTTCGCTGCGGCCGACGATGTGCTGCTCTCGACCGCCTCGGGTCGCGAAACGGGATACATTGCAGTGCACCGTTACTACCGAGACGACCCGGCAGAGTACTTTCGGGCGGTCGAGGAGATCATGATGGCGCACCACGGCAGGCCGCACTGGGGCAAGATGAACACCCGCGACGCCGCGTCGTTGCGCACCGTGTACCCGCACTTCGACGAGTTTCTCGCGGTGCGCGACCGGCTCGACCCCGAGCGGCGCTTCGCGAACACGTACCTCGAGCGGGTGCTCGGCCGATGAGCGAGAACGCCCGCGACGCCGCCATGGCCGAGGCCGAGGCGTTCGCCTCGATCATCCCCGCCGGTTTCGTGATGGGAGTTGCCACTGCGGCATTTCAGATCGAGGGCGGCGTGCACGATGGCGGCCGCGAACTGTCGGTGTGGGATGAGTTCAGCCACCAGCAGGGCCGCATCGCTGGCGGCGCGAACGCCGACGTCGCGGCAGACCACTTTCACCGGGTGAGCGAAGACGTCGCCCTGATGGCCGACCTCGGCGTCGACTCCTACCGGTTCTCGTTCGGCTGGCCCAGGCTTCAGCCCGGCGGCACCGGTAGCCTCAACCGTCAGGGCATCGCGTTCTACGACCGGTTGCTCGACGAGCTGCTCACGGCCGGAATCAGCCCGATGGCCACCCTCTTCCACTGGGACACCCCGCTCGAACTGCGTGGCAGCTGGCTGAACCGCGACACCGCGCAACGCTTCGGCGACTACGCCTACGCCGTGGGCGAGGTCTTCGGCGACCGAGTCGACCGGTGGGTCACCATCAACGAGCCGGCCACCGTCATGCTGAACGGCTACGCACTCGGCATTCACGCCCCCGGTACGACACTGCTGTTCGACGCGCTGGCCGCGGGTCACAATCAGTTGCTCGGCCACGGGCTCGCCGCGCAGGCCCTGCGTGGGGCCTCGGTTCGCGGCGACATCGGCATCACCAACGTGCACTCGCCGGTGTCAGCGGTGACCAGCTCCGATGACGACGAGGCGTTCGCTGGGCTCTTCGACATCGTGCACAACCGGATGTTCGGCGACGCGGTGCTGCTCGGCGAGTACCCCGATGTGCCAGAGGCGTTCGCCGCGCTGCTGCGCCCGTTGGTCGAGGCTGAGCCGGGCGATCTGGCGATCATCCACCAGCCCCTCGATTTCTACGGGCTGAACTACTACTTTCCCACCCGCATCGCGGCCGGAGCTGGGGGAGTGGCCTCGCCCGACGGCGAGTCGAGTGCGCTCTCGTCGTTGCCGTTTCACCTCGGCGAGTGGCCCGAATTTGCGCGCACCGGTTTCGGCTGGCCGAACGCTCCCGAGTTTCTCGGCGTCGCCCTCACCGAGCTGGCCGAGCGGTACGGCGAGGTACTGCCACCGGTGTTCATCACCGAGGGCGGTGTCAGCCTGCCCGATGCGGTGGTTCTGGATGCCGAGACCGGCGTCGCCCGCATCGGCGACTCCGCGCGCATCGACTATCTCGCCGCTCATCTGCAGTGCGCCCTCGACGCCACAGCGCCCGGCGGCCCGGCCTCGGCGGTGGATCTTCGCGGGTACTACGTGTGGTCTCTCCTCGACAACTTCGAATGGGCAGCCGGATTCAGTCAGCGTTTCGGGCTCGTTCACGTGAACTTCAGCACCCTCGATCGCACGCCGAAAGAGTCGTTCGCATGGCTGCGACGGGTGCTCGAGGCGCGTTCGTAACCCGAGGCTGCCCGATGGCTGAGAGCTTGCCTCGACCCCTCTGTGTGAGTACATCTCAGTCGTTATAGTTGTGGCATGGGCTGGATAATCGCACTGATCGTCGTCGTCGTACTCGTCATCATCATCGGTATATACCTGTGGGCGACCTACAACTCGCTGGTGACGCTGAACGTTCGCGTCGACGAGGCGTGGAGCGACATCACCGTTCAGCTGAAGCGTCGAGCCGATTTGCTGCCGAACCTCATCGAGACGGTCAAGGGCTACGCGGCGCACGAAAAAGGCGTGTTCGAGGCGGTTACGAAAGCGCGTGCTGAGACACTGAGCGCGCAGGGGCCTGCCGAGGCATCTGTTGCCGAGAACCACATGCAGACCGCCCTGAAGAGCATTTTCGCGGTCGCCGAGGCGTACCCGCAGCTGCAGGCTTCGCAGAACTTCTTGCAGTTGCAAGCCGAGCTGGTCGACACCGAAGACAAGGTGCAGGCGTCTCGACGGTTCTACAACGGCGGGGTGCGCGAGCTCAACACCAAGATCAAGGTCTTTCCGAACAACGTCTTCGCCAAGCGGCTCGGCTTCACCGCCCGCGACTTTTTCGAGGTGGCCGACCTGGCTGCCATCGCAGAGCCGCCGCGTGTGCAGTTCTAGAGCAGTGGCGATTGTCAGTCACCCTCACGTACTTTCTCTCTTTTGACACAAACCTCTCTGACCCGAACGTCACATGTATAAAGCAATAGCGGCGAACAAGCGCAACACCGTGGTGATTCTGGTGCTGTTCGTCATCATCATCGGCGGCCTCGGCTGGCTTGCCGGGTACCTCTACAGCAGCTACAGCCTGACCATCGTGATTCTGGTGTTCGCCATCGGGTTCGCCATTTTTCAGTACTTCTTCGCTGCGTCGCAGGCCGTCATGCAGTCGGGCGCCATCGAGATTCAGAAGGCCGACAATCCGAGGCTCTGGCGCGTTGTGGAGAACCTCGCCATCACCACCGGGCAGCCCATGCCGAAGGTCTACATCATCAACGATGCGGCGCCGAACGCCTTCGCCACCGGGCGCGACCCGAAGCACTCCGTGGTCGCGGTCACCACGGGGCTGCTCGACATCATGACCGACTCCGAGCTCGAAGGCGTCATGGCGCACGAGATGGGGCACGTGCAGAACTACGACATTCGCGTGTCGCTGATCGTCTACGGGCTCGTGGTGGCGGTGGGGCTCATCGCCGACATGTTCTTGCGCATGGCCTTCTTCGGGCGCGGCAACAATAACAACAACAATCCGCTGGTGCTCGTTCTCGGGCTGGTGGCGGCGGTTATCGCGCCCATCATCGCGACCGTCGTGCAACTCGCCGTGTCACGGCAACGGGAGTATTTGGCCGACGCCACGAGTGCGCTCACCACGCGGCATCCGGATGCCCTGGCCTCCGCCCTCGAAAAGCTCGAGGCCTACGGCAAACCCATGCAGAAGCAGACCACGAGCATGGCGCACATGTGGATAGCCGACCCCCTGAAGCCCGGCCTCATGAACCGCCTCTTCGCGACGCATCCGCCCATCCCCGACCGCATCGCGCGCCTAGAAAAAATGGGCGGCAGTTTCTGAGCATATGGCCCGCCCTGCGGGCGGCGCCGCATGAATCCTCGCGGCGGTAGTGGCGGGACTGGCGTCGCATGAATCCTCGCGGCGGTGGTGGTGGTTGCGCGCCCGGGCGAGGTGGGGCGGCACCCGGGTGCGGGCCTAAGGCGCGGCTACGGCCGCGGCCAGGGGCGCCGCGAAGTTGCCGCGGGGGGCTACGAGTACGTCGGTGAGGTTCTGCCAGGCCGCAGTTTGGCGCAGCACGATGGCGAGGCGCGCTGCCGCGTCTGCGGGAGTGTTCGGCTCGCTCCAGGCCGCCTGCACGCGCAAGACGCCGGCCTGCCGATCGTTCTTGAGGTCGACGCGCCCCACGACGCGATCGTCGATCAGCACCGGCAGCACGTAATACCCGAACACTCGCTTGGGCTGCGGAGTGTAGATCTCGATGCGGTAGTGAAAGTCGAAGAGCCGCTCGGCGCGGTCGCGCTGCCACACCATCGGGTCGAACGGCGACAGCAGAGCGGTGGCCTCGATGCGGCGAGGCTGCCGGGCGTCGCGGTGCAGCCAGGCCGGTTTGTTCCAGCCCTCGACCGACACGGGCAGCAGCTCGCCTGAGGCCTCGAGGTCGCGAATGGCCGGCTGAGCATCTACCCCCTTCAGCCGAAAATAGTCGGCGATGTCACCGGCGGTGCCGATGCCGTGAGCCTTCGCCGAAATGGCCACGAGTTCACGAATCGCGTCGGGTCGCGTGACCTCTCGCGAGGCAATCTCGGCCGGCAGCACGTGCTCTGGCAGCGCGTAGGTTCGCTCGAACCGGGTGCGCCCGGCACTCACCACATCGCCCCAGCGAAAGAGCGTCTCGAGCCCGACCTTGACGTCAGACCAGCCCCACCACGAGCCGGTGCCCTTGTTCGACTCGTGCTCGATGGCGCTGGCGGGCAGCGGCCCCTTCTCGGCCAGCTCAGCCAACAGCCACCGCAGCATCTGCGGGTTCGCCTCGGCCCACGAGCCTGGCTTGGTCGAGTGCGCCCGAAAGTCGGCCATGCGCCAGCGCAGCAGCGGAAAGGTCTCGACCGGAATGAACGACGCCTCGTGCGCCCAGTACTCGATCATGCGTTTGCCGTAGGTCAGCCGGTCGAGATCGGTCTTCTGATAGGGCCCGAGCCGCGAGAACGCAGGCATGTAGTGGCTGCGCTCGAACACGTTCACCGAATCGATCTGCAGCAACGCGAGCCTGTTCACCAGCCCTGTGAGCTGTCGCAGGCCCACAGTGGATGCCCGGCTCGCCCCGCCCGAACCGAACCCTTGCGCGCCCAGCGCTATGCGCCGCGCCACCCCCGCAGAAATCGTAGAAACCACACTCGAAGCGTACCGGCGCCCTCAGACACCAGCCGCTCTTCAGAGGGCGCTGTCTAGACTGAACTCATGTCAGATTCCGTCGAACCCACCGATCGGTCGAGTTTCTTCGCACGTCGACGTGCCGCGGTTCTGAAGGCCCAGGCCGACCAAGCCGCGGTGCAGGCCGCGGCGCTGGCTCGAGTAGTGGAAGATTCGGCCCCGGCTTCTGCCTCGGCAGACGGAATCGTGCCACCCGCCATGATGATCGCCGGCGCGTGGGCATGGCGCATCGTGGTTATCGTTGCGGCACTGGCAGCCTTGCTCTGGGTCGTGTCGCAGTTCAGCCTCGTGGTGATTCCTTTGCTGATCGCCGTCATTCTCTCGGCGCTGCTCGTGCCGTTCAAGAACTTTCTGATTCGGCACCACTGGCCGCACTGGGTCGCGATCGTGGTGCCGCTGCTTGCTGTGTTCGTCGTGATCGGTGCGCTCGGGTTGCTCGTGACCACGCAAATAACCTCGGGTTACGACGACCTGAAGGCGCAGAGCACCGCGGCGTACAACTCGTTCATCGACACCTTGAAGAACGGGCCGTTGCACCTCACCGATGACCAGATCAGCAGTTACATCGGTCAAGCGTGGACAGCGATTCAGAACGACAGCGCCGCCCTCTTCCGCGGCGCTCTGAGTGTGGGTTCGACCGTCGGGCACGTGCTCACCGGTGTTCTGCTGGTGCTCTTCTCGACGCTTTTCATCCTCATCGACGGCAAGGGCATCTGGAGCTGGCTGGTGCGCGTCTTTCCGAAACGCGCCCGTGCGGCCGTCGACGGCGCGGGGCTTTCGGGCTGGAATACCCTGCAGAGCTTCATCAAGGTGCAGATTCTGGTGGCGTTCGTCGACGCGGTCGGTATCGGGCTGGGCGCTCTCATTCTGCAGGTGCCGTTGGCCATCCCGATCGCCGTGCTCGTGTTTCTCGGGTCGTTCATTCCCGTCGTGGGCGCGGTGCTGACCGGGGCGCTCGCCGTGTTCATCGCTCTCATTTACAACGGCTGGGTCGTGGCACTCATCATGCTCGGCGTGGTGCTTCTGGTTCAGCAGATCGAGGGCCACGTGTTGCAGCCGCTCGTCATGGGCACGGCTGTTAAGGTGCATCCACTCGCCGTTGTTCTTGCCGTAGCTGGGGGCAGTATTATCGCTGGTATCCCGGGCGCATTTTTTGCCGTTCCCTTCATCGCGGTTCTGAACGTGATGATCAAATACGTGGCAAGCGGCGTCTGGCACGGCAAACCCGAACCGAAAGAGCCCCTACTCGATGCCTGAAACACCCGCACAGACCGTCTCTGCCATACCCGACCTGGCAGACATCGAGTCTGCGCGGCAGATCGTGGCTAGAGTAGCGCAGCCCACGCCCATCGAGACCTCGCGGTTTCTGGCCGAGGTGCTCGGGTCTGACGTTCTGCTGAAGCTCGAGAACCTGCAGCGCACCGGGTCGTACAAGATTCGCGGCGCCTACTACCGCATGTCGCGGCTGAGCGCCGAAGAGAAGACTCGCGGCGTCGTTGCGGCCTCTGCCGGCAATCACGCTCAAGGTGTCGCCTTCGCCGCCCGCGAACTCGGCATCAAGGCCACCATCTTCATGCCGCTCGGTGTCGCCTTGCCGAAACTGCAGGCCACACGCGATTACGGTGCGGATGTTCTGCTCCGCGGTCACACGGTCGAAGAACCCTTGAGAGCCGCCGCCGAGTACGCCGCGACGACGGGGGCGGTGCTCATACCGCCGTTCGATCATCCTGATGTCATCGTGGGCCAGGGAACGCTCGGGCTGGAGATCTTCGACCAGGCGCCCGACTTCGAGACCATCATCATTCCTATCGGCGGAGGCGGGCTGATCTCGGGTGTCGCCAGTGCAGTCAAGCAGCGAGCTGCGGCCGACGGGCGTCAGGTTCGGGTCATCGGCGTGCAAGCAGCGAACGCTGCCGCCTACCCGCCCTCGCTCGAGGCCGGCGTCGCCACCGAGATTCGCACCTCGGCCACCATCGCAGACGGTATCGCCGTGGCGAAACCCGGCATCTTGAACTTCGAGATCATTCGGCAGCTGGTCGACGAGATCGTCACCGTGAGCGAAGCAGATATCGCCAGGGCCATTCTCGTGCTGCTCGAGCGAGCGAAACTCGTCGTGGAGCCGGCCGGCGCAGTGGGCGTCGCGGCGATCTTGGCGGGTCAGATCTCGAACGCTGGCAAAACGGTGGTCATACTCTCAGGCGGAAACATCGACCCGCTGTTGATGCAGCGCGTCATCAGCCACGGCCTGGCCGCGTCAGACCGGTACCTGAAACTGCGCATCATGCTGCCCGATCGGCCTGGTCAGCTTGCTCGCACCTCAGAGATCGTGGCTGAGGCCAACGCGAACGTCATCGAGGTGCTGCACACACGTCACGGCGGCGGAATGCAGCTCAGCGAGGTCGAGCTCGAACTCAGCGTCGAGACGCGTGGGCCTGAGCATCGTGCAGAGGTTGTAGAGAAGTTGCGCGAGGCGGGCTACGACCCTCGGCTCGTGCTCGACTGAGCCGCATCCGCTTCGCAACGTCGAGCGGTCTCAGCCGGTGTAGTTCTCGACCGCGGTGACCTTTACGGTGATGGCGCGGCCGTTCGGCGCCTCGTAGGTGGTGGTGTCGCCTACCGCGAGACCCATGATGGCTGAGCCCAGCGGGCTCTTCTCCGAGTACACGTCAAGGTCGCTCTGGCCGGCGATCTCGCGGCTGCCCAAGAGAAAGACGGTCTCATCTCCCGCGATGACTGCCGTGATGACGGTGCCGGGGACGACCACTCCGTGGCTCTCGGGCGCTTCGCTCACCTGTGCGGTTTTCAGCAGGTTGGTCAAGAACCTGATGCGAGCCTCTTGTTTGCCCTGCTCGTCTTTGGCGGCGTGGTAACCGCTGTTTTCTTTGAGATCGCCCTCTTCGCGCGCCGACTGAATCTTGTCGGTGATCTCTTGCCGGCCGGTGGTAGTGGCGTATTCGAGCTCATTTGCTAGACGGTCGTACGCTGCCTGTGTCAGCCAGCTGACCTCTGCTTCGTCTGCCATGAAGTTTCCCTTACGTTGGTGCGCGGCCCGTGGTCTGGCGGGCTGCCTAGGTGAGCCAGCAGCTGTCGAGGGTTCCGGTGACAGCTGGTTCTGTGGTCAATACAGTAGTGGTGATCTGCTGAGTTCGTTGCGCCGACGCGGGCACGTCGATCACTTTGAAACCCACCACCGAGTGGTTCGAGTTCTGCGCCTCGATAGCGCACGACACCGCGCGGCCACTGTCGACAGACACCGTCACCGCGACGTCGACCCGGGTGCCGCTGACGATGACGAACGCCCGATTCTGTGCATCTACTGTGGATGCCGTACCGTCGAACCCCGCCCATACGACCCACGAGCCGATGACCACGACAACCGCGGCACCGAACGCGAGCGCAATGATGCGACCGCGCTTTGACGTGCGGGGCGTGCGGCCATACCGTTCTGCGCGAACGTATGAGGCCGGTTCTGCTGTTGATGAGGGCGCGAGCGGCGCGCTCGAAGCGGCGAAAGGGCCGTCTTCGCTCAACTCGTCTTCGTTCACGTCTTCGAATCTCTTTCGTCGAAACGATTAGTCTAGGTCAGTGCAGAAAATCCCCGCACAACCCATTTCACTAGGGTAGTTCGCTTACCTGAGGAGTTGAGACACCTGGCATTTCGTCTCATGGCAGTTCACGCCCATCCCGACGATGAGTCGAGTAAAGGCGCAGCCACGTATGCCTATTACGAGCACCACGGGGCCGACGTCATGGTGGTGAGTTGCACCGGCGGTGAGCGCGGCAGTGTTCTGAACGAGAACCTCGAAGCGCGAAGCTGGGCCGAGCGGGACATGGCTGGGTTACGCCGGGTCGAGATGGCGGCAGCGCAGGCCGCTGTCGGGTTCGAGCACCGCTGGCTCGGGTATGCCGATTCGGGGTTGCCCGACAAGGGTGATCCGTTGCCTGCGAACGCTTTTGCGAGCATCCCGACCCAGGTGAGTGTGCGGCCGCTTGTGAAACTGGTTCGCGAGTTTCGCCCGCACGTGCTCCTCACCTACGACGAAAATGGGGGGTACCCGCACCCCGACCACATTCGCTGCCACGACATCTCGGTGCTCGCGTACGAGCTCGCGGCCGACGAATCGTACGCGCCCGAACTCGGGCCGGTGTGGCAGGTGTCGAAGCTCTACTACGACCGTATCTTCAGCTACCAGCGCATGCAGTCGATCTACTCGCTGCTTCTCGAAACCGACCCCGAAAGCCCGTTGCTCGAGTCGTTCACCGAGATCAAGAGGTGGATGACCGAAGCCCCGTACCTCGCGACGACTCAGGTTCCGGCGGGCGAATTCTTCGGGGCTCGTGACGCGGCGCTGCTCGCGCACGCCAGCCAGGTCGCGCCCGACAGTTCGTTCTTCTTCTGGCCGAACGAGCTGCAGCAGAAAGCGTGGCCGTTTGAAGACTTTCAGCTGATCGATTCGAAGGTGCCGCTGCCTGAGCGCGGCGATGCGCTCGAATCAGATCTGTTCGAGGGCGTCGTCGACGAAAGTGCTGATGCACAGGCCCTCGACCACGACCAGACCCGCGTTGATGCACAGGCGACGGAGGCCGCGAAATGATGCTCCTTACCGTCACCGCCCTGAATTGGCTAGCCGACGACTCCACGCCGACGCCTGACCCCACCTTCAACCCAGACACCGTGACGCCGGGCACAATCGGCTTTGTCATCACGTTGTTGGTCGCGATCGCTGCCGTCGTACTGATCATCGATATGGTTCGTCGAATTCGACGTGTCAACCTGCGTGCCCAAGCCAAAGAAAAGATCGACGCAGAAGAGGCGGCTGCGGCTGCAGCCGCGATCAGCGGCCCGAAGGGCAAGAAGAACCGCTAGCCGCGCTTGCGCGCTTGTTCGTTCGCAGATCATCTTTCGACTGAACGCTCGACCCCGATCGCTAGTCTCCATCTCCATAATTCTGCGCCGTAGCCTGCCGTGCATTGACGATCCGTTGTCTCCTGAAGCCGGCCCATCCATCTGAAGGCAAGCCCGTTGGGCGCGGCAGCTTTGGGTCGGAGTGTCGGTGGTTTCGGCCATAATTTTAGTGAGTGTTACTCGTGTTTGTGGTAGAATCGTTCTATGAACGTGAACCCCAACCCCGCTCCCGGCCCGGCATCTGCCGGGTCAGCCGGTGCGCGGTTGCGGGAAGGATTACTGGCCGCAGTGGGGGCGCTCGATGACTGTGGGGGGTTCCGGGCTGCCGCGCCCGCTGGGCTTGCCGATGAGGATGTGGTGGCTGGTCTGGCAGCGGTCGAGGCGCTGGGTCGGCTGGTGGATGGGTTACGGGTCTCGTACGCGGCTGAGATCGCCTACCGCGGCCGACACGACCTCGGTAACGACGGGCTCACGGTACGCAACAACTTCAGCTCACCGGCGGCGATGATCGCCGCTGTCACGTCCGTGTCGATGAGGACGGCGAGGGGGCGGGTGCGGCTCGGGGAACAGGTACGAGTTGGCGAGTCGTTCCTCGGGCAGGCGCTACCAGGCAAATACGACGCCGTGCGTGAAGCACTCTCTGACGGGCGGATCGGGGTTGATGTCGCTGATGCGATCATCCGGCCATTAGACGACATCAGCGGCGCAGCCCTCACCGACGACGTACATGCTGCCGCCGTGCGGCTGGTTGAGCAGGCGGGGATGAGTGTGGGCGGGTTCGGGTTCACCGCCGACCAAATCAGGGGGCTCGCTGTACGGGTGCGGGAGAACATCGACCCCGACGGTGCTGAACCCCGGTACACAGATTTGGAAGAACAACGCGGGCTGACGTTCTCCCGAATGCGGTCAGGGAACACCAAAATGGTCGCGATCTTCACCCCCGACCAAGCCGCGGTATGGAAAGCGATCGACAACGCCGCGTTCAGCCCCCGCGTGAAACCCGCCTTCACCACCGGCGACGACACCGCCGAAGGTAACGCCGAGGCCGGCGGGGCTGCTGCGGAAGGTAACGCCGAGGCCGGCGGGGCTGCCGGCGAAGGTAATGCCGAAACCGGCGATGCTGCCGGCGAACCAGAGTTTCTCGGTGGGCTGGAAACCCCGGAAGGTCAGAACGTTGATACTCGTACGCTGTCGAAACGGCGAGTGGACTTCTACACCGAGCTTGCGCGGAAAAGCTCAGGACTACCCGGCATGCCAGTCATCAACGGTGCAGCGCCCACGATCAACATTCACGCGACCCTCGAAGACATCATCGCCGGCCGCGGCGTCGGCTGGGTCGACGGCATCGACGAACCCATACCCGCATCCGTCGTTTCGCAACTGCTCTGCCACGGCGATGTGATCACCACCCTCTTCGGCCAACACGGCCACGTGTTGCAACACGGCAAAACCCGGCGCTACTTCACTCCCGCACAAAACCGGGCGTTAGCTGCCCGTGACGGCGGCTGCGTCTGGCCCGGCTGCGACCGGCCACCCTCATTCTGCGAAAGTCATCATGTTGATGAATGGAAACACGACAACCACGCGCCCGGCCGAACCGACATCAACAACGGCGCTTTAGTGTGCAGCTTCCACCACCGACACCTGCACCAATCCGACTGGAAACTCGTCATGAGGTTCGGGGTACCACACATGATCCCCCCGAAATGGGTCGACCCCGACCAAACACCCAGGCGATGCATCCAACAAACCGACCGACTCAACCCACCCACACCATACCGATTCGACACGAAAATGCGGGCGAGCGGGCCACCAACGCGAGCCGGCAACGCTGTCTGAATAAATGTGAGCTTCATTCGAAATGGCTGGGAAACGAGCCGTGGTTGGTTGGCGCGTCCGTATGATTCGGCAGGGGATTCGCCGAACGAGAAACCACATGACTGACACACTCACGAATCAGAATGAAGCAGCAGACGCCAACACCGCACCCTCGACGCCCATAATCGCAGGCCGAGATGAGGTCGCGCAGGTTCACCACCCGCTCGTTGCGGAGCAGCTGCGGCGACGGGCGAACAGCGTTCAATTGCGTGTCGCCGATGCCATTACCGCATTCGCGGGGTCGATGCGGTTCGTGTACCTTCACGCGGCGATCTTCGTGGTGTGGATGCTGCTCTTCGAACAAAGCCCGTGGCCGACGCTGACGCTCGTTGTGTCTCTCGAGGCGATCTTTCTTTCGACGTTCGTCATGGTGGGGCAGAACCGTCAGGCGGCCTTTCAGCAGGCGAAGGCAGACCACGACTTCGCCCAATCAGACCATGAGCTGCTGTCGAACACCGAGCTGACCCGGCAGGTGCACGAACTGACCAAACAGATTCACGCGTTCGTCATGAAGGAGGCCCAAGCGGTTGACGCCGGCAAACATTGCGATGAGGGCCCGACCGGTGAGACGCAGCGGCTGTGAGACTCAGGCGTTATACGGCGGGTTCACCGCGAGCAGCAGAATGCCCGTCCAGTGGCATGCGAATGCCACGAGGGTCAGGGCGTGAAAGATCTCGTGAAACCCGAAGACTCCCGGAATAGGGTTGGGCCGCTTCAAGCCGTAGATGACGGCCCCGATCGTGTAGGCGAGACCGCCCACGAGCACCAGCGTCATGGTGGCAGCATTGGCAGCGAAGATGTCTGCGATGAACAGCAGGGCCGCGAAACCCATCAAGACGTACAGCGGGGTATACAGCCAGCGGGGAGCGTCGATCCAGAACACCCGAAAGCCGATGCCCAGAACAGCGGCTATCCAAATGAGCACGAGTAGCAGTGTGCCTTTACCCGGCGGCAGTGCGAGAACGGCGATGGGTGTGTAGGTGCCGGCAATCAGCAGAAAGATGTTGGCGTGGTCGATGCGCTTCAGTATGCGCTTCGTCTTGAGCTTCCAGTTGAAGCGGTGATAGAGCGCCGAATTGCCGAATAGCAGCAGCGACGTGATCGCGAACACGGCGCAGCTGGCCTTCGCGGCCGGCCCATCGGCTACGGCGACCAGCACGATGCCTGCGGCAATTGCGAGCGGAAACGTGACCGCGTGAATCCACCCGCGCCAGGTGGGCTTCACTTCGAGCGGTGCGGCATCGTCGTCGGCCTCTTCGAGCAGGGGCAAATGGGGGATGGGCGGGGCTGGGTCGAGAGGCTGCGCGGCGCCGAGGCGCTCGTCGGGCGTCGGCAGGGCATCCGGATGTTCGGGCATGACTCAACACTATGGCGGGCGAATAGTGCTGCGCTGTGAGTTTGAGGCGCACGAGGGGTAGCGTAGCTTCGTGGCAAACAGGCAGGGCTCACCGGCACGTGGATTGCTTTACGGGCTCTACCAAAAGCGACTTCGCCGTGAACTTGAGGCCGGCGAGATGCCGCATCACGTCGCCATGATCATCGACGGCAACAGGCGGTGGGCGAAACAGAACTTTCTGGCGACCGCGGCACACGGGCATCGCGCCGGCGCCGCCAAGGTCATCGAATTTCTGGAATGGTGCGACGACCTCGGAATCTCGGTAGCGACGCTCTATCTGCTCTCGACCGACAACCTGAAGAGCCGCAGCACCGATGAACTCACCGAGCTGATCGAAATCATCGCTCAGCTGGCAGAAGAGCTTGCGACCTACCGCAACTGGCGCATCAAGCACGTCGGCAGCAACGAGGGATTGCCTCCCCGGCTCGTCTCCGCCCTCACTTCGGCCGAAGAGCAGACAACCGGCAACACGGGCCTGCACGTGAACCTCGCTGTGGGCTACGGGGGCCGCAGCGAGATAGCGGATGCGGTACTCAGCATCATTCGCACGCATCAGGCCGCGGGGCATTCGCTCGAAGACCTCGCCGCCAACCTCGACGAAGACCTGATTAGCGCCAACCTCTACACCGGCGGCCAGCCCGACCCCGACCTCGTCATTCGCACCTCTGGCGAACAGCGGCTGAGCGATTTCATGCTCTGGCAGAGCGCGCACAGCGAGTTCTACTTCATGGAGGCCCTCGGCCCTGACATTCGCCAGGTCGATTTTTTGCGCGCGCTGCGCGACTATTCGCGGCGCCACCGCCGTTACGGCAGCTGACCTGCAGCGACGTAACACAGAGTTAATCTCCGAAGTCGCGTGTCGTTACCTAACTCGGAGGTTCGAGCCGTAGCTTGGTCTCATCAGGTATGGCACCTGATCGAAACGGCCACATAAGTACGTTTCGATACCAACCTGGTCTTGAAAGAGACTGCGGGGCCGTTTCGCCGGAAAGAGATCCGGCGCCGCATTTCGCGGGCCGGGGTTGGAGTACTTGTGCCCGATCAGAAAACTCAAAAGTCCGTCACCACCAGCGCAATTCAAGCCGAGCGTACCTACGTGTTAGATACCTCGGTTTTGTTGTCTGACCCCAAGGCTATTTTTCGGTTCGCCGAACATCCTGTGGTCTTGCCGGTGGTGGTCATCTCTGAACTCGAATCGAAACGAAACGACCCGGAGATCGGATATTTTGCTCGCCAAGCGCTTCGAAACCTCGATGAGCTGCGGGTGCTGCACGAGCGACTCGACTTTCCGATAGCTGTCGGAGACGCCGGCGGCAGCTTACGCGTCGAGCTGAACCACTCGAACATGTCTGTGCTGCCGTCTGGCTTGCAATTGCAGGACAACGACTCGCGTATTCTCGCCGTTGCGCTCAACCTCTCGAACGACGGTCTTGACGTCACGGTGGTGTCGAAAGACCTGCCGTTGCGCGTGAAAGCAGCCTCGATTGGTCTCGCCGCCGAAGAGTATCGCGCAGAACTCGCCGTCGATTCAGGATGGACGGGGCTTGACGACATCACCCTGAGTGCCTCAGACATGTCGAAGCTCTACGAGCACGAGGGTATGCAGACCGATCTCGTGAAAGACATGCCCATCAACACCGGGCTGGTCATTCACTCAGACAGAGGATCAGCTCTCGGCCGCGTCAACGGAAAACGGAGCTTTCAGCTAGTGCGCGGCGACCGCGACGTGTTCGGCCTGCACGGTCGTTCGGCAGAGCAGCGGGTGGCGATCGACATGCTACTCGACCCAGAAGTGGGCATCATCTCGCTGGGGGGTCGAGCCGGTACAGGGAAGTCTGCTCTGGCCCTCTGCGCTGGCCTCGAAGCAGTGCTCGAGAAGCAGCAGCACAAGAAGATCATGGTGTTCAGGCCGCTTTACGCGGTCGGTGGACAGGAGCTCGGCTTCTTGCCAGGCGACGCGTCAGAAAAGATGAACCCGTGGGCTCAGGCCGTGTTCGACACGTTGGGTTCGCTCGTTTCGCAGAACGTGCTCGACGAGGTGGTAGAGCGCGGCATTCTCGAGGTGTTGCCGCTCACCCACATTCGCGGTCGGTCGCTGCACGACGCGTTCGTGATCGTCGATGAAGCGCAATCGCTCGAACGTAATGTTCTGCTGACGGTGCTTTCTCGAATCGGGTCGAACTCGCGTGTCGTGCTCACTCACGATGTCGCTCAGCGCGACAACCTGAGGGTGGGCCGTCATGACGGTGTCGCTTCTGTCATTGAGACTCTGAAGGGGCATCCACTCTTCGGCCACATCACCCTGACGCGTTCAGAGCGTTCGGCGATCGCCGCGCTCGTCACCGAGATGCTGGAGTCGAACGAACTGGCCTAGCCAGACGAGCCGGCCTTAAGCTGATCGGGTCAGCCCAGGCCAGCCCAGACGAGCACAGCCAGCCAGAACCCGGCGAGCAGAAACGGGCCCAGTGGCAAGCTGTGGCGACCGTAGGAGAACGCTAAGAGTGCCGCGGGCGCGATCAGCAACAGGGTCGCGCCCGCGGCAACCGCCGGTAGCGGGGGAGCGTTCGCACTCGGTAGCAGCTGGAGGCAGCCGGCCAGCAGCCCCATGAGCTTGACGTCGCCCATGCCGATGGCACCGAGCATCCACAGGCCACCTGCGCCGACGAGGGTCGCCAGGCAGACGAGTGCAGGCGATGGAGCACTCTTCGACAGCGCACCGTTCGATGGGGCCGTCAGCGTGTGGAGCTCGGCGGCGCACGCGAAGGCGACGTAGCCGACAAGAATCAGCCGGTTGGGCAGCCGAAGCCGGGTGACGTCAGACATGACAAGGGGTGCAGTGATGCCTGCAATGACGATGAGTGGTGCGAGCCAGAAGAGCATGGCTCGACCCTAAAACAAACAGCGGAGGGCGCCCGGGAGTTATCCACAGGCGCCCTCCGCTGGGTGAGGCTACTTCGCCTGGGGCGGCCGTGTCATCGAGAGCACGTCGAGCGCGCTGTCGAGCTGCTCGAGGGTGACCTCGCCGCGCTCCACGAAGCCGAGGTCGATCACAGCGTCGCGAACGGTGATGCCCTGGGCGACCGAGTGCTTCGCGATCTTGGCAGCGGCCTCGTACCCGATAATGCGGTTCAACGGTGTGACGATCGACGGCGACGACTCCGCGAGCGCAAGCGCGCGAGCGAGGTTCGCCTGCAAGCCGTCGACGGTCTTGTCGGCGAGCAGCACCGACGAGCTCGACAGCAGCCGAATCGACTCGAGCAGCGCCGTGCCCATGACCGGAATGGCCACGTTCAGCTCGAACGCACCTGAAGCGCCCGACCAGGCGATGGTCGCATCGTTACCGATCACTCGCGAGCACACCTGAAGCACGGCCTCGGGAATGACGGGGTTCACTTTGCCGGGCATGATTGACGAGCCGGGTTGAAGGTCGGGGATGTGCAGTTCGCCAAGCCCGGTGTTCGGGCCTGAGCCCATCCAGCGCAGGTCGTTGCAGATCTTGGTGAGGCTCACCGCGAGAACACGCAGGGCACCGGATGCCTCGACGAGCGAATCACGGGCGCCCTGGGCCTCGAAGTGGTCGCGCGCTTCGGTAATAGGCAGTTCGGTCTCTTCGGCCAGCAGGCTGATGACGAGCTGGGGGAAGCCGGCGGGCGTGTTGATTCCGGTGCCCACAGCCGTTCCGCCGAGCGGAACCTCGGCGACGTGCCTCAGCGTGCCTTGCACGCGCTCGATGCCGAGGCGAACCTGTGACGCGTAGCCACCGAATTCTTGCCCGAGCGTGACGGGTGTGGCATCCATCAGGTGGGTTCGGCCCGACTTCACGGCCGTCTTCCACAGCTCTTGCTTCACTTCGAGCGCCTCGGCGAGGTGGGTCAGTGACGGAATGAGGTCGTTGATGAGTGCGCCCGTGACGGCGACGTGCACCGACGTGGGAAAGACGTCGTTCGACGATTGCGAAGCATTGACGTGGTCGTTCGGGTGAACCTTCGAGCCCAACCGGGTCGATGCGAGCGAAGCCAGAACCTCGTTCATGTTCATGTTCGTCGAGGTGCCGCTACCGGTCTGGTAGATGTCGATGGGAAACTGGTCGGCGTATCCGCCGGCGATGACGTCGTCGGCGGCAGCAGCGATGGCGGTTGCGATGCCGGAGTCGAGTACGCCGAGCTTCTCGTTGGCCAGCGCGGCGGCCTTCTTGATGCGCGCGAGAGCCGTGATCTGGGCAACCTCGAGCACATCGCCCGACACGGGAAAGTTCTCGACCGCCCGCTGGGTCTGCGCCCCGTAGAGCGCACTGGCGGGCACTCGCACCTCGCCCATCGTGTCGTGCTCGATGCGGTACTCGGTGTCAGTAGAGTTCTCCACCACTTCGTGGTCTTCCTTTCATTTGTCGCCCGCTATCCATGCAGGGGCGCGCTGGGGGTGTGATGTTGTGGGTGTGATTCTGGGTGCTTGTGTCTGTTCGCTGCCGAAGGCTGACGCCAGTCTTGCGCCATTCTTACGCCGCAGGTTGGTCGACGGCCCCCACGATGATGTCGGGTACCACCTGACCCTCGGCAAGGCGGTAGTTGGCGCCGACGATGGCCAGCCGCCCCTCGGCGATGGCCTCGGTGATCATTTCTGAGGTCTCAAGAAGCTCGGCGACGGTGTCTCGCAGGTGATACTTGCCCACCTTCTGCGGGTCGGCCGACGCCGGGTTCACTCCGCTGCCTGGATGCTCGGCCTCTGCCTCCTCGGCCACCTGCGTGATGGCGGGCACAATCTTGTCGACCAGGTGCGCGATGTGCGGGGGCAGCGGGGGAGTCTCGGGGTCTTGTGACGCAATGGCTGCCGCTACGGCACCGCACGCGTCGTGCCCGAGCACCACGATGAGCGGCACGTTCAGCACGCCCACTGCGTATTCGAGGCTGCCCACGACCGACTCAGACATGACCTGACCCGCATTTCGAACCACGAAGAGGTCGCCGAGGCCCTTGTCGAAGATGATCTCAGCGGCAAGGCGCGAGTCGGCGCAACCGAAGAGTGCGGCATGCGGGTTCTGACCGGTGGCGAGCTCATGGCGACGGTCGACGTCTTGCCGGGGGTGCCGAGGGTGCCCGAGCACGAATCGCTCGTTGCCGCGAACCATTTCGGCCCAGGCCGACGTGGGCGTCGTCACGCTCACTGGCCGACCACCGCCGTCGCCGGCTGCGACTGGATGTTCGGGGTGATCGATTCGGCCACCTGGGTGAACTCCTCTGTCGTCGCCGTGCCGAGCAGCACGTAGGTGGTGGCACCCGATTGAGTGCTGAGCGCGTAACTGGCGTTACCCACGTCGTTCGGAGTCTGCCGGTTGTCGTACACCGTCCACTGCACGCCATCGATGGTCACGGTGTCTGTGGCCGCGGTGTCGTGCAGTTGCTCGGCGAGCCAGGCGTCAGTTCCGCCGTTCGTCGGGGTCGTAACTGCTTGTTCGAGCCCGATGTAGGCGTTGCTCGGGGTGACGAGGCCGATGTACCAGTACGGAACAGTGGCGGCCGCAGTCGCCCCGGTGCTCGACCTGATCTCGGCGGCGTTCGCACTCCAGGTGCTGGGCAAATCGGGCGAGGCCACGGGAACGGGGAAGGCCGCTTGAGCGCTCGAAGCGATCGAACGATAGTCGACCGGCGGCAAGTGCGATGTGTTGTCGCGCGGCACGAGCAGCACGATGACGATCACCACGGCGACGCACACGATCAGCGACAACCAGAGGTTGTTGATGGTCTTGTTGGCCCGGTACTTGCGAGAATTCTCGGCCTTGCGCGCGGCGGTTTCGTCGGGAGTTTCGGGCCTGCCGAGTTCGGCGACCACCTGCGGCGGCTTCTGCCGCCTCGAGACTGTGCCGTTCGAACTCACCGCGCGCCTACTCTGTTACCGCTGCGCGTGAAGAAGACGAAGACGAAGACGACGGCGAGGAGGCGGAGCCGTCGGCGGAATGCCCCGCGGCGCGCGCGGCATCGAGCCGCGACTTGGCCCCGATGAGCCACTCCTCGCAGCGAGCGGCCAGCGCCTCGCCGCGCTCCCACAGGCCGAGTGACTGCTCGAGGGTGGCGGCGCCGCGCTCGAGCTCGGCTACGACACGAACGAGCTCGTCTCGAGCCTCTTCGTAGCTGAGTGCGCTGACGTCGCCCGGCTGACCGGCGCGCGCGTCAGTATTGGTCGGTGACGTGGGCATGGCTTCAATCTTACCGATGAGTCGAGGTCTCGAGCTCACCTTCAGAGCGTGCTCGCAGAGCTCCGCTGGCAAGGGTGATTGTGAGGGAGGAGTCAAGCGGAGCATCCACTGGCCGTCTGACAATGTGACCGGCTCGGCTGCCCTGGCCCGAACTGCCGCTGCCGCCCGGGCCGCCGTCGGCGCGCTGCACGATGGCGTACCCGCGGTCGAGAGTGCTTTGCGGAGACAGTGTGCGTAGCCGCGCGCTGAGCTCGCTTGTGGTCGTGCCAGCACGTTCGAGCACGCGGTTCATCAGTTCGACCCCCCGCGAAACGTAACGGGTGAGGTCTTCTGCGCGCGTGTCGACGATCCAGCTCGCGTTCTGGAGCACCGGCCGCGAACGCACCTGTTCGATGCGATCGATCTCCGAGCGCACGAACGCCGTGACACGCAGGCTGAGCCTGGCGCGGGCCTGCTCCACCTTGTTGAGCTCTTCAGACACGTCGGGCACTAGCCGTTTCGCCGCGTCGGTGGGGGTGGATGCCCGAAGGTCTGCCACCTCGTCAAGAAGTGGTCTGTCGGCCTCGTGCCCGATGGCGCTCACCAGCGGTGTTCGGCAGGCGGCCGCCGCGCGTACCACTGACTCGTCACTGAACCCGAGCAGGTTCTGAAAGTCACCGCCGCCGCGCGCCACAATGATCACGTCGACCTCAGCATCGTCGTCGAGCGTCTTTATCGCTGCAGCAACCTCGCGCGGCACTCGATCGCCCTGAACGGCCGCGTGCACGACCCGAAACGACACCGACGGCCAGCGCAGCTGAGCGTTTCGCAGTACGTCTTTCTCCGCATCGCTGTCTTTGCCGGTGATCAGCCCGATGCAGCCAGGCAGAAAAGGCAGCCGCTTCTTGCGCGACTCATCGAACAACCCCTCTGAGGCGAGCTGGCGACGCAGCCGCTCGAGGCGCTCGAGCAGGTCGCCGAGGCCGAGGTGCCGCATCTCGAACACCTGCATGCTGAGCGTGCCGCCCTTGAGCCAATAGTTCGGCTTGACGAGCGCGATGACACGATCGCCCTGCTTGAGGTCGGCAGGAAGCTTCGAGCGCACCGACGACCAGATGTTGAACCCGACGGTCACGTCTTCGCTGGTGTCTTTGAGTTTGCCGTAGATATTGCCGCCGCTGACACCCCATTGGGTGATCTCACCCTCGACCCACGCGGTGCCCAGTCTGTCGATGTACGACTTGATTTTGCCCGAGAAATAGCCCACCGGCCACGGGTTCTCGAACGTGGGCGGGCCCTCGGCGAAGCTCGGCGCTTCGGCCATGGTGGTACCTCCTGCACCTAGAATCGTAGGGTGAGCGACACAACCATCAGCCTGCCCATGCCGAGAATGCCCGGCGTTCGCAACAGGCTAAACGATACCCCTGTCATCGGCGCCAAGAAGGTGCTGCTGGCCGCTCCACGGGGGTACTGCGCCGGTGTCGACCGCGCCGTCGTGGCCGTTGAGAAGGCGCTCGAGCGCTACGGAGCACCGGTGTACGTGCGCAAACAGATCGTGCACAACATCCACGTCGTGGCCACCCTCGAAAAGGCGGGCGCGATCTTCGTCGACGAGGTCGATGAGGTGCCGCACGGCTCGCACGTGGTCTTCAGCGCCCACGGCGTTTCGCCCGCGGTCGTGCAGGGCGCCGCCGACCGGCAGCTTCAGGCCATCGACGCGACCTGCCCGCTGGTCACGAAGGTGCATCGCGAGGCGGTGCGGTTCGCCCGCGACGATTTCGAGATTCTGCTCATCGGCCATGAAGGCCACGAAGAGGTCGAAGGCACAGCAGGCGAGGCGCCCGAGCACACCACGCTCGTTGGCAGCCCAGAAGAGGCAGACACCATTCAGGTGCGCAACCCCGACAAGGTGGTCTGGCTCTCGCAGACCACATTGAGCGTCGACGAGACCATGGAGACCGTGCGGCGCCTGCGCGCTCGTTTTCCGAACCTGCAAGACCCCCCGAGCGACGACATCTGCTACGCCACCCAGAACCGCCAGGTGGCCATCAAGAAGGTCGCCAAAGACAGCGACCTGGTGATTGTGGTGGGCTCGGCCAACTCCTCGAACTCTGTTCGTCTGGTCGAGGTGGCACTCGAGTACGGGGCGAAAGCCGCCTACCGCGTCGACTACGCGCACGAGGTGAAACAAGAGTGGCTCGACGGTGTGAACACGGTCGGCGTCACGTCAGGGGCATCCGTACCCGAAGTTCTCGTTCAAGAACTGCTCGACGACCTGGCAGGGGCTGGCTACGGCGACATCGAGACCGTGCAGACGGCCGAAGAAGACCTGATCTTCTCGCTGCCGAAAGAGTTGCGTCAGGGCCCCACGGGCAACACGGATGCCCGAGCCATCGGCGGGCGAACGAGGCCGTAACCCGCCCCTTCCTTATCGCAACGCCCGACGGCGGCGCAAGACGTTGGCGTGGCCGCCGCTTCCGCTTAGGCTGCAGGCGACGACAAGGAGATCGTTGTGCACTCTGACCTCCCGGTGGCCGCCCTCGAATTGCGCGGGCTGACCAAGCGGTTCGGCGAGAAACTCGCCGTCGACAAACTCAGCCTGACGGTGCCTACCGGCTCGTTGTACGGCCTGGTCGGGCCGAACGGCGCGGGCAAGACCACCACGCTCTCGATGGCCACGGGGTTGTTGCGGCCCGATGCCGGGCAGTCGATCATCCACGGAGTCGACATGTGGCGGCGGCCACTCGAAGCGAAACAGCTCGTGGGCAACCTTTCTGATGGCGTGAAACTCTTCGACCGGCTGACCGGCGAACAGCTCGTCACGTACAACGGCCTGCTGTTCGGAATGGATCGAGCAACGGTGGCCGAACGCGTGGGCGACTTGCTGCGCCTGCTCGACCTGGAAAGTGCGGCTGGCACGCCGGTGGTCGATTATTCGGCCGGCATGACCAAGAAGATCGCCCTGGCTTGCGCTCTCGTGCACGCGCCGAAACTACTCGTGCTCGACGAACCGTTCGAGTCGGTCGACCCGGTTTCGGCCGCGAACATTCGCGACATGCTCACTGAGTACGTGAAGGGCGGCGGCACCGTCATCGTGTCGAGTCACGTGATGGATCTGGTGCAGCGTATGTGCGACCACGTGGCCGTCGTCTCGGCCGGGCGAGTGCTTGCCGCGGGCACCGTCGACGAGGTTCGCGGTGACTCGTCGCTTGAAGACCGCTTCGTCGAACTCGTGGGCGGGCGGCACCACTCCGAGGGGCCCGAGTGGTTACGACACTCCTGAGACTGCGGTTTCGGGTTCTGGCGAACTCGCTGAAACGCAGCCCGTGGCAGCTGGTCGCGGTGATCATCGGCGGTCTCTACGGGGTGGGGGTGTTGGTCTTCGCCGTGGTGGGCCTCATCGCGCTCGGTTTCGCGAGCATCCAACTCGCCAGCACCATCGTGGTTCTCGCCGGCTCAGCGCTGATTCTCGGCTGGATTCTGATTCCGCTGGTGGCAACGGGAATCGAGCAGACCCTCGAGCCCGCGCGGCTCGTTCAGTTTCCGTTGCCCATGTCGAAGCTCCTTCTCGGGCTGACGCTCGCGGGCGTACTGGGCATTCCCGGCATCATCACCTCTATCGCGGCGCTCGCCACCCTCGGCACCTGGATCAGATACCCGTTCGCGGCAGTCGCAGCGGTGGTCTGCGCGGCGCTCGGCGTGCTCATCTGCGTTGTCGGGTCGCGGATGATCGCAGCGCTCAGTGTCTCGCTTTCGTCGCGGCGGCGCTTTCGCGAACTCTCGGGCATTCTCATTTTCATTCCGCTCATCTTGCTCGGGCCGATCATTTTCGGGGTGACGCAGGGCATTCGGAGCTCGGCTGACACGCTGCCGGCCGTGGCTCGAGCGCTGAGCTTCACTCCGCTCGGTGCGCCGTGGTCGGTGCCGGCCGATCTCGCCACCGGCGATGTCGGGGCTGCCGCCCTGAAGTTCGCCATCACGCTGGTGACGCTCGCGCTACTGGTGTTCATCTGGCGGCGGAGCCTCGCCATTGCGCTCGTCACGCCGCCCTCAAACGCCAGAAAGCAGGTGGCTCGGGGAAAAATCGGCTTGTTCGGGGTGCTGCCGGCCAGCCCGGCGGGCGCGGTGGCGGCTCGCTCGCTCACCTACTGGCTGCGTGACCCGCGTTACGCTCGCCAGCTGATCGTGGTGCCGTTGATACCCGTTCTGCTGTATTTCTACTCGAGCACTTTTCATTCGCTTGCGCTGCTGAACCTGACCGGGCCGCTCATCGCGTTTCTGCTCGCGCTGAGCACGTACGCCGACGTATCGTACGACGGAACCGCTTTCGCCACTCATCTGGCCGACGGCGTTCGGGGGCGCGACGATCGGCTCGGGCGAGCCGCTGCGCTCGGCGTCATCGCGCTGCCGATCGTGATCGTGCTCACCATCGCGTCGGTGGCGGTCACCGGGTCATGGGCGCTCCTGCCGCCCATCGGCGGCCTGGCGCTCGGCGTCATGCTCTCGGGAATCGGGCTGACCGCGGTGTCGTCGGCGCGCATCGTGATTCCGGTGCCCGGTGCGGGCGATAACCCGTTCAAATCGGCACCGGGAGCCGGGTTCACCACTGCGCTCAGTGCATTCGCGATCTGGGGCATCCTGTTGCTGCTGACACTGCCCGAGATAGCACTGGCCGTTGCTGCAGTTCTCACCGGTTCGGTGCTGCTCGGCTGGGCCGGGTTGGTCGTCGGGGTGGTGCTTGGTGCCTTCTTCGCTGTGCTCGGAATTCGGCGCGGCGGGGCGCTCTATGACCGGCGTTCGCCCGAATTGCTCATGCAGCTCAGAATGCTTCGGGGTGCCTGAGGGTTTGCGGTCAGACCGAGTGAGCTCGCAGTCAGCCGGCCTTCGTCGTCGACATGATCTGCTGCACGAACGCCGGGTCGTTGAAGAACGCGTACGTGATGGCCGCGATCCACACCGCGAACGTGACGATGCCGAAAAGCAGCACCCAGACGAAGGCGAGTTTGCGGCGTTGCAGCCGTCGTACGCCCACAACAATGGCAAGCAGCTGCAGGATGATCGTGACGACACCCGCAATCGTGCCCGCGGTATGAGCGGCTTCCGATGGCGCGAACGACCCGTAACCCTGCATGGCCGCGGCCTGCGTCAGCACAGGGTTGAGGTTAAATAGCGCCGGAATCGTGCTCGCCGACAGCAGCACGCCCACCAGAAGCAGTAGCCCAGTCGCCACAACATCGATCGTGTTGACAGGCTTCCGAGCGGGGTTGTCGCCGCTGTTCGCCGAAATCGACGACCCGGTCGTGCGGGGGTAAGGCGTGAGCGGTGCGGAGTAGGGTGCTGCCGAACGGGTGTCGTCTCGGGGAGCCTCCGCGCCCGGATCTTGCTGCGAGCCCGACGGGACAGGCACGTCCGACTCCGCCGGGGGAGCAGGAGGCGTCCACGTCCAGCCCTCCGGGGCGAGTTCGCCGTATTTCGGCTTCGGCCGGTCGTCACTCATCAGTGCGGGTCACGTCTTGGTTCGCTGACGGCGTTACTTGCCCGAATGGCCGGCAGAGCCGAGTTGCTCGGTGGCCTCGACGACACGTGAGGCCATGTGGGTCTCGGCCAGCTTGCCCCAGGCACGCGGGTCGTAGATCTTCTTGTTGCCCACTTCGCCGTCGACCTTGAGCACACCTGAATAGTTGGTGAACATCGTGTCGGCAATAGAGCGGGTGAACGAGTACTGGGTGTCGGTGTCGATGTTCATCTTGATGACGCCGTTCGAGACGGCCTCGGTGATCTCGGCGTCGGTTGAGCCTGATCCGCCGTGAAAGACGAGGTCGAACGGCTTGGTGTTGTCGCCGAGAGTCGAGGCGTACTTCGCGTAGACGCCGTCTTGAATCTCTTTGAGCAGCTCGGGGCGAAGCTTCACGTTGCCGGGCTTGTACACGCCGTGCACGTTGCCGAAGGTGAGGGCGGCCATGTACCGGCCGTTCTCACCGAGTCCGAGCGCTTCGACGGTGGCCAGAGCATCCGACACCGTGGTGTACAGGTGCTCGTTAATGTCGTGGCTCACGCCGTCTTCTTCGCCGCCCACGACGCCGATTTCGACCTCGAGAATGGCGTTGATGGCCTTGACGCGCTTCAGCATGTCTTCGGCGATGGTGAGGTTCTCGTCGAGGGGAACAGCCGAGCCGTCCCACATGTGCGACTGGAAGATGGGCTCGCGGCCGGCCTTGACCTCGGCCTCACTCGCTGCGATCAGCGGCAGAACGAAGGTGTCGAGCGCGTTCTTCGGGCAGTGGTCGGTGTGTAGCGCCACCGTGATGGGGTAATTCTTCGCGACCTCGTGCGCGAATGCAGCGAACGCGAGTGCACCCGTCGCGCGGGCGCTGCCGGTGGGGGAGACCGCGCGCTGACCGGCGAAATAGTCGGCGCCGCCGGTGGTGACCTGAATGATGCCGTCAGATCCGGCATCAGAGAGCCCCTGCAACACGGCGTTCAGCGTCTGAGACGACGAAACGTTGACGGCCGGGTAGGCGAACCCGCCTGACTTGGCTTTGTCGAGCATTTCGGCATACTGGTCGGGCGTTGCAATGGGCATGTCATCTCCTTTGGTGGGCGCGATGGCGGCGCGCCGGCCTGCGTACAGAACCGAGTCTAGCGAAAGCGCGCAAGGTGGCCCGAGCGCTACGCTGAGGTGGCCTGAGCGCTACGCTGGGAGCCATGACCGCTGACAGCACACCCCTCTACGAGCACCCCGACCGCAACCTGGCCCTCGAGTTGGTTCGAGCGACAGAGGCAGCTGCCATTCGTGCGCAGCCGTTCATCGGCAAGGGCGACAAGAACGCCGCCGATGGCGCGGCTGTCGACGCTATGCGCGCGTTCCTCGGCACGGTCGACTTCGACGGCGTGATCGTGATCGGTGAGGGCGAGAAAGACAAGGCCCCGATGCTCTTCAACGGCGAGCACGTCGGCACCGGCCGCGGCCCGTCGTGCGACATCGCGGTCGACCCGATCGACGGCACGTCGCTCACGGCTGCGGGTCGTCAGAACGCCATCTCGATGCTGGCCGCCTCCGACCGCGGCACAATGCTCGATGCGTCGTCGGTGTTCTACATGAACAAGATCGTGACCGACGGCGACGGTTTCGGAGTGATCGACATCGATCGGCCCATCGGCGACAACATCCGCGCGTTCGCAAAGGCCAAGGGCAAGGCTGTCGGCGACATTCGCGTGGCAGTGCTCGACCGGCCGCGGCACCAGCAGCTCATCGAAGACATCCGCGCAACAGGTGCGGGCACGAGACTCATGCTCGACGGTGACGTTGCCGGCGGCATCAACGCGGCGCGCTACGGCACCCGCATCGACATGTGCGTCGGCATCGGCGGCAGCCCAGAGGGCGTGGCCACGGCTTGTGCCATCAAGGCGCTCGGCGGATTCATTCAGACCAGGCTCGCCCCGAAAGACGACGATGAGCGCCAGAAGGGTATCGACGCCGGTCTCGACATCGACAAGCTCTACGAGGCGAACGATCTCGTATCGGGCGACAACACCTTCTTCGTGGCAACTGGCGTGACCGACGGCGGACTCGTCGCCGGCGTGAAGCGGCTCGGCCCGATCATCCGCACCGAGTCGATCGTCCTGCGCTCGCACTCGGGCACCATCCGCCGCATTGAGGCCGACCACCTCGTTTCGCGCTGGCTCTAAGGCCTCGACTCGCCCGCCGTGACAGTTCGCCCGCCGCAATAGATCGTCTGACGCGGCGATTCTTGCGTCGTGAGCCCTTTACTCCTTTTGAGCCCACTACACCCGGCTCGATACGGCGTAATGGGCTCACAAAGCATGTGCGGCTCAGATCAGGCGGGGCTGAGCCGAGCGGTCACCTCTGTGCAACAGATCTACCGAACTCAGGTCGTCTTCGAGCTCGAGCTGCGCCACGAGTTCGGGACTGGTGACGTCGCGCGCCTTCTCCTCGATGGGCTCGAGCGGCTTCAGCACGATCGACTCGTCGAGCGAGTTCAGCTTGCGCGCCGTCGAGTAGACGTTGCGCTCGAACGAACCAATGAACGCGTTGTAATGCTTCACCGTGCGGTCGATGGTGCTGCCGAGCTTCTCGATGTGCGACGCCGTCACGGCGAGCCGCGAATACAGTTCTTTGCTGAGGTCGAAGAGCGTCTTCGCTTCGTGCGTCAGCACGTCTTGCTGCCAGCTGAACGCAACGGTCTTCAGCAGCGACCACAGCGTCACGGGCGACACGAGTGCCACCCGCTTGCTGAACGCGAAGTCCATGATGCTCGGATCAGCCTCCATCGCGGTCGAAATCAGCGATTCGCTCGGGATGAACGCCACCACCAACTCCGGCGAAGCATCCAGCCCCGCCCAGTACCCCTTCGTGCCCAGCGTGGTGATGTGATCGCGCACCGCTTTGACGTGCGCTTTCAGCAGTTCGGAGCGGCGGGCGCCTTCGGCACCGGTAGCAGTGGCGGGAATCTGGCTCGCCTCGAGGTACGCGTTGAAGGGTACCTTCGCATCCACGGCGATGTTCTTACCGCCCGGCAAATGCACCACCATGTCGGGGCGACCCGCACCGTTGTCGCTCACGAGAGTCGACTGCACCTCGAAGTCGACGCGGTCGAGCAACCCAGCGGCCTCCACCACGTTGCGCAGCTGGGTCTCGCCCCAGACCCCACGCGTGCTGTTCGAGCGCAACGCAGAAGCGAGTGACTCTGCCGTGTTTCGCAGCCGCTCTTCCGACTCGGTGGCCGACTTCAGCTGCTGGCTGAGTTCGCCGTGCTGCTGCCGGCGCTGCTCTTCGAGTTCGGTGACCTTCGCCTGAACCAGCCGCAGGCTCTCTTGCACGGGGCTGAGCGCAACCAGCACCTTGCCGTCTGATTTCACCCGCTCGGCCTCTGCCTGTTGAACCTCGGCCAGGCGCTGTTGAAACTCGACGAGCCGCTCTTCTTGCTGGGCGATCTGGGCGCGATACTGCACGTCTTTCGTGGCGATCTGCTCGCGAAAAAGCGTCTCTTGCTCGGCAAGGCGTTCGGCGAAGTGCTCACGCTCTTGCTGAAGTTGGGCATCGGTCTGCGCTCTGGCTTCGAGCACTCTGCTGCGCGAGTCGGCGAGCTGAGCATCCGTCTGCTCGCGGAGTTCTGTGACTCGAGAGCGAGCTTCGGCAGCTTGTTCGGCCGAGTGGGCTTGTGTGAGCGCGAGCTGCTCACGCAGGCCGGCCGCCGTCACCTCGGCGGTGGTGCGCAGATTCTGCAGTTCTACGAGCTCGGCGACGCTCTCGGCGGTTGCGGCGCTGGCCGCATTGCCTCCCGCCGAGGTCTCGGCCCGGCGCGCACGAATGAGCCAGCCGATGAGAAAACCGGCGGCGCCCCCAACAATGAGGGTGATCAGTAGCGGTACGAGTGTCTGCATGAAAACAGTGTCTCAGCAGCATCCGACACTGGCTCGGAGGCTGGTCGGCCCGCCGCCACGAATGCGTATTAGGGTGTTCGAGAACACCTCACAACGAAGAAACAGGATTCAATGTCAGATTCGGCACTGCCCGTCGTCAACCACTTCATCAACGGCACCGAATACGTGAGTGCGAGCGGGCGAACGGCGCCGGTCTACGACCCCGCGCTCGGCGTGCAGACCAAAAGCGTGGCACTCGCCAATGCCGCCGAGATCGAGGCGGCCATCGATGCCGCGAAGGCCGCGTTCCCCGCGTGGCGCGACACCTCGCTGGCGCGTAAGCAGCAGATTCTGTTTCGGTTTCGCGAGTTGTTGTCGAGCCGCCGAGACGAACTCGCCGAGATTCTGACGAGCGAGCATGGCAAGGTGCTCTCAGACGCGGCCGGCGAGATCACCCGCGGGCTCGAAGTAGTGGAGTTCGCCACCGGTTTTCCGCACCTCATCAAAGGCGAGTATTCAGAGAATGTGTCGACCGGCGTCGATGTCTATTCGACTCGCCAGCCCCTCGGCGTGGTCGGCGTTATCAGTCCCTTCAACTTTCCGGCGATGGTTCCGCTGTGGTTCTTTCCCATCGCCATTGCGGCGGGCAACACAGTCGTGCTGAAGCCCAGCGAAAAAGACCCGTCTTCGGCGAATTGGCTTGCCGCTCTCTTCCAGGAGGCCGGGCTGCCCGACGGCGTGCTGAACGTTCTGCACGGTGACAAGGAGGCAGTGGATGGCCTGCTCACCAGCCCCGACGTCAAATCCATCTCGTTCGTAGGCTCGACCCCCATCGCCCACTACGTCTACGAGACGGCAACCCAGCACGGCAAGCGGGTGCAAGCCCTCGGCGGAGCCAAGAACCACATGCTCGTGCTGCCCGACGCCGATCTCGACCTCGCGGCCGACGCAGCCGTCAACGCCGGTTTCGGTTCGGCAGGCGAGCGCTGCATGGCTATCTCGGTGGTCGTCGCGGTCGAGCCCGTCGCCGACGAGCTCATCGCGAAGATCCAGTCGCGCGTGGCCGGCCTCGTGGTCGGCGACGGGCGTCGCGCTTGCGACATGGGCCCGCTCGTCACCGAGGCGCACCGCGACAAGGTGTCGTCGTACCTCGACATCGCGCTCGAAGACGGTGCCTCGCTCGTCATCGACGGCCGCGGCATCGAGGTCGACGGCGACGCGAACGGCTTCTGGCTCGGCCCCACCCTCATCGACAACGTCACGACCTCGTCGCGGGTCTACACCGACGAGATCTTCGGCCCGGTACTGTCGATCGTGCGCGTCGCCTCCTACGACGATGGCCTGGCGCTCATCAACGCCTCACGGTACGGCAACGGAACGGCCATCTTCACCAATGACGGGGGAGCGGCCCGCCGCTTTCAGAACGAAGCCGAGGTGGGCATGATCGGCATCAACGTGCCGATTCCGGTTCCCGTGGCCTACTACTCCTTCGGCGGATTCAAAGACTCCATCTTCGGCGACACGAAGGCCTACGGCGCCGACGGCTTCCACTTCTTCACCCGTCAGAAGGCCATCACGTCGCGCTGGCTCGACCCGTCGCACGGCGGCATCAACCTGGGCTTCCCGCAGAACTAGCTCCGCGGCCCCTGGCACGGCTTTTGCGTCCGATCACTGAGGCCGTTGCGCCCAATTGAGACCGGTAGAACGGCCTCACAACGGCGTAGTGGGCTCACGTGTGGCAGCGGGCATCCGGATGCCCGTGTCAGCGAAGTACGATAGACCCTCGTGGCTCTAACTATTGCAATCGTCGGGCTGCCCAATGTGGGCAAGTCCACCCTGTTCAACGCGCTCACCAAGAACCAGGTTCTGGCAGCGAACTACCCGTTCGCCACCATCGAGCCGAACGTGGGCGTGGTGAGCCTGCCCGACGCGCGGCTCGAGAAGCTCGCCGAGCTGTACTCGAGCGAACGCATTCTCGCGGCTCCCGTGTCGTTCGTCGACATCGCGGGCATCGTCAAGGGTGCGAGCGAGGGGGAGGGGTTCGGCAACAAGTTTCTCGCGAACATCCGTGAGGCCGATGCAATTGCGCAGGTCGTGCGCGGGTTCGCCGACCCTGACGTGGTGCACGTCGACGGCAAGGTCGACGCTGCGTCAGACCTCGAGACCATTAACACCGAACTGATTCTGGCCGACCTGCAGACCCTCGAAAAGGCCGTGGCGCGCTACGAAAAAGAAGTCAAGACGAAGCGCGTCGAGCCCATCGTTCTCGAAACCGCACGAGCCGCCCAGGCCATTCTCGACGCCGGCAAGCCGCTCTCATCTGACAGCAAACTCGACCTCGAACCCATTCGTGAACTCGGTCTGCTCACCGCGAAGCCGTTCATCTACGTCTTCAACGTCGACGAGGCCGTGCTGGGCGACCCGGATGCTCTCGCCTCACTCTCAGCCCTGGTCGCCCCCGCGCCCGCCATCTTTCTCGACGCAAAACTCGAGTCAGAGCTGATCGACCTCGACGCAGAAGACGCCGCAGAACTCTTGGCCTCCACGGGCCAAGACGAAAGCGGGCTCGACCAGCTCGCCCGAATCGGATTCGACACCCTGGGCCTGCAGACCTACCTCACCGCAGGCCCGAAAGAGTCGCGCGCCTGGACCATCGGCAAGGGCTGGACGGCCCCGCAGGCGGCCGGCGTCATTCACACCGACTTCCAAAAGGGCTTCATCAAGGCAGAGATCGTCTCCTTCGACGACCTCATCGCGGCCGGCTCCCTCGCCGAGGCCCGCTCCCGCGGCAAGGCCCGCATCGAGGGCAAGGAGTACGTCATGCACGACGGCGACGTCGTCGAGTTCCGCTTCAACGTCTGACCGGGTGCGTTGGTCGTTGAGCCAAGGCGACAGCACTTCTTCTGCGCCGTAGAAAAATCGCGAAAGTTCTGTTCTGACCTCGCGTGATGAGTCGGTGTTCTTCACCCAGAGTGGTCTTACGTGCACTGCACGAGCACTCATAACGAAGGAAGAACATGACCGCTTACCAAGATGACATCGACCAGGTCGAAGCGCTGAAGCAGGAAGCCGGCAGCAGCTGGGATGCAATCAACCCTGAGTCGGTCGCCCGCATGCGCGCCCAGAACCGCTTTCGCACAGGCCTTCAGATCGCCCAGTACACCGCAGACATCATGCGCAAAGACATGGGCGAATACGACGCCGATTCCTCCGTCTACACCCAGTCGCTCGGCGTCTGGCATGGCTTCATCGGCCAGCAGAAGCTCATCTCCATCAAGAAGCACCTGAAGACCACCAACAAGCGCTACCTGTACCTCTCGGGCTGGATGGTCGCCGCGCTGCGTTCGGAATTCGGACCGCTGCCCGACCAGTCCATGCACGAGAAGACGGCCGTGCCAGCTCTCATCGAGGAGCTCTACACGTTCCTCCGCCAGGCCGACGCCCGTGAGCTCGACCTGCTGTTCACACAGCTGGATGCCGCGCGTGCCGCCGGCGACGAGACCTCGATCGAGCTCATCCAAGCGCAGATCGACAACTACGAGACTCACGTCGTGCCGATCATCGCCGACATCGACGCCGGCTTCGGCAACCCGGAGGCCACATACCTGCTGGCCAAGAAGATGATCGAGGCGGGCGCCTGTGCCCTCCAGATCGAGAACCAGGTTTCTGACGAGAAGCAGTGTGGCCACCAAGACGGCAAAGTCACTGTTCCCCACGAAGACTTCATCGCCAAGATCAACGCGGTGCGCTACGCGTTTCTCGAGCTGGGAATCGAGAACGGCGTGATCGTCTCTCGCACCGACTCGCTCGGCGCAGGGCTCACGCAGAAGCTCGCCGTGAGCCACGCGCCCGGTGACCTCGGCGACCAGTACAACTCGTTCCTCGACGTCGAAGAGATCCCCGAGTCGGGGCTCAGCGACGGCGACGTCGTCATCAAGCGCAACGGCAAGCTCGTGCGGCCGAAGCGCCTGCCCAGCAACCTCTTCCAGTTCCGCGAGGGAACCGGTGAAGAGCGCTGCGTGCTCGACAGCATCACGTCGCTGCAGAACGGTGCCGACCTGCTGTGGATCGAGACCGAGAAACCGCACATCGGCCAGATCGCCGGCATGATGAATAAGGTTCGCGAGGTCATCCCGAACGCCAAGCTGGTCTACAACAACAGCCCGTCGTTCAACTGGACCGCCAGCTTCCGCCAGCAGGCCTACAACGACTTCGTCGAGCAGGGCAAAGACGTTTCGGCGTACGACCCGACCAAGCTCATGGGCGTCGAGTACGACGACACCGAGCTGGCTCAGGTCGCCGACGAGAGCATCCGCACGTTCCAGCGCGACAGCTCGGCACAGGCCGGTATCTTCCACCACCTGATCACCCTGCCGACGTACCACACGGCCGCGCTGTCGACGGATGACCTGGCCAAGGGTTACTTCGCCGACCAGGGCATGCTCGCCTACGTCAAGGGTGTGCAGCGCCGCGAGATCCGTGAGGGAATCGCCACCGTGAAGCACCAGAACATGGCCGGCTCCGACATCGGTGACAACCACAAGGAGTACTTCGCAGGCGACTCGGCCCTCAAGGCTGGCGGCGAGAACAACACGATGAACCAGTTCTAGGCGCTCGTTCTCCTGCACCACACCGATGCCGGTCTCCCTGGGGAGGCCGGCATCGCTGCGTTTCATGGGTACAGTAACGACTGAGAGTTGGAGCGCAAATCTTCGCCCCGTTGTCGGGCGATCCTTCTCGCGAAAGGATGCTCGATGTCGACTTTGCCCGCTGCCTCAGCCCTTCACCGTGTCGGGGGCATCAGCGTTGCTTCGGGCGCACTATTCGTGGCCGCCGGAGTCGGTGCCTGGGTGACGGTCACGAAGCAGCTCCGCGCAGAAAAGATCACGGTGCCCGGTAATGCACCGAGACTCGCCGGAAAGCGGGTGCAAGGCCCCGCGACGGCCTACGTCGAGGCCCTGGTCATCAAGGGCAACGCCGAGCGCGGCGCGGGCGGGCGCACCTTCGCTGACATCAGCGAGGCACTACGCGGGGTCGACTCGGGCAGCGACGAGGCTGCCCAACTGCGAAAGCAGAGCGCCGCCCTTTCGACAGCGGCGTCGCTGCGCACATCTCTCCTGACCTCCGTGTTGGCATACGGCGTGAGCGCTTTCGCCACCGGCCTCGGCGCCGTTCTCCTCCTCACCGGATTGCAGCTGCGTCGCGTCGATAACTGATTGGTTACTAATGGGATTCGAACGGGAGAATTTTCCCATGGAAGCCACAACTGACTCTGGTGGTCGACTTCTGCTGCCCACAAGCCTTAGAGAAGCCTCGGGCCTCCGTCCCGGCTCGAAGGTAGATGTGTCGGCATATGGCCACGATTTACAGGTGACGCCTGGGGGTCGTACGGCCCGATTGGAGCGAGCAGAAGACGGCCGTCTCGTCGCTTCGTCGACGACAACTGTCTCCGATGATGTCATGTTCGCGTTGATCGACGCTGGGCGACGGTGAACCCGAGCGTTCGATTCGCTGTTGACACGAGCGTTTCAGTTCCTCTTCTCGTCGCCTCCCATGAGGCGCACCCTGGGTGGCTTCGTGGGCTTCAGGTCGTTTGCTTGCGTTGAGTGGGCATGCTCTAGCCGAGACGTATTCGGTGCTGACTCGACTCCCCGGAGACTCACGAGTGGCTTCTGTCGACGCGGTTTCGCTCATCGACGACAACTACCCAGATTTGCTGATGCTCTCTCCGGAGACTTATGCATCAGCTCATCGCGAGTTAGCGCGTAACGGAGTATGGGGCGGAGCGACCTACGACGGGCTTGTCGCCCTAGCGGCGCGTGAGCACAACGAGGTTCTCGTCACGAGAGATGCACGAGCACGGTCGACGTATGAAGCAGTCGGAGCGCGAGTCGAAATTCTCGCTGATCAGCCAATCAAATAGACCAACCCTTTGCCCTGTTCGGCAAGTCGGCTGACGAAAGACTTCGCGTCGGCCAAGAGCGGCGAAACGTAATCGAACTCCTGCTCGGAAGTTTCGTTAGGTCTGAGAGTCATGAGATCACTGATTTCGGCGCGAAGCGTTTCAGAGGTGATCGTCGCGAGGTCAGCGGCCACTTCTCTCACTTGAGCGGGGCTGAGTGCACGTTCAAACGCGATCCATCCCGTCGACGTGAATTCGACCTCGCCTTGCACCAGCATGAAGGCGGGCCGCGCCGGCCGAGACTCCGATACGCCGAAGAGGTACTGAAATTCCTGCCAGCACTTGTCGAGATAGAGCATGTCTGGTCGGTCTTCCTCCTTCCCCCAGGCATCGAAAAGAGGGTCGTCGCCGTGAAAGAGGCACGGATTCTGCCGGGCCCGCTCGTAATCGGCGGCGTTGATCGGATAGGCGTAGTAGCGAATTCCCATGCGACCACTGTGATTCGTCGGGCCCCTGAGTTCAGCTGATGCCACGGCATCTGTGGATAACCGACGAGGGGCAGCACATGTGGACGAGTCGCTGAGATACCCTACCTGCATGGCAGAGACCACTTACGCACTCGAATACGAGGGCCGCACCTTCGTACTCAGCGAGGCCGACTACACGAGGCTGCATAAGGTGTACGACCGAGGGCTCTCGATCAGCAGCAGCCTGTTCGCTTTCGTGCCCGTGGGCAGTGATGTCGAGGTCGAAATCGCGATCGGCAGCGGTGCGCAGTTCGTCTTGTCGAAACAGACTGCCTGACGCGCTACCGTGGAGGTGCACTGTCGCCGATCAGGAGGATCCATGTCGTACGCCGTCGACTTTCAAAACGTTTCGACCGAGGGGCTCGAATCGTCGCCTGTCGTTGAAGCTCTCGCAGGGCTGCGCGCCAACGAGGCGCGTTACTACAAGAACAAATACGACCACGTGTTCACGGTGACCCCCGCGGCCGAAGCTCCTGAGACGCTCGACTGGATCACGGGCATCCTGAAGGATGAACGCAACATCGTCATCGCCTCACCGGCCCTCGAGGTAACCGACTTCGAGGTCGAGGGCCTGCACATGGCCTACGTCTTCTACGAGTCGGGCTTGTCGATCAACGTGATGTACAACGTCGCAGAAGGCGGAAAGCGCGCGGTGGGCTTCAAGCTCTCTGACGGAATAGAGATTCCCGACGAACTCGCCGCCTTCAAGTTCGCCCGCCAGAAGTCGAAGCTCGCCGGCACCATTCGCGGCTCGTACTTCGTCATCAAGGGCGAGCACTGAGCGCCCTTGCCACGAATCGCCCGGGCGCGCGAACGCGGGTCGGTTCAGGATGCCCGGCAGATCTTTCAGCGCGATCAACCTGAGCGATCGCAGGAGCGCGTCGTGTCGGCGAAATGGAGGACTGCGCCGAGCTCGTACAATCGGCAAGATGAAGGTGTGCCCCACCTTTTACGCCGCCGACTTCTCGCGCTCGCCGTCACAACGCTCATCGCTGGGTCGCTGGCCGCGTGCTCGACGAACATGAATCTGGAGGCGGTTCAGACAAGCGTGCCGACGCCGACGCCGACTCCGACGCCCACCCCGACTCCGACGCCCACCCCGACGCCCACCCCGACGCCGACGGTCACGCTCGAACCGCCACCCCCGCCACCCCCGCCGACACCGCCGAACGCAATGGGCGGCCAGACCGACGGTGGCAATACGGCGAACACGCCCGAGGTGAACGACACCGGTGACCAGCCCTTCGCCATCGGCCACGCGACTCAGGTGAATGACTATGAATATCGCTATGTGGTCGCGAAGAACGATCAGGTGCTCGCCATCGCTTCGCGGTTTCAGCTGCAGACGATAGACGTCGACAGGGTGAACTTTCCGTGCTCCGATCCGCTCAATGTGCAACCCGGCGATGTGCTCGACATTCGCTGGCCCGTCGATTCGGAGCAGGTCGGTCCGCTCTCGTCCCGATGCTGATGGGGCCGCCAGGGGCTACCATCGAGAGTCTCGACCCTCGAGCGACCAACAACGAAGGCCGACATGAGTCTCATCCGCATGAACGACGTGAGCGTGAGCTTCGAGAACAACCAGGTCTTGCGTGAAGCCTTTTTTCGCCTCGAAGCGCGAGACAGGGTGGGCCTGATCGGGCGCAACGGTTCGGGCAAGTCGACGCTGTTGAAGCTCGCGCTCGAGCAGGTCGCTCCCGATGGCGGAACGATTGCGCTCGACCCGGGCCTCACCCTGGGCTACTTCTCGCAGTTCTCTGAGCTCGATGGCACGGCGTCGATCACCGAAGTGCTCGAGGGGCTCTTTGCGAGCATCCACCTCATTGAGGCAGAACTCGCTTCGATCGACGCCGAGGTCGCCGCCGCCGCTGCAGACCCCGCAGCGGGCGCGGCCCTCGACGCGCTGATCAATCGTCAGGCCGAGCTGTTCGAGCAAATGGAGCATCTCGACGGCTGGGATTACGGCCGCCGCATCGACAAGGCGCTCACCACTCTCGGTTTCGACGAGCCGCATCGGGTCTGCCCGATCGACGAACTGTCGGGCGGGTGGCGAAATCGAGCTGCGCTCGCCAAAATTCTGCTCGAAAACCCTGACGTTCTGCTGCTCGACGAGCCCACCAACTTTCTCGACGTGGCCGGTGTCGAATGGCTCGAGAGCTGGTTTCGCGACTTTCGCGGCGCCGCCATCATCGTGTCGCACGATCGAACTTTTCTCGACGCCGTCGTGACGCGCATCGTCGAGCTCGAGAACTTTCATCTGCACGAGTACCCGGGCAATTTCGACGAATACGTGGTGCAGAAGCAGTTTCGGCTGAAGACGCTCGAGGCGCAGTTCGTGCACGAGTCTGAGCTGCTCGCGTTCGAGGCCGAGGGTATTTCCGACCGCCGCGAGGCGGTGAAAGCAACGAAGGTTGCAAACTCGGCCGGTCGCGGCCTGACCAAACAGCTCTCGACCATCAAGAAGTCACGCGCCCCACGCCCCGTCGACCAGATCATCACCGAGATCTACGGCGGGCTGCACGTGAAAGACGTGCTCTGCCGAGTGGATGCCCTCACCAAGTCATTCGGCACGAAAACGCTGTTCAGCGACCTGACCTTCGAGATCAGGCGCGGCCACCGCATCGCCGTTCTCGGCCCGAACGGCAGCGGCAAAAGCACCTTGCTCGAGGTGCTCGCGGGCGACGTAGCCCCCGATTCGGGCTTCGCCGACTGGCCGAAGGGTGTGAAAGTCGTCTCCTACAACCGGATGCTCGCCGATCTCGACGAGGCAGACACCCTCACTCACGCAGTGAATGCCCTGCCCGACAGTCTGGCGCTCACCGCCACCCGCAAATCGGTCGGCCGCTTCCTCGCCATGTTCCAGTTCTCTGAGGCCGATCTGAAGCAGCGCATCGGCAACCTCTCGGGTGGGCAGCGCGCTCGGGTAGCGATGGCGCAGTGCTTACTCTCGGGAGCCTCGGTGTTGTTGCTCGATGAGCCCACGAACCACCTCGATCTGCCGAGCATCCAGGTCATGGAGCGTGCCCTCGCGCACTTTCCGGGCGCCGTGGTCGTGGTCAGTCACGACCGCTTCTTCACCGACAAAATAGCCAACCGTTACCTCGTTTTCGGCGCCGATTCGGCGGCCCCCGGCCACATCGAGGTCGCCGTCGCGTAGCTGCCTGACGGTCAGGGCAGCGGGGTCGAGCGCGGGCCGATCAGGCCTCTGCTCGAGTCGGCCGGCTGTCGCACCTGAAAGCCGTCACGCACCTGAAGGGCGTGGTCGCGGCAGATGGCGTAGATGAGCAGCAGACCGTTCGAATCCACCGTGAGGCGCTCAACCGGGTCACCCGGGCAGCCCTCCACCACGCACTCGATCATGTGCCAACGCTATTGCCTCGTCAACCGTTCGTCTACGACCGCGGCCGGTCGAATAGCCGGTCGAGCGGATGTCTGGCTGCCCGAATCCTGTTCGAGTGGCTGCCTCGTGGCATGGCTTCCGACCGAACGATACGATGACCACCATGCCTGAGACTGCGCCGACCGGTTCGTATTCGCGCCTGACGCCCGGCGACGCGGGTTTTGTGGAGGCGGTCTCTGGCGGCCTCTTTAACTCTCTCCGGGTCGACGGCGAGCCAGACGCGGTGGTCGTGCCTCGCACCGAAGCCGACGTCGTAGCGATCGTGCGCGACGCAGCGCGAACGGCAACGAAGGTCGCCATCAGGTCAGGCGGCCACAGCTGGGTCGCCTCCTCTGTGCGCGAGGGCAGCATTCTCGTCGACCTCGCCGCCTTCGACGCAATCGACGTCGACGTCGAAGCCCGAACGGCGCGCGTCGGCCCGGCCGTCAGAGGCCAGCGGCTGTCGAAAGAGCTGGTGGCGCATGGCCTCGCCTTTCCGGTGGGGCACTGCGGCAACCCAGCGCTCGGCGGCTTTCTGCTCGGCGGCGGTCTCGGCGTGAACTGGGGGCATTGGCTGCCCTCGTGCTTCTCCATTCGCAGCATGCGCGTGGTGCTCTCATCGGGCGAGGTGGTCGTGGCGTCTGAAACGTCGAACCCCGAGCTGTTCTGGCTCGCACGCGGCTCGGGCCCGGGCTTTCCCGGTATCGTCACCGAATTCGAGCTCGACCTTCAGCCGTTGCCGGCCGCGATTCGCCTCTCGAGTTGGATGTTCGCCCTCGCCGATCTCGCGGCCGTCACCTCATGGGTCACCCGCGTTTCGGCCGCGCTGCCGAGCAACGTCGAAGTCTCGCTCGTTGTGGCGGGCCCCCAGAGGCCCGGCGCCTCAGCCGATTCTGAGCCGTTCATCGTGGGAGTGGTTGCCACGGCCTTCACGGCTGACGAGGCCGAAGCGGCCGAGGCGCTGCACGCGTTCGCCACCGATCGAGGGCCCGGCGTTTCCCCGCTCGAGTATCTCGACGCCGTACCCGTGGCGTTCGACACCGTGCACGAAGCCGTCGATGCGACCTACCCCGAAGGCTACCGGTATCTCGCCGACACCTTCTGGAGCCCGCTCGACCTCGGCGCCGCCCTCGAACCGCTCGCAGAGCTCATCACACGGGCTCCCTCGGGCGTCTCCTACATTCTGTCGGGCATGCCAAAGAACGGCGATGGCGCCAACCTGGTGCCGAAAGGTGTCGCGGCCTACGGGATGCACGACAAGACCCTCGTCGTGCCCTACGTGATCTGGGCCGACGAGTCAGACGACGCGGCCAATCTCGCGTGGCTGAACGAACTGCGAGCGGTGCTCGAACCAGTCAGTAGTGGGCACTTTATGAGCGAAGCCGATCTGCGCCATGATGCCTCGCGCGTCAGCCGGTCGTTCGCGGGCGACGATGGGGAGCGGGTTCTGCGACTGATCCGGCAGTTCGACCCTGACTCACTGTTCTGCGGCTTTCCCCGGCCTGCTGGCGTCGCCGAGCCCACACCGTAGCGTCGCCCGATCAGCGTTTTCGGGGGAGTTTCAAGCCGAGCAGGCCGTGCTGATCGTCGCGTTGCTCTGAGAATGTGGCGCCCCAGCGCATCTCTGTGGCGTGAGCCCCGCACACGGAATAGACGAGGGTGAGGCCGTTTGCCTCAACGATGACCTCGTCGTCGGGCTCCGCCGAGCATCCGATCACCAGGCAGCTGACAGCAGTCATGTCGACACCTTACAGAAATCGCCCGCGACCTGCCTGTCGAGGCTCTGCGTTGCGACTCAATCGGGCCCTGAATCGGCCGGTCGGTGCACTAGCCTGAGGGCCATGACTTTACGCTGGGTCAAACCCGCTAGTCCGCTGAGCATCCGGCCGCTCGGCCCGGCGAATGCGGGTGCCTCCGGTTATCGTTGATCTGTGCGAATCTCCCCCCACGATGCCCCGCGACTCGTCGGGTTCGGGCTTCTGGCGGGGCTCGTTCTGGCCGGTGTCGGTGCAGCCGTCGCCGCTGCCCCGGCGCTCGCGCACGACACGGTGGTTTCGTCGAGCCCGTACAACGGCGAAGTCGTGACGAAGCCCATCGACACGGTGACCGTTTCGTTCAGCGACGCCCTGATGGCCCTCGGTGCCGGTTCGGCCACGGCCGGCACGGCAGGCTCGCCCAGCACGTCGGCCTCGAGCCCCGCGGGGTTCGCCATTCAGGTGACCGATGCCGACGGTGGCCACCACGAATCTGGTTGTGTCACCGTCGACGGCAGTGGCGCCACCACGAGCGTGGCGCTCGGCGAGGCCGGCGAGTACGACGTGACGTGGCGAGTGGTGTCTGACGACGGGCATCCGATTTCTGGCACGTACTCGTTCACCTGGCAGCCCACCGCCGTCACGGTCGCTGCGCCTGCATATGACGGAGCGCCTGCGTGCGGGGCGGTGTGGTCTGGCGCAGCAGCGTCTGGCGGCGCGGGCACAGCGACCGGTTCGCCCGGCGAAGCGACCGCAGGGCAGACGAACCAGACGGGCGAGTCTGGCTCGGCTACTCAGCTCGGCGAGTCGGGTCAGGTGGGCCAAACGGGTCAAGCAGGCTCTTCAGAAGCGAGCACAACGCCGCCCGAGCCGACCATGACCATTCTTTCTGCGGTGCCCGCCGACTCGAACGAAGACCAGGGGCTGGCGTTGCCTATCGCCATCGTCGCGGGCGTCGGTGCGCTCGCAGCATTAGCAGTCGTGGTCGTGACGGTGTTTCGCCGCTCGCGCACGGGCCGGTAGGCTAGCCACGTACCCGCACGTAGGTACGCACAACTGAATACTGTTGGCCGAAAGGTCGGCGCGGGAGAGCCCAGCACTTTCGAAGCAGCGCAGTGCGCTTATTCGAAACGGGCACCGAAGGAGCAATTCTCTCCGATAATCTCTCAGGTTCGTGTACCGCGCTGAACTGGCCACTCTGAAAAGCAGACGCCCGAAAATGGGCGGCTCGCCCACGGTGAAAGCTTCTGTTGCGCAGTTCGGCGCCGCGGCGGTGAAACTCTCAGGCAACGATGACAGAGGGGGAGTTCGCTGAGGTTCTGCCGAACCTCGATGACCTTGACCGACCTGCCAACACGCGGGCCGGTAATGATCAGGAGAACTCATGACCGCCGACCCACCCCCACCCGCTCCGGTGTTCTCGCCGCTGCATGCCGTGCATGTCGCAGCGAATGCGAGCTTCACCGACTTCGCGGGCTGGCAGATGCCGGTGCGTTACTCGGGCGACCTGGCTGAGCACCACGCGGTTCGTACCGCAGCGGCGATCTTCGATCTGTCGCATATGGCCGAGCTGAGCATCCACGGGCCTGATGCCGCAGCGTTTCTCGACTACGCCCTGGCGGGCAAGCTCTCGGCGATCGCTCTCGGCCAGGCGAAATACAGCCTGCTGCTGGCGCCATCTGGCGGAATTATCGACGACGTGGTGGTCTACCGCACCGGCGAATCTGAGTTCATGGTGGTCGCCAACGCCGGCAACCATGAGGTGGCGTTCGAGACGCTTCTCGAGCGCAGCGCCCCATTCGATGTCGAGGTGGTCGACATCAGTGACGACCTGGCGCTCATTGCGGTTCAGGGCCCCCGCTCGCGCGAGATCGTGGCTGCGACCACGGCACTGGCGTTCGATGTCGTAAAGCCCGGCACTGTGCATACCGACACTGTGCATACCGACACTCTGCAGGTCGGCACTGTGCAAACCGACACTGCGCAGGTCGACACTGTGCAGGTCGACACCCCGCGGTCGGCTCCGGATGCCCGTTCCCTCGAATCGCTGAAGTATTACTGGTCGCTTACCGCCGCCTACTCAGGTGAACCGATCCTCGTCGCTCGAACCGGTTACACCGGTGAAGACGGCTTCGAGCTGTACGTTCCCGTTCGTCTGGCTGCCGAACTGTGGCGTGACCTTGTGACTGCCGGCGAGCCGTACGGCCTGATTCCGGCGGGGCTCGCGTCGCGTGACACGCTGCGCCTCGAGGCGGGAATGCCCCTTTACGGTCACGAGCTGAGCCTCGACACGCTGCCCGCCCAGGCAGGGCTCGGCCGGGTGCCCAACCTCAGCAAGGGAGACTTCGTGGGTCGCGCCGCGCTCGAGAACGCTGCCAGTGCACCGACCGCTCTCGGAGCCGAGACCGGTGGTGCGCCCTCAGCTTTCGTCGACGAAGGCGAGACACACAGCCCGTCGACGCCGTCTCGCGTGCTCGTTGGTCTCGTCGGCGACGGCAAGCGTGCCGCGCGCGCCGGCTACCCGCTCTATGCCGATGACACCCCTGGCGGCACCCTCGACAACGCCGCTGGCGACACCCACGACGACCCCGCCCCCGCACCCATCGGCGAGATCACCAGCGGCGTTCTCTCGCCCACCCTCGGCGTGCCCATCGCCATGGCCTACCTCGACCCCGCCTTCGCCGCCGAAGGCACCGCCGTCTCGGTAGACGTTCGTGGCAAACGCCTGCCTTTTCGTGTCACCCCGTTGCCGTTCTACAGCAGAAAGAGAGCCTGACCGTGACTGACTACTCCGCCCTTACATTCACTGCCGAACACGAGTGGATTCGTCTCGAGCCCGTTTCAGAAGGCTCCCCGGCCACCGCGACCATCGGCATCACCTCGTATGCCGCCGGTCGACTCGGCGACGTCGTGTTCGTCGACCTGCCTGAGGTGGGCGCAGAAATCGCCAACGGCTCGGTCGTCGGCGAAATCGAGTCGACCAAATCGGTCGGCGAACTCTTCGCGCCCCTCAACGGCATTGTTCTGGCGAAGAACCAGTCGGTCGAAGACTCGCCCGAGCTGGTGAACAGCGACCCGTTCGGCGAAGGCTGGCTCATCAAGGTGGAGTTCACCGAGCTGCCCGAGCTGCTCACCTTCGCCGAATATCAGGCGCTGCTGGGCGACGACGCACTCACCGACGACGAGACCGACCGAGCGGGAGCCTGACTAGATGAGCGCCCCTTTCGTCGACCGCCACATCGGAACAGACCGCCTGGCGCAAGCCGCCATGCTGAAGGTGCTCGGCTACGACACTGTCACCGAGCTCGTGGAGGCGGCTGTACCGCCCTCGATTCACACTCAGAGCCGGGGCGAGCTATCGGTCATCCCGCAGCCCGCCAGCGAACGCGAAGTGTCGGCCGAACTGCGCAGCCTCGCCGACCGTAACTCGGTGAAACGCTCGATGATCGGGCTCGGCTACTACGACACCATCACGCCCGCCGTCATCAAGCGCAACGTGTTCGAGAACCCGAGCTGGTACACCGCGTACACGCCCTACCAGCCCGAGATCTCGCAGGGGCGTCTCGAGGCGCTGATCAACTTTCAGACCATGGTTGCCGAGCTCACCGGCCTCACCACGTCGAACGCGTCGATGCTCGACGAGGGCACAGCGGTCGTCGAAGGCATGCTTCTCGCGCGCCGGGCCAGTAAGTCGAAATCGACCGTGTTCGTGGTCGATTCGGATGCCCTGCCGCAGACCAAGGCGCTGCTGGTGTCACGGGCGTCGGCGGTGGGCATCAACCTCGTCGAGCTGAACCTCGCGACGCTTTCGCCCGCCGAGCTGCCTGACGCGTTCGGCGTCTTCGTGCAATACCCCGGCGCTTCTGGGTTCGTCTGGAACCCCTCGGCAGTGATCGAGCAGGCCCACACCACCGGCGCGCTCGCCGTCGTGGCGGCCGACCTGTTGGCCCTCACTCTCATCACGTCGCCCGGCGACCTCGGCGCCGATGTCGCCGTGGGCACGAGCCAGCGTTTCGGTGTTCCGATGGGCTTCGGCGGCCCGCACGCCGGCTACATGGCGGTGCGCAAGGGCCTCGAGCGCCAGCTGCCCGGGCGTCTGGTCGGGGTCAGCGTGGATGCTGTCGGCAACCGCGCCTACCGCCTCAGTCTGCAGGCTCGCGAACAGCACATCCGCCGCGAGAAGGCCACCTCGAACATCTGTACTGCGCAGGTGCTGCTGGCGGTGATGGCCGGCATGTACGCCGTCTACCACGGGCCGAAGGGTCTTCGCGACATCGCCCGCGAGGTGGCGGGACGAGCCACGTCTCTCGCCGTGCTGCTGCGCACGGCAGGCGTGGTCAGCCGCCACGATGAGTTCTTCGACACCCTCACGCTCGACGTTCCCGGGGGCGCGCGAGCGGCAGCAGAGCGCGCCTACGACCGTGGCTACCTGCTCAACGTCGTCGACGACGACACGCTCAGCATCTCGGTCGACGAGACCAGCACCGACGACGACATCGCACAGGTCGTGGCTGCGGTCGCAGGAAGCGTCGGCAGCGTCAACAGCGTCGAAGGCACTCCCGCCGATTCGCAACCGAGCCTCCCCGCCGAGCTGCTGCGCACCAGCGAGTTTCTCACCCACCCTGTCTTCAACACGCACCGCTCGGAGACGAGCATGATGCGCTACCTCAAGCGTCTCGCCGACTACGACTACGCGCTCGATCGCGGCATGATTCCGCTCGGTTCCTGCACCATGAAGCTGAACGCCGCCACCGAGATGGAGGCGGTGAGCTGGCCCGAGTTCGCCGGGCTGCACCCCTTCGCTCCCCGAGCAGACGTCGAAGGGTATCTCACCCTGATCGACCAGCTCGAGTCGTGGCTCACCGAGGTGACCGGGTACGACACGGTTTCACTGCAGCCGAACGCCGGCAGCCAGGGTGAGCTCGCCGGTCTGCTGGCGATTCGCGGCTACCACCACTCCCGCGGCGACGATGGGCGCACGGTGTGCCTCATTCCGTCGAGCGCTCACGGAACGAACGCTGCTTCTGCGGTGCTCGCCGGCATGCGCGTCGTCGTGGTGGCCTGCGACGACCTGGGCAATGTCGACGTCGCCGATCTGCGAACGAAGATCGGCGAGCACGCTGACGAACTCGCCGCGCTGATGATCACCTACCCGTCGACCCACGGTGTGTACGAGCACGACATTGTGGATATATGCCGTTTGGTGCATGAAGCGGGCGGGCAGGTTTACGTCGACGGCGCTAACCTCAACGCGGTGCTGGGTTTCGCCCGCTTCGGCGAGTTCGGTGGCGACGTTTCGCACCTGAACCTGCACAAGACGTTCTGCATTCCGCACGGTGGTGGCGGCCCCGGTGTGGGGCCGGTGGCAGCGAAATCGCATCTGGCACCCTTCTTGCCCGGTCACGAGTTCGCTCAGAAATCCGAGCATCCTGCAGCAGGCGGCGGCTCGGTCGTGCACGGCGGGGGAGCGGTCTCAGCGGCCCCCTACGGCAGCTCGAGCATTCTGCCCATCAGCTGGGCCTACGTGCGCATGATGGGCTCTCAGGGCCTCGCGGCTGCAACCGAAGCGGCGGTGCTCGCGGCGAACTATGTCGCAGCTCGGTTGCGTGACCACTTTCCGGTGCTGTACTCGGGCGATAATGGTCTTGTGGCACATGAGTGCATTCTCGACCTCCGACCGCTGCGCGAGGCCACCGGAATCACGGTCGACGACGTGGCGAAGCGGCTCATCGACTACGGCTTCCATTCGCCCACCATGAGCTTTCCGGTAGCCGGCACGCTGATGGTCGAGCCCACCGAGAGCGAAGACCTCGCCGAGATCGACCGGTTCATCGACGCGATGATCGCCATCAAAGCCGAAGCAGACGCCGTGGCACGCGGTGTCTGGCCCGCCGACGACAACCCGCTCGTGCACGCTCCGCACACTGCGCAGTCGATCGCTGTGGGCGAGTGGATGCACGCCTACGACCGCGAGCGTGCCGTCTTTCCCGTGGCATCCCTCGTCGCGCAGAAGTATTGGCCCCCGGTGCGCCGCATCGACCAGGCTTATGGCGACCGCAATCTGTTCTGCGCCTGCCCACCACCCGAGGCGTTCGAGTAGCCGATGGATATTGTCAGGGCAACACTCACGAAATCAGCACTCACGCTCGCCATCGGCTTGGGGGCACTGTTACCCGTGGCGCTCGCGTCATCGGCTGACGCGAGCGTGCTCGCGGTCACACCGGTCTATTCGAGCGGTGGATGCGTAATCAACCACAGCGCCGACGGGCCGGTGGCCGGCGGCAGCCAGTGCGCGAACGTCGACCTCAGCGGCGTGCACCTCGCCCAGTCTGATTTCGACGGAGCGAATCTCACGAACGCCGATCTGAGTGCGGCCGATGTTCAAGCCTCGACGTTCGCGAACGCGACCCTCACGGGCGCCGACTTCACCGGGGCTCGCGTGGTGGGCGCCGATTTCACCGGAGCCGGCATTCTGCCGGCGACTCTCGAGGTGTCGGCGGCCACCGCCGATGGCGCGCCGGTGAACTTCACAGCGACGCCGCCGAAAGGCTTGACGATGACGGGCTGCAGCATTGCCGGCGAGCCGGTCGACTCGGGGGCGGTCTTTCCGCTCGGCCAGAGCGGAGTGGTGTGCTCGTTCGCCTCATCTCGCCCGAACGAGGTGGCTACCGCGCTCGTCATGGTGACCGTGTCGAGCCCGCAGACCTCGGCTCCGCCCGTGCCGGTGTTCAGCGCCGAACCGGGCTCCGCTGCGCCCTCGGCCACCGCGTCAGCAGCTGAAGGGCTCAGCCCTGCCACGGCGACCCTGCTGGTGGGCGGAGCGGGTGTGATCGTGCTTCTCGGAGTGGTGGGGTTGATCATCCGTGGCGCGCGTGGCTCACGGGGCGCGGGCGGCGGCGGGAGCGGTGGCAGCACTGGCGGCTCTGGCCGAGGCCGCAGCAGGCACTAGGCACTAGCCCTATTTGAACAGCTGAGGAAACGTGGCGACTGCCCAGGCGTAGCCCACGAACGAGGCGATGTCGAGAATCCAGTGCGTGATGACCAGCGGCACGGTTCGGCCCCAGCGGGTGTAGAACCAACCGAAGACCACACCCATCACGAAATTGCCGATGAACGGCCCGAAGCCCTGGTAGAGGTGATAGCTACCGCGCAGCAGAGCGCTCGAGCCGATGATGACCCATGTGTTCCAACCGAGTCGGCCGAGGCGCTCGAACAGGTAACCGACCACGATGAGTTCTTCGGTGATCGCCGCACGCAGAGCCGACAGAATCAGAATGGGAATGGTGTACCACGATGGGTCTAGTGGTGCGGGAACCACGTTGACCGTGATGCCGAGCGCGCGGCCGACGAAATAGAACGCCAAGCCGGGGATGGCGATGATCGCCAGCAGTAAGCCTGCCCGTCGCAGGTCTCGAAGGGGCTGGGATGCGTCGAAACCGAGTCTCTTGAACGGGTTGACGCCCGAAAGGGTCAGCAGGTGGAAGACCAGTAGAACCGGAGCAATGGCGAACGCAATGCCGAGAAACTGGTAGGTGAGATCAAGCCAGGCCCGAGCGCTCTGGGTCTGGTTGATCGTTGCAGTCTGCGAGCCCAACGAGGTGGGCCGAGTGAGTAGATCGATCAGCTGAACGATGGAGTACACCGCCGATGCACCGAGCGACAATGCCAGCACGACGATGACTTCGAAGCCGATTCGGCCTTTTGTGAAGATCGGCGGCGGCGGGTCGGTACGGGGTGTCGAAGGGTCCATTTTCGCTCCGCCGCTTTCTTGCGTTTTTCGGTCTGAAATCACAATTATTGTGCGAACTGCACAACAATCCCGTGATATTAGTTTCTAATATGTAACTTTTTTGGCTCGCATTTGGTTCTGGGCGATACCCCTTTTAGGGTACTCGTTAGTCATCGAGCGCGTCGTTCACCGCGGCGTGCTCGATTTGCGAGGCAATCACACGCACCGCGAGCGACACATTCATTCGAATTCACCGGCCACAAGCCGTGAGATCGATTTGCCCAGTTTGCACAGGAGGAAAACCTTGAAAAAGAACCGTATTGGAGTGGGCGTTGTCGCTCTGGCTGCAGCCAGCGCGCTCGTGCTCACGGGATGCTCGTCAGGCGGCAGCAGCAGCACGCCTACGTCGAGTGCCAATCTGTCGGCCGTCATCACAGCCAATGGCTCAGAGCCCCAGAACCCGCTCATCCCCACCAACACGCAGGAGACGGGTGGTGGCCGTATCGTCGACTCCATCTTCGCCGGCCTCGTTTACTACGACGCAACGGGCAAGCCGATCAACGACGCGGCCGACTCGATCACCACGACTGACTCGCAGACGTTCACGATCAAGCTCAAGGCGAACCAGACCTTCAGCGACGGTACGCCCGTCACGTCGAACTCGTTCGTCAAGGCGTGGCAGTACGGTGCGCTGCTCAGCAACGCTCAACTCAACCAGTCGTTCTTCGCTCCGATCGAGGGCTACAGTGCCACGGCAGACAGCCCCCTCACGGGTCTGACGGTGGTCGACGACACCACCTTCACGGTCAAGCTCAGCGCACCTCAGGCCGACTTTCCGCTCGAGCTGGGTTACGACGCGTTCTACCCGCTGCCTGACAGCGCGTACGCAAACATGACCGCGTACGGTACCGACCCCATCGGCAACGGCCCGTACAAGCTGGCTTCGCCCACCGCATGGCAGCACAACGTTCAGATCGACCTCGTTCCGAACACCAGCTACACCGGCGGCCGCAAGGTGCAGAACGGTGGCCTGACCATCAAGTTCTACGCCGACCTCGGCGCTGCGTACGCAGACCTGCAGGGCAACAACCTCGACGTGCTCGACTCGATTCCGAGTGCCGACCTGGCCACGTTCCAAAACGACCTCGGCAGCCGCGCGGTGAACGAACCGACCGCCGTGTTCCAGTCGTTCACCATTCCGGGCCGTGACGCTCACTTCAGCGGTCAAGAAGGCCAGCTGCGTCGTCAGGCGCTATCGGAGTCGATCGATCGCGACACCATCACGAAGGTCATCTTCAATGGCACCCGCACCCCTGCCAGCGACTTCACGTCGCCGGTCATCAATGGCTGGACCGACAGCCTCTCGGGTGCGAGCTCGCTGAAGTACAACCCCGACGACGCGAAGAAGCTGTGGGCAGAGGCCGACGCCATCTCGCCGTGGAGCGGTACCTTCCAGATCGGCTACAACGCCGACGGTGACCACCAGGCCTGGGTTGACGCTGTGAGCAACAGCATCAAGAACACCCTTGGAATCGACGCATCTGGCGCACCCGTGCCCACCTTCGCCGCGTTCCGCACCTCGGTCACCGACAAGTCGATCAACACCGCCTTCCGCACCGGATGGCAGGCCGACTACCCGGGTCTCTCCGACTTCCTCGTGCCGCTGTACAGCACCTCAGGAAGCTCCAACGACGGCCAGTACTCGAACCCCGCAGTTGACGCCCTCTTCACCAAGGCATCGGCTGAGACCAGCACCGACGCAGCGAACCAGGATTACCAGGACGCTCAGAACATTCTTCTGAAAGACCTGCCTGCTATTCCGTTGTGGTACTCCAACATCACCGGTGGCTACGGCACCTCGGTGTCGAACGTCTCGTTCGGCTGGAACTCGGAGCCGCTCTACTACGCGATCACGAAGAGCTAGTTTCGTCCGCTAACCATTGGGGGGCGGCAGCATCATGCTGCCGCCCCTTTTGGTTTGACTCCTAAATAAGGTCTACTTACCCGTATGCGCATTTTCTCCAGGTTGCGAGGCTGACCCTCCATGGGCGGTTATATTCTCAGGCGCCTTCTGCAGGCGATTCCTGTCTTCTTCGGAACAACGTTCCTCATCTACTTCATGGTCTTCGCTATGCCGGGAGACCCCATCATCGCCATGTTTGGCGACAAGACCCCGAATCCGGCGCTCGTCGCCCAGCTTCGGGCGCAATATCACCTCGACCAGCCGTTCATCGTTCAGTACTTCATCTACATCGGCGGCATCTTTCGCGGTGACTTCGGTATTTCGTACTCGGGCGTGCCGGTGGGCGACATTCTGCTGCGCACCTTCCCCGTCACGCTGAAACTCGCGGTCATCGCGCTGTTCTTCGAAACGGTCTTCGGCATCGTCGTCGGTCTGATCTCGGGCCTGCGCAAGGGCAAGCTCTTCGACGCGAGCTCGCTGGTGATCAGCCTGATTCTGATCTCGCTGCCTATCTTCGTGATCGCCTTCGTTGGCCAGTACGTGTTCGGAGTTCAGCTCGGCTGGGCCAGAACGACGGTGGGCCCCGGTGCACCGGTCGCCGACCTGATACTGCCAGCGCTGGTGCTGGCGAGCATCAGCTTCGCCCAGATCGTCAGGCTCACACGGTCGTCTGTCATCGAAACGTCGAGCCTCGATTTCGTGCGCACCGCCTACAGCAAGGGCCTCAGCCGTAACCGAATCGTTCCCGTGCACATTCTGCGCAACTCGCTGATTCCCGTGGTCACCTACTTGGCCACCGACTTCGGTGTTCTGCTGGTGGGCGCGACAGTCACGGAAGGTATCTTCAACGTTCCCGGTGTGGGTAACACGCTGTACCAGGCCATTATTCGAAGCGAAGGCCCCACCGTCGTGTCGTTCGTGACGGTGATGGTGCTTCTGTACCTTGTCGTCAACCTCATCGTCGACCTGCTTTACGGCTTGCTAGACCCAAGGATCCGCTATGTCAAATGACCTCACTGAGCGACCGCCTCTCGAGGCGACTCCGCCATCGGCGAACCATTTCGTCGCTCCACTCGAAGAAACTCCCCTGCTGGCAATCGACGTCGTCAAGGTCGCCGACAAGCCGTCGAACCTGTGGATCGATGCCTGGCGAGACGCGAGGCGTCGCCCCATCTTCTGGATCTCGGGCTTCTTCATCATTCTGGTGTGCGTTGTCGCGCTCTTCCCCGGCCTGTTCACGAACGTGCTACCGAACAACAACTGCCAATTGATCAACAGCAACGGGGGGCCGACGGCCGGGCATCCACTCGGCTTCACGAAGCAGGGTTGCGACGTATACTCGCGCATCATCAACGGTACGTCGACCTCGCTTTCGGTCGGCATCATCGTCATTGTTCTGACCACGGTTCTCGGCATCGTCTTCGGTGCCTTTGCCGGGTTCTACGGGGGCGTCGTCGACGCATTTCTTTCGCGCATCGGCGACATCTTCTTTTCGATTTCGTACATCTTGGCCGCCGTGGTCATCATGTCGGTGCTCGTCAACTACCGGAGTGTGTGGACGATTTCGCTCGCCATCGGCATCTTTGCGTGGCCCGCGACGGCCCGCGTGTTGAGAGCCGAGATTCTGCGGGTGAAGAACTCCGACTTCGTCATGGCGTCTGAGGCGCTCGGAGTTTCGAGTCTTCGCATTCTGCTGCGCCACGTGCTGCCCAACTCCATCGCCCCGGTCATCGCCATCACGACGATCTCGCTCGCCGCCGCCATCGTGGCCGAGGCGACCCTGTCGTTTCTCGGTGTGGGCCTCGGCAGCAGCATCATGTCGTGGGGCAACGACATCAACCAGGCTCAGAAAGACCTGCGTACCAACCCGCAGACACTGATCTACCCGTCGCTCGCACTTTCGCTCACCGTATTCGCCTTCATTCTCATGGGCGAAGTGATTCGAGACGCGCTCGACCCGAAAGCGAGAGCACTTCGATGAGTACAACACTGCCAAGCCCGTCGGCTGACGGCCGAGTGGATGACCGTGTTCCCCTTCTGCAGATCAACAACCTGCAGGTGGGTTTTCACACGCAGACCGGTGTCGTTTCCGCCGTTCGCGGGGCGAACCTGACGCTTCATGCCGGCGAGACCCTCGCCATTGTGGGGGAGTCTGGGTCAGGAAAGTCGACCACGGCTCACGCCATCATCAACCTGCTGCCGGGCTCTGGAAAGGTGACCGGCGGCGAGATTCTCTTCGACGGTCGCGACCTGACCAAAATCTCTGAAAAAGAGATGCAAGAGATTCGCGGCAAGCTCATCGGGTTCGTGCCGCAAGACCCGATGTCGAACCTCAACCCGGTGTGGAGTGTCGGCTTTCAGGTGCAAGAGGCCATCAAGGCCAACGGCATCGCCAAAGGCAAGGCCGACATCAAGAAGCACGCCGTACAGGTGCTCAAAGAGGCGGGGCTCGCCGACGCAGACAAGCGTCTGAAGCAGTTTCCGCACCAGTTCTCGGGCGGTATGCGCCAGCGTGTGCTCATTGGCATCGGGTTGTCGTCACGGCCCAAGCTGCTGATCGCCGACGAGCCGACCTCGGCGCTCGACGTGACCGTGCAGCGCACCATTCTCGACAACCTCGAGAAGCTCACCCGCGAGATCGGTACGGCACTGCTCTTCATCACGCACGACCTGGGTCTGGCGGCCGAGCGTGCCGAGCATCTCGTGGTGATGTACAAGGGCCAGGTTGTGGAATCGGGCCCCTCGCGCGAGATTCTGGCGAACCCGCTGCACCCGTACACGCAGCGTCTGGTAGCTGCGGCGCCCAGCTTGGCTTCGCGTCGCATCCAGTCGTCGTCGCGCAAGCTCACCGACCTCGACTACCAGGCGAGCGATGTGACCGAGGGGCTCGACCTCATCGAGACCGCAGAGGCGCGCGCAGATCTGCTTGCTGCAGCGAAGCCTCGCGAAGACGCCATCGTGGTGCAGAACCTCACCAAGGTCTACAAGATCCGCGGCAACAAAGAGGCCTTCACCGCAGTCGACGACGTGTCGTTCAGCATTCAGCGCGGAACGACCATGGCGCTGGTGGGGGAGTCGGGTTCGGGCAAGTCGACGGTTGCGAAGATGCTGCTGCGCCTCGAAGACGCGACTCACGGCGAGATCGTCATCAACGGCACGAACACGGCGCCGCTGAAGGGAAAGGCTCTGCTCTCGCTGCGGCGCAAGATGCAGCCCGTGTTTCAAGACCCGTACGGTTCTCTCGACCCGCTGCGCAACATCGGCCACACCATTGCCGAGCCGCTCAACACGCACAAGGTCGGCGACAAGAAGTCACAACGCGAACGCGTGAACGAGTTGCTCGACCAGGTCTCGTTGCCTCGGGCGCTGGCCAGCCGCTACCCGGGTGAACTCTCAGGGGGCCAACGGCAGCGCGTGGCGATCGCTCGCGCGCTCGCGTTGAAGCCCGAAATCGTGATTCTCGACGAGGCGGTTTCGGCCCTCGATGTGCTCGTGCAGGCCCAGATTCTGCAGTTGCTCTCTGATTTGCAGACCGAGCTCGACCTGACGTACCTCTTCATCACTCACGACTTGGCCGTCGTTCGCGTGATCGCCGACCATGTCTCAGTGATGCAGCGTGGCAAGATCGTCGAGCGCGCAACAACTGACGAGGTGTTCGACAACCCGCAGACGCAATATACTAAAGAGTTGCTGAATGCGATTCCCGGGGCAGGTATTGCCCTGCGGGTATAATCGCATCAACAACCCGCATGCATTCAGTGCTCGGTTATGAACGCGGTGTCTCGGCACCGAGTTCGGCGCTCGCACTGTGTGCAGCGCTCCGCGGGCGTCGCTGCCCACAGTTCAGTCGGGCTGCTCAACAGCCCGACGTCGTTTATTTCGTCGGGCTCGTAGAGAATATGTGAGTCCGCATTACTTTGAGGACGATCATCCATGGCGTCAGCCACCCGCGATGACCTACGTAACGTAGCCATTGTCGCCCACGTCGACCACGGCAAGACCACGCTTGTCGACGCAATGCTCAAGCAGACCAACTCGTTCGACGCCCATTTCGAGGGCGAAGACCGCATGATGGACTCGAATGACCTTGAACGCGAAAAGGGCATCACGATTCTCGCTAAGAACACTTCGGTGCTCTACAGCGGTAAGCACGCCAACGGCAAGTCCATTGTCATCAACGTGATCGACACCCCGGGCCACGCCGACTTCGGTGGTGAGGTCGAGCGCGGCCTCAGCATGGTCGACGGTGTCGTGCTGCTCGTCGATGCGTCTGAGGGCCCGCTGCCGCAGACGCGTTTCGTGCTGCGTAAGGCGCTCGAGGCGAACCTTCCGGTCATCCTGCTGGTCAACAAGACCGACCGGCCGGATGCCCGAATCGACGAGGTCATCGCTGAGTCGCAAGACCTGTTGCTCGGCCTCGCGTCAGACATGTCAGACGACCACCCCGATCTCGACCTCGACGCGGTGCTCGACGTACCGATCGTCTACGCATCGGGTCGCGCCGGCGCTGCATCGAACAACAAGCCCGAGAACGGCACGCTGCCCGACAACGACGACCTCGAGCCGCTGTTCGAGGCGATTCTGAAGCACGTTCCGGCTCCCGTCTACGACGACGAGCACCCTCTGCAGGCGCACGTCACCAACCTCGACGCGTCGCCGTTTCTCGGTCGTCTCGCCCTGCTGCGCATCTTCAACGGTCACATCAAGAAGGGCCAGCAGGTCGCCTGGGTGCGTCACGACGGTTCTGTGCAGAACGTGAAGCTCACCGAGTTGCTGATCACCAAGGCTCTCACCCGCTTTCCGACGGAGACCGCCGGCCCCGGTGACATCGTGGCCATCGCCGGTATCGACGAGATCACCATCGGCGACACCATCAGCGATCCCGAAGATGTGCGCCCGCTGCCGATCATCACGGTCGACGACCCCGCCATCTCGATGACCATCGGTACGAACACCTCGCCGATGATCGGCCGCACCAAGGGTTCGAAGGTCACCGCCCGCATGGTGAAAGACCGTCTCGACCGCGAGCTGGTCGGTAACGTCTCGCTCAAGGTCGTCGACATCGGCCGCCCCGACGTGTGGGAGGTGCAGGGTCGTGGCGAGTTAGCTCTCGCCATTCTGGTCGAGCAGATGCGCCGCGAGGGCTTCGAGCTCACCGTGGGTAAGCCTCAGGTGGTCACCAAGCAGGTCAACGGCAAGACGCACGAGCCGTACGAGCATTTGACGGTGGATGCCCCTGAAGAGTTCTTGGGCGCCATCACCCAGTTGCTCGCCTCGCGTAAGGGCCGCATGGAGACCATGCAGAACCACGGCACCGGCTGGGTTCGTATGGAGTTCATCGTTCCGTCGCGTGGGCTCATCGGGTTCCGTACGGAGTTCTTGACCACCACGCGCGGCACCGGCATCGCAAACGCCATCTCGCACGGCTACGACGCGTGGGCCGGCCCCATCGTGACCCGTAACAACGGCTCGATCGTCGCCGACCGCTCGGGTGTCGTCACTCCGTTCGCCATCGTGAACCTGCAAGAGCGCATGTCGTTCTTCGTCGAGCCGACGCAGGAGGTTTACGAGGGCATGGTCATCGGTGAGAACTCGCGCGCCGACGACATGGACGTGAACATCACCAAAGAGAAGCAGCTCACCAACATGCGCCAGTCGACATCTGACACGTTCGAGCGCATGACCCCCTCACGCAAGCTGACCCTCGAAGAGTCGCTCGAATTCGCTCGCGAAGACGAGTGCGTCGAGGTGACGCCCGAGTGGGTGCGCATTCGCAAGGTGGAGCTCTCGGCGCAGGCCCGCCAGCGCAGCGCTTCGCGCGTCAAGTCGCAGAACGCGAACGCGTAGGCGCTTCGCGCCCCCGCTGCGCTCCGCGCCGCACCTCCACAAGCGCCCCGTCCTTATCGGCCGGGGCGCTTGTGCGTGCGCGCCCGTTGCTTTTGAGCCCGCCGAGGCGTTTCGAGTCCGGTACACCGGGCTCAATTGGTCGTAACAGGCTCACGTGATGCTGAGTGGCTACGCGGCGTCGGCGTACGAGGCGACGATAGAGATGTCGAGGGGAACGTCGACGGGAAAGGCCCCGAAGAGCAGGCGGGTAGCGGATGCCGCGGCGGCACGAATGGCGTCTGCGACGGCCTCGACGTGCTCGACGGGGGTGTGCACGATGACTTCGTCGTGCAAGAAGAACACGAGGTGCGGTTCGCGATTGAAGGGAGCCGCGGCCTGGCCGGGGATGGCGGGCGTGACGGTGGGGTCGTTTGCCGGCGCGGAGGGTGCGGCGGTTGTGCTAACTGCTCGGGTGTTTGCGGGTGTTGCGGGCGACGCGTCGGTGGGTGCGGGTGCTGGTGCGGTGTCGGTGTCAGCGAGCGGGGCATCGGGCGTGGTCGGCGTGGCGGGAGGGAAGGCGGCTAGGCGGCGGCGGAGGTCGGCCATCCAGCAGAGGGCCCAGTCGGCGGCGCTGGCCTGCACGACGAAGTTGCGGGTGAAGCGGCCCCAGTCGCGGGATTCGCGGCGGGCGCGGGTGAGTTCGGCGTCGTTGGCGGCGCCCTCGGCGGCGCGGGCCTGCGACTCCCACCACTCGGAGCCGGGCCGGGGAGCGCTGCGGCCGAGACGCGAGGTGACCACTTCGCCGCGCTCACCCGCGCGCGCCGCCGTCTCGACGAAGGCGAGCGCCGTGGGGTAGGCGCGAGCGAGCCGGGGCAGGAGCCGCCCGCTTTCACCGGTCGTGGCTCCGTACATCGCCCCGAGCATGGCGACTTTCGCCTGAGCGCGGGTTTCGACGGCGCCGCTGGCAACGATTCCGGCGTAGAGGTCGGTGCCGCGACCGGCGGCAGCCATGGCGGTGTCGCCTGCGATGCCAGCGAGAATGCGCGGCTCGAGTTGCGCCGCGTCGGCGACCACGAGCATCCAACCGTCGTCGGCAGTTACCGCTCGCCGAATCTGTTTCGGCAGCTGCAGGGCGCCGCCGCCTCGGGTGGCCCAGCGGCCCGAAACCACTCCGCCCGGAACGTAGTCGGGCACGAAACGGCCGTTTCTGACCCACTGCTGCATCCACGACCATCCATTCGCGCTCGCGAGGCGCGAGAGTTTCTTGTACTCGAGCAGCGGTTCGATTGCCGGATGCACGAGCTTCTGTAATTCCCACGACCGCGTTGTAGCGACCGAAAGTCCCGCGTTTCGCAGAGCCCGAAGCACGTCGGCGGGGGAATCGGGGTTGAGGTCGGCAATGCCGGTCTCGGTGCGAATTCGCTCGGCCAGCCGCTCGAGCCGCTCGGGGCGAACGCCTGCAGCCGTGCGCGGCCCGAGCAACGAGGTGAGCAGTTCGTCGTGCAGATCTTCGCGCCACGGCAAGCCGGCGTGCGACATCTCGGCCGCGATCAGCGCGCCCGCCGACTCCGCGGCGAGCAGCAACCTCAGTCGATTCGGGTCGGTCGACTCGCGAAGAGCGTCTAGCTGCAGCCGAAATTCGCTGAGGGCGGCGGCCATCGTGAGCGAATGTGATTCGGCCTCAAGCAGAGTCGCACCCAGGGCCGAGTCATAAGCCGCGCTAGCGGCCGCGCCCGGGCCCTCGCCTGCGGCCGAGAGGTCGAAGAGCGTGACCTGCTCGCGTGCCCCGGCAGGCGTGGCGGGCTGCAGCGGCGACGCCGCATCCCACGGCGAAGTGGATGCCCGGGCCAGCGCCGTCTCGGCTGACAGGCTCGACGACCGAAGTATGGCGTGGCTGAGCCGAAGGTCATGACACCGCTCGACGCGTACGCCCACCGCTAGTAGCTCGGCGTACACCGAAGCCGTGTCGGCCCACACCCAACGCGGGGCAGAGCCCGCCGGTGCTTCGGTGCCGGAGCCCGTTGTTTCGACCGGGGAGCCGGTTTCGTTGCCTTCATGGAGTGACCCCGACGCACCAGCGTGTTGCCGTTCGACCGCTGCGACGGCGGCGGCCACGTCTGCCTGTGCGACGCGGTCGACCGGCCGAGCATCCGACCCGTCGTCGTTCAGCGTCGCCAGACTGAACGAACTGTCAGGCGAAGCGCAGAGAACGAAGTACACGCCTTCATTCTCGCCTGCGCCACTGACTGTGCGTACGCTCAGCCAATGCTCGGCGAGAAAGTTAAGACAGGCGACCCTTAGTAAGTGTAGGCTTACCTTCGTAGCGAGGCCTCGAGAGCTCGTCACCCGTTCCGCACGAATTCACCGTCTCTGCCCGTCTCTGCCCGCCTGTGCACCCCGCACCTCTGCGCCCGCACCCCACTGCTGGAGTCTCTACTTGCTTGCCACCTTCGTCATCGGTCTTCGTGAGGGCCTCGAAGCGGCGTTGATCGTCGGCATCATCGCCGCATTCTTGAAACGCAATGGGCATTCACTGAGGTCGATGTGGGTGGGTGTCGTCGCCGCCATCGTGCTGAGCATCGCCGTGGGCGTGACCCTCGAGATCATCTCGGTGGGCTTGCCGCAGGCGCAGCAAGAGGGCATGGAGTCGATCATCGGTGTCGTCGCCGTGATCATGGTGACGTTCATGATCACCTGGATGAGCAAGCACGCCCGCAATATGCGCAGCGAGCTCGAATCCACGGCGACCAGCGCGCTGGCGCAGGGCTCCGTATTCGCCCTGGCGGGCATGGCTTTTCTCGCCGTGCTGCGTGAGGGATTCGAGACCTCGGTGTTTCTGCTGGCCGCTTTCCAGTCGTCAGTGAGCCCCTTCGCGGCCGGTGCTGGCGCGGTGCTCGGGCTGCTGCTCGCTGTGGCCATCGGTTACGGAATCTACCGCGGCGGTGTGAAGCTCAACCTCGGCAAGTTCTTCACCGTGACCGGCGTGTTTCTCGTCTTCGTCGCGGCCGGGCTCGTGATGAGCGCCCTGCGTACGGCGCATGAAGCAGGCTGGATCACCGTCGGCCAGAACGCCACCGTAGACCTGTCGTGGCTCGCCCCCGGCGGCTCGGTGCAGGCCGCTCTCGTCACCGGAGTGCTCGGCATTCCCGCTGACCCCCGCGTCATCGAGGTGCTCGGCTGGGCGCTCTACCTCGTGCCCATGCTGCTCTTTGTGCTCTGGCCGCACTCGAAACGCCCCGGCAAGCGTGCGTACCGCGTGCAATTCGGCATCGCCGCCGCGTGTGCTGCGGCAGCTCTTGTGCTGTTCATCGCGGTTCCGGCCGCACCGCAGGCAGCGGTGGGTGCGGTCGTCATCACCGGCGCCGACGGCGCACAGGTCGGCACGGCCGAGGTCACCGCGTCTGGTTCGGGGCCAGACCTCTCGCTGACTGCGACGGTGCTCGGTGTTACGACGGTGACGGCGCTCGATTCGTCGGCGGCGAGCATCCAGAACCACCTGGGTGAGGATGCCCGGGCGTTCTCCATCACGACCGACACCCCCATCAGCGGGCAGCCGTCGACCCTCACGCTCGATGCTGTGGCCCAGCTGAACGGCGGCCGCACCCCGGTCGGAGTCAGTCGAGTCACCAACCCCGGCCCGTTCGACGCCACCTGGCAGGCCACGCAGACCGTTCAGGCGTGGGTGGTCGGCGACACGCTGCTCGATGCCTCGAGTTCGTCGGTGACAACGCTCACCCTTTCGGGTGGCGGGCTCTCGTCGGCTCGAACGGTTTCCATTTCGGGCAGTGGTACGGCGCCGACGGCTATCGCCTGGGGCGTTTCGCCGCAGCAGGCCTCGGCAACAGCCGCGGCGCTGTCTGACGCGCAGGTAGCCGCCTCTGAGGCGCAACTCTTCAAGGTGTATCTGCCGATTGTGCTGGCCGTCGCCGCGCTGATTCTCGCGGCCTTCGGTCTGCGCGGGCTGCGGTCGGCACGGCGCACGGGCGACCGGGCCGACGCTGACGTTTCTGCCTCCGGCGCGAGCGAGCCCGACGACTCACTGTTCCATTCCGACAAGACCCCTGCTCACAGCACCAGCTTCTAGGAGTTGCACCACCGATGACGAAATTCGCCACCCCTTTTCGCGCCCGAAACGGCGCGCGCTTCGCCGTGCTGGGCGGCCTCATTGCGGGCAGCCTGCTCTTGACGGGCTGCAGCAGCGCCAGCACACCGGGCTCGACCGCAGCGCCGACCGGCGGCAGCGCCCCCGTGTCGAACGGCGCCGCTCAGGTCAAGGTCACGCTCTCTGGTTCGGAGTGCGCGCTCGACTACTCGAGCGCCCCGGCAGGCCCTGTGACCTTCGAGGTGACGAACACCGACGCAGCCGGCCTCAGCGAGGTCGAACTGCTCAGCGACAAGCGCATCATCGGTGAGCGCGAGAACATCGTGGCCGGTCTTCAGCCCGCCTCCTTCACCGTCACGCTCACCGGCGGCACCTACAACCTGAACTGCCCCGGTGCGACCACCGAAAACACCGCGTTTACCGTGGTGGGCGCCGCAGCAACCACCGCCAGCGACACCCAGAGCCTGCTCGCTGAGGGCACCACCGGCTACGGATCGTACGTCGAAGACCAGGCGCAGGCGCTGGTCACCGCAACCCAGGCACTCGACACGGCCATTCAGTCGGGCAATGTGACGGCGGCGCAGACGGCATATGCCGAGGCGCGCCCGTTCTACGAGCGCATCGAGCCCGTTGCCGAGAGCTTCGCCGATCTCGACCCTGAGATCGACGCACGCATCGCCGATGTCGACCCCGGAACTCAATGGACGGGCTTTCATCCCATTGAACAGGCCCTCTTTACCAACCAGGCCATCACTGACGACACGAAGTCGCTGAGCACCAAGCTCGTCGCCGACGTCACGCAGTTGCAGACGCTCACCACGGGTCTGACCTATAAGCCCGAAGAGCTCGCGAACGGGGCATCCGGTCTGCTCGACGAGGTTCAGTCGTCGAAGATCACTGGTGAAGAAGAGGCCTACAGCCACATCGACTTGCTCGACTTCGCGGCGAACGTCGAAGGTTCTGAGCAGGCGTTCGAGTACCTGAAGCCGGGCCTCACCACCATCGACCCGACTCTCACGCAGCAGATCGCCGACCAGTTCACGTCAGTGGATGCTCTGCTCGCCACCTACAAAGATCCTTCGGCCATCGGCGGTTACGCCCTCTACACCGACGCCCTGAAGGCCTCTGACGCCACGAAGCTGACGCAGGCCATTCAGGCTCTGCAGGCGCCGCTCTCGCAGATCTCCGAAAAGGTGGCGACGGCGTAAGTGCGCAAACGCGGTAAGAACGACGCCGGCGTGCCCCTCGAAGGTGCGCCGCCCACCCCCTCGAGAGGCGTGCCCCTCGAGGGTGCGCCGGCCACCCCCACCGGTATCTCGCGCCGCGCGCTCTTCGGCGGCGCGCTCGCCAGCGCCGCGGCCGGCGCCGCCGTGGGCATCGTCGCTACCGGCGTCGCCGAGCAGTCGGCCGAGGCAGCCGAGGTTGCCGCGGCGTCACCGAACGACTCGGTGGTCGATTTCTACGGGGTGCATCAGGCGGGCATCCAGACCCCACCGCAAGACCACCTCGTGCTGATGGTGTTCGACGTGACCACGGCCTCGGCCTCTGAGCTGCAGGTCATGCTGGCCAAGTGGTCTGCCGCCATGGCGCAATACTCGAAGGGCGTGCCCGTGGGTGCCGTCGAGCCAGACCGCGACCAGGCCGTTCCGGGTGACACGGGTGAGGCCTATGGCATGGGCCCGAACGCGCTGACGCTGACGCTCGGCTTCGCGCCGTCGATGTTCGACAGCCGGTTCGGCTGGGCGAAGTACAAGCCGGCCATCTTCAGCGATCTGCCGGCCTTCGCCAGCGATGCGCTCACGCCCGAATTCACCGGCGGCGACATCTGCATTCAGGCCTGCGCGGCAGATCCCCAGGTGGCCTACCACGCGATTCGAAATCTGGCGCGCATGGCCAGAACCACCGCGACGACACGGTACACGGTGCAGGGGTTCGGGCGGGCATCCGCTGGCCAGGGCCAGACCACCCCGCGCAACCTGATGGGTTACAAAGACGGCACGCGCAACATCAAGACCGACGACGAGCTCGACCAGTTCGTCTGGGTGGGCAATGAGAGCGACCAGAGTTGGATGGTCGGCGGCAGCTATCTCGTGGCCCGCAAGATTCACATGCTCATCGAAACCTGGGACGCCGACTACATCGCCGACCAGCATGCCGTCTTCGGCCGCACCAAAGCTGCGGGCGCCCCGCTCACCGGCACGGGTGAGTTCGACACCCCCGATTTCGCGGCGAAGGGCTCAGACGGTGCGCTCGTGATTCCGGCGAACGCTCACGTGGCGCTCGCCGCCCATGAGAACAACGGGGGAGTGAAGATTCTGCGCCGCGGCTACAACTTCACCGACGGCATCGACAGCGTGGGGCGACTGGATGCTGGGCTGATGTTCTTGTCGTACCAGAAAGACCCGGCGCAGTTCGTCTCGATACAGTCGCGTCTCGGGGCATCAGATCGCCTCAACGAATACATTCGGCACGTGGGTTCTGGGGTGTTCGCGGTGCCGCCCGGGCTGAGCGGCGCGGGCGACTACTTCGGTAAGGCCCTGTTCGCCTGATTCTGGCGCGCCGGCGCCTGGCGGTTGGCGACCGGCAAGGGTGAGCAAAAGCAAAGAGCGCGGCGCATGGTGCTTTTGCGCAACCCGCGCGGGTTCTAGAACGACCCGGCTGCGAAGCGCGGGTCAGCCGGCGGGCGCGGGAGTGGGCGTCGCAGTGGCCGGAGCCATCGTCACCGTCACCTGGCTTAGTGAGGCAGCGAGAGCCGACACCTTGTCTTTGAGCGAGGCCAGGTCGTCTGCGCTGACCTTGTCGTACCGTTTGAACGCCACCCCTTCACGCTGAGCGTTCAGGGAGTCTTGTATGCCGCCGAATTCGTGATCGAGGGTGGTCGCGAGGGCCGCGTCTTGCGTCACCAGAACCACACGGATGCCCTCGAAGACCAACTGCGCGCCGTCGACGTAGCCCTGCAGGTCGTACAGGTCAGAGCTCGAGGCCGCGTCTTCGGCGCCGTTGGCCGCATTCACACCGCGCGTTTGCAGCAGCTTCGCCGCACCCTCGGTCTGCTGGTCGACGGTAGGTCGCAGACCGTTGATCTGCTCGACGAGGGCGTGCGTATCGGCCGCGAGCCCCGTCGCCAGCGCCGTGCGCTGCTCTGCCGAATACGGTGCTTGGCCGGCCACCGGGTAGAGGTCTTGTTCGATGGCGTGCCACCCCGTGAACGCCTCACCGGCGGTCAGGTCTTGCTGGCGGGTGTCGAGCCGGGCATCGAGGTCGGCGAACGAGTCGGAGACCACGAGCATCCGGTTGTAGAACATGCGGGTGGGGGCGTAAAGCGAACGGGCGAGGTCGTCGTCGCCTGCCTGATAGGCGGCTGCAAATTCTGCTGCGCCGCCGTCGAGCTGTTCGGCCTGCTGACGCAAGTAGTACGCGAGATCGCTGGTCGATTCGCTCAACTCGACCGCCACCGAGATCTGGGGCGTCATCGCTTGGCTGCCCGAGCTGTTCGAACTATTCGAGCTGCCTGAGTCGCCAGAGGTCGACGTTTGAGACGTTTTCGCCGTGCATCCACTGAGCGCCAGCGCGGCGATGAGAGCGGCCGCTGCGAGCGCTGAGGTTCTGGATTTCACGAATGGTCTCCGTGTGAGGTGAGGGGATGCTGCCGAAAAGTGTCGCGGCACCATTGCCTCTTTTACGGTACAGCGTTCAGGTAGCCTCGCTAAATTGAGGGCAATAACGAAAGGCAATTGTGATCTCTGCAGAAACTGAGCGCGCGCCAGAGGTGGGCGAGTCGTGGTTGGTTCGGGTGGGCAGCTGGTTGGTTGCGTTGCTGCTCGGTGTGGTTTTCGGCATGCTCGGTACGGTCGTGAATCAGTTCACCATCAGCATTTTCGGCTGGTTCGACCTGCCCATCGGGCTCATCATGGGCTGCCTGGCGAGCGCTCTGCTGCTGCTCGGGTTGCGACTCATTCTGCCGACGCGCACGCTCGCCTTGCTCGCGGCGGTCGGGCTCGTGGGCATCGTTGCGGCGCTCACCTTGCAGAGCCCGGGCGGGTCGGTGCTGATTCCGGCGAATGCTCTGGGCTATGTGTGGACGTTCGCGCCCACGGTGATCTCGCTGGTCATTCTGGCCTGGCCGCGCCGGGTGGCTCGTCGACAAGAGCCGACTGCGCAAGAGCCGACCGCGCAGGAGCCGACCGAGCAAAAGCCTGTCAGCGCGAGCGAATAGACTTGACAACGATCAGTTTCGAAGGGATTTCACCACTGTGACCTATGTCATCGCTTTGCCGTGTGTCGATGTCAAAGACAGGGCCTGCATCGACGAATGCCCTGTCGACTGCATTTACGAAGGCGAACGGTCGCTGTACATCCACCCCGACGAGTGCGTCGACTGCGGTGCGTGCGAGCCGGTGTGCCCCGTCGAGGCCATCTACTACGAAGACGATCTGCCCGAAGAATGGGCCGATTACTACAAGGCGAACGTCGAATTCTTCACCGACATCGGTTCGCCCGGCGGCGCGGCGAAAATCGGCGTTATCGCCAAAGACCACCCCGTCATCTCGGCCCTGCCGCCGCAGGCCACGCACGCCTAGCCCGGCCGGCGACGCTGTGAGCGTGTTTCGGTGAGCCTTCAGGAGCTGCCCGACTACCCGTGGGAGCAGATGGCTCCATTCGTCGAACGCGCGAAGGCGCACCCCGACGGGCTGGTCGACCTCTCGATCGGTTCGCCGGTCGACCCCACTCCGGCGCTAGTGCGTGAGGCGCTGGCTGCGGCGACGGATGCCCATTCCTACCCGCAGACGGCCGGAACCCCTGAGCTGCGCCGCGCCATCACGTCATGGTTCGCGAGGCGTCGGGCGGTGCCCGGGCTGTCAGAAACCGCGGTTCTGCCCACCATCGGCTCGAAAGAGTTCGTGGCGTGGCTGCCCTTCATGCTCGGTTTCGGCGAGGGCGATGTTCTCGTGCATCCGCGGGCCGCCTACCCCACGTACGAAATGGGCGCCATCATCGCGGGCGCACCCGCGGTGGCAGCGGATGACCCTGCCGAGTGGCCGACGGGCACAAAACTGGTCTGGCTCAATTCTCCGGGCAACCCCGACGGCAGCGTTCTGACCGTGGAGCAACTCGCTGCCGCGGTGGCACGCGCGAGGGAGCTCGGAGCCGTGATCGTGAACGACGAGTGTTACGCCGAGCTCGGCTGGGAGGGGCGGTGGGCCGAGGAGCCGGTGCCGAGCATCCTCGACCCCCGGGTGGTGGGCGACAGCACCGCCGGAGTTCTTGCCGCGTACTCGCTCAGCAAGCAGTCGAACCTGGCGGGTTACCGTGCGGCCTTCGTCGCCGGCGACGAGTCGCTGATCGCCCGGCTGCTGAACGTGCGCAAGCAGGCCGGCATGATGCCGCCAGGGCCGGTTCAGACCGCTATGACGGTGGCGCTAGGCGATGACGCTCACGTCGCCGAGCAGAAGGAGCTCTACCGGGCCAGGCGTGCCGTGCTGAAGCCCGCGCTCGAGGCGTACGGGTTGCGTATCGACCGCAGCGAAGCGGGGCTCTACCTCTGGGCGAGTGCGGGTGTGTCGTGCTGGCAGAGCATCGCCGAACTGGCCGACCTCGGCATCGTCGCGGGCCCCGGCGAGTTCTACGGTTCGTTCTACCCCGACCACGTTCGCTTCTCGCTCACCGCGACAGATGAACGCATCGAAACTGCGGCAAGGCGACTGCACGAAGTATCTCGGCATCGAGATACCCGTCGCGTCGTTTAGGCTGAGACATGTGAACGTGAATTCTCAAGGAGGCACAGTGGGCGACAACGACGGTCAGCCAGATACCGCGGGCGTGAACGAGACGCCCGAACCGGGGGTTGCGAAGCTGACTTTTCCGGGCGGAACCGCTGAGTTTCCCATTCTGCCGTCGGTCGACGGTGCGTCATCCATCGACATCTCGACGCTGACCAAGCAGACCGGCTTCACCACGCTCGACTACGGGTTCGTGAACACCTCGGCCACTCGCTCGAGCATCACCTACATCGATGGCGACAAGGGCATTCTGCGTTACCGCGGCTACCCCATCGACCAGATCGCCGAGAACTCGACGTACCTCGAGACTGCATGGCTGCTCATCTACGGTGAGCTGCCCACGCCCACCGAGCTGGCCGAATTCGACGACCGAATTCGCCACCACACGCTGCTGCACGAAGACCTGAAGAGCTTCTTCGATGCGCTGCCGCACGACGCGCACCCGATGTCGGTGCTCTCGGCCGGCATCTCGGCTCTGTCGACGTATTATCAAGACTCGCTCGACCCCCGTAACCCCGAGCACGTCGAGATTTCGACCATCCGGTTGCTCGCAAAGCTGCCCGTGATGGCGGCCTATGCGCACAAGAAGAGCCTCGGCCAGGCGTTCTTGTACCCCGATAACTCGCTCAGTTTCATCGACAATTTCTTGCGCCTGAACTTCGGCACCATGGCCGAGCCATACGTCATCAACCCGGTGCTCTCGAAGGCACTCGAGCGGCTGTTGATTCTGCACGAAGACCACGAGCAGAACGCCTCGACCTCGACGGTTCGGCTGGTCGGCTCGACCGAGGCCAACATGTTCGCCTCGATCTCCGCCGGAATCAACGCGCTCTACGGCCCGCTGCACGGCGGCGCGAACGAGGCCGTGCTCACCATGCTCGCGCAGATTCGCGACTCGGGTGAGGGCGTCGAGAAGTTCGTCGAGCGCGTCAAGAACAAAGAGGCGGGCGTTCGCCTGATGGGCTTCGGCCACCGCGTCTACAAGAACTACGACCCGCGCGCGAAGCTCGTGAAAGAGGCCGCAGACGAGGTGCTGGCGGCGCTCGGCGTGCAGGATGATCTGCTCGACATCGCCAAGGAGCTCGAGGCCATTGCGTTGGCCGACGAGTACTTCATCTCGCGTCGGCTGTACCCCAACGTCGACTTCTACACCGGCGTCATCTACAAGGCGATGGGGTTTCCCACGCGCATGTTCACGGTGCTCTTCGCTATCGGCCGGCTTCCGGGCTGGATCGCCCACTGGCGTGAGATGCAAACCGACCCGGCCACCAAGATCGGCCGCCCGCAGCAGCTCTACTTAGGTTCGCCCGAGCGCGAGTTTCCCGCCCGCTAGAACATGGATCACGAAAATCGCCCCACCCACTCGGGTTTGGGGCGATTTTTGTGATCCAATGTGGGTCAGGCGTGCAGGGTGGTGTTGAGGGTTACGCCAGCGCCGGTGCGCGAGAGAACCTCGACGGCGCCCGTGATGGAGTTGCGGCGAAAGAGAAGGTTCGGCACGCCCGAAAGCTCGACGGCCTTGGTCGTGGGGGTGGTGCCGTCGGGCCTGGGTGCCGCGCCCACGAGCACGACCTTGGTGCCGGCGGTCACGTAGAGGCCGGCCTCCACCACGGAGTCGTCGCCGATCGAGATGCCGATGCCCGAGTTGGCGCCGAGCAGCGCGCGCTCACCGATCGACACGCGCTGGGTTCCGCCGCCCGAGAGGGTGCCCATGATGGATGCTCCGCCGCCGATATCCGACCCGTCGCCCACCACCACTCCCTGCGAAATTCGGCCCTCGACCATAGAGGTTCCCAGGGTGCCGGCGTTGAAGTTCACGAACCCTTCGTGCATCACGGTGGTGCCAGGGGCCAGATGGGCGCCGAGACGAACCCGCGAGGCATCCGCAATTCTTACTCGGTCGGGGCTCACGTAGTCGAGCAGGCGCGGAAACTTGTCGATGCCGTGTGCGGCGATTCCGGCTCGTTGAAGTGACGGTCGCAGCCGGTCGAAGTCTGCCGGATGCACGGGGCCGGCGTTCGTCCAAACGACAATCGGCAGGTGACCGAAGATGCCGTCGAGGTTGATGCTGTTCGGTGCGGTGAGCAGGTGCGAGAGCAGGTGCAGCCGAAGGTAGGCGTCTGAGGTGCCCTGCGGCGCCTTTGACAGCTCGATCTCCACGGTGACGACCTCGGTGCGCACATTGCGGCGCGCATCGGCACCTGCGACGTCTTCGAGCTCGGCGGGCACGACCCACGGCTCGACCGCGTCGCTCAGCCGCCCGAGCCGGGGCGCGGGGTACCACGTGTCGAGCACGGTTCCGTCGCCCGCGATCGTGGCGAGCCCATACCCCCAGGCGAAGTGGGCGGGCGATGCGGGCGTGGCGAAGTTCATGCCTCCAGGGTAGCGCCGCAGCTCCGGATGCTCGCGCACGTGTCACGCGGAGAATGCGCGCAGGTTGCGCGAAAGCACCTCCCCCCGCGCGTCTGGATGCTTGTGCGCAACGTGGGCGCCCGAGGAGGCTCCCGAGCGCCCCAATCGGAAGCGATCAGGTTCGGCATCGTAAACTTGTGGCATGGCTCAGACCGACACCGCGACACCCGTTCTCGACCTGGGGGCGTCGTCGATCGACCTCACCCGGCAGATCTGCGACATCGAGTCGGTTTCGGGTAACGAGACGACACTCGCCGACGCCATCGTGGCCAGCCTCGAGGGGTTCGCGCACCTCGAGATCATCCGTGACGGCGACACCGTGGTCGCCCGCACGAACCTCGGCCGCGCAGAGCGCGTGGTGATCGCCGGGCACATCGACACCGTGCCGCTGAACAACAACCTGCCGACCCACTTCGAAATCATCGACGGCCGCGACTACCTCTGGGGCCGCGGCACCGTCGACATGAAGGCGGGCGTCGCCGTGCAGCTGAAGCTCGCCGCCGAACTCGCCGACCCGAGCGTCGACCTCACCTGGATGTGGTACGACCACGAAGAGGTCTCGGCGGCGCTGAACGGCCTCGGCCGGCTCGCCGCGAACCGCCCCGACCTGTTCGTGGGTGACTTCGCCATTCTCGGCGAGCCGAGCAACTCGCAGATCGAAGGCGGTTGTAACGGAAACCTGCGCATCGAGGTGCGAACGTTCGGCCTGCGGGCGCATTCCGCTCGCGGCTGGGTCGGCGACAACGCGGTTCACAAGCTCGCGCCCATCCTCAACACCCTGGCCGGCTATCAGGCGCGGGAGGTGGAAGTCGACGGGCTCGTCTATCGTGAGGGCCTGAACGCCGTGGGCATCAGCGGGGGCGTCGCGGGCAACATCATTCCCGACGAGGCCATGGTGCACATCAACTATCGTTTCGCCCCGAACCGCTCGGGCGACGAGGCCATTGCGCACATGCACGAGCTGTTCGGCGAGTACGACATCACCGTGGTCGACCTCGCCGAGGGCGCGCGCCCCGGCCTCGACGCCCCGCTGGCGCAACAGTTTCTTGAAGCAGTGGGCGGGGTCGCGAAGCCGAAGTACGGCTGGACAGACGTTGCCCGTTTCTCGGCGCTCGGCATGCCCGCGGTGAACTTCGGCCCGGGTGATCCGTTGAAGGCGCATGCCGATGACGAGCGCGTGCTGCTCACGCAGATCACCGAGTGCGAAGAGGCCCTGCGGGTCTGGCTGATGCGGCGCGGGTAGGGGCGGTGTCACAAGCAGTAGATTCGCACGCCGAAGAGCTGCCTTCGAGCGACGATTCGGCGAGCATCCGGAGCCTGGCCGACGCAGGCGGTGAGCGGATGCCCGCCAGCCGTCGTTTCTCGTGGTGGCTCTATGTGGTGCTCATCTACCTGGCCGCGCGGGTCGTCACCACGGTGATGCTGCTCGCGCTCGCGAGTGTGCAGGGCAAGAACCCGTGGACAGGCGCGCACCCCTCTTACTGGGATTACGCCTCCATTTGGGATGGCACCTGGTACAAGATCATCGCGTACTGGGGGTACCCCAGCCAGCTGCCGATCACCACCTCGGGGCACATCGCCCAGAACGCGTGGGCGTTTCTGCCGGGCTACCCGTTTCTCGTGCGCGGCCTCTCGACCCTGACCACCGCGCCGTGGGAGTATGTGTCGGTCTTTGTGTCACTGGCCTTCGGGCTCGGCGCTGCGCTGGTGTTCTACAAGCTGATGCGGGTGTGGCTGCCGGCTGGCACCGCCATGTTCGCGGTGCTGCTGTTCTGCATTGCTCCGGTGTCGCCGATGTTTCAGGTGGCCTACGCCGAGTCGATGTACATCTTCTTGCTCGTGCTGGCGCTGTATTTGCTGGTCAAGCGGCGTTACGCGTTCTTGTTTCCGATCATCTTCGTCATGTCGTTCACCCGGCCGAGTGGGTTGGCCTTTGCGCTGTGCCTGGCGATGCATTTCGCGTACCGCTGGTGGCAGCGCCGGCGAGACCCTGAGGGCCACCCGTTCTCGACGCGCCAGCAGGTACTGGTCGGCTCTGTCACCATCTTCAGCGGCCTGATGGGCATCGGCTGGAACCTGATTGCGTGGGGGAGCACCGGGTTCTTCTCGGCCTACACCGAAACAGAGCTGGCCTGGCGGGCGACCTACATCGGGTATGCGAAACTGCTGCCGTTCTCGTCGTGGATTCAGGGTGGCAACTGGTGGCTCGGCGCGCCGGCCGGCGCCATCGTGGTGGTGTTACTAGTTGTGACGTTCGGCCTGTTCATGGCCACGAAAGCGGTTCGCCGTCTGCCGATCGACTTGCGTTTCTGGGTGATCGCCTACGCTATCTATCTGCTTGCCGTGTTCTTTCCGCAGTCGAGCACGTTTCGGCTGCTCATGCCGCTTTTTCCGCTTCTCGGCGTCATTGCGTTGCCGAAGTCGCGCATCTACCGGGTCGCTGTGGTGATTCTGTTTCTCGCCGCGCAGTGGGGGTGGCTGCTGATCTGCTGGGGCGTCGACGGAGCCGACTGGACTCCGCCGTAAACCGCCTCACCGGGCGCGGGTTTTTTCGCTCGGCCTCGATGACCGATAATAGAAGAACGACACCACGAAAGGGGATGCCGCATGGCCGCCATGAAACCAAGGACCGGTGACGGCCCGATGGAGGCTGTTAAAGAAGGACGCCTCATCATCGTGCGCGTGCCACTCGAAGGGGGAGGGAGGCTCGTCGTCTCTGTCAATGATGCAGAGGCCCGTGAGCTTCACGACGCTCTCGCCGGAGTGGTAGCGCCCGCATAGCCAAAAGAAACCCCCTGCACCGACTTCAGCTGAAATCGGTGCAGGGGGTTTCTTCGGTTTAACCGATCGTCGAGCTCAACCGATCAGCTTCGTGATCTGCAGCAGACCGTCGCCGATGGGCGACAGCGCAGTGATCACGGCGGGTGACGAGGCGAGTTCGCTCAGCAGACTGCGGAAGTCGGCCACGGTGTCGTCGCGCTGCACAGGGTCTGCCACGCGGTCGCGCCAGAGGGCGTGCGGCACGAGCACCGTTCCGCCCACGCGAACGAGCCGCAGGGCGTGCTCCACGTACTCGATCACCGACTCGGGGTCGGCGTCGACCAGCACGAGATCGTAGGTGTTCTCATTCATGCGCGGCAGAACATCCCGAGCCTTGCCCGTGATCAAACGAATGCGGTTGGCCGGGATGCCCGCCTCGAGGTATGCCGCCCGAGCTGACTGCTGGCGGTCGACCTCGGTGTCGATGGAGGTGATGGTGGCCTGCGGCGCCCCCGCGAACAGCCAGAGGCCCGAGACGCCGACACCGGTGCCGATCTCGACGATTGCTTTCGCGGCCGCCGTGCCCGAGAGCACGGCGAGCTGCGCGCCGATGCCCGGGCTCACCGATTCGACGCCGAGTTCGAGGGCGTGCGCCCGTGCCGCCGCAATGACGGCGGGCTCGGTGACGAAGTCTTCTGCGTACTTCCAGTTGGTCTCTTTAGACAAAAGTTGTGGCCTCCGGTGTGAAGTTTAGGTTACGTCTGGCCGTGTGTACGCAAGGCTCGCAGGAGCGCAGGGTGACGACGCGGTAGTGTGTATTCATGTTCGGGTTGACTTTCGAGAAGCTGATAATCGTCGGCGTGATCGCGGCCTTCGTCATCGGCCCCGAGCGCCTGCCGCACTACGCCGCAAAGCTGGCGCAGTTCGTGAAGCAGTTGCGCGAATTCACCAACGGCGCCAAATCTCGCATGAAAGAAGAGATGGGGCCCGACTTCGACGACATCGAGTGGAAGAAGCTCGACCCGCGTCAGTACGACCCCCGCCGCATCATTCGCGATGCTCTGCTCGAAGACCCCGCAGACTCTGTGGGCGCACCGGTGAAGCCGGCCTCGCCGATGGCTGCCGCCGCGCCGCTTGCTCCCGACGGGTCGTCGGCCGAGCCCGTGACGCTGACGCGCCCCGAGCCGGCGTACCTGCAGCGCAAGAAGAAGCTCGAAGCGGCCGCCGCGTCAGGTACCGACGGCATGCCCATCGCGCTGCCGGTGCCGCACGACTCCGAAGCGACCTGAGCCGCTTCGCCTTAAGTCGCTTGGCCTTGAGTCGCTTCGCTCCGATCCGAGTTGCGCCCGACCTGAGCGCGTCGACAGGCCGCGCTACCGGTTGACCGACGACATATCGGGGTAGCGGTCGCCTGCGGCCGCGGCCACCGCACCGAGGGCGCTGAGTTGCGACGGGCTCAAGACCAGAGCATCCGCCGCCGCATTCTCTTCGAGGTAGCTGACGCGTTTGGTTCCCGGAATCGGCGCGATGTCATCACCCTGAGCGAGCAACCAGGCCAACGCGACCTGGCCGGGCTTCGCGCCGACTTCTGCCGCCACAGCGTCGACCTGCTCGACGATGCGAATGTTCGCTTCGAGGTTCTCGCCCTCGAACCGCGGGTTCGACCGCCGAAAGTCGCTCTCATCGAGCTGGTCGACCGAGCGGATGGTTCCCGTCAGAAACCCGCGCCCGAGCGGCGAGTACGGCACGAAACCGATGCCGAGTTCGCGCAAGACCGGCAGCACCTCGGGCTCGGGGTCTCTGGTCCAGAGCGAGTATTCCGATTGCACGGCCGTGATCGTATGCACGGTGTGCGCCCGGCGAATAGTGCTCGCCGCTGCTTCAGACAACCCGATGTACCGAATCTTTCCCTCGTCGACGAACTTCGCCAGCTCGCCGACGGTCTCTTCGATGGGAACCTTCGGATCCATGCGGTGCTGGTAGAAAATGTCGATGTAATCGGTGCCGAGCCGCTTCAGCGAACCCTCGAGCGCGAGCCGGGCGTTCTCCGGGCTGCCGTCGAGCCCTCGGCTGCCGTCGGTGCGGTGCTGCAGAAAGCCGAACTTCGTGGCGATCACCGCTTCGTGGCGGCGGCCGGCCAGCGCTTTGCCCACAAGCTCTTCATTCGTGTAAGGCCCATAGACCTCTGCAGTATCGAAGAAGGTGATGCCCAGTTCGAGCGCACGATGGATGGTCGCGATCGATCCTTGCTCGTCGGTGCCGCTACCGGTGTAGAACGCCGACATTCCCATGCAGCCGAGTCCGAGGCGAGGGACCTCGGGGCCATTCGTTCCGAGCGTGATTCGTTTCATGGTTTCAGCCTAGGCCCGCTGTTGCGCGGGGAGCCTTCATGAGAGTCTTCACAGGCTGCCTGTAGGCTGGAAAGCATGGAGCTGGGGATCTACGCCCACCCTTCGCGCATTCTCGCCGAGGCCCAGGGCATGCTCGACCTCGAGGAGACGCGCCTGCGCTCCCGCGACCCCGGCCTCTGAGGCGGCGGCGTCTGAACGTGCCCCGCTGGCCCTGCCGCGTCAGCGGGGGGAGACGGGGAGCTTGAGGCCCGAGAGCCCGCGGGGGCGCACCGCGAGAGTGTCGGCTATACGGAGGATCGCCGCGGCAGCGGGGTCGAGTGGGTCGGTCAGCACGATGGGGGCTCCCACGTCGCCGCCGGCGCGGAGGGCCACGCTGAGCGGAATCGAGGCCAAGAGCGGCACCCGGGCATCCTGACCCGCAGACAGTCGCCGCGACACCTCGTCGCCGCCGCCCGAGCCGAAGAGTTCGAGCACAGTGCCGTCGGGCTGCGGCAGGCCCGCCATGTTCTCGATGACGCCCACGATGTTCTGGCCGGTCTGGCGCGCGACGACGCCCGAGCGCTCGGCCACATCGGCCGCCGCGGGCTGCGGAGTCGTCACCACGATGACCTCGGCGTGCGGCAGCAGCTGGCCGATCGAGATGGCCACATCGCCCGTTCCGGGTGGCAGGTCGAGCAGCAGCACGTCGAGGTCGCCGAAGTACACGTCGGTCAGAAACTGCGCAATCGTACGGTGCAGCATGGGGCCGCGCCACGCAACGGCAGCATTGTCGTCGACGAACATTCCGATCGAAATGACTTTTACGCCGAAACCGACCGGCGGCAGAATCATGTCGTCGACCCGAGTGGGCTTCTGCGCCGTGCCGTTCGAGGTGAGGCCCAGAATGCCCGGAATCGAGAAGCCGTACACATCAGCGTCGACGACCCCCACCGCCAGCCCCCTGGCGGCCAACGCCGCGGCAAGGTTGGCCGTGAGCGTCGACTTACCGACCCCGCCCTTGCCGCTGGTGACGGCGTAGATGCGGGTGAGACTATCGGGGCCGAACTGCATCGCGCGGGCACCGCCAGGGCCGCGGAGCTTCTCGGTGAGAGCGGCCCGTTCGTCTCGCGTCATGACGGTGACCTGGATGCTCGCGGCGGTCACTCCCGGCACGCCGAGCGTGGCCGCGGTGACATCACGCTCGATGGTGTCGGCGGCCGGGCATCCGACGATCGTCAACTTCACGGTAACAGAGGCGACGCCGGCCGCATTGACATCGACGCTGCCGACCATATCGAGGTCGGTGATGGGTTTGCGAATCTCGGGGTCGAGCACGCGCGCGAGGGCCGCGCGAACCGCCGTGGCGAGTGCAGTCGGCTCTCGCAGGTGCGCTGACTCAGGCACTCCCGGTCAGCTTCGCCTCGGCGCGTGGAGCCCGGGTCGCTCGTGGCGCAGAACTTGCGGTGGCCCCGCCAGCAGCGCCACTTGCGCCACCCACGCTCTCGCGCCGGGCGGGGGGCTCGTCGTCGGCCGCCGTCAGCTCTTCGAGCAGCGCTTTGAGCTCGCTGCGGATGAAGTCTTTGCTGGCCATGTCTTGCATCGCCAAACGGAGCGCCACGACCTCGCGCGCCAAGTACTCGGTGTCGGCGAGGTTACGCTCAGCACGCTGTCGGTCTTGCTCGATCTGCACGCGGTCGCGGTCGTCTTGGCGGTTCTGCGCAAGCAGAATCAGCGGTGCAGCGTACGAGGCCTGCAGCGACAGAATCAGCGTGAGTGCGGTGAACCCGATGGCCGCCGAGTCGAAGCGCAGGTTCGACGGGCCGTAGGTGTTGAAGCCGATCCAGAGCAGCACGAACAGCGTCAGAATCACCAAGAACCACGGCGTGCCCATGCCGCGCGCGATGGCCTCGGTGCCCCGCCCGAAACGGTCGCGACTGGTGCGGCGCGCGGGCAGAACGCGCGTGCGAAGGCCCTTCGGGGCGTCTAACCGCGCGTCAGGAGTCTTAGTGGGCGAGTTGCGTGCCATTGGCGATCCTCCTTGCTCGGGGTGCGGGTGTTGTTACGTCGCCGTCGTGACTTCGCCAATCGTCGGGCAGCAGGTAGTCGAGAACATCGTCAATGGTCACCACCCCGACCAATCGGTGGTTCTCGTCGACGACGGGAACCGAGACCAGGTTATAGCTCGCGAGAATACGCGAGACCTCCGCGGCACTCGTGTCAGCCGTCACGGGGTCGAGCCCGTCGTCGATCAGACCGCCGAGCCGTTCGTGCGGCGGGTAGCGCAACATGCGCTGAAAGTGCACCATGCCGAGAAACCGGCCGGTGGGTGGCTCATACGGCGGCAGTGTGACGCAGATGGCGGCGCCGAGCGCAGGCGCGAGTTCGTGTCGGCGAATGAGCGCCAGGCCCTCGGCCACGGTCGCGTCTGCCGACACGATGATGGGCTCGGTGGTCATCAACCCGCCGGCGGTGTCGGGAGCGTAGGCGAGCAGCATTCGCACGTCGTCAGCCTCTTCGGGCTGCATGAGCTTCAGCAGCTCTTCACCGCGCGCTTCGGAGAGTTGCGCAATGAGGTCGGCCGCGTCGTCGGGTTGCATCTGGTCGAGCACGTCAGCAGCCCTGGTGTCGTCGAGCTGATTCATGATCTCGACCTGATCGCTCTCAGGCATTTCTTCGAGCACGTCGGCGAGCCGGGCATCCGGAAGCTCTTCAGCAACCTCGAGACGACGACCCTGCGGCAAATCGAGCAGAGTATTGGCGAGGTCGGCCGGCTTCATGTCGCCGTAGGTAGCGATGAGTTGTTCGGCCGACTGCGACTGGCCGGTCTGGCCTTTTTCGCGCACTTCGTTCCAGGTGGCGAAGACGGTGGGGCCTTTGCCGAACGGGCTCGCGGTGGTTTTAGGGCGACGTACGAAGAGCTGTGAGACGCTCCACTCGCCGGGCCCCGACTGCTCGATGGCCACGTCTTCGATGGTGCCCTCGCCAGAGCCGTCGGCGAAGGTGACCTTGCGGCCCAGAATCTCGGCGATCACGCGCACTTCGCCGCCGCGCTGCTCGAACCGGCGCACGTTCATGAGGCCCGTGGTGATGATCTGCCCGCTGCCGATGCTGGTCACGCGGCCGATGCTCACGAACACCCGACGCTTGCCCGGAATCTCGACGATCAACCCCACCAGACGGGGCGATTCGTTATTTCGGTACACCACAAGAACGTCACGCACCTTGCCCAGGCGGTCGCCCGCGGGGTCGAAGACGGTGCACCCGGCCAATCTGGCGACGAAAACTCTGGTGGCACTCACAGATCTAACTTAGACCGTCAATCTGTATGCCCGGCTGCCACGAGATGGATGCACGTGAAAGACTTACCCCGTGACCAACCAGTTGCCCGGCGGCGGTCGGGGCTCACGTCAGCCGGCACGTATGCCGCGCGGTGACGTCGTGATGACCTATGAGACCTACGAAGAGGCCCAGGCGGCCGTCGATGTGCTGGCCAAGGCCGACTTTCCGCTGCGGCAGCTCGCTATCGTGGGCAGCGATCTGAAGACGATCGAGGTCGTAACGGGCAAGCTCAGTTACGCCCGCGGTGCGCTGACCGGGGCTTTCAGCGGTGGCTGGCTCGGGTTGTTCGTGGGTTTGCTTCTGGTGATCTTCTCACCCACCGCGACGTCGGCCGAGTTCGTGGTGGCGGCGGTGTTCATCGGCGCGGGTTTCGGCGTTCTGTTCGGCATCGTGTCGTACGCGCTGAACAGGCGCCGGCGCGACTTCACCTCGAACATTCAAGTCATCGCCACGAGCTACCAGATCATCGCCGACCCCGACGTAGCGAATCGCGCGCGCAACCTGATCGCGCCGGGCGCCGCGTGGGGCGACCCGCCCGCGCATCCCTCCGACCCGCCCGCGCCTGCGCATCCCTCAGACCCGCCACCCTCGCCAGACCTTCCGCCGGCCCCGTGATCAAAAAAGTCGCTCACAACGAACGGTTTGACCGACTTTTTGTGATCACGCAGTGGCGTGTGGGCGGCCCGCCCGGCGCGCGAGCGGGCTAGAGGCGGGCGATCCACGCCTCGACGTCGTCGGCAGTGCGGGGGATGGCCGCAGAGAGGTTCTCGGCGCCCGTGGGGGTGACGAGAATGTCGTCTTCGATGCGCACTCCGATGCCACGGAACGACTCGGGCACGGTCAGGTCGTCGGGCTGAAAGTAGAGGCCCGGCTCGATGGTGAACACCATGCCTGCCGTGAGAACGCCGTCGAGGTACATCTCGCGCCGCGCTGCAGCGCAGTCGTGCACGTCGAGGCCGAGGTGATGACTCGTGCCGTGCACCATATAGCGGCGGTGCTGCTGGTTCTCGGGCTGAATGGCCTCTTCGGCGCTGACTGGCAGCAGCCCCCACTGGGCCGTCTTCTGCGCGATGACGCCCATAGCGGTGGCGTGAATCTCCCGAAACTTGATGCCGGGTCGCACGATGGCGAACGCGGCGTCGGCGGCCTCGCGAACGGCTTCGTAGATCATCCGTTGCGTCTGGCTGAACGTGCCGCTGACGGGCAGGGTGCGCGTGATGTCGGCGGTGTAGTACGAGTCGAGCTCCACGCCGGCGTCGACGAGCATCAGGTCGCCGGGCACCACAGGGCCGTCGTTGCGGGTCCAGTGCAGAATGCAGGCGTGCGGGCCCGATGCCGCGATCGTGTCATACCCCACCGCATTGCCATCGGCGCGAGCGCGGCCGTTGAAGACGCCCTCGACCAGACGCTCGCCTTGCTCGTGCGCGGTGATGCGTGCGAAGTCGGCGATGATGTCGTCGAACCCGCGTGCCGTGGCGGCGATGGCGAGGCGCATCTGCTCGATTTCGTACTCGTCTTTTACGAGCCGCAGCTCAGAGAGGTCTTGCGCCAGCAGCGTCGACTCGTCGACCTCGTCTCGCTCGCCGTCAGCGGGGCTGAACGCGATGGTGGGCAGTGCAGCTTCGTCTTCGGCTTCGACGACCGCTGCCGCGACCCGCGCGTCGATCAACGCAGTGAGGTCTGGGTCGGCGTCGCGGATGATCAGGGTCGACTCATCGCTCGAACCCACTACCTCGTCGAGTTCGGCGATGCCGAGTGTGGGTAGCGCGAGGTCGGCGGCGACTTGGGCGAGCGATGGGCGCGGCCCGATCCAGAATTCGCCGATCTCGGGGTTCGCGTAGAACTCATCAGAGTCACGGCCCGCGCGCTCGCGAAAGTACAGCGTTGCGTCGTGGCCGGCGGCTCCACTTGGGTCCAGCACGAGCACCGCGCCGGGCTCGGAGTCAGACCCCCAGCCGGTCAGATAGCTGAACGCGGTGTGCGCGCGGAACGGAAAGTCGGTGTCGTTCGATCGCTGCTTCAGCCGCCCCGCGGCAATGACGAGCCGTTTGCCCGGGTATTTCGCCGAGATGCGCGCGCGGCGTTCGGCCGCGAACGAGGCTTCGGGCCTGGCGGGCGGCAGAACATCCGTTCGCGCCGCCCAATTGCTCGAGATGTACTCTTTGAACGTCTCTGAGCCCGGCGTGGTGGAGCGGTTCGAAGTGGCACGGGGTGCGGTGTCGGTCTGTTCAGCCATGCTTCTATTGTCGCGCGCCCGAGTGCGAATGTCATTGCGGCTGTCGCGCGCCCGGGTGCGAATGTCAGCACAGCTGGCCCGAGGGTGAATGTCGCTTGGCAGGGCACCCCTCGAGATCGGAATACGATGAGGTATGCCCGACCATGCGCCCGTTTTCGAAGGCCCCATCGATTTGCACACGCACAGCAGCGCGTCTGATGGCACCGAAACGCCCTACAACGTGGTGCGTTCGGCGAAGGAGGCCGGTCTCGGGGCGCTGGCGCTGACCGATCACGACAGCACTGCGGGGTGGGCGTCGGCCACTCAGGCGGCGCACGACTTCGAGATCACACTGATTCCCGGCATGGAACTCAGCACGCGGTTGGAGCACGCGAGCATCCACCTGCTCTCGTACCTGTTCGACCCCACGAACCCCGCCCTGCTCGCCGAGACCGAGACGATTCGGGATGCCCGGCTGAAGCGCGCGGAACAGATCGTCGCCCGCATCGGCGCCGACTACGACCTCACCTGGCAAGACGTCGTGGCGCAAACCACTGCGGGTGCCACGGTGGGGCGCCCGCACATCGCCGATGCGCTCGTGGCCAAGGGGCTCGCCGAGTCACGCAGTCAGGCGTTTCAGGGCATTCTGCACTGGCGCGCTGGGTACTTTCAGCCGCACTACGCGCCGACGCCCCTCGTGGGGGTTCAGCTCGTGGTGGCGGCCGGGGGAGTGCCAGTGCTGGCGCACCCGGGAACGAGTCGCGACCGGGTGATTCCCGAGTCACGGCTGCGGCTGCTGGTGGATGCCGGGCTCTTCGGCCTCGAGATCGAACACCGTCAGAACACTCCCGACGCCAAAGAGGAGCTGTACGAACTCGCCGCGAAGTACGGTCTCGTGGTCACCGGTTCGAGCGACTACCACGGCGAGGGCAAGCCGAACCGCCTCGCCGAGAACACCACCTCGCCTGAGGTCTTGGCGCAGATCGTGAAGCGCGCCACAGGTTCGTCGCCGGTCTACGGCGCGGTAGCCCGCACGGCCTGACCCCCGGAAGCCCACTCCGCCCGACCTCCCGGAATCGAGAGGTCGAAATTCCTCCAAAACGGTGGGTTTTGAGAGAGATTTCGACCTATCGATTTACGCTCGGGGTGGGGCGGGTGGAGGCGTCAGGAGGCGAGCGCCACGACGGCCTGCGCCACGGTGAAGATGGCGAGGCCCGCGAGCGAGCCCACGACGGTGCCGTTGATGCGGATGTACTGCAGATCTTTGCCAACTTGAAGCTCGATCTTCTGGCTGGTCTCTGCGCCGTCCCACCGCTCGACGGTCTCGGAGATGACCGCCGCGATGTCGTGCCGATAGTTCTCCACCAGGTGGGCGGCGGCGTTCGCTACCCAGGCGTTCACCTTCGAGGCGAGCAGAGCATCCGTCTGCAGGCGCTTGCCCGTATCGGTGAGCGTCGATTCGACGGTCTGGCGCAGGGGGCTGTCGGGTTGCGCCAGCGAGGTTGCGAGGGCGTCTTTGAGTGACTCCCAGGCCAGCGAGGCGATTTCGCGCAGGCGCGGGTCATCGATCAGCGTGGCCTTGGCCGCCTCGACTCGCTCGCGAACCACAGGGTCGTCTTGCAGATCAGTGGCCAGCTCGCGCAGGTAGTCGTCGAGGGCGAGCCGCAGCCGGTGATTCGGGTCGTGCTGAACGGCCTGAACGAACTTCAGAGCCTCGTAATAAACGCGTTCGTCGACGATGCGGTCGACGAACGAGGGCACCCAGCTCGGCAGCCGACGCGACACCAGTTCGGTGAACGAATCGGGATTCTGCCTGAGCCACTCTTCGGCCTTGTCGACCAGCAGATCGACCACGAGGTGATGATTGCCTGACGCTACGACCTTCTCGGCCAGCGAACCGAGCTCGGGCGACCAGTCACGGTCGACGAAGTGCGTGCGCACCAAGCCCTCGATGACGCCGCGAATGTCGTCGTCGCTCAGCATCGTCATGGCGCCCTGAGCGGCACTCGCCAGTTCGGTGGTCAGGCGTTTCGCGTTGACCGGGTTCGCCAGCCAGCCCCCGACGACGCGAGAAACGCCCACCGACCCGAGCTTCTCGCGCACGACTGCCTCAGAGAGAAAGTTCTCTTCGACGAACTCGCCGAGGCTCGCCCCGATCTCGTTCTTTCGAGTCGGAATGATGGCGGTGTGCGGAATTTTCAGGCCGAGCGGATGCCGAAAAAGTGCCGTCACCGCGAACCAGTCGGCCAGCGCGCCGACCATTCCGCCTTCGCTCGCCGCCCGCACGTATTGCAGCCAGGGGTAACGCCCCTGCAGCGCGAACGACACGGCGAAGATGACTGCCATCAGCACCAGCAGCAAGGTCGCGATGAGCTTCATGCGTCGCAGCGCGTGCAGCTTCTCTACCTCGCCCGGCGTGAGGCCGGCTTTGGCAGAAGGCGAAAGAGGGAGCGTGGCTTCGGGTGCGGGCGGCGTCGTGAGGCCGGCTTCGGCGGAAGGCGACGCCGCGCCCGGCACCCGCGTTCCTCGCGCGTGCATGTCGGGCGTCGGCGTTGTCATCGAGCCGGTTTCTGACTACTCGCGCTACTCGGGGCGGGGCGCGCGGTTGCGTGAGCGGCTGCGACGCCGCGGGGCGCTATTGCCGTCGTGGTGCTCGCTGCCGGCGTGGCCGTCAGCCGAACCGGCCTGACCGGTGGTGGATGCGGCGGCGTTGTCGTGACCGCCGGCCGAGGCGGCCGAGTCAACGGAGCCGGAGAAGCTGACCGCTGTGGCGCTGCCGTTCATCCCGCCGCCGTCGACCGCGGTGGTGGAGGTGTTCTGGCCCGCCGTCGCGCCGGCGCCGGCGCTGCCACCGCTTCTTCGGCGGTTGCGTGAGCGTGGTGGGCGAGTCGAACCGTCGGTCGTCGTGGTCGACGATGCCGAACCATCGGCACTACTCGACCCTGAACCCGATGCGGGCCCTGCACCCGACGCAGTGCGGCCATCACGACCACCGTCACGATTGCCATCACGACCGCCGTCACGCCCGCCACCCTCGCGCGGTGCCCGCGGCGGGCGACTGCTCGCGCCCTCGGGCCCCTTGGCAGCGGGAGTCGGCTTCAGTCGCCCCTTCACACCCACCGGAATATCGAGATCGCTGAACAGGTGGGGTGACGACGAGTAGGTTTCGACGGGTTCGGGCTGACCCATGTCGAGGGCGCGGTTGATGAGCGCCCACTTGTGCAGATCATCCCAGTCGACGAAGGTCACCGCGATGCCCGTCTTGCCGGCTCGGCCGGTGCGGCCCGCGCGGTGCAGGTAGGTCTTCTCGTCTTCGGGAATGGTGTGGTTGATCACGTGAGTCACATCGTTCACGTCGATGCCGCGGGCCGCGACGTCTGTTGCGATCAGCACGTCACGCTTGCCGGCCTTGAACGCAGCCATGGCGCGCTCGCGCTGCTCTTGGTTGAGGTCGCCGTGCACGGCGGCGGCGTTGAAGCCGCGGTCGCCGAGCTCTTCGACCAGACGGGCGGCGGCGCGCTTGGTGCGGGTGAAGATGACGGTCTTACCCCGGCCGTTGGCCTGCAGAATGCGCGCGATGACCTCGTCTTTGTCGAGGTTGTGCGCGCGGTACACGACGTGCTTGATGTTGGCCTGGGTCAGGCCCTCGTCGGGGTCGGTGGCGCGAATGTGGATGGGCCGGCTCATGAAGCGGCGGGCGAGCGCGACCACCGGGCCGGGCATGGTGGCCGAGAAGAGCATGGTGTGCCGGCCGGCCGGGGTCTGTGCGAAGAGCTTCTCGACGTCGGCGAGAAAGCCGAGATCGAGCATCTTGTCGGCCTCATCGAGCACCATGACGCGAACGTTCGCGAGCGAGAGCAGGCGCTGGCCTGCGAGGTCGAGCAGGCGGCCGGGGGTTCCGACGACGACCTGCGCGCCGGCCTTGAGCTGCTCGATCTGGCCCTCGTACGATTTGCCGCCGTAGATGGCGATGACGGTGGTGGGCCGGTTCTTCGCGGCGAGCTGAAGGTCTTCGGTCACCTGAACGGCGAGCTCACGGGTCGGCACGACGACGAGCGCCTGCACGCCGGGCTCGGGGTTCGGGCCGAGCTCCTGCAAGAGCGGCAAGCCGAAGCCGAAGGTCTTGCCGGTGCCGGTTTTGGCCTGACCGATGATGTCTTGGCCTTCGAGGCCGAGCGGAATGGTCTGCACCTGAATCGGAAACGGGTGCAGAATTCCGTGCGAAGCGAGTGCCTCGACGAGGTCGCCCTCGACCTTCAGGTCGGCGAAGGTGATCTCGGGCAGCACGGCCCCGTCAGAGAGCGGGTCGGGTGCGATGATGTCGATCTCGATGAGATCGTCTTCAGAGGGGTCGGTCGGCTCGGTGTCGACCAGGCCGCTGTCGACCAGGCCGGTGGGTTCGGGTTCGGAGAATTGCGGTTCGATGAAAGTCATGTAGTGATTTCGCCCTGTCAGTGATGGGGCTACGCCTGAGAATGTCTGAGTTCGTGCTGCGCCGTTCTGCAAGGGCTCGATTTCACAACTGCTGAAACGCGAAAGCCACTGGTAGATGGGCGTAGCGGGTGGTGGCCGGCGATGGCGCCTGGCGAGGCGTAGATGCCCCGATTCGTGTCAGGGCTTCCCTCAGTTTAGCTGTGCGCACCGAGATTCGGCGTTTTCGCTGCACGCCAGCTGCGAACTCCATATTCCCGAACAGGCATGAAGCGCCATTCTGCGCTCAGCGGCTCTCAGCGCCACCAGATAGACTCGGGGCCGTGTTCGACGTTTTCAAGCGCCCAGCGGTGCGCCTCGAGGTTCCGCGGCTGAAGCCCCGCCGGGCTCCCGACCAAGCGCTGCGCGTCAACCTCGCCGAACTCACGCCAGAACTCGTGCCGTACCTTGGGCAGGCCGCGTACATCCAGCTCGCCATCTTCGAAGCACTCGCACGCGCGCTGATGCTCGCCCCCAGTGTGGGCGCCAAAGAAGCTCTCGGTCCGGCCTCCGGTCTCGCCCTCGAGAAGCACGAGCGACTGGTTGCCGAGCTGCGGAGGCTGGTTGACGACCCTGCGGTGGTGATGGCGCCGTTCGCACCGGCGATCGACGCCTACGCGGCGGTGGTTCGCGGAGTCGATTGGTATGAGTCGCTGACCAGCGTCTACCTCACCGCCGGAATTCTCGACGACTTCTTCATTCTCTTGGCCGCGGGGCTCGCGGGCGATGTGGGGCCCAAGGCGGCGCGCATCGTTGATTCGGCCACCGGGCGCGAGATCATCGAAACGCTCTTGGCCGACGCCATCGCCGAAGACGACACGCTCGGCTCGCGCCTGGCGCTCTGGGGCAGGCGGCTGGTGGGCGACACGCTGCTCGTCGCCCGGTCGGCGATTCACCACAGCGGCAACGTGCGCACCGACGAGCAGCGCATCGAGCCCGTGTTCACCGAACTCATCGCCAAGCACAGCCGCCGTATGGACGGCCTCGGCCTCACCGCGTAATCGCGGAGCATCCTTCTGCGGTGCTCGACCGAGACCACTCTCTCGCCGTCGCCGTCGCCTTCACCGCGTAAGCGCGTCGCGAACCGCGTCGAGGCCCACTGCTACCTCGGCGAAGCTCGTCGAGAGCGGCGACAGCCCCACCCGCAAGCCGAACGGGGCCCGAAAGTCGGGAATCACGCCGCCCTGCCACAACTCGGCGACCACTCGCTTGAACTGTGGATGATCGAGGGTGATGTGACCACCGCGCCACGCCGCATCACGGGGCGACGTCACTTCGACTCCGAGCGGCGCCAGCACTTCGTCGGCGAACCCGATCGCGAATTCGGTGAGCGCCACTGACTTCTGACGCACGGTACGGATTCCGACGCTCGCGATGAGCGCGATCATCTCCCGCATGGCCAGCATGCCGACGACCGGGGGAGTGCCGCTCTGAAACCGGCGCATGCCGTGGGCGGGCTGGTACGAGGGGCCCATGGCGAAGGGCTCCGCATGGCCGAGCCAACCCTGAATCGGCTGCTGCAGCTCTGCCTGAAGGTCGGCGCGAACGAAAACGAAGGCGGGCGAACCGGGGCCTCCGTTGAGGTACTTGTACGTGCATCCCACCGCGATGTCGACGCCCCAGGCATCGAGTTCGAGCGGAACACTACCGACCGAGTGGCAGAGGTCGGCGACGATGAGCGCGCCGGCTTCATGGCTGAGGCGCGTGAGTTCGGGCAGGTCGGCGAGAAACCCCGAGCGGTAGGCGACGTGGCTTACCAGCACGACCGCGGTGCGATCGCTGAGGGCTGCAGCGAGCAGCTCGGCCGAGAGCCCCGAATCGGGCGTGGTCGTGACCCATCGCACGGTGAGCCCGCGCTCTCGCGCGATGCCTTCGACGAGGTACCGGTCGGTGGGAAAATTGTCGGTGTCGACGACGATCTCGGTTCTGCCAGGCCGGGCGGCGACGGCAGCGCGAAGCAGTTTGTAGAGCAGCACCGTGGTCGAGTCGCCGATGAGGGTCTGGCCGGGGGCCGCGCCCAGGGCGGCCGCCGCGAGTTCGTCTCCGATGACGGTAGGCAGCTGCATCCACTCCTCGTCCCAGCCGCGAATGAGGCGGTCACCCCAGGCGTCGTCGACAAAGGCTGCGAGAAGAGGCCCGACCGACTTCAGTGGGCGGCCGAGCGAGTTGCCGTCGAGGTACGAGACGACGTCGGTCGTGGGAGTCGCCTCTAGGCCGGCCACCTCGTCGCACCCGACGAAGAGCGCCCGAGAGGAGGCGAGCGGGTCTGCCGCGTCGAGGTCGGCAGCACGCCGTGAGCGCGAGTCGGGCATCCTGCTGCCGCAGTCAGCGCGAACGGCTCAGGCCCGGGCTTTGCGCGAGAGAAGTGCGGTCAGCTCGGCGCGGTCGCGCGAGCGGCGCGTGCGGCCCAGAACGGGGGCCGTGATACCCACCACGAGGGCGGTCACGATGAGGGTGATCACCCAGATCCACCCACCGTCGTACGGCCAGTTCAACCAGGTAAGCACCTCCCAGATGATGGCCGCGGTGATTCCACCGACCGCCGGCATCAACACGACGCCGTGCGTCTCGCGCAGCGGAAAGAGGTAGCGCGCGACGCCGCCCATGATGATGCCGGCCAAGACGATGAAAAGCAGTTCCATAGCGTACGAACTTAGCCCACGAAACCGATGCGGCGGTTCTCTTCTTTGCCGATCTCGACGTAGGCGAGGCCCGAGACGGGAACCAGGTAGAGGTTGCCTTTGCTGTCTTTCAGCGAGAGGTGGCCGCTGCCGGTGGCGAGTGCGTCAGACACGGTCTTCTCGACTTCATCGGGCGACTGGCTCGATTCGAAGCTCAGTTCGCGAGGAGATTGGGTAATGCCGATACGAATATCCACCAGGTGTGCCTTTCAACTGTGATGTGGCTTGTGCTTGCCCACCCAAGAAGATTACGGCAGATCGGATGCCCGGCAGCGCCTGAACGCCCCGCCCGGCCCTCGCCGTGAGCGAACACGCGAATGTCACAGGGTCGCGCTAACTTTGCTGACGTGCCTTCTTCGAGTCTGGATCAATCGCAACGTGCCGTCGTGGCCCTCGCCGACGACGTGAACGTTGCGGTGATCGGCGCGCCTGGCTCGGGAAAGACCCACACTCTCGTCGAGTTGGTGGCCGATCGTGTGCTCAATCGCGGGTTCGATCCGTCTGAGCTGGTCGTGCTGACCCCGTCGCGCCAGAGTGCCACTCGGCTGCGTGACCGGCTGGCTCTGCGGCTCGGCGTGCCGACGAACGGGCCGCTGGCTCGCACGGTCAACTCGCTCGCGTTTCAGATCGTGCAGGCCGAGGCGGTGGTCGCCGGGCTCCCATCGCCGACGCTTTTGACCGGCGCCGAACAAGACCGCATCATCGCCGAACTTCTGGCCGGGCATCTGGCCGATGGCACCGGGCCGGCCTGGCCGGCGCCGCTGACGCCCGACGTGCGTGCGTTGCGAGGCTTTCGCACCGAGCTGCGTGAGCTGCTCATGCGTGCCACCGAAGACGGCGTATCGCCAGGCGAACTGCGCGAGCTGGGCCGGCGTCACGAGGTGCCGGAATGGGTGGCCGCCGGGGAGTTCGCGGCGGAGTACGGCGCGGTGGTCGCCGGGCTCGATGAGGCGCACCTCGATTCGGCCGAGCTCATCGCGGCGGCGCGGCTGGCGGTAGTGCGCGGCGATTCGGGCGGGGCGCCGGGGCTCCAGACCGTGCCCGTGCTGGGGTCCCTGCGGCTGGTGGTCGTCGACGATTTTCATGAACTGGCCTCTGGAGCCGTGAACTTCTTGTCGACACTCGCCAGGCGCGGGGTGTCGATCATCGCCTTTGGCGACCCTGACGTGGCCACGGCGAGCTTTCGGGGCGGCGAGAAAGACGGTCTCGGGCGACTCGGCTCGGTGCTCGCGGCGCCGGTGGCCGAGCCGCTGTACCTCTCGACGGTCTATCGGCACGGCCCGGGCATCCGGAGCCTCGTCGACCGCGCGACAGCCCGTATCGGTGCGGCGGCGGCCGGCAAGCAGCGGGCCGCGCGTGCCGCGGAGCCCGTGGCGCAGCTCGCGCCCGCCGAAATGGCTGCTGCAGGCGGCGGCGTTGTGGGTGGCGCGGCGAGTGGTGGCATCACCCGCGGCGTCGAGCCGGTGCGGCGGGTCTTCAGCACGTCGACGGCAGGCGAAGTCGCCGCCATCGCGCACGTGCTGCGCGAACACCACCTGCTGGGAGGCGTGCCGTGGCGTGACATGGCCGTGGTGGTTCGTTCTGGTGCGTTGCTGTCGTCGTTCTCGCGGGGGCTCGCGCTGGCCGAGGTGCCCACCAGCACCGTGTCGGGTGGCCTCGCCTTACGCGACGACTTCGCGGCGCGGCAGCTGATCACCGCCATCATGATCGCCATCGGTGCCCTCGAACTCACCGACCCGCCCATCAGCGAGCTGCTGCTGGGCCCGTTCGGTGGTCTCGACGCGGTGTCGCTGCGCCGGCTGCGGCTGTCGCTGCGGCAAGAAGAACTCGCTGGCGACGGAAATCGAACGGCTGAAGAACTGTTGCGTGATGCAGTGCTGAACCCGGGCCGCCTCGTCACCATCGACTCGGCCCCTGCCCGGCGCGTGGGCCGCCTCGCTGCCAACCTCGACCGAGTGCGCACCCTGAACGACGAGGGTGCGAGCGCCGAAGAATTGCTCTGGCAGCTGTTCAGCCACAGCGGGCTCAGCGAACAGTGGCTGGCTGCGTCGAGGGGCTCGGGCATTCTCGCCGACGAGGCGAACCGCAATCTCGACGGCGTGGTCGGTGTGTTCACCGCGGCAAAGCGGTTCGTCGAACGCACGCCCAACCGGCCGGCCATCGACTTCTTCGTGGGTCTGCTCGAAGCCGAAGTGGCCGAAGACTCGCTGTCACCGCGGTCGGCAGCCGATGCCGTCGTGGTTTCGACTCCGAACGGGGTGATCGGCACCGAATTCGATGTGGTGGTCGTGGCGAGACTGCAAGACTCGGTGTGGCCGAACCTGCGGCTGCGCGGTTCGCTGCTGCACCCCGACCGGCTGAGCGCCGTTGTGGCGGCCCGGCCGCTGGGCGATGTCGACGAACGCGCTGAAGTGCTCGGCGACGAGCTGCGGATGTTCGCGCTCGCCGCTTCACGTGCGAAAACCCAGGTCGTGCTGAGCGCCGTCGCCAACGACGACGAACAGCCGTCGCCGTTCACGCGCCTGGTGCCGGGTGCGCCTGGTGCGGGCGGTGAAGCGGCGGGCGGTGAAACGGCGGGAGGTGAATCTGCGGGAGGTGAACAGGCGGCCGTCGAATCGGCGACCGTCGATTCGACGCTCGGGGAACCAGCGGCCGGGCACCCGCTCTCGTTGCGATCGCTGACGGGAGCGCTCCGTCGCCGGCTTGTCGAGACGGGCGACCCGGGTGCGGCCGCTGCGTTGGCACGACTGGCGGCCGAGGGCGTGCCGGGCGCGCATCCCGAGTCGTGGTACGGCCTGCTCGAGCCGTCGACTCTTGACGAGCTGGTCGACCTGAGCGACCCAGATGCGGTGGTCGACGTTTCGCCGTCGAAGCTCGAGACGTTCGAGAAGTCGCCTCTGGCCTGGTACATCGACAAGGTGTCGGGCGGCACGTTCGGTCTGCCCGCGGGCATCGGCACACTGCTGCACTCGGTGATGGAAGAGGTGACGAAACGCCCTGACCCCGATTTCAGTGTCGTCGCCCTCTGGGATGAGCTCGACGAGCGCTGGAACGAGCTGCATTTCGAGTCGCCGTGGCTCGCCGAACGCGAGCGGCGGCGCACCGAGACGAAGGTGCGGGGCCTCTCGGAGTATCTGCAGCGGTTCGAACGAGACGGCGGCACGTTGCTCGGCGGAGAAGAGAGTTTCACGCTCGACGTGGGGCGCGCCCGGCTCCGCGGCACGGTCGACCGCGTCGAATTGCGGCCCGACGGTCACGTCAGCGTCGTCGACCTCAAGACGGGCAATTCGACGCCCAAGGCGTCTGCAGTCGAGAAACACGCTCAGCTCGGCAGCTACCAACTTGCGCTCGCCAACGGCCTCATCGGTGGCGAGCGGCCGCCGGGCTCCGACGCTGACCCGTCCGAACCTGTTATGAGCGACGGCGCCGTGCTGCTCTACGTCGCTGTCACCTCGGGCAGCGGCGCCAACAAGGTGCAGTACAAGCTGCTCGCCCAGGCGCCACTCGATGCAGAAGCCGAGGCCGAATTTCGGCAGCGAATCGAAGAGGGAGCCGAGGGTATGGCCGGCTCCGTCTTTCCGGGTCGTGAAGGTCTCGACGAACGCGACCCCCACGGTCGCTGGAACTACCGTATTCATCTCGTGAAAGCCGTGAGCGCATGAGCACTCCCACCCTCGACTCGTTCGGTTACCCCGAACCGCACCGCCCGGCCGACCGGGCAGCGCCCGTCAGCAGCGCCCGTGTCAGTGCCATCCAGATTGCCGCTCACCTCCACCTCCCGACCCCCACCGCACAGCAGCAAGCCGTCATCGAAGCTCCGCTCGGCCCGAGCATCGTCATCGCGGGCGCCGGCAGTGGCAAGACCGAGACTATGGCGAACCGCGTGGTCTGGCTGCTCGCCAATAAGTTCGTCGACATCACCGAAGTGCTCGGCCTGACGTTCACACGAAAGGCCGCCGGTGAACTCGCTCAGCGCATTCGTTCCCGCATCGACCAGCTCGCTGCCGCAAACCTCACCGACGCTGTTTTCGACCCGTTCGACGCTCCCACCGTGGCCACCTACAATTCGTTCGCCAACACGATCTTTCGTGACAACGCCCTGCTCATCGGGCGCGAGGGCGACTCGAGCATTCTGAGCGAAGCCTCGGCCTGGCAGATCGCCAGGCGGCTGGTGACCAGCAGTACTGACGACCGGTTGCTCGACCTCGACCGCTCTCTCGACACCATCACCGAGGCGGTGCTCACCCTCAGTCGGGCTATCAGCGAGAACGTCGTCGACCCGGCCGACGTCTCTGCCATGGCGCTCGACTTCTTGGCGCTCGAACTGTTGCCCACGGGCAAGACCGGTGACGCTGGGGGCTCGCGAAATGCTGTGGTGAGAGATTCGGCGAAAATGGTGAGTGCGCTGCCCGTGCTCGTCGACCTGGCCGAACAGTTCGGCCGAGAGAAGATCAGACGCGGGTTCGTCGAGTATTCCGACCAGGTCGCTTTGGCTTTGGCGATCACCGAGCGCGTTTCCCGTGTGATCGGTGACTACCGCCAGCGCTACAAAGTGGTGCTGCTTGACGAATATCAAGATACCTCTGTCGTGCAGACGAAGCTTCTGGCTAGGCTCTTCGCCGGGCATCCGGTCATGGCCGTGGGCGACCCCCACCAGTCGATCTACGGCTGGCGAGGCGCGAGTGCGGCCAACCTCGCCACGTTCGCCGCCGACTTCACCGGCAACCCGGCCGGCGCAGCCGAATTCGCTCTCTCGACGAGCTGGCGCAACCCCGTGCACGTGCTCGACGCGGCGAATACCCTGGTGGCGCCGCTCAACGCTCTCTCGCCTGTGGCCGTGCACCGGCTCGAATCACGCCCCGACGCGGGGCGCGGCACTCTCGACGCCGTGTTTCTCGAAACCGTGAACGACGAGGCCGCCGCGGTGGCCGGGTGGCTCGCCGACCAGCTCGAAACCCCGAACGCCAAGGGTGAAAAGCGTTCGGCCGCCATTCTCTGCCGCTCGATCAAGAAGATCGACGCCTTCACCACAGCGCTCACCGAACGGGGTGTGCCGTTTCATGTGCTCGGGCTCGGCGGTCTGCTCGAAGAGCCCGCCGTCGCCGATCTGGTGTCGGCTCTGCGGGTCATCTACTACCCGAGCGCCGAGTCAGAACTGGTGCGACTGCTCGCCGGAGCGCGCTGGCGCGTGGGCCTTCGTGATATTTACGCGCTCAGTCAGGTGGCATCGTGGCTTGCCGCGCGAGATCACAGCTTCACCCGGCTGAACGACGATGTGAAGCAGCGCCTCCGCAACTCGGTCGATCCCGACGAGGGCCGCTCACTCGTCGACGCGCTCGATTTCGTGGCAGAAGCACCTGCCGGGCACGGGATGCTCGCCGATTTCACCGAGGCGGGCCTCGAACGCCTGCGCGCGGCAGGCCGCCAGCTCGCGTTTCTGCGCACCCGAACCGGCCTCGACCTGCTCGACCTCGCGAATCTGGTCAAGCAAGAACTGCTGCTCGACATCGAGGTGCGCGCGAACGAACGCTCGTACCTCGGCCAGGCCAGTCTCGACGCGTTCTCCGAGCAGATCAGCGCCTTCGTGGCAGCCGACTCCACCGCCGGCCTCGGCATGTTCTTGTCGTGGCTCGAAGAAGCCGAGAAGCGCGACCGACTCTCGCCGCAGTCTGACGAACCCGAGCCGGGCACCGTGCAGATTCTGACCATTCACGGCGCCAAAGGGCTGGAGTGGGACACGGTGGTCATTCCCCGGCTCGTCGAAGACGAACTGCCGGGCAAGCCGCAGAGCAAACAGGGCTGGCTCGGGTTCGGTGAATTGCCCTACGAGTTTCGGGGTGACGCGGCCGAGCTGCCCTTTCTGCCCTGGCGCACCGTTTCGACGCAGGCCGAGTTCGCCGCCGCAAAAGCCGCCTACTGCGAAGAGATCGTCGACAGGTTCGCCGAAGAACAGCGCAGGCTCATCTACGTTGCCGTCACCCGCGCTCGCGAAAGCCTGCTGCTGAGCGGATCGTTCTGGTCGACGCAGCTGCAGCCGCGAAGGCCGGGGCTCTTTTTGCGCGAACTCGCCGAGCACGGTCTCATCGAAGCGGATGCTCTGCCAGACGCCCCCGACAACACCGAGAACCCCTTGCCTGCCACGCAGTTGCTCGTGCCGTGGCCGCTCGATCCACTCGGCACGCGCGCGGGCGCGGTGGCTCAGGCGGCGGCAGCGGTGCGAGCAGCAGACCCTGCCGCCTCGACAGAGTGGACTCATGACATCGAGCTGCTGCTGGCCGAACGAGCGGCGGCGCTCGCGGGCGAGCCGCCGAGCATCCCGATTCGTGTAGCGGCGTCGCGGTTCAAAGATTACGTAACCGACCCGGCGGCCGTAGCTCTGCAGTTACGCAGGCCCATGCCCGAGCGGCCGTACCGCCAGACTCGACTCGGCACGCGGTTTCACTCGTGGGTCGAGAACCGCTACAAGCTGATCGGCGGGTCTGAGCAGCTCGACGCGTCGGAGATCGAGCTCGATGCTGACACCCCCGACCACTCTGACGAACTCGCCCTCGAACGGCTTCAAGAGACCTTCGAGACCTCGCAGTGGGCCGGAATCGCGCCCGAAGAGGTCGAGGTGGAGATACATCTGGTGCTCGGCGCCAACATCGTGGTGTGCAAGATCGATGCAGTGTTCAAGCGTGGTGACCGCTTTCAGATCGTCGACTGGAAGACCGGTCGGGCGCCCACCGACGCTGCCGACCTCGAGGTGAAACAGCTGCAGCTGGCTCTGTATCGCCTCGCGTATTCGAAGTGGCGGGGCATCGACCCCGACCTCATCGACGCGGTGTTCTACTTCGTGGCGGTCGACGAAGTGATCACGCCCGAGCGCGTCTACTCCGATGCAGAACTCGTCGAGCTGTGGGCGGGCTCAGCCGGAGCCGGCGTTGAAGCCAAGGGGTCGCGGGCGTAGCCACCGGTGGCAGGGCGGGCGCCTCAGTCGTCGTCTGAGATGCGGGCCGCGTTAGCGTGGTCTCGTGCGGCAACCGGTTCTGGCCGGGGGGTGCTCTTCAGCATCTCTTCGACCTCATCGATGGCCATCACGCGGCCTGTGTCAGTCGAAAGCGGGTTCAACAGGTCGGCCTGAGCCGTTGACGCCAGGCCGACGAGCATGCCCACCGCGTCTTCGACAATGGCAGGGTCACGCAGATCTGAACCGTGCACCAGCCACTTCGCGATCTCGAGTTCGGCATAGAGCCGGGCTCGTTTGCGCAGCTGCCGATCGACGGGGCCGAGACGCCCGGCGTTGTAGCCGGCGAACACCCGGGTCGCCGACTCTTCGCGCGAGACCGAGCTGAGCCAGTACAGGTCGCTTGCCGGGTCGCCGACCTTCAAGTTCGACCAATCGAGAATTCCGGTGACACGTTCACCGGCGATCAGAAACGACTCAGGCCCCAGAGAACCGTGAATGACCGTGGGCTGAAACTGCCAGAGCGCGCTGTCTTCGAGGGCTAGAGACCACCTGGTGAGAAGCTCGGTGGGAACGCGCCCGGTCGCTGCGGCGCGGTCTTTGACGGTTCGGGCGGTTCGCGCAGACTCCGTCGCGCTGAATACGGGGAGCCCGGCGTCGGTGATCACCGAGGTGGGCAGTGAGTGCACAGCGGCAATGGCGCGACCGAACGACTCAGCGAGGTCGACGCTCACGTCGAGACTTTCGAGGCTGGCGGGGTAGCCCGGTATGTAGCGGTAGACGATGCCGCGGGTCTCACCGATGGGCGCTTGCCCGAGAAACTCGGGCGCCTCGAAGGGGAGGCGTTTGCGTGAACCGCCGGTGAGGGCACGAAGGGCGACGAGGTCACCCGACTGCTCGATTTCGGCCTCGCGCGCTGTCGGAACGCGCACGATGAGCTGGTCGCCGCCCCGAATCGTGAGCAGGGCGGAGTCGAAACGGCCGCCTTGCCCACTCGTCACTGGCGTGGTCGAAACGACATCGAGACCAGCGACTGCCGCAGTGGCAAGCGCGGCTAGAGTGAGAGAAGATCTGGCCATGCCTTCAGGGTACGGCTGGCTCCTGCGCTCGCTGGCTTTCGCCACGCACGATTGGTCAACCCATGCTGAAGACTTTGCTCGCCTCGCTGCCGCTTTCTCGTTTCGAGATCGACCGTGACCACTCGACTCGCGACCTACCTGGTCTCTTCGAGACGCTCTGGGCCGATGAGAAGACACGCATTCTGCCGTTCTGGAACGGGCAAGCGCTGCTGGCATCGGGCGACGCGTCAGACGGCGACTGGAGCGCGGCGCCAGCGCGAGACTCGGCGTCGGCGCGAGCTGCAGCCTCAGCCGGTGGTGCGGCCGACGGGCATCCGGCGCTCGCTTTTCTGCCGCCATCTCGGTTGACTGACGTTGAGCTTCGGGTGTACCTCGGTCTCTCGCTTGCCGTCGACGCACCAGAAGCGCTCGGTTCGCGGTTGGTTGCCGTTTCGCTCTCTGACGATGTGGCACGCGCACTCGAACCCGATGAATCACGGTGGGTGAATCTTCGTACGGCGGCCTCGTCGCTCAGCGACCGTGATGCGGGCGCCTTCACCGAAGCGCTCGGAATCATGAACTGGCATCGCTCGCACACCCACTGCCCGCGTTGCGGTGCTGCGACCGTGATCGAAAAGGGCGGCTGGGTGAGGCGTTGCCCGGTTCAAGACATCGAGATCTTTCCGCGCACCGACCCGGCCATCATCGTGGGCATCGTCGACGCCGACGATCGCATTCTGCTCGGCTCGAACGCGCTGTGGGAGAACAACCGGTATTCGCTGCTCGCCGGTTTTGTCGAGCCGGGCGAATCGCTCGAGGCGGCCACTATTCGCGAGGTGTTCGAAGAATCGGGCGTGCGCATTGTCGACCCCGAGTACCTGGGCTCGCAGCCGTGGCCGTTTCCGGCCTCATTGATGTGCGGATTTCTGGCTCGCGTCGACCCGGCAACTGCGCAGAACGCTTTGCTGCCCGACGGCGAAGAGATTCTCGACGTGCGCTGGTTCAGCCGTGACGATCTCACCGACCCGGCGAACGCTCCCTTGCTGCCGGGCTCGGCCTCCATCGCGCGGTCGATCATCGAGCACTGGTACGGCGGGCCTATTCCTGCCGCGTCGTGGTGAGCGTGGCTGCAGGCCGAACGATGCAGGGCGACTCCTTCGACCGCGACCAGCTTGCTGGCGAGCGGATGCCCGTACCGCCGCCGCGCGAATCGGCCGGCCCCGAGGCGCTGCTCACCGCACTCGACGACGAACAGCGTGTGGTGGCGACCACTCTGCTGGGCCCGATGTCGGTGCTCGCCGGAGCAGGTACCGGCAAGACCCGCGCCATCACCCACCGCATCGCCTACGGCGTTGCCACAGGCGTTTTTCCGCCGAACAAGGTGATGGCGCTGACCTTTACGGCTCGTTCGGCGGCCGAGCTCCGCTCGCGTCTGCGCCCTCTCGGTGCGGGCACTGTTGCCGCGCGCACGTTTCACTCCGCCGCCCTGGCGCAGTTGAACTTCTTCTGGCCGCAGGTGGTCGGAGGTGATGTGCCTCGTCTGCTCGACGGCAAGGCACGCCTGCTCGGGCAGGTGGCCGAGGGCCTGAAGCTGCGGGTCGACACGGCATCGCTTCGAGACCTGGCCGCCGAGATCGAGTGGCGAAAGATCTCGAATCTCACCCTTGAGCAGTATGAGCGTGCCGCCTACACGTCGAGAACGCAGCCCGGCTCGCTGAGCATTTCGCAGGTCGTCGACCTGCAGCTCGAATACGAGCGGGTGAAAGACGAACGCAAGCAACTCGACTTCGAAGACGTTTTGCTGGCGACCGCCGGCATGATCGAGAGCGAGCCGTCGGTGGCAATGCAGGTGCGCGAACAGTACCGGTTCTTCGTGGTCGATGAATTTCAAGACGTGTCGCCCCTGCAGCACCACCTTCTGTCGTTGTGGCTCGGCGATCGCCGAGACCTCTGCGTGGTGGGAGATGCCAGCCAGACCATCTACTCGTTCGCAGGCGCTCGGGCCGATTTTCTGCTGTCGTTCGCGCGCACCCACCCCAACGGCACGGTGGTGAGACTCGAGCAGAACTACCGCTCGACTCCGGCCATCGTCGACACGGCGAATCGGCTCATGCGCGGCCGCACCGGAGCCTTGAATCTCGTCGCAGCGGGCGCCGGAGCCGCCTTTTCTCGCGGCCCGGAGCCGGTCGTGACCCCGTACGCTTCTGAGGCGAGCGAGGCTCGCGGGGTGGCCGAATCGGTGGCCAGACTCATCGCAGACGGCACGAAGCCCGAAGACATCGCGGTGCTCTACCGCATGAACGCTCAGGCCGCCGCCCTCGAGGGCGCGTTGGCTGAGGCCGGGGTCACGTACCAGATTCGGGGCGCCAAGCGCTTTTTCGACCTGCCCGAAGTGAAACAGGCCGTGATGTCGTTGCGAGCCGCCTCTGTTTCGATTTCGGGTGAACCGCTCTTCAAATCGGTCAGCGACGTGCTGCGTTCTCTGGGGTGGTCGCAGAGCCCGCCAGAGGGCCGCGGCGCGGCGCGCGATCGCTGGGAATCGTTGAACGCCATCATGAGCCTTGCCGAGCAGCAACCGCCGCGCACCACGTTTCGCGTGTTCACCGACGAGCTTCTCGAGCGTCAAGCCGGGCAACACGAACCCACCATCTCGGCTGTCACCCTGGCGACCCTGCATTCGGCGAAGGGGCTCGAATGGCCCACCGTTTTCATCGCCGGGCTCAGCGAAGGGCTGGTGCCCATCTCGTACGCCACTTCTCTCGAGCAGATCGACGAAGAGCGCCGCCTGCTGTACGTGGGCGTCACCCGCGCGCGTCAACGACTGGCACTCTCGTGGGCTGCGACAGGTTCGACCAGGGCTCAGACCCGTGCTCCGTCGCGTTTTCTGGCAGAGCTTGACACGCACACTCCGGATGCACGCTCCGCACGGTCTCGGTGACGACACCGCTCGCGGCGTTCACATGCACCACAGCGCCCGGGCGCAACCCTCGCCCGTCGCGCGCCAGGTGCCCACGAACGAGACGCGCCGTGATGGCGCTGACCGATGCGACGAGCAGCGGTTCTTCGCTTGTCGCCCGGCGACCGAGCAATTGACTCGCCATGGCCGGCCAGGCCGCGTCGCGCGAAATGGCGGCCCGTTCGACGCAGTGCAGGCAGGGCCCCGTGCCGGGCGTCACGAGAGGCCCGATGCGTGCCTCCTGATCGCTGAATACCACCGCCAGGTGCGCAACGTCTTGGCGTAGCCAGCGCGCGGCGTCGGCCGGCCGAACGGCCCACGCGGCAACGATCACCGCGAGGTCGGGCCGCGTGTCGCCGCCGCCGCCACCAACCGCGCTGCCGCGCGCAACCAGTTGAGCGAACAACCGCCGCAGCGCTGAGGCAGCGGGGGAGTCGCCCTCCACCACGATGTCAGCCCCCGCGAAGGGCGAGGCCCGCGCAGAGTCGAGGGCCGGTCGTACGCGCTCGAGTACTCGCGTCAGAGCGCCCGCGTCACCCGTGGCGTCTTCGGCGAGCATCCGGAGCCCCTCGAAACCCGCGCCCACCCTTAACGCATGCAGCATGATCTCGTCGGCCGCTGATACCGAATCGAAGCGCGCGAGGGCGTGGTCGACTCCGATTTGGAGCGACGACGGCGTGCGCCAGACGAGGGGAAATCGTGGGTCGAGTCGGTAGCTGGAGAAGGTCATGCGTCAATGGTGCAACGCACAGCCAATCAGCCCGCGAAGTTATCCACAGGAGACGCCGAGAAGCCCGGAACGACGGGCCCGAGCGGCAGACGGGCCACCCGGCAGACGGCCACCCGGCAGACGGGCCGCCCGGCAGGCCGCCACCCGGCAGACCGCCACCTCGCAGACGACCACCCGGCAGGCCGCCACCTCGCAGACGACCACCCGGCAGGCCGCTACACGGCCGGCGGCGCCTCGGTCTCGCCCGGCCCATTCTCTTGCTCGCGAAAGAAGTCTTCGATGGCCTGATCCATCTCGTCAGGCTCCGGGTCACCGGCCAGCAGTCGAGCCACCAGCGCAGCGGGATTGTCGATGTCTTCTGAGGTAGGCACCACGTCGGGGTGCGACCACAGTGCATCGCGTGCCTCTGGCCCTACCGCGTCTGTCACGGCCTGCCACAGAGCGGCAGCCTCACGCAGCCGCCGTGGCCGAAGCTCGAGCCCCACCAGGGTGGAGAACGCCGACTCTGCGGGGCCACCCGTAGCGCGGCGACGCCGCACAGTCTCGGCCACCGCATCACGCCGCGGCAACCGAACGGTCGCCGCCGCCGTCACCACGTCGACCCAGCCCTCGACGAGCGCGAGCGTGGTTTCGAGCCGCGCTAGTGCCTGAAGTTGGCTCTCGGTCTTCGGCGGAATCAGCGCACCGCTCACCATGGCCTGGCGCAACTCTTCGGGGTTCGACGGGTCGAATCCGCTCGCCAGTTCTTCGAGCCGATCGGTGTCGATGGAGATGCCCCTCGCGAACTCGGTAATCGACGAGATCATGTGCAGGCGCAGCCACTTCGCGTGCCGAAAAAGCCGCGCGTGAGCGATTTCGCGCACCGAGAGGTAGAGCTGAACCTGATCGACCGGAATATCGAGCCCTTCACCGAACTCGTCGAGGTTCTGCGGAACAAGCGCCGCCTGCTGATCGCCCATCAACGGAATACCCACGTCGCCGCCCGACACCACTTCGGTCGAGAGCTGCCCCACCACCTGGCCGAGCTGCATAGCGAACAACGCCCCGCCGATGTTGCGCATCAGCTGACTGGCGCTCGCCATCATGCCCGAAAGCTCTTCGGGCGCCTGCTCTTTCAAGACACGGGTCAGTGCGTCGGCGATGCTCAGCGCCACCGGCTCGGCGACCTGAGTCCACACCGGCATGGTCGCCGTGACCCACTCCTTGCGGCTGAGCAGCTTGGGCGTCGCCGCGAGTTCGGCGACGAACGTCACCTCGTCGAGCCACAGCTCTGCCACGTGCAGCGCCTGCTCGAGCGCCGAGCGGGCTCCGGGCGAGATGGAGACCGCGTCTTTCGCGGCGATCTCCTGGGCGGCGTCGAGCGCCACCTTCCAATCGACCCCGTCGCCGGTGTGCTTCATCGCATTCTGCAGCTGCTGCATGAGCTGCGCCACGGCTGCAGGGTCAGAGGGCAGGCCGGCTGCACTGGCGAGCTTCGACGGGTCGAGTTCAGAATTGCCCGACAGAAACTGGCGCAGCATTTCGGTGAACTCGTCTTCAGGGTTCTTCTCGGGCTCGTCGCTCACGCTCGCACTACTCTCACGTCTGGTTCTATGGCGCCTATCAGCAACCACTTCTACGCTAACCCGTGGCCCAGCGGCCAAGCTGGAATTTCTCCTAAGCTGGGGTGCCTGCCCGTGCGCCTGTGGCGAACACGACAGCGACACGACGGGGCGAATACGAAAGGGCGACGTGAAGCGGCGCAGAACCATCGGCTGGGTCAGCCTCATTGCGGCATTGGCGCTCGCGCTCGGCATGAGCTTCATTCCCTCGCCCTACGTCATCGAGCAGCCGGGCCCCGTCTTCAACACGCTCGGCACGAGTTCGCACGACGGTAGCGAAGTGCCTCTCATCTCGATCACCGGCGCACCCACCTACCCCACCGCCGGGTCGCTCGACATGCTCACCGTCTCGGTGGTCGGCACGCCGAGCTCCCTGCCCAGTTGGGCCGAGATCGTGGGTGCGTTCTTCGACACGAGCAAGGCCATCGTTCCCCTCGACGCCATCTACCCGCCTCAGGTGACCGTCGATCAGCAGAACCAAGAGAACCAGGCCATGATGGTCGACTCTCAGCAAGAGGCCATCGCGGCCGCGCTCACGAACCTGAACATCGCTTTCACCACCCAGGTCACCGTCGCCCAGCTCGCCGATGGGTCGCCCGCCACCGGAATTCTGCAGGTCGGCGACATCATCGATTCGGTCAACGGCACACCCGTCACGAGTGTCGATGACTTGCGCGCTGCTGTCGCGGCCAACGGGGATGCCCAGCCGGCCACCCTCGTCATCACCCGTTCTGGCGCGCAGCAGACCGTGCAGGTCACGCCCACGAAGGCCAGTGACGGCACCATCCTCCTGGGCATCGGTGCCGGAGCCACCTACACGTTCCCCTTTACCGTGAACATCCAGCTCGACAACGTGGGCGGCCCGAGCGCCGGAATGATGTTCGCCCTCGGCATAATCGACCAGCTCACACCCGGCGAACTCAACGGAGGCAAGAACGTCGCAGGCACGGGCACCATCAGTGCAGATGGCACGGTGGGAGCCATCGGCGGCATCAGGCAGAAGATGTTCGGCGCCGTCGACAGCGGTGCGAGCTACTTTCTGGCTCCGGCATCCAACTGCGATGAAGTCGTTGGGCACGTGCCGAACGGGCTGCGTGTCTTCGCTGTGAAAACCCTTTCAGATTCCCTCACGGCGCTCGGCGACATCAGCTCGGGGCAGGGTATGGATTCGTTACCGACGTGTAACTGAAGTATCAGCGCACTGGGAGGTTGACGGGGCGGATTGCCAGCGGAGGTTGTCTAGGATTAGCTGACATCCACAGCTAACAAGAGGCTCAACGTGACAACGTCTACCGCGCAGAACCCCGCGCAGAAGCCCGCACGAAGGTCGCGAACGGTCATTGCGATCGCCATTGCGATCGTCGCGGTTCTGGCCATTCTTTTCTTCGTCTTCACGAATCTGTACACCGAGGTCTTGTGGTTCAACCAGCTCGGTTACCTCAGCGTTCTGACCACGCAGTGGGTTGCCGGCGGTGTGATGTTCTTCGTCGGGTTCTTCGCCATGGCGATTCCGGTGTTCGTGAGCATCGAGATCGCGTTTCGCTTCAGGCCGGTGTACGCCAAGCTGAATTCGCAACTCGACCGCTATCAGCAGGTCGTCGAACCGCTGCGCCGACTTGCGGCTTTCGGAATACCGGCCCTCTTGGGGCTGTTTGCGGGTGTTGCCGCCGCAACCCGCTGGCAAGTCGTTCTGATGTACCTGAATCGCACGTCGTTCGGCAAGACCGACCCGCAGTTCAACCTCGACATCTCTTTCTACGTCTACGACCTGCCGTTCTGGCAGAGCGTCGTGGGCTTTGCCTCTGCCGTTGTGTTGATCTCGGGCATCGCAGCCCTGGCCACGAGCTACCTGTACGGCGCGATTCGCTTCGGGCAACGTGAAGTTCGCATCTCGAAAACGGCGCGCATCCAAATCGCCATCACCGCAGGTGTGTACCTGCTGCTGCAGGGCATCAGCATCTGGCTCGACCAGTACGCCACGCTCACGGCGAGTGGCGGGCTCCTCACCGGGGCGTCGTACTCCGATGTGAACGCCACTATTCCCGGCCTTCAGATTCTCTCGGGCATCGCCATTCTGGTGGCGATTCTGTTCTTCGTAGCGGCCTTCATCGGCCGTTGGCGGCTGCCCGTCATCGGCACCGCGCTGCTGATCATCAGCGCCATCATTCTCGGTTCGCTGACCCCCTGGGTCGTGCAGCGTTTTCAGGTCGATCCTTCTGAGCGCAGCCTCGAAGCGCCCTACCTGCAACGAAATATCGACATGACGCGTGATGCGTACGGGGTCGCAGACGTTCAGACGATTCCCTATAACGCCACCACGACGGCTGAGGCGGGGGCGCTCCGGGCTGACGCGGCGACCACCTCGAGCATCCGCATTCTCGACCCTGCGCTCGTGTCGTCGACGTTCGCCGCGCTGCAGCAGTTCAGGCAGTACTACCAGTTTCCGACCGACCTCAACGTCGACCGCTACGAGGTGAACGGGCAGAGCCAAGACACGGTCACCACCGTTCGTGACCTCAACCTGACCCAATTGGGCACCTCGGCGAGCTGGTACAACCAGACTGTGGTCTACACGCACGGGTACGGCGTGGTGGCCGCGTATGGCAACCAGCGCTCGGCCGATGGTCAGCCCGTGTTCGCTGAGTCGGGCATCCCGAGCACCGGCGTGCTGGGCGACTACGAACCCCGCATTTATTTCGGTGAGAATTCGCCCACCTACTCCATCGTGGGGGCGCCCGCCGGAACGAAGCCGACCGAGCTCGACTACCCGTCGGGCAATGCGGATGCTCAGCAGACCTACACCACGTTCAGTGGTGATGGCGGGCCCAAGCTCGACAACGTGTTCAACCGGCTCGCGTATGCGCTGAAGTTTCAGTCGACCGAGATCTTTCTCTCTGATGCGGTAAACAACGACTCGCAGATTCTTTACAACCGCGACCCCGCCACGCGCGTGTCGAAGGTCGCGCCGTACCTGACCATCGACTCCGACCCCTACGCCTCGGTGGTCGATGGCCGAGTGGTGTGGATCGTCGACGGTTACACCACCTCGTCGAACTACCCGTACTCGAAGACCGAGGGGCTGAGTGCGGCCATTGCCGACACCTACACCCCGAAGCCGGGCTATGAGGTCGACAACAACATCAACTACATTCGCAACTCGGTGAAGGCAACGGTCGACGCCTACGACGGCAAGGTCACGCTCTACGCGTGGGACGACACCGACCCGATGCTGCAGACCTGGGAGAAGATCTTTCCCGCAACGGTGAAGCCGATGAGCGACATGAGTGCTCAACTGATGAGCCACGTGCGGTACCCGGCAGACCTGTTCAAAGTGCAGCGGGCCATTCTCGGTCAGTACCACGTGACCGACGCCGGGTCGTTCTACTCGCGTGAAGACGCCTGGACCACCCCGAACGACCCCATCTCACCGGCCACCAACCCCACGCTGCAACCGCCGTACTACCTGACGCTGCAGATGCCGGGGCAAGATCAGCCTCAGTATTCGCTCTACTCCACGTTCATACCGCTGACCGGTGAAGACACCTCCAAGAGCCTCAACGGCTATCTGGCGGTCGATTCGAACGCCGGTGACACTGCGGGGGTGAAGTCTGCCGATTTCGGCACCCTGAGGCTGCTGACGCTGCCGAAAGACGCCACGGTACCCGGCCCTGGCCAAGAGCAGAACAAGTTCAGCTCCGATCCGACGGTGTCACAGGCTCTCAACCTGCTGAAACAGGGCTCGACAGAAGTGCTGAGCGGTAACCTGCTCACGCTGCCGGTCGGTGGCGGGCTGCTTTACGTGCAACCGGTCTATGTACAGTCGCGTGGTGAAACGAGTTATCCGCTGCTGCAGAAGATCTTGGTGGGCTTCGGTGACAAGATCGCCTTCGAAGACACGCTCGACGCAGCCCTCGACGATCTGTTCGGCGGTGATTCGGGGGCCACGGCAGGTGACGGCAATACACCTGTGCCCAGTACCGGTGCGGGCACCGGAACGACGACCGACCCCGCAACCCCAGCAACGAACAACGCGGCGCTGCAAACGGCACTCAACAACGCTCAGGCTGCACTGGATGCCCGAGATGCAGCCCTCAAAGCAGCCGACTGGGCAGCCTACGGCGTAGCGGATGCTCAGCTGAAGGCTGCGGTCGACGCGGCCATCGCGGCCAGCGGTGGCACGCCGACCACGACGACGCCGAGTACCGACGCGCCGAGCACCGATACACCCACGCCTGCGCCAACCGCTGGCGGGTAGCGGAGGCCTCCATACGCCTGCGCCTGCCGCTGGCGGGTAGCGGAGGCCTCCATACGCCTGCGCCTGCCGCTGGCGGGTAGCGGAGGCCTCCATACGCCTGCGCCTGCCGCTGGCGGGCAGTGTCGGCCGCCGTGTGCCGCCGCCGGCGCCTTCGGGCGCGGCGCTGACCGCCCAGATGTGGCCCATGGTCATCGGCTGCCAACACCTGTGATAGTGTTGTCTCTTGTGCCGCGGGGTGGAGCAGTTCGGTAGCTCGCTGGGCTCATAACCCAGAGGTCGCAGGTTCAAATCCTGTCCCCGCAACAAACGCAAGACCAGAAAGGCCCGGAATCACTGCGATTCCGGGCCTTTTTGCGTTCCGCCGCTTCCGAACTTTCCTGGCACTGAGTGAGCCCATTCAGAACTCTCCTGACGCTGAGTGAGCCCAGTACGCCCAATTGAGGCAGTTATAGCGGCCTCAATTGGGCGTACTGGGCTCACTCCGAAGTGCCGCCGGCTACTTGTTGGCCAAAACGGGGGTGACCGCGCTGATTGTCGAGATGGGGGAGTAGCCCGATTTCGTTCCCGTGACGATGACCGTGATGCTCGTGCCCGCGTCTGAGTTCGTCAACACCCAGGTCGCCGCCGTGGCGCCGATGATGAGCACTCCATTACGGTTCCACTGGTAGGTCAACAGGGGCGTGATATCGGCAATCTGATCGCGCTCGCAGCTGAGAGCGGTGAGGCTCTGCAGTTGCGCTCGTGAAATGGATGCTGCGGGTGAAACCCCGAGCTGAGTCGCCACGCAGCTCTTCAGAGCCGAATCGGCGAAGGTGACGGCATCGCCGAGAAACTTTACGAACGAGCAGCGAGCAGCTGCTGCATGTAAGCGATCTCGCTGGTTTGCGCCGTGATGATGGTGTTCGCCAGCGCCAGAACGTCGGGATTGGTCGAGCGGGCCACCAGGGCATCCGCCATTTCGACTCCGCCCTGGTGGTGAGCGATCATCAGCGTCAAGAACAGCTTTTCGGCGTCGACACCGGTGAGCGACTGGAGGCGCGTGAGATCGGCTTGGCTCGCCATGCCCGGCATGGTGGGCGACGCCGCGATAGCGGCATCGGTGGTCGCGACCGAGCTCATGTTCATGCCGTGCTGGGCGTCGGTCTGGTCGAGGGTGGGCAGGGTCATCCACGTCATCGCGGGCACGGGGGAGGACTGTGGCAGGCCCCAGAGATTCAGCCAGGCGAACATCTGGCCGGCCTGCTGCCCCTGCGAGGTCGCGATGTCGTAGGCGAGCTGGCGAATCTCAGGATCGGTTGTTTCGTCACGGATGATCAGGGCCATGTCGATGGCCTGCTGATGATGCACTTGCATGTCTCGGGCGAATCCCGCCTCGGCGCTCAGAGTGCCGGGCGTCGTGGTGACGGGTGTGGTCACGCGGCCGACGACGAGGCCCACCACGAGCAGCAGCACGGCCCCGAGAACGAGCGCGATGCGTAGCCGCACGCGACTGCCGCCCGCGCTGGTATCTGAGACCTCTTCGCTCACGACACCAGGCCGGGCGCGGTCAACCCACCGGTGCAGGCCGCACCGGGCTCGGGGGCGTTCGGCGACTGCCAATACGTGTTCAAGAAGTCTTTGAGCCTTGTGTCATCGACCCCGGTGAGCTGAATCTGCGCGCCCCACGCCGACGCCACCACGGGCGAGGGCAGCCCGGCATACGGCGAGAGCACGATGTACGTGGTCGGTAGCTCGGCACGCAGTGCCGTCAGTTGGTCTCCGGTGATCTTCGTGGCGTCATAGGTGACCCACACGGCGCCGTGCTCCAAGTCGTGCACGGCGTTCTCGTTCGGCACCGGCTGGTCGTAGATTCCGCAGTTCAGCCAGACGGGGTTGTGATCGCCACCCACGGGCGGCACCTGGGCGTACTTCACCGTGCCGGTGACGTGATTGCGGGTGAGCCCGGTGAAGGTCTGCACGCCGTCAGCCTGAGTCGCCACCGGCGCGGGCGTCGAACTGCCACCGGTCACCACGAACACGATGACCAGAACCACGATCAGCGCGAGAACGCCGAACCCTGAACCGAAGGCGATGCGACGGTTGCGTGTGGCCTTCGCCTGCGCGCGCTTCATCGCCTCGACCTTTTCAGCCCGGCGAGCCTCGCGTTCTTGCTTGACGCTCAGCTGCTTCGCCGAACCGCCGTTCGGTGTGGAGGCGGGCTTTGAGCTGTCATCGGCTGGCACGCGCAGAGGCTATCGGCCGAAATTGGGAGAAAACCGTTAAAGCGACAACTATCTGCCCAAAACGGTCGGCCGAGCGGGGCCGCGCCGGTCGAGCGCCCACCGAGCGCCGCCCGAGCGCTCAGGCTGGCTTCTTCGCCGCGGACTTGCGCGGCGCCCGCGCCGGCTTCGACGTGTCAGAACCCTTCGCCCGGCTCTTCTCCACGCTCTGCCGCAGAGCCTCCATCAGGTCGAGAACCTCACCGCCCGAGTCTTCGGAGTCGTTCGCGCTTTCGCCGAAGGTGGACTCGGTGTCGACAGCGTCGCCGGCCTCGAGTTTGGCGTCGATGAGCTGGCGCAGCTGCACCTGGTAGTCGTCGCTGAACTTGTGCGGTTCGAAGTCAGAGGAGTACGAGTCGACGAGTCGCGCCGACATTTCGAGTTCTTTGGCGGAGACGGTGGGGCGGTCATCCAGCGACGAGAATTTTGCGTCGCGCACCTCGTCGTCCCACAGCAGCGTCTGCAGCAGCAGAACGTCGCCGTGCACGCGCAGGGCGGCGAGCCGCGACTTCTGCCGTAGGGCGAACTTCACGATGGCCGTGCGGTCGGTCTCTTCGAGGGTGCGGCGCAGCAGAACGTACGCCTTCGACGACTTCGAGTCTGGTTCGAGAAAGTAGCTGCGGTCGAAGCGAATGGGGTCGACCTGTTCGCTCGGCACGAATTCCACGACATCGATCTCGCGGCTCTTCTCGGCTGGCAACGACGCGAGGTCGTCTGAGGTGATGATGACGGTTCGCTCGCCGTCGTCGTAGGCCTTGTCGATGTGCGCATACTCGACGACCTTGCCGTCGATCTCGCACACTCGCTGATACCGGATGCGCCCGCCGTCAGCATCGTGCACCTGATGCAGCGAAATATCGTGATCTTCGGTTGCGCTGTAGACCTTCACCGGTACATTCACCAGCCCGAAGGTGATGGCGCCCTTCCAAATTGATCTCATGTCATGAGTTTTTCACCAAACGGCCGTCAAGAGCTAGTGCCTTGACGCCCCGCCGCCGCACAATAGCGCTATGACACCGGCGCGCACGGCCTCTTCGAGAGGCACATCCGGCGGTTCGGCGAACGACGTGCTGGTCAGCGTCGACGGCCACCGCATCAGGCTGACGAACCTCGAGAAGGTCATCTACCCAGAAACAGGCACGACGAAAGCGGATGTTCTGCGGTACTACTCCGAGATCGCCGACCTGATGCTGCCGTACGTTCGCGATCGCGCGGCCACACGAAAACGGTGGGTGAACGGGGTGGGTACCGCCGAGCATCCGGGCGACATGTTCTTTCAGAAGAACCTCAGCGACGGCACGCCTACGTGGGTGAAACGCCGCGCCATCGAGCACTCAGACCACGACAACGAGTACCCGCTCGTGAACGACCGCGCCACGCTCACCTGGCTCGCTCAGATCGCCGCGCTCGAGTTGCACGTGCCGCAGTGGCGGTTCGGCCGCACCGGAGTGCGCCACAACCCCGACCGGCTGGTGCTCGACCTCGACCCGGGTGACGGCACGGGCCTCGCCGAGTGCGCCGAGGTGGCGAAATACGCCCGCGAGCTTCTGCAGGGCATGGGGCTCGAACCGATGCCGGTCACGAGCGGAAGTAAGGGAATCCACCTGTATGCCGCGCTCGACGGCAGCCAGACCTCTGATCAGGTGTCGGCGGTCGCGCACGAGCTCGCCCGCATTCTCGAGGCCGACCACCCCGACCTGATCGTCAGCGACATGAAGAAGACGCTTCGGCAGGGCAAGGTTCTGGTCGACTGGAGCCAGAACAACGGCTCGAAGACCACTGTCGCGCCGTATTCGCTGCGCGGCCGATCGCACCCCATGGTCGCGGCGCCGCGCACCTGGCGCGAACTCGCGTCGCCCTCGCTCGCGCAGCTCGACTTCACCGAGGTGCTCGCGCGGGTGAAGCGGCGCGGCGACCCGCTCGCGGTGATCACCTCGTCGGCCGGGGGCGAGGTGTCGGTCGAGAGTGTCTCGGGCGCGTCAGGTTCTGGTTCTTCTGGTTCGTCGGGTTCTTCGCGTGCTTCGAGCCCCGAGACCTCCGAACCCGACCGCCTGCATACCTACCGCTCCAAGCGCGATCAGGCGAAGACTCCCGAGCCGGTTCCGGATGCCCGGCCGGCCCCAGGCGGCGGCAACTCCTTCGTCATTCAGAAGCACAACGCGTCTCGGCTGCACTACGATTTTCGCCTCGAACACGACGGCGTGCTCGTCTCGTGGGCGCTGCCGAAGGGCACTCCCACCGAAACGAAGGTGAACCATCTCGCGGTGCAGACCGAAGATCATCCGCTCGAGTACGGGTCGTTCGAGGGCACCATTCCGAAGGGCGAGTACGGGGGAGGCGTGGTCGAGATCTGGGATGAAGGCACCTACGACCTCGAGAAGTGGCGGGATGGTAAAGAGATCATTGCGACACTGCACGGCACGAAGAAGGGCGGACTCGGCGGCGATCGTAAGTTCGCCCTCATCCACACCGGTTCGGGCGGCGGTTCGAAGGCGCCCCAGAACTGGCTCATCCACCTGATGGAACCGCACTACAGCGCGGCGAGCGAAGAGCGTCACGCGAAGCTGCCGCCGCAGCCCGACGACGAGGCGCCCGCCATCAACGCGGCGCGGGAGTCGGCGCGAACCCCTGCCAGCGCCACTGCGCGATCGGCCACCTCTAAACCGGCCACCTCGAAGCCGGCCACCCCGAAACCGGCCACCCCGAGTGCGCCGCCCCCCATCTCACCGATGCTCGCCACCCTCGGCGCCGAGAAAGACATCAGCGGCACCGAGGCCTGGGCCTACGAGATGAAGTGGGACGGCATTCGCGCCGTCGCCTACCTCGACGCCTCGGGCGTGCGCCTGCTCACCCGCAACGGCAACGATGTCACCGCCGCGTACCCCGATCTGCTCGACGGCCTGAGCGCCGCGGCAGGCTCGCACGAGCTCGTGCTCGACGGCGAGATCGTCGCCCTCGATTCGAAGGGGCGGCCGAGCTTCAGCCGCCTGCAGCAGCGCATGAACCTTCAGGGTGAGGCTGAGGTCAAACGTGCGCTCGCCGCGGTCGCCGTGCATTACCTGGCCTTCGACATCCTGAGCCTCGATGGGCAGTCGCTGCTACGGCACAGCTACGACGAGCGCCGGGTGCTGCTCGAAGAGACGGTGCGACCGGATGCCCGTTCGGTCGTTCAGGTGCCCGCCGCCTTCGCCGGCGACTTCGAGGCAGCCTTCGCGGCCAGCAAGACGTTGGGCCTCGAGGGGGTCATGGCGAAGAAACACGAGAGCACCTACACGGCAGGCCGCCGTTCTCGCTCGTGGATCAAGATCAAACACCACCTCAGCCAAGAAGTGGTGATCGGCGGGTGGCGGCCCGGCGCCGGTCGGCGCGCAGACGGCGTCGGCTCGCTCCTGCTCGGAGTACCCGAGAACGACGGCCTGCGATATGTCGGCCGCGTCGGAACGGGCTTCAGCGACGCCGAGCTCAGCCGAATGGATGCCCGTTTCGAGAAACTCGGCCGAAAGACCTCCCCGTTCATCGACGTTCCGCGCGACGTCGCCCGCGATGCCCGCTGGCTGACGCCCGAACTCGTCGGCGAGGTGGAATTTGCCGAGTGGACAGCCTCGAATCACCTCCGTCAGCCGAGCTGGCGCGGCTGGCGAACCGACAAGGCCGTTACCGACGTGGTGCGCGAGTCGTGAGTGCCTCGAGGCCCTAAGATAGATGCCATGACACAGTTAGGTAAGGGCCCCGTAGAATCTCGGCAGTCGACCGGGGGAGTCGTGACGGTCGTCACGCTCATCGTTTCGCTCGTGCTGTTCATCGGCGGCATGTACCTGTTCGGTCTGGCCTTTCAGTTTCCTGACTTCGCGACGCTGATCTTCGCCTCGGGCCTGGTTTCGGTGTGCCTCGGTGTGTTCATTCCGCTGCAGCTGCTGCGCCACGTAGATGGCGCGTAGCTGCACACTTCACAATCTCAGCTCACAAAAAAGGCTCCCAATCGGGAGCCTTTTTTGATGCGTGGGTGTTGCTGCGTAGGTGACCGCTGCGCAGGCTATTCGGCCACCGCGGCCGCCTGACCTTCAGCGGTACGCTTCGCCATCGCCTCGTCGTATTCTTTGCGAACCTCGGTCATGTCGAGTTCGCGAACCTGTTCGATCAGGTTCTCGAGTGCGGGTTGCGGCAGAGCGCCGGGCTGACCGAAGATCGGGATTCCGTCGCGATAGACCACCAGGGTGGGAATCGACGTGATGCCGTAGCTGGCCGCCAGGGCTTGCTGGTCTTCGGTGTCGACCTTCGCGAAGGTGATGTCGGTGTTCTTCTCGCTGGTCGCCTCGTAAACGGGCGCGAATTGGCGGCACGGGCCGCACCAGTCGGCCCAGAAGTCGATCAGAACGATGCCGTCGGCCACGGTGCTGTCGTGGTTGTCTTGGGTGAGGGTTTGGGTGCTCATGGGGGGTAAAACCGACTACCGAGGCCCGGTATTCCCGGCGTTCTCGGTGGCCGCGGCGGTGGCGGTGGCCGTGGCGGTGTTGGTGGCCGCTGCGGTATTGGTGGCGCTGTCGGTGTTGCTATCGCTGTCGGTGACACCCAGCGTCCCCGGCTTCACGAACACCTGACGCATGTGGTCTGACGAGAGGTAGTCGGCCACCCCGATGAGCACCAAGCTGAAGAGAATCTGCTCGGTGATCATCCACAGCGGGTAGAGCCCCGGAATCGCGGCGATCACCAGCGTGATCACGGGAAAGATCTTGCTGAACAGCTTCAGCCTCGAATACGCCCAGTAGTACCCCTCGCGGGCACGCCAGGCGAAGTAGAACAGGGTCGTGGTGATGCCGAGAACCACGACGCCCCGAAACCAGACCGGCCACGACACGCTCTGACCGTTGAGCGTGAGAACGAGGGCGATCACCAGGGCGGTCACGCCGAGCGCGAACTCCACAGCGAGCAGCCAGGTGATGGCGGTGAACGCCCGCTTGGTTCGGGGGTGCGTGCGCAATTCGTCGGCGATGCGATAGCCGGCGGTGCGGCCCGCGGCCAACCGATCGACTCGCTCGAAAACCATGTGCCCGATTCTACGTGCCACTGCTGGGCTTCTCCGTGCCGCTGTGGGCGCGCTGCGCGGTCACCGTCATGCCGCGAGGTGCGGCCGCCGCTGGGTAGGCTGATGCGTTATGAGAGCTGCTGTCTACAATGCCCCGTTCGACGTTTCGCTGGGTGAGAGGCCAGACCCGATCATCCAGCAGCCCGGCGATGCGATCGTGCGGGTAACAGCGACCTGCGTGTGCGGTTCAGACCTCTGGTACTACCGCGGCGAGAGCAAACGTAAGCACGGCGGGCCCATCGGGCACGAGTTCGTTGGCGTGGTCGAAGAGGTCGGTGCCGACGTGACCACCGTGAAGGTGGGCGACTTCGTCATCGCTCCGTTCATGTGGAGCGATGGCACGTGCCCGCACTGCCGTTACGGCATCACGTCGTCGTGCGTGCACGGTGGTTTCTGGGCGACGCAGGGCGCCGACGGCGGTCAGGGCGAATACGTGCGGGTCGCCGAGGCGAACGGCACGCTCGTGGTCGTTCCCGGCGGGGTTCCGGATGCCCGGCTCATCCCCTCGCTGCTGGCACTCTCAGATGTGTGCGGCACCGGTCACCACGCCGCCGTCGGAGCGGGCGTCGTCGCTGGCTCAACGGTCGCCGTGGTGGGCGACGGCGCCGTCGGGCTCTGTGGTGTGCTCGCAGCCCGTCGACTCGGCGCCGAACGCATCATCTCGCTGAGCCGAAACCCCGCACGCCAGGTCATCGCCACCCAGTTCGGAGCGACCGATATCGTGTCGGCGCGCGGCGACGACGCGGTGGCCGAGGTGCTCGAGCTGACCGACGGCGTGGGCGTCGATGCGACTCTCGAGTGCGTGGGCACGGGCCAGGCCTTCACCACGGCATTCGCGATTGCGCGCCCGGGCTCGCGTGTGGGGTTCGTGGGGGTTCCGCACGGCGTCGAGGTGCCGATTCAGACGGCGTTCGGCAGCAATATCGGCTTGGGCGGCGGGCTTGCACCTGTGCGGGCCTATCTGCCCGAGCTGTTGACCGACGTGCTTTCGGGCGCCATCAACCCGGGCCTCGTCTTCGACTACGAGTTCGAGCTGGCCGACATCGGCGAGGCCTACAAGGCGATGGATGAACGCCGCGCCATCAAGGCGATCGCGCGACTATGAGCGCTGTTGCTACCCCCAGCGGCCCCGTGGGCGTCGCCGTCGCGCAGTTCGCCCCCACCGCCGACACGGCGGCCAACCTCGCCGAAATCGCGCGCCTCACCGCGCTCGCCGTCTCGCGCGGTGCCGCGCTCGTGGTCTTTCCCGAGTACTCGTCGCACTTCTCCAGCCCGCTCGGCCCGAACGCGCTCGCCGCAGCCGAGCCCATCGACGGGCCCTTCGCCACCGCCCTCGCTGCCATTGCACGGCACAACGGTGTGGTGCTGGTCGCCGGCCTGATCGAAAGCGCCGACGACGCGCACTACTACAACACCCTCGTCGCCTTCGACGGCAGCGGCGAATTGGTTGCGCGGTACCGCAAGGTGCACCTTTACGATGCGTTTGGCGGCCGCGAGAGCGAGTGGATGCGCGCGGGTGCCGTCGAGCATCCGCAGACCTTCACGGTGGGCTCATTCACCGTAGGGCTGCAGACCTGTTACGACATCAGATTTCCTGAGTCGACTCGGTGGCTCGTCGATGCGGGGGTCGATCTGGTGCTCGTTCCGGCCGAATGGGTGCCGGGGCCGGGCAAAGAGCGGCACTGGATGACGCTCGTGGCGGCACGGGCCATCGAGAACACCGTTTTCGTAGCCGCGGCCGATCACACCGCGCCCGGTGGCATCGGACTCAGCACGATCGTCGACCCCATGGGCGAGCTCGTCGCGAGCATCGGGGCGCAAACCGACGTGGCGGTGGCCTTCATCGACTCCGAACGGGTGGCTGCCGTGCGCCGCGTCAATCCGGCCCTGGCGTTGCGCCGGTTCGAGGTGGCGCCCAAAGCGTAGGAGCTACCGCCCCAGCCGCGCCAGCTGCGCGGCAGCGAGCTCGAGCACTTCGACACGCTTGCAGAACGCGAACCGCACGAGCGAGGCGTACTCGCCGGCCAGCTCTTCGTGACAGAACGCTGAGATGGGCACCGCCACAACTCCGGCAAGCTCGGGCAGTTCGCGGCACAGCGTCACGGCATTGTCGTAACCGAGCGGTGCGGCGTCGGCCACGACGAAATAGCTCGCCTCCGACGGAAAGACTTCGAACCCAGCCCTGGTGAGCCCGCTTGAAAGCACATCGCGTTTGTTCGTCAAATCTGTGGCGATGCCTTCGAAGTATTCGTCAGGCAGGGCGAGCCCGGTCGCGATGGCAGGCTGAAACGGCGCGCCGTTCACGTAGGTCAAGAACTGTTTCACGGCCAGAACGGCGGTGATCAGTTTTGCCGGCCCAGTCACCCAGCCGATTTTCCAGCCCGTGGTGCTGAACGTCTTGCCGCCCGAGGAGATGGTGAGCGTTCGCTCCCAGGCCCCCGGCAGGCTCGCGATCGGAATGTGCGGCAGCCCGAACGTGAGGTGCTCGTACACTTCGTCGGTGACGATGAGCGCATCGTGTTCGTGGGCCAGTTCGATAATCAACTCGAGGGTGTCGAGCGGCAAGACAGCGCCCGTGGGGTTGTGCGGGTTATTGATGACGATCAGCCGGGTGCGGTCGGTCACCGCCTTGCGCAGATCGTCGTGGTCGGGCAGAAAGTCGGGCAGGCGAAGAGGCACTGTGCGATGTTCTGCCCGCGACAGCGCGATGAGGGCACCGTAGGCGTCGTAGAACGGTTCGAGGGTCACGACTTCGTCGCCGTCATCCACGAGACCCAAAATCGTCGCAGCAAGTGCTTCGGTCGCGCCTGCAGTGACCAGCACTTCACGTTCGGGGTCGACCTCGATGTCGTAGAACCGCTTCTGGTGCGCGGCGATTGCCTCTCGCAAACCCACCGAGCCGCGGCCGGGCGGGTACTGGTTGACGCCCTTCTTGATGGCACGCCGGGCAGCGTCGAGCACCTCGTCTGGGCCGTCTTCATCAGGAAAGCCCTGGCCGAGGTTGATGGCGCCGGTCGCTTCGGCGAGCGCGCTCATCTCGGCGAAAATCGTCGCCCGAATCGTGCCGTCGGGCGCTAAGAGGCCCGCTCCGGCTGCCGCGTTCTGCCATGCACCGCTGATCAACATTCCCTAAACCTACCGGCGATGCGGTCGCTGCCTCGCAGCGGCGTAGCCTCGTCGTGACCAACCTGGCAGACCGTATTCAGCCTGCCCATATAAAACGCTCAGCTAAGGCGGGAATGCTGAACATGCTTGAAAGGAGCACCACGTGTCAGACAGCACCTCGAACTCAGACAGCGCAGCAGACATTCCCCAGCAGCCCGAGCACGTAGCAGGCACCGAGCACGTAGAAGGCACCGAGCACGTAGCAGGCACCGAGCACGCCGCAAGCACCGAGTCCGTAGCTAGCACCGAGCCCGTAGCTGGCACCGAGCCCGCCGCAAGCATCGAGCACGCCGCAAGCACCGAGCACGCCGCTAGCACCGAGGCAGTGCAGCCTCTGGCCGACCAGCCGACGGATGCTCAGCCGACGCTCGTGCAGCCTACCGAGGTTCTGCCGCCCGCTCCTGTCGTGCCTCCCGTCATCGCACCGGCACCCCCGGCAGCCCCCGCCGCGGTGGCCGGAGTGCCTCCCTACGGCCAGACCGCGCCCGTCGCCCCCGTTGCCGGGCAGCCGGCACAACCCGGGCAGCTGGCACAACCCGCGCAGCCGGCACAACCCGCCTACGGCCAGTACGCTGCAGCGCCCCAGCCCAACTACGGCAACGGCGCCTTCGGCCAGCCGCAGGCCGGCGCCCCGCAGTACGGCCCCGATGGGCGCCCGTTGCCGGTCGCCACCGCGCCCGCTCCCGCCAAGAGGCGAGGCGGTGCCGCTCTGGTGGCAGCACTGGTCATCGGCGCATTGATCGGTGGAGCATCCGGAGCAGGCATCAGCGTCTGGGCGCTCTCGCAGAACAACAGCTCGTCGACTCAGGCGTCGAGCCCGCAGACGATCAACGTCAACAACCCGAATAGCGTGAACGACATCACCGCGGTCGCCACCAAGGCGTCGCCCTCGGTCGTCACCATCTCGGTCACCGACAACTCCACCACCGCCGGCACCGGCTCGGGCGTGATTCTCTCGACCGACGGTTACGTGCTCACGAACACCCACGTGGTGACCCTCGACGGCGCCACCGCCAGCCCCACCATTTCTGTGACAGCGGCCGACGGCAAGATCTACGTGGGCAAAGTGGTCGGCACCGACCCCGTTGCAGACCTCGCGGTCATCAAGCTGCAAGACGCCAGCGGCCTGACCCCCATCGAATGGGGCGACTCGTCGAAGCTCAACGTCGGTGACACCGCCATTGCCATCGGTGCTCCGCTCGGGCTTTCGGGCACGGTCACCAACGGCATCGTCAGCTCGCTGAACCGCAGCATCACGGTTGCGTCTTCGGCGGCGCCCGACACCTCTGGCGAGCAGGCCACCCCCGACCCGAACAGCACCGGCAGCCCCTACGACTTCTGGAACTTCGACATTCCGGGCCAGGGCGGCGGCAGCACGCAGTCGCAGACCCCGTCGGCGAACAGCGCCATTTCGCTCGCGGTCATTCAGACCGACGCGGCCATCAACCCGGGCAACTCGGGTGGAGCGCTGCTGAACTCCGACGGCCAGCTGATCGGCATCAACGTGGCCATCGCCAGCGCCGATTCATCGGGTTCGTCTACGAGCCAGTCGGGCAGCATCGGCGTAGGCTTCTCGATTCCGGCCAACTTCGCCAAGCGCATCTCTGACGAGATCATTGCCACGGGCAAGGCGACCCACGGGCTCCTGGGTGCATCCATCGCGGCGACCGGCGATTCGTCGGCCACGGTGGTCGGCGCCACCGTCGCAGATGTGACGAGCGGGGGAGCCGCCGCCGCGGCCGGTCTTCAGAAAGGCGACGTGATCACGGCGTTCAACGGAATCGCTATCACTGACGCCACCGACCTCACCGCTCAAGTTCGGGTGCTGCCGGCCGGAGCCACAGCGCAGGTCACGTACCAGCGCGACGGTAAGTCGAGCACGGTCACCGTGACCCTGGGCGCACTCGCCAGCTAACCACCCGAAGACCCTCACCTGGTAGGCTCATCGTTGCTATTGGCGCGATGGGCCTATTGGTCTGTTTGCACCCCATCCACCGAGCGGAACCCATGACCGACCCCACGCCTGCATCTTCGGCGTTGCCGCCTCTCACCGCGATTATCGTGACTCGAAACGATAGAGAGACGGTTCGAGCGGCGATCGATTCGCTGCTCGCGCAGAACTACCCGTCAGACCTCGACATCATTCTGGCCCTCGCGCCGAACACCGACGGCACAGGTGATCTGATCGCCGAGATCGTTGCTGCGAATCCGCGCATCGCAGTCATCGACGTCAGTTCGAGTTCGCTGGTGGTCGGCCTGAACGAGGCCATCGCTGCCGCGCGCACAGCACTGATCATCCGGGTCGATGCACGAGCGGTGTTTCCGCCCGACTACGCAGCGAAAGCGGTGCGAGCCATGGGCCGAACCGGCGCCGCCGAACTCATCGGTGTGACGACTCCTGTCGGCGCGACACCGTTCGAACGGGCGGCGGCGCGTGGCATCGAGCATCCACTCGGTCTCGCACGCGACCCGTTGGCTCAGCACGCCGGCGAGGCGCAGACGCAGGCCTCAACCGCTCACGTCATCAGGCGCCGCACATTCATCGAGGCCGGGCTCTACGACGAAGAGATTCGGCACGGTCAAGGCTGGCAGCTTTCAGAGCGGCTGCGTGATGCCGGTCACACCGTGTGGTTCAGCCCCGAGCTGCAGTACGACTATCGGCCGCCGTCGAAGACGGTACAGCTCACTCGCTCGCTTTTCGCCGAGGGCTTGTGGCGGGGCGAATTCGCTCGCGCCTTTCCCGACGAGAAGGTGCTTCGCTTCCTGTTGCCGTCGATCGTCGTCATAGCCTCGATTCTGGGTTTCATTCTGGGCGCCATCGGCTTTTTCGGAGTGATCGCCGGCGCTCTGGGTGTTGCCTCCGTTGTCTCGCTGATTCTGTTCGCACTACTCGTTCTTCCGGCCGCCTATGTGCTCGGAGTGGTCGTGTTGGCGATCGCGGCGATGGTTCGCAGCACTGTACGCACGGGGTTGTGGTTCGCGCTGGTGCTGCCGTTCATCCACTTCAGTTGGGGTTTCGGCTTCATTGCGGGTTTCGTGAATCTCGAGGGTGCCGCCGACACGGTCATCGTCGATTTCGACTGATCACCGAGACGAATTCTTCGCCCAGGTCGTCGACCAGGCGAACGGCGACGATGCACGGCCCGTCATGACGAGCTACCCGGATGCGCGCAACGGTGGTCAGCGCATCGCCTCTGCGGCGGCCCGATGACCAGGTTGCTGCGAACATGCCGTCGTAGCTCGAATCGATGTGCCACGACTCAACGCGCGCGCCGCTCGGAGCCAGAGTGTCTGCGAGTTCGACCGTGGCTTCGTGCCACTCCACCTCGGGCAGGTGCCAGGTGAGGCGAACGGGAGAGGGCGCTGTAGTGATTATGTGCATGAGGCATTAAAGCATCAGCCACCGACACCCTCGGAACGGCTCAGAAACTGACGCGCCACAGGTACTCTTCGCCTGATGGCCGAAACCATCGGATGACGAGCACTGTTCGGCGAGCCAGGTCTTCCCCGCGAATGATGACATCAGTCGTGGCTCCCACGTCGAGCAAGCGTGGAGCGGGGCTGTTCATCACGCCCGAACCCAAAAGCGAGTAGGTCAGGCCGACGAGTTGCTCATGGCCGACGTTCGTAATGCGGTAGCGAGGCGCACCAGAGCGATCGATGCGCAGCGGAACGGCGTACGCGGGTTCGGGCAGGCGCGCGTCGTCGTCGAGACTCTGCCGGCCAGGGGGGCGCGGCTGATGACGCAGCACGTTTTGCATGCGCTGATACTAATTCGAGCCCCCGACGACGCCCAGCGCGCCGCTGAGTGACTGGGCACCCTTGTGCAATTCAGGCTCTAGGGGCGCTTTGTGGAGGAATGGAGGTTGGCAGCGGTTCTGCTCCGGCCCCGCGACGGGGAGGCGTCGGCACGTGGTCGTAGTTGGGTACCCGGTCGGGGCGTGGGGGCGCCTTCGGGGTCTTGGGCATTCGCATGTTCCATTCGAGCCCCGTCGGAAACTCGAGCGGTGCCGGCCCGAAAGCGGTACGCGCACTGCGAACGACCCGCCGGCCTAAAACGTTGTTGCCCGCACCGCCGATCACTGCTCCGATACCGAACGGCATCAGACGCCCGACCGCTGTCGAACCCGTCCAGGCTAGAAAGTGCTTCAGAAATGTCTTCTTGACCTGATCGGCGACGGGGCCCACAGCGGCGGCTGGCAAGCTGCGCGCAACGAGCGTGCCCCAGAATTCGGTGCGAGCCGCTCCGGCACCGCCGGCCTGTTTCGCGAGCTGCTGCACGAGATCGACTCCGCCGCTGCCGAGCATCAACGTCATGACCAGTGCCCTGGCGCGATCGGGGTTCTGCACGGCGATTCCGTGAATCTCGGTGATCGATTGAGCAAAAAGAGCGCTCGCCTCCAAGAACCCGAGCGTCTCGACGCCGGTGAGTGCCAGCGACGTCGCCGTTCCCACTGCCGGAATGACCGATGTTGCGCCAACCGCTGCGCCACCGGTGGTGACGGCTGTCAGATAGTGCCGTTCGAGAACCTTGATCAGCTGTTGTGGGCTTGAACCGGGGTGCCGGCTGCGTAAACCGCGAATGTGGGCGAGCACAACGGGTCGATGGATGCTCAGCACCCGGTCGATTCCACGAATCACTCGTGGGTTCACCTGAGTTTCGTTGAACGGTGGGTTCTCGGCCATCAGCGGTATCCTTCTGAACGGTGTGAACGGCTAATTGTATGTCGCTGGGGGCCCGACTTCGAGGCTCAGCTTGGTCGCCGCGCACTGTGATATACATGCTGCAGTCGCAGGTTAAGGCCAGGCTGCGCCGACGGGGAACGACGGGGATTGATAGGTTGAAGTAGTGAGTTCAGAAACAGACCATCAAGTCGATGACAGCGAGTCTGGCGGCTCGGCCGTGCCAGATTCCGCACTGCCATCGAGCGCTGAGGGCCCTGATTCGAACGATTCGCCCGAACAGCGCACCTCTACGAAGACTGCCACGCGGCCGCCCGCTCGCCGCGCGCCTGCGAGGCCGAAAACTGCGACGCCTCGAACCAGTGCTGGTGCCGTCGTGGAGAAGGCGCCCGCTCAGCCTCTCGGCGATGAGCCTGCGGCAGATGCACCGGATGCCCGTGCCCCCCGCACCGCCGCACGACGACCGTCTACGGCGAAGAAGCCCGCGCCCAAGGCCGTCACAGAACGAACGGCTGCCCCGCGCACACCGCGCACGGCAACCCCTCGCACGGCAGCCCCGCGCGCCTCGACGCCGCGCACCTCGACGCCGCGAACCGCAACTCCTCGAGCCTCGACACCACGCCCGGCAACTCCGCCCAAGACAACTCCGGTCAAGACAACGGTCGGGGTCGAATCTGTCGAGTTCGAATCTGTCGGGGTCGAATCTGTCGAGTTCGAATCTGTCGAGTTCGAATCTGTCGAGTTCGAATCTGTCGAGTTCGAATCTGTCGAGTTCGAATCTGTCGAAAGCACTCCGGTCGTCGTCGATCTGGCGGTCGTCGAAGAGACCATCATCGACGACGTGATCATTGAAGAGGCGAATCTCGACGGCGTGAACCTCGACGGCGTGATCCTCGACGAGGTGATCGTCGACGAGATCGTGGTCGTCGAATCCGCTGAAGACCACGACCCGAGTACCCACGACGCGGGCCAAGACGACGCAGCCGCCGACGAATCGGCCACCCGCGAACTCGCCGCAGACACCGTTCTTTCGCTCTCTGGTCTGGTGAAGAAGTTCGGCAGCGTCATAGCCGTCGACGGCGTCGACCTCGAAGTGCGGCGCGGCGGCTTCTACGGAATCGTCGGCCCGAACGGCGCCGGAAAGACCACCACACTATCGATGATCACCGGGCTCGTGCGCCCCGACGAAGGCGTTGTGCTCGTGAACGGCCACGACGTGTGGAAAGACCCCGTCGAAGCCAAACGCATCATCGGCGTTCTGCCCGACAAACTCCGGTTGTTCGAACGGCTTACCGGCCGTCAACTGCTGCAGTACTCCGGCTCGCTGCGCGGTCTCAAAGGCCAAGTCGTTCGCGAGCGCACCGACGAACTCGCCGAGGCCTTCGGAATTCACGACGCGCTCAATCGTCTCGTCTCCGACTATTCCGCGGGAATGACGAAGAAGGTCGCTCTTGCGGCATCCATGATCCATTCGCCCCGTCTGCTCGTGCTCGACGAACCGTTCGAATCCGTCGACCCGGTGTCGGCCGACACCGTCACCGAGATCTTGCAGAAATACGTCTCTGCCGGCGGCACCGTCGTGCTCTCGAGCCACAGCATGGACATGATCGAGCGCGTCTGTGACGGCGTCGCCATCATCGTGCACGGCCGCGTTCTTTCAAGCGGTACTGTCGACCACGTCAGAAACGGCTCCACCCTCGAAGACAGATTCATCGAGCTCGCGGGCGGCCACAAAGCAGTTGAAGGCATGGAATGGTTGCTCAGCTCTTTAGATTGAGGCTCGCGCTTCTCGGCAACATCTTCCTCGGCACGCGCACCCGCGTCTTCGGCGTGACCGTGGGCTTGCTGGCCTCGTTGGTCGCCGTTATCGCGGTCTGCGTGCGTGTGATTCGCCTCGGCGACGCAACTGCCAACGCGCAGACCGCCCGAACCGATGTGGTGATCGCCGGCTCGGTGATCGTGCTGGCCTTCGCCGTTGTGCCGCTTATTCTTCAGCGCGCCGACCCGGTCGATCCGCGCCGGTTTGCCCTGTTCGGCATTCAGCCGCGCACACTCGCCATCGCGCTGGTCGTGAGTTCGTTTGCTGCTTTACCGGTCGTGGCTGTCTCGCTGTTCGGCCTGTCGAGCATCGTCACGTGGGCGCATAGCCCTCTCGACGCACTGCTGGCCGTGGTCGGCGCCGCGCTCGGCGTTGCAACCTGCGTTCTGTTCGGCCGCATCTCGTCATCACTGGCGGCCTTCTTGCTGTCAACGCGCCGTGCTCGCGAGATCGCCGGAGTGATCGGCGTGCTGATTCTGGTGCTCCTGGCGCCTGCCGTCGTGCTGGCGCTGAGCCTCAATTGGGGCGAGCCTGGCGACACCATCGGGCAGAACATCGCCGCATTCGTCAGCCTCACGCCGCTCGGCGCCGCCTGGGGCGTACCGGCGGCCGCGGCGAACGGCGATGTCGGGGGAACCTTCTTGTCGTTCATCATCGCCGTAGTGACAGTCGTCGTGCTCTGGCTGGCCTGGCGTGCGCTGGTGACGATGATGCTGCAGTCGAACCGCGTCGACGACGATAGTGCAGAGCCGGCGGGCCTCGGCTGGTTCGCCCGCTTGCCGTCGACTCCGACAGGCTCCATCGCGGCCCGGAGTCTCACCTACTGGTCACGTGACCCCCGCTATTACGTACCGTTGATCATCGTTCCGGTCGTGCCGATCATCATGGCCATTCCGTTCATGCTCGTCGCCTTTCCGGTGACGACATATGCGCTCATTCCGCTGCCGGTGATGTGCCTGTTTCTGGGCTTCATGATTCACAACGACATCGCGCTCGACAGTTCGGCTGTGTGGCTGCACATCGTCTCTGGCCGTCGGGGTCTGGCCGACCGTCTCGGCCGCATGGCGCCGGTCTTTCTGATCGGCTTGCCGCTCATCGGGGTGGGCTCTGTGATCACCGTGTTCTTGGCGGCAAACAGCGCCGCGCTTCCGTCGGTGCTCGGAGTCAGTACCTGCCTGCTGCTCACGATCGTCGGCCTGGGCAGCGTCATCTCCGCTCGCTTTCCCTACGCGGCCACCAGGCCAGGCGACAGCCCGTTCGTGCAGCCTCAGTCGACGGGCTCGACCTCCGTTTTCGTTCAACTCGGCACCGTGCTCGGCACTCTCGTGCTCTCGGCCCCGAGCATCGTGTTCGCCATTCAGGCAGAAGCCGGTGATTCCGGCGCGCACTGGTCGGCGCTCTGGTGCGGAGTAGGCACCGGCGTCGTTGTTCTCATTCTGGGCGCGCTTGCCGGCGGGGCCGTGGTCAATCGCCGAGGCCCAGAGATTCTGGCCAGTTCGCTTCGTAGTTGAGGTAGACCAGTGGATGCCCGGCGGTAGAATTTCGCTATGACCACTTCGCCTCGAGCCTCCATCGCCGACCCCGGATCACCCGGAAGCCTTCCCGACGGCGGCGGCACGGCGACTCTCGAACGCGAGCTCGAAGAACTGCTCGAGGCTGAGCAGTTCGAACCCGGCGACCACGAGCGTTTTTCGCACTACGTGCAGAAAGAGAAGATTCTCGAGTCGGCCATGACCGGCACGCCCGTGAAGGCATTGTGCGGCAAGAAATGGGTTCCCGGCCGCGACCCCGACAAGTTTCCGGTCTGCCCCACCTGCAAAGAGATCTACGAGAAGATGCAGGCTGAGTAGCTCCTAAGCGCTCACATATTCGGTTGGGATGACCGGCTCGCCGCCATGCGCCAGCCGAAATGCCTGAGCGGGCAGTTCTTCGCGTACCTCAGCGTGATGTGCCCGAGCGGCCTCGACACCCCGGACGCCGGTATATCGCTCATCGATGACACCGTCGCGTACGAACACCTCGCTGAGCGCTCTACCATGCTCGAGTTCTGCGTCTGGCACGGGTTCGTCGATATACAGCACCTCGGCTACGGCGGTGCCTTCGGCATCGAGGCGACGCAGTGGCACTTTGCGCCCTCCGATCGACGTCTTCTTGGCCGATCGCTTGGCCACGGGCATCCACTCGCCAGCGCCTGCGCCAGAGCCAGCGCCAGAGTCAGCGCCCGAACCTGCCCCAGCCCGATGCGCCACGAGCTTGTACACCATCCCCGCAGCGACCGACCCGCTGCCCGTCACCAGCGACGTACCGACCCCGTACGAGTCGACGGGCGTGGCCGCCAGAGCCGCGATGGTGTACTCATCGAGGTCGCTGGTCACCGTGATTTTCGTGTCGGTGTTGCCGAGCGCGTCGAGCCTGGCGCGAACCGATGCCACAAGCGCCGGCAGATCGCCGGAGTCGAGCCGCACAGCGCCCAGCGACTGCCCTGCCACCCGAACCGCAAGATGTGCGCCTGCATCGACGTCGAACGTGTCGATGAGCAGGGTCGTGCCCGGCCCCATGGCGGCGACCTGCGAACGAAACGCGTCTTCTTCGGTGTCGTGCAGCAGCGTGAAGGCGTGCGCGGCAGTTCCCATGGTGGGCACGCCCCAGCTGCGGCCGGCTTCGAGGTTCGAGGTGGCGGCGAACCCTGCGATGTAGGCGGCCCGGGCAGCCGCAACCGCCGAGTGTTCGCCCGTGCGCCGAGAACCCATCTCGGCCAACGGGCGCCCGGCTGCGGCCGACACCATGCGCGCGGCGGCACTGGCCACCGACGAGTCGTAGTTGAACACGCTCAAGATGAGCGTCTCGAGAATGACACCTTCGGCGAACGACGACTCCACCGTGAGAATCGGCGACCCGGGAAAGTACAGCTCGCCTTCGCGGTAGCCCGAAATGGTGCCGCTGAATCGGTAGTCGGCCAGCCAGTCGAGAGTGGATGCCCGAACGACGTCATTTGCGCGCAACCACTCGAGCTCGGGCTCACCGAACCGAAAGTCACGGATCAGCTCGAGCACGCGCCCGGTGCCGGCTACGACACCGTAACGCCTGTCGTGGGGCAGCGAACGAGCGAACACCTCGAACAGGCACTCTCTCGCTGCGGTGCCGTCGGCCAGTGCGGCATCGAGCATGGTGAGCTCGTAGCGGTCGGTGAGAAGTGCTGTCGATGAACCCACAGTTCTGAGCATACGGTGTGTGCCGAGCGGGGGCGTATAAGCTTGACGCCCGTGAGCGACGCACCGATTGGCATTTTCGATTCCGGCGTCGGCGGTCTCACCGTGGCCCGCTCCATTCGCGATCAGTTGCCGCGCGAATCGGTGCTCTACGTCGGCGATACGGCTCATTCACCGTACGGCCCGAAGCCGCTCGCCGAGGTGCGCCGCTATGCCCTCGCCGTGCTCGACGACCTCGTCGCCCAGGGCGTGAAGATGCTGGTCATCGCCTGCAATACCGCGTCGGCCGCGATGCTTCGGGATGCCCGGGAGCGTTACTCCGTTCCCGTGATCGAGGTCATTCAGCCCGCCGTTCGCTCGGCTGTTCGAGCAACTCGCAACAACCGCGTCGGCGTTATCGGCACCCTCGGAACCATCAACTCCCGCGCCTATAACGACGCATTCGCAGCCGCCCCGCACCTCGAACTGTTCTCTGCGGCCTGCCCGAGGTTCGTCGACTTCGTCGAGTCGGGTGACACCTCGAGTGCTGAATTGCTTGGGGTTGCGGCCGACTACCTCGCCCCGCTGAAGGCCGCCGCGGTCGATACCGTGGTGCTGGGCTGCACGCACTATCCCTTTCTGAAGGGCGCCATTCGCGTGGTGATGGGCGACGAGGTGACGCTGGTGTCGAGTGACACCGAAACGGCGAACGATGTCTATCGCGTGCTGGTGGAGTTGGGCATCCAACGCACCGGCCGAAGCGTCCCCACCTACCGCTACGAAGCCACCGGCGAGAGCGCCGACGAATTTCTGCGCCTCGCCCACCAGTTTCTCGGCCCGCAAGTCTCGAGCGTCGATCTCGTCGAGACCGGGGTCATCTCACTGCCCGTTTCACCCGCCTTCTTCAAGGAGACCTCATGACCGACACCCACACCACACCACTCGTGCGAAAAGACGGCCGCGGGGTCACCGATCTGCGCGACGTCACCATCGAGCGCGGCTGGAGCACGCAGGCCGAGGGCTCGGCGCTCATCTCGTTCGGCAATACCCGCGTGCTCTGCACCGCCTCGTTCACGAACGGCGTGCCGCGCTGGATGCAGGGCAAAGGCAAGGGCTGGGTCACCGCCGAATACGCCATGCTGCCCCGCGCGACGAACAGCCGCACCGACCGCGAGTCGGTCAAGGGCAAGATCGGCGGCCGCACCCACGAGATCTCACGCCTCATCGGCCGTTCGCTGCGTGCCGTGGTCGACATGAAGGCGCTCGGCGAGAACACCATCGTCATCGACTGCGACGTGCTGCAGGCCGACGGCGGAACCCGCACCGCCGCCATCACCGGCGCCTATGTGGCCATGGTCGACGCCATCGAGTGGGCCCGCGAGAAGAAGTTCATCGGCCAGAAGTCGCAGCCGCTCATCGACAGCGTCTCTGCGGTGTCGGTGGGAATCATCGACGGCACGCCCATGCTCGACCTCGCCTACACCGAAGACGTGCGTGCCGAAACCGACATGAACGTGGTCGTCACCGGCCGCGGGCTGTTCGTCGAGGTGCAGGGTACCGCCGAGGGCGCCCCGTTCGATCGCGCCGAGCTGAACGCACTGCTCGACCTCGCCTTGGGCGGCGCGAACGACTTGGCCGAGTTTCAGCAGCTCGCGCTGAGCGACGGTGAGTGACCGGATGCCCGTGAGCAGCACGTCGCCGGGCACGGTTCCCGCGAGCATCCGTATCGTTCTGGCAACGCACAATCAGCACAAGGTCGACGAATTTCAGAAGATCTTGGGCGCCAGGCTGCCCGAACTCGAAATCGTGAAATACACCGGCCCTGAGCCCGTCGAAGACGGAGTCACCTTCGCTGAGAACGCGCTCATCAAGGCGCGGGCCGCTGCCGAGTTCACCGGTCTGCCGGCGATGGCCGACGACTCGGGTATCTGCGTCGACGTGCTGAACGGTGCGCCGGGTATTTTCTCGGCCCGCTGGGCCGGGCACGGCAAGGGTGATGTGGCCAACCGCGACCTGCTGCTCGACCAGGTCGCCGACATTCACGATGAGCATCGCGGCGCGGCATTCGCCTGCCACATCGCGGTGGTGGTTCCTGGCGTGTTCGAAGACGTGGCCGCGGGCCTCTGGCGCGGCACTCTGGCCCGCTCGGCGAGCGGAACGAATGGGTTCGGCTACGACCCCATCTTCGTGCCGAATGGTCACGACGTCAGCGCAGCCGAACTCGAGCCCGAGCAGAAGAACGCGATCAGCCACCGCGCGCTCGCATTCGAGAACGTGATTCCGCTACTGAGAATGAACGTCATTCCTAACTAGCTCGAACGCTGGTGTCTCGCCGTGCAGGCTGCCTATTCTTGAGGCAGTGGGCGACACGACGCTCCGAACGAAAACCGGATACGAGCGATACGAAGCGATGAGCGACAAACCCGCGGGCCATAGCCACGCACACGGTTCGACCAACCGCGCCAGGCTCGGTATCGCCATCGGCATTGTCAGCCTCGTGCTGCTGGTGGAGATCGGCGGCGCCTACGTCAGCGGCTCGCTCGCGTTGCTCGCCGACGCGGGGCACATGTTCTCCGACCTGTTCGGTCTCATCATTGCGCTCGTCGCCTCGATCATCGCCTTGCGGCCGGCCTCCGATCGCCACACCTTCGGCTTTCAACGCACCGAGGTGCTGGCGGCGCTGATCAACGGCGTCATTCTCATCGGTGTGGGTGTGTTCGTCGCCATCGAGGGCATCTCACGACTCATCACGCCAGAGACCGATAACGTGCAGGGCGGCATCATGCTCGTCATCGCCTCGATCGGGCTAGTGGCGAACATCTGCGCACTGCTGGTTTTGCGCGGGGGAGACACGAAGTCGTTCAACATGCGCGGCGCCTACCTCGAGGTGCTCGGCGACACGGTCGGCTCGATCGCGGTGATCGCCGCGGCCATCGTGATTCTGCTCACCGGCTTCGTGGCTGCAGACGCCATCGCGTCGCTCGCTATCGCCGTCATGATCATTCCGCGTGCGGTGATGTTGTTGCGCGATGTGGTGGGAGTGCTCATCCAGTCGGCCCCGAAAGAAACCGACGTGCAGAAGATTCGCGAACACCTTCTCGGTACCGCGGGGGTCGTCGACGTACACGACGTTCACGTCTGGGCGATCACCTCGGGCGAACCGGTTTTTTCGGCGCACGTCGTGGTCGACAGCCGCATTTTCGCCGAAGGAACTACGGGTGTTCTTCTCGATCAGCTGTCTGAGTGTCTGACTCAGCATTTCGACGTGGAGCATTCGACGTTTCAGCTGGAACCGGCAGAGCATGCAGGTCACGAACACGAACAGCATCGCTGAAGTTTGCCACGGTGACGATGCCGTTGCGCTTTGACAGCGCGACGGCGACCATCGGAAAGATCAGCACCGACAGTGCACCGGCACCCACGATGCTGGCCTCAGCTGCCTCGGTCATGGCGCCGTTGTCGACGCCGATCTCGGTGAGGGCGACGAGCAAAGGCAGAGCGGTGGCCCCGAAGAGCGTGAGTTCGAACCGTTCTCGAACCGGCACGTCATTGCGATACCAGAACAGCGCTGGAGCCCCGCGAATCAGCAGCATCGCCACGAAGAAGATGATGAGTGGTGCGGGGTTCTGCAGAATCGATGTCACGTCGAGCGTCATACCCGAATAGATGAAGAACAACGGAATGAAGAACCCGTAGCCCACGGCATCGAGCTTCACCTCGAGAATCTCCGACCCGCCGGGCGACCAGTGCCGTAAGAGCATTCCGGCCGCGAAGGCCCCGAGAACACTGTCGAAACCGAACGCGTTCGAGACGAAGAGCAGCACGAACAGCAAGGCGATGACGAGCCTCAGCACCAGCTGAGAGGTGGAATGGCGGCGCTTGTCGACCATCTCGAGAAACCACTTGGGCATCAGCGAGAACTTGGCAAGCGAGGCCGCGGCGATGACGCCCAAGAAGATGACGAGAGCGATGAACGCCGCGATCGTGCCGCGGGTGCCGAGAAAAAGAGCCATCGCGATGATGGGCGCGAGTTCGCCGACCGCGCCGGTGGCGATGATGTACCGCCCGAACTTGGTGGCGAACATCCCCTGCTCTTTGAGTATGGGAATCAGCGTGCCGAGCGCCGTGGTGCTGAGCGCGATGGTCAAGACGATGGGCGAATCGATGATGTGCACCGCGTAGAGCCCGAAGACGACGAGCGCCGCCAGCACCAGCGTGCTCAGCCACGCCCAGATGGCGAGTTTGCCGGCCCTTTCGACGAAGATCTTCGGGTCGAGTTCATAGCCCGCCAGCAAGAACAGAAAGCCCATGCCGATGGTCGAGAACAAAGAGATGTCGGTAGGGTCGGCGAGGTGCGCCACCTCGGGCCCGATGATCACACCGCCCACCAGCAGCAGCGCGACCTGCGGAATTCGAACCGGCCCCGGTATGAGGTCGACGATCAGCGGCGCCGCGGCGGCGAGCAGAACGACAACGACGAGTGACGCAAACGCCTCGTTCACGAAGCGTTACTCTGCGCGCTGGTTTTTGTCGTGGTGACGGTCGAACACCGTCGGGTCGAGCAGCAGCTCTTCGGCTGCTCCGGTGGCCTCGACGGTGTCTTCGTCGGCTGAAGCCGCCAGCTTGCGCGACTTTCGTGCAGACGAGACGGTGTGGATGACCGTCGGCACCAGGGTCACCACGACCACCGCCAGCAGCACCACATCGATGTACTTCTCGGTGAAGTCGCGCACCACCGGAATCTGGCCGAGAAAGTAGCCCAACAGAACGAATCCGCCGCCCCAGAGCAGTGCCCCGATGGCGTTGTACAAGCTGTACTTGCGGTAGTTCATCTTGCCGACGCCGGCCGCGACCGGCGCAAACGTACGCACGACGGGCACGAACCTGGCGATCACGACGGCGAACCCGCCGAACCGCTCGAAGAACGCGTTCGTTCGCTCCACGTTCTTGATGCTGAAGAAGCCCGACTCTTTTCGCTCGAAGATGCGCGGGCCTGCTTTGCGGCCGATCAGATACCCGACTTCGCCGCCGAGAAAAGCGGCGAGTGCCACAGCAGGCGCAACGAGCCAGATGGAGATGCCGATGCCACCGGTCGAGTTCTCTTGGGTGCCCGCGAACGTCAACAGCCCCGTGAAGAACAAGAGTGTGTCACCCGGCAGCACAAAACCGATGAGCAGACCGGTCTCGGCGAAGATGATGAAGCAGATGCCGAGCAACGCGAATGGCCCGAACGAGTGAATCAGAGTGTTCGGGTCAAGCCATGGTACGAGTGCGGTATGCAAGGGTCGTGCTCCAGTCGTCGTGCGGCGGCGAGGCGAGGTAAAACGGGTGACGCGTGCGGGAGAAGGGACTTGAACCCTCACGCTCGAAAGCACAGGTACCTAAAACCTGCGTGTATACCAATTTCACCACTCCCGCAGAGAAACACCCTCAGTGTAATGGTTCATACCGGGGAATGTACCGCACCAGAATGCCCGCCCCCACGAAGCCCAGCACCCCCATGACTCCCACGGCAAGCGGCAGCGAAACGAGCGCAACGACCAGCGAGATCAGCAGGGGAGCGGCGGCCGTTCCCAGATCGCCGGTGAACCGAAAGGCTCCCAGAAATGGCGCGGGGTTGTCTTTCGGCGCGAGGTCGGCTCCGAGCGTCATCACGATTCCACTGCCGACTCCGTTAGAGATGCCTAGTGCGATAGTCAGCACGATGAACCAGGTCACGGCTCCGGGCAGGTCATGGGTGAACGCGAGAACGAGTAGGCAGATTCCCATGCCGACCATGCAGGGCACTACGCTCGCGAGCCTGCCGAACCTGTCCATGATCTGGCCGCTCGCGTAGAACAGGGCGAAATCGAGTGCGCCGCCGATGCCGACGATCAGTGCGGTGTTGGCCTCGCTCAACCCCAGACTGACTGCCCAGAGCGGCAGGATGACCGTTCGGCTGGCCCTCAGCGCACCGACGAGCGCGACGCCAGACCCGATGCGAACGAGCAGCCCTCGAAACGAGTAGATCGTTGAAAAGAGCCCGTGCGATTCGCCGACCACCAACCGCTCACCGGCATCCGGTTTCATCAGCTTCTCGGTGGGGTCGGGCACAATCAGCAGCACCACGATGATCGCGACGGCGCAAACGCCCTGAATCCAGAACACCGACTGAGATGTGCCGCTCAGTGCGATGACTGCCGCGCCCAGAAACGGCCCCACGAACCAGCCGAGCCGAAACGTACCGCCGAGGGTAGAAAGCGCTCGCGCGCGAAACTGCGCCGGAACGAAGCTCGTCATGAAGGCGTGCCGGGCCAGGGCAAAAGTCGCAGCGGCGAGGCCGAGCAAGAAGATGCCCGTGCCGAAGAGCCAGGGCGTTGACGCTGCCATGCAGACCAGCACAGCGACGATGGCGAGCACAGCGGCTGAGATCATGGCGCGACGTTCGCCGATTCTGCCCACGACGAAGCCGCTCGGAATGTCGCCGACGAGCTGGCCGACCATGGTCATTCCAGCGATGAAGCCCGCGATGGCGAGCGTCGCGCCGAGGTTTGACGCGATAGCCGGAATCACCGGAATCACCGACCCTTCGCCGATGGCGAACAGCAGAGAGGGCAGCAACGCGGGGAGAGCAATGGAGCGGAACGTGAAGGTCGACTCAGTAGTACTCATCACCTCACGACTTTACTCGCGACGCAGTCTCGCGAGGGCCGCCTACCCAGCATGCCCGGGTAGGCTGGGTGACCGTGTTAGAACTCGACCTCTCTGAGCAGATTGCCGCCCTTCGCTCTACCTTCAGCGACATTCGAACGGTGGTCGATGTCGAAGGCCTGAAGGCGCAGATCGCCGATCTCAGTGAGCAGGCGGGTGTGCCCGACCTCTGGAACGACACCGAGAAGGCCCAGAACGTCACCAGCGCGCTGTCGCACCGGCAAGCCGAGCTCGCCAAGATCATGAGCATCGACTCCCGCCTCGACGACCTCGAGATCATGATCGAGTTGGCCAATGATGAGTCAGACGAAGAGGCGGTGGTCGAAGCCCAGGCCGAATTGTCCAGCCTCACCAAGGTGCTGGGCGAGCTCGAAGTTCAGACGCTGTTGAACGGCGAATACGATCCACGCGCCGCCGTCGTGACCATTCGCGCCGGCGCGGGCGGGGTGGATGCCGCGGACTTCGCTGAAATGCTGATGAGAATGTATTTGCGCTGGGCTGAACAGCACGGGCATCCCACCACCGTGCTCGACACGAGCTATGCCGAAGAGGCGGGTATCAAGAGCGCGACGTTCGAGATCGACTCTCCGTACGCCTTCGGCACCCTCTCTGTAGAAGCCGGCACCCACCGCCTCGTGCGCATGAGCCCCTTCAACTCCGCAGGAAAACGACAGACGAGCTTCGCCGCAGTCGAGGTGGTGCCGCTCATCGAGCAGACTGAAGTGGTCGAGGTTCCCGAGAGCGACATCAGGGTCGATGTGTTCCGCTCAAGCGGCCCCGGTGGTCAGTCGGTCAACACCACCGACTCCGCGGTGCGCATCACCCATCTTCCGACGGGAATCGTGGTCAGCTGCCAGAACGAGAAGAGCCAGATTCAGAACCGTGCCGCAGCACTTCGTGTGTTGCAGTCGCGCCTCCTGCTGCTGCAGCGCGAACAGGAGAACGCGACCAAGAAAGAGCTGGCCGGCAACATCACCGCGAGCTGGGGCGATCAGATGCGCAGCTACGTGCTCGCTCCTTACCAAATGGTGAAAGACTTGCGCACCGACTACGAGGTCGGCAACCCGGCTCACGTGTTCGACGGCGACATCGACGGGTTCATTTCGGCGGGCATCCGCTGGCGCAAACGCAAGCAAGATTAGGTCGTCTGACCATGCGCTCACTGATCGCTCAGGCTTCTCCAAGCCTTGCGATTGGGCGAGTCGCTGTGCCGCAATCGAACTGTCGCTGCTTAGGCTCGTCACGAAATGATTCGATTCGACCACGTATCCAAGATGTACAAGGGCACGGCGAAGCCCGCGCTCAACACGATCGACCTCGAAATTCTGCGAGGTGAGTTCGTCTTTCTCGTCGGCGCTTCAGGCTCCGGCAAGTCGAGCTTTCTGCGGTTGGTGCTGAAAGAAGACCGGCCCACCAGCGGCAGCATCCACGTGCTCGGGCAAGACCTCGGGTCGATCTCGTCGCGCAAGGTGCCGTACTTCAGGCGCAACCTCGGCGTAGTCTTTCAAGACTTCCGGCTGCTGCCCAACAAGAACGTCTTCGACAATGTGGCTTTCACGCTTCAAGTCATCGGCAAGTCGCGCGGGTTCATTCAAGAAGCGGTTCCGGATGTTCTTGCCATGGTCGGTCTCGCCGAAAAAGCAAACCGGCTGCCCCACGAACTCTCGGGTGGTGAGCAACAGCGTGTGGCCATCGCCCGCGCGGTGGTGAACAAGCCCGCCATTCTGCTCGCTGACGAGCCGACAGGAAACCTCGACCCCGTCACCAGCGCCGGCATCATGAACGTGCTCGACCGCATCAACGCCGGCGGCACGACCATCATCATGGCGACGCACGATAACGCCATCGTCGACCAGATGCAGCGTCGCGTCGTCGAGCTCGTCAGTGGGTCTGTCGTACGCGACGATCGCGTGGGCGGGTATGGCGTCACCACCGAGATCAGCCTGCAAGACAGTGGCATGACGGCCGAGATCACCCGGCCCGACCCGCTCTCGCTGCGCATGCAGGCCACGGGAGCCATCGAGCGGCCGGTCATTCCCGCGGCCGCCGCGCCTGCTGCGGTGGCGGTTGCTGTGGAGGTCATCGAGCGTTCGGCCGAGAGTGGTGCTGCCGAGCATCCTGCAGCCCTGCCTGTGGTGCCGCGCGTGCCTACGTCGTCGATTGCTGTGGCGCGGCCGGTCGAGAGTGAGCCGCTGTTCTTCCCGTCGGCGCCCGCGCCGTCACCGTCGGAGGATGCGGCAGCGGCAGCCGCGCCGGCTGCGGCACCCGAACAGGCTGCTGCAGCGGCAACCACGCCGGCACCCGCCGCCCCCCAGCCTTCAGACCCCATCGAAGACCTCACCACCGGCCAGATCAGCCTCGCCGAGAAGCTCGGCCTGCGCGCTCCCGGTGAGAACCATGACCCGACTCGAGACCAGAACGTGGGCCCCACCTCGTGAGATTCGCACTCATTCTCGGCGAGGTCGGCACCGGCCTTCGCCGCAACATGGCCATGGTCATTTCTGTGGTGCTTGTCACCTTCATTTCACTGACGTTCGTGGGTTCGGCCATTCTGCTGCAGATGCAGATCGGTCAGATGAAGGGCTACTGGTACGACAAAGCCCAGGTCGCGGTTTACATGTGCACAGCTACGTCGGGCAGCGCCAACTGCGCCAACGGCGAGGCGACCGACGACCAGATCGCGGCCGTCGACGCCCTGCTGAAGGGCTCGACTCTCGCTCCCTTCATCAAGACCTACGAGTTCGAGAACCACGAGCAGGCCTACGAGAAGTTCAAGGCGCAGTTCGCCGGCAACGATGTCGCGCAGTATGTGACGCCCGACCTGCTGAACCAGACCTTCTGGATCAACATGAACGACCCGCAGCAATCCGACGTGCTCGTCGAGAGCCTGTCGAGCCAGCCCGGCGTCGATAGCGTGGTCGATCAGCGAAGTTATCTCGAGCAGATCTTCAACATTCTCAACGCAGCCAGTTACACCGCCATCGGCATCGCGCTTCTGATGCTCGTGGCAGCCGTGTTGCTAATCGCCACAACGATCAGGTTGTCGGCGTTCTCGCGTCGAAGAGAGATCGGCATCATGAGGCTGGTGGGGGCATCCAATCGGTTCATTCAGACGCCCTTCATACTCGAGGGTGTGATCGCCGCGCTCATCGGGTCGGTGCTGGCGGGTGCAACCGTCTGGGCGATTGTGCACTTTTTCGTGCAGGGCTACCTGACCACTCAGCTGCCGTTGACCGCCTTCGTCACGGTTCAGGATGCCCTGTGGATCGTAGCTCCCGTACTGATCGTGCTCGGGGTGCTGCTTGCCGCCGTCTCGGCCAAGTTCGCCATCACGCGGTACCTTCGCGTATAGCCTTCGCGCAACAAGCCAGTCTGCCCTCGTACCTGCCTCACGTTTCGGCCGTCAGGCTACGGCCGTCACGCTACGGCGCCGCCACCAAGGTCACCGATGTGCTCGAGGTCACTCCACGCCGAACAAAGGTGACTGCAACGGTATCGCCGACCGCTTTCTCCTGCACGAGCGTGGTGATCACGTCGCTGCTCGTCGCCGGGCCGCCGTCGATGGTCGTGATGATGTCGCCTTCACGTAGGCCCGCAGCATCCGCGGGGCCGCCTGGCACGACAGATTCGATGAAGAGCCCTGGGGCAACGCCGAACTGCTTGGCAGTGGCAACAGGAATGAGCGACACCTCGGCGCCGAACCATGGAGTGCGCACGCCGCCGCCAGACTTGATGTCGGCCACGATCGAGTTCACGAGATTTACCGGCACAGCAAATCCGATGCCGACGCTGCCGCCGCCCGCATCGCCCGACGCGTTCGGAACGGTGGCGATGGCCGTGTTGACGCCCACGAGGGCCCCGGAGCAGTCGACGAGCGCACCGCCCGAGTTACCGGGGTTGATGGCGGCGTCGGTCTGAATCGAGCCGACGAGGGTGGTCGTCGTGCCGTTGTCACTCGGGGCCGTCACGTTTCGGTCGAGGGCGCTCACGATTCCCGCGGTGACGGTGTTCGACAGGCCGAGCGGGGCACCGAGAGCGACGACGGGCTCGCCAACCGACACGTTCGACGAGTTGCCGATCTGGATGGTCGGAAGCGCCTTATCGGTCGAGACCTTGAGTACGGCGAGGTCTGACACAGGGTCGCGCCCCACGAGCGTGGCGTCGACGGATTCTCCGCTCGAATACAGCACGCTGATGCTGCCGGAGTTCGCCGCGCTCGAGATGACGTGGTTATTGGTGACGATGTATCCGTCGGTGGTGAGAATTTCGCCTGTGCCGACGCCGTTACCTCCCGGAGCCTGCACTTGAACAGTGACGATCGCGGGCAGCACCTGAGTGGCGATCGATTGGGCGTTGCAGGTGTTCGCTGGTCGCCAAGCCGTGGCGACCAAGCCACCGAGTACGCCCGCCACCACCGCGATAGCCAAGCCGCCGGCCGCGATCGCCCAGAACCGCGACGTGCGCCACCATCGTTTGCGTACGGGAGCCTGGCCCGGGTGCGCCTGGTCGGGGGCCGTTTCGTCGGCGGGGCTTGGGTCTGTCATGGCTCTGTGCTGCTTTCGCATCGGGTGAACATGGGGCGTGGCATTCGATAGACTAGTGGGCTGCAGAGCGCGCTGTGCAGAGCATCCATCGTCAGATTTCAACCATTCAGGAGTAACCGTGCCACGCGAACGCGGAGAAAAGGTCGTCGCGACCAACCGCAAGGCGCGCCACGACTACACCATCGAAGACACTTATGAAGCGGGTCTCGTGCTGACCGGCACCGAGGTCAAGTCGCTGAGGGCCGGGCGGGCATCCCTTGTCGACGGCTACGGCTACATCGACGGGGGAGAAGCGTGGCTCGACGCCGTGCACATTCCCGAATTCAATCAGGGCTCGTGGAACAACCACCCGCCCCGCCGTAAGCGCAAAATGCTGCTGCACAAGGCGCAGATTCTGAAGATTCACAACAAGGTCAAAGAGGGCGGTTACACCCTCGTGCCGCTGCGCCTCTACTTCAGCGACGGCCGCGCCAAGGTCGAGCTGGCGGTAGCCAAAGGCAAGCGTGAGTACGATAAGCGCCAAACCCTGCGCGAACGTCAAGACAAGCGCGAGGCAGACCGCGCCATGGGCACGCAGCGCAACCTCGGCGACTAGCCGCGGCGTAGCTCGTCGACTAGCCGCGGCTAGAAGCTGAGCGGCACGCCCGTCATGGTCTCGGCCATGCTCCAGAGGGTACTGGCCGAGTGGATGTCGCGGGAGCGGTTCTTGGCCCGCACCACTGTGGGGCTGCCTTTCAGCTGCCGCCAGCCGGCTGGGCCCCAGTATTCGCCACCGCGGGCCACGGGGTCGGCTGCCGCGCGCACGGTCGGCAGCGCGCCAGCGTCTTTGCCCTGGGCGAAGGTGCCGAGGGCGGCGCGCACGAGAACGTTCGATCGGCTGCCGTTCGTGATTCCGGGCCGGGCTGCACTCAGCCCGTCGAGCGAGAAGCCAGGGTGCGCGACCAGACTCTCGGTCGACAGCCCCGCCGCCCGCAGTCGCCGGTCGAGCTCGAATGCGATGAGCATCACCCCGAGCTTCGAGCGGCTGTAGGCCCGAAAGCTGCCGTAGTTCTGGTCGCTCATGACGTCGGCGAGATCCATTTCGTTCATCTCGTGCGAAATGCTGCCGAGTGAGACCACGCGCGAGTTCTCGGTGGCCAGTAGTGTCGGCATCAGCCGAGCCGTGAGCGCGAAGTGACCGAGCACGTTCGTGCCGAACATGAGTTCGAAGCCGTCTGAGGTGAAGCCGCGCTTCGACGCGCCCAGCACGCCGGCGTTGTTGACGAGCACGTCGATGGGCTGCGCTGACAGCTCGGTGGCGGCGCGCTCGATCGAGGCAAGGTTCGCCAGGTCGAGCTTCACCCAGCTGACGTCGGCGAGGGGTGCCCGAGTCAGAATAGACGCGATGGCCGAGGTGGCCTTCTGCTCGTTGCGCGCCGCGATCACCACAGAGGCGCCGCGCCGCGCGAGAAACTCTGCAGCCCAGTAGCCGAGGCCCGCGTTGCTGCCCGTGATGACGAATCGTTTTTCGGTGAGAAGAGGCAGTCGGGCGGGAGTCCAGAGCGCAGTCGTCATGAGGTGAGATTAGTGCATATACTAGAGGGCTGCCTGAGCGCAGCGGTTAGATTGACAACTCAACAGCGCGTGATAGTGGCCCGAGTCTGTGCGCCGTTTCGATCTCTTTCGAAATAGTCGTACACAGCTCGTTCAGGGGGATGATCGGTTTCGACATTGCCTGAGTGAGTGTGAGAAGCGGGCCGAGGATGCACAGTTATCTCGCAAACGATCTGTGCAAACAATAAGTGCCAATCAAAAAAGCACTGTTCCGGCCACCAAGGCCGCTTTCGCTCTCGCAGCCTAAGCTCCTTGTAGCCGCTTAAGGAACCGTCAGACCGGGAATGCCCTCTACCCGGAGCCTGGCGTTATCTAGAGGGATTGCTTGTGCACTGAGCCTCAGGGTGCACAGGGACTTTTACTGAGACTGGGCTCGTCGATCTAGCTGCCAGTGGCAAAGATCGGAGCCGAGTAGAACGCCTGCACTGGCTACACCCGTAGAAGGCACACGACCACAGCAGTGGACGGGGGTTCAATTCCCCCCATCTCCACCGCCGGCCCCTGTCACGCGCTGTCGAGCATCCCTCTTGTGGTGGCTGTCGTCACTCTGGCTGTGCAGGGTTTCGAGTGCGACGAACGTGGGCTGCGGCCACACGGTGTGCGAACTTGCGATGTGCAGCCTGCCGCGAAGTGCCGAGCACGACGCTGATGGCCTCCCACGAATCGCCGGCGTCGTGAGCTTCGGCGACAGCGCGTTCGAGTGCATCTCCGGCGTTCTCAACTGCCGTGAGGGCGTCGCCGATAGCACGAAGATGACTCCCGTCTTTCATCGGCGACTGAGTCGGCTCGAACGAGTCGAGCCACTTTTCTGCGCTCGAGCGCGGATCTGATTTCATGATTCTCTCCTCACAGGTAGTGATAGAACTGCGGCCGCAGTAAGTCTGCGTGGATTATGCGGTTGGGTTGCGGCGACGGCACCGCCACGATTTCGAGAAAGCGCCCGTGGCGGTCTGTGCCGATGATGAATATTCGAGACTCGCCGTCGTAATCGTGTTCTAAATATCGGATTGTGTTTACGCACTGCGTGAGCAATGTCGGCATCAAGTACCCCATGCTTGCGGGCGCTCGGTGCAATTATCATTCTGTCATCATAGCGATGACAATCGAAAATAGCGAATAAAGCTCAGAAAAAGACCATCTGCCGGCGGAGGCCCAGCTGCGTCTGAGCTGCGTCTCGCCTGCGTCTGAGTTGCGTCGCGGCCGCGTTGCATTCGCGTAACGTGTTCGTCTTTTTTGCCGGATAGCGTGTGGCCATGCCCGCACCCTCACCCGCCCTCACTATTGTCAACGCCGTGATCATCACGATGGCCGATGGGGCCGAGTGGTTCAGAGGGTGGATGACCGTGGGCGACGACGGCCGCATAACAGGTTTGGGCGCGGGGGAGCCGCCCGAGCCTCCGCAGGCCGAAACCAGCGACGCGGTAGAGGGCGACACCGCAGCCGCAGCAGGCACCAGCGCAGCACCCACCGGCGAAGTGCTCGACGCCAACGGCGCCTTCGTCGCGCCCGGGTTCATCTCGGCGCACAGCCACATCTTCACCTCTGGCATGCGCGGCATGACCCCGGGCGACAACCTCTACGGGTGGGTCGGCGAGCAGTCGACGTTCATCTCAGGCGCCGGCGAAGACGACATCTACTGGTTCACCCTGCACGGCTGCCTCGACTTCATCGGCAACGGCATCACGAGTGCGTACAACTTCACCGATTCGCGCATCGTGGGCCGTTACGACGCCGCAACCGACCGCCGCGAGATCTTCGACGTCAGAAGCGAACGCTACCTGCAACGGCAAGTGGATGCCGCACGCCACTCCGGCCTTCGAGTGCTCACCTCGATCAGGCTCGACAGCGAATTTCAGCCGCCCGAGCAGGCCTTCGAGGTGTTCGCCGACGCGGTGGCCTACGTGGAGCAGAACGTGCCGACCGAGCTGAACCTCGGCACGAGCGTGTTCGGCGCCGTGCAATGGTCGGAGTCTGAGCAGGCGGCGCGCGACGAGGTTCGCGCGATGGACGCGCACGGCATCGGCAACCAGGCCCACTTTCTCGAGACGAGTGAGGCGCTCGACCAGCAGCGTGAAAAGTTTCGCTGGTACGAAGAGGCGGGTGCGCTGCGTGACGGGTTCTTGTTCGGCCACTTCGTGCACCCCGATACCTCAATGGCCGAGAAGGCCGCGAGTTCGGGCAGCGGAATGGTGTGGCAGCCCACCTCGAACGGCCGGCTCGGCTCGGGCGTCGCCGACATTGTGCGCTACCGCGACCTCGGCATGCCCATCGGCGTCGGTCTCGACGACCAGTCGTGCACCGACATCTCTGACCCGTTTCAGAACATGCGCATCGGCATGTACACCCAGCGCGCCGTGCACCAGAACGCCTCGGTGCTGATGCCGCGCGACATGCTGCGCATGCACACGCTCGGCTCGGCCGAAGCACTCGGCGTCGCAGACCGCGTCGGCAGTCTCGAGGTGGGCAAGTTCGCTGACTTCGTGGTGGTGAATCCGTCGTCGCCCGACACTGGCCCCGTGTGGGATGTGTACGCCAGCTATGCCTTCGCGTGCGGCCTGCGCAACCTCGAGAAGGTCTACATCGGGGGAGTACTCGTGTCGCAGAACGGTGTCTCCGTGCATCCACACGCCACAAGCGCCTCGGCCCACCTGCACGACCGCGTGCGCGCCGCCGCAGCCCGAACGGGCCTCTCCCTCGCTTGGTAAGCGAGAAGCCTGGTCAGTGACAGGCCTGGTCAGACAGATGTCGCTAGTCGGTCTGGCAGGCGCCTGACGAGACGGGGTCGGATGCCCCAACCTCCGCCACGACGGGCGCGAGTTCGTTGAGCGTGAGGGCGTACCCCGTATCGGCGTCTGACGTCGATCTCGCGAAGACCACGCCCACCACCTTGCCGCTGCTGTCGAAGAGGGGCCCGCCGGAATTTCCCGGCAGCACCGTGCCGCGCAACGAGTAGATCTCGCGGGTCACCGTTTCTTGCCCGTAGATGTCGAGCCCGACGGCCTGCACCACCTGACGCACTCGCGCCGTCGCTGTGGTGTAGGGTCCGTTCTCCGGGTACCCGGCCACCACGGCGGAGTCGGAGGCGCCGAGCTCGGTGCCGAGCGCGAGTGGCGAAACGTTCAGGTCGGGCACGTCGAGCACGGCCAGATCTCGTTGCGGGTCGTACACCACGAGGGTGGCGGCCATCAGCGACCCCGAGCCGTTGGCTTGCACGAAGATGTCGGTGCTGCCGGCTACCACGTGTGCGTTTGTGATGACGCGGTTCGCTGAGACGACCCAGCCGCTGCCTTCGGCGTCGTTGCCGCAGTTCGGCGCCGACGAGAGCACCTTCACGACGCCGGCAGATGACGCCGAAACCGCATTCGGCACCGTGGGGTCGGGCGCCTGCGCCCCCGCGATGAACTCAGCACCGTCGGCGAAGACGGTCGGAAAGCCCGCACTGCCGAGAGCACTGTCGAGCGTGCCGAGCGCGGCGGTGGCAGGCACGGGCGCGATGGAGTTCAGCGCCCTGACCACTTGAGACGAATTGACCAACTGAGTCGCCTGCAACTGCCCCGTCGAGAGCAGAAAGCCGCCCGCGAGCCACACCACCACAGCCCACGCCAGCACGCCGATGAGCGCGCCGCCCAGCGAATCGATGCCGCGCACCACCTTCACCCGCCCGAAGGCGCGCCGAATGAGCGTTGCCGCAGCCCCCAGCACCGACGAGCCGATGACGATGCACAGCACGAACACGGCGCCCGCGGCGATCGAGCGCTGCAGGGTGCTTGTCCAGCCGTATTGAACGAGCAGATCGACCATGACCGGCGCGACGAGCGTGGCGACGTAAGCGCCCAGAGCGATGCCCACCAGTGACGCCGCCATCACCACAGCGCCGCGCGCCCAGCCGCCGGCAATGGCGAGAAGGGCCGCGACCACGAGAACGATGTCGACGGCGAGTTGCATAGCTCTCAATGTCTCGTGCCAAGCTGAACAAACCCTGCGCCACGTCGGCTGGCACGTCGATCTGCGACCCACGTAACATGCTGTCAATATGCAGGCGCTAACTTGGTGTTTGTGACTATCGCAGAAGAACCCCACGTCGGTTCAGATCTCAGCCGCAGCGCCATCAGTGACGAGGTCGATGAAGACCTGCGTTCAGACGTTCGCCTGCTCGGCAGCCTGCTGGGCCGAGTGCTCAGCGAAGCCGGCGGCCTCGACTTGCTGAGCGATGTCGAGAAGCTGAGATCGCTCACCATCGAGGCCTACGAGCACGAGAACAACACCTCCATCGAAGACGCCGAGCGCCTCGTCGAGTCATTCACCCCCGAGCGCGCCGAGCAGATCGCCCGCGCCTTCACCTGCTACTTTCACCTCAGCAATCTCGCCGAAGAGCACCACCGCGTGCGGGTGCTGCAGGCTCGGGATGCCCAGGGCGACGCCGTGGCGACCGACTCCCTCGCCGCGGCAATCCAACGCCTCGAGGCAGAGGTCGGCGCGGCCGAAACCGCCACTCGCCTGAAGGGGCTGCGGTTTCACCCGGTTCTGACCGCTCACCCCACCGAGGCTCGTCGACGTGCTGTCGCATCATCCATTCGCCGCATCAGCGAACTGCTCGCCGAGCGCGATGTGCTTCAGCCGGGTACCCTCGGCAGCAGCGAGAACGATCGTCGCCTGCTCGAAGAGATCGACGTGCTCTGGCGCACCTCGCCGTTGCGCACCACCCGGCCGACGCCGCTCGACGAAGTTCGTACGGCCATGAACATCTTCGACCAGACCCTGTTCGAGATCGTACCGCGCGTCTACCGGCTGCTCGACGACTGGCTGCTCGGCAGCGATGCCGGCGCAAAGCCGACCGAGGCCCCAGCCTTCATGCGGCTCGGCAGCTGGATCGGCGCCGACCGCGACGGCAACCCCTTCGTCACGGCGGCGGTGACGAAATCGGCCGCCGCCATCGCCTCAGAGCACGTTCTGCTCGGCCTCGAGCACGCCGCGACGCGTATCGGGCGCACCCTCACCCTCGATTCCGCTGACACTCCAGCCGACAAAGCCTTGAACTCCCTGTGGGCTCGGCAGCGCAGCTTCGCCGGTGAGGTCACGGCTCAGGTGGGCACCCGTGCGCCGAACGAGCCGCACCGCCGAGTGCTGCTGGTGATTGCTGAACGAATCGCGGCGACCCGCCTGCGCAACGCCGACCTGGCCTACGGCGCCCCCGAAGAACTACTGACCGACCTGCGCATCTTGCAGACGTCGCTTCGCTCGGCCGGTGCCGACCGCAGCGCGAACGGCGAACTGCAGAACCTCATCTGGCAGGTCGAGACGTATGGCTTTCACCTCGCCGAACTCGAGGTGCGCCAGCACTCGAAGGTACACCGACAGGCCCTCGAAGAGATTCGCGCGGGTGGCGAACTCAGCGAGATGACGACCGAGGTGCTCGACGTGTTCGGCACCATTTCGTACCTGCAGAACCGTTATGGTCTGCGCGCGTCGAGACGGTACATCGTGTCGTTCACGCAGTCGTCAGAAGACCTCGGCAACGTCTATGCGCTCGCTGAAGCCGCTCTCGGCTCTGCCGAGGCAGCGCCTACGCTCGACGTGATTCCGTTGTTCGAGACCTTCGACGACCTGAACGCCAGCACGACGATTCTGGCCGAGATGATCGAGCTCGAGCCAGTGAAGGCGCGGCTCGAAGCGACCGGGCGCAAGCTCGAAGTGATGCTCGGCTACTCCGACTCGTCGAAAGACGTCGGGCCCGTGTCGGCAACGCTCGCGCTCTACTCCGCGCAGTCGCGAATCGCGCAGTGGGCGAAAGACAACGACATCGTCTTGACACTCTTCCACGGTCGCGGCGGTGCCCTCGGGCGAGGCGGCGGCCCGGCCAACGAAGCCGTTATGGCGCAGCCGCCCGGGTCTGTCGAGGGCCGCTTCAAGCTCACCGAACAGGGTGAGGTCATCTTCGCTCAATACGGTGACAAGACCATTGCCGCCCGGCACATCGAGCAGATGGCTGCCGCAACCTTGCTCGCTTCGAGCCCGTCGAACGAAGAAGAGAACCGCGCGGCGACCCTCGACTTCGAAAGTGTTGCGGCGACGATGGATGCCCGCTCACGCCAACGCTTTTACGAACTCATCAAGGCTGACGGTTTCGCGCCCTGGTTCGCGCAAGTAACCCCGCTCGAAGAGGTCGGTCTGCTCGCGCTCGGCTCCCGCCCGGCTCGCCGCGGGCTTTCGATCGAATCGCTCGAAGATCTCCGAGCAATTCCGTGGGTTTTCGCCTGGACGCAGGCCCGCATCAACCTGACCGGCTGGTTCGGCCTCGGTTCGGCACTGGCAGCGGTGGGCGATGTGGATGTTCTGCGCGACGCCTACGCACGCTGGCCGCTTTTCACGGCAATGATCAACAACGTCGAAATGTCGCTCGCCAAGACAGACGACCGCCTCGCAAAGCGCTACTTAGCGCTCGGCGACCGTGACGATCTGGCCGAGTTGGTGCTCGAAGAGATGGCTCTCACCCGGGAGTGGGTGCAGCAGACGACGGCCCATTCCGAACCGCTCGAAGGCCGCCCCGTGTTGCGCCGGGCCGTGCGCCTGCGGAGTCCGTACGTCGACGCACTCTCGTTGCTACAGCTTCGTGCGCTCAAGTCGATTCGGGCATCCGGCAGCGCAGACCCGGCCGATGAACCGCACCAGCTGCTGCTGCTCGCCGTGAACGGAGTGGCAGCCGGCCTGCAGAACACGGGCTAGCTGCTGCCGGGTGACGCTAGTTCAGCAGCTGCTCCCAGTTCGGCGGCACGTGGCCCTCGGGCCCGGGCGTCGGCTGGTCGAGCGGGTGGTGCACCGCGGGAGCAAGCTCGGGGCCCTCGGTGTAATCGTCGGTGCGGTAATCCCACATCCACGATTCACCCGGCTCGAAGGTCTGCATGATGGGATGCCCGGTGCTCTCGAAGTGGTGGGTAGCATGTTGTGACGGCGACGAGTCGCAGCACCCCACGTGCCCGCATTCCGCACAGCGGCGCAAGTGCAGCCACCACCCCGACACGGGGTCGCAATCGGCACACCCCGCACCGCTCGGGCCGATTTCTGGGTCGATTCCATTCGAAGCGCTCACACTAGGATCGTAAACCATGACCGATACATCGGATTCATCACTGCGGCCCTCTGCACGGGCAGTTTCTTCTCCCGCGCAAGACATGCCGGCTGCGCGTGTCGATTTGAATATGCCTGCAGAGGCATACCCCGTTTTGAGCCCCGATCAGCTGAGTCGGTTGCGCACGTACGGTGAGGCGAGACCGACCTCCGCAGGCGACATCGTCTTTCGCGCCGGTGATACCGAACTCGACTTGATCGTGGTCGATGAAGGCGTCGTCGAGATTGTGCAGGTGGCTACCGTGGACGGCCCAGAAGAGTTGGTGAGCCGGTTCACTGCCGGCCATTTCATCGGCGAACTCAACCTGCTCACTGGTCAGACCATCTATTTGACCGGTCGTGTCGTCGAGCCGGGCCAGATCACGCACATTTCGCCAGCGCGGTTCAGAGCGCTGATGGCAGAAGAGCCCGACCTCTCAGACCTGCTGCTGCGTGCGTTCATTGCGCGGCGCAAGCGACTTCAGCGTGGCGCTGGTGCGCGCAGCATCGAGATCGTCGGCACGAGCCTCTCGGCGGCCTCGCTCGCCCTGCGCACCTACGCGGCACGGCAGCAGCTCGCGCACCTCTGGTTCGACTCCGACAGCGTGGCGGGTCAGTCGCTGCTGAAGGTGGCTGAGCTGACTGCGGCTGATCTGCCCGCCGTGATCATGCCCGATGCCATTCTGCGAAACGCGACACCGGGCGAACTAGCCGAACACGTAGGTCTCTCGTACCGAAGCACCGGCGAAGAGGTCGTTGACCTCACTGTTATCGGCGCCGGCCCTGCCGGGTTGGCGGCGGCTGTCTACGGCGCGTCAGAAGGGCTCTCGACGATTCTGCTCGACGCCGTGGGAACCGGCGGCCAGGCGGCAGCCAGCTCCCGCATCGAGAACTACCTCGGATTTCCGTCAGGTCTCAGCGGCAACGAACTCGCCTCGCGCGCCGCCGTTCAGTCAGAGAAGTTCGGGGCTCGCCTGTTCAGCCCCTGCAAGGTGGTCAGCCTCGACGTCGGCGGCGACTCGCTGCGGGTGTTTCTCGACGACGGCACGGCGATTTCGTCGCGCGCCGTCATCATCGCCACTGGAGCCCGCTACCGCTCGCTTGCTCTGCCGAATTGGGCGCAATTCGAAGGCGCCGGCATTTACTACGCAGCGACCGAGCTCGAAGTGAGAGCGTGCAGCAAGCAGTCGGTCACCGTGATCGGTGGCGCGAATTCGTCGGGTCAGGCGGCGCTGTTTCTCGCCGGCCGCGGTAGCACCGTGACCATCGCGGTGCGCCACCACGACATCGGCAGTGGCATGTCGGCCTACCTCGTGGACCGATTGCAGGCGCACCCGAACGTCACCATCAAGGTCTCGACCGAGGTCACGGGCCTGGCGGGCACCGATTCGCTTGCCGGCATAGAGCTGCGCAACCGTGTAACGGGTGAAACCGAGACGATCGCGTGCACGGGGTTGTTCTGTTTCATCGGGGCTGATCCTGAGACGTCGTGGTTGCACGGTGTGATGACAGACGGCGACGGATTCGTAGTCACCGACCAGCAACTGCTGCCAGGTGACCTGCCGAAGTGCTGGGGGAGTATCGGTCGCACTCCGTTGCCGTTCGAGACGAGCATCCCTGCCGTCTTCGCTGCAGGTGACGTTCGTAGTGGGTCGATGAAGCGAGTTGCTGCCGCGGTAGGTGAAGGGGCGAGCGCTGTGCGGTCGGTGCATCAGGCCATCGGGGTGCAGGCCTAGCTGGCGCTGCGGGCTTGGTGCTCGGGCTTGTAGATGCCCGCGAGTGGATGCCCTAGGCCGACGACTTCGGCAGGGGAGTGCTGTGATCGCCGGGCTCTTCAATGAATGTCAGACCCGCACCGCTGTTCGCTGAGGCGGTCATGACCGTGATCCATTCGCGGTTGAGCGCGGGCACTTTGTTGGAGTTATACCGAAAGTAGAGCGGAACCGACGAGTCGAGCCAGATGCTGCTGCGGCCGTCACCCACTGCCGGGTCGTCTTTCCACGAGAAGAAGAAACTTTCGCGTCGTCGCAGCTTCGCGCCGATCACGATCTGCAGATGCGTGAGAACACGGTCGTCGAATTCGATTTCGGTTCCCGAGTCACCGTAGACAAGCTTTCCCATGACACTCCTCGCGGCTAAGACTACTGTGCTGCTGCACCAACGTGGTGAGCTGTTTCGGCGCGGGCTTGTTCAGCGCAGTGAGAGGTGTGGTCTGGCTTCGGACTACCCGATTGTCGGAAGCCAGACCACAGGAATTCGAGAAACCAGAGGCGTCAGAACTCGCTCAATGATTATTCGGGAACTCCGATCGCAGCGTCTTCGTGGGGGAGAGACGACTGCGTCATGACAAAACTATGGCGTCGCTTCGCGAGAAAACCAAACTTGGGCTCGGCCCTTGACCGTACGCCGAATGTAACCTAAAGTGGGGGGCTTTTTGCTTATATGTGAGCTAGTTTCGGAGTATGTGCCAGGGTTCCGAGCGTTTGGGGAGGTCGGCGAGGTTCAATGGTTTCAGCCGTGTTCGGGTGCGTTGCTGGGTTGCGGGTCTGGGGGTGCGTGTCCAATCAAGGCAGTCGGGTGGGATGAAGTGCGGTGCGCCGCTGATCATGACCAACGTCCACCCCGTTTTGTGTACGACGGAGTGGTGAAAATGGCACAGGAGCACGCCGAGGTCCACATCGGTACGGCCCGGGAGGTAGCCCTGGGAGGTCCACGGGGTTGTGTGGTGACTTTCGCACCAGGACGGTGGCCGGTCGCAGCCTGGCCAGACGCATCCGCCGTCACGGGCGGCCATGGCCTGAATCTGCCGGGTCGTGAACAGGCGTTGCTTCTTGCCTTGGCAGAGCACTTGCCCGCCCTCACCGAACACCGTGGTGGTTGTGTCGGCGTGGCAGAGCAGTTGCTGCACTGCACTGGCGGGTAATGGTTCGGTGATGCCGGGTACCCAGCCCACCCCGAGGCCGGCAACAATGTCATCAAGATCAGCATGCACCGAAACGACTGCGGCGGCACCGTTGATACGGGGCACATCAGGCAACGTCGCACCCCTCCGGATCACATCGGTGAAGACGTCTAAGCATTTCTGATCCCGAGTACGCGGATCCTCGAACACCACATCCACCGGCGGCACGGTTTCGTCGTCTGCGCCTTCAGAAGGCGGTGCCGGGTCGGCACGGAACGACGGCCTGACGCGTGGGCTTTGGGTGGCGGCGTCGATCGCGAGCCAGGATGCGGCGTCTTCGGGTGGGAGCAGGCCGATCATCTTCACCATCCCCGACGGCAGCGTGATGAACCTGAGGCTGCGCTGCTCGGTCAGGCCGGCGTCACGGGGTTCGACCCCGTCCGGGTCGAGACGGTCGCGGAGATTCCCCGCGAGAACACCGACTTCGTCCGCGGAGAAACCCAGCCCACCCGCCGACTGTGCCGCCGCCGTGACGAGATACTCCTCCGCCGCCCCGAGCTCCTCCGTGTACCCGGTGGCCTTCGCAACCTGCGACAGCTTCCGGGTGATCACCTCAGCCGTATCCACACCGAGAACCCCGGTACGGAGTGCTTCTTCCACGTGCGGGAACCGCGACGGATTCGGTACCCCAGCGAGCGACATATCCGTGCGGATACGACGGCCCAGCCGCACCCTGTCAGCCGCCGTCGACACCGACGTACCCGTATGCGCAGCGAGAAGCTTCTGCACCGTCGCGAAACCCAGTCTCACTGTCAAACGGTCGTCCCCTCGCGACACCTCACACCGGGCATCCACTGTAGAAGCGAACTCGACCCGCAGAGCATCAACCAACTTACCCAGCCGCTCCACGAGCACCAGCCCCGTCAACGCATCCGAGTCAGACAACCCAGCCACCAGCCCGTCGGCAAGCCCATTGGGCGCGGCAGCACGGCACCCCGACAGCACCTCAATCGAGCCGATAAGCGCGCGCATCCCATCACCCACAGACACGGAAGAAGACGCGGTTTCATTCATGACCCAAGTCAAACACCAACCACTGACATTCACTCAACTTCGCCTGTGGTTCACGCTAAAGCAAAAACAGTTGTATTATCAGTTCAGGTCAGTTACACCTTTACTCAGAGGAACTCATGAACCACGACGCACCAACGCTCGCCGTCTCAACGGTGATCTTCGCGTTGCGTGCAAATGAAGCGCAAACGAAAGACTCGGGAGAGACCAGCGCGGCGACCCTGTGGCTTCCGCTGGTGAGGCGCATACGAGAGCCGTTCGAAGGCAGGTGGGCGTTGCCTGGGGGGCCTATCGGGGCATCCGAAAGCCTCGGTGACGCGGCAGCGCGCAACCTGCTCGAGACCACGAGCCTGACCTCGAGGTACCTCGAGCAGCTCTACGCCTTCGGCACCGTCGATCGCTCACCCAGTCAGCGTGTCGTTTCGATTGTTTACTGGGCGCTCGTGCGACCCGACGAGGCAGAACGTGCGACCGAGGGTGAAAATGTGCGCTGGTTCGCGGCCGATGACCTGCCAGAGCTGGCATTCGATCACAACACCATCGTCGAATACGCATTGTGGCGGCTGCGCAACAAGATGGAGTACAGCCGCATTGCGCACGCCTTTCTGGGCGAACGATTCACGCTCACGCAACTCCGTGAGGTGTACGAAGCTGTGCTTCGAAAACCGCTTGACCCCGCGAACTTCAGGCGCCAGATCGAATCGACGAATTCGGTCGTGGCGACGGATGAACGGCTCGCCGGTGGGCGCCACCGCCCCCCTCGGCTCTACCGATACAACGAGTCGTTCGGCTTGGCCGACAACGGGCCGCTGCCGGTGACCTGAACGCCCGACACCCGACACACCCAGCACCACCCGATACACCCCGCACCACACCCGCTGTGCAAGAGGAGCACGAAATGCCATCTGTCGACACCACCATTCAGCTGATCCGCCCCGGCGGAAAAGTCACCAGCTGCAGCCCCGCGCTCAAAGACGCGCCGTGGAACTTCGACAAATCGCCCGCTCCCAGCTACGGCCCGGGGTCGTCGATGTACGACGTCGCCCCCGCTGACACCCCGAAGCAGGGCGAGATTCCGCTCGAATACCGCCTCGCCAGCAACGAAGAACTCGATGCTCGCATCATGGCTGCCAAGGCGACTCTCGGCGACCGGCTCGTGATTCTCGGCCACTTCTACCAGCGCGACGAGGTCGTGAAGTACGCCGACTTCGTGGGCGACAGCTTTCAGCTCGCGAACGCTGCGAAGGCCAAACCCGAAGCCGAGGCCATTGTGTTCTGCGGCGTGCACTTCATGGCCGAGACGGCCGACATGCTCTCGGGCCCGAATCAGTCGGTGATTCTGCCGAACCTCGCGGCGGGGTGTTCGATGGCCGACATGGCCGACATTGACTCGGTGACCCAGGCCTGGGAGCAGCTCGAAGAGATCTACGGCACTGAGCCTGATGCGAGTGGGCGGGTGCCGATCATCCCGGTGACCTACATGAACTCGAGCGCGGCCCTCAAGGGTTTCTGCGGAGAGCACGGCGGCATCGTCTGTACCTCGTCGAACGCCGCGACGGTGCTCGAGTGGGCATTCGAGCGCGGGCAGCGTGTGCTGTTCTTTCCTGACCAGCACCTCGGTCGCAACACGGCCAAGGCCATGGGGGTTCCGCTCGAGCGCATGCCCATGTGGAACCCACGCAAACCCCTCGGCGGCAACGACGAGCAGCAGATTCAGGATGCACAGGTGATCTTGTGGCACGGGTTCTGCTCGGTGCACAAGCGTTTCACCGTGGCGCAGATCGACAAGGCGCGGGCCGAGTACCCCGGGGTGCGCGTAATCGTGCATCCCGAATGCCCGATGCCCGTGGTCGACGCTGCAGACGAAGCGGGCTCGACCGACTACATTCAAAAAGCCATCGACGCGGCGCCCGCCGGCTCGACCTTCGCCATCGGCACCGAGATCAACATGGTGCAGCGCCTGCAAGCCGAGCACCCCGAGCACACCATTTTCTGTCTCGACTCGGTGATCTGCCCATGCTCGACCATGTACCGTATTCACCCGGGGTACCTGGCGTGGGTGCTCGAGGCGTTCGTGGCCGGCGAGGTCGTGAACCAGATCACGGTCGACGACGCTGTTGCCGTGCCGGCGCGTGTTGCGCTTGAGCGGATGCTGGCGGCCAAGCCATGACCACGAATTCTGGTGCCGGCCGACCGACCGCGATCGTGGTCGGCAGCGGAATCGCTGGGTTGGTCGTGGCGTTGCGTGCCGGTCGAACGCATGACGTGACGTTGATCACCAAGGCAGAGCTCGGCGAGAGCAACACCCGCTATGCGCAGGGCGGTATCGCCGTGGCGCTCTTCGCCGACGACAGCGTCGAGTCGCACGTGGCCGACACGCTGGTTGCTGGCGCGGGAATCAACCGGGTGGCTGCGGTGGAGGTGCTGTGCGCCGAGGGACCCGACCGCATTCGCGACCTCATTCGCTGGGGCGTCGAGTTCGACCGGGTGGCGTCTGAGGCCGGAGGATCGAGCGCTTTGTCGGCCGGACGCGTCGAGGGCGACGACCTCATCGACGGTCTCGCTCGTGGCATGGAGGCAGCACACGCGCACGCGCGTATCTTGCACGCCGGCGGAGACGCGACCGGAGCCGAGATCGAATCGGCGCTGGTGCGAGCTGTTCGCGCTACGGCGTCGCGCATTCTCGAGTACACGTTCGTCGCCGATCTGGTCGTCGAGGATGTGGCGGGTGACGTGGCTGGTGGTGTCGCTGGTGACGTGACCGACGCTGCGGCGGCCGAGCGCCGAGTCACCGGCGTCGTGGCGGGTGAACGGAGGGTCACTGGCGTCGAGGTGATCGGGCCAGATGGTGTCGCGAGCACGTTGCTGGCGGATGCCGTGATTCTCGCCAGCGGCGGAGCCGGACAGCTCTTCGCGCACACGACGAACCCCGAAGTGACCACGGGCGACGGAGTCGCCGCAGCCTATCGCGCGGGTGCGCAGCTCTCTGACCTGGAGTTCTACCAGTTTCACCCTACGTCGCTCGCGGTGCCGGGTAACTTTCTCATCTCTGAGGCCGTACGCGGTGAGGGAGCTGTGCTGCTGAACGCTGCCGGTGAGCGGTTCATGCCGGCCGTGCATCCTGACGCCGAACTCGCCCCGCGAGACGTGGTCGCCCGGGCGATAGCCGAACAGATGCAGAAGCAGGGCGGAGCGCCTGTGCTGCTCGACGCGACACGGCTCGGGGCGGAGTTTCTCGCCACGCGGTTTCCGAGCATCACCGAAGCGTGTCGGCGTAATGGGCTCGACTGGTCGGTTCAGCCGATACCCGTCACCCCCGCCGCGCACTACTGGATGGGCGGCGTGACGACCGACGAATGGGGCCGTACGTCGCTGGCAGGGCTCTACGCGGTCGGCGAAGTGGCGTGCACGGGGGTGCATGGCGCGAACCGGCTTGCCTCCAACTCATTGCTCGAATCGGTGGTGTTCGCGTGGCGGTGCGTCGACGCGCTTCGGGGTGAGGCTGACCCGACGCTGGCTCCGAGCCCTTTCGCAGCATCCGTCGCCCCCGCACCCCTCACCTCGGCCACGTCGGATGGCGAGAGTGCGCGTTTCGGACGAGAAATGCCGGTGCAACCCCCGCTTTCGTCTGAAACGCACTCTCTCGATGGAGCGGCACCGAGCCGCCTCGAGTTACAGCAGGTGATGTGGAACAACGTGGGGGTATACCGCGACGCTGCGACACTCGAGCGCGCGCTCGAGGCGCTCGAGGCGTGGGCGCCCAGCTACGCGACGCTGCACGATCGCGAGAACGCCAACCTGCTGCTGCTCGGCACGCTGATTGCCCGCTCGGCTCTGGCGCGCGAGGAGTCACGCGGAGCCCACTTTCGCTCGGACTACCCGGAGCCGCGTGAGGTCTTTCGCCGTCACATCAGCGTCCAGCAAGGCAGCGTCGAACGAGAGAGTGCAGTCGCCCGGTGAATTTCGTTTCAGAACTCAGCCCGCTCGCCGTGAGCCCCGTGGTGACCATGGCGCTGAACGAAGACGCGCCGTGGGGTGACCTCACCTCGCAGACACTGATTCCGGCCGATGCGACCGCGGCGGCGAGCTTGGTGGCGCGCGAGGTAGGCGTGTTCAGCGGGGGAGCGGTGTTTCGGGCCGCCTTCGAACTGCTCGACCCCACGGTCATCGTCGAACTGGTGGTGGCCGACGGAGCCGCCTTCCAGAAGGGTGCCACGCTCGCCACCGTGGCCGGCCCGGCGCGCTCGGTGCTGCAGTCTGAGCGCGTCGCGCTGAACTTCGTGCAGCGCCTTTCGGGCATCGCCACTCAGACGGCCGCCTACGTGGCCGAAATCGAAGGCACGAGTGCCCGCATCGTCGACACGCGCAAAACCACCCCGGGCCTTCGAGTGCTCGAACGCCACGCCGTGCGCTGCGGCGGCGGCCACAATCACCGATTCTCGCTCTCTGATGCTGTCATGGCGAAAGACAACCATCTCGCCGTGCTCACGCACGATGGGAGGCGTTCGGTGACGGATGCCCTGCTCGAGGTTCGGCGATCACTCTCTCACACGACCCACCTCGAGGCCGAGGTCGACCGGCTCGACCAGATCGAACCGGTGCTCGCGGCCGGTGTCGACACCATCATGCTCGACAACTTCAGCCTCGACGACCTGCGCACGGGTGTGGCCATGGTGGCCGGCCGCGCCATCGTCGAAGCGAGCGGATCGGTCAACCTCGGCACGGTTCGCGCCATCGCCGAGACGGGCGTCGACGTCATCTCGGTGGGCGCGCTAACGCACAGTGTTCGCTCGCTCGACCTCGGTCTCGACGTGACGCTCGCGACCAGCTCGCAGATCGCGCGCCCGACCGAGACCGCGCCCGCCAGCGCGCAATCCACGCCGTGATCTACCTCGACTCCGCCGCCACCACCGCGGTACGCCGCGAGGTGCTCGAAGCGATGTGGCCCTACCTCACGGGCGACTTCGGCAACCCTTCGAGCACACATTCGCTCGGTGAGCGGGCGGCTGACGCGTTGGCAGAGGCCCGAGCATCCGTCGCCCGCGCACTTGGCGTGCGTGCGAACGAGATCGTGTTCACGTCGGGCGGAACCGAGGCCGACAACCTCGCGATCAAGGGCATTGCGTTGGCGAATCCGCGCGGGCGGCACCTCATCACCACGCCCATCGAGCATGAGGCGGTGCTGGAGTCGTGCGACTACTTGCGCCGCCACCACGGTTTCACGGTGTCGTTTCTCGGTGTGAACCGCGAGGGACTGGTCGACCCCGACGAGTTCGAGCGCCTCCTCACGCCCGAGACCACGCTCGCGAGCATCATGTACGCCAACAACGAGATCGGTACGATTCAGCCCCTCGCCGAGCTCGCGGCCCGCGCACAGGCCGCCCGAGTACCGCTGCACACCGATGCGGTTCAGGCCGCCGGATGGCTCTCGCTGAACGTGCGGGCCCTCGGCGTCGACGCGCTCACCATCTCGGGCCACAAGCTCGGCGCACCCAAGGGAATCGGCGCCCTGTACGTGCGCGGGCGTCTCGCCCTCGAACCGGTGCTGCACGGCGGCGGCCAAGAACGCGGCGCTCGCTCAGGCACCGAAAACGTGGCCGCGGCCGTGGGCTTGGCGACCGCGCTGAACCTCGCCGAGGCGACCCGTGAGGCCGATGCGGCTCGGGTGTCGGCGTTGCGTGACGAGTTCATCGGCACAGTGCTGCGCGAGGTTGCGGATGCCCGGCTCACCGGCCCCGCCGAACACCGCCTGCCCGGGCTCGCCTCCTTCTGTTTCACGACGACGAGTGGTGAGTCGGTGCTGCTCGAACTCGAGCGTCAGGGCATCGTCTGCTCGAGTGGATCAGCCTGCGCAGCGGGCAGCGACGAGCCCTCGCACGTGCTGGTGGCTGTGGGCTACGAGCCCGAAATCGCTCAGACGGCCGTGCGGTTCACCATGGGTTCGAGCGTCACAGCCGCCGAACTGCACGAGGCCGCAGCGGCCGTGAAGTCGGCCGTCGAAGCGGTACGGGGCATCGCGCGCTGAAGTCGGCTCGTGCGTGAAAACGCTCTCTCGCCCCATACCGCAGCGTGGCGCTTCAGCGCAATCCCCCACCCGAAAGAGGCACGCACCAATATCATTGTGGTCGCGGTCACCACCGCACACACATCTCGGGAGGGATACAACACCATGAATATTCTCGTAGCAGTCATCGCGATCATCGCGATCATCTTGCTTATCACAGGCGGGATTTCGTCATCGCTCAGCTTCTTGATTTGGGTCGGAGTTGTGCTTCTGGTCATCGCCCTGATCGTGTTCTTGCTCCGTTTCATCACGGGCCGCAGGGTCTAGTTTCCGCGCAATCGCGCACCTGCACACGCTGAAGGGCCTTCTCGACGAATGGATCGTCGGGGAGGCCCTTCTTCGTGCCCGCTGCGCACGACAGCGAGAGAAGCTCTAGCGCGGCCGCGCTGCCGCGGGCACGCCTACGAGCAGAGAGTTGGGGGGCGCGTCGTGCAGCACCACCGCGTTGGCTCCTACCGAGCATCCGTCGCCGATGCTGATGGGGCCGAGCAGCTTCGAGCCCGCGCCCAACAGCACGCCGTCGCCGACAGTCGGATGCCGCTTGCCAACGCGAGGGCCCACACCGCCGAGTGTGACGCCGTGGTAGATGAGCACGTCGTTGCCGATCACCGCGGTCTCACCGATCACAACGCCCATTCCGTGGTCGATGAACACTCGGCGACCGATGACTGCCGCCGGGTGAATTTCGACGCCGGTCAGAAATCGTGCGAACTGCGAGAGCAGCCGGGCGGGCAGCTTCAACCCTGGGCGCTGCCACATCGTGTGAGTGAGGCGGTGCACCCACAGGGCATGAAGGCCCGAGTAGCCGAGCAGTATTTCGCCCTTCGAACGCGCAGCAGGGTCGCGCCGCTTGGCAACCGCGAGGTCTTCACGCAGGCGCGCGAAGAACCTCTGCGAGGTGCGCACGACGGCAGGGCCGCTCAGTTGCGAATGTCGTCGTAGAGCACCGACGAAACGTAGCGCTCACCGAAGTCGCAGACCACCGCGACAATAGTCTTGCCGGCGTTCTCGGGGCGCTTCGCCACCTCGAGGGCGGCCCACATGATGGCGCCTGATGAGATTCCGGCGAGAATGCCTTCGTCGGTGGCGAGCTGGCGTGAGACGCGGATGGAGTCGTCGAGCGACACGTCGATGATCTCGTCGTAGACCTCGCGATCGAGAATCTCGGGAACGAAGTTGGCGCCGATGCCGGCGATCTTGTGCGGCCCGGGCGCGCCACCGTTCAGAATCGGGGAGTCGAGCGGCTCGACGCCGATGATCTGCACGCCGGGCTTCTGCTCGCGCAGGTAGTGGCCGGTGCCGGTGATGGTGCCGCCGGTGCCGATGCCGGCCACGAAGATGTCGACCGCGCCATCGGTGTCTTCCCAGACCTCGGGGCCCGTGGTGGCGTAGTGGATGGCCGGGTTGGCCTCATTCTCGAACTGATGCGCCAGAATCGCCCCCGGCGTCTCGGCCGCAATGCGGTTCGCGGTTTCGACGGCGCCCTTCATGCCCTCGCCGCCCGGGGTGAGAACGAGTTCGGCTCCGTAGGCGCGAAGCACCACGCGGCGCTCCATGCTCATGGTTTCGGGCATGGTCAGAATGACCTTGTAGCCGCGAGCCGCGCCCACCATAGCCAGCGCGATGCCCGTGTTACCGCTGGTGCCCTCGACGATGGTGCCGCCGGGCTGCAGTGCACCAGCTTTCTCTGCCGCGTCGATGATGGCCACACCGATGCGGTCTTTCACGCTGTTCGCCGGGTTGTAGAACTCGAGCTTGCCGAGAATGGTGGTGTCGATGCCCTCGGTGAGCTTGTTGATGCGCACGAGAGGGGTGTGGCCCACCAGATCGGTGATGTTGTCGTAAATGTGTGACATGAGGTGCATGCTCCATCTGTGAACGTGTGGCCGCCGTCGGCCCAGGGTCAAGCCTAGCTATGTACACCGGTCGCTCGCCGTGAGTTACACGGGCGAGAGCGGCGCGGCACGTTTAGAGGGCGAGCAGCTCCACGACCGCGTCGTGCAGCAGCGCGTTCGTGGCGAGGGCGTCGCCGGCCCAGAGCGGGTCTGACCCGTCGAGGCTGGTGAAGGCGCCTCCAGCCTCTCGCACGATCGGGATGAGCGCCGCCACGTCATACGCCTTCAGGTCGAATTCGCCCACGGCGTCGACGAGCCCCTCTGCGAGCAGCATGTACGCCCACATTTCGCCGTAGGCGCGGGTGCGCCACACCGTGCGGTTGAGGCGGGTGAGGGCGTCGAGGTGGCCGGCGTCATCCCAGCCTTGGAACGAGTTGTAGCTGACCGAGGCGCCAGCGAGGTCGGCGACCTTCGAGACAGCGAGGCGCTGCGCGGTTTGGGCCGGGCCGGCGGCTGCGTTCGGGGCGGTGGTGGTCCCGTTCGGGGTGGCGGCTGCGTGCGGGGCTGTGCGGTCGAGCATCCATGCGCCCGCACCAGTGGATGCCCACCAGCGCTTCTTCAGCGCCGGCGAACTTGCGACGCCGACCGCCGGCACCCCGTCTACCACGAGCGAGATGAGCGTGCCCCAGATGGGAACGCCGCGCAGAAAGTTGGCCGTGCCGTCGATGGGGTCGATGATCCACTGGCGGTGGGCGTGCGCTTCGGCGCCGTCTCCGCCGTACTCTTCGCCGAGAATCGCGTCGTCGGGGCGTGCGCGCTCAAGCCCTTCGCGAATGGCACGCTCAACGGCCTTATCGGCGTCGGTCACCGGAGTGCGGTCGGGCTTCGTCTCTACCACCAGGTCGAGCGCCTGAAACCGGTCGAGCGAAATGGCGTCGGCGGCGTCGGCGAGGTCGAGGGCGAGCTGCAGGTCTTCGGCGAGGCTGAATTCGGTCACGGCTCCAGCGTACCGACGCGCGCTGTGCTACCTGGCGAGGGTGGTGATGATCTTCTGCAGAGACTCGAGGCGTGCCTTGCCGCTCTCGCCGAGCTCGCCGGCCTCGATGCGGTCGACGATCTCCCAGTCGTGGGCCTGGGTGAGCGCGATGCCGTCGGCCTCGGGGGGCAGAGTGGCTGCCGGAATGGCGTAGTTCGCGAACGAGCGCAAGATGTTCTCGGGGTTCACATGCCCGAGGCCGAACGAGCGCACGCCGGGGGTGTCGATGATCCAGCCCGGGTTGCCGTCGTTGTCGCGCACGCGGAGGCAGACCGTCGACGACGAGGTGTGCCGCCCGCGCCCGGTGACGTCGTTCACGCGACCGACGGCACGATCGGTGCCGGGCACGAGGGCGTTGACGAGGGTCGACTTTCCGACGCCGGAGTGACCCACGGTCACAGTGGTGTGCCCGACGAGCAGGGATTTCAGGGCATCCAGTGGGAAATCGTCTTTTGCACCCATGATGATCTCGAGGTCGAAGCAGTCGAACTGCGCGAGAAAGTCGCTGGGGTCTGCCACGTCGGTCTTGGTGATGCAGAGAATGGGCGCGAGGCCCGCATCGAAGGCGGCGACGAGGTACCGGTCGATGAGGTTCGCGCGCGGTTCGGGGTTCGCGGCGGCCACGACGATGAGCATCTGGTCGGCGTTGGCGACGATGACCCTCTCGACGGCATCAGAGTCGTCAGCGCTGCGCCGCAGCAGGGTCTTTCGCTCGTCGACGCGCACTACGCGAGCGAGGCTACCGTCGGCTCCGCTGGTATCGCCCACGAGGTCGACGGTGTCGCCGGTGACGATTCCGAGCCGGCCGAGTTCGCGGGCGCGTGACGCCGTGATGACGGCCTCGTCGGCAGCGTTCTCGCGCACCAGCACGCCGAAGCGCCCGCGGTCGACCGAGAGCACCCGGCCGCGAACGGCATCGTTGTGCTCGGGCCGAGTCTTGGTTCGGGGGCGGTTGCCTTTGGGGTTGGGTCTGACCCGAACGCTCGACTCGTCGAATTCGTCGTACTCGTCGGGTTCGTCGTCGTCGGTCAGCCAGCTCATGCGGGTCGCCCGATCATTCGCCGTGCCTCGTCATACTGGCAGCCCATCCGCATCGACCGCCCCGGGTTCGCCGTGGCGATGGCCCGCGCCGATGCCGCCGTTCAGGCCATTGCCCAGCAACCCGTCGCCCAGCGCGACACTGGCGCCGGCCGGTCTGCCGAGTGAGCCCGCAGCATCCGGAGCGCCGCCCGACACCATCTGCTGCCAGAGTGCCGCGAACTCGGGCAGGGTCTTCGCGGTGGTGGCGATGTTCTCGACGATCACGTCGTCGATCGCCAGGCCGATGATCGCCCCTGCGTGCGCCATGCGGTGGTCGTGGTAGGTCTGCCACACCCCGCCGTGCAGCGGACGCGGTTCGATATAGAGCCCGTCGTCGAGCTCGGTGACCGAACCGCCGAGCCGGTTGATCTCTGTCGCGAGCGCGGCGAGGCGGTCGGTTTCGTGGTGCCTGATGTGCCCGATTCCGGTGATGGTGCTGGGCGAATCGGCCAGCGCCGCAATGGCCACGAGAGCGGGCGCGAGTTCGCCGCCCGTGGTGAGGTCGAGTTCGATGCCCCGGATGCTCGAGCCGCCGGTCACGGTGACGCGATCGCCCTCGCGTGTGACCTCCGCGCCGAACAGAGGCAGAAGTTCGAGCAGGTCGTCGCCGACCTGGGTGGTCGACCCCGGCCATCCACTGATCGAAACGGAGCCGCCGGCCACGAGCGCGGCCGCGAGAAACGGTGCCGCGTTCGAGAGGTCGGGTTCGATGCTGATGTCGAGCGCGGCGATGGGGGAGGGCTCGATCATCCACTCGCCCGGCGACGGCGTTGCCACGGCAACACCGCGGGCGGCGAGGGCCGCAATGGTCATCTCGATGTGCGGCAGGCTCGGCAGACGTTCGCCCTCGTGGGTGAGGTGCAGGCCGTGCTCGAAGCGCGCGGCCGCGAGCAGCAGGCCCGAGACGAACTGCGACGAGCTGGAGGCGTCGATGGTGATTGCTCCGCCGTCGACACTGCCCGAGCCGTAGACGGTGAACGGCAGGTTGCTGCGGCCGTCAGCGTTGATGTCGACGCCAAGCGCGCGAAGCGAGGAGATGGTGGTGGCCATCGGGCGCTTTCGGGCACCCTCGTCGCCGTCGAACACGATGGGGCCGAGGGCCAGCGCGGCCACCGGAGGCAGGAAGCGCATGACGGTGCCGGCGAGTCCGCAGTCGATGGTGGTGCTGCCGAGCAGCTCGGGTGCGGGCGTGATGAGCCAATCGGGGCCGAACAGGCCGGTACCCGGGGTGGGCTCGATCGACACGCCCAGAGAGCGCAGCGCCTCGACCATGAGGGTGGTGTCACGGCTGTGCAGGGGCGAGCGGAGGCGGGAGGGGGCATCCGCTAGCGCAGACAACACCAGCTCACGATTGGTGAGGCTCTTCGAACCCGGCAACGAGACCGTGGCGTGCAGCGGCTGGTGGGCGCGGGGGGCGGCCCAGTCAGGATTCGGCTCGCCGGGGGCGGAGTCGCCGTACGGGTTGAAGTCTGGTGTGGAATATCTCGAGATCAGCATCAGTTATCTAGGGTATCGCCAGTAACCAACATCACGAGAGGCAGACGATGGCAACGGCATACGGCACCATCGCTCGACCCGTTATAGCTGCACCCAGCGTGCCGAGACTTGACCTGGTGAAGATAGCCCGAGAAGTAGACTTGGCGGTGATGACAACCGTGAAATCTGACCCCCGCGCGCTCTTCGAGGAGCAGGCCATTCCCTTTCTCGATCAGCTTTACGGCGCCGCCCTGCGCATGACGCGCAACCCGGCCGACGCGCAAGACCTCGTGCAAGAGACGTTCGTGAAGGCGTACGCCGCCTTCGCGCAGTTCGAACAGGGCACCAACCTCAAGGCGTGGCTGTACCGCATTCTCACCAACACGTTCATCAACGTGTATCGCAAAAAGCAGCGCGACCCCTACCAGGGCACCACAAGCGACCTCGAAGACTGGCAGTTGGGTAACGCCGAGTCGGCCACCGCAACGGGCACGTCGTCGCGTTCGGCTGAAGCCGAAGCCATCGATCACTTGCCTGACAGTGCGGTGAAAGATGCTCTGCAGTCGATTCCCGAAGACTTTCGTCTGGCCGTGTATCTGGCCGACGTCGAAGGCTTCTCGTACCAAGAGATAGCCGACATCATGAAGACCCCCGTAGGAACAGTGATGAGCCGCCTGCACCGCGGCCGTCGCCTGCTGCGGGGCCTGCTCTCTGAATACGCCGAAGGCCGGGGTGTCGCGGTGAAATCCACCGCCGCTGCGGAGTCGGCGAGCACGTCGCCCGCACCAAAAAAGGCGACTGCGAAAGGCGCGTCTTCTGTGAAGGGCGCGCTTGCTTCGAAAGGAAAAACGAAATGACCGACTGCGGCTGCTCGAAAGCCAAAGCTGAACTCGAAGAGTATCTCCACAACGAACTCGCCAGCACCGACGCTGCCGACATTCGTGAACACATGAGCGGATGCACGGACTGCTCGTCAGAGCTGCATGTGGGCCTCGTTCTCACCGAAGCCGTGCAGCGCGCCTGCAAAGAGGTCGCCCCTGAGCAGTTGCGCGACCAGGTGCTGCTGAGCATCCGCACGATCCAAGCAACGCACTGAGTCATTTGGTGCGCCGCCGCCTCTGCGGCGCACGGTGTGACCGGTAACTCTTCGCAATGTAGTTGCCGCGTCGAACGTCGGAAGCGACGTACACTCCCCCGCTTCCGCCCGACTACGCTGTGAGCGGAACTCTAAAGCTATTCAGCGCACGATTGACCCGAAAGCTCCCTATCAGCGCGTATAGGGAGCTTTTGCGTTTAACGGAATGAGCGGACGCGTGCAGAAACGCAGAACGCCCCCTCCCGGTGTGGGACGGGGCGTTCTGCGTTTGGCAGGCGATGCTACAGGGTGAGGGCACGCTCGAGGAGGTCGGCCTGCTGCTTGGCGTGACGCTTGGCGGAGCCGGCCGCGGGGGAGGCTGAGGCGGCACGCGACACCACGCGAATGGTGCGGCCTGCGGGCAGGCGCGAGGCCAGCTCGAGGCAGACGTACGGCCAGGCGCCCTGGTTCTGCGGCTCGTCTTGCACCCAGACCAGTTCGGCGTTCGGGTAGCTCTCGACCACGGCACGCAGATCGGCTTCGGGCAGCGGGTAGTACTGCTCGAGTCGAACGAGGGCGATTTCGTCGTTCGGCGTCTTCTGCAGTTCGTTCAGCAGGTCGTAGTAGATCTTGCCGGCCATCAGCAGAACCCGCTTGACGCTCGCCTTGTCGACGCCCGCCTCGAGCGCGCGGGGGTCGTCGAGCACGGGCTCGAACTTGCCCTGCGCCAGGTCGTCGACCGAGCTCGTGGCGCCACGCAGCCGCAGCATCGCCTTCGGCGTGAAGACGATCAGCGGGCGGCGCGGCCGGGCGTAGGCCTGGCGACGCAGCAGGTGGAAGTACGACGCGGGAGTCGACGGCCGAGCGACCGTCATGTTGTTCTCGGCGCACAGTTGCAAGAAGCGCTCGATGCGGGCCGACGAGTGGTCAGGACCTTGGCCTTCGTAGCCGTGTGGCAGCAGCAGCACGAGCGACGAACGCTGGCCCCATTTTTGCTCGGCGGCCGCGATGAACTGGTCGATGATGATCTGAGCGCCGTTGGCGAAGTCGCCGAACTGCGCCTCCCAGAGCACCAGGGCATCCGGTCGTTCGACTGAATAGCCGTACTCGAAGCCCATGGCCGCGTATTCGCTCAGCAGCGAGTCGTAGATCCAGAACCGGGCCTGGTTGTCGCTGAGGTTGACCAGCGGAATCCATTCCTGGCCGTTCTCCCGATCGTGCAGCACCGCGTGGCGCTGAACGAACGTTCCACGCCTGGAGTCTTGACCCGCAAAACGAACTGGCGTGCCCTCGAGCAGCAGCGACCCGAGCGCGAGCAGTTCGCCGAACGCCCAGTCGATGTTGCCGTTACGGCTCATCTCGAGACGTTTGGCCAGCAGCTGCTGCAGCTTCGGGTGAACCGTGAACCCGGCGGGAGGGTTGTTGAACGCATCGCCGATGAGCGCGACCGTCGACGGCGAGACGCCGGTGGTGTCGGGCTCGCCCACGCCATCGTCGTTCTGCTGCGCCTCAGGGCGCTCGAGGTCGGCGACCGCGTTCATGTCGTCGGTGATGATCGGAATCGACGAGGTCTGAGCGGCGTGCGTCTCGGCGAAGGCCCGCTCGAGGCGGTCTTGGAAGTCGCGGTGCGCGGCTTCGTACTCTTCTTGGCTGATGTCACCACGACCGACCAGCGACTCGGTGTACAACCGGCGAACCGAGCGCTTGGCTTCGATCAGGTTGTACATCAGCGGCTGCGTCATCGACGGGTCGTCGCCCTCGTTGTGGCCGCGGCGACGGTAGCAGATGAGGTCGATGACGACGTCGGAGTGGAACTCCTGGCGGTATTCGAACGCGAGCTGAGCGACGCGCACGACCGACTCGGGGTCATCTCCGTTGACGTGGAAAATCGGTGCCTGCACCGACTTGGCGACGTCGGTCGAGTAGACGGATGATCGGGCATCCGAAGGCCTCGTGGTGAAGCCCACCTGGTTGTTGATGTTGACGTGAATGGCGCCGCCGATGCGGTAGCCACGCAGCTTCTCCATTTGGAAGGTCTCGTACACGATGCCTTGGCCGGCCATGGCTGCGTCGCCGTGCACCAGAATCGGCAGCGTGGAGTAGCTGCCCTTTTCTTTGCGGTCTTGCTTGGCGCGCACTATACCTTCGACGACGCCATCGACAGCTTCGAGGTGCGACGGGTTCGCGGCGATGTAGACCGGAATCTCGGTGCCGTCATTGCCCGTGAAGGTGCCCTCGGTGCCGAGGTGGTACTTCACGTCACCTGAGCCCTGAACCGTGCGGGGGTCTTGGGTGCCCTCGAACTCGCGGAAGATCTGGCCGTAGGTCTTGCCGGCGATGTTCGTGAGCACGTTGAGGCGACCGCGGTGCGCCATGCCGATGGCGACCTCGTCGAGCCCTTCGTCTGCGGCGGCCTGAATGACGGCGTCGAGCAACGCGATGGTCGACTCGCCACCTTCGAGGCTGAACCGCTTCTGGCCGACGTACTTGGTCTGCAAGAAGGTCTCGAACGCTTCAGACTCGTTGAGCTTCGCCAGAATGCGCATCTGCTCGTCGTGCGTGGGCTTGGCGTACTTGCGCTCGACTTTGTCTTGAATCCAGGCGCGCTGGGCCGGGTCTTGAATGTGCATGTACTCGACGCCGATCTTGCGGCAGTACGAGTCGCGAAGAATGCCGAGAATGTCGCGCAGCAACGCGGTGCGCTTGCCGCCGAGGCCGCCGGTGATGAACTCGCGATCGAGATCCCACAGCGTCAGGCCGTGGCTCGCGATGTCGAGGTCGGGGTGCGAGCGTTGCTTGTACTCGAGCGGGTCGATGTCGGCCATCAGGTGACCCCGAACGCGGAACGAGTTGATCAGCTCTTGAACGCGAGCCGTCTTGTCGACCGCGTCGAAGTCGACGCTGATGTCGGGTGCCCAGTGAATGGGCTCGTACGGAATGCGCAGTTCGGCGAAGATGTCTTGGTAGAAGTTGTTCTCGCCGATGAGCAGCTCGTGCACCTTCTTCAAGAACTCGCCCGACCCGGCGCCCTGAATGACCCGGTGGTCATAGGTGCTGGTCAGCGTGATGACCTTGCCGATGCCGAGGTCGGTGAGGGTGCGGATGCTCGACCCCTGAAATTCGGCCGGATACTCGAGCGCGCCAGCGCCGATGATTGCTCCCGAGCCCTTCATGAGGCGCGGAATCGAATGTACGGTACCGATACCGCCGGGGTTGGTGAGCGAAATGGTCGCGCCCTGAAAGTCGGCGGCGGTCAGCTTTCCGCTGCGAGCCTTGGCCACGAGGTCGTCGTAGGCGGCGAGAAACTCGCCGAACGTCATCGTGTCGGCGCGCTTGATGGCGGGCACGACCAGCGAGCGGGTGCCGTCGGGCTTGGGCATGTCGATGGCGATGCCGAGGCCGATGTGCGCGGGCGACACGACGACGGGCTTGCCGTCGACCACGTCGTAGAAGACGTTCTGGCTCGGGAAGTCTTTCAGTACTTGCACGAGCGCCCAGCCGATGAGGTGGGTGAACGAGACCTTGCCGCCGCGCGAGCGCTTCAGGTTCGAGTTGATGACGATGCGGTTGTCGATGAGCAGCTTCGCGGGGATGCTGCGAACGCTGGTCGCCGTCGGCACAGTGAGGCTGGCATCCATGTTCGTCGCGAGCGACTTGGCGGGCCCACGCAGCGGGGTGACCTTGTCGTGCTCGGCGGCCTCTTCTTCAGCGGCACGGTCGCGAACGGTTGCTTCTGCAGGGATCGGCTGGGGGCTGGCCACCTTCGAGGTGGTGCGCGCCACGGGGGCGGTCGCCGGGGCTGCTGCTGCGGGGGCTGCGGCGGCTGCTGCCGGGGCCGAGGCGGCCGGCGCGGCGGCGGCAGGGGCTGCTACTGCGGCATCCTGAACCGGCGCGGCCTGAACCGGCGCGGCCTGAACCGGCGCGGCCTGAACTGGCGCGGTTTGGGCCGGCGCGGCTTCAGCTGGCGCGGCCTCAGCGGGCGGCAGTTCAGCGGTGGTCACCTCGCCCGAGCTGGGCTTGTAGTGCTCCAGAATGCTCCACCACGACTGGTCGACCGAGTTCTTGTCGACCACGTACTGCTCGTAGAGTTCGTCTACCAACCACTCATTGGCGCCAAATTCGCCCGACGAACTGTCGTCGGTTCCTGTTCCGGTCAACTGGCTCGACACTAGCCGATCGCCTACTTTCGTCAAATCACGTATGAATGACGTGTCAGATAGCTGCGTAGCAGAGGTTCACGCGCCGACACGTGCTTATCCAGCTTAAACCCCCGAGCAGGCCACCTGCCGAATCGGGGCATCAGGGCTAGCGTAAAGATATGCAGTTCTTGACTGGTACACATAATGACGACCTGACGTACTCCGATGTCTTTCTGGTGCCGAGTCGTTCAGACATCAGGTCACGACTCGACGTTTCGCTCGCTCCTGAAGACGGCACGGGAGCCACCATTCCGGTGGTCGCGGCCAACATGAACTCGGTCACCGGCCCCCGGCTCGCTGCGACCCTCGCCCGGCGCGGCGGGCTCGGCGTGCTGCCGCAAGACATGCACCTGCAAGACCTCGACGCGGCCATCCGCTGGGTCAAGGCGCAGTCGGTCGAATACGACACCCCGTTCGATTTCAGGCCAGACGCCACCGTCGAAGAGGCACTCACCGTGCTGCCCGCGGTCGCCGGCCAGGGCATCGTCATCCACGACCACGACGGCACCTTTGTGGGCTGCATCCCCGCGTTGCGCCTCGCTTCTGCGCTGCCGGATGCCCGGCTCGGCGATCTCTTGCACGGCCCCCTCACCTCATTGTCGGCCGACGACATCGACTCACCCCGTGAGGCCTTCGACGCCATGGTGGCGGCAGATCTCGATTTCGCAACGATCACGCAGCACGGTCGTGTCATCGGCACATTGAGCCGAACCGGAGCCCTGCGCTCGACCATTTACGAGCCCGCGGTAGACGCTCACGGCCGGCTGCGAGTCGCCGCAGCGGTGGGCATCAACGGTGACGTGGCCGCGAAGGCCACGGCCCTGGCTGCCGCCGGCGTCGACGTGCTTGTGCTCGATACGGCGCACGGTCACCAAGACGCCATGGTCGCGGCCATCCAATCAGTCAGAGACGCCGGCCTGCACCTGCCGATCGTGGCCGGCAACGTGGTGACGGCCGAGGGCGTGCGCGATCTGGCCGAAGCAGGCGCGAACATCATCAAGGTCGGCGTGGGGCCGGGCGCCATGTGCACGACGCGCATGATGACCGCCGTGGGGCGCCCGCAGTTCTCGGCAGTGATCGAGACGGCCGCCGCCGCGACACTCCACGGCGCTCACGTCTGGGCCGATGGGGGAGTGCGCTACCCGCGAGACGTTGCTCTCGCGTTGGCGGCCGGTGCGGCATCCGTCATGATCGGGTCGTGGTTCGCCGGAACCATCGAAGCCCCTGGCGTGCTGAAGCGCGATGCGGGCGGGCGGCTCTATAAGGAGAACTACGGCATGGCCTCGGCGAAGGCCGTGACCGACCGGTTCGGGCGGCTCGGAGCATACGAGCTGGCGCGAAAGCAGCTGTTTGCCGAAGGCATCTCGTCGAGCATGATCTACCTCGACCCGCTGCGGCCCTCGGTCGAAGACCTGCTCGACATGATCACGTCGGGGGTGCGCAGTTCGTTCACCTACGCGGGCGCCGCGTCGGTGGAGGAGTTTCACGACCGGGCGCGGGTGGGCATCCAATCGGCGGCGGGGTATGAAGAGGGTAAAGCATTGCCTGTGAGTTGGTGACGGCGGCCTCATTCGGCGGCCTCGCGAGGCATCGATTCTGTAGTATTGCTCAGACATATGGATGACCCTCCCGCGCCTGCTCGCTCCTCCTGTTTCAGCCTCAATCGGTGGCGCGAATGCTGACCGATTGGCTGTTGCTGCTCGGCGGCCTCGTTCTGACTGTCGGAACCGGTTTTTTCGTGGCGAGCGAATTCTCGCTCGTCAATCTCGACCGCTCTGACCTCGAAGGCCGGCAAGATCGCGGTGAGAAGGGCCTCGGCCCCACCATCGCGGCGTTGAAGATCACCTCGACGCATCTGTCGAGCGCACAGCTCGGCATCACGCTGACCACTCTGCTCACCGGTTACCTCATGGAGCCGGCCATCAGCCACCTGCTGCGCCCACTATTCGACGCGGTGGGGCTGGGCGACGACGTGTCGACCGTGATCGCGTCGATCGTGTCTATCGTGATCGCAACCCTGCTGTCGATGATCGTAGGCGAGCTCGTGCCGAAGAATTTCGCGCTCGCGTTGCCGATTCAGACGGCGAAGCTCGTCATTCCGTTTCAGCGGGCGTTCACCATGGTGTTCAAGCCGGCGGTGTCGCTGCTCAATAACAGCGCGAACGCGATCATCCGGCTGTTCGGTATCGAGCCGAAAGAAGAGCTCTCAGGCGCGCGCACCGCAGACGAACTCTCGTCGCTCGTGCGACGCTCGGCCCTCGAAGGCAGTCTTGACGTCGATACGGCCACTCTGCTCAACCGCACCCTGCTGTTTTCGGGTCACGATGCCTCAGACGTCATGACTCCGCGGCCGCGCATCGCGGCGCTCAAACGCACCGACTCGGCCAAAGACGTACTCGAACTCGCCCGCACCACGGGGTACAGCCGCTTTCCCATCATCGACGAGAGCATCGACGACGTGGTGGGTGTCGCCCACATCAAGCAGGCCGTTGCCATTCCCCGGGCACGGCGAGCGGATGTTCCGGTGGTCGCTCTGCTGACCGAACCGTTACGCGTGCCCGAGACCATGAAACTCGACATGCTGCTCGGCGAGTTGCGCGGCAAGGGGTACCAAATGGCCATTGTGCTCGACGAATACGGCGGAACGGCCGGCGTCGTCACCCTCGAAGACCTCGTCGAAGAACTTGTGGGCGAGCTGAACGACGAGCATGACCGTTCGCGGGTGGGCGTGGTCAAGGGGCGCGACACGATTTCGTTCCCCGGCCAGCTGCGGCCCGACGAGTTGCTCGAGCGTGCGGGCGTCACCGTGCCAGAAGACGGCCCGTACGAGACAGTTGCGGGGTTCGTGATGAGCGAACTCGGCCGAGTGCCGAAGGTCGATGACGTGGTGGGGTTGCCCGACGGTGAGCTTCGCGTCGAGAGAATGGATGGTCGGCGAATCGATCGCATCAGATTCAGCCCGACACCGGTCGAGGTGCTCGTCGACGTGCCCGAGAAGCAGGCCCGGCAGGCCGCGCAGGGTCGGGGCGCGGGGCGTGCCCGTGAAGCAGACCGCGAAGCAGAGCGCGAGGTCGAGCGCGACTCCGCTCGAGCATCCGCTGCGTCAGAGTCGCGCGGCGCGAACGGGGGCCGCGATGTCTGATTGGGCCGGAATCGCGTGGCTCGTCGTGCTGCTGCTCGTCAACGCGTTCTTCGTGGCGGCGGAGTTCGCCGTCATCTCGGCGCGGCGCTCGCAGATCGAGCCACTTGCCGAGGCGGGGTCGCAGCGCGCGAAGACCGCGCTGTGGGCGATGGAGCATGCCACGCTGATGCTCGCCACGAGTCAGCTCGGCATCACCGTGGCATCACTGCTCATTCTGAATGTGTCTGAACCGGCCATCCATCACCTGCTCGAAGGGCCGCTGGGGCTCACCGGCTGGAGCGAAGAGGTGATCGGCTCGGTGGCGTTCGTCATCGCGCTCGTCGTGGTGTCGTTCTTGCACGTGGTGATCGGCGAAATGGTGCCGAAGAACCTCTCGTTCTCGTTGCCCGACCGTGCCGTGCTGCTGCTGGCGCCGCCGCTGGTCTGGATCGGTCGCGCGCTGAAGTTCGCCACGGTTGCGCTGAACGCCACGGCGAACGGCGTCGTGCGGCTGTTCGGCGTAGAGCCGAAGAGCGAGGCCGCTAGCGCGTTCACGCTCGACGAAGTGTCGAACATCGTGGCGCAGTCGACCCGCGAGGGTGTTCTCGACGACAACTCAGGAGCACTTCACGCGGCCTTCGAATTCACCGAGAAGACCGTAGCCGCGGTCGCGTTGTCGCTCGACCGGCTCGTGACCCTGACCCGCGCCGCGACTCCCGCCGACATCGAGCGGGCGGTCGCGAAATACGGGTTCTCGCGCTACGTGATCGTGGATGCCCGGGGCAACCCCGAAGGTTACCTGCACCTCAAAGACGTGATCGACCTCGACGACGACGAGTTCGACGACCCGGTTCCGGCCAAGCGCATTCGCCAGCTCGCCTCCATCTACGACGGAACCGACCTCGAAGACGCGCTCGCCACCATGCGCCGCACGGGCGCTCACGTTGCGCGGGCGTTCACGGCCACCGGGGCCACCACGGGCGTGCTCTTTCTCGAAGACGTCATCGAAGAGCTCGTCGGCGAAGTGCAAGACGCGACGCGTCGCGACTAGCAGCGCTTTTGCTCGGTTGCGGCCTGGCTCCCGGCGGCGTGGCGGCTACGCGCGCCAGGCGGCGCGCTCGTACTGCCGCGGCCAGTAGTCGAGCGTGACGCCGAGGTCGTGTGCGGCCTGCAGCGCGAAGTGCGGGTCGCGCAAGAACTGCCGCGCCATCATCACGGCGTCGGCCTGCCCCGACGCCACCACGCCGTTCGCCTGCTCTGCCGTGGTGATGAGTCCGACCGCGCTCGTGGGCACCCCGGCACCGTCGCGCACGGCAGTGGCGAAGGTCACCTGATACCCCGGCGTCAGAGGAATGTGCACACCGGACACGTTGCCACCACTCGACACGTCGAAGAAGTCGGCACCGGCATCCCGAGCCCAGCCGGCAACCGTGGTGGTCTGCTCGATGTCCCAGCCGCCGGCTTGCACCCAATCGGTACCCGACAGCCGCACGAACAGCGGCACAGCGTCACCGACCTCGGCGCGCACGCCGGTCACGATGCGCAGCAGAAGTCGCGCGCGGTTCTCAAGGCTTCCGCCGTATTCGTCACTGCGTGAGTTGCTGAGCGGCGACAGAAACTGATGCAGCAGGTACCCGTGTGCCGCGTGAAGTTCGAGCACGTCGAACCCCGCATCGATGGCCCGGCGAGCGGATGCCCGAAACGCCTCCACGATCTCGTCGATCTCACTGACGCTGAGTTCGTGCGGTACGTCGTAGCCCTCGAATGCGAGCGCCGAAGGTGCCACCGTCTGCCAGCCGCCCTGATCGGCTGGCACGGTTCCTCGTTCGCTGGCCCACGGCTTGAACGTCGACGCCTTGCGCCCGGCATGGGCGAGTTGGATGCCCGCCGACACCCCCTGCGCATGAATCAGCCGCACGATTCGGGCGAACGCCTGCTGTTGCTCGTCGTTGTAGAGCCCGAGGTCTTGCGGTGAAATGCGACCGGCCGGTGTAACAGCGGTCGCCTCGGTGAAGATGAGGCCGACGCCGCCCGAGGCGAACGACCCCAGGTGCGCGAGGTGCCAGTCGGTGGGCACGCCATCTTCGTCGTCGGCCGAGTATTGGCACATCGGCGCCACCCAGAGCCGATTGCGAAAGGTCGTGCCTCGAATGGTCAGCGGGTCGAAGAGATTTGTCTGAGTCACTGTGAGTTCAATCGTGCGGAGCGTCTCAGTATTCCGACGCGCCTCCTCAACCGCGGCATCGAGACCTATCGTTGAACCATGACAGACCACCAGTCTCCTTCGCTCACCTTCACCGACTTCGGCGCAGCAGATGCAGCAGCATTTCTTGCACCACCTCAGCCGGGCGACGACAAGTACTCGCGCGGCGTTCTTGGCGTCATGACGGGTTCATCGAGCTTTCCGGGCGCCGCTCTTCTCGGTGTCGAGGGCGCGACCCGCACCGGCGTCGGCATGGTGCGGTACCTCGGCCCGGGTCGTGCGACGCGCATGGTGCTGCAGCGCCGCCCCGAGGTCGTGACCGCCGACGGGCGCGTTCAAGCGTGGCTAATCGGATCCGGAATGGCGGCCGAGGGGCGCGACCCCAGCGTCACGGCGGCGTTGATCGAGGTGCTATCGCACGGGCATCCGGTCGTGGTGGATGCCGGTGCCCTCGATCTGCTCGAACACGCCACGGGCCCAGTGGTCATCACGCCGCACGCAGGAGAACTGCTGACCCTGCTGTCATCGCACGGCATCTCGACCAGTCGAGCGGATATCACCGCTGACGCAGAGCACTGGGCCGCCCTCACTGCCCAGCTTCTGGGCGTGACCGTGCTGCTCAAGGGCCACCTCACCCACGTCGTCGGTGCTGCACAGGCGGGGAACTCGGCCGACCGTGCGCTTGGCCCGGCGGTGCGCGTGACCGCGCCGACGACCGAACTTGCCACCGCCGGCTCGGGCGATGTTCTCGCCGGCATTCTCGGGGCGCTGGTGGCGACTCATCACGAAGAACTCGACGCCGATGATGACGGTAACGGCGGCGTATTGGCCCGACTGGCCGCCACGGCGGCGACGCTGCACGGGCTCGCGGGGGAGCGGGCTTCGGGCGGTGGCCCCATCGTGGCGCTCGACATCGCCCACGCCCTCCCTGCCACGATCGCCGCGCTGCGCGCTCGCTGACTGCCGCGCCGCGCCTACTGCTTCACCGCGCTCAAGCTGAACACCACCGTGGCCGACTTGTCGGCAACGGCGAAGCCGAAATCGGGCCCGGTGACGTCGTAGTCGCCGAAGTCGATCGGAATGCTGCCGGTGAGCCTGGCCCCGTCGGCACCGAAGCTCGTCTGGAGAGCGACTGTCACCTGGCGCGTCACGCCGTGCAGAGTCAGCGTGCCCGTGCCCGAGAGGGTCTGAATCTGACCGGCGACGGCAGTCAACGAACCCGCGACGGGCTGGTCGAGCTGAAATGTCGCCGTGGGGTACGAATCAGTCTGCAGGGCGGTGTTTCGCAGGTACCGGTCGATTGTGCTGTTGCCGCACGTCAGGGAACCGGCTTGAACGATCACCGAGGCATCCGTCAGCGTGTCATTGGCAACCGTGACCGAACCCGTCACCTGGCTGGTCGACCCCGCGAGAGTGCCAGCGCTGTCGGGCTCGGCTATCTGGTAACCGGCGGTCGACCCGGCAGCGACGCTCCACACCCCGTTCACATTCATGCCCTCAGCGATAGACGACGCAGAGCCGTCGGTGACCGTCGGAATGACGCTCGCGGCCTGAGATGAGGGCGCAATGGTCACATCTCGATAAAGAATTGGCGCGGCAACCGCCGCCACGAGGCCTACCGACACGGCCGCCGCGACGAGCGCGAGGCTGATGCTGACGGGCTTTTTCATCGTGTTGACGAGCTAATCAGCCATTCTTGGCGACACGCTGGGAGGGGGTGGGGTGCAGCCTGTGTTTCGGCTGCGCGTGTGCCGCGAACCGATCGGCTCAGAACGACCGCATAAGATGGCGAGGTGCGTCGACTGGCAAAAACTCCCCTAGTGCTGTGGTTGGCGTTCATCGTCATTCACCTCTGGCTGGGCATCATGGGTCTCGTCGGCCCTGGTCTGCCCTGGGGCGACGTGACCATCGTGTACAACGACTGGATTCAGCACGGGCTCGACGGCTATTGGGTCGGCATCGACGGCCCTTTCGTCTATCCGCTGCTGGCGCTCGTGCCGATGATCGCCGCGATGGGGTTCGGTAGCTCGCTGTACGGCGTGGGCTGGCTGCTGCTCGTCGTGATCGCGAACGCCACCGTTTTCGCCTTCATTCTCAACTCGCGAGCTACCGCCGAGCCTTCAGACGAGGTGGCCATCGCCGATCGCGGGCAATTCACCCCGAACATCCGGTATCTGGCTGCCTGGTGGTGGCTCGCCTTTCTGCTTCTGCTCGGGCCGGTTGCTCTCGGCCGCATCGATACGTTCGAAGTCGACCTCGTCATCGTGGGGCTGCTGCTCGCCATGCGCCGCCCGGCGATCGCCGGCGTTCTGCTCGCCCTCGCCACCTGGGTGAAGGTATGGCCCGCAGCGCTCATCGTGGCAGTGGTCATCGCGGCGAAGAAGCGCGTCGCCGTGGCCGTTGGGGCGGCAGTCACCGCCATCGGCGTTGCCATCATCGGGTTCTTGCTCGGCGCGGGTTCGAACCTGTTCAGCTTCGTGAGCCAGCAGACCGGCCGTGGGCTGCAGATCGAGGCACCCGTCAGCCTGCCGTGGATGTGGATGGCCTACCTGCGCGTTCCCGGTTCGAAGGTGTATTACGACCAAGACATTCTGACCTTTCAGGTGAAGGGCAACGGCGGTTCGATCGCCGACTTCTTGACGACGCCGATGCTGGCCGTCGCCGTCGCGGCCGTGCTTGTGCTGGGTGTGTACGTGGTTCGCTCGGGAGCGTCGATCACCCGGGTGCTACCGAGCCTGTCGCTGGCACTAGTCACTGCGCTCATCGTGTTCAATAAGGTCGGCTCGCCCCAGTTCATGCTGTGGATCAGCGCTCCCGTGATTCTCGGCATCATCTGGCAGGGCCGCGAGTTTCGGCAGTTCGCCGTCATCGCCGCGGTTCTCGGCGCACTCACCCAGCTGATCTACCCGTATCTGTATGACTGGCTACTCTCGCTCGACCCGTTGATGCTGCTCGTTCTGACGGCGCGCAACGTTCTCGTGGTGGTGTTGTTCGCCCTCGCTGTGCGATCGTTGTTCCGTGCACGAGTGCGAGCGAAAGACCTCGCATTTCTGCCCAACGAAAGGGTGAGCATCTGATGTTGGTCGCATTTTCGGTCGCACCGTCGGGTGAAGGCCCCTTGGGCAGCGACAACGCCGACGCTTCGGTGCATGACGCCGTCGCGGCGGCTGTTCGAATCGTTCGCGAGTCTGGCCTGCCGAACCATACCGATTCGATGTTCACCACCATCGAGGGCGAGTGGAACGAGGTGTTCGACGTCATTCGCCGCGCCACCGAAGCGGTGGGTCAGTTCGGCTCGCGGGTCTCGCTCGTACTGAAGGCCGACATTCGCCCGGGCCACACGGGTGAATTGACGGGCAAGCTCGAGCGTCTCGAGAAGGCTCTAGGCGAGTAGAACTCCGCCGGGCCGGGTTCGTGTAACTATCGTGTAACCGATAATCGAATCGATTCGATTTTCGGCCCACACGTCGCTTACGATAGTTCTGTGACCACAACAAACCAGGCGACGACGTTCGGGCTGACACCTGCCCGCGTTCGCCTCGCCCTGCTCGCCCTCACTCTGGGCGGCTTCGGCATCGGTTGCACCGAATTCGTGGCGATGGGCCTTCTGCCGAATATCGCGCACGACCTGCTGCCGGCGCTCTTCGCCGCGTCGGTCGAGCAGGCGAACGCCCAAGCCGGTCTGCTGGTCACCGCATATGCCGCCGGCGTGGTGGTCGGCGCACCCACTATCGCCGCTGTTGCCGCTCGATGGCCGCGCAAGATCGTACTGATGTGCCTGCTCGGCATCATCATCGTCGGCACCGTCGCGTCGGCCTTGTTGCCGACGTTCGGCCTCGTGGTGCTCGCGCGATTCGTCTCGGCGCTGCCGCACGGCGCCTACTTCGGCATCGCCGCTCTGGTTGCCGCCTCGCTGATGGGGCCGGGCAAACGTGGCCGCGGGGTGGCGCTCGTGCTTGCCGGCTTGACCGTGGCCAACGTCATCGGCGTGCCGCTCATCACCTTCATCGGCCAGGCGACGAGCTGGCGGGTGGCCTACCTCGTTGTGGCCGCGGTCTTCGCGCTCGCGCTGCTCTCGATCGTGCTGACGGTGCCGAATATGCCCGGCGACCCCACCGCCACCTTGAAGCAAGAACTCACCGTCTTCCGGCGACCGCAAGTGTGGTTCACCGTGGCCATCGGCGCTATCGGGTTCGGCGGCTTCTTCTGCGTCTACACCTTCGTTTCGCCTATCGTGACGTCGATCACCGGTCTGCCGGCCTCCATCGTGCCCCTCGCTCTCATTGCCATCGGCATCGGAATGACCATCGGCAACTTGCTCGGCGGCTGGTTCGCCGATAGAAACCTCAAGCGCTCGATTCTCGGTTTCTACGCGGCACTCACAGTTATGCTCGTGTGCCTGGCGCTGTTCGCAACGAACCCCGTGGGCCTGTTCGTCGGCCTCTTTCTCGTCGGTATCGCCGCCTCCGCAATCTCGCCCCTCGTGCAGACCAGGCTGATGGATGTTGCGGGCGACAGTCAAACGATCGGTGCCGCCCTCAACCATTCGGCGCTCAACACCGGTAACGCGCTGGGCCCCATTCTCGGCGGGCTCGCCCTCACAGCAGGATTCGGTTACCTCGCACCCATCTGGGTGGGAGTGGTTCTCACGCTGCTCGGCATCGCGATTGCCATCGTCTCGTTCTCGGTCGAACGACGGGGCAAGGCCCGGGCACTCGCGCCGACGAAAACCGCGGCCTCAGCGGCTCATTCGGCCGGTGACGAGGCCGGCTCGGCCGTGTTCTCCGACGTATCGAGGTAATCGTCGTGCAGCAGCAGGCCGTCTTGAATGGCCCGCCGGCGCAACGCCACCTTGGTACCCACGTCGATGCCCAGCACGCGGTACTTCTCGCGAATGCGCTTGAGGTAGCTCTTGGCCGTCTCTTCTGAGATGCTCAGCTGTTCAGCGACCTGCTTCACGGGCTCACCGCCGCCGTAGAGCGCCATCACCCGACGCTCTTGAGCGCTGAGCTTCGGCGCACCGCCGAGTTCTTGGGCGCTGAGCGCCAGATCGAGTTCACTCGAAATGAACGGTTCGCCCTTCGCCGCGGCACGAATGGCCTCGACGATCATGTCTGCTTCTTCGCTCTTCACAAGGTAGCCGAGCGCGCCCGCGGCCAGTGCCTCACGGATGACCACGGGCTCGGAGTACGTGCTCATCAGCACGGTCTTGACGCCGGCTGACTTCAGTGCGCGGAGTTTGACCGAGATAGGCAGGTTGTCTTTGAGATCGAGGTCGAGCAGCACCACATCCACCGGAAACTCAGGGTGTGTGAGCAGATCGGGCCACGTCGTGACCGCTGCGACCATGCTGATGTCGCTGGCCGCTCCGCGTATCCACTCGGTGAGAGCACCGAGCAGCATCCGGTGGTCATCGACGATCGCCAATCGAATGTTGTCATGCGACGGTGACATGATCGACCCTTCTCGTTGTGCTCATCTTACGTTTCTGGCGTGTCGACATGCACGCTCATCTGTAAGCGCAGACTGCCGTGTCGACCGCTTTCGATGTGCGGCCCAACCCGATCGAGTGCCCCCCAGATCGTGACGTCGACTCGACGCCTCGGTATTCCTTCAACAGAAATATCTATCGGAAACGCAATCCTATCGGGTTGTGCCCCGGGTGAGGGGTCTGACTGCGGCCCCACTGTGATGATCAGGCGTGGTTGCTGCCGGGTCGCGGCGGCCGCGATCAGCCACACGGCAGACAACAGACCTTCACGCTGATCGGGTTCGAGGTAGCCCGCGAGACCTGCAGGGTCGAGCAGTGTCACGGTCGGGCTCAGCACCTCTGAGTCGTCGATGGCATGCTGAAGCCAGGTCTGCCGCCGACCGGCCACGAGGCGCAGCCTCAGCTCGCTGGCCAGTGCCGAGGCTGCCGATGCTTGTTGTTTGTTCAGCGGCAGACTGACGCGGCCCGATGCCACATCTGAGAGCAGTTCTTCGGCGCTCTGGTCGAGGCGCACGAGTTCATCGGCCCCCTGGATGCCCACCCCGAACCTCGGCGATGAAAGGGTGCTCTCCACCAGCGTGCGGTCGAGCTCTCGGTCGATGAACCGGCTGAACGACCGAACGATCAAGATGCCGATCAGTGTGGGTGCAATGGCCGCAACGATCACCTCGATCTGCGGCCGGGTGCCCGGCGGCTGCGAACTCACACCGGCGATCGTCACCGCGAGCAAGAAGGCCGCGAGAACGAGTGTCGCGAGCAGCAACTGGTTCAGCGGCCGGTAAGCCACGAGGGCGAGCAGTGCGGCGCCGGCGCCCACGATGACGGTGACTTCTGGCACCGCCGTGGCGAACCCGCCCGCTGACACCACGTCGAGAATCACCGCCGCACCGAGCAGCACCAGCATCACAATGAACGCCGGCGTGGGCAGATGACTGCCGTGTGCGTTGGCGATGAGAACGGCGCCGGTGAGGGCGATTGCCACGACGATCCAGGCGATCAGCGTCAACCACGGGTTCGGGTACAGCCCCCAATCGAAGATGAAGATCGCGAGCCCGCGCACGCTCAGAATCACCGCGGCCACGATGGCGCCCACCCCGAGGTACCCGATTCCGATACGCGAATCGCTTGCCATGTCTTTGCGCAACGCCTCGAGCGCTTCTGGGCCGAGCGTTCGGGCGCGCACCAACCGTGTCAGCAGCCCGGTGCTCGCCTCGTCGGGCTCGCTCTTCGTGCTCGGTTGCGCACTTTTCAGCACCGGATGCTCGCTCATCGGGGCACCTCCAGAACCACCGTCGTGCCGGCACCTGGCGCCGAGAAGATGCGCGCGTTGCCGCCCACATCTCGAATGCGAGCCACCACCGATTCGGTGATGCCGAGTCGCCCGCTCGCCACGTCGGCCGTGTCGAATCCGACTCCCGAGTCGGTGACCATGGCGCGCACTCCCGCGGCATCCTGTGAAATGGTCACATCGGCTTGGTCGACGCCCGAATGCCGTCTGACGTTCTCGAGGCATTCGCCGAGCGAGAGCAGAAAGGCGCTTCGCACCACGGGCGGCAGGGTCACGTCGCCGGCGCCGTGCCAATGCACGGTCAAACCGCGTCGCGCGAATCGGTCTTGCAGTGCCCGAATATTGTCGGTGACCCCCACCACGTCGTCGGCTTTGAGATTGTAGGCACCGGATGCCCGTGGTGCCGGTGTCTCGCCCAGCCGAAGTTGCCGCAGCAGCACGGCGTCTTCTGCAGCTTGTACTCGCAAGGCTTCGGGGTCGACTCCTCGGCCGGAATGCGCAAGCAGCGTGAGAGTGGCGAGCACGGTGTCGTGCATCAGTCGAGCGCTCTGCCGGCGTTGTGCTTCGATTTCGCTGGCTCGCCGTTCGGCTTGATGTGCAGTGCCGAGCCGGGCGATTCGGGCTCTGGCGCGTTTGACGCTGTCGTTGACCCAGATTCCGACCATCACGTTCACCGACCAGCCCACGATGAAGATGGTCAGTGCCTGAGTGACGTCACCGCCCTTCATGAACGGCAGCGTCACCGCAAGATTCGCCACGAACATCAGCACCAAGTACGCCCGGCCCGCCGCAGTGCCTTGCAGCACGATCGCCATGGCGCCGAGCCCGCCGCCTGAGACGAGCAGAATGGCGCTGAGCACCGACGGATTCTCGCCGCTCAACGTGCCGAGCAATAGGCTGATCGAGAGCCCGATGACGGTGGTGATGACAATCCACCACGACGAGGGCGACCGCCCCAGCATGAAGTACGAAAACAGCATCACCAGGTACAGAACGACGGCGATCAGAAAAGTGAAAATAGGCACCCCGCCGGCGATCGCAAGGCACGCGAACGACGAAACGGTGAAGACCGTTCCCTCGAGCCACGCAGCCGTGCCGAGAAGTGGTTCTTGATGCTTCATCGTTGATGCCTCATCACTGACTCCTCATCGCGCACGCGGTAGCACTGACTCGATGTTACCGATAGGTCGCAACACGTCAGGTTGCGAGCAGCCGCACCAGCTCGTTCGACACCGCGTCGTACTCGATCAAGAAGCCGTCATGGCCGAACCGCGATGTGATCACGGTGGCCTCATCGCCGTCGATGTTGCTCGAAATGTACTTCGCGATGACCTGCTGGTCGGGTACCGGAAACAGCCGGTCGCTGTCGATTCCGATGATCAGTGAACGCGCGGTGACTCGGCGAAGCGCCTCGATGACGCCGCCCCGGCCGCGCCCCACGTCGTGCGAATTCATCGCCTCGACGAGCGTGATATAGGCATTGGCGTCAAAGCGTCTCGTGAACTTGTTGCCGTGAAAGTCGAGGTACGACTCCACCGCGAATCGGCCGCCGTGCCCGAGCGGGCTGATTCCGCTCTGCCAGCTCCGCTCGAAGCGGTCGTTCAGCTCGGTGGGGCTCCGGTAGTTCAGCAGGGCCATGCGCCTGGCCAGCGCCAACCCTGAATGCGGCCCCTCACCGTCTTTCGCGTTGTAGTACGACCCGTGCCGGTACAGCGGGTCGGCGCGAATCGCCTCGATCTGCACCGAGTTCAAAGCGATCTGGTCTGCACTCGAAATCGGGGGAGCGGCGATGATCGCCAGCCGCTCCGCCTCGTCGGGGTACTCGACGCCCCATTCGAGCACCTGCATACCGCCCATCGAGCCGCCCACGATGGCCGCCCAGCGCGTGATGCCGAGATGCTCCATCACGCCGTGCTGCGCGCGCACCTGATCGCGAATGCTCGTGTACGGAAACCGGATGCCCCATTCCTCGCCGTCACCGTCGAGCGACGCGGGCCCGGTCGACCCCTGGCAGCTGCCGAGCATGTTGGGTGCGACCACGAAGTACCGGTCGGTGTCGAGCGCAAGGCCAGAGCCCACGATTCCGCCCCACCAGCCGGCTGTCGGATGCCCGGGGCCGGCCGCTCCGGCCAGGTGCGAGTCGCCCGTGAGAGCGTGCGCCACGAGTATCGCGTTGTCGCCGGCCGCGTTCAGCGTGCCGAACGTCTCGTACGCTATGCGAACGTCGGCGACGAACCCACCGCTCTCGAAGCTGACGTCGCCGATGTGGGCGAACTGGCGGTTGCCTACCGGGTCGCCGTCGCGCCAGGCACCCGTCGCCGGGGGCTTGCCCATGATCGACCGGATCTGCGCATCGGTGATGAAATCGCTCGGTACGGTGTCTTCAGATATCTGCCAGTCCATGGTTCTTCCATTCTGGCCAAAGAAAAGAGCGCCCGCGTCACTGTTACGTGACGTGGGCGCCCCTGCTCTGTGGTTACTGCTCTGTGGTTGATGCTCTGTAGTCGAACGTCAGGCGTAGTCGAACGTCCAGCGCGTCGCTTAGAGCGCGTTCGCGCGAGCAACCTCACGAGCCGCAGCGAGGCCGCCGGCAAGGTCGGCCTTGATGTCGTCGATGTTCTCGAGCCCGACCGACAGGCGAACCAGGCCCGGCGTGACGCCAGAGGTCAGCTGCTGCTCGGGGGTGAGCTGGGAGTGCGTGGTGGAGGCGGGGTGAATCACGAGCGAGCGAACGTCGCCGATGTTGGCCAAGTGCGAGAACAAGCTGAGGTTGTTGACCAGCGCACGACCGGCATCGACACCGCCCTTCAGCTCGAACGACAGCACCGCACCGACACCCTTGGGCGCGTACTTGTTCGCGGCGCCGTACCAGGGGCTCGACGGCAGACCGGCGTAGTACACCGCGGCGACGTCGTCGTGGCTGTCGAGCCATTCGGCGACCTCTTGGGCGTTCTGCACGTGGCGCTCGATGCGCAGAGACAGCGTCTCAATGCCCTGGATGAGCTGCCAGGCGCTCGCCGGAGCGATTGACGAGCCGAGGTCGCGCAGCAACTGCACGCGAGCCTTGATGATGTAGGCGATGCCGTCGCCGAGCGCCTCGGTGTAGGTGACGCCGTGGTACGACTCGTCGGGCGTGGTGAGGCCCGGGAACTTCTCCGAGTTCTCGCTCCACTTGAACTTTCCGCCGTCGACGATGACGCCGCCGATGATGGTGCCGTGGCCACCGAGAAACTTCGTGGCCGAGTGCACCACGATGTCGGCGCCGTGCTCGAACGGGCGAATCAGGTACGGAGTGGCGATGGTGTTGTCGACGATCAACGGAACGCCGTTCTCGTGCGCGACACCCGACACGAGCTCGATGTCGAGAATGTTGATCTTCGGGTTTCCGATGGTCTCGGCGAAGAACAGCTTGGTGTTCGGGCGAACCGCGCGGCGCCATTCTTCGGCGTCGTCTTGGTTTTCGACGAACGTGGTCTCGATGCCGAGCTTCGCGAGCGTGTACTTGAACAAGTTGTACGTGCCACCGTAGATCGACGAGCTCGACACGATGTGGTCGCCGGCCTGGGCGATGTTCAGCACCGAGAAGGTCTCGGCGGCCTGGCCCGAGGCGACCAGCAGCGCTGCTGTTCCGCCTTCGAGTGCTGCAACGCGCTCTTCGACAACGTTCTGGGTGGGGTTCTGAATGCGGGTGTAGATGTTGCCGAACTCGGCGAGAGCGAACAGGTTCTTCGCGTGGTCGGCGTCGTTGAAGACGTAGGAGGTGGTCTGATAGATCGGTGTCGCACGGGCGTTGGTGACGGGGTCTGGAGCGGCGCCCGAGTGAATCTGTTTGGTCTCGAACTGCCAGTCGGCGGAGTTGTCGGTCATGAGAGTATTCCTTTGGTCTGACGAGAAATCGCGGGTGAACTACGGCAACAGTAGGCAGCCCCGCCAGCGCGGTCAACAAGTGCCGAAACACGGGGTAACGAAGCGGTGCCTCGATCTCGGCTAGCGTTGAGAACATGGCAGAGAATTCCAGGCGCGCAGTCGTCACAGGGGCAAGTTCGGGCATCGGCGAAGCGACAGTGCGGGTGCTTCGCGCGCACGGCTGGCAGGTGGTGGGCGTGGCCCGCCGCGAAGACCGCCTGAAGGCGCTCGCCGACGAGACCGGCGCCTCCTCTTTCGTCGCCGACCTCACGAAGCAGGCCGATGTGGATGCTCTGGCGAGCTACCTCGCCGAAACCGGCGGCGTCAGTACTCTTATCAACAATGCCGGGGGTGCCGCAGGCCTCGACACCGTCGAAGCGGGCGACCCCGACGACTGGCGGTGGATGTACGAAATCAACGTCATCGCCGTCAAACGAGTCATCACCGCCCTTCTACCCCTGTTACGCGACTCGGTTCGTGGCGCGGAGACAGGCACCGCCGTGGCCGACATTCTCACGGTGACTTCTATCGCCGGCCATATCGCCTATGAGAAGGGCGGCGGTTACAACGCCGCGAAGTTCGCCATCGCCGCTGCGCTCGACGTTCTGCGACTCGAGCTGAGCGGCGAACCGATCCGTGTGCTCGAGATCGCGCCGGGCATGGTGCACACCGAAGAGTTCTCGCTCAACCGGCTGAAAGGCGACCAGGCTGCGGCCGATGCCGTGTACGCCAACGTGCCGAATCCGCTGACCGGTGACGACGTGGCCGAGACCATCGTCTCGATGGTCGAACTCGCGCCGCACATCAGCCTCGACTACGTGGTCATCAAGCCGGTCGCCCAGTCGGCAGCATACAAAGTGCACCGCGGCCCGCTGACGGCTAAAGGCTGAGGGCGACTGAGAAGACGAACCGAAGGCAAACGAAAGCTGCGGGGCTTCGAAATGCCGGGTAAACCGGTACCGTAGTCGAATGGCCGAGAGTGCAGAAGTCACAGAGAACACCGTTGATGTCGATTCAGTCGAGGCAGTCGATTCAGTCGAGGCAGTCGATTCAGTCGAGGTAGTCGATTCAGTCGATTCGGTCACGCCTGAACGCGAAGTGCTCGGCTGGCTGGAGTTCGGCGAGGCATCTCGAGTGCTCGCGACGAGTGTGCTCGAGAGCGGGTTCGTACCCGATTTCGTCATTGCGATTGCGCGCGGTGGCCTGCTGCCCGCGGGTGCGCTCGCCTACGCAACGGGCACGAAGAGCTGCGGCAGTCTCAATGTGGAGTTCTACAGCGATATCGAGACGACGTTGCCTGAGCCGATCATCCTGCCGCCCATGCTCGACAACACTGCACTGATCGGCAAGAACATCTTGCTCGTCGACGACGTCGCCGACTCGGGCCGCACGTTGGCGCTGGTGGTGGGGTTGCTTACGAAAATCGGCGTCATCGTGAAAACCGCCACGCTGTATTCGAAGCCACGCTCGGTGATCGAGCCCGACTTCTACTGGCGCAAGACCGATCGGTGGATCGTCTTTCCCTGGTCGGCGCACCCGCCCGTATCGGTCTGAGTTCGGTCGGCGTGGGCATCCATCTGGTGGGCGGCGGCTGGCCGCCCGAAGACGACGGAGCGGTCTACCGCGAATTTCTCTCTGAGGCCGCCGAATTGGCCCTGCGAGAGGGCCGGCTCGAGGGCCCGCGCGTTGTGATCGTTCTCGTGCGCGACGGCGACGCGCCTGAGAAGTACGCCGAGCTGCGGGCCGCGCTCGACCTGATCACCGAGTTCGAGCCCGTTCCTGTGCTGCTCGCCGAAGGGAGGTTGGTCGACCCGCGGGTGCTCGTGGGCTCGCACGGCATTCTGGTCTGGGGCGGCCTCACCCCGGCCTACCGCGACAGCCTTGCTCCCGCGTTCGACGAGATTCGGCGCCAGGTTTCAGCGGGCGTGCCGTATCTCGGCTTCTCGGCCGGAGCAGCTATTGCTTCAGAGCAGGCCCTTCTCGGCGGCTGGAAGATCGGCGAGGTCGAGGTGTCGCCGCAGGAGGCCTCTGAAGACCTCGACGAAATCACTCTGGGCGAAGGCATCGGCCTCATCGACCTCGCCGTCGATGTGCACGCGGCGCAGTGGGGCACGCTTTCGCGGCTGATCGCTGCCACCGAGGCCGGCCTGACCGACAGCGGGGTGGCCATCGACGAACACACGGCGCTCATCGTGGGCGACGGCCCGCTGCGTGTAGTGGGCCGCGGCAGCGTCTGGACGGTCACGCTCGTCGACGGTGCCGTGCGCGTCGCGACCATGGGTGAGCTCAGCGACGACCCCGAGCTCGACGTATGACAAGCAAATCACTCTCTGAACTCGCCGCCGACGGGCAGATGGATGCCGGCTGGGCCGAGGCGCTCACGCCCGTTGCGGGCACTATCGCTGCCATGGGCGACTTTCTCCGCGCCGAGGTGGCTGCCGGGCGCGGGTACCTGCCCGCGGGCGCGAACGTTCTGCGCGCGTTTCGGTACCCGCTGGCCGATGTTCGGGTGCTCATTGTGGGTCAAGACCCGTACCCCACCCCCGGGCATCCGATCGGCCTCTCGTTCGCGGTCGAACGACACGTTCGGCCGGTGCCACGCAGTCTGCAGAACATCTATCGCGAGCTGAACACCGACCTGGGCGTAGTGCCGCCGGTCCACGGCGACCTCACGGCCTGGAGCGAGCACGGCGTCATGCTGCTGAACCGCGTGCTCACGATTCAGCCGGGCGTCGCCGGCTCGCACCGCGGCAAGGGCTGGGAGGCCGTGACCGAGCTGGCCATCAAGACGCTCGCCGCGCGCAGCACACCCCTGGTCGCCATTCTGTGGGGTCGGGATGCCGCCAACCTCACGCCGTGGCTGGGCCAGACGCCGGTCATCGAGTCTGCGCACCCCAGCCCGCTCTCGGCCAGCCGGGGGTTCTTCGGCTCACGCCCGTTCAGCCGCGCAAATGCCGCGCTCATCGCGCAAGGATCGGAGCCCATCGACTGGGCGCTCGGCCCAGACGGGTCGCTCGGTTCTGACGGGTCGCTCGGCTAAGATCGAGCCCATGCTCGAAGAGGAATATCAGGCCCGCCGCACCCTGCCGGCGAATCTGCGACCTCCTACGCCTCCGCTGCCGAAATTCGAGTTCAGCATTCGTGACGCGACCATGGCCGACATGCCAGCGGTACGCGAGCTTTACAACCACTACGTGGCGAACACGGTAGTGACACTCGACGAAGACGCGATGACCCTGAAGGAGTGGCGCTCGAAGTTCGAGTGGGTGTCGAGGCTCAATCTGCCGTTCTTGCTTGCCGTGTCACCGACCGACCAGATGATCGGTTTTGCCTATGTGTCGCCGTGGAAGCAGAAGGCGGCCTACCGCCGAACCGTCGAAGACAGCATCTACCTCGGGCCGGCCGCGACCGGCAAGGGTCTCGGCAAAGCGCTCATGAAAGAGTTGCTCGCCCGCAGCAAAGCCGCGGGTGTCAAAGAGGTGCTCGCCGTCATCGTCGACAAGGGTGCAGAGGGCTCGATTCGGTTGCACGAGAGCCTCGGCTTCAAAGAAGTCGGCCGGCTCGGCAAGGTGGGCTTCAAGTTCAACCGGTGGCTCGGCACGGTGCTGCTGCAGAAGCACCTGAAGTAGCGCGCTGACTACTGGGTGTGCCGTGGCAGACTCGGTGCATGGCACAGTTGCATGACCTCAGCGCCCTCGAACAGTGGCACCTTCTGCAGAAAGGCGACGTCGGTGTCGTCGAACTGACCGAGCACTACCTCGGCCGCATCGAGCGTTTGAACCCTGAGCTCGGTGCCTTTCACGAGGTCACGGCCGAGAAGGCGCTCGAACGGGCATCCACTGTCGAATCGAACGTGCCGCGCACGACCACTCTGTGGGGGCTGCCGTTCGGCGACAAAGACCTGGTGCGGCGGGCAGGTGTTCGCACGACGTTCGGGTCGCGGCTGTTCGAGAACTTCGTGCCCGAGGAGTCTGACGAGATCGCCGACGCGCTCGACGCTGCCGGGGGAGTGAGCCTCGGTAAGACCGCAACGCCCGAATTCGGGCTGCCGAGTTACACCGAGAACCTCGTGGCGCCGCCGGCCCGCAACCCCTACGACACCGACCTGGGCCCCGGTGGTTCGAGCGGTGGCGCTGCCGTTGCGGTCGCGGCGGGGCTGCTGCCGTTCGCGCCCGGGTCTGACGGCGGCGGATCCATTCGCATACCAGCGGCGGCGACCGGCCTCGTCGGGCTGAAGCCGACTCGCGGGCTGATTCCGGCGGCGTCGGGCATCGGCACGCTGGCGGGGCTCGGGGTGGGCGGCCCGCTCGCGCGTACGGTGACGGATGCCGCACTGCTGCTCGACGGAATGATCAGCCCCTCGGGCGGTGCTCCGGCGCACCACTTCAGCCTGCGCGCCCCAGAAAACCTCGACGGCCCCTACCTCGGAGCAGCCATTCGCGGCGAGGGCCGCTTTCAGCTCGGCGTGCTCACCGATTCGCCCTGGGATTCTGCCTACGAGATCACCATCGACCCCGAGGTGCGCGAGACGTTCGAGCAGACCGTCGGCCTGCTGGGCGAACTCGGTCACGGGCTCGAATCGCTCTCGCTGCTGCCCTCGCCCGAATACGCGCCGGCGTTTCGCACCATTTGGCAGGCCGGCGCTGCGCTGATACCCGCCGATGACAGCACCGAGCATCTGCTCGAGCCGCTGACGCGCTGGCTGATGCATCGTGGGCGTGCGCTCGGGGCGGCCGAACTGGCTCGCGCGCTGCAGACCCTGTCGTCGTTCGAGCGGTCGGTCATCCACCAGTTCGAATCGTTCGACGCCGTCGTGACGCCCACGCTCGCGCTGCCGCCGCGGCCCATCGGCTGGTTCGACCCCGAAGACGGCGAGCACAACTTCGCGCAGCAGGTGCAGTACACGCCGTTCACTTCGTTCGTGAACGTGAGCGGGCTGCCGGCGATCACGCTGCCGGTGGGGCAGACGGCGGCCGGGTTGCCGCTCGGCGTTCAGCTCATCGGCCGGCCGGGCGGCGAGGCCACGCTGCTCTCGCTCGGGCGGCAACTCGAGAGGCGGCTGCGGTGGGATCTGGTGCATCCACCTGCGTTCAGCCTGTGAGTTCACGAAGGCGGGGCATCGCTGCGTTGCGAATAAGGTTAGGCAACCCTATGCTTGAGACAAATGAGCGTAGTGATGCAGAGCCCCCGCAGCGTGGATAAAGGCAGTGTGGTCGAAGGCGGCGTGGTCGAAGGCGGCGTGGTCGGCTCACCCCTTACGACCGGGCTCTCCGGTCAGGTTCTGGTCGCCGCTGACGAAACGTGCATCGCAGAGGTTCGTGACCTGGTCTCTCGGCTCGACGCCATTCAATCGCGATCGCGCCGCACGCGCGGACAGATCTTCATCGAGGTCGCTTCGGCCGCCGACATCGAGCTACTCGAGACTCCTGAACTCATCACGGTGACGTGGCTCGCCCGCGATGTCCGCACCGGTGACCCCGGTACCAGCACGGCCTGTGCCCCGGGCCAGGCCCTCGGCCGTTCGGTACGCGCGTGGGTTTCTGAGATGTGCACCGGCGACGCCGAGTTTGACGGCACCGAGATCACGGCGGTCGTCTTTGGCGACACCGAGTCGATCTCCGACCTGCGCCTCGACCTCATCGCCCAGCTCGGCGTAGAGACCGCGGAGTCTGCAGCTCTTTAGTCATCGATTCTCGGCACGTCAGGAACTCGGCACGGCACGTTAGGGCTCGGGCACGCTCGGGTCTCGCCACGTCTGGGTCTCGCCACGTTTGGGTCTAGCCACGTCTGGGTCTCGCCACGTCGGGCGCGAAAATTCGGGTGAAAACTCAATGTCGGTGGCTCATGGTGAACTTATCTCATGAAACTTCCACCGTCTGGCAACGTGCCGTCTGCGCACGAGCGGCTTCTGCTGCGCGAGCAATTCGCCGCCGCCATCACAGAGGTCGTCGCCCTCGAACGCCAGGTCTCCCGGGTGCAGGCCGAGCAACTCGCCTGCATCGAGCGAGCGCGCTTGGCCAGCCTCTCCATGGGCGTACGCGACCAATCGACGGGCGGCCCGGGCTGGTCGCCCGCGGTGGTGGCCGAACGAATCGTTGTGACAGAGTTGGCCGCCGCTGTGCACCTGAGCGAAACGGATGCCCGGCGGCGCCTCGACACGGCCGAAGCCCTCGCGGGGCCGCTCTCTGCCACTCGCGAAGCGCTACAGAGCGGCGACATCTCGTACCGGCACGCCGAGAAGATCGCACACCATGCGGCAGGTCTACGTCCAGACCGTCTGCACGACTACGAGAGCCTGGTTCTCACAGCGGCGAAGCGAGTGTCTGTTCAGCGGCTCGGTAGTGTCGCTCGCGCCGCCGTCGAAGAGGCTCAGCCCATGACCGACGTTGAGCGTCATCTCCGCGCGGCTGCCGAACGCAGGGTCACCATCGACGCGGCCACCGATGGAATGGCGTACCTCACCCACTACCTTCCGGCTGTCGAGGCGGTCGCGATCTACAACCGCGCGACGGAACTCGCCCGATCACTGAAGAACGGGGGCGACCTTCGCACCATGGCTCATCTCCGAGTCGATACGCTCAGTGACCTGATGCTCAACGGCGAGACGTCGATTCCAGGGTGCACGACGGGCATTCGGCCGCACGTGCGGGTTACCGTTCCGGTGTTGACACTGTTGGGTCATGATGGCGGCGGCGCCGCACAGCTTGAAGGTTATGGACCGATCGACCGGTTGACCGCTCTGCGACTCGCCCGTTCGGCACCCAGCTTTCGCCGTGTTCTCACCGACCCGATCACGGGGGTGGTGCTCAACTTCGGTCGCGAACGGTATCGGCCGCCTGCAGATCTTGACGAACTGATTCGGCTGACCCACACGGAGTGTGCTTTTCCCACCTGCGGAATTCCTTCCGCCGCGGCCGAACTCGACCATACCCGGCCGTGGTCAGAGGGCGGCGAGACGAATTTCGCCAACCTCGGCCCGCTCTGCTCGAGCCATCACAAAGTGAAGCACCACACCGAATGGAAGGTCGAGCACGATCCGGCCCCACCAGGCTCACTGCTCTGGACATCTCCCGTCGGGTTCGCCTACCTCGTCGAGCCGACTCCGGTGGCGCCCCGCTCCGCAGTTCGTCACGGCCCAACTCGGTGATGTGGCAAGTGAAGACTCCACGTTGAACGGCCCGGAGCCGCCCTTCTGATTCACCGTGGATTCACTTCGAGCAGGGGAGAGCAGGGGAGAGCAGGGGAGACTCGGGAAGCTCAGGTGCGAACGCTCAAGTGCGAACGCTCAGGCGCGGCGGGTCAGGCGACGGCGGGAGCCGTGTCTCGCGCCGAGACGGCCCAGAGCTTCGCAGCCAGGTCGGCGTCGTTCGCGCGCGCCGAGGTGCGTCCGTTCGGAGTGAGTTGGTCGAAGAAGGTGCCGCTCGGGGCATCCACATCGGGTATCGACGCCAGCTGCACCAAGGGAGTCCCGCCCGCTTCGGGCGAGAGGCCGATGTGACCCTGGCCCACCACGTTGGCGAACTTCAGCAGGGCCGTGTCGCCGGCGAACGACGTCGCCACGAAGCCTGGGTGAAAGGCGTAGGCCTCGAGGCCAGTGCCGGCCGTACGTCGGGCGAGTTCTTTGATGAAGAGGATGTTCGCCAGCTTGGCCGCGCAATACGCCGGCCAGCCGCCGAACCACCGTCGGTTACGCAAGTCGAGGTCGTCGAGGCGAATTCTGCCGAAGTTGTTCGCGCTCGACGCCGTTGAGATCACCCGAATCGGTGCCTCGGCCGCGTTCTCGAGCAGTCGAGGCAGCAGCAGAGTGGTCAGCAAGAAGGGCGCCAAGTGGTTGCTCTGAATGGTGCGTTCGTGCCCGTCAGCGGTGAGGGAGCGCTTCTTCACCAGCCCGCCGGCGTTGTTCGCGAGAACGTCGATGCGGTCGAATCGGGTCAGCAGAGCATCCGCCAGCCCGCGCACCTCGTCGAGGTGGTCGTAGTCGGCCAGAAACGCCTCGCCGCCCACGTCGCGCGCCACTGCTCGTGTTCGCTCGGGGTTTCGCCCGACCACGGCCACGGTTGCGCCTTCGGCGGCAAGAGTGCCGGCCGCAGAACGGCCGATGCCCGAGCTTGCGCCCGTGATCACGATGACCTTGCCGGTCAACGATCCGTTCGGTTCTTCGGGTGACGTGCCCGACGGCTCTGCAGCGCTCACCGGTAACCGCCTTTCTCGAGCCCGGCTTCGACTTCGAAGCGGTTGGTCAGTGGGTCAGATCCGGCGAGAAAATACGCCAAGGGAAAGAGCAGGCCGTACTTCTGCCACTGTAACCGGTGCACGGCTTCGTGTTCGAGAACCTGCGGGCCTGCATTCGTGTCAGTGAGGTACACCCCGCCGATGCATGACCCGCCGCGAGAGAACGCCCACGTCGGCACACCGGTGAACACGAACAGGCCGTCGACGCGGCGGATGCGGCCCGTGCTCAGCACGGCACCCCACACGACGCCGACCAGGGTGGCGTACAGATACCCGGCGCGTGCCAACGGGGGAGCGAGCAACACTGGTCGCAACAGCGCTCTCAGAGCCGTCGACACCGTTGTCGGGGCGGCCGTCGGCACGGCTGTCGGCGCTGAGGTCGCTACGGCGCTCGGCACCCTCGGCGGCTTCAGAAGCTCGACCCGTCTCGCCCGTAGGTCTCGAGCAGTCGCAACCAGACTTCGCTGAGCGTCGGATACGACGGCACCGCATGCCACAGCCGGTTCAGCGGCACCTCACCCACCACCGCGATGGTGGCCGAGTGGATGAGCTCGCCCACGTCTTGGCCCACGAAGGTCGCCCCCAGAAGCACCTGACGTTTTTCGTCGACCACCATCTTGGCGCGGCCGACGTAATTCTCGCTCGTCACGCTCGCGCCGGCGACCCAGCTGATGTCGTACTCCACGGCGCGAACCGAGTAGCCCGCCTTCTTCGCAGCCTCTTCGGTGAGGCCCACAGACGCAACTTCGGGGTCGGTGAAGGTCACCTGAGGAACCGCTTCGTGATCGGCCGTGGCGACGTGCGCGCCCCAGGATTCGATGGAGAGCTTCTTGCCGAGTGCGCGCGCCGCGATCACATCGCCAGCGGCCCTGGCCTGGTATTTTCCTTGATGAGTGAGCAGCGCGCGATGGTTCACGTCGCCGGTGGCATAGAGCCATTCGCCCTCGAGCGGCCTGCCTTCGTCGTCGAGCACGAGCAGCGTGTCGTCGGTGCTCAGCCACTGGTGCGGCTTCAGCCCGATGGTCTCGAGACCGATGTCGCCCGTGTGCGGGGTTCGGCCGATGGCCACGAGAAGCTCGTCGACCACGAGAGTGCTGCCGTCGTCGAGCGTAAGAGTGACTTCGCCGCCCGCACCGTTGCGCTCTACCTGCGTCGGTGAGACTCCGATCTTCACCTGCGCACCCAGACCGATGAGCGAGTCGCGCACCAGCTCGCCGGCGAAGGGTTCTTGGGTGCTGAGCAGTGCAGAGCGCGATAGCAGAGTCACCTCTGAACCGAGTGAGGCGTACGCCGTGGCCATTTCGCACCCCACGACTCCGCCGCCCATGATGGCGAAACGCTTCGGAATGGTCTGAGAGGAGGTCGCTTCGCGGCTGGTCCACGGTGCGGAGTCTGCGAGGCCCGGAATGTCGGGCAACAACGCGGCCGAACCGGTCGAGACGGTGATTGCGTGCCGTGCCACCAGCTTCGTGACGCTGCCGTTCTCGTGGGTGATAGCGAGCTCTTTCGGCCCGATGAACCGAGCGAATCCGCGGATGAGCGTGATGTGAGCCCCCTCGACCCACTCCACCTGGCTCTTGTCGTTCCACTCGTTGACGACCTCGTTGCGCCGGTTCAGCACGGCGCGCACGTCGAACCCATCGACGTTCACGGCCTCACGCGCACCCGACACGTTCTGCGCCTCGCGGAGGGCCGCACCGCTGCGCAGCAGAGCCTTCGAAGGCATGCAGGCCCAGTACGAGCATTCGCCGCCCACGAGCTCCGCTTCGACGAGTGCAACGGTGAGTCCGCCCTGCACGGCGCGATCTGCCACGTTCTCGCCGATCGCTCCAGCACCGATGACCACGAGGTCGAAGGTCTGGGTTTCGGCGAAGACCTGCGCATCGGCAGCGCTCGAACTCGAACCAGAATCTGACGTCATCGTAATCCTCTCGCAGAGCCGCATCCGGCTCACATCACACTACCTGCCGAACTTTTTTCAGGGTGATGGTTGACGAACGGCGCACTCGCTGCGTCTGCGTGGCTCAGAGGGTATGCGTGGCTCAGAGGGGACGAGTCAGAGCCGAGATGACGCGCAGCACCGCAGAGAGATCGTCGGTCGCCGCGTCAGGGCTGGCAGGCGCGAACTGAGTGATTCCGGCACCCACCACGGTGAAACGGCGGCGCACCGCCACAATGTTCTCGACGAGCGCGGCGACGCTCAGTCCGAACGGTTCGGGGTAACTGACGCCCGAAATCTCTGCGGGGTCGAGCACGTCGAGGTCGATGTGCAGGTACACCTTGGTCGCCCCGGTCGCGCTCACTGCAGTGACCAGCGCATCGCCCCGCTCGAGTTCTTCACTCTGCTGCAGAGCATCGACGCTCAGCTCGGTTATGCCGTTCTCCTCGACGAACTGCTGTTCCACGTCGTCGAGCGAGCGCACTCCGGCCAGAACAAGGCGGTCGGGCGTGAGCGCCCGCTCGGGCACGAGAAGTTCGGTGCCGTCGCCGAGCACCGTTCGGAGCACCATACTCGAGAAGGCTCCGTCGCCGGAGTCTTCGGGTTGCAGAAGGTCGGCATGGGCATCCAGCCACACCACAGCCAGCTCGGGATGGTCGCGCACCGCTTCGCTCACCGGAGCCAGCTCGACACCGCAGTCGCCGCCGATGGTGACCACGAAATCGGCGCGCGGCGCCCCCGAGTCGTCGCCGACCCCGTCACCCGACGCCGTCGAGTCGGTGGGTGCCGAACCCGCCAGCGGCGTGCTCGCCAGGGCACGTAATACCGAGTCGCGGATGCTCCGCAGCGCACTCACGCGCGCCACCCCCGTTGCGAGGCTTTCACCGGCGCCCAGAGCGATCTCCAAGCGGTTCGTCACCCGAGGCGGCAAGTCACCCGCAATGGCGTCGGCGCCATCGATGAGCTGCATTGCGCGAGAAGAACCAGAACCCTGCCACTGGGGCACCACGAGAAAAGTTGCTGACACCGTCTCAGTGTGCCACGAGCGGGCTGGGCAAGCTCGCACCGCAGCGCAGACTGTGCAGAACCAAAAGGTCGGCTCGTTATGCAGAACGAGCTCGCCCGTGCAGAACGAGTTGCGCTCATCGCCCCGCTACGCGTGCGAACCGAACTCGCCCGGCACCAGCTCCCCGACACGCTTCGCAGCCGCCAGGTCGCCTGTCAGCTCGTCGATGGTGCGGTATCCCGCCACATAGCCCGGCTCATCGCGCTGAATGCGCCAGCCCTCGGCGAGCGGGCCGGCATCGAGGGCGTCGAACCCGAACTCGTCGAGGAGGGTCGCCACGGTCGCCTTGGCTGCTTCGTCGTCTCCGGCGATGACGAGGGCGCGACGGCCCGTCGTACCAGCCGGCTTGCCGTCGGCGGTGAGTTGCGCCGACGCGATGTGGTTGAACGCCTTGACCACGTACGACTCGGGCAGGTGCGCTTGAAGCAGCTCGGCCGAGGTCGTGCTGCCATCATCGAGTTCGGCCACGTGCCCGTCGCGCTCGAAGTAGTAGTTGTTCGTGTCGATGACCACCTTGCCCGCGAGCTCGGCGACCGGCACGTCGAGGTAGGCCTTGAACGGAATCGAGACGACAGCGATGTCGGCTGCGGTTGCGGCCTCGACGGCCGTTGCCGCAGAGGCGAGCGGGCCGAGTTCGTCGACGAGCTCGGCGAGCGTCTCCGGCCCACGCGAGTTGCTGATCACCACGGTGTATCCGTTTGCTACCGCGAGACGGGCGACCTGAGCGCCGATGTTGCCTGAACCTATGAATCCGAGAGTTGTCATGCTGCCTCAAACCGCGGTGAGCGATCGAATGTTCCCGCGGGCATCCACAATTCGCCAGTGTTGCGAAACGTTACCGGCCTGCTTGGTGATCGTGCGTGCCGCGTCTTTAATAGAACGCATGCCCGCCGCCCCCTCAGCACTGCGCCTCGCCGTCGTCGAGGTGACCCGGTCTCGACCGCACGACTCGGCCTATCACTCGTACATCGACCTGCTCAATTCGCGTGTCGTTCGAGAGGCCGAAGCGCAGGGGTACAGCGTTTCTCGCATTGCCGCGGCAGACGTCGGGGCTGAGGCGCTGCTCGAGTCGACGCGCGACGCCGACGCCATCGTGGTGATGGGCGGCGAAGATATCGCTCCGCGGTTCTACGGGGGAGCATCCGAATACCCGAGCCAGGGGCGGCATTTCGAGGTCGCTGACGAGGCACAGATTGCGCTCGTTCGCCGTGCGGTTGAAACATCCACACCACTGCTCGGCATCTGCCGTGGTCTGCAGATCATCAACGTGGCGCTCGGCGGCACGCTCGTGCAAGACATCGGCACCGAGACGATTCACAAGAACCTCGATGTGCCGGTCGATGAAACCATGGCTGGGCACGACGTGGCGGTGCGCGCCTCGAGCCGTCTCGCCGCAACGCTCGGGGCCTCAGTCGTTGTGCAGAGCGCGCATCACCAGGCGGTGGATGCGCTCGGCTCTGGCCTCGTGGTCGTCGCAACGGCGGCTGACGGACTGCCCGAGGCCGTCGAACATGTGTCTGCACCGATCATCGGCATTCAGTGGCACCCCGAAGACCCGGGCGCGCCGGTCGGTCAGCTCGAACTGCTGCTTGCGGCGTTGCACCGCGACGAGGCGCTCGCGGCCTGAGGTTCAACGTCGAGCTGAGGCTTGCGTCGACTTGAGTGTTGGCGGTCGCAGGGCCGAGTTTGTCGCTGGGGTTCGGCGGCCTCCGGGCCAGAGTTCGGCTTAGCGAGTGATGGTGCCGATGGCGCCGGTCGTGTGGGCCTGCGCCTGACGCAGATCTGCGAGTTCGGCGATCTTCGGAATGCGGCCGACGATCAACGCAATGGGAAGAGACACGATCACCCAGACCGTGCCGACGATGACGATGAGTGCAAGCGTCATGTGGTGCTCCTTCGGTGGTTCGTCGAGAGGGGAATGATCCGTCGACGAGCTTTCGAAGAAGCCTGGCCCGACGCTGGGTCACTGGTGCGTTGTTGAGAGCATAACTCCGCATTTGAGCAGGGAAGCGCTCTAACGGCGTTTCGCGGCAAATTTCTTGAGAAATTTCTCAGATGCCTGTAGTCTCACCGAACTCGGCCCCCCGAACGGGGGTATTTCGCGGAAAAAGGGCTTGTGGTGTGGAGTTCCATTGCCAAAATGTTGCCAAGCCTATGAATCGGCGGCGATCTTCGTCAGGGGGCGTGAAGTCGTCGGGTGCCTGCTCAATTTCGACTCTTGTGACCGATCCAGCCGATTCCGTCAGGCTTACCCTCATCGTCGATTGGCAGCTGCTGTAGACCAGTCCGCGCAACCGTCAGACCGCTTTCTGGGTCATCCGACAACGCGCGCAAGGCTGCGGTGATCGCGTGAGGCCAATTCGAGACTCCGACCGGATCGAGATCGACGTACCCCGTTGTGTTGGGATACCGCGCTGACAGCTTCTCCTCGTCGGTGATGACGATCTCTATGTTCGCGCGTGTCCGTAGGTGCTGTAGCTCCTCGGAGAATTCGTCTGTCATGGGCATCACCGTATCGACCGTCGGGCTCGGCGTTCATGGTGGGGTTCGCGCAGGCCGGTGTGCACCAGCGAAGGAGATTTACCTGTGTCAGTCAGCCTTGGACGATGGTCAGACGCTGCCTTTCGAAAAGGATGTGACCGCGAAAACTGGTGGCGCGTTTGACTTCAGCAGCTTCCTGCTTTCGGCTGTCGGCGACCAGACCACAACGACGATTACGTGCACTATCACCGTGAATGGCAAGGTGATTTCTACCCAGACGGGCAGCGGGCCGTTCGCGAACGCGACGTGTAGCGTCTCAGGTTCTGACCTAACGAAGTAATCGCCCAAAACGAAAAAAGCCCCAGCCCCCCATGAGGCTTGGTGGGGCTCGTTCTATCTGCGGGAGAGCGACCCGGTACGGCTGATCACCACAGGCGCCGCGGGCACGCTGATCGAAGTGGATGACTTACCCTCGATGTTGTGAGCACTCCAGAGCCGCGCCGGCATCAGCTGCGGTCACACCTCAGCCCGTGTCGACCCAAGATGCGTTCGACCGGGGCATGAAGTCCGGTGTCGAGTACGAGAAATGGTTCTGCTCGAACACGGTTACACCGACGCCGACGCCATCGCTTTTCGGGTGTGCTGGTGTCGATGCCGTACTGCGCGAGGGCTTGCCAATCGATTCGTTGGCCAGTTAGCTCTTAGGCATGCGTGGTTGGCTCATGAGACATCGGTGGAACGGTTTAGCGCCACTCATCGTCAGTGTGGGTACTCTTATTCGCCATCTGATGCAACACGACCTTGACTCGCTGACCTGATTGTATTCGGTACGCTGTCAGCCATCGCGGTGATATGGATTTTATGGGCCTCGATTCTCATCCGACGCCACGGCCCTGTCGTGAGCGCTGCGCGTCATGCGTCGAGCAAGACCAAATACCTGTAACGACTAAGACGCCCCACGGGCCCAATGAATCCGCATTTAGGGTCGCTCGACTCAGCATGCATCTGACCCTCGAAGATCGCGCGACCGTGACGCTCACAAACGGCGTAGACGAGAAGCAGACCGGACTCGTTGACGGTGACCTGCTCGGTGGGCGCTTCGTCGCACCCGCCGATCATGCAGCCAGTCATAGCTTCAGTCGATGCTTTCGATGGATGAGATATCGTCGGGTGGCTCCGACCGGCATCGTTTCTGCCTATCTAATTCGTCCTGCATTGCGACGAAGAAGCGGTCGATCTCACCGACACGCCGAGTGAACAGGAGGGTCTCTGCGCCAGGAATTCTCCCGACAACATCAAGCTCGATCCGGGTGTGCGTCTCGTCAACGGCTGTATATCGAAGATGTGGCTCGAAGAGGGCATAACCGCCGAGCACCTGCGCAAAAGGATCCACGAGACTCGTGCCTTTTACCGCGCGGCGAACAAAATCACGCACCTCATCAAATGGCACAGGCACGACGAGTTGCGGTGCGTGTCTCGCGGCGAGTTCCTTTTTCGGATGTTTCCGCGGTTCCATCTCTTTCACAGGGCGAGCGTATCCCCAGCTTGGCGTGTTGTCGTCGGATGTGCCTACACTCGGCGCGTGCGCAGGCCGGTGCGCTCCGAGAGGAGCAGCCAGTGGTCGGTGACGGGCGTATCCGTATCGGATGGCACGAGTGGGTGATCGTACGGAATAACCCGCGATACCCGAAGGCTCTCATTCGTCGCATCGACCCGGGCGAACTTACCGAACACTTCAGAGTCGTTTCGTTCGATCATGACCCGACTAAACGCCAACTTCTCGGTAGATATCGCACTCTCGGGCAGCGAATGACTCGGTGTCGTACGACCGTGTTGATGACGGGCTGCCGGCGCATACCGGGTATCCGATTTACACCGGGAACACGCCGCTCTCGGAACGCGACTCTATCTCTAGTCGAGCGGCCGCAGCCGACGCCGATGATTAGTCGAGTCCGACGCACTCACGTAGGGCTGATCAGAAGTCGCTTGACGAGACCTCTTGCAATGGCTCTAAATCAGTGATGCGTTCTGGCGGATGGCGGATAAGGCGAATCGACGAGTTGAAATACAAGACTGCAAGCAGCGCATCCGTTGCAGTACTCACCTAGATGTCGAAACTCACCTAGATGTCGAACGTTCGATTGACTGCGCCCGAAACGGCCAGAAACAATAAGGGCCCGGCGCAGCGACCTTGACAGTGTTTCAGCGGCACTCGATCAGGCCATCCAGAAATCGAATGTTGCCAAAACGTTGCCAGAACGCGAATACAGAGGAAACCCGGAACCCGCGAGATCCGCGTAGTTCCGGGCTTCAAAGCTGGTGGCCCCACGCAGATTCGAACTGCGGCCCCTGCCTCCGGAGGGCAGTGCTCTATCCCCTGAGCTATGGGGCCAGGAGTGCGGTGTTCACATTACCACCGGCCGGGGGTCGCTCGAAGACGGCTGGGGCGGGCATCCGTTTCATGACAAAATCGAGAGCATGAAGCGAACGGTCAGCGCCCACATCGAATGTGACATCGACGCCCCCGCGAACCTCGTGTTCTCGATAGCCGTGGCGGCGGGGTTTATCGCCGAAACGGAGACTGTCGAGTATGAGTTCAACGGGCATCCGCTCACCCCCGTCGACATCACCGATGTGCACGGTACACGCCTTCATGAATTCGATACCGGCCGAGGGCATTTGAGCCTCAATTACTGGGCTGAGGTCGAGGGAACGGCAGCGGCGGCGCCGGTGAGCAAAAACGACCTCATTACGTATCTGCGGCCGAGCCGGTATTGCGAGAGTGACACTCTGTTGCCAACCGCGCGCTCGGAGTTCTCGGGGCTCGAGGGGCGCATGCTGCTTGACAGCGTGAGTTCGTGGGTGGGCGAGAAGCTGAGCTACGTTCCGGGCTCGAGTCTGCCCACCGACGGCGCGGTGCGCACGCTGCTCTCGCGGCAGGGCGTCTGCCGTGACTATGCGCACCTCGTGGTGGCGTTGCTGCGCGCGCTCGATGTGCCCGCGCGACTCGTGTCGGTGTATGCGCCGGGCCTTGACCCGATGGATTTTCACGCCGTCGCCGAGGCCTACGTCAATGACGAGTGGTTCGTGGTGGATGCCACCGCGCTCGCCCCCCGGCAGAGCCTGGTGCGCATCGCCACTGGCCGCGATGCCGCTGACACCGCGTTTTTGAGCAACCACGGCGGCTGGCTGGCCCTCACGGCGCTTGAAGTGACGGCGACAGTGGATGCTCTGCCGCGCGACGACACCCGAGAACTCGTTCAGCTGCACTAGCCCCGCTGCTTCCGCTGAGTACCCGCCGGCTCGACGCCGCGGGTTTGACGCAAAGGCGCGCTATCAAGCTTCAGAGGGGGCTTTCGCGTCAAATCGGTGACGAAGTCGGGTGACAGAGGGCGCAGGATGCACGCAGGGCGCCGCGATAGGCTTGAATACCGTGACTCCCGAAGCCCTCTCCAGCGCCCTGTTCGACATCGTGACCGCTCGACTCGACGCTCGACGTGCAGCTGAGCCGGATGCCGCTGCCGAGACCATCTCGGTGGTCGACGTTCAGCTCGAGCGCCCCCGCAACCGCGACCACGGTGACTGGACCACCAACATCGCCATGAAGCTCGCCAAGTCTCTGGGCACGAATCCGCGCGCGTTCGCCGCCGAGCTCACCCCCGAGATCGAGGCCATCGATGGCGTGGCGAAAGTGGATGTCGCGGGCCCGGGGTTCATCAACATCACCCTCGAAACCGCGGCCGCCGGCGAGATCGTGCGCACCATTCTCGAGGCCGGCGACGATTACGGTCACAACCACGTGCTCGACGGGCTCAGCGTGAACATGGAGTTCGTTTCGGCGAACCCTACCGGACCGTTGCATTTGGGGCACACCAGGTGGGCCGCTCTCGGCGACGCGATCGCCCGGGTGCTCAGCGCATCCGGAGCCGATGTGACGACCGAGTACTACATCAATGACGCCGGCAACCAGATGGACAACTTCGGCGCCTCAGTGCTGGCAGCCGCCAAGGGCGAACCGACGCCGCAGGGCGGGTACCCCGGGGAGTACATTCAAGAACTCGCCGCAAAAGTGCTCGCCCAGGTGCCGAACCTGCTCGAGTTGCCCGAGAAAGAGGCCATCGCGGTGGCCCGCGACCTCGGTTACCTGCAGCAGCTCGAAGAGATCAAGACGAGTCTCGAGAACTTCAATGTGCACTTCGATGTGTTCTTCTCTGAGCGCACCCTGCACGCGGTCGACCCTGAAACCGGTACGAGCCTCATCGACCAGGCCGCCGTGCGCCTGCGCGAGCAGGGCCACGTCTTCGAAAAAGACGACGCCGTCTGGGTGCGCACCACCGACTTCGGCGACGACAAAGACCGCGTTCTGACCCGTGGCAACGGCATCACGACCTACTTCGCTGCCGACGCGGCCTACTACCTCAACAAGAAAGACCGCGGTTTCACCGAGAAGATCTACCTGCTCGGCGCCGACCACCACGGCTACGTGGGCCGACTCAAGGCGCTCGCTGCCGCGGCCGGTGACGACCCCGACGTGAACATCAAAATTCTCATCGGGCAGCTCGTCAACCTCAACGGTGCCAAGCTGTCGAAGCGCGCGGGCAACATCGTCGAGCTCGATGACCTGCTCAACTGGGTGGGTGCGGATGCTCTGCGGTACTCACTCGCCAGGTACCCCGCCGACTCTCCGCTCTCCCTCGACGGTGAGACCTTGCGCAGCCGCACAAACGACAATCCTGTTTTCTATGTGCAGTACGCCCACTCCCGCACCCGCTCCGTGGCGAAGAACGCCCTGGCGGCCGGTGTGGATCGCAGCGCCTTCGAACCCGCGCTGCTCACCCACGAGACTGAAACCGAGTTGCTCGGCTCTCTGCAAGAGCTTCCGCGCATCGTGGCCCAAGCGGCCGAGCTGCGCGAGCCGCACCGTGTGGCGCGCTACCTCGAAGAGGTCGCTGGTCACTACCACCGCTGGTACGGCGCGTGCCGCGTGCTGCCGCTCGGCGACGAGCCGGTCAGCGACCTGCATCGCACCCGCCTGTGGCTGAACGACGCCACGGGTCAGGTCATTCGCAACGGCCTCGACCTGCTCGGCGTGTCGGCTCCCGACCGTATGTAGCCGTTGCGGCTACCCGCCTCCGGCAACGCCCTGCCGGTGGCCCGGTGCCGACCGCCCACCCCGGTCGCCGACGCCGGTCGCCCTGACCGGCACGCGTAGGAGCGGCCCAACCCGGCGGCAGCAAGAGGGATTATGTAGGCTGCCCGTATGGCAATTCCCGCTCCGCCACCGGCGTCATCGGCCAGAACGCCGGGGCCGTCATTGGCCGCTGGCGCGGCGCCGAACAAGCCCGCTGGGCACAATCGGGGCCGAGTGATCGCTATCGTCGTCGGCGCTGTCGTGCTGCTGGCGGTGATTCTGGTCGTAGCCGACTTCGGAGTGCGCGCCTACGCCGAAGGCCGCGTTCGCCAGGCGGTCATCGACAATCTGCCGGCGAGTGTCACGGGTGACGTCGATGTGAGCATCGGCGGCGGCCCGTTTCTGCTGCAGTACGCCACGGGTACTTTCAGCCAGGTAACCCTCACGAGCAAGAATCTGCAGGTCAATGGCGTTCCGGCCGAGGTGCAAGTGGTCGCCCACGATGTGTCGACCGATACGTCGAAGCGGGTGCCCCGGGCATCCGCTAGCCTGACGCTCGATCAGGCAGCGCTGAACTCGTTTCTGAGCATTCCGGGGTCGAATGAAATCACTCTGGGCGACGGAACGGTGGGCTACTCGGGCCAGTTTCAGGTCTTCGGGCTGACGCTCGGGTACGACGCCACAGCCACGGCGGCGCCGCAGGGCCCGGATGTTCTGCTGACGCCTACCGGAGCACAACTCTCCGCGGGCTCAGCCTCGTTCGACGTCAGCGGAGCCTTGAAGGCAGTCGTGTCGAAACCCATCTCCATTTGCGTGGCCCAGTATCTGCCCGCGGGAGTGCAGATCACGTCGATCGCACCCACGAATGGGCAGGTGACGGTGACCGCAGAGGCGACGAACATCACGCTGAGCGAAGACGCGTTGAAGACCACGGGCAGCTGCGACTGAGAGCGAGCGGGCTGGCTGACCGGGCAACTACAGGCAGGCAGGCAGGCGCCAGGCAGGCCGACAGGCAGCCAGGCATCCAAGCGCCAGGCAGGCGCCAGGCGCCAGGCAAGCACCCGTGCGCGAGGTTCGGCTCTACGACTTCGGCTGATCGGCCACCTTCGTGTCGATGTGAAAGTCGCCGCCGTTGACGTTGCTGATGGTCGACGTGGAGTCGTAGATCGTCGTCGGGTCGGTAGCCGAACTGATGTCGCAGTGCACAACGGTGCCGTTCACCAGCGGAATGGCAGCAGACCCGCAGTCGACCGTCGGCGTCTGACCCACCTGCTTCTCGAGCAATGTCGTCACCTGCTTCGCGAAGTCGCCAGAGCTGATGGTAGCGGTGCCCGCCGAGCAGCCGAAGAGCGCGAAGGGCAGGGCGAGCATAAGGGCGGCCGCGGCCGTAGTGAGGGCGGTTCGGGAACGCGTCGGCATGTTGTCTCCAGTCTCGATGATTACTCGATTAAGTGTAGAGGCATTCTCAATTGTGACGAAGCGAAAATGTGCTCTGCGGCGAACTCCGCTAGGATTTTCTCAATCCCACGCGCAGTCCCCCTCTGCACCGGCGCGGGGTTTGACGGCTTCAGGGACCAATCCGGGTTCGCTCGCCCACACCTGACGCGCGCCCTGCCGTAGGGTGTCGCTCGATCGCCAAAGGTTTTTCCTGATGACTGCCAACCCTCTCGCTCCCTCGTGGCTTGTCGTGCCCGACGACGCCAACGAGCTCGCGCCCGCTGTGTGGCCGAGTAACGCCACCCGCGCCGCTGGCGGCGAGCTCACCCTCGGCGGCGTCACTGCCTCTGCCCTCACGGCGCAGTTCGGCACCCCGCTCTACGTCGTCGACGAGGCCGATGCCCGCGCCCGCGCCCGTGACCTGCGCGACGCCTTCGACCGCGAGTTCGCGCGAATCGGCACCGACGTCACCATCTATTACGCGGGCAAAGCGTTCTTATGCGCCGCTGTGGCCGAATGGATGACCGGCGAGGGCCTCGCCGTCGACGTCTGTAGCGCGGGCGAATTCGCCGTCGCCCTGGCCGCCGGGGTCGACCCCGCTCGCATCGGCTACCACGGCAACAACAAGTCGCTCGCCGAGATCGACAACGCGGTCGAAAACGGCGTCGGCGCCATTGTCATCGACAGCCCCGTCGAGGTGGAGCGCGTGGCTGCTGCCGCCCGGCGTCACGGGCGGGTGCAGAAGGTGCGCCTGCGGGTGAATAGCGGGGTGCATGCCCACACCCACGACTTTCTGGCGACAGCACACGAAGATCAGAAGTTCGGAATCACGCTCGATGACGCTCCGACCTTGGTCTCGAGCATCCGGTCGCACGCCAGCCTGGAGTTTCTGGGGCTGCACTGCCACATCGGCTCGCAGATCTTCGGCGCCGATGGGTTCTCAGAGTCTGCCGCGCGGTTGCTCGCCGTGCACGCCGAACTGCGGGCGGGCGGCGAGATCGCCGAACTCAACCTCGGCGGCGGGTTCGGCATCGCGTACACGACGGCTGACGACCCCACCGCCATCGCGGTGCTCGCCCGGCAGCTCGCCGACATTGTGGCCGCCGAGTGTGCGCGGCTCCAGATTCCTGTGCCGCATCTCGCGTTCGAACCGGGCCGCGTCATCATCGGCCCGAGCGCGGTGACGCTCTACGAAGTCGGCACGGTGAAGCCCGTCTCGGTCGGCCTCGACGACGGCTCCAGCGCGGTTCGCACCTACGTGAGCGTCGACGGCGGCATGAGCGACAACGCACGCCCTGCGCTCTACGGCGCTGATTACTCGGTGCGCATCGCCAACCGGGTGACGGATGCCCGTGCCGCCCTCATTCGAGTGGCCGGCAAGCACTGCGAAAGTGGCGACATCGTCGTGTACGCCGACTATCTACCGGGCGATGTGCAGCCCGGCGACACTCTCGCGGTGCCTGCGACGGGGGCCTACTGCTGGTCGCTGTCGAGCAATTACAACTATCTGGGTCGCCCCGCCGTCGTGGCGGTGAACGATGGCGCTGCTCGCGTCATCGTGCGCGGCGAGACCATCGACGACCTGCTCGCGCGCGACCCGGGCATCGGTCGCGGTACCCGCAAGGCGCAGACCGCGGGCGACCACGACACGAACAACACCGCCGCGAGCAGCCCCGATTCGCAGAAAGCATCATGATCGAATACCGCAACCTCAAAATCGCGCTGCTCGGCGCCGGCAACGTGGGCGCCCAAGTGGCGCAGCTGCTTGACGAGCACGGCGACGAACTCGCTTCGCGCGTCGGCGCGGGGCTCGAGCTCATTGGCATCGCCGTGCGTGATGTCGACGCCGACCGAACCGCGAACATCGACCGCAGCCTGCTGACGACCGACGCCGAATCGCTGATTCTCTCGGCCGACATCGTGATCGAGCTGATGGGCGGCATCGAACCGGCCCGAACCTACATCTTGCAGGCGCTGCACTCCGGCGCCGACGTGGTGACGGGCAACAAGGCGCTGCTGGCGCTGCACGGGCCCGAGCTGTTCGAGGCCGCCGAGCAGGTCGGTGCTCAGCTGTACTACGAGGCCGCGGCCGGGGGAGCGATTCCGATCATCCGCCCGCTTCGCGACAGTCTGGCCGGCGACCGTGTCAAACGCATCTTGGGCATCGTCAACGGCACCACGAACTACATTCTCGACCGCATGGATGTGAACGGCGACACGCTCGACGAGGCACTCGCACTGGCAACCGACCTCGGGTACGCCGAGTCTGACCCCACCGCAGATATCGGAGGGTTCGACGCGGCGCAGAAGGCCGCGATTTTGGCGCGGCTCGCGTTCCACTCCGCCGTTCCTGTTGAGTCGGTCTACCGCGAAGGCATCACCGGGGTGACCGCCGAGCAGGTCGAACAGGCCCGGCGCTCGGGGTATGTGGTGAAGCTGCTCGCGATCTGCGAGCGCGTCACCGACCCGGTCACAGGTGCCGAGGGTATTTCGGCGCGAGTGCACCCGGCGTTGGTGTCGCGGCTTCATCCGCTGGCCGCCGTGCACGGGGCGAAGAACGCGGTGTTCGTCGAAGCCGAGGCTGCGGGCGATCTGATGTTCTACGGCGCCGGCGCCGGTGGGTTGGAGACGGCATCCGCAGTTCTCGGCGACCTCGTTTCAGCAGCACGCCGGCATGTCGCCGGGGGCCCTGGGGTGGCCGAGTCGTTCACCGCGCACCTGCCGATTCTCGGCATCGGCAAGGTGCACACGCGCTACCAGATCACCCTCGAAGTGGCCGACGAGCCCGGTGTGCTCGCGCGCATCGCGAACGTCTTCAGCGAGAACGGAGTCTCGGTCGAGGCCGTTCAGCAGTCGGCCGGCTCACGGGCTGTGTCGATGAGTAGCGAGTCGATGAGCACCGCTACCCTAGTCATTGTCACGCACGAGTCGACCGAGGCGGCGCTGTCAGCCACCGTCGATGCGCTCGCCCAACACGCCGCTGTCGCCAGCGTGACGTCTGTAATGAGAGTAGAAGGAGCCTGATGGCCGCCGAAAGTGCCCGTATTGTGTCTCGCCAATGGAAGGGCGTGCTGCACGAGTACAAAGACCGCCTCGACGTCACCGACGCAACACCCATCATCACGCTCGGTGAGGGTGGCACTCCGCTGATCGCGGCGCCGGCGCTCTCTGCGCGCACGGGCGCGAACATCTGGATCAAGTTCGAGGGCATGAACCCCACGGGCTCGTTCAAAGACCGCGGCATGACCATGGCCATTTCGAAAGCCGTCGAACACGGGGCGAAGGCCGTCATCTGTGCTTCGACCGGCAACACGTCAGCCTCGGCGGCCGCGTATGCGGCACACGCCGGCATCACCGCGGCGGTTCTCGTGCCCGAGGGCAAGATCGCCATGGGCAAGCTCAGCCAGGCCATCGCGCACAACGCCGAGCTGCTGCAGGTCGAGGGCAACTTCGACGACTGCCTCGACATCGCCCGCGAACTCGCCGCGAACTACCCGGTGCACCTGGTGAACTCGGTGAACCCCGACCGCATCGCGGGCCAGAAGACCGCCGCCTTCGAGGTGGTCGAGGTGCTTCAGGATGCGCCCGACTTTCACATTCTGCCGGTGGGCAATGCGGGCAACTACACCGCCTACTTCCGCGGCTACAGCGAAGAGCTCGAGCGCGGCGCCACCACGAAACTGCCGCGTATGTTCGGTTTTCAGGCCGCGGGCGCAGCACCCATCGTGCTCGGACACGTGGTGAAGCACCCCGAGACCATCGCCAGCGCCATTCGCATCGGCAACCCCGCCTCGTGGAGCTTCGCAACCGAAGCCCGCGAGAAGAGCGACGGCTACTTCGGCGCCATCACCGACGATCTCATTCTCGAGGCGCACCGCATTCTCTCGGCCGAAGTAGGCATCTTCGTCGAGCCGGCATCGGCCATCAGCGTCGCGGGCCTGCTCGAGCGCTCAGAGGCCGGCGCCATTCCGAAGGGCGCCACCATTGTGCTCACGGTCACCGGCCACGGCTTGAAAGACCCGCAGTGGGCCCTCCGCACGGCCGACGGCAGCGACATCACGCCCACCGTGGTTCCTGTCGATGTGCCCGAGATCGCGGGTGTGCTCGGTCTCTCCAAGGCAACCGCGTGAGCTCGACTGAGCTCACCGGTCGCTCGGTGACCGTTCGCGTGCCGGCCACCAGCGCGAACCTCGGCCCCGGCTTCGACACCCTCGGCCTCTCACTCTCGCTGTACGACGAGCTCACTGTCACCGTGCGTGACGCGCCGGGGGCGAGCGTAGATGTTCGGGGTGTCGGCGAGGGCGAAGTGCCCACCGACGACTCCAACCTCGTCGTGCGTTCGATCGCGCACACTTTTGCGGCGTACAACCAGCCCCTGCCGGGGCTCGACCTCATTGCGCGCAACTCCATTCCGCACGGCCGCGGGCTCGGATCCTCCGGGGCCGCCATCGTGAGCGGCATCATGGCCGCGAAGGGTCTGCTCGAGGGCGTGGTCGAGATCGACGCGTTGGGGCTACTCGCTCTCGCGACAGAGCTCGAAGGGCATCCCGACAACGTGGCGCCCGCCCTCTTCGGCGGCCTCACCATTGCCTGGGTCACGCCAGAAGGCCCGCAGTTCAAGAAGCTGATGGTGCACCGCGGGGTCTCGCCGCTGGTGCTCGTGCCGAAGGCCACCATGTCGACGGCCCTAGCGCGCAGCCTGCAGCCGGCGACCGTGCCGCACGAAGACGCCATCTTCAACGTGTCACGTTCGACGCTGTTGATCGCCGCGCTCATTCAGAGCCCTGAGCTGCTGTTCGCCGCCACCGAAGACAAGCTGCACCAGAGCTATCGTGCTGCCGCTATGCCCGAAACCGACCGGCTGATCAGTCTGCTTCGTGCAGCGGGTTTTCCGGCCGTCGTCTCGGGTGCCGGGCCCAGCATTCTCGTGCTCTGCAGCGACCCGGGGCAGCGCCTCGCCGCGGCCGAATTAGTGGCCGAACACGCCGAAACACCGTGGGATTCGCTCGTACTGGCAGTCGACTTCAAAGGTGCTACAGTGATAGCGCACCCGGTCGAAGCCGCGTAGATCTCAAGCGCCGCACAGATTCACAGCCCAACAGCTCAACGGCCCAACCAGCCATGCGGCAGGGCGGCCATGTTCATCTGACTACCGATTGCACATCCTCCACATTACCGCTGACGCTTGCAGTGCCGTGGAGCCACGACTCGTGGCCTCCGCCGACGTATTCAGGCGCGTACAGCCCTTTTGCCGCAACTCATAAGACGGCAGAGGAAGGAAAATCACTTTAGTGACTGACACCAATCTCCACGCTCCGAGCGTGGAATCCACCGCCGATCTGTCGACCCTCCGCGTTTCGGAGCTTCAGACTCTGGCAGCGGCGCTCGGCATCGCCGGCGCCTCCAAACTCCGCAAGGGCGAGCTCGTCGCGGCCATCCAGGGCGCTCAGCCTGCCACCGCCGACGGCGGCGGCGGCATGGTTGCTGCCGACGCCACCTCCGGCCCCGAGGTCACCGCGACGTTCGCGGCTCCCGAGACCGAATCTGCCGCAGCTGCTGCAGCTGCATCCGCCGCGCCCGTGCCCGACGCCGCTGTGGCACCGCGCCGTCGTGCGTCTCGCCGAGTGACGTCGAGCGAACCGACGAGCGCGCCGGCGCAATCCGCGATCGCGTCGCTTGACCCCGCGGGCGGCACCGACGCTTCAGAGCCAGATGCTGCGGGACCTGAAGCCTCAGACAACGCCGACAGCACTCCTTCGACCGCACCCACGCGCGGTAACGGCCGCGGCTCGCGTGCCGGGCGCGTCACGGCCACAGGGCACGTGAACGCCGGCGCGCCCGAGCACGCGACACTCGTTCCCGATGCTGCCGCCGCGAACGAGGTGGGTAGCGTCGCTTCAGACGAGTCCGCGATTGATACGAGCGCGCTCGACGCTGTGCTCGATGCGGCGATTTCGGGCGGCCGAGCATCCAATTCAGGTGACGGCGAGAACCGTACCGAGGGTGTTCGGGCTGAACGCCAAGTGCGCACACCGCGCCTGACCCGTGCTCAGCGTGCCGCGCAGGCCGCACGTGATTCTGCCGATGGAGGCGCTTCGCGCACCGACTCGATTCTGCCGAACCTGCCGATCGTGGGTGAAAGCGATGACTCGGGCAGCCGGGGTGCCGATGCAGACGCCGAGCCGAACGGTGCTGCCGACAGTGCCGGGCAGTACGACGGTTCGCAGAACGACGCCGGCCAGAACGACCGCGAGCAAGGCGAGGGTCGCCAAGGCGGCCGAAACCGCAACCGCCGCGAGCGTAACGCCGACCGCCAGAACGGCAACGCGGCCGGTGGTAACCAGAACGCGGGCAACCAGAACGCGGGCAACCAGAACGCCGCGAACACCGGCAGCCAGAACGCGGGCAACCAGAACGACCGCGCCCAGGGCAACCAGAACGCCGACCGCCAAAACGGCCGCGACCAGAACAACCGCGGCAACACCAACCAGCGCAACCAGCGCAATGACCGCAACGATCGCCAGAACGACCGCAACGACGAGGCGAGCTTCGATGAGCAGCAACTCGACGAGCTGAACGGGCGTGACGGCGACCGCAACCAGTCGCAGAACCCGAACGACCGCAATGACCGCAGCGCGCGCAACCGTTACCGCGATCGCAAGCGTCGCGGCCAGGGCCAGGGCGACGACCTCGAGCCCGAGATCAGCGAAGACGACGTGCTGATTCCGGTCGCGGGCATCCTCGACATTCTCGACAACTACGCTTTCGTGCGCACCAGCGGCTACCTGCCCGGCAACAGCGACGTGTACGTGTCGCTCGGCCAGGTCAAGAAGTACAACTTGCGCAAGGGTGACGCCGTTGTCGGCTCCATTCGCCAGCCGCGCGAGGGAGACAACAACGGCCGCCAGAAGTACAACGCCATCGTCAAGGTCGAGTCGATCAACGGCCTGCCCGTCGACGAGGCCGCGAACCGCGTGGAGTTCTCGAAGCTGACGCCGCTGTACCCGCAGGAGCGTCTGCGCCTCGAAACCGAGCCAGGCAAGCTGACCCAGCGCATCATCGACCTCGTCTCGCCCATTGGCAAGGGCCAGCGCGGCCTGATCGTCGCGCCCCCCAAGGCCGGCAAGACCATCGTCATGCAGCAGATCGCCAACGCGATCTCGACCAACAACCCTGAGGTTCACCTCATGGTGGTGCTGGTCGACGAGCGCCCTGAAGAGGTCACCGACATGCAGCGCACGGTGAAGGGCGAGGTCATCGCCTCGACCTTCGACCGCCCCGCCGAAGACCACACCACGGTCGCCGAGCTCGCCATCGAGCGTGCGAAGCGCCTCGTCGAGCTGGGCCACGACGTAGTCGTGCTGCTCGATTCGATCACCCGCCTGGGCCGCGCCTACAACCTGGCCGCCCCGCCGAGCGGGCGCATCCTCTCGGGTGGTGTGGATGCTGCGGCTCTGTACCCGCCGAAGCGTTTCTTCGGCGCGGCCCGCAACATCGAGAACGGCGGATCGCTGACCATCATCGCTTCGGCTCTCGTCGAGACCGGCTCGAAAATGGACGAGGTGATCTTCGAGGAGTTCAAGGGCACCGGCAACATGGAGCTGCGTCTCTCGCGTCAGCTCGCCGACAAGCGCATCTTCCCCGCCGTCGACGTGAACGCGTCGGGCACCCGCCGCGAAGAACTGCTGATGGGCGTCGACGAGACGAAAATCACCTGGAAACTGCGCCGCGCCCTCGCCGGGCTCGACCAGCAGCAGGCGCTCGAGATCGTGCTCGGCCGCCTCAAAGACACCACGAGCAACGTGGAGTTCTTGATGCAGGTGCAGAAGTCGATGCCGGCGACAGCCGCCACCAACGGGCACACCGCGTCGCACACAAACCACAACGGTCACAAAGAGGATTAGGCAGTTATGTTCGAATCAGTAGAAACCTTGCTGATCGAGCATGACGAGCTGCAAGAGCAGCTCGCTGATCCAGCGCTTCACTCGGATCCTGCTCGATCCAAAAAGGTCAACCGTCGTTACGCCGAGCTCAGCCGCATCATCGCGGCTTGGCGCGAGTGGCAGCAGCTGACCGATGACGTCGCCGCGGCCACCGAGATGGCGGCCGAAGACGAGTCGTTCGCGGCCGAGCTGCCCGGCATGGCCGAAGAACTCGAAGCGTCGACCGAGAAGCTGCGGCGCTTGCTCATTCCCCGTGACCCCAACGATGGCCGTGACGTCATCATGGAGATCAAGATGGGGGAGGGCGGCGCTGAGAGCGCGCTGTTCGCGGCCGACCTGCTTCGCATGTACCTGCACTACGCAGAGAGCAAGAAGTGGAAGACCGAGATCATCGAGCAGACCTCATCAGATCTCGGCGGCATCAAAGATGTTCAGCTCGGCATCAAGGGCAAGTCGACCGACCCCGCTGAGGGTGTTTGGGCGCACCTGAAGTACGAGGGCGGGGTTCACCGCGTTCAACGTGTTCCCGCCACCGAGTCGCAGGGGCGCATCCACACCTCCGCCGCCGGCGTCCTCGTCTACCCCGAGGTCGACGAGCCCGAAGAGGTGGAGATCAGCCCGAACGATCTCAAGATCGACGTCTACCGTTCGTCAGGCCCCGGTGGCCAGTCTGTCAACACGACAGACTCTGCGGTGCGCATCACCCACCTTCCCACCGGCATCGTGGTGGCGATGCAGAACGAGAAGAGCCAGCTGCAGAACCGTGAGGCCGGCATGCGCGTGCTGCGTGCCCGGGTGCTCGCGAAGCAGCAGGAAGAGATCGATGAGGCGGCCAGCGCCGTGCGTAAGAGCCAGATTCGCACCATGGACCGCTCGGAGCGCATCCGCACTTACAACTTTCCCGAGAATCGCATCGCCGACCATCGCACCGGGTACAAGGCCTACAACCTCGACGCCGTCATGAACGGCGCACTCGAGCCCGTCGTCGAGTCGTGCATCGCGGCCGACGAAGAGGCGCGGCTCGCCGAGCTGGGCACCTCGGCCGAGTAGTGGCAATGATGCACCGGATGCTCGCGCCTTTCGCTCAGGCCATCGAAATGCCCGTGCGGCGATTCTCGAGGGCGTCGTGAGCGTCATCCAGACAGATCGGCCTCTCACCGTGCGAGTGCTGCTCGAGCGATCGGTGCAGATTCTGGCGCGCGCCGGCGTGCCGACCCCCGATGTCGACGCCGAGCTGCTGATCGGCCACGTGCTGGGCGCAACGCGAGGTCGCGTGCAGTCGCTGACCATCACCGATGCGCCGGTCACGGTCGAAGACGCCGTCGCCATCACCGAAGCAGTCGAACGCCGCGCGGCCCGCGAACCGCTGCAGCACATCACAGGCGTGACGGGCTTTCGTACGCTCGAGCTTGCGGTCGGGCCCGGTGTCTTCGTGCCTCGCCCCGAGACTGAATTCGTGGCCGGCCTTGCCATCGACTCGCTTCGCGCAGATGCCTCAGAATCACCGATCGCGGTCGATCTCGGCACCGGCAGCGGCGCCATCGCCTTGTCACTAGCCACCGAAGTGCCGCATGCCCGGGTGGTCGCTGTCGAGAACTCGACGGCCGCCTTCATCTGGGCGAAGCAGAACTTCCGATCAGTGGATGCCCGTAACGCCCGCCTCGTTTTCATCGACTTGGCTGTGGCCCTGCCAGAACTCGACGGTCTCGTCTCGGTCGTCATCTCGAACCCGCCCTACATTCCCGACCGAGCCATCCCGCGCGACCCCGAAGTGCGGCTCTTCGACCCCGAACACGCCCTCTACGGCGGCCCCGACGGCCTCGACGTCATTCGTGAGGTCTCGCGCACGGCGCTGCGCCTCACCCGCCCGGGCGGAACCCTCGTCATCGAGCACGGCGAACTCCAAGGCGCGGCCATCCGTTCCCTCCTCACCGCCGACGGATGGACCGCCACCTCGACCCACCGCGACCTCACCGGCCGCGACCGCGCCACCACGGCCCTCCGCTAACCCCGCATCTCGCGCCCGCCCACGTCCGCCCGGACCCCAATCGCCCTCGAGCCCCCACCTCACCTCGCCCCGCCCCGCCCCATGCGCGACCGCGACATTCTCGGCGAACGCGACTGAAGCGGACGAGCGCGACCGCCTCTTCGGCTCATCTCGGCCGAAACGGTCGCTGTTGGGCCCGCCCCAGCGTCGGAAGCCACGTGCATCCCGCCCTCCCCACTCTGCACACGGCGAAGTTATCCACAAATGAGCTCGCAGGCGCAAATCGGGAGCCGAGCATCCGAAACCATGAGGCATGCACACGTCAGCCCCACTTCTCCTCGTTCGCGACCGAGTGCGAGTCGGCGAGAGCGACCGCGCTCTGAGGCGAGCGGCTGACGCCGGCACCCTTGTCAGGGTGCGCCGAGGGGCCTACGCGCGCGCTGACGAGTGGTCATGCCTCGACAGCCGCGGGCGCTACCGAACTCGAATCGACGCGGTAGTGCGCACTCGACGCACCAGGCCAGTGCTCGCGTTCGAATCTGCCGCGGCCATCTGGGGATGCGACCGCTGGGGCGGCTGGCCCGATACGGTGCATCTCATCGTCGATCAGGTTGCCGGGCCCACCCGCTCAGAGGGCGTGAAGGTTCATCGAGGCTCGACAGACCGCGTCGTCGAACGTAACGGATTTCTCGTCACCGACTATCGCCGAACCCTCCTCGACCTCGCACGAGTGATGCCGTTTGCGCAGTCCGTCATCGCGCTCGACGAGGCGCTCAACCGCAAGCGCGTCGGCGATCATCTCGCGCAGCAGCGTGAAGCGCTGCTCGACGAACTTGCCATCTTGTCAACATCGCGCGGCCGGGCGAAGGCCATCCAGGCCGTACAATTCACAGACGGACAAGCCGCCAACGGGGGAGAGTCCTACGCTCGGGTACTCATGCACGCGCTTGGATTTCCGCCGCCAGCGTTGCAAACGGAACATCGCAACCCGAGGGGCGGCAACTACTTCACCGACTTCGAGTGGCCGGAATATCGACTCATCGGAGAACTCGACGGCCGCGGGAAGTACCTGAAGACGGAATACCTCGGCCGGATGTCGCCGGGTGAAGCGGTCGTCGAGGAGAAAATTCGCGAGGATCACCTTCGGGCCGAAGGGTTTCGGTTCGCGCGCTGGACGACCGACGAACTACACAATCCCGCGAGGTTTCGCCCGCTGCTCCTGGGCGCAGGGCTGCCGGTGCGACCATTGCGGACGAGATGAGCCGGCGCGGCGGTCGCTCTCGGCCGCTAACATCGCGCTCGGTCGACCCAGGCGCGGTGGGTGCGGATGGGGATGCGGCGCGGGCGCAGGAGCGCGCAGGCCGCGCAAGCTATCATAGTCAGCGATATGGCTGCCATCTATGACTGCACGGTTCCGGCCGAACTCCTCGCCGGAATGCGGCTCTCCCGGGCGGCGATCGGCCGCGGTGAGCTCGTCGTGATACCCACCGACACCGTTTACGGGCTCGCGGCTGACGCGTTCAGCGCCGACGCCGTGCAACGACTGCTCGACGCGAAGGGCCGCACGCGGCAATCACCGCCGCCAGTGCTGATTCCGAACCTGCGGACGCTCGACGCCCTGGCCGAGAACGTCAGCGACGCGGTTCGCTCGCTCGCCGAAGCGTTCTGGCCCGGCGGCCTCACCATCGTGGTGCCCGCCCGCTCATCACTGATGTGGGATCTCGGCGAGACCGACGGCACCGTCGCCCTTCGCATGCCCGCAGACCCGCTCGCCCTCGAGTTGCTCGCCGAAACCGGCCCGCTCGCCGTCTCGAGCGCGAATCTCACGGGTCAGCCTGCCGCTCTGAACGCCGAAGAGGCCGAACGGATGCTCGGCGAAAGTGTCGCCGTGTACCTGCAGTCGTCCGCGCCCGAGACCGCTCCCGCCGGCCTCGCCTCGACAATCGTCGACGCGACCGACCCCGAGCGCGTCAGCATCATCAGGCACGGAGTCATCACCGAGGCGCAGCTGCGCGAGGTCATCGGCGACGCGCTCGTCGATCCGGCGGCACCCGTCGCACCCGATCCGGCGGCACCCGCCGCACTTGAGCCGCCGGCCGCACCCGAGCCGCCCGCGGCATCCGCTGCCCCGCCGGCCGACGAGTCGGCCTAGCGTGCGCTTCTACCTCCTCATCGGGGCGCTTTCGGCCGTCGTCACCTTCGTTCTGGCGATTGTGGTCTATCGGCTGAGCATGAAGTACCGGCTCTACCCGAAGATTCGCGAACGCGATGTGCACACGAGGCCCACGCCGAGGCTCGGCGGTGTTGCCATGTTTCTCGGCATACTCTTCGCCACGGGCATAGCCTCGCAGATCAGCTGGTTCAGCCTCGTCTTCATGAACCCAGGCCCGATTCTGGCGATTCTGGGCGCGGCCTTCATCGTGGTGGTGCTCGGCGTGGCCGACGACATCTGGGATCTCGACTGGGTTACCAAACTCGCCGGTCAGATCATCGCCGCGCTGCTGCTCGCCTGGCAGGGTGTGCAGATCGTTTCGCTGCCCATCGGCGGCCGCACCATCGGTTCGAGCGGTATGTCGCTGTTCATCACCGTGCTCGCCATCGTGCTCGTAATGAACGCCATCAACTTCATCGACGGGCTCGACGGCCTGGTGGCCGGCGTCGCGATCATCGCCAACAGCGTGTTCTTCTTCTACAGCTACATGCTCACGAAGCTCACCAGCCCCACCGACTACTTCAACCTCGCCTCGCTCATCACCGCCGTGCTCATCGGGGCATGCATCGGCTTTCTGCCGCTCAACTGGCACCCGGCGAAACTGTTCATGGGTGATGCCGGTTCGATGCTCGTGGGGCTTCTGATGGCCACGAGCGCCATCGCGGTGACCGGGCAGATCGACCCGACACCACTGGGTCGTTCGCAGTTGCTGCCCGCGTTCATCCCGATTCTGCTGCCGTTCGCCATTCTCGTGCTACCGCTGCTCGACTTCAGCCTTGCAGTGATTCGGCGTCTGCGGGCAGGCAAGAGCCCGTTCAGCGCCGATCGTAAGCATCTGCACCATCGGCTGCTCGATATGGGCCATTCTCAGCTTCACGCCGTGCTGATCTTCTATGGTTGGACTGCCGTGATCTCGATCGGCTGCCTGCTGTTCTTCGTGTTGAATCCGTACTGGCTGGCGTTCGTGTTTCTCGGCGTGGGCGTGGTCATCTGCACCGTTCTCACCCTCGCGCCGCTCACGAGGCGCAAGGCGCTCGAAGCCACGGTGCAGCTCGCACCCGCGCAGAGCATGATCTCAACAGAAGGTGCCGGCCTCGACCCGCTCGACGAGGCCAGCGACGAAAAGGATGTCTGAACCCGTGTCACTCGCCAAGGCCCCCACGCTCAGCTCGACCCCTGTGCTCACCAAGGCACTGAAGTTCGCCGCCGTGCTGACTGTCGCGCTCATCATCGTCGGGGGAGTCGTGGGCTACTTCGTCGACTCCTGGGTCGGGGTGCTGAGCGCGGTCATCGGGGCCGCAATGGCCTTCGTCTTTCTCGGCATCACGGCCGGCAGCATTCTCATCGCGAACCGCTCGTATGCCTCGCCGCTGTTCACCGCGACATTCTTCGCCATCGTGCTCGGCTCGTGGATCATCAAGTTCGTTCTGTTCATCGTGGTCGCCCTACTGCTTCGCAATCAACCATTCATCAACAAATACGTGCTCTTCGGCTTTCTGATCATCGGCGTGATCCTGACTCTGGTTGTCGATGTAGTCGTCGTTGCGCGCACTCGTTTGCCGTATGTGAGCGACGTCGAGCTGCCGAATGCGCAGCAAGTTCTACCGAATGTCGAAATTGACCCCGAAAATGGCCCAAATCGGCCTAAAACAGGCGAACGCGATTAGTTCTCAGGCCCAAAACCTTGATAGGGTTTGGTTGTAAGTTCCGCTGCCCGCGGCTGGTCACCTGTAACAATGAAGCTACAGTTCATGAGTTTTTGGTTGCCAAGCCTGGTCTGCAGCACCCCCCATTATTCGTAGACGCGAGAGCTGAGCTCCACGCCCGAAACAGGAGAAAGCGCTGATATCTAACGCTGTAAACCTGCTAGCCCCGTTAGCAACCGATGAAGGTGGCTTTACGGGTCCCTCCATCAATGAATTTTTTCCCGATGTGTTGTTGTTCGCGGGCACCCCCTTCGCGATGAACCGCATCATGATCATCCGCATCATTGCGCTGCTGGCGATCGTGCTCATCTTCTGGCTCGGCACGCGAAAGATGAAAATCGTTCCGGGCCGTTTCCAGAGTCTCGTCGAGATGGGGCTCGACTTCGTTCGAGTCAACATCGCCGAAGACCTGCTGGGCAAGAAAGACGGCCGGCGCTTCCTGCCGATTCTCACGACCATGTTCTTCATGATCCTGTTCTTCAACCTCACAGGCATCATTCCGGTCTTGAACATCGCCGGCACCTCGGTGATCGGCGTGCCGATCGTGCTGGCAGCGGTTTCGTACATCTGCTTCATCTACGCCGGTGTGCGCAAGCACCCCGCCGCGTTCTTCCGCAACGCGTTGTTCCCCCCAGGTGTGCCGTGGTTCCTCTACATCATCGTGGCGCCCATCGAACTCGTTTCGACGTTCATTCTTCGCCCCATCACGCTGACGCTCCGACTGCTCATGAACATGGTCGTCGGTCACCTCCTGCTGGTGCTGTTCTTTTCGGCGACCTCGTTCTTCTTGTTCACCGCCGGGGGCTGGTGGTCGCTGCTCAGCATCGGCAGTCTCGCTTTCGGTTTCGTCTTCACGCTGTTCGAGATTCTGGTCGCGGTTCTGCAGGCGTACGTCTTCGCTCTGCTGACGGGCGTCTACATCCAGCTCGCGCTGGCCGATGAACACTGAGACTGCAGAATCCTAGGCACTCCCCAGCACCACACCTAAGCACCACCCACAAACGAAGGCTGGCGGGCATCCGCTCGTACAGCCCCAACGGAAGGAAACACTCGTGGCAGACATTTCGACTCTTGCGGAGCTGAGCGGCAACATCGCAACCGTCGGCTATGGCCTCGCAGCCATCGGCCCGGCCATCGGCGTCGGCATCGTCGTCGGCAAGACCATTGAGGGCGTTGCACGCCAGCCTGAGCTGGCCGGCCGTCTTCAGGTGCTGATGTACATCGGTATCGCGTTCACCGAGGCGCTTGCGTTCATCGGTATCGCCGTCGGCTTCATCTTCACCTAAACCCTCCCTGACGAAACCCTCGAGTTTAGAAAGGAGGCACGATGTTCAATTCAGTGAACACAACGGTTCTCGCTGCAGAAGCGACCCACAACCCGATTCTTCCCGAGACCCCAGACCTGGTCTGGGGGTTCGTGTGCTTCATCGTCTTGCTGGTGTTCTTCTGGCGCCTGGTTCTGCCACGCATGAAGAAGCTGCTCGACGAGCGAGGCGAGGCCATCGAAGGCAACATCGAGAAGGCCGACATCGCGCAGAAAGAGGCCGACGCGCTGCTCGAGCAGTACACCGCTCAGCTGGCGGATGCTCGTGTCGAGGCCGGTTCCATTCGCGAACAGGCTCGTGCTGACGGTCAACGCATTCTCGCCGAGCTCAAAGAGCAGGCGTCGAGTGAGGCTGCCCGCATTCAGGCGACGGCACAATCACAGATCGAAGCCGAACGCCAGGCCGCTGTCGTGTCGTTGCGCTCAGAGGTCGGATCGCTTGCGATCGACCTCGCATCCGGCGTCATCGGCGAGAGCCTGACCGACGACAAGCGCTCCGCTGCCATCGTCGACCGCTTTCTCGCCGACCTCGAAGCGAGTGAGACGGCCTCTGCTGCTGGCGCGGCCGAGTCATCCACTGGGGCGGTGTCGTCGTAGGCATGGGTAGTGCAAGCAGAGAAGCCCTGGCTTCGTCGAAAGCGGCCATCGCGGCCGTTGCGCCTGGTGCGTTGACGCTGTCGACCGGTGAAGACCTTTTCGCCGCCGGCCGCATCATCGGCGCATCACCGCAGTTTCGCGGTTTGCTGAGCGACCCCGCCACCGAGCAGGCCGAAAAATCGGCCCTCATCAGGCGGGTCTTCGGCGACGACCTCAGTACTGACGCGTTGTCGCTGCTGACAACCATTGCGTCGGCGACCTGGTCGAGCACGGATGATCTGCTGAGTGGCATCGAAGAAGTGGCTCTGCGGGTCATCGCAACGAGCGCTCCGGCCGACCTGTCGATCGAAAGCGAACTGTTCGAGTTCGGCGAGGCCGTGTCGTCTGACTCCGGTCTCGAATTGGCGGTCAGCTCGAGCTTCGGTGCACCCGAAGCGAAGGTGGCGCTGATCAACGCCCTGCTGCACGGCAGGGCGTCAGAGCAGACCGTGGTCATCGTGAGGCACCTCGTGCTCCAGCCTCGCGGCCGGCGTATCGAAGAGCTGCTGAACACTGCGGCGACGATCGTGGCAGACACGAAGAACCAGTCGATCGCCACCGTGACGAGCGCCACACCGATTGCGCCCGCACAACTCGACCGATTGCGCGTGGCTCTAGGCCGCACCTATGGCCGCGAGCTGACCATCAACCAAGTCGTCGACGCATCAGTGCTCGGCGGGCTCCGGGTGCAGATCGGCGGTGACGTCATTGACGGCAGTATCGAATCGCGCCTGAACGACCTTCGGCAGAAGCTCACCGCATAACAGTGCGGAAGGTTTAGCCGGGCACACCCGCCCGAAGCCTCCCGCCCACACGCATACTTAGAAAAACACATCAAAGGATTGGCAATGGCAGAACTAACGATCAGCCCCGACGAGATCCGTAACGCGCTTCAAGATTTCGTGAAGTCGTACGAACCCACCGCCGCAAGCGCTGTCGAGGTCGGCTACGTCATCGACGCCGCAGACGGCATCGCCCACGTTCAGGGCCTGCCCGGCGTCATGGCGAACGAGCTCATCACCTTCGCCGACGGCACTCTGGGTCTCGCCCAGAACCTCGAGCAAGACGAGATCGGTGTCATCGTTCTCGGTGAGTTCTCCGGCATCGTCGAAGGCATGGAGGTGAAGCGCACCGGCGAGGTGCTCTCTGTTCCCGTCGGCGACGCGTACCTCGGCCGTGTGGTCGACCCGCTGGGCAACCCCATCGACGGCCTCGGCGAGATCGTCACCACCGAGCGTCGTGCTCTCGAGCTGCAGGCGCCCGGCGTCATGAGCCGCAAGAGCGTGCACGAGCCCATGCAAACGGGTATCAAGGCCATCGACGCCATGATTCCCATCGGCCGGGGCCAGCGCCAGCTGATCATCGGTGACCGCCAGACCGGCAAGACCGCTATCGCGATCGACACCATCATCAACCAGAAGGCGAACTGGGAGTCGGGCGACACCAACAAGCAGGTGCGCTGCATCTACGTGGCCATCGGTCAGAAGGGCTCCACCATCGCTTCGGTGAAGGGTGCTCTCGAAGACGCCGGGGCTATGGAGTACACGACCATCGTCGCAAGCCCGGCATCCGACCCGGCCGGCTTCAAATACCTCGCTCCCTACACCGGCTCGGCTATCGGCCAGCACTGGATGTACGACAGCAAGCACGTTCTGATCATCTTCGACGACCTGTCGAAGCAGGCCGAGGCATACCGCGCTGTGTCGCTGCTGCTGCGCCGCCCGCCAGGACGTGAGGCGTACCCCGGTGACGTGTTCTACTTGCACTCCCGTCTGCTCGAGCGTTGTGCCAAGCTCTCTGACGAGCTCGGTGCCGGTTCGATGACGGGGCTCCCCATCATCGAGACCAAGGCCAATGACGTCTCGGCGTACATCCCGACCAACGTGATCTCGATCACCGACGGCCAGATCTTCTTGCAGTCCGACCTGTTCAACGCCAACCAGCGCCCCGCTGTCGATGTCGGTATCTCGGTGTCGCGAGTCGGTGGCGACGCTCAGGTGAAGAGCATCAAGAAGGTCTCCGGCACCCTGAAGCTCGAACTGGCTCAGTACCGCTCGCTCGAGGCGTTCGCGATGTTCGCCTCAGACCTCGATGCGGCATCTCGTCGCCAGCTCGCCCGTGGTGCGCGCCTGACCGAGTTGCTCAAGCAGCCGCAGTACTCGCCGTACCCCGTCGAGAACCAGGTCGTTTCGATCTGGGCCGGCACGAACGGCAAGCTCGACGAGGTTCCGGTCGAAGACATTCTGCGTTTCGAGCACGAGTTGCTCGACTACTTCGGTCGCAACACCGACGTGCTGACCAAGCTGCGCGACACGAACGTGCTCTCTGACGAGATCACTGCGCAGCTCGAAGAGGGCGTCGACAAGTTCAAACTCGAGTTCCAGACGGGTGAGGGCAAGCCGCTCGCTTCGGTGGGCAGCGAGAAGTTCGACGCCTCGGCCAAAGAAGACGTCAACCAAGAGAAGATCGTCAAAGGGCGTCGATGATGCTTAGTAAAAAGGCGCAGTGCGGCTTTTTGCTCATCGGCGCCGAGCCGGTGACGGCTCGGTTTAGGGAGATCTCATGGCCGCACAGCTGAGGGTCTACCGGCAGAAGATCAAGTCTGCCCAGACGACCAAGAAGATCACGAGAGCGATGGAGTTGATCTCCGCCTCGCGTATTCAGAAGGCGCAGGCGCGGGTCGCGGCATCCTCGCCGTATGCGCGTGCGGTCACCCGCGCGGTGTCGGCCGTGGCGACCTACTCGAACGTCGACCACATTCTGACGACCGAGCCCGAAAAGGTCGAGCGCGCGCTTGTCGTTGTGTTCGCATCTGACCGCGGCCTGGCTGGTGCCTTCAGCTCGAGCGTGCTTAAAGAGTCAGAGCAGCTGACCACTTTGCTGCGCAGCGAAGGCAAAGAGGTCGTCTACTTTCTCGTCGGTCGCAAGGCTGCCGCCTACTTCTCGTTTCGCAAGCGCGCGGCCGAGAAGATCTGGACGGGCGGCACCGACCAGCCCACGTTCGAAACCGCGAAAGAGATCAGCGATGCGCTCGTTGAGATCTTCGTGAAAGAGGCTTCTGAGGGCGGCGTCGATGAGATTCACATCGTCTACAACCGCTTCGTGAGCATGGTGTCACAGGTACCCGAGATCGTTCGACTGCTTCCCCTCGAAGTGGTTGAAGAGATGGAGGTTCCGGGTGAACACGACGTGCTGCCGCTCTATGAGTTCGAGCCCGAGGTCGGCGATGTTCTGGATGCTCTGCTGCCGGTTTACATCGAAAGCCGCATCTTCAACGCCATGTTGCAGAGCTCGGCGTCTGAACATGCCGCGCGTCAGCGGGCCATGAAGTCGGCCAGCGACAACGCAGACAAGCTCATTCGCGACTACACCCGCCTTGCCAACAACGCCCGCCAGTCAGAGATCACACAGCAGATCTCCGAGATCGTCGGCGGCGCCGACGCACTGACCCCGGCTCGCTAACGCGCGGCCCTCACGTTTTAGTTTTTCTAGAGAAGGAAAGAAGCAATGACACCGACAGCAACAGCCACTGAGCCCGCTGCCGCCGACGAGAAGGTCGCAGGCGTAGGCCGCATCGCTCGCGTCACCGGCCCGGTCGTCGACATCGAGTTTCCGCACGACGCGATTCCGGGCATCTACCAGGCCCTGAAGTCGACGATCACCATCGACGGCGAGAGCCACGAGATCACGCTCGAGGTTGCACAGCACCTCGGAGACGACTTGGTTCGCGCCATCGCCTTGAACCCGACCGACGGTCTCGTTCGCGGTCAAGAGGTTACCGACACCGGAGCGCCGATCTCGGTGCCCGTCGGCGACGTTACCAAGGGCAAGGTCTTCAACGTCATCGGCGAGGTGCTGAACGCAGACGCCGATGGCACGATCAACGGTGAGAAGATCGAGATCACCGAGCGCTGGCCGATTCACCGCAAGCCGCCGGCGTTCGACCAGCTGGAGTCGAAGACGACTCTGTTCGAGACCGGCATCAAGGTCATCGACCTGCTCACCCCGTATGTGCAGGGTGGCAAGATCGGCTTGTTCGGTGGCGCCGGCGTGGGCAAGACGGTGCTGATCCAAGAGATGATTCAGCGCGTTGCGCAAGACCACGGTGGTGTGTCGGTCTTTGCGGGGGTCGGTGAGCGCACCCGTGAGGGCAACGACCTCATCGCCGAAATGGAAGAGGCGGGTGTCTTCGACAAGACCGCCCTTGTCTTCGGCCAGATGGACGAGCCGCCGGGAACGCGTCTTCGCGTCGCCCTCTCGGCGCTGACCATGGCGGAGTACTTCCGTGACGTGCAGAAGCAAGACGTTCTGCTCTTCATCGACAACATCTTCCGCTTCACCCAGGCCGGTTCTGAGGTTTCGACGCTGCTCGGCCGCATGCCGTCTGCCGTGGGTTACCAGCCGAACCTCGCCGACGAGATGGGTGTTCTGCAAGAGCGCATCACCTCGACGCGTGGTCACTCGATCACCTCGCTGCAGGCCATCTACGTTCCTGCTGACGACTACACCGACCCGGCTCCGGCGACCACCTTCGCTCACCTCGATGCGACCACCGAGCTCTCGCGCGAGATCGCATCGCGGGGTCTGTACCCCGCGGTCGACCCGCTGACGTCGACCAGCCGCATCCTCGACCCCCGCTACTTGGGTGCCGATCACTACAACACGGCTGTTCGCATCAAGGCGATTCTGCAGAAGAACAAAGAGTTGCAGGAGATCATCGCGATTCTCGGTGTCGACGAGCTCTCTGAAGAAGACAAGATCACCGTTTCGCGTGCTCGTCGTATTCAGCAGTTCTTGTCGCAGAACACTTACATGGCGAAGAAGTTCACCGGTGTCGAGGGTTCGACTGTTCCGCTGAAAGACACCATCGAGTCGTTCTCGGCCATCGCCAACGGTGACTTCGACCACGTGGCCGAGCAGGCCTTCTTCAACGTCGGTGGCATCAACGACGTTGAAGAGAAGTGGGCTCAGATTCAGAAAGAAGACGGCTAACCGTGGCCGAGGTTTCGGGTGAGGCGCCGCTGCAGGTGAGTGTCGTCGCCGCCAACCACGAAGTGTGGTCGGGCGGTGCGCGCCAGGTGATCGCGAAGACGACCGAGGGTGAGATCGGTATTCTGCGCGGTCACGAGCCGCTGCTCGCCATTCTGTCGGAGGGTGAAGTTCGCGTCACCCTCGTCGACGGCAAGCGCATCGTGGCCCAGGCCGACGAGGGCTTTCTGTCAGTCGAGAACGATCGCGTGACGATCGTGGCTCGCGCCGCAGAACTCGTCTCCTAACTTCTCTTCATGCAGCTTCGTTGTTAATTGTTCTACCGCCGTCTGAGACAAAACGAGACGGCGGCGTGGATGCTCGGCTCGACCTGGCCTCTCTTCGCTTCGCGAAGCTGAGGCCGCGTCGGGCCGAACTCATTCGTGCCGTACGTACGCTTGCGCGTGACCCCGAGGCGACGATCGCGGCGCTGAAGCTCGGCCGCACTCAGCACGATGAGATCAGCCGCAACCGTCGGCTGACGCTGTCGCCGACGATGCCGGCCCTCGACCGGTACACAGGCGTGCTCTTCGACGCGATCGATGCACCCTCTCTCACCCCCGCCGCGCGACAATTCGCGGGGCAGCACCTCATCGTGCAGTCGGCGTTGTTCGGGCCCATCGGCGCTCTCGACCACGTTCCCGCCTATCGGCTCTCGCATGACTCGCGTGTTCCCGGTTTCGCGCTCAAGAAGCACTGGGCACCAGGCGGTTCGCGGGCGCTGGCCGACGAGCCCGGCCTCCTGCTCGACTTTCGCTCAGAGGGTTACGTCGCTCTATCGCCGGTGGATGCTCGGCCGAACTCGTACTTTCTCCGAGTCAACGCGGTCGGCCCCGACGGCGAAGTTCGCGCGCTGAACCACTTCAACAAAACGGCTAAGGGTCGGCTGACGCGCGCGTTACTCGAAGCCGGTCTCGACTTCGACACCGTCGACGACGCGGTCGACTGGGCGCGCGGTGCCGGTTTCGCGCTTGGGCGAACGGCGCCCGCCGAAATCACCCTGACCGTCTGAGTTGGCCTCGGCCTAACGTCTTACGGCACAGCGCTGAAGCAGCCTTCTACGTGGTCGTCGACGAGGCCCGCAGACTGCATGAGCGCGTACATGGTGGTCGGCCCGACGAATTTAAAGCCGAGTCTGCGGAGTTCTTTGCTGAGGGCTACCGATTCGGGTGTGGTCGCCACGAAGTCGCCGAAACCTCGGGGGCGCGGCCGTTTTTTGGTGGGCTCGAAACTCCAGACCAGAGCATCCAGTGCACCGTCGCCGCGCTCTGCGATGAGGTTCTGCGTGACTTTCGCGTTGTTGATGGCCGCCTCGATTTTGCCGCGGTGTCTGATGATGGCGGCGTCGACAACGAGGCGTTCGACATCATTCTCATCGAATGCGGCCACAGTGGCGATGTCGAAGTTCGCGAACGCCCGACGAAATTCGCCGCGGCGGCGCAGAATGGTGATCCACGAGAGGCCGGCCTGAAAACCCTCGAGGCTGACCTTTTCGTAGAGCGCTCTGTCGGTGTGGAGCGGTTTTCCCCACTCGTTGTCGTGGTACGGCCGATAGTCGGGGTCATCGCCGGCCCAGGCGCACCGTGCCTTCCCGTCGTCTCCGATCACGAGAGCGCTGGCGCTCACAGGTGGCCGATGCTTTCGTGATCGAGCAACCATACTTTTGTGGGAATGCCGTTGCCGCCGCTGTAGCCGGTGATCTTGTTGTTCGAGGCGAGCACACGATGGCAGCCCACAATGATGGGTATGGGATTCGCGCCGACCGCACCACCGACCGCTCGACCGGAGCCCGGTCGCCCTGCCGCCAGACCGAGCTCGCCGTACGACACGTACTCGCCCCAACCGACGCGCTGGAGCTGCTGCCAAATGTCGCGCTGAAACGCGGTGCCCACCATGCGGAGGGGAAGGTCGAACTCGGTGCGCTCACCGGCGAAGTATTCGCTCAGCTGCCTGACGGCTTCATCGAGCACCGCATTCGAGCGTTCGGGCAGGTCGTCGTGCGGGAGCGAGAACGCGCGCTCGATGTGCAGCGTGAGGATCGACTCCGTGTCGGCGGTGAGTTCGAGGCGACCGAGGGGGCTCTCGGTGCGAACCAAGAACTGCGGCGATTGCAGTGTGAAGGGCGAGGGGGCGATCGCGGTGGGGATGGTCTCCGTGGGGATGGTCGCGGCGGGGGCCTCGGTGAGTGAGCTTGCTGTCATGGTTCGACTGTAGCTCGGGCCATCTCAGTGACGCTGGCATCGATGCGACATTGTGGAAAAGCTCGTGAGGTGACGGCATGTGGAGAGGGCGAGCGGAGGGGGCGAGTGGAGAAGGAGACACTCGACTGCCGGGGCGCTGCAGATGAAGCGCCAGGCAGGTAGCGTTGGCACTGCCATGAACTCACTCATCACACACCGCGACTACGGTTCTGAACCGCTCAACGAAGCCGATCTGGCCGCCGATCCGTTCGAGCAGTTCGCGTCGTGGCTGGCCGACGCCGAGTCTGCCGAGCTGACTGAGCCGAACGCGATGGTGCTCAGCACGGTCGATGGTGATGGAGTGCCGAGCAGCCGCACGGTTCTGCTCAGAGGAGTGCACGAGGGCGGCTTCGAGTTCTACACGAACTACGACTCGCGAAAGGGGCGGGCGCTGGCCGAGCATCCGGTGGCCTCAGCGCTCTTTCCGTGGTACTTGTTGCAACGCCAGGTGATCATCACCGGAACGGTCGAACGGGTGAGTTCGACAGCAAGCGATACATATTTCGCGAGCAGGCCGTACAAATCGCAAATCGCGGCGATTGCGAGCGAACAATCGCGGCCGATCGATTCACGTGGCGAGCTGGAGTCGCGCATGGCCGAGGTGGCGGCGACTTTTCCCGAAAATGAAAGCGTGCCGCGGCCCGACGGCTGGGGCGGTTTTCGCCTGGTTCCGTCGCGCGTCGAGTTCTGGAAGGGCCGCCGTTCGCGCCTGCACGACCGCTTGGTCTACTCGCGCGAGGCTTCGGGCGACTCCGCGTGGCAGGTCACACGCCTACAACCCTGAGAGCCGCCCGCGCGCCAACTCGAGCGCAATCAGGGTGTCAGTGGCCGGTGAGGGGCCCGAGCAGCTTCGCGGTGCGGGAGGGGCGGCCGGTCATCCATTCTTCGCGGTCGGCGAGGTCTGCCGATACGAGGCCGAGGTTTGCGCCGATGAAGCGCAGCGGCTCGGGCTCCCAACGCGGTGAGAGGTGGTTCACCCACGGCAGACGAGTGAGGTCGTTGCTGTGTGGGAGCAGGCTCGCGTCGGATCCCGTGATGAGTGCGGTGAGGGTGCGTCCCGCCAGGTTCGTGGTGCTGAGCCCGTCGCCCACGTATCCGCCCGCGAACGCGACACCGGTGCGCGGGTTGTAGCTCGCCGAGGCGTGCCAGTCGCGCGCGACTCCGAGCGGACCGCCCCATCGGTGCGTGATTTCAGCGTCGAACGCGTCGGGGTAGAGGTCGACGAGGGTGTTGCGCAGGTGATCGAACACGCGCTGAACCTGGTCATACGACGAGTGGATGCTCGAACCCCAGTGATACCGCGCTCCGCGCCCGCCGAACGCGAACCTATTGTCGGCCGTGCGCTGCCCGTAGATGAGCAGGTGCCGGTAGTCGCTGAAAGTGGTGCCGTGTGGCAGACCGGCCTGCTGCCAGAACGCGTCGGGAAGCGGCTCGGTCGCGATCATGAGCGAATAGAGCGGCATGATGCGGCGGCCGACGCCGGGAAGCTGGGCGCCGTACGCCTCGGTGGCGATGACGATGTGCTCGGCGCGTACGGTCGTGCGCGTCCCGGGCGTTTCGCGGGAGGTGCGCGAGTCGGCGCGGCCCAATGCCAATGCCAATGCCGATGCCGGCGCGGTTGTCGGCGCGGCTACGTGCGAGTCGCTCGTGCGCGGCGTCGCCACAGTCGCTTCGCGCGGCCGCCACGACGTGACTTCGGTGTGCTCGTAAATGGCGACCCCGAGCGCCTCGACGACTGCGGCGAGCCCGTGCACCAGCTTCGCGGGGTGCAGGCGTGCGCAAGCCGGGTCGAAGGTGGCGCCGAGCGCCCCAGCAGGGTGGCCCGACGACGCGAAAGCCGCCGGAGCCGCATCCGCGACGTCGCCGGCGACCGTCTCCCTTGCAGACCTCTGTGCCGCCGCAGGTGAGCTCGCTGCGTAGTCGGCCGAAGACGCCCCCGGGCCGGCGACGTAGTCGCGGTACTCGAGTTGGTCGACGCCGAAGTGGCGCGCCTCGGCGACGTCGGCGCGCGCCGCCGCGACCTGCACCGAGTTCATCGCGTAGACGAGGGTGCCGCCCTGTGCGAAATCGCACGAAATGTGCTCGGCGGCGACCACCGCGCCCACTTCGGCCACCGTGTCGATCATCGCGCGGCGCATGGCGACGGCCTGCGAGAATCCATACTCCCGCTCGAGTGACGCGGCCGAGCGCGGAAACAGCGCCGAACACCAGCCACCGTTGCGCCCCGAGGCGCCGAATCCCACCGTCTCTTTCTCGAGTACCGCGATCGAGAGCGAAGGGTCTGCTGTGGCGAGGTAGTAGGCCGTCCACAACCCGGTGAGCCCGCCGCCCACGATGCATACGTCGACGTCGAGGTCACCTTCGAGTGCGGCCCGCGGATGCCCGCCCGGCGCCAGCTCGCTCGAAGCCCATTCGCTCCAGTAGTTCTGCACGATCATCCGTTCGTGGGGTCAGCTGAGGCTCGGTATGTGAGCCCCTTACGTCGAAATGAGACCGGTCTACCAGGCTCAACAAGTCGCAATGGGCTCACCTGGGCACGGGGGAGCCGCAAGGCGGCGGCGGGAGTGGGAGGCCCGGAGGGGGCGGGACGGGCGCGACGGCGCGGCGGGCGGAAGCGGCGCTGCGCGCAGAGGCGGCGCTGCGGGCGGAGGCGACGCGGCGGGCGGAGGCGGCGCTGCGCGCGGAGTTGACATCGCGCGGCGAGTTACAGCTGCGCCCAGGCCTCGGTGAGCACCGAGCGCAGAATGCCCTCGATCTCGTCGAACTCGGGCTGGCCGATGGTGAGCGGGGGCGCGAGCTGAATCACGGGGTCGCCCCGGTCGTCTGCCCGGCAGTAGAGGCCGGCCTCGAAGAGCGCCTTCGACAAGAAGCCGCGCAACAGGCGCTCTGACTCATCGTCGTCGAACGTCTCTTTGGTGACCTTGTCTTTGACGAGTTCGATGCCGAAGAAATAGCCGTCGCCGCGTACATCGCCCACGATCGGCAGATCGTTGAGCTTCTCGAGCGTCGAACGAAACGCGGGCGAGTTAGCCCGCACCCGTTCGTTCAGCTTCTCCTCTTCGAAAATGTCGAGGTTCTCGAGCGCCACAGCAGCAGACACCGGATGCCCGCCGAACGTGTAGCCGTGGTAGAACGACGTGTTTCCGTGCTTGAACGGCTCATAGACGCGATCGGAGACGATAGTGGCGCCGATAGGGGAGTACCCGCTCGTCATACCCTTTGCGCAAGTGATCATGTCGGGCACGTAGCCGTACTCGTCGCAGGCGAACATGTGGCCGATGCGGCCGAACGCGCAGATGACCTCGTCGCTGACCAGCAGCACGTCGTACTTGTCGCAGATCTCGCGCACTCGCTGAAAATAGCCAGGGGGCGGCGGAAAGCAGCCACCCGAGTTCTGCACCGGCTCTAAGAACACCGCGGCCACCGTTTCGGGCCCCTCGAACTCGATCATCTCTTCGATGCGGTTCGCCGCCCAGACGCCGAACTCTTCGAGATTGTCGGCGTGCTCCGGCGCGCGGTAGAAGTTCGTGTTCGGCACCCGAAAGCCGCCGGGGGTGACCGGCTCGAACATCTCTTTCATGGCCGGAATGCCGGTGATCGCCAACGCACCCTGCGGCGTGCCGTGGTAGGCGACGTTGCGCGAGATCACCTTGTGCTTGGTGGGCCGGCCCTGCAGCTTCCAGTAGTACTTCGCCAGCTTGAATGCGGTTTCCACGGCCTCGCCGCCGCCGGTGGAGAAGAAGACGCGGTTCAAGTCGCCAGGGGCGTAGTCGGCGAGTCTGTCGGCAAGCTCGATGGCCGACGGATGCGCGTACGACCACAACGGAAAGAACGAGAGCTCAGCGGCTTGCTTCGCCGCAACCTCGGCAAGCCGCTGCCGCCCGTGCCCGGCGTTCACCACGAAGAGGCCCGAGAGGCCGTCGAAGTACTTCTTGCCCTGGCTGTCCCAGATGTGGTGGCCCTCACCCTTGACGATGATGGGCACGCCGTGGCCGTCTTCCATGACGGATTGACGGGAGAAGTGCATCCACAGGTGGTCTTTCGCCTTCTGCTGCAGGTCTGCTTCGTCGAATTTCGACGAGATCGACGAGTCGGTGACGCCTGTTCCGCGAGCGGCTGCAGCCGCGGCCGTTGATTCGGTGATGGTCATGAGTTATCTCGTTCCCCAGTTGTAGAGCTGCTTGTGCAGCTTCAGATAGACGAAGGTCTCGGTCGACAGCACCCCGGGCAGCGTTCTGATGTCGTTGTTCAGCAGGGAGATGAGGTCGTCGTCGTTCTCGCACACCACTTCGACCATGATGTCGAAGGTACCGGCGGTGAGAACGACGTAGTCGACCGCCGGGAGTTCTGCCAGGGCATCCGCTATGACTCGCGTGTCACCTGTGACCTTGAGCCCCACCATGGCTTGACGATAGAAACCGAGTTGCAGCGGGTCGGTCACGGCCACGATCTGCATGACGCCCGTTTCGGTGAGCTTCTGCACGCGCTGCCTGACGGCGGCCTCGCTCAGCCCCACGGCCTTGCCAATCTCGGCGTACGATCGGCGACCATCGTCTTGCAGTTGCTCGATGATGGCCTTTGAGGTTTCGTCGAGATGCGGCGCGCGTGCCTTGGTGCTCATGGCTCGATTCTGTCAGTGAAAATAGGCATCGGCAAGCGAATCCGAAGGAAATACGTCATTTGACCTATGAAAACGACAGAAATTGCCCTCGTGCTGAATGTCGGCTTCGCATTAGGATGGCCGCATGAGCGTTCGTGAATTGAAGAACTTCGTCAACGGTGAATACGTGGATGCGTCGGCCGATCGACGCCTCGACATCATTGATCCTGCCACCGAGCAGGTCTACGCAACCACTCCCATCTCGAACGCGGCCGACATCGACGGAGCCTATCGCGCCGCGGCGATCGCGTTCGAGAGCTGGGGCGAGTCGACCCCGTCAGAGCGGCAGCTAGCCCTTTTTCGCATCGCCGACGCCATGGAGGCCCGAGCCGAAGACTTTGCCGACGCCGAGTCGCTCGACACCGGCAAACCGCGCGGCTCCATCGTCGCCGACGAGATCTTGGTGTCGGTCGACCAGATCAGGTTCTTCGCGGGGGCGGCTCGCGTTTTGGAGGGGCGCGCGGGGGGCGAGTATCTCAAAGACTTCACCTCGTTCATCCGGCGCGAACCCATTGGCGTGATCGGTCAGGTCACCCCCTGGAACTACCCGCTGAACATGGCGGTGTGGAAGTTCGCCCCCGCCCTGGCAGCGGGCAACACGACCGTGCTCAAGCCATCTGACACCACGCCGGCCTCGACGCTGCTGCTCGCTGAGGTGGCGGCCGAGTTCTTGCCGCCGGGCGTGTTGAACGTGATCACGGGCGACCGTTCGACGGGCGCCGGGATGATCGAGAATCGCACCCCGCAGATGGTCTCGATCACGGGTTCGGTTCGAGCCGGTATGGAGGTGGCGAAGGCCGCGTCTGCCGATCTGAAGCGGGTGCATCTCGAACTCGGCGGTAAGGCGCCCGTGATCGTGTTCGACGACGCCGACATTCCGCTGGCGATTGAGGGCATCGTGGCCGCGGGGTTCTTCAACGCGGGGCAAGACTGCACGGCGGCGACACGCCTTCTCGTGCAGGCGGGCATCCACGACGAATTCGTGGTGGCTCTGGCCGCGTACGCCAAGGAGAACGCGCTGACCGGGGCGCCGAGCACCGATGGCATTTTGTTCGGCCCGGTGAACAACCAGAACCAGCTCGACCGGGTCACCGGCTTCATCGACCGACTGCCCGACAATGCGAACATCGAGCTCGGTGGTCACCGCCAAGGCGACACGGGCTACTTCTACGAGGCGACCATCGTGTCGGGCCTGCACCAGACCGACGAGGCCATTCAGACCGAGATCTTCGGCCCGGTCATCACCGTACAGAAGTTCACCGACGAGGCTCAGGCGCTCTGGTGGGCGAATGATGTGGAGTTCGGCCTCGCATCATCGGTGTGGACGAAAGACCACAGCCGCGCCATGCGGTTCGCCAAGAACCTCGACTTCGGCTGCGTGTGGATCAACACCCACATTCCACTCGTGGCCGAGATGCCGCACGGCGGATTCAAGCACTCGGGCTACGGAAAAGACCTGTCGATGTACGGATTCGAGGACTACACGCGCATCAAGCACGTCATGTCATACATCGGCTGAGTTTTCGGGGCCTGAACTCTCGTCTACAGTTATGTCGAGAAGCTGTTGCACCCGCAATCGACGGCTGGTCAGAGAGAGAATTCGCGTGACGCAGATCGGCGAGAGAACAGCGACGTTCCGAGTCACCAGCCCAACGACGCCGTCGCGGTCGTTCGTGGTCTCGTGGGCCGCTCTGACCGACATCGGCAGGCGGCGGGCGGTCAACGAAGACAGCGTGGTCGCGCATCCGCCCATTTTCGCCGTGGCAGACGGCATGGGCGGCCACGCGGCGGGCGATGTCGCCAGCGATGCCGTGGTCAAGCGGCTCGGTCAGCTGGGAGCAGACCCGTTCACCACCGGCGACGTCATCGACGAGGCCCTGTCGCTTGCACTCACCGACATCGACCTGGTGGGCGACACCACGACCCTGGGCACCGGAACCACCGTGACCGGTGTCGCGCTCAACCTGGTCGACGGCGAACCGACGTGGGCCGTGTTCAACATCGGCGATTCGCGGGTGTATCAGTACCTCGACGGGTCGCTCGCACGCCTCACGGTCGACCATTCTGTGGTGCAAGAGCTGGTGGATGCCGGGCTGATCACTGCCGAACAGGCCGAAACCCATCCCGACAGCAACATCATCACCCGGGCGGTGGGGTTTCATGAGAAGCCGGTGCCCGACTACTCGCTGCTCGACATCATTGCCGGCCAGCGCATTCTGATCTGCAGCGATGGGCTGACGAAAGAACTCACCGACCACGGAATCGCGCACTACCTCGGGCGCGAGGGGTCGGCGTGGCAGACCGCGTCATCACTGGTCGAGGCCGCGCTGACGAATGGCGGGCGCGACAACGTGACCGTTCTGGTGATCGACGTGGCCGCGGGCTGAGCCCCGCATGCAGGTTTGCCGCCGGGGGTCGCGACTGCCGGGCATCCGCTGGGCGTCGAAAAAGAGCCAGCAACGAAATCGTCGGTGAAAAGTCGAAACGCATACTGATTTCGTGAAGATTATGTTTCGACATTGCCCATTTCGTGGGTTTTGGTGTGATTGTGCCCCGGGGTATGCGAGTATCGAGTCACCCATTTTGGCCGCCCCGATCGCTCAGCCGAGGAGTGAACTCACCGATGCCGTTACAACCGCCACAAGACCCGATGATCATCGAAGCCATCAAGCATTCTCAAGCCATGCAACGGGCGAAACGCCTCGGCATGACCCGGCGCGGGTTTCTCGGCGCTGTGGGTCTCGGCGCAGGTGCGCTGACACTTGCCGCCTGCGCACCGACCACCGCGGCAAAGGCGGCGCTGACCCCGGCAACCGACGTGTCGGCCACCGAGAAGACGCTCGTGTGGGACAACTGGCCTTCCTACATGGATGAAGACGACGAAGGCAACTACCCCACGCTCGTGGCGTTTCAGCAGCAGTCGGGCATCACTGTCACCTACAACGTGGCTGTCGACGACAACAACACCTACTACGCGAAGGTCAAAGATCAGCTCGCGCTGGGGCAAGACATCGGCACCGACACCGTGTGTCTCACCGATTGGATGGTCGCCCGCCTGGTGCGCCTCGGCTACATTCAGACGCTCGACCATGCGAAGATTCCGAACATCTCGAACCTTTCTTCGGCTTTCGCGAACCCCGACTTCGACAAGGGCCGACAGCTTTCGCTGCCCTGGCAGGGCGGATTCGCGGGCATCTGCTGGAACACCGAGAAGGTACCCAACGGGCTGAAGAGCATCAGCGACCTCTGGAGCCCCGACTTGAAGGGCCGCGTCGGCGTGCTTTCAGAGATGCGCGACACGATGGGCCTGATCATGCTCTCGCAGGGCGTCGACATCACCGGCAGCTGGGGTGACAACGAGTACGGCAAGGCCGTCGATGCGTTCACCGAGCAGGTGTCGAACGGCCAGGTGCGCAACATCAAGGGCAATCAGTACCTCAACGACCTGCAGAACGAAGACACGTTCGCCGCCATCTGCTGGTCAGGCGACATCACCTCGCTGAACGCGACGGCCGGCAACAAGTGGCAGTTCGCCATTCCCGACTCGGGTGGAACGCTCTGGAACGACACCTTCGTCGTGCCGATGGGCTCGAAGCACAAGGCCAACGCCGAGGCCGTCATGAACTACTATTACGAGCCGGAGGTCGCTGCTGAACTGGCCGCCTGGGTGAATTACATTTCGCCGGTCGACGGTGCGAAAGAGGCGATGGATGCCATCGACCCCGACCTCGCGTCGAACCAGCTGATCTTCCCCGACGCTGACACGCTGTCGACCGTGCACATCTTCCGCACGCTCACCCCCACCGAAGAGACGAACTACGATGCGCAGTTCCAGAAGATTCTGCTGGGCTCGTAGTGGCAACGGGTACCTTCGCCGAAAAGGGCGCCGACCTCGAGCTGGTAGGCATTCAGAAGCGCTTTCCCGGCTTCACGGCCATCGAATCGCTTGACTTGTTCATTCCCGAGGGGTCGTTCTTCGCCTTGCTCGGGCCATCGGGCTGCGGCAAGACCACGACGCTTCGGCTGGTGGCCGGGCTCGAAGAACCCACCGCCGGGCGCATTCTCATCGGCGGCAAAGACGTCACATCGACAAAGCCGTTCCAGCGCCCGGTGAACACTGTCTTTCAGTCGTACGCGCTTTTTCCGCACATGACCGTGCTCGAGAACGTCGCCTTCGGGCTGCGGCGGCGCAGCATCGCGTCGCCGGTCGAGAAGGCGCACGAAGCCCTTCGGCTGGTGGAGCTCGACCATCTCGCCGCGCGCAAGCCGGGTTCGCTCTCGGGTGGGCAGCAGCAGCGCGTTGCGCTGGCCCGCGCCATAGTGAATCGGCCGGCACTGCTGCTGCTCGACGAGCCGCTCGGCGCCCTCGACCTGAAACTGCGGCGCCAGATGCAGCTCGAACTGAAAGACATTCAGACCGAGGTGGGGCTCACCTTCTTGCACGTCACCCACGACCAAGAAGAGGCGATGACCATGGCCGACACCATCGCGGTCATGAACAAGGGCCAGATCGAGCAGATGGGTGCCCCCGAAGAACTCTACGAACTGCCCCGTACGGCGTTCGTCGCTAACTTCTTGGGTCAGTCGAACCTTTTCACGGGGCAGGTGTCGGGCACGACACCGGATGCACTGACGGTGGCCCTGGGCAGTGCATCCATTACCGTGCCCGTGGCCCGCGCCCCGCGACGGTCGGGCACCGTGACGGTGGGCGTGCGCCCGGAGAAGCTCACGCTGCTGACGTCGGCGCCGGTGGCCGAGGCCGGGCGCAACGTGCTCGGCTCGGGCCGCGTGGTCGACGTGTCGTTCAGCGGTGTCAGCACGCAGTATGTCATCGCGATCCCTGGTGCGGGCGATGTGGTGGTGTTCGCGCAGAACATGGTGTTCGGGCCCGTAGTGCATGTCGGCGCCGAGGTGTGGGTGAGCTGGGCGGTGGAGCACGGCTTCGGGCTCGAAGACGCGCCCGATGAGGTGGCGGCGGGCGTCCATGACGCTGCCGTGGCGGCGGGGCTCGACGATTCGGGGTTCGACAGCGAACCCGCGCTCGAGAAGGCGTAAGCGCCATGGCGTTCACCGCGTTCTCGACACCCACGAGCACGGCTGCCGAGCCGGCGGTTCGCAAGCGCAGCTGGATCGCGCTCGTGTTGCTGCTGCCGGGCATCCTGTACCTGCTGTTGTTCTTCATTGCTCCGCTGATCTCGCTGATTTTCACGTCGTTTCAGCAGCCGGTGATCGACGGCGACATCGGGCAGTATTCTGCCGGGTTTCAGTGGCAGAACTACACCGATGCGGTGGGGCAGTACCTGCCGCTGATCTTCAGGGCCTTCGGGTACGCCATTCTCGCGACTGTGTTCGCGCTGGTGATCAGCTACCCGATGGCGTACTTCATCGGGGTGAAGATGCGGCGCTGGCCGCTCGCGCAGAGTCTGCTGCTGACCCTGGTGATTGCGCCGTTCTTCATCAGCTTTCTGCTGCGAACGCTGGCGTGGAAGCAGATCTTCAGCGACGAGGGGCCGGTGGTGCCGGTGCTGAAGGCGCTGTCGGTGCTGCCAACAGACGGGCACATCACGGGCACGCCGTTCGCGGTGGTGTTCGGGTTGACGTACAACTTCATTCCGTTCATGACGCTGCCGCTGTATGCCGTGCTCGAGCGGATGGACGTGCGGTACATCGAGGCGGGCGCTGACCTCTATGCTTCGCCCTGGACCACGTTTCGCAAGGTGACCATACCGCTGTCGATGCCGGGCATCGTGTCGGGAACGCTGCTCACGTTCATCCCGGCGGCCGGTGACTACATCAACGCGTCGAACGACTTTTTGGGTTCGTCGCAGACGTCGATGGTGGGTAATGCGATCGAGGCGAACTTCTTGGTGCTGCAGAACTATCCGATAGCGGCGGCGCTGTCGATCGTGCTGATGGCGGTGATTCTGATCATCGTGGGTATTTATGTGCGACGAGCGGGAACGGAAGACCTGATATGAGCGCTACTGCTTCTCGTTCGCGGTTCGCTTCGACGACCCCGGGTGGGCTTGCGTCGACGCTGGAGGCGCCGGTGCCGGCTGGGCCCAGGCGGCGTTCGCGCATCCGGTTTCGCGGGCTTGGGCTGCCGATCTACACGGCTCTGGCGCTCATCTTTCTGCTGATACCGATCGCCTACACGTTCGTTTTCTCGTTCAACAACTCGGGCAAGCTGAACATCGCGTGGCAGGGGTTCACGCTCGACAAGTGGACTCACGTCTGCGATGCGCAGGGCGTCTGTGAGGCATTCACGAACAGCATCATCGTGGGGGTGGTGGCGACCGTGCTGGCAACGGCACTCGGCACCGCCATTGCGATTGCGCTGGTGAGGTACCGGTTTCGGGCTCGCTCGCTGATCTCGCTGCTGCTGTTCTTGCCGATGGCGACGCCCGAGGTGGTGCTCGGGGCGGGGCTCGCGGCGCAGTTTCTCTCGCTCGGGGTGAACAAGGGGCTCGGCACCATCATCATCGCTCATACGATGTTCTGCATTTCGTTCGTAGTGGTGACGGTGAAGGCCCGGGTTTCGTCGCTCGACCCTGCGCTCGAAGAGGCCGGGCGCGATCTGTACGGGTCTGCTGCTGCGGTGTTCTGGCGCATCACGTTTCCGCTGCTGGTGCCCGGGATCGCTGCCGCCGCGCTGCTGTCGTTCGCGTTGAGCTTCGATGACTTCATCATCACGAACTTCAACTCGGGCGCGGTCGATACCTTTCCGAAGTTCATCTACATCGCGGCGGCGCGCGGTATTCCGGCAGAGGCGAATGTGATCGCGTCGGCGGTGTTCATCTTGGCGATCGTCATCGTGGTCGTGGCGCAGGTCACGCGTGCGGCGCGCGCGAAGCGCTTGGCGCGCCTGCATTAGGCGCGGCGCTCTCCGCGCGCGCCTCCCGCCGGCTTCTTCTCGCTGGCCGCCCTCACCTCACCTCACCTCACCTCACCACTCCCCACCTCTGCGCACCTCACCTCACCTCTTCGCGCCGCGCGTTTGACGCAAAATCACCTTATGGGGCGTCTTAGTGGGCTTTTGCGTCAAACCGGTCAGCGCCGAGAAGGGTCGGGAGGGGGCGGAAGCCCTTCAGAGCGAGTGCCTCAGTGATTTGCGCGATCGTTTTGGCGGGGCGGGCGAAGAGGTCATCATCGTGAAAGCGCAGCACATCCCACCCATTTCGGGCGAATCGTTGCCAGCGGATGACATCTTTTCGGTACTGCCGCTTATCCGTGCGATGCTGGTCGCCGTCGTACTCGATGATCACCCGATGCTCGGCGTAGACGAGGTCTGCACGACCGATGCGTCGGCCGGTCGAATCGTAGATGACGGGGTTCACTGCCGGTTCGGGCAGCCGGGCATCCTGCATCAGAAGGCGAAGTAGCGTTTCGGGTCGCGACTCGGCCCCCGGCCGAATCAGCTCGAGGGCTCGGGATGCTCGGCTTTTGCCTGCCCCGTGAAATGAGTCAGCTCGCACTCGAAGCTCGTCGAGCGTCACGTACGGGCGCAGGTCACGAGGGTCGAGCACTTCAGGCTCGAGCACGAAATGATCCCCGGCGACCACAAGTTTCAGCGATGGAGAACGCGCCGGCAAGGCTGAGCCACGTATCGGCTGCGTCGCTGCACGGTAATCCGAACCTTCGTACAACGCTGGGATGCTCGGCGGCGCTCTGATGCCCGCGGGCTCCTCGTGCTCGCGATGCCCCTGCGGGCGCGCGCACCGTGACGTGAACGGCGTCAGACATGCGCTCGCGGTCGCGTAGCGGCACGTGCCAGAGGCGCGCTGCCGATTGGTGACTGAACCATTCGTTCGTGCGCAGACGGGGTGCGAATGCGGCGATCGGGCTGTTCACGGCGCCTGCCTCAACGCGAACTCCGTGAAACGGGCGAAGCAGCGCCTGGTTGGCCAATCGCTTGCGGCCGATTCCGAGCGCTTCGGCCTCTGCAACAGAGAAGCTCGCGTCGGTGAGGGTCGGTGGAAGTGGTTCTCGTCTACGCATGAACCCATGGTGGCCGCTCGGAGTTTTGCACAGCGGCACTTATCCACAGGCGACTGACCGTGGGGGGCCTCCTGCCTGTCGTTTCGTGATCGATTTGACGCGAAAGCCCGCTATCGCCTGGCATAGGGCGCTTTTGCGTGAATCCCTCGTGGGCGACGCACTCGCGTGCGGGGAGGGTGCACGGGACCGGGTGAGCAAGGGCGGGCGAAAGGAGGTGGGCGAGGGTGGGGGCGGGGTTGGTTAGGCGAAGGTGGGGGACACGCGGATGGCGCCTACCGGGGTGGTGCCGCCGTAGACCGTGAGGTCTAGGTGAGGGTGGGCGAGAGCCGGATGGCGCCCACCGGGGTGGTGCCGCGGTAGACCGTGAGGTCTAGGTGAGGGTGGGCGAGAGCCGAATGGCGCCCACGGGGTGGTGCCGCGGTAGACCGTGAGGTCTAGGTGAGGGTGGGCGAGAGCCGAATGGCGCCCACGGGGTGGTGCCGCGGTAGACCGTGAGGTCTAGGTGAGGGTGGGCGAGAGCCGAATGGCGCCCACGGGGTGGTGCCGCGGTAGACCGTGAGGTCTAGGTGAGGGTGGGCGAGAGCCGAATGGCGCCCACGGGGTGGTGCCGCGGTAGACCGTGAGGTCTAGGTGAGGGTGGGCGAGAGCCGAATGGCGCCCACGGGGTGGTGCCGCGGTAGACCGTGAGGTCTAGGTGAGGGTGGGCGAGAGCCGAATGGCGCCCACGGGGTGGTGCCGCGGTAGACCGTGAGGTCTAGGTGAGGGTGGGCGAGAGCCGAATGGCGCCCACGGGGTGGTGCCGCGGTAGACCGTGAGGTCTAGGTGAGGGTGGGCGAGAGCCGAATGGCGCCCACGGGGTGGTGCCGCGGTAGACCGTGAGGTCTAGGTGAGGGTGGGCGAGAGCCGGATGGCGCCACCGGGGTGGTGCCGCGGTAGACCGTGAGGTCTAGGTGAGGGTGGGCGAGAGCCGGATGGCGCCCACGGGGTGGTGCCGCGGTAGACCGTGAGGTCTAGGTGAGGGTGGGCGAGAGCCGAATGGCGCCCACGGGGTGGTGCCGCGGTAGACCGTGAGGTCTAGGTGAGGGTGGGCGAGAGCCGAATGGCGCCCACGGGGTGGTGCCGCGGTAGACCCTGAGGTTTAGGTGAGGGTGGGCGAGAGCCGGATGGTGCCTACGGGGGTGGTGCCGCCGTAGACCGTGAGGTCTAGGCGGGGAAGGAGGGCGTCGAGCTGAGGTTGGGTGAGGGCGCCGGCGGAGACGAGAAGGGTGAGTCCTACGAGAGACGCGGCACGGAGGTTGCCGTCGAGCATTTTGAGGGCGACGGTGGCGCGGCCGGGCACCGACATCACCATGACTCCCTCGGCGCCGAGCTTGGCGAGCACGTGCAACTCGTCGATGACGAGGGTGTTGGCGCGGCCCGGGCCGTCGATGGCCCATCCGTTGGCTAGAACGGAGGCCGTGAGGGTGGCGGCGGGCCCGCTGGTGGCAGAGGTGATTCGGCCGATGCCTCGGGCTAGCCCGGTGAGCGAAACGGCGTGAATCGGGGCGCCGCAGCCGTCGATACCGGTGGCGAAGATGGGCTCGCCGGTCAGCCGCTCGACGTTCTGCGCGATCTTCTGCTGCAACGGGTGGTCGAGGTCGAGGTAGGTTTCGGTCGGCCATCCGTTCACCTGGCAGGCGTAGAGCATGGCTGCGTGTTTGCCTGAGCAGTTCATGTAGACGGATGCTCGGCCTTCGTGCGCTCGCACGAGTTCGTCTCGCGTGGCGGAGTCTCCGGGCCAGTCTGCGGGGCACTGCAAGGCATCGCGGCCGAGTGCTGCTTTGGCGAGGATAGAGTCGACCACCTCGACGTGCCGATGTGTACCGGCGTGGCTGGCCGTGGCCAGCACCGTCTGCACGGCGTCGAGCGCAACGTCGCTGCCTGCGGCGTACCTTGTGCCTGTGCCTGTGCCTGTGCCTGTGCCGTTGCGAGCGGAAGTACCAGTGCCGGTAAAGGTCGCAGGCTCGGAGCTGGAGGTGGAGCCGGTGCCCGTGCCGTTTCCGGTGCCGTGGACGATTGCGGCGTGGTCGCGGGTGCGTTCGCCGCTGATTCCGGTTTCGCCGGCCGCGAGCTCGGCGGCTTCCAGAGCCTCGAGTACGGTGAGCGCCTGGAACGGCTTCAGGCAGGAGCGTGGAAAGACGGGCGCCGAGGGAGTGCCGAGCGAACGGAGCACCTCGCCGGCCGCCCCGACCACGACGGCCGAGCCGATGTGGCGCGATTCGACGAAGCCGCTGCGCTCGACGACGGCTAGTTCGACGGCCTCCGTGGCCGTGAACGTGCTGGTCGTGGTCACTCGGCGAGGGTTGCGAAGCCGGCGTCGAGAACACTGAGGGCGTCTTCGAGGAGGGCGTCGCTGATGGTGAGGCTCGGCAGGAAGCGCAGAACGTTGCCGTAGGTGCCGGCCGTCAAGATGAGTACGCCGTGTTGTGCGGCGTAGGCCGCGAGAGCGGTAACTGCGGCTGGGTTGGGTTCTTTCGTGGTGCTGCCGGTGCCGGGCTGAACGAGTTCGATGGCGATCATGGCTCCGACACCACGAACCTCGCCGATGATGTCGTATTTCTTCTGCAGTTCGAGGAGACCGGCCGAGAGAGTCTGTTCGACACGCGTGGCCTCTGCGAGCAGGCCGAGTCGTTCGATTTCGCCGAAGACCGCGACTGCAGCCGCGGCAGCGACCGGGTTGCCGCCGAAGGTGCCGCCAAGACCGCCGGGTAGTGCGGAATCCATGATCTCGGCACGGCCTGTGACGGCGGCGAGCGGCAGACCGCCTGCGATTCCCTTGGCAGAAAGCACCAGGTCGGGCTCGAGACCGAAGTGCTCGCTCGCGAAATAGGCGCCCGTGCGGGCCATGCCGCTCTGAATCTCGTCGGCGACGAAGACGATGCCCTTCTCGGTGCACCAGGCCTGAAGCGCGGGCAGGTACCCCTCGGCGGGGATCACAAAACCGCCCTCACCCTGAATGGGCTCGACCACGAGGCAGGCCAGGTCGTAGGAGCCGACGGTCTTCTCGAGATAGTCGATGGTGCGCTTGGCCGCCTCGGCGCCCGAGAGCCCGTCGTGATAGGGGTACGAGTTGGGGGCGCGGTAGACGTCGCCGGCGAACGGGCCGAAGCCGGTGGAGTACGGCGATGCCTTGAAGTTCATGGCCATGGTGAGGTTGGTACGGCCATGGTAGGCGTGCTCGAGCACAGCAACGCCGACGCGGCGCGTGTACTTGCGGGCGATTTTGACGGCGTTCTCGACGGCCTCTGCACCGGAGTTCGCGAGCATGGTCTTCTTTGCGAACGACCCGGGGGTGTGCTCGGCGAGCAACTCGGCGACGCGCACGTACTCTTCGTAGGGCGTGACGGTGAAGAGGGTGTGGGTGACGTCGTTCAGCTGTTCTGTCGCGGCCTCGACCACGCCCGACTGGGTGTGCCCGATGGTGGTCACCCCGATGCCGGCGCCGAGGTCGATGAACTGGTTGCCGTCGACGTCGACCAGAATCGCGCCATTCGCGCGGGCGATGTAGACGGGCAGAACAGACGAAACACCCACGGGCACCACGGCGAGACGGCGAGCGTGCAGCGCGTCGGATTTCGGGCCGGGAATCGCCGTGACGATCTTGCGCTGCTGCGGCACGGTGAACGAGGTGGTGTCGATGGTGTCTGTCATACCCTCAAGATTACCGGGCAGAGGCTCGAGGCAACGATGCGCACGGCCGATTGTGCATAACTCGCCGCCTGTGCACAACCCGCGGCTAGGCTGAGAAACGTGAACGCCGAACACCACTACTTCGTGTCAGTCGAATGGCAAGGCAACCGCGGAACGGGCACGAGCGGCTACCGCGACTACAGCCGCGCCGGCGTGATTCGTGCCGAGGGCAAGGTCGAACTGCCGTCGTCTGCAGACCGAACATTTCACGGCGACCGTGACCGCTGGAACCCCGAAGAACTGCTGCTGGCGGCGCTCGCCGAGTGCCACATGCTCTCGTACCTGCATGTCGCCGTGCAGCACGGGCTGGTGGTCACGGCCTACGAAGATTCTGCGGTGGGCACCATGGAGCAAGTGGGGCAGGGCGGCCACTTCACCTCGGTGACGTTGCGGCCCGTGGTGACGGTGGCCGAGGCATCCCAAGCCGAATTGGCCGACTCGTTGCACCACGAAGCCAGCGAGCTGTGCTTCATCGCCCAGTCGGTGAACTTCGAGGTGCTGCACGAGCCGCGCGCTGTGGCGCTGACGCAGTGACGGTGCCTTCAGTCGCGGCAAAAACTCCCGGTGCGCAGAGAGCGTCAGCGTCAGCGTCAGTTCACGCGGGCGCAGTCTGTTGCGAGGGTGGATGCCCGTGACCGCCTATCAGCGCAAAGTACTCATCGTCGCCATTCTCGCCTCGTTCATCGCCTTTCTCGACGGCACGGTCATCAACGTGGCACTGCCGGCCATCAGCCGTGAACTCGGTGGGGGTCTGGCCGGCCAGCAGTGGGTCGTCGATGCCTATCTGATCACTCTGACTGCGGTGATTCTGCTCGCCGGTTCGCTCTCTGACGCGTATGGGCGGCGGCGGGTGATCTTCTGGGGGCTCATCGGGTTCGGCGGAGCATCCATTCTCTGTGCGATCTCACCGACCGACGAATTTCTCATCATTTCGCGCGGACTCCAAGGGCTGGCGGGCGCGCTGCTCGTGCCGAGTTCGCTGGCCATCATCATCTCGAACTTCGATGGGCCGAAGCGGGCGAAGGCTATCGGTCAGTGGACGGCCTGGACCAGCACCGCGTTTCTCGCCGGGCCACTGCTCGGCGGCGTGCTGGTGGACTACGCGTCGTGGCGGTTCGTGTTCGCGATCAACGTGATTCCGATCGCGGTGACGCTGTGGCTGCTGCGCGGGGTGTACGCCGAGCCACCGCGCCCGGTGAAACCGAAGATCGACTACCGCGGTGCCGTGCTCGGCGTCTTCGGCATCGGTTTGCCCGTGTTCGCACTGATCGAGCAGGGGCGGCTCGGCTGGGGAAACCCGATTGTGTGGGGCGCAATGGTCGTGGGGGTGGCGGCTTTCGCGGCGTTCATCGTGAATGAGCGGCGGGTGAAACAGCCGATGCTGCCGCTCAGCCTCTTCACGGTGCGCAACTTCTGGGTGGGTAACCTGGCGACCACCTTCATCTATGCCGCGCTCTCGCTCGGCGGCTTCTTGCTGACGTTGTTCTTGCAGCAGGTGGCGGGCTATTCGGCTACCGAGGCGGGGTTGGCCTCGCTGCCTTCGACCATCATCAGCATTTCGTTATCGACGCTGTTCGGCACTCTGGCCGGCAAGTACGGGTCGCGGTTGTTCATGGCCATCGGGCCCGTCATCGGGGCGGTGGGGTACGTGATGCTGTCGCAGGTGACTCCCTCGGCCAATTATCTGACGCAGGTGTTCCCTGGCACGGTGGTGTTTGCGCTCGGGCTCACCATCACGGTGGCGCCGTTGACGGCCGCCGTGCTCGGGGCGATCGACCCTGAGCGCGCGGGAATCGCATCGGCCGTGAACAATGCCGTCTCGCGGGTGGCAGGGCTGATTGCGACCGCCGCCGCGGCGCTTATCGTGGGAGATGCCCTGACCACGGAGGGTTTTGCGCGCGGCGCCATCGTCACGGCGGTGCTGCTGACGCTCGGTGGGGTGGTTTCGGCGATCGGCATCCAGAACGCCAAGCGCCCCGTTAAAGTCTGACGCGCTACCGCTGTCGGCGATCGCATGCGCCTCGGGATGCTCGGCGGCGCCGATGAGCTCCGAAAGTACTCGCGAGCCTCAGGCCGTCGGGTGTCGCCGGGGGAGCTTCGGCAGCGATGCCTGGTCGAGCCAGGAGGCGAAAAGTGCGCGCACCGGAACCGTGGCGTAGCGCTCCACGAGGGCGATGAACTCCGGGGTCGAAATGGAGCCGTGCCGATGAGACGCCGCCCAATCGCGCAGAACGTCGAAGAACACCGGGTCGCCGAGGGTGCGCCGCAGGGCGTGCAGCGTCAGGGCGCCTCGTTTGTAGACACGGTCGTCGAACATCCGGAGCGCACCAGGGTCACCGACGATGATGTCTTTGGACTGGCGATTGATTCTGGCCCAGTGCGTTTCAGCGCAGGCGTCTGCGGTGGCGCTGCCCGATTCTTCTGACCAGAGCCATTCTGCATAGCAGGCGAAGCCTTCTTGCAGCCAGATGTCTTTCCAGTGCGACACGGTGAGGCTGTTACCGAACCACTGGTGGGCGAGTTCGTGGGCGATGAGGCGCTCTGAGCCGCCGAGTCCGTCGATGTGGTTGCGGCCGAAAATGGCGAGGCCCTGCGCCTCGAGGGGAATCTCGAGGTCGTCGTCGGTTACCACGACGGTGTAGTCGGCGAAGGGGTACGGCCCGAACTGTCGCTCGAACAGCGCCATCATGCGCTCTTGCGCCTCGAAGTCGGCAAGAGCGTTCGGGCGCAGATCTTCGGGCAGCAGCACGTATTGCGGCACGCCGTGCTGCGAGACGCCCATGGTCTCGTAGAGGCCGATCTGCACGGTCGCGAGGTAGGTGGCCATCGGTTCGTGGCAGTGAAACTCCCACTGCGTGCGGCTGGCGCGCTGCGTTTTGCGCACCAGTTCGCCGTTGCAGAGCACGCGGTATGCGGTCTCGGCCGAGAGGGTGAACGTATAGGTCGCTTTGTTCGATGGATGATCGTTGCACGGAAACCACGAGGGCGCCCCGCTCGGCTGGCCGGCCACGATCACCCCGTCTGAGAGCTCTTCCCAGCCCACCTCGCCCCACTGGCTGCGAACCGGTCTGGGTAGGCCGGCGTAGCGCACCACAATGGTGAATTCGGCGCCGTTAGCCAGAGGGGTGGCGGGTGTGACGACGAGCTTGCGCGCGGTCTGCTGCAGGTGGGTGGTGCGAACGCCGTTGACGCTCACGCGGCTCGCGACGAGACCGGCGAAGTCGAGGCTGAATTTGCTGAGCCGCTGGGTGGCGCGAGCGGTGATGGTGGCGGTGGCGGTGAGCCGGTTGCTCGACACACGGTAGTCGCAGTCGAGGTCGTAGTGCAGCACGGTGTACCCGCCGTTGCCGCTCGTGGGCAGGTAGGGGTCGCCGTGCGAGCGCGCGCCTTCGGAGGCGAGGGCCGTTGACGTGGGCCGGGCCATCAGAAGGCCCCGCCCACGGTAGGCGATTCCAGGCCCGCAACCGCGGCATCCGTCGTCAGCGTGTCTGCCTCGCCCGTATGCACCGCCCACGGCGCGATGGGGTTTCCCGCCCACCGCGACCCGGCCGGAACGTTCTCGCCGCGCATCACGAGCGAGGCGGGCCCCACGGTGGCGTTCGACCCGATGGCAGCGGCCGGCAGAATCACGCCGTGCGGCCCGAGGGTGGCGCCGTCGTCGAGGGTGACGCCGTCGAGGCTCATCACGCGGTCGTGAAAGAGGTGGGTCTGCACGACACAGCCGCGGTTGACGGTCGACCCGGCCCCGAGCGACACGAGGTCGGCTTCGGGCAGCCAGTACGTTTCGCACCAGACGCCGCGGCCCACTGAGGTGCCGAGCGAGCGCAGCCACCAGGCCAAAGCGGGCGTGCCTGAAGCAGCATTCGCGAACCAGGGAGCAGCAACCATCTCTACAAAGGTATCTGACACTTCGTTGCGCCAGACGAACGACGACCAGAGCGGATGCTCGTCTCGGCGAATCCGCCCCACCAGAGCCCACTTCGCGGCCGTCGTAACCGCCGCGGCCACCGCACCAGCGGCGAGCATCACTGCGCCCGACAGCACAATCGCCCAGCCGAGCCCAAGAGCACCGAGCAGCCACTCCAGCAGCACCGCGATGCCGAGCCCGATGGCCACACTGATCATCACCGGCACGATGCGCCCGATCTCCCAGAGCGCACGGGCAAGCCGCAGGGCACTGGATGGCCGAAAGGTGCGCCCTTCATCGAATTCGTTGACCTGACGCCGCAGCCGCACGGGCGGGTTACCCAACCACGACGACCCGTTCTTCGCCTTGCGCGGAGTCGCCGACAGCACGGCGACCAGCCCGTTGCGCGGAACGGCCCGGCCCGGCGCGGTCATGCCGCTGTTACCCAGAAACGCTCGCTTGCCCACCCGGGCCTCGTCGATGCGCAGCCAGCCGCCGCCGAGTTCGTAGGAGGCGACCATGGTGTCGTCGGCAAGAAACGCGTGGTCGCCGATGGTCGTCATGACCGGCAGAAGCAGAACCGTCGAGGCTTCGACGTTCTTGCCGACGGTGGCCCCGAGCATCCGGAGCCAGACCGGGGTGAAGAGGCTCGCGTAGAACGGAAAGAGAATGGTGCGCGCGGCATCGAGCAGGCGTTCGGTTGCCCAGACTTGCCAGCCAACGCGGCTGCGCACGGGGTAGCTGCCGGGGCGAATGCCGATGCCAAGGAGGCGCGCTGCGATGACGGTGAGGCCGGCATAGACGATTCCGGCGGCGAGGGTGGCGAGCGGAATAGCTGCCAAGGCCCGCCAGGCCGCATCGCCGAGGGTGGCCATACTCGTGGAGGAGGCTCCGCCGAGCGAGCCGAGAAGACTCATGCCGTTCGAGCTGTGCGCGAACTGCGCGGCGGCCGCGGCAGCCGCCTGCGCGTTCGCCCGTGCGATGTCGGCCGTGTCTGCTGCGCCGCCGCCTGCGATGCTGCCGAGCCCGTGCACGGCACTCGGGTCGAGACTGAGGCCGAGAAACAGGCCGACGACGGCCGCCCCGGCGAGCACCGCGACGACGGGCAGCAACGAGAGTGCGACAGACCCGAGCGCGTAGGCGAACAGCCAGCGCGTGTTGCGCGGCGGGCGATGGTCTGGCCAGTCGGGCCGTGCTTTTCCGATGCGCTGTGCGGGCGAGCCTGCCCACAGCTGCCCCGACGGCACTCGACCCGAAACGGCCGACCCGGGGGCGATTTCGGCGCGGCGCCCGATGTGCGTGCCCGGCAAGAGCGTGCTGCGGGCACCGACGGCGGCATCCGCCCCGACCTGAACCTGGCCGAGGTGCAGCACGTCGCCGTCGATCCAGTAGCCCGCGAGGTCGACCTCGGGCTCAATGGATGCCCGCGCCCCGATCTTCAGCATTCCCGTAATGGGCGGCAGCGAGTGCAGGTCGACGCCCGGGCCGATTTTAGCTCCGAGCGCCCGTGCGTAGGTGATGATCCAGGGTGCGCCGGCGAGATTGGTGGCGCCCACCAGGTGCGCGATCTGTTCGGCGAGCCACAGCCGCACGTGCACGTTGCCCCCGCGCGGGTAGTCGCCCGGCTCGACGCCGGCCAGTAGCGCTCGCGCCGAGAGCACCGAGATGGCCATGCGCCCGAACGGCGTGATCAGCACGATGAAGCCGATGAGCAGGTACCACCACGAAATGGTGGGTGCCCACGGGAAGACGCCGAACGCCGAGAGAATGTTGTTGGCCGCAAGCACGTACACCAGCCAGCGCAGCCCCACCAGTACGTAGAGCGGAATGCCGAGCAACGTCTGCGCCAGCTGCGTGCCCACGGGGGTGGGCCGCACGGGTTCGCGGCTCGCACTGACCGCCGGTGTTCGGGCGTCTAGTTCGGCCGCGAGGGCGCCGATGCGCGGGTGGTCGTAGATGTCGGCCACGGTGGTCTCGGCGAACCGAGTGCGAATGGCTGAGACCAGCTGTGCGGCTGAGAGGCTTCCGCCGCCGAAGGCGAAGAAGTCGTCGTCGGGGCTCTGAACGGGGGCGCCCAGAATGGCGGTCCACTGTTCGGCAAGCCAGACACCCGTTTCGCCGAGTGCGGTGGTGAGGGCATCCGGATGCCCGGCGGTGCTCGAGCCCGACGACCCTGCCGTGCTGGAGTTTCGCCCGCCCGCGCGGCTGTCGCCGTTGCCGCCGGCACCTACACCGCCGGCCGACCCTGCACCGGGCAACGGCCACGGCAGCGCCGCCTTGTCGACCTTGCCCGATGTACGCGTGGGTAACGAGTCGACGACGGCCAGCAACGGAATGAGCGCCGCCGGAAGCTCCTCGCGCAGCAACCGCGTCGCCGCCGCTGTGTCGAAGAGCGTTTCACTCGGCGCGATGTAGCCCACCAGAATCTGGTTGCCGGCCGCCGTGCGCTGCACCACCACGGCCGCACCGGCGACGCCCGGCAGCGCTTGCAGCGCCGCCTCGATCTCGCCGAGCTCGATGCGGCGGCCGCCGAGTTTGATCTGGTCGTCGACGCGACCCTGAAAGACCAGCCCGTCGCTGTCGAATACGACGAGGTCGCCGCTGCGGTATGCGCGCTGCCAGCCGAGGCTCGGCATGGGGGCGTACTTCTCGGCGTCTTTGGCGGGGTCGAGGTACCGGGCCAAACCGACGCCGCCGATGATGAGTTCGCCGATTTCGCCTTCGCCGACGGGATGCCCGTCGCCATCGACCACGGCGAGATTCCACCCGTCGAGCGGCAGACCGATACGCACGGGCACCTCACCGGTGAGAAGCGCTCCGCACGCGACGACGGTGGCTTCGGTGGGGCCGTAGGTGTTCCACACCTCGCGGCCGTCGACCGCGAGCCGCGCCGCGAGTTCGGGCGGGCAGGCTTCGCCGCCGAAGATCAGCAGCCGAACGAGCTCGAGCGACTCCGGCGGCCAGAGCGCGGCGAGTGTGGGAACGGTCGACACGATGGTGACGCCGTGCGCAATGAGCCACGGGCCGAGGTCGACGCCCGATCGCACCAGCGAGCGCGGCGCCGGCACGAGGCAGGCGCCGTGGCGCCAGGCCAGCCACATCTCTTCGCAGGAGGCGTCGAAGGCGACCGAGAGGCCGGCGAGCACGCGGTCGCCGGGCCCGATGGGGTCGGCCTGCAGAAACAGGCGCGCTTCGGCGTCGACGAACGCGGCGGCCGAGTGGTGGGTGACGGCGACACCTTTGGGGGTTCCGGTCGACCCCGAGGTGAAGATGATCCAGGCGTCGTCGTCGACGGTGGGGCCGCCGACCACGGGGAGGGTGCCGGTGGGGGTGCCCAGGGTCGGGATGCTTGTGGTGGGGGCATGGCTGAAGACCACCTCGGCGGGCTGGAGCCGCCGAGCATCCACTCTCGCCAGCGCCCGGTTCAGCACGATCTCGCCGCTCGCTCCGACGATGCCCACGACCGCCGCTTCGGTGAAGACGAGCGTGGCACGCTCTTCGGGGTCGTCGGCGTCGACGGGCACATAGCTCGCGCCCACCGCGAGAGTGGCGAGTATCGATATGTAGATGGTTCGGGTACCCGAGGGAATGCGTATGCCCACCCGATCGCCACGCCGAACACCGGCCTCGGCGAGCCGAGCGGCCGACGCGTTGACGGCGCGCAGCAGTTCGCGATAGCTGAGGGTGCCGGATGCATCGGCCAGCGCCGACGCCTGAGGGTTCGCGGCGGCGGTTTCGCGCAGAATGTCCATCAGGGTGCGAGGTTCGGGTGCCCGGTCGCCCGCGAGCAAGAGACCCGGCGTCTGGGCTCCAGTGCCCGTACCGGGCGGGGGAGTGCTGGGGGGCATCCGGGCATCCTGTTCTGGTGGCTGACGTTCGCGTGATCGCGCGCGTCGTGGATCGAGTGCCTCGGATTGTACCGGCGTGATCTGTCGTCTTAGTTAACCAGCAGGCGCCGACGCCAGGGCGTGAGCACGCCGACCATTCGCGAACCAGCGCCTCAAACCAGCGCCGTGAACCAACCCTTGAACCAACCCCTTGAACCAGTGCCCCGAACCAGCACGCTGAACCCGCCGGGCTAACATGGTCACTTCGAACAGGTGAGGTTTCATGCGTACATTCCGTTCTGCCCTGGCGTCGACTGTGGTGTCGACTACGGCAGCCGCCGCACTGCTGCTGGCGCTCGCCGGGTGCAGTGGTTCTGCGGCTCCGTCGCCGAGCGCGAGTGCCCCCTGTTCGCTCACCGCGCCGGGAACGGCGTCAGATTCGGTGAAGGTCACGGGCGATTTCGACACGCACCCGACCACCACCTTCACGGCGCCGATGAGCGTCGACATCACCGAACGCACGGTTCTCACCACGGGTACCGGCGCGGTGGCGAGCACCGGTTCGCAGGCGACTATCGACTTCACGCTGTACAACGGCACCACGGGCGCCGAGCTGTTCACCACGCTGAAAACGGGCGGCTCGCCCATTCCGGTCACCGTCGATGAGTCGCAGTTTCTGCCTGGCCTCGTGAAGGCGGTGTCGTGCGCGCCGGTGGGCTCACGCGTGGTCGCGGTTGTTCCGCCGGGTGACGCGTACGGTTCCGCGGGCAATTCGAACCTCAACGTGGGCCCGACCGACACGCTCGTGTTCGTGGTCGACGTGAAAGATGTCGGGCCTGCTCCCACGTCGACCGCGCCCGCTACCGTCGACCCGAATCTGCCGACGCAGGCGACCGGGGTGCCCCAGCCGGCTCCCGCGGGCTTCCCCACCGTGGCACTCGCGCCCGACGGAACCCCGACCATCACCATTCCGCCGAGCGATCCGCCCACGTCGCTGCAGATCGCAGTGCTGAAGAAGGGCGACGGTGCGACGGTGGCGAGTGGTGACAGTGTCACGGTGCAGTATCAGGGCGTGATCTGGCGCACATCGACGATCTTCGACCAGAGCTGGGGCAAGGGGCCCGTCACCTTCGGCACCAGCCAGGTCATCCCGGGCTTCAGTCAGGCGTTGGTCGGCCAAACGGTGGGCTCGCAGGTCATCGCGGTGATTCCGCCCGGCCAAGGGTACGGCCCGGCAGGCGTGCCCTCGACCGACCCGGCGAAGAACATCACGGGCACAGACACCCTCGTGTTCGTGATCGACATTCTCGCCACGACGGCCGGTTGAGCGCCATGCCAGACCAGGCCGCCATGCCAGACCAGGCCGCCGCTTCAGCGCAGCACGCCACCTCAGACCAGCCTCGCCGCGTCATCATTCTCGGCTCGACCGGCTCCATCGGCACTCAGGCTCTCGATGTGATCAGAGCGAACCCTGGCCGATTCGACGTCGTGGGTCTCGCCGCCGGCAGCAATCGGGCCGAGATGGATGCCCAGGCCGCCGAATTCGGTGTCGCCGACCTCGCTCTTGGTGCAGTCGAGGCCGAGCAGCTCGTGCGGGGCATCGACGCCGACGTCGTGCTGAACGGAATCACCGGTTCCGTGGGCCTCGGCCCCACCCTCGCAGCTCTCGAGGAGGGCCGAACCCTCGCGCTGGCCAACAAAGAGAGCCTGATCGTCGGCGGCGAACTCGTGAAGGGCATCGCACGGCACGGGCAAATCGTTCCGGTCGACTCCGAGCACTCGGCCATTGCGCAGGCGCTGCGATCGGGCACCGCGGGTGAGCTATCGCGCCTGGTGCTCACCGCGTCGGGCGGCCCGTTTCGAGGCCGCACCCGGGAGTCGCTCGCGGGGGTCACGCCACGTGAAGCCCTCGCGCATCCCACCTGGAACATGGGGCTCGTCGTCACCACGAACTCGGCCACGCTCGTGAACAAAGGCCTCGAGGTGATCGAGGCACATCTGCTGTTCGACGTGCCATACGACCGAATAGTGGTGACCGTGCATCCACAGTCGGTCATTCATTCGATGGTGGAGTTCGTCGACGGCTCGACCATCGCCCAGGCCTCGCCGCCCGACATGCGGCTGCCTATTTCGCTCGGGCTCGACTGGCCGAATCGGGTTGCCGGCGTGGGTGTGCCGCTCGACTGGAACACCCCGCACAGCTGGACGTTCGAGCCGCTCGACACCTTCGCCTTTCCCGCCGTGAAGCTGGCGAAGCAGGTCGGCCGCGCGGGCTCGACCTACCCCGCCGTGTTCAACGCGGCGAACGAGCAGGCCGTGGCGGCCTTTCACGCCGGTCGCATCGGCTTTCTCGACATCGTCGACACCATCGAGGCCGTGGTGCAGCTGCACGAGCCCGCCAACGCCGTTCTCACGCGTGAAGCCCTCACCGAGGCCGAAGTCTGGGCGCGCCGCGAGGCCGACCGCATCATCGCGCACGTCTAACCCACAGCGTGGGTACAGGGTGCATTCAGCGGGGCGCGACACCCGCGGGGTAACGTGAGCGGGTGGAAAACGTGCTGCTGTTCGTCATCGGTGTGCTCATCATCGCGGTGGGCCTCGGTGTTTCGATCGCGCTGCACGAGGTAGGCCACTTGGTGCCGGCCAAGAAGTTCGGCGTCAAGGTGACGCAGTACATGATCGGCTTCGGCCCCACCATCTTCTCTCGCCGCCGCGGTGAGACGCAGTACGGCGTGAAGGCGTTTCCGCTCGGCGGCTACATCTCCATGGTGGGCATGTTTCCGCCCGCGAAGCCCGGCGGCAAGCTTCGTCGTACGAGCACCGGCTTTTTCAACAACCTGGTTCAGGATGCCCGCAAAGCCAGCACCGACTCGGTGGGCGACGACGACAGTCGCGCCTTCTACAAGCTGCCCGTCTATAAGCGTGTGATCATCATGCTCGGCGGCCCCACCATGAACTTGCTGCTCGGTATTTTCTTCTTCGCCATTGTGCTCTGCGGGTTCGGCATCGCAGGCCCCAGCACAACGGTCGGCTCGGTCAGTTCGTGTGTGCTGCCGGCGTCGAGCACGAGTCAGACCTGTGCCACTACTGATCCGGTCTCGCCGGGAGCGGCCGCGGGCATCCTGCCGGGTGACCGGCTCGTCAGCATCAACGGCACCGCCGTCACCAGCTGGGACGACTCGACGAACATCATTCGTCAGTCGGCCGGTGTGCCGCTCACGGTGGTGGTCGACCGCAACGGAACCGACACCACACTCACAGTGACGCCGTTGCTCACCGAGCGCAACGTGACCGAGTTGGTCAACAACCAGGTCGTCACCAAGACCGACGCCTCGGGTGCGCCGGTGACCGAGAACGTGGGTTTCGTGGGCATCGGCTACGCCACGCAGCTTCAGCCGCAGCCCATCACGGCGGTGCTGCCGTTCGTCGGTGAGAATGTGGCGGGCGTCGCGAACACCATCTTCAACCTGCCGCAGCGCCTGACCGGGGTCGCTCAGGCGGCATTCGGCGGCGGAACGCGCAGTGCAGACAGCCCTATGAGTGTGGTTGGCGTCGGCCGAGTCGCCGGCGAGATCGCGACCATCGACATTCCGCTGCAATCGAAGGTCGCCACGCTCATCGGTCTGCTCGGTTCGGTGAACATCGGGTTGTTCGTCATCAACCTGGTGCCGCTGATGCCGCTCGACGGCGGTCACATCGCGGGAGCCCTGTGGGAGGGCCTCCGTCGCCGCATCGCCAAGCTCTTCGGCCGCCGAGACCCCGGGCCGGTCGACACGGCGAAGCTCATGCCGCTCACTTTTGTGGTGGTCATCTTTCTCGGCGGAGTGAGCGCGCTGCTGATGTACGCCGACATCGTGAACCCGGTGAACATCTTTGGGTGAGCGGGCGGTGGTGGCCGCGGTGACGATGTCGGGTAGCTCAACGAGTACTCCCAGGGGAGTATGCGCTTGGGTACGGCTGACGGATGCCCGGCCGTCGTCACGGCGATACGATCGGTCTCATGGCTGTGCCTGACCGCTCTGTGCCGCGTCGCGCGGCGGCTGATCGCTCGGCGCCTGATCGCTCTGGGTTCGTCCGGGAGCCGTCGTGGCCCGAGGGGCCGCCCGCCTGGGCGCTGCGCCGGGCCGATCTCGGGTCGGGGCGGTCGCTGCAGCGCGAACCGCGCTTCGGGCCGCCGCGCGCGCTGTTCGTCTGGATTCCGGTCTTCTTGTCGTTCGTCGTACAAGTGCCGGCGTCGATACTCGTCAGCATGCATCATCCGGAGTTCGGGGCCGCCGGCGCGCTGATGGTGCTCTTGGCCATCGTTGGGCCCGTCGCCCTCATCTTCGCGAGGCGATTCCCCGGCCCCGTCGTCGCCATCACCGCGGCCGCGGCGTGTGCCGACCTCGTGTTCACACCGGGGTCTGGCGCTCCGTACATCGCGCTGGCGTTCGGCATCGTCTCGGCCATGGCCCGAGGGGCCCGCATCTGGGCGATCATTTCGGTGGGTTCGGGCTGGGTTCTCGCCCTGATCGGCTCGGTCGCCTTCGGAGTGACCTGGCATCCGGCGCGGGTGATTCTGACGACGGCCGGCGTGGTGATCGTGCTCTTCATCGGCGAGTCGATTCGCACCAGGCGAGACCGCGTCGTCGCCTATCAGGAGGCGTATCGCAAACGCCGCGACGATGTGACACAGGCTGAGCGTGAACGCATCGCCCGCGAGCTGCACGATGTGCTCGCCCATTCGCTCTCGCAAATCAACGTGCAAGCCGGCGTCGGGTTGCATCTCATTGACGATCATCCGGAGAAGGCGGCAGAGGCTCTCGCGAGCATCAAGGCGACCAGTAAAACGGCTCTCGATGAGGTTCGTGGTGTGCTCGGGTTCTTACGCTCGGAGAGCCCTCGTGACCCGGCCGACAGCATCGCCGGCGCATCTTCAGACGCGGCGCTGAGTGGAGACGCGTCGCTGAGTGCAGACCCGTCGCTTGGTGCAGCCGCACCGCTCGTACCTCAGGCAGATCTGACCCGCTTACCCGCGTTGGTCGATTCGGTCGCCTCCGACGACCTCGAGGTGACGCTGGTCAATCGGCTCACCACAGACCCGCCACCCGGAGTGCAGCTCGCTTTGTACCGCATCACCCAAGAGAGCCTGACGAACGTCACGCGGCACGCTCACGCGAGGCGCGTTCGGGTCACCATCGACGAACGCGCCGATGACTATCAGCTCTCGGTCATCGACGACGGCACCGTCGGCTCTGCCGGAGACGCCGCACGGCCTCGCGGCTACAGCACCGGCAACGGCGTAGTCGGCATGACGGAGCGCGCAGAGCTACTCGGCGGCCATCTCGAGGCCGGCCCCATGGCGACGGGCGGGTTCGCGGTGGTGGCGACCGTTCCGCGGCGGCGACGAAGCCCGACTTTCGGCGGCCGACCGTGACAGCGCTCGCGCGCACGCCTTCGACGGGCACAGTGCCGCCGAGCATCCGCGTCGTCATCGCCGACGACCAGCACCTCATTCGTGCGGGGTTCACCGCGTTGCTCTCGAACGAACCCGACATCGACGTGGTGGGCACCGCGGGCACCGGCACAGAAGTGGTCGACGTGGTCACCCGGCTGAGGCCCGACGTGGCGCTGCTCGACATCCGCATGCCTGACGGCGACGGGCTCTGGGCAACCGAGCAGATCGTCGCTGACCCCGCGCTCGCATCGACTCACATCGTCATTGTCACCACCTTCGAACTCGACGAGTACGTCGGCCGGGCCATTCGCGCCGGCGCCAGCGGATTTCTCGTGAAAGACACCGAGCCGGTCGAGCTGATCAGGGCGGTGCGGGTGGTGGCCGGTGGGGATGCTCTGCTGTCGCCGAGCGTTACCCGCCGTCTGCTCGAACGGGTCGCCGCCAGCCTGACCGAGGGTGCGCCGCACGCTTCACTCGCGGCCCTGACCGAACGCGAACGCGAAGTGCTGACGCTCGTCGGTGCCGGGCTCACGAACGGTGAAATCGCCACGAAACTCTTTCTGAGCCCGCTGACCGTGAAGACGCACGTGTCGCGCACCATGACGAAACTCGCCGCGCGCGATCGGGCTCAGCTCGTGGTGGTGGCCTATGAGGCCGGCCTGGTTCGGCCGGGCTGGAAGTAGCGCGAGGCTGACTGGCCGGACCGGGCCGCGATTCGACGGGCCGCAGCTCGAAGGGCAGCTCGACGGGCCGCAATAAAATGGGCCGCAGCCAGACGGGCCGCAACCAGACACGCCGCAACTAGCCGGCCGGCCGTCGCTAGCGGTACCGCAGTACCATGCGCGAGTACCACACGCGGTCACGAGCGCCTCTCGCAGCCACTCCCGTGGGAGTAGAGCGGATGCTCCACCCGGCCGATGTGCGAATCGAGCTGCACGACGAGTCTTGAGTGACAGGCCCGCGCCTCTAACGGGCTCGCATTCGAAAGGACAACTCATCGTGTTCACTTCTGTTCTCGCAGCAACTACTGCAGCGCCCGCTGCCGAGCCCGTCACTGCGGCCCTCACTCACTGGGGGCCGATGGGCTGGCACCCCGGCGGTTTCGGGTTTCTGTTTCTGCTGATTCCGCTGTTCTGGATCGGCGTCATCATTCTCATCGTGTCTCTCGCGACGCGTCGGCGTCGCAGGTTCTGGGCCGCGAACGGCGGGTACCCTGGCGCCTGGGGTGGGCGACCCGGCTGGGGCGGGGGCCAGGGTTACGGTGGTTTCGGTGGTGGCTGGGGCGGAGCATCCGGCAGCAGCGAAGCCGAGAAGACCCTCGCGGAACGTTTCGCTCAGGGCGACATCGACGAGGTGGAGTACCGCGCCCGCCTCGAAGTCTTGCGCGCGAACCGCCCCGGCCCGACACCGCCGACCCCGCCGACCGCCTGAGCCACGCGATTCGCTGCTCGGGTAGCGGTGCACGGGCTTCGGCCAACTCAGTGCGGGTAAGCTCGAATCGTGGCTGCAATCAATCTGGGTATGCCGAAAGTCGTCGAGACTCTCGCCCCCCGACGCAAATCTCGTCAGATCAAGGTCGGCAAGGTGCTGGTAGGCGGTGACGCGCAAATCAGTGTTCAGTCGATGTGCACGACGCCGACGACCAACATCAACGCGACGTTGCAGCAGATCGCTGAACTGACGGCATCGGGCTGCGATATCGTGCGCGTGGCCGTGCCGAGCCGTGATGACGCCGAGGCGCTGCCCATCATTGCGAAGAAGAGCCAGATACCGGTGATCGCTGACATCCACTTTCAGCCGAACTACGTGTTCGCGGCCATCGATGCCGGGTGTGCGGGTGTGCGGGTGAACCCGGGCAACATTCGCAAGTTCGATGACCAGGTGGGCAAGATCGCTGCGGCTGCCAAGGCTGCGGGGGTGAGCATCCGCATCGGGGTGAATGCCGGGTCACTCGAGCCGAGCATCCTCGCGAAGTACGGCAAAGCCACGCCAGAAGCTCTCGTCGAGAGTGCGGTCTGGGAGGCTTCGCTCTTCGAAGAACATGATTTTCACGACTTCAAGATCTCGGTGAAGCACAACGACCCCATCGTGATGGTGAAGGCGTATCGGCAGCTCGCCGAGCGGGGCGACTGGCCGTTGCATCTCGGTGTGACCGAGGCGGGCCCTGAGTTTCAGGGCACCATCAAGTCGGCGACAGCGTTCGGCATTCTGCTGTCAGAGGGCATCGGCGACACGATTCGGGTGTCGCTTTCGGCCCCGCCCGCGCAAGAGGTCAAGGTTGGTTTGCAGATTCTGCAGTCGCTGAACCTGCGCGAACGTAAGCTCGAAATCGTGTCGTGCCCCTCGTGCGGCCGTGCGCAGGTCGATGTGTACAAGCTTGCGAACGACGTGACCGACGGGCTCGAGGGCATGACCGTTCCTCTCCGCGTGGCTGTGATGGGTTGTGTCGTGAACGGCCCCGGCGAGGCGCGTGACGCCGACCTCGGGGTGGCGTCGGGCAACGGCAAAGGCCAGATCTTCGTACGCGGCGAGGTCATCAAGACGGTGCCCGAGTCGGAGATCGTCGCGACACTCATCGAAGAGGCGAACCGGATGGCCGCCGAGATGCCGCCCGGCGAACTCGGTAGCCCCCAGGTTGTGACCGCGGGCTGAGCCCGTGCGTCGTCGGTTGCTGGTTCGCATGGTCGTTGGTGTCGACGCCGCCCGCTCGTGACGCCTGAGGGCGGAACGCACAAGTTCGAGCCGCCGGTGTTCGCGTCGCCCGAGTTTCAGCTGCGGGTGCCGCTCGACAGCGATGCCGCCGAGTGGTTTCGGCTTTTCGATGACGCCGAGGTGATGCGCTACATCTCGAATGGGGCGACCCAAACACTCGAGTGGTACGTCGATTTCGTCGCGCGGCAGCAGCACCTCGCCTCGACGACGGGTGTCTGTCTGTTCGCGTTGACCGTGTTGCGGCCGGGTAGCGAGGCACCGGATGCTCGGCGCCAGGTGGCCGGGTTCGTCGGTCTTCAACCGTGGAGCAGACCGTGGGGCCCGGTCGGCCGCATCGAAGTCGGCTGGCGCTTGGGCCGCGAGTTTCAGGGCAGGGGGCTGGCAACGGCTGGGGCCTGCGCCGCGCTCGCTCTGTATAGGCACCGTGCCGACCTCGCTGACTCGCCCCGGGCATCCGACCAGCCGCCAGCAGATCGCACTCCGATCGCGATGATCGACGTACGCAACACCGCGTCAATGCGGGTGGCGACGAAACTCGGCATGTCTGAACGCGAAGTCTTCACGGCCCCCGACGGCGTGCGCGCCGCACTGTGGCAGTGATATCGTCTGGCGGCTCAGGTTGACGATGACGCGCGTGAGTATGCCTCAATTATGACCATGTGACCGTGATTTCCCGGGGATTGCGCGTGCACTTTCGAACCGCACGCCACACGTTCCTTCGCAAAAGCTAATTAGCTCGGCTAATGAGTTAGGCTAAGAAGATGACCGAATCGAGCCCCACCTCGGCACCCTCCATCGCCCCGCCCAAGCGTGTTGCCGCCGGCGAACTCTCCGCTCAACTGCGGCCCGCGATCTTGCGTGTCTCACGCCGTCTGCGCAACGAGAAGGCCGACGATGAACTGAGCGATTCGCAGTCGGCCATCCTGGGCTACCTGCTCAATCACGGGCCGAGCACTCCCGGCACGCTCGCCTCGTTCGAGCGGGTGACGCCGCCATCGATGAACCGCACCATCAACGCGGTGGTCGCCGCGGGCTACGCGAGTCGCACCCCATCTGAACACGACGGCCGAAAAGTGGTGATCTCGCTGACCGAGTCAGGCAGGGCACTGGTCGCAGAGACCCGCCGACGCCGCGATGCCTGGCTGTACCAGCGGCTCGCCGAGCTGACTCCGGATGATCGGCTCACCCTCGACCGCGCGGCGACGATTCTGCGCGGGCTGGCCGACAGTTGAGCTGGGTGACATTCTTCGACTGTTCGAGCACGTCCGGCGCATCCGCATCCGCCGCCGCATCCGCTGACGCCGCCGCATCCGCTGATGCCGCCGCATCCGCTGATGCCGCCGCATCCGCTGATGCCGCCGTGTTCACGCCCACATCGGCCGCCGCACGCGCACTGACTACTGGGCGCCGCTCATGAGCGCCATGTTCCGCTCGCTCAGCGACTACAACTACCGCATCTGGTTCGGCGGCGCCCTCGTCTCGAACGTGGGCACATGGATGCAGCGCACCGCCCAAGACTGGATCGTTCTCACCCACCTCACCAACAACAACGCCGTCGCCGTCGGTGCCGTCATGGCCCTCCAGCTCGGCCCGCAGCTCATCTTGGTGCCCTGGACGGGCCTCGTCGCCGACCGCTTCGACCGCCGCAAACTCCTCATGCTCACGCAAGGGGTGATGGGCATCCTGGGCCTGGGTCTCGGGCTCATTGTGCTGAGCGGTGCCGCCCAACTCTGGCAGGTGTATATCTTTGCGCTGCTCTTAGGCATCACGTCGGCGTTCGATGCCCCCGCTCGCCAGTCATTCGTGTCGAACCTCGTCTCCGACGGAAATCTCTCGAACGCTGTCGCACTCAACTCGGCGTCGTTCAACGCGGCTCGCATGATCGGCCCGGCCATCGCCGGCGTGCTGATCGCGGTCATCGGCGCCGGCTGGGTGTTTCTGATCAACGCGGTGAGTTTCGGTGCCGTTCTCTTCTCGCTGACCCGGATGCACCGCGAAGCCCTGCGCACAAAAAAGGCCGGGCGCGGTGGACCGGGCCAGCTGATGGGCGGGTTCAGATACGTGTCGAAACGGCCAGACATCGTGATCGTGCTCATCGTCATCGCCATCATCGGCACCTTCGGGCTGAACTTTCAGATCTTCACCTCGACAATGACCACGGTCACCTTTCATCTCGACTCGACGGCGTTCGGATTACTTTCATCTGTGCTCGCGGTGGGCTCGGTGGCCGGAGCCCTGCTCTCGGCGCGCCGCGAGACCCCACGCATGCGGTTGATCTTCGGCGCATCCGCTCTCTTCGGCCTGGCCTGTCTGTTGGGCGCGCTCGCGCCCTCGTACTTCACCTTCGCGTCGACATTGGTGCTTCTCGGTTTCGCCGGTCAAACCCTGATGACCACCGCGAACGGCACGGTGCAGATGACCACGGCGCCCGAATTCCGCGGGCGGGTGATGGCGCTCTACATGGCCATCTTCATGGGCGGAACCCCCATCGGTGCGCCGATCGTAGGCTGGGTGGCCGACAGTTTCGGCCCGCGCTGGGCTATCGCATTGGGTGCCGCCTCGGGCTTCGCCGCAGCAATCGTCGGGTTGATCTGGATGATCAGGCACCAGCATCTGCGCATTGAGATGCACTTGCGTGACTCTCCCCATTTCGTCATCAGTCATGACGGCGATGGGCGCAGCATCGACGTGCTCGAGACCCCCGGTGTGGCGGGCGAGATCGCGGAGCCGCGGCTCCTGGCAGATGAACGTGCCCCGTCGCCCGAGGTTGAGCGTGAGCGGTTGCGCGACGATGTTCTGAGCGACGAGATCACCGAGAATCGCTGAGGTAACGGCACCGAGATTGTGTATAGTGAGAATTCCTTGTAACTAATGAATGCTCACTATACCGGAGGCCCTCGTGTCGCTCACCCCTTCGCGCCGTCATCGCGCGCGGTTCGGTCTGCCCTCGATCATCGTCACCGCACTCGCGGCGGCCCTCGTGATCGGCGCGCCGTTGTTCGGCACGTCGCCACTCGGCTCCCCTCAGTTCGGCGCGTCGGCGGCTCGAGCTGACACTGCCGCCGCCTTACCTCAAGAGCAGATCGCCGCAATCGGTGAAGCCGGAACCGTGTATTTGAGCGGCACCTGGGCCGGTTACGTGAACTTTCCGACCCCAGACGGCGGCACTGCCTGGTCTGACGAAGTAGATGCGTCGTTCAGCTGCAGTGGGTTCGTCGCGAGCTCAGACGGCTCGGTTGTCACCGCGGGCCACTGCGCCGATGTCGCCGAAGGCAAAACCAGCATCATCGACGACTTTCTCGCGGGCGAAGTCTCGAACGGCGATATCACCGAGGCTGACTCAGAAGGCTACGTGGCTGCGGGAGCCGAGGCCAACTGGCCGGTCGAGGGCCAGAAGACCGGCGAGCCGCCCGTCTTGACCATGAAGGTGTACCCGGCCATCAGCATCTCGTCAGATGACTCGACGTCATACCCTGCTGTGCTGGTGGATGATCGGCCACTCGGTCAGGGTGATGTCGCCCTCTTCAAGATCGATACTCCGTCGCCGCTTCCCGTACTCGTCGTCTCGCCGACCGCGCCCGCCACGGGGCAGCAAGTCGACGCCATCGGGTACCCGGGTAACGTGACGAGTTTGGTGAGCGGCAATCCTGAGCCCACGTTCGCTCAGGGTCAGGTCAGCGGCCGGCAGCAGACCGATGGTGGGCCGTTCACCCAGATCGGCGTTGCGATGAGCCCGGGTATGAGCGGTGGCCCCGTGGTCGACGGCAACGCCGGTGTAGTCGGCACCGTGAGCTTCGGGCCTTCGAGCGACACGCAACAGCTGAACTTCGCTGCGGCTCCGGAGACTATCTCAGCGCTGCTCTCGCGAAACGCGATCAAGAACGAACTCGCCGACAGCGACAAGCAGTTTCGCGCCGGGCTGAACGAGTACTTCGCCGGCAAATACCACGCTGCCGCCGACGACCTCGGCAAGGCTCTCGCGGCCAACCCCGACAATGCGATCGCGCAGCAGTACCAGAGCAAAGCGATCACGGCCTTCCCGCAGGAGAACACCACCGGTTGGGTCATCTGGGTCGTTCTCGGCGGAGCACTGCTCGTAGCGGTGATCGTCGTGGTGGTGCTGCTGCTCGTTCTCGGCGGTGCGCGCAAGCGTCGTCGCGCAGCGCAGGCCGGCGGCGGTGCCGAGGCCGGTGGTGGTGCGCCCGTCAACGCCGGTGCGCAGGCCGTCGGTTACGCGACGCAGACCGTTGTGGAGTCGTCGGTCGCGGTTCCCGCGACGCCAGCGCCGGTGGCGGCCGCGCCGACTCCAGTTGCAGCCACGCCGACTCCGGTTGCTGCCATGTCGGCGCCAGGGCCAGTCACGTCGGCGCCAGTGACGGCCGTGCCGGCGTACGTCGCTGACCCGGAGTCACCGGCTGTCGTCGGTCGGCCGTGCCCGAGCTGTGGTGCACACAATGATGCGCGCGATCGATTCTGCGGCACCTGTGGTCACGCACTCACGCCGTGAGCGGCGGCCTGAGCGGGCCGTGCAGCGCGAGCTGACCGCGCACTGTAACCCGGCGCACTGCAACGCAGCGCACTGCAAATAGACTCTTCTCGTGCCAACACGCCTCACCAACTACTTTCTGAAGACCCTTCGCGAAGACCCTGCCGACGCCGAGGTGACCAGCCACCGCCTGCTCGTGCGCGCGGGCTACATTCGCCGGCAAGCCCCCGGCATCTTCGCCTGGCTGCCACTCGGGTTGCGGGTGAAGAGCAAAATCGAAGCGATCATCCGCGAAGAGATGACCAACGCCGGCGCCCACGAGGTGCACTTTCCCGCCCTCCTGCCCAAAGAGCCCTACGAGGTCAGCGGCCGGTACGTGGAGTACGGCGACGGCATGTTCCGCCTCAACGACCGCCGCGGCGCCGGGTACGTGCTCGCCCCCACGCACGAAGAGGTCTTCACCCTGCTCGTGAAAGACCTCTACAACAGCTACAAAGACCTTCCGCTCTCGATCTACCAGATTCAAGACAAATACCGCGACGAAGCTCGCCCCCGTGCAGGCCTTCTGCGCGGCCGCGAGTTCACCATGAAAGACGCGTACTCGTTCGACTACACCGATGCCGGGCTCGACGTTTCATATCAGGCTCAGCGCGACGCGTACGAGCGCATCTTCACCCGCCTCGGCCTCGAATACGTCATCGTCAAGGCCGACGCCGGCGCCATGGGCGGCTCGAAAAGCGAAGAGTTTCTGCACCCCACCCTCGTGGGCGAAGACACGTTTGTACGATCGGCCGGCGGCTATGCGGCCAACGTCGAGGCGTTCACGACTCTTGCTCCGCCGACGCGTTCGTACGAGAAACTGACTCCCGCCGAGGTGCTCGACACGCCTGACACTCCCACGATTGCGTCGCTGGTCGAGGTGGCGAATGCCGTGCATCCACGCCCCGACGGCACGGCGTGGAACGCGAGCGAAACCCTCAAGAACGTCGTGCTCGCCCTCACCCACCTCGACCACACCCGAGAGATCGTTGCGGTGGGTCTGCCGGGCGACCGCGAAGTCGACCTCAAGCGCGCCGAAGTCGCGTTCGCGCCCGCCGAAGTCGAAGCCGCCACCGAAGACGACTTCACACTGCATCCCGGGCTGGTCAAGGGGTACATCGGGCCCTGGTCGCCTGAAGGAGCCGTGCTCGGCGAGAAGTCGAGCACAGGCATTCGATACTTCGTCGACCCGCGCGTGGTTGACGGAAGCGGCTGGATCACCGGCTCGAACATCCACGGCAAGCACGTTTTCGGGCTCGTCGCCGGGCGCGACTTCACCGCAGACGGCACCATCGAGATAGCCGAGGTCAAGGCGGGCGACCCCGCACCCGACGGCTCGGGCCCCGTCGAACTTGCTCGTGGCATGGAGATCGGGCACGTCTTTCAGCTCGGCCGCAAGTATGCCGAGGCGCTCGGGCTCAAGGTTCTCGATGAGAACGGCAAGCTCGTCACAGTCACCATGGGGTCGTACGGAATCGGCGTCACCCGCATTCTGGCCATCATCGCCGAGCTCAACAACGACGAGAACGGCCTCATCTGGCCGCCCGCCGTCGCGCCGTTCGACGTGCACGTCGTCGTCGCAGGCCGCGCGGGCAAAGACGATGCCATCTTCGAGGCTGCCGAGACCATCGTCGCCGACATCGAGCGCTCTGGCCGTTCGGTGCTGTTCGATGACCGGCCGAAGGTGTCGCCGGGAGTAAAATTCGGTGACGCTGAGTTGATCGGTGTGCCGAAGATCGTGATCGTCGGCAGGGGAGTGGTCGATAAAACCGTCGAGGTCTGGAACCGCGCGAGCGGCGAACGCATCGAGGTGCCCGTCGACGGCGTGGTCAACGCGCTCTGACCCGGCTGGCTCGGGCGGGCAAACTCCCAAGAAGCTCAACCTAGACTTGAACGATGCATTCAGCCGAGTTTCGGCTGTTCCCGCTTTACGAAGGATTTCATGACCGCTCAGAATGCCACTTTTCGGCATCAGAACTCTGCGCTGCTCGCGGTGAAAGCTCGCCTCGCGCCGCTCGTCGTCACCAGCGAAGAGATCGACGTTCGCCTCGCTGAAGCGCTCACCCGGCTGCGCCTGCCCACGGGCTTGTTGCAGCGGGTCGCGGGTGTCATCTCGCGGCGTAACTGGGATGAGTCGGCCGACGGCGAAGGCCTGACGTTCGACGGCGCTGCCGCCCTCGCCGCCAAAGACGCCCTCGCAGAGGCGAATGTCGACCCGAGCGAGGTGGGGCTGCTCATCAACACCTCGGTGACCAGAAAGCACCTCGAGCCGAGCGTTGCGGTGGGCATCCATCACGCCCTCGGTCTACCCTCGTCGGCCATGAACTTCGACATCACGAATGCGTGCCTCGGCTTTGTCAACGGCATGACGCTCGCGTCGCAGATGATCGACTCGGGCCAGATCAAGTACGCCGTGATCGTCGACGGCGAAGATTCGAACGAGATTCAGGCGAACACCATCAACCGCCTCTCACAGCCCGGCATTTCGCGCAAAGACTTCGTGAACGAGTTCGCCTCGCTCACCCTCGGTTCGGGTGCGGCCGCTGCCGTCATCGGCCCGGCGGATGCTCACCCAGAAGGCCACCGCATCATGGGCGGCATCTCGCGGGCCGGCACCGAGCACCACCTGCTCTGCGTCGGCGACAAAGACGGCATGTTCACCCACACCAAAGAGCTGCTCGCGGGCGGTATGGCGCTGGTGGTCGAGGCCTGGAAAGAGGCCAAGGGCTCGTGGGATTGGCAGAAGATGGATCGCTACATTCTTCACCAGGTCTCAGACGTGCACACCGACTCCATCGTCAAGGCCGCGAAACTCGATCGTAAGAAGATTCCGCTGACCTACCCGATCTTCGGCAACGTGGGCCCGGCTTCGCTGCCGATGACGCTCGCGCTCGAGGTCGAAAAGCTGGTCAAAGGCCAGCGGGTGCTCTGCATGGGGGTCGGGTCGGGCATCAACACGGCCATGACCGAAATTCTCTGGTAGTGCCTGAAGCGCAGGCCTCGCTGCCCCCTGCAGGCTTGCCCGGCCTGAACGATCGCTGGTCGAGGCTCGTCACGGCGCCAGACGGTGAAGGTGTGCCGCGCACCTGGCACCTGCTCGACAATGCTTCTGAACTCGCCGCAGCAGGGCGCACCCCGACGGGCACGATTCTGTGCGTGCACGGCAACCCCACATGGTCATACTTGTGGCGTTCGGTGCTGTCGGCCGCAGTGGATGCTGCCCGCCACGGCTCCTCGCAGGTGTGGCGCGTCATCGCCGTCGACCAGCTCGAGATGGGCTTCTCCGAGCGCACCGACCAGACTCGAACGTTGCCACGGAGAATTGCCGACCTCAGTGCGCTGACGGCAGAGCTGCAGCTCGAAGCGCCGGTCGTGACGCTGGGGCACGACTGGGGCGGGGCCGTTTCGCTCGGCTGGGCGGTCGATCATCCCGAGGTGCTCGCCGGAGTCATGCTGCTCAACACTGCGGTGCATCAGCCCGAAGAATTTCCGCTGCCCGCGGCGTTGCGGCTCGTTCTCCAACGGTCGCTTCTGGCAAACAGCACCGTTCGAACCACTGCGTTTCTCGATACGACGCTGGCAATCGCGCACCCGACGTTGGCTCCGGATGTTCGGCGAGCCTTTCGCGCCCCCTACCGTTCGGCGGCCCGTCGTGCCGGTATCGGCGCATTTGTCGCAGACATACCCGTGGATGCCTTGCACCCGAGTTTCGCCGAACTGACCCGGGTCTCCACCGGCGTAGCTCAACTCTCGGTGCCTGCCCTGATGCTCTGGGGCCCGCGTGACCCCGTGTTCAGCGACCGTTACCTCGGCGACCTGATGGCGCGGCTGCCGCACGCCGCGGTGACGCGCTTCGAGAACGCGGGGCATCTCGTGGGCGAAGACGTGGCGGTGGCGCCCATCATGCTCGAGTGGCTGAGCGACACGTTCGGCGCTGGGGTCGCTGACGGTCTCGGTGATGGTGTGCGAGCGGCCGCGACCGAGAGCGTCGCGACGGGGGGCGCCGACTTTGGGGGCACCCAAAGTGAGGTTGCCACGGCCGCGACTGGGGGCGCCGCGACCGTGCCCGCCTACCGTGCGTTGTGGGAGACGCTCGATGAGCGCGCGCACGATGACTCCGCCGCGGTCGTCGAGATGGCACCGCGCGGCTCCGCGGGCGGCATCCGAACCGTCAGCTGGCGGCTGCTGGCGCGCCGGGTGAGCGAACTGGCCGCCGGGCTCGAAGCCGTGGGAGTAAAGAAGGGCGACCGGGTCTCGCTGCTCGTGCCGCCCGGTGCCGACCTCACCGCGGTGCTCTACGCGTGCCTGCGCATCGGCGCTGTCGTGGTCGTCGCCGACGCCGGACTCGGTGTGAAAGGGCTCAGTCGCGCTGTGCGAGGAGCTCGTCCGCAGCACATCATCGGCATCGAAAAGGGCTTGGCGGCGGCACGCGCGCTCGGCTGGCCTGGCCAGAAGATCTCGGCGCCCACCCTCTCGCGCACGCTCGCCGCGGCTCTCGGAGTGAGCCACTCGCTGGCCGACGTGATGCGCCTCGGGCAGGCGGTGCTGAGTGCGCAGCGAAGTGTCTCGTCACGACCGGCTGCCGCCGAGCATCCGGAGCCGGCGTCTGACGACGCTGGGCTCGCCGCTGCTGCCGGGCCCGCGAGGCTCGTGGATGACGACGCTGGGCTCGCGGCCGCGGCTGTCGCCGAGCATCCGGAGCCATCGCCTGACGACACTGCGGCCGTGCTCTTCACGTCGGGGTCGACCGGGCCGGCCAAGGGCGTCGTGTACACCCACCGGCAGCTCAGCGCGCTCGTGGGGTTGCTGCGTGAGCGCTTCGACATCAGCGTCGGCACGGGGCTGGTGGCGGGTTTCGCGCCGTTCGCCCTGCTGGGGCCCGCGCTCGGTGCAACTTCGGTGACTCCCGATATGGATGTCACGTCGCCCAAAACCCTGACCGCCACCGCAGTGGTTGCGGCCGCCCACGCGGTCAAGGCGACGGTGGTTTTCGCCTCACCGGCGGCGCTCGCCAATGTGCTCGCCACGTCGGGCGCGCTGACCCTTCCGCAGCGCCGAGTGCTTGGGCGAGTGCAGACTGTTCTCTCGGCGGGAGCGCCGCTGCCTGTTCCACTGCTCGAACGAGTTCAGACGCTGATGCCTGAGGCGAGCATCCACACGCCCTACGGAATGACCGAGGGCCTGCTGATGACCGACATCACGCTCGGCGAGATCGTCGAGGCCGAGCGCGAACACGACGCCGAGGGCGAACAGCCGCCGCTGAAACGCAGTGAGCGCGTGAGCGTGAGCGTGCATGCTGTGCGCGACGAGAATGCTCCGGATGCCCGAGATGTTCCGCTGGGCGGCGTGTGCGTGGGGCGCCCCGTTGCGGGTGTGCAGATTCGCATCAGTGCGCTCGACGAACTCGGGCACGCAAACGGCCCCCTCGAAGAGTCTGTCGGAGTCACGGGCGAGATCGTCGTATCGGCGCCGCACCTGAAAGACCACTACGACCAGCTGTGGCTGACCGACCGCGAGGCGACTCGCGGCACGCCGAGCGCCGCGGATGCGCCTGCGCCCGCGCCCGCCCGCTGGCATCGCACCGGCGACGTGGGCCACTTCGACGCCCGCGGCAGGCTCTGGGTCGAAGGCCGTCTCGTGCACGTCGTGACCACAGCAACCGGTGTTGTGACGCCCGTGGCGCCCGAGCAGCGCATCGAGCGCCTCGCCGCAGTTCGCCGAGCCGCGATCGTGGGCGTCGGGCCCGTCGCAACCCAACAACCCGTCGCCATCATCGAAACTCGTGAGCGCACGAGAGCCGCCGGGCTCGCGCCGACCGCGCTGGTGACCGCGGTGCGCGCAGCGTCGAAGCTCGACGTGGTCGCCGTTTTCGTGGTGCCCGAGTTGCCCACAGACGTTCGACACAACTCCAAAATCGACCGCGCGGCACTCGCCAGCTGGGCGAGCGACATGCTGGCCGGTCGCAGGGCTGGCAGGTTGTGACGTCGTGCCGACGCCCACGAGTTCTGCACTTCGCGAGAACACGCCTGCCATGAAGGTGCTCGTCACTGGGGCGAGTGGGATGCTCGGCAGAACCGTTGCGATCGAAGTGCTAGCCCAGGGCCACTCCGTTCGCACCTTTCAGCGCGGAGCCAGCGGCCTCGACGCTGGTGGCTCAGCCGCGGTCAGTGGCTTGGGAATGGCTGGTGGCTCAGCTGCGGCTAGTGGCTCAGCCGCGGTTGGTGGCTCTACCGAGTCGGTCGAAGCAGACTCCGCGGGGGCTCGTGCCGCGACCGGGTCGACACGATTGGCCGAAAGCGAAACCACGAGAGCGGGTGTGGCCAACGTCGAGGATTGCCGCGGGTCGCTGACCGACCGAGAGGCGGTGCGGGCTGCGGTCTCGGGGGTCGATGCGGTCATCCACCTCGCCGCGAAGGTATCGATGGCCGGGCGACGCGAAGACTTCGAGGCCGTGAACGTCGAGGGCACACGAACTTTACTCGCCGAGGCCAGGGCTGCCGGAGTGAGCCGCTTCGTGATGGTGTCGTCACCCTCGGTGGCGCACGCCGGATTGGCCGTGGTCGGCGACGATGCTTTGCCGGCCGACCCCGAGCGTGCGCGCGGCGAGTACGCCCGGAGCAAGGCCGCTGCCGAATTGCTCGCCCTGGCTGCTGACGAGCAAAGATTCGCCGTGGTGGCCGTTCGACCGCACATCGTGTGGGGGCCCGGTGACACGCAACTCATCGAACGAATCGTCGACCGATCGCGCCGGGGCAGGCTTCCGTTGCTGAGCGGTGGCCGGGCGCTGATCGACACGACCTACATCGACAACGCGGCCACCGCGATCGTGGCGGCGCTCACTCGCGCTGAACTCGTGCACGGTCAGTCGTATGTCATCACGAATGGTGAGCCGCGAACGGTGGCCGAGTTGCTCGATGGAATCTGCCGGGCGGCCGGGGTGCCCGGGCCGCGTTTCAGTGTTCCGGCAGCGCTGGCCCGTGAGGCCGGCGGCCTGATCGAGGCCGTCTGGAACCGTCGCAGCCATGCCGACGAACCGCCGATGACCCGGTTTCTGGCCGAGCAGCTCTCGACCTCGCACTGGTACGACCAGCGTCGCACGCGCGCAGACCTCGATTGGCGGCCCATGGTGAGCCTCGATGAGGGGCTCGAACGGTTGGGCGACTGGTACGGGCATCCGTAGACCGGCGTAAAAGCTGGTACCGGGTTCACCATTCTCGGCTATCCTGGGTAGCTGGGCTGTGCGGCGCCATGCGCTGTCATGCTCACCAGATTTCACCCATCACCCGAAACTGAATACAGAAAAGAAGGAGGCCGGCCGTGGATATCGACCTCAGCGTGCTCAAGCTCATGGAGCGAGAGCGCGATATACCGTTCGACGAACTGGTACACATCATCGAACAGGCGATTCTGACCGCCTACCTGAAGCACACCGACCAGGGTGAGCATGCCGCCGCGTCGCACGCTGCTCCGTCACACGGTGCCGCCGAATCTCATGCTGCTTCGTCGCACAGCGCTTCGTCACACGCTGCTTCGTCGCACACCGCTTCGCAGCACAGCGCAGACGAGCCCGCCAAAGCCCGCGTTCACCTCGACCGCAAGACCGGCCACGTGAGCATCTTCGTGCCCGAGTACGACGACGAGGGCGCCGTCATCGGCGAGGCCGAAGACAACCCGAGCGACTTCGGCCGAATCGCTGCCTTCGCCGCCAAGCAGGTCATCAACCAGCGTCTGCGTGACATCGCCGACGACGCCGTTCTCGGCGAGTTCAAAGGCCGCGAGGGCGACATCGTCGCCGGTGTCATTCAGCAGGGTCCGAACCCGCGCATGATTCACGTCGACCTCGGCAGCGTCGAGGCCATCATGCCGCCAGAAGAGCAGGTCGCCGGCGAGACCTACACGCACGGCAACCGCATTCGCGTCTATGTCACGGCCGTGGCCAAGGGTCTGAAGGGGCCGCAGATCACGGTCTCGCGCACGCACCCGTCGCTCGTGCGCAAGTTGTTCGCACTCGAGGTGCCCGAGATCGCCAACGGTCTCGTCGAGATCGTTTCGCTCGCTCGCGAGGCCGGTCACCGCACCAAGATCGCGGTTCGGGCGACCGAGCCCGGCATCAATGCCAAGGGCGCCTGCATCGGCGAACTCGGCCAACGCGTGCGCGCCGTCACCAGCGAACTCGGCAACGAGAAAATCGACATCGTCGACTACTCGGATGATCTGCCGACCTTCGTGGCGAACGCCCTCTCACCGGCCAAAGTCACCAGCTCGTTCGTCATCGACGCGTCGCTGAAAGCGGTTCGCGCGCTCGTTCCCGACTACCAGCTTTCGCTCGCCATCGGCAAAGAAGGTCAGAACGCCAGGCTCGCGGCCAAGCTCACCGGAGCGAAGATCGATATTCAACCCGATTCCATCCTTGAGGGTGACTGAGATCGCGGGTGCTAGAATAGAACCTGTAAGAACGTGTGTCGGGTGCCGAGCACGTGCCGAAAAGTCCTCATTGCTCAGAATCGTTGTGCAGAGTGGGGTCAATGCCCAGGGTTCAGTCTTAGTCGCCGATGAGGCGGCTGTTCTGCTAGGGCGCGGTGCGTACATCCACCCGACGCTGGTGTGTTTTGAGAAAGCTGTGAAGCGCAGGGCCTTCGGCCGGGCATTTCACATCGACCCTCATGACGGCACGCCACTTGATACGGCCAACCTACAGACAAGGCTGAACGGCATTGTGAACAAAATGAGCTCACCAAATGAGTGACAACTAATGAGCGACTCGAAATGAGTTGCGCACGTAGCTGAGGTCGTCCCTGTTCGGGGAGGGCCCGAACAAGGAGAATTGTGGCAAAACCACGCGTACACGAGATCGCAAGCGAGCTCGGTGTCGACAGCAAGGTCGCTCTGGCCAAGCTGAAAGAAATGGGTCAGTTCGTCAAAGGCCCATCGTCAAGCATTGAACCACCCGTCGCCCGTCGCCTCAAAGAGGCGTTGCAGGCGGAAAGCGCTGCCGCGAAGGCGACCGCTGGTGTTGGTGCAAGTGCGAGCAGTGCTGGGTCGGCTTCGGTCGGCTCTGGCTCTGCGTCAGGGTCTGGTTCCGTAGCCGCGGCTACGGCCGTGCGCCCCGGCACCCGCCCTGGCCCGGCTGCTCCGAAAGCCCCCGCTGCTCCCGCGTCGTCGTCATCGGCGACACCGGCAGCGAGTGCACCCGCCGCTTCGGCAGGCTCCGCAACCGCGACGACGGGCTCGACCGCCGGTTCATCGGCACCGCGCCCGTCGACCGCCGGTGGCTCCGCTGCTCCTGCGCGTCAGGGCGGCGCTACCGGTCAGAACGCTCCGGCTGCACCCGCTCAGGGTGGCGCACGCTCGTCGGCTGCCTCTGGTTCGGCCAGCAGCCCCGCCACGAGCACTTCGGCGGGCACCGCTGGTGCGGCATCCACCGCGCCGCAGGCACCCGGTGCCGCATCGTCGGCCACCGGATCGGCTTCTGCCGCAGCTCCGAGTGACGGTTCTGCGCCGCGCCCGAGCAGCGCACCGCGCCCCGGCGGCCCCCGCCCCGGTAACAACCCGTTCGCTTCGAGCCAGGGAATGCAGCGCCCCGGCGCCCCGCGCCCGGGCAACAACCCGTTCGCCAGCCAGCAGGGCATGCAGACCGGTGGCCAGGCTCCGCGCCCCGGTGCTCCTGCAGCGGGTGGCAACACCCCGAGCAACATTCCTCGCCCCGGCGCACCTCGCCCGGGTGCACCTCGCCCCGGCGCCCCGCGTCCCGGCGGAGCAGGTCAGGGCGCTCGCCCCGGCGGCTTCGGTGCACGCCCCGCGGGTGCCGGTGGCTTTCGTCCTGGTGGTGCCGGCGGCGCTCGCCCGGCCGGTGCCGGTGGCGGCTTCCGCCCCGGTGGCGCTCCTGGTGCAGCCGGCGGTAACACGTTCGGTGCTCCGCGCCCCGCAGCGGGTGCCGGTGGCCGTGGCCGTGGCCCCGGCGGTGGTACCGCAGGTGCCTTCGGTCGTGGTGGCGGTCGTGCCAAGGCTCGCAAGTCGAAGCGTACGAAGAGAGCAGAATTCGAGCTCAGAGAGGCTCCGTCGCTTGGTGGCGTGAGTGTGCCTCGCGGCGATGGTTCGACCATCGTCAGACTGCGCCGCGGAGCATCCATCACCGACTTCGCCGACAAGATCGACGCGAGCCCGGGCAACCTGGTGACCGTGCTCTTTCACCTCGGTGAAATGGCGACGGCAACCGAGTCGCTCGACGAGGCCACGTTCGGTGTGCTCGGCGAAGAGCTTGGCTACAAGATTCAGATGGTTTCGCCTGAAGACGAAGACCGCGAGCTTCTGCTCGGCTTCGACATCGACATCGATGAAGAGCTTGCAGAAGAGACCGACGAAGAGCTCGAGATCCGCCCGCCGGTCGTCACCGTCATGGGTCACGTCGACCACGGTAAGACTCGCCTTCTCGACGCCATTCGTAACGCGAACGTCGTCGCTGGTGAAGCCGGTGGCATCACCCAGCACATCGGTGCCTATCAGGTCATCGCCGAGCACGAAGGCATCGAACGCGCTATCACCTTCATCGACACACCGGGTCACGAGGCGTTCACCGCCATGCGTGCTCGTGGTGCGCAGGTCACCGACATCGCGGTGCTGGTTGTCGCGGCCGATGACGGCATCATGCCGCAGACCATCGAGGCGTTGAACCACGCTCAGGCGGCCAACGTGCCCATCGTTGTCGCAGTGAACAAGATCGACGTGCCCGGGGCCAACCCGGCGAAGGTGCGCCAGCAGCTCACCGAGTTCGGCCTCGTTGCCGAAGAGTACGGCGGAGACGTCATGTTCGTCGACGTATCGGCTCGCAACAACACCAACATCGACAAGCTGCTCGACGCCGTTCTGCTCACCGCAGACGCGGGCCTCGACCTGCGGGCCAACCCGAACAAGGATGCCCGAGGGGTTGCCATCGAGGCGAAGCTCGACAAGGGTCGCGGTGCGGTTGCTACCGTGCTCATTCAGTCGGGTACGTTGCACGTGGGTGACGCTATCGTCGCCGGAACGGCCTACGGCCGAGTTCGGGCGATGCACGACGAGAACGGGGTCGCGGTTCTCGCGGCAACACCGTCTCGCCCGGTTCAGGTGCAGGGTCTGTCATCGGTGCCTCGCGCCGGCGACACCTTCCTCGTCACCGAAGAAGACCGCACCGCCCGCCAGATCGCTGAGAAGCGTGAAGCCGTCGAGCGCAACGCTTTGCTGGCCCGTGCCCGCAAGCGCATCTCGCTCGAAGACTTCACCAAGGCGCTCGAAGAGGGCAAGGTCGAGTCGCTCAACCTCATCATCAAGGGTGACGTTTCGGGTGCTGTCGAAGCACTCGAAGAGTCGCTGCTCAAGATCGAGGTCGATGACAGCGTGCAGCTGCGCATCATCCACCGTGGTGTGGGTGCTGTCACGGCATCCGACGTCGACCTGGCGACCATCGACAACGCCATCATCATCGGGTTCAACGTGCGCCCCGACCCGAAGGCCCGCGAACGTGCGGCCCGCGAGGGTGTGGATGTTCGGTTCTACTCGGTCATCTACAACGCGCTCGAAGACATCGAGAACTCGCTCAAGGGCATGCTCAAGCCCGAGTTCGAAGAGGTGCAGTCGGGTGTTGCTGAGATTCGCGAGATCTTCCGTTCCTCCAAGTTCGGAAACATTGCGGGTGTCATCGTACGCTCGGGAACGATCACCAGAAACGCCAAAGCTCGCGTCATTCGCGAGGGTGTTGTGGTGGGAGACAACCTGGCCATCGAGTCGCTGCGTCGCTTCAAAGACGACGTCACTGAGGTTCGTACCGACTTCGAAGCCGGTATCGGCCTCGGCAAGTTCAACGACATTCAGATCGGCGACGAGATCGAGACGATCGAGCTGAAAGAAAAGCCGCGCGTCTAGCGGTTGCCGTACTCGGCGGGGCATTCTGTAGGTCAGGATGCCCCGCCTTTTCTTCTAAGAAATGAGACTGTCATGGTTGACGAAGCCAGAGCCCGCAAGTTGGCCGACCGCATCAAGGTCATCGTGGCCAAGAAACTCGAACGCGGAGTCAAAGACCCGCGCATGGGTTTCGTCACCATCACCGACGTTCGGGTGACGGGCGACCTGCAGCACGCGTCGATCTTCTACACGGTGTACGGCACCGACGAAGAACGTGCCGACAGCGCCGCCGCCCTGAAATCGGCTACCGGCATGCTGCGCACCGAGGTGGGTAAGAACATCACCTCGCGCCTCACGCCGTCGCTCGAGTTCATCGCCGATGGCGTTCCGGAGAACGCCAAACTCATCGACTCGCTGCTCACCGAAGCACGCAACCGTGACGCCGAGGTCGAGAGTCTGGCGAAGCAGGGTACGTACGCCGGCGACGCTGATCCGTACGTCAAGCCGCGGGTCATCGTCGATGAGAGCCTCGACGACTTCGACGACGAGGCAGACGACGGCGACCTCGATGACGAGCTAGAAGCGCTCGATGACGCGGGCGACAAGGGCGACGCGCCGGCCTAGCCCGCGCGAACTCGCCTGCTTGACGCTCGCGGCTCGTCAAACGCGGCTGCGCGCACGGAGGCGTTGCCCCCTGCGCACACGTTAGCGGCGCACTGCTGTTGCCACGTGCTCGGGGGTTGCGAATGTACCCGCGCGCTCCACCTCGTGCACGAGCTCGACAAGTGTGCGGTTGATCGGCGCCGACCGGCTCGCGGCGGCGGCCTGCGCTACCACCGCCCCATTGAGGTAGTCGATCTCGGTGAGCTGCCCGCGGCGGATGCTCTGCAGCGTCGACCCCGGATTCGGTGTATCACCCATTCTGCGAGCCATCAGCCTGGGCAACCCCTGGCCGAGGGTGATCGGCGCCACTGAGAAGGCGCGCAAGAGCGTGTTGCTGAGGCCTTGCAGCGAGACGTACCGCGTTCCGAGCGCGAACCCGGTGCGCACGGCCTCGCGCATGCTCGCCGTCACGATCGGCAGCAGAACTGGGCTCGAAATCGTCTCCTGCACGCTCAAGCCGGTGATCGCGGGCATCGCGTTGACTTGGTTGATGATGAGCTTGGTCCACTGCGCGCCACGAAAGTTCGTGATGGCGCGCGCCGGAATGGCCTCGGCGAGCGTCGCGGTGGCCAGGGTGAGAGCGGCAGTGAGAGTCGAGTCGGACGCACCATGGTCAGCCCCGAGAAACGTCTGGCCTGACGCGGTAATGGTGACCGCTCCCGGTGAAAGGTAGCTTGCTGCGTAGAGGGCGAGCGCGCCGATCCAGGTCGCCTCGGGTAGCGCGGAGCGCGCCGTGTCGAGCGACTCGAGACCGTTCTGTACGACGACGATGGGCAAGCCCCGCAGAACGTCGGCGTTCGCCAGAATGGCCGATCGGGCATCCTGAGCCTTCGTCGTGACGAACGCCAACTGTGGTCGCACGGTCAAAGCCTCGTGGGCTGTGACGTCTGCAACGTGGTCGCCCCAGGCTCCGGTGAGGTGGATGCCCGACCGCCGAATCGCGTCGAGATTCTCGCCTCGTGCGGTCAGCTCTACGGTATGCCCGGCACGATGCAGCGCGGCTGCGATGCTGCCCCCGATGGCGCCTGCGCCGACGATTCCGATCTGCATCAGATCAGGCTAGCTGGTCGGCAGCGTGGCCCGGTCGGTCGACCGATGTGCATCGGGCGTAGCTAGCTGGTCGGCAGCGTGAAGCCGTCGGCGGTGAGTGAAGCGAGGCCGTCGGCGAGCAGGCCGGCCAGGGCGCGGTCGAACTGCAGTCGGTCGGGCCAGAGCGCACTGAGCACCGCGTGCGACACCGCCTCGGGGTGTCGGGCGCGCAACGCGGCGAGAATGAGGCCGCGCACCTGCCGGTCTGATCCCTCGAACTTCTTCTGAATCGTCTTGCGCTTGCCGGTGAACTCGGGATAGCCGGCGGCGCGCCAGGCGCACGACGCGCGTAGGGGGCAGAGCTCGCACTTCGGTGCTCGAGCCGTGCAGACCACGGCGCCGAGCTCCATCATTCCGGCGTTGAAGGCGCGGGCATCCGTTCGGTCGGTAGGCAAGAGTGCCGCCATTTCGGCGAGATCACGTTTGCCGTTCGGCGGCCCGGGCTCGGCATCACCCTGTACGGCACGCGCTATGACGCGGCGGATGTTCGTGTCGACCACCGGGTGCCGGTCACCATAGGCGAAAGCAGAAACCGCTCGGGCGGTGTAGTCGCCGACTCCGGGCAGGGCGAGTAGGGCATCCACCTCGCGGGGCACGATGCCGCGGTGGCGTTCGACGATGGTGACGGCTGCCGCGTGCAGCCAGAGTGCGCGGCGCGGGTAACCGAGCGACTGCCAGGCGCCGACGGCATCGCCGGGGGAGGAGGCGGCGAGGGCGGCGGGAGTGGGCCAGCGCTCGAGCCACTCGGCCAGGCGCGGAACGACGCGAATCACGGGGGTCTGCTGCAGCATGAACTCGCTGACAAGCGTGCCCCAGGGGGTGAAGCCGGGTCGGCGCCACGGCAGATCGCGGGCGTTCTCGGCGAACCACGAGATCACCGCCCCGGCGAGGTCGGCCGGATCGCTCGACTCCGCGCGATCGGCTGAGCTGACGCGACCGCTCGATCCTGCGCGACTGCTCGAATCGGCGCGACCGGTTGAACCTGCGTGACCGCTCGAACCTGCGCGATCGCTTGTCTCGTCTTCGTCGCCGCTGCCAATCATCTGCACCAATCTAACAAGGCCACGCGCGCCTCGCGCCGCCACCGCTCGTAGACTGAACGCATGGTCTACCCGCCCACCCCTCGCAGCGAGTTTCTCGATGCTCTCGCCGCTGAGATTCTGCACAACTACGCCAAAGGCCGTGTGCTCGTAAGCGTCGACGGCGTCGTCGGCGGCCGGGCATTCGCCGACGACGTGGCCATTGCCCTGAGCGAGACCGGGCACGCCGTGTTTCGCGCTTCGCTCGACGACTTTCAGAGGCCGCGTGCCCTGCGCGTCAAGCGCGGAGCACACTCGGCCGAGGCCTACTACCTCGACTGGTTCGACTACTCCGCGTTTCTGCGCGTTCTCATTCAGCCGTTTCGCATGGGTGGCAGCGCTGGGTTCATCACGGCCAACTTCGACGCTGCCCGCGACATGCCACGCGAGTCGCGCTGGGTGACCGGCCCGCAAGACGCCATTCTCGTGATCGACGGCCCGTTTCTGCAGCGACCCGAGCTGCGTGGCAACGCGAACTTCATCGCCTACCTCGAGACGCCGGCCGAAGCGCTCGGCGCTGACCTCGATGCGCAGCTGGCCGGCGCCGCGACGCTCTACGAAGAAGCGGTCGGCCCGCGGATGCTCGCCGACGCCATCATCTCGGCCGACAACCCCGCTGCGCCCACGCGTCTCTTCGCCGACCGCTGCTGACTGCGTGACGCCCCACCCGCCGACAACAGCCACCCAGCGGCAACAGCCATTCGGTGGCCACCGCACGCGTCGGCCACAGCAGTCACACAGCTTCGGGCCTGTTAGCGTTGCCTTGTGACTTCTCTGGGCCCCGCCAGCGGCATTCTGCTCATCGACAAGCCCCTCGGCCTCACCAGCCACGATGTCGTGGCCAAGACCCGCCGAGCCGCTGGCACTCGTAAGGTCGGCCATGCCGGAACCCTCGACCCCCTCGCCACCGGCCTCCTCGTTCTGGGCGTCAACAGCTCAACCAGGCTGCTCACTTACGTGGTCGGGCTCGACAAAGAGTACGAAGCGACGATTCGCTTGGGTGCAGGCACGACCACCGACGACGCCGAGGGCGAGCTCGTCAACATCGCGCCCCCCGGCGCCGTCGAGGCTCTCACACCTGAGGCCATTCGTGACGGTCTGACGGCCCTGACCGGCGCGATTCTGCAACGCCCCAGCTCGGTGAGCGCCGTCAAGGTCGACGGCCGCAGGGCCTACGCTCGCGTTCGCCTCGGTGAGACGGTGGTTCTGGATGCCCGCCCGGTGACCATCTCTGCCATCGACCTGCTCGCCGACCGCCCCGCCACCGACGCGTCGGGCGCCCCGACCCTCGACCTCGACGTGCGCGTCACCTGCTCATCGGGAACCTACATTCGTGCCATCGCCCGCGACCTCGGCGAAGCTCTCGGCGTCGGCGGACACCTCACCGCTCTACGGCGCACCCGCATCGGGCCGTTCACCGTGGCGCAGGCGCAGACGATTGAGAACCTCGACCCCGCGCGCGATGTGCTGACCCCCGCAGAGGTAGCGGCTCACCTGTTCACCGTCGCGAACCTCGATGCGCAGCAGTCGGCCGACCTGCGTAACGGCAAGAAGATTCCGTTCGATGGCCCGAGCAAGTCCACCATCGCCGCGATCGACCCCGAGGGCAGCCTGATCGGACTGTTCGAGGTGCGGGGGGGTGTTGCGCGCGTGCTCGTGAACTTTCCGCCCGACGCGCAGGCCGAAAGCGCCGCCTCATGATCTTCTGGTTCTCGTACATCCAAATCGCCGTCGCCCTACTGGCCGGCCTGTTCTGCGTCATCTCGGGCTTCGCCGGCCGCACTCCGAACGACTTCACGCTCGGCTCGACGGCCCTCGTCGAGGTGCTGCTGGTCGTGCAGTTCGTGGTCGCGCTCATCGCTCCGGCTGTCGGCAACCCGCCGCACGGCGACGTGCTCACCTTTTACGTGTACATGATTTCGGCCCTCCTGCTGCCAGCCGCCGGGGTGTTCTGGGCGCTCATCGACCGTTCGAAGTGGAGCACCGTCGTTCTGGGTGTCACCTGCCTGGCCATCGCCGTCATGGTGTTTCGCATGAACGAAATCTGGCTCACTCAGAACGTCTAAACTCGACAGTGTCATGCCATCGACCAACGCGCCCTCAGAATCGATACCCCCCGCGTCGAAATCTGCTGCATCCACCGAAAAAACGGTTCGCCCTCGAGTAGCGGGCATCGGCCGAGTGCTTGTCGTCGTCTACGCGATTCTCGCCCTCGGTGCCTTCGGCCGTTCGCTCGTGCAGATCACCGAGCAGTTCAGTGACGCACCACTGGCCTACACACTCTCGGCCATCTCGGCAGTCGTGTACATCGTCGCGACCATCGCCCTGGTGGCCCGAGGTCTCGTCTGGTACCGCATCGCTTGGGTGACCATCTCGTTCGAGATGCTCGGCGTTCTGGTGGTGGGCACGCTCAGCTGGATTCAGCCCGACCTCTTCGCCCACGCCACCGTCTGGTCGTATTACGGCGACGGCTACGTCTGGGTGCCGCTCGTGCTGCCGTTTCTCGGCATGATCTGGTTGTCGAAGAACAAGCCCGTGCGCGCTGCTGACGTGGCTAGCACCAAGGCTGACACCGAGCCCACCGAGCCCACCGAGCCGACCGAGCCGAGCGCCTCGTGAAGGTCTTCACCGACGTCTCTGAGATTCCGGCCGACTTCGGCCCCTCTGCCGTTACCGTCGGCAAGTTCGACGGAGTTCATGAAGGCCACCGGGCCGTCATCAACGAGCTGCTCGGGGTGGCAGAGCGCGATCACCTCACCTCGGCCATCGTCACGTTCGACCGGCACCCGGCCCGCCTGCTCAAGCCCGCAAGTGCGCCCATCGCCTTGGTGGGCAACGACCAGAAGCTCGACTTGCTCGCTGCCACGGGCGTCGACGCGACCCTCATGCTCACCTTCGACCACGACATGGCGTGGCTGAGCCCGCGAGAGTTCGTCAAGCAGATTCTCGTCGACGGGCTGCACACCCGCATTGTTCTGGTGGGCGCCGACTTCCGTTTCGGGCACAAGGGCGCGGGCAATGTGGATGCTCTGCGCGAGTTCGGCGCAGAATTCGGCTTCGAGACCAGACTCATCCCCGACGTGAAGCCCACTTCAGACCGCCGAGTGTCGTCAACGTGGATACGCGAGTTACTCGCCGAGGGTGACGTGTTGCACGCGACCGCGCTGCTCGGGCATCCACCCGCCGTTCAGGGTGAAGTGGTGCACGGGGCCAAACGCGGCCGCGAACTCGGCTTTCCCACGGCGAACCTCTCGCCGCGGTCTGAGGGCCTGATTCCGGCCGACGGCGTGTACGCGGGCTGGCTGACCGACGGCGAGACGCGCTACCCCGCGGCCATCTCGGTGGGCAGCAACCCGACCTTCGAGGGAGTTCCGCCCAAGCAGGTGGAGGCGTACGTTCTCGACCAGACCATCGACCTGTACGATCACGTGGTGCTCATTTCGTTCGCCGACCGCATTCGCGGCATGGTGAAGTTCACCGGAATCGAGCCGCTGATCGAGCAGATGAACAAAGACGTAGAGCAGGTCAGAGAGCGTCTCGCGTGACGACGCTCGCGCCGCGGCCCCTCGGGGCCGGGCGTGCGCTTGCCCTGTTCGGCGTGCTGCTCGTCGCCGTCAACCTGCGCACGGCTGTCGCGGCGCTCTCGCCGATTTTCGCAGCCATCAGCGTCGATGTTCCGCTCAACAGTCTCTCGATAGGCGTGCTCGGCACGCTGCCGCCACTGTGCTTCGCCGTGTTCGGGCTGCTGACGCCGCTCTTTCAGCGCCACCTCAGACTCGAGTCGCTGCTGCTGATCGCGCTTGCCGCGATGGTGCTCGGCGACGTCGGTCGCGGGCTCTCTGGGTCGTACTGGATGCTCGCTGCGAGCAGCGCCCTCACCTTTGCGGGTATGGGAACGGGCAACGTTCTGCTGCCACCACTGGTGAAGAAGTACTTTCCCGACCGCATCGGGCTCGTCACTTCGCTGTACGCCACGGTGATGGCGCTGTTCTCGCTGCTGCCGCCGCTGATCGCTGTGCCGCTGAGCGACGCCACCAATTGGCGCGTGTCGGTCAGCATGTGGGCCGTCTTCAGCATCATTGCGGTGCTGCCCTGGATCGGCCTGCTCGTGCGCGATCGGCGCGCCACGCCGCAGGCGAGCGTGACGACCGTTGAGGGGGTCATCGAAGAACCCGATGCTCTGATCATGGGCCGAGCCTGGCATTCGGGCCTTGCCTGGGCGCTCGGCATCATGTTCGGCATCACCTCGCTGAATGTCTACGCCATGTTCGCGTGGCTGCCCGAATTGCTCGTCGATAACTCGGGCGTCACCGAAGCGCAGGCCGGAACGTTGCTCGCACTGTATGCCTCTGTGGGCATACCTCTTTCGCTCGTGGTTCCCGTTCTCGCCGTGCGTTTGCGCAGTATCTCAGTGCTGGTCTGGCTGGGCGCACTGTCGTACCTCATCGGCGACCTTGGGCTGCTTCTCGTGCCGGCAACAGCGACCTGGGTGTGGATCATCTTCGCCGGCCTCGGCCCGCTGCTCTTTCCGCTCTCGCTCGTGCTCATCAATTTGCGCACCCGAACGCAGGCCGGTTCGGTGGCGCTCAGCGGTTTCATGCAGGGCGTGGGCTACCTGATCGGCGCAATCGGCCCACTTCTTGTGGGTGTTCTGCATCAATTGACAGGGGAATGGACGCTGGCCTTGGTGTTTCTCCTGGCCACGGTTCCGATCATCCTCATCGCCGGTCTGATTGTCGCACGGCCCCGGATGCTCGAAGACGGCTGGCACCGGGGCAGGCCCCGTACTTCGCCGTACACTTGATCGGTGAGTATTGACAGAGTTGTAAGCGCCGCCTCTCGGGCGATCGAGGTCGTGGGCGGCGACCTCACCGAATCGAGCCTGAAACGGTATCTAAACGGCATTCCTGGGGTTGATGCGGTGGGTCTCGAGGCCCGGGCGGCCGATCTCGGCAGCCGGTCGATCAAGACCACCTCGAAGGCGTGGGCGCTCGACACCATCATCTCGCTCATCGATCTGACCACGCTCGAAGGTGCAGACACACCCGGCAAGGTTCGATCGCTGGTGGCGAAGGGTCTGACGCCCGACGCCGGTGATGTCAGCTGCCCGAGGGTTGCGGCTGTGTGCGTTTACGGCGACATGGTGCCGTATGCGGTCGAGGCGCTTGGCGCGTTTCACGGCGACTCGGTCGAGGGTGGCATCAACGTTGCCGCCGTCGCAACGGCCTTTCCGAGCGGGCGAGCCTCGCTCGCTGTGAAGCTCGCCGATACGGCCGATGCCGTGGCCGCCGGCGCCGATGAGATCGACATGGTCATCGACCGCGGCGCCTTCTTGTCGGGCCGGTACGGGCAGGTGTTCGACGAGATCGTTGCGGTGAAAGAAGCCTGCCGCCGTGCCGATGGCAGCTATGCGCACCTCAAGGTGATACTCGAGACGGGCGAACTGAACACGTACGACAACGTTCGCCGGGCATCCTGGCTCGCCATCTTGGCCGGGGGAGACTTCATCAAAACCTCGACCGGAAAGGTCGCGCCAGCCGCAACTCTGCCCGTCACCGTACTGATGCTCGAAGTCGTTCGCGACTGGTACCGGCTGACCGGCGAGAAGATCGGCGTGAAGCCGGCCGGCGGCATCCGCGCTTCGAAAGACGCCATCAAATACGTGGTCGCGGTCGCCGAGACAGCAGGCGAAGAGTGGCTGCAGCCGCACCTCTTTCGGTTCGGGGCATCGAGCCTCTTGAATGACGTGCTGCTGCAGCGGCAGAAACTCGCAACGGGTCATTACTCGGGCGCCGACTACGTGACCATCGACTGAGAGACGCAACACATGTCATTTTTGGAATATGCTCCCGCACCCGAATCGACGGCGCTGCTGAACCTGCAGTCGGAGTACGGCCTGTTCATCGACGGCGAGTTCACGGCCGGCTCCGACCCGACCTTCGCCACCATTTCGCCGGCGACGGAGAAACACATCGCCACCATCGCGTCGGCCTCGGCGGGCGATGTGGATGCTGCGGTGAAGGCCGCGCGGGCCGCCTACGACACCACGTGGTCGCGCCTGTCGGGCCGTGACCGGGGCAAGTATCTCTTTCGAATCGCGCGGCTCGTTCAAGAGCGTGCACGGGAGCTTGCCGTGGCCGAGAGCCTCGACAACGGCAAGCCCATCAAAGAGAGCCGCGATGTCGATATTCCGCTGGTCGCCGCGTGGTTCTTCTACTACGCAGGGTGGGCCGACAAGCTCGATCACGCCGGGCTCGGCGCGAACCCGCGTGCCCTCGGCGTGGCGGCTCAAGTGATTCCGTGGAACTTTCCGTTACTCATGCTCGCCTGGAAGATCGCGCCGGCACTCGCAGCCGGCAACACCGTGGTGCTGAAGCCGGCGGAGACAACGCCGCTGACCGCGCTGCTGTTCGCCGAGATCGTGCAGCAGGCGGGGCTGCCGGCCGGCGTCGTGAACATCATCACGGGCGCGGGGGAGACTGGCCGTGCTCTCGTCAACCATCCCGATGTGAACAAGGTCGCGTTCACCGGCTCGACATCAGTCGGGCGTGAAATCGCCAGGTCGCTCGCCGGTACGTCGAAGAAGCTCACGCTCGAGCTCGGCGGCAAGGGCGCGAACATCGTGTTCGACGATGCGCCCATCGATCAGGCTGTGGAGGGCATCGTTCGCGGTATCTTCTTCAACCAGGGGCATGTGTGCTGCGCCGGGTCGCGGTTGCTGGTGCAAGAGAACATCCATGATGAGGTGGTCGAGCGCCTGAAGGTTCGGTTGGGCACGCTTCGAGTGGGTGATCCGCTGGATAAGAACACCGACGTGGGGGCCATTAATTCGGCCGAACAGTTGCAGCGCATCCGGCAGCTTTCTGACATCGGTGAGGCTGAGGGTGGCGAGCGGTGGAGCCCCGCCTGTGAGCTGCCGTCGGAGGGATTCTGGTTCGCGCCCACCATCTTCACCAACGTCGCGACGAGCTCGCGCATTGCTCGAGACGAGATTTTCGGGCCGGTGCTGTCGATTCTGTCTTTTCGAACGCCTGCCGAGGCCATCGCCAAGGCGAACAACACACCGTATGGGCTTTCGGCTGGCATTTGGAGCGATAAGGGCAGCAAGATCTTGGCGGTCGCCGACAAGCTGCGTGCCGGGGTGATTTGGGCGAACACGTTCAACCAGTTCGACCCGGCGAGCCCGTTCGGCGGGTACAAAGAAAGCGGGTACGGCCGGGAGGGTGGCAAGCAGGGGCTAGCGGCGTACTTGGCGCCGGCTTCGAGCGCTTCTGCTTCAGTCGCTTCTGCCTCGGTGGCTTCAGCTTCAGTGACTTCTGCTTCAGTGCCGGCATCGTCGTCACGGTCTGTGCGCGCTTCGAAAGGTGGCAAGAAATGAGCCGACTGGCCGTTTTGAAGACATACAAGCTTTACATCGGTGGTAAATTTCCGCGCAGCGAATCAGGGCGTGTCTACGAGGTGCTCTCCGCTTCGGGCGACTTTCTCGCCAACGCGGCGAAGGCGTCGCGAAAGGATGCCCGTGACGCCGTTGTGGCCGCCCGATCAGCTCTCTCGGGCTGGTCGAAAGCGACAGGGTACAACCGCGGGCAAGTGCTCTACCGCATCGCGGAATTGCTCGAAGGTCGTCGGGCGCAGTTCATCGACGAAATCGTCTCCGCCGAAGGCGTGTCGGCAGCTGCTGCGGCGGCGCAGGTCGACGAAGCCATCGACCGGTGGATCTGGTACGCCGGCTGGGCCGACAAATACGTGCAAGTCGCGGGCAACGCCAACGCTGTATCGGGGCCGTTCTTCAACCTGTCGGTTCCGGAGCCGACCGGTGTGGTCGCTGTAATCGCGCCCCAAGACTCGTCATTGGTCGGGTTAGTGAGCGCGGTCGCTCCGGCGCTCGTTGCCGGAAACACGGTGGTGGTCGTCGCGTCTGAGCGCCTGCCGCTTTCGGCCATCAGCCTGTCTGAAGTGCTCGTGACGAGTGATGTGCCTGGGGGAGTGGTGAACATTCTCACCGGGTCGCCCGCCGAAATCGCACCGTGGCTCGCCTCGCACGCCGACGTGAACGCGCTCGACCTCGTGGGCGCTGGGTCGCTCGATTGGGTTTCGCTGCAGATCGCCGCGGCTGAGACGCTGATGCGGGTGTTTGCGCCAGAGAACGGAGCTGATGCTGCGGCGCCGTCGCTCGCGCGCGTCACGCAGTTCACCGAGACGAAGACGGTGTGGCACACGAAGTCGCTGCTCTGAAACGTCTTTGTTCGTGACAGATGCTCAGTATTGCTAAAGTGGGCTGATGTCAGCGCACTCATCAACGCCCACGCCACGCCTCGTCATTTCTCTTTCGGTTAGCGCACAGCACGCCGAACTGTTCTGCACTGACGAGGCGGCGCAGACGTTTGTGCTGACCGTCGACGAATTTCCGCAGTCTTAGGTTTCGCTGAGCGACCCGGTTGCGCTCGAGTTCGGCTACGTGCGTCACATCGCGCGGGTTGTCGATGCGTGGGCGCCGGCCGGGCATCCGCTCGCCGGTGCACACCTAGGAGCCGGCGCGCTGACGTTGGCGCGGTACATCGCCGCCACGAGGCCCGGGTCGATGCAGTGCGCGGTGGAGCGCGAGCGGGAGCTGCTCGAAGCGGTCTTGCGCGAGGTGCCGTTGAACGCTGAGGTCACTCTTCTATTCGGCGATGCGCGCGAGATCGTCGACTCGTCGCCTACCCCGGCGTGGGGCGCTTCTTCGCGCGATGTGACGGTTATCGACCTGTGGGCCGGCGCGGTGATCGGTGCTCGCGTCGCGAGTCTCGAGTTCTATCGTCGTGTCGCTGAGCGGGTGAGTGACGACGGGTTTGTGGCCGTGAATCTGCTTGACGGCCCGGGCTTCGAGTACTCCCGCAGGCAAGCGGCCACGCTGCAGGCGGTGTTCGCCGAGGTCGCCGTCGTTCTCGACGAGCGGATGCTCGGCAACACCGAACTCGGCAACGTCGTCGTTCTGGCGTCGAATCGGCCGGGCGCGTTCGCGGGCTCGGCGTCGTGGTTCGGTGGGGCATCCGCTAGCTCGGCTCGTGAGCCCTTCGTCATCTCGCGAGATCTCGAGCGTTTCATCGCTGGTGCCGCCATCGTCACCGATGCGACTGCGTGCGACTCGCCTCCGCCCGACGAGTCGCACTTCAACGAGCACCTCGGGCGCCCGTTCTTCGCCGCATAGACCTACTCGGTCGGCGGCTTCGGGGGCATGGTTCCCACAGTGTTACCTCCTTTCATGAGGGCGGTCTTCAAGTATAGGCGAAGTTGAGTGAATGTCAGTGGTTGGTGTTTGACTGTTGGTATGAAAAAAACCAGCTCTTCTCCGATGTCTCAGGGTGATGGGATGCGCGCGCTTATCGGCTCGATTGAGGTGCTGTCGGGGTGCCGTGCTGCCGCGCCCAATGGGCTTGCCGACGGGCTGGTGGCTGGGTTGTCGGACTCGGATGCGTTGGCTGGTCTGGTTTTGGTGGAGCGGCTGGGTAAGTTGGTTGATGCTCTGCGGGTCGAGTTCGCTTCTACAGTGGATGCCCGGTGTGAGGTGTCGCGAGGGGACGACCGTCTGACGGTGAGGCTGGGTTTCGCGACGGTGCAGAAGCTTCTCGCTGCGCATACGGGTACGTCGGTGTCGACGGCGGCTGACAGGGTGCGGCTGGGCCGTCGTATCCGCACGGATATGTCGCTCGTTGGGGTGCCGAATCGGTCGCGGTTCCCCCGTGTGGAAGAAGCCCTCCGTACTGGTGTTCTTGGTGTGGATACGGCTGAGGTGATCACCCGGAAGCTGTGGCAGGTCGCGAAGACCACCGGGTACTCGGAGGAGCTCGGGGCGGCGGAGGAGTATCTCGTCGCGGCGGCGGCACAGTCGGCGGGTGGGCTGGGTTTCTCCGCGGACGAAGTCGGTGTTCTCGCGGGGAATCTCCGCGACCGTCTTGACCCGGACGGGGTCGAACCCCGCGACGCCGGCCTGACCGAGCAGCGCAGCCTCAGGTTCGTCACCCTGCCGTCGGGGATGGTGAAGATGATCGGCCTGCTGCCACCCGAAGACGCCGCATCCTGGCTCGCGATCGACGCCGCCACCCAAAGCCCACGGGTGCGGCCGTCGTTCCGTGCTGACCCGGAACCGAGTTCTGAAGGCGCAAACGATGAGGCTGGCGAGCCGCCGATCGACCCTGTGTTCGAGGATCCGCGTACTCGGGATCAGAAATGTTTAGACGTTTTCACTGATGTGATCCGGAGGGGTGCGACGTTGCCTGATGTGCCCCGTGTCAACGGTGCCGCCGCAGTCGTTTCGGTGCATGCTGATCTTGAGGACATTGTTGCCGGTCGCGGGGTGGGCTGGGTACCCGGCATCACCGAACCATTACCCGCGTCGAGTGTGCAGCAGCTGCTCTGCCACGCCGACACGATGACCACGGTGTTCGGTGAGGGCGGCCAAGTGCTCTGCCAAGGCAAGAAACAACGCCTGTTCACGACCCGGCAGATTCAGGCCATGGCGGCCCGGGACGGCGGATGCGTCTGGCCAGGCTGCGACAGGCCACCATCGTGGTGCGAAAGTCACCACACCGAACCGTGGACCTCACAGGGCTACCTCCCTGGCCGTACCGATGTGGACCTCGGCGTGCTGCTCTGCCATTTTCACCATTCCGTCGTACACAAAACGGGGTGGACGCTGGTCATGATCAGCGGCGCACCACACTTCATCCCACCCGACTGCCTCGACTGGACACGCACCCCGAGACCCGCAACCCAACAACGCACCCGCACACGGCTGAAACCGCTGAAACTCGCCGACCTCCCCAAACGCACAGAACCCTGGCACCGCACCCCGAGCCCCGAGGGCTACGCCGCGAGCAACACCGCCGCTGGCACCCGCGCGGCCAACCCCGGCCGCGATACGCCATGACCCGCACGAGCACAGAACTCTGCTTTCGCCCGGGCCGGGCGGCGATAGGCGGTGGCCGGGCGGCGATATTCCGTGGCCTGACGGCGAAATCGACCCACGGAAACGCAAAACTCGGCCGAAGACGCGAAACCAGACCACACCTTGCCGCCCGATGCAAGCAGACTGTGCAAAAACGTCGACGGCCGCCCATCGGCGTAGCCTGTATCAGGTGACTACTCAGCGAACCGCCTTAGTGACCGGAGCTACGGGATACATCGGCGGCCGCCTCGTGCCGCGACTGCTTGATGCCGGTTTTGCCGTGCGCGTGCTCGTGCGCAACCCCAGCAAACTCGCCGACGTTCCATGGGCTGACCAGGTGGAGATCGTCAAGGGCGACCTCAGCGACCGCGAATCGCTTGCGACCGTCTTCGAAGACGTCGACGTGCTCTACTACCTCGTGCATTCCATGGGCAGCTCAGGCAACTTCGACGGCACCGAACTCGACTCCGCCAAGAACGTCGCATCCCTCGCCCTCAAAGCGAACGTCAAACGCATTGTGTATCTCGGCGGCTTGCACCCGCGGGGCGTCACCCTGTCGCGGCACCTGCGTTCGAGGGCGGCGGTCGGCAGCATCCTGTTGCAGTCTGGCGTGCCCACAATTGCCCTTCAGGCCGGCGTCGTCATCGGCTCGGGGTCGACGAGTTTCGAGATGATTCGGCATCTCACCGAGGTGCTGCCGTACATGCCCGCACCCAAGTGGGTTCGTAACTTCATTCAGCCCATCGCCGTGCGTGACGTTCTCTACTATCTCGTCAAAGCCGCTGACATCGACGAACCGCTCAATCGCACCTTCGACATCGGCGGGCCGGATGTTCTGCGGTACGGCCAGATGATGAACGGTTACGCCGTTGAAGCGGGCCTCCATCAGCGCCCCATCGCCTCGCTGCCCGTGTTCACTCCGTGGCTTGCCTCGCAGTGGGTGAATCTCGTGTCGCCGATTCCGCGCAGCCTCGCCATTCCCATCATCGAGTCGCTGCAATTCGAATGCGTGGCCAGCGAGCATGACATCAGAACGTACATTCCTGACCCCGTCGGCGGCCTCACCGGCTACCGCCGCTCGGTTCGGTTGGCGCTTGAGAAGATGCGCACGGGCCAGGTGGAGACCAGCTGGCAAGACAGCGACGTTGAAGGCGCCCCGGCTGACACGTTGCCGAGCGACCCCGACTGGGCCGGTCACACCGTGTACACGAACCTTCAGATTCGCGAAACGGATGCCCGGCCCGGCGACGTGTGGCGTGTCATCGAGGGCATCGGCGGTGACAACGGCTGGTATTCGTTTCCGCTCGCCTGGGCCGTTCGGGGCTGGATGGACAAGGCCGTCGGCGGCGTGGGCCTACGCCGTGGGCGCCGCAACCCCGACCACCTGCACACCGGCGATGCGCTCGACTTCTGGCGCGTCGAGCAGATCAAGCGCGGCAGTTTTCTGAGGTTGCGCGCCGAGATGAAGGTTCCCGGGCCGGCCTGGCTCGAGATGAGCGTCGAACCGCGTGACGGCGGCGGAACGAAGTACACCCAGCGGGCCGTATTTTTTCCGCGCGGGCTCGCCGGGCGCCTGTACTGGTACTCGATTCTGCCGTTTCATGGGTTCATCTTTCCGGGAATGGCGAACCGCATCACCCAGACGGCGACGGCTGAAGTCGAACGTCAGGCCGAGCATCCTGAACCGGGTGAAAAGACCGACGACACGCGTTCGAACACGGCCGACGAAATCGCTTAAGGGTCGACCGAGACCGCACGCGTTAGAATGGATGCTCGCGTAGCCCAACACTTCGGAGGCGGATATGCCCGACAACTCAACTCTCGTGTTCTTAGGCGACAGCCTCACCCAGAACGGCAGCTGGCAGGAGTGGTTCGGCGACTACGAGGTGCACAATCTTGGCGTAGGCGGTGACACGACCGACGACGTGAAGGCGCGCCTCGACGACGTCATCGCGCTGAACCCCGGAACGGTGGTGCTGCTGATCGGCACCAACGACCTCGGCAAGCGCCGCTCGGTGGAGCACGTTGTGCAGAACATCGAGACGATTCTGGCGACCCTGCGCAACGAATTGCCTGACGCCGAGATTCTGTTGGAGTCGGTGATTCCGCGCTCGGCCGAATATGCAGACGAGATTCGTGACATCAACCGGCACATCTGGCAGTTCGCATCGAGCGTTCGCACGCACTACCTCGACCTTTGGCCTGCGCTGTCGGTCGACGACAGTCGGCTCAACCCCGAGTACACCACCGATGAGGTGCATTTGACGCCTACGGGTTACGAAGCGTGGCTTTCTGAACTCGAACCGGCGCTCGAGCGCGTGTACGGGTTGCCGCCGAAGAGTCGGCCCATTCGGTTGCCAGAGTTGCGCCAAACGAGCTGAGTTGCGTGTTCAGTGCAGAGCGCCCGGGGCGTTCAGGCCGTGATGGTGCGTGACCACGCCGGGCGGCCTGGCGCCGACGTTTTCGATGGCTCGTGCGGCCGTCGCTACGCCGCGGGATGCTGCGGTCTGCAGTCTCGACTCGAGCGCTGACGATGCGCTGCGGCTGAAAGGCCGTTCGCCGGCGTAGCTGCCCTCGAAGAGTCCGGCGAGAAACCCCGCGTTGAAGGCGTCGCCCGCGCCGGTGGTGTCGCGGGGTTCGACGGGCTGGCATGGAACGGCGAAGCGGATGCCCGGGGTCGCTGAGGTGGCCCCGGGTGCGTCTGCGCTGATCTGTGCGCCCGCGCCGAGCTGCGCGCGTGCACCGGTCTGTGGGTCGGCGCCGGCCGGTGCGCCAGCGCCGATCAGCGCGCCCGACCGACCCAGAGTCAGGGCGACCACCGCGAAGTGTTCGGTCAGGGCATCCACCATCGCCGCGTCGTCGCTCAGGCCGGTGAGCGCCATCGCCTCGTCGCGGTTCGGGAAGAGAATGTCGGCGCCGGCGACGGCGTCGAGAAACGTCTGTGCGCCGTGGTCGGCGATGAAGCCCGATGAGGCCGGGTCGACCGACACCGTCACACCGTGCTCGTGCGCACGGCTGATCAGCCGTGCGAAGTCGCCGTGGGGCTGGCCGCTGAAGATCGTGTATCCGGTGAAGTGCAGGTGAGTGGCGACCTGCAGAAGCGCGTCGCTGACGTCGTTCGGAGACGTCAGCGCGTTCGCACCGCGTTCGGTGAGCATGGTGCGCGTGTTGCCTTCCACGATGACCACGATGGTGCCGGTGGGCAGCGTGCTTTCGCCGAGCAGGTGGGGCGTGACGCCGGAGTTGCGCAGTGCGGTCTCGTGCCGAACCGTGTCGGCCAGGTTCGTTCGGCCCACGAAATCGACCTGCGTGCCGAGGGCGCCGAGCCACGCCGCGGTGTTTGCCGCAGATCCGCCCGGGCGCCGCTCGATGCCCGCCAGAGTGTCGGTGTCAGAACGCACCGGAGCCGTGGGCTTCACGATGATGTCGTCGAACACGTCGCCGAAAACGACAACGCGCACGGGCAGGTGCAGGTCGGCCGGCGGCGCGCTAGACATGCCGGCCGAGTTCGCTCCAGGCGGTGGCGATCTGGCCGGCGAGGCGCACGTTGTTGCGCGCGATGTCGAGGTTCACTTCGAGGCTGCGGCCGCCCGATGCCCCCACGATGTACGAGAGCAGAAACGGCGTCACCGCTTTGCCCCGGATGCCCTGAGCATCAGCCTCGGCGAGGGCCTCCAGCAGCACGGCGTCATGTTCGTCGGGCTCCCATTGCAGCTCGGGGGGCAATGGATTGGCCACGATGATGCCCTGACCATGACCCAACTCGTCTTGACTGTGCATGATGTCGGCGATCTCGGCGGGGGAGTCGACCGACCAGTCGATCTGCTCGCCCGACTCGGTGAGCCAGAAGCTCGGAAAGTTGGTGGTGCGATAGCCCAGCACAGGAACACTGAGCGTCTCGAGGCGTTCGAGGGTGCCAGCGATATCGAGCACCGACTTCACCCCGGCGGCGACCACGGTGACTCCCGCCAGGGCCAGCGAGCTGAGGTCGGCCGACTCGTCGAACGTGGCGCTCGCACCGCGGTGCACGCCGCCGAGGCCGCCCGTGGCGAAAACGCGAACGCCTGCCTTGCCGGCCAGGTACGCGGTGGCGGCGACGGTGGTGGCGCCGCTGATCTTCTTCGCTGAGAGAATCGGCAGGTCGCGAACACTGGCCTTCACCATGTCTTCATTGGCGATGCGGGCGACCCCGTCGGCGTCGAGCCCGATACGCGGAATACCGTCGAGTACCGCGATGGTGGCTGGTGTCACGCCGGCCGACAACAGAAGCTCTTCGAACTCTTGAGCGGCGGCGAGGTTTCGGGGGCGCGGCAATCCGTGCGAAATGATGGTCGATTCGAGGGCGACAACCGGTTTGCCAGCTGAGAGTGCGGCTGCAACGGCGTCTGAGATTACGAAAGGCGATGGCATAGTTCTAGGCTAAGCCTTATGCCCAGCACCGATTTGCCGACCGAAAGCGCAGTCGACGAAGCCATTCTGGCTGCCGCCGAGAAGCTCGAACAACTGCGTCAGCACGAACGCGACCTGCAGTTCACCTCGTTCGACTACGACGACGCATGGGATGTCGGGTCGAAGCTGCGCGATCTCGCGCTCGAACGGTCGTTGCCGATCGCTATTTCAGTGGTCTTCGGCGAGCAGACCGTCTTTCACGCCGCGCTGCCCGGGGCGAATGCCGACAACAACGACTGGCTGCGGCGCAAGTTCAACGTCGTTCGCCGGTACGGCGAGTCGTCGTACACGGTCGGCACGCTCTTTCGGTCGCGAGGCACCACGTTCGAGGCCAGCTCGCGCCTGCCGCTCGCCGACTTCGCCGCGCACGGCGGTGCAGTTCCGCTTCGGGTGAATGGCTCGCTGATCGGCGCAGTGGGCGTCTCAGGCCTCGCGCAAGCCGACGATCACGATCTGGTCGTGGAGGTTCTCACGTGGCTCCGAGGCCAGGAATGACGGTCGCCCGATGAGCCCCTCAGCCAAGCGCACCACCGAGCAACAAGCGGCGTTGGTGGCCCGCCAGCAAGCGAATCAGGCCGCCAGGGCACGGGCAGCGGCATCCGGAGCAGCCAACCCGACGATACGAGACCCGAAAACGGGCAAGACCACGTCGCGCTACCCGACCTTCACGCGCACCGCGCTGGCCCCCGGTCTGCTCGGCGCGATCGCACTGCTTGCGGCCGTAGCCGTGATCGACTCGGGCTGGTTCACCCTGCTCGAGTACGTGATCAGCATCTTGGCGCTCATCGTTTGCGTGTTCGCCTGGCAGGCGAAACAGTGGTGGTGGATCATCGGGCTGGTGCCCATCGCCGTGATCTGGAACCCGGTGTGGCCGCTCGATTTCGACCCGCCCGTTTGGTACGCGTTTCACCTCGCGGCGGCGGTCATCTTTGTTGCGGCCGGGCTGCTGATCAAAATACCGGTCGACACCAAAAAGTAGTCAGCAAGAAGTAGTCAGCAAGAAGTACCGCCTCGCCCAGCCGCCTCGCGCCTGGAGTGCCCGGCGATCGGGTAGAATGAACGTGCACAGGGAAGATCCGCTCTAGCGCCGTCCGTGACCCGGTGATCTCATCGAAACGTAGACCGTTCGGTGATTCCATTCGTATCGTGTTGCACGGCCACGAACCCCTTGCAGGCAGTCAAGCTTTTTTTGGCACGTCACCACTCCACAGGAGGAGCATGTCACGATCAGGCGTTCGCCGATCAACCCGCACGGTTGACAACACCGGCCTCATTCCCATTCTCGCGCGCAAAGTGCGCGAAGTTGAGGCGGCAGCTCAGCGCGGCAAGGTCGTGCCGTCGAACCGCACCAAGTTTCTCGTCGTTGCGCTGCTCATGCGCGAAGAGCGAGCTCGCATCAAGGGTGATGCTGAGCTGAGCGACGGCGAACGCGCCGAGCAGCTGAAACGCCTCGACGGCATCGCCGGCATTCTGGCGCAGACCGCGGCTCGTGACACATCACTGATCACGTTGCTCGAGAGCGACGCGCCCGTCTCTCCCGTGGCCCAGCGGTTGCGCCGCGAATACCTGACGGATGCCGGCATCGAACTCGAAGAAGAAGAACCCGTCGCCCTAGCGCCGAGTTCGCCCTTCTCTACAGATCTTTTCTCCGAGCGCCAGGTGGTTCCGCAGTCGGTGAAGGCTCGCCAGCTGGCGAACCCGTTTCTCGCACCTGACTTCAGCGCCGCAACCGCGCACAAGCCCGTTTCGCGTGGCCGCCTGTCGAGCTGGGAGCTGCTCGGCCCGCTCTACCGCGCCTTCGAATACGGTTCGGGCGGCACCGTGGCGAGCATGGAGCTGCCAGAGGCGCCGAAGATCGACCGCATCTCGCCCCCCGGCCACGAACTCATGCACCACCAGGCGCGCTTCATCGCCGCTGTCGCTGCGGGGCACCGGTCGTTTCTGCTGGCAGACGAGCCCGGCCTCGGCAAGACGGCACAGTCGTTGCTGGCCGCATCCGTCTCTGATTCGTATCCGCTGCTGGCGGTGGTGCCGAACGTCGTGAAGATGAACTGGGCGCGTGAGGTCGAAATCTGGACTCCCCAGCGCCGCGCGACGGTCATTCAGGGCGACGGCGCCAACCTCGACGCCTTCGCCGACGTGGTGATCGTGAACTACGACGTGCTCGACCGGCACCTCGCCTGGCTCGGCACCCTGGGCTTCAAGGGCATGGTCGTCGACGAGGCGCATTTCATCAAGAACCTGCAGTCGCAGCGCTCGAAGAACGTGCTCGCGCTGGCCGACCGCATTCGCAAATACGCCCCCGGCGGAGACCCGCTGATGATGGCGCTCACCGGCACCCCGTTGATCAACGACGTCGATGACTTCAGGGCCATCTGGCAGTACCTCGGCTGGATCGACGGCGACAAGCCCACCCCCGAACTCATGGAGAAGCTCGAAGACACCGGCCTCACCCCGGCCGACTTCGGTTTCTTCGCCGAAGCCCGTGAAGCTGTCATCGACATGGGCATCGTGCGCCGCAAGAAAGTGGATGTCGCGGCCGACCTTCCGGCGAAACGAGTGGTCGACCTGCCGGTCGAACTCGACGACGACCTCGGCCGTTCGATTCGGCAGGCCGAAGCCGAGCTGGGCAAACGACTTGTGACGCGGTACCGCCGTGCGGCATCCGGAGCTCTCGGCAGTGGATACGACACGAGCGACGGGCCCAACGCGGAGCTCATGCGCATGGTCGCCAAGGCCGAACTCGAAGAATCCAAATCATCGACGACTGGCGAGAACGTGTTCACCATGGTGCGCAAGATCGGCCAGGCTAAGGCCGGTCTCGCGGCCGACTACGCCGCACAGCTCGCCCGCTCAGTGGGCAAGGTGGTATTCTTCGCCAAGCACATCGACGTGATGAACCAAGCCGAAGAGGCCTTCGCGCGTCGCGACCTCAAGACCATTTCGATTCGCGGCGACCAGAGTGCCGCCTTCAGGCAGACGCAGATCGACGCGTTCAACAACGACTCCGAGGTCTCTGTTGCGGTGTGTTCGCTGACCGCCGCCGGTGTGGGGCTCAACCTGCAAGCCGCCTCGAACGTGGTGCTCGCCGAGCTCTCGTGGACGGCCGCAGAACAGACGCAGGCCATCGACCGCGTGCACCGCATCGGGCAAGAAGAGCCCGTGACGGCCTGGCGCATCATCGCCGCGCAGACCATCGACTCGAAGATCGCCGAGCTCATCGACAGCAAGCAAGGTCTCGCTGCCCGAGCGCTCGACGGGTCAGACGCAGAGATCACCTCAAGCGACAGCGTGCAGCTGGATGCCCTCGTGCACCTGCTCGAACAGGCCCTCTCATGAGTTCGTTCAGTTCGGTTTCTCAGGCCGTCGGCCGGGTCGCCACCGGCAGCGCGGCGACGCACAACGTCGCGCTCGAACCCACCTTCGAGTCGGAGGCGCCCGAAGAGCTGTTCGGTGCCGTCTCGGGCAAACTGGGCGCGCCCCGGTCATGGCCGAAGAGTCACGGGCGCACCGATGTCATCGTGCGCAAGGGGCTGCTCGCGCTCGTCAACACGACGCTCACGCCGCACGATGCCATGGTCGAAGACCTGTTGTTCATCAGGCGGGCGCTCATCGACGCCTCCATTCCGTTTTTTCTGATTCGCGGCAATGACGAGCGACCGGTGGTCGTGGTGGATGCCGCCCGCCGCCGCCGCCTCGAACGAGCACTCGCGCGCGCCACCACAGACGAGCCGATGTATTCCAAGACGGTCGAGGGCAAGAAGCGCCCGCCCGTTTTGGTGTGCGACGGATCGCTCGGCGACAGCCGCAAGGCTCGCATCTTTCGGCTCTACCGGCCGCGGGTCGAACCGCTCGGCGGGCTGACCTACGGATCGTCGACGGGCATCGAGCTGCAACTGTGGAGCTTCGAAGACAACGTCATCATCTGCCCGGTGGAGAACTCGCTGACCCGGCGCGAACTGCCGCGGTCAGAGGCGATCGCGAGCACGGTCGATCTCTACGGCGTAACCTGGAACAGCCTGCGCGGCATGTTCGATGTTCAGGCGAACGATGTGGTGTTCGACATCGACATGGTGTTCTCGTGGGTCGACGGCAACGACGTGGAGTACCAGCGCCGCCGTCGGGCGCAGTCCGGGGGCTATGTGGTGGGCGACGGTGACGACTCCGATGCGCGCTACCGTCAGATCGATGAGCTGAAGTACGCGCTGCGGTCGGTGTACACGTTCGCGCCGTGGGTGCGGCGCATCTTCATCGCCACTGACTCGGCGAAACCCGAATGGCTCGCCGAGCATCCGCGGGTCACGTTTGTGAGAAGTGACGAATTCTTCACCGACCCGAGTGTGCTGCCGACGCACAACTCGCAGGCAGTTGAGAGCCAGTTGCATCACATTCCGGGCATCAGCGAGCACTTCTTGTACTCGAACGATGACATGTTCTTCGGCCGGCCCGTTCAGCCGAACATGTTCTTCAGCTCGGGTGGTGTCACCAAGTTCATCGAAGCGACCACGCGCATCGGGCTCGGCGAGAACGAGGCGTCGCGCAGTGGGTTCGAGAACGCGGCGCGGGTGAACCGCCGACTGTTGTTCGAGAAGTTCGGGCGCATCATCACCCGGCACCTCGAGCACGCCGCTGCTCCGCTTCGCCGCAGTGTCATGTCAGAACTCGAGATGGAGTTCGCCGACGACTTCGAGCGCACGGCCGCGAGCCGGTTTCGATCGAGCACCGACATCTCGGTGACCAACTCGCTCTACCACTACTACGCGCTGATGACCGGGCGTGCGGTGGTGCAAGAGGCCGCGCAGGTGCGGTACGTCGACACGACGCAGCGGTCGGGGCTGGCACTCTTGCCTGGTCTCTTACGCAAGCGCGCGTTCGACTTCTTCTGCCTCAACGACGGCAGCTACCCCGAGGTGTCGGCTGAAGAGCGCGCTGCCGTTGTGCAGTCGTTTCTGGAGCAGTACTTTCCGTTCAAGGCGCCCTGGGAGCGCTGAGGCGGGTGCCGGTTTCGATCTAGACGCCGGCGAGGGCTGGGATGACCAGCGGCTCTTCGGCGGGAACTGGAGCGTTGACCGGGGGAGCGATCTCGACGTTCGCGTCAGTGAGGATCTTCTGGGTGGCCGCCGCGTCGGTGTAGGAAACTTGCGCGTAGTGACCGATGGGAACTACCGAGTGGAGCACGGTGTTCTCGTAGACGTGAATGAGGTTGAACGCTTGAGCGCCGTCGCGCGCGAGCGTGCCGCCTACCGCAACGTTGAGGTCTTGGGTGTAGCAGGTGGCCGAGGCGACCGACACCGGAACGCCGGCGAACATCGCCGTCGAGGAGTAGTGCAGGTGACCGGCGATGATCGAACGCACATCTGAGCCCTGAATGACCTCGGCGAGCGAGGCCTGGTCGCGCAGCTCCACCATCACGGCCAGGTCGAGCACACTCGGCACGGGCGGGTGGTGCATAGCCAGAATGGTGCCGTGCGGCGCGGGGCTGGCGAGCTCTTCGGCGAGCCAGTCGAGCTGAGCGGGGGTGACTTCGCCATAGTGCGAGCCCGGAACGGTGGAGTCGAGCGTGATGATGCGCAGGCCGTTCACGTCGTAGACGCGGTCGACGGGCTGCATCGAGGGCAGCTGGTCGAGCAGACTGGCGCGAAAGGCGGCACGGTTGTCGTGGTTGCCCATCACCCAGATGACCTGGGCGCCCATCGCCGCGGCGGCGGGTTCGACCATGGCACGCAGTTTCTCGTAGGCCTTGGGGTCGCCCTTGTCGGCGAGGTCGCCGGTGAAGATGATGGCCTCGGGCCGCGAGCCAGACGCGTGCAGTTCGGCGAGAATCTCGACGAGGTGGCCCTCGGCGTCGATCTTGTCGTAGAGCAGGCTGTCGGTGCCGACGAAATGGGTGTCACTGAAATGAAGAACGAAGTGATCTGGCCTCGGGTACTGGGCCAACGTCGCTGTCATGAAAATGTGCCGTTCGGGTAGGCGGCCCGGCGCGTAAGCGAACAAAGTCAGCGCACGACGGGTGGTTCTGATTGATAACCCAAGCAGAGAAAGCTGAACGTGTGGTAAACGCCACGCGGGAGTTTTACGAACGATGACGTCGGTGAACTCTTGTCGAAGTGCGATTTATGCCCAGAGAAGTGTGGCAGTCTGAATTCGAATCGGCTAGGTCTGAGAGGCGGCGTGCGCGTGAAGAGCATGAGATTTTCGAGCATGGTCAGAGGCATCACATCGGTGCGGCCGAGCAACCGGCCCATCACACCTGCCCCTGAGACGGTCGAGCCAGAACCGTTCGAGCCGCACACGAGCATGGTCGACAACGCGGTCTACCGGCACGGTAAGCGGGTGCTCTCACCTTCTACTCCCGCCGAGACCATTGCGGCGCTGAACCGGTCACCGGGGTCATTGGCCTGGATCGGGTTGTATCGGCCGAGCGCCGATGAGCTCGTTGAAATGGAGAACGATTTCGACCTGCATCCACTCGCCATCGAAGACGCGGTAGGGGCCCACCAGCGCCCCAAGCTCGAGCGCTACGGCGAGGTGTTCTTCGTGGTGCTGCGGGCGGCCCAGTATGTGGATGAACGTGAAGAGGTCGAATTCGGCGAGCTGCACCTTTTCGTGGGCCCCAATTTCGTCATCTCGGTGCGGCACAGTGAATCGCCCGACCTCTCGGTGGTTCGCCGCCGCATGGAGAACGACCCCGACCTGCTGTCGCTCGGCCCCATCGCGGTGCTCTACGCCATCATGGACGCGGTTGTCGACCAGTACGCGCCCGTCGTGGCCGGCCTCGAAACCGACATCGACCAGATCGAGACGCAGGTGTTCGAGGGCGACCCGGCCGTGTCTCGGCGCATCTACGAACTCTCGCAAGAGGTGCTCGACTTTCAGCGCGCGACCCTTCCGCTAACAGGGATGCTCGAGGCTTTGCGCAGCCAGTTCGACCAAGTAGAAGGCACCCTCGAACTCAAGCGGGCGTTTCGAGACGTTGCCGACCACGTATCGGTGGTGAACGATCGGGTCGACGGGTACCGGCAGACGCTGCGCGAGATTCTGACCGTGAATGCGACCTTGGTGGCTCAACGGCAGAACGAAGACATGAAAAAGCTCGCTGAGACGAGCAACCATCAAAACGACGAGGTCAAGAAGATCTCGGCCTGGGCGGCTATTTTCTTCGCGCCGACGGTGGTGACCGGCATTTACGGTATGAACTTCGACAACATGCCCGAGCTGCATTTCGCGTGGGGGTACCCGGCGGCCATCGGGCTGATGGTGGCGCTGAGCGTGGGGCTCTATGTGATGTTCAAGAAGCGCGGGTGGCTCTGAGTGCGGATGCTCGCGAGGTAGTGCGCAGCCGCACACTATAACGCGGCCGTGCTCCGCGGCGCTTCTAGCACTGATTGCGGCGGCTGACTAGGCCCAGCCGCAGCCCACTCGTCGAGAAACCGCCCGGCGTAGGGTGAAACGATGACCTCACTGTGGCTCGATTCACCGCGCGACCAGGTATCAGACGAGTTCGTCGACGGCGCAACCTACGACGATGTGGTGGTAGGCGCAGGGCTCACCGGTTTGGTCACCGCACTGCTGCTCGCCCGGGCGGGCAAGAAGGTCGCGGTGCTCGAATCGCGCTTCATCGGGGCCGTGGCAACGGGCAACACCTCGGCCAAGCTGTCGCTGCTGCAGGGCATCCAGTTGCAGAAGATCAAGCGGCACACGTATCAGGCCATTACGCAGGCCTACGTCGACGGCAATCGTGCGGCGCAAGAGTGGCTGCTCGAATATCTCGAGTCGCGCGACGTGCCTGTGCAGTTTCGTGACGCCATCAGTTATGCCGGCACGCCCGAGGGCACCGAGACCGTCGAGCGCGAGTTTCGGGTCGCGCGATCGGTCGGGCTCGATGTGAAGCTGCGCGCCGAACTCGACGTTCCGTTTGCAACGTTCGGCGCGGTGGTGCTGGCCAATCAGGCTCAATTCGACCCCGTTCAGGTGCTCGAAGCGTTGGCTGCCGATGTTCGCGAGCTCGGCGGCGTGATCGTCGAGGGCGCGCGCGTCACGGGGGTGACGGCCGGGCCTCGCTCGCAGCCGGCTCGGGTGCGCACCGCGGCCGGCGAGCTTTTCGCGAAGCACGTGCTGCTCACCACGGGTACGCCGATTCTCGACCGAGGTCTCTACTTCGCGAAGCTCAAGCCGCTGCGCTCGTATGTCACGTCGTATGCGGTGCCGGGCGTCATTCCCGAGGCGATGTATCTCTCCGTGGACTCGCCCAGCCGGTCGCTTCGCACCGCGCCGAGTGGCGACGGCAAGCACGCGAGCGAACAGTTGCTGGTGGGCGGCAACGGGCATCCGGTGGGGCGTGCTTCGTCGACGCAGGCGCGGGTCGACGACCTGCAGGAGTGGACCGAGCGGTACTTTCCGGGTGCCAGGCTCACGCATTCGTGGAGCGCGCAAGACTACGAGACGCCCCACGGTGTGCCGTTCGTAGGGTATCTGCCGCGCGGCCGTGGCGCGATCTACCTGGCGACCGGGTACGACAAGTGGGGCATGACGAACGCCGTTTCGGCCTCTTTGACGCTGGTCAGCGACATCTACGGTGGCAGCCCCGACTGGGCGACGGCGTTGCATCACCGGGCGACGTTGCCTGCAGCGATGGGTGCGGGGCTCGGCAACGGCGCAGCCGTGGGCTGGTGGGCCGCGAAGGGCTGGGCGGGCGCACTGCTCGGTCCGCGAGTGGATGCCCTGCCGCGCCCAGCCGAACGTCAGGGCCTCATCGGGCGAGCGGGCATCCTTCCCGTGGGAGTCTCGACCGTGAACAGCGCCTCCTGCGCCGTTTCGGGCGTGTGCCCGCACCTCGGCGGTGTGCTCACCTGGAACGACGCCGAAACCTCGTGGGACTGCCCCCTGCACGGCTCACGTTTCTCAGCGACGGGCGAGCTTCTCGAGGGCCCCGCGACCCGCGATCTGGCACAGAAGTAGTGGGTGGAGGGTCTCGCTCGGCGGCTGCCCGCCGCCCGTGGCAGTGCGCGTTGCACGAAAGCACCTTCGGGCGCGCGGCGCGGTGCTTTTGCGCAACCCCGGAGGGGTGGCTGGAAACAGCAGCGGGTCAGCTGAGGGCGCCGCCGGCTAGGCGAGCGATGGCCGTGACGGGGATGGCGAGCCAGGTGGGGCGGTTGCGCGCCTCATAGATGGCCTCGTAAAGCGCCTTGTCGATTTCGAACGCCTCGAGCAGGGCACGGTTCGAGGTGAGGTCGAAGCCCGAGCGGGCTACGTAGCCGTCGAGAAAGGCCTGCCGAGCATCCTGAGCCCAGGCTGTCGCGCTTGGGTGCAGAGGTGTGTCGGCGAACGAGCCCGCCACGTAGTCGAACGAGCGCAGCATGCCCGCAATGTCGCGCACGGCGAGATCGGGCTGATTGCGCTCGGCCATGGGGCGCAGCGGTTCACCTTCGAAGTCGACGAGCACCCATCCGCCAGAAGGAACCGCGAGAACCTGGCCGAGGTGGTAGTCGCCGTGAATGCGTTGCAGGCGCGGCCAGTGCCCAGTCGCCGCTTTGTCGAAGATGCGGTCGACGGCCGCGCTGAACTGCCCGAGCTCAGGCACCTCGGCGACGGCTTCGGCGTGCCGACCGCGCATGCTGGCCAGAACCGCCGCGATGAGCTCGGGCGAGGGCTCGACGGTGGGCATGACGCCGGCCAGCGTCTCGTGCACTTCGGCCGTGGCCTCGCCGAGCGCGAAGGCATCAGCGGTGAACGGATGCCCGGCCTCCGCCGCCTCGAGCGCAACCCGCCAGGCGTCGCGAACGCCGGGCAGAAACTCCTGCGCGAACGCGAGGTGGCCCGATGCGATGCCGTCGAAGACGCGTTCGTCGCTCCACGTACCGACCACGCTGCCGACCGAAGCCGGAACCCGCGTCGAGCCCGCCTTCGCCAGCGCCGACTGCAGCACTACGTCGGGGTTGTCGCCGTGGTGCAGCACACGAAATACCTTGCAGATCACGGGCGCGGGGGCAGCCGCGGGTGCCGTCGAAGCTGCGGTGCCGGCCGCTGCCGCGTGGCTGACCGTCATGATGATCGAGGTGTTCGACTGCTCTCCGCTCAGCACGCGCGAGCTGGTGACGGCGAGTGGATGCCCGGGCTCCTGGCTGCGCCCCGATGCCGTCGCTCCACCGTCGTTTCCCGTGCTCTCGTCGCTCGTGATCAGCGTGAGAAGTGCCGTCGCGTACGCCGAGTCGAGGGCGCCGTCGTAAACGAACGAGCCGGAGTCGAGCGTGGTGATCAACCCCCCGGCGAGCTCGGGCAGAGCCTCGCTGCGTGCCGTGAGCGGAACCTGGTACAGCTTCGGCTGCGAACCGCCCTCGTCGAGCACGAGCGCTGTGGTGATGGTGACCGCGGGGCTGAGGCCCGCGCCAGAACCCGATGCAGCGGCGAGGTCGGCGAGCGTAGCGGCGGGGGAGCGTAGGTCGAAGCTGCCGACGAGGCGGAGTACTGGTGTGGTGCCTTTGCCGGCGAACCAGCGCTGGGCGGGCATCCACTCGGTGAGAGCGGCCAGCAACTCGTCGGTGCCGGGGTTTGCGAGGCCGACTTTCGCCGGGCCGTGCTGGTCGGTGGCTGGGCGTTCTTGGCCGAATTCGTTGACGCGCCGGGAATCTGAATCGCTCATGCTTTCACCCTACGCGCGGGCGGCTCACAGCGCCCGGTGGCTGCGGTGGGGGCCGAAACGGTGTAAAGAGGCGCGCTCACCACACGGATTCAGCTGAACGCAGCGGCAGTGCTCGCCCGATTCAGTGCTCTGCGGCACCCACCACATCGAGCATCCAGGCGTACTCATAGGCCGTCTCTTTCCAGCGCTCGTAGCGCCCGCTGACGCCACCGTGGCCCGCCGACATCTCGATTTTGAGCAGGGCCGGGGCACCCACTTCGCGAAGACGAGCGACCCATTTGGCGGGTTCGACGTAGAGCACCCGAGTGTCGTTGAGGCTGGTCACGGCAAGAATACGCGGGTAGCGCACGCCCTCGCGCACGTTCTCGTAGGGGGAGTACGACTTCATGTAGGCGTAGATCTCGGGGTCGTGGAGGGGATCTCCCCACTCATCCCACTCGATGACGGTGAGCGGCAACGAGGGGTCGAGTATCGACGTCAGCGCGTCGACGAAAGGGACCTGAGCGAGGATGCCCGCGAAGAGCTCGGGCGCATCGTTCGCGACCGCGCCCATCAAGAGCCCGCCGGCGCTTCCGCCCTGGGCCACGAGCAGCTCGGGGGTCGTCTCACCGATCTCGATGAGGTGCCGCGCGGCCGCGATGAAGTCGCCAAACGTGTTGCGCTTGGTGAGGGTTTTGCCGTTCTCGTACCACCACCTTCCGAGCTCGCCGCCACCGCGCACGTGGGCGATGGCGAAGGTGACGCCGCGGTCGAGCAGCGAGAGCCGAGCGACCGAGAACGAGGGGTCGATGCTGGCCTCGTACGATCCGTAGCCGTACAGCACGAGAGGCGTGGGCGCGGGCTCGGGATGCTCGGGGGCGGCCGTCGCGTCGAGATCAGCACGGGCATCCGCAGTACCAACCGGCTTGTCGCGCTTGAAGACCAGCGAAATGGGCACCCGGGTGCCGTCGGGCGCCACCGCCCACTCGCGGCGCTGGCCATAGAGCGAGGGTTCGTAGCCGCCGAGAACCGGCTGCTGTTTCAATTCGCGCAGTTCACCGGTGGCCACCACATAGTCGTAGACCGTCGAGGGGGTGACGAATGACGTGAAGCCGACCCGCAGCGTGGGCTGCGCGAACTCGGGGTTGCCGCCGGTTCCCACGGCGAAGAGCGGCTCGTCGAAGGGTAGCTCGAGCGGTTCTGAGTACGGCCAGCCGGCCGGCTCGCCCGGTTCGGCGACGGCGGCCAGTGTGATGACAGCGACGCGGCTGAGGGCGTCGCGGCGATATTCCAGGCTGAGGTGGGTTGCGAACGCGTCGACGCTCTCGAGTCGAACGTCGTGGCTGTGCGCCAGAATGGTGTGCTGGCGCGAGGCGTCGGTCGGAGCATCCACCGCCACCTCGACCAACTCGAAATTCTCGCCGTTCGCATTGTGCGTGATGAGCAGCCGGTCTTCGCCCGCTACGACGGCGTGCTCCACCGAGTACTCGACTCCCTCGACGCGCGGCCAGACCACGCTGAAGTCCCCCTCGGGCGTGGCCGCGTCGAGCAGGTGCGATTCGCTGGTGATGCTCGAGCCCACGCCGATTTCGAGGTACTTGCGGCTGCGGGTGAGCCCAACGCCTATCCAGTACCGTTCGTCGGGTTCGCTGAACACGATCACGTCGTCTGCGGCCGCGGTGCCCACGCGGTGCCGCCAGATGGTGTCGGGGCGCCACGACTCGTCGACGGTGGGGTAGAAGATGTAGCTCGCGTCGAGCGAGAAGGTGGCGCCGGGGGCGGTGTTCTCGATTTCGTCTGCCAGATCGAGGCCGGTTCGCAGGTCGCGAATGCGCAGGGTGTAACGCTCGTCGCCTTCGGTGTCGACGGCGTAGGCGAGCAGAGTGGCGTCGGCGCTCACATCGAAGCTGCCGAGCGAATAGAACTCGGTACCTTCGGCCTCGATGTTGTCGTCGAGCAGCACCACTTCACCGGCGATCGGATGCCCGGCCTCGAGCACCGGCGGCTGCCAATCGTCGGGCGCGGCGATGGGCGCTCTCGCATGCACTCCGTACTGCTGACCCTCGAGGGTGCGGGTGTAGTACCACCAGTCGCCCTCGCGCACCGGAACCGACAGGTCGGTCTCGAGCGTACGACCCTTGATCTCGTCGAAGAGCTGCTGCCTGAGCGTCTCGAGATGTTCGGTCTCTTGATCGGTGTAGGCGTTCTCTGCCGCCAGGTGGGCGAGCACCTCGGGGTCTTCTTTGTTACGCAGCCACTCGTAGTTGTCGATGACCACGTCGCCGTGGTGCTCACGACGCAGTTCGACTTTTCGGGCGAAAGGTGAAGTCAGTGGTGCCATGCATCAACCGTAGCCGGGATGCCCGGGTGCATTGCGCCCGATGCATTACGTTGGTACGCGGGAGGCGCACAGAACATGAACCATGAGGTACACGTTGAGATCGAGCGTAAGTACGATGTCGACGACACGGTGAGCGTGCCCGACCTCAGCGGAGTCTCTTCCATCGCCCAGGTCTCCGAGCCCGAGACCGCTACTCTGCAGGCCGTCTACTACGACACCGATCGGCTCGATCTGGCCTCTCAGCGCATCGTGCTGCGGCGCCGAGTCGGCGGCGCAGACGAAGGCTGGCACATCAAACTGCCGGGCGACGAGGGCCGTCTGGAGCTGCACTGGCCGCTCGGCGAGGAGTCGCCCATTCCGGCCGCTGTGCTCGATTTGGTGCTGGTGCATGTGCGTGACCGTGAGCTTTCACCGGTAGCCCGACTGACGACCACCCGAACGACGTTCTGCCTGTTCGACGCCGACGGGCTCGGTCTCGCAGAGGTGGCCGACGACCTGGTGTCTGCGGTCGACGAGACCACGGGCCTGCTTCGGGTGTGGCGGGAGTGGGAGGTCGAGCTGACCGACAATGCTCCTGGTTCGCCCAAGAAACGGGAGGCCCTGCTCGACGCCATCGAGAAGAGGCTTGCCGAGGTGGGCGCTACGCCGTCGAAGAGCATCTCGAAGCTGGCGCACGCGCTCGGGCGCGAGAAGCTCGGCGAGACTCCGCCGCGCTGGTCGCTGCGCAGCAAGAGCACCGCCGGCGAAGTTCTGCGTGAGGCGGTTTCTGCCCTGACCGATCGGCTGAAATCGGCTGATCCTGATGTGCGCCAAGACGAGGCCGATTCGGTGCACGCGATGCGGTCATCCATTCGCCGCCTGCGGAGCGTGTTCGCGACGTATCGGCCGATTCTCGCTTCAACCGCGGCGGCTCATCTCGAGAGCGAGCTGGCGGCCCTCGGGGTGGTTCTGGGCGATGCGCGCGACCCTCAGGTGATGCATGATCGGGCGCGAAACCTCGTGCGTTCGCAGTCGAACCGCAAGATGCACGACGCCGTGTTGTCGCGGCTGGTGGGCAGCAAAGACGACGAATACCACAAGGCGCTGAACTATCTGCACGTCATCATGTCGAGTCCGCGGTACTTCAGGCTGCTCGACGACCTCGAAGCGTTCGCTGCGAGTGCCAAATTCAACAGTTCGTCAGAAAAGCCAGCGGCGAAGGCTCTCGCCAGGGGCATCGCGCACGACTACGCGCGGGTGAAGAAACGGATGGCCGCGGTCAATGACGCTGCGAACCCGGCTGAATGGCAGGAGCGCATTCATGCGGTTCGCAAGGCGGCCCGTCGGTTGCGGTTCGGGGTCGAAGCGGTGACCTCGGGTGACACCGCGATCTTCGGCGACCGGGCCAGGCGACTCGCTCAGGCAGCCGAACGCGTTCAAGACTCGCTCGGGGAGTACCGCGACAGCGTACTGCTGCAGCACTTGCTGGTAGAGAGTTCAGAGCTTGCTTTTGCCGCGGGTGAGAATACCTTCGGCTACGGGCGACTGCACGCGCTCGAGCAGCAGCGCGCCGACTACGCCATCGAGGAGTACAGCCGGGCCCGAGGCGAGTTCAAGATCGCGAAGAAGTGGGTGCCGCAGCGCTAGGTGCCGACTAGCACGCTGGCGCTAGGCCCCCGGCGCTGGGCCGTCGGTCGGCGTCGCTTCGGGGGCGGGCAGCAGTCCGTCTTCTTCGACCGATTTGTCGAACTGCGCCTCTTCGCGCTTGTCTTCTGCCTCTTCGATGCGGTCGGTCTCGGTTTCGTTGGCGTCGCTCATGCCTCCAGCGTAAACGAACCGGGCTGTAACACGGGCGAAACGTGCCGTGGCGATTGGCGCACTATGCTTCCAGCATTCTTCGACTTAGGCCACGCGTCGGCGCGCGGCCACGAACGACGGGGCAACGCTGATGAGTATTCGCACCACGAGAAAGACCACAGTCTCTGGTGTGGGCTCACCGTCACTCACCGGGTCACCGACACTGACCGCCTCGCCGAGCTTCGGCATGACTCAGGCCGAGCGCGAAGCAGACGCGGCGGCGATCACCGACCGCATCACCGATGTGCTCACCGAGGCGCTTCCCGGCAAGGTGGGCGACGACGAAGTGGTGAGCGAACCGCTCACCGGGCCCGCCGCACATACCCGGTTCTTCGGTTTCAAGCGCGGTGACGAGGGTCAGGCGCGCTGGAACGCATCGGTGGAGTGGCCGCTCACCTTCGTCTCGATCATCTTTTTGATCGTGTACTCGTGGGATGTGATCGGAAATCTGAAGGGTTCGCAGCAGGTCACCGCCGAAATCGTCATGTGGGCGGTGTGGGGTGTGTTCATGGTGAACTACATCGCCAACCTCGTGCTGGCGCCGAGGCGCTGGCGCTGGTTCTTCACGCACATTCTCGAATTTCTGATCGTGGCGCTGCCGATGCTCCGGCCGTTGCGGCTGCTGCGATTGGTGATGCTCTGGACGGTGCTGCAGCGCACCGCCGGCACAGCGTTTCGGGGCAAGGTTGCCACGTACGTCATCGGTTCGGCCGGTCTCCTGGTGATCATCGCCGCACTCGGAATTCTCGACGCCGAGCAGAACGCGCCGGGTGCAGACATCACGAACATCGGCGACGCCCTCTGGTGGGCGTTCGTGACGATCACTACCGTAGGCTACGGCGACTACACCCCTGTCACGTTCGAAGGCCGGCTGATTGCGGTCGGGCTGATGATCGCCGGAATCGCTCTGCTCGGTGTGATCACGGCCACTCTCGCGAGCTGGCTGGTCGACCGGGTGCGTGCCGACTCCACCGCACAGAGCGCGAACGTCGACCACATCGACGCCCTGTCACAGCAGCTCGCCGACATGCAGGTCGAGATGGCGCGCTCACGCGAGGCCTTTGCCGACGAGCTGGCGGCGCTGCGCCGAACCGCCCAGCCATCGCGGCAGCGTGCCGGAGTAGTGATCAGCTCACGTGCACGGCGGGGCGCAGCTTCACGTTCTTCTCGGCCTCACGCAGCACCTCGCGAGTAACCGGCGCCACCTCGCCGCCACCGGTGATCAAGAAGCGCAGCATGTTCGAGAGCGGGTTGCCTTCGGTCCACTCGAAGTAGATCTCGGGCACGATCGATGTTTCATCGCGGATGGTCAGCAGCACCACCGCGAGGGTGTTCGGCACATTGCCGCTGCGCACCTCGAGCACGCGATAGCCGTGCTTCATGACGCCGCGAACCACCAGATCTTCTTCGAAGTTCGACGAATCGGCCGGGTAGACCTCGATGAAGATGATCTTCGTGCTGGTGGGAATGTGGCTGTCGTGCCGTTCTTCGGTGTTCTTGGCGCGATACTCGATAGCACTGCCGTCGTCGGGTTCGTTCGCGATGAGGTGAATGTGGCCGTGCTCGGCATCTGCCCGCAGAAAGGCCAGCGCCGACTCGTCGAGCGTGACACTCGTGGCGCGCAGCTGAAACGACCGCTGCACGCGGGAGACCAGCGAAACGACCAGAATCGTCAGAATGAACAGGGCAGCGATACGCACGCCGTCGGGGCGCTCGAACACGTTCGCCACCGTGGTGTAGAGAAAGACCACCGACACGATTCCGAAGCCGATGGTGCGTTTTTTCTGGTGCTGACGGCGGGCTGACAGGGTTACGGCGACCGAGGCCGAGGTGATGAGCACAAGTACTCCGGTCGCGTAGGCGCCACCCTGAGCATCCACACTGGCCTGAAAAACCAGCGTGATGAGAAAGGCGATGCCGGTGAACACCAGCACCAGCGGCCGCACCGCGCGAACCCACTGCGGGGCCATGCCGTACCGCGGCAGGTACCGCGGAACGAGGTTCAAGAGACCTGCCATCGCCGAGGCTCCGGCGAACCAGAGAATCGCGATGGTGCTGATGTCGTAGATGGTGCCGAAGGTGGGCCCGAGGTATTCGTGGGCGAGGTAGGCGAGGGCGCGGCCGTTTGCGGCGCCGCCGGGCTGAAACTCCGATTGCGGAATCAGCAGCGTGGTCACAAAGCTCGACGTGATGAGAAAGGCGCTCATGATGAGTGCTGCTGTGGTGAGCAGCCGCATGGTGCCCCGGATGCGGCCCTTCGGATTCTGCGGGGTGTCGGTTTTCGCGCCGGTGATCTGCGGCATCACGGCAACACCGGTTTCGAAACCCGAGAGGCCGAGGGCGAGCTTCGGAAAGACGATGAGCGAAATGCCCACCATCACGAGCGGATTGCCGTGCTGTGCGTTGAGTGCGGCCCACCAGTCGGTGACGACCACGGTGTTCTCGAACACGTGGCCGATCGACACCGCGACGACCACGGCGTTCAGTGCGAGATACACGGCCACCAGAACGGTGGCGATGCCGATGGCCTCTTTGAAACCGCGAATGAACACGGCGCCGAGCAGGGCGATCAGAACGAGGGTGATGACGATCTGGTTGCCGTGAAAGAAGGCCGGGGCGAACGGGTTCTCGATGGCGTGCGCCGTGGCATCGGCGGCCGAGAGGGTGATGGTGATCATGAAGTCGGTGGCTGCGAAGCCGAGCAGCACGAGAACGAAGAGTTTGCCGCCCCACCAGGGCAGCAGGCGTTCGAGCATGGCGATCGAGCCCTCGCCCTTGAAACTCTCACGAGCGACACGTCGGTACACCGGCAGGGCACCGAACAGGGTAAGCAGAATCAGCACGATGGTGGCAAACGGCGAGAGCAGACCGGCGGCGAGGGCGGCAATGGCCGGCTGGTAACCGAGGGTCGAGAAGTAGTCGACGCCGGTGAGGCACATGACACGCCACCAGCTGTGCGTCTTCTCGGCCGTCGCGCTGTACGAGCCCTGGTATCTGCCCGACTGATCGACGAGCCCTTGCAGCAGCCAGTGCCTGATTCGGCCGTTGGGGCGCTGTTCCCCGTCGACAACGACGTGGTGGGCGATGTGCGGGTCGTGGATGTCGATGGGTACCGGGTCTGACGTGGGGTGCGGGTGAGGCATGTTCATCCTTGCTGAGGCGGCCGGTCAGGGAGGGGTCAGTGCACGTTCCAGGCGGGAACGACGTCGAATCCGTCGTCGATGAGCCCGCGGTGAAAAAACGCGACAAGGTCGTCGAGCGCGCGTGAAGCGTACCGCGTGGCCTTCGGGTAGGCGGCCCAGCTGATGCCGGTGTCGGCGTATTCGATCTCGCGAACCGCTACGCCGGCCTCGCGCAGCAGCGCGGCGAGGTTCTCGGCGCCCAGCTGCGCCGAACTCGCGGTGGGGCGCTGCAGCAGGGTGGCGGGCAGCTCGCTGAGCCGGGCGACGAGCGAGGTGACGAGTGCTTCGGCGGTGGCCGGAGGACCGACGAGCAGGTGGAAGTCGGGGGAGATGAGCGCTTGGCGCTCGAGGTGCGGGGCGAGCGGTTCGGCGTTGCTTCGCCGCCGATCGCGCGCCAGCATCGCTGCCCGGGCGGCCAGAGCGCCGCCGGTTCCGGCGCCGAGCACGGCGAGTTGGGCGGCGGGATGCCGAACAGCCGCCCAGACGAGCGCCTGATACGCGGCCTCGCGCTGATCGGTGGTGTCATCGCCGATAACAGCACGAATGAGAACGACGCTGCCGAGACGCTTGACGAGCGAGCCGCAGAGCCACTCGCCAGCTCGTGCTCGCAGCGATTCGACTTCGGCGGAGTCAGGGAAGTAGACGATCACGGCGGCAGGCTCGGCGTGAGTGGGCCGAGTGTGCTGGGCCTGCTGCTCGTAGACGCGTAGGGTGACACGCGCGAAGGGCTCGGGCAGTGCGGCGTCAGTCGCGGCGATACTGCGGGGCCGGTGGCCCGCGTAGCGCCGCCGCAGGGCCGACAGGTGTGCGATGGCGAAGCCCGGCCATCCACTCGCCGCAGTATCAGTCATTACTGCCATTCTCTGCCAGAGTCTCGTCGTCTGGGCGCGCACGGCTGAAGGTCGAGGTGTCGAGGGCGAGTTGTTCGGCGTCGATTCCCCGTAGAACGCTGCGCATGACCTCTTCGTCGAGTTCGCCGGCATTTCTTTGGCGCAGGGCGATCTGGCGGCGGTGATCGAGCAGTTCGCCACGCAATTCTCTGAGCTGGGCGCCCGAGAGCCGGGGTTCGCGCACCACTGCCGTGTCGATGGTCTCGTCGAGGGTGGGTGCCTCGAGGTCTGACTCGTCGAGGTCGTTCTCTTCGAGCAGCACCGCCACTTGCCTGGCGTACTGGTTCTTCAGAATATCGATCGAGCGATCGAGCTTGTCGGCGCCGTACTTCTCGGCCCATTCGTCGTGGCGCTGGTCGATGTAGTCGCTCGTCTCCCGAATGCTGCGCTCGAACACGCGCACCTCGTCTTCGGTGTCGCGTTCGGCTTGACCGGTGTCGATGACGCCGAGCCGGCGAATCACCGTGGGCAGGCTGAGGCCCTGCAGCAGCAGCGTGCCCACCGTTACCGTGAAGGCGACCAGCGTGATGGTGTCGCGCTCGGCCACCGGGCCCTGCGCGGTCATGGCCGGTACCGCGGCGGCGGCCGCCAACGTCACCACACCGCGCATGCCTGTCCACGAGATGACAGTGAGTTCGCGCCAGTTGAGCTCGGGTTCTGGCCGAGGGCGAAAGCGCCTAATCAGGGGCACCTTTTCGCGAAATGACCACCAGCCGCGGTTGCGGTAGTACGCCGCGAACACGTAGATGGGCCTGACCAGAATCACCACCACGAGAACGGCGGCGGCCAGTGCCAGCGAGGGGCCGAGCCCCAGGGAGCTGGTGGCCACGTCATGCGCGATGTCGTTGACCTGCAAACCGATCAGCGCGAACACGAACCCTTCGAGCAGAAGATCGATAGATGCCCAGACCGGCCGTTCTTGCAGACGGGTTTGATAGCCGGTTCGCGGCGAGTTGTAGCCGAGGTAGAGCCCGGCGGCTACCACTGCCAGCACGCCGGAGCCGTGTAGCGCCTCACCCGCGGCGTACGCGCCGAAGGGCACAAGCAAGCCGAGAGTCGTGCCGACCAGGGAGTCGCGCACGTGCATCCGGATGAACTGCACGACCAGCCCGATGACGAGGCCCACGGCGACACCCACCACGATGGTCACGGCGAAGAGCCAGAGCACCCCGCCGACACTGAGCATCTCGCCGCCGATTACGGCGATGAACACCTTGAAGAGCGTCAGTGACGCCGCATCGTTGATGAGACTTTCGCCCGAGAGCACGGTCATCACCCGCCGAGGCAGCCCGAGTCGGCGGCCGATGGCGGCAGCAGAGACCGCGTCGGGTGGAGAGACGATGGCGCCGAGCAGCAGGGCCCCGGGCAGGGTGAGCGACGGAACAAGCAGATAGGCGATGCCGCCCACCACCAGCGCGGTGACGATGACGAGCCCGATGCCGAGCCGCCTGATCTGCCGAGCGCTCTCTCTGAAATTCTGAAACGAGACATCGAGCGACGCCGAATACAGCAGGGGCGGCAAGATGACCGTGAGAATGACTTCGGAGTCGATGGTCACCGCGGGCACACCCGGAATGAACGACACCGCGAGAGCAACCGCCACTACGAGCAACGGCGCCGGCCAGCCGCGCCAGCGAGCGAACGCGCTGACCGCCAGCGAACCTGCCAAGATGAGCAGCAGTTCAGCAGTATCCATAGGTTCTCACCTTACGGAAAAGGGCAGGCTGAACTAGCACTTTGCTCAGCGCAGCGCGGGCACGCAAGGCGGTGCGGACTCTCAGGGCAGCGCGGGCTTTCAGAGCAGCACGGGAACTCAGGGCAGCGCGGGCTCTTTCGCGGCAACCACCGGAATGCTGGCCGTCTGGTAGGCGGGTTCGCGCTTCGGAATGAAGAACGCTGCCACCACTCCGGCTAACGCGACGGCGCCGGCGACTGCGAAGCAGAGCTGAAACGCGCCCGCGCTGGGAATGGCGCGGCCGTCGCTGACGACCGCATTCGACGCCAGTATGAGCCCGAGAACGGCTGCAGCAACGGTAGAGCCGAGGCTGCGCATCACCGAGTTCAAACCGTTGGCGGCGGCCGTTTCGGTGGCCGGAACCGAGCGCATGATGAGGGTAGGCATGGCGGCGTAGGCGAAACCCACGCCGAGGCCCACGGCAGTGGCTATCAACACCGCGTGCCAGACCTGGGTCATCAGCCCGATGGCGAGGGCGTACCCCAGAAAGATGATCACGCCGCCGAGCACGAGACTGATTCGAGGGCCTCGCGCAGCGCTCAACCGAGCCGCGACCGGAGCGATGAAGAACATCACCAGTCCGCTCGGCATGAGGCAGAGGCTTGACACCAGCAGGGTCTGGCCGAGGCCCACACCCGTCGTGGTCGGCGCTTCGAGCAGCTGCGGCAGCACTGCGGCGGTCGCGAAGAAGCCGAATCCCACGGTGATGGAGGCGAGGTTCGTCATGAGCACCGGGCGCCGGGCCGCAATGCGCAGGTCGATCAGCGGGCTGGTGGTGCGGAGTTCGAACACGCCCCAGACCAGCAGAACGAGAACGCCGCCGCCGAGCATCCCGAGCGTGACAGGGCTGCCCCAGCCCCATTCGCCGCCCTTCGAGATGGCGAGCAGAATGCCCACGAGGCCGATGGCGAAGCCCACTGCGCCGATGAAGTCGAAGGAGCCGCCGGTGCGCAGCGTGCTGACCGGCACGAGGGTGTACACGAGCACGATGGCGATGACAGCGAGCAGGCTCGAGAGCCAGAACAGCACGTGCCAGTCGAAGTTCTGAGCGATGAGAGCCGAGATGGGCAGGCCTACTGCGGCACCGATGCCGAGGGTCGCGCTGACCAGGGCCACCGCGCCGCCGAGGCGCTTCGGGTGCAGCACGTCGCGCAGAATGCTCACCCCGAGCGCGATCACGCCGAGGCCCGCGCCCTGCAGCACACGGCCGACGATCATGATGATCACGTCGCTCGAGAGAGCTGCGATGATCGAGCCGGCGAACAGCAGAACGAGCAGCAGCAGGGCGATGCGGCGCTTGCCGAACATGTCGCCGAGCCGCCCGGCGATGGGGGTGATGATGGCCGCAGCGAGCAACGTCGCGGTGAGCACCCAGGTCGCATTCGAGGCTGACGTGTTCAGCAGCGTCGGCAGTTCGGGCACGATCGGCGTGACGAGTGTCTGCATGAACGACGCGATGAGGCCGGTGAAGGCCAGCGTGAAGATGATGGCGCGTTCGTTCTCGGGCTTCGTGAGCCTCTTGCGTTCGCGCGCGGTGAGAATGCCAGGGGCATCGGTGTTCGGTGTCGTCTGATTCACTTGGTTGCCAACTGCGAAGCACCTGAAAAAATTCCGAGAAGCGTTCAGAAACCTCGGTGCTCAGTGTTCTCCCGACATTCGCCTGACGCCCGCAACGCCCGACTCGCTAGGGTGGGCTGCATGACAAGCACCGCCAGTTCGACCAGCGTGTTCACGGCCCCCATTCGCACGGGCGTCATCGGTTTCGGGCTTGCGGGCAGCGTTTTTCACGCACCGTTCGTGGCCGCCGATTCGAGATTCGCGCTCGACGCCATTGTGACGGGCAATGCCGAACGCCAGGCGGCAGCTCAGGCCGCGTATCCGGATGCCCGCATCATCGCATCGACCGCCGAATTCTTCGAGCGAGCCGACGACCTCGACCTCGTCGTTCTCGGTTCGCCGCCGGCCACGCATTATCCGCTCGCGCTGGCCGCCATCAACGCCGGGCTCTCGGTGGTGGTCGACAAGCCGTTCGCCGCGACCGTCGACCAGGCGACCGAACTCATCGAACGGTCCGAAGAACTCGGCGTCGCTCTCACCGTGTTTCAGAACAGGCGGTGGGACGGCGACTTTCTCACCCTGCGCACCCTGCTCGACGAGGGCGCACTCGGCGACGTGTACCGCTTCGAGTCGCGGTTCGAGTGGTGGAAGCCGCAGGGCGGTCGCGACTGGAAGAAAAGCGCCAGTGTGGCTGACGGCGGCGGCATTCTGTTCGATCTCGGTTCGCACCTCATCGACCAAGCGCTGCAACTGTTCGGGCCGGTCGATCAGGTGTATTCCGAGGTGTCGACGAGGCTCGCAGGCGCGGGGGCAGAAGATGACGCCTTCGTCGCTTTGCAGCACGTCTCCGGCGTCAGCAGCCACCTCTCGATGAACTCGCTCGCGGCCCAGCGCGGCGCTCGCTTTCACGTGCTCGGCCAGGCGGGGGCCTACACGAAGTGGGGTCTTGACGGCCAAGAAGATGCCCTTCGCTCGGGCGCCAAACCGAGCGACGCGAATTTCGGTGTCGAGCCGGAGTCGACGTGGGGTGTGCTCGGCGTCGACGGCTCCCTCGACAAGCGACCCACCGAACGTGGCGACTACGCGGGCTTCTACCGCATTCTCGGCGACGCGCTCACGACGGGCTCAGCGCTGCCGGTCGACCCCCGAAGTTCGCTCGAGACGCTGTCGATCATCGAACAGATTCACCAGAAGAGTTAGGCGCGCTGTGACTATCGAGGCGGGGGCAACCAATCGGCATCGGGCGCACTGCAACGCCCCGGCCTCATGGTTGATGCCTGGGTGAGCGCCTACACCGGCATCAGAGATGGCGAACTGGTCGCCATGAGCGGCGACGTGAGACTCGTGACCGGTCACGAACCTCGTACGCTGGAAGACGTGCTGGCGGGGCGGTAGCCCACAGCGCAGCGCTGTAACTCGGCGCTGTAGCTCGGCGCGGTAGATCAGGAGGTCGTGATGGAGCAGGAAGACACGAGCGTGGTGCCCGAACAGGTCAACGAGGCTGAGGTGCCCACGCAGCCCGAGCAGACGACTGTGGTGCCCGAGCAGATCGTGCTGCCCGACCAGTCCGTCGATCCCGGCTTTCAGCGCGCGCCGGCTGACGCGCCGACCGTCGACGTCGAGACGCCGCTCGGCACTCTGCGCGGATCGATCGAGGGCGAGTTGCAGCGCTTTCGGGGCATTCGGTACGCGACCGCGGCACGCTTCGAGGCACCGACGCCGGTCGAGGCCTGGAGCGGCGTGCACGAAGCCCTGGGCGACGGCCCGATGTGCCCGCAGCCCAAATTCGGCCTGAGTCTGCTGGCGCTGCCGAAGCGCATTCCGCCGATGAACGAAGACTGCTTCTTTCTGAACATCACCAAGCCGGCGGCTGCTTCCGAGACGCCGCGACCGGTGATGGTGTGGATTCACGGCGGCGCCTACGTGAACGGCGCCGGTGGTGGCCAGATCTATGACCCCTCGCGCATCGCCGCCGACGGCGACGTCATCGTGGTGGGAATCAACTACCGGCTCGGCGTCTTCGGGTTTCTACCCATTGAGGGTGTTGCGCCGGCGAACCTCGGTATGCACGATCAGCTCACGGCACTCGAATGGGTGAAGAACAACATCGCGAGTTTCGGGGGAGACCCCGAGAACATCACGCTGTTCGGCCAGTCGGCCGGGGCCGACGCCATTGCTCATCTGCTGGCTGTTCCCGAAGCCGACGACCTGTACCACCGGGTCATTCTGCAGAGCCCGCCGCTCGGGCTGAACGTGGGGCGTGAAAAGCTTGCGCCGCAGCTGAGCGCGAACTTCGTCGCCGCACTCGGCCGAAACGACCGCGCGGCCGACCCGCGCATCGCCCCCGTTCTCGACATGTTGCACGCTCAGGTCGCCGCCATGAAGGGGCTCGACGGCGATCGATTGACGTCGGGGATGCCCTACGCACCCACCCCGGGAGTCTGGCCCATCGCGCCCGCGAGTGAGCGGGCCGAGCGTCTCGCCCGCCGCGCGCCGCAGATCGAAGCCATCATCGGCTACAACCGCGACGACTTCAGCCCTTTCATCGATGCCGTGAAAGCTTTGAGGGTGGCCCAGGCATCCCGTGCCCTGCGGCCGCTCACCGAACCGGTGACCTACGCGCTGACCATGCGCGGGTTCGGTACCCCGTCGCTTCGCTTGGCCGCCGAGCTCGACGCAGCAGGCGCCGAGGTGTACACCTATCGTTTCGACTGGCGACCGGCCGGTACCCAATGGGGTGCCTGCCACTGTATCGAGTTACCGTTCTTCTGGGCCGACGAAGAGTACTGGCGCGGTTCACCCATGCTCGGCGGGGTGAAGTGGGCAGATCTCGATCGGTTCGGGCGGGTTCTGCGGCGCACCTGGGCAGGCTTTGCGCGCACCGGCCGGGTGAGCGAGATCTCGAACCCGAATTTCTCGCTCAAACGTCGACGGAATCGGCGCACGACCGCCTGAGTGGAGGCGCACCGGCCTACGATTGGGCCATGAGCATCGACGCTTCGAGCACCAGCAAGATCAGCACGAGTGAGCCGGCAGGCGACACGCCCGGCGAGCCCAGCCCGGGCGAGGCCGAGGGCAACCAGAATAGCGGCGGTCAGTACAGCGGCATCGAGTCGATCGCTGCCGCCGTGGCCCGCCTGCGAACCACGTTCGACTCTGGCATCACGAAGCCGTACAGCTGGCGCATCCGTCAGCTGAAGGCTTTGAAGGCGCTGCTGCTCGAGAACACGCCCGAGATCGAGGGTGCGCTCATCGCCGACCTCGCGAAGAACCCCGCTGAGGCGCAACTGACCGAAATCGGCTTCGTGCTCGCCGAGATTGAGAACACGCTGGCGAATCTCAAGCGCTGGCTGCGGCCGAAGCGCGTGGCGACACCGCTCTTGATCGCCCCGTCGAGCGCGAAGACGGTTCGCGAACCGCTCGGCGTCGTGCTCGTCATTGCGCCGTGGAACTACCCGGTGCAGCTGCTGCTCGTTCCGGTCATCGGGGCTCTTGCCGCCGGCAATGCGCTCGTGGCCAAGCCGAGCGAACTCGCGCCGGCCACGTCGGCGGTGTTCGCACGCCTGTTCGCGCGGTACTTCGACGCCAGAGCGATCGCCCTCGTCGAAGGTGGCGTACCCGAAACGACCGAGCTGCTGAAGCAGCGCTTCGACCACATCTTCTACACCGGCAATGGCCGGGTCGGGCGCATCGTGATGCAGGCCGCGGTAGAGAACCTGACTCCCGTGACTCTCGAGCTGGGCGGCAAATCGCCCGTCTATGTCGACGACACGGTCGACCTGAAAACGGTGGCGCACCGCATCGCCTGGGGCAAGTTCATGAACGCCGGCCAAACCTGCGTCGCGCCCGACTACCTGCTCGCCACGCCCGCCGTTGCGGCAGCGCTCGAGCCGCTGCTCGTCGAGGTGATCGCCGAGTTCTACGGAGCCGACCCTGCCACAAGTGACAGCTACGGCCGCATCATCAACGACTCGCAGTTCGAACGACTCACCGGGCTGATCGAGGGCGAGAGCGTGGTGACCGGGGGCGATTCGGATGCCCGAACCCGCTATCTCGCGCCGACCATCTTGCACGATGTGAGCCGTGACTCGGCCGTCATGGCGCAAGAGATCTTCGGGCCGATTCTGCCTATCGTCACCGTCGACTCGCTCGGCGACGCCCTTCGCTACATCAACGCCGGTGACAAGCCGTTGGCGCTCTACGTGTTCAGCGACTCGAAGGCCGTTCGCCGGCGCTTCATCACGGGCACCTCATCTGGCGCTCTCGCCTTCGGCGTTCCGGCCGCGCACCTGCTCGTGCAGGGGCTGCCGTTCGGGGGAGTGGGCGCCAGCGGAATGGGCGCTTATCACGGCGAACGCAGCGTCGCTGTGTTCAGTCACGACAAGGCGGTGCTGAGCAAGATTTTGAAGCCCGACACGTTTAACCTCGTGTATCCGCCCTTCACACAGAAGAAAGATGCGTTCATTCGCGGATTCCTCAGAAAGCTCACCTAACCGGCAGATACCGCGAGTAATGTCGGCACTCGTGCAAACATCACAGACAGAATCAGCCAGCGACACCACCCGCATCGCTACCCGCACCGAGACCGATTCGCTGGGAGCGATCGAGATTCCGGGTGACGCCTACTGGGGCATCCACACCGCCCGTGCGCTCGAGAACTTTCCCATCAGCAGGCGGCCCATTTCGGTCTACCCCGATCTGATCGACGCGCTGGTCATCGTGAAGCAGGCGGCTGCTCGGGCGAACGCCGAAATCGGGGTGATCTCGGCTGAGAAGGCGCGGTTCATCGACGATGCATGTCAGCTGGTACGTAACGGCGAGTTTCACGACCAGTTCGTGGTGGGCGTGATTCAGGGCGGCGCCGGCACGTCGACCAACATGAACGCGAACGAGGTGCTGGCGAACGTGGCGCTGGAGCTGATGGGGCGGCCGAAGGGCGACTACGCCACGATGCATCCACTCGACGATGTGAATCGCAGCCAGAGCACGAACGACGTCTACCCCACGGCGGTGAAGCTGGCGCTCTGCTTCGGGCTGCAGCGGCTGCTTGTTGAGCACGAGCTGCTGCGTGATTCGTTCGCCAAGAAGGGCGTCGAATTCAACGACGTTCTGAAGATCGGCCGTACGCAGCTGCAAGACGCCGTGCCCATGACCCTGGGGCAAGAATTTCACGGCTTCGCCACCACGCTGACTGAAGACAATCAGCGTCTGGCCGAGACGGTTCCGCTGCTTTGGGAGATCAACCTCGGCGCCACCGCCATCGGCACCGGAATCACTGCCGACCCGCGGTATGCCGATGCGGTTCGACGGCACCTGCGAGAGCTGACCGGGTTCGAATACGTGACCGCGCCCGACCTTATCGAGGCGACGAGCGACGCCGGGGTGTTCATGCAGCTCTCGGGCATTCTCAAGCGTTCGGCCATCAAGCTCAGCAAGATCTGCAACGACCTGCGGCTGCTCTCGAGCGGCCCGCAGGCCGGCTTCGGCGAGATCAACCTGCCGGCGCGTCAGGCCGGGTCGAGCATCATGCCCGGCAAGGTGAACCCGGTGATTCCCGAGGTGGTCAATCAGATTGCGTTCTCCGTTGCCGGAGCCGATGTGACGGTCACCATGGCTGCCGAGGGCGGGCAACTGCAGCTGAACGCCTTCGAACCGGTGATTGCGCATTCGCTGCTGCAGAGCATCGCGTGGATGACGCAGGGCTGCCTGACGCTGCGAGTCAACTGCATCGACGGCATCACCGCGAACATCGATCGGCTCGACAGGCTCGTGTCCACCTCAGTGGGAGTGGTGACGGCGCTCACCCCGTACATCGGCTACTCGGCGTCGTCGGCGCTGGCGAAGACCGCGCTGCTCACCGGGCGAAACATCGCCGACCTGGTGGTTGAGGCTGATCTGATGACGCGAGAGCGGGTCACCAAACTGCTTTCGCCGGCCAGGCTCTCGGGGCTCGAGGCCGTGACGAGCGCCATACCCATCGTGACCGCTGAAGACCTCGAGAACGCAGCCGCTCGTGCTGTTGTCAGCTCTGATGCGGAGGCGCTTGCGGCAGCTGCAAGCGATCGGCCTGTTCTCGAATAGCGAGGCCCTGTTCGACATCGCGATGGTGCCTGGCGAGCAGTGCACGAACGCGCCTGGTATCGCGAAGGCCCACCAGAATCGTGCCCTCAGATTCGAGCCCGGCCAGCAACTGCCTGGCCCGGGTGAACTCCGCATCCACTTCGACACCGAAGACGAGCATCACGTTCGACAAGAACAACCAGACCAGCGTGATGATGGCACCCGAGAGCAATCCGTAGAGGCGGTCGTACGCTGAGAACGTCGACACGTAGACGTAATACCCGGCTGTTGTCGCGGCCCAGGCTGCAATAGCGAATGTCGCGCCGATCGAGACCCACCGCACACGGGGGCGGCGCATGTTCGGTGTGCCGTAGTAGAGCACGATCACCGTGAAGACCGCGAACAAGACCAGCAGCGGCCATTTGAAGTAACTCCACACGTCGACAGCGATGAGCGGCCAGCCCATGGTCAACACAACCGTTCGGGCCACCTCGGGAGTCACGACGATGATCACGATCATCACCGCGAGCAGGGCGACCAACACGACAGACTCGACGAGCATGAGCAGGCGCAGCTTGACGAATCGTCGGCCTTCGGTGACCTGGTACACGGCGTTCACGGTGCGGCCGAAGGCGGTCGCGTAACTGGCTCCTGCCCAGACGGTCAGCCCGAGACCGATGAGCAGCGACAGCACCGGCTGCGGAACGTGCGCGAACGCTTCGATGGCGAGCCGCGTGGAATCGTTTGCCGAGCGGGGGGCGAAGGTGTCGATGATGTTCAGTATCACGCGCACCGGTTCGCCGTTCGGGTCGAGCAAACCGACGATCGATACGACCGCCAGCCCCGCGGGAAAGAAGGCGAGTGCGGTGTAGAACGTGAGGGCTGCACTGGAGTCGATGCCGCGATGCAAGAAAAAACCGAAATAGGCGCGCCGCACCGCATACCAGAGGGCCGTGCGATCGAGGCGGCGTCTCGCGCCGGGGGTGGGCGAACTCTCGCCGTGGGGGTTCTGGTTGGCAGAACTCTGGCTCGCAGGGTTCTCGCTCACGGCGTCGGCAATTTTCTGCGAAGTGAGAGGGGCAAAGCCACCCAGAGCAAGGTGAGCACGATCAGGGCGACGATGCCTGCAACGATGCCGGCAGTGTCGCCGGCGACAACATCGAAGATGAACACGATGGTGCCAGTGAGCACAAGAGAGATCACCACAAGCGTGATCTGCGCGAGTCGATTCGCCGTTTCGACGATCTGCCTCTTCTCGCCTCGGCGAAACAGCAGCCGGTGCACGCTGACCGGCGCCAACGCCAGTGCGGTCGCCAGCGCCGAACCGCACACCAGAGCCAGGTACAACGTCGTCTGCAAACCGGTCAACGACGAGAATTTCGCCTGGAACGGCAGCGTGAGCAAGAACCCTGTGAGAATCTGCGTGCCGGTCTGAATGACCCGAAACTCCTGCAGCAGTTCACTCCAGTTGCGCTCCACCCGGGCGATCGGGGTTTCGCCCGTCGGCGAGTCTGAAGAAACGGTCATGCTGTGATTTTAGGGCGGGGCAGAAGCACTTCACGCGCGAGATAGACTGGTCTGCCGGAAATTTGAGGGGTACCAAACGTGGTTTCAGCTGAACTCGATCGTGAACGTGACTACGTTGCCAAGCTCTACGAACGGCTCGATGAGCTGCGAGCGGATGCCCAGCAGCAGTTGCAGCGCGTTCATGCCCAAGACGTGGGTGGCAACCACCAGAGCCGCTCAGAACGCGACGCTTTCGCGCGGGTCTTCGAAGACCGCATCGCTCAGCTGAACGATGTGGATGAACGGCTCGCGTTCGGGCGGCTCGAAGTGGCCGAAGCAGCCGAGGGCGCCACGGGCGCCGAGGGTGCCGACGAGAGCGACGCCGAGGGTGCCGAGTCAGACGACGACGGCTCGGCCTACCGCTACATCGGCCGCATCGGGCTGCGCGACGAGAACCTGAAGCCGATTCTGCTCGATTGGCGCGTGCCCCAGGCGGGCCCCTTCTACCAGGCGACCGCGGCGACACCCATGGGCATCCGGTCACGCCGTCATCTGCTGAGCAAAGGCCGGCGCATCGTGAAGATCGAAGACGAGATCTTCGACAGCACGGGCCTCAGCGAAGAAGAGGCCGGTGCGCTGCAAGGCGAAGGGGCGCTGATGGCCTCGCTGTCGACGCAGCGCACGGGCCGCATGCACGACATCGTGGCGACGATTCAGGCCGAGCAAGACCGCATCATCCGGTCGCCGCTGGCGGGAGTGCTCGTGGTGCAGGGCGGCCCCGGTACGGGCAAAACCGCGGTGGCGCTGCACCGCGCGGCGTACCTGCTGTACTCGTACCGTGACCGTTTGAAGTCGTCGGGGGTGCTCGTGGTGGGGCCGAGCCCGGCGTTTCTGCAGTACATCGAGGCCGTTCTGCCGAGCCTCGGCGAGTCAGGCGTAGTGCTCTCGAGCGTGGGGCAGCTCTACCCGGGCGTCGAAGCGACCTTCGACGACGAGCCCGAAGTGGCCAAGGTCAAGGGCGAAACGGGCATGGCCGCCCTCATCGAGCGCGCCATTCGCTCGCGGCAGAGGGTTCCGGCAGAACCGCAGGTGCTCGACATCAACGGCGAGCAGCTCACCGTCTCGCCCTCGGTGATCGCAAACGCTATGGCGCGGGCTGCCGAGAGCCGCAAACCCTATAACGAGGCTCGAGTGACGTTCGTGAAGACGGCTTTGGCCGAACTGACCCGGATGCTGGCGGCGCAGCTGCGCTCGCACGGCAACACGGTCGACGAAGACGACTATGGCTGGCTGCGTGAAGATCTGCGTTCGTCGTACGACGTGAAGGTGGCGCTGAATTCGGCCTGGATTCCGCTCACCCCGCAGAAGTTACTGCAAGACCTGTTCGCACGGCCGCAGTGGCTGGCCGAGCTGACCCCCACCTGGTCGCCCGCGAAACGCGCCCTGCTACGGCGCGACCGTGAGGCGCCGTTCACGATCTCAGACATCGCGTTGCTCGATGAGGCGGCCGAACATCTCGGCGAGTACAACGAGCGCTCGGCGGCGAACCAACGTGAGGTGAAGCAGCAGCGTAAGCGCGACATTCGAAACGCCGAGCAGGCCATCAAGAACATGGATGTCGAGGGCCTGGTGCGGGCCGAAGACCTGGCCGACAACTTCGCCGAGCAGGCCTCGCGCGGCACCACGGCCGAACGCGCCGCCGCCGACCGCACGTGGACGTATGGGCACATCGTGGTCGACGAGGCGCAAGAACTCTCGCCGATGCAGTGGCGTCTACTGCGCCGCCGCGGCCCGATGCGCTCGTTCACCATCGTAGGCGACATCGCCCAAGCGAGCGCTGCGGCGAGTGCGAGCAGCTGGCGCGAGGCGGTCGCGCCGCTCGTGGGCCGTGTGCAGCTCGGCGACGGCTGGCGGCTCGAAGAACTCACGGTGAATTACCGCACTCCGGCGCAGATCGCCGAAGCGGCGCAGGTCTTCGCCGAAGAACAGGGGCTGCCGGTGACCCGCTCGAGTTCGGTGCGCGAGAGTGAGTGGCCGATCAGCACTGTGCGGGCATCCGGTGCCCAGCTCGAAGCGCTGCACCAAGCGGTTCAGGATGCCGTGGCCATCGACCGAGGCATCGACCCGGTCGGCACGGTCGGGGTCATCGTGGTGCCGGCGGCGCTCACCGAGACATACGAGTACCTCGCGGCGGCACTGCCGGGCGCGGTGGGTGTGGGCGCGTCAGGATTAGCGCGGTCGGTGGCGGTGATGACACCGAATGAGGCGAAGGGGCTCGAATTCGACTCCGTGGTGATCGTCGACCGCGAACGGATTCTGCGGGAGATTCCGCGCGGCGCCTCGGCGCTCTACGTCTCGATGACCCGGCCGACCCAGCGGCTGACGTTCGTCGAACCTCGGTCATGACTTTGACGTGAGCGCCTCGGCCCGGTTGGATAGAGCTATGACAGATCTCACGACCAAGCCCGAAGTCGACGCGCCAGAAGGCCCCGCGCCCGACACTCTCGAAATCATCGACATCGTCGAAGGAGACGGCCCCGAGGCCGCCGCTGGGTCGACCGTCGACGTGCATTACCTCGGTGTCGACTACGAATCAGGCGACGAGTTCGACTCGTCGTGGAGCCGCGGCACGTCGATCAACTTTCCGCTGCGCCAGCTCATTGCCGGCTGGCAGCAGGGTATTCCGGGCATGAAGGTCGGCGGCCGCCGCCAGCTGACCGTTCCGCCCGAACTGGCTTACGGCCCGGCCGGCGGAGGGCACCAGCTCTCGGGCCGCACCCTGATCTTCGTGATCGACCTCAAGGGCGTGAGCTGAATATATTGTGCGCCGCCGCCCCTGCGGCGCACTGCTGGCAGCGCCTGATGGCGCCGAGGTAGCTGCGCCGGCAGACGAAGAAAGCGACGTACACGCCGCCGCTTTCTTCTGATCTGCGATTGCGTACCACTGAACCCGCTGACCGGTTACGGCAGCGGGTTTTGTGCGTCATAGTGGCGAAAACTCGGGTTAGCGCGCACGAGAATGCCGATGATGACGATGATCAGAAAGCCGCCGAGCAGGGGCGGAAACCAGACCGCGGCGAAGGCGGCGAGAATGCCGATATAGGCGTCGCCCACGCGAGGGCCGCCGGCGACAACCACCGTGAACACGCCCTGAATGCGGCCGCGCATGTTGTCGGGCACCGACGCCTGCAGCAACGTCGACCGGAAGATCGAACTGACGTTATCGGCCGCACCCGCACCGGCGAGAAACACGAACCCGACGATGAGCGCCACAAGATTCGCGTCGGTGAACGACTCGCCCACCGAATGCAGTTCGGGGTTCTGAATCGCCGTGATCAGCAGCACGACGCCGAACGCCGCGATGAACGCGCCGTAGACGGTGATCGCTCGCCCGATGGCCTTTCCCTGCCAGCGCACATGCCCGAGTCTTCCCGAGAAGACACTCGAGAGCAGTGCGCCGACGGCGACCGCTGCGGTCAGCAGCCCCACGGTGATGGCACCGCCGCCGATCAGCACTGCGCCCACCGCGGGGAACAGAACTCGAGGCTGGCCGAACGTCATCGCGATGATGTCGACGATGAACGACAAGCGCACATTCGGTGCGCCCTTCAAGAACGCGATTCCGTCGGCCACCGCCGAGAATCCGGCACGGCCCTGTGTTCCCTCGGGAATGATGTGCGGCAGCGAGAAGATACCCAGAAAGGCCGCCACGAACAGAATCACGTCGACGGTGTAGGTCCACTGGATGCCGACGGTCGCCACCAGCACACCGGCCAGCGCTGGCCCGATGGTGATCATGGCACCCATACTGATGCCGTTCAGCGCACTTGCCGCGGGCAGCAGCTCTTTCGGCAGCAGCCTCGGCACGATCGACTGACGGGTGGCGCCGATGACAGTTGCGGCGACGGCGATGACCGTCGACAGCACATAGTACGGCCACACCACATCGACGTGCGCCCACGCAATACCCGCGAGCGTCGCGGTCGAGACCCACGCCACGATCGCCGAGATCAGCGCCACCAGGCGACGGTCGAAGGTGTCGGCGAGAATGCCGCCATACAGCCCGAAGATGATCATGGGCACCAGCGCGAACACGCCCACCAGCGACACGGCGAACGTCGAGTCGGTGAGGGCGTAGATGTGCAGCCCCACCGCCACCACGGTCATCTGACCGCCGATGCCCGAAATGGCACCGCCGGCCCAGAGCCTCGCGAACGGTGCGCTGGCGCGCAGAGGAGTGAGGTCGACGAAGCGACTGCGGCGCGTCAGCGGCTCGGTCGCCTGCGCTCCGGCAGAAGGCTGCTGCCCCGCTGTCGGCGCCTCGAACGGCTCCGCGCTGTGCACCGAATCGACCCCGGCAGGTTCGTTCGCGGTTCTGGCCTCTTCGGTGTCGAGCGGATCGTCGGGGTTCACTCTGCGAACCGATTGGCCTGTGCTGCCACGTACATCACGAAATTCCGTTTCGAAAACTGTGGAATGTGTCTAAACGATTCCGGCGAAGAAGAGGCCGAACGCTAGCCTCACTCTCGACACTACGACACTCACGAGATGAGGAGCTTCACTGTGACGCTCGCCGACAACGCAGCCACCGACTTGACTGGCATCGAACAGCTTCGTGCGCTCATCGAGCATGACGCGCAGCCGCCCATCTGCCGCACTATGGAGTTCGCTCTCGTGAGCATCGAAGAGGGCCGCGCAGTTTTCGCCGGAACACCCACTCACAACGTCTACAACCCCATCGGCTCGGTGCACGGCGGCTACGCTGCCACCTTGCTCGACTCGGCCTGCGGATGCGCCGTGCACTCGTTACTGAAAGCCGATCAGGCCTACACCACCCTCGAACTGAAGGTCTCGTACCTTCGAGCCATCACCACCGAAACCGGCGAAGTGACGGCCGAAGCCACGGTCATCAAAATGGGTGGGCGCGCGGCTTTCACCGAAGCAAGGCTGACGGATGCCCGGGGCAACCTGCTGGCAACGGCCACCTCGACGCTGCTAGTCATTCAGCGCTGACACCGGGCTCGTTCTGCGGCTGGCTGGGGCTGAGCCCGCGCTACTTCTTGCTGTTCCAATCGTCGGCACGCTCGACGTAGCCGCTCAGCACCTCGAGAAAGTCATCGTCGGGTACGTACGACGGGTTGGCGTCGATCTTCGCGAGCTCCGTCTGCAGCCGGTCGATCTCTTCGTCGATCTCGAGCACGACAATGGCGTTGCTCTGCACCTCGTCGAGGTTCACCAGCATGTCGAGGGCTTTTTCGATGTCAGCGCGGCCACCGAATTCGTAGTTACTCATGGCCCGAGTTTAGGCCGTGACGGGTCGGTAGGCTGTCACAGGTGACGTTCGACCCGAGTGACCTGCCGATAGACAGCGATGTCGAGGTCGCCGACGACGTAACGAGCGAGCGGGCATCCGGCAGCAGAGGGCATGCTCCACGAAAGGCGCACTTTCGGCCGGTCAATCTCGGGCTCGTTGCCGTTGGCGGCGCCATCGGTACCGGCGTGCGGTTCTCGCTGGTCGAATCGGTGCCGTCGGTCGACTCGCTGCCGCTGACGGTGTTCGCCATCAACCTGGTCGGTGCGTTTGCGCTCGGTTTTCTGCTCGACACACTGGCGAGGCGCGGGCCAGATGACGGCACCCGTCAGAGGCTGCGACTGCTACTCGGCACGGGCGTGCTCGGCGGATTCACCACGTACAGCACGCTCTCGGTCGACACCGTGACGCTGGTGCACTCCGGCCAGAGCCTCACCGCCGTTGTGTACGCGTTGGCGACGCTCATTTTCGGGGCACTGGCGACCTTCTTGGGCATTCTGCTCGGGCAGCTGCTGCACCGACGCCGCACTGACCGGGGTGACCGGGGTGACCGGGCTGACCGGAGTGACCGGGGTGGCAGGGGTGACCGCACGAACGGTTCGGTGAGCGAATCGTGACCGCGGTCGAGCTTTTCGCGGTGGCACTTGCCGGCGGCGTGGGAGCCGTCGTGCGTTTCGTGGTCGACGGGCTGATTCGCGACCACGTGCGGGCGAGCTACCCGGTCGGCACCACCGTCATCAATGTCACCGGCTCGTTTCTGCTCGGTCTGATCACCGCACTCGCCGTGGGGGCGGCGCTCAGCGATGACTGGCGGCTGATCATCGGCACGGGTTTTCTCGGCGGCTACACGACCTTCAGCACAGCGAGCTTCGAAACTGTTCGGTTGACTCAGACCGGGCGGTACGCGGCGGCGCTGGCGAACGGTCTCGGTATGTTGGTGGCGTCGGTGGCGGCCGCTGCGCTCGGCTACTACCTCGGCTCGCTCAGCGGTTCATAGGCTTCTCCAGCTTTTCTCCAAGACACGAGGCGCAAGCTATACCCAACAGACGCGCACGAGTCGAACGATTCAGAAGGGTTGGTGCAGTGAATCTTCGGGAATCAGGAAAGCGCCGTGCCACCCTCGTGACCGTCGTCGTCAGTGTCGCCAGCGTCGTTGCCGCCGGCGCAACCAGCGCGGCACTGTGGGTGAGCACACCGCTTTCGTCGTCGACCAGCACGAGCGTGACGTCGAGCTCTGGCACCGACGGGTCGTCGGGCAGCACGGGTTCGTCGGGTGGCGCAGGTTCGTCGGGCGACACGGGTTCGTCGGATGGCACAGGCTCCAGCTCCAGCTCTGGTTCTAGCTCTAGTTCCACCTCAGATTCTGCGTCGGGCTCGGGCTCGTCGGTCACCTCGGGTCGCGGGTCGTCTTCGCATGCCCGTTCGTCGGGGTCGTGATGAGAATGCACGATGAGACTGCCGCCGCCGAGTGGATGCTCTGGAGCACGACAATGCGCGTTGTGGTCACCAATACCGTGCTTCTCGACCGGGCAGCGGCCCTGGTGTCAGAGGTGCTCGACGATATCGGTCAGGCCTGTGACAGGTTCGATGCGGAGTCTGAAATCAACACCATCGCAGCGCTGCTGCCGGCCGGTGTCGAGGTGAGCGACACTCTCGCCCTGCTCGTACGCACCACGCTGAATGCTGCGCGACTGACCGGCGGCGACGTCGACCCGACGCTCGGCAACGCACTCGTCGGGCTCGGTTACGACCGCGACATCAGCGAGGTCAGAAATGTCGGCGAGTCGCGGGCTGCTGCCAGCAGCGTGCCGAGCGCTGCCACCGTCGTCACGCTCACGAGCCGAACTCCCGGCTACACGCGCGTGACGCTCGAGGGCAACCGCCTCACGGTGCCGGCAGACCTCAGCCTCGACCTCGGCGCAACGGCCAAGGCGCTGGCCGCCGATCTGGCCGCCGCGACCGTCTTCGAGCAACTCGGCTGCGGCGTGCTGGTGAGCCTCGGTGGTGACATCGCCACGGCCGGTCCGGCCCCAGCGCGCGGTTGGCAGATCACCGTGTGCGATCAGCCGGGCGACCCAGAGTGCCAGGTCACGCTCGCCGCAGGCCAGGCCCTCGCCACCTCGAGCACCCAGAAACGCCGCTGGCAGCAGAACGGCAAGGCGCTCCACCACATTCTCGACCCTGCTCGGGGGCTGCCGGCCATGCCTGTGTGGCGGTCGGTGACCGTTGCGGCGCCCAGCTGTGTTCGGGCGAATACGGTGAGTACGGCATCCATTGTTCGTGGCTACCGAGCCATTGCCTGGCTTGCTCAGCGCGGCACCACCGCGCGCCTGGTGAATCACGATGGGCGCGTGCTGACCCTCGGCGGCTGGCCCGACGAGAACAGCGTGCACGTGCGCCAGGCGAGCTGACCGATGGATGCCGCACTCTGGGCATTCGGGCGAGGAACCGGTGTCGTGTCGCTGGTCGCACTCACGGTGACGGTGCTGCTCGGAATACTGACCCGCTCGGGTCGGCCGTTGCCCGGGCTGCCCAGATTCTCGATCACTCTTGTGCACCGGAACGTGGCGCTCGTGGCCTGCGCCTTCGTGGTGCTGCACGTGGTGCTGCTGTTCTTCGACTCGTTCGCTCAGCTCACGGTTCTCGACTTCGTGGTGCCGTTCTTCGGCAGTTTTCTGCCGTTCTGGCAAGGGCTCGGAACGGTGGCCGTCGATCTGCTGATCGCCATCATAGTGACCGCGTTGCTTCGCAATCGGCTCGGGCTTCGAACGTTTCGGGTGGTGCACTGGCTCACCTACGCCCTGTGGCCCATCGCGTTGGCGCACGCTATCGGCAACGGCACCGATGGCACGAGCGTGTGGTTCTTGTGGCTCGCCGGGCTGAGCACTCTCGCTGTGCTCGCGGCGGTGGCCTGGCGGGTGTCGGCGCGGTTCGTCGAGTTTCGTTCCGTTCGCACGGGGCAGCTGTCGTGACGGTGGCAGAGCTGACCGGCACCGCTCGACTCTTTCGAGCCGGTTCGCCGACGTTCGCGGCGCACCACGCGGTGTACGGGTCGCTGCCGAGCGTGACGGCACCCGATGCTCCGGATGCACTGATCGACGAACTGCGACGGTCGGGCCTCGAGGGGCGCGGCGGTGCGGGGTTTCCCGTGTGGCGCAAGCTCGCTTCGGTGCTGGCCAATAGTTCGGTGCTGGCCGACAGTTCGGGGCTGGCCAATAGTTCGGTGTTGGCCAACAGTTCGGCGCTGGCCAACAGCGCCGGCCGGGGCTCGTCACAGCGGCAGCCTGTGGTCATCGGCAACGGCGCAGACGGCGAGCCGCTCAGCCACAAAGACGAAACACTGCTGCGTCAGGCGCCACACCTGGTGCTCGACGGGTTGTTGCTGTGCCAGGCGGTGGTGCGGGCATCCGATGTCTCGCTGTATGTCGGCGCGGCGAGTGCAGCTGCGGTTCGGCTGGCCATTGCCGAGCGGCCCGATGCTCTGCACGTTCGAGTGCTGATTGCGCCAGAAGACTTCGTTTCGGGCGAGGCGACGGCAGTTGCCAACGCGTTCGAGCACGGAGTGAGCGTGCCCCGAGACCACATCGTTCATCTCAGTCAGTCGGGCGTGAAGAAGCGGCCCACTCTGGTGCAGAACGTCGAAACGTTGGCTCAGCTGGCGCTCATTGCGCGCTTCGGCGCAGAGTGGTTTCGAAGCGTCGGCACAGCGAGTGAACCGGGCACCCGGCTCGTGACCGTCAGCGGCGACGTGGGCACACCGCAGCTGCTCGAAGTGGCCGGTGGCACGTCGCTTCGCCGCATCGTCGATGCCTGTGCGCCGCTCGACGAAATGCCTCGCGCCGTGCTGGTGGGCGGGTACCACGGCGGCTGGGTGCCGGGCGACCGGCTAGATAGTGCGCTCTCCCGCGAAGCCCTGGCTCCATTCGGGGCGGCCCCCGGGGCGGGTGTGATCTTCGTGCTCGGCAGCGGTCGTTGCGGCCTGGAATCGGCGGGTGCTATCGCCGACTATCTCGCCAGCCAATCGGCGAGGCAGTGCGGGCCGTGCATCAACGGTCTGCCGGCCATGGCTTCGGTGCTCGGCTCGCTCGCGGCTCGTTCACGCGACCCGAGGCTGCCGGGCGAGCTCGCGCGCCTCGCCGATCTCGTCACGGGCCGCGGTTCGTGCTCACACCCCGACGGCACGGCTCGGTTCGTGCTCAGCTCGCTGCGGGCTTTCGAAACGGATGTTCGTGCCCACCTCACGGGCCGCTGCGAGGTGCACGGCGCATGACGAACTCCCCCCAGCCCGAACCCGCCGCGCTGCTGCATATCGACTGGACTCGCTGCGACGGACGCGGCCTGTGCACCGAACTGCTGCCCGAGCTGCTCGCGCGCGACGAGTGGGGCTACCCGCTGGCCCGCACAGGTTCGGCTGCGGGTTCGGCCGCAGAGCGTTCTGATATCGCTATTCCCCCCGCGCTGCGCGGTGCCGCGGCAGACGCGGTCGCGCTCTGCCCGCGGCAGGCGCTGAAGCTGACCTCGCGCTGAGGCTGGCTCCGCGGCGAAGGCGGCTCGCGCCGGCCGGCCACCCGCTCCCGCCGACTACAGGCGCAGCATGAGCGAACGCGCGGCCGCCACCGTGATCGCCCGGTCGTGCGTCAGCACGAACTCGAACTGGCGGTCGTCGTCGTTCTGATCCGGCCCGTCAAACGCGGCGTCTGCCGGCGCCAGTTCGCGCGCCGCCAGAAGCGCTGCGAAGTCGGGCGTCACAACGGCGACGCTCCATTCGTGCAGCAGAGCATCCGCTTTGTCGATGCCCTGCATGTGCACGCGGCCGAGGGCAGGGTCGGGCTCGAGGCCCGCCGCCAGCACCGCGACCATCGCCACGCTGTTGCCCAGCTCGCGGTAGCGTTCGACGGCTTCGCCCGAGAAGTTCGAGGCGCGCTGAAACGTCGAGAGTACGACGGCTGTCTCGCCCGCTGCGAGCGCCTGCGACTCGAGGTGCCGGCTGATCTCCACCAGCAGGTCGCGACTGTACGCACGAGCGACTCGCTTTCTCGCCGCGATAGTGAAGGGAGTCGCCCCCTCGGGCTCCGCAATGGTTTCGGTGGGGGAGGGCAGCCCGGCGATGGTCGGCAGCGGGTTCGGCAACTCGGTGGGCTTGCCGAACAGCCAGCCCTGGCCGAGCGTCGCTCCCATTGCTCTGGCGCTGTCGAGGTGCTTCTCGGTCTCGATGCCCTCGGCGACGATGATCGATCCGGTCGTCTCCGAGTGCGCCGTGATGGCGTTCATGATGCGTGCCACGTGCTGATTCGGCATCTCACGCACGAGCCTCAGGTCGAGCTTGATGATCTCGGGCTTGATCAGCGACAACAGGGCAATGGATGCCGCGTCGGCACCCACGTCGTCAAGCGCCACACTCCAGCCGAGCTCACGCACATGGTCGATCGACCGCAGCAATTGCGCGGGGTCGCCGGTCAGCTCGCGTTCGGTGATCTCGAGCACCATCGCCGGAGTGGTGGGCCGCACATCTCCCGCGAGCAACGCAAGCGCCTCGGGTTCGGAGTTCACGAACAGCCCCCGTGGGGTGTCGAGCCCGGCGGCGAACGCCGCGCGAAACGCCTCCACCCGGCAAGCCGAATCGAGTTCGGCGAGACGGCCTTCTTCTCGCGCGGCCGCGAACAGAGCATCCGGATTCTCTAGCGGCGAACCGATGGGGCCGCGAGTCAACGCCTCGTAGGCGACCACAGCGCGGGTCTCGAGTTCGACGATCGGCTGAAATACTGTACGAAGCCTCGAATTCTGCAAAATGTCAGCGAGCACGCTTGGCGATGAGCCCAACTCTGACATAGAACAAGCCCCAACTGTAGATACGGTCATTCTACGGGTAGACACCCCACCACGTCGATCTCTGCTAAACTCGCAAGGTTGCCGTCGAACGGCCGCGGATCAAGAGAGCCCACACATCAGGTGTCGGGCACCGCGCAACGAGAGAAAAGGGGTCATCTATGCCATTAACGCCAGATGCCAAGAAAGCCATCATTGACGAGTACGCCACCCACCCAGGTGACACCGGTTCTCCAGAGGTACAGGTCGCCATGCTGACGACCCGCATCCTCGATTTGACGGAGCACCTCAAGTTTCACAAGCACGACCACCACTCACGTCGTGGCCTGCTGCTGCTGGTTGGTCAGCGTCGTCGTCTGCTCGGTTACCTGCAGAGCGTCGACATCGAGCGTTACCGCTCGCTGATCGCGCGCCTCGGGCTGCGCCGCTAACGCACAGTCGCAAGGGTTGATCCCTCGCGTTTTCGAGAACGATCGCTTTCGAGCTGGCAAAAGGCCGTCTTCCTGCGGGGAGGCGGCCCTTTTCACATCTCCCTGACATGTCTGCCCTCTGATTCAACATATGACAAAGCGCAAAAAACTTCCGCTCTGGCGGTGGGATCCGTTTCTCCTCGGCGTGGTTCTCGTGGTCTCGCTGATCGGGGCACTCTTCGAGCAGCTCGACGCACCCGTGCTCAGCGCGGTTGCGCTGACCGTGCTGCTCACCATCGGAGCGGTCGCCGCCGTCTTGCTCGTTCTGCCCCTCTTCGTGCGCACGATGCGCCGCGACGGCGAAGGCTCATTCGCGCTGAGCCCTGACGTCACCCTGACCCCGGCCGAAACCGACGACGTGCTTCCGGTCGTCGACGGCAACCGCCATCAGGGCAGCATCGAAGCGGCAATCGCGCATGGCGATTCTCCGTTCACCGCGGTGCTTGTGCCGCGTTCCACCGCCTGGCTCGCACGGGATTACCGCGTGGCCGTCGATCTGCTTGCCGGCGGTCGCGTCTACCGGGCGGGTTACCTGCCGCGCGAGATCGATCAGCGAGTGGATGCCGCACTCGCCCCCCTCGCCCAGAGTGGTCATTACGTCACCGTGCCAGCGAGCATCCTGAACCAGAAGCGCCCCTACCAGCTCAGAGTCGCCGTCGGCCCCGCCCTCGTGGGCGAGCCTCACTAGGCGCAAGAAGACCGCACTGATAGACTTGGCGCGTAACACATGGATCGGATGCGGCACAATTCTCAAAATTTGCCCCCGTTCCCAGGAGGATCGTCTTCCACACGGGAAGACGACGTTCTACGCGCCGGTATGGTGCGGAACAAACACATAAGGAGAAAACCCCCACATGGAGGGTCCAGAAATCAAATTCGCCGAAGCCGTTCTCGATAACGGTTCGTTCGGCACTCGCACGATTCGGTTCGAAACCGGTCGTCTGGCGCAGCAGGCACAGGGTGCCGTCGCCGCCTACCTCGATGAAGAAACCATGCTGCTGAGCGCAACCAGCGTCTCGAAGCACCCGAAAGACAACTTCGACTTCTTCCCGCTCACCATCGACGTCGAAGAGCGTTCGTACGCCGCCGGCAAGATCCCCGGCTCGTTCTTCCGCCGCGAAGGCCGCCCCTCGACCGAGGCCATTCTGGTCTGCCGCCTGATCGACCGGCCGCTGCGCCCGTCGTTCGTCACCGGCCTCCGCAACGAGGTTCAGGTCGTCATCACCGTGCTGTCGATCGCCCCTGGCGAGTTCTACGACGCACTGGCCATCAACGCGGCATCCGCTTCGAGCCAGATCTCCGGCGTTCCGTTCTCGGGCCCGATCGGCGCCGTGCGCCTTGCGCTCATCGGTAAGCAGTGGGTCGCATTCCCCACCTTCGACCAGCTCAAAGAGGCTGTCTTCGACATCGTGGTCGCGGGCCGCGTTGTGACCGACAAGAACGGCAACGAAGACGTCGCGATCATGATGGTCGAAGCTGAGGCCACCGAGCACAGCTGGAACCTCATCCAGGCCGGAGCCACCAAGCCCGACGAGGCTGTCGTCAGCCAGGGTCTTGAGGCATCGAAGCCGTTCATCAAGCAACTCGTGGGCGCACAGACCGTTCTCGCGCAGCAGTCGGCCAAGGAGATCGCGCACTACCCGGTCTTCTTGCCGTACTCGAAAGAGACCTACGACAACGTCGCAGGCCTTACGTACGACAAGCTCGTCGACGTCTACCAGATCGCCGACAAGATCGAGCGCCAGAACGCTGACGACGCCGTGAAAGACGAAGCCAAGGTCGCGCTCACCGAGAAGGTCGAAGCGGGCGTTCTGCCGGCGTCGGTTCTCACCGAGTTCTCAGCCGCGTACAAGTCGGTCACCAAGGTGGTCGTTCGCGGCCGGATCCTGCGCGACGGCGTCCGCATCGACGGCCGTGGCCTCAGCGACATCCGCCCGCTCGATGCCGAGGTCGAGGTCATTCCCCGCGTGCACGGTTCGGCGATCTTCCAGCGCGGCGAGACCCAGATCTTGGGTGTCACCACGCTGAACATGCTGAAGATGGAGCAGCAGATCGATTCGCTGAGCCCCGTCACCAAGAAGCGCTACATGCACCACTACAACTTCCCGCCCTACTCGACCGGTGAGACCGGCCGAGTCGGTACGCCGAAACGTCGCGAGATCGGCCACGGCTTCCTCGCCGAGCGCGCCCTCGTGCCGGTGCTGCCAAGCCGTGAAGACTTCCCGTACGCCATCCGCCAGGTCTCCGAAGCTCTGGGGTCGAACGGTTCGACGTCGATGGGTTCTGTCTGTGCATCCACCCTGTCGCTGCTGAACGCCGGTGTGCCGCTGCGCGCACCCGTCGCCGGTATCGCCATGGGCCTCGTCTCCGACACCGTCGACGGTGAGACCCGGTACGCGGCTCTCACCGACATTCTCGGTGCAGAAGACGCGCTCGGCGACATGGACTTCAAGGTCGCCGGAACGAGTGAGTTCATCACGGCGATTCAGCTCGACACCAAGCTCGACGGTATTCCCACGTCGGTGCTCGATGGAGCGCTGGGCCAGGCCAAGGCCGCCCGCACCGCGATTCTCGAGGTGCTGAATGCTGCGATCGACACCCCCGACGAGATGGCGCCGACCGCGCCCCGCGTGATCGCGGTTCAGATTCCCGTAGACAAGATCGGTGAGCTGATCGGCCCGAAGGGCAAGACGATCAACCAGATCCAAGACGACACCGGCGCCGACATCTCCATCGAAGAAGACGGCACCGTCTACATCGGTGCAGTCGACGGCCCTTCGGCTGAAGCGGCTCGCGCGGCGGTCAACGCTATCGCGAACCCGCTGAACCCCGAGGTCGGCGAGCGCTTCTTGGGCACGGTCGTCAAGATCGCCACCTTCGGCGCCTTCGTTTCGCTCATGCCCGGCAAAGACGGCCTGCTGCACATCAGCGAGGTTCGTAAGCTCGCCGGTGGCAAGCGTGTCGAGAACGTCGAAGACGTGCTCGGCGTCGGCCAGAAGATCCAGGTCGAAATCACCAAGATCGACGACCGCGGAAAGCTGTCGCTTGCCCCGGTGATCGACGAGGCCGCTCTCGAAGACAACCTCGTCGCCGTCGGCGCAGACACCGAGGGTTCTGCTGCGCACAGCACGGGCCCCGAGGCGCCCGCCGAAGGCTAGGCCCGCTTCACCCGCCTGGTGCCACCGCGGACGGCACCGGATGCCCGTCACCCCTCTCGTTCGTGAGAGGTGGTGGCGGGCATCCGTCGTCTGCGCCCACGAATTTCTCCGAGTGCCGTAATGGATTGCCTCGCCGTGAATCTTTGTTGATATACGGCTTTTTGCCCGACCGGCTCACCGTGGGTCGGCTCGTCACCAGAGGAGATCACAATCATGAAGTTGCACTTTCGAGTCGGTATTGCCGCCACTGCCCTGACACTCGCGATGGCTGCATTGGTCGGGCTCGGCGGCGCTGCCGCGAACGCGGCTCCGGCTGGTTGTTCTGGGCCCGACGCCCCTCCGGCCTGCTTCCACACTCCGCCCGCCCATCCTCCGGCTCCCGACGTGCTTGAGACTCCGACGTTCACTCCTCGTTCGGGTGAAACGAACCTCTTCGACATTGCCGTGAAGGTGAATCCGTTGGTCTTGGCGGGGTACTCATCAGGAGCCACTACGAGTTACCACGTTTCGGTGAACTGCTCCAACGGATACTCCGTCTCGGCTGCACTCACGACGATGATCACCAGTGGCGGCAGTTTGCTCTATGCCAACTTCATAGCGAGCGCGAATGCGGCAGCGGGCACCTGCTCCGCGACCACCTGGGATCAACACGCACTCGGTCTGACCACGGCCAGCACGCGGCTGTACGACGCGTCAGAAGACGACCGGTTCTGGGGGTTGTCGTTCAGTTGACCGTCTGAGGAGCAAACAGACAGGGTTCGCACAGCACACTGTCGAGTAGGGTGAGTGGTGATGAACGGTGCTGTTGCTCTCCCACTCGACCTGCCCGAGCTGTCTTTCACCGCATCCGGTGACGCGCTGGTAAGGCGCTCAGTGCTCCCCAGCGGAATCCGGGTTCTCAGCGAGCGTGTGGCGGGCGCACGAAGTTCCACGGTGGGGTTCTGGGTGGCTGTGGGTTCGCGTGACGAACGAGGCGCTGTCGCCGCAATAGCGGGTGCGGATGCCCTGCCGATCGCTGCCATTCCGTCGCGATTCGGCTCGACACATTTTCTCGAGCACTTGCTTTTCAAGGGCACTCCGACGCGTACCGCCCTCGACATCGCGGTGTCGTTCGACGAGGTCGGCGGCGAACACAACGCCCTCACCGGTAAGGAATACACCTGCTACTACGCGAAGGTGCAAGACCGCGATCTGCCGATGGCCGTCGGCGTGCTGGCCGACATGTTCACCTCGTCGCTGCTCGACGAGACGGAGTTCGAGAACGAACGTGGAGTGATTCTCGAAGAGCTGGCGATGGCCGACGACGACCCGAACGATGTGCTGGGCGAGCGCTTGTTCGAGGCGGTGCTGGGCGAGCATCCACTGGGCCGGCCGGTCGGCGGAAGCGCCGAGACCATCAAGGCCGTCACCCGCGACGCCGTGTGGCAGCACTACCGCGCGAACTACCGGCCCAATGACCTCGTGGTGACCGTCGCCGGCGCCGTCGATCACGACGAACTCGTGGCGCTCGTCAGTGCTGCCGTCGAAACGGCCGGCTGGAGCCCGCAGGTCGCCGCGACCCCGGTTGCCCGTCGCGCCGCCGATCTCACCCCGGTCACTCGGGGCACCGCGCTCTCGCTGACCGACCGACCCAACGAGCAGGCCGTGCTCATGCTCGGGTACCCGGGTTTCTCGGCCGTCGACGACCGCCGGTCGGCGCTCGGTGTGCTGAACTCCGTGCTCGGCGGCGGCATGTCGTCGCGGCTCTTTCAAGAGGTGCGTGAGCGGCGAGGGCTGGCGTACTCGGTATATTCGTTCGCTTCGGGCTATTCGGATGCGGGCGTGTTCGGCATGTACGCCGGCTGCTCGCCGAAGAACGCGGGGCAGGTGGCCGAGTTGCTGCTCGCCGAGCTCAACCGGCTTGCCGAGACGGGAATCACCGCCGCCGAACTCGGGCGTGCCCGCGGCCAGCTCTCGGGCTCGGCGGCGCTCGCGCTCGAAGACTCCGACACGCGCATGTCGCGTCTCGGTCGTTCTGAGCTGACCACGGGCGAATTCGCCGACCTCGACGAAGCTCTGCGGCGGCTCGACGAGGTGACTCCGGCTGATGTGCAAGAGCTTGCTCGAGAGATCGCTTCGCGGCCGCTGTCGCTCGCTGCGGTGGGGGCGGTTGACGCCGACAGGTTCGCGCAGGTTGTGAGTGGCCTCGGGGCGGCGGCCCAGGCCGAGCCGGAGACCCTGCTCGAACGCCACGGCGCTATCGCGCTCGACGCGGCAGCGGCGACGACGACTGGGGCTACTCCGGTTGCGTCGTCGGCTCTTTCGTCGAGTGCGACGTCAGTGTCGGCTGCGGCTGCGACTTCGGTGGTGCCGTCATGACCATGGGGCACGTGCTCTACCTCGTGCGCCACGGCGAGCAGGTCGATGCCGAATACGGCGTCAGCGACGGCCCGCTGTCTCCGCGCGGCGAACGTCAGGCCCGGCTGATTGCCGACAGACTCGGGGGAGTACCGTTCAACAATGTCTGGCACTCGCCGCTGCAGCGCGCGGCCGAAACCGCCGCCATCATGGCGAAGCAGTTGCCCGCGCTCGACCCGAAGCCCACGCCGTTGCTGTTCGACTGCGTGCCCACCGAGTATTCACCCGAGATGCCGCACGCCTTCGAGCCGTTCTTCAACGCGGTGACCGAAGAAGAAGTGGATGCGGGCCGGGCGCAGATGGCCGATGCCGTCGCCGAGTTTCTGACTCCATCGCGCGAGACCACCCACGATCTGCTCATCACGCACAACTTCGTCATCGGCTGGTTCGTTCGGGAGGCGCTGAGTGCGCCGGGGTGGCGCTGGGTCGGGGTGAACCAGGCGAATTGCGCGCTCACGATCATCCGGTACCGAAGCGGTCGCATGCCCGAACTCGTGACCCACAACGACCTCGGTCACCTGCCGGTGGAGTTGCGCACCGGGCTCGCTGACGCGCAGCCGTACTAGCCGAGGGTTTTCGCGTACCAGTTCGTGGCGTTCGTGTTGGTGTTATAGGCGGCGATGGAGTGGTAGCCGAGCCGGGCGTAGAGGCGCGCGGCTGCCTCGAGGCTGGCGTTCGTGTCAAGAACCACTTCGGCGGCACCGAACGCGGCAGCGCGCGCCTCGAGCTCGGCCATCAGCGCGGCGGCGAGGCCCTGGCCGCGGGCGGCTGGCTCGATGAAGACGTGCTTGACCTCGTAACGCGCGCCAGTGGGGCCGTCTGCGATGCGCCTGATGCCGCCGCATCCGACGGCGTGGCCGACAGTGTCAGCCGCAGCATCGCCCTCGCCGCCCGCATCGCCCTCGCCGGTCTCGACGACCAGAAACACCCCGACGGGCGGCACGAACTGCTCGGGCGGCGGAAAGGTCACCCGGTAGACACCCTGGTTCGTGGGGAAGTCGAGTTCACGGCTCGTGAAGTACTCGGTCAAGAGGCGCACGGCGGGCTCAGAGGTCACCGGGGTTTCGCGAAGCTGCACCCTTCGAGCCTACGACCTGCTCGCATCTGACTCCCATGCCGATCTTGATAGATTGGCTGTATGAGTACGAAGGTCGCCATTGTCGGCGCATCAGGCAAACTGGGCCGAGTGGTGCGTGGCATCGTCGAGAGCGCAGACGAGTTCGAGGTGTTCGCCGAACTCTGTTCGAAAGACGAACTGTCGGGTGTTCTCGGTGCCGATCTGGTGGTCGACGTGAGTGTTCCGGGAGCCAGCCAGAGCGTGGTCGACTACGCGGTCTCGAACGGCCTCAATGTGCTGGTCGGCACCTCAGGATGGTCGGGCGACCGCATTCTGCGCCTCGAACACACTCTCGCGTCACTGCCCGACACGGGCGTGGTGATTGTGCCCAACTTCTCGCTCGGCTCGGTGCTCGCCACGGCCTTCTCGGCGATGGCCGCGCAATTCTTCAACTCCATCGAGATCGTCGAGGCTCACGGCGCCTCGAAGCTCGACTCGCCGTCGGGAACCGCGGTGCGTACGGCCGAGCTCATCGGCGAAGCGCGCGCCGGAGTGGGGCCGGTTTCGGCTCCGCACACCGATCAGCGGGCTCGGGGGCAGCAGGTGGCGAGCGTTCCGATCCATAGCCTGCGGTTGCAGGGCGTCAATGCCCGGCAAGACGTCATTTTCGGCGGAACGGGTGAGGTGATGACCATCAGCCACGAAACGATTTCATCGAGCTCGTATGAGACGGGCATCCTGCTCGGCCTGAAGGCGGCTCGCGATGCTCAGGGGCTCACCGTGGGCCTCGACAAGCTGCTGCACCTCGACCAGTTGCTGGCCGCAGGTGGCGATGCGGGCGCGACGAAGGCCGACAGTGGCTGGGTGCCCGAACCCGAAACGGTGTCGGGGCAAGCAGCACGGGCGACCATCGCATGAAGGGCCGGCTAGCGGCGTTCGGCATGGCCGCGCTTCTCGTGGTGTACATGGCGCTGGTGCTGCAGCATGCGGTGCTGTTCATCGGCACCGGCAACCCGGTTGGCATCGGAATCGGCGTAGGCCTCCTCATCATGCCGTTCATCGGCGCGTGGGCGCTGTACCGCGAACTCATGTTCGGGTTTCGCACCCAGAAGCTCGTGGGCATTCTGCGTGACAACGACGAGCTTCCGGTCGACGACCTGCCGAAGCGGCCGAGCGGGCGGCCCTATCGGGCCGAGGCCGACGCCGAGTTCGACACCTACCGCGTCGAGGTCGAAGAGCAGCCCGAAAGCTGGAAGGCGTGGTTCAGGCTCGGCTTGGCATATGACGCGAGTGGTGATCGCAAGCGAGCACGGCACGCGTTGCGTCAGGCGATCGACTTCTACCTGAAGCAGCCGCAAGCGGCCTGAGCGACGCCCGGCTGTTACTACGCAGCCTGCGGGCTGCGGCCGAGTGCCTGCTCGAGGGTCTCGTCGAGCGACGTATCGCGAAAGTCGAATCCGTCGGCGGCCAGCAGCTGCGACGACTGGTTCTGGTCGGCCAGAATGAGCTCCCGGCCCGCATCGGCCAGCGCGCCCTTGATGGCCCATGATGGTGCAGGCAGCCAGTACGGCCGATGCTCGAGCCGCGCAATGGTTTTCATCACATCGGCTGCGGTGGCCGGATTCGGCCCTGAGAGGTTCACCGGGCCGCTGAGCTCTGAGCCGAGCAGGTGACGGATGCCCGCTGCCTCGTCGTACAGGCTGATCCAGGGCCAGTGCTGCGAACCGCTGCCGAGCGGCCCCGCGCCGCCGAGCTTGGCGATGAGCTTCAAGGTGTTGACGAGGCCGCCGTTGCCGATGACCACTCCGGTTCGAAAGTTCGTGACTCGCGTGACGGGTGCGGCGATTCGGGATGCCCGCTCCCAGGCGTCGACGACCTTGGGCAGAAACCCCTCGCCGATGCCCGACTGCTCCGTCAGCAGTTCGCCCGGCCGGTCGCCGTAATACCCCACAGCAGAGCCGCTCAAAAAGACGGTCGGCGGCTTCTCGGCCTTGAGAATGGCCGAGGCGAGGGTTGTGGTGGCGTTCACGCGCGACTCGAGAATGGTGCGCTTGTACGCGAGAGTCCAGGGCAGTCGTGAGATCGAGGCGCCCGAGAGATTGATCACGGCATCCGCGCGCTCGACCGTCTCAGGGTTCAGCCAGCCGGCGTCTGGATCCCACATGCGCTCGTCAGGGTGATGCGTGGGGTGCCGAACCAGCACGACGACCCGGTGACCCTGCGCGCGCAGTTGCGACGTGAGTTCGGTGCCGATGAAGCCCGAGCCGCCCGCCAGAAGAATGCTGAGTGGTTCGGTCATGCTGTGGCCCTGTGCTGCTGTGGCTCGGTCATGTGGTGGCCCCGCTCATTCGATTCGCTTGAAGAACAGACTACTGCGAGGCATCCAGCCCGTGTGAGGGCTTGTGAGGGGCGCCTGACGTGGTCTGATCAGGCCGTGCGGCCCGCGACGCCGCCGCGAACGAGCAGCAGGTAGAGCTGGCAGCCGAGGCAGTACGCGAAAACCGAATTCAAGAACGCTGCGACGAAAGCGGCGGCCGCGCAGATGATGAGCGCGTACGGCACGCCGAACAGGGCGAGAATGACGCCGATGCCCGTGATCACGAGCCCCACGCCCTGGGCGAACCGAAGCGGTTTCGTGCTTTCGAGTTCGGCGGGCGCAGAGAGCAGCGGCCGCACCACCAGGCGAAAAAGAACTCCCCACGGGTGCCGGGCCGGGCCGGCGAATGCTCCCCAGGCGAACAGCACGGCGATGATGGTCAGCAGGATGAACGCGGGCTCGCTCGCACGTTGACCGACACTGGGCGGCGGGGCCGCGGCGGTGCCCAGCCCCAGCAGAAGCACCACGATCAGCAGAACCGCGGTAATTGCGGCGGCAAAGCGAGGGCCGCGCGGGTCGACCTCGGTCACTGGCTGGCGCGTGGATACGTCGGGCATCAGGGCACACTCACAATCGCGATCGAGTCGAGCTGGCGTTGAATCACGTCACGGCGGGTCGATCCGCCGATGCGCGCGACGAGGGTGCCGGCCCCGTCGAGGATGAACGTGGTGGGGGTCTGCAGAATGCCGTAGCGGTTGGCGAGATCTGCCCGGTTCGTGAGGTCGACGTCGACATGGGTCACGCCGTCTGAGCTTTCGGCGATCGCGCCGAGCATCCGTCTCGTGGCGGGGCAGCTGGCGCAGAATTCGGTCGAGAACTGCAGCAGGGTGGCGCGGGCGCCGAAGGTCGGCTCGGCGAAGGCCGGCTCGGCGGGGAACGGCTCGGGTGAATCGGCGCTGCTCGTAGGCACGCCGTTCGTGTGCGCGAGGCTCGCGCCGCTCACGTCGGCGGGGCGAACGACGAGAGCAGTCTGGGCGGTCTGGCGCGTGGAGACGGCGCCCTGTCGGCGGCGCCAGAGCAACCCGATCACCGTCGACGCCGCGATGAGCGCTAACACCAGATAGACAGCATTCAATGACATGGTGTTCGTCACGGTACGCTGCTCAACGCGGCGAGACCGGAATATTTCTTGTCGTTACGGGGGGCACGGTGGCATCGCAGCGCGCCAATGGCGCGGCGAACACCGGGTGAAAGGTTCAAACGAGGTCGTACATGGGTTCATTCGGAACCGTCAGCATCGTCGCTGGCGCGTTCGTGGTGATCGTCTATGCCGTCGCCGCAGTCTGTGCAGCCTACGAACTCGCGGTGCGCCCCGGCCCTCGCTGGAGTCGGCGACGGTGGTCTGCCACGAGTGGCATCGCGCTTCTTGCCGGGGCGGCGATCGGCCTCGTAGCGGCCTGGATCGTGACGGGCGTGCTCGACCTCTTCGGGGTCGATCTCTCGCTCGCGGCGCTGGTCTGGGTTGCCGTCGGCTTCGCGTTCATCGCGGTGTGTGTCTGTTCGTTCGTGGGCTCCCGCTGGCCGCGCACGGTGATCTCTGCGATCGCGATCGTCGTGTTCGCCGGCACGACCGCGATGAGCCTCAACATCGACATCGGCACCTACACCACGGTGAACTCGGTGTTCGGCATCAGCCCGTTCGCGGCAAACACGCTGCCCAATCTCGCTACGCCCACATCGTCGGCCGACGACAACGCGTCGCTCGGCAGCACCTGGGTTGCACCGCGCGATCAGCCGGCTGCCGGGCTCGTCAGCGAGGTCAAGATTCCGGGGGTCGTCAGTGGTTTCGTCGCTCGGCACGCGGTGGTCTATCTGCCGCCTGCGGCTTTGACCGAGCATCCGCCCGCCCTGCCCGTGGTCATTGCGCTGTCGGGGCAACCGGGGCAGCCCTCAGATCCGCTGGTGTCGGCTCACCTGATCGAGACGCTCAACAGCTACGCCGCCGCGCACCACGGGCTCGCACCCATTGTCGTGTCGCCCGATCAACTCGGCGACCCTGACAACAATCCGATGTGCGTCGACGGAGCTCTCGGCAATTCAGCAACCTATCTCACAGTCGATGTGGTCGACTGGATCGCTGCACACCTTCCGGTGGCGCATGAGTCTCGCAACTGGGGCATCTCGGGTTTTTCGCAAGGAGGAACGTGTTCGATTCAGCTGGGCGCGGCGCACCCCGAGCTGTTCGGGGCGATTCTCGACGTGTCTGGTGAACTCGTGCCGGCGAACGGTGATGAGGCGAACACCATCTCCGTGGGCTTCGCGGGCGATCGCGCTGCGTACCTGGCGGCGTGCCCTGAGAACATTCTGAGAAAACACACACCTTTCGCGAGCACGTTCGCCGTTTTCGCGGTGGGCTCTGACGATGACATTTTCAGACCCTTCGCTCAGCAGGTCTCGCGAGCTGCGCACGACGCAGGGATGTCCGTTACGTACTTCGAGGCGCCCGGCAGCGCGCACGACTACACCACCGCGACGTATTCGTTCGCGCGCGGTATGACCCTGCTCGGCGATCATTTCGGGCTCGGCTCGTGACGGGAGCGCGGAGTTCAGCGGGCCTGCTGGCAGCGGTCTCGACGTCGGCCTCCGCCTCGGCACCGCGGCCGGGGCGGGTGTCTCGAGGGGCCCGTGCCGTGGCCCGCTGGGCCGTGTCGATTCCCTTCACCTGGATCATCTCGGGTGTCGCCGTGGGCATCGGCATACTGCAACTGGTCTTCCACGCCGCCATCTACCAGCACTTCGACAGCACACTGTCGCTGAGCTACGACTCGGTTTTCGCACAGCACCATTGGTTTGCGGCGCTGACGTCGGTGCTGCTGCCCGCGCGGGCGCTTCATATTCTCATCGTGGTGCCGATCATCCTGATCGTGCTCGGTACGGCCGAGCGGATGATGGGTACCTGGCGCACAGCGGTCACCTACGTTCTCGTCGCGGTGCTCGGCGGCGGCCTCGGCCTGCTGTTGCAGGGCATCGGGCTGTGGCTCGGGCTGGTCGCAGCCGAGCAGATCAGGTCGCATGCCACCATCGATCCGCTGATTTCGGTGGTGGGCACCATCATGGCGGCGAGTGCGTTCGCAGGTCCGTTGCTGCGCCGGCGAATTCGGGTGCTCGGCTTCGCGGTGCTGTTGATGTTCGTGCTCTACTCCGGAATGCCGGTCGATCTGTATCGCTTTCTCGCTGCGGTGGTGGGGCTCGTGCTGGGCATCGTTCTGTGGGTGCTGCGACCGGCGACGCGGCGGGCGCGCGCCGAGGCTGCTGCTGCGGCTGCTGCGGCTGCTGCGGCTGCTGCTGTTGCGCCTGCGGTGGCATCGCAGGGGGGCGCGACAGGAGGAGCGAGGGCGACGAGTGCAGCGGCGCACGTGCCGCCGGCGCCGGCCTCGCGCCCCGAGCGCGGCTTGCGCCGAAGCACCCATCGCGAGCAGCGGTCTCTGCTCGCCGCCATTGTGGCCATCACCGCCGTCGGCCCGCTGATCACCATCGTGGCGCCGAACGGATTCGGCCCTCTGCAACCACTCGGGCTGCTTTTTCGCGACAACCTGGCCAATCCGGTTGCCGTCGCGGCGCAGTGCGCTTCGGTGGGCTACAGCGACGCCTGCTCCGATGCCTACGCCGCCTCTCGGCTCGACGGGCTCGGCCCGATTCTGGTGACCGTGCTGCCGCTGGTTGTGCTGCTGATTTCGGCTCTCGGCATTCTGCGCGGCCGCCGTGTGGCGCTCTGGCTGGCTGTTGCCGTCAATGTGTTCTTCTTCGTGCTCGGTGTGGCCTACTACGGAGTCTTGCCTGCCATCAGCGCGAACACGTTCTTCGACCTCTCGAACGGCACGTTTAATCAGAACAGCATCGCTGTCATCATCTCCATCGTGCTGCCGCTGGTCATCGCCGTGTCGCTGGTCTTCAGCCGGCGAATCTTTCCCGTCGACTCCTCGTTCGGCGCCACACCGCGGTTCTTCATCGTCATCGTCAGTGCGTTGGTGACCATCAGTGCGGTGTATCTGAGCATCGCCTATGCGCTGCGCGAGCAGTTCATCCCGGCGGTCTCACTCGGCGATCTGCTCTACGACCTGCCCGAACGGTTCATGCCCGTAGGGTTTCTCTCGCTCGAACGCATCGACGTTTTTCCGGCGAGCGATGCCGCGCGGTTCGTGTACGAGTGGGTGGGGCCGCTGTTCTGGTTCGTGGTCGCCGTGACGGCGGTGCTTTCGGTTTCACGCCACAGGCTCGGGCAGGCGGCAGGGGCTGAGGCGCGCATCCGCTCGCTTCTGCATCTCGGCGCACCCGGGTCTCTGTCGTTTATCGCAACCTGGCCGGGCAACCACTACTGGTTCTCCGAGCGTTCAGACGCAGCCATCAGCTATCGAATCGTGAACGGTGTGGCCATCGCCATCGGCGAGCCTCTCGGCGGCGTGAGTGAACGAGAGCGAGCGGATGCTCTGGCCGACTTCGCGGTGTTCTGCACCAATCACGGCTGGACTCCGGTGTTCTACGCCGTCTCAGCCGCTGTCGCACCGGCCTTCGCCGGCATGCACTGGTCGATGATGCAGATCGCCGAAGAAGCGCGCATCGAGCTGAACTCGTTCTCGTTCGAGGGCAAGAAGATGCAAGACGTTCGCACCGCGCGAAACAAGGCGGCGAAGCTCGGTATTCGTGCCGAATGGACCTCGTACTCTCGGCGGCCCGCGGCCCAGGCGGCGCAACTGCGCGAAATCTCCGAGCTGTGGGTGGCCGAGAAGAACCTGCCCGAGATGGGCTTCACGCTGGGCGGGGTGGATGAACTGCTCGACCCCGAGGTGCGCCTGATGCTCGCCCTCGATGCCGACGACCGAGTGCTCGGCGTCACGAGCTGGCTGCCTACCTTCGAGCACGGCACCGTCGTGGGCTGGACTCTCGATTTCATGCGGCGCCGACCCGACACGGTGAACGGGGTGATGGAGTTCACCATTGCCGAGTGCATCGAGCAGGCTCAGCGTGCGGGGCTCGCGTTCGTGAGCCTGTCGGCAGCGCCGTTGGCCCACAGCAGCGCTGCCACCGGAGCGCCTGGCGAGCAATTACGAAGCGACGGGGCCCGCGCCGCGCTGCTCGATGCCCTAGGGCGTGCGCTTGAACCGGTGTACGGTTTCGCCTCGCTGCTCGCGTTCAAACAGAAGTTTCGGCCCGAGAATGTTGCGCTGTATCTGGCCTATGCCGACCCGCTCACGTTGCCTGCGGTGGGCGTGGCTCTGGCCCGCGCGTACGTGCCGACTCTGTCGGCGCGGCAAGCGATCTCCCTGCTCGCGGGTCGTTCGTGATAGCCTCAAAGGGTGTTTTTCGGTCTGCTCCTTCTTAGCTGCCGCGACGAGCTTTCATAAAGCCTTCCTCGTCGCGGAGTTCGTCATTGGCTTGTCGTAAATAAAAAACTGCCAACCAGACGCAAACACTAAGACTTTGAGGAAGATCTCGTGAAGAACAATCAAACCGCCAGTTCGATGCCGGTGCACAAGTACCGCCCCTACCGTGAGCAGTTCGGTGTCGACCTGCCCGACCGCACGTGGCCGTCGAAGACCATTACCACAGCGCCGCGTTGGTGCGCGGTCGACCTGCGCGACGGCAACCAGGCCCTCATCGACCCGATGAACCCCGAGCGCAAGCGCATCATGTTCGACCTGCTGGTGCGCATGGGTTACAAAGAGATCGAGGTCGGCTTTCCGAGCGCGAGCCAGACCGACTTCGACTTCGTGCGCAGCCTCATCGAAGAGAACGCGATTCCTGACGACGTGACCATCCAGGTTCTGACGCAGGCACGTGAACACCTCATCGCACGCACGTACGAGTCGATCGCCGGTGCCAAGCAGGCCATCGTTCACCTGTACAACTCCACGAGCATCCTGCAGCGTGACGTGGTTTTCAGAAGCGACAAGCAGGGCATCATCGACCTGGCGCTCGAAGGTGCTCGGCTCTGCCGTGAGTACGAGAAGACCGTTCCCGAGACCGTCGTGTACTACGAATACTCGCCTGAGAGCTACACCGGCACCGAGCTGGAGTTCGCGCTCGACATCACCAACCAGGTGATCGAGGTGTTCGAGCCGACCGCTGAGCGCAAGGTGATCGTGAATCTGCCGTCGACGGTCGAAATGGCGACCCCGAACGTCTACGCCGACTCGATCGAGTGGATGTCGCGTCGCCTCGCACACCGTGAGAACGTCATTCTGTCGCTGCACCCTCACAATGACCGCGGCACGGCCGTCGCAGCCGCCGAACTGGGGTACCTGGCGGGTGCGGACCGCATCGAAGGCTGCCTGTTCGGCAACGGCGAACGCACCGGCAACGTCGACCTGGTGGCGCTCGGCATCAACATGTTCACGCAGGGCGTCGACCCGCAGATCGACTTCTCCGACCTAGACGGCATTCGCCGCACGGCCGAGTACGTGAACCAGCTGAAGGTGCACGAGCGGAGCCCCTGGGCCGGCGATCTGGTCTACACGGCCTTCAGCGGATCGCACCAAGACGCCATCAAGAAGGGTTTCGAGGCCATGGAGGCCGACGCGACCTCTCAGGGAGTGCACGTCGACTCGCTGGTCTGGGCCGTGCCCTACCTGCCGGTCGACCCGAAAGACCTGGGGCGGTCGTACGAAGCAGTCATTCGCGTCAACTCGCAGTCGGGCAAGGGCGGCGTCGCCTACCTGCTGAAGAACGACCATGCGCTTGACCTGCCCCGCCGCTTGCAGATCGAGTTCAGCGGTGTCGTGCAGGCGAAGACCGATGCCGAGGGTGGCGAGGTCACCAGCGACCAGATCTGGGCGATCTTCCAAGACGAGTACCTGCCCGCGCCTTCGTCGCGTGCCGAAGACAAGTGGGGCCGGTTCGAGCTCACCCGCACGAGCACGTCGAGCAACCTGAGCGGCTCGACGTCGCTCGCGGTCGACCTGCGCGTGGGTGACGAGTCGCGTTCGATCGTCGGCGACGGAAACGGGCCGATCGCGGCCTTCCTCGACGTGCTGGCGCAAGAGGGCGTCGAGGTTCGCGTCTTCGACTACGTGGAGCACGCTCTGAGCGCCGGCGGTGACGCGCTGGCCGCGGCCTACGTCGAGTGCCAGGTCGAAGGTGTGACGTACTGGGGTGTCGGAATCGACGCCGACATCTCGACGGCGTCTCTGAAGGCCGTCGTCAGCGCCGTGAACCGCGCCATCCGCGTGACGGGCCACGACCGCGAGCTCACCTCGGTCTGACCCGTTTCGCGGCTCCCGCCCGTCTCGAGCTTCGCGTCAGTCGCCGGTGACGCCGCGCGCATTCGCTCGGCGTGTCGTTGCGCGAAAGCACCTCTGCTCGCGCTCGGAGGTGCCTTTGCGCAACCTCCGCAGCGACGCGAGGTGAAGAGTGAAGTTGCGGGTCGGAATTCGGCGGCCGGAACGCGGAGTGCGGCGCGGCTGGCCGGCCGGGCATCCGGAGCAGCGTCGGGGGAGGCAGCGATAATAGAGGGGTGCCCCTTTACCGTGATGACGTCGTTGTGCTGCGCACCCACAAGCTGGGTGAGGCCGACCGCATCGTGACGATGCTCTCGCGGCAGCACGGCAAGATCCGCGCGGTGGCGAAGGGCGTGCGGCGCACGGCGTCGAAGTTCGGCGCGCGGCTCGAGCCTTTCATGGTGGCCGACGTTCAGTTCTTCGAGGGGCGCACCCTCGACACCATCACGCAGGCCGAGACCATCGCCTCGTACGGCGCCGAGATCTCGGCCGACTACGCGAGCTACACCGCGGCGAGTGCCATGGTCGAAACGGCCGACAAGCTGACCGAAGCAGATGCGACGCAGCAGCAATACCTGTTGCTGGTCGGTGCTCTGCGGTCGCTGTCGCGCGGCGAGCACGGCTCGAGCCTGACACTCGATTCGTACCTCTTGCGTGCGCTGTCGATGGCCGGCTGGGCGCCGAGCTTCTTCGATTGCGCCGTGTCAGGCGTGCCGGGGCCGCACTCGGCGTTCGTGGTGCAGCTGGGCGGTGTGGTGAGCGATGAGTATGCGCCTCCCGGCACCCCGAGGCTCGATGCCGCCACGCTCGGGTTGCTCGGGGCGCTTCTTTCGGGTGACTGGGCTTCGGCAGACTCCACCGCAGAACGGGTTCGGTCGCAGGCGAGCGGTATCGTGGCCGCGTATACGCAGTGGCACCTCGAGCGGGGGCTGCGATCGCTGCAGCACGTGGATCGGAGTAATTCGACCATCCACACCCTGCGTGAGGCGCAGCTCGCCCGCCAGGCCGTTGAAGCAGCACGGGCGACGGGTACCCCAGCTCGGCCCGTGAGTCCTGCGTCTGCTGCCACTCCCGCGGGGCCCGCGTTCTCTGCTGCTACCCCCGCGGGGCCTGCGTTCTCTGCTGCTACCCCCGTGGGGCCTGCGTTCTCCGTGGCCGCCCCCTCCGCTACCCCCACCGAAAGCACCACCGCATGAGCCGAGTAGGCAAGACCCACCGCGACGCAGTCGACTTCAAGCCGCTCGATTACACGGGGGTGTATCCGCCCGAGATTCCGCGCGGCGAGGTGCCCGAGCACGTCGCCGTGGTGATGGACGGCAACGGCCGCTGGGCCAACGCCCGCGGCCTGACCCGCGTCGAGGGCCACAAGGCCGGCGAGGCCGCGCTGCTCGACGTGGTGGCCGGCGCCGTTCAAATCGGCGTGAAACACCTCAGCGTGTACGCGTTCTCGACCGAGAACTGGAAGCGATCGCCCGACGAGGTGCGCTTCTTGATGGGCTTCAACCGCGACGTGCTGCACCGCCGCCGCGACCAGCTCAACGAATGGGGCGTTCGGGTGCGCTGGGCGGGGCGCCGGCCGAGGCTGTGGGCATCGGTGATCAACGAGCTGCAGTTCGCAGAACGGCTGACCGCGGCGAACTCCACGCTCACACTCACCATGTGCGTCAACTACGGCGGCCGCAACGAGCTGACGGATGCCGTACAGCACATCGCGGCAGAGGTCGCCGCCGGGCGTTTGAAACCATCGAGCGTGTCAGAGAAGCTCATTCAGAAGCACTTATACGTGCCCGACCTGCCCGACGTCGACCTCTTCGTGCGCAGCTCAGGAGAGCAGCGCACCAGCAACTTCATGCTCTGGCAGTCGGCCTACGCCGAAATGGTGTTTCTCGACCGGCTCTGGCCCGACTTCACCCGCACAGACCTCTGGGAGGCCATCGAGTACTACACCGGCCGCACCCGCCGGTTCGGTGGTGCCGTCGACGCGCCGACCTCGGCTTAGCGCTGGGGCCACGCTCGCGGCGGTCAGGCGGCGCGGTTTGTCAGTGGCGCGGTTTGAGGGGCTCCGTGATGTCAGCGACGGTCGCTCCGAAAGCGGCGACGAGGGCGTCGGCGTCGACGAGCAAGCTGTGGCCGTGCTCGCCCGCGCCGAGCGCGACCTGCTTTCCGAGCATCCGTTCGTCAGCGAAGACGGGCAACGCGGTGAGGCTGCCGAGCGGGGTGATGGTTCCGCGTTCGTAGCCCGTCGCCTCGAGGGCGAGGTCGGCAGAGGGCAGTGAGAGCTTGTTCACACCGAGCAGGGTGCGCAGTTTCGGCCAGCTGATCTGGCGGTCTCCGGGCGTCAGCACGAACAGGTAGTCGCCATCGTGCCGCTTCACCACGAGTGACTTGATCACGGCCGACGGTTCGAGGCCGAGCAGTGCGGCGGCCGCTTCGAGGCTGTCGGCGGCGGGCCGTTCAACGATTTCGATGGCGAGGCCGCGCTCGCGGGCATCCACTTCGACTCGTTCTGTACCGGTGAGCGTCATGACACCATCTAACCGGATGCCCGTGCCTCACCATTCCCGTGCCGGCGACCGAGTTCGGGAATATCACCAGCGCGGCGCCCGTTGCCACTGGTGTGAATGATTCTGTTGTGAGTGATGCAATCAAGATCGACGTGTGGTCAGACGTCGCGTGCCCCTGGTGTTACGTGGGCAAGCGCAAGCTCGAGAACGGCATCGTCGAGTACACGGCCGCGAGTGCTGACGGCAGTGCCGTTCCGGTGCAGGTCGAGTACCACAGCTTCGAGCTCTCGCCAGAGACTCCGGTCGATTTCGACGGATCTGAGACTGATTTTCTCGCTCAGCACAAGGGCCTGCCGCCCGAACAGACCGCGCAGATGCTCGAGCGCATCACTGGCATCGCCGAATCGGTGGGCTTGCATTACGATTTCGACGCACTCAAGCACACCAACACGGTGAAGGCTCACCAAGTCATTCACTACGCAAAGGCGCACGGCCTTCAGCTCGAGATGAAAGAACGCCTACTCAAGGCGTACTTCGAGGAGGGCAAGCACGTCGGCCGTGACGACGATCTCGCTGACCTCGCCGCCGAGGTCGGGCTCGACCGCGACGACGTTCTGCGCTCGCTTCAGGCCGACGAATTTCTCGATGCGGTGCGCGCCGACCAAGCGCAGGCCATCGAGTACGGTATTCAGGGCGTGCCGTTCTTCGTGTTCGACAACAAATACGGGGTGTCGGGCGCTCAGGATGCCGCGACCTTCGCCCAGGTGCTGACCCAGATCACAGGGGAGCGTGCCGCCGAGGCGGCGGCTGACGCTGTATTCGGGGCCGATGCCGATGCCGATGCGGATGCCGCTGCGGATGCCGCTGGCGTGGGGGAGGCGCGATGAGCTCGCAGGCTGATTCGCAAGCCGGTTTGAAAGGCGGTTCGAAAGTGCAGGCTGTCGGGTTTGCGTCCCCTGTGTTTCAGATGCTGGGAGCCGTGGATGGGCCCGAGGGCGCGGTGTGCGGCATCGATGGTGTCTGCGATGTGCCCGCCGTGGGTGTTGCTCCCGTCGCTGCTCCGGCCGGCTCAGCAGCTGAGAACCGCGCACAAGACTCGTCCTCCACAGCGGTGCGCTCGAAGTAGTTCTGCACCGACGGGCTCACGCCGGCTCGTCTGCTCCGAAACTCTGGGAGAATTAGACCAATGAATTCTCCAACCGCGCTCACGACAGCGCCTCGCCTCGCTATCGGGCCCATCACTCTTGATGTGCCCGTTGTACTCGCGCCCATGGCCGGCATCACCAACACGGCGTATCGGCGGCTCTGCCGCGAATACGGCGCGGGGCTGTATGTCAGCGAAATGATCACCTCGCGTGCATTGGTCGAGAGCACGCCCGAGTCGTTACGACTCATTACGCACCACCCCTCAGAGACCACCCGGTCTATTCAGCTCTACGGTGTCGACCCGAAGACGATGGGTGAAGCGGTCACCATGCTGGTTGCCGAAGACCTGGCCGACCACATCGACATGAACTTCGGCTGCCCGGTGCCGAAGGTGACCCGCAAGGGTGGCGGTGCCGCGTTGCCATGGAAGAGCGATCTGTTCCGCGGCATCGTCGAGGCCGCCGTGGGTGCAGCCGGCGAAATTCCGGTCACCGTGAAGATGCGCAAGGGAATCGACGACACCCATCTCACCTATCTCGAGGCCGCGCGGGCCGCAGAGGGCGCCGGGGTTGCCGCTGTCGCGCTGCACGCCAGAACGGCAGCCAACTTCTACTCCGGCCACGCCGACTGGTCGGCCATCGCCACACTCAAAGAGACCATCACGAGCATTCCGGTGCTCGGCAACGGCGACATCTGGTCGGCCGACGACGCGCTGCGCATGGTCGACGAGACGGGCTGTGACGGTGTGGTCGTCGGGCGCGGTTGCCTTGGCCGGCCGTGGTTGTTCGGCGATCTCTCGGCAGCCTTCCGCGTTCGGAGCGGCGAGCTGACCGAGGCAGAGGCGCTGGCGGCCCGCGCGCACCCGCCACTCGGCGAGGTCGCGACGGCACTGCGTCGGCACACCGAGTTGCTCGTCGACTTCTTCGACAGCGAAGAACGCGCTTGCCGAGACATTCGCAAGCACGTGGGCTGGTACTTCAAGGGCTACCCGGTGGGCCACGAGGTGCGGGCCGCGCTGGCGATGGTCAGTTCGCTGGCCGAGATGGATGCTCTGCTCGGCACCCTCGACCCCACACTGCCGTACCCCGGGGCCGACGCCGAAGGCCCACGCGGCCGAGCCGGCACCCCGAAGCGCCCGGCGTTGCCGAACAACTGGCTGGCGTCGCGCACGCTCGACCAGCCCGAACTCGCCGAGCTGGCGGGCGCAGAGCTGGAGCACAGCGGTGGCTGATGCGGGTGTCGTCGGGCGTGCCGCGGCCGGGGCATTCGAAACGCGCGTGGTTGCTGAGCGCGGGGCTGCTGAGAGCGCGGGTGATCTGAGCGCAACGAGTTCGGCCGACGCGAGCATGACCAGCGCAGGCGCCGAGGCGCTCGACGACTACACCGCGTTCGACGCCGAGCGGCCGCTGCCCGAAGAGCACTACTCGCGCCGCAGCGACTTCGCGCGCGACAGGGCACGCCTGCTGCACTCGGGTGCGCTCAGGCGGCTCGCCGCCAAGACCCAGGTGCTTTCTCCGGCGGCAGACCTCGACTTCGCCCGAAACAGGCTCACGCATTCGCTCGAGGTCGCTCAGGTCGGGCGTGAATTGGCGGCGAGCCTCGGGCTCGACCCCGACGTGGTCGACACTGCGTGCCTTGCACATGACCTCGGGCATCCACCATTCGGGCACAACGGCGAACGAGCCCTCTCAGAGTGGGCCGACGACATCGGCGGGTTCGAAGGCAACGCGCAGAGCCTGCGCATACTGACCCGGCTCGAGCCCAAGGTGTTCGGGCCAGACGGGCACGGGTACGGTCTGAACCTCACCCGCGCCAGCCTCGATGCGAGCTGTAAATACCCGTGGTCTGCCGCCGACTCGGTGACCGACGCAAGCGGCAGGCAGAAGTTCGGCGTCTATGCCGACGATGTGCCCGTGTTCACCTGGCTGCGCAGCGAAGCGCCCGCCGGGCGGCTGTGCATCGAGGCCCAAGTGATGGATCTCTCTGACGACATCGCCTACTCGGTGCACGACTTCGAAGACGCCGTGCTGAACGGCTATATCGACGTGCCGGCACTCGGCGGCCGGGTCGACCACGAAGCGCTGGTCACCAGCATGCATTCGTGGGTGGGCGGCTCGTTCAGTCACGCTGAGCTGATCGCCGCCTTCGATCGCCTCGACTCGCTCGATGTCTGGCTCGAGGGTTACGACGGCGGTCGATTCGCGCAGGCTCGGCTCAAGAACCTGACAAGCCAGCTGATCGGTCGGTTCGCCGGCGCCGCAACCCAGGCGACGCGGGAGAGTTACGCGCAGGCGAGCCTCATTCGTTACTCCGCAAACGTGGTAGTTCCGCGGGGCGTTGCTGCCGAGATCGCTGTGCTGAAGGGCATCGTGGCGGCCTTCGTGATGTCGAGCACAAAACGTAAGCCCATCTACCGCACCCAGCGGGCATTGCTCGTCGAGCTCGCCGAACGGTTGCTGGCCACCGAAGCCGAGCATCTCGAAGCTGCGTTTGCGGGCGACTGGGCCGCGGCCCCTGACGATGCCGCTAAGAAGCGTGTCATCGTCGACCAGGTGGCTAGCCTCACCGACCAGTCAGCGTTGTCGTGGCACCGGAGGCTCGTCGCCGAAACGGCCACGAAAACCAGGCCGTCGACCGCGACGGCACACGCGCAGACAACTGCACCGTCACACGCGCAGACAGCCGCGACGCCAACCACCGTTCACCACCGAGAAAAGTCGTAACCCCACCCATGGCAGGCCGCATCAGGCGCAGTGACATCGACGAGGTTCGCGCGCGCATCAACATCGCCGATGTCGTCGGCGAATTCGTCACCCTGAAAAGCGCCGGAATCGGTTCGATGAAAGGGCTCTGCCCGTTTCACGACGAGCGCTCACCCAGCTTTCACGTTCGACCTCAGGTGGGCTACTACCACTGCTTCGGCTGCGGTGAGGGCGGCGACGTCTTCACCTTTCTACAGAAGCTCGACCACGTCACCTTCGCCGAGGCCGTCGAACGCCTCGCCGCTCAAATCGGCTACGAGCTGCACTACGAAGACGGCGGTCAGGCCAGCGATCACAGCAATCGCGCCCGATTGCTTGCCGCGAACGAGGCCGCGCGCCTCTGGTTCGCCGAGCAGCTGACGACGGCGGGTGCAGATGCCGGGCGGCAGTTTCTGGGCGAACGCGGCTTCGATGCGGCCGCTGCTCAGCGTTTCGGCGTGGGCTACGCTCCCCAGGGGTGGGACAACCTCGGCCAGCACCTCCGCTCTCTGGGCTACACGGCTGAAGAACTGAGCACGGCGGGGCTGACCTCCACTGGTGAACGCGGCAGTTACGACCGATTTCGCGGCCGACTCGTCTGGCCGATTAGAGACCAGACCGGCCAGACCGTGGGCTTCGGGGCACGGCGGCTCTACGACGACGACAAAGGGCCGAAGTACCTCAACACTCCCGAAACGCCGGTGTATCACAAGTCGCAAGTGCTCTACGGTCTTGACCTCGCCAAGCGTGACATCTCGCGCAGTCGCCAAGTGGTGGTGGTCGAGGGCTACACCGACGTGATGGCTTGTCACCTGGCGGGCGTTACGACTGCGGTCGCGACCTGCGGCACGTCGTTCGGCGTCGAACACATCAAGGTCATGCGCCGCATTCTCGGCGACGACACCACTGGGCTCGGTGAGGTCGTTTTCACGTTCGACCCCGACGCTGCCGGTCAGAAGGCCGCGATGCGCGCCTTCAGCGAAGAGCAACGATTTGCGGCTCAAACCTACGTAGCGGTGGCGCCTGACGGCCTCGACCCGTGCGATCTGCGTCTCAATCGCGGAGATGACGCGGTGCGCAGACTCATCTCCTCGAAAAAGCCGATGTTCGAATTCGTCATCAAGCAGAAGCTCGCCAACTACAACCTCAATACAGTCGAGGGCCGCGCAGCAGGGCTGCGAGATGCGGCGCCGGTCGTGGCCGATATCCGCGACCCCGCGTTGCGCCCGGGTTACACCCGCGAGCTTGCGCGCCTGCTCGGCGTCGACATCTCTGAGGTGTCGCGCGCCGTTTCGCAGAGTGGGGGCACGGGTGGCGGCTCCGGTAGTAGCGCCGGCGGTGGGCCTGGCGGGTCTGCCGGCGCTTCAGGTGCCGGTGCCGGTGCAGCAGCGGGAAACGCCGGCGCTCGTACGCGAGGTACGACCGAAGAGTTCATTCCGGCCACGATTGTTCCAGCGCCCGTCGCGACGGTGTCGCTGACCTCGCTGCCGAGCACCACCTCAGTACGTCTTGAGCGTGACGCGCTGATGGCGATGCTGCAGTACCCCACGTCGGTCGGGCGAGATCTCTTGGTGCGGGCATCCGGAGTCGGCTACAGCAACGCCGCGCTTGCCGCGGTGCGAGACGCTATCGCGCTGTCGATCGACGCGTACGACCGGCCAGACTGGGTGGGCACTATCTCGGAGTCGATTGCTCCGCAGTACACAGGCCTCGTCGAGCAGCTCGCTGTGGCGCCCATACCCGAGCGGCCCGAACGCGAACTCGACGTGTATCTGCGGCGGGTCACCTCATCGCTCATCGAGCGTCACCTCGTGCGCCGCAAAGAAGAAGTGCTCGGTCAGCTGCAACGCGCCGATCATGCCGCAGACCCCGATGCCTACCGAGCGTTGCAGCGTGAACTCATGCAGCTCGAGGCAGACCGCCGCGCCATTCATGTCGACTGACGTGCTGACACGATCGACGCATGGCCGGCGAAGCGAACGCTGCTTGTTAGGCTCGAAAGCATGAGTGACCCCGTGCTGTTGGCGTCAGACGTCACCATCGAATACCCAGCCCACAGCGTCAGCCCGGCGTACACCGCCGTTCGTGGTGTGAGCTTGCGAATCGAGCCGGGCGAAATTGTGGGGCTGGTCGGTTCGAGTGGCTCAGGCAAGTCGACGTTCGCCCGCGTGGCTGCGGCCCAGGCCAGCAGCGGGCCCCGTGAATCCACTGCCCGAATCGTGGGTGGTGGGCTGAGCGTACTCGGCTACGACCTGCGCAAGGGCGTGCGCGGCCGCAAACTCAATCGGCTGACCTTCGGGGTAGGTTACCTGCCGCAAGACAGCTCGAGTGCGCTCACTTCGAACATGACCATCGCTGAATCGGTAGCCGAGCCGCTGTTCTCGCGCGATAAGCGGTTCAGCGAGAAAGACGCCAGCCTGCGCGTCGCGACTTTGCTCGACGCGTTGCTGCTGGCCAACGGAACGGCAATGAAACTGCCCCACGAACTCTCGAGCGGCCAGCGGCAGCGCGTTGCCATCGCTCGGGCGCTGATTCTCGACCCCGTTTTTCTGGTGGCCGACGAGCCCACCGCGGGAGTCGACGTTTCGGTGCGCGGGCCAGTGATCGACGTCATTGCGAAGCTGCAGCGCGAGCGCGGCGCGACGGCCCTCATCGTCAGCCACGATCTCGACGTGCTGCGCCGCTCGGTCGACCGAATTGTCGTCTTGCACGAAGGGGTGGTCGTGGGGCTCGGCACCATCGATGAGGTGCTCGGCGACCCGCGGCACCCGTACGTGGCCGGGCTCGCGAAGGCCTACGGCAAGCGGGCGTGAGCGCCGCCGGTGAGTGGATGATCGTGGGTGGCTCGAGCGACACCAGCGGCACCATCGGAACGAGCAGCGCGAGCGACACCAGCGGCGCGTGCGGCACCAGCAGCGGCACCATCGGAACGAGTAGCAGCATCAGAGGCGCGACCAGCGCCACCAGAACCAGAAGCAGCGCGAGCAGCGCCAGCGACCGCACGCCATGGCCACCGACCGTCAGGGGCGCAGCGTGAGCACCTCTGACTACGATCGCCCGGTGAGCGCTGCCGCCTCTCAGCCCGCCCAGCACGAGGCCGTGCTGGCGAGCCCGGCCACACCACTCGCCGAGGCCGTGCGCCCCACACCCGGGCCCATCGCGGTGCTGCCCGTCGCGGGCGCCCTGTTCGTCGACGCCATCGAAGCAGCTGGTGGGCAGGTCGCTCCACTTTCTGACGCGACGCGCGGCCTGGTCTGGCTCGACTCGGGTTCGGCCGACGAACTCGGTCGTGTGCTCGAGAGCCACCCGGGCATCCAGTGGCTGCAACTGCCCTGGGCCGGGGTCGACTCGTTCTCCGAACTGCTCGCAACCCACAGCCGCCCGGGCCTGCTCGTCACCAGCGCGAAAGGCGCCTACGCGCAACCCGTGGCCGAACACGCCCTGACGCTGACCCTTGCCGTAATGCGGCACCTTGCCGAGCGCGCACGAGCCACCAGCTGGGCGACCACGTCGACTGGCGAGTCGCTCTACGGCCGCCACGTGGTGATTGTGGGCGCAGGAGGCATCGCCGTCGAACTTCTGCGCCTGCTCGCTCCGTTCGGCGTTCAGACGACCGTCGTGCGACGCCAGGCCACCCCCCTTGCGGGCGCGACACGCACGGTTACGACGGATGCTCTGCGAGCCGTACTGCCCACCGCCGACGTTATCGTGCTCGCCGCCGCCCTGACCTCGGGCACCGAAAATCTCTTCGGCGCCGCTGAATTCGCGCTACTGAAGCCCACCGCCTACCTCGTGAACATCGCCCGCGGTGGCCTCGTCGACACGGATGCGCTGGTCACGGCCCTGAACTCGGGAGCACTCGCGGGGGCGGGGCTCGACGTCACTGATCCGGAGCCACTGCCGGCCGGGCATCCGCTCTGGAGGGCGCAAAACGTCATCATCACGTCGCACTCCGCCGACACGCCCGAGATGACTGCGCCCCTGCTCGCGAAGCGGCTCCACGACAATGTGGCAGCATTGCTGGGAGACGGCGCATTCGTCGGCATCGTCGACCCGAAGGCCGGGTATTGACGGCCGCTCGATTTAGTCGCTTGGCATTTCGTGATAATGTAGCGAAGCTGTTTCAGCGTATTCCTCGATAGCTCAATTGGCAGAGCAGCCGGCTGTTAACCGGCAGGTTCTTGGTTCGAGTCCAAGTCGGGGAGCGAAAAGGTCGTCAGGGCTCCACCCCGGCGGCCTTTTTTGTATCTGCAGCGCCCGCGGCGCACGTCGCGCCTGTGGCACGCGCGGTGCCCGTGAGGCCGTTACGCCGATTCGAGCCCGGTACAACGGCCTCAAATTGGGCTAGTGGGCTCACCCGGGGGCATGAACGGGGCTACGCGCCGCCGTCGAAGGTGTCGACCCCGGGCATCCAACTCTTGCCTGGGCTGCCCCAGCTACGTTTGCGAGCGATTTTCGCGGCGGCCTTGGCGTACGGAAACTCGAGGCGGTCGATGTACAGGTACCCGTCGAGGTGGTCGTACTCGTGCTGAAAGATGCGCGCGAGCCAGCCGGTGGCTTCGATCTCGAACGGTTTGTTGTCGAGATCGACCGCCCGCAGCAACGCCGTACTCGAGCGAATCACCGGAAAGCGCTCCCCGGGAAACGACAGGCAGCCCTCGGCGTCAGACGTCTCGTCGGCGTCGGCGACCGGCGGCGGGCTGATCAGCAGCACCGGATTGATGGCGGTGCCGCTGTGCTTCACCTCGTCAGCGTCGGTGAACTCGAAGACGAAGATGCGTTTCGGCACGCCGACTTGTGGAGCGGCGAGGCCCACCCCTGGCGCCTCGTGCATGGTGTCGATCATGTCGGCGACGAGCGTTCGCAGCTCGGCGTCGAACTCAGACACAGGCAGAGCGGGGGAGTGAAGTACAGGATCGCCTGAAATGCGAATGGGAAGAACGGCCATTCGACAAGCCTATGGTGTGGCTCCCACCTGACTGCGAGCAAACCACGATACTGTCAACGGGTGTCCGCCGAACTCCAGATGCTCAGCGCAGAGTTGAGCCTGAATCCCGCGCAGTTTCTCGGCATTCCTGTTGCACTTCTCGGTGCGGTGTTTCTCTCCTTCGGGGCGCAACTCCAGCACAGCGGCGTCAAGAAGGTCGAGGCCCGCAGCACGCGCAAGGTGAGCGGCGGGCTCGACCTCGGTCAGTTCGGCGCGTTGTTCAGCCGGCCCTCGTGGGTGTTCGGCACGCTCATGCTCGGCGCGGCCATCGTGCTTCAGCTCGTAGCGCTCAGCCTGTCGCCGCTGATCGTGGTTCAACCCCTGGGCGCTGTCGCGCTGGTCATCACGGCGGTTCTCAATTCGAGGGTGTCGCACTCGAAGCTCAACCGGGCATCCGTGATCGCCATCATCATGTGCGTCGGCGGAGTGGGGCTCTTCGTCATCATCGCGGCCTTCAGCGCCGTCGATACGCCGGTGAGCGACCAGCAGCTCGAAACGATCGCCAGCATCATGGGCATCGTGTTAGTCGTGTTCGTCATTGCGTTCGTGCTCTTTCGAAAGCGCATGAAGGCGGTCGCTTACATCGTGGGCGCAGGCGTGCTCTACGGCTTCGTGGCGACCCTTGCGAAGGTGGTCATCAGCAGGCTTCAGCAGGGCGACATCGAGTGGCTCACCGTGGTCTGTCTGCTCGGGATGATCGCGGGCTCAGCCGCGGGCGCGTACCTCATTCAGGCGGCCTACACCCTGGGCCCACCCGATCTGGTGATCGCCGGCCTGACCGTCATCGACCCGATCGTGGCCGTCGGAATCGGCATCGTCGTGCTCGGTGAAGCTTCGCAAGCTCCGCCACTTGCGCTTGTCGGCTTTGTATTGACGGGAATCTTGGCGATACTTGGTGTGTTCGGTCTGGCCAAATACCATCCTCAGAGCGAGCACTAGGAGCCCACACTTGTCAGATACTTCCGGTAAATCGCCTGCGAGCACGTCGGCAGGCCCCGCGAAGCCCCTGAAGATCGTCATCGGTGCCGACACCTTCTCGCCCAACGTCAATGGCAGCGCGCGCTTTTCGCAGCGGCTCGCCTCTGGCATGGCTGCCCGGGGCCACGATGTGCATGTCGTCGCGCCCGCGGCGTCTCGCAAGCACGGCACGTGGGTCGAAGAGTACGACGGCCAAGACATCACGGTGCATCGCCTGCGCAGTTTTCGCTGGTACCCGCACGACTGGTTGCGCTGGTCAGAGCCGTGGTTCATCAACAAGAACAGCGACCGCATTCTCGCTGAGGTCGACCCCGACGTGGTGCACTTTCAGTCGCACATCATCGTGGGCCGGGGCCTCTCTATCGCCGCCCGCAAACGTGGCGGAGTGCGCATCATCGGCACGAACCACTTCATGCCTGAAAACCTGCTCGAATTCACCCTGCTGCCCAAGTCGTGGCAAGAGAAGGCCGTCGGCATGGCCTGGCGCGCAGCCAAGCGCACGTTCGGGCGAGCGGATGTTGTGACCACACCGACTCAGAGCGCCGCCGAATTTCTCGAGAAGTACACCGGCCTCGACGGTGTTCTGGCCATCTCGTGCGGTATCGACGCCTTGAACTACACTCCCGACTTCACGCCGCGCACCGAGAACCGCATTCTCTTCGTGGGCCGGGTCACCGGTGAAAAGCAGATCGATGTGCTGATCAAGGCCATCAGCCTGATGCCTGCCGACCTCGACGTGAAGCTCGACATCGTGGGCGGGGGAGACCTGCTGCAGAAGTTGGAGCACCAGGCGAAGGCCATCGGCGTCTCCGACCGCGTTCACTTCACCGGTTACGTGACAGAAGAAGAACTGCGTGCCTCCTACACCCGGGCCACTGTCTTCGCGATGCCGTCGATCGCTGAGCTTCAGAGCATCGCCACCATGGAGGCGATGGCCTCGGGCCTTCCGGTGGTCGCGGCGAACGCAATGGCGCTGCCGCACCTGGTCAAAGACGGCCAGAACGGGTTTCTCTTCGAGCCCGGCGATGCTCAGCAGCTCGCCGACAAGCTCGAATACCTGCTACGGCTGCCGCAAGACGAGCTCGACGCGTTCAAGCGCGCGTCGCTGAAATACATCGAAGCGCACGACCTGCAGCGCACCATCCGCACGTTCGAGCAGCTGTACCGTGGTGCTTCAGAGGTCGACGTTGCGGCGATCGACGCCGAACTCGCTGCCGAGGCGCTCGAGGCGCACGACGCTGCGGCCGTTTCTGGAGCGGTTGACGCCGACGGCGTGACACTTCTCGAACCTGAGGTGGGGCGTGCGGGACTTGAACCCGCGACCGACGGATTATGAGTCCGCTGCTCTAACCAGCTGAGCTAACGCCCCTGAGCGGCTCCGAGGGTGCTGTCACCGCACGTCAACGATACAGGCTCGGCTGCTTCAGTCGTGCATCGGCGAGTCGCAGCACTTCTCTTCAGATAATTTGTCGACGAAACATCATTAAGGAGTTGACTGGTTGCTTCACGGCAACTAACGTATCGGTGGCTGGTCTTCATAGATCGGTCGTGGGGATGGTTTGATCACTCGCTTTGGCGCGCCGAAAATCACGCGCCACGGCGGCCGTCTTCTACAAAAGGTGCCCAATGACGTATTCGACCCATGACATTCCCGTTTCCGGCGGCCTGCTGCGTGTTGGGGAGTGGCGGCCTGATGCCACTCGCGCTCACTCATCTGCCCTGCCGAACGATGAAGCGCCCATTGTCATCGCCCTGCACGGAATGACCGGGTCGCACCTCTCCTGGCAGTTTCTCGCTGCCGCCCTGCCCGAGGCGCGCATCATCGCACCCGACCTGCGTGGCAGGGGCCGCAGCGCGGAGTTGCCGGCGCCCTACGGAATCTCGCAGCACGTCGACGACCTCACGGCCGTGATGAGCGCCATGCAACTGCTGAAGCCTCTGGAGGGCCGTTCTCTCACGGTGATTGGCCACTCGTTGGGCGCCTTCGTCGGAGTCGAAGCGATACGCCAGTTGCCCGGTGTCTTCGGGCGCGCCCTTCTGGCCGATGGGGGATTACCGCTCACCGTGCCCCTGAACATCGATGACGATGACTTGGTCGAGGCCGTGCTCGGAGTCGCGGTTGCTCGCCGAACCGAGCTCACCTTCACCAGTCTCGCGATCTACCGCAAATTCTGGCGCCTGCACCCCGGTTTCGCGTCGGGCTGGAGCGACGAACTCGGGCTTGTCGCCGACTACGACCTGGCCGAGGTGGTTGCTGACGACGGCAGCGTGCACTATCGCCCGGTTTCGTCACGCGAGGCGATCGAGGTGGATGCGCGAGAACTCTACGGCAGCCACGCCATTCGGGGCGCGCTCTGCGACCTGCGTGACAAGCTCGCGCACGAGAACACCCTGGTGCCCGCCATCACGGTGCTCACCGCTCCGCGCGGCTTGCTCAACGAATCGCCGGGCGTGTACAGCGAGCGAGAACTCGCCGGGTGGAAGGCTGAGCTGCCGTTTCTGACGTTCACCGAGGTGCCCAATGTGAACCACTATTCGATGGTGCTGAGTGCGCGCGGCGCTACGGCGATCGCTAAGGAGTTTCGCACGTCGCTGGTGTGCGCCTGACCGAGGCGTCGAATCAGCAGACCACGGGCTCAGCGAGCAGCGCCAGCCAGCGTTCCCGTTGTCTTTCCGTTGGGCTCGCCCACGACGCAGCTCACCGTGCGGTCACCGCCCTGCCAGGAGTCGGCCGTGGGGGTGTATTCGGTGTAGTCGAGCGCGGAGCTGTCGTAGGCGATACCCACGAAACTCTGAAACTGTGCGCCACAGCCCGATTTGGCCTGATCGCTGACGGCTGAGTCGCCCGGGTAGGCGTCACCAGTGAGGTCGAAGTCATAGAACACTTCGAGGTCGTGCGGTGCCGCGCAATCGACGGTGGGAACGTCTGTGACGGTGCCCGCAGAGGTTCCGTTCACACAGTCGCCCACCGAGAGCGAGAAGACGTCTTGGCTGTGCTCGCTCGGGTCGACCGACGGGGTGGGGGAGCCGGTGGCTGACGAACTCGACCCGGCCGCGGTAGAGACCGAGTGCGGCCCGGGCCCCTGGCTCGCGCTCGGAAGAGCCGAGCATCCGGTGAGCGCTTCAGCACTCAACACCGCGAGGCCGAGCAGAGCCGCCACAAGAATCGGGCGAGCGATCAATCGAGTGAGCTCGGTCATATGAAAATCCATTCGACAAAAGATGATGGACTTTCATACTAGCTATAATGAGCTTAAATCACTAGTTGAGCACCAGGGTGGAAGCTGGTCGTCTGCCGCGGCGCGGTCTCGCCATCGTGTAGTCGAGCGGGGCAACCTCACGAGTCTCGAAGTGAGCGAGCCAGGCGAGCGCCGCCTCAGCCACCGCGCGGTTGGCGGCAGCACGCAGCTCTTCGGCTTGAGCTGCGCGGGTCACCCGGGCAGCGGCGGCATCGAGCCACAAGGCACGGTAACCCGAGACAAGGGCCGAAAGCTCGGCCGACGGCAGGCTAGAGGCGAGAAGCAGATGGTTCACCATGTCGCTCCACGCCGGGCCGGTTGTGGGGTCGACCGAGGTCAGCCAGTGTTCGGCTTCGGCACGGCCATCCGGTGTCAACTCGTACAGTGGAAGCCCATCAGAAGTCGCCGAACGAACCTGCACCAGCCCGGCCGTCTTCAGTCTGGCGAGAGTCGAATAAATCTGGCCCACGTTGATCTCGCCGGCCCGAGCGGTTCGGTTTTCGATCTCAGCATGCACCTGCAAACCGTAGCCAGAACCGAGCGTCAGAATCGCCAGAATGCTCGCACGCACAGACACAGTCGGGCCCTTCTCTCAAAGCACTACCGAGTATACAAAGCGAAGAGTTACAGCCTTGTGATTTAGCCGCCGCGCCGTCATACTTGAGAGGCCGGCGTGAGCCGCCAGATAACCGAATACAGCGCCGTGTGCGCGCATCCATTTTCAGGTCGTTGGGGAAGACGTACCTCACGAATGGAGAAAGCACATGGTCGCATCAGTCGCACGCGGAGTGGTTTACATCCACTCCGCCCCCCGCGCGCTCTGCCCCCACGTCGAGTGGGCCGCAGGTCGCGCTATTGGTCGTGCCGTGAACTTCGCCTGGATCGAGCAGCCCGTGCTGCGCGGCTCACAGCGCGCCGAGTTCTACTGGGAGGGCGCGGCAGGCACGGGGGCGGCCATCGCGTCTGCTCTGCGCGGCTGGGAGCACTTGCGCTACGAGGTGACCGAAGACCCTGCGCCCGGTCGTGACGGCGGGCGATGGATGCACACCCCAGACCTCGGCGTCTTCTTCGCTCAGACCGACAGCGCCGGCAACACCGTGATTCCCGAAGACCGCATTCGCGCGGCCATGGAAGAGGCGGGCACGAACGCCCTCGAACTGCACCGCGAACTTCGGCTCGCCCTCGGTCAGGCGTGGGACGACGAGCTCGAGCCCTTCCGCTACGCGAGCGACTTCGCCCCCGTGGTCTGGCTGCACTCCGTCGGCTGACCTCTCCTATTCCCCCGAAGTGAGTCCGCTGCGCCCATTTGAGGCCGGTAGAGCGGGCTCAAACGGTCGTACCGGGCTCACCAGACGCGCGCGTGGCCGATCCGGCACCGCACGGTACCGCGAAAGCGCGCGTGCGAGGCTCACGATGAGCCCGCTGCGCCCATTTGAGGCCGGTAGAGCGGGCTCAAACGGGCGTACCGGGCTCACGAGAGGCGCGCGTGGCTAGAGCGTCTTGAAGGCCGCTACCGCGTTGTGACCGCCGAAGCCGAAGGAGTTGCTGATGGCGAGCAAGTCGCCGTCGGGCAGGGTGCGCGGCGAGGTCACCACATCGAGGTGGATCTCGGGGTCTTGCGAGGTGAGGTTGATGGTGGGCGGCGCGAGCCGCTCGTGCAGCGCCTTGATGACGAAGACCGCCTCGATGGCTCCGGCACCACCCAAGAGGTGACCGGTGGAGGCCTTCGTGGCCGACACGGGAATGCCTTCGACGGCGTCGCCGAACACCCGCCGCAGCGCGTTGTACTCGGCGATGTCTCCTACGGGCGTCGAGGTGGCGTGCGCGTTGATGTGCGCCACGTCGCCAGGCGTGAACCCGGCGTTCGTGATGGCCGTGAGCATCGCCCGCGCTGCTGCCGAACCTTCGGGGTCTGGCGCAGTGATGTGGTAAGCGTCGCTCGTCACCGAACCACCGAGCAGCTCGGCGTAGATGCGAGCACCACGGGCAACGGCGTGCTCGTAGGTCTCGAGCACGACGGCGGCCGCACCCTCACCGAGCACAAAACCGTCTCGGGTGACGTCGTACGGGCGCGACGCGGTGGCGGGATCGTCGTTGCGCTTCGACAGCGCCTGCATGGCGGCGAACGAAGCGATGGGCAGCGGGTGGATGCACGCTTCAGACCCGCCGGCGATGATCACGTCAGCGAGCCCAGCCTGCAAGTGGTCGAACGCATTGGCGATCGATTCGGTGCTCGACGCGCACGCCGACACGTCGGTGCGGCTGAACGCACGAGCACCGATGTCCATGCTGATGGCGGCAGCTCCTCCGTTCGGCATGAGCATCGGAACGGTCATCGGCAGAACCCGACGCGGGCCGCGTTCTCGAAGCGTGTCCCACGCGTCGAGCAGAGTCCAGAGCCCACCGATACCGGTGGCCCAGTCCACTCCGAGGCGCTCGGGTTCGACACCCGGCGACCCTGCGTCGGCCCAGGCCTCTCGCGCAGCGATGAGCGCGAACTGGCTATTGGGGTCGAGACGCTTCGTCTCTTGCCGGGTCAGTATGTCGGCGGCGGGCACAACGGCCTGCCCCGCGAAAGTAATAGGTATCTGCCACTTCTCAACCCACTCGGCTTCGATCGACCGTGCGCCTGACGCGCCGGCGAGCAGCGCCTGCCAGCTCTCTTCGGCGGTACCCCCGATGGGCGAGGTAGCACCGATTCCGGTGACGACGATTCGTTTGGTCATGAGAAGTGCTTTCTGTGGATCAAATGAACTGCGCGCGCCGGATGCGAGGGCACCGTGAGGAGACCGGAGCAGACGGAGAACCGTGCCCCGGTCATCCGCACTGTTACTTGCGGCTGAGCAGTGTGTGGCTGAGCGGTAAGACTCAGGCCTGCGCGTTTGCGATGAAGGTGACTGCGTCGCCGACCGTCTTGAGGTTCTTGACCTCTTCGTCAGGAATCTTGACGTCGAACTTCTCTTCTGCGTTGACGACGATGGTCATCATCGAGATGGAGTCGATGTCGAGGTCGTCGGTGAACGACTTGTCTAGCTCGACCGTGTCGGCTGCAATACCTGTCTCGTCGTTGATGAGCTCGGCGAGGCCGGCAAGAACTTCTTCGGTAGACAATGCCATTGTTTTTTTCTCCTTGGGTGTCATTTGAGGCGACATTCAGTTTAGGTCAGGGTTTACGGGGTGTTGTGCACCCGCGCGGGTGTGAGCTAGGGCAGCACAATCACTTGGGCGCCGAAAACGAGGCCCGCGCCGAAGCCGATCTGCAGCGAGAACCCGCCCGAGGCTTCAGGATGCTCTTCGAGAAGTCGGTGCGTAGCGAGCGGTATCGACGCCGCAGACGTGTTGCCCGTGGTGGCGATATCGCGGCCGATCAGCACGCTCTCTGGCAGTTTCAGCACCTTCGCGAACTCGTCGACGATGCGCATGTTCGCCTGGTGCGGAATGAACGCGGTCAGATCTGCGGCGGTGATGCCGGCTTCGTCGAGCGCCTGCTGGGCGACCTTCGCCATCTCCCACACCGCCCAGCGGTACACCGTCTGGCCCTCTTGCGACAGGGTCGGCCATGCGTTCTCGCCGTCGCGCATGCCCACGGCGGTGCCGCTCATCTTGATGGTGCCCCACTTGGAGCCGTCTGAGCCGAGAATCGACTTCGAAATGCCGGCAAAGTCGCTGGGGCCGACGACCGCTGCACCAGCGCCGTCGCCGAGCAAGAACGAAATCGAGCGGTCGGTCGGGTCGACGAAGTCAGAGAGCTTTTCGGCACCGATCACGAGAACGTACTCGGCGACACCGGTGCGAATGAGCGAGTCTGCCTGTGCGATGCCGTAGGCATACCCGGCACAGGCCGCTTCGATGTCGTAGGCAGCCGCGGTGCCGGCGCCGAGGTTCTCGGCGACCAACGTCGAGATCGACGGGGTGACCACCGGGTTGCTGATGGTCGCGACGATGACCGCGCCGATCTGATCGGGGCTGATGCCGGCCTTGGTGATGGCTTCGGCGCCGGCGATGGTGGCGAGGTCGACCGCGGTGACCTCTTTCGGTGCCCTGCGACGTTCGATGATGCCGGTACGTTTGCGAATCCACTCGTCTGACGAGTCGATGGCCTCGATCAGCTCGTCGTTGCCCACCACGAGTTCACCGCGTGCCGCGCCGAGCGCGTAGATGCGGGTGAATTGCGGTCCGTGTGACTGCTGCAGAGTGGGGCTCATCGGGTTCCTAGCTGCGATCTGGGTGAAGTGCGTTGCGGGCGCGTGGCGGGGTGTTCGGGGTGCGGCGGGTCGAGGTGCGCGGGGGGTCAGGCTGCCGAGGTGGTCAAGAGTTCGATGGCGTTCGGCAGATCATCCGGAGTCTTCACTGCAACCGACGGAACGCCTTTCAGGCCGCGCTTCGCGAGACCCACCAATGCGCCTGCGGGAGCGACTTCGATGATACCCGTGACTCCGGCAGCCTGAAACGACTCCATGCAGCGATCCCAGCGCACGGGCGACGAAACTTGGCCGACCAGCAGCTGCACGAACTCGGCGCCGGTCGAAACGACGCCGCCGTCGCGGTTGGTCCAGATCGGCAGCGCCGGGTCACGCGGGGTGAGCGTTGCGGCGACCGAGGTGAGGTGTTCGACCGCAGGCTGCATGTATTTCGTGTGAAAAGCGCCCGCGACCTGCAGCGGAATCACTCGGGCGCCCCGAGGTGCGGCCTCTTTCAGCGCCTCGAGCGCCGGCAGTTCGCCGGCCACCACGATTTGGCCGCCACCGTTGAAGTTGGCGGGGTAGAGCCCCAGCGAGTCGAGCACGGCGAGCAGCTCGGCTTCGTCGCCGCCGACGGCCGCGCTCATGCCCGTGGGGGTGAGGGCAGCGGCTTCGGCCATTGCTGCGCCGCGCTCGGTGACGAACCTGATGGCGTCTGATTCGCTGAGAATAGTGGATGCCGCGGCGGCAGTGATCTCGCCCACCGAGTGCCCCGCAACCCCGCCCACCAGAGCATCTCGGCCGTCGGCGAGCAGCGCGCGCAGTGTCAGCAGCCCCGCAGCCACGATGAGCGGCTGGGCGATCTTCGTGTCGCGGATTGTCTCGGCGTCACTCGTCGTGCCGTGCGTCAGCAGATCGATACCCGAAGCGTCAGAAAGCGCAGCCAAGTGCTCGCGAAATTGCGGTTCGGCAACCCAAGGGTCGAGAAAGCCGGGGGTCTGTGAGCCCTGGCCCGGGCAAACGATCACGATCATTGGTTCAGTCTTTCAAGAGATGAGAAGAAATCGGTGTGGTTTTCTAACGAAGGTTCGCCCACATCGTTGTACGTGTCGCACACCGAATGCAGAATGGCAGGCTCCGCATCAGCGGCGCTTCGCACCCGGCTCCGGCTCGTTCATCGAGCCGAGAATCAGGGCTGATTGCAATATGAGCGCTTCACGCGCGCCCGTCGCATCCCAGCCGATGACCTGCGAAACACGCTTCAGGCGATACCTGACGGTGTTCGGGTGCACGAACAGCTCGCGCGCGGTGCCTTCGAGCGACCGGCCGTTGTCGAGATAGCACCACAGAGTGGTCATCAGCTCGGGGCTCTGGTCTTGCAGCGGGCGGTAGACCCGGTTGACGAGGGTCGAGCGGGCGAGCGGGTCGCCGGCGAGAGCGCGTTCGGGCAGCAGATCGTCGGCGTAGACGGGCCGAGGGGCGTTGCGCCACGACTTCGCGACGGCGAAACCTGCCAGCGCAGCCTTCGCGCTGCGTGATGCCTCGACGAGGCTCGGCACCTCGTGGCCCAGCACGAGGTGGCCCGGCCCGAAGCCCGGCTCGAGAGCTTTTGCGATCTCCATGAACGAGAGGGTCGGGGCGGCGGGAGTGGTCGGGGTGGGCTCTTCGGGCGATCCGACGGCAGGCTGCGACCGGCCGATGACGAGCACCAGCCTGCCACCCTGAACGCCGATCAGAACGTCGGCCTGCAAATGGCGGGCCGTGCGCCGAAGCTGGTCGACGTCGAGCATCCGGGGCGTCGTGCCGACGAGCACGCTGACCTCGCCGTGGCCGTGCCAGCCGAGGGCCGCGATGCGGCTCGGCAGCTCGTCGTCGTACTCTCCCGAGAGAATGGAGTCGACGACGAGAGCCTCGAGCCGGGCATCCCACAGCCCGCGTGCTTCTGCGGCACGGGCGTAGACGTCTGCCGAGGCGAACGCGATTTCACGCGAGTACAGCAGGATGGCCTCGCGCAGGTCTTGGTCGCCGTTCGCCACCCGCTGCTCGACCACCTCGACCACCACGCGGATGAGTTGCAGCGTCTGCTGAAGGCTCACCGAACGCAGCAGTTCGCGGGGAGCCGAGCCGAACACGTCAGAAGCGATCCAGGTGGTCGTGGTCGGGTCGTCGTACCAGGTGATGAACGACTTGATGCCGGCTTGGGCGACCAGACCCACGGCCGAGCGCCTCCCCGGCGGCATATCGCCGTACCAGGGAAGCGTCTCGTCGAGTCGCTTGATGGTCGCTGTCGAGAGTTCACCCGACACCGTTCGCAACCATGCGAGGGTCTGTTCTTTGGTTCTAGCCATGAGTGGGGAGGGGGTCAGCTCTCTCCGCCGGCCGAACCCGAGGTGCCGGAGGCGACATCGTGCAGGCGGTACTTGTCGATCGCCCAGGCGGGTGCGTTCTGGTCGACTTCACCGCGTGCGGCGAGCTGTTCGAGAACACGCACGACCACCGACGGGCCGTCGATCTTGAAGAACCGACGGGCGGCCGCACGGGTGTCGCTGAAGCCGAAGTCGTCAGCGCCGAGCGTGGCATAGTCGCCGGGCACGAACTGGCGAATCTGGTCGGCGACCGCGTGCATGTAGTCGCTGACACCGATGAAGGGGCCGCTCGAACCCGAGAGCTTGTTCGTCAGGTACGGAACCTGACGCTCTGCGTTCGGGTTCAAGAAGTTGTGCTCTTCGGCCTTCAGGCCGTCGCGGCGCAACTCTGTCCAACTCGTGACCGACCAGACATCGGCCGAGACACCCCAGTCGTTCGCCAGCAGCTCCTGAGCCTCGAGCGCCCACGGCACACCGACTCCAGAGGCGAGAATGTTCGCCTTGGGGCCGTCGGCCTGACCACCCTTGAGGTAGTGGATGCCCTTGATGATGCCCTCGGAATCGACGTTCTCCGGCTCGGCCGGCATGACCATCGGCTCGTTGTAGAGCGTGAGGTAGTACATGACGTTCGGTTCGGGGTGGGTGCCGCCGTACATCCGCTCGAGCCCGGAGCGCACGATGTGGCCGATTTCATAGCCGTAAGCAGGGTCGTACGACACCACAGCCGGGTTGCTGGAGGCCAGCAGGTGGGAGTGGCCATCCGCGTGCTGGAGGCCCTCGCCGGTGAGCGTGGTGCGGCCGGCTGTGGCGCCCATGATGAACCCTCGGGTCATCTGGTCGCCCGCTGCCCAGAGCGCGTCGCCGGTGCGCTGGAAGCCGAACATCGAGTAGAAGACGTAGACCGGAATGAGCGGCTCGCCCTGCGTCGAGTACGAGGTGCCCGCCGCGGTGAACGCTGCGACCGCGCCGGCTTCGTTGATGCCGACGTGGATGATCTGGCCCTGCGGGCTCTCTTTGTACGCCAACAGCAGGTCGCGGTCGACGCTGGTGTAGTGCTGACCGTTCGGGTTGTAGATCTTCGCGCTGGGGAAGAAGGCATCCATACCGAAGGTGCGCGCTTCGTCGGGGATGACCGGAACGACGCGGTTACCGAAGTCTTTCGACCGGGTCATCTCTTTCAAAAGGCGCACGAACGCCATGGTGCTGGCGATCTCCTGCGTGCCGGAGCCCTTCTTCATGATGGCGTAGGCCGAGTCGTCGGGCAGCGTGATGGCCGTGTGCTTCGTGCGGCGCTGCGGCACGTACCCACCGAGCGCGCGGCGGCGCTCGTGCATGTACTCGATGGCCTCGTCGCCCTCACCCGGGTGGTAATACGGGGGAGTCCAGTGATCGTTCGCCTCGAGCTGCGCGTCGGTGATGGGAATACGCATCTCGTCGCGGAACGTCTTGAGGTCGGGCAGCGACATCTTCTTCATCTGATGCGTGGCGTTGCGGCCGGCGAAGCCCTTGCCGAGGCCGTAGCCCTTGATGGTGTGCGCGAGGATGACCGTGGGCTGACCTTTGTGCTCACTCGCGGCCTTGAACGCGGCATACACCTTGCGGTAATCGTGGCCGCCGCGTTTCAGGCCCCAGATCTCGTCGTCGGTGTAGTGATCGACGAGCTTCAGCGCACGGGGGTCGCGGCCGAAGAAGTTCTCGCGAACGTAGGCGCCGTCTTCGGTCTTGTAGGTCTGAAAGTCACCGTCGGGGGTGGCGTTCATGAGGTTGAGCAGAGCGCCGTCTGTGTCGTTCTGCAGCAGGGCATCCCATTCGCGGCCCCAGATGACCTTGATGACATTCCAGCCCGCGCCACGGAAGAAGCTCTCGAGCTCTTGGATGATCTTGCCGTTGCCGCGCACCGGGCCGTCGAGGCGCTGCAGGTTGCAGTTGATGACGAAGTTGAGGTTGTCGAGGCCTTCGTTCGCGGCGACCTGGAGTTGACCGCGGCTTTCGACCTCATCCATCTCGCCGTCGCCGAGAAAAGCCCAGACCTGCTGGTCTGAGGCGTCTTTGATTCCGCGGTTGGTGAGGTACTTGTTGGCCTGCGCCTGGTAGATGGCGTTGATGGGGCCGATGCCCATGGAAACGGTGGGAAACTGCCAGAACTCGGGCATCAGACGGGGGTGCGGGTACGAGCTCAGGCCGCCGCCCGGGTGCGACTTCTCTTGCCGAAAACCGTCGAGCTGGTCGGCGCTCAGCCGGCCCTCGAGAAAGGCGCGGGCGTAGGTGCCGGGGGAGGCGTGGCCCTGAACAAAGATCTGGTCGCCACCGCCGGAGTGGTCTTGGCCGCGAAAGAAGTGGTTGAAGCCCACTTCGTAGAGGCTGGCGCTCGAGGCGTAGGTGGAGATGTGACCACCGACGGCGATGCCGGGGCGCTGCGCGCGGTGCACGAGCATGGCCGCGTTCCAGCGGATCCAGGCGCGGTAACGGCGCTCGATGTCTTCGTTGCCGGGAAACTCGGGCTCGTTCTCGGGGGCGATGGTGTTGATGTAGTCGGTGGTGGGAACCATTGGAACGCCCAAGTGCAGTTCTTTGCTGCGCTTGAGCAGGCTCAACATGATTTCTCGCGCACGCCCGTGGCCGCGTTCGGCCACCAGTGCGTCGAGAGACTCTGACCATTCGGCGGTTTCATCGGGGTCTGAATCGATGTTCGTGACCGAATACGGGTCTTGGTCGTTGACAGTCAACGTCAACCTCTCTCTTTTGGGTTGTAGAGATCATTCAACACAGGTGGCTCCGGGTAGCGGATTGCACACCAACTTCCAGCCTAGTGAATGTAAATCACCACTTATGACTTTCTGGTGCTGCGTGCGGGGGAGTTCTGCTCGTTCGGAGGAATAGACTGGTTGTTTGGGTCTGGCGGGCAAGGTACCTGCAGACCGAAAGGATCGCCACTATGGCACTCGAGAACGACACCTGGGCACCCGACTTCGAACTGTCGAACCAATACGGCGAGAAGATTCGCCTCAGTCAGTTTCGCGGCATCAAGCCCGTTGTACTCGTGTTCTACCCCCTCGCTTTCTCCGGGGTCTGCACCGGCGAACTCTGCACCCTCGAAGACAACATCGCCCTCTTCCGCGACAAGAGCGTCGAGCTCATCGGCATCTCGGTCGACTCGAAGTCGACACTGCGCGCCTGGAGCGAACTCAAGGGCTTCGACTTCAACCTGCTGGCCGACTTCTGGCCGCACGGCGACGTCGCCAAAGACTACGGCGTCTTTCTCGAGAACAAGGGCTTCTCGAACCGCGCCACGTTCGTGATCGACACAAAGGGCATCATCCGCGCTTCGTTCATCACCGCTCCCGGCGAGGCCCGCTCCATCGAGGCCTACCGCGCCGCGCTCGAAGAACTCGAGCCGCTCGCCGTCTGATCGCGAGCATCCATCTGCTCTCGAGCATCCGGCGGCATCGCTCGACTCGGCAGCTCTAAGCGTCGCGGGCGTCGGGCTAACGCATCTATCTTCAGCATCATGGTGGCCGACGGCGTGACAGTGCCGTTTTCGTACGTCGACAGGCGCGAACGTGACGTGCCGAGGTGCCGTGCGAATTCGACACGAGTCAAACCCGACTCGCGGATGCGCCGCTGAATGACCGTGGCCACCTGCTCGGCCAGCGTCTGCCGAGAGAGTCGCAGGTGGCTTCGCAGCACGGCCTTCGCGCCCTCGTCTTCAGCAAGCGGCAGGGCTTCTTCGAGTTCAGACGCGACCTTGCCGAACGGTTCGCGGTCGAGAGCAGAACGAATGCGCGCCCAGTCTCGAATGTTGCCCCGATCGATCGCGCTGAGTATGCCCTCTTCGCCCCACAACTCCACAGCATCGTCAGGAGTCACAGTGAGGTTGCGAAACTTCAGTTTCATTGCTCTTCTCCAGCACTCGTGTTAAATATCAACCTGAACTATCATCATCTCCGTTCACCGAGTTGGCCACAATTCGGGTTGCCCCTTGCGCTCGCTATGCTCAGTGCAACTCGTGAGCGCGCGGGAGGCGAGGGAGCGACATGTCGGTAGTTGTGTGGGTGTGTTTCGCCGCCGGAACGTTGTGCCTGCTCGCCACCTGGGCGAGCGTCATCGGATCGCTCATTGTGCCTCGAGCGCTGCACAGCACCCTCTCCGGCATCACCGCCGGGGCGACCTCCCTCTTGTTCGGCCTCGCGACCAAAGGCAAGCTGTCTTATGAGCGCCGTGATCGCATTCTCGCCTGGCAATCGCCCATGTCGTTGCTGGTGCGGCTGATCGTCTGGGTCGCTCTCTTCGACCTCGCGTTCACGCTCATGCTGATGCCGTTCGTCGACGGCGACATCTGGCGGGCGGCCAGCGAGGCCGGGTCGGCGATGTTCACCCTCGGCTACGCCGCCCCCACGAACCTCGGCAACACCATCCTCGTCTACGCCGCCGCCTACACCGGGCTTGTGGTCGTGGCGCTGCAGATCGGATACCTGCCAACGCTCTACGCCGCGTTCAACAAACGCGAAGAAGACGTGACGCTGCTGGTGTCGCGAGCGGGTTCGCCGTCGTGGGGCCCCGAGATTCTCGTTCGAACCAGGTTCGGCAGGGCCTCGCAAGACAGCACGAACGAACTCGCCGAGCTCTACCAGCACTGGGAGCGGTGGGCCGCCGCAGTCGCAGAATCGCACAGCGCCTACTTGACGCTCGTCTGGTTTCGCTCTCCCGCGCCCTACTCGAACTGGCTGATCTCCCTGCTGAGCGTGATGGATGCCGCTGCTCTACAACTTTCGCTCAGCCCCAGCACCGCGCCGAACACCAGAGCCCGTCTCGTTTTGCGCATGGGGTTCACCTGCCTCAACCAGGTGGCCCGCGCCGTGCGAATTCCGGTGGAAGAAGACGTCGACCCCGACGCCCCGCTCGAGATCACATTCGATGACTTTGAGGCCGCTGTCGAGCTTTTGAAGACTGTCGACTACCCCGTCGAGGTCACAGCCGAGCAGGCCTGGCCGCACTTTCGCGGCTGGCGCGCCAACTACGAGAAGGTCGCCTACGCGCTGGCCTACTCGATAGACGCGCCACCGGCGAAATGGAGCGGAACGCGCCGCTTCGAGTTCGAACCCATCGTGCCGTTTCGCCCGAAGAACCGCACCGCGTCAGGAGTGCGCCCCGACGACCCGCAGATGCTCGGTCGTCGAAGCCGTACCCCCGGCAACGCTGACCGTTGACACCGAGGCGCATTGGGTAGGAACAGAATCAGAATCAGCGCGACTAGCGAAGATGAACTCCATCATTGGGAACAAACACCGGTCAGATGTCGAGCGGGACATTGGCGGAGCATCTACCAGCGCCGTGCAATAAAGAGATCTAATCGGTGGGCCCTACCGGGATCGAACCGATGACATCCACGGTGTAAACGTGGCGCTCTACCAGCTGAGCTAAAGGCCCTTCACGCCCTGAGGCGCGTCACCACGATAGCAGGCGAATGGATGCTCGGCCGCCGTTATTGTCGTAGGGCATCCACTACTGAGGGGTTAGCCAAAATCGCTTAGGCGTTCCAACTGCTCAGTGTTCGTGGCTGTACACATTGCACGTGTCTTGAAAGAGCATCGTTCAAATTGCGCATTGCGTAATTTTGCTCACAGGTGGCGCATTCCAATTCACGCTGAATCCAGGCCAGGTACATGATCAGCGAGGATCTTCCTCACCGCCGCGTGCACTATTAGTCGACGATTTTCAACGGTGGGAGGAAGTCCGTCGAGGGTCCAGTTTTCAGGAAGTGATCCAGTCCATTCAGCTTCCTCGGAGCGCAATGTTTGGTCACGATCCTTCAAGAACTCCACGCCGAACACGGCTTGAATGTCCTCCGTGCTTAGGCTGTCAATCCGTTGCCCACCGCTACCTGTCCATACAGCGAGAGCAAGGCCGAGAGTATCGTCTGCTCGCCACTTCCCATCGTCTACCTGTCGTCTAGCTATTTCGATGAATTGATCGTGTCGGGAGTATCGAAAGAAATGGAAGCCGATTGCCTGAGCTTGAGATAACTCACCAGGCGTTGGAAATTCACCTAGCTGGTCACCTATTAGGTCGAGGATGTGGTTCTTGACGTCAAGAAGTGCGTTGTCCACCACGTCGTTGACACCGTCTCGGTGTCTCCGCACGATTTCGAACCACAAGCTGTTCTTGGCCAAAGGTAGTGACAGCGCCTCAGCTCGAATAAGGGCCACGTCGTCCTCTGAAGCCGACGATTCCAGCATCGAAATTATTCTGTAGATCGCAGTCGAAAGACCTGAACCCGCATAGATCGAAGCAAGGTCGTTAAACGGAGCATGGACCGATACGTACCGAATGATCGATGGAAGGCTTATGCCCGGCGAGGGAACAAGGAACCGAATTCGGTCGATCACGTCAAGAGGGGCCGATTCGAGCAGCTTTCCGAATGTTTGGAAATTCGTCTCGGTCGGGTCTAGCTGGCTAATTCCTCGGAGAGCAGCCGTAATCGCACCATCAGAAATGTCGCCGGGAGGCAAGGATAGCCAAAGGTATCGCTCAAAGAACCGCGAGTCGCCAATGCGCCGGTTTGCTGCCAGTGATTCTCGTGAGGGCCCGCCGGTCGGAACGCGACGGTATTTGAGCCCGGACTGCGGAAACAGAGCCGCGAGGAGGTCAATTACGCTTTGCAACTGCGTACGGTTTACGACAAGTTTTTCGACTGCGGTCTCAAACGCGCTCACTGCCCCCTCATCGGCGTCGGCGTAAGGTTCGGAGTTGCCTGTGAGCGCGTTCCGATATTCGAGAATGAGTTTCCAGACATCAGGGAAGGAGATACGGAGGAACGTTGATCCGCACCAATCACTGAAGTCGATCTCCTGAAACAATTCCGCGGGGAGGGCAAAAACTTCACCAAAATATTGGTCGAGCGCCCGCGGTGTCGACAGCAATGTGCGCATGATTTGGTCGAAGTTCCATTCAAATCGCGAGATCGACTCAACAGGCAACGGAACGCCCAGTGCTCTTGCTTCCTCGAGAATTCGCTCAAGTCCGAGAGCGTTTATCTGGCTCGGGAGCATCGGTGGAATGCTGAACTTTTTGCTTACTATTTTTTCAAGATAGCTGCGAGCGCGGCCCGCGTTCGCCGCGGCAATAGGCGTTGATGCCAACAAGTGCAAAATAGTGTCCTCGTCGTACACCAGAAGGTAGTGAATTCCTCCGATGTCGCCCAGAAGACGAACGAGCTTGAATGTCATAAGTAGTTCGTCAGGTGTGAGCCGGTCTAGATCGTCCAGAACGACGAGAATTCTTTTCTCAGATCGTCGCAGAGCCTTACGAATACTGCTCTGAATCGATTGCGGATCCAAAGCATAAGTCAAAGCACCGGCAAGGCTCGAAGTCGCATCGGAAAGATCGATTGCGCCGAATTTTAGAGACGGGCCAATGATTTCTAAACCTTTAGCGACTCTGTTTCGAACCTTTCGCCGAGCGATTTCACCTAGGAGCAGTTGTGCAAATCCTGCAAATAATGAGTCTTCATCTGAATAAAGCCAAGGATTGAAGCTTCGAACACTGATCTGATTGTCGGCCACTTTCGTATTACTCTGAATAATCCGAGCTTTGATCTCCTGAAGCAGCCAGCTCTTTCCGGAGCCCCATGAGCCAACAAGTGCGCTCACCGTCGATTCGCTCCCATGGCGAACTCGTGATTCGAGAGCATCCGAGATGATTCTTGCTAATTCTGCTCTTTCGAGACGGTCTGCCGGGGTGGGTGACATGGTCAAAACCTACTGACCGACGCTAGAGGGAGCGCGGCCCCGCCCTACTGACCGACGGCCAGGCCGGTGGCCCATGCGTCGGTGACGTCCTCTTGAGTGGTGTGCTTTCGCTTTGCCGGTCGAGGTCAGTGATTGAAGTTTAGGCGGCGATGAGTTCGGGCAGGATGTTCACCTCCTCGGTGGGCTCGATTTGGTCGTTCATGGTCGTTAGCTCGAGCATCGACGATTCGGAGAAGTAGCGGCGGTCGCCGGCTTCCCATTCGTCGTGTTGCTCGATCGAGACTGCGCCGGCGAGCCTGAGGAGTGCGGCGGGGTTGGGGAAGACACCGACGACGTCGGTGCGGCGTTTGATTTCCTTGTTGACCCGTTCCAGCGGATTCGTCGACCAGATCTGCCGCCAGTGTCGTTGCGGGAAACCGGCAAACGCAAGCAGGTCGGGCCTCGCGTCGTCGAGCATCGATGCGACCTTCGGGTGGGATCTTGCCAGCATGGTGGTGACCTCGGTGAACTGCTTCTCGATATGAGCCCGGTCAGGTTGAGCGAAGACGGTGCGGATGATCGAGGCGACCATGTCCTGGGAACCTTTGGGCACGACGGATAGGACATTGCGCATGAAGTGGACCCGGCACCGCTGCCAGCTCGCGCCTTGGAACACGGTCCCGATAGCTTTCTTCAGACCCGAGTGCGCATCGGACATGACCAGCTTCACTCCGTCAAGCCCGCGCACTTTCAGTGAGCGGAGGAATGCGGTCCAGAACCCTTCGTTCTCGGTGTCTCCAACATCGAAGCCGAGCACTTCACGGCGCCCATCGGCGGCGACCCCGACCGCGACGACGATGGCTTGGGAGACGATCCGATGGTTGACGCGGGCTTTGCAGTAGGTCGCGTCGAGGAACACGTACGGGTAGTCGAGGGTCGACAAAGCCCGATCACGGAACTGCGCCACTTCGGCGTCTAGGCCTGCACAGATCCGCGATACCTCCGATTTCGAGATCCCGGTATCGGCACCGAGCGCTTTGACGAGGTCGTCGACTTTCCGGGTCGAGACGCCGTGCAAATACGCTTCCATCACCACGGCGAACAATGCCTGGTCGATCCGGCGGCGGCGTTTCCAACAGAGCAGGGAAGAACGTCCCGGCCCGCAGCTTCGGGATCCGCAGGTCGAGCTCCCCGGCCGTTGTAGTCAGAGTCCTTTGCCTAGTGCCGTTGCGATGAGTGACGCGCTCATCGGTGCGCGCAAACGGTGCGGCGCCGATGAATGCCGTAGCTTCCGCGTCGATCAGCTCCTGGTACAGGGTCTCGGTCGCGACCCGGATCCGATCGGTGACGTCGGTGAGTTTGAGTTGAGCAAGAAGATCGAGCAGGGCAGACTGGTCCATGGCCATCGTGTGTTTGTGTCTTTCTGTGAGTGACTTTGATCGGTACTCACTGACCATCACACGGTGGCTCTTCACGTCGCGGGCGCAACGCTCAAGAACCCGAAACCACACCACTCACGGGGACGTCACCCATGCGTCAACTCAACGTCTGAGTCACCCCCAGAGCGTGGGTGCTGTTCAGGCGGGCGGCAGCTGCGCTTGCCGGTACCGTGCTTGGCCGACGAGCCCCTGCAGGTACGCGACGCGCTGAAGCACGTCTGCACGCTGCTGCGCGTTGTAGACGGGAACCTGTTCGGTGAACGACTGGTTTCCGGCCTGAATGAACACGGCGACGTAGCCGGTGACCCTGGTTTCTTTCGCGAGAAGAAAGAGCAGGCTGAGCAGGGCAACCCAGATGAAAAGGATGGTCATGACGATCGCCCACGCGGGGGTGTGTGTTGTGGTGGCCGTCTGGTCGTGTGAGGTGACGTTGATGTCTGCTAGCGGCCAGGTGCCCACCGGGGTGACCACCCAATAGTCGGTGGCGTTGACGTTTCCGAACCCGATGAGAAATTCTGGCTGAGCGGGAATCGGTGAGATCGGCTGAATCGTCATGCTCGGAGGATATCTCATCAGATGAATTCGAGCGCAGCGCAGTGACGCGGCGGAACGTCTCTGTCCGTCTGTCCGTTTTATCGGACTTGTTGCTATACTGTTCGTTTGAAAGGACGGGCTATGGATATTAGTAGCGTCAGAGCACTTCTGCAGAATCCCGGTGTGCCCGCGGCGGATCTCGCGCGCCGTGCCAATGTCTCCCGCAACACCGAATGGACCCTGCGAAAAGACCCATCTCGCGCGAATCTCGCAACGCTGCGGGAACTCGCTCTCGCTTGTGGTCAAGACCTCGTCATTCAGACGACGCCTGCGAGCGACCCACTCGCCGCCGCGGCCGCACGGTCGATTTTGGGTGATCTCGACGAAAGTGAAGACGATCTCGCTCCATGGGTCGATAGGCTCATTCGCTATGCGCAGGGGAGCGATCCGCTCACCATTGCGATGGAGGCAGGCCGTGTTTCGACTCCGCACGCGCGTCGCGGAGCGCTGCTCTTCGACGGTCGGAATGATGCTGAGCGGCTCACCTCCGCGGGAGTCGCGTCGGAGTCTGAGTGGGCACTCTCTGGCTCGGCAGCTCTGGAATCACTGAGTCTCGAACCTATCGACCCCGATCTGCCGGCGATTATCTGGACCTCAGATCCGGAGCGCATCGGCCACCTCCTCGGAGAAACCCATCGTGCCGTTCGGGTGACCTCCGCGGCGAAGGTCATCGTCGCACCTCTTCACCCAACAGTGCTCGTCGGGGTGACAATGGTCGACGGCACCCCACTGGTGACCCCCGTTCAAGCGGTGATCGACAGCTTCGGTACCGGCGGCCCACTCGCCGACGCCGCCCTCAGCATCACGAAAGGCTGGTGAACGATGAGCGAAAAACCTATCTGGGGCATCGGATCTGATCAGTACCGAAAACCACCCGAACGGCCGATCACCACTCGTCGCTCGCAATCCGAAAGCCAGGCCGGATCCCCGACGGCGAACGACCAGGCCCGGTTCACCGGAATCACCTGGGATCTGACCGGAATCGATCTCGACGTCATCGGCGGTACGGGCGACAGCGAACGCGCGAGGCATCGGTTTCGTTCTCGACTCCCCGACATGATCTGGGATGCGGCGCGCCTCGAGGGCAACACTTTCACCCTCCCCGAGGTACGCACCCTTCTCGAAGGCGTCACCGTCGCAGGGAAGCGCCTTGATGAAGAACGCCAGATTCTCGCGCTGAACGAAGGATTCAACGACGTTGACGCGCTTGTTGGCGCCGGTCAATTCTCCCTGAACAAGGCTGTCTCAGACCGCATCCACGCCCACGTCGCCGCGTTCGAAGCCATCGAGGCCGGTCACTTCCGGGGTGAAGGCCAGGTGCAAGGCGGAGGATCCGTTCGGCTTTCAACCGGGGGCGTCGTCGACGGCCGAGAGCATGGCAGCGACGGCTCCGTGCTGAAGGCGTATTACGACGATCTCCTCGACTTCACCCACGGCATTTCTGACGCTCGTCTGCGTGCGTTGGTATACGCGGCATCGGCGATCAGGCACCAGTTCTACTTCGACGGCAACAAGCGAACCGCCAAACTGATGGCGTCTGGTGAGCTGATGGCAAACGGGTTCGACGCGATCTCGATTCCCTACACCCGCTTATATGAACAGAATCGAGCGTTAGATCATCTGTTCAGCACCGACGACGCAACGCCGTTGATGAGGTTGATGGCCGACTGCGCCCGCTGACGCGCTATTTCGTGGGGGGCGCGTCAGCGCCCGCGAGCTGCGCGCCGATCTGCCGGAAGAGGGTGTCGGCCGAGTTCGGGTAGGAGCCATCGGCCTTGAAGGCGCCCGGCGCGTGGGTGACCGCCACCGCGATGGCGAGTTGCTGGGAGGGCAAGTAGGCCGCAGTTGCGCTGTAACCGCTGAGTTGCGGGTTCTGCAGAATCCACTGGCCCGAACGCACCGCGCCGAGACCGTAGTTGTAGGCGTTCGACTGAGTGAAGCACGTGCCCGCACAGACCGGTAGCTTCTGGCCGAAGCCGAGCAGGTTGGGGTCGGTCATCGCGTGAAAGCTCGAAGCGCTCAGTAGACTGCCGGTGCCGACGGCCACGGCGGTGGTTGTCATGTCGTGGGTGTTCGTGGTCTGCGCTGCCCCCATGGGCGTACCCCAGGCGGGGTTCCAGTACGTGCTCTCTTCGTAGAACGGGCTACTGGCGGGCACGCCCAGGGCCGCGCGGCGCTCTGAGCTGAAGGCGTGCAGCACCGGCTCCGGAATGTACGCCGAGTCGTAGCCGGCCGTCTGGGTCAGACCCATCGGCGTGAGCACCTTGTCTTGCAGCAGGGTCTCGAGGGGCTGGCCACCGATCTTCGCCAGAATGTCGCCCAGAATCATGAAGTTCGTGTGCGAGTAGCTCCAGTTGGTGCCGGGCGCGAACTCCATCGGCCGCTCGAATGCGTAGCCGATGCGTTCGGCGTAGGTGAATTCGTGAAACGGGTTGGCGTTGTAGGCCGCATTCCAGTTGACGTCGGTTTCGTAGTCGGGGTACCCGCTGGTCTGGTTGGCCAGCATTTTCAGGGTGACCTGGTCACCCCGGTCATCGAATCGCCGAACGCCTGCTCGGTGACGACGTCGTTGCCTCGGGTCACCCGAACGATCACTGACGCGAGGTTCTGGCTGGTCATGGCGCTCTGCACCACGCTTGCCACCGCGCTCGCCTGGGCCGAATAGTCGGGCGGGGCTGCGGCGACCGGCCGATCGCTGTTCACCGCCCAACCGACGACAGCAGACACCACCAGCACGAGGGCGATCGCCGCAGCGATCACGATGGTGATTCGAGAGTCAGACCGTGCCGATCTGATGCGAGCGTTCATCGGGTTGATCGCTTTCACGTTCGTCGGCGCACCTCACTGCGCGCCGTAACGCGATTGTAGCCGCGCCGAGCATGGCGATCTATTGCAGTTCTGCATCGGCGAGTGGATGCCCGGCGCCACTCAACCGGTAGAACAAGAACGGCACGGCTGACACCAGGCAGCTGATCGCGGGCACGATGGTGATTGACAGAAAAATCGTGTTCTGGATCGCCGGAGTCACGGTCACACCGTCTTGATAGCCGGCGATCACCACGAACAGGCCGAACACGAGAACGGCTAAGGCGTTCATGATCTTCGACACGAAGGTCAGCGACGCGAACGAGATTCCATCGTTTCGCACCCCGGTTCGCGCCTCTGCGTCATCGACGGCGTCGGCGATCATCGTCGCCTGAACGACGCCGAACACGCCAAGGGTGAGCCCGGTGAGAAAGATGAACACCGAGAGGGCGATGAGGCTCTGATACCCCACCAGATACATCGCGACGTAGAACACCGTGCCCGCCACAGAGCTGCCGACCATCAGCCTCCGGGCCGACATCAGCCGAAGTAGTCGCGGCGTCAAGAACGACGCAATGACCAGGCCCAGGATGATCGCCGCCCCGATGAACGTGAAGTACCCTGCGTTTCCGTACGCGATCACCACGAACACCGCTCCGCCGGCTTGCACGATGAACCGCCCGAAGCCCAGCACCGAGCCGATGAGCACCATCAGCAGGGGAGTGTTGTGAAAGAGCTCGCGAAACAGTTGCTTGAATTTCAACCGAGGCTTGGCGATCTCTTGCGGCCGTTCACGGCCGAAGAAGAACGCGAAGAGGTAGAGCCCCATGCCGACGATCGCGACCGCGAAGACTGCTCGCGACCATCCACTCGCCGTGGTCTGTTCGGCTGCCCCCGCGGGCGCGAAACTCAGCAGCTGCGCAAGCCACGGCATGCCGAGGGTGGCCAGCCCCAGCGAAATGGCACCGAACGCGCGCACCCGCGAGATGACCCGGTTGCGCGCGATGGGGTCGCTGAAGGCCGAGCCGATCAGGCCCCAGAGCGGCACGTCGCACACGGTGTAGGCGAAGCCCCAGAGCACGTAGACGATGCCGAAATAGACGAGCTGTGCGGGTTCGTCGATGGCGGGCACGCTGAACAGCAGGCCGGTGAGCAGGGCGACAGGCGCTGCCGAGAACAGGATGAACGGGCGCATCTTGCCCCAGCGCGTGCGGGTCATATCGATGATGCTGCCCATCACCGGGTCGCTGATGGCGTCGAAGATCTTGGCGACCGCGATGATGGTCGTCACCACAGCGATTCCGACCGCGGAGATGTGCGCGTATTGCAGCAGGTAGACGAGCAAGAAGGTGGTGACGGTGGTGAGAATGGCGTTCTGCCCGAACGCCGCCGTCACGATGGCCCGGCTCTGCGTGCGAGCCGAGGGAATTCGTGCCGACGGGGTGGGCGCAGACGGCGCTGTCTGCGTGGTCATGATCAGCCTTCCTGGGGGGTCATGTGTCAGGGCTCCAGAAGTATCGTCTTGATCTCGAACGGGGTGAATTCGAGCCTGCCGAGGTCGGTCGGCCCGGTGATTCGTTCGATCAGGTCTGTTTCGCTCGCGTGCGAATGCTTGAGAGTAGTTCGGAGCGCGGCCGTCGTCGGTTCGCCCAGACTCTCGTAGAGGCGCACGATCACGCCGCGCTGGTTCTCTGCGGGTTTGAGCGTTTCGATGACGATTCCGGGGTGGTCGACGGAGGCGACGCTGTCGAACTCGACCCCGGGGGCGATGAGGAGGGGATTGTTGAGACGGTATGCGTCGCCGATGACGTCGGCGAGGGCATCCGGAGCGAACGGACGAAACGCATACGTGAACGAGTGCGACCCCTGGTCGGCGCTCTTGTCGGGAAAGGTGGGGGAGCGCAACAGGTTCAGGCTGATCAGGCCGCTCTTAGCGCGGTGCCCGTACTTGCCGTCGTTGAGCAGCGCGAACCCGCCGCGGTCGTTGGAGGTAGCGATCCACTTGTGTGCGCAGACCTCGAACTGCGCCGTCGAGGGGGCGTCGAGCTCTGTTGTTGCGCGCTCGATGTGCCCGAACTGAATCTCGCACTTCGCCACCGCACCGTAGTGCTCGGGCCAGAAGTCGGCTCGCAGCATGTGGTGCTTTTCGTGCCAATCGATATGCGTCTCGAAGCGTACGAGTTCGCTGCCCGCCTCGAGCACGATGCGCTGTTCGACCTCACCGTGCTTCCAGCTGAAGGTCTGGCTCCGGATGATCTGGGGGCCGTCAATGGTGGTCGAGACGTGACTCGGGGTGAGCGTTCGGGGTGTTCGCGTGGTGTACTTCTGGCCAATATCCCAGGCATCGAACGGCCACTGGTAGGGGTCGCGGTGCAGGGTGAGGCGGTTGAGGCCGTTCTTGGAGTGCTCGACGCCGGCGGCGTCACGGCACGAGGCGATGGAGCCGTCGGGGGCGAAGCGGAGACTCAGGATGCCGTTGGTCATCGTGGTGGGAGTGAAGGCGAATTCGGGGTACGGCAAGGCCTCAGCGAGCGGCGTGAGCGCGGCCGCCGCGTAGGGGCCGACCTCTGCGGTGTACCAGCGGTGCTCGACCTTCGTGTACTCGCGGCGGGGCATCGAGGTGAGATTGATGGCCGAGAGGGGGGCGCGAGCATCCACTCGCCCTGCAGCGGGTAAGCGTTCGATGAGGCTCGCGCTGTAGGAGTCGGCGGCTTCTGCGACGCGAAGGTACGCCTCATTCGCTTCCCGATTCACTCGGGCGATGGAGGAGCCGGGGAGAATGTCGTGGAAATTGTTGAGCAGCAGAGCACGCCAGTGCGGCTCGAGAACGGTGGTGCTGTCGTCGCCGACGATGGCGGCAAGCGCCTCGGCTTCGTGCAGCTTGCGGCCCGTGATGCGGTCGCGTTTCTTGATCTCGGCCTGGGTCGTGTAGGTGCCCTGATGCGTCTCGAGATAGAGCTCGCCGGTGTGGGTGTGCGGCAGCTCGTCGACCTTCTGCTCGAGGCCCCGAAAAAAGTCACCTGCGGTGCGGTATTCGACTCGCGGCAGCCCGCGCAGGTCGTGTTCACGCCCGGTGACCTCGAGGTGAACCTCGTTCGGGCCGCCTCCGCCGTCACCCGAGCCGTAGACCAGCAACGCCGTGTTGATGGCTTTCTCCGGGTATTGCGCGAGCCCTCGCAGCAGGCCGTCGGCGGCACCGCGGCTGTTGTAGTCACCCTCGGGCGGCATGTGCACGAGCACGCTCGAGCCGTCGATGCCCTTCCAGACAAAGCTGCGGTGCGGAAAGACCGTCACTTTGTTCCAAGCGAGCTTGATGGTCTGAAACCAGTCCATTCCGCTCTTCGAGATGATCTGTGGCAGGTTGCCGCTATAGCCGAAGGTGTCGGGCAGCCAGCAGAGCCGCAAATCGTCGTCACCCAGCCCGAACTCCTCTTTCAGAAACCGACGCCCCACGAGCGATTGACGAATGAGAGCTTCGCCGCCCGCGAGGTTCGTGTCGGTCTCCACCCAGAACGACCCCTGCAGCTCGATGCGGCCGGCTGCGACGGCCTGTTTCACGCGATCGTAGAGCGCGGGCTGCTCTTCCTTCATCCAGAGCAACTGCTGCGGCTGGCTGGTGCCGTAGAGGTACCCGTCGTGATCTTCGATGGTGTTCACCGCGCGGGCATAGGTGCGCGCGGCCTTTCGGTGCGTCTCCCGCAGCGGCCAGAGCCACGCCATGTCGAGGTGCCCGTGGCCGATGGCGCTGTACACGAAGTCGCTCTCAGACCGGGCAGCGAGAGGGCCGGCGAGGGCGATTCTGGCGCCGCGCACGTCTCGGGCGGCGAACCGTTCGTACGAGGTTTTCAGCGCCTGACGCAGCTCGGTCTCGAGTCGCGTGTCTTCAGTCGCCCGGGCCAGCACCAGCAGGGTGAGGTAGTCGTAGTAGAGCGCGAAGGCTTCGTCGTCTCGGGTCGCAATGTGAGCGCCGTGATAGACGCCGCGGCCGATGGCGTAGAGCAAGAATCCGTTGTAACTGACGTCGGCGAAGAGCTCGACCCGGCCGTGCTCGTCGGACTCCACGTGGTGCAACGGTCGGTAGCGGGCGCCGGCGTGCGGCAGGTCGCCCTGTAAGAACACCGTGCTGACGGAGTCGATGACCTGACCTGCTGCGTCGTGAACGAGTGCCTCGCCACGAATGCCGAGCATCACCACGGTGCTGCGGTCGCCGAGCACCGATGCGGGAATGCTGCCGGTCAGCCGAATCCAGGCGCAGTCGTGCGTGTGACCCCACGAGGTGCCGGGCCGAGCCGCGGTGAACGCGCTGCGGTCGAGGTCGGCGAACGGTATCGGTTCGGGCGAGCGGATGATCTCCGCCTCGAGAGGCGCGACAACGCGGTAGATGCGGCTGCGCATGGCGCGCAGCTTTCGGTACTCGGCAGGTTCTTGAGCTGCGATGCCGAACAGCCACGTCACGAGGTTCGCCATGACCGCTCGCCCTCCCTCAAGGTTCGCTGCCGGCGCCGCCGCTGTGCGGGCCGTGCGCCGCGGGCTCATGGCTCGCGGAGGGCCAGCTTACAACGCGGCCGTTGCCGCGGGGCGGGCAGCACTCACCGCGATTCGCCTGCTTGAGATCGCGGGCGGGTCGCCCGCACCACGATGTCGCGGAGGTGGCCCGATTCGGTGTGGGCCGCCACTTGAGCGCGCTCGCGCGACTCGGCCGCTTCGACGTGGAGGTCTTCCCCGTCGATGGCGGCGAGAACGTCGTCAATGGTGAACATCAGCGCTGCGCGGTGGGATTGATGGGCATCCACCTCGCGTGAAACGTCGTGGCCGACGATGAGCAGGGTGCCGCCCGGCGCGACCGCTGCGGCCAGCGCCGCGAAGAGCGTACTGCGACTCGGGTCGGGCAGGTGCATGAATTGCGCCGAAACGAGGTCGAAGCTCTGCGCGGGTGGCGCCCACGCGGTGAGGTCGTGCTGTTGCCACTGGATGCGCGCTGCCGCCGCCAGATCGAGCGACTCCGCCCTGGTGCGAGCCTTCTCGAGCGCATTCGTCGAGATGTCGACGCCGGTGATGTTCCAGCCGAGCGTGGCGAGCCAGAACGCATCGCCGCCCTCGCCGCTGCCGATGTCGAGGGCTGTGCCCGGGGTGAGCTCGGCGGCTTCGGTCACGAGCACGGGGTTCGGGTCGCCGCTCCAGGCCAGCCCGGGTGCGGCGTACCGCTCTTCCCAGTAGTCTCGGCCGAAGGGGTTCTGCTCAGACATTCGTCGGGCCTCCATCACACGATTGTAGGCAGGCGTGGCCGAGTAGATTGAACGCGAACGGTTCGCACGCACCCGTTCGAGAAGACGAGGGAGGCCCGGTGAGTCAGCTTCTTGCGGTGAGGATGGCCGAGCATCCTGAGCTCGCTCTCACCGGTCTCAACCCGCTGATTCCCATCGGGTTCGGTGTTGTCGTTCTCATTCTGGGGCTCGGCGCGTACTGGCTTTCGAGGCGACGGCCGCGGTCGCACTACCGCAGAAACAAACCACCAGATGAGTGAGTTCTCGTATCGCCTGCTGAGACGGTGGCCCGATGTCGAGGCGCCGAATCTCTTCGCGAGTGATGCCAGCGATCGGCTCATTCTCGATGAGGCTTTTGCCACGCTGGCCGGTGTGCATGACGGCCGCGACGTGGTTGTGATCGGCGACCGCTACGGCGCACTGACGCTGGGGGTGTCGTTCGAGCACGGATTGTCGGGCATCCGGGTGCATCAAGATGCGCTGAGCGGTGAGCTGGCCCTCGCCGCCAATGCGGAAGAATTCGAGCTGAGTTCGTGCTTCGAGAGTCGCGCCCTCGACGAGTCGTTGCTGGCGGGGGCACGCGTCGTGCTGCTTCAGCTGCCTCGCTCGCTGGCCGAGCTCGACGAAATCGCCGACGCTGTTGCACGGTACGCCGCCGACGACGTGGTGGTCTTCGCCGGCGGCCGCATCAAACACCTTTCGCTTGCCATGAACGACGTGCTCGGTCACTACTTCGGTACGCTCGACGTCAGTCTCGCGAGGCAGAAGTCGAGAGTGCTCGTTGCGCGCGGCAGCCGTCGGCCAGTGGATGCGCGCCCGTACCCCAAGCTCGTCGTCAACCCCGAGCTCGGCCTCACTATCGCTGCCCACGGCGGAGCCTTCTCGGGCACGACCCTCGACATCGGCACACGTTTTCTGCTCACGTTCTTCGACCAGATCGACCCCGCCGCCCGAACCGCCATCGACCTCGGCTGCGGAACGGGCGTGCTCGCGGCGGTGTTGGCGACGCAGCGGCCAGAGTTGAGCGTCATCGCCACCGATCAGTCGGCCGCGGCGGTTGAATCGGCTGCCGCGACCGTGCTGGCGAACGGCCTCGGGGGTCGGGTGAGCGTAGTTCGAGACACCGGGCTCGCTCAGCAGCCCGACGACAGCGCAGATGTCATCGTGTGCAACCCGCCCTTTCACGTGGGCAGCTCGGTGCACACCGGTGTCGCACTCGCGATGCTGCGTGACACGGGCCGCGTGCTGCGCGGCGGCGGGCAACTGTTCACCGTTTTCAATTCGCATCTGGCGTACCAGCCCGAGCTGCGGAGGCTGGTGGGGCCGACGAAGGTTCTGGGCCAGAACACGAAGTTCACGGTGACGGTGTCGACCAAGAAGGTGCTGGCCAAGGGCGGAGCTCCGACGAACACGGTGCCGGCCACCACGACGCCGGCCATGACGGTTCCGGCCACGACGACGCCCGAGGGCACCTGAGACCCACGCGCCCGCGCACGCCGTAGGCTGAGAGCTGTGTCAGTTACGGTTCGCGAAGTCAACGCTGTGATCGAAGGGCTCTGGCCCATCGAAAATGCTGAGCCGTGGGATTCGCCCGGGCTACTGAGCGGGTCGCCTGGGGCCGAGGTTTCGAGCATCCACCTCGCCGTCGACGCCGTCGCCGAAACGGTCGACGAGGCCGTTGAGCTCGGCGCCGGGCTGCTGCTTGTGCACCACCCGCTGCTGCTTCGCGGCGTGACGACTGTCGCTGAGACCACCTACAAGGGTTCGATGCTCGCTCGGCTCATTCGCGCCAACTGCGCGCTGGTCGCCGCACACACGAACGCCGACATCGTCGACAACGGAGTGTCGAGTGTCATCGCGCGGCGACTGGGGCTCGTGAACGAGGTTCCGCTCGTCGAAGGCGCTGTGCCCGGTACCGGCCTCGGGCGCGCGGGCGATTTGGCCGAGCGCGTCACACTAGGGCGCCTGGCACTGATTCTGGCCGAGCTGCTGCCGGCCACGGCCACGGGCATCCGCGTCGCCGGAGCGTACGACACTCTCATCTCGCGCGTCGCCCTATGCGGCGGGGCCGGCGACTCGCTGATCGGCAACCCGCTCGTTCAAGCCGCCGACGTGTACATCACCTCAGATCTGCGCCACCACCCTGCGTCAGAAGCACGTGAGCAGGCGGCCATCGGCGGCGGCCCCGCCCTCATCGACGTTTCGCACTGGGCCAGCGAGTGGCTCTGGCTCGACGTAGCCGCAACGCAGCTGCGGGATGCCCTGCCCGGCGTCACCGTGACCGTAAGCGATGTGCGCACCGACCCCTGGGATTTCGTCGTCACCCAGTAAGTGCGCGCGAGCACTACTCTGAACTCCAACCGTTTTACTGAAGGAAACCCGCACATGAAAGCACCCGTTTCAGAACAGAGGTCGCTGCTCGAACTTCAGGCTGCCGACACTCGGCTCGCGCAACTGAACCACAAGGCGAAGAATCTGCCGCAGCAGAAACGGCTCGACGAACTTGCAGGTCAGATCGGCGCCGTTTCGCACCGACTGGCCGCGGTGAACGGCGAACTCGAAGATGCTCAGCTCGAGATCTCGCGGGTCGAATCTGACGTCGAAGTTGTCGCGACGCGAATGAAACGAGACCGCTCCCGGCTTGAGACCAGTTCGTCGACTAAAGACATTCAGGGTCTCGAGCACGAGATCGCCTCGCTCGAGAAGCGGCAATCAGACCTCGAAGACATCGAGCTGGCCGTGATGGAGCGCATCGACGACATCAACGCCCGGCTCGCACTCGTGACCGAAGAAATCGGTATCTTCACCGCCGAGCGTGACGCCCTGCAGACCGACCGTGATGCGGCCCTCGCCGAGATCACACATGAGCGTGCGGGCGTGCAGGTCTCGCGCGATCTGATCGCGGGCGGCATCGGCGACGAACTTCTGGCGCTCTACAACCGGCAGCGCGAGCGCTACGGCATCGGCGCGGCGCTCTTGACCCGCGGAATCTCGATGGGCAGCAACGTGAAGCTGCACGAGTCAGACCTGGCGAAGATTCGCCTCGCCGCGCCCGACGACGTGGTGCTCGACCCCGACAGCAGCTGCATCCTCGTTCGCACGGAGGAGTCGGGCCTCTAAGGCGCGATCGCCCGCCGACTTCGGCGCGGCGACCTGAACGGACCGGCCCGCGAGGCGTGCGTGGCAGTTAGGGCGGAGTTGGTGGCGCATCCCCGCGTATTGCGGCCATATCGCGTCTCCTCCGACGTAACTCCTGCATCGGCAGCGGCTAAGCGCTGGTGCCGGGGGTGAAACGGTAGCCGAGGCCCGGTTCGGTGATGAGGTACCGGGGGCGCGACGGGTCTGGTTCGAGTTTCTTGCGCAGCTGTGCCAAGTAAAGCCGGAGGTAACCGTCTTCGGTGGTGTAAGCCGAACCCCACACCGTGCTGAGCAGTTGCTGTTTCGTCACGAGCCGGCGCGGGTTGCGCACCAGCACCTCGAGCAGCTTCCACTCTGTCGGCGTCAGCTTCACGACGGTGTCGCCGCTGCGCACGTCGTGGGCCGCCAGGTCGACCGTGATGTCGCCGAACGTCACAACCGGTTCGTCGACCCCTGCCACGTTTCGCCTGGTCAGGGCCCGGATGCGCGCCAGCAGTTCATCGATGGCGAACGGCTTCGTGACGTAGTCGTCGGCCCCCGCATCGAGTGCGTCGACCTTGTCTGCCGAATCACTGCGCCCACTCACCACGAGAATCGGAACGGTGCTCCAACCGCGCAGGCCCTCGATCACTGCGATACCGCTGAGCCCCGGTAACCCGAGATCGAGCACCACGAGTTCGGCTGGATGCTCGGCAGCCTGTTTCAGGGCATCCTCACCCGTGGCGGCCAGCACCACCTCGTAGCCGCGCGCGTTCAGGTTGATGCGCAGGGCACGCCGAATCTGCGCGTCATCATCGACGATGAGCACCCGCATCAGGAGTCGCCCTCTGCAGAGCTCTGGTGGCCGCGGGGCAGCGTGATCACCATGGTCAGCCCTCCGCCCGGGGTGTCTTCGGCTTCGAGCGTACCGTTCATCGCCTCGACGAAGCCTCTCGACAGAGCGAGCCCGAGCCCGACTCCGGTGGTGTTGTCGGTGTCGCCTAAGCGCTGAAACGGCTGAAAGGCATCGGTCAGCCGTTCGGGCGGTATGCCAGGCCCGCGGTCGATGATTCGCAACTGAACGGTGTCACCGAAGGCGCTGGCCCCGACGATCGGTTGAGTACCCGCGGGCGAGTAGCGCAGAGCATTCGACAGCAGATTCACGATCACTCGTTGCAGAAGAGCGGGATCGCAGACCACCGGAGGCAGTGCCGGCGATACGTCGATCACGACGGCCCCGGGCGCGACGTGCAGTTCGTCGAGCGCGAGCGGCACCACCTCGTCGAGACCGACCTCTGAGCGCGAGACCGCGAGTACTCCGGCCTGGAGACGGCTGACGTCGAGCAGATTGTTCACCAGCTCGGCCAGGGTGACCAGCGATTCTTCTGCCGTGCGAAGCAGCTCACAGCGATCGACGTCGCTCCAGTCGACCTCGCTGCTGGCGAGGCTCGAGACGGCAGCCGTGGCCGACGAAAGCGGCGTTCGCAGGTCGTGCCCGACCGCGGCCAGCAACGCCGTGCGCATGCGGTCGGCTTGTTCGAGCGGCCGCATGCTCTCGGCTTCTGCAGCGAGGCGCCGCTGCACGAGCGCCGACTCGATCTGCGAGAGAAACGCGGCGAGAATGCGCCGGTCAGACGCCTGCAGTGGCCGCCCGACCACAACCAACTGAGCCGATTCAGACAACGGGTACGCGGTGCGCTGGGTGTCGGCGTGCGTGGCATCGCCAGGCCGCTCAGCGGATTTCTCGGGCGCTTTCGCCGCACTGGCCTGCGCCTGCGCGTGCGCCAGACCGTCGGGTAACTCACTGCCATGCGCCGCACCATTGGGGGCCGTACCATAGTGCACCCCATCGCCGGATGCAATCCAGACAGCCGTCTCGGCGGCCGTGACCAACGGCGTCACGCTGTCGGGCGCGATTCTGCCAATCGGCTCGGCGGCCAGCGGCTCCGCGGCCGCGTGCTCAGCCGCCTCGTACAGCACCTCGCCGCCCGACTCGAGAGTGACCCGTTCGAGCGAGAAGACCTCGCGCAAGCGATCGATGAGGGCCTGCAGGGCATCCTGACCCCGCAGCACGCTGCCGGCGACCGTGGCGAGCGTTTCGGCCTCGGCGGCACTGCGCCTGGCCGCGCGTGACCGACGGGCCGAGGAGTCGACAACCACGCTGACCAGCACGGCCACCACCAAGAAGACGAGTAGAGCCAAAAAGTGCCGCGGGTCGGCGATGGTCACCGTGTACAGCGGCGACACGAAGAAGTAGTCGAGCAGCAGGCCGGCGGCGACGGCCGTGGGAACAGCAGGTCGCAAACCGCCCACCAGGGCCACGATCACAACGAGCAGTTGGTAGAGCAGCACCTCACTGGTGATGGAGTCGTCGGTGCGCAGCGCAGCCATCGCCCAGGTCAGTGCGCTGAGCCCGAGCACCGCGATGGCGCCGCCCGCCCACTGCCGGCGAAGCGTCAGAGCCCCGCCCAGGCGCGGCAGGGCGAGCGAACCGGCGGCTGCATGCGTCACGATATGCACGTCGATGTCACCAGACTCACGGATGACCGTGGCGCCGATTCCCGCCCCCGTCAACAATGCCGTGAGCCTCGACCGCCGGCTCACGCCCACCACCAGCTGCGTGGCGTTCACCCCGCGCGCGAAATCGACCAACGCTTGAGGGGTGTCGTCGCCCACCACGTGGTGGTAGTGCCCGCCGAGCTGCTCGACGAGGGTGCGCTGCTGGGCGAGGGCGCCGGGGTTCGCGGCCGCGAGACCGTCTGCACCACTGACGTGCACCGCGAGCAGCTCGCCTCCGCTCGATCGGGCCGCGATACGGGCTCCGCGGCGAATAAGGGTTTCGCCTTCTGCGCCGCCGGGCAGCGCCACCACCACTCGTTCGCGGGCCTCCCACTTCTGGCCGATGCCGTGCTCGGCGCGGTAGGCGGTGAGTGCGACATCCACTTCGTCGGCCAGCCACAGCAGCGCGAGCTCTCGCAGCGCGGTCAGATTGCCGAGTCTGAAGTAGTTCGACAGCGCCGCATCGATCGTGCCTGCCGGGTAGACGAAGCCGCCCGAGAGCCGGGCCCGCAGCGCCTCGGGGGCAAGGTCGACGAGCTCGATCTGGTCGGCCGAGCGCAGCACCGAGTCGGCAATGGTCTCGTTCTGTGCGATTCCCGTGATCTGCTCCACCACGTCGTGCAGGCTTTCGATGTGCTGGATGTTCACGGTCGACATCACATTGATGCCCGCATCGAGCAGCAGCGCCACGTCGGCGAAGCGCTTCGGAGTGAGCGAACCGGGTGCGTTGGTGTGCGCCAACTCGTCGATCAGTGCCCACTCCGGCTTACGGGCGATGAGGGCCGACACGTCGAATTCGTCGAGTGTCACCGCACGGTGTTCGACCCGCCTCCGGGGAAGCACCTCGAGGCCCTCGACGAGCGCTGCCGTGGCGGCTCGGCCGTGGGTCTCGACCACACCGATGACCACGTCGTGGCCTGCGGCGTGCATGCGTCGGCCCTCTTCGAGCATGGTGAAGGTCTTGCCCACGCCGGGCGCGGCGCCGAGGTAGACGTGCAGCAGACCTCTGGTCACGAGGGTGAGCTCGTTCGTCGTGCGTCGCCGCGGGCATCCACGCGCACCGGCACGCCCGCTAACACCACGCCCACCAGCACGGCCGCGCCCACCAACACCGCGCCCACAAGCACCGCCACGCCCGCCAACACCGCGCCCACCAACACCACGCCCGCCAGCACGGCCGCGCCCACCAAAACCGCCGCCACCTGCATCACGGCCCGGCCGAAAGCGCCGCGAGAGCGAGGTTGAGCTGAAGAACGTTCACGGTCGGGTCACCGATGAACCCCGCGTCGCGACCCGCCACAAACGACTCGACGAGCTTCGACACTTCTGCCTCCGAGAGGTTTCGGGCCGCAGCGACCCGGGCGACCTGCTCACGAGCGTACTCCGGGCTGATGTCGGCATCGAGGCCAGAGCCCGAGGCCGTCAGCGCGTCGGGCGGAATGGATGCCGGGTCGACGCCGTCGCTCGCCGCGATGGCGGCCTTGCGATCGGTGATCTGCTGCAGCAGCTTGTCGCTGTTCGGGCCGAGATTCGACCCGCTCGACGCGCTGCCGTCGTAACCGTCGCCCGCTGCCGAGGGCCGGGATTGAAACCACTGCGGCAGCGCCACGCCGTTCGCATCGGTGAAGCTCTGGCCGATGAGGCTCGACCCGACAACGCTGCCGCCCTCAGAGATGAGCGAGCCGTTCGCCTGGCCTGGGGCGGCCAGCTGCCCGATTGCTGTGATGGCGAGCGGATAGACGATGCCGAGCCCGAGGGTCATGATGGCGAACAGGCGAAGCCCGACCCAGACCTGGCGCAGAGTGGCGTTGCGTGTGCTCATGAGAGCTGTTCTTTCTGTGTGAAGGGTAGCGAGGGTGTGCGGGCGGTCATGACAGCCCCGGAATGAGGCTGATCAGCATGTCGATCAACTTGATTCCGATGAACGGCGCAATGATTCCGCCGAGCCCATAAATGAGCAGGTTGCGGTTCAGGATGCTCGCCGCCGAGGCAGCGCGATACTTCACTCCGCGCAACGCCAACGGAATCAGCGCAACAATCACCAGAGCGTTGAAGATGATCGCCGAGAGTATCGCCGACGCCGGAGACGAAAGCTGCATCACGTTGAGCACCGCCAGCGACGGAAAAGCGAGCGTGAACATGGCCGGAATGATGGCGAAGTACTTGGCCACATCGTTCGCGATCGAGAACGTCGTGAGCGACCCGCGCGTGATCAGCAGTTGCTTGCCGATTGACACGATGTCGATGAGCTTGGTGGGGTCGGAGTCGAGGTCGACCATGTTGCCCGCCTCCTTCGCCGCCGAGGTTCCGGTGTTCATCGCCACACCCACATCGGCTTGAGCCAGCGCGGGTGCGTCATTCGTGCCGTCACCGGTCATCGCCACCAGATTGCCGCCCTGCTGCTCCCGTTTGATGAGCTCCATCTTGTCTTCGGGGGTCGCCTCGGCGAGAAAGTCGTCGACGCCGGCTTCTGCGGCGATCGCCTTGGCGGTCAGCGGGTTGTCGCCCGTGATCATCACCGTGCGAATGCCCATTCGGCGAAGATCGGCGAATCGTGCGGCGAGGCCCTCTTTCACCACGTCTTTCAGGTAGATCACACCGAGCACCCGAGCCTCACCGTTCGCCGTCTTCTCGGCCACGACCAGCGGGGTGCCTCCCGCCTGAGAGATGTCGGTGACGATCTGGTCGAGTTCGGCCACGAGTGCCGCGGGCTGCAGATCGCTCTCAGCGACCCAGGCCGCAACCATCGACCCGGCACCCTTACGAACTTGACTGCCGTTTTCGTAGTCGACGCCGCTCATGCGGGTCTGTGCGGTGAACGGAACTTCGATGCCGTCAGACGCGGCGGGAATCGGCAGCCCGAGTCTGCGAGTGAGGTCGAGCACCGACTTGCCCTCCGGCGTCGGGTCGCTGAGCGATGAGGCGCTGGCGGCGGCCGCCAGTCGTGAAACGGTTACGCCGCTGACCGGCCTGAACTCTGCGGCCTGGCGGTTTCCGTAGGTGATGGTTCCGGTCTTGTCGAGCAGCAGCGTCGTGACGTCGCCCGCCGCCTCGACCGCGCGACCTGACATGGCCAGCACGTTGTGCTGCACGAGCCTGTCCATTCCGGCGATGCCGATGGCCGAAAGGAGTGCGCCGATCGTGGTCGGAATCAAACACACCAGCAGCGCCACCAGCACGATCAGCGATTGGGCCGCATTCGAGTAGTCGGCGATCGGGTTGATCGTCAGCACCACCAGCAGAAACACGATGGTGAGGCTCGAGAGCAGAATGCTGAGCGCCAGCTCGTTCGGCGTCTTCTGCCGAGACGCGCCTTCGACCAGCTTGATCATGCGATCGACGAACGTGTCGCCAGGCTTCGACGTGATGGTCACCACGATGCGGTCGGAGAGCACACGTGTGCCTCCCGTGACGGCGCTTCGATCACCACCAGATTCCCGCACCACCGGAGCCGATTCGCCCGTGATCGCCGACTCGTCGACCGACGCGATGCCCCAGATGATGTCGCCATCACCCGGAATCAGCTCGCCCGCCGTTACCACGATCGTGTCACCGAGCGTGAGATCGGCCGAGGCGACCTGAGTCACCACGGCCCGCTCGCCCGCCGGGTCACCGGCCAGGTCGTAGTCGATGCGATTCGCGAGCGTGCTCGTGCGGGTGGCCCGCAGGCTGCTCGCCTGTGCCTTGCCCCGGCCCTCGGCCACCGATTCGGCCAGGTTCGCGAACAGCACGGTGATCCAGAGCCAGATGGCGATCGACCAGGCGAAGAGCAGTGAGGTCGGTGAGGCCGAAGCGCCTGCGCCGGTTCCGGATGCGCCATCGGCCGCGAAGAACGGCTGGGCAACAGCGAGTGCTGTCGTGAAGGCCGCCCCGATCTCGACGATGAACATCACGGGGTTTTTGTACATCAGGCGTGGGTCGAGCTTGCGCACGGCGCCGGGAAGGGCATCCACCAATTGGCGTGGGCCGAACGGGTTTGCGGTAGTCATTTCAGACCTTCTGCTAGGGGGCCTAGCGCTAGAACGGGAAAGTACGTGAGAGCGGAGACGAGCAGCAGCGTGCCGATGGTCAGCACGACGAACTGCACGCGGTGGGTCGGCAGCGTGCCGGCGGTGGCCGGAACTTTGCCCTGCGCGGCCAGCGAGCCGGCCAGAGCGAGCACGAGCACCATCGGGATGTAGCGGCCCAGCAGCATCACGGCGCCGAGCGCGGTGTTGAACCACGGCGTGTTCGCGGTGAGCCCGGCGAACGCCGAGCCGTTGTTGTTGGCAGCCGAGGTGAAGGCGTAGAGAACTTCAGAGAAGCCGTGCAGGCCGGTATTGGCCATCGAGGTGCCCACCACCGAGTCGCGCACCGCCGGAATGGCGAAACTGAGGCTCGTACCGATCAGCACCAGGGCCGGCGTGGCCAGAATGTAGAGGCTTGCCAGCTTGATCTCGCGGGTGCCGATCTTCTTGCCGAGATACTCGGGAGTGCGGCCCACCATGAGACCCGCCACGAAAACGGCGATGATCGCAATGACCAGAATGCCGTAGAGGCCTGATCCGGTGCCGCCCGGAGCTACCTCGCCGAGCATCATGTTCACCATGGCGAGCCCGCCACCGAGACCAGTGAAACTGTCGTGCATCCCGTTCACAGCGCCGGTCGACGTGAGGGTCGTCGACGAGGCGAAGAGCGACGAGAGCACCGTGCCGAATCGGGTTTCGATGCCTTCCATGGCCCCGCCGGCGGCCGCGGTTGCTGTGCCTGAGAGCGATGATTGCGCCGCGACCATGAGCGCCGACGACGCGACCCAGATGGTTGCCATGGCGCCCACGATGGCGTAGCCCTGCCGATTGTCACCGACCATTCTGCCGAAGGTGCGGGGCAGTGAGAACGGAATCACGAGCATCAAGAAGATCTGAAACAGGCTGACCCACGCGGTGGGGTCTTCGAACGGATGCGCGGAGTTCGCGTTGAAGAACCCGCCGCCGTTCGTGCCCAGCATCTTGATCGCCTCTTGCGAGGCCACCGGGCCGCCGGGCAGCGTCTGCGTGCCGCCGGTGATCGTGGTGATGGCCTGAAAGCCGTTGAAGTTCTGAATGACGCCGCCGACGATCAGCACGATGGCTGTCACGAACGCGAGCGGCAGCAGAATGCGCACGACGCCGCGGGTCAGGTCGACCCAGAAGTTGCCGAGGGTGGTGGAGTGCTTGCGAGCGAACCCGCGAACCAGCGCGATGGCGACGGCGATGCCGATGGCGGCCGACACGAAGTTCTGCACGGTGAGGCCGATCAGCTGCACCGAGTAACCGAGCGTCACCTCGGGGGAGTACGACTGCCAGTTCGTGTTCGTGACGAACGAGATGGCCGTGTTGAACGAGAGCGACTGCTCTACGGGCGGCAGGCCGAGCGCGTAGGGCAAGAACTCCTGCAGGCGCTGAATGCCGTAGAGAAACACCACTCCGATCACCGAGAAGATCAGCACGCTGCGCAGGTAGCGCTGCCAGGTCTGATCGGAGTCGGGGTCGACGCCGATAACCTTGTAGAGGCCCCGTTCGACCTTCCAGTTCTTCGTGGTGGTGTAGGTGTGCGCCATGTAGTCGCCGAGCGGGCGATACGCGAGGGCGAGCGCGATGATGAGGGCGCCCAGCTGGGCGACCGTGAGCCAGACGGTACCCATCAGAACCGCTCGGGCTTGAAGAGGGCATAGAGGCAGTAGACAACGGCAGCGACCCCGAGAACGACGCCCAGAATGGTGAAGACGATCACAGCTTCGCCACCCCTCGGGCGATCAGCGCGACGAGGCCGAACAAGACCACGACGCCAACAAGATAGGCGATATCCAGCACGAGAAACTCCCAGGCAGCAAAACTCGGCGCCGGGTTGTACCGGCGGTGTGACGATGGCCACACAGCAATGCCACACCCGTCGGGCAGCCGGATGCCCGTTCCTAACGACTTCCTAACGCCGCCGCCGCGAATCCTTACGCCCGCGGCACTTCGGTCGGAGCTGAGCGCGCATACCCGCAATACGTCGACATAGCGGCTCAGCTCCGACCGAACTCCCGAGCACGCTCGGGGCGTGGCGCGCGGCGGGTAGACTGGGGTCGCGAATGGGTCGGCAAGACGGTCGCGTTGGCCAGGGCATCCGCAGGTCTCGTGCGTGCGGGTGTGGTGGTCACCGAGGAACGTCCGGGCTCCGCAGAGCAGGGCGGTGGGTAACACCCACCCGGGGCAACCCGAGAGATCAGTGCCACAGAGAACAGACCGCCGCACGTGCCTTCGGGCGCCGCGGTAAGGGTGAAACGGTGGTGTAAGAGACCACCAGCCGCCATGGTGACATGGCCGGCTCGGTAAACCTCGCCCGGAGCAAGGTCAGACAGAAGACAATACGGCTGCTCGTCGTGTCTTCGGGTAGACCGCTAGAGGCGTGCGGCAACGTACGTCGTAGATAGATGGCCGTTCATGGGAGCTTTGCCCCCAAGACAGAACCCGGCGTAGCAGCCGGCCCATTCGCCCCGCCCTGCTCCCGCCCTCACGTGCCGGTGCCCCGCTCCGCTGCCTCGGGTGGCGGATGCCCGAGCTAGGGCTTCTGGGCTCCACCGTGCCCCGCCCCGCCCCGCCGTGCCCGTGCCCCGCCCCGCCGTGCCCGCGTCCCGCCCTGCCGTGCCCCGCCCTGCGTAGGGTGACGGATGCCCGGGCTAGGGCTTCTGGGGGTAGATGGTCTCGTGGCGGGCGAGCATCGCCACGTACTCGGCTATCTTGCGGGCGCGGGTTTCGGGGCGCTTCACGTTGCCGATGCGAAACAGAATCGCGTAGCGATTGGTGCCCGAGAGCTGCTCGAAGAAGGCCGTGGCCGTGGGGTTCGGGGCCAGAGCAATGAGCAGATCATCCGGAACCTCAATGGTCTTCGAACCGGCGTAAGCGGCCTGCCACCGGCCGTTCGCCTTGGCCCGCTCGATCTCGGCGAGGCCTGCGGGCTGCATGCGGTCTGCAGCGATGAGTGCCTCGGCCTTGTCGACGTTGATCTTCGACCAGATGCTCTGCGGGCGGCGCGGGCCGAAGTTCTGCAGAAAGTGGTGATCGTCGAGGGCGCCCTTCTGGCCGTCGATCCAGCCGTAGCAGAGCGCCTCGTCGAGAGCTTCGGCGTAGCTCACGCTCGGGTGCGCGCCGCCCTTCTTGGCGATCGCCAGGCGCACGCCCTCAGATTCGTCGTGGTGCGCAGCGAGCCAGGCCGCCCACGTCACCGCCGAGGCGCAGTAGAGAATCTCGCGAACGACCGCCACGTCAGAACCTACTTCGGTGTCGGCTCGCCGACCAGCTGGTTCACGTTGACGAGCACCTTCGGCTGCACCGCGAGCGATGCCGCGCCCAGGATGCCCGCGTTGTTGCGCAGCGTGGCCGGCACCAAGGGCGTGCGAATCGAGATCTTCGGCAAGAACTCTTCGTAGCTCTTCGAGACGCCACCGCCCACGATGAACAGATCGGGCCAGAGCAGGTTCTCGAGCTCGGAGTAGTAGGTCTGCAGGCGTGCGGCCCAGTGCGTCCAGCTCAGCTCGTCGCGCTCTTTCGCCGCGTATGACGCCTTCTTTTCGTAGTCGCCACCCTCGATCTGAATGTGACCGAGCTCGGCGTTCGGAATCAGCACACCGTTGTAGATGATGGCTGTGCCGATGCCCGTGCCGAGCGTCGTCATGATGATGAGCCCGTTCTTGCCCTTCGCCGCCCCGAACCTCACCTCGGCGTAGCCGGCGGCATCCGCATCGTTGACGAAGGTGATGTCGCGCTTGAGGTTGTCTTCGAAGAGCTTCTCGGCCTCGAGCCCGATCCACTTCTTCGAAACGTTTGCAGCCGACATGGTGCGACCCTGCTGCACGACTGCGGGAAAGTCGATGCCGATGGGGGCGTCTTTCGGGGCATCCTTCAGCTGAATCAGCAGCTGTTCGACGGTGTCGATGACATCTTTGGGCTTGCCGCCCTCGGGAGTGGCGATCTTGATGCGGTCGCTCAACAGCTCGCCCGTTTCGGTGTTGACGATGGCGCCTTTGATACCGGTGCCCCCAATATCGATACCGATGGCGATGGTGGGAGTGTCTGACATCGTGGTTTCTCCGATTTCCCGCCTCAGCCGTGAGGCGCAGGGATTCGAGTCTATTGTGGCAGGCCCGGGGGCGGCACGCGCGCTACGGAACGGTGAGAACTTCGGCGCCGCGCTCGGTGACCACGAGGGTGTGCTCGAATTGCGCCGTGATCGACTTGTCGCGGGTCAGTACGGTCCAGTCGTCGGGCCAGAGCTCCCAGTCTTGTGAGCCGAGAGTGAGCATCGGTTCGATCGTGAACACCATTCCCACCTCGATCACGTCGTCGAAACGCGGCGCAGAGTCGTAGTGCGGAATGATCAGGCCCGAGTGAAACGTCTCGCCCACGCCATGGCCGGTGTAGTCACGAACCACCCCGTAACCGAACCGCTTTGCATACGACTCGATGGTGCGGCCGATGACGTTTACCTGGCGCCCCGGAGCAACCGCCTTGATGCCGCGGTTCATCGCCTCTTTCGTGCGTTCGACCAGCAGCCGCACTTCTTCGCTCGGCTCGCCGGCGAAGAACGTGGCGTTCGTATCGCCGTGCACGCCGTTCAGGTACGCCGTGATGTCGACGTTGACGATGTCTCCGTCGTCAAGAACGGTGTTGTCGGGTATGCCGTGGCAGATCACCTCGTTGACACTGGTACAGAGCGATTTCGGAAAGCCGCGATACCCGAGGGTGGAGGGGTAGGCACCGTGCTGGATGAGAAAATCGTGGCCCAGAGCATCCAACTCGTCTGTGGTCACCCCAGGCGCCACATGCTCACCGACCCAAGCGAGAGCCTCGGCGGCGATGCGCGACGACTCGCGAATGTCGGCGATGCGTTCGGGGGAGTAGACGTCGGTCTTGCCCGGTTCGTCAGGCTCTTTCTTGCCCACGTATTCGGGCCTGAGGATGCTCGGCGGCACGGCCCGCAACGGTGAGACCCGACCCGGGGTGAGGTGGCCGGCTGAATCCTTTGGCATAAGATCAATCGTAGTTGAGGCCCCGGCGGTGAGTGCCGGCCTGGCCGCCGAGCGCTTTGGAGAAACACATGTCGGGCGACCCGTCGAAGCAGTACTGGTACAACATCAACACCGGTGCGGTGGAGTTCGGTTACGTGTCACCGGCTCCCGACCGGGTCGGGCCGTTCGAGACCAAGGTCGAGGCCGAGCACGCTCTCGAAACTCTGCGCGCGAACAGCGCCAAGTGGGCCGAAGAAGACGCCGCGAACGACTGACCGCCGCTTCGTCAGGCGCCCGTGCCGCTTCCTCGGGCGCCGGTGCCGCTTCCTCAGGCGCCCGGGCCGCTTCCTCGGGCGCCGGTGTCGCCTCCTGAGCGGTCTGACGCCCCGCCCCGCCGCGCCAGGCCGCGCGTGAGCCCGTTACGCCGTTTTGAGCTAGGTATAGTGGCCTCGAAACGACGCAACAGGCTCACTTGGGGTCGCGGCCGGTGAAGTCGCTCATGGTCGTGTAGAGGTGAAAGACGTTGTCGGCCATCTTGTCCCAGATGGCGGTGGGCAGGAGCCCCTTCGTCACCTTCGCGATGTGCACGCTCTTCGGCAGCAGCAGTAACGGCTTGCCGGCGAGCATGGCCTTCCACACCCGGCCCACCACGTAGTCGGGCGTCATTATGGGCGTCATCACGGGCCCGCGTGCACCCTCGAACATACCGGTCGAGATGTAGCTCGGCGCCACCGTGGTGACTTTCACGTGCGTGTGCCCTTGCTGCGTGAGTTCGAGCCGCACCGAGTCGCTCCAGCCGATGATGGCCCACTTGGATGCCGCGTACACACTCATTCGCGGGTTCGAGATCATGCCCGCGGCGGAGGCGATGTTCACGATTCGGGCGGGGCGGCCGCCCTCGATCATGCCGGGAAGAAACTCGCGCGTCACGATCATCGGGCCGATGGCGTTGATCTTCATCGTCTCGATGGTGTCTGCGGCAGTATCGTGCTCCCAGAAGTACTTGCCGCGCACGATTCCTGCGTTGTTGAAGAGCACGTCAGGGTTGCCGATCTCGCTGCGCACCCGCTCGGCGGCTGCGGCGATGATGTCGGGGTCGCTGACGTCGATCGTGTCGCTGTGCACGCGCGTGCGGCCGCCGACAGCTGCGCTTTCGGCATTCAGCCGCGCCTTGATCGTCGCGAGTTTGTCGGAGTTGCGATCCCAGAGAATCACATCGCTCGCGCTCTCGGCTACCGCCCGCTCCGCGTAGAGCAGCCCCATTCCGCTGGCAGCGCCGGTGATCAGTATGCGCGCACCCGCGACGGTTCGTGCCACGCCTGGCCCTAGCCTTCGAATTCGTGCTCGGGGGCAGGGTAGGCGCCAGAGGCGACGTCGGCCCGAAACTCGTTGACGGCCTCGGTAAGCACCTGGGTGAGGTTCGCGTACTGCTTGACGAAGCGCGGTACGCGGCCTTGCGAGAAGCCGGCAAAGTCGGTCCAGACGAGCAATTGGCCGTCGACGTGCGGGCCAGCCCCCACGCTGATGGTGGGAATACGCAGCTCGCTGGTGATGCGCTTGGCAACAGAACTCGGCACCATCTCGAGCACGACGGCGAACGCACCCGCATCCTCGACCGCGTGCGCGTCTGCCACGAGCGCCTCGGCACCTTCGCCGCGACCCTGAATGATATGGCCCCCGAGCCCGTGCTCGCTCTGCGGGGTGAAGCCGATGTGCGCCATCACCGGAATGCCCGCGTCGACAATGCGCCGAATCTGCGCGGCGCTGCGCACGCCACCTTCGAGCTTCACGGCGTGCACGTTCGCTTCTTTCATGAAGCGCACGGCGGTGTGCAGCGCGTCGTCGGGCCCGCCTTCATATGAACCGAACGGCATATCTCCGACCACGAGGGCTCGGGATGCCGCACCGGCCACAGCACGAGCGAGTGGTATCAGCTGATCGACCGTGACCGCCAACGTGGTCTCGTTACCGAACACGTTGTTGCCGGCCGAATCGCCCACCAGCAGAAAGTCGATGTCGGCGGCGTCGAAGATGGCGGCCGAGAGCTGGTCGTAGCTCGTCAGCCCCACAATGGGTATGCCATTCTCTTTCGCGTTCTGAAAATGCCGCGTGCGAACGCGCTTGCGAGGGGACTGCTCCGTCATGCCCCCAGTCTACCCGTCTGAGATCGCGAGCACTTCGGACGAGATGAGCCGCATCGGCGGTCGCTCTCGTCCGCAGCTGCCGCTACTGATGCCGAGACGGCAGCGTTAGGAGACGTCGGTGGGGCGGTAGGTGATGGGCAGGCGGCGGTCGCGGCCGAAGGCGGTGCGCGAGATCTTGGTGCCGATGGCGCTCTGGCGGCGCTTCCACTCCGAGTGGTCGACGAGCGAGATGATGCGGTCGACCGTGGGCGCGTCGAACCCGTGCTCGATCAGTTCGGTGCGACCGAGACCGCCGTTGATGTATTGCTCCAGCAGCGCGTCGAGCACGTCGTATTCGGGCAGTGAGTCTTGGTCGGTCTGATCGGGGCGCAGCTCGGCCGACGGCGGCTTCGAGATGGAGTTCTCGGGGATGGGCGGCGTCTCGCCTCGCCGCTCGGCGAAGGTGTTGCGCCAGCGAGCCAGCTCCCACACCAGCATCTTCGGCACGTCTTTGAGTGGAGCGAAACCCCCCACCGAGTCACCGTAAATGGTCGAATAGCCCACCGCGAGCTCGCTCTTGTTGCCCGTGGTCAGTACGAGGTGCCCCTTCTGGTTCGACAGCCCCATCAAGATGATGCCCCGGATGCGCGCCTGCAGGTTCTCGGCTGCGACCCCGTCGAGCTGCAGCTGACTCTCGATGGGCGCCACCAGCTCGGCTATCGCCTGCGTCTCGTAGTGCAGCCCGATGCGTTCGGCGAGGTCATCGGCGTCAGAGCGGGAATGATCTGACGACCACTGACTGGGCATCGACACCCCATAGACCTTCGACGCCCCGATGGCGTCGGCCGCCATCGACGCGACCACCGACGAGTCGATACCGCCCGAGAGGCCCAGGATGACCGAGCCGAATCCGTTCTTGCGCACGTAGTCGCCGAGCCCCAGCACGAGCGCGCCCCAGATCTGCTCGAGTTCGTCGGGTACCACCGCGATGTCGGCCGTGAGAGGCGTGAGCGCGCCGGTACGGCCACCATCGCCCGCCGACTCCGCCGCATCGCCCGCATCGCCTACGTCGCTCGCATGGCCCGCGTTGTCCGCGTCCCCCGCATCACGCGGGGTACCGCTATCGCCGACGACCACGGCCGTGCCGCCATCGCCGTGTCCCGAGGCCGGCGCCGCCAGCTCCACGAGCGCCACGTTCTCAGGCAGTTCGTGTTCGGTCGCCCCCTCGAGGTCGAGATCGACCACCAGCAGATGCGGCTGAAACTGCGGCGCCCGAGCCACGATGCGGCCATGGCGATCGACCACGACGCTGTCGCCGTCGAAGAGCAGATCATCCTGACCGCCCACGATGTTCACGTAGGCCACACACGTATCGTTCTCGACGGCGCGGCGCGTTACCAGCGGCAGCCGCACCTCGTTCTTGTCGCGCTCATACGGCGAGGCGTTGATCACCAGCAGCAGACCCGCATCGGCCGACGCCACCCGGTTCACCGGCCCGCCGTCTTGCCACAGATCTTCGCAGATGATCAGCGCAACGTCGACCCCGTGCATCCGTAGCACCAGCAACTCGTCGCCCGGAATGAAGATGCGGTATTCGTCGAATACCGAGTAGTTCGGCAGGTGATGCTTGGCGTAGCGGGCAACGATCGCCCCGCCCTGAATCACGCTCGCCACGTTCTGCGCGATGGCCGTGGGCGCATTGCTGGTGGTGAACCGCCGCGGTTCGAACGGGCCGTCAGGATGCCCGAGCACCACCACCACGTCACCGAGCCCCGCCTCGCCGAGTTCTGCAGCCAACTCCGCCGCACGCCTGCGGCACGCCGCGAGAAACGACGGCCGACCGGCCAGATCTTCGATGGGGTACCCCGAAAGTGCCATCTCGCCGAACGCCACGAGGTCTGCGCCAGCATCCCGCGCCCGCCGCACGGCGTCGATGATTGCGACCGAATTACCTTCGAGGTCGCCGACAATGGGGTTGGTTTGGGCCAGCGCTAAGCGAAGTCTCGGCATAGCCACTAGCCTAATAGCGGCAGCACCACCCGCCAGAAAGAGGTTCTGATTGTCGATGGATAAGCAGCGTGATTTCGTTCTTCGCACCATTGAAGAACGCGGAGTCAAGTTCGTCAGGCTCTGGTTCACCGATGTGATCGGCACTCTGAAGTCGGTGGCCATCGCTCCAGCCGAGGTCGAGGGGGCATTCGCCGAAGGCCTGGGGTTCGACGGCTCGGCCATTGAAGGGCTGACCCGGTCGTTCGAGGCCGATGTGCTCGCGCATCCAGACCCCACCACTTTTCAGATCTTGCCTTGGCGTGGCGAGATCGACCCCACCGCACGCATGTTCTGCGACATCACCACGCCCGACGGCCAGCCCGCCGTGGCCGACCCGCGCAATGTGCTGAAGCGCACCCTCGCCAAGGCCGGCGACCGTGGCTTCTCGTTCTACACGCACCCCGAGGTGGAGTTCTACCTCCTGAAGTCGTCGCAGTACGGCCCCGAGGGCCCCGAGCCCGTCGACAAAGCGGGGTACTTCGACAACGTTCCCGGTGGCACCGCGCACGACTTTCGCCGCCGGTCGGTGCGGATGCTCGAAGACCTCGGCATCTCGGTCGAGTTCAGTCACCACGAGGCGGGCCCCGGGCAGAATGAGATCGACCTGCGGTACGCCGATGCGCTGACCACCGCCGACAACATCATGACCTTCCGCACGGTGATCAAAGAGGTCGCCATCGAGCAGGGCGTCTACGCCACGTTCATGCCGAAGCCGCTCTCGGGCCAGCCCGGATCGGGAATGCACACGCATCTCTCGCTCTTCGAGGGTGACGCGAACGCGTTCTACGAGGCCGGCGCCGAATACCAGCTGTCGAAGATCGGCCGCCAGTTCATTGCCGGGCTGCTAAAGCATGCGCCGGAGATCACCGCGGTGACGAACCAGTTCGTCAACTCGTACAAGCGGCTCTGGGGCGGCGACGAGGCTCCGAGCTTCGTCTGCTGGGGTCACAACAACCGGTCGGCGCTCGTTCGCGTGCCGCTCTACAAGCCCAACAAGGGGCAGAGCTCGCGCATCGAGTACCGTGCCATCGACTCGGCGGCGAACCCGTACCTCGCCTACTCCCTGCTGCTCGCCGCAGGGCTGAAAGGCATCGAAGAAGGGTACGAGCTGCCGCCCGAGGCCGAAGACAACGTTTGGGCCCTCAGTGATTCCGAGCGCAAAGCACTCGGCTACAGCGCGCTGCCGGCGAGCCTCGACCAGGCCATCTCTGAGATGGAGAACTCCGAACTCGTCGCCGAGACCTTGGGCGAGCACGTGTTCGAATACGTTCTGCTGAACAAGCGCCAGGAGTGGGCCGCGTATCGCGACCAGGTGACGCCGTTCGAGCTGAAGAGCAACCTGGAGATGCTGTAGGGCTCTGTGCCTGGCGCCTCGCGAACGAACCTGCCGCACCACACGCACCCGCCTACACAGCCGACGTTCACCGCAGGAGACATCACCGCAGATGACCCGGGAGCAAACCACCCTCACCGAACTCGCGCGCGTCGGGTTCTCTGAGCTCACTCGCGCGCAAGCCGACCTCGAGACAGCCTCTTCGCTTGGGCAGGTCGGCCTGCCCGAGCTTCTCGACTCGCTGCGCCTGACCGCCGACCCCGACCAGGCGCTGATGTACCTCGTGCGTCTGCTGCGCCTGCCCGCCACTCCGGTGGTGGAGCTTCTCGCCGACGAACCGAGCCGCACCAGACTGCTGCGCGTAGTGGGTATGTCGAGCGGATTCGGCGACTATTTTCTCCGGCACCCCGAAGAGCTGACCGCGCTGCACACCCGCATCAAGACGCTTCCCACGGTCGACGAGCTTCGGGATGACCTGCTCAACTCGGTGGGCAGCGTCGACGGTTTCGCGACCATCGAGGGCGAAGGCGCCTGGACTCTGCTTCGGGTGAGATACCGCCGAATCCTCGCCCAGATCACGGCGTTCGACCTCGAACAGCGTGACCCGGTGGCCGGCATCGATGCTGTGGCCGATACGCTCGCCGATCTGGCGACGGCTGCCCTCGACGCGTCGTTGGCCTGTGCTCGGGCGCGGGCATCCACTCGCGGGCAGAGTCGGTGGCTGTTTTCGCGGCAGGAGGTCGCCGCGACCCGGCTGGCCATCATCGGCATGGGCAAAGCGGGGGCGCAGGAGCTGAACTACGTCAGCGACGTCGATGTGATCTTCGTGGGTGAAGGGTCTGAGCCAAGAGAGTCGGGGCTGGGTGAGTCTGGGCCGGGGGAGTCGGGGCCGGGAACGGGCTCGCCGGGCGTGTCGACGCCTCGGGCCCTCGACATCGCCACCGCGCTGGCCATGCTCACCATGCACGGCATCACCGAACTGGCTATGGAGCCGCCGCTCTGGGAGGTCGACCCGAACCTCAGGCCAGAGGGCAAGGCAGGCGCTCTCGTTCGATCGCTCGAATCGCACCTCGCTTATTACGACCGCTGGGCGAAGAACTGGGAGTTTCAGGCGCTGCTGAAGGCAAGGCCGCTGGCCGGCGACCTCGAACTGGGCGAGCGCTACGTCGAGGCCGTGCGTCCGCTGGTCTGGAGCAGTGCTTCGCGCGAGGGTTTCGTGGAGTCGGTGCAGCTCATGCGGCACCGGGTGACCGACCATATTCCGGCTGACGAGGTCGATTACCAGCTGAAGCTCGGTCCTGGCGGCCTGCGTGACGTGGAGTTCACCGTGCAGCTGCTGCAGCTCGTGCACGGGCAGAACGACCCGATGGTGCGGCAGGCGGCGACGCTTCAGGCGCTTCGCGCGCTGGCCAATCAGGGCTACATCGGCCGGGTTGAAGCGGCCGAGTTCTCACGCGACTACCGAGTGCTGCGGCTGATGGAGCATCGGCTGCAGCTGCGGAAGCTGCAACGCACACACCTCGTGCCGCGGAGCGAGTTCGAGCAGCGCGTCTTGGCCAGGGCGACCGAGCTGGCCCCGAGTGCACCAGCGTTGCTCGAGCTGTGGGGTGCCATCAAGGTGCGCGTGCGGTCGCTGCACGAGCGGCTGTTCTACCGTCCGCTGCTCGCGGCGGTGGCCGCGCTCGGGTCTGACGAGCTGAGCCTGACCAGCGAGCAGGCCGTGGCCCGGCTCGCGGCCATCGGGTTTCAAGACCCGAAGGGCGCACTGGGGCACATTGCGGCGATGACCGCTGGAGTGTCACGGCGGGCCGCCATCCAGCGTCATTTGCTGCCCGTGATGCTGCAGTGGTTCGCGAACGGCGCCGACCCCGACTTCGGGCTGCTCGCATTTCGGCGGCTGAGCGACTCGCTCGGTGAGACCTACTGGTATCTGCGCATGCTGCGTGATTCGTCGGGCGCAGCCTCGCGGCTGACCCAGGTGCTCTCGGGGTCGAGATTCGCGGCCGAACTGCTCGAGCGCATTCCCGAATCGGCTGCTTGGCTTGAAAACGACCACGACTTGAGGCCACGCTCCTTCGAAACGCTGTGGGTCGAGACCACCGCCATCATCGGTCGGCACGACACTCCGGATGCCGCCGCGGCCGCGCTTCGAACCGCCCGCCGGCGCGAAGTTCTGCGGCTCGCCCTCGCCTCGATTCTCGGCCTCATCGACGTACAAGAACTAGCACGAGCGCTCACCGACATCACGACCGTGTTCTTGCGGGGCACGCTCGGCGTGATTCGGCAATCGGCCGCGCTGACCAACGGCGACGGAATCGAATTCGCCGTCATCGGAATGGGTCGGTACGGTGGCCGCGAGATTGGTTTCGGCTCAGACACCGACGTGATGTACGTGTATCGCGCGCTCACGGTGAGCCAAGAGACCGCCCAGTCGGTTGCCCGGTTTATCGTGAACGAGCTCGTTCGGCTCACCGAAGACCGGCGGTTGCCGCTCGAGCTCGACATCGATCTGCGGCCCGAGGGCAAAAACGGCATCGTGGTGCGCTCGCTCGACTCGTACCGCGCCTACTACGAGCGCTGGTCGCTCACCTGGGAGGCGCAGGCGCTGTTGCGTGCCTCGGGAGTTGCCGGCGATCAGGCGCTGATCGACGACTTCGAGGCTCTCGCCGATGAGGTGCGGTACCCCCGCGCCATCGCTGAGCAGGCCGTGCGCGAAGTGAAGCGCCTGAAGGCGCGGGTCGAGAATGAGCGGCTGCCGCAGGGAGCAGACCCCGCGCGGCACCTCAAGCTGGGGCGTGGGTCGCTCAGCGACGTCGAGTGGTACGTGCAACTGTTGCAGCTCGAGCATGGGGCCGAGCATCCTGAGTTTCAGACGACGTCGACACTGGATGCCCTGGCCGCCGAAGTGGCCGCCGGATACATCGACGCGGCCGACGCCGCACGGTTGCGCGAGGCGTGGATCTTCGCATCACGGGCGCGCTCGTGCATGACGCTGTGGACGAATCGCACCACCGACGTGCTGCCGCTCGACCGGCGCCAGCTCGAAGGCGTGGCGCGGTTGCTCGAGTACCCGCCGGGGTCGGCCTCGGCGCTCGAAGAAGACTACCTCGCGGTCACCCGCCGGGCGCGGGCCATTTTCGAGCGCGATTTCTACGGTGACCTTTAACTGAGCTATACTCGCGGTTTGATTCGGAAGAGGTTTTCATGAGTGATGCAGCCGGTGCACGGCAATCGGTTCTGAGCGGGCTGAGCGGCAACGAGATGTACTGCATCGACCTGCTCGGGTACCACCCGGGCAATCTGCTGGTGGGTAACAGCGTGTTCTCGCGCGGGTTTCTCGGGTCGCTCAGCTCGGGTTTTCGGGGAATGATCGGCGGCGAGATCACGGCCATCACCGAGATGATCACGCAGGGGCGGCACCTCTCGATGCAGAGGCTCATCGGCGAGATGCAGCAGCACTCGGGCCACGGCGCCACCAGCGTCACCACCGAACTCATCTTTCACGCCCAGAACATTGAGTTCTTGTCGGTGGCGTCAACGCTGCACCAGAAGGTAGGCGTGCCGGCGACCGCGTTCACCTCTGCGAGCGACGGCCAAGAGCTCTTCTGCCAAGTGGATGCCGGCTACCAACCCGTCTCGTTCGTGATGGGTAACGTCGCCTACTCCATCGGCGTCGGCCGCGGCATCACGGGCGCGTTCAAGCAGATGGCGCGGGGCGAAGTGCGGCAGTACAGCGACCTGTTCGCGCAGACCCGTAACCTGGCGCTGCAGCGCATCGTCGACGAGGCTCGGTCGGTGGGGGCGAACGCTGTCGTGGGCATCACCACGAACATCCTGCCGTTCGGCGGAACCGCGGTGCAAGAGATGCTGATGGTGGGCACGGCCTCCCAACACGATATTTCTGACCCGTCGTTGGCGGCAATGGGTGTGGTGACGAGCGACCTGACCGCCGAAGAGATGTGGAGCCTCGCACGCATCGGGTACGCGCCCATGAAGCTCGTGATGGGCACCTCGGTGTACTCGCTCGGCTTCGTCGGCGGAATCACCTCGGCCTTCAAGAACTTCGTCAAGGGCGAGATCAACGAACTGACCCAGCTCATCTACGGCGCCCGCGAGGAGTCGCTCGGCAAGGTGCGCGACCAGGCCACCGCCGTCGGCGCCGACGACGTCATCGGCATCAAGACCTACGTCTACGATCTTGGCGGCAGGCTCATCGAATTCCTGGCCATCGGCACTGCGGTGCGCCGCACGACGGCCGCCCACACCCGCTCAGAGCAGCTGCCGCCGCAGGCCATCGTGCGCGACCGCGACACCTTCTTCAACACCGCAGAGCGCGCCTACGGCGTCACCCTCACCGAGCAGCAGCAGTAGCCCTGTCGCCCTGAGGGGGCAACTGTGGTCACTGACGGGCCAATGTGCATCGTGCGGTACGAATGGGATGGGCGCTGATTCTCCACAACAAACCCATCGCTGAAGTTGTGAACAGAATCTCGGGATTTCGCTAACCGACCCTGTGCTACAGGCGACGCTTGGCGGATGCAGATTCCCATATCCCGACGACGTTCAGAATGTCTATTCCTGTCTAGACAGACGTGTCTATTGCGCCCTGGACTGCTAATATGAGGCGCAGGCAAATCGATCGAGCGATTGTTGAGATTGCTCGGCAAGCGGGCCTGACGGCAATTCTGATGCACGGCGCAAACCACGACAAGTGGTACGTCAACGGCGTGATGGTTGCTGTACCGCGCCACCGAGAGATCGGCGGCCGGCTTGCTCAAACGATCATCCAGCAAGTCAAGGAGGCAACACGATGACGAGGTATCACGCCAGGGCGGTTCGCGACGGCAAATTCTGGTTCATCACCGTTGACGCTGTGCGGGGCGCGACCCAGGCTCGTACGATTGCTGAAATAGAGCCCATGGTTCGCGATTACATCGCGATCGTTGAAAGCGTACCGGCGTCGGGCGTAGACGTCGTCGTCGATGTCGAGTTGCCGAAGAATGCCCGAGTGCATCTCGAAGCGATGAACCGACTCCGCGTCGAAGCTGCCGATGCTCAGGCAGCAGCGGCGGCAGAGTCTCGAGCGGCGGCACGAGCCCTGAAAAACGATGGTCTGACCGTGCGCGAGATCGGCCACCTGCTCGGCATCTCACATCAGCGAGCACACCAGCTGCTCGCCGCCTAAGTCGCAACGCAGAAGGGCCGCGCCCCCGAAGGAGCGCGGCCCGGTAGCTCTGCATGCGCAGGGCCTTATACGTGACGCCCGGCGAGGACGGGCGTCACCAGTGGCTCAGACGCCCGGCGAGGACGGGCGTCACCAGTGACTCAGACGCCGTAGTAGAGCTCGAACTCGAAGGGGTGCGGGCGCTGCGCGATGGGCTTGATCTCGTTTTCGCGCTTGTAGGTGATCCACGTCTCGATGAGGTCGGGCGTGAAGACGTTGCCCTTCGTCAAGAACTCGTGGTCGTTCTCGAGTGCGACGAGAGCCTCTTCGAGCGACGCCGGAACCTGCGGAATGTTCGCAGCCTCCTCGGGCGGCAGCTCGTAGAGGTCTTTGTCGACCGGTTCGTGCGGCTCGATGCGGTTTTGGATGCCGTCGAGGCCAGCCATGAGCTGCGCGGCGAATGCGAGGTACGGGTTGCCCGAGGCATCCGGAGCCCTGAATTCGATGCGCTTGGCCTTCGGGTTCGTTCCCGTAATGGGGATGCGCACCGACGCCGAACGGTTGCCGGCCGAGTAGACCAGGTTCACGGGGGCCTCGAAGCCCGGCACGAGGCGGTGGTACGAGTTCACCGTGGGGTTGGTGAACGCGAGAACCGCCGGAGCGTGCTTCAGCAGACCACCGATGTACCAGCGGGCGATGTCGCTGAGCCCGCCGTAGCCGGCCTCGTCGTAGAACAGGGGAGACCCCTCGTTCCACAGCGACTGGTGGGTGTGCATGCCCGAACCGTTGTCGCCGAAGAGCGGCTTCGGCATGAACGTTGCGGTCTTGCCCCACTGGGTGGCCGTGTTCTTCACGATGTACTTGAACTTCAAGATGTCGTCTGCCGCGTGCACCATGGTGTCGAAGCGGTAGTTGATCTCGCCCTGGCCCGCGGTGCCGACCTCGTGGTGAGCGCGCTCGAGAATGAGGCCCGAGTCGATGAGCTTCAGCGAGATGTCGTCGCGCAGGTCGGCGTGCTGGTCGACCGGGCTGACGGGAAAGTAGCCACCCTTGTAGGGCGTCTTGTTGGCGAGGTTGCCACCTTCTTCTTCGCGGCCCGAGTTCCAGGCGCCTTCGCTCGAGTCGACCGAGTAAAAGCTCTTGTTCTGCTTCACTTCGTAGCGCACGTCGTCGAAGATGTAGAACTCGGCCTCGGGTGCGAAGAACGCGGTGTCGGCGATGCCAGTCGAGGCGAGGTAGCGCTCGGCCTTGTGGGCGACTTGGCGCGGGTCGCGCGAGTAGATCTCGCCGTTTCGCGGGTTGTAGATGTCGAAGATGATGATGAGAGTGCGCTCGACACGAAACGGGTCGACGTACGCGGTCGACACATCGGGAATCAGCTGCATGTCTGACTCGTGAATCGAGGCGAAGCCCCGAATGGATGATCCGTCGAACATCTGACCGACCGAGAAGAACTCTTCGTCGACCGTTGATGCGGGAATGTTGAAGTGCTGCTGAACACCGGGAAGATCGGTGAAGCGAATATCAAGGAACTTTACATCGGTGTCTTTGATGAACTTGAGCACCTCGGAGGAATCACTGAACATTTGAGAGGCTCCAAATGGCTGGTACGTGAACAGTTGCAGTCGCAACTAGCCCTGAGCATACGGGCGTGCCATTACTCCGCGGTGTCGCAATTGTTTCGGGCATGTTACGTGCGGGCACGCCAAGAGCGGTGACGTGCCCGATGCTCTCCCGCACGCCACCGTCTTCGGTGGGTTTTCGCTACAGCATGAACAGCATTTCTTGGTACGTCGGCAACGGCCAGAGGTCGTCGGCCACGATGTCTTCGAGCTTGTCGGCCGCTGCGCGCACCGCCAGCATGGCGGGCAGGAGGGCATCGCGAGCGTGTTCCGCTTCGGCAAGGGCTGAGTGCCCTACCTCGTCGGCGAGGGCGCTCTTCAGCGAACCGAGGCCCGCTTTGAGTTCGGCGAGCGGGCCAGAAACGGCGGCCAGGGCATCCGGATCACCCTCGACACCTGCAGCCTTGAGAGCCGCCACGTTCGCTGCAAGCTCTGTCTGGTAGCGAACGGCCGCCGGCAGAATCGACGTTGCGCCCACCTCGAGGGTGAGGCGCGCCTCGACGCCGATGGTCAGCGCGTACTGCTCGAGCCCGATCTCGTACCGCGAGTGCATTTCGCGGTGGTTGAAGACCTTGTACTTCTCGAAGAGTTCCATGGCGGGCTCGGTGATGAGCTCAGGCAGAGCATCCAATGTGGTCTTCAGGTTGGCGAGGCCACGCTTCTCGGCCTCGATGGGCCACGCGTCTGCGTAACCGTCGCCGTTGAACACCACGGCGCCGTGCTCGGTGATGATGTCGGTGAGCAGTTGCTGCACGGCCTTGTCGAAGTCTTCGCCATCGGCGACGGCCTTCTCGAGAATGCCGGCGATGTAGTCGAGCGAGTCGGCCATGATCGTGTTGATGGTGGTCATGGGGCCAGCGACGCTCTGCATCGAGCCTGGCGCCCGAAACTCGAATCGGTTGCCGGTGAAGGCGAACGGGCTGGTGCGGTTGCGGTCACCCGGGTCGGTCGGCAGAATCGGCAGCGTGTCGACACCGATGATCATGGTGCCCTTGCCCTTCGACGAGGTTGCGGCGCCGTTGGCGATCTGCCCGAAGACGTCTTGCAGCTGATCGCCCAAGAAGATCGAGATGATGGCCGGGGGAGCCTCGTTCGCACCGAGACGGTGGTCGTTGGTGGCTGAGGCGACGGATGCGCGCAGCAGGCCTGCGTACAGGTGCACGGCGCGAATGACGGCCGCGCAGAACACCAGGAACTGAGCGTTCTCGTGCGGGGTGTCACCGGGCACGAACACACTGCCGACCTCGGAGTTGCCGAGCGAGAAGTTGACGTGCTTGCCCGAACCGTTGACGCCGGCGAACGGCTTCTCGTGGAACAGACACTCCATGCCATGCTTCTTTGCGATGGTTTTGAACGTGGTCATCAGCAACTGCTGGTGGTCAGCGGCCAGGTTGGCCTTCTCGAACATCGGCGCGATCTCGAACTGGCCCGGCGCGACCTCGTTGTGACGAGTCTTCGCGGGGATGCCGAGTTTGAACAGTTCGCGCTCGGTGTCCATCATGAAACCGAGTACACGCTCGGGAATGGCACCGAAGTAGTGGTCGTCGAACTCTTGGCCCTTGGGCGGCTTCGCGCCAAAAAGCGTACGGCCCGCGTTCAGCAGGTCGGGGCGCGCCAAGAAGAAGTGCCGGTCGACCAAGAAGTACTCTTGCTCGGGCCCGCAGTACGACACGACGTGCTCGGGGTCGGTGTGGCCGAAGAGCTTGAGGATGCGCTCGGCGTGCTCACCCATCGCCTGCTGCGAGCGGAGAAGTGGGGTTTTGTGGTCGAGAGCTTCACCGGTCATCGACACGAAGACGGTGGGGATGCATAGGGTGTTGCCATTGGGGTTCTCGAGCACGTAGGCGGGGCTCGTCGGATCCCACGCAGTGTAACCGCGGGCTTCGAACGTGTTGCGCAGGCCGCCGTTAGGAAAGCTCGAGGCGTCAGGTTCACCCTGGGTCAGCGTTTTGCCGGCGAATTCGGCCAGTGCCGACCCGTCAGAGACTGGTTCGAGAAAGCTGTCGTGCTTTTCAGCGGTGAGGCCGGTCAGCGGGTAGAACACGTGTGCGTAGTGAGTAGCGCCTTTTTCGAGCGCCCAGTCTTTCATTGCGCTTGCGACCGCGTCAGCGACGAGGGGGTCGAGTTTCGCGCCGTGCTCGATGGTGGCGATCACCGATTTGTAGACCGACTTCGGCAGACGCTTCTGCATGACGACCTTGTTGAAGACGTTCTCGCCGAAGATCTGGCCAGGAGCCTCTGTGTTGATGAAGCTGGCCGACGGTGGCACGTACGCTTCAACATCCCGGATGGCTTGCAGGCGAACTCTGTTTCCACTCATTTTTACCCCTTATGCACAGTTCTGACTCGCAGTGTTCTGACAAGTGCGACGAGCCAAATCTAGGCAGTCGCTGTGGCGGGCATGTTTCGGCGGTGTGACAGTTTATGTCTCAGGATGCACGCATAGAATCGCTGGGTGACGAACCAGAATCGCGGCCCCGCGCCGACGTCTTCAGCTGTGCCCCCCAAACGGTGGTCAGGAGCAGCGCCGAGCGAATGGCCGGGGGAGCGGCTGGGTTTTCCCGAAGAGGGGCGAGGGTCGGTGGCCCGGCCGGGGCGCCGCATGATCGCCCTTGTCATCGACTTCGTGGTGTGCTTCGTGATCTACGCCGCGTTCTTCTTCGGCAACCCGTGGGCATCGACGATCATCTTCTTCGGTGAGCAGGTGGTGCTGATCGCGCTGACCGGAAGCGGGTTCGGGCACGTGCTGCTGGGCCTGCGAGTCGTGAAGGTCGATGGCACGTACGCGGGGTGGTGGCGCCCGATCATCCGCACGTTCTTCTTGATTCTGACCGTGCCGCCGCTGATTTGGGATTCAGACCAGCGCGGGCTGCACGACGTGTTCGCCGGAACGGTACTCGTCAGGCGGTAGAAGTGGCGGCAGGTCGGTCTAGCGACCGCGCTGCGGGCGAACCTTCAGAGGGTCGACACCCTTCGGAATGGGCAGATTGGCCGCGCCGAGCGACGTGAGACGGTTGTCGACTGCCAGCACTTCGGGCTTCGTGAGCGTCTGCTTGATACGCGCGAGCTTGCGGGGAATCTTCTGCAAGGCGATGGAATCGGCGTCAGGCCCGACGAACAGCAAGGTCACCGGCACGTTCGGCAGCACACGTAAAATCTTGCGACGCTCATCGTCGAGCATGCGCGTCGTGCGCGACTTGGGGCCTTCGCCGATGAGCACGACTCCGCCGCGGCCCACGGCACGATAGACGGCGTCTTGGGTCTTCGCGTTCACGGCGACAGGCATCTCGCTGCCACGCCAAGTGCGTTTGAGAGAGCTGCGAAGCACCGCTCCGACAGCGCCGGGCTGGCCTTCGATCTGCCCATAGGCCGCCGATTCGGCGCGCCGGCCGAGAACGACCAACGCGATCAGCACGCCGGCGAGCAGACCCGCGATGATCCACAGGGCTATGGCGAAGCCGTTGCCGTCGCCGAGCACGAGGGCGACCACCAGGCCGACGGCCACAGGGCCGAGCACGCTGAGCAAGAGCAGCGGCACGATGTTCTTGTCGTAGCGACGGGTCATCTGAAAGACCTGCCACATCTGTTTGATGCGGCCGTCTTCTTTCGGCTTTTTCGGGGTCTTTTCTTTGGTGCGTGCCATACGTCAATGGTACCGAGTCGCAGGGGCTCCAAACGCCCGGCATTCGGCCTACTACCTCTTCACAACGCAGGCTCTGAGCGAACTGTGCACAGATACGGGCTCCGGATGCCCGGCCGAGCTCACACCGGGCCACGCTGTTCGGGTGCCTCACTTCACTTTTGCGCCCCTCCGCTCAGCTCGCCGACGCCGCAACACGACCACCAGCTCGCCCTCCGTGCGCGGCTACGAGTTGCTCAGCGTGCTCGGCCACGGGCGGCACTGCACGGCGTATCTCGCTACGCCTGTAGACACACCTCAGCCGCTGCTCGACCGGGTGGTCTGCCGGGTCTACACAGCAGGCGGCGAGGATTTTGAGCATGCGCGGCAGATGGCGTATCTCTGGCAAGAACTCGATTCGCCGCACTGCCCGCAGTTTCTCGACGAGCCGCGACATGACAGCGGCGATGCCTCGCCGGCCGTCGTTTGTTCGTGGGCCCGCTGCGGTTCGCTACGGGAGCTGCTCGATCGAAGGCATTCCGGGTTTCGGCTCGGCGAAGCGGTGACGGTGCTTGCACCCGTCGCTCAGCTGCTCGCGGAGCTTCATCGACGCGCAATTACGCACGGCGGCGTCTCGGCCGAGGCGATCCATTTCGATCAGGCTGGGCGGCCGATTCTGCTCGGCTGGGGTGAAGCCACGCACGCCGAGGCTCCGATGGCAGATGTCGTGGCGTTCGCCGAGCTGTGCGAGGTGGTTTTTGCGGCGTGCCAAAAGGCAGACTGGCAAGCGATTCGGGCACGCTCACCGGGGCACGACTGTGCGATCCCGCTGCCGACCGATTTAGCCCAGTGGGGAGCGGGCCGCGAGGCGGAGATGGCGGCGTTGGCCGAGTATTGGGCGAACGTCGAAGAAGCACTCTTCGCGCTCGCCCAACCGTGCCCGATTGAACCGTTGCAGCCCTTCGACTGGGGCGCTGAAACCACCGCGGTGCTGGCCGAAATCGACGCGGAGGTCGAGACGCGGGTGGCCGAGCATCGACAGGCTGAACGACCGCTCGTGCGAATGCGCGCTGGAGTGGTGCGTGCGCTCGGCGGTGCGCGGGTTGCTGCAGCGCGAATAGCTCGGGAGCGAACCATTCGGCTCGTGCCCGGCGGTCAGCGCACGGTATCGGTGAAGACGGTGGTGATCAGTGTGCTCGTGGGTGGGATCGCGCTCACGGGCGCCCTCCTGGCAACCCCGCCGGCTTCGGTGACGGCGGCTCCAGCGCCCACCAATCCGGCCGCCACGGAAAGCCCGGCGTCGGCAGAACGCGTGACGCCTGGTTCGAATTGGAGTTCGAGTTCGGGCAGCGCAGACGCCACCACGGGCGCGACGGCCGCTGCGACTGGCGAAGAGGCTGTCGAGGGAGAAGACAGCCTGGCGGCGTTGACGGCGTTGTTACAGCGTCGCGACGCCTGCTTTCACCAAGCTTCGGCTGGCTGCTTCGACGACGTGGATCAGCAGCAGTCGGCGGCCGCCTCGAACGATCAAGGAGCGTTTGCTGAAGCTGAACGAACAGGATCAACATCGTGGCCGAGATACGTCGTCAGCAGTGGAACCTCACCGCCGCCGATCCAGCGTGTCGGAGATGCGGTGATGATTCCGGTGACGGCGTCGACCGCGGCCGGCGCGAGCACGGCCGTCGCCACTGGCTCCGTCGCCGGAGCGGCACCGGCAGGCAGTACGACAAAGCCGGCCTCCGCCCTTCTCGTGAAAGGGGAGACCGGCTGGCGAATCAGGGAGGTATTTATTCAGCCTGATTGAGGTGGTGCTATCAGATACCGAGGTTCGCGGCGAAGTTGCCCTCTTCGAGGCGGTTCTTCACGGCGACCAGGAAGCGAGCGGCGTCAGCCCCATCGACGATGCGGTGGTCATAGCTCAGGGCGAGGTAGACCGTCGAGCGGATCGCGATGGCGTCGGATCCGTCGACCGTCACGACGACAGGCTTCTTCGTCACGATGCCGGTGCCGAGAATGGCTACCTGCGGCAAGAAGACGATAGGGGTGTCGAAGAGTGCTCCACGCGAACCGGTGTTGGTCAACGTGAACGTGCCGCCACCGAGTTCGTCGGGCTTGAGCTTGTTGTCGCGGGTACGAGCGGCCAGGTCGGCGATCTCTTGAGCGAGGCCGGCCAGGTCGAGCTCGCCGGCGTTGCGCACCACGGGGGTGAGCAGACCACGCTCGGTGTCGACGGCGATCGAGATGTTCTCGTGATCGGGGTAGACGATCGAGTCGCCCTCGATGGTGGCGTTCACGATGGGGTACGCCTTGAGCGCCTCAGCGGCGGCCAGAGCGAAGAATGGCAAGAACGAGAGCTTCGTGCCGGTCTTCTCGGCGAACGATGCCTTCACCGAGTCGCGGAACGCGGCGACCTTCGTCACGTCGACCTCGACCACAGAGGTGAGCTGGGCGCTCGTCTGCATGGAGATGACGGCACGCTCGGCGACGACCTTGCGAAGGCGCGACATGGGAACCGTGGTTCCGCGAAGCGGCGAGACCTCGAGCGGTGCGGCAGCAGCCGCGGGGGTGGCCGAAGCACCACCCTGCGGCTTGGCAGCGACGGCAGCGAGCACGTCTTCTTTGCGAATTCGGCCGCCGACGCCGGTTCCGCTGACGGTCGAAAGCTCGATGCCTTGGTCGTGAGCCAGCTTGCGAACGAGCGGCGTCACGTAACCCGAGTTGCTCGTCGACGATTCTGAAGAGGAGGCAGCAGGAGGCGCAGGCGTTGCCGGAGCAGCGGCCGCGGGTGCAGCGGCAGCAGGGGCTGGTGCGGGCGCAGCAGCAACCGGAGCAGCAGCGGCGGGAGCAGCAGGAGCAGGAGCAGGCGCAGCAGCAACGGGCTCAGGAGCAGCTGCCGGAGCAGGTTCGGGCGCAGCAGGCGCCGGCGCCTCGGCCTCGGTGGTCGCTTCGGTCGAGGGCACCTCGGCGGCCGGAGCCGCTTCAGGCGCGGGCGCAGCGGCAGGCTCGGGCTCAGCGGCCGGCTCGGGCTCAGGTGCCGCAGCAGGCTCCTCGGCGGGAGCTTCGGGCGCAGCCGCGGCCGCACCAGACCCGTCACCGATGGTCACGAGGGGGGTACCCACCTCGACGGTCTCGTCTTCTTGAACCAGAATCTGCTCGATGACGCCCGACACGGGCGACGGAATTTCGGTGTCGACTTTGTCCGTTGACACCTCGAGCAGGGGTTCGTCGACCTCGACGTGATCCCCGACGTTCTTGAGCCAGCGGGTCACCGTTCCCTCGGTTACACTCTCGCCGAGTGCTGGAAGGTTGACGGATTCGCTCATCAGTGTGTCTCCTCTTCAGAAACAGTTCAGTTGTTGATATCTACTTTAGGTGTTCGGTGCGCAGAGCGCTTCGCAGCCCGCGCGGCACCGTCTGCCGCAGGGGCGGCGGCTGACAACGAAATCAGAGCGCGTGCAGCGGCTTGCCTGCCAGAGCGAGATGTGCCTCGCCGAGAGCTTCGTTCTGAGTCGGGTGAGCGTGGATGAGCGAGGCGACGTCTTCGGGGTAGGCCTCCCAGTTGACGATGAGCTGGCCTTCGCCGATCAGCTCGCCGACGCGGGCGCCGATCATGTGGATGCCCACAACAGGCCCATCGTTGACCCGAACCACCTTCACCGAACCAGACGTTCCGATGATGTGGCTCTTGCCGTTGCCGGCGAGGTTGTAGTCGTACGACGAAACCTTGTCGGCGCCGTACTTCTCGGCGGCCTTGGCCTGCGTGTAACCGACCGAGGCGACCTCAGGGTCGGAGTAGGTGACCTTCGGAATGTTGACGTCTTCGACGATCTGCGGCGCGAGGCCGGCGATCTCTTCGGCCACGAAGATGCCCTGCTGAAAGCCGCGGTGGGCCAGTTGCAGGCCGGGAACGATGTCGCCGACGGCGTAGACACCGGGCACGCTCGTCTCGAGGCGCTCGTTGGTGATGACGAAGCCGCGGTCGATGGTGACGCCCTGCTCTTCGAAGCCGAGACCGGCGGTCGAGGGGCCGCGACCGACGGCGACGAGCAGCAACTCGGCCTCGATCACGGTGCCGTTTTCGAGCGTCACGACGACACCCTGATCATCCTGAGTCACGCTTTGAAAGCGCACGCCGAGCGAGAACTCGATGCCGCGCTTGCGGTAGGCGCGCTCGAACTGCTTGCTGATCGATTCTTCTTCGTTCGGCACCAGGTGGGGGAGAGCCTCGATGATGGAGACATCGGCGCCGAACGACTTCCAGACGCTGGCGAACTCCACGCCGATGACGCCGCCGCCGAGAATAGCGACCTTCTGGGGAATGTAGTCGAGCGAGAGCGCAGCTTCGCTGGTGATGACGCGACCGCCGATTTCGAGGCCGGGCAGTGAGCGGGAGTAGGAGCCGGTAGCCAGAATGATGTTCTTGCCCACGAGCGTGTCGTCGCCGACCTGAACCGTCTTCGGCCCGACGAGCTTGCCCTCGCCGCGAATCACCGTGATCTTGCGCGCGTTGATCAGGCCCTCGAGGCCCTTGAACTTGCTCGAGACGATGCCCTCGCGGTACGAGGTGACCGCAGCGAGGTCGATGCCCTCGAACGTGGTCTTGACGCCGTACTTCTCTGACTCACGCGACACATCTGCGACCTCGGCCGAGTGCAGCAGCGCCTTGGTGGGAATGCAGCCGCGGTGCAGGCATGTTCCGCCTAGCTTGTCTTTTTCGACCAGCGCGACGCTGAAACCCAGCTGGCTGGCGCGAAGCGCTGCGGCATAACCGCCGCTGCCGCCACCCAGAACGACAATGTCAAAATTCTGTTCCGACACTACGAGACTCCCTTTGTGCATGAAGATTGTGCTGTGGATGACGGGTGTGAGTTCACATTCGTCAAACGGCCCGCTTGTCGCAGGTCTCTTGATGGCGAGATATTTTTTCGCCCATCAGAGCCTACTACGAGTCACTCGCTCGCCAGCTTCTCCGCCACATCGAGCAGCGTTCGCACAGTTACTCCGGTGGGGCCTTTCGGGGTGAAGCCGTAGCCTTCGCCGCCGTTCACGGCCGGCCCTGCGATGTCGAGATGCACCCACGGAATGGCGCCAGAGCCGTCTGCCTTCTCGCCCACGAACTCGCGCAAGAAGATCGCCGCGATGAGCATGCCGCCTGCGGTGTTGCCCGGCTTCACGTTCTGCAGGTCGGCGATGTCTGAGTTCAGCAGCGGCCTGAGCTCGGCCGGCAGCGGCATAGGCCAGAGTGTTTCGCCCACCGCCTTGGCCGACGCGATGACGCTCGCCACCAGCTCGTCGTCGCCCATGGTGCCCACATAACGATTGCCGAGTGCGGTGACTTGGGCGCCGGTCAGCGTGGCGACATCGATGATCGCGTCGGGGTGCTCTTCGCTCGCGGCGACCAGTCCGTCGGCCAGCACGAGCCGCCCCTCGGCGTCGGTGTTCAGCACCTCGACCGTTCGACCGCCGTAGATGCTCAGCACGTCTCCCGGGCGAATGGCCGAACCCGAAGGCATGTTCTCGGCCACGCACAGCCAGGCCGTCACCCGCACCGGCAGCCCGAGCGCGGCGACAGCCAACGTTGCCGCCAGCACGGTGGCCGCGCCGGTCATGTCGTTCTTCATGCCGATCATCGAGGCCGGCGGCTTCAGCGAGAGTCCGCCCGAATCGAACGTGATGCCCTTGCCCACCAGAGCGAGGTGTCGGGATGCCCGTTCGGGCTCATAACTCACCTTCAGCAATCGCGGCCCCCGCGTCGACCCTTGGCCGACCCCGAGTATTCCGCCGAAGCCGCCCTCTTCGAGCTCGGCCTGCGCCCAGACCTTCAGCGTCACGGGCAGGCCCTCGGCCGCGGCGACGGCACGCTGTACGAGCGTTTCGGGGTAGAGGTCGAGCGGGGGCTCGTTCACCAGATCACGCACGAGGGCGACGGCACGAGCGGCCTCGCGTGCGGCGTCGATTGCCGCGGTGACGGCGGCGTCAGAAGCCTCGAGGTCGGTCGCGAGGGCGATCGATTCGGCACCCTGCTGCCGGGCATCCAGCGACTTCACGCGATAGGCGGTGTAGCTGTACGAGCCCAGTGCGGCGCCTTCGAGAATCGCGCGTACGTCGGTTGCGGTCTCGGCGGGCAGCCCCAGGCCGAAGTTCGCCAGCCCGCGAATGCGGCGTGTCGCGGCTCCGGCGGCATAGCGCAGCGACTCAGCGGTCGGTGTCGACGCTCCGAGGCCCACCAGAACGACGACGCGGGCCCGGATGCCCGTCACCGCCCCGACCCGAACCACTTCGTCTTTCTTACCGCCGAACCCGAGGCCCTCGAACTGCCCCTCGAGCGCTGCCGCGGTTTCGGGCGCTAAACCTGCAGGCACGAGCAGCGACGGGCGGTCATCCACTCTCGTCGCGCCCAGAACGAGCACGTCGGTGTCGAGTTCTGATGCGGGTGTCGGGGTAACGGAAATATCGGGAAGGCTCATGCGCTTAATGCTACCGAGCCATGAACGCGCTGACTGGGTACCGCGCCCGGCATGCGCGTTCGCTCAGGGCTTGAGCCGACGCGACTCAGGGCCCTGGTGGTCAGATTAGAGTGGAAACATGAAGGATCCGGCGCAGTTGTACGAACTGGCAGACGAGGTCGACCAGATACCTGACGGTCTGCCGCTTGTTGCTGCCCTCACCGGGTTCACCGACGCTGGCGGGGCCGTGAGCCAGTTCGGCGAATACGTTCTCGACACCCTGAACAATCGGGTGGTGGCAGAGTTTGACACTGACACGCTGCTCGACTACCGGGCGCGCCGGCCGATCATCTACTTCGATCAAGACCATCTCACCGACTACCAGCCGCAGACGCTGCGGCTCTACCTGGTGAACGACGAACTGGGTCAGCAGTTTCTGTTGCTGCACGGCTTCGAGCCCGACTTCAGGTGGGAGCAGTTCACGGCCGCGGTGCTGCAGCTCATCGACCGTTTTCAGGTCAAGACCACCACGTGGGTGCACGCGATTCCGATGCCGGTACCGCATACTCGCTCGGTCGGGGTGACGGTCAGCGGCAACCGCGTCGAGCTGACCGACGCGATGTCAGTGTGGCGGCCGCACACGCAGGTGCCCTCGAACGTCTTGCACCTCGTCGAGTACCGGTTACAGCAGCTCGGGCATCCGGTCACCGGGTTCGTGTTGCTGATACCGCACTACCTGGCTGACACTGAATACCCGTCGGCCGCCGTGACAGCGCTCGAGTGCATCAGCGCGGCAACGGGCCTCATTTTTCCCACCGACAAGCTGCGTGAAGAGAACCGTGAATTCTTGACGAAGATCGATCAGCAGGTGAGCTCGAACGCCGAACTCGAGAAGCTGGTGGGTACGCTCGAAGAGCGGCACGACAGCTATATGGAGAACGCCGGGCTGCGGTCGCCGTTGACCGACGAAGACGGCGAACTGCCGTCGGCCGACGAGATCGCTGCCGAGCTCGAGAACTTTCTCGCCATCAAGCGGCGCGGCGACGACTCGTCGCCCGGCTTCGGCGGGCTGTAAACCTTCAGCGCCAGGCGCATTCGCCGCCACCGCCTAGACTTGAGCGAGTGAACTCCCGGCGTTCTTGGCTCATCTTCGGCATCGCCGCACTCGCCTACGTCGCCGCCGTTCTGCAGCGCTCGACTCTCGGTGTGGCAGGCGTGGCGGCGGCCGACCGGTTCGACACGTCGGCCGCGGTGCTCTCGAGTCTCGCCGTAGTGCAGCTCATCGTGTACGCCGCGCTGCAGATTCCGAACGGTGTGCTCATCGATAAGGTGGGCCCCCGCCTGCTCGTCGTCGTAGGTACCGGCGTCATGGTGGCCGGCCAGCTGATCTTGGCGTTCTCGCCCGACATCGGCACCGCCATCATCGGCCGCATTCTGGTCGGGGCGGGCGACTCGGCCATCTTCATCTCGGTCATCCGTCTCGTGAACTCATGGTTCTCGGGCCGCATCGTTCCTCAGCTGTCACAGTGGATGGGCAACATCGGCGCCCTCGGCCAGATTCTGTCGGCCGTGCCGTTCGCCCTCGTGTTGCACGCCGCAGGGTGGTCGGTGGCGTTCACCTCGGCGGCATCCGTCGCCTTCTTGGCATTCATGCTGAGCCTCATTGCCCTTCGCGACCGGCCCGCGTCGGTGAAAGCGCCCGTGGCGCCCTCGTTTCGCACCGTGCTCGGCCGCCTCGGGCCCACGCTCAGACGGCCCGGAACTCAGCTCGGATTCTGGTCGCACTTCGTGACGCAGTCGTCGGGCACGGTGTTCGCGTTGTTCTGGGGTTTTCCGTTCATGGTTTCGGCGTTGGGCTTCAGCACCGAGCTCGCTTCGAGCCTGCTGGTGGTGATGGTGGTCACCGGTCTGATCGCCGGGCCCATTCTCGGTGTGCTGACGGCCCGCTTTCCCATGCGCCGATCGAACTTGGTGCTCGCGATCGTCGTGATGCTCGGCGTCGTGTGGACTGTTGTGCTGCTCTGGCCCACCGCCCCGCCCGTCTGGCTCATCGTTGTGCTGGTCGTGGCTCTCGGGGTCGGCGGCCCCGGGTCGCTGATCGGCTTCGACTTCGCCCGTACCTTCAACCCGCCGCACACCTTGGGTTCTGCGAACGGCGTCGTCAACGTGGGCGGTTTCACCGCGAGCTTCATCATGATGTTCGTCATCGGCGTGCTGCTGGATGCTGAACACAACGCCGGCTGGAGCGTGAACCTCTACGACCTCAGCGCCTTCAGAGTGGCCTTCTGCATTCAATACGTGGTCGTCGGCGCGGGAGTCATTTTCTTGCTGCGTTCACGGCGCCGGGCTCGCAGGCAACTCGAAGAAGACGAGGGAATATCGGTAGCACCCTTGTGGGTTGCACTGAGTGCGGCTTGGCAGCGAAGAAAGGCTTGACAAAGCAGTGGCTGACACTGCATGCGTCGGTCAGCTTCGCCCCAGAAACCGTGCAATAATTGTAGGTAGAGACCCGTTCTTGTGTTGGGGTGGTCAGTCAAACGATCACGCAAAATCCCGGCACTTGACATGGGTCTTAGTAATGTCAAAAAACAACTCTGGTTGACCTTGACGCGGGGGGCTTCGGCGCTTTCGTCGCTCTTTCGTCATCTCGATCGGTGTGAAAGGTGATCGTATGGCCACCACGAAGGCTCCGGCCGCAGTCTCAACCGCCCCCGCTTCAACGAAGGCGCCCGCCGCAAAGGCAAGCGCCACTACATCCGCGCCCAAAGCCGCTACAACCAAAGCAGCTACCAAAGCAGCTTCTGCCAAAACGGCGGCAAAGGGCCCCGCAACCAAGACCGCCGCAAAAGGCAAGGCTACGGCCAGCAAAGCCACAGCCGAAGTCGACGGCGAAGACGAAGAGGTCGTCGACCTCGACGATGTGAGTGCCGACGACGTAGCCACTGACGACGACACAGAAGACGTGCTTGTTGTCGTCGCGGTAACCGACACCGACGACGCCGCCGCAACCGACGACGACGCAGATTCAGACGACGACTCGAAGAAGAGTGCTGTCGCCGAAGACCTGCCCCAGGGTGCCCTCGTGCTCTCGCTCGTCGACGACGATGATGACGTTCCCGTCTACTCGAGTGCCATCACCGGCGCCACCGCCGACCCGGTCAAAGACTATTTGAAGCAGATCGGTAAGGTCGCTCTGCTGAACGCGGCCGAAGAGGTCGAGCTCGCGATGCGTATCGAGGCGGGTCTCTTCGCCGAAGACAAGCTGGCGAACACCGAAGGCATGACGCCCCAGCTGAAGCGTGAGCTGCAGTGGGTCGCCAAAGACGGCCAGCGCGCGAAGAGTCACTTGCTGGGCGCGAACCTGCGCCTCGTGGTTTCGCTCGCGAAGCGCTACACCGGCCGCGGCATGCAGTTTCTCGACCTGATTCAAGAGGGCAACTTGGGCCTCATCCGCGCGGTCGAGAAGTTCGACTACACCAAGGGCTTCAAGTTCTCGACGTATGCAACGTGGTGGATTCGCCAGGCCATCACCCGCGCCATGGCCGACCAGGCTCGCACCATTCGTATTCCGGTGCACATGGTCGAGGTCATCAACAAGCTGGCACGCGTTCAGCGCCAGATGTTGCAAGACCTGGGCCGCGAGCCCACGCCAGAAGAGCTCTCCCGCGAACTCGACATGACCCCTGAAAAGGTCGTCGAGGTGCAGAAGTACGGCCGTGAGCCGATTTCGCTGCACACTCCGCTGGGTGAAGACGGCGACAGCGAGTTCGGTGACCTCATCGAAGACACCGAAGCGGTCGTTCCGGCCGACGCGGTGGGCTTCACCATGCTGCAGAAGCAGCTGGAGTCGCTGCTCGATTCGCTCTCCGAGCGCGAAGCGGGCGTCATCCGCATGCGCTTCGGGCTCGGTGACGGCATGCCGAAGACGCTCGACCAGATCGGTGACACGTTCGGTGTGACGCGCGAGCGCATCCGCCAGATCGAGTCGAAGACCATGGCGAAGCTTCGCCACCCCTCCCGGTCGCAGTCACTTCGCGACTACCTCGAGTAAACCCTTGGGGTTTCGCACCACGACGGCCGTTCTCGTCGGCCGCGCCGTACGCGTCGCTTCGCGTGCGCGCGGCGGCGGATCGGCGATTCCCGGCAACATCGCCCTCAAGATCGACCCCGAGTTTCTTCAGCACAGCATCGCGCGCATTCCGCTCGGTGTGGTTGCGGTGTCGGGCTCGAACGGCAAATCCACGACGACGAACATGCTTGCGGGCATCCTGCGCGAACACGGGCTGAAGGTCTTCACGAACCCCTCGGGCGGTAACCTGCCGCAGGGCATTGCGTCGTCGGTGCTCTCGTCGGTGTCGGTGACGGGCGTGCTCGACGCCGACATAGCGATTCTCGAGGTCGACGAGGGCTACGGGCCCAAGATCACGAAAATGCTGACGCCGTCGACGGTGCTGCTGCTGAACATCCAAATCGACCAGCTGAACCGCTATCACGAGCCCGATCGGGTGGTGCGGATGCTCGAAGAAGTAGCCAGCACGGCCACGCAGTCACTCGTGCTGAACCGCGACGACAACTACCTTGTCGACCTCGATACGCGTCTGGGATCGGGGTTTACCGGCTCACGTGCCGTGTCGTTCTTCGGGGCATCACCTGAGCTCATTGGCGCCTCGGCTCATGGGCTGGCGTCGGCTGAGCGTTTCGGCGACGCCACGAGTGGGTCGGGTACTCCGGTTGCGGGCGGCGCGGCTGGCTCCGCCGAGGGCACCGCAGGCTCGGGCCACCTCGCCGCGGGCGCTCGTGAGGCAGACGTGACGGTCACCGACCTCGGCGACAGCCAAGCCGTGCTCGGCATCGATGGACACGACATCGCCGTTCGCCTGCCCGCTCGCGGTCTGCACTACGCACTCGATGCTGCCGCCGCTACCGCTGCTGCTCGTGCGGTGCTCGGCGACCGTTTTCGGGCCGGGCTCGTCACGGCTGCGCTCAACGGGCTCACCACGGTATATGGCCGCGGCGAGCTGCTGCAGGTCGACGGCGAAGACATCGAGATCATCATGATGAAGAACCCGGCGAGCTTGCAGCTGAACCTCGATTCACTGTCGGCGCCGCCCGAACAGGTGTTCATGGCCGTCGACGAAGGAACGCCAGACCCCTCGTGGGTATACGACATCGACCTGTCGAGCCTCGATCACGTCGACGTGATCACGGGGTCGAAGGCGTGGCAGTTCGCGGTGCGGTTCGGGTACGCGAACATTCCCGTGGGTACGGTCGATCTCGATGTGCGGGCCGCGGTGAAGCAGTTTCTCGCGCTGCCTCGGCCGGCGCACGGTCGCAAGACGATGATTCTGAACTACGAGCAGATGATGGGCATCCGCAAGATTCTGGGCTTCAAAGAGCTCGAAGGCGGGGGAGCGTGATGGCTGAGCACGGTGAACCGCTGCGAATCCTCCATCTGTTTCCCACCACGCTGGGGTTGAACGGCGAGAGTGGCAACGTAGACATTCTGCGTCGGCGCGCCGAGTCACGCGGCGTCGAGGTCGACGTGGTGCGCCTCGAGGCCGGCGACCAACTACCGGCGTCGGTCGATCTCGTCTTCATCGGCAGCGGGCCGGTTTCGGCGCAGGTGCAGACGCAGGCCGCCGTGCTCGCGGTTGCCGCGCCGCTACGCGAGCTCGCTGCGTCTGGAGTGCCGTTTCTCGCGGTGGGCGCCGGCTTCCAGCTACTGGGAGAGTCGATCACCCTTGCCGACGGCACAGGACTCACCGGCGCTGCCGTCTTCCCAGTGAGCACCGTCATTGCGGGCGAACGCGTCGTGGGCGATTTCGTGGTCGAGTCACGCCTCGGCACCCTCGTCGGGTTCGAGAACCGCGGTTCGTACATCGACATCGGCCAGGCGGCGCCCATCGGGCATGTGGTCTACGGTCGCGGAAACGTGGCGGCAACCGGCCCCGGCGCGGGCGCAAGTGCTGCGGCCATCGCGGCGTCGGGCGGCACCGCCGAGGGTACCGTTCTGGTGGCTCCGGATTCCCGTGTCGAGGGTTTCTGGGTCGACAACCTCATCGGCACTCACCTTCACGGCCCCGTTCTCGCGAACAACCCGGCGCTGGCAGAGTGGTTGCTCGAAACCGCCCTTGCGCGGCACGGCGCGGCGCTGCCTCCGGCAACACCCGATCTCGTCGAGATCGACCGCCGAGCATCCGAAGCCCGCGCCACCATCGCGGCGGCCCCCCTCTCGGAGTAGCGCCCAAGGCAATCGAGAGGTCGAAATCTCTCCCAAAACGGCTCGTTTCGGAGAGATTTCGACCTCTCGATTGCCATGGCCGAGACGGGGCTTGGGGTTAGGTGTCGATGCGGTCGGCGCTGAGGCCCGCGCCGCCGGCGATGATGAAATCCTTGCGGGGGGCTACGTCGTCGCCCATGAGCAGTTCGAACGTGCGTTCGGCGGCCTGGGCATCCGTCACGCGTACGCGGCGCAGCATGCGGTGCCGTTTGTCCATGGTGGTGAGGGCGAGTTGGTCGGCATCCATCTCGCCGAGACCCTTGTAGCGCTGAATGGGGTCTTGGTACTTCTTGTTGGTGCGCTTGAGTCCGGCGAGCACGCCGTTCAGCTCAGTCTCTGAGTAGGTGTAGATGGTCTCGTTCGGCTTCGTTCCGGGGTTCATCACCACCACCCGATGCAAGGGGGGCACTGCGGCGAAGACCCGGCCGGCGTCGATCATCGGCCGCATGTAGCGGAAGAACAGCGTCAGCAACAGCGTGCGAATGTGCGCCCCGTCGACGTCGGCGTCGCTCATCAGGATGATCTTGCCGTACCTGGCCGTATCGATATCGAACGAGCGACCGGAGCCCGCGCCGAGCACCTGGATGATCGACGCGCACTCGCTGTTCGACAGCATGTCGGCCACCGAAGCCTTCTGCACGTTGAGAATCTTGCCGCGAATCGGCAACAACGCCTGAAACTCACTGTTGCGAGCAAGTTTCGCCGTGCCGAGCGCGGAATCGCCCTCGACGATGAACAACTCCGACGACACCACGTCGCTCGAGCGGCAGTCGACCAGTTTTGCCGGCAGCGACGAGCTCTCGAGGGCGTTCTTACGACGCTGCGTTTCTTTGTGCGCGCGGGCCGAGATGCGCGACTTCATCTCGGCGACGACCTTGTCGAGCACCAGGGCGGTCTGTGTCTTGTCGTCGCGCTTCGACGAGGCGAACCGTTCGCCGAGCGCCTTCGTCACCACGCTCGTCACGATGTTGCGCACCGCGGGCGTGCCGAGAATCTCTTTCGTCTGCCCCTCGAACTGCGGCTCGGGCAGGCGCACGGTAAGCACCGCCGTGAGCCCGGCGAGCACGTCTTCTTTGTCGAGCTTGTCGTTGCCCACCTTGAGTCGGCGCGCGTTGTCTTCGACGGTCTTGCGCAAAAAGCGCAGCAAGCCGGCCTCGAAGCCCGCGAGATGCGTGCCACCCTTCGGCGTCGAGATGATATTGACGAAGGTCTTGAGCTCGGTGTCGTAACCGGTTCCCCAGCGCAAAGCGATGTCGACCGAGCAGTCGCGGGTGAGTTCGGTGGGCACCATGGCGCCCGCGTCGCTCAAGACGGGAACGGTCTCGACGAAGGTGCCAGAACCTTCCAGGCGCCAGGTTTCGGTGAGGGGAGCATCCGGCGCCAGAAAATCGACGAACTCGGCAAGGCCACCTTCGTATTTGAACGACTCGTGCAGCGGTTCTTCGCCCCGGTTGTCGGTGATGTCGAGCGCCAGGCCCGACACGAGAAACGCGGTCTGGCGCGCACGGTCGACCAGCTCTTCGGTCTGAAAAGCTGCGTTCTCGGTAAAGATCTGCGGGTCGGCCCAGTACCGGATGCGCGTACCCGTCACACCGCGGGCGACCTTGCCCACCACGCGCAGCTCGCTCTTCTTCTCGAACGGTGTGAATTTCGAGGTGGGGCTCGGGTTCTTCGGGTCGGCGTCATCGAAATTACCCGGCTCGCCGCGGTGAAACGACATCGCCCAGATTTTTCCGTCACGGTCGACCTCCACGTCGAGCCGCTCGCTCAGCGCGTTGACCACCGAGGCGCCCACGCCGTGCAGGCCACCGGATGCCGCATACGAACCCGAGCCGAACTTGCCGCCGGCGTGCAGTTTCGTGAACACCACTTCGACACCGCTGAGGCCGGTGCGAGGCTCGATGTCGACCGGAATGCCGCGCGCTTTGTCGCGCACCTCGACGCTGTTGTCGGGGTGCAGAATGATGGAGATCTCAGTGCCGAAGCCGCCGAGCGCCTCGTCGACCGAGTTGTCGATGATCTCCCACAGGCAGTGCATGAGGCCCTTGGGGCCGGTGGAGCCGATGTACATACCGGGGCGCTTGCGAACTGCTTCAAGGCCCTCCAGCACCGAGAGGTGTCTGGCCGAATAATCGGAGGATGCCAAAGAATGCTCCTAAGAGGTCACGGAATGTGGGATGCAACGTCTAAGACTACGTTCTGGAGCGTCGTCAAGCCCCCATCGACACCCGTGACCAAACCGATGGTACGCGCACAGCGAAACACAGGAGAATGTAACCTCGAAGGAACATACGCATGCTTGAATCGGTTATACAGATTGTCTGAGGTACGAACCCGTGAGGAGCCATAAGATGCAAACAATTGCAACAGAGACCAGCGTGGTTGGCGATCTGGAAGTGGGCCGGCAGTTGACTGGCGCCGACCGCTGCGACAGCTGCGGTGCCCAAGCGTACATTCGCGTCGAGATGGCGAGCGGCGAACTGCTGTTCTGCGCCCACCACGGCCGCGAGGTTCACGACAAACTCTTCCCCATCGCCAAGAGCTGGCACGACGAGTCAGCGAAGCTGCTCGAAGACCACCGCTCGTAGGCGGCGGCTTCGCGCACGCCAGCGGCGTCGGCGCATCCTTCGGGATGCCCGGCGCCGCTTTTTCGTGCCTGCTTCAGAGGGAGTTCGGTCGGAGCACAGGGCCTCTGTCGACGTAGTGCAGACATGTCGCCTGATCTCCGACCGAACTCCCTGTGGGCGAGAAGGGGTGGATTAGTCGAGGGCGACGGCGAAGCCGACGGAGCCCACGGCGGCCGCGAGGGGCACGCCGGAGGCGTCGCGCTTGGCGCCGGAGTCGGGCAGTGTGCGCACCGCACCGTCGGGGGCCACGGCCAGCGCAGGGGCAGGGCCGACCCAGGCGAGCTGCAGGGCATCCTCACCCTTGATGAAGCGCTGAGCCCTCACTCCGCCGGTTGCACGACCCTTGGTGGGAAATTCGCTGAGCGCCGAGACCTTCGCCGAACCCGCGTCGGTGCCGGGGAGGGTGGCCGAGTTGCCAGCGACGGTGACCACGACGATGCCGAGGTTCCCGGTCGCGGTGGTGTCATCGCTATCAGCGGCGCCACTTGTCGCGGAGGGCGCCGACGGGTCGACCGCGGAGAAGGCGATGACGGTAGATCCCGCGCCGAGACTGATGCCCGCCATACCGCCCGCGGAGCGGCCCTGCGGCCGAACGGAGGCCGCCGGGTAGTGCAGCAGCTGAGCATCCGTCGCCACAAAGACGAGGTTCGACGTCTCGGGAGCCTGCTCGGCGCCGATCACCTCGTCTCCCGGCTTCAGCGTGATGAGTTCGAAGTCGGGTTTGTTCGGCCAGTCACCCGGAATGACGCGCTTGACCGTTCCGAGCTTGGTACCGAGCGCGATGGGCACGTCGCTGGTCAGCGAGACGAGCGCGATGACCCGCTCGCGCTTGGCATCGAGAGCGAGGTAGTCGGCAATACGAACGCCGGCCGCGAGCTGCACCGAGTTTGCGGGTGCCACGGGCAGGTCAAGCACCGACATACGGATGACCCGGCCGAGGTTCGTGACGGCCCCAATCTCGGTTCGCGTGGTGGTGTCGACCGCCGAACGAACCGCGTCATGCTTGCTGCGACGCAGCTTCGCGCCCGCCCCGGCACCGGCCCTCGGAGACGGGCGCGTGGTGCTGGCGACCGTGCTGGATGCACTGGCCGACGTCGAAACGGCCTCGGCCGAGAAAAGAGCCCCGTCTGGCGACGAAGACCGATCGGCGTCGATCTCTTCCATGCTTCGCACGCCACCGTCGCCGCCTGCACCAGCAGCGCCCGCACCGCCCGCACCAGCATCCCCGGCACCAGCCGCGGCATCCGCAGCGCCCACGTCGACCCGAATCGTGCGCCCTGTCGTGCTGAGAAACACCCGGCACGGCGTATCGGCCAGCTCGAGCGACTCCTGAATCTTGCGAGCTGCCGCAGTGGATGCCGGTGCCGCCCGCCCCTCGGTGAGCAACGTTCGGCGTGGGGTGCCCAGACGATCGGCGACCTCATCGAGCTCTTCTGAAACCGTCTGCCGAATCAACGCCGGGCTCGCCAGCAGTGCCTCGAGGTACTCGATTTCGCGTTGCAGCGCGTCGCGCTCGGTCTCGAGCTCGATGCGGGAGAACCGCGTGAGGCGGCGCAAACGCAGCTCGAGAATATAGTCGGCCTGCAGCGTATCGAGGTCGAAAACGTCGATCAGCCGCGTGCGCGCTTGGTCGGTGTCGTCGCTGTTACGAATGACCTGAATCACTTCGTCGATGTCGAGAATCGCAATGAGCAGCCCGAGCAGCAAATGTAAGCGTTCGCGCCGCTTGGTGAGCCGATACTGCGTTCGCCGGGTGGTGACCTCGATGCGATGGTCGACGTAGACCTCGAGCAACTGCTTCAGCCCGAGCGTCTGCGGGCTGCCGCCCACGAGCGCCACGTTGTTGATGTTGAACGAATCTTCGAGCGGAGTCTGCCGGTAGAGCTGCTCGAGTACGGCATCCGGGCTGAATCCCGTCTTGATGCCGATGACAAGACGAAGACCGTTTGTGCGGTCGGTGAGGTCGGTGACGTCGGAGATGCCCTGCAGCTTCTTCGAGTTGACGCCGTCTTTGATCTTCGAGATGACCTTCTCGGCACCGACAAGGTACGGCAACTCGGTGACGACCAGCCCCACCTTGCGCGCAGTGAGGTTCTCGACGCTCACCTTCGCACGCGTCTTGAACGCACCGCGCCCGGTCGTGTAGGCATCGCGGATGCCCGCCAGCCCCACGATCGTGCCCCCGCCCGGCAGATCGGGGCCCGGGATGAACGACATCAGGTCATCGACCGTGGCATCGGGATGCGTGATGAGGTACCGCGCCCCCGCCACGACCTCGATGAGGTTGTGCGGCGCCATATTCGTCGCCATGCCCACCGCGATACCGCTGGCCCCATTGACCAGCAGGTTCGGGTACGCGGCCGGCAGCACGTCGGGCTGAGTGAGCTGGTTGTCGTAGTTCGGCACGAAGTCGACCACGTCTTCGTCGAGCCCGTCGGTCATCGCCAGCGCGGCGGGTGCCAGGCGCGCCTCGGTGTACCGCGAGGCCGCTGGCCCGTCGTCGAGCGACCCGAAGTTGCCGTGACCGTCGATGAGCGGCAGCCGTAAGGTCCACGGCTGCGCCAGTCGCACCATCGCGTCGTAGATCGACGCGTCACCGTGCGGGTGGAGCTTGCCCATCACCTCGCCGACGACACGAGCCGACTTGACGTGCCCACGGTCGGGCCGAAGACCCATGTCGCTCATCTGGTACAAGATGCGGCGCTGAACAGGCTTCAAGCCGTCACGGGCATCTGGCAACGCCCGCGAGTAGATGACCGAATAGGCGTACTCGAGAAACGACCCCTGCATCTCGCTCGACACATCGATGTCTTCGATGTTCTCGACCACGTCGGGTTCGGGCTCGGGCGTCTTCGGTGTCATTCCTGTACGTTTCGTCGGGTTCGGGCTCGGGGTCACGAGGGTGGCCGGTGCTCAGATCTGGGTGTTCTCGTGCCCCAGCTGAGCCGGTGCGTGCCAGACTTGGCACAATGCCACCCATGCTACCGGCCCTCGATTCTGCCGCCGCGCACCTCACAGACGTGTTGCCGAGTTGCCTCGCGGCTCTCGACGGCCTACCCAACACGCTCGGGCTGCCCGCCGCGAATCACGTGGTGGTTGTGCTGGTCGACGGGCTCGGGCTCTCGTCTCTGCGCGCTCGCGCCGGGCACGCTCGGCACCTCACGGCGCATCTCACGAAAAAGAGCCGATTGGCCAGCGGATTCCCCACGACCACCGCTGCCGCGCTGGCATCTCTGACCACCGGGGTCTCGCCAGGCATCCATGGGCTCGTCGGCTACACCGCGCTCGTGCCCGAAACCGACACCGTCGTGAATCAGCTCACCGGCTGGGGCCCCAGCATGCAGCCGCAGACCTGGCAGGCAGTGCCGACCCTGTTCGAGCGGGCGAGCGCAGCGGGCATCGGATGCACGGCCATCGGCGCCCCCAAATACGTCACGAGCGGGTTCACCCAGGCCGTGCTGCGCGGGGCCACCTACCTCGGCGGCAAAACCATCGCCGACCGCTTCGCAGCCGCACGTGCCCTGCTCGATCGCACCCCGGCGGGGCAGCGCACCCTCACCTACCTGTACATTCCCGAGCTCGACATGGCTTCGCACGCCCACGGCTGGCAGTCTGACCAGTTCACGGCGGCGCTCGAGACTGTCGACGCCGAGATGGCGGCGTTCAGCGCGGCTCTTGGTTCGGGCGAGGGGATGCTCTTGACCGCCGATCACGGAATGATCGATGTACCGCAGACCTCACACGTTCTGTTCGACTCCGTTCCTGAGCTGGTGGCGGGCATCCGTCACGTGGCGGGCGACCCGCGCTGCCTGCAATTGCACTTCGAACCCGAGCTGCCTGCGGCCGAGCGGGCCGCTGTGGTCGAGGCGTGGCGGGCGGTCGAAGGCGAACGCGCCTGGGTGCTCACCCGTGACGAGGCCATCGAGGCGGGGTGGTTCGGGGAGGTGCTGCCGAGCATCCGGCCGCGTATCGGCGACCTCATTGTGGCGGCGCGCAAGAACATCGCCTACTACGACTCGCGACGAACCCCCGCGTCGAAGCGCACCATGATCGGCCAGCACGGCTCCTGGAGCGACGACGAGCTCTTCGTGCCACTGCTGCGTTTCGGCGCCTTCGGCGCCTGAGCGCCGAGCTGCGTCGGGTCGAGTGAGCCCGTTAGGCGCAATTGAGCCCGGTCTAACAGGCTCACATCGGCGTAGTGGCCTCATGTGGTTCGGCCGGGTGGATTCGAGGCCGCGCGGAAGCTGCCGGCTCGGAGTCGTGGCTGGCGCGGTAGCACGGGGTCCGGCACGGAGCCGTGGCTAGCGCGGCAGCACGGAGTCCGGCACGGAGTCGTCACGGCGCGACGGAGGCGGCAGGGCCGCGGCTCAGCCGAGGTCGTCGTCGCTGCGGGCGCCGAACACAATCTCGTCCCAGCTGGGCATCGCGGTGCGGCGCTTCGAACGAGACTGGGGGCCCGTTTGGCGCTGATCGGGCACCTCATCGAAGCCGTCGAGCGTGGTCACACCCGCTCCCGTCGGCGTCTCGAATTCACTGCCGGCGCTTGCGTCGGCCGCGGTGCCGGTTCTGCCCGATGCATCACCGGGGCGCGACAGGTGTGCGACCGGTCGGGTCTCTTCATCGGCCCGGCTGGCTGACGAGTGCGCCGATGGATGCCCGGAGCCCAGTGCATCGAATTCGTCGTCGCCCTCGACTGTGAACGAGGCCGCTTCGCGTTCACCACGACGACGACGGAGCGCCTCGAGCAGATCGGCCGTCTCGTTCTGATTCACGGGGCCGGGGGCCTGCCGGGTCACGGCTGCGGCTGCGGCGGCGGGAGACGACTCTTCGCCGGTGCGCCCGAACCGAGTGAACGGGGTGGGCTCGGTGAGAACCGGGGGAGCAGACGGGTCTGACGAAGAGCCGCCGCCGAACGACAAACCACCAGACGTACGCCCAGGCAGATCACCACCCGAAGACGCACCACCCGATGCCGCGCCCGGGCCCGATGCCGCCTCTGAGCCCGATGCTGAGCCGGGGCCCGATGTCGCCACTGGCCCAGATGAACCGTCGGCCCCGAAATCGAGGGCCGAGTCGAGCTCGTCGAGAGCGAGCCCCGCTGTCTCGGCCCGCGATTCGCTGCCGACTCGCCGAGCATCCGCATCGACCGCACGAAGGCGAGGAATCAGACCCTCGACGATCTCGCCGTGCTGCGAAAGCGTTACAGCGCCCGAGTTCAGCGGCGAGAGGGAGTGGCGCTTGGGGTCGTACTGCCAGCGCGCGTCATGGTCGATCTCGCTCGCGGTGAAGGTGAGCTTGACGACCCAGCCGGTCTCTTCTTTCCAGCTCGCCCACCGCAGGTCGACAGCGCCGAGGCCGTCGAGGCGCTCTTCGATCACGTCGCCGAACGTCGACGACTGATCGTCGCTCAGCGGGTCACCGCGCAACGGGTCAGTCGGGGAGGCGACTTTCACCGGTACGCGGAGAGCTGAACTCACGATGTGCAGACGCTCGGCGAGCACAGGGCCCTCGAAGCGTTCGACGAACTCGAGTGAGGCACCGGTCGAGCGCGCAACGTCTTCAGCGCTCATGCCAGCCCTGATCTGCGCCTGAATCTCGCGCGGCGACACCTTCACGCCGCTCTCTGGCTGTGTGGTGCTCTGTCTCAGCCGCGATTGCAATACTTCGTCGATGGCAACGCGGTAACGCTCGCCTGATTCGGAAGCGACGAGGAGTGCCCCGTTCTCGATTCCGATGACTGTCAAATCTTGCATGGTGAATGGCCCCGTCTTGGTCTGGAGTTCCCTGCAAGGATGCCATGACAACCCCCCTGAACTCGGGAATGTTTGGGGCGTGCCGTAAGTTGCTACGGGCGAGGGAATGAACCGCTGCAAACACGGTTTGCTATTCCCCTTGGAATGATGCAAACTAACGCCGCCGATTTTGTTTTAGCTGGCGTATGAGAAGTGGATAAGCATGGCAACCGATTACGACGCTCCGCGCAAGACCGACGACGATTCAGACTCGATTGAGGCGCTGAAAGAGCGAGTTCCAGACAAGATGTCTGGTGTCGTAGACGTTGATGACGCCGACAACCCCGGTGGCTTCGAACTGCCTGGAGCAGACCTCTCAGACCTCGACCTCGACGTGGTGGTTCTTCCGCCGCAGGCAGACGAGTTCACCTGTGTGAGCTGTTTTCTCGTGAAGCACCGTTCGCAGATCGATCACCAGACGAAGCTCGGCCCCGTCTGCATCGAATGCGAGATGTAAGCGAGGGCATCGGGCGCCCTGAACGGGCGCTCGCTTCATAGCCCGGCGCGAAGGCTTCGCGAGAAGCTTTGCGCTGTCACCAAACGTTCTACGAATCTGCGAGCTCGTGGTTGTTGGCCTTTTCTAAGGCCGCCACGAGCTCGTTTGGGTTTCGCGACGAGATCAGCCAGTAGGGCACCGGGTCTGCGGGGTCGTGCACGTTCACTTTGACCACAGGCTGAACCCAGCCCCGGATGCACAGCCACGCCCGCGCGTCGAGCCGCTGACCTCTGGCCAGCGTGGCGCCCTCACCCGTGAAGGCCTCTGGCTCACCCAGCAGTGACACCGGAATTCGTGCTTTGCCGGCGGTGAGCATCCCGTCTTCCACAGTCACGACAGGCGACAGCGCGAGCAGAATCAGTACGGTGCCCACATACAGCACAACCGCGCAAATGTAACCAACCGTGATGTTGATCGGGGCGAATACAAGGATGCTCGCGGGAATCACCAACACCAAATACACGTAGATGCGCCCTGAGGGGGTCAGTCTCTCTCGATACGTCGACATGCCTCTATTCGATCAGAGATTTGGGTCAGTAATCTGCACTACCCTCGACTCGTGACTGAAACCGTCGAAGTTCTCATCAAGGCAGAGCAGATTCCCAGCTACGCGCATCCGGGTGATGCCGGGGCAGATCTGTACTCTGCCGAAGCTCTGACTCTGCAACCCGGCGAGCGGTACACCGTCGCCACCGGCGTCTCGATCGCCTTGCCCGATGGGTTCGTGGCGTTCGTCGTGCCGCGCTCGGGCCTCGCCAGCAAACACGGAATCACCATTGTGAACTCACCGGGAACAGTGGATGCCGGCTATCGCGGCGAGATTCGCGTCGCCCTCCTGAATACTGACACCTCGGTGCCGTACGATATCGCCGTTGGCGACAGAATCGCCCAGTTGATCGTAATGCCGGTGACCCGTGCCATATTCGTGCCGGTCGAGGTGCTGCCCGGCAGCGCCCGAGGCGAGGGCGGCTTCGGTTCTACCGGAACCGCCGAGCTGAACCAGCTCGCCGTCACAGACGACAACACCCCAGACAGTGAAGAAAGCATGCCGTGAGCAAAAGGTCTGAACGTAAGAACGAGAAAGCCGCCCTCGAGGCAGCCGCAGCTGCCGATACGGCTGCTGACGACTCATCGACGGGTGATGCCGAGTCGAACGACGAGCTCGTCGTTCGAGGGCGCGCGGGCTCGCCAGCCGTGAACGAGAGTGATGGCGCCGACGCTGCGCCTGACGCCAAGTCGGCGCCCGAGAATCGCGCGGCCGACGGCCCCTTCGACGCCGACGAGGCGAACCCGGCGAGGCCGTACGTCGACCTCGGCGGCATCAAGATCTTGCCGCGTGAGGGCCTTCAGCTGAGGCTCGAAGTCGAAGAGGGCACGCAGCGAGTCGTTGCCGTCGGGCTCGACTTCGCCGGTTCGACGCTGCAGGTTCAAGCCTTCGCCGCGCCGCGGTCGACCGGGCTGTGGCACGACATTCGCGGGCAGATCAAAGAGCAGATCTCGGCGCAGGGCGGTTCGCTCGTCGAGCGCGACGGCGTGTTCGGCCCCGAACTCGTCGCCGAGGTGCCCGCCGCCGGCCTCGACGGCAAGCCGGTCGCGCGTCTCGCGCGATTCGTCGGCGTCGATGGCCCGCGCTGGTTTCTGCGCGGTGTGATTGCGGGCGACGCGATGAGCAGCGAAGACTCGCAGGCTGCCGTCGAGGAGCTCTTTCGCAGCGTCGTGGTGGTGCGTGGGCAGTCGCCCATGCCGCCGCGCGATCTGATTCCGCTCAGCATTCCGAAGACCACAGCGGGGCCTGCCGCGACGACCGCGATCTGATCCTCATGACCGATTCGAGCCCTTCGCAGCCAGTACCCGAGCCAGAACACGACCGCGAACCCGAGCGCAACCGGCCGAAATACGGCGAGCGGATTCCCGGCGGGGCCAGTGCCGCCGTGCATCCTGAGCCGGCCGACGATCGTGCACCGAGTACCTTCTCTGAGGCGTTCGCCGCTGCGGCGCGGCGTTCGGGAATCGGGCAAGTCGCTCCCGGCGAGACTCCCACCGCGAACTCGTTGTTACGAGCGATGGGCGGCATTAGAGGGCTCATCGAGTCGATTCTGCCGGGGCTCGCCTTTCTGGTGCTCTACACCTTCACGAAAGATCTGACGCTGAGCGTCGTCGCCCCGCTGATTCTGGGGGCGATCTTCTTCATCGTGCGCCTCGTCAGCCGCAGCGCGGTGATGCCGGCCATCATCGGGGTGGTGCTTCTCGGCATTTCTGCGGGTCTTTCGCTCATCACCGGCAAGGCCGAAGACAACTTCATTCCGGGGATGGTGATCAACGCCATCTCGTTCGTTGTACTGCTCGTCTCGATCATCGCCCGATGGCCCCTGATCGGCGTCATCGTAGGACTGCTGACGGGTGACGCCGTGGGCTGGCGCACCGATCGCGCAAAGTTTCGCGTTGTACTCGTCGCCACCTGGTGCTGGGTCGGATTGTTCGCCCTGCGGCTCGCCGTCGAACTCTCGCTCTATCTGGCAGCCCTGCCCGAGGCGCTGGCCTCGGCGAAACTGTTGCTCGGTGTTCCGCTGTACGCGGGCATGCTCTGGGTCACCTGGCTTCTCGTGCGCGCGGCCTTCGGCCACCAGAAGGTCGCGGCCGAAGAGAAATGACCGTGGCCGTCGACCCGGGGCTCAGCACTGCTGAGGTACACGAACGTGTTGCCCAGGGTCAGGTCAATGTCACGCACGCCCCTACCTCTCGGTCGCTCGGCGACATCATTCGCGAGAACGTGTTCACGTTCTTCAACGGCATTCTCACGGTGTGCTTCATCGCCGTGCTGCTGCTCGGTGATCTGCGCGACGGGTTCTTCTTCGGTGTGGTGGTGTTCAACGCGCTGATCGGCATCGTTCAAGAGCTACGCGCGAAACGGGCGCTCGATCGGCTCGCGGTGCTTGCGGCGCCCGAGACCGCGGTGCGTCGAGACGGGGCCGTGTCGGTCATCCGGCCCGAAGAAGTAGTGCTCGGCGATCTGGTGATCGCCCGGCCCGGTGACCAGATCACGGCCGACTGCGAGGTGCTGCTGACCACCGCTCTATTCATGGACGAGTCGCTGCTGACGGGGGAGTCAGACCCGGTGGGCAAGAAGCCCGGCGACCGGCTCATGTCGGGCTCACTGGTGCAATCGGGTACGGCCGAGGCGCGGGTGACGGCCGTCGGGGCAGATTCGTATGCCAGCAAGCTCACCGCCAAGATCAAGCGGCACAGCCTGGTGCACTCCGAGCTTCGGGCGGCCACGAACCGCATTCTGGTGTACCTGTCGTGGATTCTCGTTCCGCTCATCATCATCATCGTGTTCGGTCGCATCGCGACGTACGGCGGGTTTGCTGCCCTCGCAGACCCCAACGATCAGAGCTGGCGCAAGGCGCTGGTGGATGCCGTGGCCAGCGTCGTCGGCATCATTCCCGAGGGTCTCGTGCTGCTCACCAGCCTCGCGTTCGGGGTGGCCGCCATCTCGCTCTCGCGCCAGAAGGTGCTCGTGCAAGAGCTCGCCGCGGTGGAGGTTCTGGCCCGTGTCGACGTGCTCTGCCTCGACAAGACCGGCACGCTCACGACGGGAACCATCGGCTTTCACGGCCTGCAGCAGCTGCCGGGGGCCGACGAAGACCTCGGACCGTGCCGAGTGGCGCTTGCTGCGCTGGCGACGGATGACGCGGGCAACGCCACCTCGCGTGCCCTCGCCAATCGGTTCGAGCTCGGGTCGGCGGTGGTCGAAGAGCGGCTCGCGTTCAGCTCGTTCCGGGCGTTCAGCGCGGTGCGGGTTCGAGAGAGCGCTGCGAGCACCACCACGTGGTTGCTCGGTGCGCCCGAGCGGCTGCTCGCCGGGCATCCGGCAGCCCTCGACGAGGCTCACGTGATCGCCTCGAGCGGGCGGCGAACCCTCGTCTTGTCGCGTACCGATCTTGACGCCGACGTGCTGGTCGACGAGCCCGAACGGGTGCGCGAAGCCACCCCGGCGTGCTTCGTGATTCTCGAAGAGACTTTGCGGCCCGAGGCCGCCGCGACGCTCGCGTACTTCGCCGACGAGGGCGTGCGCGTCATCATCATGTCGGGTGACAACCCGCACACCGTCAGCTCTATCGCCAGACAGCTGAGTCTCGGTGACGAAGCGCTCGATGCCTCGACGCTGACGACCGACGATGAACTGACCGCGGCCCTCGCCACGACGAGCGTCTTCGGCCGGGTCGCGCCCGAGCAGAAGCAACGCGTCGTGGCCCTGCTGCAGGCTCAGGGGCGTTCGGTGGCGATGACCGGCGATGGGGTCAACGACGCCATGGCCATCAAAGACGCCGACCTCGGCATCGCCATGGGCAATGCGACGCCGGCGACGCGCGCTGTGTCACGCCTCGTGCTGCTCGACAGCCGATTCGACCGGATGCCCGAGGTGCTGCTGCTCGGCCGTCGCGTCATCGCGAACGTCGAACGCGTCTCGAACCTGTTTCTCTCGAAGACCGTCTACGGAATCATTCTGGCGCTGTTCACCGCCATCTTCGCCTGGGAGTTTCCGTTTCTGCCACGTCAGCTCACCCTGGTCTCGGTGCTCGCCATCGGCGTGCCGTCGTTCTTCTTGGCGCTGGCGCCCAACCGTCGCCGCTACCGCGCGGGAGTCCTGCCGCGAGTGTTGCGTTTCTCGGTGCCCACCGGGCTCATCGCGGCGGCCTCCTGCCTGCTCGCGTACGCTCCGCTGCGCACCGCTCTACCGCAGATCGAGGCGCGCAGCCTCAGCACCATCGCACTCTTCATCGTGTCGCTCTGGATCGTCTCGGTGCTCGCCAGACCACTGTCGAAGCCCCGTGTCGCCCTGATTCTGGCAGTATCGGTTGCATTCGTGCTCGCGTATCTGCTGCCGTTCACCCAGAGCTTCTTCGTGCTTCAGGTCACCTCGCCGGGCTGGCTGCTTTACGTTCTGCTGGTCGGCGCGCTCGGGGCTGGCGGAATCGAGCTCTACTATCGGTTCGCCAAGCGCCGCGGTCTCGTGGTGGATCGAACCTGATGTGTCGTGCAGACGCTCTGCACGGTGCTAAAGTTATCTCGACGTCGAGATACTTTCACGAGCCCTCGCGCTGACCTCTAGTTAGGGCAGCCTTGCTAGCCACGGGTATCTGGGCAGAAGAAGATTGACGTACTCAGCGAAGGAGAGACGTACGTGTCTACAGTAAACAGCTTTGGGTCGAAAGACACTCTGAAGGTCGGCGAGCAGTCGTACGAGGTCTTCAGACTCGACACCGTTCCGGGGTACGAGAAACTCCCGTTCAGCTTGAAGGTTCTGCTCGAGAACCTGCTTCGCACCGAAGACGGTGCGAACATCACCGCCGAGCACATCAAGGCCCTGGGATCGTGGGTTCCGACGGCGGAGCCCGACACCGAGATCCAGTTCACCCCCGCCCGCGTCGTGATGCAAGACTTCACCGGCGTGCCCTGCATCGTCGACCTCGCCACCATGCGTGAGGCCGTCGGCACCCTCGGCGGCGACCCCACCAAGATCAACCCGCTGGCTCCGGCCGAGCTGGTCATCGACCACTCGGTCATCGCCGACCTGTTCGGCACCGAGAACGCCCTCGAGCGCAACGTCGACATCGAGTACGAGCGCAACGGCGAGCGTTACCAGTTCCTCCGCTGGGGCCAGACCGCGTTCGACGACTTCAAGGTCGTTCCGCCGGGAACCGGCATCGTGCACCAGGTCAACATCGAGTACCTGGCCCGCGTCATCTTCACGCGAGAGGTCGGCGGAGTACTCCGCGCCTACCCCGACACCTGTGTCGGCACCGACTCGCACACCACCATGGTCAACGGCCTGGGCGTGCTCGGCTGGGGCGTCGGCGGAATCGAGGCCGAGGCTGCCATGCTCGGCCAGCCCGTGTCGATGCTCATTCCGAAGGTCGTCGGCTTCAAGCTCTCTGGCACCATTCCGGCCGGCGTCACCGCTACCGACGTGGTGCTCACCATCACGCAGATGGTGCGCAAGCACGGCGTCGTGGGCAAGTTCGTCGAGTTCTACGGCGAGGGCGTCACGGCTGTTCCGCTCGCGAACCGCGCCACCATCGGCAACATGAGCCCCGAGTTCGGCTCGACGGCTGCCATGTTCCCCATCGACGACGTCACGCTCGACTACCTGCGCCTCACCGGCCGCAGCGACGACCAGGTCGCCCTCGTCGAGGCCTACGCGAAGCTGCAGCACCTCTGGCACGACCCGGCGGTCGAGCCTTCGTTCAGCGAGTACCTCGAACTCGACCTGTCGACGGTTGTGCCCTCGATCGCCGGGCCGAAGCGCCCGCAAGACCGCGTCGAGCTCAGCCACGCGAAAGAGCAGTTCGAGCAAGACCTCAACGACTACGCCTCGCAAGACTTCTCGCGGGTCGACGCTGCGATCGATGGTTCGTTCCCCGCATCCGACCCCATCGGCTTCACCGCTCAAGACGAAGACCGTGCCCACGAGGTGTCGCACGCTCACGTGAGCCACGCCCCGTCGACTGTTTCGGCGCCGACCCCGGTCACCACGCCGGCCGGTCTGAACTACACCCTCGACCACGGAGCGGTCGCCGTTGCGGCCATCACCTCGTGCACGAACACGTCGAACCCGTCGGTCATGCTCGCTGCGGGCCTCCTCGCTCGCAACGCGGTCAAGAAGGGCCTCACCTCGAAGCCCTGGGTCAAGACCACGCTGGCTCCCGGCTCGAAGGTCGTCACCGACTACTACGAGAAGGCCGGCCTCACGGGCGACCTCGAAGCCCTCGGCTTCTACACGGTGGGGTATGGATGCACGGTCTGTATCGGTAACACGGGCCCGCTGATCGAAGAGGTCACCGACGCCATCAACAAGAACGACCTCGCTGTGACCGCGGTGCTCTCGGGTAACCGCAACTTCGAAGGCCGCATCAGCCCCGACGTGAAGATGAACTACCTGGCGTCGCCGCCCCTGGTCATCGCCTACGCCCTCGCCGGCTCGATGAACTTCGACTTCGAGACCGATTCGCTCGGTACGGGTTCTGACGGCAACGAGGTATACCTCCGCGACATCTGGCCCGACGCGGCTGAGGTGCAAGAGACCATCGACACCTCGATCAACACCGGAATGTTCACACACGAGTACTCGAGCGTGTTCGACGGTGACGAGCGCTGGCGTTCGCTGCCCACGCCCACCGGCCCGGTGTTCGAGTGGGACGCGACATCCACTTACGTGCGTAAGCCCCCGTACTTCGATGGCATGACGATTGAGACCACCCCGGTCTCGTCGATCTCGGGTGCACGTGTTCTGGCGAAGCTCGGCGACTCGGTCACCACCGACCACATCAGCCCTGCCGGCAACATCAAGGCCGACAGCCCCGCAGGCAAGTACCTCGACGAGCACGGCGTGGGCCGCAAAGATTACAACTCCTACGGCTCGCGACGCGGCAACCACGAGATCATGATCCGCGGCACGTTCGCGAACATTCGTCTGCGCAACCAATTGCTGGATGGCGTCGAGGGTGGCTACACCCGTGACTTCACGCAGCCGGATGCCCCGCAGTCGTTCATCTACGACGCTTCTCAGAACTACCAGGAGCAGGGCATTCCGCTGGTGATTCTCGGCGGCAAGGAGTACGGCTCGGGTTCGTCGCGTGACTGGGCGGCCAAGGGCACCTCGCTGCTCGGCGTGAAGGCGGTCATCACCGAGAGCTTCGAGCGTATTCACCGCTCGAACCTCATCGGAATGGGCGTTCTGCCGCTGCAGTTCCCGGCAGGGGAGTCAGCCGACTCGCTCGGCCTCGACGGCACCGAGGTCATCGATATCTCGGGCGTCGAAGAGCTGAACGAGGGTCGTACCCCGAAGACGCTGCACGTGGTCGCCACCGGCGAGGCCAAGGCTCCCATCGAGTTCGACGCCGTGCTGCGCATCGACACCCCCGGTGAGGCCGACTACTACCGCAACGGCGGCATTCTGCAGTACGTTCTGCGTTCGCTGGTCACTGCGGCATAGTCGCACAAGCACTGAACTGAGGCTGGCTCTTAGCACACGCGTGCTGAGACGCCAGCCTCAGTTATTTCCGCGCCACGCAGAATAGACTCGTCAAATGAGTATTCTCGAAACGATCTCTGGGCCTCGTGACCTTGACCGTCTGTCGAATGAACAGCTCATCGAACTCGCGGCTGAGATTCGCCGGTTTCTGATCGCCGAGGTTTCGAAGACGGGCGGCCACTTGGGCCCGAACCTCGGTGTGGTCGAGTTGACCATCGCCATCCACCGGGTCTTCGACTCGCCGCACGACGCCATCGTGTTCGACACGGGGCACCAGTCGTACGTGCACAAGCTTCTGACGGGCCGCCAAGACTTCAGCCACCTGCGCGAGCGCGGTGGGCTCGCCGGCTACCCCCAGCGCTCTGAGAGCCCGCACGACGTTGTCGAGAGCTCTCACGCCTCGAGTTCACTCTCGTGGGCCGATGGCATCTCGCGCGCGTTCGTGATGACCGGGCAGGCCGACCGGCACGTGGTCGCTGTCGTCGGCGACGGAGCTCTCACCGGCGGCATGACGTGGGAGGCGCTGAACAACATCAGCGACGACAACGACCGCAATCTCGTGATCGTCGTGAACGACAACGGCCGCTCGTACGCCCCCACCATCGGCGGCATGGCCCGCTACCTCAACTCGATTCGCACCGCAGCCGGCTACCGAGATCTGCATCACTCGAGCGAACGCCTCTTCGGCCACTTCGGTGCCGCCGGCCGCGCCGTCTACCGCGGCGTTCGCGGGGGCACGCACGGCTTTCTCGCCCGCCTCACCAACAACCAGGCGCTCTACTCGAACCTCGACATCAAGTACATCGGTCCGGTCGACGCGCACGACGAACACGCCATGGAGCAGGCCCTGCACCAGGCCAAGGAATACCGTCAGCCCGTGATCGTGCACGCCATCACCGAGAAGGGCCGCGGCTACGAGCCCGCCCGCAACGACGAGGCCGACCAGTTTCACGCGGTGGGGCAGATCGACCCCGAAACAGGCGAGCCCATCGGCGGTGCCGACGGTGGCCCTTCGTGGACGGGGGTATTCTCCGACGAGATCGCCGAACTCGCCGTGCACAACCCAAAGATCGTGGGCATCACAGCGGCCATGCTGCGGCCGACAGGCCTGCACAAGATGGCCGAGCGCTTTCCGACTCGTGTGCTCGACGTCGGCATCGCCGAGCAACACGCTGTGACGAGCGCCGCCGGCCTGGCGTTCGGCGGCCTGCACCCGGTGGTGGCCCTCTACGCAACCTTCGTCAACCGTGCATTCGACCAAGTACTGATGGATGTCGGGCTGCACCGCGCCGGAGTCACCTTCGTGCTCGACCGTGCCGGCGTGACCGGCCCCGACGGCCCCAGCCACCACGGCATGTGGGATCTGGCGATACTGCAGATCGTACCCACGATTCGGCTCGCCGCACCTCGAGACGGCGAGCGGCTGCGCGAAGAGCTCGCCGAAGCGATTGCGGTCGATGACGCCCCCACGGTCATCCGGTTCCCGAAGGGTGCAGTCGGCCCGAACATCGATGCGGTGCAGCGTACGGCAGACGGTGTGGATGTTCTGCGCGAGTCATCGCAGCACGACGTGTTGCTCGTCACCGTGGGCCCGTTCGCCTCGCTCGGTCTCGAGGTGGCCGAACGGCTCGCCGCTCAGGGCATCGGAGCCACCGTCATCGACCCGCGTTGGGTCGTTCCGACCGCTCGCAGCGTGATCGATTTCGCCGCGAAGCACCGCCTGGTCGTGACGATCGAAGACGGCATCAGGGTCGGCGGCATCGGCACGCGCATCCGGCAAGACCTGCGCGACGCAGGCGTCGACACCGCAGTCACCGAGCTCGGCCTGCCCGATGAATTTCAAGAGCACGCAACGCGATCGCAGATTCTCGAAGACGCGGGGCTCACGCCGCAGCACATCGCGCGAGACGTGGTGGCCCAGGTGCTCGGCAGCAAAATCCCCATCGCGCGCCCCCTCACCGACGCCGCCGACGACGAGTCGCGCCAGCTCGGCTGACGTTCAGGCGGCTGGGGGCCGTTCAACGCGGTACGACAGGCCGACCGCGCCGCTGTCGAACTGGGTCGTTTCGACGTGCGTCAGGCGCAGGGGAGTGCCGCCGACGGGCAGCAGCGGAGTGCCCGAGCCGAGCACGATGGGCATCACGCTCACCAGCAGCTCGTCGAGCAACCCACGCTCGGCGAACTGGGCCGCCACATTGCCGCCACCCACGATCCACACGTTCTTGCCCGCAGCCGCGCCGAGTGCTCGCGCCGCAACCACTTCGACGCTCTCGCTGCTGAACAGGATGTTCGCGCCCTCGGCCGTCGGCAGCTCACGACTCGTCAGCACCCAGATCGGCATGTCGCCGTACGGCCACGACTGCAACTCCTCGTCGAGAATGAACTGGTACGTTCCCGAGCCCATGACGAGCGCACCCACGTCGCTCAGAAACGCGTTGTAGTGCACCTCGTACGCTTCGAACCCGAACTGCAGCAGCCAATCCATCTTGTCGTCGGCGTCAGCGATGAACCCGTCGAGGCTCGCTGCGACGTAATACTGGGTCTTGGCCATGCACCCACCCTATTGGGCAGGTCGGGGCTTCGCTCAGTGCCTCGCAGGCATCGAAATCACGAAAACCGCCCCACAACGCGAGGTTTGGGGCGGTTTTCGTGATCGATTACCTAGGCTGATTAGGCGACCCCGGCGATTCGGGGGTGGTGGAAGGTGGTGCCGAAGACACGCTCTGAAGCGCCTACCCGGTCGAGGTAGGGCGTTGCGCCACCCATCTGGAACGGCCATCCGGCGCCCAGAATAAGGCAGAGGTCGATGTCTTCGGCGGCGTGCACCACGTCGTCTTCGAGCATGCGGTGAATCTCGTCGGCCAGGCCGTCTTCGACCCGCCGCAAGATCTCGGCGCCGGTCATGGGCGTCGTGCCGCCGGCGACGATCGCCACAGCCTTCTTGTCGAAGCCCTTGATCTTGCCCTTGGCGTCGCGCTCGAAGATCTTGCCATGATCGGCAAGTTTGTGCAGATTCGTGCTCTCGAAGAACCGGTCGGGGAAGGCCGCGTGATGCGTGTCGAGCACGTGCGCGCCCACCTTGAGCCCCACCAGCTCGAGCAGTTCGAACGACGTCATCGGCAGCCCGAACGGCGCTAGCGCGGTGTCGACGATCTCGAACGGAGTACCCGTGTCGACCGCGTGCATCGCCTCGCCGAGCAGTTTGGCGAGAATGCGGTTCACGACGAAACCGGGGGTGTCGCGCGTGATGACGGCGTTCTTGCGCAGCTTCGCCGCCACGACCATCGCGGTCGACAGCGTCGCCTCGTCGGTGTGCGGCGTGTTGACCACCTCGACCAGCGGCATCACAGCCACCGGGTTGAAGAAGTGAAAACCGACGACGCGCTCGGGGTGCTTGAGCTTCGACGCGATCTGCTCGACCGAGAGCGACGAGGTGTTCGTCGCGAGCACCGCGGTCTCGGAGATGTACTGCTCCACGTCGGCAAAGACGTCTTGCTTCACACCGAGCTCTTCAAACACCGCCTCGATGACCCAGTCGGCGTCAGCAAAGTCGGCCTTGTTTGTCGTGCCCGAGATGAGCGCGTTGAGCTTGTTCGACTCGTCGGGCGAGATGCGCCCCTTCGACAGCAGCGTAGCGATCTCGCCGCGAATGTAGTCGAGCCCCTTGTCGACGCGGGCCTGGTCGAGGTCGGTGATCACCACAGGCACCTGCAGGCGGCGCACGAACAGCAGCGCGAACTGCGAAGCCATCAGGCCTGCACCGATGACGCCCACCTTCGTGACCGGCTTCGCGATCTTCTTGTCGGGTGCGCCGGCAGGCCGTTTGGCCCGCTTCTGCACCAGATCGAACGAGTAAATGGATGCCCGAAACTGGTCACCGGCGACGAGATCGGCCAGCGCCTCATCTTCACGCGCGAAACCCTCTTCGCGGGTGCCCGATTTCGCGGCCCGCAGCAGCTCGAGCGCAGCGTACGGCGACTTCGCGACCGTGCCGATTCGGCTTTCGAGAGTCTTGCGGGCGATGCCGATTGCCGCATCCCACTTGACCATGCGCTCGATCTTGCCGGGCACGTTGGGCCGCTTGACCGTGACCGAACCGCCCAGCACGCCGTCGGCCCAGGCCAGCGACTCTTCGAGAAAGTTGGCCGGGCTGAACATCGCGTCGGCGATGCCGAGTTCGAGAACCTCGGCCGCCTTCAGCGTCTTGTTGTTGCGCAGCGGGTTCGAAATGATGACGTTGAGTGCATTCTCGATGCCGATGAGGTTCGGCAGCAGGTACGCACCGCCCCAGCCGGGAATGATGCCCAAGAACACCTCGGGAAACGCGAGAGCCGCAATCGACGCGTCGACGGTGCGGTAATCGGCAGCCAGCGAAATCTCCACGCCGCCACCGAGTGCGAGCCCGTTGATGAACGCGAACGAGGGCACACCCACGTCGCTCAGCTTCGTGAGCACGTAGTGACCCAGTTGAGCCATCTGCAGCGCCATGGCGCGCGACTTCACCTCGCCCACCTTGCTGAGGTCGGCCCCGGCAGCGAGGATGAACGGCTTACCGGTCACGGCCACCGCGTCGATCTCGCCGGCGGCCGCACGGTTCTTCAGGGCATCCAGAACGTCACCGTATTCGACCAGAGTCACCGGGCCGAGAGTGTTCGGGCGGGTGTGGTCACGGCCGTTGTCGAGCGTGATGAGGGCGAGCGTCTTGCCGCTCGCGAGCTTCACGTCGCGCACGAACGAGTGCGTGACGACCTCGTCGGCAGAGAACGCGAGCAGGTCGGAGAAGTCGATTTCGGAGTATTTAGTAAGCACAGTGTTCGTCATGGTCTGTCGGGCTCCGCCTAGCGGCGCGCCTTCTTCGCCTTTCGATCGTAGTTCGGGTTCTCCCAGATGACCGTTCCGCCCTGGCCGAGGCCCACGCACATGGCGGTGAGGCCGTACTGCACCTCGGGGTGCTCGCTGAACTGGCGGGCGAGCTGGTTCATCAACCGCACCCCTGACGAGGCGAGTGGATGCCCGATGGCGATCGCCCCACCGTATTCGTTCACGCGCTCGTCGTCGTCATCGATGCCGAAGTGGTCGAGAAACGACAGCACCTGAACGGCGAACGCCTCGTTGAGCTCGAACAGGCCGATGTCGGTGATTGAGAGCCCAGCCTTCTTCAGCGCCTTCTCGGTCGAGGGAACTGGGCCAATGCCCATGATCTCGGGCTCGACGCCCGCGAAGGCGAAACTCACCAGACGCATCTTGGCGGTCAGACCGAGCTCGCGCGCGACCTCACCGCTCGCCAGCAGGGCGGCGGTGGCACCGTCGTTCAGCCCTGACGAGTTGCCGGCCGTGACGCGGCCGTGCGGGCGGAAGGGAGTGCGCAGGTTTGAGAGCCCCTCCATGGTGGTCTCCGGGCGAGGTGCCTCGTCGATAGTCGCGAGACCCCAGCCGCTCTCGCTTCGGGTCGCGACCGAGATCAGGTCGGGCTGAATCTTGCCGGCCGCGTAAGCCGCGGCGACCTTCTGCTGCGAACGCAGCGCGTAGTGGTCTGAGCGCTCTTTGGTGAGCTGCGGAAAACGGTCGTGAATGCGCTCGGCCGTGTTGCCCATGTTCAGCGCCTCGGCGTCGACCAGACGCTCGGAGACGAATCGCGGGTTGGGGTCTGCGCCCGCGCCCATCGGGTGGTGACCCATGTGCTCAACTCCACCGGCGATGACGAGGTCGTAAGCCCCGAAGGCGATGCCGCTACCGGTCGTGGTGACGGCGGTCATCGCGCCGGCGCACATGCGGTCGATGGCGAACCCGGGCACCGATTTCGGCAGCCCGGCGAGCAGCGCTGCTGTGCGGCCGATGGTCAGACCCTGGTCGCCCGTTTGCGTTGTCGCAGCAATAGCGACCTCGTCGATGCGCTCTTTCGGCACGTTCGGGTTGCGTTCGAGCAGCCCCAGCATCGCCTTGACCACCAGGTCATCGGCCCTGGTGTTCCAGTACATTCCCTTTTCGCCCGCGCGCCCGAAGGGGGTGCGAACTCCATCAACAAACACGACTTCAGATTTTTCGGCCACTGTGCCTCATGCCTCCCGCAATAACGTCACTTGCGATACTAGGCACCCGAAAAACCGGCCCGAAATCGTTTGCTTCTTTCTACGATTCGGGTTCGGCCTCATCGAGCAGCCTTTGGTGTGCTTCTACAAAGGCTTGGGCGATTGGCTGTGCAGTTAGCTCAATCTGCCACGGGCGCGCGCCGGCCCGTGCAAGGGCCTCTGCGACGTGCTCGGCGTCGATGACGGCCGGGGGAGTCCAGGCGATTCGCCGCAGAAACTCGGGTGTGAGCAGGTTCTCGAGAGGAATCTGCCGCTCTTCGCCGAGCGCCACGAGCGTTTGGCGTGCCGACTTCAGCCGGGCATCCGCTTCAGGGTTGCGGTCGCCCCAGCTGCGCGGCGGGGGCAGCGTGTCGCCGGTGCGGGTGAGTTGCGGTGGGGTGGTGGATGCCCGCCCGGCCTCAATCGCGTTCCACCACCTATCGAGTTCAGACCTCGACGCGCGCCCGGTGAACTCACGTAACGCGGCGAGCTCGCGCTTCGACTCCGGCAGGGCCCTCGCGGCGGCGGTCAGCGACAGGTCAGGAACCAGACGCCCCGGCGCAATGTCTGTCTCGCGCGCAAGCTGATCGCGTGCGAACCACAGCTCGCGCGCAACCGACAGGCTCTTCGGCCCGCGCAGCGAGTGGACCCCCGACAGCCGCCGCCACGGGTCGGCCGCGGCCGGCTTCGTCTCTTTATCGAGGGTGGCCTGAAACTCTTGACGAGCGATCTCGGTCTTGCCCTGCTCGGCCAGCAACCCCACCATCACGTCGCGCAGGTCGACCAGCAGCTCGACGTCGAGCGCCGCATACTCCAGCCAGGTCGCCGGCAACGGGCGCGTCGACCAGTCGGCTGCAGAATGCTCTTTCGCCAAGTGGATGCCCAGCAACTCCTCGACCACAGTGCCGAGCCCCACCCGGGGCAGCCCCAAGAGCCGCGCAGCGAGTTCGGTATCGAAGATGACGGTCGGCGAAAGCCCCACTTCGCGCAGGCACGCCAGGTCTTGGCTGGCCGCGTGCAACACCCACTCCTCACCGGAGATGAGAGCAGAAAGCTCGGCGAACGAGCCGATGGGCGGCGGGTCGAACAAGAACGTTCCCGCGCCTCGGCGGTACAGCTGAATGAGGTAGGCGCGCTGCGAGTACTTGAAGCCAGAGGCGCGCTCGGCGTCGATGGCCAACGGGCCGGTGCCCGCCGCGATCTGGTCGATGGCGGCCAGATACCCGTCGCGGGTGTCGATGACCGTGCGCGGGGTCACCTCAGCGGCTTCGGCAATCTCGCCCGGCACGCCGCCCTGAGTTTCACCATCGGTGTCGCCCTGCGCCGAAGCTTCACTCACGATTCGCGCGCTTCGTCGACAGCAGACTCACGCCTTCGCCCACCGGCGGCAGCCCCGCCAGCATGCAGAGCAGTTCACCCCAGCCTTCGACATGGCTCTTCACGTCAGCGTTCCCTGGGCTCCACGATGCGCGCAATTCGATCTGGGCACCGTCGCCCTGTTTCGCCAGTTCGCCGAACCCGGAGGAGATGATTTTCGTTGCTGTACCCGAAGCATGTGAATAGTCTGCTCCCTGTGCGTCTAAAGCATCAATCAGCCACGACCAGGTGACGTCTGCGAGAAACGGGTCGAGCCCGATTTCGGTCTCGAGCGGAGCCTGAACGAAGCACACCACACGAAACGGGCCGCCCCACGCCTGAGGCTCTTCGGGGTCGTACAAGAGAATGAACCGGCCGGTGCCGAGGTCGGAGTCGGAGCCGTGCCGCTGCGGGTTGACATCGGCCGAAAGCGCAATGGAGTAGGGCGCGAGGTTCGCCGGCGAGGCGATCTCGTTCACCACGAGCTCAGGGCGGGTCTTCGCCTTTCGCAGCGAGCCCAGTGCCGCGGCGAAGGCCTGCGGCAGCGCAGGGCTGAAGGGAGAATCGGACACGTGGTCAGACTAGGGTTTTTTTGTGTGTCTGCTGGGAAGGCACGCCGTTTGGCAGGTGGGCCTGCCCAACATATGAAAAGGTGTGCGCATGAACAACCGCGACTCACAAGGCAGACGTACGAGCGTTCACGATCGGCCCGCTCGCGATCTGGTCGCGCCGTGGGTGATCTCAGCCATCGCCGTTGGTGCGGCCGCCACCCTCGCCACGGCGACGGCCGCTTTCGTCACCGCGAAGTTCTCGCGGTCAGTGGTCATACCCACCGACTCGGCCACCGAGAACCTGCGCATCTACGGCACCGAGCTGCACGACGACGGCGCGGGCAACGTCACCGGCACCGTCACCCTGGGCATCTCGGCCGATTCCCTGGTGGCCGGCCGCTACAGCCTCTGGTTCGCGGGCGGCACGGGGCACGCCCGAGTGGGCGGCATCATTTCGGTGAAAGACGGCACGGTCATCCGCACCGTTGAACGTGTCGACTACGGCGAGCTGACGGATGCCCGCTGGGGGCGCCTGGGCAGTTGGTACTTTCTCGACCCCCGTGAAACCGGCCTCGAGGTGAACGACGTCGAGGTCGAAACCGAACTGGGTCTGGCCCCCGCGTGGTTCGTGCCCGCTCAGGCAGCGGATGGCACCGCCAGCACCCGCTGGGTCATCGCGGTGCACGGCAGGGGAGTGCGCCGCGCCGAGACGATTCGCCCGTTGCCGCTCTTTCACGAACTCGGCTACAGCGTGCTGCAGGTGTCGTACCGAAACGACGGCGAGGCGCCGCGCAGCGCCGACGGTCGCTATGCGCTCGGCGACACCGAGTGGCACGACATCGACGCCGCCATGGCCTACGCCGTAGCGAACGGCGCAACCGAACTGGTTCTGATGGGCTGGTCGATGGGCGGCGCAACCGTGCTTCAGGCGGCCACTCGTTCATCGAGCCGTTCGTATCTCACCGCGGTCATTCTCGACTCGCCGGTGGTCGCCTGGAGCGACACCATCATCTTTCAGGGGCGCCTCAACCACTTGCCCGAACCCATCTCGAAGGCCGTCATGGCAACCATCGGCTCCGAGGTCGGTCGCCCGGTGACCGGCCAGTCGCAGCCCATCGACTTCAAACGGCTCGACTTCGTGGCACGGGCGTCAGAAGTGGCCTGGCCCGTGCTGATCATGCACAGCGACGATGACGGCTTCGTACCCTCCACAGCGTCGCGCAAGCTCGCCGAGGCTCGTCCTGACCTCGTGACGCTCGTACCCTTCTCGGTGGCGAAACACGTGCGCCTGTACAACTACGACCCCGAGAAGTACCTCACGAGCATCCGCACCTGGCTGACTGGTCTAGATAACTGAGCTGGTCTAGATAACTGAGGCGGTCTTCTCGCGCACCTGACGCTTGGTGCGGGCGAGCATCGCGGTCATGCCCCGAATGCGAAGGGGCGAGACGGCCTGCGTGAGGCCGAGCATCTGAGGGTAGTCGTCGGGTACTGCCAGAACCTCTTCGGCAGTGAGCCCGGCGAGCCCCTGCGCCAGAATCGACGCGAAACCGCGCGTGGTCGGGGCCTCCTGCGGCGCGGTGGCGTAGAGGTGCACGATCTGGTTCTCGTCGACCTCGACGAAGATGAACACCGGCGACTGACACTCCACCACTTTTTCGAAGAGGTCAGGATGCTCGCCGTACCGCCCGGGCAGCTCGGGCAGCTCGTTAGAGAACTCGAGCAGTAACAGCAGCCGATCTTTCTGGCCGAGCTCGAGAAACCCGTCGCGTATCTCAGCCAGGGCCGGGTGCAGCTCGGCGTTCGGGGTGGAATCAGAGAGAGGCATCGCTATTTCGCGACGTGCTCGCCGCGGTCGGAGCCCTGAACGATGGGCACGCGCACGGCAGAACCCCACTCGGTCCACGATCCGTCGTAGTTGCGCACGCCTTCGAAGCCCAACAGGTGGGTCAGTACGAACCAGGTGTGGCTCGAACGCTCGCCGATGCGGCAGTACGCGATGACGTCGGAGCTGTCGTCGAGGCCGAGCCCTTCGCGGTAGATCGCGTTCAGATCGGCGAGTGGCTTGAAGGTGCCGTCTTCGGCAGCCGCTTTGGCCCACGGCACGTTATGAGCACTCGGGATGTGCCCGGCGCGCAAGGCGCCCTCTTCGGGGTAGGCCGGCGCGGTGGTGCGCTCACCGCTGTACTCTTCGGGCGAGCGAACATCGATGAGCTTGCCACCGGCATCCAAATGCTCGAGCACGTCGTCTTTGAAGGCGCGAATCTCGACGTCGCTGCGCTCGGCAATGGGGTACTCGACCGGCGTCACGTCGGGCTGGTCGGTGGTGATCTCGCGACCCTCGGCAATCCACTTGTCACGGCCGCCGTCGAGCAGACGCACGTCTTCGTGGCCGAACAGGCTGAACACCCAGAGCGTGTACGCGGCCCACCAGTTGCTCTTGTCGCCGTAGATGACCACGGTCGAGTTGCGGTCGATGCCACGGCTGCCAGCGAGAACAGCGAACTCTTCGCCGAAGATGTAGTCGCGGGTCACCGGGTCGTTGAGGTCGGTGTGCCAGTCGATCTTCACGGCACCCGGAATGTGGCCGGTCTCGTACAGCAGCACGTCTTCGTCAGACTCGACGACCACGAGATCGGTGTCTCCCAGGTGTTCGGCGAGCCACTCCGTGCTCACCAGACGGTTGGGGTGAGCGTATTCGGCGAATTTGGGTGTGGTGTCGGCTTCGGCAGCCATTGTTACCTCCGGGTTGCGGCCGTGCGGCCGGGTGGTTCATTCGTGCGCTTTAATTGCTAGTGATGACAACCGACAGCGGCAGTACAACTATTCCATTGCATCTCGTTGATCTGCGGCCCACGCTCAGTGGGGCAGAGATGGCTGCCGTTCTGGTGCCACCGCGCCAGTTTGACACGGCATCATTCGACTCATACCGACCCGACCCCGATTATCCGTCACAAGCCGAAACACTTCAGAAGGTGCGCGCGTTCGAGCAGAACTGGGGCGCTTCTAAGTCGGGCGGCTTCTTCGGCCGAGCCAAGAAGGCACCCGAGGCAAAGCCGGGTGTGTACCTCGACGGCGGTTTCGGCGTGGGCAAGACCCACCTGCTCGCATCGCTCTGGCATGCGGCGCCCGCGCCTAAATACTTCGGCACCTTCATCGAGTTCACCGCGCTCGTCGGCGCGCTCGGGTACCTCGACACGGTCAAACTGCTCACGGGCGCGAAGCTCATCGCCATCGACGAGTTCGAACTCGACGACCCGGGCGACACCATGATGATGACCCGCCTGCTCGGCGACCTGGTTGCCACCGGAACAAAAATAGCCGCGACCTCGAACACCCCGCCGAACGCTCTCGGCGAAGGCCGGTTCGCCGCTCAAGACTTCTTGCGCGAAATTCAGGCGCTCTCTGGCCGATTCGATATCATTCGCATCGATGGTCTCGACTACCGCCGCCGCAACATAGAAGGCCACGCCACAACTCTCACCGACGATGAACTCGAAGCACGGCTCGCCGAGTTGGATGCCCGGGGCAGCCATTACACGGTCGACTCCTTCAGCGAGCTCATCAGCTTTCTCGGCAGTCTGCACCCGTCGAAGTACGTCAAGCTGCTCGACGGCCTCGACGCACTGGTCATCACTGACGTTTCGACGCTGGTGAACCAGACCGACGCGCTGCGTTTCGTCGCCTTCATCGACCGGGTCTACGACGCCCAGTTGCCCATAGTGGCCACCGGGCTGCCACTCGACGAGGTTTTTGCCGGAGACATGATGAATGGTGGCTATCGCAAGAAATACCTGCGGTCGGTGTCTCGATTGATCGCGTCGACGCAAGCGTAGCCAGAGGCTTCGCCGAGCATCCGCGAAACCATGCGGATGCGCACCTCACGCACGACAGATTTGTCACCCGAAGAGGGGGTACAGATTTCAATCGAATTGTCGGCAGCCCGAAACACAGTTGTTACAAAGGCATGTATGGCGTTACGAACGCGAAACATAGATTCACCTCAGCCGAAACCTCGACCCACGAAGCTAATGGCGTAGCCGAGGCGAGCAGACCCGAACTGTGGGGGACATCTGCGCACCGGTGCATTTACTCGGTTCGAGAGAGGTAATTTTCCAATGATGTTCCTAGCAGATGATCCAACAGCTGGAGACGTTCAATCCGCTGTAAACGCCCTGTGGCTGCTTGTCGCAGCCGCCCTCGTGCTCATCATGACCCCCGGTGTCGCCTTCTTCTACGGCGGCATGGTCAAGGCAAAGAGCGTTGTCAGCATGATGATGATGAGCTTCGGCGCCATGGGTTTGATTGGCGTGTTGTGGGTGATCTACGGGTTCGGTATGTCGTTCGGAACGGGCGGTATTCCGGGTCTGGTGGGTAACCCGTTCGACTCGTCGAACCCGCTGTTCTTGCTGACCGGCCTGCTCGGTGCGGGTGACAACCCCGGGTCGATGAGCCCAGAACTGCCTCAGTTGGCGTTCGTCGGCTTCCAGGCCACGTTTGCCATCATCACCGTAGCGCTCATCTCGGGTGCCATTGCAGACCGCGCCAAGTTCGGTGCGTGGATGGTTTTCGCCGGTATTTGGGGCACGATCGTCTACTTCCCCGTCGCGTTCTGGGTGTTCAACCTCGGCAACGGCTGGGCTTCGGCGTGGGGCGTCAATGACTTCGCGGGTGGTACTGCAGTGCACATCAACGCTGGTGCGGCGGGCCTCGCTCTCGCACTGGTACTCGGCAAGCGCATCGGATTCCAAAAGGGCATTCAGAAGCCTCACAACGTTCCGCTGACACTTCTCGGTGCTTCGCTGCTCTGGTTCGGTTGGTTCGGCTTCAACTCCGGTTCAGAAGCCGCAGTTGACGGCGTCGCAGCCATCGCCTGGATCAACACCCTGGCCGCTCCCGCCGCCGCCATCATCGGCTGGCTGATCGTTGAGAAGATCAAAGACGGCAAGGCCACCTCTATCGGTGCCGCTTCGGGCGCGGTCACCGGCCTCGTCGCCATCACCCCGGCCTGTAACATTCTGACGCCCGGTTGGGGGCTGCTGCTCGGTCTGCTCGCCGGTGGCCTGTGCTGCCTCACCATCGAGCTGAAGTTCAAGCTCGGCTTCGACGACTCACTCGACGTGGTGGGCATCCACCTCATCGGCGGTCTCTTCGGTACCCTCTACATCGGTATCTTCGGCGCCGGCATCGGCCTCATCGACACCGGCAGCTTCGCTCAGCTCGGTAAGCAGGCCGGCGCAGCATTCGCGGTCATGGGGTACTCCTTCGTTCTCGCCTGGATCATCGGCACGATCATCCAGAAGACGATGGGCTTCCGCATCACCAGCGAAGACGAGATCGCTGGCGTCGACACGGCGGTTCACGGCGAAGAGAGCTACGCTCTCGACCCGGCGTAACCACCGCCTGCACCAACAGCAACAGCAGAAAAGCTGGGTATCGCTCCTTCGGGAGTGGTACCCAGCTTTTTGCGTTGCGCCGAGTGAAGGCGCGCGTGCGCCTAGCTCTGCGCCTCGTCGGCACTCAGCAGGTCGTCGCGCACCTTACGGCGCAACACCTTGCCGATGAGCGACACCGGCAGTTCATCCAACTCGACCACGCGGCGGGGCACCTTATAGGCGGCCAGGTGGTCGCGGCAGAGGTCGCGAATCGCCCTCTCGTCGAGCATCTGCCCTGGCTTCAGCACTACTGCAGCAACCACGTCTTCTCCGCCCTTGGCGCCCGGCAAGCCGACGACGGCCACGTCTTTCACGCTGGAGTGAGTGCGCACCGCGTCTTCGACTTCAGACGGCGAGACGTTGAAGCCGCCCGTGATGATGAGCTCTTTGATGCGGTCGACCACCGAGACGAATCCGTCTGCGTCGATCGACACGATGTCGCCTGTTCTGAACCAGCCGCCCTCGAGCAACACCTCTCGAGTCTGATCGGGCTTACCCCAGTAACCAGAGAAGACCTGGGGCCCCCGAATGAGCAATTCGCCTGCCTCGCCTACTGCCCGATCTGTCTCCACATTCTCGGGGTCGACGATGCGAATCTCGGTGTTCGGAAACGGCAGGCCGATCGACCCTGCGCGTCTGGTCGGCCCGACCGGGTTGCCCAACGCGATAGGCGATGTCTCGGTCAAGCCGTAACCCTCGACCAGCAGACCACCCGTGACGCTCTCCCAGAGCTCGACGGTGGCGACCGGCAGGTTCATCGCGCCCGAAATCGACACCCGGATGCCCGTCAGATCGACCCCGCGCTCCTTCGCCGCCACGGCGAGCCTCTGGTAGATCGGCGGCACTGCCGGCAAGAACGTCGGCGGGTTCTTCTTCGCCGCCCGCAGCACGAGGTCGACGTCGAAGCGCGGCAGCAGAACGAGCCTGGCTCCGAGGCTCATGGCGAAGGTGAGGCAGAGCGTGAGCCCATAGGCGTGGAACATCGGCAGCACGCCGTAGACCACCTCGGCGCCTTCGCTCATTCCGGGCACCCAGGCGCGGCCCTGCAGGGCGTTGACGTGCAAATTGAGGTGGGTGAGCATGGCACCCTTCGGCGCGCCCGTTGTGCCGCTGGTGTACTGCAGCAAGGCGATGTCGTCGACGCTCGGCTTGGCGACCGACTTCTTGATGCGGCGGTGCGCAAGCAGCGACTCCCACGTCACGGTGCGACGCGCCTTCGCGTGCAGGGCATTTCGCGATTCGTGGGCGCGCTTGATCGGCAGTCGCAGGGCAGCTCGGGTCGAGAGCGGCATTGCGCGGGTGAGGTCGACGGAGATCAGATGACTGACGGCAAGATCATCCGGCATCTTCTGAATGGTCTCGCACACCTTGTCCCAGGCGATCACGACTGAGGCGCCGTGGTCTTCGAACTGGTGCCGAAGCTCACGCGGGGTGTAGAGCGGGTTGTGCTCCACCACGATGGCGCCCAAGCGAAGAACGGCGTAGAACGCGGCGATGTGCTGCGGGCAGTTCGGCAGCACCAGAGCGACCCGGTCGCCGTGCTTGACACCCAGCTTGCGCAGGCCCTCGGCGGCCCGATCGATCTGCTCACCCAGCTCGCGGTAGGTGGTCTCGCTGCCGAAAAACTCCAGAGCCACTCGGCGCCCGTGGCGGGCAACTGACCCTTCGATGAAATCGACGAGCGATTCGGTGGGCAGTTCGATGTCACTGGGCACGCCCTCTGCATAGCTGCTGAGCCACGGCCTCGTCGCGGTGAACGGTTCAGTGCTGCCGGTATCGGTGGTGCCAGATTCGGTGGTTCCGGATTCGGTGGTGCCGGTATCAGTGCTGCTGGTGCTCATAAACGGGGGCTGCCTTTCCGTGGCCTCGATGCCGTCACCCATTATGCGACAAGCCACAGGTCGAACCGAACTCCGCTGTCGACATCGCACAATGATCGCGCCGCCCAGAACGTCGCGCCTTAGCACGATTCACGAATCGGCACCATCGGGTTTACGAGCTTTCGAGGCGTGCCTACTGTGTAGAAGGTAAGTGGTGCCCGACTGGGGCACACGAGAGAAGGAGTACACCATGGGACTTCTTGACAACGCAAAAGAAGCTGCCGAGGCGACCGGCGAGAAGATCAGCCGCACCCTCGACGACACCAAGGGCCGTTTGTCTGACAAGGCCGACGAGGCAAAGGCGAACGCCGATGTGAAGGCAGCCGAAAAGAATCGTGACGCCACGCAGGCGAAGAACGACTACAAAGAGAACCTGCGCCAGTAGTTTTCTCCCACCGACTCGAGGCCCGGCTGCCCTGCGAACCGCAGGCGCCGGGCCTCGTTCTCGTAGGATGGCCGAATGGCTAGCCTTTCGGGTCTATTGCGGTCGATCGGCCGCATGCTCGGCGTTCAACGCACACCGCCCGCACGAACATCCACCCCGCAGAAGCCACCCTCGGGCAAGGCGGCGACGGTTCAGGTCGACCCGCGATCGCTCGGCACGGTGAAGCTCAGCTACACCCCGCATGCCGATTCGCGGCCAGACCCGGGAGAAGTCGTCTGGACGTGGGTTCCCTACGAAGAGAACGACGGGCGTGGTAAAGACCGCCCGGTGCTCATCGTGGCGCGGCTGAGCGCGTCGACCTGCCTCGGCATCGCTCTCACGAGCAAGTCGCATGAGGGTGACCGGGGCGCACTGCGGCTCGGCGCCGGCGGCTGGGATCAGGGTGGCCGGGCATCCTGGGCCCGCCTCGACCGGCTGTTCAGGGTGAGCAACGCCGGCATGCGCCGCGAAGGGTCGGCTCTGGATGCCCGTACCTACGATGCCGTGGCGAAGGCGCTCAGGGCGCGTTACCGCTGGTAGCTCGGCTGGCGCTCACGGGCAGGCTCCCGCTCACGGGAACCCGGGCGCTCACGGCCCGTCGGGGGTCACTTCGTTGGCCGCCGGCCCCACGCTCTGATCGCGGTCGCCGGTGGTGAGAATGAGGTGGGCGACGAGTGCGGTCCAGCCGGTCTGGTGCGAGGCGCCGAGGCCTTGGCCCGTGTCGCCGTCGAAGTACTCGTAGAAGAAGATGTTGTCGCGCCATCGGGGGTCGGTCGAAAGCAGTTCGTAGCGGGCATCCGCCGGCCGTCTGCCGTCTGCGCCGGGCAGAAAGAGCGAGATCAGCCGGCTCGAGAGCGCGTCGGCCGCCTCGTCGAAGGTCAAGAACGTGCCGGAGCCTTCGGGAAATTCGACCGTCGTCGTGGGGGAGCCTGTGGCGCCGTAGTTGCGCAGAGCCTCGACGAACAGCACGTTGAGCGGAAACCAGACAGGCCCGCGCCAGTTCGAGTTACCGCCGAACAGGCCAGAAGTAGATTCGGCCGGTTCGTAGTCGACGGAGGCCTCGGCGCCATTGACCTCGACGCTGAACGGGTGCTCGCGGTGGTAGGCCGAGATGCCGCGGATTCCGTGGTCAGAGAGCATGCCCTGTTCGTTGAACACCTTCGCCAGAATGCGCTTGAGGCGGTCGGGCGAGACCAGCGCGAGCAGATACGACTGCACACCGTCTTTCGTGTGCTGGTGAAACGACTGCGCCATCTCAGGGTGCATGCCGAGATACCACAGCACCCGGTCGCGAAACTCGGGCAGGGCGATGAACTCGTTGGTGTCGAACACCAGCGATGCCACCACCGGCACGAGGCCGACCAACGAGCGCACCTTCATGGGAACGTCACGGCCGTCGGCGAGGTGCAGCACGTCGTAGAAGAACGCGTCTTCTTCATCCCACAGCCCGGTGGCGTTCGCCGAGTTGGCGATCTGCAGAAAGTGTTCGATGAACTTGGTGGCGACGTCCTCATACGAGCGTTCGTTGCCAGCCAGGCGCAGCGCAATGTTGAGCAGGTCGAGGGCGTACATCGCCATCCACGCCGTGGAGTCGGCCTGCTCGAGGTAGCCGACCTCGGGCGGCAGCTTCGAGCGGTCGAGCGGCGCGATGTTGTCGAGGCCCATGAAGCCGCCCTCGAACAGGTTGTTCTCGCCGCGGTCTTTGTTGTTCGTCCACCACGTGAAATTCATCAGCAGCTTGTGAAAGACGCGCGCCAAGAAGCTGTAGTCGGTGCCGCCGTCGAGCAGAAACACGTGCAAGGCCGCCCAGGCGTGCGTCGGCGGGTTCACGTCAGAGAAGTTCCACTCGTAGGCCGGCAGCTGGCCGCTCGGGTGCATGTACCACTCGCGCAGCATCAGAATGAGCTGCGCCTTCGCGAACGAGGGGTCGATGTGGGCGAGCGTCACGCAATGAAACGCGAGATCCCACGCGGCGAACCACGGGTACTCCCACGGGTCGGGCATGAGAATGACGTCGTGCGCGTCGAGGTGCCGCCACGATCCGTTGCGCACCGCGGCGCGCTCGGGCGGTGGCGGGGGAGTCGCGGGGTCGCCGTCGAGCCACTTCTGCACGTTGAAGTGAAAGAACTGCTTCGACCAGAGCAGGCCGGCGAAGGCCTGTCGAAGCACTCGGGCTTCGTCTGCTGAGGCTCCGGCCGGAGTCAGGTTGTCGTAGAACGCGTCGGCCTCGCGGCGCCGGCGGTCGACCACGGCGTCGTAGGCCGACACGTCGATGCCCACTCCGCCGTCGGCAGCACCGGTAGCCGAAGGCGTCTCACGCTCGGCGTTGAACTCCGCGTCGTCACCGCTCGAGAGCCGCACCCGAATGACACGGCTCTCGCCGGGCCCGAGCGTCACCGAGTAGTGCAGCGCCGCCTTGGTGCCCGTCTCTTCGGGGTTCACCGTCGCCGCGCCGCTCACGATGTAGTCGTTGATGCCGTCTTTCGGGTAGGCGGGCGATTCGGCCTCGCCGTAGATGCGCGCGGTGTTGGTCTCGTTGTCGCAGAAAAGTGCATGCCCGGCCCCGGCACCCCCAGCCCCTTCACCCTGCAGATAGAGTGTTCCCGTGCTCTGCTGGCGCCCCACCACGCGGCCGTCTTCGTAGCTCAGCACGGGCTTCGGATCTTCGTCGGCGTAACCCCATGCCCAGGTATTGCGGTACCACAGCGTCGGCAGCACGTCGATGGTCGCGGCATCCGGGCCCGCGTTCTCGACCGTGATCTGCATCAGCAGGTCGTGCGGGCCCTTCTTGGCGTAGTCGACGGTGACGACCCAGAAGCGCGACTCGTCGAAGATGCCGGTGTCGACGAGCTCGTACTCGGCCTCGAGCTTGGAACGGTTCGCGTTGGTCTCAATGAGGTCGTTGTAGGGGAACGGCGCCTGCGGGTAGTGATACCGCCAGGTATTGAACGAGTGCGTAGGGGTGCCGTCGAGGTACCACCAGTACTCTTTGACGTCTTCGCCGTGGTTGCCTTGGGGGCCGGCGAGCCCGAACATCCGCTCTTTCAGAATCGGATCGACGCCGTTGTGCAGGGCGAGTGCGAGGCACCACTTCTGGTCGAGGTCGCTGAAGCCGGCCATGCCGTCTTCGTTCCAGCGGTAGACCCGGCTGCGGGCATGATCGTGCGGAAACGACGCCCAGGCGTCGCCGTCGGCGCTGTAGTCTTCGCGCACCGAACCCCACGCGCGCTCGGCTACGTAGGGGCCCCAATCGCGCCAGGCGACGCTGCCGTCGTTCGCCTCTGCCAGCCGCTGCGCTTCTGCGTCGTCAATCGCCATGAAGCCCATTCTGGCCTACGGCGGTGACGCTCACGTTACGGTCAGTGATCGACTTTTCGGTAGCCACCCTCGAGCAGGGTCTCGGCCCGGTCGCGGTACAGGTCTTTCACGTGGTCGGGGGCCTCAGCCCACGAATCGCCCGGCTCCATCGTGTGAAAAATGAGGCGGGCGAGACGCTCGAGTTCGCGCGGTGTCGCGTCGCTCGCGCGCCACTCGTTCGCGATGCGGGTAATGCGCTCCATCGTCTCTGCGTACGACTGCGTGCGGTCTCTGAGGGTCGCCTTGATGCGGTCGACGAACTCGGCGTCGGGGGAGTGCGGTGCGTCGACGTCGTCGACCTTACGCGGGTAGAGCTTCCAATCGGCACGTGCGTTGCCGTAGGTAGGCATCGGGTGAAGCCTTTCGCTGTGAATCGAACGCCGACGCACACATCGGCGCCGACAGTGACTCACTGTACGAGAAGGTGGCGAAAACTCAACACCCCAGTAGGGGCGGCACCCCGATGGGTTTCATGGGCCGGCACCCCATGCGGGCGGTGGATGCTCGGGAATTTCTGTTGGGTATGAACTGTGGGCGATACCGGACTCGAACCGATGACCTCTTCGGTGTGAACGAAGCGCGCTACCAACTGCGCCAATCGCCCGAAAACTCGTAACGGCGGTGGCCGGCACGACTATCTAGCTCGTTGATACTAGCTGACGACGGGCATCCGGCGCACATCGAGGGGGTGTGGCGACACACGTGGCGCCTGGTTTGGTTTTGTCGCTCGCGTTCGGGTAGAGTCTTCCGAGCACGCAGTAATGCGGGCCAGCTGTAGAAGATGCAGTGCGGATGTGGCGCAGTGGTAGCGCACAACCTTGCCAAGGTTGGGGTCGCGAGTTCGAATCTCGTCATCCGCTCGAGTGTAGATGTACCTTTGGGGTGACCCTCCATATGGTGGCGTGGCCGAGAGGCGAGGCAGCGGCCTGCAAAGCCGTCCACACGGGTTCAAATCCCGTCGCCACCTCTCCGCTCAATTGATTTCGACGCCCTCCTGGTCGAAATCGTATGAAGCTCGGTTTTGGTCGAGCGGTTGAAAATGAATATTGGGCGGTTGGCGCAGCGGTAGCGCGCTTCCCTGACACGGAAGAGGTCGCTGGTTCGATCCCAGTACCGCCCACATCACGAAATCCCCGGTAGCTCTGCCTCGGCAGCGTCACCGGGGATTTTCTCTGCCCCGCCAGGGGTCGTGAGGCCAATGCGCCGTGTTGAGGCCGCTATACCGACCTCAAGATGGTCATAAGAGCCTCACGAGACGTCGGGGCACAAAAAGGGCGTCGGGGCGCCAAGACTTTGGAACAGCGGGCCTGGGTCAGCGGGATGCACGCCACGACTTGAGCGCGCCGGTCGACCACAGGGCCCACAGCACGAGCAGGGGCTGAAAGACGAGGCGCGCGGCACGAGCCGTGTCGGAGTTCAGCCCGAAGGCGCTGGTGCGGGCCACGAACTGCGAGACGTTACCCGGAAACACCGCCACGAAGAAGGCCGCCGCGAGCACGCCGACCGCGGTGCGGTGTTTGGGCAGGGCCAGTAGCGCCGTTCCGAGAGCGATTTCGACGGCTCCGGATGCCACGACCACCGTGTCGGGCGATAACGGAACCCACGGCGGTACCTGCGCCTGAAACTCCTGGCGGGCGCGGGTGAGGTGGCTGATGCCGGCGAAGGCGAGAAAGCCGCCGAGCACGAGCCTGCCAACGGTGTGGGCCATGGAGACGGGCGTGCGGGGGAGACGAGAGGTGAGATCGGCCATGACTCATTGTCTCCCCGAATCTCGGGGAGCGATGAGAGCGCAGCACTTTTCGGCGTTGAGAAGCCGAAGTCGCCGCCACGAGACCCCCCGGTCGCGCCAGACCCCTAGGGTGTGAAGGTGCGTAACTTCAGCTGCGATAACTGCGGCGCCCTCGTATTCTTCGAAGACTTCACCTGCGGTACCTGCGGCGAGACCCTCAGTTTCAGACCAGATCTGCTCGACATGGCCGTCGTGCGTGACGGAGCCTCGGCCTCGAAGCACGGCCGCTGGCTGCCCTGCGTCAACCGCTTCTGGCAGTGCAATTGGCTGGTGCACGAAGACGCCGGCAGCGGTGAGTGCGATTCGTGTCGAATAACCCGTGAGCAGCCGGCCAGCGACGACACCATCGCTCTGGAGCAGCTCGCCAAGGCCGGCTTTTCGAAGCGACGGTTGTTGTTTCAGCTGTACGAGTTGCGGCTGCCGGTCATCCCGTTCTACGAGGTGGCAACGCACGGGCTCGCCTTCGATCTGCTGTCGTCGGCGACCGGTGAGCGCGTGGTCACCGGTCACCTGAATGGCGTGATCACGCTCGACCTCGAAGAGGTCAACGACCCCTACCGCGAGGGGCTGCGGGTAGCGCTGAACGAGCCGTATCGCACCATGCTCGGGCACTTCAGGCACGAGATCGGCCACTACTACTGGCAGCTTCTCGTGGGCGACACCCCTCGCATCGAAAGCTTTCGGGCACTGTTCGGTGACGAACAGCAGAGCTACCAAGACGCGATTCGGCGCCACTACAGCCAGGGCGCACCCGAGGGCTGGCGCGAGAACTTCATCAGCGAGTACGCCACGATGCACCCGTGGGAAGACTTCGCCGAGTGCTTCGCCCACTATCTGCACATGCGCGACACCCTGCAGACGGCGGCCGCCACGGGCCTCGAGGTCGACGCGGCCGACACGCACCGCGAGCTCGGTGACGGCCTCTACCAGCCGCGTCTCGACTACACGGGCGCCGACTTCGCCGAAGTGCTGGCAACCTGGAGCGTCTTCACCGTCGCCTTCAACGAGATCAACCGCTCAATGGGCATGAGCGACGTCTACCCGTTCACTCTTTCGCCCGCGGTAGTGACGAAGCTCGCGTGGGTGCACGAGCTGGCTCAGGATGCCCGGCTGCCGTGACCCGCATCGAGTGCTTCGTTCGTGATCAGCCCCGGTACCATCGGCCCCGGTACGACCGGCGCTGACGCGAACAGGTTCAGCCCGAGCAGATCCGAGAGAAACTTCGAGGCGAGTTGGCCGCGCACACTGTTTCCGGCCTCGTCGAGCGGGGGAGAGTAGGTGGCCACGCCGCCCTTGCCGGGCGCGATGGTGATGATTCCGCCGCTCACACCACTCTTGCCGGGTAGGCCGATGTCGTACATCCACTCGCCCGACCGTTCGTACAGGCCCGCGGTTGCCAGAACGGCGAGCACGCGTTTGCACGTGTCTGCCCTCACCACGCGTTCGCCCGTGACCGGGTTCACCCCGCCGTCGGCGAGCGTGGCGCCCATCACGGCGAGATCGGTGACCGTGACGTCGATGGAGCATTGTTTGGTATAGACGTCGGTCGCCTCGAGCGGGTCGAAATACAGGCGACCGTAACTCTCGAGCAGTCGGGCGATGCCCTGGTTTCGCTTGTTATTTGCCGCCTCAGAGGCATACACATCGGCGGCCATCGACAGCGGGCGGCCCGCGAACTTCGAGAGTCCGTTGAGCACGAACTGCCACTTCTCGTCGGCCGTGTCGCCGGGCACGAGGCTCGTGGTGGCGATGGCTCCGGCGTTCACGAGCGGATTCATGGCGCTGCCGTCATTCAGCTCGATGGCCATCACCGAATTGAACGGCAAGCCCGTGTTGTTCACTCCGATGCGTTTGCGAGCTTCGTCGGCGCCGAGCACATCACAGACGAGAGCGAATACGAACGGTTTCGAAACGCTCTGAATCGAGAATTCGACGGCATGGTCGCCCACCACGTAGGTTCGGCCGCGCACGCCCGCCACGGCCAGCCCGAACAGGTCGGGCGAGGCCGCGGCGAGCGCCGGAATGTAGTCGGCAACATTCCCGTCTGAGACGCTGCCGTATCGGCTGTGGGCCTCTATCAGGAGCTCGCGCACCCGACCGGGCGGTGGCAGCTCACCGGTGGAGACAACCTGCTCGTGGCCCTGCTCATCGTCGCTGAGGTCTGCATGCACGGCGCCAGCCTACTGCGCGGCCTGAGCATGGCCGAGGCCGGGTCTGACCGCTTCTCGTGCACGTCGGTTCAGGATGCCCGACGCCAGCCTATTCGTACCGCAACGCGTCGATCGGGTTCTGCCTTGCCGCCCGTCGCGCCGGCAGCGTGCCGGCCAAGAACGCGATGAGCATCACCACCAGAATGATGATCAGAATCGACACCGGAGAGAATTCGAGCAGATGAAGCCCCGGCAGCCCAGACAGCAGACGCTTCGACAGCACACTGCTGATCACCGAGCCGACGAGAATGGCCACGCCCGCGCCGATGGCGCTGCCGAGGAATCCGATGAACACCGCTTCGGTGCTGAACAGGGCGTAGACCTTTCGCCCGCTCATGCCCATCGCCTTCATCAGGCCGATCTCGCGAGTTCGCTCCTGCACACTCATCAGCAGCGTGTTGATGATGCCGAACCCGGCGGCGATGAGCGCGATGACCGCAAACGCATCGAGCACCCCGATGATGCCGTTGATCACGGTCTCGAACGTACCGATCTGGTCGGCGACTGTGAGAGCGGTGTAGCCCTGCGTCTTCAGCGAGTCTTTGATGGCCGAGATCTGCGATTTCGACGAGTTCGGGTCGATGTGCGCGACCGCCCGCGAGTAGCCGGCCACGGAGTTCGCCGGCTTACCGGTGGACTGCAGGTCGTGCAGCTGGGTGGTGGCGTATTGATTCAGCCCGACTCCGCCGCCGAGCAGCGTGGTGTTCTGCACGCCGACCACAGTCGCGGTCACCTCGTGCTGGGTGCCCGCGTAGTCGGTGATACCGATGGTCACCGGCTGACCGACAGCACTTGCCGCATCACTGAAGCCCAGGTTCGACAGGTAGTCCAGCGGCAGCATGACTTGCAGGGTCTGGTCGGTCGACGACAGCTGGGCGCCGGCAGCGAGGTCTGCCTTCGTGAACGCCGATGTCGCGCTCACGGTCAACACGTACTTGCCGTTGTCACCGTATTGAATGTAGTCGGGGGTTACCGTGACGATGGGGTCGACGCTCAACACTCCCGAGGTCTGCCCGATGGTGGTGAGGTCTGCTTGCGTGAGCACGGTCGTCGCCTGACCGGGAGCGCCCGCGCCCAGCCCACCGCCGGCAGCGGCCTTGGCCGCCGTGGGGTCGTATTTCGCGGGCCCGGTGTCGGTGCCCGTGGTGGTCTGGTCGCTGGTCTTACTGACCAGCAGCACGTCGCTCGCACCGACCGAGGCCACCTGTTTGTTGATGTAGTCAGAGACACCGGTGCCGATGGCGGTGGTGATCGTCAGCGTGAACGCGCCGATGAAAATGGCCACGACGGTCAGAGTGGTACGCAGCCTGCTGCGAAAAGTGTTCGAGACGGCGGTGCGAAAGATGTCGACGAAGTTCATGAGTGGCTGCTCTCTTCCAGGCCGTCGCGAATGAAGAATTGCCGGTCGCAGCGCGCCGCAAGCTCGACATCGTGCGTCACCACGATCAACGTGATGCCGTGCTCTTTGTTCAGCGAGAACAGAATGTCTTCGACGATCGCGCCCGTGGCCGTGTCGAGATTGCCTGTGGGTTCATCGGCGAAAATGACCTTCGGGTTGTTCACCAGCGCTCGGGCGATCACGACCCGCTGTTTCTGACCACCCGACAGGTTGATGGCCTTGTTCTTCGCCTTGTCGGCGAGTTCGAGCTGTTCGAGCGCCGCCATTCCGCGCGCCCGGCGCTCTTTCGGGCTCACTCCGGCGATTTTCAGCGGAAGAATCACGTTCTCGAGCACCGACGAGTTGGGCGTCAAGAAGAACTGCTGAAACACGAAACCGAAGTCTTGGTTGCGCAGCCGATTCAGGTCACGCTCCTTCAGCTTCTTCGCCTCGGTACCCTCGACTTCGAGCACACCCGAATCGGGGTCGTCGAGCAGCGCGAGCAAGTGCATCAACGTCGACTTGCCCGAACCGCTCTTGCCCACGATGGCTACCGACTCTCCGGCCTGAACGGTCAGCGACACCCCCTTCAGCGCATCGAAGCGGTTGACGCCGTGGCCATACGACTTACGTATGTCTACGGCTGAGAGCACAGGAGTGGTCATAGCGGGCTTTCTGTCATCGGGTGAGGGCACGGGCATCCACGGTTCATCGAAGCTTCTGGATGCTCACACCACAGCCTGCCGTTGCGACTCGTTTTGCGCGTCGTCTGCTCGCAGCAACTTCAGCTACTGCGTTCGCGGTACACAACGTTGCTGCGTCAGCCGCATGCGGTTCTCGGCTGAGTGGGCGATGCTAAAGGGGTGACTTTCTCACCGCTACCGCCCGAACGGCACGTGGCTGTGCCCAACTGGTTCAGCGACATCATCATCGGCTCTGTGGTGATCGTGAGTTCATTCGTGCCCTTCGGCACCGAAGCGCGGGCGCCAGGCACCCCATTGACGGTGGCGCTGATGGTCGTCGCAGCGTTCATCTTGCCGCTGCGTCGGCGATTCGGGCTTGTCGTTCTTGGTACCACATTGGTCATTTTCGTGGTGGGTGCGGTGTTCGCTGTCATCAGCCCCGCCTTCATCCTTCCCGTGGCCGTGGCGATGTACGGCATCGGCTCGACGAGGCCCGGTCGGGTCACTGCCATTGCCGCCGGAGTGGTGGGGGCCGTCGTTCTCTCGGCGAGCTGGGCCTTTCTGCCGCTCAACTGGTTCGACGCCCGCGTCATTCAGCAGGTGGCGTTCATCGCGTTCGCGGCCGCTCTCGGCGCCGCCATGCAATCTCGGCGCGCCTACGTCGCCGCCATCACCGAACGGGCCCTGCGGGCCGAGCAGACCCGAGACTCCGAAGCGCGGCGGCAGGTCGCCGAAGAACGACTTCGTATCGCTCGCGATCTGCACGACGCGGTGGCCCACCAGATCGCGGTGATCAACCTTCATGCCGGAGTCGCGTCTCAGGCTCTGCCCGCACGGCCCGATGATGCCGAAGCATCGCTCGCGACCATCCGCGAGGCTGCCCGTTCGGTGCTGAGCGAGATCAGCGACTTGCTGCGGGTGCTGCGTTCTGAGCCCGGCGATCTCACCGGGGCAGCCGGTAGCGGGGTGCGGCGAAGTTCGCTGTCGACCCTTGACCGACTCGACGAATTGGTCGCGATGTTCGAAGTCAGCGGGCTGATCGTTCGGGTGAACCGTCAGCCGGCAGGCGGTCAACAGATCGCGCCGCTGACGCCTACGGTCGACGACGTGGCCTACCGCGTTCTGTACGAAGCACTCACCAATGCACACAAGCACGGCTCACCGCAGATCGCCGACGTCACCCTCAGCGAAACGAGGCAGGGGCTCGTGCTGCGAGTGCAGAACCCGGTACCGGCTCTGGCGACTCTCGACCGGGCACGCACCACATCGGGGCACGGGTTGATCGGTATGCGTGAGCGGCTCCAGCAGGTCGGTGGCACGCTGACGGCCGGTGAGAGCAACGAGGGGGGCATTGCCGGTGACCGCGTGTTCGTGCTGGTGGCCACACTGCCTCACGTCGATGCTCGGGCGCGGCCGAGCCAGTCGCCGGTGAACGCGGCATGAGAGACATCTCGGTGCTGATCGTCGACGATCAGGCGCTCATCCGCTCTGCGGTGCGCGAGATCGTGCGCCACGAGCCCGGCTTCGAGATTACCGGCGAGGCCGTGAACGGTGAGCAGGCGGTCGAATTGGCCGAGTCGATGCGCCCCGATGTCGTGCTGATGGACATTCGGATGCCCGTTCTCGACGGCCTCGCCGCCACCCGGCTGATCTGCGGCAACCCCGAACTCGCCGCAGTCAAGGTGCTCATTCTTACGACGTTCGAAGAAGACGAGTACATTCTCGAGGCCTTACGTTCGGGCGCGAGCGGCTTCATCGGCAAGGGAACCGAGCCCGCAGACCTCCTGCGCGCCCTGCGCACTGTGCACGACGGCAATGCGTTGCTGTCGCCAACCGCCACCAAGAGCCTGATCGATCGTTACGTTCGGCCGCCGGGTGGCCGTTCGCTCGGCGGCTCGGGGAGTACGGGCGGCTCCGGCGGTGCGGGCGGTGCGGATGCTCTGCCCGCCGTTCTCGCCTCGTTGACCGATCGCGAACTCGAGATACTCGTACTCGTGGCGAGCGGCCTCTCGAACGACGACATCGCCGCGCGCTTGGTCATCTCGCCTCTCACCGCCAAGACGCACGTGAACCGCACCATGCTGAAGCTCGGCGCCCACGACCGCGCCCAGCTGGTCATCATCGCCTACGAGACCGGCCTGATCGTGCCGGGCGTACCGCTCACCTGAGCCGAGCCGCTGCTAGCCGCTGCTGGCCCTGCTGTCGCCGACGCTGCCTTGGCTGGGCAGGCCGTCGCCGACGCCGCCCTGACTGGGCAGGCCGTCGCAGACGCCGGCTTGGCTGGGCAGGCCGTCGCCGACGCCGACTCCGCCTTGGCTGGGCAGGCAGTCGCCGACGCTGCGCTGACCGGGCACGCCGTCGCCGACCCCGTCGGGGCTGGGTGCGCTACAGCCGGCCTGAGCGCTCAGTCGGCCTTCTGCCTCGAGTACTTGGTGAAGAGCATGCTGCCGGCCAGCAAAACGTGATCGAGGCGCATCGCGCGCAGGTCGACGGGGTCGTCGCCGGCCGTCACGATGCGTGGCCCCGCACCGCCCTCGAGCGACGGGCTGACGCTCAGACACAGCTCATCGAGTTGATCGGCCGCCACCAGCGAACCGAGCAGCGACGGGCCGCCCTCACAGTGCACCTGCCGGAGCCCACGAGACGTAAGCGCCGCAATGAGGGCGGCCGCAGCTACTCGGTTCTCCCCGCAGTCGATGATTTCAGCCACCTCCTCGAGCCCGGCGCGCTTGGCCCCATCGGCAGAGGCAGCAGTCAGCACCAGAGGCCGCACGGGCGCTTTCGCAAACACGTCTGAGGCAGGGTCGAGGTCGAGCCGGCCCGAAACGATGGCGAACGTCGGATGCTCGGGCAGCCCGTTTCGGGTGCGCCAGGCCGAGGCATCCGGAGCCAACCGCATGGCCCCGTAGCCCTCGGTACGAACCGTTCCTGCCCCCACCAGCACAACGTCGCTGACCTGACGCAGCAGGTCGAAGACGCGCTTGTCGGCGGGGGAGCCGAGCTTGCCCGAGAGCCCTCCGGCGCTCGCCGAGCCATCGACCGACGAGATGAAGTTCGCCCGCACGCGCGGCTGCGATCGGTCGGCATGCCCATACAGCGTCAGCAGGTCGGCGTCAGCGAGAGCATCCGGAGCCGAACGGCCACGCACTGGCATTAGCTGAGTAATAGTGTCGCCCGACATATGCGACTCCTGCCCCTAGAGGTTGTGGGTCTCGAAGACCGGCTCGCGCCAGCCCAGAACGGCCTCGACCATGCGCATCGCGTCGACGGAGGATGCCACGTTGTGCATGCGCACGATGCGCGCACCGAGCAGCACGCTCACCGTTGCTGCGGCGAGGCTTCCGGCGAGTCGATCGGGCTTCTCGCGGCCGAGCGATTCGCCCACGAAGTCTTTGTTCGAGACCGCCGCCAGGGTCGGAAAGCCGAGCGCAGCAATCTCGCCGAAACGCCTGGTCAGTTCGAGCGTCTGGCGGGTGTTCTTATTGAGGTCGTGCCCCGGGTCGAGAATGATGCGCTCGTCAGGCACGCCGCAGGCGCGAGCCAGGTCGACGCGCTTGCTGAGAAACGCAGCGATCTCGCCGGCCACATCGCCATACTGCGGGCGCGGGTAGGGGTGCCGGGGTTCCGCCAGGCTGTGCGTGATGATGAGCGTCGCGCCACTGTCGGCCACCACTTCGGCCAGCCGGGGGTCGTGGATGCCCGTGGTGTCGTTAATCACGCTCGCCCCCGCTTCGATGGCGGCCGCCGCCACCTCTGGGCGAAAGGTGTCGACCGAAATGACCACGTCTGACTCGGCGCGCAACCCCTCGATCACCGGAATCACCCGGTCGAGTTCGTCAGCCAGCGCTATCTCGGGCCCGGGAGCGAACGGAGCCCCGCCGATGTCGACCCAGTCTGCCCCGTCTGCCGCTGCCTGCACGGCCGCCGCTACGGCTCGGTCGAGCGCGAACGTTCGCCCCTGGTCGAAGAACGAGTCGGGCGTGCGGTTCACGATGGCCATGACCGCGATCTGCCGCGAGAAGTCGAACATGTGGCCGCCGATGCTGCGCACGGGCAGTGCGATCGGCGGCAGCACCATGCGCGGCGCCGTCACAGCGCCGGCCTCACAACGCCCATGATGCGCCCATCGGCGTCGAGCTCGCTGATACTGCGCCACCGGTCGAAAGCGCCGCACGGGTGGCTGATGCCGAAACGCAGCACCGTGCCAGGCGAGACGTCGACCCCTACCGGCACGCGCAGAAAGGCGTGGTGATCGTTCACGGCGAAAACGCTCCATTCGGTTGTGTCTGCGGGCCCGGGCGCGCCCCCGCCGTCACTCGCGCCGTGGCCGTCGCCCCCGCCCCCGCCGTCGCTCTCGCCGTCGTCCGCGCCCCCGCCGTCACTCTGGCCGTCGCCCGCGCCCCCGCCGTCACTCGCGCCGTCGCCGTCGCCCGTGCGGCTCTGAAACCCCAGAACCACCGGCAGGCCGGCATCGGTCGGCACGTCGCGCCTGCCGAACCCTACGATCAGCACCCCCGGCTCGGGCTGCGACAGCACGCTCGCGTGCACCTCGAGCGCGGGCGTCAGCCGGCCGGCGAGCGGCGATGTGCGGGCATACAGCCCGTGATCGTGGGTGACGTAGCATCCACTTCGCAGCACCGTCTGCACCTCGAAATCGAACGACGACGGGCCGAGCTGCCGGGCCACGGCGTCGAAAAACGAACTGCCACCTGCCGTAACCACGGGCACCCCGTCGAACAAGCTCTCGGCGTGGCAGTCGACCACGGTCTGATGGATGCTCTGCAGAAGCTCATCGACCCCACTCCGGTCGCCGATCAACCCCTCGAACCCCGCGACGCCGGCCAGGCTCAGCCACGCCGAGCCCGCTACGTGCCGGGCGATCTGCAGAGCATCCACGGGGCTGCGCACGCCCGTGCGGCCGCCCTCGAAGCCTCGCTCGAGCAGCACCCTGAGCGGCCGTTCGGCACCCGCGACCGCCAACTCACGCTCGAGCAGCAGAGCACCGGCCACCGAATCGACGTAACAGAGGTACTCGGCCGAAGCGCCCTGCCCGAGAAACGTCGTCGCAACCCAGTGGATGCCCGGGGCATCCACCAGCACTTTCGCGTGCACAATGCGGGGCACCCCCCACGCCTCGAGCTGCCGAACCTGCGCCGTGGTCGCAGCGGTCAACCCCCAGGCACCCGCCGCCAGCTGCCGCTCGCAGAGCTCTCGAACGAGATGGGTCTTCGCGTGCGGGGCGAGCAGAACACCGCGCTCGTCGCAATACGACTGCATCACGGCGATGTTGCTCTGCACGGCGTCGTGGTGCAGCACCAGGCGCGGGAGGTCTGACTCCACCTACAGAACTCCATTCGCGCGGGTAAGCCCTCAGTTTATAGCGCACTAAAGTTGAAGGGCTGGGTACCACAATTGCGCAAGGAGCACCCGTTACGTGAGTGACATCATCACCGTCGAGACCGATCACACCGGATTCGAACTGTTTACCGATCGAACGATCGTGGCCATGAAGGTCAACGGTGAACTGCGTGATCTCGCTGCCACCGCCAAGGCCGGCGACTTCGTCGAGGCGGTGCCCATCGACTCGCCCGACGGCCTCAACATTCTGCGACACTCGGCAACCCACGTCATGGCGCAGGCCGTGCAGTCGATCAACCCCGAGGCGAAACTCGGCATCGGGCCGCCCGTGACCGACGGCTTCTACTACGACTTCGGTGTTGCCGAGCCGTTCACTCCGGATGATCTGAAGACGCTCGAAAAGGCGATGGAACGCATCATCCGTCAGGGCCAGCGCTTCGTACGCCGTGTCGTCACCGACGACGAGGCCCGCGCCGAGCTGGCGAATGAGCCGTACAAGCTCGAACTCATCGGCATCAAGGGCGGTTCGGCCGCCGAAGACGAGTCGGTCGAGGTCGGCGGCGCCGAACTCACCATCTACGACAACGTCGACCCGAAGACCGGCGAAACGGTCTGGAAAGACCTCTGCCGCGGCCCGCACCTGCCGAACACGAGAATGATCGGCAACGGTTTCGCGCTCACCCGCCTGGCGGCGGCGTACTGGCGTGGCTCTGAGAAGAACCCGCAGTTACAGCGCATCTACGGCACCGCGTGGCCCACCAAAGACGAACTGCGTGCCTACCAGGCCCGGCAGGAGGAGGCCGCGAAGCGCGATCACCGCCGCCTCGGCGCGGAACTCGATCTGTTCTCGTTCCCCGACAAGATCGGCTCGGGGCTCGCGGTCTTCCACCCGAAGGGCGGAATCATCCGCCGCGAGATGGAGGACTACTCGCGCAAGCGCCACGAGGTCGAAGGCTACGACTTCGTCTACTCGCCGCACATCACCAAGTCGAACTTGTTCGAAACCTCTGGGCACCTCGGTTTCTACAAAGACTCGATGTTCCCGCCGATGCAGCTCGATGAGGCGCGCAACGAAGAGGGCGAGATCACTCGCCAGGCCGCCGACTACTACCTCAAGCCGATGAACTGCCCGTTCCACTGTTTGATTTTCGAATCGTCAGGCCGGTCGTACCGCGACCTTCCGCTGCGCATGTTCGAATTCGGCACGGTCTACCGGTACGAGAAGTCGGGCGTCGTTCACGGGCTCACTCGTGTGCGCGGCATGACCCAAGACGACGCACATATCTTCACGACTCTCGAAGATATGAAAGGCGAGCTCACCAGCCTGCTCACATTCGTGCTCGGGCTGCTGAAAGACTACGGGCTCGACGACTTCTACCTCGAGCTCTCGACCCGCAACGACGAGAAGTACGTAGGTACCGACGAGGCGTGGAAGGAGGCCACCGATACGCTCGCCGAGGTGGCCGCCGCATCCGGGCTCGAACTCGTACCCGACCCCGCCGGGGCGGCGTTCTACGGCCCGAAGATCTCGGTTCAGGCGCGCGACGCCATCGGTCGCACCTGGCAGATGTCGACCATCCAGCTCGACTTCAATATGCCCGAGCGCTTCGAGCTCGAATACACCGCGAGCGACGGCACGAAGAAGCGGCCCGTCATGATCCACCGCGCGCTGTTCGGTTCGGTCGAGCGGTTCTTCGGGCTGCTCACCGAGCACTACGCGGGGGCGTTCCCGGTGTGGCTTTCGCCCGTGCAAGTGGTAGGCATCCCGGTCGCCGAGCAATACGAAGAGTACTTGGGTGACGTCATCAAACAGCTCAAGGCGCGTGGCGTGAGGGCCGAATTGGATGCCTCGGCCGACCGTATGCAGAAGAAGATTCGCACTCACACCAAGAACAAGGTGCCGTTTCAGCTGATCGTCGGCGACGAAGACCGCGCCGGCGGCACTGTGAGCTTCCGCTTCCGCGACGGAACGCAAGAGAACGCCGTGCCGGTCGCCGACGCCATCGACAAGATCGTGGCGTCGATCGAGAACAAGGTGCAGGTCACCAGCCAGGGTCAGATCTGATTGTGAGCGACATCGAGATCACCGACCCCAGCCACCTGGCCGGGGTTCCTGACGAATTTCAGCGCCTGTGGACCCCGCACCGCATGGTCTACATTCAGGCCGGCCCGACTCCGCACGAAAAGTCGTGCCCGTTCTGCGTCGCGCCCTCGCTGAGCGACGAAGAAGCTCTGATCGTGGCCCGTGGAACGCACGCCTATGTTCTGCTGAACCTGTTTCCGTACAACAGCGGTCATCTCCTGGTCTGCCCGTATCGCCACGTTCCGCTCTATGACGAGGCGACAGACGACGAGGTCGCCGAGATCGCGGCACTGACCCAGACGGCGATGCGCGTCGTGCGCTCTGTCTCGAAGAACGACGGCTTCAATATCGGCATCAACCAAGGCCAGGTGGCGGGCGCCGGCATCGCCGATCACCTGCACCAGCACATTGTGCCGCGCTGGGCGAGCGATGCGAATTTCTTTCCGATCATCGCGAGAACGAAGGCGCTGCCCGAGCTCCTCGGCGAGGTTCGGGCGACCATCGCGGCCGCGTGGCCCGCATCCTAGACCCGTAGAATAGAAAGCACTATGACTGACTCCACCCCCACTTCTTCCGTCGGCTCGAGCCGTGTCAAACGCGGCCTCGCAGAGATGCTCAAGGGCGGCGTCATTATGGACGTCGTGAACGCCGAACAGGCCCGCATCGCCGAAGACGCTGGCGCCGTCGCCGTGATGGCCCTCGAGCGCGTTCCCGCCGACATTCGTTCGCAGGGCGGTGTCGCGCGCATGAGCGACCCCGACCTGATCGACGGCATCATCTCTGCCGTGTCGATTCCGGTGATGGCAAAGGCCCGCATCGGCCACTTCGTCGAGGCGCAGATTCTGCAGGCGCTCGACGTCGACTACATCGACGAGTCAGAGGTTCTCTCACCGGCTGACTACGTGAACCACATCGACAAGTGGAACTTCACGGTTCCCTTCGTCTGTGGTGCCACCAACCTCGGTGAGGCTCTGCGCCGCATCAACGAGGGCGCGGCGATGATCCGCTCGAAGGGCGAGGCCGGCACCGGTGACGTGTCAGAGGCCACCAAGCACATTCGCAAGATCCTCGGCGAGATCCGGGCCCTGAGCTCGATGGCGCCCGACGAACTGTACGTCGCTTCGAAAGAGCTGCAGGCGCCCTACGAACTCGTGGTCGAAATCGCTGAGACCGGCAAGCTGCCCGTCGTGCTCTTCACCGCGGGCGGCGTCGCGACGCCAGCCGACGCGGCCATGATGATGCAGCTCGGAGCCGACGGCGTGTTCGTGGGTTCAGGCGTGTTCAAGTCGGGTGACCCGGCCGCACGTGCCGCGGCAATCGTCAAGGCGACCACGTTCTACGACGACCCTCAGGTCATCGCCGAGGCATCGCGCGGGCTCGGTGAGGCCATGGTGGGCATCAACGTGGCAGACCTCGCCGCGCCGCACCGCCTCTCAGAGCGTGGCTGGTAGCGAGGGGCGTGGCTGGTAACTCGGGCCTGAACGACCTCGTCGGCAGCGCAGCGGGCGCCGGGGCTCGCAGCTCCACAGGTTCTGCCAGCTCTGCCGGTTCTGGCAGCTCCGCCGGCTCCGGGTTGGCGCCGGTCGGCGTTCTTGCGCTGCAAGGCGATTACCGAGAACATGCCGATGTACTGAGATCGTTCGGTGCCGATGTCATCACCGTGCGCCGGCCATCCGAGCTCGCCCAGGTTTCTGGGCTCGTCATTCCCGGCGGCGAGTCGAGCGTCATCGACAAGCTGTCACGGATGTTCGGGCTCGCCGACCCGCTCACAGAGGCCATTGCGGCGGGTCTGCCCGTCTACGGCACGTGTGCGGGGCTGATCATGCTCGCCGACACCGTGCTCGACGGCATCGAGGGGCAGCAGAGCCTCGGTGGCCTCGACATTGCGGTGCGCCGCAACGCATTCGGCAGCCAGAAGGAGTCGTTCGAGGTCGACATCGACATTCCTGCGCTCGGTGCACCGGCGGTGCACGCGGTGTTCATCAGGGCTCCGGTGGTCGAGCAGGTGGGGGAGCGGGCATCCATTCTCGGCGCACTCGACGACGGGCGAGTCATCGCGGTCGAACAGGGCAACCTGCTGGGCACCTCGTTTCACCCCGAGATGACCGACGATTACCGGTTTCACCGCCGCTTCTACGACCGCGTGCTGAGCGTCGGTTTCCACAGCTAGCGCTTTCGAACCGCAGCGCCCCGCCCATCTGATTTAGACTGGGTGAGATTTTTCAAGGAGAGCACTATGTCAGGTCATTCCAAGTGGGCAACCACCAAGCACCAGAAAGCGGTCACCGACGCCCGCCGTGCGAAGTCGTTCGCCAAGCTCATCAAGAACATCGAGGTCGCCGCGAAGCTGGGCGGCGCCGACCTCTCTGGTAACCCCACACTCGTCGACGCCATTCAGAAGGCGAAGAAGACGTCTGTTCCGAAAGACCTGATCGACCGGGCCGTCAAGCGAGGCGCCGGTGTCGGCGCTGACGCCGTGGACTACCAGACCATCATGTACGAGGGTTATGCCGCCAATGGTGTCGCGATGCTCATCGAGTGCCTCACTGACAACAAAAACCGGGCGGCGGCGGATGTTCGGGCCATCGTCTCGCGCAACGGCGGCACCATGGGCGACCCGGGTAGCGTCGCGTACAACTTCCACCGCAAGGGCGTCATCAAGGTCGAGCACACGCCCACGCTGAGTGAAGACGACGTGATGCTCGCCGTTCTCGACGCCGGAGCCGAAGAAGTCATCGACCACGGTCACGAGTTCGAGGTGCTCACCGAGCCCTCAGACCTCGTCGCGAACCGAACGGCGCTGCAAGACGCCGGAATCGACTACGACTCTGCCGACATCGAGTTCGTGCCCACCCTCAAGGTCGAGGTCGACGCCGAGACCGCGCGCAAGGTCTTCCGCCTCATCGACGCGCTCGAAGACAACGACGACGTGCAGAACATCTACTCGAACCTCGACCTCACCCCCGAGGTGCAGGCCGAGCTCGAGAACGACTAACCCGGCGCCGCCTCCGCCGCCACTTCCGGCATTATGAGGTCGTTGTCACGGTTGTGAGGCAGCCACAGCGACCGCTCTTGCGTCGAAACGGCCTCAGGTTGAGTTCGACGGGAGCGGGCGGCCGCGGGCCCGCGGCGAGACACGCATCGGAGCGTTCGGGTCAAGGAGCTCGGTGCGAGATAGGTTTGCGCCGTGCGCGTATTAGGAATCGACCCGGGGCTGACCCGCTGCGGTGTCGGCATCGTCGATGTGTCGCAGAACCGTCGCGCCACCTTGGTGCACGTCACGGTCATCCGTACCCCCGCCGGTGAACAGCACGAGAATCGGCTGCTGACCATCAGCGACGGCATCGAACGGATGCTCGACGAGTACAAGCCCGAACGCGTAGCCCTCGAGCGGGTATTCGCCGACACCAACGTCAGCACCGTCATGGGTACGGCCCAGGTGAGCGGCATCGCGATGCTGCAGGCCGTGAAACGTGGGCTGCCGATCGGCATGCACACGCCCACCGAAGTGAAGGCCGCCGTCACAGGCTACGGCCAGGCCGACAAGAAGCAGGTCGGCACCATGGTGGCGAAAATTCTGCGGCTCGAAGAGATTCCGAGGCCGGCTGACGCCGCCGACGCCCTTGCGCTGGCCATCTGCCACGCCTGGCGCTCACCACTCGGCGCGCTCGCGCAGAGCGCCGCGGCCGCGAGCGGCGACCTGCACGGCGGCGCTACCCCCCGCGATCGCCCCGCCGCACGCCTCACCAACGCCCAGGCCGCCTGGTTCGCCGCCGAACAGGCCGCGAAGGCCGCGGCCCCCGAGCGCAGCGGCCTTCGCCGCTGACCGCCCGCGACCCGTGACGCTCGCCCGGCGCACGGCGCACGCCGCGCCTCGAGGTGAGCCCCTTACGCCGTATTGAGGCGGGTAGACCTAGCTCACTACGTCGTAGGTGGCTCACTTCGACGTAGGCGACTCGCTCGCTCGCTCGCTCGCGCCGCGCCAGTCGCGCCTTAAGGTGAGCCCCTTACGCCGCGAGCCCGGTAGGCCTAGCTCACTTCGACGTGGGCGGCTCACTTCGACGTAGGCGGCTCGCTCGCTCGCGCGGCGCCTGTCGCGCCTTGAGGTGAGCCCCTTACGCCGTATTGAGGCGGGTAGACATAGCTCACTACGTCGTAGGTGGCTCACTTCGCCGTGTTCGCGCCGCGGCTGAGCTGAAGTCGGCGGCGGCACGCCGGGGAACATAGGTTCGAATGTCGGGGATCGCCCGTAGGCTGAGGGGGTGATTTCAAGTCTGCGCGGAACCGTACTCGACCTGTACGGCACGGGTGCCGTCATCGAAGTCGGCGGGGTGGGGTTTCAGGTGCAATTGACGCCCGAACACTCGCTGTCGCTGCGGGTCGGTGAAGAAGCGCGCGTGCTCACCAGCATGATCGTGCGCGAAGACTCGCTATCGCTGTTCGGCTTCCCTGACTCTGAGTCGCTCGAGATCTTCTCGCTGCTCGTGGGGGTCACAGGTGTCGGCCCGAAGTCGGCGATGGGCGTGCTCGCCGCCCTCTCGCCCAACGAAATAGCCCGCGCTGTGGGCGCCGACGACGACTCCGTCTTTCGCCGCGTGACCGGTATCGGCCCAAAGACGGCCAAGCTCATTGTCGTGTCACTGACCGGCAAAGTCGCGGCGTACGCACACGCTGCCACGGCAGGGCGGCCCAGTTTCGCGCCTGCGGGCTCGGTACGCGACGATGTGCTGGTGGCACTGGTCGGTTTGGGCTGGAGCGATCGCAGTGCATCCGATGCTCTCGACAGCGTGCTCGCGGTGACGAGCGATGACGACGCGGCCAACATGCAGATTCTGCTGCGGCGCGCGCTCACCGAACTCGGCCCGCGGCAGAGCACGGCGGGCCCGCGATGAGTGGTGACGACACGCGTCGCCCCGGCGACGAACTGCTGCAGCCCGAGATGATGGGTTCTGAGGCCGAGGTCGCGTTCGAGGGCGCCCTCAGACCCAAGAGCCTTGCCGAATTCGTGGGGCAACAGCGGGTGCGTGGGCAGCTTCAATTGCTGTTGGATGCCGCGACCATCCAGAACCGAACGCCCGACCACATTCTGCTCGCCGGCCCTCCGGGGCTCGGCAAGACCACCCTCGCCATGATCGTGGCGCACGAAAGCGGCAGACCGCTGCGGCTGTCGAGCGGGCCCGCCATTCAGCACGCCGGAGACCTCGCCGCGGTGCTTTCGAGCCTTGTGCCGGGTGAGGTGCTCTTCGTCGACGAGATTCACCGCATGGCCCGCTCGGCCGAAGAACTGCTGTATCTCGCCATGGAAGACTTTCGCATCGACATCATGGTGGGAAAGGGTGCTGGCGCCACCTCCATACCGCTTGATCTCGCCCCGTTCACGCTGGTGGGCGCGACAACTCGCTCTGGGCTGCTGCCGAACCCGCTGCGAGACCGCTTCGGGTTCACCGCGCACCTCGAGTTCTACGACGCCGACGAACTCGTGCAGGTGCTGCGCCGGGCCGCAGTGATGCTCGAGCTGCGCATCGAAGAGAGTGCCCTGATCGAGATCGCGACCCGGTCGCGCGGAACACCGCGCATCGCGAACCGGCTGCTGCGCCGGGTACGCGACTACGCGCTGGTGCACGGGGGAGAGGCGACACGTGCGGTGGTTCGGTCGGCGCTCGAACTCTACGATGTCGACGAACTCGGGCTCGACCGACTCGACCGGGCCGTGATGCTCATTCTGCTCACCCGGTTCAACGGCGGCCCGGTCGGCCTGAACACGCTCGCCGTGTCAGTCGGCGAAGAATCAGAGACCATCGAATCGGTCGTCGAACCGTTTCTCGTGAGAATCGGTTTGATCGTTCGAACGCCGCGAGGTCGCATGGCGACACGCGAAGGGTGGGAGCATTTCAACATGCAGCCCCGCAACGACATCGCCGATCAATTGACCCAGAAGCATCGGCGTGCCGCTGGCGAACGAGCAGTTTCTGATGGCACTGAGCCTCTTTTCGATGACGAGCTATAATTCAGGCAGACACTCAGCTCGCTCTCGCTGACTCATCAGCGCTGTCTAGCTGACGCTCAGCCCGGCTCTGTATGCTGAGCCCCGTCTGCACCCCCGATTGCTGGAAGGCTCGAACTTTTAAATGGATCCGTTAACCCTGATCATGCTGGCCGTTTTGGCCGTTCTCATTATTTTCATGGTGCGCAATTCCCGCAAGCGCAAGCGCGAGGCCGAAGAGCTCACCAACAAGATCGCCGAGGGCGCTTACGTCATGACGAACTTCGGCGTGTACGGCACCATTCTCAACATCGACGTTGAGAACAACCAGATTCTGCTCGAGACCACCCCGGGCACCGTGCTGAAGGTGCACCGCCAGACGGTCACCCGCGTGGTGCCCACCGAAGAGCCCCTGGCCATCACCGACACCGACACCATCGACGACCAGAGCGAGCCCGAATTCGGCGAACGCATTCACGAATCGCGTCTTGACGACAATCGGTCTGAAACATCGGGTACTGTTCTGAACGGCGTTCCGCTCGATGAGAACGGTAAGCCGAAGTCAAACAAGTCGGGCGAGTAGTTCGCACCCCGTTCGCGATTTCGTAGAACAACTCTGCGCTCAACGGTTCGTCTGGCGTGTAATTCGCCGAGAACGGTTCAGCGCTAGCCTGAAGTGAGCGATAGTCAGGTATTGTTCGAGAACAGGTCTGTTCACGCAGTCGTTATAGAAAGCTGAGTTTCGCAGGTGGCAAAATCAACCGCCGTCAAGAGAGCCAGACGCACCCTCGTCTGGCTCCTTGTCATCTTCATCGCCCTCGCCGGCGTCAACGCCGCAGGCGCCATCTGGGGCGGCGGTTCGTGGCTGCCTAAGCTCGGGCTCGACCTCGAGGGCGGCACCGAGATCATTCTCGCGCCGAAGCTCGAGAACGGCCAGACCGTGTCTGACGACCAGGTCACGCAGGCGGTATCGATCATTCGCCAGCGAGTGGATGCCAGTGGTGTCTCTGAAGCGCAGATCTCCACTCAGGGCGGCCAGAACATCGTCGTCTCCATTCCGGGCAAGCCTGACGACGCGACCCTCGCTCGCATCGAGGCCTCGGCAAAGCTGGAGTTTCGGCCCGTGCTGGTGACCGACACCGCGTCGGTGCCGACAACCACACCGACACCAGGCCTCGACAGCACTCCCACAGCGCAGCCCACCGACGCGAGTGACCTGGCGTGGGTGACACCGGCCCTTGAAGACCAGTTCTTGAACATCGACTGCAGCTCGACTGCGGCCACCGATGCGGGTCAGGCCCCCGCAGACCAGCCGCTGGTCGCCTGTGGCGACGATGGGGCGAAGTACATTCTCGGCCCGGTCGAGGTTTCGGGCGAGACCGTGACGAACGCCACCAGCGGTGTCGCGCAGACCAGCTCGGGTGCATCCACTGGCCAGTACGTGGTGAACATCTTCTTCAACGACCAGGGCACGTCGCAGTTCGCGACGGTGACCACTCGTCTCTCTGGCCTGACCGGCGCGCAGAACCAGTTCGCCATCGTGCTCGACGGCAAGGTCATCTCCGCTCCGCGCACACTCGCCGTGATCACCAACGGGCAACCGCAGATCTCGGGTAACTTCACCGCCGACACCGCGAAGACCCTCGCCGATCAGCTGAAGTTCGGTGCTCTGCCCATCAGCTTCACCGTGCAGAGCCAAGACACCATCTCGGCCACGCTCGGTTCGACCCAGCTGCTGAGCGGCCTGATCGCCGGTCTCATCGGTCTCGTTCTCGTGGTGGGGTACTCGGTGTTGCAATACCGGGTACTCGGCGCCGTGACCATCGCCTCTCTTGTGGTGGCCGCGACTCTCACGTTCTTGGTGGTCGATCTGCTCTCGTGGCGTGCCGGTTTCCGGTTGTCGCTGGCCGGTGTTGCGGGTCTGATCGTGGCCATCGGTATCACTGCCGACTCGTTCATCGTGTACTTCGAACGAATACGCGACGAATTGCGCGACGGGAGAGGTCTCGAATCATCCGTTCAGGCCGGCTGGAAGCGGGCCATTCGCACCATTTTCGCGTCTGACTTCATCAACCTGATGGCGGCCGTGGTGCTGTACATCGTGGCTGTCGGCAGCGTGAAGGGCTTCGCGCTCACCCTGGGTATGACCACGGTCATCGACCTTGTGGTGGTGCTGATGTTCACGCACCCCATCATGACGCTGCTCGCCGAACTGCCCTTCTTCAAAGACGGCCACAAGGCGAGCGGGCTCGACCCGCGTCAGCTCGGCGCCGTGTACCGTGGGCGAGCGCAGTTCAAGGCTCCGTCGGCGACGATTTCGCGCGGCAAGCAAGAGTCTGCGAGCCGTGAGGCCGCGCGCCGACAGACCATCGCTGAGCGCCGTGCCGCCGGCTCTGCTCCGCTCGTTATCGAGCCGGGCACCGAAACCACGCCGAAGCCTCAGACGACCTCGGTTGCCGTCGACGATCGCCCCGTCACCACGCCCGATGTCGAGACGAACGGCACCACCGACGCGTCCACGGTCATGCCGACTGGCGCGCCGAACGTCACTGATGCGACATCCACTGCCGAGACATCCTCTGCCGAGACATCCACTGCCCCGAAGAAACCCACGCCGCCCGTGCGAAAGCCGTCGCCGAAGAGGAAGAAGCGCTGATGGCCCGCATGAGTGATCTGGGTAACGATCTCTACTCAGGCAAGAAGTCGTACAACATCGTCGGCAAATGGAAGCTGTGGTTCACCATTGCCGCAGTGATGATTCTGATCTCGGTGATCGGCCCGTTCTTACGCGGCGGCTTCGTGTTCGGCATCGAGTTTCGCGGTGGGTCGCAGTTCTCTATTCAGCAGGTCTCCGACACCAGCCAGCAGCTGGGCATCGATGCGGTGAAGTCGGTCGACCCGGGCGTCATCCCCGCCGTCACCACGCTCGGCCAGAACGGCATTCGGGTGCAGACCGATCAACTCAACGACGCCGAGAGCAACCAGGTTCGTGACGCACTGGCGACCGCCTACAAGGTGTCACCCGACGATGTGACCATCAACTTCATCGGGCCGACCTGGGGCGCTGACATCACCGGGCAGGCCATCAGGGGTCTGTTGATCTTCCTGGCGTTCGCTGCTGTGTTCATGGCTATCTACTTCAGAACGTGGAAGATGGCGGCGGCGGCCATGACGGCGCTGCTGCACGACCTCATACTCACCGCCGGAATCTACGGAATCACCGGGTTCGAGATCACTCCAGCAGCGGTCATCGGGTTCTTGACGATTCTCGGCTATTCGCTTTACGACACCGTGGTGGTGTTTGACAAGATTCGCGAGAACACCCGGCTGATGGGTGAGAAGCCCACCCGCACATTCAGCGAGACCGTGAACCTCGCCGTGAACCAGACCCTGGTGCGGTCGTTGAACACCTCGATCGTGGCCATGCTGCCCGTGGCATCCATTCTGTTCATCGGCGCCTTTGTGCTCGGTGCCGGCACGCTGCGCGACATTTCGCTCGCGCTGCTCATCGGAATCTTCGTGGGCACCTACTCGACCATCTTCATCGCCTCACCGATGTATGCCCTCTTTCGGCGCGGTGAACCGAAGATCAAGAAGATGGATGCTCGTGTTCTCGCACAGCGTGCGCAGCGTCAAGCCGAAGCCGCGCCCGAAAGCGAGAGCGTCTCTGCCTAGGCCTTCGGCGATTGTGGGCCTAGCCCTTCGGCGAATGTGGGCCTAGCCTGCGGCGATTGTGGGCTTAAGCCGTCGGCGAATGTGGGGCTCAGCCTCTGGTGAATCTGGGTGGAGTGCGTCAAGCGTGTGACCCTAGTGCGATAATTGCAGTGGAGGCAGCCACATGACCGAAACCACTGCGCCGACCAATGCGTCGCTGCGGCGGCTGGTACCGCGACTGTTCTCCCGCGCACAACCGGCAGGTGCTGTCGACACGCTGATTCGCACGGTTCGGGCGAACCACCCGAAGGCTGATGTCAGCATCATCGAGCGGGCCTACACCGTGGCCGAGCGCGCTCACGACGGGCAGAAGCGCCGCTCGGGCGAACCGTACATCACGCACCCCGTTGCAGTGGCGCAGATTCTGGCCGAACTGGGCATCGGCGTGAAGACCGTTGCCGCCGCTCTGCTGCACGACACCGTCGAAGACACCGACTACACGCTGAACGACTTGCGTGCCGAGTTCGGTGACGAGGTGGCCATGCTCGTCGACGGCGTCACCAAACTCGACAAGGTGAAATACGGCGAGAGCGCGCAGGCCGAGACCGTGCGCAAGATGATCGTCGCCATGTCGAAAGACATTCGCGTGCTCATCATCAAGCTCGCCGACCGTTTGCACAACGCCCGCACCTGGGGCTTCGTGTCGACCGAGTCGGCCACCCGCAAAGCTCAAGAGACGCTCGAGATCTACGCTCCGCTGGCACATCGGCTGGGCATCCAGGCCATCAAATGGGAGCTCGAAGACCTCTCGTTCGCCGTGCTCTCGCCGAAGCTCTACGTCGAGATCGAAAATCTCGTTCGCCAGCGCACTCCGCAGCGCGAAGAGTACGTTCAACAGGTCATCGAGCTGGTCACCGACGACCTCAAGGCCTCGAAGATTCGCGGCAAGGTCGCCGGTCGGCCCAAGCAGTACTACTCCATCTACCAGAAGATGATCGTTCGTGGCCGCGAGTTCGACGAGATCTACGACCTCGTAGGCATTCGCGTGCTGGTGAACTCGGTGCGCGACTGTTATGCGGTTCTCGGCTCCATTCACGCCCGCTGGACCCCGATGCCCGGGCGGTTCAAAGACTACATAGCTACGCCGAAGTTCAACCTCTACCAGTCGTTGCACACCACCGTCGTCGGCCCGGGCGGCCGTGCCGTCGAGATTCAGATTCGCACGAACGAGATGCACCAGCGTGCCGAGTTCGGTGTGGCTGCGCACTGGAAGTACAAAGAACGCGTGAACTCGGGCAAGGCCGGGGCAGTGGATGATCGGGGCGACGCCGACATGGCGTGGCTGGCCCGAATCTCCGACTGGCAGGCCGAAACCGTCGACCCCGGAGAGTTTCTCGATTCGCTGCGTTTCGAGATCGGCGCCAAAGAGGTTTACGTCTTCACGCCGAAGGGCCGGGTCATCGGATTGCCCGCCGGTGCGACGCCGGTCGACTTCGCGTACGCCGTGCACACCGAGGTCGGCCATCGCACCATGGGCGCGAAGGTCAATGGCCGGTTGGTTCCGCTCGAGAGCACGCTGACTACTGGTGATGTGGTCGAAGTCTTCACGTCGAAGAACCCCGACTCCGGGCCGAGCCAAGACTGGCTGAGCTTTGTGCAGAGCCCCCGGGCGCGCAACAAGATTCGGCAGTGGTTCACCAAAGAGCGGCGTGACGAAGCCATTGAGCAGGGGCGCGACTCCATCGCCCGGGCCATGCGCAAACAGAATCTGCCCCTTCAGAAGCTGATGAGCCAAGACTCGTTCGCCGAGGTGGCGTCGCAGCTGAGCTACAACAATGTCGAGGCCCTGTATGCGGCGATCGGCGAAGGGCACGTTTCTACCCAGTCGGTCATCGAAAAGGTTCTGCAGTCGCTGCAGACCGAGGTGGAGAGCGACGACAGCGAACTCGATGTGGTTGTCGGTCGGCGCCCGCGGTCGACCCATAGCGAATCAGGGGTTCTGGTTCGCGGTGCGCCCGACATTCTCGTCAAGCTCGCCAAGTGCTGCACCCCGGTTCCAGGCGACGAGATCGTGGGCTTCGTCACCCGTGGCACCGGAGTCTCGGTGCACCAGAGCGACTGCCACAACGTTCAATCGCTGTTGCAAGAGCCCGAGCGCATGATCGAGGTCGAGTGGGCACCGTCGTCGAAGAGTGTCTTCTTGGTTCAGATTCAGGTCGAGGCGCTTGACCGATCGGGTCTGCTCTCTGACGTCACCCGGGTGCTGTCAGAGCATCACGTCAACATTCTCTCGGCAACGGTCAGCACCTCACGCGATCGTCTCGCCATCAGCCGCTTCGTCTTCGAGATGGGTGACACCACTCACCTCGATCGAGTACTGAACGCGGTGCGGCGCATCGACGCCGTCTACGACGTCTACCGCGTCAGCGGCGGCTGACACTGCCCTCGTCGGCTCTGCAGAACGCGGCTTCGACCACCAGGCGGAGGCGCGCCAGCGCCAGCTTCTTGTGCGGCAGATTGCGCGACGCGCTCAGCCGCCGTTCGAAGTCGGCGATCGTGAGCCGTTCGGGTCTGATCAGCTCGGCGAGCTGCCGAATCAGGTGCTGATCGAAGACGTCGCTCGTTCGAGAAAGATCGACGGCGGTGCGAAGCGGCGAGGTCACCTGCACGTCGGCGAAGGTGCGCACGTCGCCGACGAGCAGCGCCACTTCACGCACGATGTAGCGCCGCGTGGTGGCGATGCGAAGGGTGCTGTGCGCCCCCAGGCACAGCTGCAGGGGAGTGGGCGGTCGAGCGAGCACCCCGTACACCCACAAGGCACTGTGTCGTTCGACCGCAGCCTGCGGCGGAACCCAACTGGCGAGCGAACGAGCCCGTAGCTGAATGGTTTCTGGTTCAGCAACGCTGGCATAGTCGTCGCTGACGTCGAACAGCTCACCATCGAGGCGTGCTGCTGAAAGTTCTGCGATCGAGAGAAGCGAAGGGTGCGCGGTAACTGTGGTCATGCGACAAGCCTGCGCCGAGCATCCACTCGCCAACCTCAGAAGGCAACGATCTGTGGAGAAGCTCAGCAGCAAACTGTGCAGAACGAGGCGCAGGGCTAGTTCAGCGCGTCGAGCCAGATCTTGCGGGCGTCGAGAGCCTCTTGCAGTTCGGCGACCTTAACGGCATCGCCCGCGGCCGAGGCTGCGTCGATCTCGAGCTGCAGTTTCGCGATGGCATCGGTGAGCTGCCCTGCGAGACCTTCGGCGCGAGCCTTCTTCTCGGGGTTGTTCTTCTGCCAGAAGTCTTCGTCGAGCTTACGAACGGCAGCCTCGACACGGCGCAACCGGTCGTCGACCGTTTTGACGTTGTCGCGCGGAACCTTGCCGATCTCATCCCACCGGCGCTGAATCGAGGTGAGTTTGTCGCGAGCGACCGTGCGGTCTTTCTCGGTGAGCAGCGGCTCGGCTTCATCGAGCAAGGCGAGCTTCTTGGTGAGGTTTTCGGCGAACTCTTCGTCGTCTTTCGCGACGACCTCGCTGCGGGCGGCGTAAATGGCATCGCCGGCGGCCTTGAACTTGTCCCAGAGCTGGTCGTCGACACGTTTGCCCGCGCGGCCCGCGTTCTTCCACTCGGTCAGCAGGTCACGGTAGGCGTTGACGCCGTCAGCGCCCTTCGGAATGAGCGCTTCGGCACGCTCGACCAGCTGCTGCTTTTTCGTGCGGGCGTCGCGGTGCGCGTTGTCGAGATCGGCGAAGAACGCCTTGCGGTGGCCTTCGATGGTGGTACGGGCGTCGCGAAACCGCTTCCACAGCTCGCCGGCTTCGGTGCGCGGCAGCCGCGGACCGTCTTGCTGGTGCTTCTGCCAGCGGGCGAACAGCTCGTCGAGGCGAGCGGTCACCTGCTTCCACTGCGCCTTCGCGGGGTCTTCTGCTGCGAGAGCTTCGACCTCTTCGACGATGGTCGTGCGTTCGACGATGGCCTCAGAGAGCTGCGCTTTGGCTTCGACCTGCTGCTTCTCGGTGAGCGACGAGACCACGACGGTCAGGGCATCCACTCGCTTCTTCAGCGCGGCCAGGTCGCCGATGGCGTTGGCCGTCTCGATGGCGCCCGACAACGTTGAAACGGCTTTGCTGACGTCGGCAGCGGATGCTCCGCGCTTCACGCGCTGCTCTAACAGCGTTACCTGGCCTGCCAGATCGGTGTATTTGCGCTCGAAGTAGGCAAGCGCTTCTTCGGGCGTTCCGTCGGGATACTGGCCGACGACACGCTCGCCAGAGGCTTCACGAAGATAAACCGTTCCGGTTTCGTCAACGCGGCCCCATGGGTGCTGGTCACTACTGATCACAAGAAATCACCCTACTGCACGGTGAGTGCGGTGATCGAGGTTGGAACGAGAGGCTTGGTGCCGCCGGAGTCGGTGCCTGCTGCGATCACACCGGATTGCAGGGCATCCATACCGCTCGTGACCTGACCGATGACGCTGTAACCGCCGGCCGAGTCGGCGGGAATGGTGCTGTCTTGGTAGACGATGAAGAACTGGCTGCCGTTGCTGTAGGCCGCGTCAGACTGGCGCGCCATGGCGATGGTGCCGGCCGGGTAGACGTTGTCTGCCGGAGCGTTTTCGACGGGGCCGTAGTAGTAGCCGGGGCCGCCGCTGCCGTCGCCGTTCGGGTCGCCGCACTGCAAGACATAAATGCCCGTGGTGGTGAGGCGGTGGCAGGTGAGGCCGGTGTAGAAGCCTGCCTGCGCCAGCGAGATGAACGACGAAACCGCCTGGGGTGCGGCCGCGCCATTGAGAGTGATGGCCAGGGGAATGGTGTTGTTGATGGTCATCGTGCCCGTCCAGTCACGACCGGCGGCAATGGAGGGCGACGGCACATTGCCGCTGTTCGACGAGGGGTTCGGGGTGGCGGCGGGGGTGGGCGCGTCTGTCGGTGCGACCGACGCCGAAGCTTCGGGTACGGGCATGCCGGGGCCGCTCGAGAAGTAGAAGACCTGCACCACGATGGCCACGATGACGACCACGAGCACGGCGATGACCGACACGAGGTTGTCGCGCTTGCGGCGGGAGACCTGGTTCTGGTGAACCGTCTGACGCGCCTGGTAGTTGCGCAGTCGCTGCTTCGACTCGCGCGCCTCGCGCTCGGAATTGGTGGGTGCCACGAATCCTCCACTGCCGCTTGTGCCGGCAGAACTTGTAATGCCTGTTCCGCTGCCGAAAAGCGACGGACCCCCGAGAACTTTACGATGCCGGTGGTGTGTCTCCCAAATAGTCGCTTCTGGCGGTGCTCAGATTCTGGTGTCAGTGGCTGCGACTACCCTTGAGACCATGGTCAGTTCACAGCCCGGGCTGCACGCCGGCGCCGTGCCTCTCGCGGTGCGTATGCGCCCGAAAAGTCTCGATGAAGTCGCCGGGCAGAAGCATCTTCTGCGCCCGGGGTCGCCTTTGGTGAACCTGGCGAGCGACACCGGGCAGGCTCAGGGTTCGGTCTCGATCATCCTGTGGGGCCCGCCGGGTACCGGCAAAACCACGCTCGCACAGGCCATTGCGCACAGCTCGAACCGCAAGTTCGTCGAGCTGTCGGCCGTCACGGCGGGGGTTCGCGACGTGCGACAGGTCATGGAAGAGGCGTTTCGCAGCCGAGACCTCTATGGCGTCTCGACCGTGCTGTTTCTCGACGAGATTCACCGCTTCTCAAAAGCTCAGCAAGACGCGTTGCTGCCGGGGGTCGAGAACGGCTGGGTGATTCTGGTGGCGGCGACCACCGAGAACCCCTCTTTCTCGGTCATCTCGCCGTTGCTCTCGCGTTCGCTGCTGTTGACGCTCGAACAGCTGACCGATGATGACTTGGCGGTGCTGGTCGACAGGGCGGTGGTGGATGCCCGGGGGCTCGCCGGGCGCGTGACACTGTCTGCTGAGGCGAAGGCCGCGATCATCCGTATGTCGTCGGGTGACGCCAGGCGCGCGCTGACGATGCTCGAAGCCGCTTCAGTTGCTGTTGGCTCAGCCGCCAAAGCGGCTGATGCGATCGGCGGGGGTGACGGCGAGGGTGACGACGACAGCGATGGCGACGACGTCGGCGATGCCGCTGTGCCCGAGATCACCGCCGAGGTCGTGGCGCAGGCCGTCGACCGAGCGTTGCTTCGATACGACCGCAACGGCGACGAGCACTACGACGTGATCAGCGCGTTCATCAAGTCGGTGCGGGGGTCTGACGTCGATGCGAGCATCCATTACCTGGCACGCATGATCGAGGCGGGTGAAGACCCGCGGTTCATCTGCCGGCGAATGATCGTGCTGGCTGCCGAAGACATCGGCATGGCCGACCCGCAGGCACTGATGATGGCGACCGCTGCCGCTGACGCCGTGCAGTACATCGGCATGCCAGAGGGGCGTATTCCGCTCGCCGAAGCGGTGGTGTATCTGGCGACCGCGCCGAAGTCGAACGCTTCATACCTGGCAATCGATAAGGCCATCGCCGATGTGAAGGCCGGAAAGTTCGGGCGGGTGCTCAAACCACTGCGAGACGCGCACTACCCGGGGGCGAAACGACTCGGCCACGGCAAGGGCTATAAGTACGCGCACGACTCCGACGTGGGGGTGGTGACGCAGCAGTACCTGCCTGACGAACTGCTTGGCACCGAGTATTACCGGCCGACCGAACACGGCAACGAGCGTGATGTGTCGGCACGGCTAGAGAAGATCCGCAGAATCACTCGCGGAGAAGCCTGAATCACGTGAGATCTCGGGTTGGATTGTGATAATCTTTTTGAGGCCTACTTTTGGGTGTCTTTAGCGCGGCTGCGAGAGACCCCAGTCAGGAAGAACGAGTTCTGTAGCCGAACCGTCTGGCCCATCCCTCGATTTCGATAGACATCCGATATGTCTCGTCGTCAACAATTTCACTATTTCTCTTTTGAAGGATGTTTGTGTCTACCAAGTCACGTACCCGTAGCAAGACCCGCCTTTCCCGGGCCCTCGGCATTCCGCTGACCCCGAAGGCAGCGAAGTACCTCGAGAAGCGTCCGTACGCTCCGGGTGAGCACGGCCGCACCAAGCGCAAGACCGACTCCGACTACGCGGTGCGTCTGCGCGAGAAGCAGCGTCTGCGCGCCCAGTACGGCATTCGCGAAGCCCAGCTGAAGATCATCTTCCAAGAGGCCCGTCGCCAGGGCGGCCTTACCGGTGAGAACCTGGTCGAGCTGCTCGAGATGCGTCTCGACGCCCTCGTGCTGCGTGCCGGCTTCGCCCGCACTACCGCACAGGCTCGCCAGCTGATCGTGCACCGTCACATTCTCGTTGACGGCGCTCGCGTCGACCGCCCGTCGTTTCGCGTCAAGCCCGGCCAGATGATTCACGTTCACGCCCGCTCAGAGGTTCTGCCCCCGTTCCAGGTTGCAGCGGCCGGCGGTCACGTCGACGTTCTGCCCAAGGTTCCGGCGTACCTCTCGGTTGAGATCGACAAGCTGCAGGCCCGTCTCGAGCGTCGCCCCAAGCGCGCCGAGGTTCCCGTGACCTGTGAAGTTCAGCTCGTCGTCGAGTACTACGCGGCCCGCTAACACGCGCACCACTAGCTGACGAATCACCAGCTACCATTAGGGCGAGTCACCTTCGGGTGGCTCGCCCTTTTTGTATCCCTTACCGTTGTGCAACGACGTCACCTTTAGGAGTACCCCAATGTCGGGTGGAGATATCGCCGGCCTCATCGCAGCAGGCGTGTTCGCCGTTCTCGTGGCGATCATCGCGGTGCCGTTGGTGAAGCTCGGCAAGGTGTTCGACGAGACCACGCTCGCGATTCGCGACGTGAGCAAGGGTGTGGCCCCGATTCTCGAAGAGTCGACCACGACCATCCAGGAGGCCAACAAGCAGCTGGCGCGAGTGGATGTGATCACCTCGAACGTGGCCGAGGTCACCGGCAACGTCAATTCGCTCGTGGCGCTGTTCGCGGCGTCTCTCGGCGGCCCGCTGATCGCCATCGCGAGCTTTGGGGGAGCGGTGCGGGCGGCGGTGCGAGGCACACACGCCTTCGATGACGACGCTTCAGACCGCGCTGACCGCTCGCTGCGTAACGCAACGGCGAAGCCCAAGCGTGACAAGAGCCACAGCAACGATAAGAGCGAGAGCAAGAAGGCCTCGAAGGCCAGCCGGGCCGAGTATTGATGACCCGTAGACTTGAAGCTGATTTTCACCTCACCTCTAGGAGCGCCTTGTGAAAAAAGTACTGTGGTTCAGCGCCGGCATCGCCGTGGGCGTGGTTGTCGCCCACCAGATCAACCAGACGGCCCAGGGTAAGAAGGCGTTCGCGAATCTCGATGCGAAGGTCAAAGACTTCTCTGAGGCGTTCTCTGAGGGCTACCGCGAACGCGAATCAGAGCTGCGCTCTGCCCTGAGTGGTGCCACGAAGTAGTGCTCACCGCAGATATTCGCCAGCGCTGGCTCACGTTCTTCGAGAACCGCGGGCACACTGTTGTGCCGTCGGCCTCGCTGGTCAGCGAAGACCCCACCTTGTTGTTCACGGTTGCGGGCATGGTTCCGTTCATTCCGTACATGTCGGGGCTTGTGCCGGCGCCGTTCAAGCGGGCGACCAGTGTGCAGAAGTGCATCCGCACGCTCGACATCGAAGAAGTCGGTAAGACCACCCGCCACGGCACGTTCTTTCAGATGAACGGCAATTTCAGCTTCGGCGACTACTTCAAAGAGCAAGCCATCGAGTTCGCCTGGGAGTTGCTCACGACGAGCGAGGCCGACGGCGGCCTCGGCTTCGAGCCGAAAGACCTGTGGGTCACGGTCTACGAAGACGACGACGAAGCCATCGCGTTCTGGAAGAAGACCGCTGGCCTGCCCGACCACAAGATTCAGCGCCTCGGCAAAGACTCGAACTACTGGTCGACCGGCCAGCCCGGCCCCGCCGGCCCGTGTTCGGAAATCTTCTACGACCGCGGCCCCGCTTACGGCAAAGATGGCGGCCCCGCAGCAGACGAAGACCGCTACATCGAGATCTGGAATCTCGTCTTCATGCAGTACCTCATCACGAACGTCACCTCGAAGTACCACTTCGACGTGGTCGGGGAACTGCCCCGCAAGAACATCGACACCGGCATGGGCCTCGAGCGGGTGGCGTTCATCAAGCAAGACGTCGAGAACCTCTACGAAATCGACCAGGTTCGCCCCGTGCTCGACTTGGCCTCAGCGCTTTCTGGTCGCCGTTATGGCGCTGTACACGACGACGACGTGCGGATGCGCGTGGTCGCCGACCACGTGCGTTCAGCCCTCATGCTGATGTCTGACGGGGTCACCCCGTCGAACGAGGGCCGCGGCTACGTGCTGCGCCGCCTGCTGCGCCGCACTGTGCGCAGCATGCGTCTGCTGGGTGTCGACCGCACCACGTTCCCTGAGTTGTTCCCTGCTTCGCGTGACGCGATGAAGGCCGCCTACCCCGAGCTCGAAGCCGACTACGAGCGCATCTCGCGCACGGCGTATGCCGAAGAAGAGGCGTTTTTGCGCACGCTCACGGGCGGCACGAGCATCCTCGACCTCGCCGTTTCGAAGACCAAGGCCGAGAAGAGTGTTTCGCTCGCGGGCGACACCGCCTTCGCGCTGCACGACACCTACGGTTTTCCCATCGACCTCACCGTCGAGATCGCCGAAGAGGCTGGCCTGACGGTCGACCGTGAGGCCTTCGAACGGCTGATGACCGAGCAGAAGCAGCGTGCCAAGGCCGACGCGAAAACCAAGAAGCTCGGGGCGAACGACCTCTCGGCGTTCGCCGAGTTCCGCGCCGAGGGAGAGACCGTCTTCACCGGCTACACCGAGCTCGAGACCGACTCGCGCGTGCTCGGCCTGATCATCGACGGCACCTCGGTGAACACCGCGGTGACCGGCGAACTCGTCGAGGTGATTCTGGCCGAGACCAGTCTGTACGCCGAATCCGGTGGCCAGGAGGCCGACGCGGGCACGATCATCAGCCTCGATGGCGGCCAGACCTTCGAAGTCGAGGTGCTCGACGTGCAGAAGCCCGTGAAGGGGCTCATCAGCCACCGCGGGCGTGTCACGAGCGGCCAGGTCTCCATCGGCGACGCTGCCCGCAGCGTGGTCGACAAGAACTGGCGCAAGGGCGCAACCCAGGCGCACTCGGCGACGCACATCGTGCACGCCGCTCTGCGCGAGATTCTCGGGTCGACCGCGCACCAGTCGGGCTCGTATAACAAAGCTGGTTACATGCGCCTCGACTTCACCTGGTCAAGCCCACTGTCTGCCGAAACGAAGAGCGAAGTCGAAGAGATCTCGAACACCGCAGTGCAAGCCGACTTCGGCGTGATCACGCGCGAGATGGCCGTCGACGATGCCAAAGCCCTCGGCGCCATGGCGCTTTTCGGCGAGAAGTACGGCGATGTCGTGCGCATGGTGGAGATCGGCGGCCCCTGGTCGCGCGAGCTCTGCGGCGGCACGCACGTGGTGCACACCTCTGAGATCGGGCTCATCAACCTGCTCGGCGAATCGTCGATCGGGTCGACCAACCGCCGCGTCGAATCGCTCGTGGGCGCTGACGCCTTTCGCGAGTTCGCCGCCGAGCGGGCCATTGTGTCGCAGCTCACCTCGTCGCTGAAGGCGCCACGAGACGAGCTCGTCTCGCGCATCGGCACGCTCTCGGCCGAGCTCAAGGCCGCAGAGAAGAAGATAGCGGCCTACGAGGCGAGCGCGCTGTCATCACGCGTGCCCGCCCTCGTTGCGAACGCCAGGCGCGAAGGCGACGTCACCGTTGTGGCAGCGTCTGTCGGCGAGTTGCGTTCGGCTGACGACCTACGGATGCTCGTGACCAGCGTTCGCGAACGCCTCGGTTCTGACGCCAGCGTGGTGGCCCTCGCGGCCTCCGTCGCAGGCAAGCCCGTGGTCATCGTGGCCACCAACGACGAGGCGCGAACGGCCTCGTTGAAGGCCGGCGCACTGGCCAGGGTAGCGGCCTCGATTCTCGGCGGCGGTGGCGGCGGCAAAGACGACCTCGCGCAGGGTGGCGGCACGAACGTTGCGGCCATCGATGAGGCGCTGGCGGGCATCCGCTCGGCCGTCGCGGGCGCGAAGTAACGAAAAGGCATGCGGTCGGGAGTGCGCTTGGGCATCGACGTGGGCAAGGCCCGCGTGGGTGTGGCGCGCTCAGATCTGCACGGAATACTGGCGACTCCGGTGGAGACGGTGCCCCGGGCATCCGGCAACGAGAGCCGCAGCAGCGACATTGTGCGCATTCTCGAGCTGGCGGCAGAGTTCGACGCGACAGAGTTCATTGTGGGGCTGCCCCTCTCGATGTCGGGCGGCTCGACGGCCTCGACCGAAGACGCCGAGGGTTTCGCGCTGCGATTGGCGACTGCCGGGCACCCGGTGCGCATGATCGACGAGCGGCTCACCACTGTTTCAGCCCAGGCCGCGCTGCATAAGAATGGTCGCACCACCAAGAATTCGCGCTCAGTAATCGATCAAGTAGCCGCCGTTATACTTTTGCAACACGCGCTTGATGTCGAGCGTGCTTCGGGTAAACCGCCCGGTACCGTTGTTGACCCGACCATCGGCGTCGATTTCACCGAAGGACGTGAACTGTGACTGACTCCAAGCTGCCGGAGGATCATCCGTTCGCGGAATTCTTCAGGGAACCGGCCGAGCCGACGCCCACGCCTCCAGCACCGGCCGCGCCTGTCACCGACGCAGGAGCTGCCTCCCCGGTGCCGGGAACGCGTCGTGCGGTCAGGGCTACCCAGGTGATCGACGCCTCCGATTCGGCTGCGCGGCCCGATGCGGCCGCCGCCGCCTTCGATTCGCTGCCGCCGCAGTCACCACCGCCTTCGGGGCCGCTGCCTCGAGTGCGTGAACCACGGCCGCCGAAACGACGACGCTCGCGCCGCGCGATCTGGACCATCATCATCGCGGTGGTGCTGGTGGGCGGGCTCGCCACCATCGGCAGCACCATCTATTTCTCGTACCAACCGCAGATCAACAAGATCTTCGGCGCGAAAGACGTCGACGACTACACCGGAACCGGCACGGGCGAGACGGTGAACTTCGTCATCGCGTCGGGTGACGACGGCACCAAGATCGGCGACAACCTGCAGACTGCCGGCGTGGTGAAGTCGTCAGACACGTTCTACGCGCTGCTACTGAAGAACCCGAACGTGGTCTTTCAGCCCGGAACGTACACCCTGCAGAAGGGCATGAGCTCACAGGCCGCTCTCGACGGGCTCCAGAACCCCGCCAATGCAGTGACCACGACGGTTGTGATCACTGAGGGCACCGTAGCGGCCGATGTGCTGAGCCAGCTCGCCGATAAGACCGGGGTGCCGCTCGCCGATCTGCAGGCGGAGGCTGCAAACTACACGCAGTTCGGCATCGACCCCTCGGCGCCGAACATCGAGGGCTACCTCTTTCCTGCGACGTACACGTTCCAGCCGAACACGAGTGCTCACGACCTCATCAAGACGATGGTCGATCGTGCGTTCCAGTCGCTCGATGCGGCCGGTGTCGCCCCCGCAGACCGCGAGAAGACGCTGACGATGGCCTCGATCATTCAGAAAGAAGGCGGCAGCACCGACGACTTCTACAAGGTGTCTCGAGTGTTCGCCAACCGCATCGCCGACGGCATGCCGCTGCAGTCTGACGCCACCGTTGCCTATGGCACGGGCTCGAAAGAGGTCGATACGACCGACGCCCAGCGCAACGACGAGTCGAACAAGTACAACACCTACGTGATTCTGGGTCTGCCCATCGGCCCCATCTCGAACCCGGGAGACGACGCCATCAATGCGGCCCTGAAACCGGCCGACGGCAGCTGGCTGTACTTCGTCACGGTGAATCTCGACACGGGTCTCACCTGCTTCTCAGACAACCTCGACGAGCACAACGCCGCCGTCGAGCTCTACCAGGCCGGCAACGCGACCAGCTGCCCATGACCGAGGGTTCGAACACGGTTTCGGCTCCCGCCGAGCGTTTGGCGGTTCTCGGGTCGCCGATTGCGCACTCGAAATCACCCCAGCTGCACCTCGCTGCCTACCGTGCGCTCGGGCTCGACTGGCAGTACAGCAAGGCTGAAGTCGCCCCCGGGCAACTCAGTGATTTCGTGCTGGGGCTCGACGAGTCGTGGCGCGGGTTGTCGCTGACCATGCCGCTGAAAGAAGAGGCGCTGGCCCTCATCGACTCGGCCGACGTGCAGACCATGCTCACGGGTGCGGCGAATACCATCACGTTCGCGCATGAGAACGGGTCACTGGCGGTTCAGGGTTTCAACACCGACGTGGGCGGCATTGTCGACGCGCTCGCCGGTACCGGAATCAGTCGCTCGAGCGAAGTGCTGATTCTGGGCGCCGGCGCGACCGCGCGCTCGGCCGTGGTCGCTGCCGCAGAACTGGGCGCCGAACACGTCACCATCGCGGCACGATCGCCCGAGAAGGCCGAGCAGGTGACGGCGGTGGCTGCCAATGCGGGAGTCGCCATCTCGGTGGTCTGGCTGGCCGACGCCCTCGCTCAGGAGGTCGACGCACCGGTGACCATCAGCACGCTGCCGGGCGGCAGCCTCACGGAGGCCGACGTGGTGGGGTTCGCGCCCACGCCAGGCGCGGTATTGCTCGACGTTGCCTACGACCCGTGGCCGAGCATCCTCGCTACCGCGTGGCGTGAACGCGGGGGAGTCGATGTTTCAGGGCTGTGGATGCTCGCCCACCAGGCCCTCGCCCAAGTACGCATCTTCGTCACCGGCGACCCCCAACTGCGGCTCGCCGACGAGCCCGCGGTCTTCGCCGCGATGACCCGCGCCGTGGGGCTCACCGCCTGACCCAGTCTGGTGTGGGCCTGACCTCGTGTGGGCCTGGCTAGTTCTCGTGTGGGAGGGTCAACCGGGTCTGTGGGAGGATTGAGGCATGCTTCGTTGGCTCACCGCCGGTGAATCCCACGGCCCCGAACTCATTGCCATCATTGAGGGCCTGCCGTCTGGAATCCCGGTCACCCTTCACGATATCCGCACCGATCTGGCGCGCCGCAAACTCGGTTACGGCCGAGGCGCGCGCATGAAGTTCGAAGAAGACGAGGTCACCGTTTCGGGTGGAGTCGTGCACGGCTTCACCTTGGGCAGCCCGGTGGCTATTCGCGTCGGCAATACCGAGTGGCCGAAGTGGACCGAGGTGATGAACTCTGAGCCCATCGAGAACTATGTGCCGAGTGCCGGCCGAGGTGCCGCTTTGACACGGCCGAGGCCGGGGCATGCCGACCTCGTGGGCATGCAGAAGTACGCCTTCGACGAAGCACGGCCCATTCTCGAGCGGGCCAGTGCACGCGAGACTGCGGCGCGTGTTGCGCTCGGCGCTGTCGCACGCCAGTTTCTCGGGGCGCTCGACATCACGCTCGTCAGCCACACCCTCGCCATCGGGCCCGTTCGCGTGCCCGAAGGTTCTGCGCTACCCACGCCTGCCGATGTCGACCTGCTCGACGCCGACCCGCTGCGCTGCTTCGACCCCGAAACCTCGGCCCTGATGGTGGCCGAAGTGGATGACGCCCAGAAAGAGGGCGACACGCTCGGCGGCGTGGTCGAGGTGCTCGCCTACGGGCTGCCACCGGGCCTCGGCTCGCACGTGCACTGGGATCGCCGACTCGACTCGCAGCTCGCGGGCGCGCTGATGGGCATCCAGGCCATCAAAGGTGTCGAGGTGGGTGACGGATTTCTCACAACCACCCGTCGCGGGTCACAAGCGCACGATGAACTCTTCGAGATCGACGGCGAGATCGAGCGCTCGAGCGATAAGGCCGGCGGCACCGAGGGCGGCATGAGCACTGGCACAGTGCTGCGGGTGCGCGCGGGCATGAAGCCCATCGCCACGATTCCGCACGCGCTCCGCACGGTCGACGTCGCCACCGGCGGCGCCGCTGCTGCCCACCACCAACGTTCTGACGTCTGCGCGGTTCCGGCGGCGGGCGTGGTGGCCGAGGCGATGGTGGCACTCGTGCTGGCGAACGCCGTGCAAGAGAAGTTCGGCGGCGACTCCATCACCGAGACGCGTCGCAACCTCGACTCGTACCTCGCCGCGATTCCGGATGCTCTGCGAACCGGTTCTGCGAGCGTCGGCGAGCCCGTCGAGCAGCCGTGATGCCCCGCACACATGCGTCGGCACCGGCCCGCGACCTCGCGCAGGCGACCACCGTGCCGCGGGAAATCGTGATAGAAAGCGGCGGGTGGTCGCGCCAGCAATCCGGCCGCGGCATCGACCGCGCAGTGACTCTGCCGTGACCGTCGTCATCATCGGGCCGCCGGCGGCCGGCAAGACCCGCATCGGGCGACGCGTTGCGCGTTTGCTCGAGTTGCCGTTCACCGACACCGATAAGCAGATCGTCGCCGCGCACGGGCCCATTCCCGCCATCTTCGAAACGCTCGGCGAACCGGCCTTTCGCGAGATCGAACGCGCCGAAGTCGTTCAGGCCCTCGCCGAGGGCGGCGTCGTTTCGTTCGGCGGCGGCGCTGTGCTGAACCGTGCGACCCAGCTCGACCTCGACGGATGCCTCGTGGTGCTGTTCACCGCAACGGCGGAGGCCGTAGGCGCGCGTCTCGGCGGATCGAACCGCCCGCTCGTACCCGACGTCGCCGCCTGGGAGCGCATCGAGCACGCCCGCCACGATCTGTACGCCGGCCTCGCCGACCTCACCATCGACACGTCACACCGCCCCGCCGACGACATCGCAGCCGATGTCGCGACGTGGGTGCGCAGCCAGCTCGCCAAGGAGACAGTATGACCATCGACAGCCCCACGATCATCCGGGTGGCCGGTTCGGCTGCTGCCGCAGCAGCCGGTACCGCTTCTGTGGCAGACACTGCCGCTGGCACTGCTGCCACTGCCGACGGCGCTTCGGCTGCTACCGCGGCGGCAACCGGAAGCGCCACGACCTCGGCGTCGACACCGGTGCCCGTGGGCGGCGAAACGGGTTCGTACGACATCATCGTGGGTCGCGGCGTGCTCGCCGGCCTCCGCGACACGTTCGCCCCTGGCGTGCGTAAGGTGCTCATCGTGCACGCTCCGCCGCTCGCCGACTGGGCCGGTGCGCTGCGTGACGAACTCAAGGGCGACTACGAGGTGCTGCTCGCCGAGGTTCCCGACGGCGAAGGCGCCAAGCGCGTCGAAGTGGCGTCGTTTCTCTGGCAGATTCTCGGTCAGGCCGACTTCACCCGGTCAGACGCCATCGTGGGTTTCGGCGGGGGAGCGACCACCGACCTGGCAGGCTTCGTCGCCGCCACCTGGCTGCGCGGGGTTCAGCTCATTCAGGCTCCCACCACCGTGCTCGGCATGGTCGACGCAGCCGTCGGCGGAAAGACCGGCATCAACACGGCAGAGGGCAAGAACCTCGTCGGCGCCTTCTACGCGCCCACTGCGGTGTTGGCCGACCTCGACACCCTGGTCAGCCTGCCGAAGAACGACCTGCTCGCCGGCTTCGCCGAGATCGCGAAGGCCGGCTTCATCGGCGAAACGGAGATTCTCGACATTCTCGAGGCCGATGTGGCCGCCGCCACCGACCCGACGACGCCGCAGTTCAGGCGCGTCGTCGAGCTGTCGATCGGCCTGAAGGCGCGCGTGGTGAGCGAAGACTTCCGCGAAGCGGGGCTCCGCGAGATTCTGAACTACGGGCACACCCTCGGGCACGCCATCGAACATACCGAGCGCTACCAGTGGCGGCACGGCGCAGCGGTCGCCGTGGGCATGGTCTTCGCGGCCGAACTCGGGCGGCTTACCGGCAGCCTGAGCGACGAAGCTGTCGACCGCCACCGGCGCATTCTCGAGTCGCTCACGCTGCCGACGACCTACCCGGTCGGCCGCTGGAACACCCTGCTTGCCGCGATGCAACGCGACAAGAAGGCGCGCGGGGCGATGCTGCGCTTCATCGTGCTCGACGACATCGGCAAGCCCACGGTGCTCACCGGCCCCGAGACTTCGCTGTTGTTCGCGGCCTACCAGGAGATCGGGTCGTGAGCGAGCTCGGCTCTGCCAGCTCGACTGGCTCGGTCGGGTCGGCCGCTTCGGTCGGCTCGTTGACCGTACTCGTGCTCAACGGCCCGAACCTCGGTCGCCTCGGCAGCCGCGAACCCGACGTCTACGGCAGTCAAGACCTCGTCGCCCTCACCAAACAGCTCGGCGAGGCGGCACCCGACGGCGTCAGCATCGAGGTGCGCCAGACCGATGACGAGGGTGAACTGATCGGGTGGCTTCATGGGGCCGTGGATGCCCGCACCCCGGTCATCCTGAACCCCGCCGCATTCACGCATTACTCGTACGGGCTTCGTGACGCAGCGGCCATGGTGACGAAGGCGGGTCTGCCGCTGATCGAGGTACACATCTCGAACCCGCATGCCCGGGAGTCGTTTCGGCACAACAGCGTAATCTCGGCCGTGGCTACGGGTGTCATCGCGGGGTTCGGTTTCGACTCGTACCGGCTCGCGCTCGATCAGATCATCCGCACAATCGGCTGACTGCCAATCGTCGGCACCCGCTCGGCAGTCTGACCGCCTTCTCAGCCACGCAACGATTGCTCGACTACACTGGTATGTCGGGCCGTCAGCGGCCCCCGCACTTTCTCAACAGAATGAATGGATGTACCCCGGAATGGCTTCGACAAGCGACATCAGCAACGGCGTAGTGATGAAGATCGACGGGCAGCTCTGGGCTGTCATCGAGTTTCAGCACGTCAAACCCGGTAAGGGCGGCGCGTTCGTTCGCACCAAGATCAAGAACGTCGTCTCGGGCAAGGTCGTCGACCGCACGTTCAACGCCGGCGCAAAGATCGAGACGGCCAACGTCGACCGCCGCGACTACCAGTACCTCTATAACGACGGCCAAGACTTCGTGTTCATGGACACCGACACCTACGAGCAACTGACCGTGACCGACGCGGTTGTCGGCGATGCCGCGAATTACATGCTCGAGAACCAGATGGCCACCATCGCCCTGCACGAAGACGCACCTCTGTACGTCGAACTGCCGGCCTCGGTCATCCTCGAAATCACCTACACCGAGCCCGGTCTGCAGGGCGACCGCTCCACTGGCGGAACCAAGCCCGCAACGGTCGAGACCGGGCACCAGATTCAGGTTCCGCTCTTTCTCGAGCAGGGCACCAAGGTCAAGGTCGACACCCGCACAGGCGACTACCTCGGCCGCGTCAGCGACAAGGGCTGATCTGCCTTCATGAGCGCACGCACAAAGGCACGCAAACGCGCCCTCGACGTTCTCTACGCGGCGGATGTTCGGCAGATCTCCATCAACGAATCCCTCGCAGCCGAGGCGGCTAGGGCGCTGACCGAACCCGCCCGCGAGGCCTCGTGGCTCTACGCCCGCGAGATCGTCGACGGGGTGGTGGCGCACGGCTACGAAATCGACGAACTCATCGAAACGTACGCCGTCGGCTGGACTCTCGGTCGCATGCCGCACATCGACCGTGCCCTGCTGCGCATCGGCATCTGGGAGATTCTCTACAACGACGGCGTGCCCGACAACGTGGCCATCGCCGAGGCCGTCGAGGCCGCCCAGTCGATGTCGACGGAGGCCTCCGCCTCCTTCATCAACGGCATCCTGGCCAAAATCGCCTCCTCGAAGGGCGTCACCCACTAAGCTAGTGCGTACCGAAAACCTTTAAGTTCCGCCCTGTGAGGCGGGGAAGGGGCGGAGTATGGCGCGCGTTGTGCTGTCTCAGGCTGATATGACCCGGGCGTTGACTCGAATCTCTCACGAGATTCTGGAGTCCAACCGGGGTGCCGACGATCTCGTGATACTCGGGGTGCCGACGCGGGGAGTTTTTCTCGCGCAGCGCATCGGGGCGATCATCCAGCGCATCGAGCCCGATGCACCGAAAGCGCTGGTGGGCGCACTCGACGCCACCATGTACCGCGACGATCTGTCGCGAAACCTCACCCGCACGCCGCGGCCCACGCAGATTCCGGCCGGGGGAGTCGACGGCAAGACCGTGGTGCTCGTCGACGACGTGCTGTACTCGGGGCGCACCATTCGGGCGGCACTGGATGCGCTCAGCGACATCGGTCGCCCGCGAATCGTGCGGCTCGCGGTGCTGGTCGACCGCGGCCACCGCGAATTGCCCATTCGGGCCGACTTCGTGGGCAAGAACCTGCCCACCTCGACCGACGAACGCATCAACGTGCGGCTGGCCGAACTCGACGAGGTCGAAGAGGTCAGCATCGAGACTCGCAGCGGCGAGGCCCGCAGCAGCGCCGACACTCGCAGCGCCGACGCAGCGCCGAGCGCGCGCCCCGCCGACGCCTCGAACACAAGCGACACCGCGGGGGGCACCCGATGAGGCACCTGCTCAGCACGCGGCACCTCAGCCGCGACGCCGCGATTCAGATTCTCGACATCGCCGAAGACATGGCCGAGGTGTCGAACCGCGAGGTCAAGAAGCTCCCCACCCTGCGCGGCAAAACCGTCGTGAACCTGTTCTTCGAAGACTCGACCCGCACCCGCATCTCGTTCGAGGCCGCCGCAAAACGGCTGAGCGCAGACGTCATCAACTTCAGCGCCAAAGGCTCCAGCGTCTCGAAGGGCGAGAGCCTCAAAGACACCGCCCAGACGCTCGCCGCGATGGGCGCCGATGGCGTGGTCATCAGGCACCAGTCGAGCGGTGCGCCTCAACTACTGGCCGAGACGGGGTGGATCGACGCCCCCATCGTGAATGCGGGTGATGGCACCCACGAGCATCCGACTCAGGCCCTGCTCGACGCCTTCACCATGCGCCGCCGACTGTTCGGCACGACCGGCGGCACAAGCGGCACGACCGGCGGCACAAGCGGCACGAACGGCGGCAGCCGCGGCCGCGACCTCGACGGCATCAGCGTGGTGATCGTCGGCGACATTCTGCACTCCCGGGTCGCCCGCTCGAACCTCTGGTTGCTCGAAACCCTCGGCGCCCACGTCACCTTCGTCGCCCCGGCCACCCTGGTTCCGTTCGGCGCCGACACCTGGCCGGCCGCCATCTCGTACGACCTCGACCAGACTCTCGCCGAGGTTAAGCCCGACGTCGTGATGATGCTGCGCATTCAGAGCGAACGCATGAACGCGGCTTTCTTTCCGAACGCCCGCGAGTACGCCCGCGAGTGGGGCCTTGACGACGTGCGATTTCAGGCCCTCGCCCCCGATACGATTGTCATGCACCCCGGCCCCATGAACCGCGGCCTCGAGATTTCGGCCGCCGCGGCTGATTCTGCCCAGTCGACCGTGCTCGAGCAGGTCACCAACGGGGTGTCAATACGGATGGCCGTGCTCTACCTGCTGCTGTCTGGCGATCGAGAGGCTCTGCTGTGACGACCACACCCGCACGGGCGACGTACCTCATCTCGGGTGCGACATTGCCGAACGGTGCCCGGGCCGACCTGCTGGTTCAGGATGCCCGCATCACCGCCGTGGGCACGAACCTCGACGAGGGCCTCGGCATCACCACCATCGACGCCGACGGTCTCGTGGCCCTCCCCGGTCTCGTCGACCTGCACACCCACCTTCGCGAGCCCGGATTCGAGCAGAGCGAAACCGTGCTCACCGGCTCTCGTGCCGCGGCGGCCGGCGGCTTCACCAGCGTGTTCGCGATGGCGAACACCATGCCCGTCTCCGACACCGCCGGTGTGGTCGAGCAGGTTCAGGCGCTCGGCGACGCGGCGGGGTACGCCACCGTGCGCCCGATCGGCGCCGTCACCGTGGGCCTCGCGGGCGAGCGTCTCAGCGAGATCGGCGCCATGGCGCACTCCCGTGCCCAGGTGCGGGTCTTCTCCGACGACGGCAAATGCGTGCACGACTCGCTGCTGATGCGGCGCTCGCTCGAATACGTGCGCACGTTCGACGGCGTCGTGGCGCAGCACGCCCAAGATCCTAGGCTGACCGAGAACGCCCAGATGAACGAGGGCGCACTCAGTAGCGAGCTCGGGCTGAAGGGCTGGCCGGCGGTGGCCGAGGAGTCGATCATCGCCCGCGATGTGCTGCTCGCCGAACACGTGGGTGCACGCCTGCACGTGTGTCATGTTTCGACCGCGGGCTCGGTGGAGGTCATCCGCTGGGCGAAGTCGCGTGGCATCACCGTGACGGCCGAGGCGACACCGCATCACCTGCTGCTCACCGAAGACCTCATTCGCAGTTACGACGCGCGCTACAAGGTGAACCCGCCGCTGCGCCGCGACGAAGACGTTCAGGCTCTGCGGGAAGGGCTCGCCGACGGCACCATCGACATCATCGCCACCGACCACGCCCCGCACCCGAAAGAGTCGAAAGAGGCCGAGTGGGATGCCGCGAGCTTCGGCATGGTGGGCCTCGAGTCTGCGCTGAGCGTCGCCCAGACCGCCCTCATCGACACCGGCCTGCTCAGCTGGGCCGACCTCGCTCGCGTGCTGTCGCAGACCCCTGCAGAGATCGGCCGCCTCGCCGATCACTCCCACGACTTCGAGGTGGGCGCCCCCGCCAACGTCACACTGGTCGACCCCGCGAACTCCAGCACGTTCGACCTCGGCCGGCTCGCCGGCAAGAGCACGAACTCGCCGTACCTCGGGCGAACCCTCTCTGGCCGGGTGGAATACACCTTTCACCACGGCTACCCCACCGTTCGCGCCGCCCAGGTGGCGCCGAGCGACGAAATCGCGGCTCAGGCCGAAGCATGGAAAGCAAGTAACTGACATGGACCCGAACCAGATCGTTCCCGCCATCATCGTTGTGGCGATTCTCGTCGTCATCTACATCGGCATGGCGCTCGCCTGGCGAGCGCGCAAACGCCGCCAGTCGGCCTTCACGGTCGACACCGTGACGCCGACCGATGCCGGTGATCTGTTGCTCGAAGTGCAGATGCTCTACGTGGCCACCACCCCCGCGAACAAGCCGCTCGAGCGTCTCGCGCTGCCCGGCCTCGCCTTTCGCGGCCGGGGAACGTTCATCGTCTGGCAGAAGGGCGTCACCATCTCGGTGAACGGCGAACCAGACGTCTACGTTCCGCTCGCCCAGATTCGTTCCATTGGCACGTCGACGTTCACCATCGACAAGGTGGTCGAGAGCGGCGGCCTGACCCGCCTCGACTGGACAACCGCGCTCGTCGGCAGCGACAAAGCCCGCCTGAAGGCAGCGACGGTCGGCGCAACGCGCCGGGAGAAGAAGGCCGCCATCGCCGATGCGGTGAAGTCGGCGCACGACACGACCGAGGCCATTGCAGCCGCCAGCGCCGCGAGCGCCGAGGTCGATGCCCACCACCACGACGACACAGCTCGAGCCGAAAGCGCGGCGGCAGCAGAGGCATTCGCCGCGCACAGCACCGCTGACGTCGAGTCGTACGTTCGCATTCTCGACGGCACCGACGCGCTGCGCGTGCTCAGCACCGTTCAGTCGCTCATTCCGAAGCAAGAAGGGTCTCTCGCGTGATCGCTACCGAACCGGCAGTATTCGTTCTCGAAGACGGCAACCGCTACGTGGGGCGCGCCTATGGCGCCCGCGGCCGCACGTTCGGCGAGGCCGTGTTCGCAACCGGCATGACGGGCTACCAAGAGACGCTCACCGACCCGTCGTACGCCGGTCAGATCGTCATGATGACGGCCCCGCACATCGGCAACACCGGAACGAACGACGAAGACCTCGAGTCGAGTCGCATCTGGGTCTCGGGTTACGTCGTGCGAGACCCTTCGCGCATCGTCTCGAACTTTCGCGCCACGCGCTCGCTCGACGACGACCTCGTTCGAGGCGACGTGGTGGGCATCAGCGGTATTGACACGCGGGCGGTAACAAGGCACATCCGGTCATCCGGAGCCATGAGAGCCGGCATCTTCTCGGGTGCTGACTTCGAGCTGGCACCGGATGCTCAGCTCGAGTTGGTACGGGCCGGCGCCGAAATGACGGGGCTGAACCTCTCGAGCACCGTATCGACGGCCGAGCGGTACACCGTGCCTGCCACCACCGAACGCATCGGATCTGTGGTTGTGCTCGACCTCGGGGTGAAGAAGTCCACGCTGAACTACCTCGCAGCGCGCGGCTTCGACGTAGAAGTACTGCCGGAGTCGGCCTCGACCGACGAAGTTCTGGCGCTCTCGCCGAGCGCGCTGTTCTACTCGAACGGGCCGGGCGACCCCGAGGCATCCGAAGGCCATGTGGCGGTGCTGCAAGACGTTCTGCGCGCCGGCGTGCCGTACTTCGGCATCTGCTTCGGCAATCAGTTGCTCGGCCGTGCGCTCGGCTTCGGCACCTACAAGCTGCCGTTCGGGCACCGCGGCATCAACCAGCCCGTGCTCGATCGCACCACCGGGCGGGTAGAGATCACCAGCCAGAACCACGGGTTCGCGGTCGATGCGCCGCGCGAAGGCGTGCTCGAGTCGCCGGCCGGGTTCGGCCGGGTCGAGGTGAGTCACGTGAGTTTGAACGATGATGTGGTGGAGGGCATCCGCTGCCTCGACATCAACGCGTTCTCGGTGCAATACCACCCGGAGGCGGCCGCAGGGCCGCACGATTCGATGTACCTGTTCGACCGGTTCAGAGACATGGTGCTCGACATTCAGAAGGATGAAAACCAGTAATGCCCAAGAGAGAAGACATCAAGAGCGTTCTCGTCATCGGCTCTGGCCCCATCGTGATCGGCCAGGCCTGCGAGTTCGACTACTCGGGCACCCAGGCCTGCCGCGTGCTTCGTGAAGAGGGCGTTCGCGTCATTCTGGTGAACTCGAACCCCGCCACCATCATGACCGACCCCGACTTCGCCGATGCGACCTACATCGAGCCGATCACCTGGCGCGTCATCGAGAGCATCATCGCCAAAGAGAAGCCCGACGCGATTCTGCCGACTCTCGGCGGCCAGACCGCTCTGAACGCGGCCATCGATCTGCACAAGCACGGCATTCTCGAGATGTACAACGTCGAGCTCATCGGCGCCAACTTCGAGGCGATCAACAAGGGTGAAGACCGCCAGATCTTCAAGGAACTGGTGCTCGAGTGCGGTGCCGACGTTGCTCGCTCGCACATTGCTCACACGGTCGAAGAGGCGGTCGTGTTCGCCCTTGACCTCGGGTACCCGCTCGTCGTGCGTCCGTCGTTCACGATGGGCGGTCTCGGCTCGGGGTTCGCGTACAACGAGACCGAGCTACGGCGCATCGTCGGTGACGGGCTGCACCAGAGCCCCACCACCGAGGTGCTACTCGAAGAGAGCATCCTGGGCTGGAAAGAATACGAGCTCGAGCTCATGCGCGACACGGCCGACAACACTGTTGTGGTGTGTTCGATCGAGAACGTCGACCCGGTGGGTGTGCACACGGGCGACTCCATCACGGTGGCGCCGGCGCTCACGCTGACCGACCGCGAATACCAGAACCTGCGCGACATCGGCATCGACATCATTCGGGCAGTGGGTGTCGACACCGGTGGCTGCAACATTCAGTTCGCCATCGACCCCGCGAACGGCCGCGTCATTGTGATCGAGATGAACCCGCGCGTGTCGCGGTCGTCTGCACTGGCGTCGAAGGCCACCGGCTTTCCGATCGCCAAGATCGCCGCCAAGTTGGCTATCGGCTACCGGCTCGACGAGATTCCGAACGACATCACTCGCGTGACTCCCGCTTCGTTCGAGCCGACGCTCGACTACGTGGTCGTGAAGGTGCCGCGGTTCGCGTTCGAGAAGTTTCCGGCCGCCGACCCGACCCTCACCACAACCATGAAGTCGGTGGGCGAGGCCATGGCCATCGGCCGCAACTACTCGACCGCCTTGCAGAAGGCGCTGCGTTCGCTCGAGAAGCGCGGTTCGTCATTCCACTGGGACGGCCCGGCTTCTGAGCTCTCGAAAGACGAGCTGTTGGCCGTTGCTGCGGTGCCCACCGACGGCCGCATCGTCACGGTGCAGCAGGCGCTGCGCGCGGGTGCGACCATCGACGAGGTGTTCGAGTCGACCAAGATCGACCCCTGGTTCATCGACCAGATCGTTCTCATCAACGAGGTAGCGGATGCTGTCGCCGCAGCCACGGAGACCGACGAGGCAACTCTGCGCCTGGCTAAAGACCACGGCTTCTCAGATGTGCAGATAGCGGCCCTTCGTGGTGTCGCCGAAGACGACATTCGTGCGCTGCGCCACTCGCTCAACGTTCGCCCGGTCTACAAGACCGTCGACACGTGTGCGGGCGAGTTTCCTGCGCTCACGCCATACCACTACTCGTCGTACGACCTCGAGACCGAAGTCACGCCGTCGTCGCGCCGCAAGGTCGTGATTCTCGGCTCAGGGCCGAACCGCATCGGTCAGGGCGTGGAGTTCGACTACTCGTGCGTACACGCCTCGTTCGCGCTCTCTGACGCGGGCTACGAGACCATCATGATCAACTGCAACCCCGAGACGGTCTCGACCGACTACGACACGAGCGACCGGCTCTATTTCGAGCCGCTGACGCTTGAAGACGTGCTCGAGGTCATCCACGCCGAGAGCCTTTCCGGCGAGCTGGTGGGCGTTGTGGTACAGCTCGGCGGTCAGACTGCGCTCGGGCTCGCGAAGGGCCTCAAGGCGAACGGCGTGCCCATTCTCGGCACGACTCCCGAGGCCATCGACCTCGCAGAAGAGCGCGGCTTGTTCGCGGGCATCCTCGATGCCGCAGGCCTGCTCGCGCCGAAGAACGGCACGGCCTTCGACTACGCATCGGCGGTCACTGTGGCCGAGGAGATCGGCTACCCCGTTCTGGTGCGTCCCTCGTATGTGCTCGGCGGGCGCGGCATGGAGATCGTCTACGACAGCCCCTCGCTCGAAGACTATTTCGTGCGGGTGGCCGGTCAGGGAATTGTGGGGCCGTCGCATCCACTGCTCGTCGACCGGTTTCTCGACGACGCCATCGAGATCGATGTCGACGCGCTGTACGACGGTGAAGAGTTGTACATCGGCGGCATCATGGAGCACATCGAAGAGGCGGGCATCCACTCGGGTGACTCGTCGTGCACGCTGCCGCCGGTGACCCTCGGGCCAGATGTGATCTCGCGCGTCAAGAAGGCGACGCTCGGTATCGCTGAAGGCGTGGGTGTGCGCGGGCTGCTGAACGTGCAGTTCGCGGTGGGCGCGGGCATCTTGTACGTGCTCGAGGCGAACCCCCGGGCATCCCGAACCGTGCCGTTCGTCTCGAAGGCGCTCGGCATTCCGCTGGCCAAGGCGGCGTCGCGCATCATGGTGGGCGACTCGATCGCTTCGTTGAAGGCCGAGGGGCTCTTGCCCGTCATCGACGGGTCGATTGTGCCGTTCGATGCCCCGGTTTCGGTGAAAGAGGCGGTTCTGCCGTTCAAACGCTTTCGAACGAAAGAGGGCCTGGTCGTCGACTCGGTGCTCGGCCCGGAGATGCGTTCGACCGGCGAGGTCATGGGCATCGACCGCGACTTTCCGCGGGCGTTCGCGAAGAGCCAGGAGGCCGCGTACGGCGGTCTGCCCACCTCGGGAGCGGTTTTCGTCTCGGTCAGCGACCGCGACAAGCGCGCCATCGTGCTGCCGGTGCTGCGGCTCTCGCAGCTCGGGTTCGAGATTCTCGCAACCGTGGGAACCGCAGAGGTGCTGAACCGCAACGGCATTCGCACGCGAATCGTTCGTAAGTACAGCCAGGGTGTCGAGCCCACAACTGCCGAGCCGACCATCGTCGACCTGATCAATCGAAACGAAGTCGACATCGTCATCAACACGCCTTCGGGGCGCTCGGCGCGTGCCGACGGGTACGAGATTCGCGCGGCGGCGGTTGCGGCCGACAAGCCGCTGTTCACGACCATTGCGCAATTGGGTGCCGCAGTGGCGTCATTCGATGGCATTCGTGACGGTTTCACCGTGACAAGCCTGCAAGAGTACGCGTGGGAGCGGGCGGAGGCCCTCGAGAAGGCCGAGCTGCTGGCTGCTGCAGAGCTTGTCTGACGGGCCAGGTCGTATGACGAGCGTGATCTTGTGACAAGCACTGAAGACGGCGAAGGTCTGGCTGGGGCGGTCTCTGAGCCGCCATCGGCCGATCGCCGTCTTGGCGCCGGCGGGTCGGCCACGGCGCTCGGCGGCCACGGCGAGCTACCCGCTGTGCGCGGTTTCGGCGCGCGGCTGGCCGAGACCTTCGGCACCGTCGGGCAGCTCTGCGTGGGCATCGACCCGCACGACTACCTGCTCGACGCATGGGGCCTGCCCCGCTCGGCTTCGGGCGTGCGCGAGTTCGGCCTTCGGGTAGTGGATGCCGCCGCCGGCCTCATCGGCATCATCAAGCCGCAGGTCGCCTTCTATGAGCTCTATGGCGCCGCCGGTTTCGCGGCACTCGAAGAAGTTCTGGCGGCTGGTCGTGCCGCAGGGCTTCTGGTGATCGCAGATGCGAAGCGCGGTGACATCGGAACGAGTGCCGAGGCGTATGGACGAGCCTGGCTCGCGGCCGGTTCGCCCCTCGAGGCCGACGCGGTAACTCTGACCGCCTATGCCGGGGTCGGATCGCTGACGGCGGTCTTCGAGCTGGCCGAAGCGGCGGGTAAGGGCGCATTCGTGCTGAGCGCGACGTCGAACCCCGAGTCGTTCGCGTTGCAGACGGCGCAGGTCGCGACGCGTTCGGCCGATTCGGCCTCCTCGGCGGGCGCTGCGGACTCCGTGGCGGGTGCTGCCGAGTTTTCCACAGCAGGGCTGGTGGCCTCAGAAGTTTCCACATTCAACGGCCAACACGGTACTGCCGGCGATCGGCTCGGTAACATCGGTCTCGTGCTTGGTGCTACGAAAAACCTCCTCGACTACGGAATCGACCGCGATCTGCTCGCGGCGACGCCGGCCGTTCCCGTGCTCGCCCCAGGGTTCGGTTTTCAGGGGGCGCGGTTCGATCAGGTGCAGTCTGTTTTCGGTGCGCTGACCGCCTCGACCGTGGTGGCGGTGTCTCGTTCGGTATTGCAAGCAGGGCCGAGCGGTCTTGAGCAGAGCATCCGGCAGCAGGCCGACGAGCTGGCTGAAGCGCTTTCACGGCCGGCAGCCGGGGTCACGGGGGCCACCAGGTGAGCGGCAGGGTGAACCCTCCCGAGGTCGACCGGGTTGCGGCGTCGAAAGCCGCGGTTGCCGCTCGCCGGGCGCGGGCATCAGTGAAGAACGCGGTGGTCTCGGGGGAACGAAGCGCAAGCGATGTCGTGCGCGCGGGCCTCAGCGAGCCCACCTCGGCCGAAGGCGGCCTGCGCGTGCGCGAACTGCTGCTGTGTATTCCTGGTCTCGGGCCGGTGCGCGGCGATCGTGCACTTGAAAAACTCGGTATTTCGCCATCGAAGCGGGTCGGCGGCCTTGGCCTGCACCAGCAGGCGAAACTGCTTGAATATCTCGCCGTTCGCGCACCGTTCGGCGACGCGGCCGAGGGTAACGACACCGTTGTGCCTCGTGCCCCGGCCTCAACCAGGCTCGTCGTGCTCGCCGGGCCCACAGCTGTGGGCAAAGGAACAGTATCGACCTACATTCGCGAGAACTACCCCGACGTGCGGCTCTCGGTTTCGGCCACGACGCGCGCTCCGCGCCCCGGCGAGATCGACGGCGTGAGCTACTACTTCGTCACCGACGCGGAGTTCGATCACATGGTCGAAGCGGGCGAGTTTCTCGAGTGGGCGACAGTACACAATCAGTCGCGCTACGGCACACCACGCGGGCCCGTGAAACAAGCACTGAACGAGGGCAAGAGTGTGCTGCTCGAGATCGATATTCAGGGCGCTAGGCAGGTTCGAGCATCCATGCCCGAAGCTGTTTTAGTGTTTTTGCTGCCGCCCACCTGGGAGGAGCTGGTGCGCCGGCTGATCGGCCGAGGCACCGAATCGAGCGAGGAACAAGCGCGCCGGCTGGCCACTGCGAAGGTCGAACTGGCTGCTTCCGATGAGTTCGATTTTCGCGTCGTGAACAGCAAAGTCGAAGATGCGGCCCGAGAGGTCGTAGACTTGATGAATATTTCGTAGGCCTGCGAGGCCTTCTGCGGGCCAGCTCTGCTGCACTCGTGCACTAGCGACTGATGCTCTGCGTGTTCATCACTTGCGTGCATTACCCACCCGGCCGCGTAACAAACGTCAGTAATTCCATCACCAATCAAGGAGCACACACATGCCATCGAAGCCACTCGGCATCATCGACCCGCCCATCGACGAACTGCTCTCGAAGGTCGACTCGAAGTACGCGCTCGTCATCTTCGCCTCGAAGCGCGCCCGCCAGATCAACGACTACTACGCTGACCTGCACGAAGGCAGCCTGTTCGACAACGTCGGCCCGCTGGTCGACTCGGGCATCGACGACAAGCCGCTCTCGATCGCTCTGCACGAGATCAACGAAGACAAGCTCACCGTGAAGGCCAACGCGCCCATCGAAGACTGAGTTCTTCCTGTTCAGAACCAGACCCGTCGCTCGTTCGTGCGGCGGGTCTTTTTCATGCCCGCGAGCGTGCCAAAGTAGATGTATGAATCGAAGTGAATACGGCGGCGAATCGTTCGCAGGATGCACGTCATGAACATCGTCGTCGGTATCACCGGAGGCATCGCCGCCTATAAGGCTGTCGGCGTGGTTCGCGGTTTCGTGCTGGCCGGGCACTCCGTTCAGGTCATCGCCACCGAACACGCGCTTCGATTCGTCGGCAAACCCACCCTCGAGGCCATTTCACGCAATACCGTGCACACCGACCTCTACGAGGGTGTCGCCGAGGTGCGGCACGTGGCCATCGGCCAGGCCGCAGATCTAATCGTCATCGCACCGACCACGGCCAACACGCTCGCCAAGCTCGCAGCGGGAATCGCCGACGATCTGCTGGGCAACACTGTGCTCGCGTCGAAAGCGCCCATTCTGCTCGCGCCCGCCATGCACACCGAGATGTGGCAGAACGCGGCGACCGTCGCCAACACGGCAGTGCTGCGCGCACGCGGCTTTCACTTCATCGGGCCCGCCCGCGGTCAGCTGACCGGCACCGACTCGGGCCCGGGCCGCATGTCAGAACCCGACGACATCGTTGCGGCGGGCCTCGGGCTGCTCGGCGACGCCACGGGTTCCGCGGGTTCACCACGCACCGCGGGCGAGCCATCGTCAGCCGCGGCCATCTCCGCAGCGACGACCGAGCTTGTCGAAGCAGTCACCGAATACGCGGAGCACGGAAATGCGCCTGCGAGTGCCTCACACGGCGATGCACCGGCGGGTGTTTCGCGCGACTTGGAGGGCGTGAGCATCCTCATCTCGGCCGGCGGCACTCGCGAGCCCCTCGACCCGGTGCGGTTCATCGGCAACCGATCCAGCGGTAAGCAGGGCGTTGCACTCGCTGACGCCGCGGTCAGCCGCGGTGCACGCGTGATTTTCGTAGGCGCGCACCTCGAAGTCGAGCCGCCTCGGGGGGCGGAGCTACACAGCGTCGAGACCGCCGAAGAACTACGGGTCGAGATGCTGGCGTTGGCACCCGAAGCCGATGTGGTGATCATGTCAGCCGCAGTCGCCGACTATCGACCGAAAACCGTGGCCGAAGGCAAGATCAAGAAAGACCAGGTGGGCGACACCCTCAGCCTGGAGCTGGTGAAGAACGCCGATATTCTGGCCGAGCTCTCGGCGAACAAAGCAGCTCATCAGACGGTCGTGGGTTTTGCGGCCGAAACGGCGTCGAGCCGCGAAGAACTGCTCGAACTGGGCCGCGCCAAGATCGCCCGAAAGGGCTGCGACTATCTTGTTCTCAACAAAGTGGGCTGGCGAGAAGGTTTCACCAGCGACACCAACGACGTCGCAATTATCGACAATGCCGGGCATATAGTGATCGAGGTCGCCGACACGAAGCTGTCGGTGGCGAACAGCATTCTTTCCACCGTCATCTCACCGGAGCACAATGACTAACCTTCGCCTTTTCACGTCAGAGTCGGTCACCGAAGGCCACCCCGACAAGATCTGCGACCAGATCTCAGACAGCATTCTCGACGCACTTCTCGAGGTCGACCCCGCAAGCCGCGTGGCCGTCGAAACGCTGGTCACCACTGGTCTCGTTCATGTCGCCGGTGAAGTGACGACCAAAGGCTACGTCGACATTCCCACCATCGTGCGCGAAAAGGTCACGTCGATCGGGTACACCTCGTCAGACATCGGCTTCGACGGTATGAGCTGCGGCGTCTCCGTCTCCATCGGCGCCCAGTCGCCCGACATCGCGCAGGGCGTCAACAACGCGTGGGAGACACGTCAAGGTGTTCCCGACTCCGACCCGCTCGACCGTCAAGGCGCCGGTGACCAGGGCATCATGTTCGGTTACGCCACCACAGAGACTCCTCAGCTCATGCCTCTGCCCATCTGGCTGGCGCATCGGCTCGCCGAGCGTCTCGCCGAGGTGCGTAAGACGGGCCAGCTCGACTACCTCCGCCCCGACGGCAAGACCCAGGTGACCATCGGCTACGACGGCCTCGTGCCGCGTACGGTCGAGACGGTCGTTCTCTCAACCCAGCACACGCCGCGGGTATCGACTGAACAGTTGCAGCACGATGTCGAAGAGCTGATCATCCGGCCCGTGCTCGACGACTCGCACCTCGATTCTGCTTCGACACGTCTGCTCATCAACCCCACGGGTCGCTTCGAGATCGGCGGCCCGCAGGGCGACGCCGGGGTCACCGGCCGCAAGATCATCGTCGACACTTACGGCGGCGCGAGCCGGCACGGTGGGGGAGCGTTCAGCGGAAAAGACCCGTCGAAGGTCGACCGTTCGGCCGCCTACGCTATGCGTTGGGTCGCCAAGAACGCGGTCGCCGCTGGGTTCGCCGACAAGCTCGAGGTGCAGATCGCCTACGCCATCGGCAAGTCGGCTCCAGTGGGCCTCTACGTCGAAACGTTCGGCACCGGTCACCTGCCCGACGAGCAGATCATCGCGGCGATTCAAGAGGTCTTCGACCTGCGGCCCGCGGCCATCATCGCCGACCTCGACTTGTTGCGCCCCATCTACGCGAAAACATCGACGTATGGGCACTTCGGCCGTGAACTGCCCGACTTCACCTGGGAGCGCCTTGACCGGGTCGACGCCCTGCAAGGCGCTGCGCGGTTGTGACCGTGAGCGGCGACACCCCCGTCGCCGATGTGACGCGCATCGCGCGGGTAATGCTCGAGTCGCCTCTTCCGCAGCTCGACAGGCTCTTCGACTATCGCATTCCTGACGCGCTGGTTCCGGATGCCCGGCCGGGCGTACGGGTCAAAGTACCTCTGCGCACCGCCGGCCGGGTCTCCCGCGGCTACATCGTCGAGGTCACCGACCGCGCCGACTTCGTGGGAACACTCAGCGACATCGAAGAGATCGTCTCGGCCGCGGCCGTACTGACGCCCGATGTCTGGGCGCTCGCTCGTCGCGTCGCCACCCGCGCGGCCGGCAACGCGAGCGATGTCGTACGCCTCGCCGTGCCCCCGCGGCAGGTGCGCGTAGAAAAGGCCTGGCTGGCCCGCCAACAGAAACTCGCAGAAACGCACACGGAACCTCCGAGGTCGGCGCCAGACGCGGCCGACTCATCGACCGGCGCGACCCCGACTCGACGCGGCGTGGCCGTCTCATCGGCGGCCGCGCCATTCGTCTCCGCCGCGCAGGCTGCCACGCCGAGTTCCGCCGGCTCGTCTTCTGCGGCCACCCCGGAATCTCTGGCCGGCACGATCGTAGGCTACGGGCGCGGCGTGATCGAACGCGCGCTCGAACAGCGCCGCCGAATCGCCGTCACCGCTATCGCGACCGTGAAGCAAGCCGGCCGATACAGCTCAGCGGAAACGGCGGCCGCCCGCACCCCGCCACTGCGCACGGCTGATTCCAGCACCACGCCGCCACGCTCGGCCGATTTCACCGCAGTGCCAGCGCGAATGACCGCAACCAGCGCTGCGCGAGCCGGCGCCGCACCACAGAGCGCCGCGTGGGTGGGCGCCTGGGCGGCCACGATGGCCGCGATGGCCGTTCACACGCTGAGCCTCGGCCGATCATCCATTCTCGTCGTGCCCGACTACCGCGACCAAGAGCAACTCGAAACCGCGCTGGCCGCAGTGCTGGCCGGCGAGAGCACCCTTGAACACGCAGCCCACCCCATCTTCGACAGCACGGTGGTGCGTCTCGACGCCCGCCAAACGAATCCCGAACGGTATGCCAACTTCTTGGCGTGCCTCGAGCCGCGGCCGCGCATCATCGTCGGAACCCGCTCAGCCGTCTACGCCCCTGCGCACGAGCTCGGCCTGATCGCGCTGTGGGACGAAGCCGACCCCCTGCACAACGAGCCGCTCAGCCCTTACGTCGCCTCGCGCGACGTCGCACTCATTCGTCAAGAGCAATCGGCCTGCGCTCTCGCATTCGTGTCACATTCACGCAGCAGCGAGGTGCAACGCCTTGTTGAGCTCGGCTTTCTCGACGACATCGCTCAGCAGCCAAGGTTTCTGCCGAAGGTCGTACCCACGTCGGCGCAGTCGTCGAACGACCGTTTTGCACAGACCGCGCGCATCCCCTCGTCTGCTTGGAACGCCGCCCGCACCGCCCTCGAAACCGGCCCCGTTCTCGTGCAGGTCGCCCGGCCGGGCTACTCGCCCGTGCTGGCCTGCGCAAGCTGCCGCAACCCCGCACACTGCTTGGTCTGCGACGGGCCGCTGCGTGCACAATCGAAAAACTCTCCACCGTCGTGCGCCTGGTGCGGGGCAATCGCGGCCCAGTGGCAGTGTCGGCACTGCGAAGGCACCACCTTCACTCACATCGGTCAGGGCAGCGAACGCACCGCCGAAGAACTCGGGCGCGCCTTTCCGGCCACCAGAATCATCGTCTCCGACGGCTCGCGCTCGCTTGGCGACGTGGGCAGCGCCCCCGCCCTCGTCATCGCCACCCGCGGCGCAGAACCCGTTGCGGCAGGCGGCTATCACGCCGTTCTGTTGCTCGACGGCGAGCGGATGCTCGCCCGCGAGTCACTGACGGTCGCCGAAGACTGCCTGCGGTGGTGGTCGAACGCCGTCGCCCTCGCTGCCCCCCGCGCGCCCACCATCATTGTGGGGGTCGGCGGTGAACTCGCCCGCACCCTCGTCACCTGGCAGCAACCGCGATTCGCCAGCGAAGAGCTCGCAGACAGACGCCGACTGCGGTTTCCGCCTGCCATTCGCGTTGCAACGGTGCGCGGCACCCCTGAAGCCGTAGCAAGTGCTGTGAAAGAGCTTCACGATTCGGTTCACGGCGAAGATAGCGCGAAGATAGACGTGCTGGGCCCCGTGCCCGACGAGAACGATTTTGTCAGATCCATCGTTCGCTTCGACTACTCAGTCGGGGCATCCGTCGCCTCGACCTTGCGCGCCGCCGTCATCAAGAACGCCACCAGCAGGCGCAAAACCCCCGGCAGACCGACAAATTACCGCACGCCGCCGACCCTTCGGGTTCGCTTCGACGACAGAGAGACGCTCGATTGAGAATTGTCTTCGCCGGCACCCCCGCCGTTGCCGAGCCGACCCTCCGCGCTCTCGCGGCGTCGCATGAGATCGTCGCCGTCATCACCCGAACGGATGCCCCGCAGGGCCGCAAACGTGTGCTCACCCCGTCACCCATGGCCGAAGTCGCGACCTCGCTCGGGCTCACCGTCATCAAGGCGAACAGGCTCGACGACGCCGTCACCGCTCAGGTCGCAGCACTCACTCCCGACCTCGGGGTGATCGTGGCCTACGGCGGCTTCGTTCGCGAACCCTTGCTCAGCCTGCCTCGCCTCGGCTGGATCAACCTGCACTTCTCCCTGCTCCCGCGCTGGCGCGGCGCCGCGCCTGTGCAGCGCGCCGTCATCGAGGGCGATTTCGTCACAGGCGCCTCCGTCTTTCAACTCGTCGAGGCAATGGATGCCGGTGCCGTCTTCGCCCAGACCAGCGCCACGGTCGGCGCTCACCAGACGGCCGGCAACCTGCTCGAGTCGCTCGCCGTCGAAGGCGCTGCGCTTACCTCTCGTGTCGTCGATGACCTGGCCGCCGGCACGGCCGTTGCCGTTCCGCAGGTCGGCGATGCCGTTCTTGCGCCGAAGCTCACACTCGAAGACGCTCGGCTCGACTGGGCGCGGCCGCGCGCCGAGGTCTACCAGCGCCTCCGCGGCGTAACGCCAGAGCCCGGCGCCTTCACCGTCATCGACGGCGAGCGATTCAAAGTGCTCGAAGCGGAGCCCGCTCACGATGCTGTGGCGCTCGCGCCCGGGCGCATCCAGTCGCAGGCTGGATCCGTTCTCGTCGGCACAGGCGATCTGCCCCTGCGTCTTGTTCGGGTGCAGCCCGCCGGAAAAAACTCCATGTCTGCCGCCGATTGGTGGCGTGGCCGAGAAGGTCGCGCCGACCAGAACGAGGTGATCGCCGAATGACCGATTCTGCATCGAAGCATCCTGATCGCAAGGCCAGCAGCGCCAGAGCGGGCGCAAGTGGCTCGAATTCCGGTTCTGGCAGCTCTGCCAACAGAGCGGGCGCAAGTGGCTCGAATGGCGGCTCTGGCAGCTCAGTGGGCCGAGCGCCGCGAGACACGAACGCCGAGCGACCCAAGCACGGGCGCAAGGGAGCCAACCAGGGTCGCGGGCCGGTTCCGCAACGCCAAGGCCCCACCATCGTTCAGCCCGCGCGGCGGATCGCCTTCGAAGTGATTCGTGCGGTGCGCGAAGACGACGCGTATGCCAACCTTCTGCTGCCGACCAAAATTCAGCGCGCCAAACTCAACTCGGCCGATGCGGGTCTTGCAACCGAACTCACCTACGGCACCCTGCGGCTGCGGGGGTACTACGACCGTGTGATCGAACTCGCGGCCAAGCGGCCGATCGCCGAGATCGACGGCGTCATCGTCGATGTGCTCGAGCTCGCGGCGCACCAGCTGCTGTCGCTTCGGGTGGCCAGCCATGCGGCCGTGAATGAGGCCGTGGAGTTGGCACGAGTGGTGGCAAGCCGATCATCCACTGGCTTCGTGAACGGAGTGCTGCGCACCATCACGCGTTCGACTCCAGAAGAATGGCAAGATCGGGTGCTCGAATCGGCGCATAACGACGACGAGCGGCTCGAGGTGCTGTACTCGCATCCGGCGTGGATCATCCGTGCGTTTCGGCGGGCGCTGCTCGGTGATGGGGCGTCGGCCGACGAAGCTGCGGTCGACCTGGTCGAGTTGCTCGAGGCCGACAATGAGGCTGCGCGCCTCGGGCTGATCGCGCTGCCCGGGCTGGCTTCGCGCGACGAGATTCGGGTCGACGGGCATCCGGCGGCGTATTCGCCGTACGGGTTCATCACCGACGCGGGAGACCCACGCGAGATTTCGCAGGTTCGGCAGGGTACCGTTCGGGTGCAAGACGAGGGTTCGCAATTGGCAGCACTCGCGCTGGTCAATGCGGCGCCCGTTGTCGCGGGGGAGAAGTGGCTCGACCTCTGTGCGGGGCCCGGTGGCAAATCGGCCGTGCTCGCCTCATGTGCTACGGCAGGCGGTGCAACGCTGATCGCGAACGAACCCGTGGCGGCCCGCGCCGAGCTCGTGCGGCAGGCGGTGGCTGCGCTGCCCTCGCCGCCGGTGGTCTGGCAGCTCGACGGAACGCTCGTAGGCGCCTCGCACCCCGACGAATTCGACCGCATTCTCGTCGACGCTCCCTGCACGGGCCTTGGCGCCCTGCGCAGGCGACCCGAGGCGCGCTGGCGCAAATCGCCGGCCGACGTTTCGTCGCTCGTCGTGCTGCAGTCTCGGCTCATCGATGCAGCCGTGCTCGCGCTGAAGCCCGGCGGAATACTCGCTTACGTCACGTGCTCGCCGCACGTGGCTGAGACTCGCGGGCAGGTGGCGGATGCTCTGAAGCGCCACTCCGGAGTACTCACACCCCTCGGTACCCAGGCCACGCTGCAGTCGTTCGTCTCCGCGCCTGTGACGCTCGGCGCTGACGTGACGCAGGCGCAGCTCTGGCCGCACGCGCACGGTACTGACGCGATGTTCATCGCCCTCTTCCGCAAGGAGGGGTGACCCGCACCGTCGCTCGCATTTAATGATTAATGCTCACTGCTTCGATACGCTCTTTCAAAACAAAGGAGTTTTACGTGGTCAAATGCATTTTCACCGTCTCATTCAGATCAGACCTCGATCAAGGAGCCGCACTTCGCCATTGGCGCGAAGTCCACGCGCCCTTGATCACGCAGGTGGCGGGAGTGACTCGTTTCACACAGAACATTGCTTCGCAGCAACTCGCACCTGCTTGGGATGGCGTGGCTGAGATCTGGTTCGAGTCCGCCGCATCTTATGAAGAGGCGGTCAAATCGCCCGAATGGAACGTGGTGCTGGCCGACTGCCCGAAGTTCATGGACATGAGCAAGCTCGGCGCCGCGGTCGTCGACGAAGTGATGATTCTCCAGTAACCGTCATACGATCTTCCTCTTCACATTTGGAACTCGGGCGAGACTTTCTGTCGATTCCGCCCACGACGACCGAGTGTCGTTGGGTGGTGGTTGAATCGAAGCATGAATCGAGCAATACTCACCCCTGATGGCGATGGAAGCGACTTCGCTACCAGGCGCCTGCTGCGCGAACGATACAAGGCCGCGGTCGGTGCGGTCATCGATTCCGCGCGCACTGTCGCGGTGGCGCAAGCCGAGCACGCAGCCCGGGTCGAAGACGCCCGGCAGGCGTGCCTGGCCGTGGGATTCACAGACCAATCCACCGGCGGGCCCACCTGGACACCTGACGTCGTCACCCAACGCATCCTCGTCACCGAACTCGCTGTCGCGTTACGGCTGAATGAGACCGACGCCCGACGCCTGATCGACACCGCAGAAGGCCTCGCCGGCACGTTCACCGCCACCCGCACCGCCCTGGAGTCAGGCCAGATTTCGTTTCGGCATGCGGAGAAGATCATCCAGCACTCCGCTGCCCTGCCGCCCGAATGCGTGGCCGACTACGAAACCCGGCTGCTGCCGATCGCGGGGCGGGTGTGTGTGCAACGCCTGACCCGGCATGCCCGTGCCACCGCGGAAGAAGCTCAACCGCAAACGGCGATCGAACGGCACCTGACCGCGACCACCCACCGGCACCTCAGCCTTGACCCCGCCGCTGACGGCATGGCCTACCGTGTCCCGCGTCAAGTAGTTGGCAGGGTTTCTTCTTTTTCGAAGTTGGGGATGGTGGGGTCGGCGAGGCCGGCGTGAACGTCGGCGGGCCGGTTCCAGGCGATCGCTTCGTGTGGCCGGACGTG
>NZ_BMGP01000002.1 GCF_014640255.1 Subtercola lobariae | reverse complement strand
CCGCTTGCACGGCGAGCTCGGCCACATCCCACCCATCGAGAAAGAGAACGCCTACTACTCACAAACCCCCGTCCCTCGACCGAGAGAACGGGTCAACTAGAGCCCCCACCAAACCCGGGGCTAGACATACAGGCGATCCGGGCACACTGCGGAGCTAGTAGCGGTGGCTTTTGAATTCGTGAAATTTCCGATGCTAAGGATTGCGGCCGTGTTCCTTTGGGCACCGGGATTCGACCGACGCGGCGGGGTCATTGCCGTTTGCGGTGATTGCGAGGCCTACGATAAGTCGTTAGTTGTTGTGAACAAAACTCATGGGAAGGCTGTTTGCTGCTAGGTTGAGTGTGCTGCCGACCGATTGGGGTCGGTCAGCATCATTCGCGACCGATTGGGGGTGGGTCAGCATCATTCACGGCTGACTACAGCCAGCTACTAGTGGGGGACCCAAATTGATACTCAGACCTAAACGTGCTTTTGCTGCCACAGCAACTGTGCTTCTGGCCATGTCTTCGACGGTAGGCACGCTGGGTGTCGCCCATGCTGATGAGCCAAGTAGCACGGGCAACGCGGCTCTCGATGCTATCCAAGACGCGAACCCCTCCGTTCTAACTGGGGTTGCAGAGACGACCCCATCCGCCTCTTCAGAGGTAGCGGTAGCAGCGACCTCCGATGGTGTGATCGCGAGCGAGGCGACTGACCCATCACAGGGCGTATCGATTAGCGGCGACCATGCCTCTGTGGTGATGAGTGTCCCGTTCGCTTCCAACGCGGATACGGCTGTGCCTGTGAGCGACGGAATCGTGTCGTTCGACAACAACAACGACACGTCAACCGTGCCTGTTGTGAAGTCAGACGGTTCTGTCGAGATCACGACGGTGATCGATAACGCAAATGCGCCAGCCACTTACGCGTACCCGATTACCGTTCACGGTGGCGGCTCGGTTGCGTTGAATGATGACGGAACAGTTTCGATCCTCAACGCGGATGGAAACTGGGTTGCCGGGATTGCGCCGGCCTGGGCGAAGGACGCAACAGGTGGCGCCGTTCCTACGCACTACACCGTCGATGGTGTCGGCGGCGCTCGAAAATGACGGAGGGGGGATTGCACGCTTCATCGACGATCACGCTTTCGCGAGTATCCGTGATGCCGGGGTTTCTAGGACCGAGCCGAACAAACGGCCGCGTGCATCGTTCCGTTGATTCGTGTACCCCGCGCCGAACGCGTGCTGGCAGCTCGACGCGACCGAGTATGTCCTCACCGGCGGCCGCAAATGTGTGATCTTCCAAAGCGGCGACGCACACAACTTCGTCTGCCGGGCTCGGCTCAGATTGCCCGCATACATTCTCGGGTTCCGCGGTAGACGCATCGACGATGCCGCCATCGTGAGGCTCGTAATCGGGCTCAAGAATCGCGGCTAGAACTGCGTGCTCGCAGCTTTTCTCGTTCCGGTCTTCATCAGGATGTGTCATCCTTGTGAAGTAAACGTTTCGTCCCAAGGAGGCGATGAAGTGGATTATGGATCTGTTGCCCGCACGGGCACCTTGGCGGCTACGGGTGCGGGCTTGTCGATCGCTACAGGTTTCTGGCTACCGGCGGTTGCGGCTGGTCTTCTGCTTATTGGGGTGGTTGTCGTTCGGATCGGATTCCGGCACCGCAAGAATATCGACGAGTCGTAGACGGGTGATCGGCCCGTGTCGGCGTCGGAGGGTGTGCCGAGCGCCCGTTGGGTCGGTACTCGCTGGAGTACGGTAGCGGCGTCGTTGACGTTGCTGGTGTTCCTAGCGTGGTCCTTATTGCACCTTTCCAGCATTTTCGTGGCGTTGATGGGGGATCATCGCACGGTCGGAGTGACCCTTTTGTGGTTCGTGGCATTGCTGATGTTGTGGTGGATCCCCGTGTCTTGGCTTGAGCACCCGATCGGGCTACAAGATAGCGCGGTGCAGTATGTCGGGCGTTTGCGGGTGACGGTGCAGGTCCCGGTCTACAACGAGGACGAGGATGCGTTACGTGGCTGTTTGGACTCGGTGTTACGGCAGACCCGTCTCCCGGACCGCATCGCTGTCGTTGATGACGGGTCGATCTACACCGGCAGTGATCCGGCTGGCCCCTACGCCCGGACCTTTCACTGGTTCGCCTCTACCTGTTGTTCAGCGGGCGTGGATGGTACGTGGGCACGGACCCAGAATCAGGGCAAACGCCATGCGCAGATGCACGCACTCACCGACGATGACGCGGACATCTTCGTGACCCTGGACTCGGATTCACTGCTGGACGCGCGCGCGATCGAGGAAGGTCTCAAACCCTTCGCCGACCCGCGGGTGAAATCAGTCGCCGGATCCGTTCTCGTCCTTAACAGCCGCAGCAATGCCCTAACCGCGCTGATCTCCATTCTCTATGTGCCATTCACGCGTGGATTTCGAGCAGCCCAGTCGCCGCTGCATTCGGTGATGATCAACTCTGGGACGCTCGCATTCTACCGAGCCGACACCGTCCGCAAACACGCTGCCTCCTACCCGCATGAACAGTTCGCGGGCCAGGAGATGCAAATGAACGACGACAGCATGCTCACCTTCTACGCTCTCCTCGAGGGCCGAACCGTGCACCAGCCCAGCTCATTCGCCTTCACCCTGGTGCCCGAGAGCTGGCCGCATTACCGCAAGCAGGCCCTCCGCTGGATGCGCGGCACCTTCATCCGTACTCTCTGGTGGATCCGCTATATGCGACTGAACCGCCCACCGTTCTGGATGGCCCTGTCCGAGGTTGGGCAGCTCTTCCTCGCCCTGATCTTCGGAGGCATCATCGCCTGGACTCTGATCACCCGACCCGGAACCCTCGCCATCATCGGATCCGCGATCGTTGTCACGTTGATACTCAACTACCTAATCGCGCTCCGCTTCTTCACCGTTTCCCGCACGGATGAGTCCCGACGGTTTAGGCTTCTCGTGTTCGCGCTGGCACCGGTGGCCGCGGTCTGGCGATTCTTAGTATTGCGGCCCATGCAGCTCTACGCCATAGCCACCTGCCGTCGCGTCTCGCAATGGGGCACCCGAACCACCATCGAAGTGCACCTCAGCCACGAGAACACTGAGCGCAGACCGAAATCCTGAACACCAGGGTTTGCCGCATTGCCTGACCGGACGGCTGAGGCGCGGGTCAACAATAAGCGGGAGCCTCAGCCCTCGCCAGGGTCGGTGTGATCCTTTTGGCCCTCATCCGTATCCGCCGCGACCGGGCTGCTCGCTCGAGCTAGTGGCCATCGCCCAGCACATTCCCACGGGACTTCGCGGCTGGAACTTCGAAACTTTAACAGGGTCTGCTGCACGGCAAGGTAGCGGCTATCGTTCTGCGAGTGCGGCAAAGATTGGCCGGTGCCGGGCGCCGGACGAGTCTTGGTCGGTTATGACGGTGAAGCTCCGAACGAGCCAGTTCGGTGACGCGAGGATATGATCGATCGGCATACCCAACGCGGGCGCGAGGAACGTCGGCCATGTTCCCGTGCTTGCGGCCTTTCGTGTGCTTGCGGCATCGTTACAGCCTCCGAGCGATGACTGGCCAAAGTTGTCGACGGTTGCATTGAAGTCGCCCACAAGAATCGTATTGGGGACACGGCATTCTGATTCCGCCCAGGCGAGGTCGGCGTTCCACTGCGAATTGCCGCGGAGAACCGGTTGCGCGACGTGAATAGCGATGAGCCGAGGAGGCGATGCACTAACGACGATGGCTTCTTTCGTGCTGGACGGTCCGTCAGCCGGGACGGACTGTAACCGACCCAAGTCACTCGAGGTCAGAACGTAGGTTTCTTGCCGTTCGGTCGGGGTTGGACTTACCGTAAACGCGGGCATCAGATCCGCTAGCTGAACGACGGTGCTGTAGGTGGCATCTGGTAGAACGACGATGTTTGCGTCGTTCATGTGTGCCACAGCGGCCACCTGCTCAGCAGAGACAAGGTCACCGTTGATATTCCACGACAAGATTCGTAAGTCACCGGAAACAGTGCGGGCCGGGAAATCGTTAGATATGCCGCCAATTGCGATCCCGAAGCCGCTGCATGTTGCAACAAGAACGAACGAGATTCCGAACACGGCGACTTGCTGTCGCCCCCGAGTCCAGAAGATGCCGAGCAGACCGAACCCAACTGCCACACCGACGTAACCGGCGGTGAGTGCGTTTCGCCCCGCGACCAACGAAGAAACGATCGATACTCGACCAAGCCCGAAGTGCCCTGCCATTAGCGAGAGGAACACACCGAGCATGACAACCAAGCCGCCACATATCCACGCGACCCGCGAAGCACGCCGGGGCGTCTCATCAGTCTGAGGGTTGGACGTGGGCAATGTCATCAAGGTTCAGTGTGTTGCTACCCGATCAAACAGTCAAACCGGGCGTGGCCGAGCGAATAAGAGCCGGTGTCTGACATTAGGACCCTCAGCGAGCGGCTCACTCTCACATTTCAACGAGCCCAGTAGATTGCGACCCCAGTATGTCGCTCGCTTTGACATGGGTTAGCCGCGACAGCTCCGTGATGGCCGAGCGCACCCGCGACGGCTTGGCGACGGCCAGGGCGCTAGGGCGTACGGGTGGGCAGAAGCCAAAAGTTGGGTGCTCGGCAGGTGAAAACTTGCCCGTCAGATGTACGAGGAGCCAGGTCCGGACGGAAAGCGTGCCCACACGGTGGCGCAGAAAGCGGCGGAGTTCAAGGTGAGCCGGCCCACGACTTACCGCTACCTCAGCGCACTGTAAGACAAGGTGTGGCGATGGCCCGGGGTGTCACCTGGTACCTTTTCCCGGTGTGACAACAGTCGAACCGGAGACCCCCTTTTCAGTTGGATGAGCACCAACCGGGTTGCTGGCCGTTGTTGGTGCTGACGGTGTTGGTGTTGGCGATGTTCAGGTAGCTGATTTGTTGGCTTTCTGTTGTGACGGCAATGTATTTGCCGTTCGGTGAGAGGCAGGCCGCGGTGATCGCGCCCATTGTGCTGGTTGCGGTGAAAAGTGTTGCCGTGGTCTGGCCCGTGGTGCGAGTCACAGTGGCGGGATCCGGCGTATCGGTGGGATTGTTGATGGTGATGACGCTGTTGGTGCTGTCGAAGATCGGGGCGCGTGCTGGTTCGCTGTTGACGGTGAAGGCTGTGCTGGGGGTGCCGACCTTGCTGAAGTCGGTCTGTGTGTACGATCCGTTGCTAGTGCTGATGAGCGTTTTGGTTCCCGGGATGAAGCCGTTCAGGCTGTCGGCCGTTGTGACGACGGTGGCGCCGGAGGTTCCGTCGCGTTCGCCGACGGTGTCGATGAGGAGCAGGGTGTGGTCGGCCGCTTGGGCGACGAGGGAGGTGCTGTTGGGCACGAACGCCCAGTTCTGGGTGCTGAGTTGTTCGTGGTCGGTGCCGGTGATGGGAATGGTGTAATCCTGACCGCGGGTGAGGTCGTAGGCGTAGAGCAGATCAGGGGGTGTTGGATACTGGGCTGAGGGGTTAGCGCTGAAGGTGTAGCCGAAGAGGTTGCTGCTGAGAGACGCCTTGAGGCTGGTGACGATTCCGGGCCCGGCGACTTGCACGGGAATGTCAGCGGCTCCGGTGAGGGAGACGATGGTGAGCGCGTCGGTTCCGTCGTCGTTGACGGTGTTCACGACGAGCGCCGTGGCAAAGGCGACGAAGCGGCGGATGTGCGGGGCGCTGTACACCGTCACCGCTGGGCCGCCTGACAGAGGCACTGACATGATCGCGTCTTGTGTCTGGGTTCCATCCGAGTCGGCGGCGGGGGCGAGGTAGTTGACGGTCGGGTCTGGCGTTGTGAAAGTGTAGGCGAGCGTCGATGAGGCGCCCGCAGAGATGCTCTGCACGTCGCTGACGGTCACGGTGTAGGCGGTGTCGTACTGCAGAATGTCGCTGAATTGAATGTCGATGCTCGACGCGTTGACCGATGCCGTGAAGCCGGCCGACGGCGTGATCGTGATGTGGCTGGCCGCGACGCCCGCGAGTGGTTCGTTGGTTTGCAGCAGTAAGCGTTGCCCGGCTCGTTCGACACTGGTGTTGAGATTGATCTGGGCTGACTTCAGCTGCGGGCCCTGAGTGAGATTCGCGCCGATGAGCGCCACGACCAGCAGCGAGAACACCGCGATGCTTCCGTACAGCAGCCGCCGAAAGCGTCGGCCCGAGCGTTCACGCCCCGACCCGCCGTTTCGGGTGACCAGTTCCGGTGGCCGCGGGGGCGCCTCAATAGACATAGGGCTCCGCCGGTTGGACCACCGCAGTGACGCTGTCGGGCTGAATCACGGTGGTCGCGGTGCTGAGCACGCTCGGGTTGGCTTCGAACGATCCGACGACACTCACCCAGCTATCGGCCTTGTAGGTGCCCGACCAGCCCGGGTCGTACACCGCGACACCGACCGGTTGCGCGTCAACCGCGCAACACGTGATAACGAAGCGGGCGACGTAGAACACGTTGTCGGGGTCGTCGCTGTCGGGCGTCACGAAGCCGGTGAGGGTAGCGGTCTTGCCAGCCAGGTCGTCGGCACCTGCCCCTTGCCGAATGAGGGCGGCCCAGTCTTTGACCGTGTAGGTCGAGGTGTCGGTCGAGGCAGATACACCGGTGCCCGCGTTGCTGAGCGTATTCGACGACCCATTCAGACTGCGTTGCTCGACGGCGGCAGAGGTCAACGTCGTCGGCGGCACGATCAGCAAGACCATCGCGGCGGCCACGACGACGCCGAGAGCTACCACTGCCCCACTGATCGTTAAGAGTCGTCGTCTGGGCCGTTCGAACGGTGACGGATGCTCGTGCTCGTCGTGTTCGTCTGAGCCGGGTACGGCAGCGAACGCGCCGACGATGAGAACGACGGCAAGACCGGCCATGATCATCGTGAAGACGTAATACCGCGGGTGGATGTACAGCCCAAGCTGCCCCGTGACACCGAGCCACAGCGTCGCGACGACGGCGATCATGCTGAGCGCGAGGCCCTTCCACCTAGAGACGAGTCGGCTAAAAGACAAGATTCACCGCCAACCCGATCGAGGCGGCGCAGACCGCGATCAGAACACTGACCTGAACGAGGGTTCTGGTGGTGAACGTGGTGCGCATCAGGACGAGCATCTTCACGTCGATCATGGGTCCGAAAATCAGGAACGCGACGATACCGCCGGGCAAGAAGGTAGACCCGAACGAGAGGATGAAGAACGCGTCGACGTTGGAGCAGATCGCGACGACGAACGCGAGTGCCATCAGTGCTAGCACCGACCAGAGCGGGTTGCTGCCGAGGGTGACGAGAAGGTTGCGTGACACGGCCACCTGGATCAACCCCGCCACGGCCGCGCCGACGAACAGCGCAGGCATCATCGCACTGCTCTCTCGACCGAACGAGATGAAGGTGCGCTGCATCTTCGTGCCGTGCTCGGCGTGTGCATCGACCGCACAGACGGCCTGAAACGCGGGCGTCAGCAGGGCATCCGGTTTCGGATGCTGGCTGTAGATCCACCCGACCAGATTCGCGATCAGCAGCCCACCGAGAACCCGCGAGAGGAGGATGCCGTCGCTGAAGCCGAAGGCCTGATAGGTCGTAATGATCGTGATCGGGTTGATGATGGGTGCCGCGAACAAAAACGTCATCGAATCGGCGACCGTGAGGCCGCTGACGATAAGACCTCGGGTGAGTGGAACGTTGCCGCACTCGCACACCGGCAGCAGAACACCCAGAAGTGAGACAGAGGTACGCCGTAATACCGGGTTCTTCGGCAGCCGGCGGAGGAGAAAACCCTCAGGAAGCCAGATCTGCACCACGGCCGAAAGCAGAATGCCGAGAATCACAAACGGCAACGACTCGATGATCACGCTTGTCGTGAGGGTGACGAAGTCTTTCGCCGGATCTGTCAGCCACGCCGTCACCGACGGCGGCGTGAATAACCGCACTGCCAGAAGCAGCAGAATCGCGATGATTCCGACGGTCGGTGCCCACCGCCACTCCGACCGGGTCAGGTCGCGGAGGGTGGGCTCGGCTGGCAACGTGCGTGTCAGAGCAACCTCCTCAGATCGGCCCCATTCAACCACGGACCGCATCAGTGAAGCCTGCGAGACGCCGGATCACCTCGAATCAGACGGTGAGGGAACTCACACCAGCCTGCCTCGCCAAGCAGCCTCTGCCTCCTACGACTGTTGGCTTCTAAACTGACTGCATGTCGGATGACCCGGAGCAGACACCGAGACGACCGGTGCCCAGACGCCTGTTCGTTGGCATGGTTGTCGCCGCCGGAGCAGCGGCGACCGCAGCGATCATCGAACTCGTCAAACCCGGCCCGATCAGCGCCGGTCTCCCTACCGAACCGGTGGCCGCAGCCACCTCCGTTCTACCCGCGACAAACGCCCCCGCGGCAACGCCGTCGACGGCCCCAGCCGTGTTCGATAAGGCTGCGTTTTCGATCGACGATCCAACGAGTATCTGGTTCGTCGTGAACAAACTCCGACCGATCCCCGACGCCACCGCCTTCGTGCCGCCCGGCCTCCTACCGATACCCGCGAGCATGCTGAACCCGTTCGGGCACAAGCTCCGCCCCGAAACCATCGACGCACTCGCCCAAATGTTTACCGCCGCACAGACCCAGATCGGGGTCACCCTCGTGGCCCAAAGCGGCTACCGATCCTTCCAATCCCAAACAGACGCCTACGCCTCCTACGTCGACTCGCTCGGCACCGCAGCTGCAGACGCGACCAGCGCCCGGCCCGGGTACAGCGAACACCAAACCGGCTTCGCGATCGACATCCTCGACACCATCAGCGGCTGCGGCACCGACGGCGACTGTCTCGGCAACACCCCAACCGGCCGCTGGCTCGCAAACAACGCCTACCTTTACGGCTTTCTGCTCCGCTACCAGAACGGTCAAACAGAGATCACCGGATACGAATACGAACCCTGGCACTTCCGGTTCATCGGAACCAACCTCGCAACCCACCTCCACACCATCGGTATCGCCACGCTCGAAGAATTCTTCGGACTACCCGCCGCACCCAGCTACGCAACATAACCACCAGGAGTAACCGGACGGCTTATTTAATTTGATAATCGTTATCAATAACGATTATGGTGAATCACATCCCCGTTCGCAGTCTCGGTGCTGCGACCCGCTACCGGATTGGTTCACTATGCGTCGTATGCTCCTGCTTTCCACCGCTCTCGCCGCCATCGCTACGGTCACATTGGCCGGCTGCGCCTCGACCCCCAGCAGCGCGAGCCCGAGCAGCGCGAGTGCTTCGGGTACGATCTCGGTGGTTGCATCGACGAACGTCTGGGGCGACATCGCTGCCACGATCGGCGGCGACCGTGTGACGGTCAGTTCGATCATTGACGACCCCGACAAAGACCCACACGAATACGAAGCCGACGCGCAGAACCAACTCGCCCTCTCGAAAGCCCAGGTCGTCATCGAGAACGGCGGCGGATACGACGACTTCGTCGACACCATGCTCGGCACCGCCGGCAACACCTCCGGAATCGTGCTGAACGCCGTCACTATCTCCGGCAAGCAACCCGACGCGAACGGCGACCTGAACGAACACGTCTGGTACGACTTCCCAACCGTCGAAAACGTCATCGACCAGATCCAACAGACCTACACGAAAATCGACCCTGCCGGAACAGCCACCTACACAAAGAACGCCACCGCACTGAAAACACAAATCGACGCCCTCGAGCAACAAGAAGCAGCCCTCAAGACCACCCACGCCGGCGTGGGCGTCTCGATCACCGAGCCCGTACCGCTCTACATGCTCGACGCAATCGGACTCGACAACAAAACCCCGCACGAGTTCAGCAAAGCCATCGAAAACGGCACCGACGTCGCACCCGACGTGCTCCAACAAACAGTTGCCCTGTACAACGACCACGCCGTGAAACTCCTCGCCTACAACGAACAAACCACCGGCGCGCAAACCCAGGCCGTCCTCACCGCAGCAAACAACAACAACATCCCCGTCGTACCCGTCACCGAAACCCTCCCCGCCGGCAAAACCTACATCAGCTGGATGACCGACAACCTCAACGCCATCACCACCGCCCTCGCAAAATAGACCAACCGAAGCCATTCCAGGTTTGCCGCATCTTTTTGAGTTGAAGGAGGTATGCCGTGACGCCGACCCTGCAACGCTGTCTCCCCTGAACATCCGGGCGTCATCGAAGCGGTACATCGAGCTGATTGGCGGTCGCGATGCCGTCTATGCCGCGGCGAAAGTTGCGGCTGACGCCGGCGATCACCAGTGGGCGGCTGAGCTCGTCAGTCACCTCGTGCGGGTCGACCCCGAAGACACCGAGGCACGACTGCTGAAAGCTGATGCTCTGCGCACACTGGGCTATGGAACCCCGAACTCGAATTGGCGAAACTTCTACCTCACCGCGGCCCGTGAGCTCGACGGCACCATCGATTACTCGCTCGGCATCCAGATCAACGCGCCGGATCAGATCGCAGCTATGCCGGGGTCGGCGTTGCTCGACAGTCTGCGGTTCAGGATCGACCCCGAGAAGGCCGGCACGGCGACGGCGACGGCGGGCATTCACGTGAGCGACACCGGCGAAGACATCGGGCTGATCATCCGCAACGGCGTGCTCGAAGTGTCGGGTGTCATTCCGTCTGACGCCTCGTTCGTGCTGCAGGTACCCAAGCAGGCTGTCGCCGGCATGATCTTTCTCGACACCCTTGGCGTGCTGCAGAAGGCGCTCGACGGGGGTGCTGCCTCATTCTCGGCCGGTGGGCCGGAGGATGCTGCCGCGTTCTTCGCCTACTTCGAGCCGCACAGCGACACCCACATCACCCTGGCCAACCGATAGAAGCAATCACGACTCACTCGCATAGGGCTATAGAGAATCAATCGGTAGCGTCCGAGGATGGTGCCGGCCCCAACTAGTCGTCGCACTCAGAAACGATCGTGTTTGACAGCATGCGCCACGGGTTGAATTGCGCCCATTCCCGCACGGGTTCGTGCTCGCTGCGGGCTGTGTTGGTGCGTGTTAAAGATCGCGGGTTGCGTCGTATTCGTTGAAGTAGCCCGCCGCGAGCCGCAGGCTAGGGAAATCGAAGGCGGCGCCGTGGGTGTCGGCGGTATGGAATACCCGGTAGTGGGGTCCGACGCGAGCGATGTTACCTACGCACATGCCGGCCTCGTTCATCACGGCCCAAGAGTCCTCACCCCGGTCATGCAGAACAATCCGGGCGCTTCTTGTTTGGTCAGTGGCGGATCGCCGGTGGTGGGGGTGTGGTAGCGCATGGGCGAGTGTGCCTACGATGCCTGGCGTTGACTCTCGTATGTGGTGCGCCCGCTCACGGCCAGCTGTCACGATCGCGGCCGGTTGCGGGTGATGCTGCCAGATCGGTGAGTCAATGATCCGCGTTCGTATCGCACACGCGCTAAACATCATTGTTCCTCCACATTGCTTTGACGGAGCCTGCATCGATCAAGCAACCCGCTCCAGATCGGTTTTGATTACCGTGGCGATCTGAGCGGGCCGATCAGGGTTTGATCAGTATGGCCACGTTTCGAACGTACGACGTGTTGAGCCGGATCGCCACCCGGTAGCCAGCCATCCGGCAACTCGTGAGCGGCGGCGGGTTCGGGTTCGGGTAGGAGTTGCAGCCCGCGTGCGGTGTTGGCGCCGCGCACTAACACCTCGATCCAGGCGCGATTCATGTCGGGGGCGTGGCCGCTTCGGAACACGAACTGCAACCCGATCGCGGGGTGGAGCCAGAGCGAGACACGGCCACTGCCGTGTTCTGGTGGGAGGGCGTAGTCGAAGGTGAAAGATTCGTTCCGGCGCAACTTGGCGATGATCACAACTCGAAGATGCGCAAGGGCCCGGTCATCGAACTCGACGACAACAGCCGGGCTGCCGTACAACAGGTACCCCATCGGATCGGGTCTCCACTCGGATAAAGACGGCCAGCTGGTAAGAAATAACGACAGAAAAAGACTTTACCGAAGCTGACCTGTTGGCCTCGCTCCGGCCGCCTCAGTACCGTCAAGGGCAGAAGAATTTGTGACGGGTTGGCGTGCCCAGCGGGTGCCAGGATGTGTGAAGACGGCGATGATCAGCCCGGCGAATGCGGCGGTTCTGAGGATACCGCGTTCGGTCGCGAACCCGTCTAGGGCGTAGGACGGAAGGTATACCAGCACGGCCGCGCTGATCGTCACCCACGGGATGAGGCCGGCTGTTAGGGCAGTATCGAAGATGCTGTGTCGCGCGTCAGAATTGTTGGCAGGGGTTGTTAGTTGCGTGAGCGGTGCCCCTGCTGAAAGGTCTGAACTGTTATGAGTCGTCCACCGACGATCCCGGCGGAGAAGAAGCTTCGTATTGTGTTGTCGATCCTGCAGAACGAGATCACGGTCGCTGAGGCGGCGCGTCGTGAGAAGGTGTCTGAGCAAGCGATCGGGAACTGGAAACGCCAGTTCCTCGAGGCTGGCAGGGCGGGTATCGAGACTGGTAAATCGAAGCCCTCGTCGCGTGAGCGGCAGCTCGAAGAAGAAGTCAGCGAACTGACTCAGGCTTTGGGCGAGGCCGCGGTCGAGATTCGGGTGTGGAAGAAGAGCGCTGAGGGCCGTTTGGGTCCTTCGAGGACCTCGAGGTGATCCGTAAAGATGCGGGCATGTCGACTTCGAGGTTCTGCGAAATCATCGACATGCCCGAACGCACTTGGCGGCGCTGGCAGGCGAAAGCCCGCACGTCACGGCCGCCGAAAGGCCCATGGCCCAGGCCCGCCAGGGTGGGTGCCCGGGAGCTGGTCGTAAAGCATGCGCAGGCGCATCCGGCGTGGGGTCACCGGAAGGTGTGGGCGATGACCCGGCATGATGGGCACCGGGTGTCGCAGGCGACCGTGTTGCGGTTGCTGCGTGACGAGGGCCTGATCTTGCCCGCTGATTACCAGCGCGAACGCCGGAAGCTCGCCGAACGTCGTAAGGCTGCGTTCGCCCAAGAACCCACAGGCCCGAACCAGGTCTGGCAGCTGGATTTCAGCGACTACGAGACCATGACCGGTGGGGTGTGGCGCATCGCTGGCTGCCGGGACTACTGGTCGAAGTACGAATACGACTGCCATGTTTCACCGACCAGCAACCAGCATGACGCGATCGCGGCTGTCGAACTCGCCCTGACCGAGGCCGAACGGCTGTTCGGTCACCCGCTCATCGATGATGCTGTCGTCGACCCAGAGACAGGCGAAATCCGGCCCGTGCTCACGATCGTCACGGATAACGGCGGCCCGTTCAGGTCGTTCCGTTTCGAGGCGTTCATCACCGCGCATCCAGAGCTTCGGCATGTTCGCACGAGGGTGCGGACGCCTGTCCAGAACGGGTCACGCGAACGCGGGTTCGGGTCGATGAAATACGAATGGCTGTTCCGTGAGGAAATCGAGCACGGCCTCAGCCTTGTCGAGCAGATAGGCGCGTACCGCGCCGACTACAACCACGTCCGCCCACACGAAGCGATCGCCTGGAACCGGCCCGCCGACGTCCACGCCGGCCTCGCCGACCCCACCATCCCCAACTTCGAAAAAGAAGAAACCCTGCCAACCACTTGACGCGGAACACAAGCAGCACTCTGCAAACCATCACCAATGCTGTCGCAGCCGCCACCACCTCATCGACACAGATCAACACCGTTGGCACGGTCCCGCAGGTTGGAACAGCTCGCACCCAACTCTTAACAACACTCACCGATCTGCAAACCCGCCTCAACGAGGCCCAGAATGACGTCGCGACCGTGCAGAACATCCTCGGTGTGAACGGGCCCCGACACTACCTGATCGGCTTTCTCAATAACGCTGAGACGACGGCGTTAGGTGGGGGACCTGCCGCCTTGTCAATGATCACGGTTGATAACGGTTCGGTCAGTCTGACGGCGTCCGCTGACAGCGGCGATTTCCCCCTCAACGACGTGCCAGCCCGGCCGATGGATCAGAACCTGCTGAACATATACTCCCGGGGATCGCGTCAACGCTGAACTGGTCAACCGGCCGCCCCGACTTCCCAACGGCGGCGTTAACGATGAAAGCGTTCTGGGAAAAATACCAGGGAGGCACCATCGACGGTGTCATCACGATCGACCCGATCGCACTGTCCAACCTTCTCGCTGTCACCGGGCCGATGACACTTCAATCAGGCGACGTCCTGACCGCGCAAAACGCGGTCAGCCTCCTCCTACATAACATCTACCTGCGGTACCCGGCAGCCGATATTGAAAAAGACACCAACCCGTTCTTCACCGCCACTGCGAAGACCGTGTTCACTAACCCCCGCCGACCCGATCGTTTTGCTGACCGCGGTCAACAAAAGCATCCAGACCGGTGATCTGCCGGCCTGGAGCGCACACCCAACGAAGAGAGTCTGATCGCCGGCTCAAAGCTCGACGGAGTGTTGCCCACCGATAACACCAGGGAAACCGTCGTCGGCACATACTTTCGTGACGAATCCTTCTCGAAAACCGACTATTGGCTACACGCCACCACCGCGCTCAGCACCGACGCGTGCACCAACACGCGGGACCCACCTTCACTGAAACCGTGACCCTCCATTCAAGCATCACGACCGAGGAAGCGAACGCGCTGCCCGACTTCGTCGTCGGCGGAAACTTTCACGGCAAAACGTTCAGCACCGAAGTGTACGTCTACGGCCCCGTCGGAGCCAGCATCAGCGGCGCCAGGATCGACGGAACCAGCATCGACGCGAACGTCCGCTCTGACGCTGAAGACTTCGGCAGGCCCGTCGCCCGCTACCTCGTCGACCTAGCACCCGGCGAAACAAACACCGTCACCGCCACATTCACCGGTACACCTGGCACCTACGGAGCGCCCCTTAATGAAGTAACGCCGATGATGAACCCAAAACCGCCCAGACCACCAAAGCGCCAGGCTGCAGCGCCACACAGTAACCTGCCTAACGGTCTATGACAGTGACGGTGTTGCGGGCCGCGTCCGCTCCGGTGTGTCGAGTCTCATGACTCGTGCTCGCAATCTCTGTTGCGTGGACGGGGTTCACGAGAGCAGATTTCGCACCTCGGTGCCACGCAACCCGCGCATTTGTGCGACATTCAGCTTGCGAGACGCTTCGGATGAACAATGCGATCCGGTTACTCCCATCGCGTGCTGGATCGTCACCTGCACTGAGAATCGTGTCGTGCATGGCAGTAACTACTGATGGGAGCTGCGTCACTTGTCGGGCTGAGTCGCAGCGCGCTTGTAGTGGTTCAGATGTGCCGCGCATCTTCGTCGCTGATGATGCGGATGAAGTCGTGGAGGAGGAGACGCAAATCGTCGATCCGCGCGGGAGTCAATGACTCTAAGAGAGCCTGGTTCGAGATACGTCCGGCCCCGTTGATGCGGTGCAGGATCTTTTCCCCGGCGGGGGTAAGGACGATCAGTGGCGAAGTCTTGTGATCCGGGTTGAGTCGACTCTCGACGAGTCCCTCGGCGTGTAGTTCGCCGGTGAGTCGCAGAATGTGCTGGCGGCTAACGCCGAGTCGGCGTGCGATCTGCGGAACGGTGAGCGGGGCGACATCGATCGTCCACAGGGTCTGCCACCGGGACTGCGTCTGGTCAGCGAGGGCGGCGATTCTTTCACCGTGCCGTCGGCCGACGCTGGCCGCCTCGAACAGCTCCGAGTACAAACCTTCCACGTCCTTCACTGAGGTCACTTCTCTAGTGTATGTCAGATCAGTAAAATATATCACTATCGGTCTGGTCGGTCCATCTTGACACATAGGTGTCATGTGTGGTGATATTGGTCACACGTAACCGAACCGATCGGAATTGACTCACGATGACCTCTTCACCCCGCACCACCCCCACCGATCTCGTTGCCGTTGTGGCCGCCGCGCTCGAGCGCGCTTCAGCGGTCCGCCCTCGCGTGGGAGGCTTTCCTTATCTCGCTGAGTCGCTGCGCGCGGCGGGCGTCTCCGCGTATATCTTCGACGTGCCCTCCTCAACCGTCGTCTATCTGACCGAGCAGGGCGCTGTGCTCCAGCCAGGGTCCCTCGCCTTAGCCGGGCTAACGCTGATCGTTCCCTTTGACGAGGACCGACTCATTGAAGCCATCAGGGTGGACCAGCGCGGAGAGAGCAGCTTCCCCGAATTCGTCGAGGCCACCTTCCAGTCCGGGGTGATCCGCTATGAGGTCGACACGGCAGCGCGCACGTGCACTTATCGCGGACCAGGGGAGGAGAAGTACGTCGAATCCTATCCCGCCGTCACCCTTCCCGCCGTCGACGGGGAACGGCGGTGACCGGTATGTGTGCTACCACGAAAAGATTCTGGACAGACATCACTCCCCTCGTCATCACCGTTCTAGAACAGGCGACCCCAGAATTCGTTAGAGATCCCGGTGTTCTTTGAATCTGTATGCTCCTCAACTCAGCCCAACCGACGGATTCCCAGTGGACTCGCGGCAGCTGCGCTGCGAGTCGCTGTCTAGCGTCCTACGAAGAACACGAAGACAGGACGGAAGCGGCACGAGCGGCGTGGTAGAGACCTGCCGCTCGGTGCTGTCGGCCGTTCCCGAGGATGATTGGGACGCGCTCCTCAACCTCGTGTCAGGAGGACGGACCAACCGACGAGTTCAGCGGTCGCTGCGACCTTTTTGCCGTTCTTCCACGCAGCGCAGACGAACTTCAGTTTCTCCGCGATCACCGTCGGGTCGCTGACCGGTCTGCCGAACCGGCTACCGGCGCCTTGAGCCACCGCGATACCGTCGATGACGCGTTCGACGATGAGTCGCGTTCGTACTCGGCCATTGTGGCGAGCATCATTCGGCCGGTCTTCGTCAATGGGTCCATCCCGTCCGACACTGTGAACGCTGATACCTGAATGCTGCGGCGACTTCACCGTGTTCAACACATCAATCAGCGAACGGCCTAACCCGGCTAATCCGCCAGACCACGACCGTGTCACCCTCGACGGCGTACTCAAGCAGCCGGCTCATCGCCGGCCTACTCGCGGCGACCTTCGTTCCCGACATCGCGTCGGGCAAAATGTCTCGTTGATGCACGCCCATCCTCACGAGCGCATCGATCTGCGACTGTGCCTCCTACGCCGGGGTACTCACCCGCGTGTACCCCAAAAGCCTCATCCCGACGTCCAGCCCCAAAAACCCCTAAAACGAGCGTTGAGACACGCGGCCTCATGAGACGAGTTTCCGAGACAAACCACATCCGCGCAGTTTGGCTAATTGTGTGGACTGTTTGCCGGGGGAGAGGCGTGTCTTGTTAACCTCTAGCTTGTTGAGACACTCATCACTGTCGCACCAAGCTCAGCGCGTTCGGGTTTTCAGATCCAGTCTTTTCGTTTGAAGATGACGTAGAGCGCCACACCGAGGCCGAGGATCAGCGCGCACGAGGTGATGAATCCGCTGAACTGCCCGAAGTCGGGGTAAGGCACGTTCTGGCCATAGAATCCGGTGATCGCGGTCGGCACGGCGATGATCGCCGCCCATCCGGTGACTTTTTTGGTGATCACGTTCAGCCGGTTGCCCTGGATGGCGAGGTTGGCTTCAAGGACGCTGGTGGCCAGGTCACGCAGACTCTCGGTCCATTCGGTGACGCGGAGGATGTGGTCGTAGACGTCTTGGAAGTACGGACCCATCTCCTCGGTGACTAGACGCAGGTCACGGCGCAAGATCGTGTTCACGACTTCACGCATCGGCAGCGACACTCGCCGAAGAACAACGAGCCCCCTCCGCAAGTCGAAGATGCGGCGTTGGAGTTTCTCTTGGTCCGCTGCGGGTTCGAACAGTTGCGCGGCGACATCCTCGATCTCTTCATCGAGGCTCTGCACGGCTTCGAAGTAGCCGTCAACGAGGTAGTCGATGAGTCCGTAGACGAGGTACCCGACCCCGTTCCGGGCGAGATCAGGGGACCCGTCCCACCGGGCTGTCACAGCGTCAATGTCGAACCTGTCGTCTTTACGCACCGTCACGAGGGCACGCTCGGTGATGAACGCGGCCACCTCACTCGTCGTGACATTTCCCGTGTCCGCGTCGAACCGGGCCCGATAGCCAGACAGAAAGAGATGATCGGCGTACCGGTCCAGTTTGGGGCGTTGATGCAGATTCACCGCATCCTCTACCGCGAGAGCGTGCAGATCAAGTTCGCTGGCAAGAACCTCGAGTTCTGAAATATCCGGCCTACAGAGGTCTACCCAGACCACCGATAACGGCTCATCGAGGTGCTCGGAAACGTCGGCTAGCGGAAAATTCTGGTCGACGATCACACCATCACGGTAACAGCGGGTCTTGGGCATCCGGCAACCCTAGACGAAGACGCCGCATTCCCTCCCCGCCTCGAGCACACTTTAGTGAGAGAACGACAACCCCCAATCAGAGCATGAGATGACGCAATCCCGATCGGGGCATCCAGGCTTTTCACGATGGACACCGGGCGCTCAAAATAGGTGCACCAGCGGATTTAGTTTGAGGCCTATCTCGCAGCCGCTGAATCAAGGCAGCGGAAACTCGACCTGGTTTGTGTCAAAAGACTCATGCTTAGCGTCGGGTGCGTGCCGAGAACGTTCTGGCGGATTTTGGCGGGTACTCTCGCAGTCATGAGACGCAGAACACCTTCCGGGCGGTGGTTATGGGCAGTTCTTGCGGTGCTGTATCTGCTGATGAGTGTCGACTCTGTCGCCCAGATCATCCGAGACCAGAGTTCATGGGGTGGCCTGGCACTTCTCGGGGCAAGCCTTGTCATGACCACACTCTCGATGATCTGCTACGGCCGGCTGACCCGCCGTGGCGAAGCACAGATCACCTTTAGCGCACCGGCCGGGGACGGGTGGGCGGCCGAGATGGAAGAACGTCTGCGAGAAGAGCCCAGCACCGTCAGAAACGAACGGCGTCGCACGTCATGACCAGCACCCGGACGACCCGCACCCATACCGGTTCGATGAGAACGCGGCGCAGCCAGCACCCGGCAGTTTGGCGCGCGGAGCCGACCCAGGGATTTCGATCAGCCCGCATCTTCCTTGGCAAACCTTTACAGATGGTGTCATCGAATTTCTATTTGCTCTTCGGCGTGACGGTGTTCATGGTCGCCTTTGGGCTGGTCATGGTGCTTTCCTCGTCATCAGTGGGATCGGAGATTGATGACAGCAGTTCTTTCAGCGTTTTTTTTCGCCAAGGCACGTACGCGCTGATCGGTATTCCTCTGCTCCTCGTAGCGTCCAGGCTGCCATCGACGTTCTGGAAACGCTCGGCCTGGCTGGTTCTCGCTGGCGGTTGTGTGCTGCAACTCCTCGTGATCGCCACCCCGCTGGGTGTGACGGTGAACGGTAACCGCAACTGGCTCCAACTCGGGCCGATCCCCGCACTACAACCGTCTGAGCTGATCAAAGTCGGCGTCGTGCTTTGGCTCGGCATGTTCCTGGCGAAGAAGCAACATCGGATCACCCAGTTCTCACACACGCTCATACCGACCGTGTTGGTGCTCGGCAGTTCGATCATCCTCGTCGCGCTTGGCGGCGACCTCGGTACCACCGTCATTTTGATCATGATGGTTCTCGGCGGCCTGTTCTTCGCCGGAATACCGCTTCGCCACCTCGTCTTGTTGACTGCCGTTTCGGCAACGATCGCGATACTGACCGCGCTGTCACGGCCCAACCGGGTCACCCGGATCCTCTCCTTTCTGCACCCGGCAACCGCGGACTACAGCGGGTCGGGGTGGCAGATCCAGAACGGCTACTTCGCGCTCGGTGACGGCGGTATCTTCGGGGTCGGTCTTGGCAACTCGAAAGCAAAATGGTCCTGGCTTCCCGCAGTCGACACGGACTTCATCTTCGCCGTCATCGGTGAGGAACTCGGCCTGATCGGCGCGTGCGTCGTACTCCTGCTGATCGTTGTTCTCGGTGTCGCGTTCCTCCGCATCATCCGGGCCACACCCGACCCGTTCGCCCGAGTCGTGACCGCATCGATCATGGTCTGGATCATCGGCCAGGCTCTGGTGAATATCGCGGTCGTACTCGGCCTCGTCCCTGTGCTCGGCGTGCCGTTGCCTCTGATCTCTGCCGGCGGGACAGCCCTGATCAGCTCCCTCCTCGCGATCGGTATCGTTCTCTCCCTCTCCCGAGAAACCGATTCCCTGCTGATCACGCAGTCGGGAGCCAACATGCTCCGTCGCCCGGCTGAACGGTCAACAGGCCGGTGATGACAAACCCAACAGATCAGGATGGGGATTCGGCAGCCGAACCGTTACGGCAGGTGCACCTCGGCCTTTCCATCAGCGATCAGCGACTCATTCGCAACTTCAACGACACGTCGCTTGAAAACAGGCGCCTCTTCGCCGAATTCTTCGGCACCTTCCTTCTCGTCATCGCCGCCGCCGGGGCAGACATCGTCAACACCCTCACCCATGGTTCCGTGGGCCGGGTCGCGTTAGTGACCGCACCCGCCCTGACCGTGATCGCCGTGATCTTGTTCATGGGAGCCGTGTCAGGAGCACACCTGAACCCCGTCGTGAGCATCGCGTTCGCGCTACGCCGCGACTTCAGCTGGCGACGCGTACCGGCCTACATCTTCGCTCAACTGATTGGTGCTGCGGCCGCTTCGCTTCTCTTACTCACGATCTTCGGCTCCGCCGGTGGCAGCGGAAGGACCGAGCCCGGGCCCGGTTTCACCGACCTGCAAGCATTCGCGATCGAGATACTCCTCACCTGCGGACTGGTCAGCACCATCCTCGGTGCCGCGTCCGGCGCACAGAACGTCGGATCACTGTCCGCGTTCGCGGTCGGGTCGTACATCCTCCTCGCAGGCCTCTGGGCCGAACCAGTCAGTGGCGCATCAATGAACCCGGCACGCACCTTCGGCCCTGACCTTGTCAGCCTCAACGTCAGCACGCTCTGGATCTACGTAACCGGCCCACTGATCGGTTCGGTCATCGCTGTCGGTATCGCGCACATTCTCCGCGGCCCCGGTGGCGGACGGTCAGGCCGAAAAGCCGCGCAAGGAACACTCGGAACCGACACGGACCACTAAACCGTGAAGCTCCAGGCTCATGAGTGAGGCTCCGGGGCCGGGTCGTCGTCAAGTGACACGATCTGCGCTGAAACCGGTGTGTCGTCGCTGAGATGATACGACGCACACACCCGGTGATACCCGTCGAGGATCTGCAGCGAAACACCGAGCAGGTTACCGCGTAACAGCAACACCGGGCTCAGTTCCTTGCCCTTACGAATTCTTTTCAGATCTTTCGCCACATACGGATCGGTCGCCGGCAGCAAGCCCAGTCGCGACGCACGCAGCAGATCCTTCGCCGGATGAAACACGATCGGTGCCCGCGCCAACACACCCACCAGACGTTCCGCATCAACACCGCTGCCGAGCAAAGCAAGATACGACGCGGCAGCAGGATAGTCATGGGGCTGCGGATCTTTCGCCCACCGAACCTTCATCGCACTCCAACCCTCATCACCGACGATACGCCACATACCGAAACCATCATGATCGTTGATGCGGTTCGGTGTGAAGTGCCGCGATCTGGAATCCAACAAACCGGACACGAGCAACTCCGGGGCTGACGCAGGAGAGAGCCTGATGATTCTCACAGGCAATCGTCAACCCGGCCATCCGCGATCGGACACGGGGATGGTGTGCCCTACGGTGAAAGCATGAGTCAGCTGACCTACCTCGAAGCGATTGTCATGGGCGTCGTTCAAGGCATATCGGAACTGTTCCCGATCTCGAGTCTGGGCCACTCGATCCTGATCCCGGCGCTTCTAGGCGGGTCATGGGCCACCGACATGAATGTGTCCGCGCCCGATTCGCCTTACCTCGCGTTCGTTGTCGGTCTGCACGTCGCGACCGCGTTCGCGCTGATCATCTTCTTCCGCAAAGACTGGGCCCGCATCATCACCGGGCTGGTCACATCAATCCGGTACAGGCGGGTGAGCACCGGACCGGAACGACTCGCCTGGCTCCTCATCATCGCGACGATACCCGTCGCGATTGCCGGGTTGCTACTGGATCACCTCTTCCGCACGGTGCTCGGCATCCCCACGATCGCAGCGATCTTTCTCACCCTGAACGGTGGGGTACTTCTGCTCGGAGAGCGCTTCCGCAGAAACTCACGCGAGCATCAGGCCGCGAAGAAACTCGAAAACACGGTGGCCGTTCCAGGCCCCGTCCGGCAGTCGCCCAGCACCGGCCCAGATCTGGACAACGACACTGATCTCGAAGTTGATGCCGCGATCAGCCGGCTCAGCGCTGGCCGGGCAATCGGTGTCGGGGCTTCTCAGATCTTCGCGTTACTGCCAGGAATCAGCCGCTCCGGTGTCTCGATGGTCGGCGGCATGTCCGCCGGGCTCACCCATTTGGAAGCTGCCAGGTTCTCGTTTCTGCTCGCCACCCCAGTCATCCTCGCCGCCGGAGTGCTGAAACTCCCCGACCTGATCGGCCCACTCGGTAACGGCATCCACGGCCAAGTCCTCGCCGGGAGCATCGCGTCGTTCATCAGCGCACTACTCGCGGTCAGATTCCTCGACCGGTACTTCCGCACCCGCAGCCTCACCCCCTTCGCGATCTACAGCATCGCCGCCGGGATCGGCTGCATCATCACCTTCGCCATCCGATGATGGGTCGAACAGCATTTGAAGGACCTGTTCACCACAAACTCACCATCACCGGCCGGAATTGATGGTTCGCTACAGCACGCCAATCGCGACTGCCAACCGGTTAGACGCGACGAGAAAGCGATTTAGATTTTCTGGTCTGGAGGACTGGGTCGCGGAGCGTGAGCCGAAGCATGCGCTCGTTGATCGGCTTTCGGCAGTCCGCAATCAGGTTCGAGACTGCGATTTGTAAGGTGACGAGGGCGCAGTGATTTCGGCCAGGAACTCTTCCCATGTGCGCTCTCCGGTCGCGTGGTCGAGCGCGAGGTTTGCACCGGCACGTTGCGCTCTGGCTGCGCCCCCTGGAATCGGCATTGGAACGACGAGGCGTTTGCGGCCAATCGCTCGGAGATAATCCTTCAGCAGATCTTCCATCGGATAGACCCGGGGTCCACCAATTTCTTCCACTAAGCCCTCCGGTTCGCGTAGTGTCAGTTCGGCAAGCCGCTGGGCTACGTCTCGCACGTCCACCGGCTGATAACGAAAGCCCGCGAACGATGGCACGAACGGTAGCCTGAGTCCCAGTTCCACGATCGCGACAAAGAAACTGTGAAACTGCGTCGCGCGCAGTGTTGTGAACGGGATCCCGGAGCCGGAGACCAAAAGCTCAGCCTTCCGTTTCGCCTCAAAGTAACCAAGCGTAGATCGGTCAATTGAGCTGACGACCGGCGTGGTGTCCGCTCCGACAACCGACATGTACAGCAGGTGCCGTGCGATGCCAGCTCGGCGCAACGCGGATACGAGGGTCTCCGCTTTGGCGGCATCGCCCTTGGCGCTGCCCGCTGCGTGCACCACGATCTCTGCCCCGGCCACCGCCGCGTCGATCCCGTCGCCCGTTTCGAGGTCCCCGACGACGTAATCGACGCCCTCAGTATTCGGGCGAGCGGAGCGGCTCAGGATACGAACGGTACGGCCCGCAGCAAGGAGTCGAGGTACGAGTTCACTGCCGAGAGTTCCCGTTCCACCGGTAACGAGAATTGGGTAGACCATGAGAGCTCCAAATTCTTTTCTACTGGGAGTGCATATGCCTGTCACATCGGCCCGACTTGGCGGGTCTACTTATATGACACCGCCGACGACAGGAACGTGACCGAATGAGCGATCAGGACTGGCTAACCGAAAGATTTGAACAACAGCGCCCGCGCCTGCGAGCCGTCGCGTACAGAATGCTCGGATCCACGAGCGAGGCTGACGACGCGATCCAGGACACCTGGCTGCGAGTGAGCCGCGCGAACACCGCAGACGTCGATAACCTAGCCGCCTGGCTCACGACGATCCTCGCCCGGGTGTGCCTCAACGCGCTTCGCTCTCGCGCCCAGCGCAGAGAGGTAGCGCTCGAGTTCATGATGCCGGATCCGATCCTCGACCGAGACGGCGGCGACAATCCCGAGCAGGAGGCGCAGATGGCGGACTCGGTTGGAATCGCGCTCCTGGTCGTTCTCGAAACGCTTACCCCCTCAGAACGCCTAGCCTTCGTCCTCCACGACATGTTCGCGGTCTCGTTCGATGAAATCGGTGGGATGATCGAGCGCACCCCCGAGGCGACCCGTCAACTCGCCAGTCGCGCGCGGCGACGTGTACGCGGGCGAGCGCCGACGCCGGACCCAGATATCGCTCGCCAACGCGAAGTGGTCGACGCTTTCTTCGCCGCCGCACGGAACGGCAGCTTCGAATCACTCATCGCGATACTGCATCCAGACGTTGTTTTCCGTGCCGAGGGTCTGGGACCGACACCGTTCGTGCTATCGGGCGCAGAAACAGTTGCACGCAATGCACGAATGTTCGGCCCCAACTCACCGACCTTCCGACCCGCTCTCGTAAATGGCAGTGCAGGCGTACTACTAGTCGAAGATGGGCAACTGAAATCAATAACCGGATTCACCGTAGCCGGCGGGCGCATCGCCGCAATCGACGTTCTCGCTGACCCCGACCGGCTCAGCTCGTACAACCTCTCGTTCCTAGAACGGAGCTGACGAAACGGTGGTCGCCCGAGGAGATCAGCCACAGCTGCCAAAGAGACTTCCCCTAGGATCACGGAATGCGCGTGAGTGCCGAGACGATTTACGAGGTGCTTGGTGAGCTCATCGTTCAAAGCAGTCTCGAACGCTGACCGCGTGAACTGCTTCAGTAGCCCATTCGGGCCCGTCCGCGACAGGCCCTGCCCTGGACGATCCCGATCAGCTCGATCGCAGCAAGCTACTCCGTCGTCGGCTCCGTTTCCGCTTCGAACTCACAACATCCAGTGTCTTCATCAAAGCTCGGTTCAGCGTGTCAGCCCAGAAACACTATTCACGAGACAGATCCCTTCGGTGGTTTCGGGGGCGCCGGTCGGACGGTACCGTCGGTTGGTGCGGGCAAGGCACTGCCATCCAGGGTGACGAGGACCGGGAGCAGCACGCCGAGCGGGCCGGCCCACGGTTGCGGAGCTGACGGGGGAGGGGTCGGTGACGGCGGTGGTGGCTGTGTGATCGTGCTGCCCGGCGCAGGCGGTACCGGTCGGCTCAGGGCAGGGTCGACATGCTGGGCCAGGGACGGTGCGGTATCGACCCTCGGTACGCCCAGCGGCGGCAGGCCGAGCAGATCGATGATGGTTTTCGGGATCGTGGCGTGGGAGTGCCATTCCGGATCGACGTGCTGCGGAACATGGCCGCCGAACATGATCAGCGGAATCCGGGAACCACCGATGACCTGGAATCCGCCCGGATGAAGGGCATCAGGAACGGTCTCGATGTTCGGGGTAGGCACCGAGTCGGCGTCGTTCAATAATGCGAGCGGGCCGGCCCCATGGGACCAAGACCCCACCGCATCTTTTGAACCTGCGTCTACCCATCCTGAAAATATTGACTCAAGTCCTTTGCCCACAGGGGTCGAGACGCAAGTACTAGTTCAGAGTCCGAAGACGTCGGACTCTGATGCAGCGTCACCTCCCGTAATTTTCATTGTGCACGGTCACGACGAAGCGGCATTGATGTCCATCCGCATCTATGTTCACAGGGAGACAGGCATCATGCCTCTCTCTCTGGCGGAAGAGGCTAGTGCTGGTCAGACCATCATCGAAAAATTTGAGTCTTACGGCTCGAGAACTACGTACGTGATTGTTCTACTTACTCCTGATGATGTTGGACAGACCGTTGCATCCTATGACGCCGGAAACAAGCCAAATCGGCGCGCTCGTCAGAACGTTGTGTTAGAGCTTGGATACTTCATTGCCTCCATCGGTCGAAAAAAACGTTCTGGTGGTAAATAATGCCGTAGAGCTTCCCTCTGACATGGCAGGAGTTGGTTATGTGGAATATCCCGGAACCAACTGGAAGAATGCCCTGCGGAAGGAACTCCTCGCGGCTGGCATCACCAAGAAGTAAGGTCCGCACCCGGCTCTTGACATAATCCCTGGTATCGGGCTTTCGCGTGCCTTGCCGACTGAGCTGATGTCTGCCTGATGTCAGCCCGGTCTCGCCATTTTGCAGCTTGTGAAGGTCGTCGCCGGGCAGGTGACCCCGGTCTGGCGCACCAGCATCTCTAACTGAGCGAGTGGGCTTTGAACGAAGTGGCGGCGAGTACGAGTTGTGCCATCGTTTTTGCAGTGTTCGCTGGGGCAGCTGTCTTGTCCATTTGCGCCGTGGTATTCGCGCCGTCGTAGAGCACGACAAGCTGGTCGGCGAGGGCCTTCGGATCCATCGCACCGGCATCCCGGGCGAGTTCGCCGAACAGCTCGTGGATCCAGCGGCGGAACTTCGTCGCTGCGAGGTCTTCCAGGCTTCCAGGTAGCGCTTCGGCGGTGGCGTTCATGAACGCGCAGCCGCGGAAGTCGGGCTGCGCGAACAGGATGCCGAGTTGGTCGAACACTGCCAGAATTTTCGCCTGCGGGTCGTCGACGGCGTCGAGCCCGCGCTGCACCGTTTCCATCCAGGCCTGGTGGCGGTTGAAAAGGTAGGCCTCGATGAGCTGGTCTTTGCCGCCGAAGATGTAGTACAGCGAGCCCTTCGCCACGCCGGCTTTCTCGATCACGCGGTCGATGCCGACGGTGTGGATGCCCTCGGTGTAGAACAGCTCATCCGAGGCCGCCAGCAGGCGTTCGCGCGCTGAGGGCTTCGGGGGAGTCGACGTCTTAGCCATGATTCACCGTATCAGACAGATCTGTTCAAAGCTCGGGATGTTCGGGGCCGGCTATCCACGTACCAGATCGAACTCGTTGCCCTCCAGGTCGGCGAGTGTCGTCCACGAATCGAACTGAGCGATCACGGTGGCACCGAGGCTGAGGATGCGCGCGAGCTCGTCGTCGAATTCCGTCGTGATGAGGTCGAGGTGAACCCTATTCTTCACCGTTTTCGTCTCGAGAACCTGATGGAACATGAGGGTAGGACCGGCGGCCGGGTCATCGCTCGGTGCTATCGAGGCCGATTCTGGGGTAGCCCCTGGGTTGACCGTGCGCCCGAGGAGCTCGGCCCAGAAGCTCGCGGTGCGTGCCGCGTCTGCGGCGTCGTAGCTGATTCCGAAAAGTGTCGTTGCCATGAGTGTTGTCCCTAAATGTTCTGCGAGTGTGTCGTCAAGGATGAGCGGAGGTGTTCGGGTCAGACTGCGGTGCGGCCGCCGTCGACGGCGATGATCGCTCCGGTGATGTAGCTGGCTCGCGGTGAGACGAGAAATCCGACGACTTCGGCGATCTCGTTCGCTTGAGCGGCCCGGCCGAGCAGTGTTGTTTTTCCGAGCGCCTCGGTGTTCGCGGCATCTGCACCGCCCGTGTAGACCGGCCCCGGCGCCACAGCGTTCACGCGCACCCCGTTCGGGCTGTACTCGGCAGCCCACGCCTGAGTGAACGACGACATCGCCGCCTTCGTCGCACCGTACGCGGCGCCTCCGGCGAGCCCGATGATGCCGGCCATGCTCGACAGGTTGACGATGTTGCCCTCGCCGCGCGCGGCCATCGCCGGTGCGAGAGCTGCGGTCAGCAGAAAGGCTGCCTGCACATTGCTCGCGAACAGATTGTCCAGTGTCTCGGGGTCAAGATCGGCTGAGGCCCCGAACCAGGAGAAGCCGGCGTTGTTGATGAGAATGTCGACCTCGCCGGCATCCGCGGCAAGCTGCTCGGCCGCGGCAGGGTCGCTGAGGTCGGCTGCGATGAACCGCGCTGATCCGCCGGAGAGTTCGATATCCTCGATGACCTCCTCGGCTCGTGCCGCGTTGCGGCCGTGCACGAGCACGTTCGCGCCCTCGGCCGCGAGCTGCAGTGCGATCGCCCGCCCGATTCCTGAGGTCGCCCCGGTCACGAGTGCGGTCTTGCCGGTGAGTTCGCGGTTCTGTGTGTCGGTCATGATCTGCTCCATCGTCCGCAGACCAATTTGTACCGGTCTGTCTAAGGATCAACTTAGACCGATCTGTCTAAAGATGCAAGCCCGAACAGAAGATGCGCGTGCCTACGTGCTCGGCCGTCGCAGCCGCGCAGCTCTGTGCGACGTGTGAAACTGGGCTCGTGATTGAAAGAGAGGTCGACTTCGGCCGGCCGCGTTGGATGCGCTGTAATGCGTGTGGACGTGAATGGCAGGTGTCCGCTGAGTGGCTGGATCGTTTTGATCAAGGAGACGAAGTCTGCCCGCGGTGCGGCACCGACTGCCGGGCTGAAAATCGCTCTGACTTCTGGGTCTCACCAGATGACCCGTCCTTCGACGACTCACAAGTTCGCGAGATGTTCTGGTATCACACGTCAACCCACGCGAATTGGCCCGATCGCGCTTTCGACCCCACCGCCGGCTTCAGCGACACAACGAGGCAGCGGTTCAACGAAGTGGGAACTGATGGACGCGGATTAGAGCGGTGGGCCGAGCGCCAAAAGACTAAGGCGTTGCACCTCGGCACATACGAGGCGGCAGTCGAAAACATGTTCAGGCGAATAACAGACCAAGCCGACTCGAACGACCAGTTCTACCTGTACCGAGTGCGGCTCACCGCAGACGCCGTGATTGAGCCCGGCGTTCACCCGGAACCAACTAACTTCGTCGGCGACGTGCAGCTCGCCGAGATCAGCAGCCCAGGCGCTGACATCTTCCGCTACGTGAACACCCACGAAGATCCTTCGAGCGTTTCGCTCGCGGTTACGGTATGGGCCATTCAAGCCGTGCAGGGTATCGCCATTCCACTCGACGTCGACGCCGCAGACCCCTGGGTGAAAGCAGCAACAGCACGGTTGGTCGTTGCGGCGTCGCAGCCCACGCCAGAACCCCGAACTGCGCTCGAACGTATGCGACGACGCATGCCATCTGTGCTCTCTGTAGAAGCCGGGAAACTCGAAGAGGAGATCGCTGAAACCCTGCTTTTTTGGATTCGAGAACGGTTTGCGGCCGACTCTGACGCGGACGCATTGACGACCGATCCCAGCTTATTCTCGTCAAAGCTGCTCGGACTGGCCCGGCTCGTGAGCGACTCACAAGCCGCTCACACCGCTCTCGACGCTGCGCCATGGCGTCAACTCTGAAATGACTTGTGCACAAAATAGTGTATGAAAATTTGAGATGTACTTGAGCTGATAACGGACCATACGTCAACTGCATTTCGCACTTGACCGAAGGTCGGAGGTGTCTCCCGCGAGTGCCAACCGAACTCTGGGCAGACCCAACCCGTGCCTGACAAAGCGGGCCGGAATTCGTAATCTGCGGTAGCGAATTCGAACGGATAGGACACATCGTCGCGACCGCCTGTGCCACCCCTCGGGCTGACCCAAGTGCTTGGCTGAGCACAGTCATGTCTTGCGGGTTGTAAATCTGAACCACCGCCCGGGGAGCAGTCATGACGATCGGGCCAGAACGCTTCAATACCTTGCCCGAACGCGACCACACCGACGACGATCAGGATGATCATGGTCACGATCAGTTTGTTATCTACCAGCCATTGTCGGATAGCCTGTAGCGCGCTGTCGTCAACAATATGGATGTTCGGCGATATGTTCTACTCGTCCGCACGGTAGCCAGGGTGGACGTCTCGATCGAGCCCTCTCGCGTCGCTCAACTTGAGGAGCAGTTCGTATAGGTGGTCGCGGTCATCAGCGCTTAATCCCTCAGCGAGGTCCGCCTCTTGCGTCTCCGCGGCGCCCCTCAATTTCGTGAGCAGATCGTGCCCGGAATCGGTGAGCTGCAAGACTTGGCTGCGACGGTCGATCGCGCTTCGCTTACGGATGATCAGGCCGGCGGATTCAAGAGAGTCCACGAGCGCAACGACCCGGCTTTGGGCGACGCCCAGTTTCTCCGCGAGTTCGCGCTGGTTCATGCCAGCGTGTCGTCCGAGAATTCGCATCACACCGGCTTCCGGTGGGGTAATGCCGAGATCTCGGGTCTTTGAGGCGAAGTTTTCCGCGGCAAATGACCCCAGCTGGGTGAGGAGGAACCCGATTCTCGCGGGGCGTCTCGCAGTGGGCATAGGTCAACAATAGAGCATTGACTTAACGATTCATATAGTGAATCCTTTCTGATATGACGGAAATAGGAATTCCTCACCGACACCGACCAGATGGGCCGAATCCGGGTGTACTCGGAATCGTCAGCCTCGCGCTGACCATCGCCTCCGTGGTCGTACCGTCGTTGTTCGCCGCGGGAACCTTTTTCCCCTCGCCGCTGGGTTCCACAGACGCCGTTGGCGCATATCTCGTGGGTCACCGCGACGCCGTTACCGCAACCGGTTTTCTGGTGTTCGCGGCCTCGGTTCCGCTGGGGATTTACGCTGCGACCACCTATGCGCGGCTCCTGCGGCTCGGCGTTCGCGTTCCCGGGCCGACGATCGCCTTCTTCGGCGGGATCGCAGCATCGGTCCTGCTTTCGATATCCGGGCTTCTGACCTGGGCGCTTGGTCAGCCCGTTGAGGGTCAGTCGCCCGCATTACTTCACACCCTCGACTACATCGTCTATGCGCTTGGAGGCGTTGGGTTTGTTGGCGGTCTTGGGCTGCTGGTGGCTGGGATCGCCGTACCGACATTGGTCTTGGGGCTAGCGCCCAGATGGTTGGCGTGGGTTGGCCTTGTGCTGGCCGGACTCAGCGAACTCTCGTTCTTCGCGCTTGTGGCTCCACCGTTGGCGTTCCTGCTGCCAATCGGCCGATTCCTCGGCTTGGCATGGCTCTTGTCGATCGGATTTCTTCTACCGCGCAGCCGACACGACGTTGCGGGAAGGGACGCGAAGTGAAACTCACCAAACGAATCACCGGACTGCGCACGAACGCATTCGCCGCGTTGGTCGGACTACTCATCGCGTTCGTTCTGGGAACAACGCTCTACGGACAGGTTCCAAAGGACGCCCAAGGTCGCGGGCTCTTCGGTGCCTTCGGCGAGGTCATCATCAGCGGTCCCGTTCTGCTCATTCTCCACGCCATCGTCGGCACGCTAATCATCGTAAGCGCCGCGACCGCGGTCATCCGAGCGATCCTAATTCGCAACCCGGGCTTCGTCGCGCTCATGTCCGTCGCGTTCCTGGCGGTCCTGCTTGCCTGGTTTGCGGGATCCGCGTTCGCCAATACTCTCGCGCCCTCGGCGGCTCGAGCCATGGAGTGGTCAACCGCAGTGGCAGTACTTTTGTATGCGATCTTCCTATTCGTCTGCACACCACAAAGCGCGAAGGCCGGCGAACAATGAGTCAACTGGATGGTCAGGTCGCGTGGGTCACGGGAAGCTCGCGCGGCATCGGTGGTGCAATCGCACTGGCCCTAGCCGAGACCGGCGCAGCGGTCGCCGTGCACGGCAGAGATGCGGACGCCGCAAATGCCGTCCGAGACCAAATAGAAGCCATCGGAGCACACGGGACGGTCGTCTTGGGCGACGTCACATCACCGGATGACCTCGCGCGAATGGTGGGCGAAATCGAGTCGACGCTCGGGCCCATCGACATCCTCGTCGCAAACGCCGGCGGCAATCTGATGCGCCCCGGCCCGCTCGAAGACATGACCATCGAGCAATGGCGAGGCGCTATCGATGCCAACCTCACCGCGACATTTGCGACCATCGCTACCGTGCTACCCAGAATGAAATTACGCGGGCATGGCTCAATCATCACGATGTCATCCGCGGCCGCACGTCGGCCAACCCCTCAGTCGCCCGTCGCCTACGCGGCAGCGAAAGCAGGCATTGAGCTGCTCACAAAATGGCTCGCGGCCGAAGCCGGACCAAGCGGTATCCGGATTAACGGCGTCGCACCGGAAACCATCATGACCGACCGCAACCAGAAAATGATCTCCCCAGACATCCAAACCCAACTGATCAATGTGCACCCCATCCGTCGACTCGGCACACCCGAAGACGTCGCCGCCGCCTGCGTATTTCTCGCGAGCGATCAGTCGGCATGGATCAGTGGGGTGATCATCGACGTGGCGGGTGGCTCGGTCCTGCGCTAGTCGCGGAACAGGTGGGCGTAGGCGTTTTCTGCAGCGCTTCTACCAGTCGACGCCGTCGGTCTCTATTCGGAATGTTCCTGATGGTCCGTCGTCGGCGGGGGTCGCGAGTCGGGTGGCTGCAACTGCGCATTGTGTTTTGCAGCCCTGGTGTCTGTTGAGATAGGTTGCGAAGTATCCGGGGTCGGATGCATCCCGCCAGGTGGTCGCCACCCGATAGTGCTCGGGGGTGTGGCCGCCGCAACTTACGCGAACCTCGAACATTTCGGTGTATGCCTGAGCGGCTCTCGACTGGGCCGTCCGGTTCCATGCTCTCGCCCGGGTAGATCTCGTCCGGTTCCGGTGTGTGTTCGGGTCGCGGGTCACTCGCGATCAGAGCGCCACCTCCCGACGCAGTGTCCTCGCGATCGGTCGATGGACTGCCATCCCACCCCGACCCATCGGGTACAGAGTTCGCGTCCGGGCGCTTCTTGACATCGTCTCTCACCGGGGGTGCGTCCTTTCTTCGTCAGCGACGGTACGCCAAACGGTGACCGATTACTGAGGGTTGGTGCTGACCAGTGAGAATGCCACGGCATTCTCTTCGCGGTTCATGTCGCAGGTGCCCAGAACGGGGCTGGACTACTTCTGCTGCTCCTGACCCCGGTTGTGACGTCGTCCGCGCCGATATGAAGTCGGTCTCATCCGCCCTCTGGCACGTTCCAGAGGGTGTCCTCAGCACGATGAAAACGCATCGAGTCGACAGAGATCCTAGAGGCCAGCGCCATGGATTCCTTGACAAACAATGGCGTGGAGATTGAACTAGTCCGTACCCTCAGGCACTTGCAGAGCGTTATCTTGCAGAATATCCGCCGGAGCGAGTCGTTCGCGATGTCGTGGGCGGTACCAGCGGACCTGTGCAGCGGCCGGGCGTCAATATGGTTTCACCCCGCCATTCCGGTCCAATTCCGCTTCAACGGCTCCCGCGTGCCAGCCATCAACCCGGCATGGTTCGCGACGCTCACCGAATCCGCTGACAGCTCCATGGCCTCATCGTGACCCCGAATACGCTAGCGCTCTCACCGCAACACAAATCTGACCCACAAAAGGCCAACGCGAACGATACCTCGAAACCGCATAACGACGCGAGCGGAGAAGATAGCCCAAAGTCGAGCAAAACGCGCGAGTCTTCCCAAGCCCCGACTGCAACCGCGAGACGCATCGACCAGCTCTGGGGATCATACGTGAACGCAGATGGCCTGAAGCAGGGGCCTCCGAATCGCTCTAGGTCTACTGGTGGGTCTGATGACCCGAGTTGGTAACGATTATGCCAGCACCCAGAAAGTATCTGCCGGAGTTTAGTGAGCGTTCGATGCGGCTTGTTGCCGAGACAAGAGAGGGAGGCCCGTAGCGCCTGACTAATTCATGGCGAACAGTCCGGAATAAGGACATAGTCTTGAGGCGTATTTGTTCTGATAGCGGATATTTCGTCAAGTGGCATTCTTTTGCCGTGGCTGGACTGGAGTCCCGATAGAGCAAATGGTCTTTGCATTTCGACTGGAGGTCTGGGGATACCGCGGTCGCGGTAGGGCCGATATGGTGATTTATATTCGCCAGCCACTGATCGAGTCGAGTCGATATGTCTGAAACCCGAGAGTCCACGAAGCCCGCTACCGAACACACCCGCACCGCTAACGCAAAGGCCCGCGACGGGTTGCCGTTCACCGATCGGCGTGATTTCGACGATGCCCAACGAGGGTTCGTCGCGACGCTCGATATTCCGGTAATCCGTCGTTCCGATGGCTTACCGGTGATCGATGTCACGGCTCATGACTTCGTGCTTGAGACGGACGACGCACCCGACACTGTTCATCCGAGTCTCTGGCGGCATGCGCAGGTAAATCATCCGCACGGACTGTTCGAGGTGACTGATGGCATTTATCAGGTGCGCGGCCTTGACTTGTCGAACGTGACGATTGTCGAGGGCGACGAGGGCATCATCGTGATCGACCCGCTGGTGTACTTCGAGACCGCAGAAGCCGCACTCGCGTTGTATCGCGCTCATCGTGGTAACCGCCCTGTGAAGGCGCTGATCTACACGCACAGTCACGCCGATCACTACGGTGGGGCGAAGGCGATCCTCAGCCAGGACGACCTCGATTCGGGCCGGGTGGTCGTGATCGCCCCAGAGGGGTTTCTGCACGAGGCCGTCGCGGAGAACGTGTACGCCGGCAATGCAATGTCTCGTCGCGCGACGTACATGTACGGCCCGATGATTCCCCCAGGTCCCCGCGGACACATCAACGCGGGCCTGGCCAATTCTCTGTCGAACCTCGGCCTGTCGACGCTACTAGCGCCCACTGATCTGGTGAGTGCGACCGGTGAGACGCGAACTGTCGACGGTGTCGACATGGTCTTCCAGATGGCGCCGGGAACAGAAGCTCCCGCGGAGTTCCTCATCCACTTCCCCCAGCGACGGGCGCTGTGCGCAGCCGAGGATGCCACGCACACTCTTCACAACCTGTACACGCTGAGGGGCGCGCAGGTAAGGGATGCCGCGACCTGGTGGAAGACGCTCAACCAGACAGTGCAGCTGTTCGGCGCCGACACCGATGTGATCTTCGCCCAGCATCACTGGCCGCGATGGGGCACTGACGATATCGTCACGTTCCTCGAAAGCCAACGCGACCTCTATAAGTACCTACACGACCAAGTGCTGCACCTAGCGAACAAAGGCGAGACCATGCTCGAGATCGCGGAGCAACTTGAGCTTCCCGTCGGTATCGCTGGCGAGTGGCACAACCGTGGTTACTACGGTTCAGTCAGTCACAACGCTAAAGCCGTGTATCAGCGTTACCTCGGCTGGTACGACTCGAATCCCGCCAACTTGCACGCCCTGCCACCAACGGAAGCTGGCGTGCGTTATGTAGGGCTCCTCGGAGGGGCTGACGCCGTGCTCGAAAAGGCCCGTGCCGCTTTCGCCGAAGGCGAGTACCGGTGGGCCGCGGAGATCCTCTCCCACCTGGTCTTCGCCGACCCGGCGAACCGTGACGCGGCCCTATTGCAAGCAGACACGTTCGAGCAGCTCGGATACCAGAGCGAGAATCCGACTTGGCGCAACGAATACTTGATGGGGGCACAAGAACTTCGCGGCGGAGTCCGTGACCTCGGCGCCATTGAGTTGGCCACTCGCGATGTACTTGCCGCGATGCCACCGGAGATGGTCTTCGACTTCATGGGCATCAAACTCGATGGTCCCCGCGCCGCCGACACCACATCATCGATCCAATGGTCGATCACCGACGCGGCTGACGATGACGCAGCCACCTATGCCCTTGAGCTGCGGAACGGGTGCCTCGTCTACACGGCCGGAAAAATCCTCGACCAACCGAGTGCGACCGTGTCGTCGACCCGGATCGCCCTCGCCGGCGCAGTATTCGACGCTTCCGAAACAGGCGTGGATGCTCAGGACATTGTGATTGTCGGAGACCGCGCTACCGTAACTGGACTTTTCTCGCTCCTGGACGATTTCCCGTTCTGGTTCCCGATCGTGCAACCGTAACGACCCGGTGACGGGGGGCCGGGTCTGGCGGCTCAATTTCAGACGATCCCCCTGACATTCACTATGCGTCTCTGACGCTCGAAATCAGTCTGAAATGGTATGAAAGTCTGAGGTTAATTTGCGCTGATAACGGGCGTTGCGTCAAGACGCGAAGTGGTTGACCGAATTGCTTCTTGCGAGCCGACGTTGGTTTGGACCGCTCTGCCTCCGCTCAGATGAAAGCTGCAGGTGCCAGGGTCCCGACTCTCGGGGCTTGGACACATTTTGGACACACTTGCTTGAAATTCATGTGATCTGGTGAGCCTCCATGAGACCCAACTTCCTTGTATTTCCGGGGTTTTTGCTTCCTTGCGCCATGGGCATCAAAGCCTCATTTGAGTTCAAATCCCACCGGTACCGCCACTCAAAATTAGGCCTGATCAAGGATTTCGTTTTTCCGGTTCGCCGAAGCCAAACGAAACCCCGCCAATTCCCCGTGTGCGTCTGGGCGAAATTCCATTTCGCGTCGGTCTGCTGGGTATCGCGTCCGAGTCTCGAGCCAAAATTTGACCGGTTGGAAGCGGACTCAACCGAGCGCGGCAACGAGGTGGGGGGCTCATGAACGAAAAGGTATTCATGTCCGGCAACGACAGGGTGACCGGATGCTACAGGTCCCGGGAGTGGCCGATGCCGTGGCCGAATTTGAGGCGCAAGCAGACGATCTGACCGTGTCCACGCGATGAGCCTGGCGATGGTAGGAGAAGCGGGCAAACGTACCCAGGCCGACATCGCCCGCGAACTTCACGTCAGCCAGGGCGCGATCTCGCAACTCGAAAAACACGACGACATGCTGCTCTCGACCCTCCGTAACTACCTCACCGCCACCGGTGCCGAAAACCCCCGCATCGTCGTCAGTATCGACGGACGAGACATCGCACTCAAGATCTGACGCACCGTGCTCGCATCAGCCAGTGTGCGCGATTCGTGCCGTAAGCGAGAGGGCTGTGGGCGGCGGTTGCGGCCGGAGTTCGGCCGTGGACGGCGTTTTACTCCGACGCGGCCTCGGCGTTGTACGACACAAAGTCGGCCAAGCCGTATGAATCCATCGCGAAGCGTCTGTCATCGATACCTGCGGATCATATGACCGGTTCAAGATAGCCATCCAAAAGCAACCCGAACGCCTGCGCCGCATCCATGTCAATAAGACAATGGCTCCGCCTAGAATTCCGCGACGCACTATTCGGCGACGGTTCGAGGCGACTAGGGCGTGTCTGACAAATGGTTGGGTGTTTGGCTGGGATGCTGTTGAGATGTCGCGTTTTCAGGTGCTCTCGGATGCTCAGTGGTCGTTGATCGAGGAGATGTTGCCACGTCCAACGGGGCGTAAGGGGCGGCCGTTTGCTGATGCCCGGCTGATGGTCGAGGGGATCGTGTATCGGTATCGGTGCGGTATCGCATGGCGTGATTTGCCTGTGGTGTTCGGGCCGTGGCAGACGGTGTGGACGTGGCATTACCGGATGGCGTCTGAGGGGACGTGGGACCTGGTTCTCGCGAAGCTGACCGAGGTCGCTGACGCCGCTGGGTTGATCGATTGGTCACTGTCAGTGGATTCCACGATCGCTCGTGCGCATCAGCACGCAACGAACGTCACACGGCTCACAGGGGGATTCATCGAATTACACGAATCTGGGTCTCGAGCCGCCTGATCACGCTGTCGGCCGCTCGCGCGGCGGGTTGTCTACGAAGATTCACCAGCTCGTCGATGGCAACGGGCGACCGTTGGTGAGTCTGCTCACTCCTGGTCAGGCTGGCGATTCGCCGATGTTTGTGCCCTTGATGCAGCAGCTCCGGGTCGGCAGGACATCCGGACGGCCACGGACGAGGCCGGACGCTGGTCGCGCTGACAAAGCGTACTCATCCAGAGGATCCGCGCCCATCTGCGGGGCCGCGGCATTACCGCTGTGATCCCTGAACCCGATGACCAGAAAGGCCACCGCAAACGGCGAGGATCACAAGGCGGAAGACCCGTCGGCTTGGACAAAGAAAGCTACCGCGGCAGGAACGTCATCGAGCGCCGGTTCTGCGATCTGAAGCAATGGAGAGGACTCGCGACCCGCTACGACAAACACGCAATCACCTACCGCGCCGCCATCAGCCTCGACGCCGTCATCACCTGGACCAAGCAATTGTCAGACACGCCCTAGGTGATGTTCACGCCGGGCGAAGGCCGGGCCGTACGTGGGCTGCCCAGTTCGCGTGGAGGCCGAACAAGCTGGGCGGTGAACTCGGTAGCGCGCACGCGGTCGGCGAGTTAGGTGCGTGGTCGTCGAGGTGATCCTCACGGCGGCCCAATGGGTCAGCGGACGATGTTGAGGTCGTATCCGCTGATTTCGATGAGGTGATCGCGGGATTCTGTGACGAGCCGGCGAACTTTTTCGATGTCGTGGTAGACGATATGGCCGCGCCATTTGCGCATCTGCCCGGCGATGAGAACGTTGTCGATGTTGCTGGTGTCGCCGAGAACGACGCTGCCGATCGCATTGTTGAGGGGGAGCGTGTTGATGGTGTCGGCGCGGATGATGACGATGTCAGCATCTTTGCCGGGCGTGAGGCTGCCGCACCTGTCGAGAAGGCCGTTCGCTTTGGCGCCTTGCACCGTGGCGAACTCGAGCACGTCTCGAGCAGTGATTGCCGTTGGCGCATCTGGCCGGCTCTCGACTGGGCCGTTGGCGGCGCCGGTGCGTTGAATGTTGAGCAGGTAACGCATTTGCGCGAACATGTCGGTGGGAAGACTGCATTCCACGTCGAGGCTCAGGCTCGGGCGCAGACCGACATCTAACACCTTCTGAATGGGGCTGATCGAACCGGGTTGACCGAACTGCGCCGCCGATGCCGGTGCCAGTGAGACATTTCCGCGCGAGGCGACAATCTCTTGCCATGCGGCGTCGGTGAGGTCTCGACAGTGGATGTACGTGGTGTCGCTGCCGAGCATCCCGGCTGCGCCGAGACGCTCGAGCTGCTCTGCGGCAACCGGGCCGCCGACGCCGTCAACACTCACGGCAAGGCCTAGCTCGCGGGCGAAGCGCAACGCGTTCTCGCTGAGTTGCGCGCCCTCGTCTGACTGCGGCAAGGTCTTGCCGACCGCCTGAGATAAGACACCCAAGCGCAGGCTCACGAGTTGATCGGCAGACGCGAAACGCTCTTCGCGTAAGCGCCGTAGATCGCTGGGCCATTGGTGTTGCCATTCGCCGAAGAGCGGCGCGCAGGGAGCGTAGATGGCTCGAATTCCGGCATCTTCCCACGCGTCGATCGAGGCGTCGGAATGTTCGGGTGTACGTGCGTTGTGCGAGAAATCGAGTATGCCGGTAATGCCACTGTCGATGGCGCCGAGTGCGCTGATGAGATTGCCGGCGTACATGTCTTCTGGGCGGTAGAGCGGGGCCAGAAGTCGGTGCATGACGCGGTTGTACTCGACGACATCGGCGTCGGGCAGCAGGCGCCGAAACTGCCCCTGCCACGAATGGCGATGCGTGTCGTGCAGGCCGGGTATGACGATGGCGCCGTCGAGATCGACGACGATCGCCTGGCCGTCGGTGGCCGCCGACGAAAGGTCGTGCCCCACGTCGACGATGGCGTTGCCCTCGATGAGAACGTCACCGCGAGCGAAATCGCCTAGCCGAGCATCCATGGTGATGATCGTGCCGCCGCGCAGCAGCAGTTTGCGAGTGGCATCGCCGGCGGTGGACTGTATTCGGTCGAAGATCTCGTCGTTCGCTGAATCGAATGTCATATCTGTCGCACTTTCAGTTCTGCTCGGCGGCCAGCGGAAGGTCGGGGTCGAGCTGAGACCTATCGCCTTCGGCAGAAGCCCGAGAACGTGCTCGCCGCCGTGTTTCCGCGCGCAGACCAATGAATGCCACGCCCACGACGGCTACCGGAACCGTCAGGGTGGCGAACATGATCGGCAGGGTGAAGCCCGCAGCTATGAGCAGGCCGCCGCTCAGCCCGCTGACGACCGAACCGATGCGGCCGAAGAAGCTCGACGCGCCTACCCCGGTAGCACGCGCTACGTCTGGGTAGGCGATCGCGCCGATCGCGTTGGTGACGGTGGGAAGCGCTGCGGCTCCGATTGCTGTGCCCAAGAGCACGATCATCAGACCGACGAATCCGAGATTGCCGATCACCACGATCAGCAGGCCGGCGATGGTCCACACTGCCGCGACGACGCCCGTTACGAATCGATCGAGTCTCTTCAGAAGGAACGACACGGCCACCTGGCCGGCGAGGCTTCCCCATCCCCACATCGCCATGACCAACCCGCTCTGTGCGGTATTCAGCCCGGGACCTGGAGCGTGCTGCTGCAATAAAATCGGCACATACTGCAACACGAGGATGATCAGGCCCTGAGTAATGAAGGCGAGTACCCAGATCAGAACAGTAGACAGTACGAGCTTGCGCGAAAGCACAATCGCGAACGGAGTCTTCTGGGCGGCTTCGGTGACGCGAGGAGCACTCAGGTCGATCGGGCTGGAGTCAGCGGCGACCACACTCAGTGACCGACGAATTTCGGCCTCGGGGCGGCCCCTTTTCAGAAGGGTGATAGCAGGTTCGGGCACAGAGCGCACGAAGAAAGGTACGACGAGCAGGGGGAGCAGGCCGGCGACGATGACCATCGTCTGCCAACCGAATGACGGAATCAACAGCGACGAGAGGTACGACCCGACGATCGTGCCGAGAGCAGTTCCTGACAAAGCCAGGGCCACCATCTGTGCCCGCCGAGCCGCGGGAACCCAGTCCGCGACGAGGGTCAGGGCCACCGGTGTCACGGCGCCGAGCCCGATGCTTGAAATGATGCGCAAGACGATGAACACTTCGATGTTGCCACTCACACCCAAGGCTGCCGTACCGACGGTGAAAATCAGAAAGCCGACCAGAAGAACCGGCTTGCGCCCCCACCGGTCTGCGAGCGGCCCGGAGACGATCGCGCCGACCGCCAGCGCGAGCACGCCCGCGGTGACAGTGAACGTGACCTGCCCGATGGTTGTGCCCCACTCCACAATCAGGCGGGGGAAGACCAAGCCGGTAATCGCAAGATCCATGCCGTCAGCGACAAGAACGAGGAAGGTCAAGAAGATGATGATTCGCTGACGCCGGCTGAGCGGCGTGCGATCGATGAATTGTTCAAGGCTGACTCTGCCCCGATTATCGCCTGGCATATGATCCCTCTCCATTGTGGGTCCGCTGCGTTAGCAAGATGCTCAACGGTATATACCATAATGATGGTTTTCTACGACCGCAAGGGTTAATCCTACGATATGTAGGAGATAGCCTGCCGATATATGCTTGATCCGTGCCCCGAGCGAATCTTTCGGAGGCGGCCGTTTTGGCCGCTGCCGCTACTTTGGCCGACAGTGCCGGTTTCGACGCCGTCACTGTGGCCGCCGTCGCCCGTCGGCTCGGCGTGCAGCCCGCCAGTCTCTATGAGCACATCACAGATCGCGATGCACTTCTCGACGGGCTCCAGCGAGTCGCGTTGGGTGAACTAGGGGCGCGGCTCGGTGACGAGATCGCGGGCCGATCGGCGAAAGAAGCGCTGCGCGGCTTTGTCGAGGCGCATCGTGCTTACGCCGACGAGCATCCCGGGGCATGGCAAGCGCTTCAGCGCAACACATCAGCGCAGACCGCGCAATCAGCCGAGAAGGCCAAGGTCGGGTCACTTACTATTGCCGTAATTCGGGGTTATCCAGTGCCTGCTGACGCGGTCATCCACGCTTCCCGGCTTGTTGGCGCGACGGTCAACGGTCTGCTCGCGCTGACCCGATCGGGCGCGTTCAGTCACCGACCCGATCCATACGAGGAGTCGTGGCTCGCCGCAGTCGACGCGCTCGACCGTGCGCTCACGACCTGGCCGACCGAAGGAACATCCGCATGATCGAGGCGCCAATCGCCACCGAACTCGCGCCACTTCTTAACTTGCCGATCTTCGCTACCTCAGCGGTCGCCGATTCGCCGCGGCCGCTCTCACACCGAAATGTCATTACGGGAGGGTGAGTATCTCGGCGCCATGAGGGGTGATGGCGACGGTGTGCTCACTGTGCGCCGCGCGGGCTCCTGTGGCGCTTTTCAGTGTCCATCCGTCGGTGTCGGTTATGAGGTCGAACGTATCGCCCATGACCCATGGTTCTAGAGCGAGAAGAAGCCCGGGCCGCAGTTTGTAGCCGCGACCGGGTCGGCCAGTGTTCGCGATGTGCGGATCTTGGTGCATTGTCGAGCCGATGCCGTGGCCCCCGAACTGGAGATTGATTTCGTAGCCGGCCGCGCTGAGCGACGTTCCGATCGCGTGCGAGATGTCACCGATGCGCGCGTCGGGGCGCGCTGCCGCGATGCCAGCCTTGAGTGCGTCTTCTGTTGCAGTGATCATCGCCGAGCTCTCCGGCCGCAGAGAAGAACCGACAAGAAAGCTGAGAGCGGAATCTGCCGCGATGCCGTCGCGAATGACCGCAAGATCGAGGGTCAAAAGGTCACCGTCGATCAGCTCATAATCGTGGGGGCGTCCATGTAAGACCGCATCGTTGACAGATGTGCAGATGTAGTGCCCGAACGGGCCGTTACCGAATGATGGCGCGTAATCGACGTAGCACGACTCAGCACCAGCTTCGCGGATGAGCTCGCTTGTGCGCCGGGAGCGTGACCGTGATTTCGAGGATGATACGGACCGCGGCCAACAGAACCAATTGGGCGCAATTGACCAGCACGTGCCCTTCAAAAAGTGCGAACTCCAGGCATAGGCTTTGCCCCGTGGACAGGGAAATCATCAGCACCGAGAATGCGCCAAATTCGCCGCTGTACAGCCAGGGTGTTCGAGCTGGTTCGGTGATCTACGTGTCGGGGATGGTCGGGATCGATGTAGCGACCGGCCAACCCGCAGGTTCATCAATCCAGGATCAGACTCAGCAAGCGCTGCGTAATTGCGAGGCGGTCCTCCACGCAGGTGGAAGCACTCTTGCTGACGTGACGCTGGTTACGGTCCTACTTGCCCAACCGGCTGATTTCGTAGGCATGAACGAGGCGTACGCGGACTTCTTTGACTCCGCGCCTCCTGCCCGCGCCGTGGCCAGGCTCGGGCCGGTTCTAGAAAACATCCTGGTTTCGATAATGATGACGGCGCATACACAAAACTGACCGCTTCACGGGGATTCCGCAATGTCGTGAGCGCAAAGGCCACCGGGTAAAATTGCTCACCGATACACGAGAGCTCGGATGGAACGTGCTCGGCGTCACGGAAGGCTTCACCGGCACTGTCTGCTATTTGGTCTCCAGGGTGTTGGCCATGTTCCACCAGAGCCGGTTGACCTCGAAGTAACGATCAGTCGAGTCGAGTGGCTTCTCCCACGGCTTGTCGATGATGTAGTGGATGTTCTTCACCGACGCCAGGTTCCAGACCGACGGGTGCTGGTGCGGCAGGGTCTTCAGCGCGTTGTACACATAGGGCAGCGGGCGCCAGCGGCCTGAGTAGAACTCGTTGAGGAAGTCCTGTTCGGCGAACGGATAGTCTGACAGATCGTCTACGTCTGCCAACCACCCCACCATGGCCTCGAAGACAGCCTCGTCGGGAGACAACACAAGAAATCCGCCATTCAGGTAGTTGTCGGTCGCTCCCGGTTCGGTGACGTGATCCTCGCCTCGGCAGTGGGTGTAGAAGCAGTTCTCAGGCGCCCAGCTCGGCGGATAGCTCGCGATTCGGTTGGGGTTGCACCGGCAGGCGTGGCAGGCCGCGATGGCCCCGTCGGCCAGATCGAGCGAGAACAGCTCGTCCATGTTCTGGGTCACCAACATGTCGGCGTCGAGAAAAACGACGCGCTCGAACTCGGTGAGCCCCCAGACGGCGAGCTTGGTCCACACCTCGGCGAACCGGGAGTTGGCGTAGCTGTCGGCCGATCCGCCGGCCGGGCGCAGCGGCGCCACGTCGCGAACGAGGCATCCGTCGTCTCGGAGGAGATCGCGGGTCTGCTCGTCGATTCCCTCGGTGACCATGACAACGAGAGGCGCCTCGCTGCCCGATGCTGCCAGCGAGGCCCGCAGCGTGCGAACCCCGACCAGATAGTTAGGTTGCGTCAGCAACGTCACCCAAGCGTTCATCGGCGGTACTCCTGTCATGGCGGCCGGGCCGGGTCAGTCGAGCAGTGCCGCAGTGAACGTATTGGCGAAGCGGTGCTGCGGGTCGAGCGCCTCACGCACCCGGCGGAAGGCTTCCCACTGAGGATAGAGCGCCGGCCAGTGGTACAGAGACTCGTCGAAGTACTTGCCCCAGTGGGGCCGGCCACCCTGCTCGGCCAAGGTCTTTTCCACTGCCCTGAGGAAGTCCGCGCCCTCCTCAGACAGCGAACCGTCGGCCGCGTAGTAGACCACGAAGCCGAAGTAGCAGGTGTCTTGATCGTGTGAAGGGCTCAGCCATCCGTCTGACGGGCCGGTGCAGCGCAAAATGACCGGGTAGTGCATCCGGGGGCGAGTCTCGGCGTGCCACTGCTTGATCGTGCTGATCACTTCTCCGGCCCGGGCCAGCGGGATGCCGATTTCGACGTTAATCTGCGGCGTGGCGATTCCCCGGCAGAACACCTGGTAGACATCACCCGTGACATCGGTGAAGTCGCGAAACCGGGTCACGGTACGTAGCGGTTTACCGTCGTCGGCGACCCCTTTGGTATCGTCGCGCAACTGGCGGAGCGTCGATTCCACGGTGTCGTTCATCGCCTTGTTGGTGTTCGTGTGCGCGAGCAGCTCTCCACCGCCTGCTCGGTAACGCTGAATCTCGTCGTCGGTGGCCTCGTTGGCAGTCCAGACCTGCACCTGGTTCTCTTGGGGAAACCACCACACCTTCACCAGGCTGTTCTCCCGGTTCCACGTCTCTAGGTCTGCTTCCAGGTTGTCGGCGTCGACGGCGTTCTTGAGGCAGGTGTAGATCACCGACTCCCGCGCACGCAGCGTCACGGCCGTAATGACTCCCAGCGAGCCGAGGCTGAGCTGGATGGCGGGGAAGTGTGGATGCTCGCGGTCGAACTCCGCCACCGTGCCATCGGCCAGTACCATCCGAATCGACAGTGCTGCGCCGGCAATCGTGCTCTGCTCGAGGCCCTGACCATGGGTGCCGGTGCAGAGGGCGCCGGCCAACGTCTGCTCGGCGATCACCCCGGGCGAAGCGGGCAGCATCTGCCCTCGTGCCAACAAGAAGGCGTACACGGCGGCCAAGGAGGTCGAACCGGCGAAGGTCACGGTGTCGTCGGTGCTAGAGATCAGGCCGCTGAGCTTGCTCAGATCGAGCAGTGTGCCGCTGCCGTTCGCGACCTCGATCATTCTGCCGGGCGACATTCGGCTGCCGATCATCCTGACCGGGCCGTGGCTGGTGGAAAGGAAGTCGCACAGCTCCGCCTCAGTGGCCGGGGCGACGACTGAGCCGGGTGGACCAAGCCTCGAGTTCTTGGCCCAATTGCGGAGCCGAGAATCCTCACCGGTGAGCTGCAGCTCTTGACGAGGGTAGGCGAGCGGCGTGGTCGTCATGGCGCGTCTCCTGTTCACGTTCGGTCGTGTCTTTGGAGCCGCACTGATCCGCAGAGCTGTTCACCGGCAGACGAATGTGCCGGTGCCTACTGGCATTCTAAGTACTCCCGGTGTGCGAGCTTCCACCTTGTGTAGAAGTCCGTTACGCAGTACGCCAAGGCCCAACAACGCCGTTGACTACGCTGGATCAATGACTGTCGTGTGCGTACCCGATCCAAATGCTCGAGAACTCCTCGGATCCCTCCCCGACGGGGTCGAGGTGATCGTCTGGAACGGCGAAGGCGACAAACCCGAACGGCTGGCGGAGACCGTCTTCTGGGTGCCGCAGGTCGAGGACTCCACGAACCTCGCCGCCAAGTTCCAGGCAATGCCGAAGCTCGAGGTCACTCAGCTGACGAGTGCGGGCGTGGAGGACATTCTCGAATTCGTACCGAACGGTGTCACTCTATGCACCGCGCGCGGCGTGCACGGCTCGGCGGTCGCCGAGCTGGTTATGACGGTCATCCTGGCCACGCTTCGTCGACTGCCCCACTTCGTGGAGGCGCAGCGCCAGGGCAACTGGGAGCCTCTGGAGGCCGATGACCTGCGCGACAAGCGCGTTCTGATCATCGGAGCCGGTGACCTCGGTGAACAGACGGCCCGACGGCTGCGGAGCTTCGACGCCGACCCGGTGCTCGTTGCGCATACGGCACGTGACGGCATCCATGCCACCTCAGAGCTGCCGAGTTTGTTGCCTGAGGCCGACGTGGTGGTACTGACGGTTCCGCTCACCCCAGACACGACCAACCTGGTCGACGCCGAGTTTCTGGGCCGGATGCCCGATGGCGCCGTGCTCGTCAACGTCGCTCGAGGCAAGGTCGTCGACACCGCCGCGCTACTCGCCGAATTGACGACAGGTCGGCTGCGCGCCGCCCTAGACGTGATGGAGCCGGAGCCGCTGCCCGCTGGCCACCCGCTGTGGAAGGCACCGAACCTGATCATCACCCCGCACGCGGCCGGCTCCATCTCGCAGGCCGGTGCGCGAGCCTTCGCGCTGGTCAACGCACAGGTGCGACGGTACCTGGCTGGCGAAGACCTCGTCAACGTCGTGAAGGGCGCCTACTGACCCGTCAGGGCGTGACCCTCAGGCGTAGGCGGTGAAGTTCGGGCCGAGGCTATCGAGCCAGGCGACCGGATGCACGGCCAAGGCATCGTCGCCGGGCCCAGCCCACGCGGCAGCAACGGCCTCCTGTAGCGCCGCATCGGTTTGAGCGAACGAGTTGCGCTCCAGCACCCAGGAGCGGTTCGCGGCGCGCAGCGGAGCCAAAGCGTCGATATTCTGGATCAGCTCTGCCACCTGGTCGCGGATGAGCAGCGGTCGCTGATCCGGCACTCGCCACGCTCCGGGTGCCTCGAACAGCTCGTGACCGCCGCCGCCGTCGTAACCGACTACGAGACAGCCTGACGCCAGCGCCTCGGCGACCGGCAGACCGAAGCTTTCGGTGTGCCCGAGCGCGATGAATACAGCGGAAGTTGCCAGGGTGGCGGCCACCTCCGCCCGCGGGGCTTGGACCAGCTCCACAAGCTCCACCCTCGAAAGCCGCGGATCGTTCGCCAGCAGCCGTTTCAGCAGCGAGGCCTCCCGCGGCCGTTTCTTGGAAAACCAGCTCACCCTGAATGGCCTGGCCTGGCCTGGGGCGGGGGCGAACAGTTCTCCGTCTACCGGGTTGGGCACCACGCGCACCGGCAGTTCGGGGAGGGCGGCGGCCAGCACATTACGACTCTCGGCCGTCACAGCCCAGATCGCCGGCGCGGGTAACCAGCCGGGAAAGTTCGCATCGGATTCTCCTGCGGCGAAGGTGTAGAAATGGTTCTGGTTGAAAATGACCTTGCGTGCTCCGAGTGCCGGATCGCGGCCCTGGATGGTTGGTGTCTCTGGCAGCACCAGGAGGTCATCGGCGCCGATCGGAGTGGTTGCGCCGAACAGCATCGGCACATCATCCGCGATCCAGTCGGTACGATCATCCTCATCGGGCAGCCACAACCAGGCCTCGTGGCCGCTCTGGCGCAGCAGCTGAACGTGCTGAGTCATCACGTGCACACCGCCGCTGTGGTGGCGAGTGGCGAATCCCGCGTAGACGATCCGCCGTGGGTACGAGCCGGGTCGGTTCACCATGTCGGCGGGGTCAGGTACCAGGATGCCCCGCTCCCCGTGTTGTGGGCCGGAAAAGACTCCGGTGCGAGCCCGACCTGGGCCCGCCATCCGTCTCCCCACTTGGCATTCAGACCGTTCAAAATCTCTGCACGATTGCCCTCCGACGACTGACCGGTGCGGTTCATCGTCTGCCGACGCAGGTGCGAGACATAGACGCCCTCGGTGACCACACACCGAAGGCCGGCCGCGCGCACCCGGATCGCCAGGTCGATGTCTGCGCCGTAGCCGTGCCGGGCGAAGGTCACCTCGTCGAGCCCTCCCAGTTCGACGATGGGGGCCACCGCGAACGCGATCGCGGTGCCGTCACAGAAATCGACGTCGCGAAGCACGTCGCGCGGCACGTACTCGGCGGCGGTCTGCGGAATCGTGTGAGCCCGCTGGTGCAGCCAGAAGTCGTCGTAGCAGGCCGCCGCCAGCGCGATATCGCTTGCGGCCCTGAACGGGGCGATCAGCCCGTCGAGAAACCCGGGCGACAGCCGGATGTCGTTGTTCAGCACCGCGCACACCGCATACGCCTCGTGTGCCGAGGTGCGGAGGGCCCATTTCGCGGCACCGATCCACCGCACGTTGCGACCCGGGCGCACAACCTCGATGTTCCCCTGCGGGAGCACGTAGTCACCGGCGTTGTCGACCACCACGATGCGTACGGCCGGGTCGAGATCACTTCCGTCGCGACACAGGTCGTGCACGACCCCATCGGTCAGCTCAGGCGAACCGAACGCAGGAATGACCACCATGGTTGAGGGGGCGGCGCTTGAAGAGGTCACAAACGTTGGTTCCCGTCAGGTCAGATGAACGTGGGCTACGGCAGCAACAGTACCGGGTCGGCTTTGTGGCCCAGCCGAATCGGTCTCGCGGGCACACGCGAAATCTGCGCTCACCAAGACTGACAGCCCACTCAACACGTCAGCACTCGTGTGTGAATCCTGTGATCGACTCCGCTCCGCATGCTGTCGTCGCGGTGTCATCCTTCGTGATGACTCGAAGATCACCCGCTTGACCGATGCTCGGCGGCGGGTGCGAACGTATCGTGGCGACGGTGAGGTGACTTGTTCCGGGCATCCACGCAGACCGCGAGAGAAACGAGCGACAGATGACGACCGGTTCGCGTAACGAACCCACACGGGCTTCGCATGGGCGATTTCTCGGCGTCATGGGCATCGATTTTCCGCTCGGCCGCAATCAGCCGGGCATCGTGCGCTTTATTGTCGCCACCGTCGTCGCGGTAGTCGCTTCACTGCTCGCGTGCGCTGGTCTGGCTCAACTGGGCGTGCTGCTCTTCCCCGCGACGAAAGGGTACGATCACTACGCCTTTTCCGACTATGGCAAGCTCACAATCATCGGAGTCGTGCTCGCATCACTGGCCTGGCCACTCGTCACCCTTGTGAGTAGCCGTGGGCGGCGACTGTACTTCTGGCTCGCGGTCGTTGTCACGGTCGTCGGCTTCGCTCCGGATGCGTGGATTCTCTACAAAGGTCAGCCGGCGGCGGGCGTATTCATTCTCGTTCTCATGCACCTCGCGCTGGCCCTCATCACGTTCCCGGCCCTCGTCTTCATCGCACCGCAACGGCCGACTCCTGCCCGTTCAACAGAAGCTGTCGGGCGATGACGCGATCAGTGGGTGGCCCGCCCGCACGCTGACCGCACGAATTTCGGGGTTGCCTCGGTGCGGCAGATGTGGTCGCCCCGCTCAGCCGATGCCTGACGTGCCGAGTAGTGAGCCGATCACGAAGGTGGCCACGAGAGCCAGAGCGCCGCCGATGACGACCCGCAACGTCGCACGGGCGACGCGGCTACCGCCCAGTAGGGCGCCGATGACGCCTGTCGCGGCCAGAGCGATCAGCACGACGACGAAGGTGACAGCAACCCGCGCTTGGTCGGGTGGCAGCAGAATAGCCAACAGGGGCAGCACGCCGCCGATGATGAATGAGAGAGCGGATGCTCCGGCCGCCGCCCAGGGGCTCGCGACGTCATTCTCGTCGAGGTTGAGCTCCATCGCGAGGTGCGCCTTGAGGGCGTTGTTCTCTGTGAGCTCGATCGCGACCTGCCGGGCGGTCTGCGGAGTGAGGCCCTGATTCTCATAGAGCCCGGCCAGTTCATCCAACTCGCCTTCGGGGTCGTCGTGAAGTTCAGCCCGCTCCTTCTCGATGAGGGCGTTCTGTGAGTCGCGCTGGCTGCTCACCGACACGTACTCGCCGAGGGCCATCGAGATGGCGCCGCCGACGAGCGCCGCAGACCCTGCCGCGACGATGGCAGTCGACGGCGCGTTGGCGCTGGCGACCCCGACGACGATGGCTGCAACGGAGACGATGCCGTCGTTCGCGCCTAGCACGCCTGCCCGAAGCCAGTTGAGGCGCCCTGCGAGGCTGCCGGAGTGTGGCTCCGGGCGACTGTGGCTCGAGGGATCGGCTGGTTGCGCGGTCATGACCACACCCTAGGCATTCCGACCCTCATCTGACGAACCGGCGAGGCATTATTCGAATTCTCGAGAGTTCAGGGTCGTCAGCCCTTGCCGTTGCCGTTGCCGTTGCCTTTGCCGTTTCCGTTTCCGTTGCCGTTGCCGTTGCCTTTTCCGTTCCCACTCCCGTTGTTCCCGTTTCCGCTGTCGGTGGGCGAAGGTGCCGCCGAACTGGGTGCCGTCGTCGCCGTCGGCTGCACAGACGACGGCGTGGAAGTGGTGGGCTCGGCCGTCGGTTCTGACGTGGCCACCGGTTCGACCTGGGTCGTCGTTCCTTGATCGATTGGAGCACTGCTCGAGTCAGATGATGTCGTCACGACAGGAGCCGGCCGAGTCGAATCCGACATGAGCTGGCCCGGCAGCAGCGCGACACCCGCCCAGACCGCACCCGCCAGTACGACGATCGCAGTGCAGATGAGAAGCGCTGGTCGGAGCCCGCGCCTCGGGTGCCTGTCGATCACCGTCTCGGCGATGACCGTCTGCGTGGTCGGCGCTTCATCGGTCAGCGTCTCATCGGTCAGCGTCTGCTCAGCCAGCGGTAGTCTTCGCGTCGGGGTAAGCATCGCGGCGGTGGCCTCACCGGTGTCGGGTGACACTGGTGAGCCATCCCAGGCGGCTAGGTCGGCCGTGATTTCGCGAGACCGCTCGGCCACCTCGAGTGCACTGGGGCGGGATTCGGGAGACCGGGCAGTCATGTGGGTGATGAGCGATGCCCAGCGAATCGGCAACTCGTCGCTGACCACAGGGTCTCGGGATGCTCGGGCGCTCAGTGCTTCGACCACCGTTCCCGGGTACTCTCTGTGCCCGGTCAGGCTTTCGAGAATGACGAGGCCGAGCGCGTACACATCTGCCGCGGGCCCGGGCGGGGCGCCCTCCGCCTGCTCCGGACTGAGGTAGGAGGCGGTTCCGATGATCGTTCCGACCGTTGTCATGCGGTCGGTACCAACAAGGTGGGCGATACCGAAGTCGGTCAGTTTGGCTCGATACCGTGGCGACGGCAGACCGGTGGGCGCGAGCAGGATGTTCGCCGGTTTCAGATCGCGGTGCACAATGCCTTGGGCGTGCATGGCTGCAAGCGCTTGCGCGATGTCGGCCGCCACCTGTGCTGCAATCGATCCGCGTAGCGGGCCGTGATCGAGGGTCGATCGCAGATCGGGCCCGTTGACGAGCTCCATCACGACGAAGCTCGGCGTGGCCGTGTCACCAGACGTGAGATGCGCGTCGTACATCGTGACCAGGTTCGGGTGGTTCAGTCGGGCGAGAACATCCACCTCACCGCGACGGCGATCGTCGTCTCTGGCCTCACCCGGGTTGAAGATCTTGATAGCGACTCTTCGGCCGAGCTGGGTATCGAGGGCCTCATAGACCGTCGACATGCCGCCCGACCCAATTCTCGCGGTGACGGTATATCTGTGGGCGAGCGACTGCCCAACAACACCACTGTTGTCGGGCGCCATGACTTCCTTTCGAGCGCGAATCAAGTTTTATACGCTGAGTATGCCGAATTTGCTAGCCAAACTAGCAAAATATGTCAGAGACTAGGTGACGTGACTGACTCTTTCGACTTCAGCGATCTTGTCAGAGCAGACTCTAACCCAGTCGCTGCCGCTGCGCAGCACGATTCGAACGTACTCGAAGCGTTACATATGTATCGTGCAGCTGAAGCGGCCATGCGGCGCAGAACGGGCACTGCCATGGGTCTCGGTGAGAACGACCTGTTAGCGTTGCGGTTCATTCTCGATCAACGGGCGGTTGGGCATCCAGTCGCCTCGAAAGACGTCACGAGATACCTCGGCATTTCGAGCGCATCGACCACCGTTCTGCTTCGGCGGCTCGAGTCAGGGGGGTTTGTCGAGCGTCGTGAAAACAGTGCAGATCGGCGGTCGAGCGAGATCGTGCCGACAACCGCGGCCGAGGGAGACACCGGGCCCATGCTCGCGGTCGCCCAGAACAACATGGCCGCCGCGATTCAGACCCTGACGGTCGAGGAGGCGCGCATCGTCGCCCGCTTCCTGACCATGATGCGTCAGACGGTCGACCAGATCGGTTTCTCCAGTTAGACGCGCCTGCCACACGTTATGTGGTGTTGTCCACCGATTGCTAGTCCACTGAACTAGTTGTTAGGATGGTATGACTCTCAATCGGGAGCCGATCTGACCTGGCCCTATCGCGGGCCGACTGGGAAAAGGTAACCAATGAACATCCTCGTAGCGATTATTGCGATCATCGCGATCATCCTCTTGATCACTGGCGGTATCGCCCACGCTCTGAGCTTCCTCATCTGGGTTGGCGTCGTTCTGCTCGTCATCGCGCTGATCGTCTTTCTGCTGCGCTTCCTCACGGGAAACCGCCGCGTCTAACGGCTCCGGCCTCAGAATGCTCGCAATCAAGAAGGGAAAACCATGAGTCTCGGATCGGGAATCGCGCTATTCGTCGTGGGCGCCATCTTGGCGTTCGCCGTGAACATCCAGGAGTCGTGGATCGACCTCCAGCTCGTCGGATACATTCTGATGGCTGCCGGCGTGCTCGGCATCATTTTGGGAGTCGTGCTCATCACCAGGCGCCGCCAGACCACGATGACGACTCGCTCGGCGGTCGACCCGGTCAGTGGTGAGCAGGTTTCCCGGCGCACCGTCGACCACGACGACCCACTCGTCTGAATTGGCAAGCTGTTGACCGCCGGCCACGAGGTCGTCGGTCAACTGGTTGAGCGAGTTTCGTACAAGTGCTTTTTATCGCAAATGTGGTGCGATTTCGTAAATGAGTGGCTATTGTGTGATTAGTCGCTGTCAGCGGCTGATCAATCGCGATGCAAAGGTGCCCGCTTATGACAAGTGCTCAGTTCAATTCTTCCGCCCGCGAGGGCGACGTTCTCGCTGAGGGTTCGCCCGCAGAAGGCACGAAGCTGCAACGGGGCTTTCTGCCTCTTCTCGGTGGTGCAGCGCTCGGAATCGGGATGGGTCAACTTACTCCGCTGGTGCTGACGCTTCCGTTGAGGGCGAGCACGATCGATCCCGCCAACGAGGCTGTGGTGTTCTCGATTGCGATCGGCGCGGCCTCTCTGTTGGCCGTCGTCGCCTACCCGTTGTTCGGGCGATTGAGTGACCGCACAACGGGGCGACTCGGGCGGAGGCGGCCCTACCTTTTTCTCGGTGCCTTATTGATCGCGCTAGGTGCGGTGTTCGAGTACCTCGCATCGAACACGGCCACTTTGGCGATCGCTGCCGCCCTTCTGTTTGTGGGCGCGGCCGCCGTGACTGTGGCGGTCACCTCGATCATTCCCGATCAGATTCCCACCTTGAAGCGCGGCCCCGCGTCTGCCGTCGCGGGGATGGGATCACTGCTCGGTGCCCTGGTCGGGCTTTTCGTGGCGCAGGCCGTGCCTAGCCTCGCGTGGCAGGTGTTCGCGCCAGCAGCCCTAGGTGTGATCGGGATTACGCTCCTCGCGGTGCTCTTGAAAGACCGCCCGATCACAAAGGAGGAACGCCCCGTCGTCACAGTCGTTCTGTTCTTCAGTACGTTCTGGACCAACCCGGTGAAGAACCCCGATTTCGCGCTGGTCTGGTTCAGTCGCCTGCTGCTGTTCTGCGGCGTGGCCGCCATTCAGTCGTACCAGCTGTTCTACCTCGTGAATCGGCTGGGCTTCACCTCGTCGAGCGTTTCGCAGGCTGTGGCGGTGTGCAGTCTCACGCTGGTCGTGGCTGCGGTCGTTTTCGCGTTCATCGGCGGTCGAATCTCTGACCGAATGGGTCGTCGCAAGCCGTTCGTTATCGTGGCGGCGCTCGCCTTCGCGGTCGGACTGGTCATCGCAGCCAACGCCACCACATTCTTGACTTTTCTCATTGCGGTCGCGATCGTAGGAGCCGGGCAGGGGGTCTACATCGCCGTCGACATTGCTTTGGCCAGCCAGGTGCTGCCCGACCCTGAGAACCCCGCCAAAGACATGGGCATACTCGGGCTCGCAGTGATCTTTCCCTCGTTTCTCGTTCCGGCCCTTGCTCCCTTCATTCTTCTCATCGGGGCGAGCGTGGTGAATCCGCAGAACTACTCGGCCCTGTTCGTGGCGGGCGCCATCGCCGGTCTCGTCGGTGCAGCGCTGATTCTGCCCATCAGAAAGGTGAAATAGTCCGTTCATCCTGAGTCAAAGGCAGGGTGCCGGCAGTTTTTCGAGTGCAGCGGCTGGCAGCGCCGAACTGATGTGGAGGAGACCTGCATCTCTGGCAGACGCTCGCCGCGAAACCAGAACGGTGTTGCGATAGATCGGTACGTGCAGATCGAGGAGAACTACGTCGTCGGGCACGTTCACGGCTGCCAGCTGAGGGATGAGCGCCACGCCGAAACCCGCAGCTACCAGCGCGAGCCAGAGAGGGGGGAGTGTTCGAGTAGTGGTGGGCCAGGGCAAGTTCAATCTCGCCGGCGGCCAGGGCGGGAATGGATGCGCTCGGCTCCATGTCGATGAGACGCAGGTGGAGCGCGCTGCCGCTGGTCGACGTGAGGTTCTTCCACGCCTGGGGGGAGAATCGCACGCGCGTAGGTGCCCGCCGCGCCCTCTCGAACGGATGACACCTCCATCTCAGCAACGGTCAGCATGTCGACGATGTTGCTGCCGTGGCAGGCGAGCAGCTGCCGGGCGGGGGTGACGACGACTCGTCGAGGCGCGCATGATTCAACTATGACGTCGATGATTGTGCAGGGCGTATATCACCCCCTCTCACGCGGGCTGCTTCGCCGCCGCTCGGCGATAGAAGAGGCGATCTACGCGATGGTCGCCGGCACCATCATGACTCTGCCGATCGCGCCCGTCGATTGGACCCAGCTGATCTTGGCCAGCGGCTCCGCATGGCTGGGAGCTGTTTATCGGGGCCTGCTGCCCTCGGCTCTGGGCTTCGTGCTCTCGGGGTACGCCGTCGCCCGCATGCCGGTCGTCGCGTCGACGTCGCTGCTGTATCGGGTGCCCGCGGTCGGTGGGCTCATCTCGTTCTGTGGCTCGGCGAGATTCCCCCTGCCCAGCGAACTGCTCGGAGCGTCACGGTCATCGTCGGAGTCGCAGCGATCAGCCAGGGCGACCGAATCACGGCCCGGCTCCTTAAGGAACGCGTCGCCCCGCCCGCCTCAGACGTGAACGCGTGACACCGGCGAGCATCGCACCACTTGCTAAATCATCTGAACCTCTCACTCGCCTTTTTGCGCGGCGACAGCACCTCCACTGCTTTCGGGTGGGCAGGCGAAACTACCTTCGACCTCGACGAGAAGTGACTCGGCCGCGAGACCGGCCACGACCAGAATCGTGCTTGACGGGTAGTCCCCTGCCGGAAACCACTCTGCATAGACCTCGTCGCGCACGGCGGTGAACTCCGCTAGCGCGTCGCGGCTCACGACGAACGTGACGAGTTTGATGAGGTCTGCCGGGGTCGCACCCTGCGATTTCAGTAGGCCTGAGATGGCATCGAAGATGAGCCGTGTTTGTGCAGCGGCTCCGGCTGCAGGCCTGCCGGCGCCGGTGACGCCGATCTGGCCCGAGAACACCGCTACTTTCACGTTCGCTTCTGTGACGCCGAGATGGCTGTATTTGCCCAAGGGCGCTGGCACACTACGTGGCGAAACGCGATGCACACTACTCATGGATCGAAATGATACCGGCTCCTCTGCCACCGCATACCCGCGTGATCAGTTGATCTCGAAAGAGTTGTCGAAGAGCTTCAGCTTCACGGTCACGTTGCCCTCGTTGAGTTGCCACCCGCGAACGGTGTTCGTGCGAAGCCCAGCACGGTGAAACGGCTCCGTCTCAGCGATCTGCTCGGCGTGCGCCCGCGATCTCGCACGGATGATCGCCACTCCGCTGCCATCCCACTCCGTTTCATCTGCTGCTGCACCGGAGAGGAAAAGGGTGCCGTTGTTCTCCTGCTCGATGAGCCAGTTCAGATGCTCCTCCATGTTCGGGCCGAGAATCGAGAGCGGGTCTTCTGTCGGGGTGTTGGCCTGCATGGTGACCATGTAGAACTGCTGTTGGCGTAGCTGTGCTAACAGCTCACTAGGATTCAAAGCGTTCATTTAGTGCACTTCCTCACTTCGTTGTGTTGCTTCGCGGGTTGCCGGTGGGTGTGACGAAGGTTCTTCTTTCTGTGGTGAGGGCGAGAATCAGTCGAACTTGGCGGCCGTGCGGTAGAAGCCCCGGTGTGCCTTCCACGTTGAAGCTGAAGCATACTTTTCAAGATTTGCCCGATATTTCGGGTCGTGAGTGGCGGCCTCGAATTGTGCCAGGCTCTCGTATTTCGCGACGTTGATGAGTTTGAAGTGGGTGTCACTGTCGATTGCGCGATGCAGCTCGGCAGAGATGAATCCGTCGGCGGTGATCATCAACTCCGAGCGCTGCTTCCACTCCTTGATGAAGGTGTCGATCTCGTCTTCTGCGATGTCGAAGACATTGATGAACGTGAAGGGGCCGTCGTCGTCTATCGGGTCAGGCATGTGTGTTGCTCCTTTTATTTACGAGGTCAGAAAATCGCGATCGGGTTCACGAGAAGCCCGGTCGTTCCGGTGATGCGCGGCGGCGCCAGCACGAGCATGAAACTCCATCGCTCGAGTTCGCGGCACACCTGGGCGATCTCTTCGAGGTTGGCTGCATCGACAAGCGGAAGACCGAGCCTGGCGAGTGCGACCTGGTGGGCCGCGAGCGGCAACGCAAAGGGATGCGGGTCGGCAATGTCGCCGACGTAGAAGCTCACACCGTGCCGATCGAGCCACTTCACCGCGCTGAGATCGAGGCCCGGAACCGGCTCATGCATCGGGAGATTCGTGTCCCAGCCCCCGCGCACCGCCACCGCGTCGCCGGGCTCCAATGAAACACCGGTTCGTTCGAGCGCGGCATCGAGGTCGGCCGCCGAGACGCGGGCGCCGGCGTCGATCTGCGCACCGGCCTCAGGCGCCAAGTCGAGCAACACTCCTCGGGTCACGACGCCGGCGCTGAACGGGTCGGCAGACCCATGACGAACCCCGACAGGCGTCACAGCGTCTGCGACGGGCACGCCCGGGTAGACCAGGCCATCGACAGGCATGTGCGCAACCGAATCCACGTGCGTGAGGGCGGCGTTGTGGGTGTTGATGAACAACGAGTCGGTGAGGGCGAGTGGATGCGCGCCCATGAAGTTCACGACCTGCATCACCGCTGCCGGCATCACTACCTCGCTGCCGACCGGTCCGAGCCCTGTCGTGAGCGATATCGGTTTCGTGACGCGCGACAAACTCACGTGACGCGCGGTCTGCACTTCTGCGGCAGCCCGAGTGCGCGCGTTTTCGTCGATGAGGTTGAGGGTTCCGAGCTGATCGTCTGCCCCCCATCGGCCCCAGTTTGAGGGAAATTGCTGTTCGCTCACGTCGTCACCGCCGCGGTTCTACGGCGAGGCCGCTGAGGGTGATGATCTGGTCGTCGTCGAGGGCGGCGCCGTCGTAGGTGATGCCGAGCGAGGTGACTTTACCCGTTTCGTTGAGCGTCACGATGGCGGCACCGCGCGGGGCTGCGGGGGTAGCGGGCATCCACTCGAACCCGCCGCCTTGTGCGTTGCCGACGATGTGAATGACGTCGGCCCCTTGGTAGGGCAGGCGACCGGATGCCCGTTTGATGTATCGGGCGATGGCGGCGCTCCCTCGCAGTTGGGTGCGCAGAGCGAAGTCTTCGAACGTGGCGTCGTAGGCGAGTATCTTGTCGAGCTGCGCGGCGTCGCCCGATGCGATGGCCCGCATCAGAGCGTCGACGGCCTTCGCCATTTCGGGCGCGTGACGGTCGTCGACGGTGTCTTCGCCCACGGTGTCGGGAAAGTTCTCGGCGGGTGTGCGCATCTTCGAGACCGCGTCGGAGCCGAAGCCCCGGCCGTCCCAGTAGTCGATCCAGCGGGTGATTTTCTCGTCGGCGAAATCGATGATGGCGATCGCTCGAATCTCTCCGCCGAAGAGTTCGGGGGTGTCGGTCACGACGACCGCGGCACCTGTGGTGGTATCGCCGGCGACTTGTACCGGGTACGACTTGGCCGTCGACTTCCAGAACGGCATGTACTGCTTCCATACCCCCCGAAGTTCTTCGTTGGTGTCCCAATGCCAGCCGAGGGTGGCGTCGGCGTAATAGACCTGATCGGGGTGAAAGTGCACGTGGGTCTCGTTGATCTTGCGCCTCGTCTTCGCCGAGAAGAACGACGTGAACAGCTGTTCTGCGGCGTCGCTCGCGTGAGAGAAATCGACGGTCTCGGGGTACGGAATGCGCGCACTGCCCACGACGCTGATGTCGTCACTATCTACCGCTTCTCGCTCGAAAGCGAACTTCCAGCCGGCGTCTTCGAGCGAGCTGCCCAGAGCGTCGACGAGCGCAGGCAGGTCGGTCAGCTCGGCGACAGCGCCGAAGACGTATTTGTCTGGCCGCTGGATGAACGCCCGCACGCCGTGCTTACGAAACCACAGCTCGTACTCGCCATCCACATCGATGTAGTAGTCGGGGCCAGGGCCGCGTGACACGTGTGAGAAGCCGAACTCGAGTTCGTCGAGCACGCTCTGCTGCCCTGCCGAGAAGAGCCCGTCAGGAAGGGCGTGGCGCGAGACGATCTGCCAGCCCGATGCGAATTCGTCGAGACGATCGGCTTGCCCGCCGAACGCGACACGGCCCTGTGGTGCCGGGCGGCCATCCACTATCAGGCTGTGGTCTGTTTCGGCCGCCACGATGCCGGCGCCAAGCCGGGGGAAGGCGGGGGCTGGGGGCACGTTGCCCATGCGCAGCATTTCGTCGCGCCGGTGCGCTGATTCAAGGTCTCGGGTGTTCCACATTTCGCCGAGGCCGACGCACATCTCGATGAGGTGCTGCACGTGCGCGCTGCGTTCGCTGTGCACGGTGTCGAGAAACGAAACCTCGGCCTGGTCGCGAAGCACGGCATCGAGCTTCCAGACCAGGTTGATGGCGTCGCGGATGCCCGAACACAGCCCCTGGCCCATGGTCGGTGGCATCGTGTGCGCGGCGTCGCCGGCCAGAAGAATGCGGCCGTCACGCCACTCGGGGGCGAGTGTGGCCTCGAATCGATAGACGATTCCTCGTTCGATTTCGCCGTCGGCGGGCGAGAGATCCCACATCTCAAGAAGCTTCCAGCAGTTCTCGATGGCGGCGAACTCCTCGGCGTCTTCGCCCTCGTGCAGAATGAACTCGAAGCGCGAGTAGTTGCGGCCCTCCCAGCGACCCGCGAGCTGCGGACGTTCAGGGTCGAGCACCTGCAGAACCTCGGGCAGCCGATCCAATTCACGATCTGAGTCGTTCAGCTTGAAGTCGATCACCAGCGAATCCATCGGCGCGAAACCCAGTTGCGCCCGCTCGATTCCGAGGGACTCGCGCACGAAACTGTTTGCGCCGTCTGCGCCGATGACGAATGCTGCGTCGATGACGGTCAGTTCTGCGTTCTCGTCATCGACCGGCCGGCAGGTGACCGTGGCGCGATCGGCGCTCTGATCGATCTGCAACGCCTCGACCCCGTTGTACACGGTGACGCCAAGCTCCCTGGCGCGAGCGTCGAGAATCTTCTCGATCTCGGGCTGGTACGACAGGTAACTCTCCTTCCAGCCCGCGCCGCCTTCGCCGAGGTGGATGGTCGCCAGAACCTCCATATCGGCGGTGACGAGGTTCCAGAGCAGCATCGGCTGGGCGGCGATTTCGACGGCATCCGCTACCCCCAGCGCCTGAAACGTGCGCATGGTCTCACCGTCGTAATGGCCCGCCCGGGCCAACGGGTACAGCGTGTGATGGCGCTCGACGACGATCACGTTGAACCCGCGTTGTGCCAGCAGACCGCTCAGCACCATGCCAACAGGCCCGTAACCGACAATCGCAACGTCACATGAAATGCTCTTCGGCAGAGCCGATTCCTCGGGCTTCGAAGTGGTGGGGGACATCAGAATGCTCCTTTGCTGACTGGTGTCTTGACTACGCCGCGTTGGTCATCGCCGCTTCGGCATACTCGAGATTGTATGTAACGATCACTACACTAGCGACACATGCAAAGTACTCCACGTCGGCGTGCGAGTCAACAGCCCGACCTGGCGAGGTTCTGACCGGTCAAGTCAGTTTCTGGCGAGAACCGATTTCGCCAACGCGTCAGTCGCCTCGGCGAGCAGGCGAATGTTAGCCTTCGTCGTCGCTGAGCCCGGGCGGCCGGCGACGAAGATGCCGTCGAAAGCGGCCCCGACAAAATCGACGAGCTCGCTGGCGATCACACCTGCCGTGGTCTCGCCGAGGTCGGCGTAGGCGGCCGCCAGCCCGACTCGAAGACCCTCGCGTTCTTCGGCCCGCGTCTGTTCGACAGCGGCATTCACAACGCCCGCGGGCGAGTTGAACATGATGACGAACTGCAGCTGCACGAACTCGGGGGTTGCTTCGATGCCGCGCTGCCCGCGCTCAAGAAGCTCGAAAACGTTCTCTCGATGCGAATTCTCGGGCGGAAATGCGGCGAGCGACACGCCCTCGAGAAACCTGTGGCTCCCGCGCTCGATGATGGCGGTCAGAATGCCGAGCTTCGACGAAAAGTGATAGTAGATCGAACTCGCCGGCAGCCCTGACTCTGTGGCGATCGCCGAGATGCTGGTTCCGTCGTAGCCTCGCGCCGACATCAGCTTGGTGGCGACGTCGAGAATGACTTTTCTCGATCTGTCTCCGCGATCGGTACTTGTCTTCGATGATGCATCGCGCAACGCCATGAAAGCTAGCCTAGGCGCACCACGCTGCGACCCCGATTCTCGGCCCTCTCCAGTTTCACCATTGTGCATTGACTTAAACGATAGTGAACCTTATGTTCGGTGCATGATCACTGAAACACATAGCGGCAGAGTCGCCGTTGTCACTGGAGCGGCCGGCGGGTTCGGCACGGCAATCGCACTGGAACTCGCCCGTCGAGGCGCCGACATCATTGCCGTCGACATCCATTCGCCTGATGCGACCGTGTCGGCGGTGCGAGAACTCGGCCGAAAAGCCACCGGCATCACGGCCGATATTTCGAATGCCGATGCCGTCGCTGGCATCACTCCTGAACTGCTCGACTTCGGTGGCCGGGTAGACATTCTCGTTAACAACGCGGGCGTTTTTCCGTTTGTCGACCTGTTCGAATTGAACTACGCCGAGTGGCGGCGAATCTTTGCCATCAACACCGACTCGCAGTTTCTGATGGCGACCGCGGTGATGCGCTCGATGCGTGAAAGCGGCTGGGGCAGAATCGTGAACCTAGCCTCGAATTCGCTCGGTCTCGCCGTGTCTGGCATGGTCGCGTACATGGCTGCCAAGGGTGCGGTGGTCGGTTTCACGCGTGCGTTGGCAACTGACCTCGCGCCCTACGGCATCACCGTCAATGCGGTCTGCCCGACCGCCTCTCGCACGTCAGGCGGCGAAAAATTCATCGGCAACGAAGTGCTCGAACACGTCGCGCAAATGCAAGCGATAAAGCGTGTCGGCGTTGCCTCCGACATCGTGGGCACCGTGTGCTTTCTCTCAAGCGACGACAGCGCCTTCATGACCGCGCAAACCGTGGTCTGCGATGGCGGCCTCATGCGCGTCTGAGCCGTTGGGAGCATGCTTCCCCGGCTGGGTGGGGCTGGCCCGACGAGCGGCGAGCGATAGTTCGGGCTACGCCTGTGGCATGAAACGGTGCGGCCGTGAGCCGGGCATTCGCCTCGCTCTGCGAAGTGACGACTGATCGACGGATGCGCGTGCGGTCAGACTGAACCGCGCTTCTGCGCCTCAGGTCGCTGCCCGGTACCCAGCGATGAGCGCGGTGAGTTCGGCAGCGGCCTGGCGCGCGGCCGGCTCGAGCAGGAGCGAGTCGGAGCCGAGCGAGTCGGAGCCGAGCGAGTCGGAGTCGAGCCAATCGGTCGTGTATGCCATGGCCCCGCCGCCGAGAAACACCTTCTGCAGCGCCGACAACGGCGCCCCTGCGAAGAGCGTCGACGAAGCTATCTGCTCGGCGATGTAGTTCTGAATGGCCAGGTAGACCTGCAGACCGCTTCGACCCTCGTTGAGCCGCTGGTAGAACGTGCGGTTCTCGGCCATGTGCAGAAAGAGGCTGATCAGCGCCGCTTCAAAGCTCGAACCGTCTGCGGCGCGAAACTGATCGAGGGCACCCTCGAAGCGGGCGATACCCGCAGCCTGCAGCAGGGCATTCCGATCGGTGAAGTGCTGGTAGAACGTCATTCGCGTCACGCCGGCCGCAGCCGCGAGGTCGGTGACGCTGATCTCGTCGGCGCCGCGCGCGTCGACCAGAGCGATGGCGGCGTTGATGAGGGCCTCGCGACTTCGCGCTGGTCGCGGGTCTGTCCGAGTTTGGTTTGCGGGTGGCATGTATTTATCTTACAGGCGTATAGTAGACATACACATGTAAGAAAAATGGAGAAACGCGATGGCCACATACAATCACACTGACGATCTCACGCAAAAGACTGGTCTCGCCCTGCTCGCCAGCGCTCGCCTCTGGGCGGTGCCCGCGGTGATCGTCATCGGCGTCATGAGTGCGCTCGCCGCGCTCTACCTCGGTGGCACCATCAATTCGTCGTCGAGCCTCTCGGGCTTTCCGATTGCCATCGTGAACGAAGACACAGGCGACACGCTGCCCGACGGCACGACCACGAACGTCGGCGACAAGCTCACATCGGCGCTCGTCGCGGGCATCGACCACGACAAGTTCGACGTGTCGACACTCACTCTCGACGAGGCGAAGTCGCAGATGGATGACGCCACACTCTATGGCGCCATCGTCGTGCCGGCCGACTACAGCACGACCTACCTGGCTCATGCCGCATCCGCTTCGACCGGCAGCGCCGCCGCCCCGGCACCCACCATCACCGTGCTGACAAACCCACGGTCGGGAACGTCGACGGCGGCAATCGTCACGGCGATGGCCGACCAGTCGCTCGCTCAGACCGGGGCGACCATCTCGGTCGAACCCTATAATCCGCTGCCAAATGGCACGGGAAGCGGCCTCTCTGCCTTCTACTTCGCGTTGCTCATTGTTCTCTGCGGTTTCACCGGCTCGCTCATCGTCAGCACCTTCGTCGACGGCAGTCTGGGCTTCGTGCCCTCAGAAGTCGGCCCGGTCTACACGCTGACGCGCCACTCCGGCCTCAGCCGCGCTTCGACGCTCATTCTGAAATGGGCGATCATGCTCGGCCTGGCCGTGGTCGTTTCGGGCCTCTACGTGGCCATCGCCTCGGCGCTCGGCATGCCCATCGACAACCCCCTCCAGCTCTGGGCCTTTTCGGCGGCAGCTATCTGGGCCGTGGCGATCGTCGCTCAGGCGGTGAACGCCATCTTCGGTGGCATCGGGATGCTCGTGAACCTCTTCATCTTCATCATTCTCTCGCTGCCCTCAGCGGGCGGAACGATTCCCCTCGAAGCGACCCCGCCGCTCTTCCGCTGGCTCGGCAGCTTCGAGCCGATGCACCAGATCTACCTCGGCACCCGCTCGGTGCTCTACCTCGGCGGCACGCTCGAGTCGGGGCTGGGTCGGGCGTTGATCTTCTGCGGTATCACGGCCGTGGTCGGTGTGATCGCGGGGCTGCTCGCCACGCGGCTGTACGACCGCCGCGGCCTGACGCGGTCGCTGGCTTAGTGCGTCGGCTGCCGTGACCTCAAGATGAAGTATTCGGCGATCACGACCAAATAGAACAGCACGAGACCGAGCGCCGAGAGCACGACGATGGCCGCGAATGTGAGCGGCGTATCGAGCTGACCGGCCGAGAACTGGGAGACGTAACCGAGCCCGGCCTGGCCCGCCAGAAGCTCGCCCACGACGGCGCCCGTCGTGCCGAACGTCATCGCGAGCTTGGTGCCCGCGAGAATGCTCGGCATGGCGAACGGCACACGAATCTTGAAGAACAGGCGCAGCCCGTTGCCGCCCATTGCCTTGCCCAACCGAAGGTAGTCGTCGCCGCAGCTCTGCAAACCGAGTGTGGTGTTGACGATCACCGGGAAGATGGCGATGACGAGCGTCAGAATCGCGTTCGTGGTCGGCCCGAAGCCGAACCAGATGATGATCAGCGGCGCGATGGCGACCTTCGGCACGGTGTTCAACAGCACCAGCGTCGGGTAGAGCAGTCGCTCGGCGAAGCGCGAGAGCGACAGCAGCACGGCGATCAGGTTGCCGATCACCACAGCCAGAGCGAACCCGATGACGATCTCGCGCGCAGTCACGAGTACGCCAGACCAGAGCAGGCTCGCGTTCTTGGCGATCGACTGCGCAACCGCAATCGGCGACGGCAACGTGGTCTGAGGCTGGTTCGTGACCATCACAATCACTTGCCAGAGCAGAACGAGCACCACGATGCCCGCGAGCCCCCAGAGCCCGGTGCCCACGCGTTCTCGCCAGAGCGAGGGCAGGCGCTCGGGCTTAGGCTCATCGGCTGGCCGGCCGAGCTGGCGCGGCGAGGTTCGAAGCACACCGGATGCACTCATGCGACATTCTCCCGTTCAAGATGAATTGCGTCCATCGCCTGACGGGCCTGACGCACGTACGGGTCGAGCGGCGTGCCTTCGCCCGGCCAGCCGCGCTGATCCCGTGCCAACGGAATGACGATTTCGGCGTGGATGACGCCGGGCCGGGGTGAAAGCACGATGACCCGGTCGGCGAGAAAGACCGCCTCTTCGACGCTGTGTGTGACGAACACCACGGTCTTCTTCGACCGTGCCGCGATTTCTGCGAGCTCGAAGTTCAGCCGTTCACGGGTGATCGCGTCGAGGGCGCCGAACGGTTCATCCATCAGCAACAGCCGTGGGTCATGCACCAGTGCGCGGCAGATCGCCACCCGCTGACGCATACCGCCCGACATCTGAAACGGGTGGGCGTCGGCGAATTGCTCGACGCCCACCATTGCCAGAAGTTCCCGTGCACGTGCTACTTCGGCCTTACCGGGGCGGATGCCCCGCATCTCGAACTGAATGAGCACGTTCGAGAGCGCCGACCGCCAATCAAGCAGCAGGTCTTTCTGAAACACGAACCCAGCGGCGGTATTCGGGCCGACCTGCTTCGTGCCGTACATGCTGATCTCGCCGCTCGAGGGCGTGTCAAGGCCCGCGATGAGCGTGAGCAGCGTGCTTTTGCCACAACCCGACGGCCCCAGCAGGGCGACGAATTCGCCGTCGGCTATCTCGAGGTTGATACCCTTCAGTGCCTGAGTGGTGCCCTGGCGGGTTCGAAAGAGCCGAGAGACGTTCTGAATGCTGACCGCAGGTGGGTCAAGGGTTGTGGCAGTCATGCGTTTTTGCCCTTCTCTTGTGCCGCGATTATTGTGCCGCGATGGGGCACGTGATGTCGGTGACACCAGTGGTGAACTGGTTCGTCATCATCGAGCTGGTGTCGACCGTGGTCGGAGTGATTCCGAGGCTCGACATGATTCCTCCGGCGCTTGCCCACGCTGCTTCGGGCATCTCGGCGACCGATGAACCAGGCGCTGCCCCCACGGTGCAGATGAACGGCACGATGGCCTTCCACTGCGCGAGCGCGGTGTCAGTGTTGAGCCCCGGAACCTGGGCAGCCATGCTCGTAACGGCGGCCGAGGGGTCGTTCAGCGAGTCTTGCAGCCCTTTGTAGGTGGCCTTCAAGAAAGCGGTGATCTGAGCCGGGCTCGACGTGGCAGTGTCGGGGCGAACGAAGTAGGTGTAGTCGGGAATGGTCGCGCCGTAGTCCGAGAAGTTGACTTCGTACGACGGTCGAGTGGGCTGAACGGCGGGGGCGCCGAACGGAATGGAGGTGGCGAGAGCGTCTCCCTGGCCACCGGCGTAGGCGGTCAGCAAGCTCGAGGCGGCGATGGTGGCGAAGTTGATCTTCGAGGTGTCGACACCGTTTTTCTCGAGCACGCCCTTGGTCTCATCGATGATGCCTGAGCTTGCCGCGAGAACGGTCTTGCCTTCGAGGTCTGTGAGGTTGGTCGAGCCGCCGTCTTTCGCAATGAACAGGCCGAACGTGTGGGTGCCGAAGCGGTTGCCCACCGAGAGCGTCTTGATGTTCTGCGATTCGCTGAGCGCGAGGTACGGCAGGTTTGCGGTGCCGAATTCGGCCTGGCCCGAGTTGACGGCGTTGATGGCATCTTGACCGCTCTTGGTGACCAGGATGCTCATATTCAGGCCCTCGTCTGCGTAGTATCCCTTGGCAAGGGCGTCGTAGACCGGCAGGTCGATACCGCTCGGCGAGAAGTTCAGAGCGAGGGTTGCGGCAGTCGTAGCGCCATTGCTACTGGTGCTCGAAGCGGTGCTGCCGCCTGAAGCGCAGCCGGCAAGGCCGACTGTTGCGACGGCGGCGATCGCGACGATGCGAGCCGCACGTGACATGCGTAGTTTCATTGTGATTCTCCTGGTTCTGTTGGGTGCTGTGTGACGGGTGATACTGCGGGTGATGGATGATCGGCGGAGCCGTTCTGCGGCCTGAGGTTGTCGATCATCGTGTCGATGACCTTCTTCCAGTCGTCTTCAGAGCATTCGATGGTTCGGCCGATGGCGAGAAGCGCCACCCCCGAAAGCGTTGAGAGCAAGTACAGCGCCAGGGCGTCGACGTTGAGGTCATGCCGAATCTCACCGTTCTTCTGCGCTTCGGCGAGCAAGTGCACCAGGCGTTGGGCACGTACTTGGCCCTGCGGTATGGCGATGTCGGCGAACGCCTGACTGCGACGTATAGCGAAGACCGATTCCACGTGCAGCTCACGATTGGGAGCGTGCAGAATGTCACCGATCACCATGCGAAGGCGTTCGAGGGCTTGCACCGGTGCGCCGACCGCGTTGTACAGAGGTTCGTCGATGGCCTTGCCGCTCGCCGTCCAGACGGCATAGCTCAACAAGGCGTCTTTGCTGCCGAACGTGGAGTAGATGGCGCCCGTCGTCAGGCCGGCCCGGCGAGCGATGTCGCCCACTTTCGCGCCCTCGTAGCCGTTCTTACGAAAGACTTCGATGGCGCTGGCGACGAGCCGGCCGCGGGTCGAATCGCTGTCGAGGTCGCGCGACTCTGTGGCGTCGGCCTCCCAGGGAAAAGCCTCTGCACGGTTGGCGCCGTGAATTCTTGCCAAGGGAACTTCTTTGTTCGTGGTCACGGTTTCGCTTCTTTCGTTCGTCGGTCAGCTGACCGGTTCGCCCCAGCCTCCGCCGCCTGCCGTACGTTGACGAATGAGGGCGCCGGCAGGCAACTCGAGGTCGACCTTGCTGATAATCTGCCACGTCTGCGTGCCCGGGTAGAGTAGTGCGATCTCGCCGGATTGGGCAGGGGCGCCTCCGTTCATGCCCCACGGCGGGTCGACGGTGCGGTCGATGCCGGCACTGAGCGTGAGTGGTTCGAGAAGCTCGATGATGCGTTCAATGCCGGGGCCGCCACGGTGCAGACCGGCTCCACCGGCGTCGCGCAGCAATTTGTAGCTGTGAAAACGAACCGGTGCACTGCCTTCGACGAGCTCGATGGGAATGGCTTTGTTGTCGCCGTGCATCAAGGTCTTCAGGGGGCCGAAACCGTCGCCTTCGGAGTGGGCGCCGTGACCGCCGTTACCGGTCTCGATGTACTGCACCCAGGTTCCGTCGGCTCGGCGCCCGGTGAGCATGAGCGCGGCCATTGAGCCATGGTGGCCGGCCGGAACCCGCTCGGGCAGCCGGCTGCCGATCGCCCTCAAGAACAGATCGACCATGGTCGGGATGGTCGTGTTCCAGTGTGCCATCGGGGCACCGTCTGTGGCGCTGAGCACTGTGCCCGTGGGCAGCACTATCGAGAGCGGTTCGAACAGCCCTTGATCGGCTTGCCGATTCGGCACGAGCAGCGACTTGAATGCCACCCGCATGGCACTCATGGCGCCGCCGTTCTTACCCGCGTTGATCGGTGTCGCGACCTGTGGGGGCAGATCAGAGAGATCGGCGACCATGCGGTCACCCTCGACGATGAGTTTCACCGAGAGGCGCAGCGGCGCTGTGCCGACACCCCCGCCGTCGTCGGTCATGCACGACGCTTCGTAGACGCCGTCGGGCAGCTCCGACACGGCGCGAGCAGCGAGCTGGCGACTGGTCTCGAGCTGCGCGGCGACCAGTTGAGCCACTTGCTCGCCGCTCCAGCGCGAGGCCACCCGCTCTCTCCATCGTTCGGCGGCGACGAGACACGCCCCGGCCTGGGCCATCAGATCACCCACGACTTCGGCTTGCATGTAGCAGTTCGCCCGAATGGTCTCGACGACCTCGGGAACGACGTTGCCCTCCCGCATGACCCGAAGACCTCGCACCTGAAAGCCTTCTTGACGAAGGTCGGTGCCCTCCCACGACAACGATCCCGGCGTGATTCCGCCAACGTCGGCCCAGTGCGTGCGAATAGCGAGGTAGCCCTGAATCTCGTCTTCGCGAGAGAATAGTGGGGTGAACGCCACCACGTGGTTGAGGTGCTGACCCGAGACCTCGCCGTAGTTGGTCAGCACCACGTCACCGGCTCGAAGCGACTCGGCGCCGATGATGTCGATCACGTCAGAGACCGGGTCGCCGAGGTCGGCGAGAAAGATGGGCAGGTTCGACTGGCTCTGCCCCAGCAGGGCGAAGTCTTTGGTGAGCAGCCCCGCGCAATAGTCTTTGTACTCGTAAACGAGCGGCGAGTGCGCGGTGCGCGTGATGTTGATGTCGATCTCTTCGACGATCGACTCCACCGTGTAGGTGAAGATCTCCCGCTCGATGGGGTCGATTACGTAGGTAGCGGTATCAGTCATGTTCGATCACCAGTGCTCCATCGGCAGCCATATGTGCAGACCATCCGGTGGGCACGACGGTTGTCGCGCCCAGTTCTTGAATGATCAGTGGACCTTCTAACGTCTGATCGCCCGGCCAATCACCGCGCTCGATCACCCGGCACGAAACGAGTTCGCCGTCGGTGTCGAATACAACGTCGACCGAGGTCGGCGAGTTCTGGTGCGTCTGACCCGCGTCATTGCCGTCTGATTCGATGAGGGGGCGGGGAAGCGTGCGAACAGCGACCACTTCGCAGTCGAGCAGTTCGATGCGGGCCGTCGCATTGATGTGCCCGTACCGAAGCCCGTATTCGGCCTCGAACGTCTGCCTCAGTATCGCCCGCGCGTCGCCGGCGTCGAGCTCGTCTCGGTTGAAAGGAATGCGCAGCGCGTGTTCTTGCCCTTCGTACCGGAGTCCAGCGGTGACGGTGCAGATGCTCGCGGTCGTCTCGATCGACGTGGCCTCGGCGAGCCGCAGAGTGAGTTCTCCTTCGAGCACCGCAATGCGCTGACTCACGGTCGACCAGTCGACGAGGTGCAAGGGCTGATGGATGATGTGGGTCTCTTCGAACTGAAGGTCGGCCCCGAGCATCCCGAGCGCACAGAAGTGACCGGGGTATTGGGGCACGATGACGCGTCTGATGCCCACCTCGTCGGCGACATCGCAGGCATGCATGGGGCCAGCGCCGCCCATGGCGACCATGGTGAACTCGCGCGGGTCGAGGCCGCGCTCGAGGGTCTGGCGGCGCACGGCCGCGGCCATGGTGAGGTTCGCTACCTTCAGGATGCCCACGGCGAGGTGTCTGGCAGAGACCCCCATCTTCTCAGCGACCGTTTCGATGGCATCGGCTGCCTGATCTTTGCTCAGCACGATGCCGTCGGAGATCTGCACGGGAAGGAGTCGACCGCAGTAGACGTTCGCGTCGGTGATGGTCGGCTCGGTGCCGCCGAGTCCGTAACAGGCCGGGCCGGGTTGTGACCCTGCAGAGCGCGGGCCCACCTGCAAGCGGTTTGCGTCGTCGAGCCAGGCGATCGATCCGCCGCCGGCGCCTACCTCGATGATGTCGATGGTGGGTACCTGAACGGGCAGCCCGGTCGCATAGCCGCCGATCCAGTAGAGCTCTGTCGACGAGATGCGGTCGCCCTCGACCAGGGCACTCTTGGCAGTGGTGCCGCCCATGTCGAAGGTCACGATACGTTCGATGCCGTGCCGAATGCCAAGGTCGCGTGCCCCCACGACTCCCGCGACGGGGCCCGACTCCACGAGCCGCAATGGCAGTTGTGACGCCGTTTCGGGTTCGAGCAGGCCACCGTTGGAATCGAGAACGAAGAACGATGCCCCCGCATGCGCAGACTCGAGTCGAGACTCCAGGCGACCGAGGTACGACTTGGCCGAGGGGAGAACGTACGCATTGGCCGCCGCCGAGTTGAAGCGTTCGTATTCGCGCCAGTGCCGGCTCATGTCAGACGAGAGCGTGATGGGCATTCCGGGCAGTTCGCGGGCCAGGGCATCCGCAATCTGGCGTTCGTGACTCGGATTGACATATGCGTTCAGAAACGCAATGGCCACCGATTCTGCCTCGACCTCACGAATCCACGCGACGAGGTCGCCGATGGCTTCGGCGGTAGGAAACTGCAAGGTCTCACCACTGGCCGACATGCGCTCGCCGATCTCACGGTGCATGCGAGTCTCGATGAACGGCTCGTCGCGACGGTAGCGCAGGTTGAACATCTGTGGGCGGTTCGCCCGCCCGATGTCGAGCAGGTCGCCGAACCCCTCGGTGGTGACGAGTGCGGTGTGTGCGCCCTTGCGCTCGAGCAGCGCGTTGATCACCAAGGTGGTGCCGTGAGCGACCACCGGGGGAGCCGCCATCTTCGCGTCTTTGACCGCGTCGAGCGCGGTGAGAACAGCCGATTCCTCTTCGCCGTGCGAGGTCAGAATCTTCGATACGCGAAGAACTCCCTCGTCGTCGACACTTGCCAGATCGGTGAATGTTCCGCCGATGTCTACACCGATGCGGGTCTGCGGCTTCGTTGCCAAACTCATATCATTCCGTTCGTCGTCACGTCTGTGTGAGCGCTTCCTAATAATGACTATTATCAGAATCGCTGTCAAGAGCGTTTCGGATTTCGCCGAGCGCGAGGACATATCGCTTCGACGCGTGCGAGCGCTCATTCAGGCGGGCAAACTTCTCGCTCGCCAGGTTGGTAGGCAGTGGCTCGTTGACGATGATCGCGCCGGCGATGACGCCTCCGCAGGCAGAGGCGTGGCATGCTCTATTCGGTGTTTGCGAGTGCCACCCGCGCGGTTGGGCACTTGTTGGCGCACAGATGGTGAACGAGCGGAACCGACGTCAGGGGCTTGTGAGAGCGAGCAGGGCCTGGCGGTGCGCGGGGGTGAGTGTTGAGAGAAACGAGTTCTGCACGGCCTCGGCGTGCACGTGCAACGCTGACGTCACGAGGGTTCTGCCGTGGTCGGTGAGGGTGACGTCGACGACGTGGCCCGCACCCTCGGTGTGGCGGATGAGCTGCCCACGACTCTGCATTCGAGAGAGCTGATGCGACAGCCGTGAGGCCGACCAGTCGAGGTCGGTGGCGAGGGTGCGCTGCTCGAGCGCGCCCGACGGGCTTTCGTACAGGCGAACGAGAATTTGAAACTCGGCGGCGGTCAGACCGGTTTGATGAAGCAGCTCACGCGCCACGTCGCTCAGTACCGTCTGGCTCCAGCTCAAGAAGCCCCGCCAGAGCAGCATTTCGTCGGCCGAGAGCAATGACGAACTCGTTTCGTTGCCGCCGGCGAGTGCGGCTCCACTGGTGTCGGCAGGGCGAATCTCGGTCATGACAACCATCATGCTCCCATCGGAGTCGGGTTCATATCCGTTGACACATCAATAGATTAAGCGTACCGTGCCAATCGTTCCCCGACGGGAACCGGTGATGGAATGAGGCTTTTCGTGGTGCAGGTTCAGATTGAGCAGGGGCTGATCAGGGGCAATCGCGTAGGCGACGGCGCAGAGTTCTTGGGCATTCCCTACGCGGCAGCGCCGGTGGGCGAACTCCGCTGGCGAGAGCCGCACCCACCGTCTGGCTGGGAGGGCGCTCGAGACGCAACTGCCTTCGGCGCGGCAGCGCTGCAGACGGGCGGCGCGAGTTTCGACCTTCGCGTTGAGGAGCAGAGCGAAGACAGTCTTTTCGTCAACGTCTGGACGAATTCGCTCGATGTGGATGCCCGCCAGCCGGTCATGGTCTGGCTTCACGGTGGGGGCAATCTGGGCGGCGCCGGTTCAGAAGACGCCTTCGACGGTCGGGTTCTGGCGCAGCGCGGCGTGACGGTGGTGACACTGAACTACCGCCTCGGCGCGTTCGGCTTTCTTGCGCACCCGAGCGTGGGGGCGAACTTCGCGGTTCTCGACCAGGTGGCGGCGTTGCGCTGGGTCAAAACGAACATCCGCGCCTTCGGGGGTGACCCGAACTGTGTCACGATCTTCGGTGAATCGGCGGGGGCGTGGGCTGTGCGCACACTGCTTTCGACGCCGACCGCACGGGGATTGTTTCACCGCGCGATCATCCAGAGCGCCGGCTACGAAGACTATGCGTTTCAGCCTGCGCCGACTGTCGAGCGCGCGTACGATGCCGCCGAAAGGTTCTTCGACCTGCTCGGCGCGCGCGACCTCGATCGTCTGCGGGCACTGCCCGCGAGCGACGTACTTCAGGCGTCGCACGCACTGAATGGCACGACGCCCGTGGCGGGGCGAGTGCACACGCCCGCCAATCTCACGTGGAGCCCGGTGGCCGACGGCGTTGTCGTGTCGCAGCAGGGTTTCGCCGGCTGGGCGGATGATGTGCCCGTACTTCTTGGCCGGGTCGCGAACGAGGCGCGCTACTTCATTCGCCCCGGGGGCCGCTACGACTGGGCCGTTGTCGAGAACATGGCGGCAGCATTCGCGGGCGACCGGCGCGCCGAGGCGATGGCCGTACTTCACGATTCGACCGATGACCCCTACGCCGCTCTCGACGTTCTCTTCACGACTGCGGTGTGGACGGAACCCGCCCTCGCGACCCTCAATCGCTTCGTTCAGTTGGGACGAACGGTTTTTCCCTACCGCTTCACACGGGTCTCGCCGGGTGCGAAGGCGAGCGGCGACCTCGCCAAGCACACTGCCGAGATTCGCTATGTGTTCGGAAACCTCGAGCCGGCCGAGGCGTACGACGAGGTCGACGCGCAGCTCTCGCGCGATATGCAAGAGGCCTGGAGTACATTCGCGCGCACGGGTGCTCCTGAGGTGCGCGGGCGCGAGTGGCCGCGTTATCGACAGGGCGAAGCCGAGGTGACGGTGCTCGGCGATCAGGTCGGTTTCGAATCGCTCGTCGTCGAACCGCTGACCGCGATCATCGCATCTCAACGACGAAGCTAACGTCGGAGTCGAGCAAGTCATTTGGTCTCTTGCTAACTTAGTGTCTAGTCTCTAGAGTGGATGCAGCGCATGCCAGCGCGAACGCGATCAAAGGAGATACACGTGGCCAGATGGAATCGATACGTCGTCGGAGCCGACTCGCTCGGCCGCTCGGCCGTGCTATCGACCGAACCCGACCCCTCGAGTGTTCAGTCGAAAGAGGGCTACTACTGGCGGGCGACGCTGTGGGCGACAGAAGAGATGCCGCCCGACAACAGCATCGAAGGAGACCGCTCGGTGGGCATCGCCCGCCGCGAACCGGCGCCCGGCGGCATGCTCTACCGTGCCCTCGAGATTCCGCCCGATCGTGCTGACGTCGAAGAGCACAAATCAGAACTGACGGCGCTGAACAAACAGGTCGAGCAGAAATATGCGCCGACCGAGGCCGACCTCGCCCGCCACCCGAGCATGCACCGCACCGACACGCTCGACTGCATCACCTGCGTCATCGGCGAGATCTATCTCGTTACCGACGTCGACGAGGTCAAGATGGTTCCCGGTGACTCGGTGGTGATTCGGGGCACGAATCACGCCTGGAGCAACCGCTCTGACCGGCCCGCTCTTCTGGTCGGAACGATGATCGACGCCACTCAGGCCTGACGTGCACGCCCCACGATGGCCGGGTCAGGAGGCCGGGGCGTGCTCGCGCACCAGCTCGGTGCCGCGCGTCATATAACGGGCAACGGCGGCCTGGGCGAGGGCGGTGTCTCGTTTCTGCAGGGCATCGACGATGGCGACGCGCTCATCGATCAAGTGACCGCCGATCTCGTTCCACGTCGCCGGCCGACGTTCTGCGGCCTCCTGGGCAAGAGTGATCTGAGATTCGATGAGAAAAGCAGCGATGGAGATCAGCAGCTTGTTGTGCGAGAGCTCGACGAGCTGGCTGAGAAACGCTCGAAGCGCGGGGCCGAAGTCGACAGAATCGAGCGGTTGGCGCAGCACTTCGGCCGTCGTTCGAAGCTCGTTCAGCTCGTCGTCGGTCGCGGCATCCACTGCCACGGTGACGGCTCTGACGTACAGTGCCCCCGAGACGTCGAGGATGCTCGGCAGATCGATATCTTCGAGCTCGATCACTGCCGAGAGAGCCGAAGAGATCAGTGCAGACCCGTCGGCGGTGACGTAGGTGCCCGAACCATGGCGCGATTCGACCAGGCTGGTCGCGCTCAACGCGCGAATCGCTTCGCGAATGGTCGGAGCGCTGACGTCGTACTGCGTGGCCAGCTCTTTCTCTGAGGGCAGCCGAACGCCCCGTTCGAGCCGCCTCGAGAGAATCTGCGCGCGGATGTCTTTCACCACTTCATCGGCTGCACTCATGCGATTGCGCCGATACGAGCCATCTGCAGTCAGCTGAGACACACGCCAGCCTTTCGTCGAAGTCGACACACTAAGTCACTAAAACAATAGCATCAGCCCCGCTCAGCCCCCCGCTCGGCTCGCTCAGCTCGGCCTGAGCCCTAACCAATGAAGGTGAAGCACCCATGATTACCCTGACGATGGCGCAAGAAATCATTTCGGCCGCACTCGGTCATGCCCGAGCATCCACAATGCCACCGATGACCGTGGCGGTGCTCGACGCCGGCGGACACCTGATCGCGTTTGCTCGCGAAGACCGTTCCAGCCTGCTGCGCGAGAAGATCGCTCGCGGCAAAGCGATGGGGGCGCTGAACATGGGCGTCGGCAGTCGTTCGCTCGTCGAACGAGCAGAGGGGCATCCGCACTTCTTCGGTGCCATCACTCAGCTGGCCGAGGGTGAGCTCGTTCCTGTGCCGGGCGGTGTGCTGGTGAGAGACGAGGCCGGCGAGATCATCGGCGCGGTCGGGGTCAGTGGGGCGGTGCCCGATGCCGACGAGCAGTGTGCGATCGTGGGCATCCGCTCGCAGGGGCTCGTCGCAGACGCCGGTGCGTAAATACGCAAGACAGCAATTCACCAAGAGACATTGACACTAAGACAATTAACGCTACTGTAGATCTCGACATCGTCGTCGGCGCGGTCGCAGAACCGCATGGAGGAGCACTCATGAGCAGCACTGCACCCGGGCTCAGCGAAGCCCGGAGTTTCGATTCGTTACTCGAAGGCCGTTCGATCGGCCGATTTCAGGTGCTTATCATCAGCGTTTGTGCCGTGATCTCGATGGTCGATGGGTTCGACACGCAGGTGATCGCGCTCGCGGCCAACGGAATCGCGCAACAGTTCGGTGCGAACGTGGCCGACTTCGGCCCGATCTTCGGCATCGGGCTGTTCGGTGGCCTCGTGGGTGCCATCGTGTTCGGGTTGCTCGGCGACCGGTTCGGGCGCAAGCCGGTGCTGCTCATCTCGGTTGCCATCGTGGCTATCGGTTCGCTCGTGACTCCGTTCACCGAGACCACGACCACACTGCTCATCGTGCGGTTCGTGACCGGGCTGGGGCTCGGCGGAGCACTACCGGGGGTGATTTCGCTGACCAGTGAGTATGCTCCGGTTCGCCGACGTGCAGCGACCGTCGCCTTGATGTTCTGCGGGTTTCCGCTCGGGGCGGTCGTCGGCGGGCTGCTTTCGACTGTGCTGATTCCGGCGTTCGGCTGGGCGAGCGTGTTCTGGCTCGGCGGACTCGTGCCGGTCATCCTCATTCCGGTCATCGTGTTCGCCATACCCGAGTCGGTGCGGTTTCTCTCGATGCGCAGCGACAAGCGGGCTCTTGCCCGGGTGCTGAAGCGACTGCGGTTGCCCGAAGAGTACGCGCCGAGCATCCAGCCGGCCCCGGCTGAAGAGCGGGCACCGTTGCCGAGCCTGTTCACCCAGGGGCGCGCGGTGGGCACCCTCATGCTCTGGCTGATTCTGCTGCTCAGCCTGCTGATGACGTACTTTCTCACCAACTGGATACCTCTCGTAGCGACCCAGAACGGTCTGGATGCCCGCACCGGCATTCTGGGCGCGGTGATGCTGAACCTGGGTTCCATCGTGGGCAGCATCGTTCTCGGGCGGTTCGTGCGTGCCCGACCGACCGCGACTATTGTTGCCGGCTACCTGCTCGGCGCGGTGGCCATTGCGGCTATCGGGCAGGTCGCACATTCGGCACCCGGCCTTCTGATCACGACATTTCTCGCGGGATTCTTCGCGATCGGTGCGCAACTCTGCACGGTGGGGCTGTGCGCGACGTTCTACAGTGACGCGCTTCGGGCAACCGGGGTCGGGTCGGCGATGGGCGTCGCGCGGCTGGGGGCGATTCTCGGGCCGGTCATCGGTGGCGTGCTGCTTGCCGGGGGAGTGTCGACTCCTATCGTGTTCGTCGTCATCGCGATCGTCTCGGTGGTGGCCGCCCTCGCGATGCTCGTGATGGGGTTGCTCGTGCTGCGCCGGCGCTCGGTTCAGACGGCGCCTCGCGCTGCGGTGGCGCATGCCTGAACCTACGTCTGACCCCGCGCCTGACCCCGCGCCTGAGCTGACGTCTGACCGCGCGACTGGGCTCGCGCCTGAGAGCGTGCTCGAGCGGATGCCCGGCCGCGCCCCGCAGGTCAGCGGCCTGCACCACGTGACCTTTGTCGTCACCCAGCTCGACCCCGCCATCGAGTGGTTCGCTCGGGTGCTCGGCGCCCAGCATGTGACGCGGTTCGATCACCACGACGAGACCGGCGTGCTGTTCGGCGTCATTCTCGAGCTGACCGGGTTCGCCGGCATGGTCGAACTGCGCGTCGCGACCGCCGAGTACCCACTTCGCCCGGGCTACGATCCCGTCACGTTCGAGGTGGCCGACGACGAAGCGCTCGCCGGCTGGTTGCGTCACGTTGAGCGGGTTGGCGCTGCGCACTCGCCGATCAAGCAGCGGCGCACCGGTCGGTCGCTTGAAATCCGCACCCCCGACGACACGATCATTCGCCTCTTCACTGCGCCGGCGGGCGGCTTCGACGAAGTGCCGTTTCAAGAGACCCACGTCGATCACTGAACGGATGCCCGTTCATCACCCCGACCATCCACCGACCCACTAGGAGCCCACAGTGTTCACCATGCCAAACCGACTCACCACCATGATCGAGAACCACGAAGTGCCCATCGGCATGCAGTGCTTCACCGCCGACCACGCCCTGATCGAGGTGATGGGCCGAACCGGTCTCGACTACGTGTGGCTCGACAGCGAACACAGTGCCATCAACCCGCGCGCCCTCGAAGACGCGATTCGCACGGCTGACGGCGTGGGGCTCGCGACGATCATTCGAGTGCCGGAGCCTGACGACACCACCTCGGCCCGGCGGGCGCTCGAGGCGGGTGCTGAAGCCATCGTGATTCCTATGGTGCGAAGCGCCGCCGACGTGACGAACATGGTCGACGCGCTGACCTACCCGCCGAACGGTCGCCGCGGCATCTGCCCTGCCTACCGAGCGGCCGGGTACGCCCTCAGCACCTTCAGCGAGTATGCGGCCGAGAGCGACGCCGGGCTGTTTCTCATTCCCATGATCGAAACCGTCGACGCGCTGGCGCACATCGAAGAGATCTGCGCGCTCGAGCAGGTTCGGGTGATCGTCTTCGCCTCGGGCGAGCTGTCGTACGCGCTGGGTGAGGGTGCAAACGCCAACCTGCACGGTAGCGAGGCGATTCGGGATGCCTTGGTGCGAGTGAAAGCGGCAGCGAAAGCAAATGGCGTGGTGCTGCTCGGCGGCCCCATCATTGACCCGACGGCCGCGTCATGTGCGACCGCCCTCGAAGAAGACATCGGAGTGCTCTGCCTCGGCCTCGACGTGATGGCGTTTCGAAAGATCTGCGAGCAGGCGGTGACAGCGGCGAACACCGCCGTCGCGGCATCCACTCGCTTCAGTCGCCCGCCCGCACCCGCGAGCGGTTTCGCGCACTGAACCGAAGGGGGGAGGCCTCGATTTCGAGGGAGTCGCGGGGATTTTCGTAAATGAGTTGCATTCTCGATCAGAAAAGATCATGATGATCATGCTCGAGGATGAGACGTGGAGACAACGACTCTGACATCGGATCGAATCGGGCACTGACCCTTCGTGCCGGACGTACCGGCACAACACCCCAACGGAGAGGTACCCGAATTGTCAGACACCATCACCGCCCAGGCCACAGTCGCCGAGGTCATCGAACAGATCACCGCGATTGCGCCCCTGCTGCGTAAGAACGGCGCCGAAGGCGAAGAACTCCGTCGCGTGCCAGACGAATCCATCGCCGCCCTGAAGGCCGCCGGAGCATTCCGGCTCGGCACCCCTCAGCGTTACGGCGGCCTCGAGGCCACGGCGCAAGAGATGCTCGACGTCGCAGCGGCCGCGGCCTACGGCGACGGCGGCGCAGGCTGGGTCGTCACGCTCGGCAACGTGTGCGGCTGGCTCGCCGGCCTCATGTCGCGCCGTCTGCAAGACGAGATCTGGGGCGACGACCCCGACGCCTTCGTCACGGGTGTGCTCGCCCCTACCGCTTCGGCCGTTCGTGTTGACGGCGGATACCGGGTGACCGGTAAGTGGTTCTACAACTCCGGCTCGTACCTGGCCACGTGGGCCGGCGTCGGCATCCCAATTCCGAACGAGGCCGGTGAGATCGTCAACCAGGGCTTGGCCGTGATTCCTCGTGCCGACTACGACATCGAAGAGACCTGGTTCGTCGCCGGAATGCGCTCGAGCGCGAGCAACTGCATCGTGGTGAACGACGTTTTCGTGCCCGACCACCGCGTCATGATGGTGCCACCCGCGATCGGCGGCCAGTACGACAACGAAGACCTCGCCGACGAACCCACGCACCGCACCGCGTTCGTGCCGATGCTGGCTCTCGTGTTGATCGGCGCGCAGCTGGGCCTCGGGCGTGCCGCGTTCGACTACGTCGTGGAGAAGGCCGCCACGAAGTCGATCGCCTACAGCTTCTTCGCCACCCAGGCCGATTCGACCGCCGTTCAGCTCGAGCTGGCGAAGGTCGCTTTGCTGCTCGACACCGCAGAACTGCACGCTCGCCGCGCAGCATCTGACATCGACTCAGCCGCGCTCGCCGGAACCTACCCGACTTACCTCACCCGAGCTCGCGTTCGCGCAGACACCGCGCTCGTCGCTGAGTCGGTGACGCACGCAATCGATCAGCTCATCTCCGTGCACGGCGCCGGGGCATTCGCCGAGTCGAACCCCCTGCAGCGCATCTGGCGCGACTCGAACACCGCCGCCCGCCACGGCGTCGTCAACCCGCTCGTGTCGTACGAGGTCTACGGCAAGGCGCTGGTCGGCAACGAGAACCCCGTGGTCTCGCCGCTGGTCTAGCTCGCCAGCCGCCAGCCGCCAGCCGTCGGCCACTGGATGCCCGGGCGCCCGCTGCACGAAGCAGCGACGCCCGGGCATCCGCACACCCAGAACCCTCACCAAGGAGCACCGTTGCCCGGCCTGATCGACATTCACTCGCACTTCATTCCCGACTGGTACGCCGACGAGGCCAGAGCCGCAGGCATCGTCGACAGCATCGATGGGATGCCCGGCTGGCCCGCCTGGAGCGAAGAGGCCCACCTCGCGCTGATGAACGAGAACGGCATCGAACGCTCGATGCTGTCGCTCTCGGCCCCCGGGGTGCACTTCGGCGACGATGAAGCGGCGGCAGATCTCGCACACCGAACGAACGACTTCGCGCTCGAACTGAAGGCGCGGCACCCCGACCGGTTCGGGGTTTTCGCTTCGCTGCCGATTCCGGCCGTCGACGCCTCGATCGCCGAGGCGGCGCGGGTGCTCGACGAACTCGGCGCAGACGGCATCGCCGTCAAGACGAACGCGCACGGCGTCTACCTGGCCGATGCCTCGCTCGAGCCGCTGTGGAGTGCGCTCGACGAACGATCGGCGGTGGTTTTCGTGCATCCCACGGCCTCGCCGGGCGCCGAGCACACCGCGTTCGGTCGCCCGTCGCCGATGCTCGAGTACCTCTTCGACACGACGCGTGCGTTCACCGATCTGGTGCTCTCGGGTGTTTTCGAGCGGTACCCGCGCATTCGCTGGGTGGCGCCGCACTCGGGCGGCTTGCTGCCGCTCATCGCCACGCGAGTCAGCCTGTTTCAGCAGATGTTCGGCCCGAAGCTGCCCGGCGTTCGGCCGAACGAGAGCACCGAGACTCTCGCAGAGCTGATGCCCAAGCTGTGGTTCGACCTCGCCGGTACGCCGTTGCCGGCCTCGGCTCCCGCGCTCATTCAGGCGGCAGGGCACGATCATCTGCTGTACGGCAGCGACTGGTGTTTCACCCCGCCGCCCGTGGTCGCGCAGCACATCGCGGGTCTCGACGCGGGCTGGGGCGACCTGACCGACGCGGGCTGGCGCGACCTCACCACGCGCAACGCAGAGGTACTCTTGGCACCGCCGACGACGAATGGGGAACAGCAGTCATGACCATCGCACTCACCAACACGAACGTGGTCGATGTGAAGACCGGCACGGTGGCGCGAGACGTCGCCGTGCTCATCGACGGCGATCGCATCGCGGCCATCACGACCGAGGTTCCCGCGGGCGCTCGCAGCATCGACACGGGCGGGGCGTTCGTCGTTCCCGGCTATAACGACATGCACGCTCACGCCCTCGAGCTCGCCGACCCGAGCGGGGCGCACGAGCTGATGCTCGCGTTCGGCATCACGGGCTACCGGCAGATGTCGGGCTCGGCGGCGCTGCTCGCCAAGCGTCAGGCCGGCGGTTTCGCCGAGTCGGCCAGCGCGCCGTCGCTGCTTCACCTGCCGGGCGAGCTGCTGACTCCGCTGAATGCTTCTACCGCCGCAGATGTTGCGGCCACCATCAGGGCGCAGCACGAGCAGGGTGCCGACTTCATCAAGATGGGGCTGGTGTCGGGCGAGATCTACCCCGCGGCGCAGGCCGAAGCCAACCGGGTCGGTATACCGCTCGGTGGTCACCTGCCCTCGACCACGATGGCCGAAGATGCGTCGAACGCGGGCATCCGGTTCATCGAGCACCTCGGGCCGGGCCTCGGGTTACTCGCGTCGTGCGCCACCAACGAAGACGCCATTCGGGCCGAGCTGGCCGCGGTGAAGGCGCCGAAGCTGCCGTCGGCAAAACTGCCGGGCATGGCTAAGCTCTTCTCGATCATTTTGGCCCGCATCGTCGTGAACCCGCAGCTGATGACCTCGGCCGAGACGGTGGGCATCATGCGCAAGGCTCTCGACTCGTACAGCGATGAGCGTGCCGAGGCTCTGGCGGCCCTGCTCGTGGCGAACGAAACCTGGCAGTGCCCCACGCTCATTCGAGAGAAGACGAACGAGCGCGGTGACGACGCGGGCTGGGCCGACGACGAGAACCTGCGATTCATGTCGCCGAAGACGCAGAAACTCTGGCACAAGACGGCGAAGCGCGCTTCTGCCCTGCCCGAGACGACCCGCAGCGTCTTTCACGACCTCTATGACGCGCAGAAGCGGCTCGCGCTCGTGCTCGCCAACGCCTCCGTTCCGCTGCTCGCGGGGAGCGATGTCACGGGTGCTTCGTGGGAGATTCCAGGGGCCAGCCTGCACCAAGAGTTCGACGAACTCGCCGCGGCCGGGCTCTCGCCGTTGCAGGTGCTGCAGGCCACGACCTCTGCGCCGGCGAGGTTCGTGGGGCGCACCGACTTCGGTGCGGTCGAAGTGGATGCCCGTGCCGACCTCGTGCTGCTCGGCGCCGACCCGACGCAGAACGTCAGCGCGCTGCACGCGATCGTAGGCGTCGTGCGCAACGGGGTACACCGTTCAGAGGCAGAGCTCACCGCTATTAAGGAGCGCATCGCGCTCACGCACGCGGCGGGCTGACGCGGCGCGGTGGCCTGACGCGGGGGGCCGAGCCGGCTGGCCCGCGCTGCCAGCCGCGCCCGCGCGGACAGCCATGCCAGAATCGCCGCACTTTCTCCGCCCCGCAATGTTCGGCAGAATGTAAGAGGGAATGCAACGCAAGGTCGCGTGCGGGGTGCACGAGGCGACTGAGCGCTCGACGCCGCGAACGAAGTACGTGGAGGGGGGTGGCGCGATGGCATCCGCAGGGCTCACGCCGCCGATTGCGCCTTTGGTGCGCATCGCCGAGTCAGCAACTGCTGACGGGCGAGTGGATGCCGCGGCCAACGCCTTCGCCGAGTTGGCGCTGCTCAGCCTGCGCCTGGGCCACTGGAACGAGGCAGACGCGTTCGCCAAACGCGCCGCGGCCATCGTCGACCCAAAGGCTGCTTCGACGGCGCCCTCGACCGCCCGCGCCGTGCGAGCCGCCACGGCGCTCGTTCCCGCCGCGCGCGGCGAACTCTCCACCGCGCTGATGGCGCTCGACGACATCGAACTGCCGGCGCGCGCCAGCTCGGGCCCGGGCTTGGGCTCCCGATCGGCCTTGCCCTCGGGCTCGGCCTCCGCCTCGGGCTCGGGCCCAGCCGCGAAGACCTCGCCCCGTTCTGCGCCCGAATCCCGGGCGAACCGGGCGCCTGTACAGACCAGCGTCATCGCCGACGCGCTCACGCTGCATGTGCGCCTGATCGTTCTCATCGGCCTCAATGACTGGTACGAACTGCAGCGCGTCACCGAGCGAGTCGACGGCACCCCGACCATCCGGTACTTTCAGCGCAGCGAATGGTTCGCGCTGAAGCTGCTCGCGGCATGGCACCTCAACGAAGTCGTGCCATCGAGCGCGCTGCTCGAGGAGTGGCGCGCGACCGTGAATACGTCGGACGACGCCTACTTTCACGCCTTCACCGGCCTGCTGCTCGGCCGAGACGGCAGGCACGTCGAAGCGCTCGCCGCCATACGCCGCGCCATCGAGAACCTCGGGCCGTCGTACGACCCGCTCGGCCGCAACTGGATCAGGCTGGTCGCTGCCAGCGCCCTGACCCGCCGCGGCGATTCGCCCGAAGAAGGGCTCGGGCTCTACCGCGAGGCGCGCGACGAGCTCGACAGGCTGGGCGCCCGCGTGTTCGTCGCCCGCACCGACTCGATCATGGCCACCTCGGTTCGCCGGCTCGGCAGTGCTGTCACCCGAAACCCGCTGATGACGCTCAGCCCGCACCAGCACCGCGTGGCGACGCTCGTGGCCGACGGTCACACCAACCGCGAAATCGCGCAGATGCTCGGCGTCACCACCAAAACCGTCGACTTTCACGTGGGAAACATCCTCGCGCGCCTCGGGCTCGAGAGTCGTCGTGACATCAGAAAACCTCATCCACCGCTCACACGAGTAGCGCTGGCGGCGAACCGGCCACTTGGTGGTCTGGGCGCCCGGCTGCCTGTCGGGTCGGCAACCGTCTGCCGGCGCGACCCGTGTGGCGAATGGATGCCCGCATCAGCTCGAAGGCAGCGCCTGCAGCACATCGGCTACGACCGTAGCCGCGTCTTTCGGGGTGAGGTAGAGCGGCGACACCGTCGAGAGCCAGTAGCCCGCCTCGGTGAAGACCTCCATGTCGCCGGTGGATGTTCCGCCGCCGTTCGCCACGTATCCCTCCACGCTGCCGGTGCCGAACGCGTCGGTGGGCGTCGACGACGCGCTCACTTTCGATTTCGCCTGGGCGAGTTCATCGGCGGTCGGTTTGGCGACGGCCACCACGAGCGTCGAGCCGTCTGAGCTGTCGCTGAATCCGCACGCGATGCCGCCGTAGCTGACGATCTGTGCGGGGTAGGTTCCGGCCGTGGGAGTGTAGCCCGCTATCGGCTTCAGGCCCGCTTTGAGAGTGGCCGCGACCTGCTCGGGCACGATCTCGTCGCAGGTGCCGATCGACGAGGCCGAGGTGGCCGTGCCGCTGCCGGCCGACTGTGCGGGCGTCGACGAAGCGGTGGCCGAGCTGGATGCGCTGGCCGAGGCCGAGGGTGTGGTTGCTGCCCCCGACGATGAGGTCGAGCATCCACTCAGCCCGAGAGTCAGCGCGGCCGCGAGGGCGGCGCCGCCGATCGTGAGGCCCCGAAGGGTGCGAGTGCTGTGTGTTTTCATGCGTGGATTCCCCCTGCTGTGAGTGCTGGTGTGCGCGGCTCTGCGCCGCGACGGCCGCCTGCGAGCGGCTGCCGAATCAGGTTCACATGGGGTCTGCCCTGGCGCACTAGTAGGCAGTACTAGTGGTTGCGTGTAGTGATCGCCCGGCCGCCGGGGGTGGCCGCCGTGCGCGTCAGAAGGTGGTGGTGCCGCGCAGACGGCGAGGGCGGCCGTCGGGGTCGACGCCGATGCGGTTGATGGGGGAGGCCCAGAGCGACTGAACGCGCGAAACGGGTTCGGGTGTGTGGTGGCGCAGGCGCCCTGTCGGCCGGGTGCCGCCGCCCGCCGCGTGCCAGGCATCGAGGGCGTCGGCGCTTGCCCTGAAGATGCTGAGGCCGTCTTCGGGGTTGTCGAGCCGGGCATCCGCTTCGCTGACGCCGAGGTGTTCGGCCCAGAGCTCACGCCGAAGGGCGCTGGCGAGACCGGTGTGGATGCCCGTGTCAGCTTCTCGGCCGGGTGCGTCGTTTGTGGCCGCCGACGTGTCGATCACGGCGCAGGTCAGCTCGCTGTCGGTCGTCCACGAGCGGCGGTTGAAGTTGTCGGAGCCGCAGGTGAACCACGTGTCGTCGACGATGCAGATCTTGGCGTGAATGTAGATGGGAGTTCCGGCCTCGTTCTCGAGGTCGAAGATGCCGACGCGGCCGGGCGCGGCGCGCTTCAGCATTCTGATGGCCTGCAGCTGACCGATGCGACTCGGGGGGCCTGCGAGGGGGCCGTCGGAGTCGGGGTAGCGCGGCACGACGATGACAACCTTCAGCGCGGGGTTCGCGGCGAGGGCGTCGACGATTCCGGCCGCGATCTCTCGCGACCACAGGTACTGATCTTCGATGTAGATGAGCGACCGAGCGCGCGCGAAAGCCTTGGCGTATGCTCGTGCGACGCTGCGCTCACCCTTCGGTGCGAACGGAAACGGCGGGCGAATCACCCCGTATGTGCGCAACAATTGCACGGCGTGGGGGCCCACCGCCGGTGGCGGCACGGCGGCTTCGGGCAGCGGCTTGGGGTGCCGGGGCATGTGGGCGAGACGCTGCATCAGCATGCGGTACGGGGTGCGCTTGTCGAGCGGATGCGGGTCGTTCCAGCGCTCAGCGAACACGGCGAGCAAGTCGGCGATGACGGGGCCGCGCAGTTCGAGGGCGGCATCGTGCCACGGGGGTGTCTTTCCGTACCGGGCATCCATCGACAGCGCTTGCGGATCGCCGTCGTGGTGGGCGTCGTCGCGGCGGCTGTGGCAGAGGTCGAGTCCGCCGACGAACGCGACATCGTGTGAGGGGTCGTCGCGGCGGCGAATGACGAAGAACTTCTGGTGGTGCGAGCCGAACAGCCGCACGCGCTGGTCGAGCAGCACCTCGCCGCCGGCGTCGTTGATCTGGCGGCCGAGCCGTTCGTTCGATTTGCCGCTGATGGGAGCCGAGATGCGCTCGCCGTGCGAACGCCAGATCAGCCCGCGCACTTCGACGCCCGAGCGGGCCAGGCCCGCGAGCAGATCGCCGATCGTAGGCCCTTCGGGCAGCATCCGCTCGTCTGCGTCGCCCCGCCAGTCGGTGAACCACACCCGGTCGCCCGGCTTCAGCGCGGTCAACTCGGCGTGCAGCCGGGCGAAGTACGGTGCGCCGTGAACGAGCGGCCGCACGAGGTTGCCCTCAGACCACGCCGCTTTGCCACTCTTACCCGAATGCACCTCGCTTGCCAGGTTTCCGCGTTCGGCGCGGCTCAAAAACCAGGCGCCGGGCTCGTGCTGGTTCGTCATTCAACGAAACCTACCCGAAGATGGCTCGGTCTGCTGGCGCTCGCCGCTCCGCTGCCTCCGCGCGCCGCTCGCGGTGGCGAGAGAACCCGAACGAGACGAGAGAACCCCGCCCACCACCTTCTCTCGTCTGCGCCGGCATCTCTGGCCGAAGTGACGGCGGCGCTGCTCGGCCGACGGTTCGATGCGGCAGATGAGCAGCCAGCCGAGCGTGCCGCGCAGCACGCCCGAGTGCGCAATGTGATTGGCGTCGAAGTGCCGCTGCCACGCGCCGAGGTCGGCGACGGTCTCGGCCGCGAAAACGATTGGGTCGAATCCGCTCTGGCGCGCCGCCACCGCGGGCGCCTGACGCAGTTCGACGAGCGTGTCGAGGCCCGGAACCTTCACGATGTAGGCGAACACCGTGCCGCCCGGCAGCACGTGGTCGAACTGCGGCAGTCGCTCGGCGCCGAGCGCGGCGTGCTACCAGGCGAGGCTGACGCACGTGAGGCGATCGCGCTCTCGAAGGAACGCCGATCTGCGTTCATCTCGGCGTCCGTGACCGGGAAAACAGATGTTCGTGGCGCTTGATCCGGTTGTGCATAGATTCCGGGAAGTCGAAAGTGTATGCAAGACGTTATCGGGAGAGCTGAGCAAATACTTTAGGCGATAATGTCTACGCTAACTCCAGGAGACGACTGTGAGCATCTACTTTGTCGGCACGGCCCCGGTGGCTGCTGAGGTCGATCACGTTCTGGCTGAATTGTCTCGAGGCAGACCGCCGGAGCTGTTGCGTGTCGATCTGAAAGAGGAACCCGGCCGACGCGCGCGCGGTGGGCGAGTTACCCCCGGTCAAACTCAAAACTAAAAGGCAGCCGACTACCTTGCGGGCGAGGTAGCCTGCGTGGCGAACACGCCGGGTGGCTTCTTTTCAGACGTGACACCGCAGAACATCATCACTCACCCCTCGGCAACTCGGAATCGCGCATTGGCCGATGCCTTAGCAAAACTCCGAGTTTCGGAACGTCAGGGCGTCGGAGTTGATCGCATGGTGGCAGACATGGTGAGACTTGGCAGAACGGCCCCGGAGATCTATCAGATAGACGGGCCGTACGTTCGCACCGTGCTTCTCGGAGGCGAAGTCGATGTTCCCTGGCTGAAGTTCCTCAACTCCATCAAGCCTTCAGACGTAGGAGGTGATCTAGACAGCATTCTGGCCCTTCGGTGCTCAGTCGAGCGTGGGTGGATCACCTCGGTCGAACTCGCGCCAGTTCTTCAAAAGACGGTGGGCGAGGCAGATTTTGTTCTCCGGCGTCTGACGCACAGTGAGACGGCAGATGGCGCAGTTCTCCGATTCGTCAGTGGATACCCCCTCGAAGATCCGCCTGTTTTCACGCCAGGCCCTGGCATTCGGGCCGCACTGGGAGAGCGACTGGCCTCGGTGTTCAACGTGCGCGGGCGCGAGAGAATTGCCCTCGAATGGGCGCGGTCGCGCGGAAGGGTGAGCAGCCCCGAGCTTGCCGATGTCGCGCAGGTTGCTGGCAATAACGCAAGCTCAATACTGAAGGGCCTGGTAACTGACGGAGCGCTGAAGCCATCGCGTGCCAGCGGGATGGGCCGCGGCCTCTACTATCTTCTTGCGGGAAAGGACGACGATGCGGAGCCCGATGACGTCGCCCGAAAACCGTCGGAGAGGGCATTCTGATGTCGATCAAGCACGAGGCCACATTCGAGACGGAGTTCTGCGAGTATCTCGCCGCACATGGGTGGGAGTACATGCCCGACGTTGACAACACCAACGACGACCTCGCCGCTGGCTGACACCGAGTCGCCTACCTTCTGATTCGGTCACAGTTTTATCCACCCGAGTTGAGCAGCAGTCAGCCTACGGATGTTCGAATCAAGGCCTACCGACGAGAGAAGTTCTGCAGCACAGTGTGATGACGGCCGCACGGTGGCCGCTTTATCGAAGGGAACCGCCATGACCGATTCTGACCTCTCCCCTGAGCCGGCGGGTTCTGGCCCGGCTGGATCTGACCCGGCTGGTTCCGACCAGGTGCGGCGTGCCGTACCGGTCGCCGTCGACATCGCCGGGCAGTGGGCCTGGCGCCTTCTCGCTGTGGCGGGCGTTCTGGCCGTGGCGTTCTATCTCATCGCCACGTTCAAAGAGATCGTGGTTGCGTTTCTCGTTGCGCTGCTGATTTCGGCACTGCTGGTGCCGTTCGTTCAGTTCTTGAGCAGACACCGCTGGCCGCGGTGGCTGGCGATCGTGGTGTCGCTGGTGGCCACGTTCGCCATTCTCGGCGCGCTGATTCTGCTCGTCGAGACGCAGGTTCGCGCGGGGTTGCCGTCGCTTGAAACGCAGTCGGTACAGGCCTACAACTCGTTCAAGAACTACCTCAGCACGTCACCGCTGCAGATCGACAGCTCGCAGTTCGACGGTTACCTCAATCAGATCGGCTCGGCCATCCAATCGCACAGCAGTCAACTGTTCAGCGGGGCGCTGACGGTGGGGTCGTCTGCGTTGCACATTCTCACCGGGGCCCTGTTGACGCTGTTCGCCACCATCTTTATCTTGATCGACGGCGCCGGAGTGTGGCGGTTCGTGACGCGGCTCTTTCCGCGTCGGGCGCGGCCGGCGATCGACGGCGCAGGTCACGCCGGCTGGCTGACGCTGACCACCTTCGTTCGGGTGCAGCTGCTGGTGGCGACGGTCGACGCAGTCGGTGTGGGGCTGTTCGCGTTCTTCCTCGGACTGCCGCTCGCCATTCCGATTGCCATCATCGTCTTCTTGGCGTCATTCATTCCCGTGGTCGGCGCCATTGCAACCGGCATCATTGCGGTCGCGGTCGCCCTCGTCTTCGTCGGGCCGGTTCAGGCCCTCATCATGCTCGGTGGCGTTCTGCTCGTGCACCTGCTCGAGGCGCATGTGCTCCAGCCGCTCGTCATGGGCTCGGCCGTGAAGGTGCACCCGCTCGCCGTGGTGTTCGCCGTCGCCGCGGGCACACTGCTGGCGGGCATCCCGGGCGCCCTCTTCGCCGTGCCGACCATCGCTGTGGTCAACGTGATGGTGAACTTCATTGCGAAGGGCACCTGGCGCTCGACCGCGCGTCAAGGGGGTGCGCAGGCTTCAGGGTCAGAACTAGCGTGAAATCATGCCTTCGATCTACACGCCCCAAGACCCTGTTCGCCAGTACCCGAACCCGCCCTTCCCCGCCCAGCAGCAGTCGGCTCCGGGCGACATCAGAAAGATGGATCCGGCTCCCGACCACGGCGAAACGAGCTACATCGGCTCGGGCCGGCTGGCCGGTCGAAAGGCGATTGTGACGGGTGCAGACTCGGGCATCGGCCGAGCCGTCGCCATTGCTTACGCCCGTGAAGGCGCCGACGTGGCACTCTCGTATCTGGCCGAAGAACACGAGCAGGCCAAAGAAGTGGCTGCTCTCGTCGAGGCGGCCGGCCAGCGCGCACTGCTCTTTCCCGGCGATCTGCAAGACGAGACAGTGGATGCCGCACTCGTCGCCAAGACGGTCGAGTCGTTCGGCGGGGTCGACATTCTCGCCATCATCGCCGGCACCATGCCCACCGTCGACAGCATCGACGACTTCGAGACCGAAACGCTCGATCACGTGCTGAAGACGAACATCTACCCGCTGTTCTGGCTGACCAAGGCGGCGTCACCGCACCTGAAGCCCGGGGCCGCCATCGTGACCTGCTCGAGCATTCAGGGCTTTCAGCCGTCGCCGGCGCTCGCGGAATACGCGGTATCGAAAGCTGGCATTGCCAACTGGACCAGGGCGATGGCTCAGCAGCTCGCCGAGCGCGGTATTCGCGTCAACGGCGTCGCGCCCGGCCCCGTGTGGACACCGCTTCAGCCCGCGTTCGTGCCCAACGAGAAGATCGAGTCGTTCGGCAGCGAATCGGCCTACGGTCGCCCCGGCCAGCCCGTAGAACTCGCGCCGCCCTTCGTCTTGCTCGCCTCCCAAGAGGCCAGCTACATCAGCGGCGAAACCATTGCGGTGACCGGGGGCACTCCGGTGCACTGACCTGCGCCATTCCGCGAGCGGAGCGGCCTGCTCCGGCTATTCGGGTGCGTGACCCTCGGCGAGCAGGGCCGTGAAGACCTGGCTGAGCGGGGCGGCGAGTTCTGTGGCCGTCGCCGAAGCGACCGGCTGCACGGCGGCCGAGGTGCGCAGCATCACCACACCGAGCATCATCGAGATGGCGAGTTGGGCGCGCAGCAGAAGCGGGGCAGTTGCGGCGTCGTCGGCATGCCAGCCGGCGGCCGTGGCGAGTCGCTCGGTGAAGTGCTCCATGGTCTTGCGGCGAATGCGGTCAGCGTTCTCGTCGCCCGACGAGCGCAAGAGCAGCAGCAGTTGCAGAGGGTCGTCGCCGTTCGGTGAGTCGACCGCGTGCGAGACGAGCCGTTCGATCACCTCTGCGATACCGGATGCCCGTGCCTCGGTCTGCGTGTCGAGTTCGTCTGACGTGCGCATCATGCACGCCTCGAAAAGGCCCTCCTTCGACATGAAGTAGCGGTTGATCAGGGCGACGTTCACGCCGGCATCCGCTGCGATCTGCCGCACCGTGGTGGCGCGGTAGCCGTCGGTGGCGAAGCGGCGCCGGGCCGCGCGTACGAGGGCGCGCTGCGTGACCACGGCGTCTCGGCCTGAGCGCGTCAGCTCGGCGTCGGCACGGGCATCCACCTCTGTCACGCCTGCCGCCGCTCGTGCTGCGGCCTCGTCTGCCTCGAGCACGGCCCGGCTCGTGCCCGGAGTTTGGTCGGCCATGACTCAGTGCCCAGCTGCGGCGACCTCGTCGGGCAGGTCGTCGACTCCCGAGGCCACGGCCTCTTGCCGCAGTCTGCGCATAGAGGGAGCGGCGAGAGCGGCGAGAATAGCGGCCACTCCGACGAAGGCGCATACCCAGAAGCCCACCGTGAAAGCGTTGTCGGTCGGCACGCCCTGCGCGGTCGTGTTCGCGGTGATGATCGCTGCGATGACGGCCGTTCCGACGCTCGAGCCGATGGTTCGGGCGATGGTGTTCGCGCTGATCGCCTCACCCGTTTGCGTGGCCGGCACGCTCTCGATGATGGCGTTCGACATGGCCGAGAGGGCCAGGCCGATGCCGGCGCCGGTGAGGATGCCCGAGACGACGATCTGCCAGAGCTGGTCGTGTGCCACCGCAGGAATGATGAAGGCGATCGTGACGAAGACGCCGCCGAGCAGCATGGGGAGTTTCGGGCCGAATCGCTTCACCATGACGCCGGCGAGCGGCGCGAAGACGATCATCGCTGCCACGGTCGGCAGCAAGAACAGGCCGGCGCTCGAGACCGATTCGCCGAATCCGTAGCCGAGAGCCGACGGCAGCTGCAGTAGGGTCGGCACGAGCACGAAGGTGCCGAACATCGCGAAACCGAAGATCAGAGCCACGATGTGGGCTGTCCACACACCGCGGTGCTTGAACAGGCGCACATCGATCAGGGGGTCATTGACCCGCAGCTCGACGAGGGTGAACACGATCAGGGCGATGCCGCCGAGAATGAGCAGGCCCACGGTGTTGAACGAGCCCCAGCCCCAGGTTTCGCCTTCGCTGATGGCGAGCAGAATCGACACCAGGCCGATGGCGAGAATCGCGGTTCCAACCAGGTCGATGCGGCCGGGCGTGCGCACGGGCGACTCGGGCACGCCCACGATGGTGCCGACGAGGGCGATCACAATGAGAATCGCCGGCAGCCAGAACAGCCAGTGCCAGTCGAGCGACTGCACGATGGGCCCGGCGGCGACGATGCCCACACCGGCTCCGATGCCGAAGATCGCCGAGAGCAGACCGATGGTGACGCTCACGCGCTCACGCGGCAGCTCATCGCGAACGATGCCGATCGAGAGCGGCAGCACTGCGCCGGCCGCGCCCTGCAGCGCACGAGCGACAATCAGAACGCCGAGGTTCGGGGCCAGCGCGGCAAGCACCGTGCCCACGAGCAGCAACGCGAGAACCACGATCATGATGCGGCGCTTGCCGAGCATGTCGCCGAGCTTGCCGAAAATAGGCGTCAGAACCGATGCCGAGAGAAGGTATGCCGTCAGAATCCAGCTCACATCGGCCGTCGACACGTTCAGGTCGTGTCCGACGGTGGCCAGTGCCGGCGCGACGAGTGACTGCAGCACCGAATACGAGAGGCCGCCGAGCGACAGGAACAGGATGATCGCGGTGCTGTTAGGCCGCCGCCCTTTACCCTTGGCGGTCGTTGACGGAGCGGTGCCGGTAGCCGCAGTGCCGCTAGCCGCGGTGCCCGATGCCGGCACCTGAGAAGTCTGAGACATGTCTCTCCACAGTCGATGTAAACGTTTGCTGACTCCGCTACTGTAGCGCGACTCGGCCTCAAGTCAATACCTGTTTACATACCGAGTAGGTGCTGGCGAGCGCTATGGTGAGCGGTGCGAGGCACCGCTCGAGACTTGCTCGTAGCCCAGGGTGCGGGTTTCTGATGCCTGCGGCAAGATCTATCTGATTGGAATGCATCATGATCGTCAATTCGCCGTCTTCCGCGCCTGACTTCCCGTTCGACGACACGCAAGACTTTATCGATGTACGGCGTGGCTTTCTCGGCACGCTCGACTCGAGCAAGATTTTGAACGCAAGCGGCGATGTGATTTGGAACGCTGACGCGTACACGTTCGTCACTGGCGAAGCCGCAGCTACGGTGCATCCGAGTTTGTGGCGGCAGTCGCAGCTCGTCGCAGCTCATGGCCTCTTTGAGGTCGTTCCCGGTATCTATCAGGGTCGCGGGTTCGACTTGTCGAACATCACGTTCGTTGAAAGCGACAACGGAGTCATTGTCATCGACCCGCTCATCTCCACGGAGACGGCGGCCGCCGCGCTCGAGCTCTACCGCGAGCATCGCGGCGACCGTGCCGTGGTCGCGGTGATCTACACCCACTCGCACGCCGACCACTTCGGTGGCGTCAAGGGTGTCACCACCCAAGCAGAGGTCGACGCCGGAACGGTCGCGATCTATGCTCCTGACGGTTTCATGCAGCACGCGATCGAAGAGAACCTGTTCGCCGGAACGGCGATGAGCCGTCGGGCGAACTACATGTATGGCGTCGCACTGCCAATCAGCGCCACCGGCGGCGTCGGCGCGGGCCTCGGCCAAACCACCTCCAGAGGCACTGTCAGTCTCATCGCCCCAACGGTGAACATCTCCATCACCGGAGAAACGCACGTCATCGACGGTGTTCGGGTCGAATTTCAGATGGCACCCGGTACCGAAGCACCCTCTGAAATGCATTTTCTCTTTCCCGATTACCGGGCCCTATGCATGGCAGAGAACGCCACCCACACACTGCACAACCTCCTCACCCTGCGCGGCGCGGTCGTTCGTGACCCGCACATCTGGTCGCACTACCTGACCGAGGCCATTGCCAGGTACACCGACCACGCCGATGTCGCTTTCGCCTCACATCACTGGCCTACCTGGGGCAAAGCCAACATCGTCGAATTTCTCTCCACCCAACGAGACCTGTACGCCTACCTGCACGACCAGACGCTTCGGATGATCAACCAAGGTTTTACTGGGTCAGAAATCGCCGAGACGCTGCAGCTGCCTCCAGCGCTGACGTCGAAGTGGCACACCCACGGCTACTACGGCTCGGTCAGCCATAACGTCAAGGCGATTTACCAGCGATACATGGGCTGGTACGACGGCAACCCGGCGAGGCTGTGGCAGCACACCCCTGTTGATGCGGCCGTTCGGTATGTCGAATATATGGGCGGCGCCGATAGCATCGTCGCCAAGGCGCAAGTGTCTTATGACGCTGGAGACTATCGGTGGGTTGCCGAAGTACTCGATCATGTCGTCTTCGCCGAACCCGACCACGCGGCTGGCAAGGCTCTGCTCGCAGACACGCTGGAGCAGCTCGGTTTCGGTAGTGAGAACGGCACCTGGCGGTCTGTCTACCTCTCCGGCGCGATGGAACTTCGCACCGGCAACTTCGGCAGCGTTCAATCCACTGTCTCCGAAGACATTCTGAAGAGTCTCAGCATCACCCAGTTCTTCGACGCGTTCGCAATTCAGATCGACGGCCCGAAGGCTTGGCACATCGACAGCTCGATCTCCTGGAACTTCACCGACACGGGCGAGACATATCGCACGACGCTGAAAAACGGTGTGCTCGTCTACGTCGCGAACTCAGCACTACCGAGCGATCTCACCCTGACCTTGCCGCACGCCGCCATTCTCGCCCTCGCTGCCGGCTCCATCGAGGCCGCGAAGCAGGCCGGTCTCACCACGGCGGGCGACGAAACGGCTCTCACCAGTGTCTTTGCAGTTCTCTCGCCCGGCGACCCGGCCTTCAATATCGTCACCCCCTGATCCCGACGCTCTCGTCGGGAATGGAGCATGCCCGCGCAAGGGCTTTCGCGGGCTTGCTGCGATGTGCTGCACTTGTTCAGACGAAAGGCAGAACCCATGGGGTCAAATCAGTATCACGAGCCACCCGAAGAACTCAGCGCCGAGACGCGAACGTTCGCCCGCATGTGCGCGGGGCTCAGCGAAGAGGCGGAGGCGATCGGCTGGTACGTGCAGCGCATCTCGGTCGAGCCCGACGAGCAGGCGAAGGCGATCATGGAAGATTCGCTGGGTGAAGAATTCAAGCACTTCAGCATGGAGCTGGAATTCTTGCTGCGCAAGACGCCGAAGTGGCGCGAGATCGCCCAGGGCATTCTTTTCACCGAGGGAGACATCGTCGATCACGGCGAGGCCGCCGAGGAGGCGGCAAGCTGATGAGCGACGAGAAGAGCACACCCTACGACGCGATCGGCGAGGTCGCCAGCTTCACCGTCACCAGCACCGACGTCACAGACGGCGAAGAACTGCCTACGGCTCAGGTGAGCGGTATCTTCGGTGCGGGCGGCAGCGACACGAGCCCGCAGCTGCGCTGGAGCGGATTTCCGGCCGAGACCAAGAGCTTCGCCATCACCATGTATGACCCGGCGGCACCAACGGGGGCCGGGTTCTGGCACTGGGCCGTGGCCGACATTCCGGCGTCGGTCTCGTCGCTGGAGTCCGGAGCGGGAGATGACACGGGGTCGGGGTTGCCGGCCGGCGCTGTTCAGCTCAAGAACGACGCAGGGCTGGCCCGGTATCTCGGGGCCGCGCCACCGGCAGGGCACGGTAATCACCCGTACCACATCGGCATCCACGCGCTCGATGTGGAGTCGCTCGGCCTCGACGCTGACGCGACACCGGCGTTTCTCGGCTTCAGCATGTTCGGTCACACGCTGGCGCGTGCAGTGATCACTCCGTGGTTCGAGGCCTGACGCGCCTCGAGTCTCGATGCGTCGAGCTTAGCCGAGCGTCCCGCGCATGCCAAGATAGACGATATAGCGTAGCGCGGCACCGCGGCCGCGAGCTATCGGGATGGCCGGAATCACCGGCTGACCGGGCATCGAAGAGGCTGTCACCATGAAGATCATCACCATTGAAGAGCATTACTCAGACCCCGCCGTTCGGGCGGCATCTGACGACCCGACGGCGGCGGCCCGCCATGACACCACGGGCATCGACCCGTCGGTGAAGATCTCGTACACACCGAGCAATGACGAGCTCACCGATCTGGGTGAGGGGCGGCTGGTCGCCATGGATAGCGGCAACATCGCGATGCAGGTGCTGTCGTCTCAGTCGGTTCAGCGGGTTCCGGCTTCGGTCGCGGTCGAGGTGGTTCGGGCGACGAACGACAAGCTGGCCGCGGCGATTGCCGAGCATCCTGATCGCTTCGCCGGGTTTGCGGCGTTGCCGACGACCGTGCCCGATGCTGCTGCCGATGAGCTCGAGCGCGGCGTCGGCGAACTCGGTTTCGTGGGCGCGATGATCATGGGCCGCACGAATGACCAGTTTCTCGACGAGGCTCGGTTCGACGTGATTCTGAAGCGGCTGGCGAAGCTCGATGTTCCGCTGTATCTGCACCCCGGGTTGCCGCCGACGGCGACCATCGCCGAGAACTACTCTGGCTTCGCGCCGCTCGTCTCGGCGCGCCTCGGCACGGCGGCCTGGGGCTGGCACAGCGAGACGGGAGTGCACTTTATTCGCCTCGTGCTTTCGGGCGTGCTCGACCGCTACCCGAAACTGCAGGTCATTCTCGGGCACTGGGGAGAGATGGTGCCATTCTTCATCGAGCGGCTCGATGAAGCTTTACCGCGGGCTGTGACGCACCTCGACCGAACCTTCGCCGAATATATGCGTGAGAACGTATATGTCACACCGAGCGGAATGTTCACCCAGGCGAACCTCCAATACGTCATCGAGATGATGGAGGCTTCGCGCATCATGTACTCGGTCGACTACCCGTTCGTTGGCAACGACGAGGCCGAACCGTTTCTGCTGGCGGCGAGGCTGACGGATGCCCAGCGCGAGGCCATTGCGCATGGCACGGCCGAACGGCTCTTCAGGCTCTAGCTATTTTTGCGCTACTGCGTGTGCAGGCGAGCGATCAGCACGTCGAACATCTCGACGTCTGAGGCGTCGGTTGCCCCGAGGGTCGGTGCGAGTCGGTACAGAATCGCGCCGAACAGCAGCTGCGCCAACGCGTGCGGCGAGAGCTCGCCGGCGAGCGGTGTTTCTCGGCCGGCGCCGCCCGCCCACTCGATGAGCGCCGCCTCGATGGGGTCGCCGAGGTGCGCTCTGAGCTGCGCGGCGATCTCGGGGTCTTCGTATGCCGCAGCAACAAGCCCGCGCAGCAGCGCTGCGTTCTCATCGACGTAGCCGAGCACCGCCCGAAACCATTCGCTCGCGCTCGTGTGAATTTCTGAAGCAGATGTTTCGTCGACGGCGGGCAGCACTTCGCCGCCGAGCACGCACTCCGCGAGAATGGCGTTCTTCGACTGCCACCACCGGTAGATGGTGGGCTTGCCCACGTGTGCCCGTGCCGCGATCTTCTCGATGGTCACGTGGGTGAATCCCGATTCGGTGACCAGTTCGCGGGTCGCCTGAAGCACGGCGTCGCGCGATTTCTCGCTGCGTTTGCGTCCGAGCTTCTCCACGTGACGAGCGTACCTCACAGCCAATTGCCATATTACGTTACGTACCGTTTTGTTATAGTCGCAGAGACGATGCCGTCCGTTCGTAGTGCTGGGCAGCATCCGTTGGCCTGGTGTGCGAGCGGATGCTCACCGAACCGCGATCACATCTCATCGAGAGGCACCTCATGGCCACGCTCTTACAACGTCTCGGGCTGTTCTCGGCCAAACGGGCCTGGATCGTGATTGCTGTTTGGGTAGTGATTCTCGCGGGCGTCGCCACGGCGTTCGCGACGGTGGGCGGCTCGCTGTCGAGCACGTTCTCGATTTCGGGTACGCCCGCGCAAGACGTGGCCGATCAACTGCAGGCATCGCTGCCCGAGGCAGATCGCGGCACCGGGCAGGTGGTGTTCAGTACCTCGAATGGTTCGGCGTTCACCGCCGAGCAGCAGACCGACATAGGCACGGCGCTCGATGCCGCGGCTAAGACTCCGGGCGTCTCGTCGACGCTCAACCCGTTCGACACCGAGGCTCAGCGCGCTGCTTCTGCCCAGAAGCTGACGGATGCCCAGGCCCAGCTTCAGGCCGCCGCGGGCCAGCTCGACCCGGCCACCCTCGCAGCGCAACAGCAGCAGATCGCCGACGGGCAGCGATTGCTGGCAGCCGCGTCGAAGATTCAGACCGTTTCGACCGACGGTTCGACGGCGGTGGCGACCGTCGTGTTCAACAAGGCGACTGTCGATGTGACTCCAGACGATAAACAAGCCGCCGTCGACGCGATCAATGCCACCTCGCTGCCGGGGGTCGACGTCAACTACTCGGCCGATATGTCGGCGGTGAGTGTTGGCCTGAGTGCCGGCGAGGTCGTGGGTGTTCTCATTGCGGCCATCGTGCTGTTCATCATGCTCGGGTCGCTCATCGCAGCCGGGCTACCGCTGCTGTCGTCGTTCGTCGGCGTGGGGGTCGGCGCGCTCGGCGTCTTGTCGTTCTCCGGAGTCGTGGCCATGTCGTCGGCGACGGTGACATTGGGGTTGATGCTCGGGCTGGCGGTGGGTATCGACTACTCGCTATTCATTCTGAACCGGCACCGACGGCAGTTGCGGGCCGGGGTTCCGGTGCGCGAGTCGATCGGTCTGGCCAACGGAACCTCGGGCAACGCCGTGATGTTCGCCGGCATCACGGTGATCATTGCGCTGGTGGCCCTCAACGTGACGGGCATCGGATTCTTGGGGCTGATGGGTTCGGCGGGCGCGGTGTGTGTGGGCGTCGCTGTGCTGATTGCGCTGACGCTGACTCCGGCGTTGATGTCGCTGGCCGGCCTTCGGGTGCTGCCGAAGAAAGAGCGGGCGGCGGTGGCTGCTCGGTTGGCTGGGGCGTCGGTGGCCGGCGGTTCTGCGGAGCCTTCGGGTGAGCACGCGGCGGTGGGGGCGGGCGAGCATCCGGTGCCGCATGCTGCGGGGCACGCTGTTGAGCGTGCGGACGGGCATGCTGCTGGGAGAGGGGCCGGACATGACGCTGAGCATGCTGCCGGGCACGCTGAGCATGTGAAGACCAAGGCGAAGAAAGAGGGCAGTCTCGCCACGCGGCACCCCGTTCTCGTTCTCGTGACGGGCGTCATCGTGCTGCTCATTGTTGCAATACCCGCGCTGTCAATGCGCTTGGCGCTGCCCGACGGTCGGTCACAACCGTCCGATTCGACAGAGTACAAGGCCTACTCGCAAATCGACGACGCTTTTGGCGCCGGGATGAACGGGGCGATCATCGTCGTTGCGAATCTGCCCGAGGTGGCCGACGCCGCCGCGCTCACGCACCTCGAAGCGAACATCGCCGACGAACTGCTGACGGTGAACAACGTCGTGGCTGCGGCCCCCGGTGGCGCGTCGGCCGACAACCGTACGGTGATCTTTCAGGTCATTCCGGCCGAGGGTCCGTCGGCGGCGAGCACCGAGCAGGTCGTGAAAGACCTACGCAATCTGTCGCCCACCATCGAGCAACAGCAAGGCGTGCGCATCGGGGTGACCGGGTTGACGGCCATCAACATCGACATTTCGGCGAAGCTCGGCTCGGCTCTGCCGCCGTACCTGATCATCGTGCTCGGGCTTTCGATTCTGCTGCTGATCTTGGTGTTCAGGTCGATTGCGGTTCCGTTGCTCGCTACGGGCGGATTTTTGCTGACCGTGCTGGCGACGCTCGGCGCCGTGACCGCGGTCTACCAGTGGGGCTGGCTCGGCTTTCTCTTCGGCATTCACGACCCGGGGCCGATTCTGAGCTTCTTGCCGACTCTGCTGATCGGCATCATCTTCGGTCTGGCGATGGATTACCAACTCTTCATCGCCTCGGGCATGCGTGAGGCTCACGTGCATGGTCTGCCGGCTCGCAAGGCGGTGAATGAGGGTCTGCGCGCCGCGCGCTCGGTGGTGACTGCTGCCGGAATCATCATGATCTCGGTGTTCGGCGGATTCATCTTCGGTGACCTCGTCGAGGCGCAGATCATCGGTTTCGGGTTGGCCATCGGCGTGCTCGTCGACGCCTTCGCGGTGCGGCTGTTGCTCGTGCCAGCGGCGATGTACCTGCTCGGTGAGAAGGCGTGGTGGATTCCGCGGTGGCTCGATCGCATTACGCCCGACGTCGATGTGGAGGGGGCGAAGCTCGAGCGGTTCGGTGCGGGTGCGGGTGCTGGTGCTGGTGCTGGTGCGGGTGCTGGTTCGGGTTCGGGTTCGGGTGCTGGTTCGGGTTCGGGTTCGGGTTCGGGGTTGGGTGGCACGGATGCCGCCGGCCTGGGTGGCGCGGGTGACTCGGACGATCCGCGGGAGCTGGTCGACGGCGCGGTGGGCGGTTCGCGCTAGTCGCTTTTTCGCCAGCGATCCGCGGCGGCCGCGACGCTCGGTTTAGCCGAGCGCGCGGTCGAACGGCCGACCGGTGTGTTGTCTTGTTCTCCACAATCGTGGGGTTGGCGAGTTGTACACATTCTGGCCTCTTTAGTGAGGGAATGTCAGTGCCTGGTGTTTGACTGGTGGCATGAACAGATCAGCACCGGCCTCTTCGGCCCCTTCAGGGGCGTCGCCCTCAGGGTGTGACGTCCCTCGACTTGCGGTGCTGCTCGCGGCTGTTCAGGGTGTCGTTGAGTCTGGCGGATTCCAGGCTGCCGCGCCCTGTGGGCTTGCTGACGAGGTGTTGGTCGCGTTTGCGGTTGCTGCGGAAGGTCTTCTGCGATGCGCTGAGGCTCTCGTTGTCGAGGTGGCCGGTGAGGTGGCTGAGCGGTCGCGGGCCGAGTTCGGTGATGAGCGGTTGACGGTGAAGAACGGATGCCCGAATGCGGTGTCGCTGATCAGCGCCTTGACCGGGGTGTCGAAGCGCACTGCCGCGGCTCGGGTGCGTCTGGGTACTGCCGTGCGGTCTTCGGTGTCGGCGGTTGGTACGGCGAATCCCGGTCGCTTTTCCGCTGTGCAAGAGGCATTGCGGGAGGGTCGGCTTGGGGTCGATACCGCGGGCGTGGTGACCCGAATGCTCGGTGACTCGGCGAAACGTGTCGGGTACGGCGCTGATCTGCACGAGTGCGAGCAGATGCTCGTGATCGCCGCTGACCGCACTGCCGTCGGCGGGCTCGGTTTGTCGGCTGATCAGGTCGCCGTGATGGCGGCGCAGTGGCAGGGGCACCTCGACCCTGACGGCGCGGAACCCACCGCCCGTGACCTCGAAGCCAAGCGCGGCATCTGGTTGCGTGAGCAGGCCGACGGCACATTCAAGATCGGCGGAATCCTCACCCCAGAGCAGGGTGCGAAGTGGCAGGCCATCGCGCAAACCATTCTCAGCCCCCGCCTGCCCCGCTTCGATGGCCCAGACGATTCGGGCGATGCCACCCCGAAAGGAGTCGACGGCCGTGATGGTGGCGCCGTAAGCGATGATCACGAGGCTGGCGACGGGATTCCCTTCGCGTTTGAAGCCGACGCCGATGCCGATGCCGATGCCCGTGCCGTTGGCGCTGGCGATGGCGACGATGTGGCGGAGGTGAGCCCAACGCTGGCTGACCCGCGAACGCGAGAGCAGTTGCTCGCCGACGGGCTGACCGCGTACATCGACCGGGTCGCAGCGCTACCCGATGTGCCGCAGCTCTGCGGGGCGAGGCCCACGATCAACGTTCACGCCACCCTTGACGACGTTGTCGCCGGCACCGGAGTCGGCTGGATCGACGGTCTTGATCTGCCGGTGCCGGTCTCGACCGTCGAGCAGCTGGTCTGCCATGGCGACATCATCACGACCCTTATGCACGAAGGGCGCGTTCTGCAGCACGGCAAGACGAAACGCCTGTTCACCGCGGCGCAGAACCGAGCACTCGCCACGCGCGACGGTGGCTGCGTCTGGCCGGGATGCGATCGGCCGCCTTCGTGGTGTGAGACACATCACACCGAGCCGTGGCGTGATGTCGGCTACCTGCCCGGCCGCACCGACGTCGATCTCGGGGTATTGCTCTGCACGTTTCACCACAGCCACCTGCACAAGAGCCGGTGGAAGCTCATCATGATCGAAGGCGCACCGCACATCATTCCGCCACCCGAAATCGACTGGACACAGACACCCCGCCCCTGCACCAAACGACGAACGGGTGCGGGTGCGGGTGCGGGTGTGCGCGTGGGCGCACCAGCTCGGCTGCCCGACCGGCTTGGCTACCCGACCGGCTCGCCCACCCGACCGGCTCAGCTACCCGACCGGCTTGGCCTCCCGACCGGCTCGGCCACCCGACCGGCTCAGCTACCCGACCGGCTCGCCCACCCGACCGGCTCGGCCACCCGACCGGCTTGGCCACCCGACCAGCTCGGCCACGCCCCCAGCCAGGCGAGTCCGGCGGTCGCGGCGTCAGCGGTTGGCCGAGTAGATGATCGCTGAGCCCGGGTCGAACGTGAACCACACGGCCGTGCCGATCGAGACGTCGAGATCGGCTACCAGCGCGGGCGGGAGGTCTGCCGCAAAGTTCAGCGCACGCACTCTGACGAGGTCGCCACGTGGCTCGAGGTCTGTGATCGTGGCAGGCAAAGCGTTCGCCCCGTCGGGGGGCGGCGAGGTCGAAACCCGCACATCACTCGGGCGGATCGCGGCGGAGCACTCACTCCCGACCGCCCCAGCCGCGCCCGCGCCGATCGCGAGCTCCACTCCGTCTGCGGTGCGCAAGCCCAGGGGCGTGCGGATGCCCGACAGCACGTTGAGCCCCGCGAGGTTCGCCGTGAACGGGTCTCGCGGCTGCTCGAACACGCGCCGGGTCGGGCCGTCTTCGACGATGCGCCCGTTGTCGATCACGATGACCCGATCGGCGAGTGTGTACGCGTCGAGAATGTCGTGCGTCACGATGATGGCGGTGCAATTCTCGAGCACGCGCCGCAGGGTGCGCCGCAGTGCGGGTGCCACGTCGATGTCGAGCGCGGCCATCGGCTCGTCGAGCAGCAGCAGTTTAGGTTCGGCGGCGAGCGCCCGCGCCACCGCGATGCGCTGCGCTTGGCCGCCCGAGAGCTGGGCGGGCTTACGCCGTTCGAATTGTGCGGCATCCACTTCGGCCAGCCACTTTCGCGCGGCATCGTGGGCCGTACGTTTCTTCACCCCCGAGCTCGTGGGGCCGAAGGCCACGTTGTCGAGCACGGTGAGATGTGGAAAGAGCAGTGCCTGCTGGGCGAGCAGCGAAATGCCGCGTGTGTGCGGGGGTTGCCAAACGCGTTTGCGGCCGGAGCCCGCCGAGAAGAGCACATCTCCATCGAGTTCGGCGTGCCCGCTGTCGGGCGAGAGCGAACCTGAGATGAGGTTCAGCAGTGTCGACTTGCCCGCGCCGTTCGGCCCGAGCACGGCAAGTGTCTCGCCTTGGGAGAGGCTGAACGACACGTCGAACTTACGCCGGGCGACTGCGGCCTCGAAGGTGAATGTCACGAGAGAACGTTTGGGCCGAGCCGGGAATTCGAGCCCACCCGGTTCGCGAGCCCCACCACGATGATGGCCACGGCCACCAGCACGAGTGAGAGGGCGACGGCCGCATCGGGATCGGTTTCGCGCTGCAGGTAGATTTCAAGGGGCAGGGTTCGAGTAACCCCTTGCAGGCTGCCGGCGAAGGTGAGCGTGGCACCGAATTCGCCAAGGGCGCGGGCGAACGAGAGCACCGCGCCTGAGACCAGCGCGGGCAGAACGAGCGGAAGTGTGATGCGGCGCAGCACCGTTGTCGGCCCTGCGCCGAGCGTCGCGCCGATGGCCTCATACCGCGTGCCAACCGTTCGCAATGCCCCTTCGAGGCTGAGAACGAGAAACGGCAATGCGACGAAGGTCTGCGCCAGAATCACGGCTGTTGTCGAGAAGGCGATTTGGATGCCCAAAAAGTTCATCGGCGCCTTCAGCAACCCTTGGCGGCCGAAGGTATACAGCAGCGCTATTCCGCCGACCACGGGCGGCAATACCAGCGGCAGTAACACCAGCGAACGCAGAATGCGCTGACCCGGAAATGTCGTGCGGGCCAGCACCAGCGCCATCGGCACTCCGAGAATGATGCACAGAAGCGTTGCGATCGTCGAGGTTCGCAGGCTGAGCAGCAGCGCATCGATCGACGACTGCGAGGTGATGAGCGGAATGAACTGACCCCAATTCACCCGAACGACCATCGCCAGCAGCGGCAGCACGACGAAGAGTGCGCCGACGAGGGCGATGGCCAGAACCCATTTGGGCACGCCCCAGTAGTTCTGCGAGGTCTTCACGGGTTCAGCGATGTCTTCACGGGTTCTGCGACTACCGGGTTACGGCTTGCCGAAACCGGCAGCCGCCAGCGTCGCCTGACCGTCGGGGCCGGTCACGTACCCGATGAAGGCCTGCGCCAGCGCGGCGTTCTTCGCATCTGAAAGCGCTGCAATGGGGTACGTGTTCACGGCGCTGCTCGACTCGGCAAACGGAACGCCCGTAACAGTGTTGCCGGCGCTCTTGACGTCGGTCACGTACACCAGCCCGGCATCGGCTTCGCCCGAGCTGACCTTGCCCAGAACATCCGTCACCGACGACTCTTGGCTCACCGCCGGAATCGTAACGCCCGTCGACTGTTCGATGGTGGCGGTCGCGGCGCCACACGGTACGGCCGGCGCGCAGATCACGGTTTTGATGCTCGCGTTGCCCAGGTCGGCGAAGGTCTTCACGTTCGCGGGGTTTCCGGGCGGGGTCGCGATTTCGAGCACGTTCGTGGCGAAATTGACCGGCGTACCGCTGACCAGGTTTGCCGAGACGAGTTTGCCCATGTTGTTCGTGTCGGCCGAGGCGAAGATGTCGGCCGGGGCTCCGCCGGTGATCTGGGTCACCAGGTCAGACGAGCCCGCGAAGCTGAAGGTCACTGTTGTGCCAGGGTTGGCCGCCTGAAAAGCGGTGCCGAGAGCGGTGAAGGTCGCCTTCAGTGATGCCGCTGCGAAAACCACGACAGTGCCGGCGGGGGCGGTGGTTGCCGAGGCGCTCGGCGTGCCCGTCGAAGCGGTGGTGGTGGATGAGCTCGAGCAGGCGGCCGCTCCGGTGACGACAGCTGCTGCGATCACCAGGGTGGCCAGGCTGCGAAGCGACTTTCTTGTGGGCTTTGATTTCAGGGGTGCGAAGGTCATCTGATTCACGTTCTCTCTGCGGGTGTTTCGACGATCACCGTCGTGGCTTTCACGACGGCTACTGCTACGGAGCCGAGTTCGAGCCCGAGTTCTCTGACTGCCTCACTCGACATCAGCGAAACCACGCGGTGCGGGCCGCACTGCATCTCGACTTGGGCCATCACTTTGTCCATGGTTATTTCGGTGACGAGACCCACGAACCGATTTCGGGCGGAGCGCCCGATGTCAGAGGGGTCGGCGGGCAGAATGGCGTTCTTGCGTGCCAATTGCGCCAGCTCGAGCCCGTCGATGACCGAGCGTGCCGATTCGTCTTTGCTGCTTTTCAGCACGCCGATGTCGATCCACCGCCGTACAGTGTCGTCGCTGACTCCGAGGTAGTGTGCTGCATCACGAATCCGAATTTGCGACATAGCCCCTATCCTATTTCCGCAAACGCGGAACCGCTCACCGTCAGGCTGTCGGCGGCACTACCTCCTGAGCCACAGATCTATCTAGTGGCTTATATAGCCGTTCGGGGGAGGGAGAGGTACGTGACCGTGACATCGATCGACATCAATCCGTTCGAACTCAAGACCGCTCGTGACCTCGTTGGGGCAGGGAGTAACAGAGAGACTGTCGATCTCGCTCTAAAAACGCTCATCGCCGTGCGTCGTCAGCCGACGGTTGTCGAGCGCATCATTGCCCGTGAGTTCACCAACGACCAGATCGATGCCGGCACGATGAAGCCGGGGAGTGGGCATCCTGCAGGCTCGTGAGCACGTACCTCGTAGACAACAGCGTCTGGCAGAGAGCGGCTAGAAACCACCTCATTGCTCAGCGACTGAGGGCGTTGTCGCCTGTTCACCTCATCATCACGTGCCCACCACAGGTTCTCGAGTACTGTCATTCGGCGCGCAGTCTCGCTGAGTACGTCGAATTTCGGCGCGACATGGATGAACTGCTTGCGGCGTTCGTACACCCGAGCGAGGCTGACGCGTTACGGGTGCAGCAGGCTCTGTGGCAGACCGGGCGGATGCGCGCGGCTGCTGCATTCGATTGCCTCATCGCTGCATACGCCATGGCAAATGACGCTATCGTGCTGAATTGCGACCGCGACTTCGGGCACATTGCTGACGCGATGGGCGGGGCATTTCGACAGGAGTATGTGGGGTCGTGATGTGTGCGATCCGTGGGCGCTTAAGCCACTGCGACCGCGACCCTGGCCGCGGTCAGCGGCACTGAGCGGCGAGGGCGATTTGGGCGTCGGTGGGGCGGCCGTAGGCCTGAATGCCCGAGCCTTCTACGTCGAAGCCCTGGCTGATCGACCAGGCAGTGGCCCAGGTCTCTTGGTTGCCGGCGAAGGCTGGGTCGTTGAAGAGTTTCGCGCAGCGGTAGATCTGGGTGTGGCCCACCTCGTGAGCAACGAGTGCGTGGTCGTCGGTCTCGTTGAGCCCATCGGTCCAGGCGTCTTCAACCGAGTAGTTCAGACTGATGATGGCGTATCCGCCGTCGGTGTCGAAGGTTTGCGCGGTGCCTGAGAGCCAGCCGCTGCCGAGCCCGGAAACCTCCGGCGCCCAGACGAATTCCAGCGCGATTCCGTTGCTGAGCGAACGGGCGTAGGCCTCGATCTCGCGCCGCACCGACCAGGCGGGATCGTTTTGGTGGGCCTGGTTGGTGGCCTGCGAGGCGCGCACCTGAGCCTCGGCGTCGACGATCGAACCGAGAAACGCTCCGTCGCGGCTGAGGCTCATCGACGGGTTTCGTGCCTGATCGATGAGGTGGATGAGCGGAACCTGCACCGAGCGGTTCGACAGAGTATCGGTGGCGATCAGTTGCTCAGCGGTCGTGGCGGTGGCCGAGAAGTATGCCGCCTCTGCTGCCGTGAGCGTGTCTTCGGCAGACTTAGCGTCGGTGGTCTTCGAGCTGAGTTGCGCCGTGGTCTGCTGCGATTGCCGAGTGAGAGCTTCGAGGTGCTCAGAGTCGCCCAGCAATTGCCAGGCGGGCCGGTAGCCGGCGGCCGGAAGGGCGTCGGCGCTGTCGGGGGAGGTAGCTGCCGGTGCCGTGGCGAGCGGCTGCGCGACGCCCAGGTCTTGCCGTAGCGCGCCTGCCTCGGCGCTCGTATCGGCGGTGAACTCCGGCCGAGCGGTCACCGAGGCGATGCGCAGCGCGAGGCTGTTCATGTCAGCCAACCGTGCGTCGTACGCGTGCACCGCAACAGCTTCGGCACCGAGTTGAGTCTGTAGGGCGATGCTCGCGGCGTTGTAGCGGCTCTGGCTGAGGGCGCTCCAGGCCCAGAAGCTGCCGCCGAGCACCATCAGCAGAGCCACGACCGACGCGGCGACGACCACGATGAGGGCGCCCCGGTCGCCATTCGGCTGGGCCGGCGGCTGAGCTGCTTCGCCGGTGTTCGCGACTATCGCAGGAGCGGCGTCGCGACTGCCGGCCTCGGCTTCGGTCTCGGTCGCGGTCTCGTGAGAGGCATCGCCAGGGTTCGCGCCGGTGTTCGCGACCGCATCGCGAGGGGGTAGATCGGTCATCCGGCGGGGTCCTTTCAGGGCCGAGCAGTCTCGCCCGCGCATTCAGGGCTCGCACAGTATTTCATAGCACGCGCCAAGAGCTCGTATGGCCACCCCATAGGGCCGTGCCGTTTCGTTGAACCTACGAAAATGAGAGGGAGCACAGAAATGACGACGAAGCAGAACGACGACGAGTGGCGCGACGCCGCAGGCAATGAGATCGATGAGGATGACCGGGGGCTCGTCTACGACGTCAGAACACTGGTCAACCGGCGCCTGGCCCTCGGCCTTTTCGGCGGCGTGGCCGTAACGACGCTGCTCGCCGCCTGCGCGAGCCCCGGCGCGGGGTCGGGATCGGGTTCGGCCGCAGCGGCGGGCGCGACGGCCACCTCGACACCCAGCGCCTCGGCCACCGACGGCAGTACCGCGGGTGCAGCGACGAGCACGCCGTCGGCCGGTGCCGAAGTGGTGACAGAGGTACCCGATGAGACCGCCGGGCCGTATCCAGGCGATGGTTCGAACGGTGTCGATGTGCTGGGTGCCTCGGGAATCGTTCGCAGCGACATCCGCTCGAGCTTCGGCTCGTCGAGCATCACGGCTGAGGGGGTGCCGCTGAACATCCAACTCACCGTGCGTGACGTTTCGACGGGAAACGCGCTGGCGGGCGCGGCGGTGTACCTCTGGCACTGCAACCGCGACGGGGAGTACTCGCTTTACGGTGCGAGTGTGCAGAACGAGAACTATCTGCGTGGCGTGCAGCAGGTCGACGCGAATGGAACCGTCGCCTTCACCTCGATCTATCCGGCGGCGTATTCGGGGCGATGGCCGCATATTCACTTCGAGGTATATACAGATGTGGCGACTGCGGTGGCGTCTGGGCCGATCGTGAAGACATCGCAGATCGCCATGCCGAAGGAGACCTGCGATGCGGTTTATGCCACCACCGGGTATGCGCAGAGCGTGAAGAATCTCGCTTCAACCAGTCTCGCGACCGACAACGTGTTCGGCAACGACGGCGGAATTCACCAGATCGCGAGTATCTCGGGCTCCGTGGCGGCGGGGTACACCGCGGCGTTGACCATCGGGGTGTGACGCGGCGCGCCCGTAGGTGCCGGGTCGTGTGCTTGGCTGATGGCGCGCGCGATGGGTCATGTGTGGCTGGCTGCGCGCGATAGGTCATGTGTGGCTGATGGCGCGCGCGTCCGGTGGCGGCGCTGGCGCTGCACAGGGCAGCCGCGGCGGCCCTAACGCTGCAGAGGCGACTCGTAGTGCCCGAGCCACTCGCGCAAGATCGTTTCGAGACGGGCTCGCTCGGCGGCCGGCAGATCGGCGACCAGCCGCTTCTCATTCGCCATATGTTCGGTGAAGGCGGCATCGATGACCGTGCGGCCGTGATCGGTGAGCGCAACGACCCGGCGCCGCCCGTCGCCCTCCGCGGCCCTGCGCACCACAAACCCCGCTTCGGCCAGGCGATCGATGCGCTTGGTCATGGCACCCGTGGTCACCATGGTGTGCGCGGCTAGTTCGCCGGGCGCCCGCTCGAAGGGGGCGCCCGCACGGCGGAGGGCGGCGAGCACGTCGAACTCGCCCTCGCCGAGACCGTGTCGTTCGTAGACGGGCGTGAGCTCCGCGGTGAGATGCCCGGCGAGCCGGTGCAGCCGGCCGATGATGCCCTGCGGGCTCACATCGAGATCGGGTCGCTCTCGGTTCCACTCCGCTTGAATGCGGTCAATGCGGTCAATGCGGTCAATGCGGTCGATGCGGTCAGTGCGGTCTGTGGGTTCAATGTGCTTTGTGCGATCTGTGCGGTCGACGGGTTCTGCCATGACGCAATAGTAGCTTCCGCAGAAGCTATTATTGCTTCCATGGAAGCTAAAGCATCGCGGATGCTCGCGCTGTGGCACCGCTGGCGCTGGGTGCTCATTACGGCAATCGCCCCGATTGCCTGGGGGTCGAACTACTTCGTGACGCGGCAGTTTCTGCCGCTCGACCATCCACTCTGGGGGGCGGTGTTGCGCGCACTGCCAGCCGGGCTCATTGTGCTCGCCCTGACGCGATCACGCCCACGAGGGTCGTGGTGGTACAAATCGCTCGTGCTCGGAACGCTGAACGTCGGGGCGTTTTTCGTGCTGGTGTACGCCGCGTCACAACTGCTGCCGTCGAGCGTAGCGTCGACCATTATGGCCACATCGGCCGGTGTGCTGATGCTGATCGCGTGGCCGGTGCTCGGCGCCCGGCCCACCTTGAGGCCGCTGCTCGGGGCGGCGATCGGATTCGCCGGAGTTGGTGTAATGCTGCTGGGAGGTATTACCGGGTCTATTTCGGTGCTCGGTGTAGCCGCCTCACTGGCCGCCATGCTCATGTCGTCGGTGGGATTCGTGCTGACCAAAAAGTGGGCCGTGGGGCAGAAGACGCTTGCTATCACGGCGTGGCAACTGATCGCCGGCGGGCTGCTGGTGGCGCCGTTCGCCGTGATGGTCGAGGGCGCGCCGCCGCAGATCGACGAGCCGGCCGCTTTCGGGTTCGCTTACGTCACCGTCATTGCCACGGCGCTCGCCTTCGTGGCGTGGTTCACCGGGCTACGGCACCTTCCGGCGGCGACTGTGGGCCTGATCGGGCTGCTCAACCCCGTCACGGGAGTGCTGCTTGGCACCTGTGTCGCGGGGGAGGCGTTCGGCCCCCGCCAAGCGTTTGGCACTCTGCTCGTGTTGGCGGGTGTGGTGGTGGGGCAGCGGCAGAGCAGACGTTACAAGTTGTGACCTTGTGTTACTTCACACGCGCGAAGTTTCGGCACGCGATTCGGCGCGCGACACCCCTATGGCTATCGTCATAACTGCCCCGAAGCGTTACCCGAAGCGTTACCCGAAGCATCACCCCGAAGCCGCTCCGGGCGACGGCACAACACACGCACAACACACGCACCAAAGTACGCACTACGCACGCCACAACGCACCCGAAAGCACCCTCATGACAGCACTGCGGTTCAACGCATTCGTGATGAATACCGGTTCACATATTCAGCACGGCCAGTGGCGGCATCCAGACGCCCGGCAAGCCGATTTCAACGATGTCGAGGTGTGGATCGACCTCGTCAAGACACTCGAGCGCGGCAAGTTCGATGCCGTGTTCTTCGCCGATGTGGTGGGGCTCTACGGCCCTGCCGACAGCCCGTACGTGCTCAATGCGCGAGAGGGGCTGCAGATTCCGAGCAACGACCCGTCGGTTCTGCTTTCTGCGCTCGCCGTGAACACCGAGCACCTCGGGCTCGCTTTCACGAGTGGGGTGCTGCAAGAGCATCCATTCAACTTCGCCCGTCAGGTCTCGACCCTCGACCACATCTCGAAGGGCCGCATCGCCTGGAACATCGTGACCGGCACTATGGAGAACGCGGCCCGCAACTTCGGTTACGACGCCCTGACTGAGCATGACGAGCGGTATGAATGGGCCCGAGAATACGTTGACGTCACCTACAAGCTGTGGGAGGGGTCGTGGGATGACGGGGCCCTCGTTCGTGACCGCGAATCAGGTATCTATGCCGACGCCTCGAAGATTCACAAGATCTATCACGAAGGCAAACGGTACAAGGTCGAAGGCCCGCATCTGCCCTCGCCTTCACCGCAGCGCACCCCGGTGCTCTACCAGGCCGGATCGTCGGCAGCGGGCAAGGCCTTCGCCGCGGCCAACGCCGAGGCGGTCTTCATCGCCGCGCCGTCGCCCGAGGTCGCAGCCGAGGGCATCGCCGAGACGCGCGCCCTAGCCGTGGCGGCGGGCCGCAACCCTGACGACATCAAGTTCTTTCAGGGCCTGACCTTCGTGATCGGCCGCACAGAAGAAGAGGCGCGGGCGAAAGAGGCTGAGCTCGACGAGTTCGCAAGCCTTGACGGGTATCTCACGCACATGAACTTCGGCACCAAACCCGACGGCACACCGTACCCGCCCGAAACGCGGCTGGTCGACATCAAGACGAATGCGAGCCAGGGCATTCTGCAGTGGCTGAGCCGCGCGATCACCGACCGCGAGCCCACCGTGGCCGATCTCGGCGCGATTCTGTCGCGGCGCGGCCGAGTCGTGGGTACCCCCGAGCAGATCGCCGACCAGCTCGAGGTGTGGCGGGCCGCCGGGGTCGACGGAATCAATATCACCAACTGGCGCATCCCGAGCTCTTATGAAGAGTTCATCGACGAGGTCGTTCCGGTGCTGCAACGGCGCGGGCTCGCCCAGACCGAATACACGCCGGGCACATTGCGACAGAAACTGTTCGGCACTGACCTGCTGAACGAACGACACCCTGCCGCGCGGTACCGCGGAGCGTTTGGAGAGAAATGACGAGCGGCACCTTCAGCAGGCCGAATGTCGATGATGTGGCCTACGACGAGCTGGCGACGCGATTTCGGTCCGTGTTCGATCGCATCGCGGCCACCGCCGTCGAGCGTGAACGCGGCCGCGTTCTGCCCTACGAGCCCGTAGCGTGGTTGCGCGAGGTGGGCTTCGGCGCGGTGCGCATCGCGGTCGCCGATGGGGGAGGCGGGGCATCCAGCAGCCAGTTCTTCGAGCTGCTGATCGAGCTGGGTACGGCCGATTCGAATCTGCCGCAGCTGCTGCGCGCGCACTTCGGCATGGTCGAAGAGCGCCTGAACGACGTCGATTCGCCGGTGCGCGACCGTTGGCTGCGGGCTGTGGTCGATGGGGCGATCATCGGCAATGCCGTTACCGAGATCGGTTCGGGCGCACTCGGCGCTGTCGAAACGACGGTGAGCGGAGATGCCGAGAACGGCTGGTTCATCACGGGAACCAAGCACTACTCGACCGGCAGCCTGTTCGCCGATCACATCGCTATCGGCGTCATCGATGAGCGCGGCGAGCGGGCGTTCGCTCTGGTGGATGCCCGTCACGAAGGAGTCGAGCTGGTCGACGACTGGGCCGGCTTCGGTCAGCGGATGACCGGCTCAGGCACCACCGTGCTCGACGCTGTTCCGGTCGATCCCGACGACATCTTCTGGTTCGCCGACCGCGCACCGAACTACATGATCGCTTTCTACCAAGAGGTGCTGCTCGCCTCACTGGCAGGCATCGGGCGTGCAGTGCTGCGTGACGCAGTCGAGTTCGTGACCCGGCGAAGCCGTGTGTTCAGTCACGGGAGTGGAGCGACCGCGCGCGAAGACCCGCTGGTGCAGCAGGTGGTGGGCCAGCTCTCTGCAGCGTCGTTCGCGGCCGATGCGGTAGTGCTAGCGGCGGCAGCGCAGTTCGATCGACTGAACGCGGCGCGAGACGAACAGGGTTTTGCGGCCGCCGAGCTCTTCGACGCGCTCGAGATCACGGTGTCGCGGGCTCACAGCACGGTGGTCGACACGGTGCTCGGAGCCGCGACGCGACTGTTCGAGGTGGGCGGAGCATCGTCGGTCGATTCGGCGAAGACCCTCGACCGACATTGGCGCAACGCCCGCACCATCTCGGTGCACAACCCTGGAATCTATAAGACGCGCAACGTGGGCGACCACCTGCTGAACGGTGCAGCCCCGGCCTATGCCTGGGTTGTTGGAGTAAAAAAATGAGTAGTCTCGACCTTCTACCCGACCCTTCGAACGTCGAACCGGCCGACCATCTGCGCTGGTACGCCCTTGCGCAGGGCGTCGCCGACCAGCTGCGTGCAGATATCGTCGAACGCGACCGGGCGAATGCTCTGCCCGTCGCCGAAGTGCAGTTGCTGCGCTCGAGTGGTCTGCTGACAGCCGGTCTGCCTGAAGCGATCGGAGGAGGTGGCCTGCCCTGGCGAACCACCTCGCAGCTCGTGCGCATCATCGCGCGCAGCGACGCCTCGATCGCGCACATTTTGGGGTACCACTACGTGTGGTTGCGTTACATTCAGACCTTCGAGACGCCGCAGAGCGAGAAGGCGCTGCGCGACACCGTGCAGAACCGCTGGTTGTGGGCGAGCCCGGGCAGCAATCGTGCCGTCGGCTACCCGAAGACCACGGCGACCGACGGTGGGCACGTCGTGCACGGCGACAGCGGATTCGCCACCGGGGCGCCCGTGGCCGATCGCCTCTTCTCGATCACCATCGACTCTGAGACGAACGAAATGGTCGTCGTCATCGTCGACCCGCAGTCGCCGAGCGTGTCGTTCACGGGCGAGTGGGATGTTCTGGGCCAACGCCTCTCGGCCAGCCAGTCGATCACTCTCGACCAGCTCGCCATCACCGATGCCGAGATTCTCAAACGCTTCGGCGATGTCACTCTCGGCCAGACCCCGCGGCAGTCGGTGGGTGTGCTGCACTTTCAGCTCACCTTCGGCATTCTGCATCTCGCCATCGCCGAAGGGGCGCTGCTCGAAGCCGCGGACTATACGCGCAACCACACCCGGCCCGCGTTGCACTCGACAGTGTCGAACGGGCATGACGAGCCGTTCATCCTGAACGCCTACGGTGACTATCTGGCGAATGTTCAAGCGGTGTCGGCTCTGGTGGAGCGGGGCGTGAATGCGCTCGAGTGGCTCTACGCGCTGGGCGATGATGCCACGGCCGAGCAGCGTGCCGCTGTCGCCGAGATCATCGCGAGCGCCAAAGTCACCTCGACTGACGTGGCGCTCGCCGTGAGCAGTGGGCTCTTCGAGCTCACTGGGGCTCGGTCGACGGCGACGAATCTCGCGTTCGATCGGTTCTGGCGCAATGTACGAACGCTCAGCCTGCACGACCCGGTGGCGTACAAGCGCGACGAGCTCGGGCGGTACTTCATCAATGGTGAGGCGCCCATTCCGTCTGGGTACCGCTAACGAGCTCGGTTGGCTTGCCATCCGTCACCGGGCGCAGCGACCGCTGGGGTTCTGACACCGCGCGCCCGGAGGTCGACCGCCGACGCGATCAACGACTCGGTGTAAGCATCGACATCACCTGAGAAAAGTTGTTCGGTAGGGGCGAGATCGACGAGCCTGCCCTCGTGCAGAACGCCGATGCGGTCGGCGAGGCGGCGCACCACCGCCAGGTCGTGCGAGATGAACACGAACGATACGCCGGTTCGCTCTTGCAGCTCTTCGAGGAGGTCTAAGACGAGCGCCTGAACAGACACGTCGAGGGCGCTCGTTGGTTCGTCGCAGATGACCAGGGGAACGGGCCCGGCGAAGGCGCGGGCGATGGCGACACGCTGTTTTTGGCCGCCTGAGAGTTCGTGGGGCAGTAGTTTCAGCAGCGCTAGATCGAGGCCCGTCGACTCGGCGAGCATTTCGACGGTGCCCGTTCCGCCGAGCAGCTCGATCGAGCGAGCGAAAACCTGACGGACGGTGCGCCTGGGGTTGAGCGAGGCATCGGGGCTCTGAAACACCATCTGTACCAGCGGCCGGGCAGGGCGTCGACGCTCGAAGGAGTCGGTGAAGCTCACTTGGCCGTCGTACCGAATGAGCCCTGCCAGGGCCCGCCCGAACGTCGATTTTCCGCTTCCAGACTGCCCCACAATGCCGAGAATCTCATTCCGGCCAATGGTGAGCGACACGTTGTCGAGGGCACGCTTGCCGCCGTATGACTTAGAGAGGCCGGTCACTGTGACAAGGGGATCGGTTTCATCGGCCGAATCTCGGTTTCGAGCAGACGCGAACGCGAGATCTGGCAGCGCCGCAACGAGTTTTTTCGAGTAGGCGTGCGAAGGGTTCAGCAGAACGTCGGCGGCAGACCCGTGTTCGACGAGCACGCCGCGCTCAAGAACTCCGATTCGTTGGCAATGCGCGGCAACCAGTGGCAGGTTGTGACTGATCAGCAGTGTCGCGAAGCCCAGTTCGATTTGCAACTGATCGATCAGCGCCATCACCTCGGTTTCGACGCGGGCGTCGAGCCCGGTCGTCGGCTCGTCGAGAATGAGGAGTTCGGGCGACACAGCCAGAGCCATCGCGATGACCACACGCTGCTGCTGGCCGCCAGACAATTCGTGCGGATACCGAGATGCAAAGGTGGCGGGGTCTGGCAGACCGACTCGGTCGAGTGCGGCGACTGTTTCACGCCGAGCGAGACCCCGGTCATCGCCGCGAAGCCGAAAGACCTCTGCGACCTGAGCGCCGACGGTCATCGTCGGGTTGAGGGCCCGGGCGGGTTCTTGGTAGACAACGCCGATCTTGCGTGCACGAAACGCTCGAAGCTCCGATTGTGAGAGGTCGAGCACATCAAGGCCGGCCACATTCAGAGAGTCGGCTGTCACGGTGGCACCGGCGACACGGTGCCCCGTGAGCGCCAACGCAATGGTGCTCTTGCCCGAGCCTGACTCACCCACCAGGCCGTATGACTCGCCGGGCGCGATGTCGAAGCTGACACCGCGCACGACCTCGACCGACGATCGGGAGGTCGAGTACGACACACGCAGGTTGTCGACCGAGACGACGCTCGTGGTCATCGAGACACCTCCCTGATGTTGTCGGCGATGAGGTTCGCCGCCACAACGAGCGACGCGACTCCGATAGCGGGAAAGACGACAGTCCACCATGCCGTTTGCAGATAGATGCGGTTCTCGTTGATTGCGAGCCCCCAGTCTGCAGAGGGCGGCTGCTCTCCTAGGCCGAGAAACGAGAGAGAGGCGGTGATGAACACGGCGGCCGCCAAGCTCAGCGTCGCCTGGATGACCAGGGTCGGCAGAATATTGGGGAGCAACTCCCGAAACAGAATGCGAGAGTCTTTTTCGCCCTGCAGTTTGGCTGCCGTCACATAACTCTTACCCATCTCGACGAGCGTTGCGGCACGAATGATCCGGGCGATTCCGGGGGCGAACAATATTCCGACGATCAAGATGAGCGCGGCAGTACTGATGCCGAAAGCGCCGACCAGCACGATGAGAAAGATGAGGCTCGGCAACGCGAGAATGACATCGAAGAACCGCATCATCAGAGTGTCGACGGCACCGCGGTAATACCCGGCAACGAGACCCAGGGTTCCGCCGACGACGGTAGCCAGCAGAGCACCGAGTGGGCCGACGAGCAACGCCGGGCCAGCGCCGGCCACGACCCGTGCAAACATATCGCGGCCGAGGTTGTCAGTACCGAAGGGATGAGCCCAGTCTGGGCTGGCGAGAAGGTCGCCCGTCTTGGCGTAGGGTTCGAGACCCACAATCTGCCAGCCGAGGGCGGCCACCACCCACCACACGATGATGAGCACACTGATGACGAACGAGGGCCGCTTCAGCAGACTGCGGATGCGGCTGGGGCGCTCGCCTGCATCGTCGGTGACCGGGCCTTGTTTTTCGGCGGTGGGCGCCGCAGATCTGGGTATGGTGGCTGTCAATTGGTCTCCCGGGCGTTGAAGCGGATCCGGGGATCCATGAGCACGAAGCAGATATCGGTGAACAGGAGCGCAAGTAGGGAGACGGCCCCGGTGATCATGACGCCGCTCTCGAGCAGCAGAACATCTTTACGGTCGGCGGCTGTGACCATCAGCGCGCCCAATCCCGGGTAACTGAACAGGGTCTCGACGATCACACTGCCACCGAGCAGGGTGCCGAGGTAGATGCCGAGTACAGAGAGCGTCGGCACGAGCGCATTGCGAATGACGTGACGGCGCACGATCGTGGCAGACGAGAGGCCCTTGATCACTGCGGTTCGGTGAAATTGCGAGGTGATCGCCTCACTGGTGCCACTTCGCACCATTCTGGTCAAGACGGCGAGATAGCCGAGCGCGAGCACGACCGCTGGCAACGTCATAACCCGCAGTCGATCGAAGAAGTCACCCGAGGCGCCAGCGGCCGACTGCACGGGCACGACGCGAAGCCAGACGGCGAAGACGAGCAGCAAGACCACGCCGACAACGAACTCTGGAATCGCCGACAGCGACAGCAGCCCGACGGTAATGGCTCGATCGCTTCGTTTGCCCTCGCGGTAGGCCTGCGCCGAACCCAGGGCGATGGCGACTGGCACCATGATGACGAAGGCGTATAGCCCGAGCAGAAGCGAGTTGCCGAGCCTTTCGAGCACAAGCTCTCTGACCGGGGTGGAGTAGACGAGGCTCTGCCCCCAGTCGCCGACGAAGAATCCGCCGATCCAATGCAGATACTGCGTGACGAGCGAGCCGTCTACGCCGTTGTCATGGTTCCAGGCCGTGACCTGTGCGGCGGTCGCGTATTGGCCAAGGGCGTTTCGCCCGGGGTTGCCAGGCACCACCTGCAGAAGCCAGAACGTCAGAATTGAGACGACCAGCAGAACGACGGGAATCTGCACTACTCGTTTGCCAAGCAGGCCGAGCAGGGCCGTGCGTCGTTCCACGCTGGTCGTCGTCATGTGCTTACTTGCTGTTCGAGATGCCGCGGAAGTCGAAGCCGCCCGGAAAGTCGAGCGGGGCTGCGAAATCACCCTGCACAGACTTCTGCAACACGCTCGACCCGGTAGCGAACGCCGGCACGATCGCGGCGACGTCGTTGTTTTCGATCGTCGCGATCTGGTTCGCCAGGGTCTGCTTCTCGGGTGCCGCTGCCGCCGCGTCGTACTGGCTCGACAGATTCTCTAGCTGAGGGTTGGAATACTTCGAGGCGTTCCAGACCGCGCCGCTTTTGAAAATCAGATTGACGAACTGCGAAGGAAGGCGCTGTGCCCAGTCTGTGATGGTCACAGGAGCGTTGAGCCACGGAGTGCTTGAGCCGTCGGCGTAATACTGAGCGCTGGTCAGAACTTGAATGTCGACGTCAAAGCCCGGAATCGCGTTGAGTTGCTGCTGCACGACCTCTGCCAGCGTTTTGTGGTCTGTCGAGGTGGTGATCGTGAACTTCACCGTCTTGCCGCCGAGAAGCTGCTTGACCTTGTCGAGGTCTTGGTCGCGTTGCGGAATACCCGTGGGCTGCACAGAGAAATTCGGAAAGTACTCGTTGTCGTTCGCTACCGTCGCTTGACCGCCGTAGACAGATTGCACGATGGCCTTGCGGTCGAGAGCCCAAGCGACCGCCTGACGCACGCTCACGTCGTCGAATGGCGCCTGGGTCACGTCGAAGAAGAGGCCATCGAAGTGGGTGTACGAGGGTGCTGTCTGGCGGTAGTCGGCCAGGTTGAGTGTGCTGGCGACAGTGGCGCTGTCGTTGATCTGGTCGATCTCACCGCTCTGAAACGCGAGGAGTTGGGCCTGTTCGTCGGCGTAGAAGTTGACCGTGATTGCCGAGAGTTTGACGTCAGCGGCATCCCAATAATCGGGGTTCTTGATGTAGGTCACCGACTGGCCGGGGGTGTACTTCTGTAAGAGGAATTGGCCTGCGCCAACCGGATTGTCGATCCAGTTCGTGCCCTGCTTATATGAGGCAGGCTGAATAGTCGTGTTAGATCCCGTGAGCAGATACGGAAAATCGGAGAACGGGCTGTCGAGGGTGAACACGACGGTGTTGGGCGTCGACCCGGCAGCGACCGATTTCAGAACCCCCTCGAAGCTCGACGCGCCGGCCGACTGGCTGTCTGGACCCGTGATCGAGTTGAAGGTGGCCACGACGTCGGCAGCGCCGAGTGGGTCGCCGTTGCTGAACTTCAGGCCATCGCGCAAAGTGATGGTCCAGGTCAGACCATCGCTTGAGGCGGCCCATGAACTTGCGAGCCGAGGCTCGAGAGTGCCCTTGCTGTCTTGCGAGATAAGACCTTCAGAGGCCAGCCCGACGATGAGCATGGCACCGCTGGCGCTGACGGTCTCTGGGTCGATGGTGCTGGTGGGCTCTGACACTCCGATCGTGTACGTGCCCCCCGCCGCCGCCGACGACGAAGATGGACTGGCGCTGCCGCTGGATGAGCATGCGCTCAGCACGAGAGCAAAGCTGGCGACTGACGCTGCTAACGCCAATCGCACTGCACGGTGGCGGTGGCGGTGGCGGGAACGGGTGTTGATCATCGAATCTCGATTCAAATAGGGCGCATGGTGAGCTGTGTGGTGCCTCGATTCGAACGCTAACAGAGCGTTCATGGGCCGAGAATTCAGTTCGCAATTTCGCAGAAGCATCTCGTAACGAACTGTTTGATTTGGTCACGCAGCTACACAACTTGTCATTCTCCGCGCGGGTTTTGGGTCGTGCGAGTACCGTGCCGGGCTCGCCCGAAGGCGTCTCGGCGCGGGGTCTTGGTGCACGGCGTGATGGTGCACGGCGTCATGGTGCGCATCACTGCTCGACGAAAAGAGCGCGAATGCGTCGCCCGAGTGACTCGTCGACACTCTGCCAGTAGCGAAATGCGCGCTCGCGAATCTCGGGCGACTTCACGGGGGCGATGTGCTGGGCGATGGTGGTGACCAACCTCGTGCGGGCGGCGTCGTCGAGCACCGAACGAACGAGGGTGCCGGCCTGTGCGAAATCGTCGTCTTCGGCATGCACGGCGGCCGCGGAGGCCAGCAGCTCGGCGTCGTCTTCCCACCGCTCGGCTCGGGTTTCGAGGTCAACACCGGGTGCCGATTCGGTGGGCCGCTGCGCTCGATCGAGCACCACGCGGTGCTTGTGAAAGTTCGGATAGCTCGCGATTCGCGCTTGTAACATCGTGTCAGGGCTCGGCCCGACTCCGGGCACGATGCTCGCTGGGCTGAATGCGGCTTGTTCGATTTGCGCTTCGAAGTCGCCGGGGTTGCGATCGAGCACCAACCGCCCCACTGGCACGAGCGGAAAATCGGCTTTCGCCCAGATCTTCGTCACGTCGAACGGGTTGAAGCGGTACCGTTCGGCCTCGTCGTACGGCATTATCTGAACGAAGAGTGACCAGGCCGGATGCTCGCCCCGATCGATCGCTGCCGCGAGGTCTGCGCTGTAGTAGCCCACCTCTGTCTCTTCGATGCCTGCCACCTGCTGCTCGTCGAGAAATGCCGTGCCCTGCTCGCTGATGAAGTGATACTTCACCCAGAACCGTTCTCCCAGCGCGTTGACCCACTGGTAGGTATGGGTGCCGAACCCATCGAGATGTCGCCACGAGAGTGGAATGCCGCGGTCGCCGAACAGCCAGGTCACCTGGTGCGCGGTCTCGGTATGCGTCGTGAAGAATTCCCAGAGCCGGTCATAGTCGAACAACTCGTCGAATGAGGGGGCGCCGGCCGGGTTCTGCCCGCTGCTGCCGCGTCGTACGGCGACCGCGCGAACGAGAGAGGCGAACTTGATCGGATCGTTCAGAAAAAACACCGGCGAATTGTTGCCCACGAGATCATAGTCGCCGTCATCGGTGCGGAATTTGACGGCGAACCCGCGAACGTCTCGCCAAGCATCCGGAAGCTCGAGATGACCGATGGTGGTGGAGAAACGCACGACCGTCTCGACTCGGGCGCCGGCCTGGAACAGCGACGCTGCGGTATACCCGCTGACGTCGTGCGTGGTCTCGAACACGCCCAGGGCGCCCCCGCCTTCTCGGTGACGAATTCGGAGAGGAACGGGGGCGCCCAGAGCGGAGCTCACTGCGAGACGCTCAGAGTGAGCGAGTCGTAGAACGCGATGTGCCCAGCAATGCCGGCGAACGATGGATTGGGTTCTGGGTACGACCAGGCGACCGCCGTGTCGGTGGTGTCGTCGGCGAGAGCCCAGTACTCGCTTGCCACACCCTTGAAGGGGCAGAAGGTCGTTCCCTCGATCGGCCGCAGCAGGTCGAGCCGCACATCTTCTCGGGGAATGTAGAAGCGCACCTGAATGTCGACCTCGTGCAACTCGACAGCACGAGTCGTCGAGGCGACGACGGTTTCTCCAGTGCGAATCTCTACGATTCCCGGCGCCGGCGCGAGTGCGACCAGCAGGTCGTCGATGCGTCGGCTCACGAGGCGCTCGGCGGGCGGAGCGATGAGGGTGGGCGAGCTGGTGTTCAGTGACATGTGGTTCCTTTCAGTGGTGCTTGGTGGTGATTCGTACGGGTAGTACGCATTGGGGAGTCGAATCGAGACAGCCCTGGTGGTTTCGTCACTCAAAAATCGGTGAGGTTCGCACGCAGGCCGCCGCCGCCGAACTCGCGCCGCAACACGCCTCGGCGGCGCAGCTCTGGCACGAGTTCATCGAGGGTGCGGTGCACAGTCACGGGGTGCAGATCGCCGGCGAAAATCAGACCGTCGTTGCCCGTCTCTTCGCCGAGAAGCTCGATGAAGTCGGCGATCTCTTCGGCGGTGCCGACCTGCCCACCGCCGTCGGGCCCAGTCTCGCCCGGGCGAATTCGCTTCAGACGCGCTTTCGGGGCGAGCAACTCGCGAAGCGTCACCGAGGTGAAGCTCTCGGCACCGTCGAGCAGTGCGTTGAGCGTGCCGCGCGAAACGTGGTCGCCGAAAATGGCAGGATCGACGGGAGTGTCGAGGTCGAGTTCGGTGAGGTCGGTATCGAGGTCGCTCGACCAGCCGAGAGCGACCTCTCTCAGCTTCGCTTCGCTCGGTGAAGCAGACGCGGCAACGATTCGGTCGGCCTCGTCGGCGCTCGACGTCACGATCGGCTTGAACACGAAGAGCACAAGCGGCGGATCGGCCTGCCCCACCGCCTGAGCTGCGCTGGCGACGCGTGCGCGGTAGGCCCGCACGCTCGGCACATCGAGCGGAGAAAGCGCCAGTTGCACGTCAGAGTTGCGCCCGGTGAAGGCGAGACCTCGGGGCGATGACCCCGGCGAGACCACGACGGGGTCACCGAGCTGACCTGCTGACGTGTCGAAGGGCAACGCGTTGAGGGGCCCGTCGAACGCCCAGTGCTCGCCTCGATGGCGTAGTGCGTCGAGCCGCGAGCCGTCGGCGAAGATTTTCGACTGGCGATCTTCGAGCAAAGCACCTTCACCCCAGCTGTGCCAGAGTTCGCGGATGCCGCCGAGCCACTCTTCTGCTCGATCGTAGGCGAAGTCGTGGGGCACCGGGTCGAGCCCGAAGTGTCGGCTTGAACCGACATCGGTCACCACGTTCAAACCGAGTCGGCCGCGGCTCAAATGGTGCAGGCTCGCGAACTGGCGCGCCGCCTGGTAGGGCGCGAACTGCAGCGGGTTTACGGTGGGCACCACCCCGAGATGACGGGTGGCCTGAAAGAGGTAGGGGGTGAGACTGAGCGGGTCGTGTTTCGGCCCACCGTAGGCACCGCGAACGCGCAAATCGAGGGTCGATTCGGTGCCGAGCGAGAGCGCATCTTCGATGATCACGAGGTCGAGCCCGGCCTGTTCCAGCTCGCGGGCCGACTGTTGGTAGAGCTCAGGCTCTTGCCAGATGTAGTTCCAGTCGAGGTACGGCTGCCCCCAACCGTGCGGCCCGAAACCACGAGAGAGAAACCAGCCGAAGTGCTGCAGCCCGGTCATCCAATCGCCTGCTCGAGATCGGCGATCAGATCGTCGGCATCTTCGACACCGATCGACAGCCGGATGAGCCCCTGACCGATACCGGCAGCCTTCAGTTGTTCGGGGGAGCGCAGAGTGTGAGTGGTCGAGGCGGGGTGCAGAATGAGCGAGCGCACGTCGCCGAGGTTCGTCATGCGGGTGAACAACTGCACCCGGTTGATCGTGGATCGCGCGGCCTCACGCCCGCCACGCAGAGTGAACGAGAAGACCGACCCCTGGCCGTGCGGAAGGTACCTGCGGGCGAGATCGTGGTAGGCGTTTGTGGCTATTCCCGAGTAGTCGACGCTCTGTACCTCGGGGTGCTCTTCGAGCCAGCGGGCGACGGTGAGAGCGGTGTCACTCTGGCGCTGAACCCGCAGCGAAAGAGTTTCGATGCCCTGCTGAATCAAAAACGCCGAGAACGGCGACGGCGTGGGGCCGAACCGGGGCACAACGGCGCGGCGAAGGTACGCCGAGTAGGCCGCACGCCCGGCGATGTCGCCATAGCCGCGGCCATCGAGTCCGGGCGCGGGCTCGGTGATCTGACCGAACCTGTCGCGGTGCGCCGACCAGTCGAAGGTGCCGCCGTCGACCACGACTCCGCCGAGAACCGTGCCGTGCCCCGAGAGAAACTTGCTCGCCGAGTGCACCACGATGTCAGCCCCGTGTTCGAGCGGGCGCAGCAGATACGGGGTGGCGAAGGTGTTGTCGATGACCAGCGGGATGCCGTGTCGATGCGCTACCTCGGCCACGAGGGCGATGTCGGTGAGATCGTTACGCGGGTTCGGGATCGACTCTGCGAAGATCGCGCGGGTGGTGGGGCGGATCGCGCGTTCCCAAGCCTGGGCACTTCGCGTGTCGACCACCTCGTCGGTGGCTATTCCGAGCCGGGCGAAGTTCTCGAGAAAGAGGCTCCTCGAGCCCTCATAGATGCTCGCAGCCGTGAGAAGCCGGTCGCCTCCGCCGAGCAGTGCCAGCAAGGCTGTCGCGATGGCAGCCTGACCACTCGAGAGAAGCACGGCCTCGACGCCGCCCTCGAGAGCCGCAATGAGACGCTCGACTGCTTCAGTCGTAGGGTTTCCGATTCGGGTGTAGCTGAAGCCGGGGTCGTCGGCGCCGAAGCGCGCGGCGGCCTGGTCGAAGTCGTCGAAGACGAACCCGGCGGTCAGGTGAATCGGCAAGGCCCGCGACTGGTTGGCATCTGCCACGGCTGTGCCGGCATGCACCTGCCTCGTGCTGAATCCCTGCCTGCCGCGGGTCAACACTGGCGTCGTTGTCGCCGGCTCCACGAGAGGCGAGGTGCGTAGGTCGGCAACGACACTCGGCGCGAGAGGCAGAGTACGAGCATCCACCGTCGTCATCGCATTAACCCGCTACGGTCTGGGCGTAGTCGGCGCGAGGCGCGCGCTCGAGCCCGAACCGCTCTCGCAGCGTGGTCTCTTCGTAGGCCGTGCGGGTCAGCCCACGGCGTTGCAGCTCAGGAATCACTTCGTCGACGAAGTTTTCAAGACCGCTCGGCACAGTGAGCGATTGAACCATGAACCCATCGGCCGCGAACTCGGTGAAACGCTCTTCGACAATGTCGGCGATCTCGATGCCGGTGCCGATGACGACGTTTTCTCTGAACGAACGAGCGTACAGCTCGCGGGCGGTCACCTGTTCGCTCTGACCGGCCCACTCCCTGCGCTTGTTGGGTGACTTCGACTCGTTCGAGACGTCGACGTTCGGCGCGAAGGCGAACCGTTCATCGGCCGAGCGCCCGGTGAGGTCTTGGCCGATCGAGTGTGAGACGTCTTCGACGATGAGGCTGTCGGGGGTTGTCGCGAGAATCTGCTCTGCGAGGTCTTCGGCCTCGGCACGCGACCTACCGACAACCGGGCGCAAGGTGGGCAAGATGGAGAATCGCTCTGGATCGCGCCCGTGTTCGACGACTTGTTTCTTCAAGCCCGCGTAGAAGCGCTTGGCCTCTTCGAGAGAGGGAAAGTGGGTGAAGACGGCATCGGCTGTCGCTGCGGCGAGTTCTTGACCCGCAGGCGAACCGCCGGCTTGAAAAAGCACGGGGTGCCCCTGCGGCCCACGTGTGATGTTCAGTGGGCCACGCACGGTGAAGAATTCGCCGCGGTGGTCGGGCGTCTGCAGTTTCGTGTTATCGGCGAAGAAGCCGCTGGCCTTGTCAGCGAGAATCGCATCGTCGGCCCAGCTATCCCAGAGCTTGTTCACGACTTCTACGAATTCTGCACCGCGCTCGTATCGTCGGGAGTGATCGAGGTGGCTGTCTCCGCCGAAATTTCGCGCCTCCTCGTCATAGCGCGAGGTCACGAGGTTCCACGCCGCTCGGCCGCCACTGATGTGATCGAGCGAAGCGAGTGCGCGAGCAACGTGGTACGGCTCGTTGTAGGTGGTCGAGATGGTTGCAGCGAGGCCGATGTTCTTGGCGCGCACCGACAGCGCGGCGAGCAGAGTGAGCGGCTCGGGGCGCACCTGGCTGTAGTGGTCGATTCCCGAGGTGAATCTGTCCCAGAAGTACAGCCCGTCGGCGAAAAAGAGGGTGTCGAAGACTCCGCGTTCGGCGGTACGCGCGAAGTCGGCGAAAAAATCGATGTCGAGATGACGGTCGGGCTCCGCGCTCTCATGACGCCAACCCGTGACGTGTGCGCCGCCTGGGTGAAACAGAAACGCGCCGAGAAGAAGTCGTCTGGTCATGCTGCATACCTTCCTGCGGGGCGTTCGAGCCCCAGATTCTCGCGCAGAGTATCGCCGGCGTATTCAGCGCGATACACCCCGCGATCGATCAAGCGCGGAACGATGTGCTCGACGAAATCATCGAGACCGTCAGGAAGCGTCGAGAACATCACGATGAATCCGTCGGCCGCGTGCTGCTCGTACCGGTCGGCGATCCAGGCGGCGTGGCTATCGGGCGTACCCAGGCGAAAACGTTGACGAAGCAGCGTGTTGTACAGTTCGCGAAGCGTGTAATCGCGCTGTTCGAGCATCGCTGCAATGCTCGAATACACGCTTCTGACCTGGTTGAAATTCTCGGGGTCGAAGTCGAACACGAATTTCTCGTCGGGATCACGATCGCTGAGGTCAGCGTCGAGGTGATGCGAGAGCAGGTCGAGCGACACCTGGTCGGGAGTCAACCGGGCGATCTCTCTGAAACGCTCTTCGGCGTCTTCTTCAGTGCGACCGATGATGGGAAGCAGTGCAGGCAGCACCCGCAGATCGTCAGCGCTTCTACCCGCGCCAGTGGCGCGCGCTTTGTACTCGCTGTAGAGCTGCTGAGCGCCCGTCAAATCGTTCGGGCTGATGGTGAACACGGCCTCAGCGGTGCGCCCGGCGAGTGCTCGACCTGCTTCAGATGCGCCGGCCTGAAAGAGCACCGGATGCCCCTGCGGAGGCCGTGGCACATTCAGGGGCCCTCGCACCGAGTGAAACTCGCCGTGGTGGTCGAGCACGTGCAGCTTGGTGCGATCGGCGAACAGGCCGCTTGCTCGGTTGTAGAGGAAGGCGTCGCCATCCCAGCTGTCCCACAGCCCCGTGACCACGTCGACGAACTCCTCTGCGCGGCGGTACCTCACGGCGTGGTCGAGGTTGCTGTCGCGGCCGAAGTTGCGGGCCTCCTCATCGCTCGCGCTGGTGACGAGGTTCCACGCCGCACGGCCGTGGCTGAGGTGATCGAGCGAGGCGAGTTTGCGCGCCACATGGTACGGCTCGTTGTATGTCGACGAAATCGTCGCGGCGAGACCGATTTTCGAGGTGAGCTGTGACAGCGCACTCAGCAGCGTGAACGGCTCTGGGCGCACATTCACCCCGTGACTGATTCCCGAGGCGAATCGATCCCACACGTAGAGTTCGTCTGCGATGAACACCGTGGCGAAGGTGCCGGCCTCTGCGGTCTGAGCGAAGTGGGCGTAATAGTCGAGATCGAGATACTGCTCTGGCACCGCGTCGGCCGACCGCCACGCCGTGACATGCTCACCGCCCGGGTAGAAGAGCCCGGCGCCGAGAGCGAGGGGTTGTCGTTGTTCGAATGCCATTGTGTTTCTCCTAGACGGTGGCGGCGAGTGGCGAACGCCAGCCGAGGGCCGGAGCTATCTCGTTCACGAAGAGTTCGAGCGCGTCGTGGCGCTTGGCGAAGTTCGAGTACACAAGCTCGACTTGCACCTGAAGGTGCGTGGTGTAGGCGAAAGCCGGTTGGCTGGCGATCGACTCCGCGATCTGCTCAGCGGTGCCGTAGTGGATGCTCAGCGAGTTTGCAATCTCAGCAAGGGTGGTCGCGGGGGGAAGAAAGTCTTTGCCCCAGGCCCATTTCTTGAGAATGCCTGCTTCGGCCTCGCGCAACGCGCTTTCCCGGCTGCGACCGGGAAAGATCAGTGTCGACAGCCCCAGTCGAGGCGTTACGCCGTCGGCAAGCCCGCGATAGTAGGCCGCTGCCGTGACCTCGGCAGGAACAGTCTGGGTGGTTCCCACGAGCACGCCGTGACCTCGTTCAGCGGCCTCGAACGCGCTCGTGTCTGAGAGTGTGGCCTGCCAGAATCGATCCAGTAGTTGTGGGCGCAAAGGTGAGATGATCTGGCCTGCCTCGTCGAGGGGCTTGCCGGCGAGAGCGTCGAGCAGCGCCTGCAGCGCCTTGAGGTAATCGACACGGCGCTTTGCGGGATCGTCGGCGAAGGAGCGCCCGAAGACCTCGGCGAGCCCGGGCAGCCCGCCGCCATTTGCGACGCCGAGCTCGACTCGTCCGCCGCTCAGAACGTCGAGCACCGCCGCGTCTTCGGCCACGCGCAGCGGGCTCTCAAGCGGAAGCGTCACGGCACCGGTGCCGAGGCGCAGGCGCTCTGTGCGCGCTGCAACTGCGGCGAGAAATACAAACGGCGACGGCAAGCCGCCCGCTCGAGATCTGTCAGCGTTCTGAAGATGAAACTGGCGCACCCAGGCAGAATCGAAACCAAGACTTTCTGCGTGCACGAACAAGTCGATGAAGCGCTCGTAGACGGAGTCGGCGTTCGAGTGAACCGAGCCATCTTCTTCGGCGAAGTGGGCGAACACTCCGATCTGAAGCGGAGCTTCAACGGGTCTCTCGAAATCGGAATTCGACTGGTGGGTCATGGTGTCTCCTTGGCGCTACCGAACGAATCGAACGCTATCGACCGCAGCGGGTGCGGTCACGCTCGACGACAGCTTGTGACACGGTGTGACACCATGTTTCGCGATTCGAAAAGACGGAGTGCACAAGTGCGTAAGATCACCGCCGTAAGGCCTTGCGAGCGAGCCAGTTGCCCAGAAACTGAACCAGTTGCACGATGATGATGATGATCAGCACCGCCGCCCACGTGACGGCCGGGTTGAATTGCCGGTAACCGTACTGAATTGCGAAGTTACCGAGCCCGCCGCCGCCGATGTAGCCGGCAACGGCCGACATATCGACCAACGCCACGAAGATGAACGTGTAGCCGAGAATGAGGGGCCCGAGCGCTTCAGGCACCACGATGGTCGACACGATGCGCAAACGGCCGGCTCCGACCGACCTCGCCGCCTCGATCACGCCGGGCTGCACCGTGAGCAGGTTCTGTTCGACGATGCGGCTGACGCCGAAGGTGGCCGCCAGCGACAGTGTGAAGATGATGGCGTTGTTGCCGATTCCGACGCCCAGCACGGCGCGCGCCAGCGGCTGGGCGGCGGCCAAGAAGATGATGAACGGAATGGGCCTGAAGACGTTGACCAGCACATTCAGAACACCGAATACCACCCGGTTCTGGTAGAGATTTCCGCGACGGGTCACATAGAGGCCGAGCCCGAGAACGAGCCCGCCGACGCCACCGAAGAGCAGACTGAGCCCCACGATGTAGAGGGTTTCGAAGGTGGCCTGCCAGAGCTTCGGCAGCAGGTCGATGAGTTCGTTCACAGCCCCGCCTCCGTCACCGTGATATGCGATCGGATGTTCGTGAGCGCCTCTTCTTGGTTGGTGGCCGCTCCGCTGAGCGCCAGCGTGAGGTGGCCGAACACCTGGCCCTGAATATCGTTGATGCCGCCATAGACGATCTCGAAACCGACGTTAGCGCGCGCAAGTTCGGCGAAGACCACCGACTGCGACACATCTCCGTCGCGAAACGAGAACGTCACGATGCGCCCGCGATGGCGCTGCCGCAGCGTTAGTACTTCATCGCGTGAGGGCACGCCCTGAACCACGGTCGACACGAACCGTTTCGACGAAGCCTGCTGCGGGTTCGAAAACACTTCGAACACGTCGCCGCGCTCCACGATGCGGCCGGCGTCCATCACGGCTACCTTCGTCGCGAGCGTCTGAATGACATCCATCTCGTGGGTGATGACCACGATGGTGATACCGAACTCGGTATTGACCCGCTTCAACAGCGCGAGCACCTCGCTGGTGGTCTCGGGGTCGAGGGCGCTGGTCGCTTCGTCGGCGAGAAGGATGCTCGGCGAAGCCGCGAGCGCCCGGGCGATGCCCACGCGCTGCTTCTGGCCGCCCGAGAGCTGCTCGGGGTAGTTGCGGGCTTTGTCGGTCAGGCCCACGAAGCTCAGCAGTTCATCCACTCGCGAAGCGATCGTCTTCTTGTCGGCACCGGCGACCCTGAGCGGGTAGGCGATGTTGTTGAAGACGGTCTTCGAATTGAACAGGTTGAACTGCTGAAAGATCATTCCGATGCCCAGCCTGATGCGGCGCACGTCGCGTTCGGGCAAAGCGGTCATGTCGCGGCCGTCGATTCGAATGGCGCCGGAGGTGGTGCGTTCGAGTGCGTTGATCAGGCGCACCAGGGTGCTCTTGCCCGCACCGGAATACCCGATGATGCCGTAGACGTCACCTTTCTCGATGTCGAGCGTCACGTCGTCGATGGCGATGACCCGCTCGCCGCCGCGTTCGGCCGGGGGGTAGGTCTTGCTGACGTTGGTCAGGCTGATGAGAGCCATGAAGGTGTTCCTTACGAGAAAAACAGCGGCTTCGACGGCGAGGTGCCGCCGAAACCGCTGTGGGTGGTTCAGCCGTGGACTATCCGGCCTTGTGGGCCTTGACCTGCGCCTCGACGTCGGTGAGTGATTTCTGCAGGTCGGCGACGGGAGTCTTCACGAACACGGCGGTGCCGCCCGATTTCTCTTTGACGCCGTCGAGCACGCTCTGAGTGTTCTGGTAGATGTCGACCAACTTCAGAAACGTGGGGTTGTCTTTGTCAGCCGCTTTCGCGGCGAAGATGTTCACGTACGGCACCGCGGTGGGGTCGCTCGGGTCGTCTTGCGCGATGGCGTCAGACGCGGCAAGGCCGGCATTCGCCACATAGTCGTTGTTGATGATGGCGGCGGCCACATCGGGCAGCGACGAGGCGGTGAGCGAGGCATCGACGGTCGTGACCTTCACCTTCGAGTTGGCCTCGTCGATGTCGTCGGTGGTCGCGAAGATAGTGCCTCCGTCTTTCAGCTTCACCAGGCCAGCCGACTGCAGAACGAGCAATCCGCGGGCGAGGTTCGACTCGTCATTCGGAATAGCGACTGTGTCGCCCTGTTTGATGTCGGCGACCGACTTGTACTTGGTGGAGTACAAGCCCAGCGGATAGATCGCAGTCGAGCCGATGGGCACCAGGTCGCTATTGCTGGCGACGTTGTAGTTGGCCAGATAGACGATGTGCTGAAACTGGTTGAGGTCGAGTTCGCCCTCGGTGAGCGCGGGATTCGGCTGAGCGTAGTCAGAGAAGTCGACGATGTCGACGGTGATGCCGGCGTCTTTCGCGGCTTGCGTGTACGTGGCCCAGTAGGGGTCGCTCGCGCCGACGACGCCGATTTTCACCGTAGGTGTAGCGGTTCCCGACGCGTTCGATGAACCTGTCGATGAGCCGGCGCAACCCGCGAGCACCGCGATGAGGGGCAGCGCGGCGGCCGCGGCCAGGATTTTCTTGGTGAGTGACATTTTTCGATTCCTTTCGCGGGTCGGTGTGCGACTGAGAATGCTGTGAGGTGCCGTCACGAGACCCGCGGAGATGCCGGTGTCGTGCCGCCTCAGCGCGAACCCGCCCGGTCACCTTACGCAACATTCGAGAGCTCACAGAAATGTGTTCGTAACAAACGGGCACAGTCGTCACATCTCGCAACGGCTCTGAACAGGGCCGCTGTGCAGACAGTGAGCTGCTGTGCAGACAGTGAGCCGCTGCGTCAACGTCGTGTCGATTCGTGTCAAGTGTTACCTAGCGTGTTCACACGGAACCGGTTCGGGTGCCTGGCACCCCTAACGTCGATCCAGCGCAATCCGGTACGCACCAGAGAGTTTCGGAGCAAAGTGCTCTGACGTGCCGACGCCGCTCGTGAACCCTCCCGGGCTGCCGATTTCGTAGCATTAACGTCAGCCACAAGCACTATCAGCGGGCGTCGGTTCTGGTCGAGAATGACCAGAACCGACGCCTCTCATCGAGGAAAACGCATTTCATGTCTCTTGACTGTGGGCGAACCGCCGAGGCCGGAACGGCCGACGGCGATCGTCTTTTTGCGCGGCGGCCACCGCCCGATTCTGCTCCGGATGCCCGGCGGCACTCGATCGCCATCATCGGCGCCGGCCCGCGAAGTGTTGGCGTGCTCGAACGTTTAGCGGCCAACGCCGCCGAGTTTCGTCGCCCAGGCGAGCACATCACGGTGCATCTGATCGACCCGTTTCCGCCCGGCGCAGGCCGCATCTGGCGGTATGAGCAGTCGCCGCTGCTGAAACTGAACTCGATGGCGGCCGATGTCACCATGTTCACCGACGCGAGTTCGACCATGGAGGGCCCGGTCAGGCCCGGCCCCTCGCTCATCGAGTGGGCCGAGCGGGTGCGCGAGGGTGAGATCGAGATTGTGATCGACGACCCAGCGTTGCGGTCTGAACTGAAGCATCTCACTGGCGGGAGCTTTGCCACCCGGCGCCTGCAGAGCCTCTACCTCGACTGGTTCTACCAGGAGGCACTGCGTGCGTTGCCCGAGAACTACCGGGTCTACTCGCACACCGAAAGGGCCCTCAGGGTCGACGATCTCGACTCCGGCACTCAGCGCGTCGTGCTCGACTCCGGCGTCGAGCTCGACGTCGACGTTGTGCTGTATTCGCTGGGACACAACGGCTCGACGCCCGAGCGTGAACACTCCGCTCTCATCGATTTCGCGGCTCGCCACGAGCTGTTCTACCTGCCGCCGGCGTTCACCACCGACGCCGATACTCGCGCGCTCGCGCCGCACCAGCGTGTCATCGTGCGCGGCCTGGGACTCGCCGCCGTCGACCTCACCGTGCTGCTGACCGAGGGGCGCGGTGGCCGGTATGAGCGCTCGGCCGAGGGCGACCTGCGCTACCTGCCTTCGGGCCGCGAGCCCGTGTTGCTGCTCGGTTCGCGCCGCGGGGTTCCTTACCACTCGAAGATCAGCTCGAAGATCGTCGGCGACGCTCTCACGCCCACCTTCTTCACGCCAGAGATCGTCGCTCGCCTCGAAGCCGAGCATGAGAGCCTCGATTTCGTCGCCGATGTGTGGCCGCTCATTGCCAAAGAGATGCTCTGGGCGTACTACCGAGAGCTCTTCACCGGGCATCCGGAGCGCACCTCGATCAGCTGGCAGCAGTTCTCGGCCGAATTCACCGAGCTCGAGCCGCAGGCAGTGCTGGCGGCGGATGCCCGACTGCGCGCCCTCGTCGAACGCAGCGTCATCGACCCCATCGACCGCCTGCTGCTGCCCGAATTCGACCGCCCGCTCGCGGGCCGCACCTTCGGCTCCGAGGGTGAATTGCAAGCCGCCCTGCGCGACTACATCACCGCCGATCTGACGCTGCGAACCGTGCAGCAGCACAGCGCCACGCTCGGCCTCTTCATGGGACTGTTGACAAGCCTGTTCACCCTTTCGCCGTTCTTCGATTCGCCCGTGTGGAGCGCCGAGTCGCGGGTTCGCGACCTCAACGGCTGGTGGCTCGGCTACTTCAGCTACATCGCCAGTGGGCCGCCGGGGCACCGGCTCGAAGAGTTGCTGGCGCTCTCAGAGGCCGGCGTGGTCGAGTTTCTCGGCGGCGAGCTGAGCGTTGAGACAGACGACGACAGAGGGCAATTCGTGGCTCGCAGCCCGAACCTCGACCGCGAAGTTCGGGCGAGCGCTCTCGTCGATGCGCGCTTGCCGCAGTCGAATGTGGCGCGCAGCGAGAACGACCTGCTGCGCTCGCTGATCGAATCGGGAGCGGGGCTCGAAGAAGTGGCGCGTGACGCGGGCTTCAGCGAGGCGACTGGGCGGCTCTCGGTCAGGCGCGGCGATACGCGGGTGCAGTCTGCTTCAGGTGAACATCACGACAGGCGATACGCGGTCGGTCCGTACACGAGTTCGCCCGTCGTCGGAGCGTTCTCGCGGCCGCGCACGAACGCGATCGCGTTCCGCGAGAACGATCGGGTGGCGCGGGCGATTCTGGCGCAGCTGGGGGAGTTGGGTTAGCCCTGCCAGTTGGGCCAGCCGGGGGAGTTGGGCCAGCCCGGGGGAGTTGGGGGAGCCGGGCTGACTCGACCTGGCTCGGCAACGAAAATGGGGCCGAGCAAGACATATCGTCTGCTCGGCCCTTTTCGTCACTGGGAGATGTGAGGCCTACGCCTCTGCGGCCTCGAGCACCTTCTCCGACTCGCTCGCACCCGATGCGTCAGCATCAGCATCAGCAGCAGCGTCGCGCCCGTAGATCGTGTCGATCACCGCGGCGGCGTCGAAGTCGTGGCCGATTCCACGCCAGGCGACGTGGTGGTCGGGGCGCACGATGACGTAGTCCGACGCGTAGAGCGAACGCACCTCAGGCTCGGTGAGGTACACCACGTCAAGCGGAACCGAGCGCGATGCCGCGGCCGCTGTGAACTGGGCTACCGCCGAGGTGTCGTCGTTCAGCACGAAGAGCGTCGGCCAGCTGCCGAGGCGCCCGTAGAGGGTCACACCGCCAGTTTCGATGGCGCCGTTCGGGGCGCGATGCCCGGGTCGCGCGTCATCCACATACACAGACGGAGTCCACTGCGGGTCGGTGTCGAATTGCTCGGCGTCGTAGACCACGACCGACGAAGCGTCGTACCGCTCGTCGAACACCACGCCGAGAGCGAAGGCGAAGTCACGGGCGATGATCGCACCGATCTGCACACGAAGGTCGACGGCTTCGGGGCTCGTGTCGTCGTCATGGGGAACGCCGATGGCCCTGATCTTCGCCAGCGCCTCATCGTTTGCGATCGACCGCTCAAGCGCGTGGTCGGCAACGCGCCAGTTGTGAATGCGGCGCTCTTCGTCGTACGAGGCCAGCAGACGCTCGCCGCCGAAGCCGCGCAGCACCGCCGCAAGCTTCCAGCCGAGGTTCGCTACGTCGCCGAAGCCCTCAGAGAGGTTGCCGCCCGGCGTGCGCACGTGTGCGGCGTCGCCTACCAGTGCGACGCGGCCGCGAACGAATTCGTCGGAGATACGCGTGCTCTTGAAGTACGAGGTGAGGCTCACGATCTCGAGGTCGACATCGAAGCCGAAGCCCTTCTTCGCGGCAGAGATGAGTTCGTCTTCGGTGGGCACGTGGTCGAGGGCGAACGGCCCCGCGTAGGCGCGCCAGTCGGTCTCGTTGATGGCCGAAATGAAGCCCGAGTAGTCGTTGTTGAAGATGATGTTGCTCGCGCTCGGGGCCGCGCCCAGCTCTGCAGGTACTCCGCCCTTGGTGCGAACCACGTAGCGCCAGTGCCGCTCGGTGGCGTACTCGCCCGTGCGGGTGATGCCGGCCAGGTTGCGCACCGTGCTCTTCGAGCCGTCGGCGCCGATCACATAGGTCGACCGGATGCTGCGCTTCTCGCCGCTCTCGATGTCGACGACCGTCGTGGTGACCCCGTCGGCGTCTTGCTCGAGGCCTTCGACCCGCCAACCGGCCGCGACAGTGACGTCGAGCTCGGCGAGCCGGTCGAGAAACACCTGCTGAAACACGGTCTGCGGGCGGCGAACGCCGTCTTCGCGCGAGATGGGGCTGCCGGTGCGGCGCGAGAACGCGTCGGGCACGTTGCCGCCGAGCACGTGACCCACCACTGAGGTGACCAGAATATTGCCCTTGTTCCACTCGGGCGGAACGGTCCAGCTCTCACGAACTCGCTCGGCCACACCCCAGGTGCGAAAGATCTCGACCGTGCGAGCGCTGACGCCGGCCGCTCCGGCACGCACCAGGGTGGCTTCGGTGGCCGAGTCGACCACGGCTACCTCGATGCCGTGACGCTGAAGCTCGAGCGCAGTGCCGAGGCCCGAGGGGCCGGCACCCACGATGAGCACCTCGACATCGGTCGGCGGCGTTGCACGCGGAAAGGTGACCACATTGACCCTGGTCTTATCGGGGCCGGCGTATGAACTGAGTGACATGGGTTTTCTCTTTCGAAACTAGGCAGGTCGGGTACGGGATGTTCGGCAGAGCTCAGGCGCTCACAAGGCTTTCGCTCGGCAGGCTCGAGCCCAGCCCGAGGTTGCCTCGCAGGGTGTCGTGCTCGTACTCGCGGCGGAACCGGCCGCGGTCTTGCAGCTCACCCACCACGCCGTCGACGAAGGCCTCGAAACCACTCGTCTGCACGTCGATGTTGATGGTGAATCCATCGGCCGCGTCGGTGTCGACCCAGTGCTCGATGTCGTTTGCGACCTGCTCGGGCGTACCGATGATGACGCGCTGGCCGCCCGAGAGGTTGTTGAAGAGCAGCTGGCGGATGCTCAGTTGGCGGTTCTTCGCATCGGCGACGAGCTGCTGGCGGCGCACGGTGGCGTGCGAGGTACTGGCCGGGGTGTCGAGCGAGGCGTACGGCAGCTCACTATCGAGCTCGAGGTGCGAGACGTCGAACTCGAGGTAGTCAGAAAGCGTATCGATGAGCGGCTCGATGGCGAGCAGGTTGTCGAGCTCGTCTTTGCGTGCGATGGCCGCTTGCTCGGTGTCGCCGAGAATGACGTAGAGGCCGGGTAGCACGAGCAGCGAATCGCGGCTGCGGCCGTTGGCTTCGGCAAGGCCCTTCACCTCGTCGGAGAAGGCACGGCCGAGCTCGGGCAGACGCTGTGACGTGAAGAGGGCATCCGCCCACCGGGCACCGAACTGCTTGCTGGCGCGTGAGGTTCCGGCCTGAAAGAGCACCGGGCGCTCGCCGCGGTAGCCGCCGACCAGCGGCAGCACGCCCGCGCCGCGGAAGAATTCACCCTGAATGTCGACGGGCCGGGTGAGGCTCTCGTCGATGTAGACCTCGGCCTCGGCGTCACCGACCACGGCTTCTGGCGGAAGCGAGCGCCAGAACGCGTCGACGATCGACACGAACTCGTCGGCTGCGCGGTAACGCGTCTCAGAGTCGAGCACCTGGTCTTTGCCGAGCGCCTGTAGTGTGTTCGACTCTTGGCTGGTGATGATGTTCCAGCCGGCGCGGCCCTTGCTCACGTGATCGAGCGACGAGATCTGACGGGCGAGCAAGAACGGGTTGCCGTGGATGGCCGGGTTCGTCGACAGTAGGCCGATGTGCGACGTCTCGCGGGCGAGCGCGGCGAGCAGCACAGTCGGGTCGAGCCCGCGCCACGGGCGAATGCGCCCGGTCTTGTCGAGGCCGCCGAGGCGGTCGGCAATGAAGATGCCGTCGAATCTGCCGCGCTCGGCGAGCTGGGCGATTTTGATGAAGTAGTCGACGCCGTCGACCCAGTCGGTGGTCGAGGGAAAGGTCTTCCAGGCGGCGTCGTGGCGCCCGGTCGACTGCAGGTTCAGGGTCAGTCGAATCTGCTTCTTGCTCATGGTGATGATCTTTCGTCGAAGAGTGAATGTCGAAGAGTGAATCAGGAGAAGAGTGAATCAAGCGCGATTGAGCGACACGGGTGCATCATGAGGGGTGCAGTTCTGCGCGCAATTGTTCTCGCCGCTCGCGGTCGATCGACCCACCAGAGAGGGTCGGTGCTGAGCCCACCAGAAGGCGGGTGTACGGATGCTCGGGGGCATTGACGATCTGAGACGTCTTGTTCACCTCGACCACCCGCCCACGGTACAGAACGAGAGTACGGTCGGTGATACCCGCTACCGAACCCAAATCATGCGAAATGAAGAGCATCGCCACTTCTGACGAACGCAGGCGACCGAGCAGCTCAAGAATCTTGACCCGGTTCGCCGAGTCGAGGGCGCTGACGGGCTCGTCGAGAATGAGCAGCCGCGGCTTCGTGATGAGGGCGCGCGCGATGGCGACCCGCTGCCGCTGACCGCCCGACAGCTCGGCCGGAAACCTGCCCAGCAGGGCGGCATCCAACTGCACATCGTCGACCTGTCGGCGAACTGCTTCTGCCACATCGGCTCGCTTGATGTCGCCTCGAATGAGCAATGGTTCAGCTATCGACTGTTCGACGGTGAAGTCTTGATCGAGACTCTTGTGCGGGTCTTGAAAAACGTACTGGGCGACCCCGCTGCGACGGAACGATCGGCGAGCATTCGCAGAGAGCCCGACAACCTGTTTGCCGGCGACGAGTACTGACGAGCCCGCCGAGGGGTCGACCAGGCCGAGGATGCTGCGGGCGATCGTCGATTTGCCCGACCCTGTCTCGCCGATCAGCCCGACCGACTCGCCAGGCCGAATCTCGAAGCCGACATCGTCGATGATCTGCTTGCGTGCGCGGCCGCGGCCGAAGTGCACGTTCAGCGACGCGACTTCGAGGGTAGGCGCGGTCCAACTCAGGGGCACGTCAGGCATAGTCGAGCTCCTGCTGTTCGGGCTCGGGCACGGCCGAGTCGAGATACCGTTCGAGACCGTACTGCTCATGTTCAGCGATGAGAAGTTTGGCGTACTCGTGTTTCGGTGCGTACAGAATGTCGCGCGTGAGACCCTGCTCGACAACGGCGCCGTCTTTCATGACGAGCACTTCGTCGCACAGTTGAGCGACCACGGCGAGGTCGTGTGAGACGACGATCAGCGAGAGACCGGTGCGCGCCTTGAGCTCCCCGAGCAAGTCGAGAATCTCGGCCTGAACAGTCACATCGAGCGCCGTCGTGGCTTCGTCGGCGATGAGGACGTCGGGCTCGAGTGCGATGGCCGCCGCGATCAGCACGCGCTGCAGCATTCCACCCGAGAGCTCGTGGGTGTACTGCTGGTAGACGTAAGCGGGGTCGTTCAGGCGCACGGCCTCGAACAACTCGAGCGTGCGCAGCCGGGATTCTCTGCGGCCGAGGTGCTGCTTGACGCGAAGTACTTCTTGCACTTGCTTGCCGACCCGAATCGAGGGGTTCAGGTATGAACCCGGGTCTTGAAACACCGCGGCGATATTCGTTCCGCGCAGACCCGTCCACTCCTTCAGGGTGAGGCTCGAAACATCCCGGCCCAGAAGATCGATCGAACCGCCCGAGACCTCGATGTGTTTGGGCAGAATGCCCAGAATCGCTCGGCAGGTGAGGCTCTTTCCGCTGCCCGATTCGCCGACGATTCCGAGAACGCCACCCCGGCGGAGGGTGAACGAGACACCCTTCACCAGTTCGTTGTCGGCAACGTCGTCATGAATGGTGACGTTTTTGAGATCGAGCACGATCTCGCTGTCAGGCTCGTTCGCTGTGGTGCTCAGTGCGGGGTTCGCCGTGGGGTTCACTGGGGCAGTCATGCGGCCTCCTTCTCGGGGTAGTCAGAACTGACCGCGGCCAGGCGCCGGGCGCGGTTGGCCTGCGCACCCTTAGATCCGATCAGAATGCGACCCGACTCGCCGGCGGCGTCACGAATGGCGTCGGCGAGCAGATTGAAAGCCAGCACAGTGATGAGGATGAGCGCGGTCGGATAGATGGGGGCATACGGCTGCTGCTGCAGGTACCCCAGGTCAGAGGCGAGAATGCCGCCCCACGTGGGTGTCGGCGGTTGAACGCCGATTCCCAGAAACTGCAGGCTCGAAATGACAATAAGACCAAGCCCGAGTGTCGTGGCCAATGAGATAGCGATGGGAGGGAGCACCTTCGACCACACGTGCTTTCGCACAATATAGCCGGTGGATGCGCCGGCCAGCACGGCCGCTTCGACGTATTGCGAGTTGGCCACCGAAAGAGTGGCCGATCGTGCGACGCGGTAGAAGAGAGGGGAGACGAGCAGCCCGACCGCGATCATCGCCTGAATGATGCCATTGCCGAGCAGAGCAGTCATGGCGACCGCGAAAACCAGAAACGGCAGTGCGATGAACGTGTCGACGACGCGCAGCGAGACCCATTCGAAACCCGCGCGTAGATACACCGAGAGAATGCCGGGAATGGCGCCGACGAGCAGAGCGATGACGGCGACGAGCACGGTGCTGCCGACGCTGAGCGGTGCTCCGGCCAGAATGCGGCTCAGCACGTCTCGGCCGAGGTAGTCGGTACCCAGCCAGTGCGAAGCCGACGGGGCGGCGAGTGCTTGGGAGCTGGTGGCCAGCGGGTCGTAGGGTGCGACGAACGGCCCGACGATGGTAATAAGGGCGATGAAGAGCAGCATCGCCGCAGCGATCTTGGTGCTGCGCAGTTTCCACAGAGTCTTGATCATGACGTCACACTCCTCGTGCTGCCGAAGGAATGAGGCGATTGAGCACGACGTTCACCAGCAGGTTGAACACCACGACCAGAACCACAGAGATGACGAGCACGGCCTGAACAGAGGGCACGTCGCCGCTCACTGCCGACTGAGCAGCGAAAACGCCGTAGCCTGCGAGGCCGAAAATCGACTCGATGAGCACTGCGCCACCGAGCAACGCCGGAAACTTGAGTCCCAGAACCGAAAGGGCAGGCCCGACGCCATTGCGAAGAACGTGTACCCAGAAGACCCGTCGAGGGCCGATGCCTCGAACAGTGGCCCCGATCACATAGTTCTCTCGGTAGACCGAGACGAGGCCGGTGCGCAACTGCCTGGCGACGTCAGACACCGTATCGAAGCTCAAGGCGACGGCCGGCAGGATGAGGTGGCTCGCCCACGGCCAAAAGCCTTTGGTGATCGGTACGAATCCGACGGCCGGCAACCAGCGCAGCCAGATCGCGAACACGGCGATCAGCGCGATGCCCACGACGAACGGGGGCAGCACAGAGATGACCGTTGTGCCCGTTGTGATCACTCGGTCGGGCCAGCGGGTCTGAAAATGTGCGGCCACAGCTCCGAGAATGAATCCGAAGACCAGCCCGATGAGCAGAGCGAGCCCGGCAACCGAGAGGCTGACGACCGCTCTGTCGCCCAGAAGCTTGGCTACCGGAACGCCACTCACCCAGCTGTTGCCGAAATTGCCGCTCAGAAGTGTTCCGAGCCAGTCGAAATAGCGAACGAAGAAGGGTTGATCGAGACCGAACTGATGGTTGAGCGCAGCGACGGCGTCAGGCGTGGCGGAATCGCCGAGCTGGAGTGCGGCGGGGCTTCGGCCACTCACCGCGCCCAAAAGAAAGGTGAAGAAGGTGGCGAGAATGAAGACCGGAATGAAGATGCTGATGGGCTTCCACACCGAGCGCAGAACACGCTGTACCCGATGCCAGAAGATTCCCCTAGGTCGTTGTGCAGGTTCGCGGTCGCTGGTACTCGGGCTGCTGCTCGGTGCCGTCTTCGGCGTGGGTGGCGCTACTGTCGATGCGGTCATCGGTCGTTCTCCTTTCCAGGATCAGATCGTGCGGGTGGTGGGTCGGTGCGGCGCTTGCGACGTGCTGGGTTGAGCTGTGGTTCTGGGTCTCGGGATGACCGATTGAACGGTCATCCCGAGACCCAGAACCTGTCGGCTAGTTGCCGGGAGTGATGTACACACCCGTCCAGTCGATGAACCCGTCGACGGTGGGCAGGTTCGAAACACCGGCGCCCAGGGCGAGGGGAGTCGAGTAGGTGTACAGCGAGACGTTGCTGGCCGTTTCGTAGCCGATCTTCGCTGCCGCCTGCAGGTTGGTGTCGTAGTCGGGCGAGTCGATCGGCGTCGAACGCGCCTTCGCCAACGCTGCTGTCAGGTCAGGTGAGACGTTCGGCGAGCTGAGGTTCAGCACACCCAGGCTGTCGTACTGGTCTGAGATGGCGGCGACCGGCGAGTCGCGACCGACCCAGCCGTAAAGCGATGCCCCGAAGGTCTTACCGAAGTAGCCTTTCGCCCACGTCGCGTAGTCGTCACTCTGAAGGTTGACCGTGATTCCGACTGCGGCGAGTTGCGACTTCAGAACTTCGCCCACCTTGTCGAAGCCGTTGACGTTGATGAAGGGCACGTCGAACGAGATCTGCCCAGGCTGAATGCCGGCTGCTGACAACGTGGACTTCGCCTGGTCGACGTTGTACGTGTTCTCAGTCGTGAGCGCCTGAACGAAATCCGGGTGACCCTGAGGGAACGGCTGATAGTTCGACTGACCCTTACCGAATGCCAGCTGTTGAACGTACTGGTCGGGGTTGGTTGCCAACCGGATCGCCTTGACGACGGCCGGGTTGTTGAAGGGCGCCTGATTCGTGTTCAGGCTCAAGAAGGTCGAGCCCCACGACTTGGTGTCCTCGACCGTCAGCCCGGCCTGTGTGGCCGAGTCGATGAGGTCAGGGGTGAGAGTGGCGAAGTTGGCATCTCCCGACTGCAGCGCTGAGACCAACGTCGTCGGGTTGACTCCGAGGTTGATTCGCAGTGTATCGATGTGGATGTTCGCGGCATTCCAGTAGCCGGGCCACTTCTCTAGCGTGACATGGTCACCGGGAACGAGTTCCTTCACGATGAAGGGGCCGGCTCCCACGGGTGCGGTCGCATTGAACGCGGTCGGGTCTTTCTGCACCGCGGTCGGGCTCGCGAGTTCGCCGGTTTTTTCCGCGAGGATGTACGGAATTTGGTAATCGGGCTGCTTCAGGTCGAGTTGAACGGTCGCATCGTCGACCACGACGGCGTCTTTCACATCGGCGTACACGGCCTTCAACGCTGAGTTCGTTTGAGAGAAGATGCGGTCGATGTTGAACTTGACCGCAGCGGCGTTTATCGGCGTGCCGTCTTGAAAGGTCAGGCCCGTCTTGAGGTGGATCGTGATCTGATCGCCAGCAGTGTTGTAGTCGAATCCGCTTGCCAGGTCGGGAACGATGTTGTGGTCGGAGTCGAGGGTGAACAACGACGCGAAGATCGGCGTCGTCAGGTAGGTACCTGCGGTTCCACCGATGACCACCGGATCCCAGTTCGCGGCCACACTGGTGTAAGCCCAGGTGATGGTGCCGCCGTCGACGGGGGTTGAGCTCGCCGAAGAGGCGCTCGAGTCACCGCCCGATGAGCAACCGACAAGCGCGAGGCTTGTGGCAACGAGGGCGCTGGCGATTGCCAGGCCGCGGGTTTTGGTCTTCATGGTTCTCCAAGTAGGTGCTGTGCGCTGGGTGCAATTCGGGTGACCTGCGCTCACGTGAACACGGTGCATGCGTTACGAGAACAGGCTCGGCGGGGTGGCCGTGACTCATGCTTACATAGGGGCTTTCGATGTCGCTTTTTTGTTACGAAAAGCCTGATTTTGTTACGAAAAGCGTCTGCTAAGAGTCTCTTTGTTGTCACAAAGCGGCGAAACAATGCTGAGATGTCTATGCTCGCAACGATCGTGAGCTTGATTGATGCGTGATTGATGGAGGAACGTGCCGTGACTGATTTCGTTAACAGAGCACCCCGGCCAGGGCTGTCTCTTTTCTTGCAGACGCCGGCTGATACGAATCCCGCCCGTGTTTACGGCGAAGCGCTCGACGTCGTCGAGCAGGCAGAGCGTTCTGGCTACGAAGTAGCGTGGATTGCCGAAGCTCATTTCGCGCCCATCGGGCTGCCGTCGGCCCTGACGTTCTTGGCTGCGGCGGCGCAGCGCACGAGCAGCATTCGGCTCGGAACTGCGATCATTCCCGTGGTCTTCGACCACCCCATCCGTCTCGCCGAGACCGCGGCCGTGACCGACTACCTCAGCGGCGGGCGGCTCGAATTCGGGGTAGGCAAGAGCAACGGTCGAGGCTTCTCGACCCCGGCCTTTCAGGCTTTCGAACTCTCTGAAGACAACAAAGACACTTTGTACGACGACAGCCTCGCCCGACTGAAGTTCGCGCTCGAAGGCGTCATCGACGGCGGTGACAAACCGCTGAACGTGTACCCGTCGCCGCGGCCATTGCTCTCGCGGGTGTGGCAAGCCACGGCGACGCCGGGCAACGCCGAGGCCATCGGCCGCTCAGGTGACGGTCTCTTGTTGCACCGCCTCGCCTTCGAGGGCGACACCGGGCCCGTGCAGTCCGCCCTGATCGACCGCTACCTCGAGGCGTACTCCGCTGACGCGGCTCCGCGCATCGGTGTTTCGCGAGCGGTGCTGCCGGCCGAGTCGCGGGCAGATGCTCTGGCCCTGATCACCGCCGACTTCGCTGCCAACCCTCGGCAGTACACCGGATTCGGGGCGACTTCACCCGAACAGTTCTTGAAGCAATCGAACGTCTACTACGGCAGCCCCGACGAAATCGGCGAGCAGCTCGCAGACGATGCCGCGGTAGCCAGGTCGACGGACTATTTGTTCTCGATTCCGCTGCCCAACGCCTCGCGCGAGTTCAGCGAGGGCTTGCGCGTCATTGCCGATGAGATCTACCCGCGGCTGCCGCTGGGGGCGGCTCTCGCAACGCGGTGAGCTGAGGCGAGGCATCCGGAACCGACGTTTGTTTCGTTTGTTACAGTGTGCCGAATCGTTTGTCGCTACGCTGACGCCATGACTCTCACAGAACCCACAACCCCTGTTGTTGATCGGCCCGAATTCGAAGCCGCCTGGTATGCCTGGCGTGCGCAGAACGAAGAACGCCGGCGTGACGCTTATGGCTTTCTCTCTTACGCGGCGGTCTACAAGCTCGGCGAGACGGCGCAACGTTTTGCCGAGGTTCCCGGTGCGTGGAGCGTCAGCGACGAGGGTGTCGTGGTGGAACTCTCTGACGAAGAGCGGCTGACCGTCGACGAAGACCCCGTGCACGGCCGTTTTGTTTTCGCGCCGGTCGCCGAACGCGAGTTTCGTCGCGATGCCCGGTTCGATGAGGTCGTGGTCGAACTCTCGAAGCGCGGGGGAATCACCCTGCTGCGACCCATCGACCCAGCCCACGGCTTGCGTGAATCATACGTAGAGACGCCGGCGTTCGCGCCCGACCCGCGATGGATCGTTCGGGGCGAGTACGTGCCGTTCGAGGCGCCGCGCGACACGGCGATCGATGCTGCGATCGACGGCATCACACATCAGCACGATGCCCTGGGCGAGGTGGTCTTCGACCTCGATGGCACCACGAACCGTCTGCTGTTCTTAGCCGGCGGTGCCGCGGGCGGCGGCGCGTTCGCGGTGTTCACCGATGGCACGAGCGGCGTCAGCACGTACCGTGCGAGCAGACGTATCGCGGCCGAGCTGCCTGCCGAGGGCGGGCCTATCGAGCTCGACTTCAACCGCACGGGCAACCTGCAGTGCGCCTACACGAACTACTCGCCGTGCCCGCTGGCGCCGGCGCAGAACCGGCTCGTGGTCGCCATCGAGGCGGGCGAGAAGACTCCGGTCTTCGCCGACTGAGCGGCGCGCTGCGCTGCGCCGGCTGCGCTGTCGCCGTGTCGCACCGGCACACCGCAGCGATAGGGTCTCCCTTTGCGCAACGCTGGCTTTGCTCTGCTCTGCTCTGCTCTGCTCTGCTCTGCTCTGCGCGCGGCCGCGGCCGCATAGCCGCCGTGCGCCGAGCCCGTTACGCCGCAAAGAGCCCGCTATACCGGTCTCAATGCGGCGTAACGGGCTCACTTCGTGGCGGAGACACGGCGGAGACGCGGTGGAGCGGGTAGGGCTCGGCACGGGCATCCTGCGGCCCGGCCGAGCGCTACCCGCTCGAGTAGTGCGGCGGTTGATGACTCGCGTCAGTGCGACGAGACGAGTGCCTCTGCGGCGTCTTCGCGTACGTCGTTCTTCTGCTCGTCGGTTGAGGCTGATTGCGGCTGCGCTGACTCCGCAGCATTCCGTGCCACGGTGTAGCGGTTCTCGACGAACGGCAGGCCGAGGTTCTCGCGCAGGGTCGTACCTTCGTACTCGCGGCGCAGCAGACCACGGTCGCGCAGAATCGGCAGTACCTCGTCGATCAGCCGCTTGAACTGGTCAGGATGCCCGACGTGAATGTTGAAGCCGTCGAGTGCTCGGCCATCGAACCAGCGCTGCAACTCGTTCGCCACCGTCTCGGGCGAGCCGACGAACGGACCGCGGCGGGGGCTCGAGGTGATCTCGATGACCTGGCGCAACGTCAGGTTCTGCGCGGCAGCCAGCTCGACGACCTTCACGGCCTGGGTGTAGAAGCCGCGCTCCGCGTACTTCAGCACGTCGTCAGGGAACGGCGCATCTAGATCGTACTGACGGAAGTCGTGCCACGCGAACGCGCGCCCGAACTCGGCCAGTGACTGTTCGAAACCGCCGTCGGCCAGTTGCGTGGTGCGCTCGATTTCGCGCGCCTCTTCGTCGGTGTCGCCGACGAACACCGAAACGCCCGGCACGATCAAAACGTGGTCGGGGTTGCGCCCCTTCGCGGCTGCGCGCGACTTGATGTCGGCGTAGAAGGCCTGCGCGATCTCGATAGTGGGCGCGTGGGTGAAGATGCCCTCGCCGATCTCGGCGCCCAGGTCTCGACCCTGCTCTGAGTCGCCGGCCTGGAAGATGACTGGCTGACCCTGCGGCGAACGCGACAGGTTCAGCGGGCCTTCGACGTGGTAGTACTCGCCGCGGTGGTTCAGCGTGTGCTGCTTCGACGGGTCGAGAAAGACCTTCGTCTCGCGGTCGGCGGGAAAAGCGTCGTCTTCGTACGAATCCCAGAGGCCCTGGGCGACGCGCACGTTCTCGAGCGCGCGGCCGTAGCGGGTGTCGTAGTCGTAGTGCTCGTCGAGGCTGAAGTTGCCAGCGGTTCCGGCGTCGCCACTGGTCACCACGTTCCAGCCGGCGCGGCCGCCGCTGATGACATCGAGCGAGCCGAAGCGGCGCGCGATGAAGAACGGATCGTTGTACGAGGTCGTGAGAGTGCCGACGAGACCGATGTTCTTGGTCGAGACAGCCAGTGCCGAGAGCAGTGTCAGCGGCTCGAGCCGGTTGAGGTAGTGCGGCGGCGAGTTCGCGGTGATGAACTGGCTGTCGACGATGAATACGAGGTCGAACTTGGCCTCTTCAGCGATGCGCGCTTGCTCGATGTACCAATTGATGTCGATGCTCGCGTTGGTCGGAATCTGCGGGTCGAGCCAGGTATTGAAGTGCCCGGGGCCACCGACTCCGGTGAGCACAGCGCCCAGTTTGATCTGCCGGCTTGCGCCTGATGCTGACATAGGGGATCGTTCCTCCACGGGTAGACGTATGTGTTACCGCCATTGTTGCCCGTGAAGGGCGCAACAATGGATTTCTTACCGATTGTTGCTGTAACAAACTGTATTGTTTGCCCGAACGGCATTCGCCGATTGGATGCTCGGCTCACGTACTCCCGGTCGAAGTACCTTCTCAGTCGAAGTACCTTCTCAGTCGAAATACTCGCGGGTACTGGCGCTCGACGCCTGCGCGATCGTTCGCGCCAGCTGCCCGATCACGACGCTATCGTCGGGCAGCTGTGTGATCGAGATGCGCAAGAGCGGCCGCGATGGGGCGTGCACGAACGACTTACTGCCGGCACCCACAGAGATTCCCTGGCGGGCGAGGGCGAGCAGGGCATCCGTCTCGTCTCTCACCTCGACCCAGACGACCACGCTCTCGGGCCCCGCGAACACAGTGACGCCCTCGCTTCGCAGAGCGTTCGTGAGGGCCGTGCGCCGTGCGGCGTAGATCGACTTCGCCGAGCTGACCGAGGCTTGGGCCTCGGCGCTGCCGATGAGATAGGCCAGAGTGTCTTGCAAGATTCTGCTGTTCGACCCGACGCCGTGGCTGCGCAGGGCGATGGTTCGGTCGATCAGCTCTTTCGAGCCCGCCAGAACGCTCGTTCTGACGTCGATGCCGAACGCCTTACAGTAGCTGCGAATGCGAATGACCTGGCCGGCCAAGTGCGAACCGATCGAGGGTGATTCCGAGCGGGCGAGTGGTCCGATGGAATCGTCTTCGACGACCCAAACGCGCTCGGAATGCGCCGCGAGCACCTCGGCGAGTTCGGCGGCACGCTTCGGCGACACCGAGTGGCTGACCGCGAATGGTGCCCCGGGCTGAAAGATGAAGGCGACCGGGTTCTGCTTCAGCGCTTCGCGCAGTGATGCCACAGTTGGGCCTTCGGCGTCGGCAGCCACGCCTACGGCCGTCAACTGCAAATCGCGCAGCGTATCGAGAAAACCCGGGCCCACCGGTTCATCGACCGCAACCAGCGAGCCGGGGGGAGCCGCGGCCGCAGTCGCCAGAAGTAGCGCCTCGGTGCCGCCGCCTGCGGTCGCCCACGCTTCGGGTTCGAACGGCCACGTCGGTGCGACCGCGCTGAGCAGCCGTTCGGTCATGTATTCGCGCCCGAACACGTTGAGGTTCTTCGAGTCGAGGGTCGAGAGCAGTGCGGCACCGAGCTCGGGCTGCAGTGCGATGTCGGGTGCACTTTGGGCGAGGTCGATCGCCGACCAGTCGGAGAACGGCGTGCTGCGCGGCGAGACGGTGGGTTCGAGGGCCACCGTCGTACCGGCGCGGCGATGGGTCTCGACGAGGCCTGCCTCGCGCAAGGAATTCCAGGCGGCCAGAACGGTGCCCACGCTGGTGCCGGTGACCCGGGCGAATTCGCGTATCGTCGGCAGCTGAGCGCCCCGTTCGACCTCGCCCGATCTGATGAGCGCTGCGACGGCATCGCCGATTCCCACGGCGCCCCTGTCGACAACGCGTTCGGCAAGCCATTCCGACGAGATGCGGCTGATGGTGGGGGAGCTCATGCGTGGTCTCTCCTCGGCAGACGTGTTCACAACTATTGTCTCAATCATATTGACCGGTTGAACAGAATCGGCCTGCCGCGACGTAATGTGTTGCACGCGTGCGAGCCGTGACGCTAGCGCGCCTAACGACTTTGTTGACTTTCGTGTCAGTTTGTTTCAACAATGATCACTTTGTTACACTCGGGTTCTCTTGATCTTGGTACAGTCTCACGACCACCAGATTTGTAAGGAGCGATCGTGTCGCAGGCATCGAAGTTCAAGCTCGGCTTTCTCACCCACGTCGAGGGCGGTGCCAGCCTCAAGCAGTCGTATCTGAACGCCCAAGAACTCTTCATCGCCGCCGATGAGCTCGGCTTCGACACCGGATGGGTGGCGCAGCACCACTTCTCACCAGAACCGAACGGCGGCCTCGGCTCGCCCTGGACCTTTCTGTCGAACGTCGCAGCGAAAACCGAGCGCATTCACCTCGGTACGGCCATTACGATTCTGCCCCTCGAAGACCCGCTGCGCCTGGCCGAAGACGTCGCCGTCGTCGATGTGCTGTCGAACGGCCGGGTCGAGCTGGGCGTCGGCAGCGGCTACGACCCCGACGCGTATCGCGCCTTCGGCAAAGACATTGAGCAGAAGCGCGAGCTGACTACTGCCGCGCTCGATCGGTTGCGCAGTGCGCTCGCCGGTCATCCACTGTTCGAAGGCGGCCCGCAGTCGAAGCCGTACTCGCCCGACCTTGCCGCGAACAGAATCTGGCAGGGCGTGTTCAGCGCAGAGGGCGCGCGTTACGCTGCGGCAGGCGGCAGCAACCTGCTGCTGAACCGTGCGACCTACGGGCACAGCGAACCCACCGATGTGGTGCAGCGCCCGTGGGCCGACGCGTACCTCGCTGCGGTCGCCGAGCAGTCGGGCTCAGCGCAGTCGGACTCAGATGGCGCCGTCGCCAGACGCGCCCCGCGTGTCGGGCTGTCTCGCCTCATCTTCACCGCCGGCTCACGCGAAGAGGCGCTGCGCTCCATCGGCGACGGCGTGCTCGACAGTCTCGTCTCGATGAAAAAGCGCAGCGGCTTCGACCTGGGTGAAGAGAGCCTCGAGAATGCACTCTTTCGGTTCAACGCCTTCTACGGGCATCCCGACCAGGTGATCGAGCAGCTGAGCCGCGAGCAGGCGCTGCCCGTCGCGACCGATCTGCTGGCGCAGTTCAACCCGGGCAAGCCCACCCTAGACGCGTCGATTCGAGCGCTCGAACTTCTGGCGACCGAGGTGGCTCCCGCTCTTGGCTGGGTGCGGGCGGATGCTGCTGCATCGGGCCTCGACGTGAGCGCGAACGACGCCGGCGCGAACGACCTCAGCACGCCCGACCGCAGCACCCCGAACGAAGCGCTCGCAACGGTGTGAGCCCCGCTTCGGCGGCCCCCAACTCTTCAACACGATCGGAAATGAAATGACCACAGTTCAGACGAATCTGCACTCGCGAGAGTGGACTGCCCCTGAGAATCTTCGCGTTCGCGGCACCGTTGTGGTGCTCGGCGGCCGCGGTGAGACGGCCGACGTGTACAACCGATTCGGCACGCGCATCTCGGCCGACTCGTACACCGTGGTGGCGTTCGCCGACGCATTCGGCAGTGAGGCCGAGGTCGCCAGCGAAATCGGCGCGCGCATCGCCGGTGACGAGCTGACGGCGCCGGTGATCATCGTCGGCTCTGACGTGGGAGCCGTTGCTGCGGTCGACGTGGCTGGGCAGCTCGGGGCAGACGTTGCCGCGGTCATCCTCGCCGGCTACCCGACAGCGGGCGCCTCGACGGTGACCGACGACTGGGAGTCTGAACTGCTCGAACGCACGACTTGTCCCGTGCATCGCGGTGTGCTCGACGCTGATGCGGGTGTGTCGCACGGCTCATTCGCCGAGGCGCTCGAGGCCGATCGTATTGCGCGCGATCTCAGCACCCTGACGGTGCCCGTTCTCGCGATTCACGGTGGGGCCGATTCACTGAGCCCGCTCGACGGGGCGCTGCCAACGTATGAGTCGAATCCGGATGCCCAGGTCTGGGTCATCGACGGCGCCAAGCACGACGTGCTGAACGATTCGACTCACCGCACCACCGCCGCGGTGATCGTGCAGTATCTCGAGACCTTGCGCGCAGGTGTTGACCAGCCGCTCGCTCGGCGCATCAAGTGACGTCGCTCTCGGCCTCCGGATCTTCGGCGCCGTCAGGGCCCTCTACTCCGTCGACCAATTTCGCCACCGACCAGGTTCATGCCGGCCTCACCGCCGGTGAAGCGCAGAACCCCGCGGTTGTGCCGATCTACCAGACGGTCGCGTACGAGTTCGCCAGTTTTCAATCGGCGAAGAACATCTTTTCGCTGCGTGAGGTGGGCAACCTCTACTCGCGAACGGGCAACCCCACGCAGACAGCACTCGAGCGGCGGGTCGCCGCACTCGAAGACGGCGTCGCAGCCTTGGCGGTCTCGTCGGGCCAAGCGGCCACAGCCGTTGCTCTGCTCACCTTGGCCAAAGCGGGCGAGCACATCGTTGCAGCCCGGCAGTTGTACGGCGGAACGGTCGACCTTCTTGCCGACACGTTCGCCGATTTCGGTATCGACGTGACGTTCGTCGACCAAGACGACCTCGAGGCCTGGCGGGCCGCCGCCCGGCCGGAGACTCGCGCCTATTTCGCCGAGTCGATCGGCAACCCCATCAACAGCGTGCTGGCCGTGCAAGACATCGCCGATATCGCGCACTCGGCGGGCGTTCCGTTGATCATCGACAACACCATCGCCACGCCCTACCTGCAGCGGCCGAAAGACTTCGGGGCCGATTTCGTGGTGCACTCCGCCACGAAGTTTCTCGGTGGGCACGGCAACTCGCTGGCGGGAATCATCGTCGACCTCGGCACCTTCGATTTCGGAGCTGAGCCCGAGCGCTGGCCGCAGTTCACTGCTCCCTACCCGCGGGTCAGCGATGTGACGCTCTGGAATGCCTTCGGGCGCGAACGCAGTGCCTTTCTGGTCTATGCGAAGACGAAACTCGTGCACGACCTCGGGCCGTCGTTGTCGCCCTTCAACAGTTTCGAGATCATCCAGGGCATCGAGACCCTCGATCTGAGGGTGCAGCGCCAGACGGCCAGCGCGCTCGCGGTCGCAGAGTTTCTTGGCTCGCACCCTGCCGTGACCGCCGTGCATTACGCGGGCCTCGAAGGCAACCGCTGGTTCGCGGCCGGCCAGAAATACCTGCCGAAAGGCACCGGATCGGTGTTCTCACTCGATCTGGCTGGCGGTGAAGAGGCTGCCGAACGATTCATCGACTCGCTTCAGGTCTTTCGCCTGGTGGCGAACATCGGAGATGCCCGCAGCCTGGTCATCCACCCGCCCACCATGACCCACAGCCACCTGTCAGAAGAGCAACTCGTCGAAGCCGGCTTCTCGCACGGTACAGTTCGGCTGTCGATCGGGCTCGAAGACCCGGCCGATCTGATCGCCGACCTCGGGCGTTCGCTCGACCTGCTCACCTTCGAATCGCTCGCAGACTCGGCTGACACAGACTCGGCTGGCACAGACTCGGCTGACACAGATTCTGCTCAGTCGTACGCGACTCACGCATAAACACGCGATTCACGCTTAAAGGAGTAATACCCATGGATTTCGGATACTGGACACCCGTTTACGGCGGATTCTTGCGCAACGTCGGTGATGAGGGCATGCCCGCGACGTGGGACTACATCAAGCAGGTCTCGATTCAGGCCGACCGTCTCGGTTTTCACACCACACTCGTTCCCGAGCTCTACCTCAACGACCGCAAGGGAATCGACGCACCGAGCCTCGAGGCGTGGGCGCTGAGCAGCGCGATTCTGGCCGTGACCGACAATCTGCGCGTAATGACCGCCATTCGGCCCGGCTTTCATTTGCCGACGGTGGCCGCGAAGACCTCGGCGACGATCTCTGACATCGGTGCGAACCGGTTCGCTCTCAACGTTGTCGCGGCCTGGTGGGCCGAAGAGGCCAAGCAATACGGCGGCACCTTCACCACCCATGACGCCCGGTACGCCCAGGCAACCGAGTTCGTCGAGATTCTGAAGGGCATGTGGAGCGAGACGCCGTTCAGCTACAAGGGCCAGTATTACGGTGTCGATGAGGCGATTCTCTCGCCGAAGCCGGGTCGGCTGCCGGCCATCTTCGCCGGCGGCGAGAGCGAGGCCGGCCGTGACGCCATCGCGGGCTTCGCAGACTCGTACGTTCTGCACGGTGGTTCGGTGGATGAGGTGCGAACGAAAGTCGCAGACCTCAACGAACGACGCAATCGTATTTCGGGTTCTGACTTCGCCGAATTCGGCATGGCGGCGTACGTTATCGTGCGCGACACCGAGGCCGAGGCGCAGCGTGAACTCGAGCGAATCACCACGGTCGATCCCGGGTCGCCCGGTTACGCGTCGTTCGAGGAGTTTCGAGCGCACTCGCAGCTCGACGTCGAGCTGAGCAAGCGCGAATACTCGGTCGGCACGCGTGGCCTGCGGCCGAATCTGGTCGGCACGCCCGAGCAGGTCGCCGAGCGTATTCTGCAGTATCAGGATGCCGGGCTCACCCTCTTGCTCATCCAGTCGTCACCCCTGCACGAGGAGCTCGAGCGCATCGCGGCTGACCTCATTCCGCTCGTCGGCGAGCGCGCTCTGGCGCCGCTCGCGAGTTAGCCGGGGGCGGCCGCCAGGCCGACGTTAGCCGCGGTCGGCCGCCAGGCCGAAGAGGGCGGGCGCCGGCCGGCCCTCAACGAGGTCGGCGAGCACTCGGCCGATCGCGGGCGTGAACGTGAAGCCGTGGCCCGAGAAGCCCGCGCCTACGGTGATTGCCCCCACTCGGTCGAGCACGAAGTTCGAGTCTGGGGTTGTGGTGTACGTGCAACTGATTTCGGTGAAGGCGTCGGGGTCGACTCCGGGTAACCATTCGCGCGCGTAGCGCTGCAGCGCCCGCAACTGGTCGGGGTCTGAGCGAAAGGTACGGGCATCCGGATCGGTGACAGCACCGAATCTGCGCCCCGTGTGCGGCGGCGGCCCGCTGCAATGCAGTCACGGCCGCATCGGCGTTGAGACGCCCGGCTTGCGGCGTGAACAGCACACGCTGGTCGAACCGGATGCCCGGCCACCGCCGCTCGGCCTCGCTCGGTTGCACGAACTGCGCCTCGAAGCCGGCCACCTCGAGAGCACGGGCCACCTCGTCGAATGCGGCATTCGCACCGTGGTTCACGATGCCCACCTGCTCGAGCAGCGAGGTGCCCGTCTCGGCCTCGAGGTCACGCCAGAGCGGCAGCGCCTCGGCCAGTAGCGCAAGGTAGGTCGGTTCGGCGTAGCTGAGGTTGAGGTTGCGCGATGCCCCGTGCGAGGCGCCGTTAGTGTGTCCGGCGGCGAATCGCTCGAGCAGGGTGACAGATCGGCCTCCGCGAGCGAGCTGCCAGGCAGCCGCCGAGCCCATGGCGCCGCCGCCGACGAGCACAACGTCGGCGTCAGTGTCGAGGGTCACCGCGCTGTACTCGCCGGTGCAGAGTGCGCAAGCACGACGGTGGATGCACCGTCGGCGGTGTCGCCAGAGGCGGATGTCGTGGCCCCGGCAGACACCCCCGGGGCTGCGCTACCCGCGGCGCTCGCGACAGCCGCGCTGCCCATGCCCTTCTCCCTCGCCCGCAGGGGTACCGGTGTCGGCAGCCCGAGCGTCTGGCGCAGCGTCGCCCCCTCGTCGTAGTCGCGGCGGTACACCCCGCGCTCCTGCAACTCGGGAATCACGGTGTCGACGAACTCGTCGAGCCCGGTCGGGCTGGTGTGACCCACAATGACGAACCCGTCAGACGCATCGTTCTGCACGTGCCGATTGATCGTCTCGGCCACCTGCGCCGGCGTACCCACGAAGGTGTGTTTGGCGGCGAACGAAATCACCAGCTCCCGGATGCTCAGCCCCTCGGCCTCGGACTGCTGACGCCACGCGCGCGAGACGGCCACCGGGTCGGCGAACTGCCGCACTCGCCCGCGAGCGATTCCCGCGGTGTCTTCGACCGGATCGGTGGCCGGAAGCGGGCCATCCACGTCGTAGCCCGACAGATCAGTGCCCCACACCTGCTCGAGAAACGAGATGGCCGTCTGCGGGCTGATCTGCAGCCGCCCGACCTCGCGCGAACGTTCTGCAGCCTCATCGGCGGTGTCACCCAGAATGAAGGTGGCGGCGGGCAGAATCTTGAGGGAGTCGCGGTCTCGGCCCACGGCATCCAGCCTGCCCTTAACATCACTGTAGAACTGCCGCCCCGCCTCGTATTCGGAGTGCCGCGAGAAAATCACCTCGGCGTTCTGCGACGCGAAGTCACGGCCGTCTGGCGAATCGCCGGCCTGCACGATGACCGGGTAACGCTGCGGGCTGACCGGGGTCGTGAACCGGCCCGTCACGTCGAACTGCGGCCCGTGGTGATCGATGGAGCGCACGGCCCCGGGGCGCACGAATTCGCCCGCGGCGGCATCAGCGATGACGGCGTCGTCGGCCCAGCTGCTCCAGAGCTGCTTGGCCACGTCGAGAAACTCTTCGGCCCGGCGGTACCGGTCGGCCGGGTCGAGGTAGGCGCCCCTGCGAAAGTTCTCGCCGTGAAACGCGTCAGACGTGGTCACGATGTTCCAGCCCGCCCGGCCGCCGCTGACGTGATCGAGCGAGGCGAGCTGACGGGCGAGCTCGTAGGGTTCGTTGAAGGTGGCGCTCAGCGTTCCGACCAGCCCGATGTGCCTGGTGACGGCAGAGACGGCGGCGAGGATGGCCGTGGTGTTCGGTCTGCCGACAACGTCGAGATCGTGAATGAGCCCCTTCTGCTCGCGCACGCGCAGGCCCTCGGCCAGAAACAGAAAGTCGAATTTGCCGCGCTCGGCGTTTTGCGCGAAGTGTCGGAACGACGAGAACGCCACTTGGCTGGCCTGATTGCCGTCGCTCCACACCGTGGTGTGGTTGACGCCTGGAAAGTGCGCAGCCAGGTGGATCTGCTTCAGGGGGCGGCCGTCTTCGGTGCGAGCTGTGCTCCGCTGCAGTGGGGTGGCTTGCAACTGTGTGCTGTGGAACTGCCTGCTCTGCGGGTGCGTGCTCTGCGACTGCGTGCTCATCGGGTGATGCTTTCTGTGCGGGCGACCTCGGCGGGCGCGTAACGATTGGGGGCTGCGCCGAAACCGAGGCGCTCACGCAACGAGTGCGCACCTTGCGCGGTGTCGCGAACGCCGGCCCGGTCGAGTAGCGGAATAATGTTCTCGGTGATCTCGTGCAGATCTCGCGGCAGTCGCGCGGGGCGCAACCGCACACCCGAAATGCCGCGGTGGTACCAGTGCAGCAGTTGGTCGGCGACCTCGGCCGGCGAACCCGCGAGAACGAGGGCGTCGGATGCCAGTGGTTGGCCGTGCAGGTCGTTCAGCCTGGCGAGGGCGGTACGGGCATCCGCAGCCGTCTCTTCGATCAGCACCACGATTTCGCTCCACACCTGCAGCGGGGCGCCCGCGAGCCGTTCGACGCTCTGCTCGGCGTCACGCAGCTCACTCAGAATCTGGTCGAGGTGCTCGTCGGTGTGCGGTGTGATCGCCACGATGTCGGCTTCGGCGACCGCGAGCTCGTAGGGCACTTTCTGATGGGCGAGCACGAACACGACCGGCTGACCCTGTGGTGAGCGTGGCACGATCGAGGGGCCCTTCACGCTGAAGTACTCGCCGACGAAGTCGATGTAGTGAAGCTTGTCGCGGTCGATGAAGCGACCGGTTTCGACCTCGCGGATGATGGCGTCGTCTTGCCAGCTGTCCCAGAGCCGCCGGGCGACCTCGACGGCATCGCGCGCCTCACCGAACAGCTCGGCGAGCAGGGCTTGGGCCCCTGGGTCGCCGCCCGTGATGGCCGCCGCGTCGAACGGCGCGATCGTTCGGCGACCGAAGTGCTGCGCTTCGTGCGCCCTGCCCGAAACCTGCACGCGCCAGCCGGCCCAGCCTTCGCTCACATAGTCGAGGGTCTGAAGGGCGGTCGCAGTGTGGAACGGCTCGGTGTGGGTGGTGGTGACGGTGGGTACCAGGCCGATTCCGCTCACGCGCGGGGCGATGGCGTTGGCGAGCACGACCGCGTCGAGGCGGCCGCGCACCTCGTCGGTGCGATCGGTCGCGGTGCGGTCTTTCTCGGCGTGGTCGGTCTCGGTGCGATCATTCTCGGCGTGCTCGCGCGCAGGCCCGAACCCCGAGGTCTGCAATCCCACCGCGTCTTCGATGGTGACGAGGTCGACATCGGCCGAGCGGGCGAGGCGCACCAGGTCGGTGTAATACCCCACGTCGAAGAGATCGAGGGGCCGGGCATCCGGTTCGCGCCAGGCTGCTGGATGCCAGCCGGCGCCATCGAGCGCAACGCCGAGGTACAACGGAGTAGTCACGTCATTCGTCTTTCGATCGGTGGGTTTCTTTCAAGCAAGCAAGCACGCAAACAGGCGGGTCGCGAGGTGCGCCCCGTCTACAGAGTGCTCACGAAATAACAGTAGTTTCGGCAAAACCATGCCGCTCTTTTCAAGTGACACACGAAGTCACGACTGCAACACCTGGTAACGCGCCTTGCGTTTTCGGTGGTGGTTCTGAGAGTTGGCTCAGGAGCTTCGGATTGTAAGCTCGCTTCGAGAAAGGTACCGATGCATCCCAGTCGATTCGACGCCATCACCCGCGCTGAGCTGAGCACGGCGGCGAGCCGAAAATGGAGCCTGCACCCGGGCACCATCGGCGCGTGGGTCGCCGAGATGGATTTCGGTACGGCACCCGAGGTGACGGATGCCCTGCACCGCGCCATCGACGCCGGCAACCTCGGTTACCTCTCGCCCGACACCAGCGCTCAGATGGCCCGGGCGACGGCTGATTTCGTGCAGGCCGAATACGGCTGGAGCGTGGATGCCGCACGGGTGCACGCCGTGTCAGACGTGATGGCGGCGCTCGAGGTCGCGGTGACGAAGTTCTCGCCGGCGGCAACGGGGGTCATCGTGCCGACGCTTGCCTATATGCCGTTCTTGAGTTTTCTGCCGACCCTCGGCCGGGCCGTCTTCGAGGTGCCCGGTGTGGTCGTCGAGGGGCGCTGGCAGCACGACCTCGACGCCATCGACGCTGCCTTTCGAGCGGGGGCCCGAACGCTCGTGCTGTGCAACCCGCACAACCCGACGGGCACGGCGCTGACCAGGGCAGAGCTCGAGTCGATCGCGGCGATCGTCAGCAAGCACAACGGGCGGGTGTTCGCCGACGAGATCCACGCGCCGCTGCGGTACGGATCGACGCCCCACATCGCTTACGCCTCGCTCTCGCCCGAAACGGCCGCGCACACCATCACCTCGACGAGCGCCTCGAAGGCGTGGAATCTGCCGGGGCTGAAGGCCGCCCAGCTCATCACGTCGAACGACTTCGACGAAGAGCTCTACCAGACCTTCGGGTTCGCCGTGCTGCACGGTGCATCCACTCTCGGCGTTGTGGCGTCGGCCGTTGCCTACGCCGAGGGGCGGCCGTGGCTGACCGAGGTGGTCGACTACCTCGACGGCAATCGTCAACTGCTCGGGCGGCTGCTGGCCGAGCACCTACCCGAGGTGCGGTATAGCATTCCGCAGGCCACGTACATCGCCTGGCTCGACTGTTCGGCGCTTGGTATCGAGGGGTCGGTCGCCGATTTCTTTCGGGTCGAGGCTGGGGTCACGGTGACCGACGGAGCGCTCTGCGGGCGGGGGTACGAACAGTATGTGCGGCTGATCTTCGCGATGCCGGCGCCGTTGCTCGAAGAGGCGGTTGTGGCGATGGCCGAGGCGGTTCGGCGGCACGCGGGCTGAAGGTGGGGCACCATCTTCGCCTGCGCCGCTTGGCCAGGCTCGCCGCGCGCGACGCGCGCGTCTCAGAGGTGAAGGGTGCCGTTCGCCACAACGAGGCCGGTGCCGCTGACCCGCACGTCTGAGCCGTTGACGAACACACGAATTCTGCTGGGCCGGCCGAGAGCGAAGCCCTGTTCGATGATGGTCTCGGTCGCATCCGACGCCTGACCGCGCGACACGAGCAGGGCGGCGAGCGGGCCGGCGGCGGTTCCGGTCGCCGGGTCTTCTGCGATTCCCATCACGGGGTTGAAGAAGCGGGCGTAGGCCGCCGAGCCGGGGTCGTGCGGGTCGCGGCTGAACACGTAGCATCCTTCGCCGCCGACTGCCGCGAGCACGACTGCTAGCTCGTTCGAGTCGGGTCGCGTAGCATCCACTGCGCTGCGCTCGGTGAGCGCCACCAGCAGGTGGCCGGCCCCGGTCGAGACGACCTGGGCGGCTTCGTCGGCGAGCTGGTTCTCGCGCAGGCCCAGCGCGGCAGCGAGCTGAGCCCGGTCTCTCACGCTGTCGCCGAAGACGGGCGCCGATTGCGACATCGAGACCACGGGCCTGCGGTCGGCGGCGGTTCGCACCTCGACCGGCAATACGTCGGGGCCGATCTGCTGCCAGTAAGTGCCCGGTTCTGAGCCGCTCGAGGGCGAAAACAGCGCGGGCCGCGATTGCGCCAGCGCCAGCCAGGCACCCAGCGCGTTGTGGCCGGCGCCGAACACCTCACTGCCGTTCGGGGTGAACGATCTCAGCCGAACCGTGGCGTTGGCGGCCGTCGGCTTTACGATGAACGTCGTCTCGGACTGATTGAACTCGCGCGCGATGGCCTGCATCACGGGCACGGCGAGCTCGTCGGCATCGTCGATCACCGCCAGCGGGTTGCCGTGCAACGGTTCGTCGGCGAATACATCGACGAACGCAAACGCGACTGAGGTGCGCATCAGAGGTTCTTCGCCGTCGTGACGCGAACCAAGGTGTGCTCGACGGGCTGGCCGGCCCAGGTCGCGGTCAGCACGGCATTGGTGGGGCGGTTATCCGGTTGCCCGGCCTGCGGCGGCGTTGCCTGCGTCGGGCTGCCGGATGCTCGGGGTGCGGGTTCGGGCGTTCGAAACACCACCACGTCGAATGCCGCGAAGCTCGTCGTGGAGTCGTGTGCGCTGCTGGTGGTCGAGATTTCGGCGACCGCCGGCGGCGAAATCGTGCGTGAACCGGCGCCCGAATCGGTGCCAGAACCCCTCACGAGAGCCCGCGGTTCACGCAAGATCAGCTCGCCATCGACATCGACGAACTCGTCGGCGTGCCGGCCACCGTTCAGCGCGGCATTCACCGTAACGGCGAGAAAGACCGGGTCGCCCAGCCCGTCGTAGACCCAGCGTGTGCCGAGCACCGAGTGTTCGGTGATTCCGATCAGCGATGCTTCGGCGCCCACGAGCGGGGCGCCTCGATAGGTCAGCGGAACCTGATGGATGACGCCTTCGTCGACCTGCACGAAAAGAGTCTCGACGCCGACCTCACCCGCAGGGTCGTCGAAGCGAAACGAGCCGACCGTCGAGAGCTGCGTCTGCGTCGGCGGAGTGCTGGTCGAACCAGTGCTGGTCGAACCTTTGCCGGCCGATGCCGTGTCTGGCGCGTACCAGGGCTGACGGGGGAGCCACCCGCGCAGCAGATCGAGTTTCGACGGCTGAAGGTCGGCGCGATAGATGAGGGCCATGGCAGAACATACTGCCGCACCTGGGGAGTTATGTGTCGTTCGATGACGTGCTCTGGTGACAGCGGATCGCTCTGCACGTACCGTGAATTCTACGAAAGTTCACGATGCGTTCGATTGAGGAAACGATGACCAGGCAGCCCACCCGTACCCCGCTCCACCCCGTGTGCGCAGTGGAGTTCGGCATGGAGTGTGCCCGCGCCGCCGAGGGGCACTCGCTGCACCCGATGCGCCGTCGCCTCGCAGCGGCAACGCCGAGCAAGTGGGCTGACGCCATCGTGTCGTCGGTGTCAGAAGACGGCTGGCTCGAACTCGTTTCGGTCGAAACCTCGAGCACGGTGCAGGTGTGGCACCACCATGACCTCGCCGAGGCGCTCAGCATCGGCGAACCCGTCGCGTTGCACGCCGCCTACAATGTGCTGGCGGTCGGGTCTGAGTGGTTCAGTGTCGTGGTGGAACCGGCAGCCGTAGAGGCTGCCCTGTAACGTCAGCCTGCCTGGTCGGGCAGCGGGCGGGTTTCAGCCGGCCGTCGACTTGGCATGCCAGCCGGTTCTGGCTGGCTAGCGTCAGCTGGCCATGGCCTTCATGCTGGTGAGCATGGCCTCGCACGCCTCCATGCACTGCATGCACGCCTGAGCGCACATCTTGCAGTGCTCGCTCATTTCGGCGTGCATCATGCACTCGTCGGCGCACGCCTTGCACATCGCCATGGTGGTCTCGAGCATCGACATCATGGTCATCATGTTCCAGCTCATCGGCCGCATCATCATGCGCATCATGGTGTTCGTCACGTCGGCGCACATCGAGCACATGCTCGCGCACTTGGCCATGCCGTCGCCCATATCGGCGTCGGCGCACATCACGCAAGCCTGCTCGCATGCCGAGCAGGCTTCGATACACGCCTCCATCATCGACATGTCCATGTCTGACATGCCCATCTCTTTCATGGTCGAAGCCATCGACATCGACATCATTTCGGTCATTGTGCTCATGGAATACCCTCATCTCGGTCGGGGCCACGTGCGGGCCGCGGTGTCTGGTCGAGCATCCTTCGCTCTGTTACGTAATATTACGGGGAGGCATTGACATCGCGCCACAAGCCTTCGGTTTTTCATAGCCCAACCCTCGGGTGGTCACAGAATGTCACAACCGGAATGCCGGCGGGGTGGTACCGGTTTACTTGAGCACTATGGGTCAATCGCCGAGTCGATCGCAGCGTCAATCGTCGCGCGTGTTCATCGTTCACGAGAATTCGGAGTGGCTGCCGCCGCTCTTGGCCGCCTTCGAAGCCGAAGACGTGCCGGTGAGCGAGATCGTGCTGAGCGGCGGATCGATCGACCTGGGCTCGGCCCCCGAACCGGGCATCTATTGGTCGCGGCTGAGCGCGTCGTCGCATACGCGTGATCACGCTGACGCCAAAGAATACGCGCGCGCCGTCTTCTCGTGGCTGCAGAGCAACGGCGCCCGGGTGGTGAACGGTCGCCAGGTGGTCGAGGTCGAGGTGAGCAAGGTGCAGCAGCACCAGTCGCTCGTTCAGGCCGGGTTCGACGTGCCCCGAACATCCGCCGTCTTCGGCCGTGCAGAGCTGAAGGGCGTGGCGCGCACCTTCGACACTCCCTTCATCACGAAGCACAATCAGGGCGGCAAGGGGCTCGGGGTGCGGCGGTTCGACACGCACGAGGCGTTCGAGACGTACGTCGATTCGGCCGAGTTCGAGGCCTCACCCGATGGCATCACGCTGATTCAGGAGTACCTCGTGGCGGCCGAGCCGTTTGTCACCAGGGTCGAATTCGTGGGCGGAAAGTACGTATACGCCGTGCGGGTCGATATTTCGGCGGGAAGCTTCGAGCTCTGCCCGGCCGACGCCTGCGAGGTGCCGCTGTTCACCCTGCGGGCGGGGTTCGACGACGACCCGCTCATCGCACGCTACGAACAGTTTCTCGAGGCTCAGGGCATCGAGATCGCAGGCATCGAGTTCATCGAGACGGCCGATGGTCGCCGCGTGACCTACGACATCAACACGAACACGAACTACAATTCCGACGTCGAAGCGTCGTCTGATCGTTCGGGGCCGCGCTCCATTGCGCGGTACCTCAAGGGGCTTCTGGCCGAGCGCTACGGGCAGACGGGCGGTGCGGATGCTTCGTCATCTGTCATCACGATCGCCGAACATCCTGCAACCGAAACCATCTCACAGAAAGTACTCATCTGATGTCGCATTACCTCGACCCCACTGACAAGCAATACACCCGTGTCTACAAGAGCGAGACGCCCGAGATCTTGAAGGCGTTCAACGAGTTCAACGCGGCGGTCTTCGCGCCCGAGGGGCCGGAGCTTTCGCTGAAGGTGCGGGAGCTCATCGCGGTTGCCGTGGGTATCACCACGCAGTGCGTGTACTGCATTGAGGCGCACTCCAAGAACGCGGCCGCGGCCGGCGCCACCGAGAAAGAGCTCGCCGAGACGGCCTGGGTCGCGGCGGCCATCAGGGCAGGCGGCGGCTTCGCGCACGGTCGTCTCGCCTTCAAGTTCACCGAGGGTGCGGCAGCCGAGCACACGCACTGACGCGGGCGTCGGCGCCGCGCTGCCGCGGCTCATTTCCAGAGCGGCAACTCTTGCCAATCTCGAGGAAACCCCATGCTCACGGCGGGGGTCAGAAGCAGTGCGCCGTCGGGAGCCAACACGTCGATGTCGAACTTTCTGATCTGGGTCTTGAAAGTCAGGTGCCAGGTGGAGCCTGCAGAGTGCGAGCGGAGCATGAACCCCAACACCGCAGCGTAGATGTAAAGACGTTGCTGGGGCTTTGGTGTTTCAGTGAAGTCGAACACCGTCAAATGCTCGAGCAAGTCGCCGGCGGTCTCGTGCATCTTGATGGCGAGCGATCGTTTGAAGGCCCGGTTGAAGAGCCGCGATCCGTGCGCGCAGACGTTCCTGAAGTCGACCATCATGCGCAGCACCGCGCCGAACGCCCGCGGATGGATGAACCCGAATTGGCGCGCTACCTCTCGCGCATCTTCGGTCTTCATGAGCTCGAAAAGATAAGGCAGCTTTCCGAAGCTGAGCACCTCGGTCACCGCCCAGATGGGTACGGGCTGTTCAGGGTATTTGAGTAGATGGTGAGTGATGAAGTCTTCATCTTCTGCTGCCGAACGAATTGCCTCGTCGCACGTCTGCAACCAGGCCTCGAACTTCGTTGTCGCCCCGCGGAATTGCCGACATTTCTGGTCATCCAAACATTCGGCGTAAGCGTGGGCGGCCACATTCCTTGCGGCCAATGTGTGCGCAATGGCTGCGCGAAGCCGGATTTCACAATCGAGCAGGCCCTCCAAGCAAATGCGGGTGAGTTTAGAGTCGAAAGACTCCAGTGTCGAGACGTGCGAAAAACTCGCGCCCGAAATGTAGTTATCGCTGCGGTATTGCCTCGGTTTGACGCTGACCTCGGCAGGCGGAAGGAGAAGGCGGAACACGTAGCGGTAGGCACCGGAACGAAAATATCCAACGCGAGTGAGAAAGGCGAGCGCCTCGGCGCGGTCGGGAACAGCGAGGCCACGATCTTCAAGCTGATCGAGTAGATCTTCGCGCTCGGTGAATAGCTTGGTATAGAGCATGTCTCAACTTATACCAGCAACGTCGGACACACATGAAAATCGCCCCCTTGAGCCGAGGCTCAGAGGGGGGCGATGTCTGATTCAGCGAATCTAGCACGGCCACGTCGTCGTAGCCAAACGAGCCGGTCGCCTTGCACAGCCGAACGATCGGCGCGGCGAAGGAGAGAACAATGCCAGAAACGAAGTCATCGCTGAAGTTGTTGGCCCACACCATACTGCTGGGGTACGAGACCGCCGAGTACCGGCATCCCTGGGAGCGCGACGCGCAGTCGGGATCGTTCGAACGCATCGTCACCCGGGCGCAGGCGGTGGAGGCGGCCGGGTTCGACGGGGTCTTCTTCGGCGATGCTCCGGCCCTGATTCGTGAGACGCTCGCCGCCACCGGCGCGTTTCCCTACGAGCCGTTCACCCTGCTCTCGGCGCTGGCCGCGCGTACCTCGCGCCTCGGGCTGAGCGGCACGATCGCCACGCAGTGCAACGACCCGTACAACGTCGCCCGTCGGTTCGCCTCACTCGACCAGGTGAGCGGGGGCCGCTCGGGCTGGAATGCGGTGACCGGATTCATCGGCGAACAGAACTTCGGGTTCGCCGACATCATCTCGGCCGCCGAGCGCTACCGCCGCGCCGAAGAGTTCGTCGATGTGGTGTTACAGCTCTGGAACAGCTGGAAGCCGGGCTACCTCGAGCCAGATTCCGCTACTGGACTGTATTACAACGTCGACAAGATTCGCGACATCGGCCACCATGGGCAGTATTTCGATGTGCAGCAGGCTCTGAATATCCCACCCTCGGCCCAGGGCCACCCCGTGGTGGTTCAGGCGGGCGGGTCAGAGAACGGGCTGGAGTTGGCGGGGCGATACGGCGAACTCATCTATGCGGCCGCGCCCACCCTCGAGCACGGCCGACGCCAGGTCGCTTCTGCCGAGCATCGACGACATCAACAGGTCGGGCCGCCGTCGCAGCCGAGCGCTCTTGTACCGCGAATTCGCCGTGCGCCCCGGGGCGACCCTGCGCTCGTTTCTCACCGAGGTCGTCACGGGTACTGGTCACACGAACATCGTCGGCAGCTTCGACGAGGTGGCCGATGAACTCGAACGCTGGCATCAGACGGATGCCGCAGACGGCTTCGTACTGATGGGAACCAATTCGCTGCAGCAGTTTCTCGGCGAGATCGTGCCTTGGCTCGAGCGGAAGGGCATCTTCGATGCGCGGCCTGAGCTCACGACGTTCCGGAGCCGGCTCGGTCTGCCGGAGGTATCGGTGGGCGCCGAGGCTCGGGTGGCGGCGTAGCCGTGACGACTAGCTGCGGCCGTGAACGCTGCGGCGAGACCGACACGATGGTGCCGCTGAGCGCGGCGATGAATTGAGAAACGAGAAGACCGCTGAGCGGCAGAAACAGCCGCCGAAGCGACGCCGGATGCGCTACCGGATGGTCTGCGCGACCGCCACTAGCTCTGGCCGCGGTAAACGACCTGCACGTTCCAACCCTTGTTGAACACGTAGCCGAGGCCGTGCACGGTGCGCACGAGGTCGGCCTCAGAGCCGAGTTTCACGCGCAGGCGCCGCACGTGAACGTCGACCGTTCGTGAACTCATCTGGTCGGCGAGTTCACCCGACCAGAGCACCTCGATCAGTTCCTGCCGGGTCACGGTGGTGCCCTCGTGTTCGACGAGGTACTGCAACAGCTCGAATTCCATGTACGTCAGCAGTCTCACCTGGGGCCCGATGAGCATACGGCGGCGGGAGAGGTCGATGACGACGTTCTTGGCTCCCGACCGGGCATCCGTACCGTTGCCGTCGCCGGGCCCTCGAGCTGCGGCAAGGTCGGGCCGCGAGGTGGAGTTCTTCACCACGTCGAGGTCGCGGCCCCCGGAATCGCGCGGAGCCACCGCGATCGACGTATACGTCTGGGCGCTCGGCGCGATCGTCTGCACGAGCTCTTTGAGGGCAGCCGCCATCTCGCCGAGGGTCGTGCCGTCGGCGAGGGCATGGTATTCGTCGAGCCCGATGTACACGGCGAATCCTCGCGCTTCGGCGTGCTCGTTCGGCGGCCCTGTGGGGGAAGGCTGTGTCATGGTTCACCTCCGTGCATCGTTCGTTCTGGCTGAGCGACGCGGTGACGGGAATCGAACCCGTGTAGACAGCTTTGCAGGCTGCTCCCTGGCCTCTCGGGCACACCGCGGCGACCGAAAATCTCGGTACGTCTGAAGTGTGCGCCGGGGTGCAAGTCGGGTTCTCGAACATGACGCACCGTGTCGGTTTATCTCGGTGTGTAACGCGGGGCCTTTACTTTTCGGCGTGTGCAGCTTTGTTACGGCGGCGTTCGCCAAACACCCAGGCGCCGCCTACCGTCGAAGAAACGAAGGATCTGTCATGCACCACCCATCCCTTTCGAAAGCAGGGGCGAGATGAGCGAATCGCCGACCTGGCACGAACGCTCGGGGCACCTGACCCTGGGTGTGATGGTGCGCACTCTGGGCGCGTTTCCCTCGGGCTGGCGGATGCCCGGGGCGCACTCCGACCCGGCCGACGACACCTCTGCGTTGCGGCGTATCGCGCTCGCGGCAGAGGCCGCTACGTTCGACTACCTGTACTTCGGCGACTGGCTTTCTACCGGAGCCGAGCTCGAACTCACCGACCCACACCTGCTCGTGCGAACCGACCCGCTGAGCACAGCGGCCTACCTCGCGGCGGTCACGGAGCGCATCGGGCTGGTCGGCACGGCGAGCGTCTCGCACAGCGAACCATATGACACCGCGCGAACCGCCGCGTCGATCGATCTGCTGAGCGGCGGCCGATTCGGCCTGAACCTGCTCATCGGCAGCGACCAGCGTTCGGCCGCGAACTTCGGCAGCTCGACCAGGCCGCACGACGCGAACAGGTTCGATGTGGCGGCGGAGTACATCGAGGTGCTGCGGGGGTTGTGGGGTACCGTGCATCCCGAATTGTTCACGCGCGACGCGGTGACTGGCGCTCTGATCGACCCCACCAAGATCGCGGCGCTCGATCATGCGGGTCTGACGTTTCAGGCGGCCGGCCCGCTGAACACATTGCCGCCGGTTCAAGGTGAGGTACCACTTGCCCTGAGCGGCAATGCACCTCGCGCCAGGGCGCTCGCCGCTGGAAATGCTGAGCTGTACCTCACCACACCATCGGCCCTCGGTGACGCCATCAAGTCGTATCGCGAACTCGCCATGCTCACCGAGGCGTACGGCCGCGCGCGCAGCGACCTCAAGATCGTGGCGCCGTTGTTGCCCATCGTTGCGTCGACGCGCGAGGCGGCGTTCGAGCTCTACGATCAGCTGGTGTCGCTCGTGGTAGTCGAGGGTGACGGCGCCGAGGGTGGGCGCGGTGTCAACGACCGTGCTCTCGCGCCGGGCGGCGAGCGATCGGCCGCACGCATCACCCAGCTCGTGGGTCTGGCGCTGCGCGAACGACAGCTCGACGAGACCGTTTCGCCGGGCGATGTCGAGCACTTCAACGCGGCCGGGCGCCGCTTGCTCGATGTCGATGCGCAACGCTCAGGCCGAGTCGTCGGTACTCGTCGAGCCCCGACCTACCGTCATCTGCTGGTCGCTCAGCTCGTGAACGCGCCGATCGTGGTGGGTTCGCCGCAGGATCTCGCCGACCATATCGAGACGTGGTACCGTTCGAGCGCAGTCGACGGGTTCACGATCTTGAGCGCGTTTCTGCACGAACAGTTCGAGTCGTTCGCCGAGTTGGTGATACCTGAACTGCGGCGCAGAGGGCTGTTCCGCACACACTACGAAGGGGAGACATTGCGCGATCATCTGGGGTCGGCTGCGCCGCCCGCGGCGAACGACGCGTCGCACAGCGCGGGCTCGAGTGGGGCGGGCTCGAGTGGGGCGAACTCGAGTGCGGCGAAAGGGCGGCGTCGGTCGTGAGTGGCGAGCGCGAACATCCAGAGCCCGAGCAGAACGCGCCCGAGCAGAACGCGCCCGAGCAGAACGAGCCCGAGCAAAACGAACGCGGGCAGAACGAGCCCGAGCAAAACGAACGCGGGCAGAACGAGCCCGAGTACGACTGGGCCGGATACGGATTCGCCACCCGCCAGGTGCACGCCGGCGAGACCGACCAGCACACGAGCGGCGCGCGCATCCCGCCCATCGCCATGACTGCCGGGTACCGCTTCGACTCGTTCGACGACGCCCGTGGCCGGTTTTCGGGCGAGGCTGACGGGCTCATCTACTCGCGGCAGCGCAACCCGTCGGGTGCGGTCGCCGAGCGGCGCATCGCCTCGCTCGAGGGCGGTCTCGAGTCGATCGTGGTGGCCAGCGGTCAGGCGGCGATCACGGCCGCGCTGTTCGCGCTGGTGTCGTCGGGCGATCGCTTCGTGTCGACGGCCAGCATCTACAGCGGCACGCGCATCCTTTTCGGCCGCAGCTTCGCGCGCATGGGAGTGGGCGTCGACTACGTCTGGAACGACGCCGACGAGGCCGAATGGGAGCGGCAGATCGGCCCCAGCACGAAGGCGATTTTCACCGAGACCATTCCCAACCCGAAGAACGACATCGTCGACCTCGACTACGTGGCGCGGGTCGCGGCTCGGCACAAGATTCCGCTTGTAGTCGACAACACCATCGCCTCGCCGTACCTGATTCGTCCGCTCGAACACGGAGCGAACATCGTCGTGCATTCGTCGACGAAGTTCTTGAGCGGGCACGGCGCCGCGCTCTCGGGCACCATCGTCGACGGCGGAACGTTCGACTGGGCCGGGGCAGATCGTGCCTACCCGCTGATCACCGAGCCGGCGCCGTCGGGCGCACGTTCGTACCTCGACCGCTTCGGCCCGACCGCCTACGCGCGGGCCGCCCGCGAGGCCGTCGTCAACGACATCGGCCCTGCGCTTTCGCCGTTCAACTCTTTTCTGCTGCACCAGGGCATCGAGACGCTCTCGGTGCGCATGCGGCAGCACCTCGAGAACGCGGAGACCATCGCGGCCTGGCTGGCCACGCACGAGAATGTCGAGAGCGTCGACTACTCGGGCCTGCCGGATGCTCCACGGTACGAGCTCGCCCGCACCCTCTACGACGGCCGGCCCGGTTCAGTGTTCGCGGTCACGGTGAAGGGTGGTGAGAACGGCGCGCGACGGTTCTTGAACCGGCTGCGGGTGTTCAGCCACATGACGAACATCGGCGATGTGCGGTCGATGGCACTGCATCCTGCGACCACGACGCACAGCTCATTCAGCGCCGAGCTGCGCGAGCGCCTCGGCATTGCGCCGGGGCTCGTGCGGCTGTCGGTGGGCATCGAAGACGCGGGCGACCTCATCGCCGATCTGGAGTGGGCGCTGCGCTGAGGGCTGCCGCGGGGCCACGGTGGTCGGGTGCCGAAGCTGGCGGGGCGGGCGCCGCAGGGGCGTTTCGTGCGGGGTGACGGATGCCCGGGCATCCGTCACCCCGCACTGAAAACGCACTGAAAACGCACTGAAAACGCACTGAAAACGAACTGAAAACGAACTGAAAACGAACTGAAACCGTACCGAACCGCTACGCCGTGACCTCTTCGAGCTTGCCCGTGGCCACGTCGAAGACGAACCCGCGAATCGAGTCTTTCTTCGGAATGCACGGGTTCGCCTTGATGCGGCGAATCGACTGCGCAACATCTGCGTGGGCGTCGGGAAAGGCCTCGGCGGCCCAGTCGGGGCGGATTCCGGTGTCGTCTTGAACGCTCTGTTTGAATCCGTCATCGGTGAAGGTCACCATGCCGCAGTCGGTGTGGTGGATGAGGATGATCTCCTCAGTGCCGAGCAGACGCTGACTGATGGCGAGCGAGCGGATTTCGTCTTCGGTGATGACGCCGCCTGCGTTGCGGATGACGTGCGCCTCGCCCTCGTTGAGGCCGAGGATGCGGTAAACGTCGAGGCGGGCATCCATACACGCGACGACGGCGAGGTGTTTGCTGGGCGGCAGGGGCAGCGGGCCCGAGAACTGCGCAGCGTACGCTTCGTTGTTGCGGAGGAGGTCGTCGGTGACGGTCATAAGTGTGTCCCATCGTTAGGAGCGAAAGCCGAGTGGCTGACTCCCTCAGCCTGCGCGCGTGGCCTTCGGGCGGCCCGAGTGTTACCGAACGTGTCACTTCGTTTCGGCGGGTGACGCCCCCGCCAATCCGTTTCGGTGCGGGCGCCGAACACGCGCTCGCATCGCGTCTGGCCGTCTCGCGGCCGCACGTGCACTGCCATCGACCCCGTGTGGGCGCGATTCACGCTGAGTGAGACCGGTACGGCAATGTGAGGCCGTTACAGTGGCCTCGAATTGCGGTAATGGGCTCACCTCGACGGATGACGGGTGACGGGTGGAAGCGAGCGGGTCAATGGCGGAGCGAGCGGGTCAAGGGCTCAGCGGGCGCTCGCCGCGATGACCCGCCCGGCGTGCTCGGCGAGGTAGGCGCGCAGACGTTCGGCGGCCGGGGTGGGGCGCGTGGTCGCCGCAACGAGGCCGATCGTGCGCGTGTGCAACGACGGGCCGCCGAGCGGAATGCCGACCAGCCCCGGGTGCGTGGTTTCGGGCGCGGGCAAGAGCGCCACACCCAGGCCGTGGGCGATCAGCGAGCGCATCGTCTCGAATTCGGTGATTTCGAAGGCGATGCGTGGCGCGAATCCGGCCTCGGCGCACCAGGTTTCGAGCAGGCTCCGCAGGTTGTAGTCGGGCGGGTTGGCAATGAAGGTCTCGTCGGCGAGCTCGGCCACGTCGACGTGTGACCGGCCGGCGAGTGGATGCTCGCGCGAAACGTACAGCGCAATCGGCTGCTCCCCGAGCGCGAACGACCTCAGTTCGAGCGGCGCAGGAATCACGATCGCCAGGTCGAGGCTGCCACCCTGCAGCTGCGCCGTGAGTGCTTCGGCGTGCCCCTGCACGAGGCGCAACCGAATATGCGGAGCTGTGACGTGAAAATCGGCCAGCAGTGACGGAACGCTCACGGGCCCCAGGGTGAACGGAAACCCGAAGCGAACGAGCCCGCTCTCGGGGTCGGCATTCGCCTTCACATCAGCGAGTGCCTCGTCGATCGCACGCAGGGGTGTGCGGATGCGCGCCAGCAGATCGCGCCCCTGTGCCGTGAGCTGCACGCCCCGCCCAGCGGAGTGGAAGAGCGGCACGCCCACGACCTTCTCGAGGGCCTGAAGTCGCCTGCTCACGGTCGACTGCGGCAGATTCAGAAGCTCCGCTGCGCGGGTGATGTGGCTCTCGTTCGCGGCAGCCTCGAAGGCCGCGAGCAGAGGCACGAGAGCCTCACCCTCGGGCGACATGTATTCATCCATGTTTGCATGATAACTCAGCACAATTTCATTGGACGGATGAGATATTCGAGCGCAGTCTAGATGAGACAGCAAAACGGAAGAAGGCTCGACATGCCCACCAACACCTCCTCGCGCGTCAGCGGAGTGGAAACGCTCGATGTGGTTCTCATCGGCGGTGGCATCATGTCGGCCACGCTTGCGGCCCTTTTTGCGAAGCTGCAGCCCGACTGGTCGGTGCGTGTCTATGAGCGCCTCGACGACATCGCGCGTGAGAGTTCAGACCCGTGGAATAACGCCGGCACCGGCCACTCCGGCCTCTGCGAACTCAACTACATGCCCGACCCCGCCGTCTCGAAGAAGACTGAAGAGATCGCGCAGCAGTTTCATCTCTCCCGGCAATTCTGGGCCGCGCTCGCGGCGAGCGGCGACCTGCCCGAGCCTTCCGAAGTGATCAACCCCACCCCGCACATGGATCTCGTCTTCGGCGAGCGCGACGTCACTTACCTGAAGAAGCGCCACGAGACGCTCAGCACACTGCCGCTCTTCTCTGCAATGGAGTTCAGCGACGACCCCGCGAAAATCGCCGAGTGGGCCCCGCTCACCATGGCCGGCCGCACGAGCTCCGAGCCCGTCGCAGCCACGCGCTACGTCGAAGCGACCGACGTGAACTTCGGCGCCCTCACGCGCGCCCTGCTCGAGACCAGCCGTCAAGCGGGCGGCGAGGTCGAACTCAACCACAACGTCGACATTCTCACCCGCCAGAAAGACAACACCTGGCTCGTCTCGGGCCAGCGGGGCTCCGGACGCCACACGAACGGGCAGTCGGGTGACGAAGGTCGCCGCTTCACCGTTCGCGCGCGCTTCGTCTTCGTCGGTGCCGGCGGTTACGCGCTCAAGCTGCTGCAGAAGGCGCACCTGCCCGAGGTGCGCGGCTATGGTGTCTTTCCCATCGGAGCCGAGTTTCTGCGCTGCGACAACCCCGAGATCGTGGCGCAGCACGACGCGAAGATCTACGGCCAGGCCGCGAACGGCGCCCCGCCCATGTCGGTTCCGCACCTCGACAAGCGCGTCATCGACGGTAAGGCCTCGCTGCTCTTCGGCCCGTATGCCACGTTCAGCACGAAGCTGCTGAAGCACGGCAAGCTCACCGACCTCTTCAGCACGGTCAAGCCAGACAACGCTCTGGTGCTGGCCGCCGCAGGCCTGCACAACCTCTCGCTGGTCAAGTACCTCGTGAGTCAGTTGCTCGCCTCACGCACGAAGAAGTTCAGCGAGATCACCGCGTTCTACCCTGAGGCGAACCCCGCAGACTGGTACCCCATCCAGGCCGGCCAGCGGGCGCAACTCATCAAGCCGCACGCCACGAAGGTGGGCGAGCTGACCTTCGGCACCGAATTGGTGACGGGTGGCAAGGGCACGATTGCCGGTCTGCTCGGGGCTTCGCCCGGCGCATCCACTGCCGTGCCCATCATGCTGAATCTGCTGAAGACCTGCTTCACAGACGAGTGGGATGCATCGTGGTCGGCCATCGTCGATACCCTCGTACCCGGGCTTGACCCGAGTGCCGCCGACGGTCAGGCCGAGGTCGACGAGAACCTGAAGCGCACCGGCGAGCTGCTGCACCTCAGCTGAACTGAGCTGCGCCGTCCCGTCCCGTCCCGTGCTGTGGCGTGCCGTGCAGAGCGGCGAGGCTAACCGATCATCACCGCGAAGAGGGTGACGGCGCCGCCCACGATGAACAGCAGCGTGCCCAGCTGCATGGTGCGGGTCTTGTTGCGGTCTGCCGTAGGAACGTCGACTTCGAGAATGGGGCAGCCCGACCATCCGATCAGCCCGATGCTGAGGGTGACAAAGGCCGCGCCGATCCACCAGATGACCTGCGCGCCACCGGCGAGGTGTGACGGGCGCCAGCCCGACGCGAGCAGCAGCCCGGTGACCACGGCGACGGCGCCGACGGCTGCCATGAACCAGAACGTGCCCGTCCACATGATGCGCTGAACGTTCTTCTCGGGGCTCATCAACTCGTGCAGCGGCGGAGCGCCGGCCGAGTCGGAGAGCTCAGCTGCGGTGCGGTTCGTGTCAGTCACGATAGAGATCCTTTCGAAAGTGCGATCGTGTCTTTCATGACAGACGCAACCCCTTAATCGTACCGGCGTTCAGGCAACCGAACCGGCCGGGTCAGCTGCTGAGATCGGCGGCGATCTGCGTGCGTAGCGCGTCAGGAATCGGCACCGGGCGACGATTCGCGCGGTCGACGAACACATGCACGAACTCGCCGTTCGCGAGCAGAGTGTCGTCGGCGTCACGGAGAATCGCGAGCTTCCAGGTGATGCTCGAGGTGCCGAGCCTGCCGACGCCGAGCTCGACTCGCAACGTGTCGGGAAAAGCACCTGAGGCAACCCAATTGCACGACGATGACACGCAGTAGGCAATCGGGTCAGACGTGATCGGGTTGAAACCGGCTTCGCCGATCAGCCAGGTGTTGATCGTGGTGTCCATCGCGGCGTAATAGATGGTGTTGTTGAGGTGCCCGTAGATGTCGTTGTCGGCCCATCGGGTGGCGAATTGCTGGCTGTAGGTCATGTCACGCTCTCAGAACGAAGGCGAATGCGGCCTGAGCGCGTTCGCTTGAGGGGGTTTCGCCTGTGATCAGGTCGGCGTAGGTGAATGATTCAGAGATTCGCACGAGCAGGTAGGCGAGGTCGTGGTTCGGCAGTGCGTAGCTCACGGTGCCGGCGTCGGTCTCTTCGCTGAGCAGAGTCTCGACCACGGCCACGAACCGCCGCTGAACCTCGCTGTCGGTAGTGGTCTGCAGGCGCAGCGCCCTTGCGGGTTCGCGGCGCAGAAACACGCGAAAGTAGTCGGCCGAAATGAGGTTGTCGACGAAGGTGCTGAGCAGGGCGCAGATGCGGGTGGCTCCCGTGGCGCTGCCGGCCGCGAGTTCTGACTGGTCGAAGGTAGGCACGGCCAGCGACCACAGCACCTCAGAGAGCAGCGCGTCGCGGTTACCCACCCAGCGAAAGAGCGAGGTGCGGTCGACTCCGAGGGCGGCCGCAAGTTCGGCCATGTCGATGCGTTCGCCGGCGATGAAGGTCTTGCGGGCGAGCAGAAAGGCGCGGCGTGCGTCGGCGTGGGTGCCGGTCTCGGGGTCGATGCGGCGCGAAAGTTCGGTGGGTACGAGTGTGGTGCCCACCGCCCCGAGCGAGCCGTGGCCGTGATCGCGCCCGAGCTCACTTGTCATGATCGAACTCTAGCGGTGCAAAAAAACTCGTGCAACGTTTTGAAAAATGATGCATAGTGGAATACGACGGCCGAACCGGCCCGCAGACCAAGCAATGGAGATGGTCACGTGACCGAGAACCTGACGAGCGACTTCTATTACTTTCAAGACGAGCTGACGGATCGTGAGAACGAGTCGATCGCGAGCATCCGGAGCTATTTCGAAAGCGAAGTGCGGCCGATTGCCAATGACTACTGGGCTCGGGCCGAATTTCCGTATCAACTCATTCCCGGCATCGCCGGGCTCGGGGTGCTCGGGCCCGAGTGGGAAGAGTCGCGCCAGTTCGAGAGCAGTGCGGTGTACCGCGGCTGGCTGAACCTCGAGTTCGCGCGTGTCGATGGCTCGCTGACCACATTCATCGGTGTGCAGAGCGGCCTGGCCATGGGGTCACTCGGAGTGGGCGGTTCAGAGGAGCAGCGCAAATACTGGCTGCCGCGGCTGGCAACGGCCGAGGTCATCGGCGCCTTCGGGCTGACCGAACCGCTCTCGGGCAGCGATACGGCACGCGGGCTTCAGACGGTGGCTACGCGAACCGGCGACACCTGGGTGCTGAACGGGGCGAAGCGCTGGATCGGCAACGCGACGTTCGCCGACATCGTCATCATCTGGGCTCGGGATGCGGGCGACGGCCAGGTCAAGGGCTTCATTGTGCCGACCGACTCGCCAGGGTTCACGGCCACCAAGATCGAGAACAAGCAGAGCTTGCGCATCGTGCAGAACGCCGACATCACGCTCGTCAACGTCGAAGTAGACGAGAGCAACAGATTGCAGAAGATCAACTCGTTTCGCGATCTGGCGGTGATTCTGAAGCTGACTCGGGCCGGCGTGGCCTGGCATGCGGTGGGCAACTCGATTGCGGCATATGAAGCTGCGGTTGAATATGCCAAAAATCGCATACAGTTCGGCAAGCCCATTGCGGCACACCAGCTTGTGCAAGACAAGCTGGCCGGCTGCCTGGCTAACATCACGGCGAGCATCGCGCTCTGCGTTCGCGTGTCGCAGCTGCTCGACCAAGGGCGCCAAGACGATCAGCACTCGGCGCTCGCCAAGGCGTTCGTGAGTGCGAAGGCGCGGGAGACCGTGGCCTGGGCGCGCGAGGTGGTGGGCGGCAACGGCATCGTGCTCGACTACGGGGTGGCGAAGCCATTCGCCGATGCCGAGGCGATCTACTCCTTCGAGGGCACGTACCAGATGAACACGCTCATCGTGGGTCGCTCCATCACCGGCCACGCGGCGTTCGTATAGCAGTGCTCATCTCGTGGGCCGTATGTGCGGTTATCGCTGAGCGTGGTCGCACAGAGGGCCCACAAGACGCGCGTGATCGGCACGTGAGACGCAACGAGGCGAAAGAGGTGCAATGATGCAGATCAGGGGAGCGGTACTCGAATACGTGGGTGCCGAGCCGCCGTTCGCGGTGTCGCGCCCGCTCAGCGTGTCGACGCTCGAACTCGAGCCGCCGGGGCCGGGCGAGATTCTCGTGCGCATCGAGGTGGCGGGGGTCTGCCACTCCGACCTGTCGGTAGTCGACGGCAACCGGGTGCGGCCGACGCCCATGCTGCTCGGGCACGAGGCCGCGGGCATCGTGGTGCAGCTGGGTGACGCGGGCGGCGAGCTTGCGGTGGGCGACCGGGTCGTGATGACGTTCTTGCCGCGCTGTGGCGACTGCGACGGCTGCGCCACGAACGGGCGGCTGCCCTGCGAGCCTGGCAGCGCGGCCAATAACGCGGGCACGCTGCTCGGTGCCCAGGCGCGGCTGCAGCGTGACGGGCATCCGGTGGCACATCACCTCGGTGTCTCGGCGTTCGCGACGCACGCCGTGGTCAACCGCGCGTCGGTGGTTCGGGTCGACCCTGACGTTCCGGCCGATGTGGCCGCGCTGCTCGGCTGCGCGGTGCTGACCGGCGGGGGAGCGGTGATCAACTCGGCCAAACCCGAGCCCGGCGACACCGTCATGGTCGTCGGCCTCGGCGGAGTGGGCATGGCGGCCGCACTGGTCGCCCGGGCGCGCGGGCATCACGTCATCGGCGTCGACGGCGTCGAGGCGAAGCTCGCCAGCGCCCGTGAGAGCGGGGTCGACGAAACGTACACACCCGCCGAACTGCTCGCTGCAGGGGTGAAAGCGCCCGTGGTCATCGAGGCGGCAGGCAACGCGCGAGCGTTCGAGACGGCCGTGCAGGCGACGGCCCCGGGCGGCCGAACCGTCACGGTCGGCCTGCCGTCACCTGACGCACGCTCGAGCATCTCGCCGCTCGTGCTGACCGCAGAAGCCCGTACCATTATCGGCAGCTACCTCGGGTCGGCCGTTCCGAGCCGCGACATTCCGCTCTTCGCCCAGCTCTGGCGCGAAGGGCGCCTGCCGGTCGAGCGGCTGATCTCCGACCACATCATGCTCGACGACATCAACGAGGCGATGGATGCTCTGGCCGAAGGCCGGGCGCTACGCCAGTTGATCGTGTTCGACGAACCGCCGACCACCCACCCATAAAGGAGTACCCATGACCGACTCACCCACCCAGCGCGTCGCCATCGTCACCGGCGGCGCCCGCGGCATCGGCGCCGCCGTTTCGACGCAGCTCGCTGTCGATGGCTATGCCGTCGCCGTGATCGACCTGCGTGAAGAAGACACCGCCGGCACCGTCGCTGCCATCGTCGATGCGGGTGGCCGTGCGCTCGGCGTCGGCGCCGACGTCTCGAACGCCGACGACGTGACGCGCGCGGTCGCTCAGGTCGCCGATGACCTCGGCGCCCCCACCGTACTGGTCAACAACGCCGGCATCCTCCGCGACAACCTGCTCTTCAAGATGACCGAGGGCGATTGGGACGCGGTGATGGCCGTGCACCTGCGCGGAGCCTTCTTGATGACCCGCGAAGTTCAGAAGCACCAGGTCGCCGCCAAATGGGGCCGCATCGTGAACCTCTCGAGCACCTCGGCCCTCGGCAACCGCGGGCAGGCGAATTATGCGGCAGCGAAGGCCGGGCTGCAGGGCTTCACGAAGACGCTCGCCATCGAGCTCGGCCCGTTCGGCGTGACGGCCAACGCCATTGCGCCGGGGTTCATCGCGACCGACATGCTGCGGGCGACCGCCGAGCGTATGGGCATCACGTTTGAACAGTTTCTCGAGGGAGCCAAGAACGAAATCGCAGTACGCCGCGTGGGGCAGCCGGCCGACATCGCCGCAGCCGCCTCGTTCTTCTGCTCAGAGGCGGCGAGCTTCGTTTCGGGCCAGGTGCTCTATGTCGCGGGTGGGCCGAAGGCATGACCGTGCAGACGTTCGCTGACGCAGAGGCGCTGCTTAGGGCATCCGGTACCGAGCTCGGCCCTGGCGAGTGGATGCTCGTCGACCAGGCCCGCATCGACGAATTCGCCCACGCCACCAACGACCCGCAGTGGATTCACGTGGACGCCGAGCGCGCGGCCGCCGGTCCGTTCGGCGGCACCATCGCTCACGGATTTCTGACGCTCTCGCTTCTGACCGCCATGATCGGCGGTCTGTACCGCGTCGAGAACGTGGCCATGGGAATCAACTACGGTCTTGAGCACGTGCGGTTCTTGCAGCCGGTTCGGTCGGGCTCGCGGGTGCGCGCGTCGGGTTCGGTGGCGAGTGCGACTCGTACCGGCTCGGGAGTTCGGGTGGGGCTTCAGCTCGCGGTGGAGATCGAAGGCCAGACGAAGCCGGCACTGGTGGCCGAGTTCATCGTGCTGTACCCGGGCTAGGCAGGCGAGGGGGTTGCGTCGCCGACAGCGTCGGCCGCTGGCGGCGTCGTGCGCCTCGACAGCTGAAAGACCCCGTACACGGCGAGGCCGCCGGCCACCACGAACACGATGGTCGCCCACCAGGGTGCGCTCGCGGCTTCGCCGAGCACCACGATGCCGATGGTGACGCCCACCATCGGGTCGATCACGGTGAGCCCGGCGACCACGAGGTCGGGCGGGCCCGACGAGTACGCCGTCTGCACGAAGTAGGTGCCGGCGAGCCCCGCGGTGATGAGTCCGCCGAAGCACAGCAGCGTCAGCCAGTCGCCCTGAGCGATGTGAAAGCCGCCGATGAAGAGGGTCTGCACGCGCTCGATGACGACCTTTGCGAGGGTGGCGACGAAGCCGAAGAGAACGCCCGCGCCGATGATGTAGAAGATGGCCGTTGCGCGGGTGCGAAACCTGATGAAAACGGTGGTGACGATGAGCAGCACCACCGCGAGAATGATCAGCACGATCACGAGCTGTTTGTCACTGATCGGCAGGGTCGAGGTCGTTAGTGCGGCAGCGGTCACGAACAACCCGATGCCGCCGACGCAGAACGCGATCGCCCGAATCGTCGGGGCCGTGAGCTTGGTCTTCGTCACCCGCGCGTTCACGATCGCGGTGATCACCAGCGCAATGGCGCCGAGCGGCTGAACCACGGTCAGCGGCGCCAAGTAGAGACTCACCAGCTGAAAGATGATGGCGAGCGTCAGCATGAGCGAGCCGATGACCCACGAGGGGCGGCGCAACAGAGCGATGAGCTGACGAATGCTGAGCCCCGACTTGGCATTGCCCGATGTTGCTGCATCGACCTTGTTGACGCCGCGGTGCTGCAGCTCGGCTCCGAGGGCCAGAAAAATGGCGCCGACGAGGGCGATCGGAATACCGAGACTCTGCATGGGGCTCAACGAGACAAGTTCACTAGTCATTAGTGCTCATTCTCTCGCAGATCGGTCGTTCGTCTGAGCAGCTTACGGCACTTCGGTCGTTACGCCTGGTGCAGCGCGCGGTCAGCCCGTAACGAAAGTCGATTCGGTGAGAGTGTTGCCGTCGGCGCCGCGCAGAGCGGCGAGGGTCTCGGCGTAGAGGCCGCGCTTGATGGCTCCGACGGTGGCGGAGTCTTTGCCGGCGAGGCGTTCGGCCTGAGCGATGGCTGCCGGCAGAACCTCGTAGGCCGCAACGGTCTCGTCGACGAGACCGGCTCGCAGGGCATCCGGAGCACCGAAACGCTGCCCGAACACCATGGCGTTCGTGGCGGTCTGCGGCGAGACTTTCGAGCTGACGAGCGCGGTCATGCCGCGGGTGAACGGAATGCGAATGTCGACCTCGGGAAAGCAGAAGAACCCGCGGTCTTCGCGCATCACCCGGTAGTCGTGGGCCGTCGCGAGCATGGCGCCGGCCGCGTAGGCGTGCCCCTGAATCGCCGCAAGCGTCGGCAGGGCGGCGGAGAGCACGCGCGCGAACATCTCGTGCACGGCGTCGAGCAAGGCGGGCGCTTCGCTCTGGTGGGCAATGATCCACTCGAGGTCGAGACCGTTGGAGAAGAACTTTCCGGTGCCGGCGGTGACCAGCGCCTTCGGGCCGGTGGCTGCCTCGACCTCGTCGATGAGGGCGATGTACTGCGCGACCCAGTCGGGGTTGAAACGATTCTCGGTCTCGTCGAGGTGCAGAACGAACACAGATCCAGATTTTTCGAGGCGCACGTCAGGCTCCCAGCCACTCGAATGCCGCCGCATAGAGCGCGCTCACGTCGTCGGTGCGGTCGTCGCCATAGAGATCGTCGCCGATCGTGTAGCCGCGGCTGCCGAGCACATAGGCGAGCATTCGGTAGGGCTCTCGAAAACCGTCGAGTGCGCCGTCGGCTGATTCGTCGACGAACTGCTGGCCACCGCCCCGAAACCAGCTCAGCCGCACAGCGGAGTCTGCTGCGTAGCTGTCTCGCATGACCTGCCACCAGCCGCGGTCGCGGGCCTGGCGTTCGTGTTGAACGAGTTGGGTCAGTTCGATGACGTCGGTGGTCGACATGGTGATCCTCACGGCTTGATTCCGATTCCACTCTTTCATATCGCGCCGGCCAGTCAGCTGAACTCGACCGCAGTTGCTTGACACTCGCGTGCAAGCAATTCACTATTAGTAAATAGCGCCCGCAAAGGTGAATTCCGCGAGGATGAGCGGCTCAACGACGAGACAGATGGAGCACGACCCGAATGACCGACCAATTGCATGCCCAGCACTACATCAACGGCGAGTTCATCGACTCTGGCTCTGAACAGAGCAGTTTCGACCCCGCCACAGGCTCAGCCATCGGCACGTACTCCGACGGCGGCGCTGACACGGCCGAACTCGCCATCGCGGCCGCATCCCGAGCGTTTCGAGAGACCGGCTGGCGCAAAGACGCCATGAGCCGCTCTATCGCTCTCAGCCACCTCGCCGACGCATTCGAGGCTCGCACGAGCGACCTGATCGCCACGCTCTGCTCTGAAAACGGCAAGCTGCAGGGCGAGGCGGGGTTCGAGGTGCACTTCATTCCGCGGGCGTTGCGGTTCGCCGCCGGCCTCGCTCTGCTGAACCAGGGCAAGGTCGCCGACACCCAGCCGGGTGTGCAGTCGATGTCGATTCGCCAGGCCGTGGGCGTGGCCGGCATCATCGTGCCCTGGAACTCGCCCGCCTACCTCTGCATTCGCGCGCTGGCCCCGGCGCTTGCTGCCGGATGCACGGCTGCGGTCAAGATGCCTGCTCAGGCCGCTCAGACCTCCGCCCTGCTGGCCGAGATCTTCGATTCGGTCGAAGACGTGCCCACGGGCGCTGTGAACTTCTTCATCGAGTCGGGCAGTGCTGGCGCTCAGCATCTCGTCGAATCGCCCGCCGTGCCGGTGATCAGCTTCACCGGCAGCACCCACACCGGTCGCCTCATCGCGCGGGCGGCTGCCGACGGGCTGAAGAGGGTCAGCCTCGAGCTCGGCGGCAAGACCCCGCATCTGGTCTTCGACGAGGCCGACCTCGCGGTGGTCGTGCCCACCATCGTCGCATCGACGACGGTCTTCGCGGGGCAGTTCTGTATGACGGGCAGCCGCATTCTGGCGCAACGGGGCATCGCCGACCGCCTCACCGAGGCACTTGCCGAGGCACTCTCGGCGGTTCGCCCGGGGCCGGCATCGAGCCCCGACAGCCAGATCGGCCCGATGATCAACCTCGCATCCGTCGCCCGCGTCGATGCTGCGGTCGACGACGCCATCGCGAAGGGCGCCGAGGTCGTGGTGCGCGGTGGAGCGTCGCAGCTCGAGCACCTCGCGGGCGGCGCCTTCTATCACCCGACCCTGCTCAAGGTCAGCGACTCAGACCGCACCATCGTGCAGGCCGAGACGTTCGGCCCGGTGCAGACGATTCAGGTCTTCGATACCGAAGAAGAGGCCATCGCCCTGGCGAACGACACGGAATACGGCCTCAGCGCGTGCATTTGGAGCCGTGACGTTGACCGCCCCGTGCGTGTTGCCCGCGAGCTCGAAGCCGGCCTGATCTCGATTAACAGCTGGGCGAACCTCGCGGTGGAGTTCGAAGAGGGCGGCTTCAAGTCGAGCGGCATCGGCCGTCTCGGCGGCGTGGCCAGCCTCGAAGACTTTCTCGAGTACAAGCAGATCAGTCACCCGTTCGTGCCCGAGGTGCACTGACGCACGAAGCTGAATGCCCCCGCCTCTCGAGGAGTGCGGGGGCATGGCCGTTTGTTCGAGATCTGGGCTAGTGGATGCCCAGCAACGCCTCCGCGTTCTCGTGCGCCACCTTCGCCCGCAGCCCCTCGTCGAGCTCGACCGTGTCGATGAAAGTGCACGCCTCGCTGATGGTCTCGAAGGGGTAGTCGGTGGCGAACAGCACGTGATCGGCCCCGAGCTCATCGAGTGCGCACTGCAGCGGTGAGGCCGAGTCGACCCCGCTCGTGGTCACGTAGAGGTTGCGCTTGAGGTACGCCGAGGGCTTGCCGAGCGCCAACTCCACCCCGTGCCGGTTCTGAAAACCCCAGCGCGAATCGAGCCGCCACAGTACGTACGGCAGCCCCTCGCCCATGTGACCGAGCAGCAGTTTCGCCTTCGGAAAGTCGTCGAACACACCCCCGAACACCAGCCGAAGGGCGTGGGTCGAGGTGTCGATTCCCCAGCTCCACATCGGCCCGAGCAGCTCCGGATGCCCAGAGAGCACGTGTGCGGTATCGACCCCGTTCGCCGGGTGCAGGTACAGCGGCACATCGAGCGCCTCGGCGCGCTCCCACACCACGCGCAGGCTCGGGTCGTCGAGGTACATGCCGTTCGTGTGCGCGTTCACGAGTCCGCCGCAGAAACCGAGTTGCGTCACGGCACGCTCGAGTTCATCGGCCGCGGCGTTCGCGTCTTGCAGAGGCAGCGCGGCGAATCCGCGAAACCTGGTGGGATGCTCGGCGATGACCCCGGCGAGAAAGTCGTTCACCGTGATGGCCTTCGCCACCGCTACCGGCGCCTCGGTCTCGGCCTGAATACCGGGGGCGTTGAGGGAGAGCGCCTGCATGTCGAGGCCGTGGGCATCCATTTCGGGCAGACGTTCGGCGGTGAAGTCGAGCAGGCGCCGGCTCGCCTCGGCCCAGGCGTCGGGTTGGGCGATGGCGCTCGAGCCGGCACCGTAACCCACGAGTTCGGTCGTGACGAAGTGTTCTTCCAGGGCGATTTTCTTCATGCTTCTCCTTCGAGGCATTTCACTATTGTTTATTGACTTTACTCAATGTGAAATATACCGTCAATGCAGATCAACTCACGAAGGGGTGCAGAAACATACATGGCGAACGAATATGACGTAGCGGTTGTCGGATGCGGCCCGGTCGGAATGGTGGCGGCGGCCCTGCTCGGCCAGGCCGGGCACCGTGTTGTGCTGTTCGAGCGGTACGGCGGCCTGTTCGGACTGCCCCGCGCGGCCACGTTCGACGACGAGACCATGCGCACGTTTCAGCAGCTCGGCATCGCCGATGCGCTGCTGCCGCTGCTGCACGTGCAAGAGACCTACGACTGGGTCAACGGGGCGAACGAGGTGCTCATCGAGCACTCGTTCGCACTCGACGGCGTCAGCGGCTGGCCCGAGTGGTTTCAGATGTACCAGCCCGAGCTGGAGCAGGCGCTCTACGAGGCGTGTATCGCGACCGGCAACGTGGAGATTCGGTTCAGCACGGCGGTGACGGCGTACCGGCACCGTGCAGACGGGGTCGATGTGGTCATCGGCGGTGTCGCCGCGCGCGGTGCGGGCGCCGCGGCCGCGGGTGGCGCGGGTGCTGTCGGCGCGGATCTGAGCGACGCGAGTGCCGGCGGCGAGGAACTCGTCACCGCCTCGTACGTCATCGCGGCCGACGGAGGCAACAGCTTCACCCGCGACGCCATCGGCGGCCAGATCACCGACCTCGGCTTCAGCGAACCCTGGATGGTCTGCGACTTCGAACTGACCGCCCCCGTCGACATTCCGATGGCCCGCCAGGTGTGCAACCCCGCACAACCCGCCACGAGCATGGGCATCGGCCCCACTCATCACCGTTTCAGCTTCATGCTCGAGAACGTAGAGCAGTTCGGCGTCGAGAGTGCCCCCTCGAAGGTCTGGGCGCGTGTCGCCGACTACCTCACGCCCGACAAGGCAGAGCTGATTCGAGTGGCGACGTACACGTTCCGCTCGATTCTGGTCGACACGTGGAGCCAGGGGCGCATCTTTCTGGCCGGCGACTCGGCTCATCAGATGCCACCGTTTCTCGGCCAGGGCATGTGCTCGGGCATCCGTGACGCCCAGAATCTCGCCTTCAAACTCGACCTTGTGCTCACCGGGCGGGCAGCTGACGACCTGCTGGCGACCTACCAGGCCGAACGGGCGCCGCACGTCGAGTCGGTGGTGCGCCAGGGAATCGAGCTCGGCCGCATTCAGACCATGCGCGACCCCGAGGCCGCGTCTGTTCGGGATGCCCGGCTGCTCGCCGAGCGCGCCGCCCAGGTGAAACCGTCGAAGGTACGCATGCCCTCGCTCGAGAGTGGTTTTCTCAGCCCAAGCCCAGGCGCCGCGCGGGGCACGATCATGCCGCAGGCGGAGGTTCGCGCTACCGGCAGAAGCGTTGCCGGTCTCTTCGACGACGTTGCGGGGCGGGGCCTCACCCTGATTCTGCAACGCCGCGACCTGCTCGACGACGAGACCGCTTCGCTCGCGAGCGAGCTGTTCGACGTTCTTGTCGACTTCGGCGACGCGGCCTCTGGGCCGGCCGGCGGAGTTGCGGCGACGTCTGCGTCGGCTACCGCCTCGGCGTCTGCGCCCACTCCCGGCGCCGCCACGTCGCTGACTGACGTCACCGGCACGTACGCCCGCTGGTTCGCCGCGAATGATGCCGCCGCAGTCATCGTGCGGCCCGACCACTACGTGTTTGGAACGGCCGGTGACTCAGCCGAGCTGTCAGGGCTTATCGCCGACGTGCACGCGCAGTTGAACATCCACCTGGTTTCACCAATCATCTAGGAGCTGAAATGACCACCCTCACGGCGCAACGACGCGCCAGCGTTGCCATCAAAGAACCCGCCCTCATCACCATCGCCGCCGTCATCTCGCTGCTCGAGGGATTCGACCTCGCGTGTTTCGGCACCACAGTTCCCTCGCTGCTGCACGACCAGTCGCTCGGCATCAACGCCGGGCTGGCGGGGCTGCTCGGATCGGTTACGGCGTTCGGCATGCTGCTCGGCGCGGCCGCCTCGGGAGCCGCCGTCAACCGACTGGGCGCGCGGCGACTCATTCTGGTCAGCATTGTCGTGTTCTCGCTGGGCATGGCTCTGACCGCGGTGGCTCCGTCGAGCGCCGTGTTCGGCATCGGGCGATTCTTGGTAGGTATCGGGTTGGGCATCGTGCTGCCGACGCTGCTCGCCTACGTCGCCGACCTCTCTGCCCCCGGGCGACGCAACCGCAACATCGGCCTGACGATGGCGGGCTACGCGCTCGGCGGCCTCGCGGCGCCGTTGCTCGGCGCGGCCCTTCTGCCGGCCCAATCGTTTCGGTGGATCTACGTGGCCGGCCTCATACCGGCCATCATCATCTTTCCGTTCGCCCTGCGCCTCTTTCCCGACAGCCCGGTGTTTCTGCTGCGCACAGGTCGCACGGCTGAGGCCCAGGCGCTCTCTCGCACCATGAACCTGCCGATGCCCGTGCTTCCGGCTGCGCAGGCTCGTGGTTCGAAGCTCGGCCTCGGCCCGCTCTTCGCGCATTCAGTGCGAACCAGCACCATCTTGTTCTGGCTCATGTCGTTCGCTGGGCTTCTGCTGGTCTTCGGCATCAGTACCTGGTTGCCCTCCATCATGCAGGCGGCGGGCTTCTCGCTCGGCTCGGCACTACTGCAGACCGCCGTGCTGTGGGTCGGCGCCGGCGTGGGCATGGTTCTGGGCGGCCGTCTGGCCGACCGGTTCGGCGCCAAACGCATGGTCGTCATTGCGTTCGCTATCGGTGCCCTCAGCCTGACGCTGCTCGCCATGCGCCCCAACCTCGGGGTGCTCATCGTGCTCATGTTCGTCAGCGGATTCGGGCTGATCGGTTCGCAGTCGCTCGTCAACGGGCTCATCGTCAGCCGGTATCCGGATGCGCTGCGAGGCAGCGGGCTGTCGTGGGCACTCGCCGCGGGTCGCCCGGGAGCCATGGTCGGCCCCCTTCTCGGTGCCTGGGTGCTCACGTCGGGGCTTGCTACGCAGTGGAATTTCTACGTGTTCGCCATCATCGGGGTGTTCGGCGCTCTAGTGGCGCTGCTCGTTCCGCGCATCGCGCCGCTCAGCACCGAGCAGGCGGTCGCGCGTGAACAGAACCTTGCGTGAACGGCGTCGCAGCGCATCAGAAGCACCGGGCATGAGTAGCATCGTGAGTGGGCAGCTGCCCGCAGAGCGCGATGAACAAGGGTGCGATGTCAGAGCAACAACGAGGCGCGGGGGAGCCCAGGCAGGGCATCCAGTCGGTTGAAATCGCGGCTCGAGTGTTGTTCGCGCTCGAGACGGGTGGCGCCCCGATGTCGCTCAATGACATCGCTCGTGCCTGCGATTCTCAGCCCAGCAAGATTCACCGGTACCTCGTGTCGCTCGGCCGCGTCGGCTTGACGGCGCAGTCGCCCACCACGAATCTGTACGACTTGGGCCCCGCCATGCGGCGGCTGGGCGGCGAATCGCTGCGGCGCACGAACGACGTCGCGCTCATTTCAGAGCACACGCCGAAACTTCGCGATGAGACCGGTCACTCCATCAACCTCGCGGTGTGGAGCGACGAGGGCCCGGTGATCGTGCGGTGGGATTACGGCACCCACGCTTTGCCATTGACTGCTCGGCTCGGAGCGATTCTGCCGATTCTGGCGTCGTCAGCCGGTCACGTCTATCTGGCCTACCTGCCCGAGAAAATGACCGAGAAGGCTGTCGGGATCAATCGGGAGTCGGCACCGAGCCTGCCCGGGTCGCGCAAAGATCTGCAAGAGATTCGACAGAGCGTTCGGTCGTTGGGGTACGCCGAAACGTCGGGTGCGGTCATCCGCGGCATCTCGTCGATTTCGGTACCCATCTTCTCGGCCGGCGACCCGATGCCCGTGGTGGCGACGCTTGTGCTGCCGCACGAAAACGTGAAGCCGGCCGAGCGGGCCCACAACCGGGCGAAACTCATCGAAATGGCGCGGCTGGTGTCGGCCGACCTCGGCGAACCGGGCGAGTCTGGCAAACGGCGCGAGCCGGGCGAACCTGGCGTATCTGGCAGGTCGGCTAAGGTCTAGGCATGTCGCCAGTCGTCAGCCCCGAAACGAAAACGCCTCGCGCGACCCGGCGCGACGAGATCAAGATGCGCATTTTCGACACGGCCTTCGGGTTGTTCGCCGAGAAGGGCTATGCCGCAACCTCGCCGCAAGACATAGCCGATGCGGCCGGCATCACGCGCCAGGCGCTGTACTACTACGTGCACAGTAAAGAAGAGATTCTGCTCACCGTTGTCAGTGACCTGACCATGAAAACAGAGGGCCGCATTCGTGCGGTCATCCATGACAACCCGAATAACGGCCAGAAGCTGCGCAATCTGGTGCGCCTTCTCGTCACCGACCGCGCCAACAACAGGGCCCGGTTTCAGATGATGTTGCGCTCGGAGTCAGAGCTGCCCGAGGCGCTCACTGTCGTCTATACCAATGCCCGGTTAGAGGCGCTCGCGATGATCACAGAGATTCTCGAGAGCGGTATTGCGGCCGGAGAGTTTCGCCCCGTGCATCCCGAGGTCGCTGCTCAGTCGCTGGCCGGTATGTGCGATTCGGTGGCCTGGTGGTACGAGACCGGCATTCCCGTCTCGATTGACGATATCGCCGACGAGATCGCCGAAAACGCCGTGATGATGGTGCAAAAGGTACGAGTCTGAGGCTGAGTTTGGTGGGCCTATTGACCTCTGCTACTGTCGCACTGGCACTATTGTCTGTCACAGCTGACAGCTAGTTAGGGAGCATCGTGAGAGAAGCAGTAATCGTTTCGACCGCACGCACACCGATCGGTCGGGCGTACCGAGGTGCGTTCAACAACACGCAGGCTCAGGCGCTCGCCTCTCACGCCATTGAGAATGCGGTTGCGCGCGCGGGAGTAGACCCCGCCTCGATCGATGACGTGGTTCTCGGCACCGCGATGCAAGAGGGCTCCTCGGGCCAAAACATCGCCCGTCAGGCCGCTTTGCGCGCCGGTTTGCCCGTCACCGTGCCTGGAATGACCATCGATCGCCAGTGTTCATCAGGGCTGATGGCTATCGCCACGGCCGCGAAGCAGATCATGGTCGACGGCATGCAGATCGTGGTGGGCGGCGGCGTCGAATCTATTTCGCTCGTGCAGAACGAGCACATGAACACCTACCGGGCTCGTGACCCGCGACTCGAGGCAGAACACGCCGACATCTACCTGCCGATGCTCTACACGGCCGAGATCGTGGCAGAGCGATACGGCGTGAGCCGTGACGCGCAAGACGAGTTCGCCCTGCTCTCGCAGCAGCGCACCGCTGCAGCACAGGCTGCCGGGCTGTTCGACGACGAGATCGTGGCGTTCACCACCGAGATGGGCGTGGCTGCGGCCGACGGAACCATCGGCTTCGAAACGGTCACGCTCGCCAAAGACGAAGGCAACCGGCCGTCGACCACGCTCGAAGGCCTCTCGTCGCTTCGTACCGTGCTTGCCGACGGCACTGCGAGCACCGTCTCGAGTGTCACTGCGGGCAACTCGTCGCAGCTCTCTGACGGCGGTTCTGCCTCTGTGCTGATGGAGCGGGGCGAAGCGGATGCCCGTGGCCTCGCACCTCTCGGTGTCTACCGCGGTATGGCCGTGGCCGGCGTCGCGCCCGACGAAATGGGCATCGGCCCCATCTACGCAGTGCCGAAGCTGCTGAAGCAGCACGGGCTGACCATCGACGACATCGGGCTCTGGGAACTCAACGAGGCCTTCGCGTCACAAGCTCTGTACTGCCGGGATGCCCTGGGCATCGACCCCGCGATCTACAACGTCAACGGCGGTGGCATCTCGGTCGGGCATCCCTACGGCATGACGGGCGCGCGCCTCGTGGGCCACTCTCTCATCGAGGGCAAGCGCCGCGGCGCCAAATACGTCGTCGTCACCATGTGCATCGGCGGCGGCATGGGCGCGGCGGGCCTCTTCGAGGTCTGCTGACCAGCTCTCGCAGTTACGCCGCCCGCGAGAGAAGCCGTTTCAGACGAGAGACGCCGGCACGCCAGGTTCTCTCGTCTGAAACGGCTTCTCTCACCGGCCGGAGCGGTCGCGGTCGCGGTCGCGAGCTCGCAGGAAGCCGCGGATGACGAGGGGCGTCGTGATGACGACGATGGCCACCGCCAGCCAGACCACGGGGGAGTAGTCGGTGCTGAAGATGGCGAGAATCACGATGACGGCCACGCCCTCGCCGAGCAGCAGGTTTCGCCAGAACGATTCGCTGCCGCGGGCGGGCGGGGCCGGGGTTCTGCCGTCGCTCACGGCTGCACGCTCACGGGTTCGTCGGCATCAGACGTGCCGAGCACGGTGCTCATCTCGAGGCCCGGCGAGGCCGCGACGCGGGCCGGCGCCTGGTACGTTCTGAACGCCTCGATGAGCTCGTCGATCGAGTCGGAGAAGCGCAGCATCTCGGTGTACCGCGGGTGGGTGAAGCCGCGCTCGCGCATCGTCTCGACGAGCGTGATGAGCGGGTCGTAGTAGCCGGCGACGTTCAAGAAACCACATGGTTTCTCGTGGATGCCCAGCTGCGCCCATGTCCACTGCTCAGTGATTTCTTCTAACGTGCCCGGGCCTCCCGGCAGCGCTAGAAACGCATCTGACTTCTCCGCCATCAGCATCTTTCGCTCGTGCATGGTTTCGACCACGATGAGTTCGGTGACGGTGTCGTGCATGACCTCCCGGCCGTGGAGCGCTCTCGGAATCACCCCGATGACGTGGCCGCCAGCCGCGAGTGCCGAGTCAGCGACCGCGCCCATCAGTCCCACGTGCCCTCCGCCGTACACGACCCCGATGCCCGCGCGGGCAAGCGTAGCCCCTACCTGCCGTGCGGCCTCGAGGTACACCGGGTCGTTGCCCGTACTCGACCCGCAGAAGACGGCAATCGTGTACGGGCGACCATCAGCTGTGTTGCGTTCGTTGGCGCTCATCTAGCTGGTGAGCTGCTCCTCGCGGCGTGGGAGCTTCCAGCCCGGGCGCACGTAGTGGCAGGTGTAGCCATTGGGCAGCTTCTCCAGGTAATCCTGGTGCTCGTCTTCGGCCTCCCAGAACGCACCCGCGGGCTCGACCTCGGTGACGACCTTGCCGGGCCAGAGGCCTGACGCGTCGACGTCGGCGATGGTGTCGAGCGCAACACGCTTTTGCTCATCGTTCGTGTAGTAGATGGCCGAGCGGTAGCTGCGGCCTACGTCGTTGCCCTGACGGTTCTTGGTCGACGGGTCGTGAATCTGAAAGAAGAACTCGAGCAGGTCGCGGTACGAGATCACCGAAGGGTCGAAGACGATCTCGACGGCCTCGGCGTGGTCACCGTGGTTGCGGTACGTGGCGTTGGGCGTGTCGCCGCCCGAGTAGCCCACGCGCGACGAAATCACTCCGGGGCGACGGCGCAGCAGCTGCTGCGCACCCCAGAAACATCCGCCGGCCAGAATTGCGGTCTCAGTCGTTGCCATGATTAGGCCTCCTTGGTTGTGAACAGGCTGCGATAGTCACCGTAGCCCTGAGTTTCGAGATCGGCCAGCGGGATGAACCGCAGCGCAGCCGAGTTGATGCAGTAACGCAGACCACCGTCTTCGATGGGGCCGTCGTCGAACAGGTGGCCGAGGTGGCTGTCGCCATTCGCCGAGCGAACCTCGGTGCGAACCATGCCGTAGCTCTTGTCGTCGTGACGCACGACGTTCGCGGGGTCGATGGGCCGGGTGAAGCTCGGCCAGCCAGATCGGCTGTCGTACTTGTCTGTAGAGGCGAAGAGCGGCTCGCCCGAAACGATGTCGACGTAGATGCCGTCGTCGTGGTTGTCCCAGAACTCACCGGTGAAGGCCGGTTCGGTGGCGCTCTGCTGGGTGACGGCGAATTGTTCAGGCGTCAGCTGCGAGACGGCGGTGGGGTCTTTGCGGTACTCGATTGTCATGAGTAGTGCTCCTTGAGTTGTGCCGCTGGCTGCGGCATCACTGGGTGAAACAGTGGTTCGGCGTGATTAGTTCCCGAGTTGGGGCGCCCCGGCTGTGCATTCGCTGTGAGCTCTCCACGGGCATCCGCTTCGCTACCGAAGCTCGGCCTCTGGCCGCAACCTAATGACCCGTTGCGAACCCTCATCGTTCAGCTCGGCAACATCGCTCCGGGAGGCCAGAAAGTCGGTGAACGAGCGAAAACCGAGGGGCTTTTCGTTGAATGACGGGTCCATTCGGCGCATCTGGTTCTTTACCGTGCCGGTGTTGAGCCATTCGTCGGCGTCGCCCTTGGCGTGGCCGATCTGCAAGGCCCGCACCAGAAGCTCGGTGGCGACTTGCTGCGGGTCGATGTCGTCTGCGGGTTCTGGTTCGTCGAACTGGGTGTCGTCGATGTGCGAGAACGTCGGGATGGTCGATGCCCGACGCGCGCGGCTGCCAGCCTTCTTGGGGGCCTCAGTGGGCGTGGGTTCGATTGCCGTCGCGGGGCTGTCGGCGGCCGCCCCTTTACGGGCCGGAGCGCGCCTTGTCGTTGCGGGCGCAGCAGCCGATTCGGCCTCTGCTGAGCCGGCCGCGACCTTCTCGACGCCCGGCAGCGAGTCGTAGTCTTCGAACTCGTCGCACGCGGCGGCCAGGGAGGTGCTCGTCGAACCTGCCACACCGATGCCCACGACGAACCGCCCGAGCCGTTTCGACTTCTGGGCGAGGGCGATGTAGTCGGAGTCGCCGGCGATGATGATGACGTGGGTGAGGTCGGGCAACCGAAAGAGGTCTTCGACCACGTCGACGGCGAGCCTGATGTCGGCGCCGTTCTTCGTTCCCCGTGTGGTGGTGGTGAAGAGCTGGGTGAGGTCGACGGCGCGCGACATCAGCTGCCGCTGGTAGCTCGCGTTCACCGGAACCGACCAGTCGGCGTAAGCGCGGTTCACCACGAGCGTGCCGAATGAGGCGGCGAAGTCGATGATGGCGTCGAAGTCGACCGTGGCCGCTGCGAGCCGCGCTGCGACCTCAGGGTCGGCGTCTTCGTTCGACTTGTTGAAGTTGCGAATGCCGTCGCGCTGAAACGCGTTGCGGCCGTGCAACTGCTGGTACCGCGAGATGACGATGTTGTCGAAGTCGATGTAGAGGCCGACGCGCGAATCGTTCGGTTCGGTCATAGCTGAACTCCTTAGCAGCGCCGGGCGAACGCCCCGTGGCGAGGTCGCTCCTGGTGCGCTTGTTTCAGTCTGCTGCGCCGGATGCGGCAGAGCAACTCCCGGCACGCGTCACACGACCGTCATGCCTCGGCGAGAGAAGCAGTTTGCGACGAGAGAAGGGTGCGCGACGGGTGCTCTCGTCGCAAACGGGTTCTCTCGTCGCTGCGGGGGTCGTGTGGGGTGGAGGGGGCTAGAGCGGGGTGGTGCGCAGGGTGGTGGCGAGAACGACCTCGGTGGTGCGGGTGATGTGCTGCACGAGGGCGGCATGGGCATCCGCTACCCGGCGGGAGGTGGCGAGCACCATGAGCTGCTCGTGCTCGGTGACCAGGTCGCGTTGTTCTTCGTCGGCCGGCAGGGCGGAGAGCTGGCGGTAGAGCTCAGAGCTGTTGCGAAGTGACGCAGTGATGGCGAGCAGGCGGCGGTTCTCGCAGGCCGAGACGAGGGCTTCGTGAAACGCGGTGTGCGCCTCGCTCCACTCGTCGGTGCTGCCGAAGCCGTCTTGGCGCGGAATGGTGACCTTGGCGAGCACGTGGTGGGCAGAGACGACTCGGGCCTCCCACGCCACGTCTCCTGCCGTTATGGACTGGGTGAGCGCAAGCCCCTCGAGGTTCGTGCGCAGTTCGGTCAGCTCGATCAGATCGCTGCGTGAGATCTCGACGACGCGAAAACCCTGGTTGGGGGAGAGTGTGGCGAGATTGTGCTCGGCCAGGCGGGTGAGCGCCTCACGCAGCACCGACATGCTGACGTCGTGCTTCGCGGCGAGCGGAGCCAGACGCAGCGGGGTGCCGGGCATCAAGGCGCCCGAAACGATGTCGGCCCTGATGCTGTCGTGCACCAGTGCCGCGCGGCTCTGAGTGGCCGGCACGCTGCTCACCGAACGAGCCCTGGAGCACCGGGCGCACGATCGAGGCGCTCGGTATCGTCGTGCTCGAGTCGGCCGGCGGCGTCGTGCTCGAGTCGACCGGCGGCGGAGGTGGCGACCCCGCGGGCGCGGTCGAGCACGGCCCCAGCGACAGCTGCGTCAGCTGCGCCGCCGCGCCACGCGATGTGGCCGTCAGAGCGCACAAGCAGAGCTTCGGCACCGCGATGCCCGATCCCGTCGGCCGCGGTGGCCGGAGTGGCCGCGCTGGCCGGGGTGGCCGCGCTGGCCGGGGTGGCCGGGGTGGCCGCGCTAGCCGGGGTGGCCGCGTTCGCCGGGGTGGCCGTGGTGGCCGGAGTGGCCTCGCTGAGCGCGTCGAAGACCGCGAGGGGCACGCTCCGCTCGGCCGCGGCCGCAACGAACGCACGAGCTAGCTCGCTGTCGGGGTCGGCGAAGAGGGTGAACCCGTCACCGATCAGGTCGTAGACCGAGCGGCCGTCGGCGAGCCAGCGGTGCGGCAGCCGGGCACCCGGCTGGGTTGTGGGTGTGTAGACGACGGCATCGAATTCGGGGCCGGCTTCGGCGTTCTCGGCCGAGTCGGCCCAGATGATCGGCGAGTCGGTGTAGGCGAAGCCCAGAACCAGCCCGAGGCTGTGAAACTCGCTGTCTTTGGCCTGCTGCACCACGGCGCGGGTCTCGGCGGCGCGCGGCCCCTCGAGAAGCGGATCGTCGCGCAGAGTCTCAATGACCGAGAGCGGAATCGCCCGCATGTTCGCGGTGGCGACGGCGACGGTGTGCTCAGCCACCGGCCGGCGCTCGGGCTCGTAGCTCGCCAGCAGCTCTGCGCCGCCCCAGCCGTTGATGGTTGCCGCGAGCTTCCAGCCCAGGTTGACTGCATCGCCGAGGCCGGTGTTGAAGCCGTGGCCGCCCCACGGCGGGTTGAGGTGAGCTGCATCGCCCACCAAGAAGATGCGGATCGTGGCGTACGACTCGGCCACGGCCATCCGCGCCGCCCAGCTGTCTTTGGCCACGATCTCGACGTCGACCGGGTACCCAGTGAGCCGAGAAACGAGCTCGAGAGGGTCTGCGGTTTCGGCGTCTGGCACATTGCCGACGGTCGCCGACCAGGTGCCGTGCTCGTCGAGGCGCATCAGAACGCCTTGCGTCTGGGCGTTGACGACCCAGTAGTGCAGCGCGAACTCGAGGGGCGTCGGCAGATCTTCTTTCACCCGAAAGGTGACGCTCACGTTAGGCGGCAGGTCGACGCCACGCTCGAGCGCGATGCCGGCGCTTCTGCGGGTGACGCCGCTGGCTCCGTCGGCCCCGACCGCGTACGCGCCCGAAACCTGTTCTTCGTGACCGTCGAGCGTGTACGTCACGAGAACGCTGTCTGGCCCCTCGTCTACCGAGGTAACCGCTGCGCCCACGATGAACGTGATGAGTGGCGCGGCCTCCACCTGCTCGCGCAAGATCTGCTCGAGCAGCGGCTGGGCGAGTGCCTGACCGCCTTCAGAGAACAGGTCTTCGCGGTCGGGCGAAATGTTGAAGATGCCCTCGAACGTCGCGAGTTCGGTGCCATTCACGGCCGTGCAGAAGATGGCGCGTCGACTCCAGAAGCGTGAGACGGGTGCCCGATCGCGGATGATCTCGGCAATGCCGAGCCGGCGAAAGTGCTCCATGCTGCGAACGTTCACGGTTTTGGCGCGGGGCCTGGTGTGATCGACCTCGGTGCGCGGCTCGATGATGGTCGACGCGATGCCGTGCCAGGCGAGCTCAAGACCGAGGGTGAGGCCGACGGGGCCGCCGCCGACGATCACGACGGGTGTTGTCTGGGGGGTGTCTGACATGAAAATCCTCACTCGCTTCTTCGCGGTCGATTGTCTGACCCTAACTAAAAATAACTTGTCAATTCAAGGATTATCGAAAATCATTTGACATGTCGTGAATTTTTCGGTGTGATGGAGTCACTACTCGACGGAGAGGACAGCCCCATGGCTATCGACCACAGTGCGTATTTCCGCACGCCCAAGCCACGCCCCATCATTGTTCCGAAGCTGCACCACGCAACTTTCATGACGATGGATGTCGACGCGATGGTGCACTTCTACGAGCTGGTCTGCGGTTTGCAGCCGGTCTACTACGCGGCTCACGCGGCCTGGCTGAGCAACGATGATGCCAACCACCGCATCGCGCTGCTGCGCCTGCCCGGCGTGCACCCGCCCGTCGATAAGCCGCACAGCGCGGGCCTGCACCACACCGCCTTCGAGTACGGCACCTTCGACCAGTGGCTCGACAACTTCATTCGCCTGCGTGACCTGGGCATTCTGCCCACCATCTGTCTCGACCACGGCATGACCATGTCGATGTACTACGCAGACCCCGACGGCAACGGTGTCGAGATTCAGGTCGACGCCTTCCACGACTGGGAGCTGTCGAAAGAGTGGATGTGGGCGTCTGTCGAATTCTCCGAAGACCAGATCGGCGCGCAGTTCGACCCCGAGCAGCTCGTCGCCGCACGTGAATCCGGCCTGAGCGGCGACGAGATTCACGCCGCCGCCCGCCGTGGCGAGTACACGCCCGCCGAACCCCGCCAGCAGATGGTGTTCGACGACCCGTGGCCCGCACGAATCGCCGAAGACCCCGCCCTGGCCGACGGCGTTCCGTTCCCTCCCCAGGAAGGCAACTGATGCGCGTCGCCAACCTCGCCGGCCGCGCAGTGCTCGTCACTGACGGCACGGCGGTCGACATTGCCGAGGCGTCAGACGGCCAGTTCGGCCCCGCACCGCTCGCCGTGTTCGAGCAGTGGGCTGACTTTACGACGTGGGCTCAGGATGCGCAGCTGCCCGCAGGCGCCCCGTTCGACGAGAGCGACCTGCTTGCCCCCGTGCCGAACCCGTCGCAGGTGTTCGCTATCGGTCTGAACTACAAAGACCACGCCGACGAGTCGAAGCTCGCCTACCCAGACGACCTCGTGGTTTTCACGAAGTTCGCTTCATCTCTCGCTGGGCCGAACGTGACCGTCGAGCTGCCGAGCGAGTTCGTCGACTACGAGACCGAGCTTGTGGTGGTCATCGGTGCCGAGACCTACAAGGTCGACGTCGATGAGGCACGAGCATCCATTGCCGGCTATGCGATCGGGCAAGATTACAGCGAGCGTATGGTTCAACGGCGAGGCCCAGCCCCGCAGTTCAGCCTGGGCAAGTCGTACCCCAACTTCGCGCCGTTCGGCCCCGCCATCGTGACCCTCGACGAACTCGACGATCCGGATGCTCTGCGGGTCGAAGCCGTGCTCGAGGGCCCCACGGCAGAAGACCACGGCGGCTCGTGGCAGGTGCAGAACGGCACCACCGCCGATCTGATCTTTCCCGTAGCGCAGATCATCGCCGACCTCTCACAGGTCGTCACACTGCGCCCGGGCGACCTGATCTTCACCGGCACACCCGCCGGCGTCGGAATGGGCCGCGGCATCTTTCTGAAAGCCGGAGACACGCTGACCAGCACGATCTCTGGCCTGGGATCGATCACAAACCGCTTCGTCTGATCCAACGTTATGTATGGCCCACCTGCCGCCACGCGCGACACGAATGAAAGGGGGGATCGCTGATGATCTCCGCTAAGAAAGTGATTATTTCGACTGCCGTGACGGGGTCGGTTCATGTTCCGTCGATGAGTGAGTTTTTGCCTATCACGCCTGATCAGATTGGTCAGGCGGCGGTGGAGTCGGCTCAGGCTGGGGCTGCGATCATTCATTTGCATGCCCGGCATGCGGTGGATGGTAGCCCGGCGTTCGAGCCGGAGGTGTTCGGTGAGTTCTTGCCGCGGATCGCGGCCGAGACTGATGCGGTGGTGAACATCTCTACTGGTGGTGCGTCGTCGATGACGGTGCAGGAGCGGCTCGCTGCGGCGACGACGTTCAGCCCGGAGTTGGCGTCGTTGAACATGGGCACGATGAACTTCGTGGCCGCGGGTGCTGCAGCACGCATCACGGATTGGCGGTTCGAGTGGGAGAAGCAGTTTCTCGAGAACACGTATAAGAACCCGTTCAAGAACACGTTCGATCAGATCGAGTACACGCTCAAAGAGTTGGGCGAGGGTCAGGGTACCCGGTTCGAGTTCGAGTGTTACGACATCGGTCACTTGTACTCGTTGGCGCATTTCGTCGACCGCGGGTTGGTGAAGGCGCCGTTTCTGATTCAGGGTGTGTTCGGGGTGCTGGGCGGTATCGGCGCTGATCACGCGAACCTCAGTCACATGGTGACCATCGCCGACAAGCTGTTCGGCAACGATTATCATTTCTCGGCGTTCGCTGCTGGGCGCACCCAGTTTCAGTTCGCCACGCACAGTGCGTGGTTGGGTGGGCATGTGCGGGTCGGGCTCGAAGACAATTTGTACATTCGCAAGGGTGTGAAGTCGTCGTCGAATGCGGAGCAGGTCACGAAGATGGTCGGGGTGCTCGAAGACCTCGGCCGTGACATCGCGACCCCTGACGAGGCCCGCGACATGCTTGGCTTGAAAGGCAAAGCCGCCACCAACATCTGACACCCGAACAGATGACGTGCGTCAGGGGTCTGTGCCGAGCATCCACTCGGCACAGGCCCCTTTCGCGCGCGTGCCCGCGCCGCAACGCGATCGACTTGACGCACAAGCACCCCACAGCGCGGTTTAGCGTGCTTTTGCGTCAAATCGAAAGCGTCGCGAGGCCAGAGGTGAGTCGGGCCCGGGTTACGAAGGCCCGGAGCTAGGCGAAGGCCCGGGGTTAGACGAAAGCCGGGGTTAGACGAAGGCGGAGACGCCCGTGATGGAGCGGCCGATGATGAGCGCCTGCATGGTCTCGGTGCCCTCGTAGGTGTGGATCGCCTCGATGTCGGCCATGTGCCGCGCAACGCGGTTGTCGAGCAGGATGCCGTTGCCGCCCATGAGGTCGCGGGCGTTCGCCGCGATGACGCGAGCCGTGCGGGTGCAGGTGTACTTCGCCAGGCTGGCTTGTTCTGAGGTGAGGGTGCCCGCTTCATCCCGAGCTGTCATTTGAAAGCAGATGAGCTGCATTGACGTCAGTTCGCTCAGCATGCGGGCCAGACGCTCCTGCACGATCTGCGAGGCGGCGAGCGGGCGGCCGAATTGGATGCGCTGCTTCGCGTAGTGCACAGCCGTCTCATAACAGGCGATGGCGTGACCGAGCGCGGACCAGGCGACGCCGAGGCGGGTGGCGAGCAGCACGCGTGAGGTGTCTTTGAACGAGTTGCCGCCCGGCAGCTTGTTCTCGGCCGGAATCACGGCGTCGATCAGCTCGATGTGCGCCTGCCAGATGGCCCGCAGGGCCGACTTGCGCTCGATGACGCGGCCCGTGTAGCCGGGGGTGTTCTGCTCGACGAGGTAGCCGTGCACCTGGCCGTCGTCGCCGCGTGCCCAGATGACGGTGACGCCGCCGATGGAGCCGTTGCCGATCCACTTCTTGTGGCCGTTCAGCACGAAGGTGTCGCCCTCGGTGCGGGCGGTGGTCTCGAGGCTCACCGAGTCGGAACCGTGGGTGGGCTCGGTGAGACCGAAGGCGCCGTACTCGTCGGCGCGTGCGAGGCTCGCCATCCAGCGGGCCTTCTGCTCGTCAGAGCCCAGCAGGTCGATGCTGCGCAGGGCGAGGCCACCCTGAACGGCGATGACGGTGGCCATCGAGCCGTCGCCGCGGCTGACCTCCATCATGACGAGGCCGGCGGCGAGCTTGCTCTGCGCTGAGAAGCCGTCGATGTTGATGCCGTCGCGCAGCAGGTCGAGTTCGCCCAGGCGGCGCACGAGGTGCAGGGGGTACTCCGAGCGGTCCCAGTAGTCGGCGATGACGGGCAGTACCTCGTCTTGAACGAAGCCTCGGGCGCGGTTCCAGTGGGCGCGGTCGTCGTCGTTGATCGACTCGAAGAGGCCGGCGGGGTCGGGGTTCAGCGGCTCGACGAGTTCGTAGGTGGGTTCGTCGGTGCCGACGGGGGTGGGGGCGGGGGCCATGAGGTGTGTCCTGTTCTGGGTCGTGTGGGGGCTATTGATGCCGGTGTGGCGAGGGGCGCAGCGGGTCAGGCCGGCAGGCTGGCTACTCCTGCCGGGTGAAAGCGCAGGCCCGTCATGCGTTCGGCGGCACCCGTGCGGTCGAGCAGGGGAGTGAGGCCGCCGAGGTGTGGCGGGTAATTGGCGCCGAGAATCATGCAGAGGTCGATGTCTTCGGCCGAGTGCGCGGCGCCCTCGTCGAGCATGATGGCGGCCTCTTCGGCCCACGCGTCGAGCACGGCGGTGAGCAGGTCGGCCGGAGGTTCGGGCGAATTCTCGGGTGCGAACTCGGGAGTGCTGACGGTGGCCGACGCAGCGCTCGGAGTCACGGCTGCGGCGGGCGCGCCCTCGGTAAGGGTGGAGGTGGTGGCGGCAGGCGTGGCGGTCGATGCGGCGGCGGCCGAGGCCGAGGCCGAGGTCGAGGTGACCGCTGGTGCCGTGGCAGCCACGAAGTACTCGCGGGCGGAGTCGGTGAGCCGGGCATCCCGAGTCAGCAGCTCGCGCACGTCGTGCTCGACCAGGTTCGCGAGGCACTGGGGAACGCGGAAGCGGTCGGGGTAGGCCTCGGCCATGGTCTCGCAGACGTGCAGTTGCACCGCCGGGCCGACGAACTGCAGCAGCGCGATGGGCGTCATCGGCAGCGCGAGCGGGGCAAGGGCGGCGTCGGCGGCCTCGATGGGCAGGCCGTCATCTACCGCGCCGAGCACCACGCTGTACATGCGGGTGAGCAGGCGGTTCACGACGAATCCGGGTTTGTCGGCCACGAGCACCGGCACGCGGTCGAGGCGTCGGGCGAGGGATGTCGCGGTCTCGACGGTCTCGTCAGAGGTACGCGTGCCGCGCACCACCTCGAGCAGCGGAACGGTGCCCACGGGGTTGAACACGTGAAAACCGACAACGCGCTCGGGGTGCGCGAGCCCTTCGGCGAGTTGGTCGATCGAAAGCGAGCTGGTGTTAGTGGCGAGCAGTGCCGTGGGCGACAGGTGCTTCTCGAGGTTGGCGAACACGCCGCGCTTGACCTGGAGATTCTCGAAGACGGCTTCGATGACGAAGTCGGCGTCGGCGAGGGCGGAGACGTCGGTGGTGCCGCTGATCAGGGCTTTCAGCTCGGGCAGATCGTCGGCGGCGATCTTGCCGCGCGAGGAGAGACGGTCGAGGCGGTCGCGCACCGCTGCGATGCCCTTTTCGACGCGGGCGTCGTCGAGGTCGGTGATGGTGACCGGAATGCGCCCGAACTGAATGAGCAGGGTCGCGAGCTGCGATGCCATAAGGCCTGCGCCTACGACGCCTGCGGTGCGTACTGCGGTGCCGCCGGCCGCGGTTGCCTCAGCTCCGGCTTTCGGCTTCTTCGACCGGCTGCGAACGAGCTCGCGGGAGTACATGCTCGCGCGGGCTTCGTTCGTCATCAGCGCGTCGGCGAAGGCAGCGGTGGTGGCCGCGCGAACCTCGGCGGGCGTGGAGGTGGGGACGTCGAGTACGAGTTGCGCGGCGAGGCGCACGGCAGGCCGCGGGTCGGCGAGTGCGGTCGCGAAGGCCGGGTCGGTTGCAGACGGTGTGGTGGCTGTGCCGGTGGTGGGTGCGGTGGTCGTGGCCGCTGCGGCTCGCGAGGTTTCGGGGGTGTTGTCAGAAGTGGATGCTGCTGTGCCGGTGCCGGTGCCGGTGCCGGTGCCGGTGGTTGTGTCGGAATCGTCTGCGGCGGCCAGGGCGGCGCCCACCCACTGGCGCCAGGCCGCATCCCACCCGGCCGGGTCGTCGGCAGGGGCAGGAATCACGGCGTCGATCAGCCCGAGCTCAACGGCCCGAGCAATCGGAGTGCCCGCGCCGCCACGAAGGGGCTGGCGCACGGCGATGTCGAGCGCGGCGGCCTGGCCCGCGCGGCGAGCGACGGCTGCTGATCCGCCCCAGCCGGGCAGCAGCCCGAGCCCGACTTCGGGCAGCGCGAACGGGCCGGCGTCTGGTCGCGCGAAGACGGTCGCTGCGCTCAGGGCGAGCTCGAGCCCGCCGCCGCGCGCCGCGCCGGTCAGCACGGTGAAGGTCGGGCTCGGGATGCCCGTGATCGCCTCGATGGCATCGAACCCGCGCCCGGCAACCCGAACCGCCTCGGCGTGGTCACCAATGCCCGACATGGAGCTCAGATCGGCGCCGGCGGCGAACGTGCCGGGCGAACCGATGAGAACGACGGCGTCGAACTCGCCCGTCGTAGGCACGGCAGCAATGAGGGCGGCGAGCTCAGACTCGCCCCAGATGACGGGGCGGGAGGGGCTGGCCGGTTGCAGGTCGATCAGGTAGGAGGGCAGCTGCCGGCCGGGCAGCACCTCGGTTCGTGTGGTGACAGTGAGCGTGGTGGGGCGCAATTCGGGCATGGCTCTCAGTAAAGCCTGGTACTCAGTGCCTTGTCAAGGTACGCGGTACCATCAGCCGCGTGCCGCGTGCCGCGTGCCGCGTGCCGCGTGCCGCGTGCCGCGTGCCGCGTGCCGCGTGCCGCGTGCCGCGTGCCGCGTGCCGCGTGCCGCGTGCCGCGTGCCGCGTGCTGAGATGGCCGCGCCTCGCGTGCAGGGCGCCACTTGCGCATGCCACTGGTCGCGGGGCACGCGCGACGAGCTACGCGTCGAGGGCGTTCGTGATGGCCTCGAGAATGGCGGCAGGGTCGGTGGTGGGATCGAAGACGGAGACCAGCACGGCGGGGGCGGAGGGCCGGGCATCCGGCAGCAGCATCGGGGTGAAGACAGCGACGATGCTGCGCAGCTCGCGCCGCAGAAGGGCGGTGCGTTCGGTGTCGGGGTCGCTCAGCCACTGACGTAACACCTGATTGTGCACGGCCACGATGCTCGAAGCAAACGCTACGGCGCCGTATTCGCGGCGAGGTGAGTCGGGCAGGGCGGTCAGCAGGTATCGGGCGAACTCGCGTTCGTAGCGTCGGGTGGTGATGAATTCGCGGTCGCGCAGCGAGGCGACGTTATGCAGCAGGGAGAATCGGGCGAGCGACGTTTCGCGGCGTCTGACGTGGTGATCGAACACGAGTTGTCCGGCTTCGGCAACGGCTATGAGCGGGTTTCCGGTGGCCTCGGCGAGGCTCAGGTTCACGCGGCTGAGCAGGGTTTCGTGGTCGGCGAAGACGATGTCGTCTTTCGATTTGAAGCGGCGAAAGAAGGTGGTGCGACTCATTCCGGCGGCGGCGGCGATCTCTTCGACCGTGGTGTTGTCGTAGCCGTTTCGCGCCAGCAGGGCGATGGCGGCGCCGGATGGGTCAGCGGCGGCGGCACTGGAGGCGCTGGCGGCTGGCCTCGTGGGCGGCGTGCTTGCGGAGCTCGGGGTGGCAGCTGCATCAGGCATGACGGTCAACTTACACGGCGTAGCGGTGCGCGGGTGTGCGCGTAGGGGTTTGCGGGCTCAGGCGGAGGCGGAGGCGGGTCGGGCTGGAGTCGCGGATCGCCCGATCGACAGCGAGTGCGCGCGCCGAGGCGGATGCGGGTCGCGCAGGAGTCGCGGATCGCCCGATCGATAACGAGGGCGCGCGCTGAGGCGGTCAGGGGCCGAGCAGCAGCGCGGCAGCGAGCGTGAGTACCGCGAGAGCCGCGGGCCCGAACGTCTTCATGCGGTCGGAGATGGTGATGCCGACAACCGCATCGAGGGCCTGAACCACGGTCATCGCCAGCGCCATCACGAACAAGGCACTCACTGTGTGCACGGCGAGCACCACGATTACCCCTCCCACGAGAGCGATGCTTCGACTGAGCGAGTATTTTGCGTACACATCTCGGTTCGGCCCGCGCAGTGCCGCCAGCGAGAAACCCAGACTCGTCAGTGCACTCGCGGCAGTCAGGGCGAAACACAGCCAGAACCAGACATTCAGTTCTGTAAAAGAACTGTTCTCTATATGAATCATACTCTCACTGTAGAATTGCCCGATGGATCCGTCAACCCACTACGCCTCGGGTTACCTGCTGACGAAGATCGGCCAGCTCACCTCCGCCCGCTTCGCCGAGCGCCTCGAAACGCTCGGCATCAGGCCGAAGCACTTCGGCCTGCTCCTGGCGGTGAACTCGATGCCGCCCGGCCCGCAAACCGCGCTCGGCCAGGCGCTCGGTGTCGTGCCGAGCGCCATAGTGACCATGCTCGACGACCTCGAAGAGCGAAACGCAGTGGCGCGCGTCGCCGACCCTACAAGTCGTCGCAGTTTCGTCATCGAACTCACCGCTGTGGGGCGCGAACTGCTGAATGACGCGGCGCGCCTGGGCGACGAAGTCGATGCAGAACTACTCGGCAGCCTCGATATGGATGCCCGCGCCGCCCTCCAGCGCACCCTCGAACGCGTGGCGACGCAGAACGGCCTCATCGCCGCCGCCAAATAGAGCCACCCCCCCCACCAACGAGGGGCCCTCGCACTGGGGCGCGAAACGGGCGAATCGGCACTCGTACGCTAGCAATTGCGGCGATCGTTGCGATCGCTCTCGATACGAGACAAGGCTTTCGCTTCTATGAGTTCACCCGAATCTGCTGCCGAACATCCCGCCGACTCCGCGCCGAAACACGAAGAGAATGCTCAGGCCAGACGCGGGCTTACTCGTCGCGACGTGTCGGTTGCCGCCGAGTGGGCTGTGCCGGTGATTGCGTCGGCGATGTCGCGCTGACCCGGTCGCGCCCAGATTCTGACGGCCTGGATGCCCGGCCGCACTCACCCGCACGCTGCACCGAGCGGCGAACGCGCGACCCGCTGACCGGAACCCCCGCGGGCGGCTCGCCCCGAGGGCGCCTAGGGCGGGGCTGATACCGTGGAAGCGTGCAACCACGCCGCCGACAAGTGAGCCGCGTCGTCGCCATAGCGGCCGGTGTCGCCGCATTCGCCCTGCTGGCGATCACAGCGCTGGCGCCGCCCGCGCTGCCTGTGCACCAGGCGTATGCGGGGTCGAGCGTGCAGGGCACATTGCAGGTGATCAGTGTGCCGGGCACGGCGACCGGCATCAGAGTGACCCGCGACGACTACTCGGCAACTTCAGGCCTCCAGACTTTCGAAGCCGGCACCACCAACCGCGACTGGGCGAAACTGGTGATGTTTCTGGCCGGATTTCCGGTGAGCGATTCGAACGTCACCGTCATGATGCGCTGGATGCGGCAAGAGAACGGGCCGAACGATTGGTGGAATCGCAACAATCCGCTGAACAACGGCTGGGGTTCGGGCGGGGGCAGCGGGTTCGGCAGCTACGACAACCTCGTGACGGCGGCCGAGAACGCGGCAGAGGCATTGCACAGCAACAGCGGCTATTCGGGAATCGTCGCCGGATTCGCGGCCAGTGCGCCCACTGCCCAGATCGAGCAGGCCATTTGGGCCTCGCCATGGGCCACCAGCCATTACGCGAACGGAGCACACTGGTCGTACACGCCTGTACCCGAATACTCGTCGCCGGCCGGTACCTGGTAGCAGGCACGTGGTGACCCGAGTCTGGTAGCCGCCACGTGGTAACCCGAGCCTGGTAGCTCGCGACCCTCACCGTCGCAATCGTTGGTGGGATTGCTACAAATCCTCAGCACGATGTTTAGACCCATCTCGCCCGACGCGAAGCCCGTTCGAATGTTTCAGTTGAACGAGTATCGACCTCACTAGGAGAACCACGCATGAAGCCGCTGCAGAACCGTACCGTCGCCGTCACCGGAATCGGCGTTGTGACGCCGGCAGGAGTCGGGGTCGACGCGTTCTGGCAGAGCCTGCTGGCCCCCGCCGTCGACGGCAACGTTCGACGGGTCGACGAAGAAAAGCTCAATGCGCGCCGGGTGATGACGCACAAAACCGCGAAGAACTCTGACATCAATGTGCACTTCGCGGTGGTGGCGGCCGACGAGGCACTGCGTGATGCGGGCCTGCTGGCGGATGCCCGTTCCGACGCCCCCGCAGAAAGCGACACTCAGGCGCTTGTCGACACGGTCGACCTCGATCGCGCGGCGGTGTCGATGGGCACCGGAATCGGCGGAATCCAGACGTTCGCGGCCCAGGCCGACGTGCTGCGTGACCGTGGGGAACGCCTCGTCTCACCCCACACGGTGCCCATGGTGATGCCGAACGCTGCGGCGGGCGCTCTGAGTATTCGGTTCGGCATGAGGGGTACGGCATCCACTGTCACCACCGCCTGCGCCGCAGGAACAGACGCCATCGCAGCCGGCGCCCGGCTCATTGCGCAGGGCTTCGCCGACGTCGTGCTGGCGGGCGGCACCGATTCGAGCCTCACTCCGGTGTGCATCGCGGGCTTCGGCAACATGCGCGCACTCTCGAAGAGCGGCATCTCGCGCCCCTTCGACCGCGACCGCGACGGCCTCGCTGCGTCTGAAGGATGCGGAATGCTGGTTCTCGAGCCGCTCGAGCGCGCCGTGGCACGGGGCGCGCACGTGTACATGACCATCGAGGGTGCAGCGTCGACGGCGGATGCCTACCACGTCACCGCGCCGGCGCCCAATGGCAGGGGCGCCGAGCGCACCATGCGGTTGGCCCTAGAAGACGCCGGCTTACGCCCCGAAGACATCACGCACATCAACGCGCACGGAACCTCGACCGGCCTGAACGACGCTGCCGAAAGCGAAGCCGTGTCGCGGTTGTTCGGCGCCGACGCGCCCGTGCTCACCAGCATCAAGGGTGTGACCGGGCATTCGTTCGGGGCTGCTGGGGCGATTGAGGCCGTGGCCGTGGCGTTGACCATCGCGAATGAGACGGTGCCGCCGACCGCGGGGCTGGTGAACCAAGACGAGGCGATCACGCTCGACATTGCTCGCGAGCCGCGGCCGTGGGTTCCGGGGCCGGTGCTCTCGAACAGCTTCGGCTTCGGCGGGCACAACGGCAGCATCGTGTTCGTGCCTGCCTCGGCCTCGGCTTCCTGACGCGGTGGCAGCCGTCGGCCGGCCTGGCGGCGCACCCGACGCTGCCTCCATCGGTAGCATCGGGGTGCTCGGCGCCGGGCGCATGGGGCTGCCGATTGCGGTGAACCTCGCCGCGGCCGGCTACGAGGTGACGGCGTTCGACGTCAATTCGGCTCGGGATGCCGCACTCGACGCTGCCGCAATACGCCGTTCACCGGGCATCCGTGCACTCTGCCGCGACAGCGATCTGCTGATCACCGTGCTGCCTGGCGCGCCAGAACTCGGTCAGGCGATGGCACCGGATGCTCTGCTCTCGTACGACGCAGGGGCACCCCCTTCGCGCGGCGGTGGAGCGCTCGCGGCCATGAGACCGGGCGCGATATGGCTCGACTTGACCAGTGGTGACCCGCGGATGGCCGCAGAGCTCGCCACGGTCGCTGCGGCGCGCGGCATCGGCTACGTCGAAGCGCCGATGGGTGGGGGTGTGACCGCGGCCCGAGATGCCGCGCTGTCGTTCTGCGTGGCGGGCGCCGAGGCCGCTGTCGCGCGGGTGCGGCCGGTGTTGGCCGCGCTCGGGGCGAACGTCGGCGCGAGCGAGCCGGCGAGCATCCGGTACCTGGGCGAACAGCCGGGAGCGGGCCAGACGGCAAAACTGCTCGCGAACCTACTGTGGTTCGGGCAGAGCATCGCGGTCACCGAGGCCCTGCTGCTCGGCCAGGCGCTGGGCCTTGATCTCGCGACGCTGCGCGACACGCTGGCGGTGAGCGCGGGTGGCAGCCAGTTCATCGACCGGCATCTCGGCTACCTGCTGCGGGGCGACTATCTCGAAGACTTCGGCATCGGCCGCGTCGTCGAAGAGCTGCAAACCGTCGTGGCGCTCGCCGGCGAGACCGGCACGCCGTTCGAGCTGTCGGCTCAGGTGTTGCGGATGCACCGCGAGGCCCTTGCGCGTTTCGGCGCGGTCGGTGGCGAATTACTGGCGGCGAAGCTTCTCGAGCAGCGCGCCGCTACGACCTTGCGCATTGCCGACGAGAGATGACTCGCATCGCCGTGTCAACGGGTCGGCGCGAATGACCGGCAGGCCACGACGCACCCGCTTTGACAGGCGGCCGAGAAGTTCGGTGTCTTCGATGAAGTCACTGGTCGTCTCGGCCGAGACGGTCGAAACCGGCCGAGGCGTAGATGGCGTCGATCACGCGCATGTTCGCCACCGCGTCGTGACCCTCGGTGAGTATCCGTTCGCCTGTCGCTAGCCCGGTGATGACGCCAGTGAGTTGATGGTCGTAGGTGGTGAGTCCGGCCACGGTGGAGACGTAGTCGACGTCGCCGTAGTGCCCGTCGGTCGTGACTGTGATGCTGTGGCCGGCCGACGGGAAGACGAGGTTGTTCACGTGAAGGCGCCCGTGTGTGCCGATCACGTCGAGCGAAGAGTTCAGCGCCGTGCCCTCGACCATTGAGCACGTTACGCGAGCGGTGACGCCCGAGTCGAAGGTGAGTGCGGCATCCATGCTCAGATCGGCTCCGAGGGGATTCAGCGTGGCCGTCGCAGAAACGACGGTCGGCTCGGAGCCCATCAACGCGCGAACCCAGTGCACCGGGTAGCAGCCGAGATCCATCAGCGAACCGCCGCCCACCGCCGGATCGTGCCGAATCGAGCGCGGGTCGAACGGGTTCGAGCCCGAAAAGTCGGCGTGTATGTCGACGATGCCACCGAGCCGCCCGCTGCCGACGATGTGATCGATTTCGGCGCTCAACGGGTGATAGCGGTCGTGAAACGCCTCGACGATGCGCTTGCCCGACGCCGCCGACGCATCGGTCATACGTTCGGCTTCGGCTGCGTTCATGGCGAACGGCTTCTCGCAGAGAACGTGCTTGCCGGCTTCGAGCGCGGCAATCGACCACCGCATGTGCTCCGACGGCGGCAGCGCGTTGTATATCAGGTCGATCTCGGGGTCGTCGAGCAGCTCGCGGTAGCTGCCGTACCCGCGGTCGATGCCGTGGGTGTCGGCGTAGTCGGCGGCAGCGGATGCCCGTCGTGACGCCACCGCCACGACCACCACATCGTTCCGCCGTCGCGCCGGGCGCACAATCGCGGCGGGCGCAATGCCGGCCGCGCCGAGTATTCCGATGCTGAGCATCTCCCCATCGTTGCAGATCAGTCGGCGGTGGCTATGCTCACACGTCGAGGCGGCGGTGGTGACCCGACATCATCGGTGCCGCACAGCACAATTGTAGGGCAGTGCCTACTAAAGTAGGGATATGCGTACAATAGTTGCTTTTCGAGATGTGGGAGTCTGATGGATCTCAGTAATCCGATGCTCTCGATCATCCCTTCTCTCGAGGGTGTTTCGCTTCGCACGCTTTCCCGAACGAGCGGGAGCCTCACTGGGGCGAGTGTCGCCCGACTCGCCGGCGTCGGCTCGGAGGCTGGAATGCGCAAGTCGCTCGAGCGACTGGTCGTGCAGGGTTTGGTCACCGCCACGCCGGCCGGAGGTTCAATTCTTTACGCGGTTAACCAGCGTCACGTGCTTTGGCCGGCAGTGCAAGCCCTCATCAGCGTGGCCGATCGGGCTCTTGCCGACGTCGAACGGCGAATGATCGACCTTGTCGAAGAATGCATCGATCGACCTCACGTTTCTGACGTAACACTCGCGCTTTTCGGCTCAGTCGTGCGCGGTGAAAGTACGAAGGCGAGCGATATCGACGTCGCCGTGGTTTTCTCTGATGGGTTCGACGAACACGTTCGAGAAACACTGGTCGATGCCCTGGTCTCCGAAATCGCCGCATGCACGGGCAACGCATGCAACGTCTACGCTGTCTCCGATTCGCGGCTGACCAGCATGGTCGCGGCGCAAGACCCTCTCATCGCGTCATGGCGCGAAGACGCTCGAACGATTCACGGCCCAGATCTGCGACAGAGAATGAGTAAAGCTCGTTAAAGCCGTAGACTGGTTGGATGAGTCGCCAAGCCCTGATGACGCGCGCCGATGCGAAAGAACGCGCCACAACCGCACGCGAATTTCTTCGGGTGGCCGAAGATCAGCTTGCCCTGATTGATGGCGCGGCTGGTCTATCGGCTGGCGCGCAAGTAGCGGCTTCGAATGCCATCATGGCAGGCATTGCCACGGCAGACGCCATCTGTGGCAAAGAACTCGGCGTTCGCGCGAACGACGCCGACCATCGTGCGGCGGCCGCGCAGCTCGCGACGGTCGAGCCAGACGGGGTGGCCCTCAGCAAGCGGCTGATGAGGCTCGTGAAAGACAAATCACTACTTCACTACGGCGGCTATTGCACGAGCACGAAGGCAGCCGAAATGACGAGACAGGCGTACGAACTCGTCGTAGCGCTCGCGTCGACGCACGGATTGTGAGACCCTGGCTGCCCGCGAGTTCGTGGTGAGTTGAGGTCGGGTTCACGTCGTGGCTACTTTAAGCGGTGGCTGCTGTAGGTGGTGGCAGCTACGGGCAGCAGCGAGTTGGGTCGGGGTCGGGTGGGGATGGGGCGGGTTCAGGCCGAGGCGGCGGCCTGGTAGGCGGCGGCGAAGTGGGTGAAGTTGGTGGCCACGCGGTCGACGAGGTCGTGCGGGCCGTTGAGTCCGGTGAGGTGGTCGGTGAGCGGCTGCTCCCAGATGCTTCGGCCGATGGCGAAGCCGCGAAAGCCGTCGACGGGTGCTGCGACGCTCAGCCAGTGGTCGAGCCGCTCTTCGGGTGCATCGCGACCGAGCACGATGCAGGTGACGGATGCCCGGGCATCCTGTCTCGCCGCAGCCACGATCGACTCGGCAGCTTCACGGGTTTCGAGGCCCTCGATCTTCCAGATGTCAGGTTCGACGTGGGCGTGCTGCAGTTCAGAGATGACCTGGGTGGTGAGGTCGGGGCGCACGTCGCGGTCGTACCGCAGGGCATCCTGATCGACCGACGCCAGCTGGGATTCGGTGGCCGGAATCAGCAGTTCGATCAGAAAGACTCGACCCGACTCACGCAACACCTGACCTACCGCGGCGAGATGTCTGAACTGCGCCTCGCGGTCGGCTTCGTCGAACGCCGGGTTGTCGCGCACGAGCACTTTCACCTGGGCGGGGTTGAAGGTCTCGACGTGACTGAACCAATCGGTGCTGGTGAAGTCGCCGTACTCGAGCACGAAGAAGTCGTGGCCGCTCGCCTCGATGGGCATGGCGAGGTCGATGCCCACCGCCAGTGCCTTCTCGGCCACAGCTGTTCCGTAGCGTTCGTCGACCAGAACGCCCACGGTCGCCGGGTCGACCCCGCGGTTCACGGCCTCGAGCAGGCCTTCGAAGATGAGCGTCTTGCCGGCCGAGATCTGCTCGATCTGCGCGGGTGTGGGCTCGCCCTCGATGCCGTAGACCTGCTTCTGCAGTGAAGCGCGGTGATCCATCGCGAGCAAGAAAAGGGGCGGGGCGGCAGCGGCCGGGCCGGGTGTCGGGGTGGTGGTTTCGCTCATGGTTTTCTCCCGCCGAATAGGTCTGCTTCGACCGTACGACGGTGGGCGGCGAAATACCTAACGAGAGCGGGTGAACAACTCGTGCGCTGGTGGGCGGCTACGGGCATCCGTACCCCGACGACGTGCGGGGAGCGGCCAGCGGCAGACGCCCCGCCTACCGCGCGGGGAGCCCGAGCTTCTGGCTGCCGATGACTGAGAGCAGCTGCAACCGCTCGTAACTCTCGGTGCCCGGAGTCGCCGTGATGACGAGCAACGACTGCTGCTGGTCGGGGTCGAGCAGCAACTGGCAGTGCAGCAGCATCGGCCCCACCTCCGGGTTCACGAAGCGTTTCTGCTCGGTGTAGACGAGCCCGATCTCGTGGTCATGCCAGACGGCCGCGAATTCGTCGCTCTGCTGCAGCAGGCTCTCGGCGAGGGCGGCCGCCTGCGAACCGGGCCCCTGCTGGGCCACGACCTGCCGAAACTGTGCCGCGAAGACGCGCCCATGCAGTTCGAAGTCGTCAGGCTCGTACATTTCGCGCGACGATGGGTCGGTGAACCAGCGGTACACGTTGATTCGGGATGCGCCCGCGAAGTGCGTCTGCTCACCGAGCAGGGCGACCGCCAGCGGCGTCTGCACCAGCGTCTCGCCGAGGTTCGACATGATCTGGGCCGGAGTGTCGTCGAGCCTGTCGAGCACCCGCATGAGCCCGGGGCTGATGTGATCGGTGCGCCGAACCCGCTGCGGGGCCCCGTGCCCGGTCAACATGAAAAGGTGATCGCGCTCGGCCAAGCTCAGCCGTAGCCCGCGAGCGATTGCCGCCGCCATCTGTTCAGACGGCTGCGGCCCATTGCCGCGCTCGAGCCGGGCGTAGTAGTCGGTCGACATTCCGGCGAGTTCGGCCACTTCTTCGCGCCGCAACCCACTGGTACGGCGCCTGGGGCCGCGGGTCAGCCCCACGTCTTCGGGTTGCAGCGCCTCCCGCCGCTTTCGCAAGAAGTCGGCGAGTTCGGGCTGGTTCACCACCTTCGCCCTCCTCCATCTGTTCGCGGCCTGTCTGGCTGTTCGCGGCCGGACTGGCGGCTCGCGGCCTGTCTGCCTACACCTCAACTCTGCACCCTCCTGAACCTCATATCCAGGCACCGCCGGTCAGTGGATGCCCGCGCCTGCTTGTGCCGCACCATCGGGTGTTCGCGCGTTCGCGCTTTCGGGCTCAGACGGCGAAAGCGACCGTGGTGCTTGCCGCTGCCCACAGACGGCTCGCCGCCGCAGCGTCGAGACCGGCTTTGCCCGGCTTTCGCACGGTGGGGTAGCCCTTGATGCTGCCGAGACCGTTCGGTCCGACGTACGCGTTTCCCGGCAGGTCTTGAGTTGCGGCGAAGAGCGTGGGCAGCGCGCCGTGTTCGGCGTCGTTCAAGAACACCGAGAAGCGGTTGATCGCGTTGGATGACGAGTGCGCCGCCAGCGGTGTGGTGGCGATGCCCGGGTGCGCTATCAGCGAGCGAATCGGTGAATGCGCGGAGTCGAGCCGCCGCTGCAGCTCGAGCGAGAAGAGTATGACCTGCAGCTTCGAGTCGTTGTAGGCATCCATCGGCTTGTAGGGCCGCGCCTTCCAATTCAGGTCGTCGACGTTCAGGTGCCCCATGCGGTGCAGCTGACTGGTGACCCACACCACGCGATCGGTGATGTGCGGCAACAGCAGGTTGGTCAGCAGAAACGGGCCGAGCGAGTTCGTGGCGGTCTGCGTGTCGAGGCCCTCGGCCGTTCGCGTCAGCGGAACATCCATCACCCCCGCGTTGTTCACCAGAACGTCGAGCGGCCCCCTCCAGTCGGCGGCGAAGGCGCGCACGCTCGCCAGACTCGACACGTCGAGTTCGCGCACCTCGACGTCGCCCGTCACACCCGTCATGCCCGCTTTGGCGGCCGCACCCTTGGCGATGTCTCGCACCGCGAGCACCACGTGGGCGCCGACTCTCGCCAGCTCTCGCGCGGTGATGAGGCCGATTCCGCTGGTGGCGCCCGTGACCACAATCGTTCTGCCGGTCAGGTCGGGTAGGTCGGCGGCAGTCCACTTGGTCATCGCTCAGCTCCGGTTTCTCGCAGCCCCGAAGGCTGCTGAAATCAGTTGATCGCGAATGGCGCCCAGCAAACAGGGCGCGGTTATCCACTGTTCATCGGTCAGTGGATGCCCGGGGTGCGCGCGCTCGCCCCGCGAGGTCGGCGGGGCGCCGACTCGGTCAGCGCCCTGTCGGGCCAGCGCCCTGTCGGGTCAGCGTCAGCACCCCGTCAGGTCAGCGCCCAGCCTGCTCAGCGCCCCGCCGCTTGGGTCAGCCGATTGATCGGCGAGGGCCGTTTCGTCACCACCAGCGTCACCACGACAGCGATGAGCAGCACCGAGGTAACCACCTCGGGCCAGGGCGCGAGCGCGCAGAGCCCGATGAGCACACCGGCGATCGGAATGACCGTGTTCGCCACCCGGCCGACCCCGGGCCTGATCGCCAGCGCCCACACCGCGAGCACGAACACCGCCACCGGAATGGTGAGCGTCGCCCCGGCCTCGACCGTCGGCAGTTGGGTGGCGCCCGAATGCACCGCCACGGCGACCTCGATTCCCGCCGATACCGCTCCGGCTGCCGCGAAGATGATGTAGTGGGTGTATCCGGTGGTCAGTGACTGCCGCAGATTGGCGAAGTTGTCGTGCTGCGAGACGGCGAAGTAGATCCACCACATGGCCGCGGTGATGATCAGGCCGCACGCCGCCAGTAAGGTCAGCGTGAAGACGTGGTCGGCATCCTGCAGCCCGTCGATGATGGCGTTCGCTGAGCCGAGCAGGCCCTCGCCGAGCACCACGAGGGTGAAGAGGCCGTAGCGTTCGGCGATGTGGTGGTCGTGCCACGGGGTGACGTTCTTCTGTTCGGCCCAGATGGGAACCGTGATTTCGGCGAGGGCGAGCACGATGAAGCTCATCACCCCGAGCGAGTCGGGCAGCAGCAGGCGTAACACCCAGGCGAGCTGCACCACGGTGATTCCGCCGGCATAGCGGAGGGCGGTAGCTCGGTATTCGGGCGAATTCACGGCGACACGCACCCATTGGCTCACCATTGCCAGGCGCATGATGACGTATCCGAACGTGACAGCGGTGAAGTTGCCGTGCTGCATGGCACCCGGAACCCCCGCGGCCAAGACGAGCACGCCGCCCATCTGCACGATGGTGGTGACCCGGTACAGCCAGTCGTCGTTGTCGAAGGCGGTCGCGAACCAGGTGAAGTTCATCCAGGCCCACCAGATGGCGAAGAACACCATGAGGTAGGCGCCCACGCCGGCCCAGAGGTGCTGTTCGCTCTCGAGCTCGTGCAGGTTGGTGGCGGCGAGACCCACGGCGATGACGAACACGAGGTCGAAGAACAACTCGAGGCTCGAGGCGACGCGGCCGGGTTCGTGCTTGTCGCGCGGGCGAATGGGCCGCAGGTCGAGTCGATCCAGGATGCTCGGCATAGGTACATTCTGGCCCACGCCGCTCCGGCCCACGCGCTACTAGCGGGTCGTCTTGTTCTGGCCCACGCCGTTCTGGCGGGCGGCCGTCGCGGTCTGGCCCCCGTTCGGCCCGCCGCCGCACCCATTTCGGCCTCCGCCTCCGCTGGTGAGCCCGTTAGGTCGTTTTGAGGCCGGTGTAGTGGGCTCAAAACACCTAACGGACTCACGACGGCGTGCGCGGGGGCGTACGGGCGGAGCGCGGATTGGTTCGGAAGGAGCCCGCCAGACCGCGCGTCAGCACTCGGTGAGGTTCACCGAGATGCGGGTACTCGTGGCGAGGCCGCCGAGGGCGGTTTCTTTGTACTTGCTCTGCATGTCGAGGCCCGTCAGGCGCATCGTGGTGATGACTTCGTCGAGCGAGACGTGGTGCATCCCGTCGCCCAGCATGGCCATTTTCGCCGCAGTGATGGCCTTCGTGGCGCCCATGGCGTTGCGTTCGATGCACGGAATCTGCACCAGCCCGCCGATGGGGTCGCACGTGAGGCCGAGGTTGTGTTCCATGGCGATTTCGGCGGCGTTCTCGACCTGCGCGGGCGTTGCGCCGAGAATTTCGGCGAGAGCGCCGGCCGCCATCGAGCACGCGGAGCCCACCTCGCCCTGGCAGCCCACCTCCGCGCCCGAGATAGAGGCGTTGTTCTTGTAGAGGGTGCCGATGGCGCCCGCAGTGAGCAGAAAGCGCACGGCGATGTCGTCGGGTGAGTCGGTGATGGCTGACGGGGGTGCGATGGCGGTGCCGGTGATGGCTGACGTGGGTGCGATGGCGGTGCCGGTGATGGCTGAAGGGGGTGCGATGGCGGTGCCGGTGATGGCTGACGGGGGTGCGATGGCGGTGCCGGTGATGGCTGACGGGGGTGCGCTGGCGGTGCCGGTGATGGCTGACGGGGGTGCGCTGGCGGTGCCGGTGATGGCTGACGTGGGTGCGATGGCGGTGTCGCCCCGGTCTCCGGGGTCGTGGTGCGCGGTGCCGCCATCGTCGGCGGCGGAGGTGGCACCGCGTGTGGGGGTGCCGGGCGCCGACCGATCGGCGAAGTGCGTGGCGTAGTACAGCACCGCCGGAATGATGCCCGCGGCCCCGTTCGTCGGCGCCGTCACGACCCGCCCGCCCGAGGCGTTCTCTTCGTTCACAGCGAGTGCGATCAAACCCACCCATTCTTGCCAGAACTCTTTGCCACGCTCCGGCCCCGCCTCCGAAAGCTGCCGAAACCACGCGGGCGCGCGCCGTCGCACGTCGAGCCCGCCCGGCAAGACTCCGGCGCGGTGGATGCTCGACTCCACACACTCGTTCATCACATCTCTAATGCGCAGCAGACCGCGCCGCACCTCCTCGGCCGGCAGCTTCTCGTTCGCCAGCATCACGTCGCTGAAGGCCCAGCCGTTCTCGTCGCAGAGCTCCACCAGGCGTGCTGACGTGTCGAAGGCGAATGGATGCTCGGGCTCGACTCGAGGCGCGACCCGCCCCTCGCCGCCGCCCGCGGTACCTGCCGCTGTCGCTGCCACGTCGCCCTCGGTGCCGCGTTCGTCTGCACTCGGGCCGCGCGACCCCTCGCCGCCGAGCGATTCGTCGCTGCCTAACGCGTCACCCTCGTGCACCACGAACCCACCGCCCACCGAGTAATACGTCTCCTCGGCCAGCACCGCCCGCGCGGCGTCGAACGCCGTGAACCGCAGCGCATTGGGGTGCCGCGGCAACGTGGTGAGCGGCTTCAGTACGATCTCGTTGCTGGCAAAAGGCACCGCGTGGCTGCCGCCGAGCAGCAGCACGCCGCTCGCATCGATGTCGGCTGCGCGTTCGGCGACGAACTCCGGCAGCACCGACGCGGGGTCGGCGCATCCGAGCCCCAGCAGCACCGCACGAAGGGTGCCGTGCCCCACACCGGTGGCCGCGAGCGAGCCGAAGAGTTCGACGCGCAGAGCGGCGACCGACTCGAGAACGGGGGAGCGGGCATCCGGAGCCTGCAGAGACCTGGCGAACGACGCCGCAGCCCGCATGGGGCCTACCGTGTGTGAGCTCGACGGCCCGATTCCGATGCTGAAGAGATCGAAAACGCTGAGCGGCTGGGTCACGTGGGTGCTCCGATCGGGTGAAACCGCGACGATCTGCCGCGGCCGGCCCCCCGACCTACCTGAACACTCTAGGCAGGGTCTTCGCTCACAGCAAGGCTCGAGATGACCTGCTGGTTTCTGAAGTGGCCCACGAACATGGCCACGATGCCGAGGGCAGTCCAGCCGGCGAGCACCAGCCACGGGAAGATGGTGCTCGCGTCAGGAAAGTACGACAGATCGCGAATGAGGGTCGAAGACGCGCCCGGAACGAACCACTGGCCCACCGCGCCCCATGGGGCGACGTCGAATTGCAGCGGCTGAGTAGCTGACGAGAGCGGGTTGCCGATGAGCATGGTCAGAACGGAGCCAACGGCGATTCCGCCCCGGCCGAGCAACGCGTTGGCGCCGACCACGAACGAGGCGGTGGCCGCCATGGCGAGCGTGATGGCGGCCGCGTTGAGCGCGAACGAACCCTGCAAAATGCCGAACCACGGTTGCATGATGAGCGTGACGCCGACACCGGTGACCACGGCGTAGACGATGACGCTCGTCAGACGGCGCCAGACGCCGGTGATCAGCAGCGAGACAAGTACGCCGCCGAGAATTCCGCCGAGCACCAGGGGAAATGCCGCTGCTGTGAGCCCGACCCCACGCGCGTCTGTCGAGGCCAGCGGCACCACATCGGTGACGGCGACCGTGATGGCCGGTGCGGTTGTGCCCGCCGGGGCCTGACCTGCGGCGATGGCCTGAGTCACGGCGGCCTGTGCTGCCGCGTTCGCCTGGGCCTGGATGGGCGCGGCCAGCTGGTCGAGAATCTGGCTGACAGCCGCTCCATTCGCCGAGGCGGTGAGAATCTCTGGGCTCTGGCCCAGCACGATCGCTCCGTAGACGGTGCGGGTGTTGATGAGGTCGACGGCGTCTTGCCGGTCGCCGACAGCCGTCACGGCGAACGCTCCCTCGGCCTGCTTGTTGAGCGAATCGGTGACGGCAGTGACTTGCTCAGAGGTGCCGACGATCGCAATCGGAATGTCTTTGACACTCGACGTGATGGTGGGCCAGACGAAGGCCACAACGATCAGGGCGACCACGACAGCTGCGCCCAGGGCGATGCCGATGGCGCGGCCCCAGCGGGTGTGCGGCTTGAGGGTGGGTGCTGGCTTTGTGGGCCTGGGGGTGTGGGTGTTGGCCGCGTGCGCCGGGTGGGCGCGTGCCGCCTCGCCGTGCGCCGCGGTGTCGGGCAGGTCGATGGTCGACGTCATAATTCGCTCCTAAAAAGAATGTTCGTTTTTTATTGTGAACTCACCTGGAGCGCTTGTCAAGAACGATCGTTCTTTTTAGAGTGAGTACATGCCCAAAGTCACCGCCGAACACCGTGAGTCGCGAAAGCACGAAATCGCCGCCGCTGCCCTTCGCCTCTTTGCCCAGAAGGGCTTTCAGGCCACCTCGATGGCCGACATCATCGCCGAAAGCGGGCTCTCGGCCGGCGCGATCTATGGGCACTTCAAGGGCAAAGACGAACTGATCCACTCGGCTATCTCCGACCTGCTCGAGGTTCGCCTGCACGGGGTCGAGGCCGCCGGCACGGCCGACCCGGTCGCTCCGGGCGAACTGCTGCGCACCTTCCTCGACGGCATCGAAACCGAAGTCGACGACCTCGGCCTGCTCCTTCAGGTCTGGGCGCAAGCCGCCCTCGACGTCTCGAGCCGCGAATCGACAGACCGCATCGGCAGCCACCTGCGCCGCGTTCTCGAGCTGTACCTCGTCGACTGGTACGAGCGTGGCCTCGGGATGCCCGCCCACGAGGCCGAGCGCACGGCCGCCGCCTTCGCGAGTCTGTATCTCGGCATTCTGCAGGGTTACGTCATACAGAACACCATCTTCGAGAGCTTCGACCGCGACGCCTACCTCGACGCGGCTTCTGCCGTGCGCCCCGACTTCACCCTGCTCGCCTAACTCGAAGTTGAGTGCAGCACGCTCAGCTTTTTCGCCCAGAGCGATCAACCGGGAATAACCCACCCTCCGTAGCGTTAACTTGAGTCGAGGGCACTCAAGTTTCACCAGGAGGACACATTGCCTAACAACTCAAACCCCGAAGGTACCGGCGGCAACTCATTCGACGAGTTTCTCGCTCGTTACCTCGAGGGCGAGCGCTCGGCCCAGCAGGGCGCCCGTTCCATAGACATCAGCCGCTTCCTCAGCCGCCGCACGCACGAAGTGCTGGCCGAGGCCGGTAAGTTCGCGCTCGAGCACGGTCAGTCCGAGCTCGACGCACTACACATTCTTCGCGTCATCGCCGAGAAGGAGCCGGCCGCTGACGCTATTCGCCGCGTGGGCGCGAACCCGCGCGCCATCGCGGAGGCTGCCGAGGGGCGTCTACCGCAGGCTTCGGCCGAACGTGACGACGTTGCTCCGTCGCTGACGCAGTCGGCCACGCGCACACTGTTTCACGCGTACCAGGTCGCCCGGGCATCCGGCTCGACCTACATCGACCCTGAGCACCTCTTCTTCGCGCTCGTCATCAACCAAGACTCGCCCGCGGGCGCCGTTCTGGCGGCTGCCGGCGTGACTCCGGATGCTCTGCAGGCCGGCATGCGCGAAACGGTCAACGCGGGCACGACAGGCTCTGCCGCAGGTGACGAGACGGCTGAGACCGACTCCGACACCCCCACGCTCGACAAGTTCGGCACCGACCTCACTGAGCTGGCCCGCGAGGGCGACCTCGACCCCGTGATCGGCCGGCTCGACGAGATCGAGCAGACCATCGAGATTCTGTCGCGCCGCACCAAGAACAACCCCGTTCTGATTGGTGAGGCGGGCGTGGGTAAGACCGCGATCGTCTCAGGTCTGGCTCAGGCCATCGTCGACGGCGGTGTTCCCGAGCAGCTGCGCGGTAAGCGCGTGGTGACGCTCGACCTGCCCGCCATGCTCGCCGGAACCAAGTACCGCGGCGACTTCGAAGAGCGCCTCACCAAGCTGATGGATGAGATCTCAGCCCATAAGAGTGAGCTGATCGTCTTCATCGACGAGATTCACACCGTTGTCGGTGCCGGCGGTTCGGGTGAGGGCGGTATGGATGCCGGAAACATCTTGAAGCCCCGCCTGGCACGCGGCGACCTGCACCTGGTGGGCGCCACCACGCTGAAGGAGTACCGTTCCATCGAGAAAGATCCCGCGCTCGAGCGCCGGTTCCAGCCTGTAACTGTGGGCGAGCCGAACATCGAAGACGCGGTGCTGATCTTGGCCGGGCTCGCGCCTGCCTATGAGGAGCACCACGCAGTGACCTACACGCCCGAGGCGATTCGCGCTTCGGTCGAGCTGTCTGCGCGATACATCAGCGACCGGTTCTTGCCCGACAAGGCGATCGACCTGATCGACCAGGCCGGGGCTCGGCTGCGCCTGAAGCTCGGCAAGAAGGTCGACGCGTCGGCCCTCCTGCAACAGCTCGCCGACCTCGAAGCCTCGAAGAACTCGGCCGTCGCGGCCGAGCACTACGAAGAGGCGTCGCGTCTGCGTGACGAGATCGAGGCTGTGCAGGCGAAGCTCGCGAACGTGAAGTCGACCGACATCGCCGATGTTGCGGCGGTCGTCGGCGAGCCAGAGATCGCGGCCGTCATATCGCGGGCCACGGGCATCCCGGCCAATCGGCTGACCCAGGTCGACCGTGAACGCCTCGCTCTGCTCGAAGAAGAACTGCACGCCCGCGTGATCGGGCAAGACGACGCCGTGACGGTGGTCGCTAAGGCTGTGCGGCGCAACCGCACCGGCATGGGCGATCGCAACCGGCCCGTCGGCAGCTTCCTGTTCCTCGGACCCACCGGTGTCGGCAAGACCGAGCTGGCGAAGACCCTCGCGGGCTCGCTGTTCGGCGATGAGAAAGCGATGCTGCGCTTCGACATGAGTGAGTACGGCGAGCGGCACACCGTGTCGCGGCTCGTCGGTGCCCCTCCCGGATATGTGGGCTACGACGAGGCCGGTCAGCTGACCGAGCGGGTTCGTCGTAACCCGTACTCGGTCATCCTGTTCGACGAGATCGAGAAGGCGCACCCCGACGTGTTCAACCTGCTCTTGCAGGTGCTCGACGACGGTCGCCTGACCGACGGTCAGGGTCGCACGGTCGACTTCCGCAACACGGTGGTCATCATGACCTCGAACCTGGGCTCTGAGTTCTTGGCGAGCCGCAGCGGCGGAATCGGCTTCGTGGCCGACCACTCGGCCGGTGGCGGATTCGGCTCAGACAAGGCGCTGCGCGATCGCGTGATGGGCAAGCTGCGCGAGGCCATGCGCCCCGAGTTCTTGAACCGTATCGACGAGATCGTGCTGTTCCAAAAGCTCGAGAAGCCCCAGTTGCGCCAGATCGTGTCGCTGCTGCTCGGCGCCTCGCGTGCCCGCCTGGCCGCTCGTTCGATCACGCTGTCGGTTACCGACGCCGCAATCGACTGGATCGCCGACAACGGCTACGAACCCGAATACGGTGCGCGCCCCCTGCGCCGCGTCATTCAGCGGTCAGTGGATGATCGTATCGCCGACCTGCTCGTCACCGGTGCCCTGACCGACGGCGGTACCGTGACCGTCTCCGCCTCGGCGGGCGAGCTCACCGTCGTCAGCTCGGCCTCGGCGGCCACCCCCGCGGACATGGCCTTCGCCGCCTAGCCCACACCCCGGTCGCAACGCGTCGACGTTGCGCAAAAGCACCCCCGCTTTCGAGTGGGGGTGCTTTTGCGCATCCCAGGCTGCATCCCTCTAGCCGCACGCACAAGCACGCTTGGTTCTGCGCCACACCGTCAGGGGGTGGGCAGGTGCGCGGCACTCATCACGTGAGCGGTGAGGTCTTCGAGCATTGTGAGCACCTCGTCGGGGTCGGCCCGCCAGTACGTGATGGGTCCGCTGCCGCGCGGGTGGGTGGTGTGCCGCTCGAGGAGGAGGCCGTCGTCGGTGAGGGCGCGCAGGTGGTGGTGCACGCCGTTGCGGGTGAGGGCGAGCGCCGCCATGAGCTCGGCGGCGCTCACCTCGCCCGACGCGAGCACGAGGCGCAAGATCTCGACGCGCGTCGACGTGGCGCCGAGCGCGCGGTAAGCGCGCGCCGCGGCGTAGTCGTCGCCGTGCCCGACAAGCGATACCGACATGACACCCTCCCGCCTTGAATACTGTGGTCGTTTCGTCGGAGAATCGGGTTCATCCCCGCAATACGTGGACAGCGTGGCTGATCTCCGACGTAAGTACCGCGCCGACGTAAGTACCGCGCCGACCTCAGCACGAGACGGCCGCCGCCGGGCGCAGCCGCTAGAACGCGACGAGTACCACGCCCGAACCCTGTCCGCCGCCGCCGCAGATGCCTGCCGCGCCGACCGAACCCGTTCCGAGGGCGGCGAGCCGCCGGGCGAGGTGACCGACGATGCGCGTGCCGGAGGCTCCGATGGGGTGCCCGAGGGCGATGGCCCCGCCGTTGCTGTTCACGATCGATTCGTCGACCCCGAGCATCCGTGTCGACTGAACCGAAACCGACGCGAAGGCCTCGTTGATCTCGACAGCAGCAAGGTCACTCGTGGTGTACGACGTGCGAGCGAGCGCTTTGTTGATAGCGTTCGCCGGCTGCGCGTGCAGCCGCACATCGGGGCCGGCCACGAACGCGTGCGCCACCACGGTGGCGATCTTGTGCGCACCGAGCGCATCGGCCGCGGTCTCACTCATCAGCACGATTGCCGCCGCGCCGTCGGTGATCTGCGACGAGTTGCCGGCCGTGATGGTACCCGACGAACCGAAGGCGGGCCGAAGACCGGCGAGCGTCTCAACGGTGGTCTCAGCGCGCAACCCGTCGTCGGCCGACACGACCGTGGCGCCCTTACGCCCAGGCACCGAGAACGGCACGATTTCGCCTTCGAGAAACGAAGCGCCGGCGGCGAGCGTCTGGTGCGAACGGGCACCCCACGCGTCTTGCTCTTCACGACTGAGGTGCAGCTCGGTGTTGCCCTCTTCGGTCGAAATACCCATCGAACGCTTCTCGAACGCGTCGGTCAGCCCGTCGTGCTCCATCGTGTCGATCAGCTCGACGGCACCGTACTTCTTGCCGGCCCGTGAGCCCGACCACGCGTGCGGAGCCAGCGTCATCGACTCCTGCCCCACGGCAACTACCACGTCGGCCTCGCCCGCGTTGATGAGGCGCACGGCGTTGACCACGGCCTCCATTCCCGAGAGGCACACCGCGTTGATCGTGATGGCCGGTACGGTCAGCGGGATGCCCGCACCCACCGCCGACTGGCGTGCAGGGTTCTGGCCTGCCGCCCCTTGAAGCACTTGCCCGCCATACACCATCTCCACCGAATCGGCCGAGACGCCCGCTTTCTCGAGGGCCGCCGTGATGGCGTGCGCCCCGAGCTCGGTGGCCGGAATCGTGCTGAACACGCCGTTGTACCTCACGAATGGGGTGCGGGCGTAGCCCACGATTACTGCGCTCATGCGCCTACCTCCGTCTGGTCTGAAACGACCTGGTCTGGAACGACACTAGGGTCGAGGTCGACCGTGAACCCCGCGCCCGTCTTTGATTCGATTTCTTCGACGCTCACGCCCGGGGCCGTGGCGCGCAACACGAGCGCTTCATCGACGACGTCGAACACAGCGAGGTCGCTGATGATTCGCTGCACGACGCGAGCGCCGGTGAGCGGCAGGTCGCACGTTGCGACGATTTTCGGCGAGCCGTCTTTGGCCACGTGCTCGGTGATCACGATCACCCGGGGGGTGCCGGCGACGAGATCCATCGCGCCGCCCATTCCCTTCACGAGCTTGCCCGGAATCGTCCAGTTCGCCAGGTCGCCATTCGCGGCCACTTGAAGGGCCCCGAGAATAGCGACCTGCACGTGCCCGCCGCGAATCATCGAGAACGAGGTCGCCGAATCGAAGAAGCTGCCGCCGGGCGCGAGCGTGATGGTCTGCTTGCCGGCGTTCACCAGATCGGCGTCTTCTTCGCCTTCGAACGGAAACGGGCCCATGCCGAGCAACCCGTTCTCACTCTGCAGGGTGACGGATACGCCGTCGGGCAAGTGGTTGGCAACCATGGTCGGAATACCGATTCCCAGGTTGACGTACTCGCCGTCGTTGAGTTCGCGGGCGGCAATTGCCGCCATGTCGTCGCGTGACCAGGCCATTTTTCGTTCTTTCTGCTCAGGCGCCGGTCAAGGCGCGCGGCCGAACGGTTCGTTGTTCGATGTCTTTGGGGCGGTCGGTGGCCTGCATCAGGCGCTGCACGAAAATGCCGGGCGTCACGATGATGTTCGGGTCGATGAACTCGCCCTCGCCGAGAATCTCTTCGGCCTCGACGAGGGTGACCCGGCCGGCGGTGGCGACGTTCGGGTTGAAGTTACGCGAGGCATGCCGGTAAATCAGGTTGCCGGCCGCGTCGGCGCGAAACGCGTGCACGATTGCGATGTCGGCCACGATGCCGCGTTCGAGCACGTAGGTTTCACCGTCGAACTCGTGCAGCTCTTTGCCTTCAGCAATGGGCGTGCCCACGCCCGTCTTGGTGTAGAAACCCGCGATTCCGGCCCCGCCCGCGCGAAGGCGCTCGGCGAGGGTGCCCTGTGGCACGAACTCCACCTCGAGCTCGCCGCTCAAGAACTGCTGTGCGAACAGCTTGTTCTCGCCCACGTATGACGCGAGCACGCGCTTGACCTGGTGGTTCTCGAGCAGAATGCCGAGGCCTTTGCCGTCGACGCCCATGTTGTTCGAGATGATAGTGAGGTCTTTGGCACCGCTGTCACGAATCGCCTCGATGAGGTCGTTCGGGTTGCCGCTGAGGCCGAAACCACCGGCTGCGATGGTTGCCCCGTCGTGGATGACATCGTGCACAGCCTCTGCCGCGCTCTGCCAGAGCTTTGACACACGCACTCCTTTGTGGGTTAGTGACGGATGCCCATAAAGTGGGCACCACTATTCTTCTATCGAAGCTACGCGCACCTGATAGCCGCTGTCAAAGTTTCACACTAAAGTGATTGCAGTGTGGGCAGCGCCCCTGAGCTTGTCCATAATGTGGAGACATGATGAACGCGAAGTGGATGCCCGATGCCTGACGGCTTGCAAGGGGCTCAGGTCATCTCGCGCGCGGGCCGGGTGTTGCGCGTGGTCAGCGAGCACTCGCCCGACGGCGTATCCACTGCCCAGGTCGCCGACGAAGCCGAACTCACGCGCCCGACCGCGCACCGACTGCTGACCTCCCTCGCAGCCGAAGGATTTCTCGACCTCGACACGGCCAAGGCGCGCTGGCATCTCGGGCCGGAGCTCTACCTCATGGGCGCACTCGCCGCCGAACGGTACGACATCACCGACTTCGCCCGTGAGAGCGTCGAGACGCTCGCCCGCGAAACGGGGGAGAGCGCCTTTCTCTCGGCCCGCCGCGGCTTCGAAACGGTGTGCCTGCTGCGCATCGAGGGCAGTTTTCCGGTGCGTTCGTTCGTCTTGTACGAAGGGGTACGGTTTCCGCTCGGAGTGGCGAGCGCGGGGCTCGCGATTCTGTCGTTTCTGACGCCCACGGAGATCGACAGCTACCTCGCCCGGGAGTCGCTCGCCGAGCGGTGGGGTGCGCAGCACCAGGCGGCCGAGGTTCGGCAGCGCATCGCCGAGACGCGCTCACGCGGTTACGCCGTGAACCCAGGCTTGCTGGTCGAGGGTAGTTGGGGCATGGGAGCGGCGATCTTCGACGAGCATGGCCGGCCGGCCTGGGCGCTGAGCCTCACTGGCATCGAGTCACGCTTCAGCCCCGATCGTCGCCCCGACCTCGGCCGGCTCCTTCTCGAGCAAGCGCACATCGTCACGAAGCGGTTGCAGAAAAGAGCGGCGGATTCGCCCCAGCGCAGATGAAATCTGCTCAGTTGAGGTGAATCCGCCGCTCTTTTGCGTCAGTGCTGTTTTGCGTCAGTGCTGCGCGCTCAGCGCGGCGCGCTCAGTACAGTTCGGGCAAGAAGATGTCTGCCGGAATCGTGTCGGGCACGTACTCGCCGGCCCGCGCGTTCTCGTGAATTTCTTTGAACGTGAGCCCGGCTTCGCGAGCGGCAACCAGCTTTTCGGGGTCGAAGTAGGTGCCGATGGGGTTCGAGGCGAACTCGAGAGCCGACGAGATCCACTGCTTCGACTGAGCCCAGTCGCCGAACGCGTCGACCTGAATCTCCACGCCGTTGCCGTCAGGGTCTTGGTAGTAGATCGACATCGTGATGCCGTGGTCGAGCGTCAAGAACGGCAGAATGCCGTGGTTGCGCAGACGAATGTAGTTGTCGAGCCACTCGTCGAACGTGGCGTACTCGAACGCGGTGTGGTGGATGCCCGTTTCGTGACCCTTATCGGCCGGCTTCTTCAGGCCGGGAGGGGAGAGGAAGGCGATGCGGTGGTTCGCCTCATCGTTCGTGAGCCATGCGGCTTCGTCGTTGTGGAAGGCCGGAATGAGGCCCACTGCCAGTTCGTACCAGGCCACCATGTTGTCGAGTTGCATCGTCGTGAACGTGGTGTGGTGAAGTTTCGGCGGGTTGATCGGCCGGCCTGTGGCCTTGTTACCTGACATCGTTGTCTCCTTGTGAGATTGAAATTGGCGCTATTCGCTATGCTATATCGTTATACGGGCGATTTTCAAACGCGATTTATGTTCTACGCCTCCTGGCTGTGTAGTTGACGGTAGCTTCCCTTAAAGAAGAGCAACGGCTCCCCTTCGTGCCAGTTGGCGGGGCTCAAAGCGGCGACCTCGCCGCAGCTGGCGCGGTGTTATTTGCGAACTATCGGCGAGAGTCATGCTCGTTTCCTTTCGTGCGTCTGTGCAGAAGTGGCGCGTCTGTGCGGGGCGATATCGACTGTGCGCTGCCGCGACGATGGCGCGCTAGGGCGCTGCGCCCAACGCTGCTGTGCAAGATTGGCGACTCGGCACAAGAGTAAGACGCCAGGCGCGACGAGACTGATCACACAGCGCGGCTGATCTAGACCGCCACCCTGATCCACTCAACGAAGAGATGAAGGAGTATGTCACATGACGATTCTCGATGCGAACCCCGAAGCTGCAACCGAAACCGCAGCGGTCGCCCAGACGCTGAAAGAGCGAGCGGTCAGCCTCGCCGGTCTGATCAAAGAACACGCCGTTGAAACCGAAGACAACCGCCGGGTCGCCGAACCCGTCATCGAAGCACTGAACGAGGCCGGCCTGTTCAAGCTGGCCCAGCCCAAGCGGCTCGGCGGCAACGAGGTCTCGGTTCGCGACTTCGTGGAGATCAACTCGCTCATCGCCCGCGCTGACGGCGCAACCGGCTGGGTCACCACGCTCATCAATGTGTGCGGGTGGATGACCGGCACCTTCCCCGAGCGCGCCCAGAACGATGTCTGGGGAGACAACCCCGACGCCCGCGTCTGCGGTGTTCTCACTCCGACCGCCACAGCGACGTACGAAGAGGGTGGCTTGCGCATCACGGGTGCGTGGGGATTCGCCTCGGGCAGCCTGCACTCGCAGTGGGCGCTGCTCGGCCTGCCGATCGTGAACGACCAGGGCGCTCAAATCGATCAGGGCCTGGCGCTCGTTCCCATGTCAGACCTCACCATCGACGACACCTGGTACGTCGCCGGCATGCGCGGCACGGGCAGCAACACTCTGGTCGCGACCGACGTCTTCATTCCCGACTACCGCATCATCTCCATCAGCAAAGCCATCGAGGGTGAGTATGGCACCGAGCACACCGACGAGGTGCTCTACCGTTCGGCGTTCGTTTCGACGCTCTCGATCGTTCTCGCCGGCGCGATGACGGGCATGGCCCGCGGCGCGCTCGAGTACGTGCTCGGCTCGCTCGCGAAAGGCAAGGGAATCGCCTACACGTTCTACGACAACTCGGTGAACTCGGGTTCGACGCAGATAAACATGGCCGAGGCTGCCGAACTCGTCGACACAGCGATGCTGCACATGGCCCGCTGCGCCGACAACATCGACCAGGCTGCCCGCGATGGTGTGTATCTGACGCTGATCGAACGCGGTCGTGCCCGCATGGACACGGGCTATATCGCACGCAAGACCCGCGAAGCGGTCGATCTGCTGATGTCGGTGCAGGGTGCCGGCGGCTTCGCCGAAGTGAGCCCGCTGCAGCGCTACTGGCGCGACCTGAACACGGCATCGCGTCACGCGGTGGTCAGCCCCGGCATCTCGAGCGAGACCTACGGCCGAGTGCTGCTCGGAGTGAAAGAGCAGATCACGCCACTGATCTAGGCTCGCCTGACCTGGGCTCCGCTGACCTGGGCTCTGCTGACTTGGCCTCTGCCGACCTGGGCTCGTTCGTCGCCGCCACCACCATGAGCGCCGCGTGCAATTGCGCGCGGCGCTCACTGATGTCTCGGCCGAGCAGTTCTTCGGCCCGCCGAATGCGGTACGAAACCGTGTTACGCGAGACGTTCAACCGGGTTGCTGCCGCGTGCGGGCTGCCCTGGGCGTCGATGAACGCCGCAACCGTGGCGCGAAGTTCGCGGGCGTACTGATTGTCGTCGCCCAAAGCGCCGAGCTCGCGGCGAGCGAATTCGAGAGCGCGCTCGCGGTCGGCCACGATCAACGACAGCAGATCGACGTCGGCATACGGCACCACATGGGCGGGGGCATCCACCGTCTGCAGCAGGGTGAAGGCTGCCTCGGCTTCGCGGTGCGAGCGTCTGAACCCGTCGATTCCGGATGCCGGGTACCCCACCGCGGCTCGAATGCCGTTCTTCAGCGGCACGGCCATCATCGCTCCGACGAGTTCGTCGACCGGCCCCGCCGGGCTCGCCCAACCCCAGACCCGCCCGACCCCAACGGGCAGAACGAGCTTCTGAGTGGGATGCAGTCGGCGCAGCAGGTCTGTCGCGGCGTTCTGCAACTCGAGCTGGTCAGCGTCTCGCGCGAGCGACGACGACCAGACGATCACGGCGAGATGCTGTTTCGCCAGGCTGTAGCCCACTCGCTTCGCGAACTGCGCGTTGTCGGGCACGGTGCTTCGCAGCACCTCGCTCACCAGCTCGAATGTCACCGCATCATCGCTCGACGAGCGCCGGGTGGTCTCGCGCAGGTAGACATCGGCCATTTGAGCCGAGAACACGTCGAAAAACTCGAACATGCGTTCAGAGACGGCCTGAATCTGGGTCAGTCGAACAGCAGGGTCGCCGAACTCCTCACAAGCGGCGAGAAACGCGCTGGCCATCACCGAATGCCCGAGGTGAATGCCGCGCAGGGTGTCGTCGAGGCTGATGCCGCGCCGAACGAAGTCGTTCACGCAGTCGATCGCCTCTGAGGTGCTCGCCTCGCCGATGTCGACGCCGGCCAGCGCGAGTAAGAGCTGAATGGTGGTCGATTCGGTGGCCATTCGAAGCACTTCGAACGAATCGTCACCCTCGTCGAACGAGGGCACGTCTTGCACAATCCGCTGGGCCACGCGGTAGCCCAGCTCGACGGCCCAATCCACCGGACCGCGGCCCACGGCTCGCACCGCGTTATTGAAATGGGCGCGACCGCTCGCCGAGACGATGGATGCCCGTGCCTGAGGTTCGAGCTGAGAGAGCCACGGCAGCCCAGAGTCACGAGCGTGGGTGAAATGAAATTCGTTGGTGTTCGTCATCGTTGACTTTCTCGCCGTGTGAACGAGGTGGGTCAGACCCGGCCACACCGCCGGCCAAGGCCACGGCCTCGAACAGACTATATACGCTATATTTGGGTATCTCGACTAGGGAGCTTTCGCCATGACCTTTGAGCCAGCCGTCAGGTCGATCGCTCAACAGAACAACTCTGCCGTCGATCTGGTTACTGCAGAGATTCGTCGTTCTATTCTCACTGGTGCGCTGCCCGCGGGGGAGCAATTCTCTATTCGCGACCTCGCGCGGCAGCTCGGCGTGAGCCACATTCCCATTCGCGAAGCCCTGCGCCGCCTCGAGAATCAGGGCCTGGTCGTGCTGAAGCAGGCCAGAAGCGCTGCGGTTGCGTCGCTGACGACCGCAGACATGGAGTCGATCTACGCTCTGCGTCTGCGCATCGAGCCGCACATCGCCGAAGAATCGGTGTCGAAGCACACGACCGATCAGCTCGAGCGACTGCACGAGCTTCTCGAACGAAGCCGCGCTATCGACCCAGAAATCGCGTGGGAGGCGCACCACGATTTTCACGCCGCTCTCGTCGAGCCGATTGCGTCGGAGTGGGATCTTCGCGTGCTCGAAACGCTGTGGGTGGCGACCGAGCGCTACTCGCATCTCGTCTTCGACCCCACCACAATCACGCCCGAAGAACGCCAGCATCGCTACGACCGCCACGAGCTGCTGCTCTCTCGAGTCGTGGCCGGTGACGGCCCCGGGCTGCAGCGCGAATTACGCGAGCACCTGAAGAGCAACGAAGACGATATTCGCGAGCGCATTGCCTACCTCGAACGCATCAAACTCGAGCGCCCCACAGCGTGAAGCTGAGGGGAAATGCGGCAAGTTGTTACTCCCAGAAATGTGTGCCACGATGGCCGATATAGCGTAGCGAGTAGCGAGAAACTGGAGCACCAATGAAGGTCGCCGTCGTCAATTCCCGAATCAGCTTGATCATCGACAATCACGTGGTCGACGTGGAACGGGCAAGCGATGGCGCGCTCTCGTCAGACCCCGAAACGTTGTGGGCTCAGTGGGGCGCGCTCTTGGCCTTCGCGGAGAGCGGTGTGAGTGCTGCCGGGCATCCTGAACTCGACGCTGATGCGCTGCAAAGGCCGACGCCGCTGCCTGTGCAAGGGTTCGGTATCGGCTTGAACTATCTTGACCACGCCGAGGAGTCGGGCCTCGACCTGCCGGCCGCCCCGATGGTGTTTCCGAAGTTCTCGAGTTGCATCGTCGGCCCCGACGCCGTGCTGCGCATTGCGTCAGAATCGGTCGACTGGGAGGCGGAGCTCGTTGTGGTGATCGGCGTCGACTGTTTCGACGTGTCAGTCGAAGACGCCTGGTCTGTGGTCGCGGCGCTCACCGTGGGTCAAGACTTCAGCGATCGGGTCATTCAGTTCGAAGGCGGAGCGAACCCGCAAATGGGCCTCGGCAAATCGGGGCCCGGCTTCGGGCCCATCGGGCCGTGGCTGGTGTCGATCGACGAGTTCGACACATCGGCGCTGAAGCTCGACATCTCGTTCACTCAGAACGGTGTCACGAAGCAGTCGTCGAACGTCGAACACCTTATTTTCGATGTGCCGACGCTGGTGTCGTTTCTCTCCAAGCGCGTCGACCTGAAAGCAGGCGACGTTATCTACACTGGCACTGCTGCGGGTATCGGCTGGGGCAGAACGCCGAAAGAACACCTCTCGCCCGGTGATGTGCTCGAAACGACCATCGAGGGCATCGGCACCCTGCGCACGATCGTCGCAGCCCGATGACCGACACCACGGCCACCCGCCGATTTCCGGCCAACACCGTCGTCGATGCTGCGGATTGCCTGATCTGCAAACTCGAGAATGTCGACGAAGAGGCCATTGTGTTTCGTGACGAGCTCTGGTCGTGCGAGGCTCCGACCGGCTACGAAGTACCGGGTTGGTACTTTCTGCGCGTGCGTCGGCATGCTCTCGGCTGGCAAGACCTCACCCAGGCCGAACTCGACTCGCTCGGCCAGCACCTGAAAGACATCACGGGCGCCGTGGCCGAGGCCACCGGAGCGCTCGCGGTCTACACCATGAACTTCGGCGAGTCGTACGCGCACTTTCATGTGCTCGTCACGGCGCGCGGAGAAGATGTTGCGCCCGAGCGTCGGGGCGGCAACATCGTCAACCTGAAGGCCGAGCGACTCGACCGTGCCGAGGCCCTGAAACTGGTGCCCAAGGTGCGGGCCGCGTACCGCGAAGCTGTCGCCCGGCATTAGTGCTGTGTCACCCGTAATACCCGGATAACCACTCAATGAGGAGTAAATCATGACCGCAACGAAGTCAGAACCCATCAGCCACACCATCGCGTCAGAAGGCGAGTTCAGCGGCCTGAACCTGACTGGCCGCGCAATTCTGCCCGCCGAGCATCCAGCAGACGTGCCACTCATCATCGCCCTGCACGGCGGTACCTACACGTCTGAGTACTTCGACATTCCCGGGCACTCGCTGCTCACGCTCGCTGGCGACGCGGGCATTCCCATCATCGCCCTCGACCGGCCCGGTTATGCCGGCAGCACGGCGCTCGCGCCCGAAGACTCCACGATTCTGAAGAACGCCGAGGTGCTCGACGGAGCCATCGGTGAGCTGTGGCAGAAGTACGGCGCCGGCACCACCGGCATCGTGCTGATCGGCCACTCCATCGGCGGGGCGATCGCCACCGCCATTGCCGCACGCCAGCCGTCGTGGCCGCTGCTGGGCCTAGCCGTCTCGGGCTGCTTGCTCGACGTGCCGAAGGAGTCGGCAGCGGCATGGGAGGCGCTGCCCGACATTCCGTTCATCGACCTGCCCACGCCCATGAAAGACCAGGTCATGTTCGGCCCGGCAGATTCTGTCGACGACGCCATGCCGGCCGCTAGCTACCCCTCGAACGCTCCGGTGCCGCGTGCCGAGCTGATCGACATCACCACGACCTGGATCGCGGGCCTGCGCGAACTCGCCGCCAAGATCACGGTGCCCGTGATGAGCCGCCAGGCCGAGTTCGATGCCCTCTGGATCACCGACGAAGACCAGGTCAAGCAGTTCGGTGAGATCTTCACATCGTCGCCCGTGGTCGACGCGAAGCTGTTCAAGCAGACCGGTCACTGCATCGACTTTCACCGCCTCGGCACCGCGTTCCAGCTCGAAGAGCTGGCGTTCGCGCTGCGCTGCAGCGTGCTCGTCTCGGCCTGATCGAAGAACCGTGCCCGCCGCAGAGGCGTTCTGCGGCGGGCACGTCTGCGTCACCACCGCTCGACGTTTTTTGCGAACACCCGATTGCACAACCGACTGAAAGAGAATCCCATGAGTGTCAAAGTCATCGCGTTCGACGTCAACGAGACCCTGCTCGACCTGAAAGCCCTCGACGAGCACTTCGTCGCGCTGCTCGGTGACGCGAAATACCGCCCGCTGTGGTTCGCGCAGATGCTGCAGCTCTCGTTCGTCGGTGGTCTCACGGGCGAATACGTCGACTTTCGTACGGCTCAGCGAGCGGCTCTCAAAATGGTCGCTGCTCGCATCGGCGTGACGCTCTCTGACGAACAGGCGGCGACGATGGTCGACCGGATGACCGAGCTGCCGTCGCACCCCGAAGTGCCCGAGGCGCTCGAACGTCTCGCGGCTAGCCCGCTCACGGTTGTTGCGTTGGTGAATTCGCTCGAAGAGGTGGGCGAGGCGCAATTGACCTTCGCGGGCATCCGGCAGCACTTCGATGCCGTGATCTCTGCCGACTCGGTGCGAGCACTCAAGCCGGCCGCTGCCCCCTACCTCGCGGTTGCCGAGCGCTATGGCGTTTCGCCCGACGAGGTGCGGCTTGTCGCAGCTCACTCGTGGGACGTTTCGGGGGCGCTCGCCGCTTCGCTTCAGGCGGCGTTCGTCGCTCGGCCCGGCGCAGTGCTGAGCCCCATCGGCTCGCAGCCCGACATTGTGGGCGCAGACCTCACGGCGGTCGCCGACCAGATTCTGGCGACTGACCTGAAGTAGTGCCTGTGTATACATAGAGTTGCTATGGCACTTGAATGTGTCACCCGCGAGGGTTATAGTTCAATCAATGTATACACAGATTGAATCGGTGCACCGTGGCACGCGCTAGTGACAGCGCGTATGCCCGGTTACGCTCCGAGATTCTGAGCTGGCATCTCGAGCCCGGAACGGTGCTCGCCGAGGTAGAACTTTCGAGTCGCCTCGGCATCTCGCGCACCCCGGTTCGCGAGGCTCTCGCACGCCTCGTGGCCGACGGCCTCGCCGAACCGCAGGGCGGTCGCGGGCTGGTGGTCACAGCCGTCTCCGTCGAGAACGTGACCGAACTCTTCGAACTGCGCCAGGCGCTCGAACAGCAGGCCGCCGCGCTCGCCGCGAGCCGCCGTGACGTTGCTGTGTTTCGCGCCCTGCAAGACGAACTGCGCGAGGTGCCAGCCCTGCTGGCGACTGCAGACCCGTCGAAGCAGGCCTACTACGACCTCGTTGCGCGGTTCGATGACGCTGTCGACGCCGCCGTCCAGAACCCGTTTCTCGTCGGTGCTCTGAATGGCGTGCGCATACATCTGGCGCGCATGCGCCGGCTCTCGCACGACAACCCCGCTCGCCTGCTCGAAGCCGCGCGCGAACATCTGCTGATCGTCGACGCCATCGTCGACGGCGACGTGCGGCTGGCAGCCGACGCCACCCGAGTGCATCTGTACCGCAGCCTGCAGTCGACGCTCGGGTCGCTTCGGTCAGAGACCACGTTGACGCCTGCTGCGCAGTCGAGCGTCGACGAACCTGCCGCTGCCCAGCCCGCTGCTGCCCAGCCCGCTGCTGCCGAACCCGCTACTGCCGAACCCGCTACTGCCGAACCCGCTACTGCTCAATCCATCACCGAATCCGCTGAACAGAAAGATGTGCCTGCCCGATGAAGCTCCACGAAGTACGTGTCTACAAGAGTGAAGAGAACCTCGCCCGCGAAGACCAGCTGGCTTACAAGATCGCCGAGGTCGCTGCCGACCCCGTAGCCGTCACCGACGAGGTGAGCGAGATGGTGATCAACCGCATCATCGACAACGCTGCCGTTGCCACCGCATCACTCACCCGCGGCCCCGCTGTCGCGGCCCGCGCTCAGGCGCTCGACCACCCGCATGCACCCGGCTCGACGGTTTTCGGTGTCGACGGCCGGTACAGCCCCGAGTGGGCTGCCTGGGCGAACGGCGTTGCCGTTCGTGAGCTCGACTACCACGACACGTTCTTGGCCGCAGAGTACTCGCACCCGGGTGACAACATTCCGCCCATCCTGGCTGTCGCACAGCAGGCCGGCCGCACCGGAACCGACCTGGTGCGCGGAATCGCGACCGGCTACGAGATTCAGGTCGACCTGGTGAAGGCCATCAGCCTGCACGCGCACAAGATCGACCACGTGGCGCACCTCGGCCCGTCAGCGGCCGCCGGCATCGGCACCCTGCTCGGCCTCGACGTCGAAACCATCTTCCAGGCCGTCGGCCAGGCGCTGCACACCACCACGGCCACCCGCCAGTCGCGTAAGGGCGAGATCTCCACCTGGAAGGCGCACGCCCCCGCCTTCGCCGGCAAGATGGCCGTCGAGGCCGTCGACCGTGCCATGCGCGGCCAGACCAGCCCCACCCCCATCTACGAAGGCGAAGACGGCGTCATCGCGTGGCTGCTCGACGGCCCGGATGCTCGGTACGAAGTACCTCTTCCTGAAGCCGGTGAGGCCAAGCGCGCCATTCTCGACTCCTACACGAAAGAGCACTCGGCCGAGTACCAGGCTCAGGCATGGATCGACCTGGCCCGCAAGCTGCACAACGAGCATCCTGAGGTCACCGCCGACAGCGTAGAGAAGATCGTCATCTACACGAGCCACCACACGCACTACGTCATCGGCTCGGGCGCGAACGACCCGCAGAAGTACGACCCCACCGCGAGCCGCGAAACGCTCGACCACTCGGTTCCGTTCATCTTCACTGTTGCGCTGCAAGACGGCGAATGGCACCACGAGCGTTCGTACTCGCCCGAGCGTGCAGGTCGCCCCGACACGGTGAAGCTCTGGCACAAGATCACCACCGAAGAAGACGCCGAGTGGACTCGCCGGTACCACTCCAACGACCCCGCCGAGAAGGCGTTCGGCGGCCGCGTGGAGATCACGCTGACCGACGGAACCCGCATCGTCGACGAGATCGCCGTCGCTGACGCGCATCCACTCGGCGCACGGCCGTTCGCCCGCGAGCAGTACATCGGCAAGTTCAAGACGCTCGCTGAGGGCGTTCTCGAGCCGGCCGAAATCACCCGTTTTCTCGAGCTGGTGCAGCGGCTGCCCCAGCTCGATGCGGCCGAACTGTACGGTCTGACCGTCACCGCGAAGCCTGGGCTCATCAACCTCGCCGCCAACCCGAAGGGTCTGTTCTAATGCTGTACTCGTCTGTCACTCCCGCCGAAAAGCGCGCGAACCTTCGGGCCGCGCTCGCCACCGGCGAACTGCTGCGCTTCCCGGGCGCCTTCAATCCGCTGAGCGCCAAGCTCATCGAAGACAAGGGCTTCGAGGGCCTCTACATTTCAGGTGCGGTCATCGCTGCCGACCTCGGGTTGCCCGACATCGGCCTCACCACGCTCACCGAGGTGGCGAACCGTTCGCAGCAGATCGCACGCATGACCAACCTGCCGGCGCTCGTCGATGCCGACACCGGATTCGGTGAGCCGATGAACGTGGCTCGCACCATCCAGACCCTCGAAGACGCCGGTGTTGCGGGTCTCCACATCGAAGACCAGGTCAACCCCAAGCGCTGTGGCCACCTCGATGGCAAGCAGGTGGTCGACACCGGCACCGCGACTCAGCGTATTCGGGCGGCTGCGGATGCGCGTCGCGACCCCAACCTGCTGATCATGGCCCGTACCGACATTCGCGCCATCGACGGGCTCGACGCGGCAATCGACCGCGCGAAGGCGCTCGTCGATGCGGGCGCCGACGCGATCTTCCCCGAGGCCATGCGTGACCTCGCCGAGTTCGAAGCCGTGCGCAAGGCCGTGGATGTGCCGATTCTCGCGAACATGACCGAGTTCGGTCAGAGCGAGCTGTTCAGCAACCAGCAGCTCGCCGATGTGGGCATCAACATCGTGATCTACCCGGTCTCACTGCTGCGCCTCGCCATGGGCGCCGCCGAGCGCGGGCTCGACACGATCGTGCGCGAAGGTTCGCTGGTGAACGAGGTGGCGAACATGCAGACTCGTAAGCGCCTGTACGAACTGCTCGACTACTCGGCGTACAACGCCTTCGACACGTCGGTGTTCAACTTCGACGTACCCATCGCGCGCTGACCCGCGCATACTGAAAGACACCTCACGAGGGAGTGAAAAATGAGCACTGAAACTACTGCTGCACCTGTTGAAGAAGTCAAGATCTACAAGGGCCTGGCCGGCGTGGTCGTCGACTACACGGCCGTTTCGAAGGTCAACCCTGAGACCAACTCGCTGCTGTACCGGGGCTACCCGGTTCAAGAGCTGGCCGCCACCTGTTCGTTCGAAGAGGTCGCGTACCTGCTCTGGCACAGCGAGCTGCCCGATGCGGCTCAGCTGGCGGAGTTCACGGCCGCCGAGCGTTCGCAGAGAACTCTGGATGCCCCGGTCAAGCGCGTCATCGACGATCTGCCCCTCACCGCGCATCCGATGGACGTGGTTCGAACGGCCGTCAGCGTCATCGGCGCCCTCGACCCCACCACGGCCGACTCGTCTACCTCGTCGAACCTGGCGAAGTCGATCACGTTGCTCGCCAAGCTGCCGGCCATCGTGTCGTACGACCAGCGTCGTCGCCGCGGACAAGACGTCGTGGAGCCGCGCGAAGACCTCGGCTACTCGGCGAACTTCTTGTACATGACGTTCGGCGAAGTGCCCTCTGACGTGGTGGTCGACGCGTTCGACGTGTCGATGATCCTCTACGCAGAGCACTCGTTCAACGCGTCGACGTTCACCACCCGCGTCGTCACGAGCACGCTGTCTGACCTGTACTCGGCGGTCGTGGCCGGCATCGGCGCCCTGAAGGGCCCGCTGCACGGTGGCGCCAACGAGGCTGTCATGCATATCTTCGACGAGATCGGTACCGCCGACAAGGCCGAGGCGTGGCTCGAGCAGGCTCTCGCCGAGAAGCGCAAGATCATGGGCTTCGGTCACCGCGTATACAAGAACGGCGACTCGCGCGTGCCCACCATGAAGAAGGCGCTCGACACCCTGATCGAGGAATATGACGCACAAGAGCTGCTCGACCTGTACGTCGCTCTCGACGACGCCATGCAGTCGCGTAAGGCGATTCAGCCGAACCTCGACTACCCGTCGGGCCCGGCTTACCACCTGATCGGCTACGACACCGAGCTGTTCACGCCGCTCTTCGTGGCGTCGCGCATCACGGGGTGGACCGCGCACATCATGGAGCAGCTCGCCTCGAACGCCCTCATTCGCCCCTTGAGCGTCTACAACGGCGTCGACGAGCGGCACCCGGCCGCGCTCGCCGAGCGCGCCTAACCCGCCGCTCGCCCGGCGCGCCCGGGCGAGCGCGACTACTGCGCAGCGCGCACGGCTGGTGCGACTACCGCGCAGCGCGGAATTCTCGCGCCGCGCCAGCCGCCGCGTCGGCGGCCTCGCTTGTCGGCGGTAGAACGGTCGGAGCAGAGCACGTATCCCCGCAATACGGGGACATGTCGGCTGAGCTCCGACCGTTCTCCCGTTAAGGCGTTCGCCATCGCCTCGCGCCTGCCTCGCAGAGTCAGCGCGGGGTGGGGGTCGCCACGCGCTCGACCAGCGGCGTGATGCGGTACGACACGAGGTCGCGCATCACGAGGCCCGTGTTGGTGCGCTTGACGCCGTCGATGTTCAGGATGGCGCCGGCGATGCGGTAGAGGTCGTCTGCGTCGCGCGCGGCTACCTGAATGAGCAGGTCGGCTACGCCTGAGAGTCCCTGCACCTCGAGAACCTCGGGAATCTGGCTCAGAGCTACGCCCACGGCGGCGAGTTTGCGCTGCTTCACGGTCGTCACGACGAAGGCCGTCAGGGGGTAGCCGAGAAAGGCGGGGTCGATTCGGCGGTCGAACGAACGCAGTGACTTTTCTTCTTCGTAGCGGGTCTGGCGGGCACGCACGGTATTGCGCGCCAGGCCGGTTTTATCGGCCAGAGCGACGGTCGTGGCATCCGGAGCAGCAGTGAGCGCGAGCAGCAACGCGGCGTCGACCTGATCGGCCTGGTGTCGGGTGTTCATAATGTTTACTCCTCGGCGGCCGGTAGGGGTACCGGATGACCATAATGATCATCTTCTCATGCATCACTTGCGCAGGCTACGCTCCGATGATCGAATTGGAGAACGAATTGCGCACGCGCATGTATACGAGGATGTAATCGATGAACCAGATCACGCTCGCCGAGCAGCACGACACGAGTGATCAGCCAGTGACGGCCGATCAGCCCACGACCGGTGCGATCTCTACCGTCGGTGTCGGGGCTGCGCAGGGCACGGGCGGCGGCGCTGCCGGCGGCAACAGCGGTGTCGACGCATTCGGGCAAGACCCGTCGGCGGCCTTCGCTCCGCAGTACTCAGACCCGAGCTTGCAGGTGCTCGCCGAGGTGGAGCAGCGGGTGCTCTGGTTGTCGACCGCGATCATCCATCACGCCAACCGGGTGCGCGTGAACGCCTCGGGCATCAAGGTGGGCGGCCACCAGGCCTCGAGCGCCTCGATCGCCACCATCATGACCTCGCTCTGGTTCGGCCAGCTGCGCGCCGAAGACCGCGTTTCGGTGAAGCCGCACGCGTCGCCGATTCTGCACGGCATCAACTACCTGCTGGGCAGCCTCGATGAAAAGTACCTGACCACGCTGCGCGAGTTCGGCGGACTGCAGAGCTACCCGAGCAGGGCGAAAGACCCCGACCCAGTCGACTACTCCACGGGTTCGGTGGGTATCGGCGCCACGGCTCCCATCTGGGGTGCGGTTTCGCGCCGCTACGCCGGCAAGGTGAGCGGCAAGCCGAGCATGGGCCGCCAGTACTCGCTCGTCGGCGACGCCGAACTCGACGAGGGCGCCGTCTGGGAGGCCGTGCTCGACTCGGGTACCTCAGAACTCGGCGAGATCGTGTGGATCGTCGACCTCAACCGGCAGTCGCTCGACCGCGTCGTGCCGAACATCGCAGCCGGCAAGATCGAGCGCATGTTCGACGCCGCCGGCTGGCAGGTCATCACGGTGAGGTTCGGGCACCTGCTCGAGAGCATCATGAACCGGCCTGGGGGAGACGCGCTGCGCCGCCGCATCGTCGACATGTCGAATCCCGAGTACCAGCGCCTGCTGCGCTGCACTGCCGAGCAGGTGCGCGACCGCCTGCCCGGCGCGGGAGATGACGCCGCCACCATCACGGCTCTGATTCAGACCATCGACGACGACACGCTGCTGCGCGCCATCCGCAACCTCGGCGGCCACGACCTCGAGTCGCTGCGCGAGGCGTATGCGCAGATCGACGACACTCGCCCCACAGTGATCATTGCGTACACGGTGAAAGGCAACCGTCTGCCCACCGAGGGTCACCCGCAGAACCACTCGTCGCTGCTGACGCTCGAGCAGTTCAACACCCTCGGTGCTCAGCTCGGTGAGAATCCGGATGCGCCCTTCTCGAAATTCGCCTCCGACAGCGCAGCGGGTCGCCTCTGCGCCGAAACAGCCGCGCGCCTCGAGCGCGAGCCGTATCCCATCGTCGAGCCTCCGGCCGTGCCGGCCGACTTCGGCCGCACCCCGTCGGGCACCGCCACGACGCAGGCCGCGCTCGGTCGTGCGCTGCTCGACCTGACCCGCGCGGCCCCGGCCGCGGCGGCTGCAGTCGTGACGGTGAGCCCCGACGTCTCGTCGAGCACGAACCTCGCCGGCTGGCTGAACAAGGTCGGCGTGTGGAGCGTGAACGAGCGTCAAGACTGGTTCAGTGACGACGCCGAGACGATCATGCACTGGCGTGAGAAGCCCACCGGCCAGCACATCGAGCTCGGCATCGCCGAGGTCAACCTGGTGAGCCTGCTCGGTGAGCTCGGCGCGACCTGGAGTCGCTGGAGCCAGCCGCTGTTCCCGATTGGCGTGCTCTACGACCCCTTCGTCGAGCGCGCGCTCGAGCCCTGGTCGTACGGCATCTACGCCGGAGGCCAGTCGATTCTGGTCGGCACCCCGTCTGGTGTGACGCTCGCCCCCGAAGGCGGCGCCCACCAGTCGATCAAGACGCCCTCCATCGGTCTCGAGCAGCCCGGCTGCATCAGCTACGAGCCCGCCTTCGCGCTCGACACCGAGTGGGTGCTGCTGGCGAGCCTCGGCAGACTCGGCCGGCCCGACGGAACCTCGGCCTACCTGCGTCTCTCGACCAAGCCGCTCGACCAGCAGCTGGCGTCGATTCCCGAAGACCCAGCGGCTCGCGAGCGTCGGCGTCGGCAGGTGATCGCGGGTGGGTACGTGTTGCGCGCCGCCGAGCATCCTGATGCCACGATTGTGACAATGGGCGTGATGGTGCCCGAGGCGCTCGAAGCGGCCGATCGGTTGCTCGCACAGGGCACCCGCGCCGAAGTGATCTGCGTCACGAGCCCCGGGCTGCTGTACGAGGCGCTGCAGGGCCGCAACGGCCAAGACGACCACGCCGAGACCTGGATTCTCGACCAGATCTTGCCCGCGGCGAAGGCGGCGCCCATGGTGACCGTGCTCGACGGGCATCCGCACACCCTGGCTTTCTTGGGCGGCATCAACCGGGTGCCGATGCGCAACCTCGGAGTGAGCCACTTCGGCCAGGCCGGCGACGTGACCGACGTGTATAGGTACCACAGCATCGACGTCGACAGCATCATTCGCGCGACGCTCGATGTGATCGCGTGAGCGGGGCTGAGACGGACCTGGCCGGTATCGATAGCGCGGTGGATGCCCAGCAGACCACGCTCGTCAGCATGCCCGCGCTCGGCGAGAGTGTGACCGAGGGAACGCTGACCCGCTGGCTGAAGAACGAAGGCGACACCGTCGAAGAGGGTGAGCCGCTGCTCGAGGTGGCCACCGACAAGGTCGACACCGAGGTGCCGTCGCCGGTGTCGGGAGTGATCGTGCGGCTGATCGCGGCCGAAGACGACGTGGTGGCGGTGGGCGACGACCTGGCGCTGATCGCCATTGCGGGCGCGAGTGTCGCGCCCGGCGGCGGCGGTGGCAGCACGGTCAACGCGGTAAATGCGGTAAATGCGACTGATTCGGTGGGCTTACTGGGCTCGGGAGCGGCGGCGGTAGCGGAAGATCCCGCACCGCCGCCAGCGCCCGTACCCCCGGTCGCTCCGCCCGCGCCCGCTGCCGCACCGGCAACCGCTCCCGGCCCGCAGGTACCACTCGCGGAGGGCGACCGCCGCGAGAAGCTCTCGTCGGTGCGCCGCGTTATCGCCGATCGCATGATGTACTCGCTGCAGCACACGGCACAGCTCACGTCGTTCATCGAGGTCGACGTGACCGAGATCGCGAAGATCCGCGCGGCCTTCAAGGCGAAATTCGCCGAGTCGGGCGCGAAGATCTCGTACCTGCCGTTCTTCGCCAAGGCGGCGGTGGATGCCCTTGCCGACTCACCCGCCATGAACTCCACGAGCAGCGAATCGGGCACCGAGGTGACCTATCACCGAGCGGTGAACCTCGGTATCGCGGTGGATTCGCCGAAGGGGTTGATGGTTCCAGTCATCCGCGCCGCCGGCTCGCTCAGCGTGTTCGAGCTTGCAGCCGGCATCGAGGGTGCCGCCGAAAAGGTGCGCTCGGGTGGCATCAGCCCGGCCGACTTCGAGGGTGGAACCTTCACGCTCACCAACACGGGCAGCCGCGGTGCGCTGTTCGACACCCCCATACTGAACTACCCGCAGACCGCGATTCTCGGCACCGGCATCGTGACTGAGCGCGTGGTTCCGCTGCCCGGCCCCGAGCTGACCATCGGGGTGCGCTCGTTCTGCTACTTCGCTCTCACCTACGACCACCGCGTGGTCGACGGGGCGGATGCCGCGCGCTACCTCAGCGCGGTCAAGAAGGGCATCGAGGGCGGTTTCGCCGGGTTCGAGCTGCCCGAGCATCCGGCAGCCGGAGCCGCCCGGTGACCCCGAAACCGACGGCCACACCCGCCGCCGGTCGCTCGGGCGGCGTCGCGACGGTTCGCACGGTCGGCGCGCGCCCGGTTGCCCCCGGCGACCCGACCGGGCGCTCAGCCGCCGCCGCCTCAGCCACCACCGCTGACGGCACCACCGCGCGCGAGCGCCTGCTCGCCGAACGCCAGGGCCAGGTCGTCACCGGCGCCCAGGCCATCGTGTGGAGCCTCGAAGCCCTTGGAGTGACCGACGTGTTCGGCATTCCGGGCGGCAACGTGATTCCGCTCTACGACGCTCTGATGAGCGCCACCGGGCTGCGTCACATTCTCACCCGTCACGAGCAGGGCGCCGGTCACGCGGCCGAAGGGTACGCGGCATCCACCGGGCGGGTCGGCGTCGCCATCGCCACCAGCGGCCCTGGCGCCACCAACCTCGTCACCCCCATCGCCGACGCGTACCTCGACTCCGTTCCGCTGCTCATCGTCACCGGCCAAGTGTTCTCGGGCCTGCGCGGCACCGATGCGTTTCAAGAGGCCGACATCGTGGGCATCACCATGCCCATCACGAAGCACTCGCTGCTCGTGACGACGGTCGACGAGATTCCGGATGCCCTGGCCAGCGCTTACCACCTGGCGAGCACCGGGCGCCCCGGCCCCGTCGTGGTCGACATCGCGAAAGACGCCCAGCAGGCGTCGGCGCCTTTTCGCTTCACGCCGGAGCCCGCGCTGCCCGGCTACCGCGCCTACACGCGCGTTAGCCACGCCCAGATCGCGGCGGCCGTGACGCTCATGCGTTCGGCCGAACGCCCCGTCATCTACGCCGGCGGCGGCATCGTGCGTTCCGGCGCCTCGGCCGAACTCGCGGCCCTCGTCGAACTCACCGACTTTCCGACGGTCACCACCCTGATGGCCCGCGGAGTCATTCCCGACTCTGACAGGCATCAGCTCGGGATGCCCGGAATGCACGGCACCGTACCCGCCGTTCTGGCGCTGCAGGAGGCCGACCTCATCGTCGCAATCGGCGCTCGTTTCGACGAACGGGTCACCGGTGATCCCGCGCACTTCGCGCCGCTGGCCCGCGTCATCCACGCCGATGTAGACCCGGCCGAGATCTCGAAGATCCGCCACGCCGAGGTACCGATCGTGGGTGACGCCGCCGCTGTCATGACGCAGCTCGCCGCCGAGTGGGCGGCATGGGCATCCGGAGCTGCAGCCGCCCCGACCCGCGCGGCCAGCGCCACGCCCACGGCCCGAGCCGCCAGCCAGCCCCGAAACCCGGGCATCGCCACGTGGTGGCAGCGGCTCGACGGGCTGCGCGAGCAGTTTCCGCTCGGCTACGACGAGCCGCTCGACGGCCTGCTCTCACCTCAATACGTGATCGAACGGCTCGGCGCGCTCAGCGGGCCCGACGCCGTGTACGCCTCGGGCGTCGGACAGCACCAGATGTGGGCTGCCCAATTCATCGGATACGAGCGCCCGCACGCCTGGCTCAACTCGGGCGGCGCGGGCACCATGGGCTACAGTGTTCCCGCCGCCATGGGCGCGAAGGTCGCTGAGCCCCACCGCACCGTGTGGGCCATCGACGGCGACGGCTGCTTTCAGATGACGAACCAAGAACTCGCTACGTGCGCCGTGAACAGCATTCCCATCAAGGTCGCGATCATCAACAACTCGTCGCTGGGCATGGTGCGGCAGTGGCAGACCCTGTTCTACGACAACCGGCACTCGTTCACCGACCTCGACACCGGCCACGGCAGCCAAATGGTGCCCGACTTCGTGAAGCTCGGCGAATCATACGGCGCCCTCGCGTTGCGGGTTCGCACGGCAGGCGAAGTGGATGCCGCTATCGAACTCGCCCTCGCCACGAACGACCGCAGCGTGGTGATCGACTTCGTGGTGAGCCCCGAGGCGATGGTGTGGCCCATGGTTCCTCAGGGTGTGGGTAACAGTGAGATTCAGTACGCGCCGGCTGCCGCCCCGGTGTGGGGCGACGAGTAACGCTCAGCTAGCCTTCGCAGCTAGCGCTCAGCTAGCCCGCGGCTCGGGATCGAGCCCAGACTGGACGCCAGCGAGAGGAAACGCTCGGGCGACGGACCGCGCGGGCGTTTCCGTAGGCCACCGTGGTCGCGCCGAGCGCAAGGAGGCCGCCGGCGAGCGCGCCGATGTAGGCGATCACGCTGCGCCCACCGCCCGTTGCTGGGTTGAGAAACGGGTACGGGTACACTTTTGCGCGGCCTACGGCCCCGCGAATCAGCGTGTACGCCAGCCAGGAGAGCGGAAAGATCATCAGCGCGCCCAACGCTGTGTAGCGCAGCGCGGGGCGGCCCGGTGCGAGCATCCAATCGAGCACCATGACCAGCGGAACCCAGACGTGAATCACCTCGTTCGGCCAGCTCAGCCCCGCGTATGGCCCGACGTACGGCTCGTTGCGCAGCAGCACGTTGTAGACGCCCGCGGTGACGACGGCGTAGCAGACGGCACTGAGTCGGATGATCGTGAACACCTCCGTGTCACGAGGCAGTTTCAGGGCCATCACCCCACCCACAAGCAGCACCACGATGTTGATGAGGCTCGTCTCGATGGTGAAGTAACTGAAGTACTCAGACGGGTCGAACGCGTGATGCGTCACCCGGTCGGCCACCTGAATCACGATCGTGGCGGTAAGCCCGACGCCCGCGACGAGCCTGGCCGCCACCACGACGGGCCGGCTCGCCCGGCCGGGTTCGTTCATCGTCGACTCCACTTCACGACACATATTCGAGGCCGGCACCGTGAACGACGGGTTCGCTCGAAGTGCCGGTGTCACCACGGTCCGCAGCGCCAGCGCCGCCAGTGTCAGGGCTGTGAACCACAAGGCCGTCGTCCACCCTCGATTCCGCGCCCGCGCCTCCTCGCCGCAGCCCGCGCCGGCGGTTCAGAAGCCACCACGCAGCCACGAGGTCTTCGGTTCGGCGAACGTCGAGCCCGGTAACCTCGCGAAAGCGGTTCACTCGATAGCGCACGGTGTTCGGATGCACGGTGAGCCGCCGCGCCGCCTCATGCGCCTGCTGGTCGCACTCGAGGTACACCCGAGTGGTCTCTTCGAGTTCCGAACCGCCATGCTCCGGCCCGCCGCGTTCGTCGGCGTCGAGAACCCCGAAGTGTCGCGTCTCGAGCAAGCCGGCGGCTCGCGACTCCGCGAGCACCAGGGGCCGTGCCCCCAGATCGTCGAGCCGAACAGTTCCGTGCAGTTCGAATCGCTCTGCGGTCTCGAGGGCGAGCACTGCCTCCTCGAACGCGGTGTGCAGCGACTCCAGCGGCCCCGCCGTGCCCACCGCGAGCACAGCCACCCCCGCCGCCACCGGGGCAGTCGGCGCAATGCACCCGAGCTGGTCGCCGATCTTCACGAACAGCAGCCGGTCTGGCGCGGTGCGGGTCGCGGCGGTCATGGCGCGTCGTACCGCCTCGGTCGAGGCGGTCGAGGTCGCTCGTGCCACCAGCACCACGTAGTCACGGCGCGCATCCAGCCCGAACAACCCCGCGTCACGAATGATGTCGTCGACGGGCAGCGTTCCGCTCAGGATGCCCCTGCCGAACGCCGCGCGCCGCTCGGCGTCGAATCGGGCGCGCTCGACCGTGATCTCGCGCTGCACCCGCGCGAAAACCGTCGACGCCTCGTTCGCGAACTCCCACGAACTGTCGTGAATGGCGAGGAGCAGGTCTTTCGGCATGTTCACTTCGACCGCGATCTCGTCGACGAGCGCGAGCATCTCGCGCGAACCGAGCCGGTAGCTCAGTGAGAGCGTATCGATCGAGACCCCCTGCGCGACTCGGCGCAGCGCCAGCACCTGCAGCTGCTCGCGCAGGGCAGCGTCGGGAATGCGGAACGACGCCAACTCGTTGATCTCGCCCTCGAGAAACGATCGCGCCGAGGCTCTGATCTCGTCGTCGGTGAGCAACTCGTACCCCGGAATGAACTGCCGGGCGAGTGCGAGAAACCGCTCGCTCCAGCTGTCGACCGACTCGCGCAACCGGCCCACGGCGGCCATCAGCGCCGCGAGGCTGGGTTCGTCGAGAGTGGTGAGCTCGGGCATCCGTCGACGCCGCGGCCAGAGTTCGGCGCTGTCGACTTCAGTGTCGTCATGCATGCGCCCCACCCTACGCGTCAGTTGTTCGCCAGAACAAGAGCGCGCGAAATCTCTTGGTGCCGCAGCCATGGAGTGCGCTGCGACTGCGGCCCATACTGTGCCTAGGCAGCCACCCGACGTTGTTCGGCTCGCCAAAAATTGTGACGTTCTTCAACGACGAAGGGATCTGTCAGATGTCGAAACAAGTGGTCGACAAACCAGAGAAAACCACGCGGCCGCACTCCCGCGCCGGCTGGATCATCGGGCTGCTCTTCGCGGCCAACCTGCTCAACTTCTACGACCGCGCGATTCCGGCGGTGCTTCTCGACCAGATCGAGCAGGCCTTCGGCATCAACGACGCCCAGGCGGGCCTGCTCGCCTCCGCGTTCGTGATCGTGGCCGCGCTCACGGTCATACCGCTCGGCTACCTGGCCGACCGCATCGCGCGTAAAACCGTCGTGGGTTGGGGGCTGCTCATCTGGAGCGTCTTCACCGCTGTCGGCGGCGTCTTCTCGAGCTTCTGGGTGTTCTTCGGTTCACGCGTGGGCGTCGGCGTGGGCGAGGCGGCCTACGACCCGGCCGCCGGATCGCTGATGGCAGACCTGTACCCCACCGAGAAGCGGGCCAGGGCGAACTCCTGGTTTCAGCTCGGCTTTCCCATCGGCACCATGCTCGCGTACTTCACGGTCGGCGCTGTCGCCGTGGCATTCGGCTCCTGGCGTGCACCCTTTCTCATTGCGGCCGTGCCGGGCATCATCATCGCCATTCTGGTGTTTCGCATTCGCGAGCCCAAGCGTGGGGCGACGGATGCCGTGGCCATCGCCGCTGCTGAACCGCTGACCGGCGCGGGGCCGACTTCTGCGACAACCGACTCGGCCGTCGGCGCAGGCGCAACCGCCCGACCGACGGTCGCCGCCAAGCGCGCCTCCATCTGGTCTGTGCTGCGCATCCGCTCGATGTACGGACTCATCATCGCGTTCGCCGGTTACAACTTCGCGGCCTACGCCATCGGCACCTTCCTCACTCCCGTTCTGCAGCGCTACTACGGGCTCGATCTGGTGAGCGCGGCCGCCGTCAGCGGTGTGGTCATCGGCATCGGCGGCCTGATCGGTCTGCTGCTCGGTGGCTGGGTGACCGACCGCGTGGCCAAGACCTCGATCGCACGGCGCGTGATGGTCGCCGCGGTGTGCCTGCTCGTGGCTGCACCGCTGGCGTACATCGGGCTGAGCGCGTCGTCGTCGGTGCTCGGGCAGCTGGTGCTCTTTCTCGCGCTGAGCTACCTGCTCGGTATGTTCTACCTTGCGGCTGCGGTGCCGGTGGTCAGCGACGTGGTGGGGGCCAAGCAGCGGTCATCCGCTCTCGGCGTGGTATTCGCCATCGGCTACGTCATCGGGGGCGCCGGAGGCCCCGTTGTGGTGGGTGCGCTGTCTGACTCGTTCGCCAAGGGTGCCACGAACCTGTCTGACTCGGCCGCCTCGGCGTACGGTTTGCAGACCGCAATGATGATCGCCGTACCAATTGCGTTCATTGTGGCCGCCATCGGCATGTTCGTGACATCGCGCACGGTGAAGAGCGATCGCGAACGGATGCTCGCCGCCGAGGCCGTGGCATGAGCGCCGACACGGCGGGGCCGACCGTGGCTGGCGCGACGGCCGCCGAGTCTGCCGCCGAATCCACCACGAAGCACGCCAAGGTCGTCATTGTCGGCGGCGGGTTCTCGGGCATCGGGCTCGCCCACAGCCTGCTGAAGAACAAGTTCACCGACTTCGTGATTCTCGAGCGGTCGACCGACGTGGGCGGGGTGTGGCAGTTGAACACGTACCCCGGATGCACGTGCGACGTGCCCTCGAACCTGTACTCCCTCTCGTTCGCACCCAACCCCGACTGGTCGTCGACGTACTCGCCGCAGCCCGAGATCAGGGCGTACCTCCAGAACACCATCGACCGGTTCGGGCTGCGCTCGCGGCTCCACACCGGGGTCGACGTCACTGAGGCGCGCTGGGATGAGGGCGCCCAGCTGTGGCAGCTGCAGACCAGCGAAGGTTCTTACACCGCGCAGGTGCTGGTCAGTGCCGTCGGCCCGCTCACCGAACCGAAGCTGCCCGACGTGCCCGGCATCGAGCTGTTCGAGGGCAAACTGATGCACTCGGCTCGCTGGGATAACGACTACGACCTCACGGGTAAGCGCGTGGCATCCATCGGCACCGGAGCCTCGGCGATTCAATACGTGCCCCGCATCGCCGACCAGGTGGGGGAGTTGCTCGTGTTTCAGCGCAGCGCCCCGTGGATCATGCCGCACGACAAGCGGCCCACCACGCCTGAGGAGCGCGAGAAGTTTCGCAGCCGACCGATGACCCAGAAGATCGACCGTGCGAAGGTCTACGTCAGCAAAGAGGTGCTGTTGCTCGGCTTCGCGAAACGGCCCAAACTGATGCGGTTCGTCGAGGGTCTCTCGAGCAAGCACCTGGCCAGTCAGGTGTCAGACCCCGTGCTGCGTCAGGCGCTCACGCCCGACTTCACCATCGGGTGCAAGCGCATCGTTCCGTCGAACGAGTGGTACCCGGCGCTGCAGAAGCCGAACGTCACGCTGGTGCCGAAGGCCCTGCGCGAGATTCGGGCGCATTCGGTGGTGGATGCCGACGGAACCGAGCACGAGGTCGACACGATCATCTTCGGCACGGGCTTTCACGTGACCGACATTCCGTTCGCCGACCGGGTGTACGGGCGCGACGGGGTGCTGATGAACGAGGTGTGGCAGGGGTCTCCGCGGGCGTACTTGGGAGCATCCGTACCCGGCTTTCCCAACTTCTTCATGTTCTTGGGGCCGAACACGGGCCTCGGGCACAGCTCGATGATCTACATGATCGAGTCGCAGGTGACGCACATCACCAACGCGATTCGTGCGCTCGACACCACCGGGTCGACCTCGATAGAAGTGGATTCCGCGGTGCACGACGCGTACAACCGCGACATCGACCGCAAGATGGCCACCACGGTGTGGGAGGTGGGCGGCTGCACCACGTTCTACCAAGACGCCACCGGCCGCAACGCCACGATCTACCCCGACTGGACCTTTCGGTTTCGGCGCGAGGCGAAGAAGTGGCGAAAAGACGCGTACCACCTGGCGACAGTGCCGGTAGCGGCCGGTGTGGGCGCTGGCGTGGGCAGCACCGACCGTGGGCGAGTGGATGCGCGGGGCAGCGCGGCCGGCGCAGATGCAGCAGCGGCCGGCGCGGGCGCGGGGCGGCGGTTGTCGGCCGTCGAGCGGTCTGCGCGATGAAGGCCGTTTCGGCCAGTGGCGGCGCGCTCGAGTACGTCGATGTCGAGGTGCCGGCGCCTGGCGCGGGTCAGTTGCTGCTCGACGTGAAACGCTGCGGAATCTGCGGCTCAGACTTGCACTCGCTGAAGCACGGCGACGACCTCGCCGACGTGCTGACGCTCTGCGGCTACACCCGGTTCATGCGCTCGGGCGAGCATGTGATCATGGGGCACGAGCTCTACGGCGTGGTGGCCGAGCTCGGCCCGTGGACCCGCGGAACGCTGGCGGTCGGCACCCCCGTGGTGACCGTTCCGCTCGTTCGGCATGGCAAGAAGGTCGATGGAATCGGTCTCTCGGCCGATGCCCCAGGGGCCTATGCCGAGCAGGTGACCGTGCAGGAGTCGTTGACGCTCGCCGTGCCTAACGGTCTCGACGCCGACACGGCGGCGTTGACGGAGCCGATGGCGGTCGCCTGGCACGCGGTGGCCCGCAGCGAGATTCGTAAGAAAGAAGTCGCCGTGGTGATCGGTTGCGGTCCCGTGGGGCTCGCGGTGATCGCCGTGCTCAAGGCGCGCGGCGTCGAGACGATCGTGGCAAGCGATTACTCGCCCACTCGCCGAGCTCTGGCCAGGCGAAGCGGGGCGACCGAGATCGTCAACCCGGCAACCGAGTCGGTGTGGCAGCGGCTCGGTGGCCACGGCTTCAACCAGACGATGCCCGACGAGTACAACGCCGGCATCGATCTCATCGAGTCGAGTTCGAAGCTGCCCGTGCCGTGGTGGTCGACCTGGCGGGCACTCGACACGGTGGGAGCGACGCATCCGAAGCGTCCAGTGGTGTTCGAATGCGTCGGCGTGCCCGGCATGATCGACGGCATTCTGGCAGACGCCCCTCTTCATACCCGTGTGGTGGTGGTGGGCGTGACCATGGGAGCCGACGCGATTCGCCCGTCGCTGGCCATCAACAAAGAGATCGAACTGCGCTTTGTGGTCGGCTACACGCCGCTGGAGTTTCGCGACACTCTGCACGCGCTCGCCGACGGCAAGCTCGATGCGTCGCACATCGTGACGGGCCGGGTGGGACTGCCAGGCGTGGCGAACGCGTTCACGGCGCTCGGCGACCCCGAGACGCACGCGAAGATCGTGATCGATCCGTCACTCGCGGGCGAAGAGGTCGTGCGGCTGTGAGCGTTTCACACCCGTCGACTCCCGACTCGCGCGTGCGGGTCGCGGGGCTCGATGTTCTGGGTCTTTCGCGGTGGCTGCACCGCGAGCATCCCGAGCTGCTCGCAGACCCTCCCGACACCATCACCGCGACGCTTATCGAGGGCGGGCGCAGCAACCTCACCTACCGCATCGAGGGGGCCGCGCGGCCGCTGGTGCTGCGTCGCCCACCGCTCGCGCATGTGCTGGCGAGCGCACACGACATGCGCAGGGAGTACCGCGTGATGGCCGCGCTGGCGAGCACCGCTGTTGCGGTTCCGCCGATGATCGACCTGGTCGACGACACCGAAGCCGGGGAGATCACCGCAACCCCGTTCTACCTGATGGGGTTCGTCGATGGAGTCGTGCTGGCAACGCGCCATGACAACGCTCCCTTCGAGGCCGCTGAGCTTCACCGCATCAGTCTCGAACTCGCTGAAGTGCTCGCCGAGCTGCACGCAGTCGACCCTGAATCCGTCGGTCTCGAAGACTTCGGTCGCCCGACCGGATACCTCACCCGCCAACTCGCCACCTGGCGCCGGCAGCACGACGCCTCACGCTCACGCGAGCAGCCTGCCCTCGAACGTCTGCACGACCTGCTCGCCGAGCGGATGCCCGACCCCTCCGCCCCTCGAACCTCCCTCGTTCATGGCGACTACCGCCTCGACAACGCCCTCGTGACACGCCCGACCCCGCTACCCCACTCTCACCCACGTATAGCGGCGATTCTCGACTGGGAGATGTCGACGCTCGGTGATGCGCTTGTCGACCTCGGCATGCTCGGGCTGTACTGGGGCATCTCAGAGCTGCCCGGCGCGAAGACCGTCATGCCGAGCGCGGTCGATGTCTCTGCGGGGTATGCGTCGTTTCCCGAAATCATCGATGCGTATGCGGTTCGAGCGGGCATTCGCACCCCAGACCTGTCGTGGTATCGCGCCTTCGCGGCCTACAAGCTCGCGGTCATCGCTGAGGGCATCCACTTTCGTTACGCCTCTGGCGGCACCGTGGGCGACGGCTTCGAACGGGTGGGCGACCTCGTCGCGCCGCTCGCCGAAGAGGGCCTTCGCCGCGTGCTTTCCGGCCGAGTCTCGGCTCCCACTCACGGCGCCGCCGATGCGGAGGCCGCCGCTGCGCACGCCGACGGCGAGGCCACCGCTGCGCTGGCCGACACGGCGCCTCACCGCACACCCGACGAGAAAGACTGAGATGGACTTTTCGTACGACGACCGCACCCTCGCGATGAAGAATTCGCTGCAATCGTTTCTCGACGACGACATATTCCCCGCCGAGCATATTCTCGACGAGCAGCTTGCAGCGACCCCAGACGAGTGGGGCACCCGCCCCATCGTTCGCGACTTGCAGACCACAGCCCGCGAGCGCGGCCTCTGGAACCTCTTTCTGACCGGTGAAGGGGGCGCCGGCCTGACGAACCTGCAGTACGCCCCGCTCGCCGAACTCACCGGCTGGAGCATGCGGCTCGCACCCGCGGCCACGAACTGCATGGCGCCCGACAGCGGCAACATCGACCTGCTGCAGGCCTACGCCACCGAAGAGCAGAAGTGGCGGTGGCTGGCGCCATTGCTTGACGCGAGCATCCGTTCGTCGTTCTGCATGACCGAGCCCGACGTCGCGTCGTCTGACGCCACCCAGATCGCCACGCGCATCAGACGCGAAGGCGACGAATACGTCATCTCGGGCCGCAAATGGTGGGCCACCGGCGCCATGAACCCCGAAGCCGAGCTCTTCATTGTGATGGGCAAGAGCGATGTGGATGCTCCGCGGCACCGCCAGCAGTCGATGGTGCTCGTCGGGCGAGACACCCCTGGGGTCACCATCGTGCGGCCGCTCACCGTCTTCGGCTACGACGACCGCGATCACGGCGGTCACGCCGAGATTCTGTTCGACGACGCGCGGGTGCCGGCGTCGAACCTGCTCGGCGGCGAGGGCGAGGGCTTCGCAATGGCGCAGGCGCGGCTGGGGCCAGGGCGCATCCACCACTGCATGCGGGCGCTCGGAATGGCCGAGCACGCGCTCGCGCTCGTTCGTGGGCGGGCGCTCGGGCGAGAGACGTTCGGCGTGCGATTGGCCGATCAGGGCGTGATTCGTGAATGGGCGGCCGAGGCCCGGATTCAGATCGAGTCGCTGCGGCTGCTCGTGCTGAAGACGGCGTGGCTGATGGATACGGTGGGCAACCGCCAGGCGATGACCGAGATTCAGGCCATCAAGATCGCGGTGCCGCGGGCCGTGCAACAGATTCTCGACCACGCGGTGCAGGTATTCGGGGCGGCGGGGCTCGGGCCCGATCATCCACTCGCCTCGCTGCTCGCCGGCGCCCGCGCCCTGCGGCTCGCCGACGGGCCCGACGAGGTGCACCTCGCGGCGCTCGGCAAGGCCGAGCTGAAGGGCAAGAAGTGACTGAGCGCGGCAGAAAAGCCTCAGCGGCGCGAATCGGCGACGAGATTGTGAGGCCGAAATGACGGATCACGCGAAGTGCCCCGCTGAGCTCGGCAGAACGAGTGCGGCGCGAATCGGCAGCGAGAAAGTGGTGAACGAGTGACACGGCACGCAGCAGACCCGGCCATCGACGGCACCGGCTACGGCATGCTCTCGGTGGCGAGCATTCTGGCGGAGTCGGCGACGCGCGCGCCCGACCGGGTCGCGCTGTACTTCAGGGGCGAGGCGCTCAGTTACGGCGAACTCTGGTCGCAGACGCGCGCGTATGCGGGGGCACTGCGCGAGCTCGGCATCGGGCGGGGCGACCGGGTGGCGGTGCTGATTCCGAACGTGCCCGATTTCGCCCGGGTGTACTACGCGGTGCTCGCGCTCGGAGCGATCGTGGTGCCCATTCATCTGCTGTTCAAGGCGAACGAGATCGAGTACGTGCTGCGTGACAGCGGGGCCGATCTCGTTGTGGCGGCCTCGTCATCGCTGGCCGAGGCGCTGCCCGCGGCTCGGGATGCGGCGGTCGATCTCGTGACCGTTCTCGCCCCGCCGCCGGTTGTCTACGTGCCAGCCGCGAAGACTGCGGCGAACGCGTCGCCCGCGACTCCCGCAACGATCGCGACGAACGCGGCCGGGTCGGGCGCCACCCCGCCGGTTGCGGCCGCGCTCGGCACCGAACCGCCGAGCATCCGGCGGCTCGAAGACCTCGCTGGCGCCGCCGTGCCGATTGCACGCCACGAGCCCGTCAGGCCGATGGATGCCGCCACCATTCTCTACACCAGTGGCACCACCGGCACGCCGAAGGGTTCGGTGGGCTCGCACTTGGCGATCGTCGAGCAGGTGCACAACAGCCTGATCGATTCGCTCGACATTCTGCCTGACGACGTGATTTTCGGCGGACTTCCGCTCTTTCACACCTTTGGTCAGACCGCGGTGCTGAACACGGGCTTTCGGCGGGGCGCCGCCATCATTCTGCTGCCGAAGTTCGATGCGGCCGAGGCCATCGAGCTCATGGTGTTGCATCGCGCGACCGTGTTCGAGGGTGTGCCCACCATGTATATCGCGCTCATCGAAGCGGCGGCGGCACGGGTAGAGGCTCGGCCGCCGCTGCGGTTCGCCGTATCGGGCGGTGCAGCCCTGCCCGTGGCTGTGCTCGAGAAGTTCGCGGAGACGTTCGGTGCCGAGGTACACGAGGGGTACGGGCTCACCGAAACGTCATCGACCGTCTCCGTGAACTCGCGCTACGAGAAGACGCGCCCGGGAACCGTCGGCAGGCCGCTCTGGGGAGTCGAAGTGGCCGTTGCCGAGCCGGAGGTCGAGGGCCGCATCGAGCTGCTGCCCGATGCCGGCGCCGTGGGTGAAATCGTGGTTCGCGGCTACAACGTGTTCAACGGGTATCTCGGCAGGCCTGACGCCTCGGCCGACGCGGTCGTTGACGGCTGGCTGCGCACGGGCGACCTCGGCACGCTCAGCGCCGATGGATTCATCACCATCGTCGACCGCAAGAAAGACCTCATCGTGCGAAACGGCTACAACGTGTACCCCACCGAGGTCGAGGCGGTGCTGGCGCGGCATGCGGCGGTGAGCATGGTGGCCGTGTTCGGAGTGCCCGACGACGTGCACGGGCAAGAGGTGCATGCGGCGGTGGTGACGCGGGTGGGTGAAACCGTCGAGCCGAACGACCTCATCGCGTTCGCGTGCGAGCGCATGGCGGCCTATAAGTTTCCGCGGGTGGTGCACTTCGTCACCGAGCTTCCACTCGGGCCGAGTGGCAAGGTGCTGAAGCGCGTGTTGACCGAGCGGTTCGCCGCGGCGGTCTGACGGCGGGCGGGGCCGAAGCGCGGTGACACCGGGCGACGCCGGGCATGTGCGGCGTGACCCCGCGGTGGGTGCCGCGCACGCGGTGATCCGCTGCCGGCCGCCGCGGGCGACCCGCGCTACCAGACCGGGCGGATCGCAATGCCGCCGTCGATGTGCAGCGTCTGCCCGGTCATCCACGCCGCATCGTCTGAGAGCAGAAACGCTACCGGGCCCGCGATGTCTTCGGGCAGGCCGAGCCGGCCGAGCGGATATTCGGCTGCAGCCTGCTCTTCGTGCCCCTCGTAGAGCGCGCGGGCGAAGTCGGTCTTCACGACGGCAGGCGCCACGGCATTGACCCGGATGCCCGGCGCCAGTTCTTGGGCCAGCTGCACGGTGAGGTTGATGATGCCCGCCTTCGAGATTCCGTAGGCGGCGATGCCGGGGCTCGCCGTGGTGCCGGCCACCGACGAGAGGTTGACGATCGAGCCGGTGAACCCGGCCGCGACGGCGCCTCGTATCCAGCCGAGGGTTGCGATGATGTTCACGTCGAGCATTTTGCGAAAGGCCGACTCGTCGACCTCGAGAAGGGCGCCGTAGGCCGGGTTGATTCCGGCGTTGTTGACGAGATGATCGAGGTGGCCGAAGCGCTCGTCGATCAGTTCGAAGACCTGGGCGCGGTGCTCGGCGTCGTCGGCCTTGCCCGCAACGCCCACGGCGACAGCTGCACCCAGTTCGGCGACGGCCGCGTCGAGGCTTTCGTGCTTGCGCCCCGTGATGACCACCTGGCAGCCTTCGTCAACGAGTCGTTTCGCAATGGCGAAACCGATGCCGCGGCTGCCGCCGGTGATCAGAGCGACTCTGCCCTCGAACCTCTGCACGTTCTGCCCTCTTCCTGAAAAAGACGACCTACGCCGCGTTGTAAAGCGCCGGCCGCAGGCCCGATTCCAGGTTAGCCGACACTGGTTCGGCTGCCGCGAGCCAGGCCGCGCCAGCTGCTTTCATGTCGCTTTCGAGTTCGCTGCCTTTGGTGGGGAAGGTCTTCGTCACCGGAAAACCGCTCTTCTCAAGCACGTAGGCCAGAGCGGCGTATTCGGCGGGGTACTTCGACACCGTCTCCTGGTCGAGCTCGACGACCCCGGTGGGAAAGGTGAAGCTGCCCATGTCGTAGATGCTGCCGCGGTTCACGATGCGCCACACGCCGTCGCGCCGTTCGATCTGATCGTAGAAGCGGTTGTGCGTTGCGCAGCCGACACCCAGCTCACGGTTCTCGGCGACGATCATGGCGTTCGTCTCGGCGATGGCACGGTCACCATTGAAGGTGACGAGCGGCGAGGCGATGAGGTGCTTCGTGCGCACGTTCGAGGCGCCCATGCGAATCGAGGCGTCGACGAAGTCGCTGAAGAGGCCGGTGAACCAGGTGATTTCGATGGTTCCGTCGGGGTGAAAGAGCTCACGGAGTTCAGTCCACTCGCTCTGGTCGCGGTGCATCCAGCCGGTGAGAAGGTCGTTGATGGCAAGTCTGTCTTCAATGTAATCGGTCATGTTTTAATGGTGCTCTCGGGCCGGCTATAAGTCTAATAGATTGATTCTTTCTATTGATCAGTCATACTGATGGTTATGGAACTTCGCCACCTGCGCTACTTCGTCACCCTCGCCGAAGAGGGCCATTTCGGCCGGGCGGCCGAGCGGTTGCACATCGTGCAGCCCACGCTCAGCATGCAGATTCGCGACCTCGAGCGTGAACTCGGCGGCCCGCTATTCGTTCGCACCAGCCGCAGCGTCGAGCTCACAGAGGCCGGCGAAGTGTTGCTCGTCGAAGCCCGCCGAACCTTGGCCCAAGCCGCGCATGCTCAGGCGGCGGTCGAAAGCTCACTGCGGGGCGAGACGGGAATCGTGCGTGTCGGTTTCGCCGGGGTTGCCGTTCTCATCGGCAAACTTACGGATGATCTGCGAGCCTTTCACGTCGCCCACCCCGACGCCGTGCTCGAGCTCTACGAAATGGCGCCGAGCGAACAGGGCAGCGCACTACTTGCGGGCGAACTCGACGTGGGTTACAGCCCCAGTTACGGGTTCGATTTCGACCCAGAACTCGAGAGAGCCCGAATAGGCGATTGGCCTCTGGTCGTGGCGCTGGCTGCCGATCATCCGCTCGCCCGTGGGCGAAGCATCTCATTGTCAGACCTGGCCGACGAACCGCTGATCGTGTACGCGAGCGGGCAGGCCGACGACAGCACGCTGACAGCGCTGCGGCAGCGAACGGGAAGCGAGCCGCATGTGGCTCACCGTGTTTCGAGCACACTGAGCGTGCTGGCGCTCGCGGCGGCAGGGCTCGGGCTCGCGCTGGTACCGCAGCCCACGACGCAGGTGAGCATTCCGAACGTCACCTATCGCCCGACGCGCGAAGAACCGATGGCAGCCGACCTCGTATTGGTAAGCCGCCCGAACGACAGTAACGGCGCCGTTCGGGCCTTTCTCGCGCTTGCTCGTGGCTAGCCGGCTTGCGTCGCTGAGTTCTTCGCGCCCGATTGACACAAAAGCGCCCTAAACAAGCTTTTAGGGGGCTCTTGCGTCAAATTGCGCTCCGACCGATCGGAACGACGCGATCAGACGTCGCTGAGTTCTGCGGCCAGGTCGGAGGGCTCGGCACGCTTTGCCGTCTTCACGGATCCCGTGTCGGTGTTCATGTACTTGCCACCGGCGAAGAACGAGGCGATGGCGCCCAGCACTGACAGAACGGCGGCGGCGGTGAACACGATGACCAGACCCGAGTGGAAGGCGTCGGAGATCAGCTGGGGGAAGAACGTCTGACCGGTGAGCGCCGCCGCATTGGCCGGCGAGAGCGAGTTCAGCACGCCTGTCGGGCCGAGTATCGACTCGATGGGGTTGTAGCCGAGGAACGCGGCGAAGAGGCTGCCCACCGGGGGCGTCGCGGCAACCTGATTGGCGATCTCGGTCGTGATGCCGTGGGCCGTCAGGCCGTCGTACATGGCGCTCGGCAGGGTGGCAGCGAGTCCGACGATCATCAGCGAGAAGAAGATGCCGATCGAGAGCGAGTTACCGGCGTTCTGGAACGTACCGGTCATACCCGAAGCGGCACCACGCTGGTTGGCCGGCACGCTGTTCATGATGGCGGTGCGGTTCGGGGCGGCGAACATGCCCGAGCCGACTCCGTTCAGGAAGGTCAGCACGGCGAAGATGCCGTAGTTGAAGTTCACTGGAATGAGCAGCAGCGCGACGAAGGTCGCTGCCACGAGCAGCAGGCCGCCGACGGCGAAGGTTCGTGCACCGAACTTGTCGCTGAGGGTTCCCGAGAGAGGGCCGGAGATGAGGAAGCCGACGGTGAGCGGAAGCAGATAGATGCCGGCCCACAACGGTGTGCTCTCGTACGAGAACCCGTGCAGCGGAAGCCAGATGCCCTGCAGCCAGATGATCAGCATGAACTGCATGCCGCCTCGGCTGATGGCTGCCAAAAGGCCCGCCACGTTGCCGAATGCGAACGCCTTGATGGCGAAGAGCCGAACGTTGAACAGCGGGTCTTTGTGGTGCAGTTCGACGAAGACGAAGATCACCAGCAGTGCGATGCCGCCGATGATGGCGCCGAGAACCCACGGGTTCGTCCAGCCCATCGAACTGTCGCCGTAGGGCTGAATGCCGTACGTGATGCCGGTGAGCAGCGAGATGAGGCCTACCGCGAAGAGCACGTTGCCCGGAATGTCGACCTTGCCCGGGTTGCGTTGGCCTACTTCGTGAAGCGACTTGAACGACCAGATGGTGCCGAGAATGCCGAACGGCACGCTCACCAAGAAGATCAGGTGCCAGTCGATGGTCGCGAGCACACCGCCGATGAGCAGGCCGAGGAACGAACCCGCGATGGCGGCGATCTGGTTGATGCCGATGGCCATGCCGCGCTTGTTCGCGGGGAACGCATCGGTCAGAATCGCAGTGGAGTTGGCGAAGATCATCGCGCCACCCACGGCCTGAACCACGCGCCAGCCGATCAGCCACAGCGCGCCCTGCCCCGCGAGGAACGGGTCGAAGACCAGGGCAATAGCTGCGAGCGTGAAGATCACGAAGCCCATGTTGTAGATCTTCACGCGACCGTAGATGTCGCCGAGCCGGCCGAACGTCATCGTCAGAACGGCGGTGACGAGAATGAAGCCCATGAGCATCCAGAGCAGGTAACTCACGTTGCCGGGCTCGAGGGGGTTCAGCTGAATGCCCTTGAAGATGGCAGGTAGCGAGATGAGCACGATCGAGCTGTTGATGGTCACCATCAGCATGCCGAGCGTGGTGTTACTGAGTGCCACCCACTTGTATTTGGGGTGGTCTTTACTGAACATTGCGCCGCGTTCGCGAGTAGCCTTCTCAGCCACGATTCCTCCGTCACAGGCCTCGCCATTGAGCGCCAAGAAAATAGTTGTTGTATAGCAACTATATCTGACTCTGAGCGAACGCGAAGGGTTTGGCGCGCATTTCACATTCCCTGCACGCGAATTCGTGAATCGGCGTAATGAAACGGAGTCCTTGTACTCCTGCTTTATGAAGCGAGTCGTGCGACTGGTGGGCGCTTCAGAGCGAGTCTGAAGACTCTGGAGGAATTGTGCAAGTTAAACAGGGTTCGTCGCGTCGACGCAAGGTTGGCGCTGCCCTAAGCATGGTCGTGATGATGGGGGCGCTTTCGTTCGGGTCTCTGTCGGCCGCTCATGCAGATGAGTGCGCGGGCTGTGGCTTTGGCGACGACGGCGGTGGTGGCGGGTACGACGGCGGCGGTTACGGTGGCTCGGGCGGAGGGCCCGGCGGTTCCGGCGGAGGTTCCGGCGGCAGCGACCAGGGGCCCGCTACGACTCCCGATGGGTCTGGCACGCCCGACGATCCCGGCACGCCGCCAGACCCTTCGTCGCCTGATATTCCTGGAGCTCCTGCCGACCCGACTCCGGATGACCCGGGAACGCCGTCTGATCCGTCGACGCCCGACGACCCCGGGACTCCGTCCGACCCGTCAGCGCCGTCCGACCCCAACGTCCCGAACGATCCGTCGAGTTCGCCTGCGCCGACGACGCCCCCCGACGCTCCCGGCTCGCCGAACAATGTCATCGTTCGCGACCCGGTGACCGGAAATGTGCTCGACCACGACGGCGCCACTGTCGTCGCCGTACCGATCTCGGTCAAAGGAACCGACGGCAATGGCCACTCGTATTTCGTTGCGGGCACGAAGGTCACCGTCAACTATGCGATCGATGCGCTCGTGTTCGGACTGCACTTCAGCCAGTGCAACGTGTTGCCCGGCAAGATCATCGATTGCAATGACGGCAACGTCAAAGCCGTGGAACTGGGCTAACGCGACAATCGGCTTCAGGGCCCGACGGGCGCAGAGAAAACTCGTTCTCTGCGCCCGTCAGCGCACGAAATCGTACTCGGTGGGGTCGAAAGAGTGCAGCGCACGGCGGAATGCAGAGGCTCGGTGCGGCCAGATAGTGGTGTTGCGGCCGTCGTCGTCGAGGTAGTAACTGGTGCAGCCCGTTGACCAGACGGAGCGCTTCAGCGATGACTGAACCGTGCGGTTGTAGCTCGCCTGGGCATCCGGAGTCGGCTCGAGAGAACGGGCGCCGAGACTCGAGAGGCCCGCGAGGGCCTGCAGCACGTAGTCGATCTGCGACTCGATGATGTAGATCATGCTGTTGTGACCGAGCACGGTGTTGGGGCCGAGCAGCAGAAAGAGGTTCGGAAAGTCGACCACGGTGGTGCCGCGCAGTGCGCTCATGTGCGGCTGCCAGGCCTCGGCGAGAGTGTCGCCGTACCGACCCACCAAGAGGCTCGACACGGGCGGATGCGTCGCGTTGAATCCGGTGGCCGCAATGAGAACGTCGAACGTTCGCCGGGTGCCGTCTGCCGTGATGACGTCGTTGCCGTCGACCCGGTCGATGGCCGAGGTGGCGAGCTCGACGTTCGGCTCGGTGAGGGCGTGGTAGTACTCCGACGAGATGAGGATGCGCTTGCAGCCGATATGAAAGTCGGGCATCAGAGCGGCTCGCAGGTGCGGGTCAGTCACCTGCGAGCGCAGGTAGCGCGCGGCGAACGCCTGAAACGCGGCCCCGACTGGGCGGCTGCGAAAACCGGCGAACCGTGATTCGGCGCGGGCGAACAGCACGCGGCGGGAGGCCTGCTGCAGCGCGGGCACGCGGCGATACAGCTGCCGTCTAACCGCCGAGGTGGGGTGGTCGGCGCGCGGCACGATCCAGGGCGCCGAGCGCTGAAACACGGTGACCTGGGCGGCGACCTTCTGCAGTTCGGGCACGAATTGAATCGCCGAGGCGCCGGTGCCGATGACGCCGATGCGCTTACCGGCGAGCTCGATGTGGTGGTTCCAGTGCGCCGAATGAAAGGCGGGGCCGCCGAAGGTCGACAGGCCAGCGATGCGCGGCCACACCGGGTCGATCAGCGGGCCGGCGCCCGAAATCAGCACGTTCGCGGTGAAGGTTTCGTGGTTGGTTTCGATGAGCCAGTGCGCTTCGGCATCGATCCATTCGGCGCGCATCAGCTGGGTACCGAACGACAAGCGGTCGTAGAGCTCATAGGCGGTTGCGACTCGGCGCAGGTAGTCGAGTATTTCGGGCTGGCGGCCGTAGGTGTGCTCCCAGTCGGGGTTCGGTGCGAACGAGAAGGAGTAGAGGTCGCTGCGAATGTCGCAGGCGGCGCCGGGGTAGGTGTTGTCGCGCCAGGTTCCACCGACCTCGTGAGCGCGTTCGAGAATGAGAAAGTCGTCGATGCCGCGCATCACGAGCTGGCAGGCCATGCCGATTCCCGCGAAGCCGGCGCCGATGATGGCGACGCGCACGTGTCTCGTCATGGCGGGCCTCCCTTCGCCGCACGACATTGCACGGGCGCGCCGCCAGTGCGCCTGTGCAGATCAGTGTGCGACTGCCACGGTCTCGGCACAAGAGTGCGGGCGCACTTTCCTGGCGATGTCGGCCACAGAGGCTGTCAGCGGTGCAGCGGTATGTCGGCGATGCAGCGGTACGGCGGCGGTAAACCGAGTCAGCGAATCGGCAGGAGCTTTTCGAAGCAGAGCGAGAACGGAATGGCCTCGACGTAGGGCTCGTAGATGGCGATGGGCGTATAGCCGAGCTTCTCGTACAGCGCTACGGCTTCAGGCTGGCGATCGCCGGTCTGCAGAATGAGGCGGCTCGCGCCAGCGGCGGAGGCGATGCGAGCGAGTTCGGCCATGATGGCGAGGGCCACTCCCCGCCCGCGCGCTTCGCTTGCCACGATGACGCGCTTCACCTCCCAATCGCCGCGCAGCATTCGAAGCGAGGCGTGGCCGAGTGCAGCGCCATCGGTATCGAGTGCGAGCACGGTGGCGACCACGTCAGCGGGGTCGACTGCCAGGGCCGCTGTGATTGTGTCATCGGCGGCCGCGTCGCCGAAGCCTGGCACGCGGCGTGCGTACCGTGCGCTCATCTCGACATCCATCAGCGCACGCATGGCCACAGCGCGCGGGTCGCTCCAGGCGACAGACTCGAGAGTGAAATCGGCGATTCGTTCGGGCATGACTCAACGCTACCTGGGCGCGCGGTGTGGTTTGCCTCGCAGGGCCACCACGTGCACCTCACGGCCCACTCGAGTGCCTAGGCTGAATGGGTGAGCGAAAAGGAGAGCAGGCCTCGTACCCGGGCGAGCCTCGAAGGTCTGCGCGCCGAAGCTCGCCAAGAACTCGACACGGTCGTGCACGAACGGCTGTTGCTCGGCGAAGATCCGTGGGAGTTCATGGAAGAGCTACCCACCGTCGACGAGCTAGTGGTGTACCTGCTGCGCGCTGAGGCCATCGAGGCCAATGGGCGCCAACGGGCATCCGCTGCCCGAGAGTATCGCGTGTTGCGGCAGATCGCTCTCAGCTACCCCGATCTCACGCAGACGGTGTGGCGGATGCTCGGCGAGCACGGTTGGGCGCCGGCAGCTCGAAGCTGACCACCCTCAGTCGCTCAGCGCGGGGGCGGTCAAGACCGATGTGACGTGGCGTAAGGCGCGGCGGGCCTCGGGGGTCCACGGGGCGCCGACGAAAACGTGAATTCCGCCTCGATAGATTCGCAGCTCGGTCTGGCCGCCGGCCGCACGGATGCGCTTCGTCAACAGTTTCGCGTCGGCCAGCAGCACGTCGCGGTCGCCTTGATAGGTGTAAACCGGCGGCAGATCGTTGAGCTCAGCAAAGATCGGGCTCACCAGCGAATCTTTCGGGCCCGCAGCACCCGCCCACCACCGGCCCGCTTCGGCAAGTCCCGCAGCCCCCAGCATCGTGTCGAGCGGTGCGAGGCGCGCCACTTGCGGGTTGCTCATGGTGGCGTCGACCCACGGGGAGAACAGAATGATGCCGGCTGCTCGAGGCTTACCCGCGTCACGAGCACGAATGGCCTGACCGAGCGCCAGAGCACCGCCGGCCGAGTCGCCGCTCAGAAACACGCGGTCGCCGTAACGGGCGATGGCCTCGTCATAGATCGCATCGAGTACGTGGTAGGCCTCGCCGAACTGATGCTCGGGGGCGAGGCCGTAGAGCGGAACGGTGATGCTCACGCCCGTCTTCTCGATGATCGACGCGAGAAGCTGCCAGTGCGTGGCCAGAATCGAGAAGACGAAGGCTCCGCCGTGGGTGTAGATGAGGTGGGTGCCGGCGGTTGTGCCTGTGCTTGTGGCTGAGCCCGTGCCTGTTCGTGTGGGCGCGTGCTTCGGGGTGAGACGGATGACCGGCCGGCCCTCGACGGTGAGCTCTTCGACGTGGGCGACCTTCAGCAGGCCGCGCGTCACAGGGGCCGGGGGTTGGCGGTGGGCCACGGCCTCACGCATCGCCTCTGGTGTCGCCGTTCTGATGGGGGTCAGCCGGAGCAGGCCGCGGGTGAGGGTCATCGAGAGCGACATGGTTCATCTTCGCATCGCGCGGCGGCGATGCGACAGGGGGTGTCGATGACTGAAGGCAGCGGCACGTTTATTTTGGGTGCCGATTGTGGCACAGTGGGGCAGAGAACTGAGGAGCAGTCATGAGCGACCAAGACCCCACGGAGTTCATTCCCACCGCCGGGCCCGCAGGCAGCGTGCCGCCGGGTGCGCCCGCAGTGCCGCCGGGCGGTGGGCCTGCCGTGCCGCCTCCGGGTGGGCCAGGCGCGCCAGAAGGGCCTGGCGACATTGCGGGTTCGGGCGGGGCGGGCGAACCCAAGAAAAGGCGCGCTCTCATGTGGGTGCTCATCGCGCTCGCGGCTGTGATCGTGATTCTGCTCGTAGTGTTGATCGTGCTATTCGCTCAGTCGAACTCGAAGAACTCCACCGCCAGTGCAACGGTGACTCCGACAAGCGCGACGCCGACGCCGACGGCCACTCCGACCGCAACGGCCAAGCCGACGACTACGGCGAGCCCCACGTCGCAGCCGGCGCAGCCCACAACCCAGCCGACTACGACGGTCACCAAGCCGGTCATCACCTCGTATTCGGTCACGCCGACCTCCGTCACCTGCTCCACCGGCGCACCTGCCGTGCCCGCCTTCACCAGCACGCCGCTGACGATCAGCTGGACGAGCACCGGCGGAACGAAGGCCTACCTCGGGGTCGACACCACCGACGCTCAGGCGGAACCCTTCGAGTCGGTGAATCCAGATTCGGGTAGCAACCAAGATATCGACTACCAGTGCTACGACTCGCACACCTACACCCTGACGGTGGTGGGTTCAGACGGTTCGACCGCGAGTAAAACCGTGACGGTGTCGAACATCGGCGACCACTGAGTCTTATCGCAGAGCAGTATTTCGAAAACGTTAGGCTGCAGGTATGGCATACGAATCTGCGGGCGAAGCCTGGCAAGACCTGTTGTTGATCATGAGCGGCGAAGAGGGTGTGACGAGCACCGAGAGCGAACTGCTGGTTCACGGCACGGTGTTCGCGTTTCGCGAGGGTGACGACATTGTTGTCGAGGTGCCGGCGGCACGGGCATCCGACCTCAAAGCACGCGGGGTAGCGTCGAAGTTCTCGGTCGACGGCCACACGTCGCGCGACTGGGTGCGGGTCAGCGACCTGCAGCTCTGGCCGGAGTTGGCGCGCGAGGCCCACGAATTCGTGGGCGAACCGGCCGTCGGCGGCGAATCGTAGGCGTCACGTGAAGGTCTGTTTCGAGATACGGGTGAAGCCCGAGCGTCTCGCCGAATATCGGCATCGGCACGCGGCGGTGTGGCCTGAGATGCTGAAGGCCATCGAACGGTCGGGGCGGCACAACTATTCGCTCTTTCTGCGCGAAGACGGCACCATCATCGGCTACTTCGAGGTGGAATCGCTCGACGATTCGCAGGCGATTCTTGCGGCCGACCCGGTGACGGCGCGGTGGGAGGCGGAGATGAGCGAGTTCTTCGTCACACCCGAAGGGCGCGCCGATCAGTCGATGAAACGGTTGACCGAGGTATTCGACCTCGAGCAGCAGCTCGCGGCGATCGGGTCATAGCTGCGGCTGAGTCAGGAGTCCGGAGAGCGGCGCGAGCCGGCTCCGGAGGCGGCGCGGGGCTGGCTCGGAGGTGGCGCGAGCCAGCTTAGGAGGCAACGCGAGCCGGCTTGAGAGGCGGCGCGAGCCGGCTTAGGAGGCGAGAAGCGCCGCAGCGAGGCGCGCGAACTCGTCTGCAGTGCCTTGAGGCGACGTCGGGGCCTCGGGCGACGCCGTGTCGTTCGGTTGAGGCGAAACGATGACCCAGTCGGCGCTCACACCGTCGACCGTGATGAAGTTCACGTCGTTTCGCCCACTCGAGGTGGCACGCGAGAGCGGCACGATGATGATGCCGTTTCCGGCGGCAACGTGATCGAGTTGCTCGTCGAGCATGGTGAGAGGCCCCAGCGCGAAGCTCTTCGAGGTGCGAACGGTCGGCCCGAGAAGCTCCGTCGACACGTCGCGCCATTCGGGCACCTCGTCGGGGTTGTGCAGCAGATGGCGCTCGGCCAGCTCGTCGATCGCGACACTCGAGCGACCGGCCAGAGCATCGGTTTGGGCTACGGCAACGACGAACGGTTCGGTCAGCGCCGGCATCAGCGCGAGACCGCGCGTCTGTGCGGGCAGCCGAACGAAGCCGGCAGACGCCGCGCCGCGCCGCACCGCTTGCGCGGCATGCTCAGACTCGACCACCGTCACGTCGAGGTGAGGGTGTTCAGCCGCAAATCGTTCGGCGATGGCTGCCGCGGGTATGCCTGCCGGAGCGTGAATGGTGAAGGGGATGCTCGTGTGTGCCGGCGGCATCGGTGCGGCGGTGGGGTGGCCGAGCATCCGTCGCAGCGCCTTGACAGCGGTGACGACCGCGTCACCCTCGAGCGAGCCTGAGAACGTGGTGGCGAGGTCTGCCAGGCGATCGAGATCGTGCGGCTCGAACTGGTGGTCTGCATTCATCTGGCTCCTGACGACTCGTCGAGACTAGCGCTATCGGCTGCGAGCTGGCTCCGCGAGTCGCGACAACTGCGGGGCGGCCGCAAGCAGTTCGCGCGTGTAGGGCTCGCGAGGGTCGGCGAAAACGGATTCGGTCGGCCCCGATTCCACTATGCGTCCCGCGCGCATCACCAGCAGGTCGTCGCTCATGTGCCTCGCCACGCCGAGGTCGTGGGTGATGAAGAGGTAGGCGACACCGAGTTCGCGCTGCAGGGCATCCAGCAGGTCGAGAATGCGTGCTTGAACCGAGACATCGAGACTCGAGACGGGTTCGTCGCAAATGAGTACGTCGGGGCGGGGGGCGAGTGCTCGGGCGATGGCGACTCGTTGTTGCTGCCCGCCCGAAAGAAACCGCGGTCGCTGGGCTGCCACGTCTGCCGAGAGCCCCACCTGGTGCAGCAGTGCGCTGACGTCGGTGCGGGATGATCGGCCGCCGCTCGCCGCATCAGAGAGTATTTGGCCTACGGTGAGCCGCGGATCGAACGAGCTGAGCGCGTCTTGGTAGATCGCCCCGATGCGACGGCGATTGGGGCGGCGTTCGCGTTCGGGGAGGGCGCTCCACGGCTGGCCGAGCAGTTCGACGTCGCCCTTGTCGGGGGCGGTGAGCGCAAGCACCAGGCGCGCCACGGTGGTCTTACCCGAACCCGATTCGCCCACCAGCCCCAGGGTGCGGCCGCGTTCGAGGGTGAAACTCACGTCGTCGACGGCTGCGCGGTCGCCGAACCATCTGCTGAGGCCGTGCGCGCGGAGCACGACGGCTGCGCCTGCTGCGCTGCCTGCGCCTGCTGCGCTGCCTGCGGCTGCGGGGGTGGGCGATGCGGCGGGGGCGACGGCCTCTGCCGGCCCGGCGGACTCGCCGGGTGCGGCAGTGGCGGCGGGTGATGGCGGTTCGGCGGGGGTCGGCCCCGACAGCTCGGCGTCCGCAGCGGACTCGCCGGGTGCGGCAGCCGTGGCGGGCGATGGCGATGGCGATGGCGCGGGGGTGGGCGATTCGGCGGGAGCGGCCGCGATGCTCTGCGGAGCCAGAGAGGTTCCGCGAGGGCGGTTGGTGGGCACTGCCGCAACGAGTTGCCGGGTGTAGGGGTGCTGCGGAGCATCCAGTACCCGGGCAGTGGGGCCCGTTTCGACGATGGCTCCGTGTTGCATCACAGCGACGCGTGAGGCGAGTCGGCTCACTACCGAGAGATCGTGGCTGATGAGCAGAATGGCTGTTCCGTTCTGGCGCAGGCGTTCGAGCAGGTTCAGGATGCCCGCCTGCACGGAGGCGTCTAACGCTGTTGTGGGTTCGTCGGCGATGAGCAGGCTCGGGCGCAGGGCGATGGCGGCGGCGATCAGCACGCGCTGACGTAAACCGCCAGAGAGCTCGTATGGTCGCTGAACGGCGCGAAGCTCGGGCTCGGGAACTCCGGCCGCCGCCAGGAGCTCGGAGACCTCGGCCCGGCGTTCGACGGGTGACAGCTTCGTGTGCAGCCGCAGGGCGTCGCCTATCTCGCGCCCCACCGGCCGCAGCGGGTCGAGCCCGACGAGGGCGGCCTGGGGAACGTACCCGACGCGCGCCCCGCGTACGCCGCGCCAGGCGCGGGCGCTCAACTGCCGCAGGTCGAGTACGCCGTCGGCCGCCGCGGCGGCGAGGGTGAGCCGGGTAGCTGCCACGTGAGCGTTAGAGCCGGTGAGACCGAGCAAGGCGCGCGAGGTGACGCTTTTGCCTGACCCTGACTCGCCCACCAGGCCGAACGTCTCGCCGGGGGCGATGGTGAACGAGATGTCGTTGACCACCGGCATCCCTCGCCCGAAACGCACCATGAGGTTGCGAACGTCGAGCAGCGGCGTGGCGTGCTGAGGGCCGGCGGCTGAGGGGGAGCCGGGCGATATGGGCACGAGCTCGTGAGCACCCTTAGTGCCCTCGGTGCCGCTCACGACGACCGCTTTCGCTGCTGCAGACCGCGGCCGAGCAGGGTGGCGGCCGCCGCACTCAGCACGATGAAGAGGCCGGGAAAGAAGGTCATCCACCAGAACGACGTGATGTACGTGCGCCCTGCCGAGAGCATCGCGCCCCACTCCGGCGACGGCGGAACGGCACCGAGCCCGAGGTAGCTGAGGGCCGACGCCCAGACGATGGATTGCCCCACCCCGAGGGTCGCGATGACGAACAGGGTGCCGGCGACGTTCGGCAGCAGATGCCGGGTGAGGCGAAAGACGCTGCCACGCCCCAAGACGAGCGCGGCTTCGAGGTAGGGCGCATCCCGAACCTGAAGGGTCTGGCTGCGAATGAGCCGCGCGTACCCGGGGGCCGTCGACAGCCCCACTGCGATTGTCGAGGTGACGATGCCGGGGCCGTAGATGACGATGAACAGCAGCGCCAGCAGCAGCCCGGGAAACGCGAACATGACCTCGAGCAGGCGCGTGGTGCCGAAGTCGAGCCAGCGCGGGCCAAGCCCTGCGAGCAGCCCGAAGATGAGGCCGAGGCCGATTCCGATAGCCGTGGCCGTGACCCCGATGAGCAGCGAAGCCCGTGTGCCGTGAATCACTCGCGTGAAGATGTCGCGGCCCGATTCGTCGGTGCCGAACAGGTGTTGTGCAGAGGGAGGTTGAAAAGCGTCGAGCGGGTGAATCGCAAGCGGATCGCCGGGCGCAATCAGGTCGGGCCAGACGGCAGCCACCACCAGAAACACGAGTACCGCGAGCGAGATGACGACCGTCACGGGCATCCTGCGGTGGCGGCGAGCGGATGCCCGGCGGCGCCCATACCGCCCGCTCGCGCCCTGGGCGTGGTCGCTCGAGCCCCTTGGCGCTGCACCGGCTGACGCGCTGACCGCGTCGTCGGGGGGCAGCAGCGGAGTGGCGATCACGGCTCGATCTCCGTGTGCGTTCGGCTGCGGCTTGCGTCTTTGTGGGCGTGCGTGCGCGCGCGGCGAGTGTTTCGGCGCGGGGCGGAGCCACGGGCATCCGGTCGGCGGCCGACGCGCGGGTCGATGATGCGCTCGGCGAGATCGGTGGCCGTGGTGACGAGCATGTACACCAGCGCCACGACGATCACGATTCCGACGACCAGCGGAACATCGCGGCCTTGAACCGCGGCGAGGAGGCTGCGGCCGAGCCCGGGGCGGGCGAAGATCGTCTCGACCACGACGGCTCCGCTGATGAGCGAGCCGAACGCCCAGCCCGTGAGTCCGATGGCCGGAATGGCCGCAGCCTTCAGCGCGTGCCGCCAGAACACGCCGCTTTCGCTTTCGCCGCGAGCACGGGCAGAGAGTGCGTACGGCGACGAGAGCGCATCGAGAAGCCCTTCACGCATGACCTGGCCGAGAAACCCGGCGAGAGGGATGGCGAGAACCAGCGCAGGCAGAACGAGGCCGGCAGGGCCCGCGACGCTCACCGGAGGGAGCCAGCCGAGCGTGGTGCTGAACAGCAGAATCGCGAGAATGGCGAGCCAGAAGTGCGGCACCGCGGCCCCGACGACCTCGAGCGTTGAGCCGATCGCCGCCGCCGCCCGGCCACCCCGCGTCGACCACGCAGCGAGGCCGAGAGCGATCACCACGGCAAGAATAAGCGCCGCTAGAGCGAGCGTCAGCGTCGAGATCAGGTTCTCGCCGATGACGCTCGCCACCGATTGGTGCAGCGCGTACGACTGACCGAGGTTGCCCACCGCGAGCCGCCCGAGAAAGCTGAGGTACTGAATTCCGATGGGTTGATCGAGCCCGTATTCGGCTCGGGCGGCGGCCAGGGAATCCGCGCTCGCCTGCGAGCCGGGCCCGCCGAGAATCGCCTCCGCAGGGTCGCCCGGAATCAGCCGAATCGCGAAGAACGTGATAGTCGACACGGCCCAGAGCACGAAGACCACGCCCAGGAGCCTCAGCGCGAGCCAGCGCAGCAGCGGTGCATTGCGCGCGAGCCAGGTCTGCGGATGCTCGTGCACGTCTAGCGCGTCGCTCACATAGCTCACGGTGTTCACGTTACCGCCGCTGCCGCTGACAGTGCCGCTCTTCCCGCTGCCCGCGCTACCCACACCAGCCCCATCTTCGCCGCCACCGGCTCGCCGTGATCAGTTCACCGACCGTCAGCGCTGCACCCAGGCGTCATACAGCGATGGCGTCGAGACGGTGGGCATCGCCCGCAGACCGTGCACCACCGACTGCTGGAGGTACCCGTTCTGCTGGTCGTAGAGCGGCAGAATGTAGTACCCGTCGAGCACCAGCTTCTGTGCCTGCTGGTAGAGCGAGGCGCGCTGCGTCTCATCTGACGCCGTGGCCGCCTGCTCGAGCAAGGCGTCGAGGGTGGGGCTCTTCACCTGCGAATGGTTCGCGAAATACCCGCTCGGGGCCGGCACGGTACCGGCTGAGTCGAAGAGGATTCGCAGAACATCCGGCCCCACCTTCGTGTAGGGCGCGTCGACCAGGTTGTACGAGTTGGTGCCCAGGGCGGCGTACCAGCTCGAGAGATCCATCGGTTGTAGGTCGATTTTGAACCCGGCCTGCTTTGCCGTCGACTGAATCTGTTCGAACAGCGACTGTTCGGCCGGAATCGACTGGTTCGTGCTCACTGGGAAGGTCAGTTCGAGCTCGTGCCCGTCTTTCTCGCGGTAGCCATCTGAGGTGCGGCTGGTCCACCCCGCCGCGTCGAGCAGCTGTGCGGCCGCGGCCTGGTTGTAGGTGAAGTCGCTGGCCTCGGAGTACGCCAGCGGCTCGGCGCTCGAGAGCGGCGAATACGACCTTGTCGCGGTGCCGAAGAAGAGGCTGGAGACAGCATCGTTCACGTCTGCTGAGCGAATGAAGGCTTCACGCACGTTCGGGTCGGTGAAGGGCGCGATGCTCGAGTTCAACTCGATGCGGTTCGAAGCGCCCGGGCGCGGGGCGTTCAGGTAGCTGAGCGCCGGGTTCTTCTGGGCCTGGATGATCGTGTCGGGTTGAGCGTTGTCGATCACATCGACGGTTCCCGCTTGAAGAGCGGCGTAGCGCGACGCCGAGTCGGGCAGAAAACGCCAGTCGATGGCGTCGAGGTAGGCCGGCCCTGTGTGCGACGCATCGGCGGGCGGAGACGTGTAGTTGTCGTTGCGCACGAGCGAGATGGACTGCTGTTTGTTCCACTGCTTCACGATGAAGGGGCCGGTGCCTACGGGAGATTCGCAGTTGTCGGCTTGGCTGCGGGCCAGGGCCGTGGGCGATTCCATGGCGAGCCACGGCTGCGTCAGCGAGTCGAGCAGTGCGGAGTCAGGGGTACTCAGGGTGAAACGGGCAGTCAGGGCATCCACTGCCTCGACGCTGGTGACTTTGCTGAGGGCGAGGTAGCCCGTTGAGCTGCCGGTGGCCGGGTTCTGAATGTGGGCGACGTTCGCGGCCACGGCTGCAGCGTCGAAGGGGGTGCCGTCGGTGAAGGTGACGCCGGGTTTGAGCGTGAAATCCCAGGTCAGGCCGTCTGACGATTCTTTCCAGGCGGTGGCGAGCCAGGGGATGATCGCGCCCGACTTGTCGCGCGAGACGAGCTCTTCGAGGTATTGAGTCGCGACCAGGGCTTGTGGGTAGTTGCCGCCCACGTGGGGGTCGAGGCAGGTGGGCTCGGCATCGCCGGTGGCGTAGACGAGAGTGCCGCCGGTGACGGGCGCGGCCGTCGAGCTGGCGCTGGTGCCGGAGGGCCCGGTTGTGCAGGCGGCGAGAAGGAGGGCTGTGGCTGCTGCCGTGGCCGCGAGGGCCACGAGGCGTTGAGCTGGTCGATGGAGGCTGTGGGTGTTGCGGTTGCTGTGTGGTGCTGTGTGGCGAGACAAGGAGAACTTTCGGGGCTGTGTGCGGAAGGGGTGAAGGTATGGGCGAGCGGATTGCAGAACTTGGTTTTCTGGACTCAGTACACAATTACATCACGGTTCTGAACCATGACCTGCCCTTTACAGGTGCCTCGCGTTCGATGAATCTCGCGTTGTGAAAAAATGCCCGAAGTTCTGCTCGCGGTTTTGGTCGATGCAGCGCCCGACCTGGCAGGCTGGAAGCAAAACGATCGGAGCATCTTGTGACCACTCTTTCAACGGCAGACCTTTACGACGAGCGCGGCGCCGAGCTGCAATCGTTGTCGGTGCAGCTGCAGTCGGTGGGCGGTAAAGCTCAATTCGAGGGTGAGATCAGAACCGTGCGCTGCCTCGAAGACAACGCGCTCGTACGTCAGGTGCTCGCAACACCCGGAGCTGGCAAAGTGCTCGTCGTCGACGGCGGGCTCTCGCTGCGTTCCGCGCTTCTCGGCGACCTCATTGCCGCAAGCGCGATCGAGAACGGCTGGGAAGGCGTGGTCATCTTCGGAGCCGTGCGCGACCGAGTCACACTCGGCACTCTGCCCCTGGGCGTCAAAGCACTCGGCAGCAACCCTCGAAAAAGCACGAAGACCGGTGCGGGCGCACTCGACGAGACACTCGTGGTCGACTCAGTAACCTTCCGCCCGGGCGCACACATCTACTGCGACGAAGACGGCGTTCTCGTCGAGCGCTGACCCCGGGCATCCTGAACCACCCCGACGATGGCCTCGAGAGAAGGGATTTCAGACGAGAGATGGTGTTGCCGCAGCTTCTCTCGTCTAAAAAAGCTTCTCTCGTAAAAATGCTTCTCGCGCGATCGGCGCGACCTACGCGCCGCGCAAGCGCTCTGCGAGGTACGCCTCGAGCTCCGCGATCGGCACACGATCTTGCTGCATCGAGTCGCGGTCGCGCACGGTCACGGCGGCGTCTTCGAGGGAGTCGAAGTCGACGGTGACGCAGAACGGGGTGCCGATTTCGTCTTGACGGCGGTAGCGGCGGCCGATGGCCTGGGTGTCGTCGTAGTCGATATCCCAGTGCTCAGCGAGCGAGTCGGCGATCTGCTGCGCGAGCGGCATGAGCGCCTCGTTTCTCGACAGTGGCAGAACGGCGACCTTGACGGGGGCGAGGCGCGGGTCGAGGTGCAGCACCGTGCGCTTGTCGGTTCCGCCCTTGGCGTTAGGCACGTCCTCTTCGTCGTAGGCGTCGACCAAGAACGCCATCAGGGCGCGCGTGAGGCCGAATGAGGGCTCGATCACATACGGAATGTACCGTTCGTTGTTCGCCTGGTCGAAGAACGAAAGGTCTTTGCCCGAGTTCTCGGCGTGAGTGCGCAGGTCGAAGTCGGTGCGGTTCGCCACGCCCATCAGCTCGCCCCACTCGTTGCCCGCGAACTGAAAGCGGTACTCGATGTCGACCGTGCGCTTGGAATAGTGCGCGAGCTTCTCAGCGGGATGCTCGAACCACCGAATATTCGACTCGGTCATGCCGAGGTCGATGAACCAGGCCCAGACCGCATCCATCCACTTCTGCTGCCACTCTTCGTCTTCGCCCGGCTTGACGAAGTACTCGATCTCCATCTGCTCGAACTCGCGGGTGCGAAAGATGAAGTTGCCGGGTGTGATCTCGTTACGAAACGCCTTGCCGATCTGGCCGATGCCGAACGGCGGCTTCTTGCGCGAGGTCTGCACCACGTTGGCGAAGTTGGTGAAGATGCCCTGCGCGGTCTCGGGGCGCAGGTAGTGCAAGCCCGATTCGTCGTCGACCACGCCGAGGTAGGTCTTGAGCATGCCCGAGAACTGGCGAATGGGTGACCACTGGCCAATTTTGGTGGGATGCTCGGGGTCGGGAATGTCGTCGAGGCCGTTGACCGGGGCGAAGCCGTGCTCTGCCTCATAGGCTTCGAACAGGTGATCGGCCCGGTAGCGCTTATGTGTCACGAGCGACTCGGTCAAAGGGTCGGAGAACACCTTCACGTGCCCTGACGCCTCCCACACTGCGGTGGGCAGAATCACGGCCGAGTCGAGGCCGACCATGTCGCGGCGGCTGCGAACGAAGGCGTTCCACCACTGCTTCTTGATGTTCTCTTTGAGGGCGACGCCGAGGGGCCCGTAGTCCCACGCCGACCGGGTGCCGCCGTAGATGTCGCCCGACGGAAAGACGAACCCGCGGTGCTGTGCGAGTGCGATGACAGTGTCGAGGCGTGACAGGTCGGCCATGGTTCTCCCTGATCTGAAGTGCTGCCGGTGTTTCGTTACCGGCTCCGCAATCTTACTGGCCCGGGTGGCGCTAGATTAAGCGCACAGAGTATGCCCGAGCAGGGCGCGGCCGGCGGGAGCAGCGATGCCAGATTTTCTCCTCAACCTGAACATCGTTGAGGGGCCTGTCATCATCACGTTCGTTCTGTTGAGTAGTGCGGCCGTGGTCTATCTTCTCTTTCGCAGGCCCACTGTCATCTGGCTGCTTTCGGCGCTCGTCGGCCTGCTCGGTGGTGCCTGCATCGCGTTGCTCACCGTTTTTCTCACCGATCAGGTATGGGATCTGTTCGGCACCCAGTTTCTGCCGGAGACCACGACCTGGATCGTTCTGACCTTCTCGGCCGTGGGGCTGGCCATCGCGAGTCTGTTCGGCACCCGATGGTGGCGCAAGATGATCGCGGGCATCGCCATCGTGGTCTTTGTGCTCACCGGAACCCTGGGGGTGAACGCGAGCATCGGCATCACCAAGACGCTCGCCGCCCTCATTGGAGTGAGTACCGAGAAGCCGCTCGATGTGCCCGATGCCAACGGCTCGCATCCACCCACCCCCGGCCCGACGCCGGCCGGGCCGCTCTATGAGACCTGGTCGCCGCCGTCGAACATGCCGGCGGAGGGCACGGTGGGCACCATCGATATTCCGAATACGAACTCCGGATTCGTGGCCCGCAAGGCGCTCGCCTATCTGCCTCCAGCGGCGCTGGTTGCGAATGCGCTGGCACTGCCGGTGATCATCCAACTGAATGGCATGCCGGGCAGCCCCGGGCTCGACGACCCGAAGGCGATGCTCGACAAGCTCGCGGCGTCGAACAAGGGTCTCGCGCCCATCGTCATCAACCCCGATCAGCTCGGTTCGCCCACAGTCGACCCGATGTGTCTCGACACTGACTCGCTCGGCAAGGTCGAAACGTACATCATGAAAGACGTGGTGCCGTACGTGCGCTCGCACTTCAACGTGCTGCAAGACCCGAAAGACTGGACCTTCGAGGGCTTCTCGAACGGCGGTGAGTGCGCGGCCTACTTCGGCGCGAAATACCCGAAAGTGTTCGGCAATATCGTCGACATTTCGGGCGACGAGTACCCCGGTGTCGAAGACAAGAGCACGGCGAAGAACTACTTCGGCGGTGACAAGGCCGCCTACGAGGCTACCTGGCCGGCGAACATCATGGCGAAGGGCACCTACCCCGACACGATGGCCGTATTCACGGCGGGGGCGCTCGACGACACGTTCGCGCCTGGCGTGAAACGCACGTATGAAGCGGCGGTGAAGGCGGGAATGAAGGCGACCTATACCGAGATTCCGGGCGCCGGGCACGACGGCGCAGCGCTCGACGGCGGCTTGGCGGCGGGCTACGCCGCGCTGTACCCGAGACTGGGGCTGAGCAAACCGTGAGCGAGGATTCGTGACGACGTCGACTGAAAAAGCCGCACCGAAAGTGGATGTCGCATCCTCCACGAGCGGCGGTATGGCACGGGCGATAGTCAAGTATGTCAGGGCGGCGCCAGTCAGCGTGGGGCTGTCGATCATCCTCATCGCCACCGGCATCATCACGGGCACGATTGCCACACCCGCCACGACAGGCGGCGACTCACTGGTCTGGGCCGCCGGCGTGCCCACCACCATCGACCTCGGCTGGTGGTGGAGCCCGCTGACCGCACTTTTCGTGCCGAACGACGTCGTCAGCCTGATTATCAGCGTTCTGCTGGCGCTCACGCTACTGGCGATCTGCGAGCGTCTCATCGGTTCGTTGCGCACGGCGTCGGCGTTTCTGCTGACCGGCATCGTGGGCATTCTCGTGGGCGTGGTGATTCAGCAGCTCGGGGTGGGCCTCGGCGAGAGCTGGGCCGTCGGTTCGGCGTTCGACTTCACGCTCGACCCCACCATCGGCATCATCGGGGCTCTGCTGACGGCCAGCGGATTCGCCCAAGCCCTGTGGCGCCGCCGAATTCGCCTCATCACCTTCGCCGTCGTGGCGATGTTCGTGCTCTACAACGGCGATCAAGACAACTTCTATCGCCTGCTCGCCGGGTTGGCGGGTCTCGGGCTCGGTGTGCTGTGGCGGCCGAAAGATCGTGCCAAACGCCGGGGCCGCAGCTCACAGGGCGAGGCGCGCAACCTCGTCGCACTCATCGTGGCCATCACCGCAGTTGGCCCCCTGGTGGCGCTGATTCCGCCTGGTGGCAATGGCCCGCTGTCGTTCGTTCAGTACATTTTCGAAGCGTCGTTTCCGGATGCCGACACCACCCTCGCTGCGTGCAGTGACAATTTCAGTGCCGAGTGTGACCGAAACCTCGCGCTGGTCAGTGCCAGCGGCGTCGCATCGGTGCTCATGGCGCTCGTGCCGCTGGCGCTCTTGATCATCGCGGCGATCGGACTGCGCCGGGGGCGCCATTTCGCCTGGGTGCTGGCCATCGCGGTGAACGTGGCGCTCGCCGTGCTCGCGTTCGGTACTCTCGGCCTCGGCGAGATCACCTTGCTCCCGGCCGAGAATGACGGGCAGGCCCTCGAGGGTCTGATCTGGATTCTGGCGACGGCACTCGCGCCGCTCGCGGTGGTGGTGATTCTCCTCGTGACGCGCACGCGCTTTCGCATTCGGTCACCAGTGGGTGGGGGTGGTGTTCTGGGCGGTGACCGTTGCGGCGCTCATCCACCTCTTCAGTGCCGTCAGTCAGCACCGCAGTTCGGCCGAGGAGACGCACTTTCGTTCGCTTTTGAAGGAGTACGGCGGCGGAACGCTGGGCTTTATGGGCACCTGGGCGGGCAACGTGTACTGGTTCAGCGATGACGGCGAGGCCTCGGTGGCGTATCGCGTCATCAATGGGGTCGCCATTACCTTGTCAGACCCCATTTGTGCGCCGGAGCGCGGTAGCGAAGCGATCAACGGATTCATCGCCTTCTGCGACGAGAACAGCTACATTCCGGTGTTCTACAGCTTTCACGAGCGATACCTGCCGGTGTTTCAGGCTCTCGATTGGCAGTACATGTCGGTCGGCGAAGAGACCCTGATGAGCCCAGTGACGCTCGACATGGCCGGTAAACCCTGGCAGAAGGTGCGGCAGGCGCTGAATCGAGGCAACAAAGAGGGCATCACGACGCTCTGGACGACGTGGGATGACCTGCCGACGTCACTCTCGAACCAGATCACTGCCATCAGCGAGCAGTGGGTCGCCGAGAAAGAACTGCCCGAAATGGGCTTCACGCTCGGCGCGATGCCCGAGCTTAAAGACCCCGAGGTGAAGCTGTTCTTGGCGCTTGGGCCAGACGGGCAGATGCAGGCGATCACGAGCTGGCTGCCCGACTACCGAAACGGCGAGGTGGTGAGCTACACCATCGACTTCATGCGCCGGGGCGACAACTCCATCGGCGGAATCATGGAGTTCATCATCGCGTCTGCTGCGTTGCACATGCAGAAAGACGGTATCGAAGTGCTCAGCCTGTCGGCGGCGCCATTGGCCGAGAAGCCCGTGGTGCCGGGTGAAGAACCCGAGCCGCCCACCGTCATGACGCGGCTGCTCGCCTTCTTGGCCCAGACGCTCGAGCCGGCCTACGGGTTCTCGACGCTGTTCAAATTCAAATCGAAGTTCAACCCGACGCACGAGACGATCTACATGGCCTACCTCGACCCGGTGACGCTGCCGGTGATCGGCGCGGCCATCGGCTCGGCCTACCTGCCGAACGCGACCCCGCAAGAGTACCTCGCGCTCGCGAAGACGCTGCGAAAGTAACGCGTCTCGTTCGTTGGCAGCTCGTGGGTTGCGGCAGCGGAGCTGGTTCGGCTACATTCAGTTCAGCACCACCGCTTGCGAGTGTATTTCAATGTCAGACTGTCGGCCTTCCCGGTCGAAGATGCAGTGTTCAACTCCTGCCACTCGCTCCAGCTGTGTTTGCTCATGACCGATTCGTTGCTGGGTAGCACGGCGCTGTTGGCTACTGCCCGAGCAGCTGCCGGATGACCGGCTCGAGTCTCTCCGCCATTTGGGCGTGCCCGAGGTCTGTGGGGTGCAGCCCGTCGTCGCCGATCTGTTCGGGCGGGCCGGTGACCCACCAGCCATCGGCGATGGGGTCGATATAGGGCAGGTTGTCGAAATGCGCCGCGTCGCTAACCGCGTCGCGCGAGGTGAGAATGCCGGCAGGCGGGTCGGCGCTCACCCAGGGAGTGCTGATGACGAGCACCTGAGCCTGCGGCGCGCGCTGACGGATGGTCTGCAGAGTGGTGAGTGCGGCATCCATGATCTTCGCGGCAGGGTAGCCGGCATCGTCGTCGCTGCCCATGATGACCACGAGCGAAGCGTTCTCGGGCACCTCGCCGGCGAGGTCGTCGAAGGTGAGCCCGTCGTCACCGGGGTCGACGTAGCCCGATCCGCCCGAGGTGATGGCGATCCAGTTGGTGTTCAGGTCAGAGGAGATCAGCGCCGGAAAGCGATCCTGCGGGCCGGAGTCTTGGGCCGACCCACCCACAAACGAGTTTCCGAGGTACACCACGAGCGGCGTCGTCGAGGGCTGCCCGGTAGCGGTGGTCGCAGGCGTTGGCGACGCCGTTCCCGAATCGATGTGCGGCGTGCCGCGACCGCGGAGTATGGCCACCGTGACCACGACGGCGATGATCGCAAGCACGGCCACGGCGACGCTGATCGACACCGCGGTGCGCCGGGATGGTCGTGCTGTAGCCACGAGCGAAAACCTACCCGATTGCGCTGTGAACGCAGCCCGCGCTGGTGTCAAGCACCCCGTGTGCGGCGTTGACGACACGCGACTAGTTGTGCGAGAGTACTTCGGTGTCATCCATTAGGCTCTTCATTCTCGGCACTTTCGCCCAGCACGGCGAGATGCACGGCCACCAGCTGCGCCTGCTCGCCGAAGAAGAGCATGTCTCGTTGTGGACAGACATCTCGGTGGGCTCGCTCTACGGAGCCATGAAGCGGTTGGCCGGCGAGGGGCTCATCGATGTGGTTCGGGTGGAACGCGAAGGCAACTTTCCCGAACGGCAGGTCTACGCCATCAGCCAGGCCGGGCGCCGGGCGCTCGTCACCATCAGGCACGATGGGCTCTCGCAATTCACGATCAAACCCGATCCGTTCGATCTCGCGCTCACCCGGCTCGACCCTGAGCGGCTCGACGAGCTACCAGAGGTCATGGAGCATCGGCTCGCGCTGCTGCAGCTTCAGCTCATCGAGGTCTCGCGGCTGAACGCAAGGGCACTGCCGTATCTCTCGGTGGCCGAGAAGTTCGCCCTGAATCACCGTGAGCATCGCCTCGCGGCCGAAATCGCCTGGCACGAAGAACTCATATCCGAAATCCCCGCGATAGTGGCAGACGAAGCCGCGCGACGAAAGGTTGACGCCCATGTCTGACTCTGCTGCCTGGTCTGGCGCTCCGGCGTCGGGCTCACCGACGCCCGGCTCATCGACAGTGGGCGCGCCCAGCCCCGCGGTCTCGAAGAACGCCTGGCGTGCCTACATTGTGTTGCTGGTGGGCATGGCGATGGCCCTACTTGACACCACCATCGTGAACGTGGCGCTGCCGACCATCCGCACCGATCTGAATGCGTCAGAGGCCACGCTTTCGTGGATCATCTCGGGTTACGCGCTCGCCTTCGGGCTCGCCCTGATACCGGCCGGCCGGCTTGGCGACCGTATCGGGCACAAGTGGGTGTTCTTTACCGGCATCGCACTGTTCACGGTGGCGAGCTTCACGTGTGGGCTGGCGCAGAACGACACTGAGCTGGTGGTGTCGCGGGTGATTCAGGGGCTTGCGGGCGGTATTTTCGTTCCGTCGGTCACCGCGTACATCCAATTGCTCTTTCAGGGCAAGGCGCGTGGCCGCGCGTTCGCCATCATGGGTGCGGTGATCGGTGTGGCCTCGGCTCTCGGCCCCATCGTCGGCGGTCTGCTGATTCAGGCATTCGGCGACGAGAACGGCTGGCGCCTGGTGTTCTGGGTGAACCTGCCGTTCGGAGTCGCGGCGCTGATCGCGGCCGCGATGTGGCTGCCGAAGCGCAGCACGGCCGAGACCCAGAGTGGGGGAGGCGTCGACTGGATCGGCGTGATTCTGGTGTCGGGCGGCTTCGTCGCCCTTCTGGTGCCGCTGATTCAGGGGCAAGACGAAGGCTGGCCGCTCTGGACCTATCTCGTTCTCGCCCTGGGTGTGCTGCTGCTCGCGGCCTTCGGATTCTGGGAGGTTTGGTACACGAAGCGTGACCGTGTGCCCCTCGTGCCGCCGAGCCTGTTCTCGCACCCATCGTTCACCGGAGGTGTGGTGCTGGCGCTGGTCTATTTCGCCGCTTTCACCAGCATCTTCTTTACGATCTCGATTCTCTGGCAAACCGGTTTGGCTCATACGCCGCTCGAGTCGGGTGTGGTCTCTATTCCGTTCGCGGTGGGTTCGATTATCAGCTCGTCGCAGAGCAACCGCTTGTCGGCGCGACTCGGCCGAACCGTTCTGATCATCGGCACGGGGCTTGTTTCGGTCGGGCTGATCTGGCTGTGGCTGGTGCTCTCGAACACGGCCCCGGCCGATCTCACCAACTGGCTACTGCTGGCGCCGCTGTTCATCGCCGGGCTCGGCAACGGATTCTTCATCGCGCCGAACCTGCAATTCATCGTCGCTACGGTCAACCGGAAAGACGCGGGTTCGGCCAGCGCGGTCATCTCCGCCGTGCAACGCATCGGTAGTGCGGTGGGTATCGCCATCATCGGCAGTGTGTTGTTCGGTTCGCTGACCATCACGGGTCACTCGCCGCAGGCGGTAGCCACGGGGTTCACCAACGCGGCGGCCTCGGCCATGCTGGTGAGCGCGGCGTTCGCCGTGCTGGCGTTCTTGCTCGTGTTCATGCTGCCGAAGCGAGTGAACACCTGGGGCGGCGACGCGCAGCAGAAGCCGGGTGCCGGGGCTGCCGCGGGTGCGCACGCGGGTGCGCCCGCTGGTGACGCAGCAGGCGTAACTGACGCGGGCTCAGCGAGCACGGCAGGCGCAGCTGCGGCGGGTGGCGCGGGTGCGCATGCGGCGGGCGGCGCGGGTGCGCATGCGGCCGGCGCGAAGCACGCGGCCGATGCCCCATGATGGAGTCATGGGCACCTTTCAGCTCGGCACACTGAACACTCTCCCCGTCTCTGAGCACCCCGAACTCGTCTCGGCGAGCGTGTTCGACATGCTCCGGATGCTCGATCTCACCGATCAAGTCGGAGTGGTCGAGATCGATCCTGAGCTCAGCGACACCGCTGCCACCCAAGAGGCGTATGGCCTCGAGGCTGAGGCGCTCGCGAACTGCGTCATCGTGGCCGGGCGGCGAGACGGCGACGAGCGTATCGCGGCCTGCCTCGTGTCAGCGGCGACGCGAGCCGACGTGAACGGCGTGGTGCGCCGCCGGCTCGACGTGCGCAAGGCGTCGTTCTTGGCGCGCGAGAGCGCGACCGAGCTGACCGGCATGGAGTTCGGCGGAATCACGCCCATCGGCCTGCCCGAGGGGTGGCCTGTGCTCATCGACAGCGCCGTGGCCGCGAGTGCGCTCGTGGTGATCGGTTCGGGCATCCGCCGGTCGAAGCTGATCGTGCCGGGCACCCTCCTCGCTCGACTGCCGGGTGCCGAAGTGATCGAGGGCCTCGGCAAGCCGATAGCCTGACCTGTCGGTCGCCCGGGCCAACCACGGGCCGCTGATCGCCAGGCCATCGACGCTCCGAGTGTCCGAGCGCACGAGACTCGCGGTCATACGTCATACGTCAGGCGCGAGCACCCGCGTGGCGCGAATGGCGCCCGCCAGGCCGGCCACCGTGAAGGTGAGCGTGCCGATGCCGAGTACCACGATGGGCAGCTGCCAGCCGCCCGTGGCATCGTGCACCGCGCCGATGAGCGTGGGCGACGTTGCGCCCAGCGCATAGCCGACCCCCTGAATCATGGCCGACAGGCGCCGCGCGTGTGTGCCGTTCATCGCCAGTTGCACAATGAGAACGAAGACCAGCGTGATTCCGCCGCCCTGGGCGACGCCGCCGGTGAACCCCCAGGCCAGCCAGGCGCCGGGCGCCAGCAGCAGTCCGATGGGGCAGCTCAGCCAGAACACCGCAACGATGGCGAGCGTTCGCGGCACCCCGATGCGCCGCGACAGCAGAGGCGCACCGAGCGCACCGATCACCGCAGCGATCTGAAAAATCGACGAACTCGACCCCGCAGCGGTCACCGAGAACCCCACCTCGTCTTCGAGAATGCTCGGAAACCAGGCGGTGAGCCCGTAGTACGTGAAGGCCTGCCCCGCAAACGCCAACGACAGCAGCACAGCCGACGCATTGCGCCAGGTCTGTGGCCTCGTGCCCCGGATGCTCGGAACCGAGCTCGTGTCGATGGCCACCGTATCGCCGGCCCCGGTTTCGATGAGTGGTTTCAGGGGCCCGACCGTAAACGCCGCCCGCGGCCCGATGGCCACCAGCCAGCCGATCGCGGCGATGATCACAAACCCCGTCCAGCTGAGCAGTGCGATCTGCCAGCCGAACGCCAGCGCTAGGGGAGCGGTAGCCACCGAGGTGATCATCGAACCCACATTGAGAGCTGAGGTGTACGAACCCGTGACGATCGCCACGCGTTCGGGCGAAATATCGCGCCGAATGATCACCGGAATAACCACGTTGCCGACCGTGATGAACGCCCCCATCACGATGGTGCCCACGAAGACGGCCTCGACTCCGCCGGCTGAGCGGATGATCGACCCCACGCCCACACCGAGAATCGCGATCATCGTGGCGAAGTTCGCCCCGCCTTTGCCCACGAAGTACGAAGCAAACGGCGTCACCACGGCGAAACACAACACGGGAAGGCTCGTGACCAGCCCGAACTGTGCGGCGTTCAGTCCCAGATCGGATCGCATGATTCCGCTGATGGGTGCAACCGCGATGATGGGCCCGCGCAAGATGAACCCGATGAGAATAATGGCCACGAGCACGCGCCACGGAAAGGGGCGGCGGGTGGAGAGGTGCATCGTCGTTCAAGACTAGTTGGCTGAGCGCGCATAGACTAATGCAACAAGAATTGCATTTACGTGGTCATACAAGTACCCTAACTCGTAACGCAATGATATTTGCTTTAGGAGTGATCATGTCGACTCACAACATGTCGAACCCGCGGGTCGAGGTGGCGGGCACGCCCGCGAGGGTTGACGTGGGCATCCGGAGCAGCCGTGCCCGTCGTGGCAGCCGTGCCAGCCGTAACCGGCGCACGCTGCCGCCGATGGCCGCGTTCATCGGCACCGCCCTCGTGTTCGCGGGCCTGTACCTCGCGGCGGGCGCGCCCACTTCGCTCTTGGTGCTCTTCGAGAAAGAGTGGGGCTTCCCCGCGTGGGTGCTGACCGTCGCATTCGCCGCCTACGCCATCGGTCTGCTCGCGACTCTGCTGGTCGCCGGTTCGCTCTCTGACCACCTCGGGCGTCGGCCGGTGCTCGTCGGCTCGCTCGCGGTTGAGCTCGCCGCCATGCTTTTGTTCGTGTTCGCCACCGACATCACGTGGGTGATCGTGGCGCGCGTGATTCAGGGTGTGGCCACGGGTGCTGCGACCAGCGCTTTCACCGCGTCGGTCGTCGAACTAGCGCCCGACAAGTACAAGCGACTCGGGTCGATCATCGGTGGCACTGCGGCCGCGGGCGGGCTCGGGCTCGGGGCTCTGCTGACCGGCGTGGCGGTGCAGTTCACGTCGAATGCCAATGTGATCGTGTTCACGACGCTCTCGATCGTCATGGTGATCGGGCTTTTCGTTGCCATTTTCTCCGCCGAAACGGTGACGCGACGGGTCGGCGCTCTACGTTCGCTGATTCCGCGGGTCTCCATTCCGGTTGCGGCGCGAGGCGAATTTCGGGCGTCGATCGCTGTGCACATCGCAGCGTGGATGCTCGCGGGGCTGTTTCTCGGGCTCGTGCCCACGATCATCCGCGACATCTTTCACATCGACAGCGGTTTGATCAACGGAATCACCGTGTTTCTCGAGCCGGGCGCAGCGGCCGTCGCCGGGTTCGTGTTCGGGCGGTTCGCAGCCCGGCGCACCACGCTCATCGGTGGGCTCGCCGTATTCGCGGGCGCAGTTACCATCGTGGCTGCGATCGCCGCGGGAATGCTGCCGCTGCTGTGGGTCGGCGGGCTGATCGGCGGAGTCGGGTTCGGAGCGTCGTTCTCGGGCGCGCTGCGCACGGTGGGGCCGCTGGCGAAGCCGCACGAGCGGGCCGGTCTGTTCGCGGGCGTCTACGTGGTGGCGTACCTGGCGTTCGGGGTTCCGGTGATCGTGGCCGGTCAGCTGATCGCGCCGCTCGGGCTACTGACGACGGTGATCGCTTTCGCGGCGGCCATCGTGGTGGCCGCTGCGGTAGGTGTGGCCGCGCAGCTGCGCATGGCGCGGCGTCAGCCGGCGGTGGCTGCGACGCCTACTACGCTGGCAGCCGGCTGACCAGCAATCAGCCGGAGTGCGAGCTGGCTGCTGCCGAGCATCCGGTCAGCCGGCGGTGAGGGTGGGGCCTGCGGAACCGCTCGAACCCTTGCCGATCTGGTCGGGAACCGAGCGGGCTACCTCGTGCAGCCACGGCCCCGGCGTCGGCCAGGAGCGGCCCGTGGGCAAACGCCGCAGCATGCGCACGAGCGAGGTCGAGCCTTCGGCCCAGGGAATGACCCGAGTAGGCGCGGCTTGCGGCAGCACTCCGAGCCACCAGTGCTTCCAGGTGGGTGCGAGTGATTCGGGGTCGACCACGATGTAGTAGTCGGGCATGCTCAGCGATCCGCTCTCGAGGGCCGACGAGGCACGTTCTACTTCGAGGTCGAGGGTGCCGAGCGTCGAGAGGTCGTCGAAAAACTCGACCCAGGCCGCGGCGACATGCGCGAGCGGGTCACGATCGTGCACGACGTAGGGCGCATTCGCCTGGGTGACCCAGCGCGCCGCCTCTTCGTCTGAACTGTCGGCCAGCGATGCGGCGCGCACGTTGGCATGCCGGGCCAAGGCGCCGAACGCATTCGGCGAGTCGTTTCCGACCAGAACGAGGGTGGTGCTGTTTGGGCTCCCCATGAACCGAGTTTACCCGCTCGAGGGTCTCACCGGGCGGCGGCCCACTCGCATCCGCACGTCGGCCGCAATCAGCTCACCCACGAGCTCGATCGCACCACGTCGGCAGACGAATCGAGCTGAAGAAGATGGGCCATGCGTTCACGCTACCGCGAACCCGCTGTGCGAACGCTTGTCAGCCGTGCACTGTGCTGCTCGAACGGATCACCGTCGTCAGGTCGACGAGGCTCGGTGCTGACGGAGCCGACCCGAACCCGAAGGTGACCGGCGGTTCGAGCGGCCGCAGCGCGCCGAGGTCGCGCCCATCCCAGACCGCGGTGACCGACGTCACTGCGCGAATCGTCGTGACGCCGTAGTACTCGCGCCGGCCGCCCCCGGCAGAACCGCTCGTGTGTACGCCGGGAACGAGCATGCCAGCGACCGGGTCGATGGCGCGAAGCCACGCGGGGCTCACCGCGAGTCGAGCGGGTACCGCGCGCAGCAGTCGGCCAAGCGGCGTGATGGCTCCCACATGGAGGGTGACCTCGAGCGAACCGGCCGTCACTCGCACGGTGTGCTCCGCCTCCGGCGCGCGCGAGTGCGACAAGTGCACATCGGCCAGCTCGACGGCGTCGAACGAATACGTCGACGAGACGTAGGCAGCCACGGCGGGGGTGGGCGCGATGAGGAGGCGGCGACCATCCACTTCTTCGACCATCACATCGGCGAAGCGTGCGAACGGTGACGCGCTCCACATTCCGATAACGATGCGCACGCCCGAGGCCGTACCGAACCCGGCGATGCGGCCGGTGAATCGCTCGTCAGTTGCGCGCATGCGAGCCATACTCCCACGACCCAACCTGAATACGCGCGGCGCGATTGACCCTAGCGGCCGTAGGCCGCCGCAGCGGGGCACTCGAACGCGTCGCGCCCGGCCGCCAGCCCTACTTTGTTCATGTACTGAACGACGATGGCGTAGGCCTGGGGCAGCGTCGTCTCGGTGTAGAGAATCGTGTGCGTCTCGCAGTATTCGCGCGCGATCTGCTGCGCCGCACGGAGGTGCGGGCGTGCCATGTTCGGAAAGAGGTGGTGCTCGACCTGAAAGTTGAGGCCGCCCATGAACCAGTTGATGAACCAGCCACCGCTGACGTTGCGCGAGGTCAAAACCTGGCGACGCAAGAAGTCGACCTTCGAGTCGCGGGGCAGAATCGGCATGCCGATGTGGTTCGGGGCGAACGACGATCCCATATAGACACCGAACACCGCGAGCTGCACGCCGATGAACGCGAACGCCATGCCGAGCGGCAGCAGCAAGAAGATCGCTGCCACATAGACGCTGATGCGCGACACGAGCATCACGATCTCGACCGTGCGCTTGTCGACCTTGCCACGACCGAACACGGTGCGAAAGCCGTGCACGTGCAGGTTCAGGCCCTCGAGAACGAGAATCGGAAAGAAGAACTTGCCTTGGCGCTTCGTGAACCAAGCGTAGATTCCGCGAGTGGATGCCGCCTGTTCTTCGGTGAACGAAACCACATCGCGGTCGATGTCGGGGTCTTTGCCGAGGATGTTCGGGTTGGCGTGATGGCGGCTGTGCTTGGTCATCCACCAGGAGTAGCTGATGCCCACGAACAGGTTCGCGAGCATCCGCCCCACCAAGTCATTGGCCTTGCCTGACTCGAAGACCTGCCGATGCGAGGCCTCGTGGGCCAGAAAAGCGAACTGGGTGAGGATGATGCCGAGCGCGGCAGCCATCAACAGCTGGTACCAGCTGTCGCCGAGCAGCAGCACTCCGGTGACGACGCCGCCGAGGGCGACGAGCAGGCCGGCGAACATGAGGTAGTAGTAGGTCGTGGCGCGGCGCAGCAGGCCGGCATCGCGAACCGTGCGCAAGAGGGCCGAGTATTCGGTGGTCGGGTTCGACCTGTTGCCGCCCGGCTTGGTGCGGGTGAAAGTCACGACCGGCGATTTCGCGGATGCGCTGGATTTCGCAGATGCGCTGGGAGATACCAAGGGGCTGCTCATTCGTGAGCCTCATTCCGCAGATCGGTTTCGGGTGCGAAGGGGCGAGCGGCCAAGGCAACTCGTTATCGCATAACTGGTAACCAAGGTCTGGGGCAGCCATTAGTCAAGCTACGGCACGGGTGTTTGCGGCACATCAGGCGCGTACCCAGAATGGGGCTTTTGGCGGCAAATCAGCAGGTTCGCGCCGGCCCTTCTGTGGGCAGATGCGGGGCGAAAAAGAACGTGGCAGAGTGGGCCCGAGCACTGCGTCTCGAGGGTCGACGGCGCAGAGAGGTGAGTCGTGTCTGATCAGCAGAGCATCGTCGTCATCGGGGCGGCGTTGGCCGGGGCATCGGCTGCCCGAGCGTTGCGCGACGAGGGGTTCGCAGGAGAGATCAGGATGCTCGGGGCCGAGACACATCGCCCGTACATCCGCCCGCCGTTGTCGAAGGGGTTTCTCGCCGGCGCCGACGAGCTCGACTCGGTCTTCGTCGAGGCCGAGGGGTGGTACGCGTCGCACGATGTGACGCTCTCGCTGGGCGAGACAGTAGATGCGATAGACCCCGAGGCGCAATTCGTCTTTCTCGCCAGCGGTGAGGCGCTGATGTACGACAAGCTGCTGCTGACGACGGGTGCGAGCCCGCGGGCGCTCGACGTGCCGGGCGCTGACCTCACGGGTGTGTTCGCGCTTCGCACGCTCGACGATTCGCAAGGCCTGCGGGAGGCGCTCGGTGGGAGTGCTGCTGGTGGCGAAGTATCGGCCGGTGGTGGTGATGCCGCAGGCGACTCCGATGGCGCATCGCCGGGCGCCGACACTGCCAGCGGGGGAGTCGCTCGTGTTCGGCGGGTCGTCGTGATCGGGTCGGGGTGGATCGGCATGGAGGTCGCCGCCACCGCCCGCACGCTCGGCAACGAGGTGACCGTGCTGTCGCGGGGTGAAATTCCGCTTGCGTCGGTGCTGGGCGACGAGGTGGGCCGGGTGTTTCTCGAGTTGCACCAGGAGCACGGGGTGGTTGTGCGCACAGGGGTCGAGGTGGCTGAGGTGTTGGGTGGCGGCGCCGAGGGTGGCGCGGGCAGCGCCAGCGCGGGCGCGAGCGCGGGTGATTGTGGCAGCGCTGCGGGCGTGGAGGGGGCGGCGCAAGGTGGCTTGGCCGGCGGCGAGGGTGGCGTCACGGGCGTGCGGCTGACGAGCGGCGAGGTGGTGCCGGCCGACGTGGTGGTCGTGGGGCTGGGGGCGCTCCCGAACATCCAACTCGCCGAAGCTGCCGGGCTGGAGATCGAGAACGGAATCGTGGTGAACGCGGCGCTCCGCACCAGCGACCCGAACATCTGGGCGGCGGGTGACGTGGCGAACGCTTACCACCCGGTGCTGAAGCAGCGCCTGCGCAGCGAGCACTGGGCGAACGCGCTGAACCAGGGCCCGGCGGCCGCGAAGTCGATGCTCGGCAAAACGGTGTCGTATGACGAGATTCCGTACTTCTACAGCGACCAGTTCGACCTCGGCATGGAGTACTCGGGCTACGCACCGCTCACGCACGATGCCACCGTCGTGTTTCGGGGCGACGTTGCGGCCCGCGAGTTCATCGCCTTCTGGGTTCACGGCGGCCGCGTGGTCGCGGGCATGAACGTGAACGTGTGGGATGTGAACGACGCGGTGCAGGGCATCATCCGCCGTGCGAACGTGGTCGATCTCGCTCGCCTGGCCGACCCCGCGGTGCCCCTCGACCAGATCTGATTATGACAAATAATCGAGTATACTGAAGATGTGAAATCGAACGAAGAAACTCCGAATGGAGACGATCTGACGAGTCAGATCAACGCGGCGATCGCGAGAACTGAACAACTAACCGCAGCTGCTTCCACTGGCGCCGATCAGCCCGCCTCACCTGAAACCGAAGACTGGTGCCACCAGCCTCATGGGCACACTTCGTGTCTGTGATCGGGCAGCCTTCGTGTCTGTGATGCCGACGACGCGAGCAGTTACGACAGAACGTCTTTCGTGCTGAAGCGGCCGTAGGCCAGCGCGCCGAAGACGGCGATGTACGCCAGTTGCAGCAGCGCGTTCGAACCGAACGACGACCAGTCGATGGGCTGCCGCAACAGGTCGGCGAAGTTCAGCCAGTAGTGCGTGAACAGCCAGGGGTGCAGCCAGTCGAGCTGCGGCAGCGAGTCGAGCACCTGCGAGATGATCGCGAACACCACTGTCGCCGCCATGGCCCCCACCGGAATATCGGTCAGCGTCGAGATGAACAGCCCGATGGCGGTGAGCCCGAGCAGCGACAGGGTCACGTAAGCGGCAATCAGCAGCGCCCGCACGCCGGCCTCGCCGAGGCTCACAGTGTCGCCCGAGAGCAGCGTCACCGGCCCCACTGGGAAGAGCGCGGCCCCGATCGCAGCCCCCGCGATGACGATCACCAGCGTCGCCGCCACACAGAACGTCGCCGCCGCAACGAATTTCACCAGCAGCAGCCGCCCCCGACCCACCGGCGCCACCAGCAGGTAGCGCAGCGTTCCCGAACTCGCCTCGCCGGCAATTGTGTCGCCCGCGACAACCCCCACGGTCAGCGGCAAGAATAGCGGCACGCAGATGATTAGCGCCACCAGCCCCACGAACAGCCCGTTATTGGTGATCTGCCCCAAGAACGCCGGCCCACGCCCCGGCGTCGACCCGGCTGACGATATGCGCACCGCGACCGCAATGAGAATCGGGATGGCGGCGAGAGCGATCAACATCACCCACGTGCGCCGTCGCCGAAAGAGCACAGAGATCTCCGACCCCAGCAGCGCCCACCCCGCGCTGGGTGTGGTTCGCGTTCCCGTCGAGGCCGCGGAGCCTTCGCGGGCGGGCGATGCGCTCGGGGTGCTCTCACCCTCGTCTGGCGCGGCGCCCATGACCTCACTGGACAACGTCGAACCCTTCCCCCGTGAGCGCCACGAAGAGGTCTTCGAGGGTCGAACCTTCGACCGAGAACCCGCGCACGCGAACCCCTCCGGCCACGAGTGCCGCAACAATGGCGTCGGGCTGCCGATCATCCGGAAGCGGAGCAGTCAACGCCACCACCCCGTCGCCCGCGCTCTCACGGTGGTCGGGCATCAAGCCGATCGACCGCAGCACGTTCTCGGCGGCGAGGTCGTCACGGGTGAGAACCCGCACGCGGGTCTGGCCGGCTCGTCGCAGGTCGTCGAGGCTGCCTTGCGCCACGAGGCTGCCGGCGCGCATGACCGCCGCATGGGTGCACATCTGCTCGATTTCGGCCAGCAGATGACTCGAAACGAAAACGGTGGTGCCCTCGGCGGTGAGCGAACGAACAAGGTTGCGCACCTCGCGCGTACCCTGCGGATCGAGCCCGTTCGTGGGTTCGTCGAGCACGATCAGGTCGCGCGGGGTGAGCAGAGCGTTCGCGATGCCGAGCCGCTGCTTCATGCCCAGCGAGTACGCCTTCACCTTCTTGGCGGCCGCGTGCGTGAGCCCCACGCGCTCGAGCGCCTGTTCGACCCGCTTGCGACGGGTCGCGCCAGTGACGAAGCGGTCGGCGGTGTCGAGGCGCATCAGGTTGGCTGTGCCCGAGAGAAACGGGTAGAAGCCGGGGCCTTCGATGAGCGCGCCGACATGCGGCAGCACCTGCGGCAGGCGGCCGGGCAGCGGCTGGCCGAGAACGCTGACGTCGCCGCTGGTGGCGCTCGCGAGACCGAGCAGCACCCGGATGGTCGTGGTTTTGCCCGAGCCATTGGGCCCCAAGAAGCCGAACACCGAGCCGCGCGGCACCGCGAGATCGATGCCGTTCACCGCGGTCTGCTTGCCAAACATCTTCGTGAGTCCGTGGGTCTCGATGGCCAGCTGGGTCGTGGCTGCGTCAGTCATGCGCGCTGCTCACGCGGTGGCGCCGAACCTGGCGGGCGTGGCCTGGTACGAACGCCACCGCGACGAGCGGGTGACCGATCACTTCGCGGCGGCAGCCGCCGCGGCCTGCAGCTGGTCGGCCGAGACCGAGCCGGCGAAGACTCGGCCGTCGTCAGTCACGAGCACGTTCACCAGCGTCGTGGTGAGCAGGTGGCCGCCGGTGACGGGGCTGGTGAGCTCGGCGAGCAGCGGATTGCTGGTCAGTGAGGCGGAGTCGGCGCCGGCCGGAAGTTCGACGATCGCATCCCACCCGGTGCCGGTGACAATGGGCTTCTGAGCATCGCTCGGAGCCGACCCAGGCGCGGCCTGCCCTGCGCCCGGAGCGGCAGGTGCGGTCGGCGCGGCCTTCTCGGTGACCGTCGTTCCGGCCGGGGGAGTGAAGGTGAAGAGGTCGCTCGAGGGCGTGTCGAGGCTGAGCGAGGTGAAGCCCGTGGTGAAGGCGGTAGCTGCGGCGCCGCGCGCCGTGACATTCACCTGCAGGGGCAGCCCGGTTGCCGAATCGACGGCGATCGAGACCGAACCGACCAGAGTGTCGGTGGCCTGCGGAGTCAGAATGAGGTCGTAGGCCGAGCGGCCGGCGACGGTGACGTCACCACCGACAGAAACGTTCGTCGTCGGGTCGACGTCGGCGAGCAACGTCTGCGCCAGCTCGGCGGGTGACTGCACGGTGGCGTCGGGCGCACCGGCCTCGCCCGTACCGGGAGTGGCCGACTTCGCCGGAAGAGTCGTGTGCTCAGCAGTCTGCTTGCTCGAGTCGTAGACCCATACATCGCTGCCGTTTCGCACGACGTCAGTCTCGGCGAGCTGATCGAGAACCTGAACGCGCTGGCTGGTCGGGCCGCCGACATACACGCGCGCAGTGTGAGTGCCGGTGAGCATTTCGAGAGCCGACGAGACGGTCGCTGCCGAGCTGTCTGAGCCTGTGGATGCCGATGCCCCAGGTGCACCCGACGAACCGGCCGGGTCAGGGGTAGAGCTACTCGGGCCGGAGGTAGCCGAACCGCCGCCGAGCGAACTCGACGACACTCCGGCCGGGAGTTCGGGCAGCCCGAGGTTCGCGGTCTGCTCGACTGTGCCAGAGAACGCGGTGACGCTGCTGTTGCCGATCAGCTCGAGCACTTCTTGCGGGGTCTTCGTCGGCAGGCTGCTGGTCGCATTCGCCGAAAGCGGAACGGCGATCGCGGCGCCCGCGATAACCACCGGAATGACTGCGGCGGGAACCCACCGCTTCCACCTGCCAGAAGCCGCCTTGCCAGAAGCCGCGCTGCCAGATGCCGCGTTGTTCGAAGACCCGCTGTTAGCCGTCACTTTCGTGAACCTCCACTGCCGCGCTCGGTCAGACCCGAACTCGTTTTACGGTACTCCCGCTTTCCGATGGTTTGCTTAGTATTCTCATGCCGGTGTACGGTGTCTACATTTCGACCCAGACAGGCGGATGAACGATGTATCAGGTGACATCAACCGACAAAACGACGCTCGAAGTAGACCGCACCGGCGAAGGCCCTGCCCTCGTTCTCGTGACCGGAGCCTTCAATACCCGCCAGTCGAGCAAAGACCTCTCTGCCCTGCTCGCCGATCACTTCACCGTGTACGAGTACGACCGGCGCGGCCGCGGTGACAGCGGCGACACACCTCCCTACGAGATAGCTCGCGAACTCGAAGACCTTTACGCGGTCATCCGCTCGACCGGCGAGAACGCCTTCGTCTATGGGCACTCATCAGGCGCCATCATCGGCCTCGACGCCGCTGCGAGCGGGGTGCCCATGGCGAAGCTCGCCGTCTACGAGCCGCCGGTGCTGTTCGAACACCCGCCGGCCCTCGACACAGTGGATGCCCTGCAGAAACTCATCGACGCCGGCGACCGCGAGGGCGCGGCCAAGCTCTTCATGAGCGCCACGGGCATGCCGCCTGAACAGATCGAATGGGTATCACACGCACCGTTCTGGCCCGGGATGCTCGGCATCGCCCACACGCTCCCTTACGATCAGCTGCTCTGCGTCACGGGTTCGGCGTCGAGCGATTGGCTGAAGCCCATCACCGTGCCCGTGCTCGCTCTCGCGGGCGGAACCTCAGATTCGTGGGCGACCACCGCCGCCGACCGCATCGTGTCGGTCGTGGGCGACGCCGAATCGCTCGTAGTACCGGGTCAGAACCACGCGGTCGACCCGGCTGCGGTGGCGCCCCTGTTGCGGGAGTTTTTCAGCGCGTGAGGCTCGCCCGTGGCTGAACCCGACAGCCGGAGCCGACGCGCGCATCGATTCGCACGAGTGCCACCCCACCGCGACACGCCCTTGTGCGAAGTGACACGTTCGGCGCAGATATCGTGTGCCCGTTCGCACAACAACCGTCAGGGTTTGTGACGATAGCATTGCGGTCGAAACATCGAACGTCGAATGTTGAACGCCGAAAACCTGAAAGCCGCTGATGACCGATTCGCCCGAAGACACCGCCACGCCCACGTTCCAACTCAGTGGCCCGTCGGTGTCGGCAGAAATCGCCCGCTCGTGGTTGCTGGTGGCGGCCACCCGACCCGACAGCTTCGATGCGGCCGCGGCATCCCGAGCCGACCAGATCGTGCTCGACATCGAAGACGCGGTCGACCCCGCGCTGAAGCCCACCGCACGCGACGACGTGGCGGCCTGGCTGCAGAACGGCGGCGAGGCGTGGGTGCGCATCAACGACCACTCCACCGAGTTCTGGTCGGGCGATGTGGATGCTCTGAAGGGCCTCCCCGGGCTCCGCGGCGTCATGCTCGCCAAAACCGAATTCGGCGCCCACGTCACTGAGACCTTCGACCGTCTCGGTGGCCGCACCCCCGTCATCGCGCTGATCGAGTCGGCCCTCGGCATCGAAGAAGCGCGCTCCATCGCCGAAGCCCGCGGAGCCTTTCGCCTCGCCTTCGGCAGCGGCGACTACCGCCGCGACACCGGAACCGGCGCCGATGACCTCGCCATGGCCTACCCGCGCTCGCGTCTCGTGGTGGCGAGTCGCATCGGCGGCCTGCCCGGCCCCATTGACGGCCCGACCGTCGGCAGCAGCCACCCCGTGTTGCGCGAGCAGTCGGCTCTCGCGGTGACGCTCGGTCTCACCGGCAAGCTCTGCCTCGACGTCGAGCAGCTGCCCGTCATCAACGAGGTCATCAGCCCCACCCGCTCAGACGCCACCTGGGCGCGCGACTTTCTCGACGACTTCGAGTCGCGCGGCCGCGTCATTCGCGACGGCAGCGACCTGCCGCGCCTCGGCCGCGCCCAGAAGATCGACAAGCTCGCGCAGGCCTTCGGCATCCGCCCGCTCTAGCTGTCGATGGCACGCTCGCTGCGGCGGCGATACGCGGCGATACGCGGCCATCGGCAGTTCCGAGCTGCAGCGGCGACCGCGCGGAATATTGCCGCCGCCTCGGCTGCTGTACCTGACATGCAGGTGCATCTTTATTCGTCGTCGTTCTGCGGAGCGTGCACAGCGACGCGCGCTGTCATCGACCAGGCGGCAGCACTGGTGAGCAACGTCGACATCACCGAGGTGAATGTGGCCGTGCATCCTGAAGCCGCAGAGCGCGCCGACATCACCGCAACCCCCACGGTGGTCATCGAAAACACCGCGGGCGAGCAGGTTTTTCGTGCCGAGGGCGTTCCCACCATCAATCAGGTGCTGACGAGCCTCGCGCTTGCCCTCTGAGGGCCGGCTCGCAATCGGCCGAGCCGAGTCAGCGCGCGTAGCTCACGAATCGGTACCGGATGCCCGTGGCAGACTCGAGCCAGGGCGACTCGGTAACGCGGTTCCAGGTCGCATCCACCGCCGGAGCGACGGTATCGCCGCGCACTCCCATGTCGAGCTCGGTCACCTCGAGCATGGTCGCTAGGGGCATGCACTGCCGGTACAGCTCGCCGCCGCCGATCACCCAGAGCTGAGCATCCGAAGCGATCGTGCGCTGGGCATCGCTCAGCGAGTGAACCACTTCAGCGCCCGCGCTCGACCAGCCGGGGTCGCGGGTCAGCACGAGGTTTCGGCGGCCAGGGAGGGGGCGAAACCGTTCGGGCAGCGAATCCCACGTTTTTCGGCCCATGGCGACCGTGTGGCCGAGGGTCACTTCTTTGAAATGTGCAAGGTCTTCGGGCAGGCGCCAGGGGATGGTGCCGCCGTCGCCGATCACGCCCCCGCGAGCCTCTGCCCAGATCATCCCGAGGCTCATGAGAGACAGCTCACACCGCTACCGGGGCCTTGATGGCCGGGTGGTGCTGGTAGTTCTCGATCTCGAAGTCGCTGTATTCGTAGTCGAAGATGCTCGGCGGAGTGCGGAGCAACCGCAAGTTGGGCAAGGCAAAAGGCTCGCGACTGAGTTGCTCGGCGACCTGGTCGCGGTGGTTGTCATAGATGTGGCAGTCACCGCCCGTCCAGATGAAATCGCCCACCTCGAGGCCGGCTTGAGCTGCAACCAGGTGAGTGAGCAGGGCGTAGCTCGCGATGTTGAACGGAACCCCGAGAAACAGGTCGGCGCTGCGCTGATAGAGCTGGCACGAGAGCTTGCCGTCGGCCACGTAGAACTGAAAGAACGCGTGGCACGGGGCGAGAGCCATCTGGGGAATGTCGGCGACGTTCCAGGCCGAAACGATCATGCGCCTCGAGTCGGGGTCTGACTTCAGGGTGTGCATGACCTGGCTGATCTGGTCGATGTGCTCGCCGCTCGGGGTGGGCCATGAGCGCCACTGCACGCCGTAGACCGGGCCGAGTTCGCCGTCTTGATCGGCCCATTCGTTCCAGATGCTCACGCCGTTCTCCTGCAGCCAGCCCACGTTGCTCGAACCTTGCAGAAACCAGAGAAGCTCGTACGCGATCGACTTGAAGTGCACGCGTTTGGTCGTGATGAGCGGAAAGCCTTCGCGGAGGTCGAACCGCAGCTGGGCGCCGAATACGCTTGTGGTGCCGGTGCCGGTACGGTCAGACTTCGCGGTGCCGGTGGCGAGGGTATGGCGCAGCAGATCTTCGTACGGCGTGCTCAGCTGGGTGCTCGGTGAAAGTGTCATCACAGCGAGCGTAATTGGTTGCGGGCAGCTGCGTAAGCTGATTTCGTGAGAGTCTTTCTGGCCGGTGGTTCTGGTGTGCTGGGTCGAGGGCTGATTCCAGCGCTCGTCGGTCTCGGGCACGAGGTGGTAGCGACGACGAGGCGAGACGGCGCGGCGCCCGAACTGGCCGCGCTGGGTGCGACGCCCGTGGTCGTCGATGCGTTCGACGCACCGGGGCTCGCGCGGGCGGTTGCTGACGCGCGGCCCGAGCTGATCATCCACCAGCTCACCGATCTCTCGGCCTTCAACGGCCAAGCAAACTCCAGGCTCCGCATCGAGGGCACCCGCAACCTCGTCGACGCGGCGCGAGCTGCGGGCGTCGAAAGGATGATCGCCCAAAGCATCGCGTGGGCCTACGCCTCCGGAACCACCCCCGCGCGCGAAAGCGACCCCCTCGACCTCGCCGCGCCATCGTACCTCACCCGACCCGCGGCTTCGCCGCGAACCCCCGACGCGGCGACCGCGGCTTCGGCAGACTCGGTTCCCTCGGTGGTGACCGCCTTGGAGGCTACTTCGGCGGATGCGGCTACGGATGCCCGGCGAACCACCGTCGGGGGAGTCGCCGCGCTCGAATCTGCCGTGGCCGAACTCTCGGGCGGCCTCGTTCTGCGTTACGGACTGCTCTACGGGCCCGGCACCTGGTACGCCGCCGATGGCGCGCTCGCTGATCGAGCTCGGCAGGGCGAGTTGCCCGCGACCGATGCCATCGTGACATTTCTGCGCATCGACGACGCCGTAGCCGCGACGATCGCTGCGCTGAACTGGCCTGACGGCATCGTAAACGTGGTCGACGACGACCCGGCCTCCGGCACCGTCTGGGTTCCGGAGTTCGCCCGTGCGGTAGGCGCGCCAGAACCACGCATCGACCTGAGTTCAGGCGCATGCGGTCGGCCCGTGTCGGCACAATATGCCCACGAATTGGGCTGGCGCCCGCAGTGGCTGAGCTGGCGCGAGGGCTTCGCGCACCTCTGAGCATCAGTGGGCCGCCGCAACGAGAATGCCCCGAGTCTGCCGCGAAGCGCCGCGGCCGGCCGTGACGTGTTTACGATGAGAATGCGGTACCCGCGGTGATGTCAGGTGCCCATTCAACCGAACAGAAGGCAGACGCGATGCCCACGAAAATAACAGTGATCTACGACAACCCCACCGACCCCGAGGCGTTCGAGGCCGGGTACGCGGCCGGCCAGGTCGAGCTGGCCAAGAAGCTGCCCGGCGTGGTGAAGTTCGAGAGCTCGAAGGTCTGGCCGAAAGAAGACGGCAGCCCCACCCCGGCGTACCGGATGTTCGACCTGTACTTCGACGACTACGACACCGCCAGCGCCGCGGTAGCTACCGCCGAAGCAGCCGAACTGTTTCCGTCGATCTTCGGTCTCGCCACCGGCGGCGTTCGCATTCTGTTCTCCGACATCGAAGAAAGCTGAGGCGGGGTGCCATGACCGACCTGAATGAAATTCCTATCGTCACCATCGACGGCGGCGAAACCTCGCTCGCCGAATACGGCGACAAGGTCAAGCTGATCGTCAACGTGGCGTCGCGCTGCGGGCTCGCGCCGCAGTACAGCAAGCTCGAAGACCTGCAGAAGACCTACGGCGACCGCGGGTTCACCGTGCTCGGCTTCCCGAGCAATCAGTTCTTGCAAGAGCTGGGCACCGAAGAGGCCATCGCTGAGTACTGCTCCACCACGTGGGGCGTCACGTTTCCTATGTTCGAGCGAATCAAGGTGAATGGCAGAAGCGAGCATCCGCTCTACCGCGAACTGAAGAAGACCGCCGACGCCGACGGCAAGGCCGGCCGCATCAAGTGGAACTTCGAGAAGTTCGTCGTCACCCCCGACGGCCAGGTGCACCGCTTTCGCCCCCGCACCGAGCCCGATGACCCCGCCATCGTCACCCTCATCGAGCAGTCCCTGCCCGCCGCGGTCTGACCCCGCCGCCGTCTGACCCGCCGGGTCAGACGGCCTCAGGCGCGGTCGAAGAGCTCGGCGACGAGGCGATCGGCCGTGGTGCCGTCGATGCTCCAGGGCAAGAAGATGACGCGGTAGATGATGGGCGCCACAAGGTGGTCGATCACCTGATCGGCCGTGACCGGGGGGTTCGGCGTACGCGCGACGAACATCGTCGCCTCCGCGCGCCGGTTGCGCAGGCAGTCTGACTCGCTTTCGCCCGCGGTGGCGGCACCGGCCCGCAGCAGCGCAGCATTCACGGCAGTGCTGTAGTGCTCAATGATCTCCCGCGCCCACGCGGTGAGGTCGCCCCGCAGGTCACCGCTCTGCGGCAGAGGCCGTTCGGGGTCGAGTCGATACGTGGCGATCTCGTTGATGAGCGTGGGCAGGTCGCCCCAACGCCGATAGATGCTGGTGGGGTTCACCCCGGCCCGTTCGGCGATCATCGGCACCGTCACGCGTTCAGGCCCGCGCTCTTTGATGAGCTCTTCGACGGCAGTTCGCACCGCCGCGAGCACCAGAGCACTGCGCCCACCGGTGCGTTTCGCCGGCGAAGTGGATGCCGTGTCAGGGGTCGAAGCGAGCTGAGTCTCCATGCCCACCATCGTACGCCGTAACGCAACGTTTGTTGCTTTTGGCGGAAGCGCCACGCGCTCATCGCGGCGCTGAGAGAAATCTCACGAGCATCCGCGCCCGCCCGCAGCCCGCTACCGTATGGCCATGACTTCTTTCGCCGCCGCGGTTCGCGCCTCGAAGGTTCCCGAGGCCACGGTGCTGTTCTGGGTGACCAAAGTGCTCACGACGGGCATGGGTGAGACCACGTCTGACTTCTTCGCGGTGAATTTCGACCCCGTGGTGGTCATTCCGCTCACCGGGCTCGCGCTCGCGGCCGCACTCGTGCTGCAGTTTCGGGCGAAACGGTATTCGCCATGGATCTACTGGCTCACCGCTCTGTTGGTCAGCGTTTTCGGCACCATGGCAGCCGATGTGGCGCACGTGGGCCTCGGTGTTCCCTATCTCGTGTCGACCGCGGTTTTCGCCGTCGTTCTCGCGGCTGTGTTCGTGGTGTGGCGGCGGGTCGAGGGCACGCTCTCGATTCACAGCATCAGCACGCGCCGCCGCGAGGCGTTCTATTGGGCGGCGGTGCTGGCGACCTTCGCGCTCGGCACGGCGGCGGGCGATCTCACCGCGACCGTGTTCGATCTGGGGTACCTCGGGTCGGGCATCCTCTTCGCCGTGGTGATAGCGGTGCCCGCGGTGGCGTACGTGCGCTTCGCAATGAACCCCGTGCTGGCCTTCTGGTTCGCCTACGTTCTCACGCGCCCGCTCGGTGCTTCGTTCGCCGACTGGATGGCCGTTCCCGCCGACCGCGGAGGCCTCGGCTTCGGCACAGGGCCCGTCAGCCTCGGGGCGCTGGTGTTGATCGTTGCGTGCGTCGCAACTCTCGCCGCTCGCCTCCGGTCGCGCCGGGCGCTCCCGCCCGCTGCCCGAGTGCTCCTCTAGTCGAACCGGGAGCCACAGCGCCGGGCGCGCGAAAATGGCCGGCTCCCTTGCGGGAACCGGCCATCAGCAGCCGGGCTAGTCGGTGCGAACCGAGCTAGCCGAGCTAGCCGAGCTAGCCGCGCGAACCGAGCTAGTCGGCGAGAATGAGGTACAAGGCGCGCCGCGCCTCGTCGAGCTTCTCGGCCGCAGCGGTGCGCTGAGCATCCGTCGCCGCGTGGCGGAACTGGTGCACAACGCCCATCAGCTTGCCGACGCTGTCGATGAAGGCCGCGTCGCTCTCTGAGCGGCCGGGAGTCGCCTCCCATGCTTTCGTGATTTCGTCGGCGTGCTCGGCGAGGTACGCCGTGCCTGCCTCGGTGAGTTCGAACTCGGTGCGGCGACCGTCACCCTTGGAGACGATCAGTTCTTCGTCGACGAGCTGCTGCAGCGTGGGGTACACCGAGCCGGGGCTCGGGCGCCACGTGCCGCCGGTGCGTTCGGCGATGGCCTTGATGAGGGCGTAACCGTTCGAGGGGCCGTCGCCGAGAAGCGACAGCAGTGCCAGCCGAACGTCACCCTTGCCGGCGCGACGTGGGCCGCGCGGGCCGAAACCGGGGCCGAAGCCGCCGAAGCCTTGGCCCGGGCCGAAACCGGCGAAGCCGCCGGCTCCCGCCCCGCCGCCGAAGCCGCCACCGCCGTGCCCGTGCGGGCCGCGGCGCGCGTGCTCACGAAGCGAGCGAAAATCGGGGCGCTCGTGACCCTCGTGAGAGTCAGAACCTGAGAAATCGAAGTTGTGTGTGTGATTGCGTGTCATGATCGCGTTCACCTTTCTGGTTGTGCTCGGCGCCTGCGGGGCGCTGGTGGTAAGACAGCAGCGCCGGGGGAGGCAGTTGAGCTAAGTTGATGCATCACCGATCTTCGGCGATGGGTTAACGATATATCGCTAACTATCGTTCTGTCAACTCCCGAACAAAAAAATCCCGCAGCCAGAACGACTGCGGGAGAAAAAGCGAGAACGAACGTCAGAGAGTGGATGCCCGCACGAGCAAATTCGTCGGCATCAGCGTCACGTGCTCCACCGTCTTGCCCTCGATGAGTGCCACCAGCACCTCCGCCATCTTCGCGCCCAGCTCGTGCGAGGGCTGGTGCACAGTGGTCAGCGGTGGAGTGGTCGTCGATCCGTAGTAATTGTCGTCGAAGCCCGCCATGGCGATGTCGCCAGGGATGCTCAGCCCTCGCTCGTAGATGACCGAGTACGCGCCTGCCGCCATCTGGTCGTTCGCGGCGAACACTCCGTCGATGGGTACTCCACGGTCGAGCAGCCGGCGCATCGCGTCAGCACCCGACTCGGGCGTGAAGTCGCCGAGCTCAACCAGAGACTGATCGAAACCGTGCATGCTGAGCGTTCGGCGCCAACCGGTGAGGCGGTCGAGCCCCGCCGGCATGTCTTGGGGCCCGGCAATGGTGGCGATGTGCCGTCGCCCGGTTTCGACGAGGTGCGCGGTGGCGCCCGCGGCCCCGGCTGCGTTGTCGACGTCGACGAAGTAACTCGCCGATTCGGTGGCGATGAGCGGCCGGCCGCCGAACACGACGGGAAGCGACTGGCCGAGTTCGGAGTACGAGTGATCGCCGCTGTGGTGCGACACCACGAGGGCTCCGTCGACGTTGCCGCCCATCAGATACCGCCGGGTCTTCTCCGATTTAGCCTCAGAGGAGATGAGCATGTTGAGTGTGTAGTCGGTGTCTGAGAGGTAGAGCGCAATGCCCTGCGCAACCGTGGCGAAGAACGGGTCGCTGAACAGCTTGGCCGTGGTCTCAGGCACCACGAGGGCGATCACCTGGGTGCGCCTCGACGCCAACGACCGAGCCGCGCGGTTCGGTACGTAGTTCAGCCGCTCGATGGCGTCGTTGACCGCATCGACCACGTGAGGCGTGACCTTCGGAGACGAGTTCACCACTCGCGATACAGTGGCCCGCGACACTCCGGCCAGGGCCGCCACCATCTCGAGGGTCGGAACGGTGCGCGCGCCGCTGTCACCCGTGGCCGGGTTGCTCGGCGTCTCGGCTGTCACGTCACGCTCCCCATCGCTTGCGCTCTGGGTTAAGTGTAAGCGCGATCACGAACCGCTTCGATGAGCCGGGCGTAGGCCAAACCGCTGTCTTTCACGGTTCGCACCTGGGTCTTGTAGTCGACCCGAACAATGCCGAACCGCTTGTCGTACCCCCAGGCCCACTCGAAGTTGTCGAGCAGAGACCACACGAAGTACCCGCGCACGTCGACTCCGTCTGCGATTGCGCGCCCCACGGCATCGATGTGTGAGCGGATGTACTCCGTTCGCTCCCCGTCATGAATCAGCCCGTCGGCCGAAACCTCGTCGTCGTACGCGGCACCGTTCTCGGTGATGTACAACGGCGGCAGGCCGGGGTACTCCGCGGCGAGCCGCACGAGCAACTGCTGCAGCCCGACGGGGTTCACCTCCCAGCCCATGGCGGTGTGCGTCAGTTCTCGCGGTGGAAAGGTCACGTACTCCGAACCCACGAACGGCGATCGTTTGGGCCGCGAGGTGGGTTCGGCGGGCTCCGCCGTCACAGCTGCGATGACCGCAGCGGTTCCGCCGGTATGATCGCCCGCCCTGGTGTGATCCGAAGCGGCGAGCAACGGATGCCCGCTGACGTTGTCATCGTGGTAGTGGTTCACACCCAAGAAGTCGATGGGTAGTGACACGAGATCGAGGTCACCGGGTTGCACGAGCTCTGCCAGACCATACTCACGAACATCCTGAAGCAGGTCAGCCGGGTACGCCCCGAGCACTATCGGCTCGAGGTACATGCGGTTCCAGAGCGCATCGATGCGGCGGGCGGCCTCGACGTCGACGGGGTCGGTGGGGTCGTTCGGCACCGCGGTCGTCAGGTTCAGCGTGATGCCGAGCTGGTCGGCAGAAGCGCCGGTCTTACCCCGCGCAGCCCCCAGGTCGCGCAGGCGCTCGACGGCGAGGCCGTGCCCGAGGTGCTGATGGTGCGCGGCCGCCAGCCCGGCCCGGGGGTCGCGCAGGCCTGGGGCGTGCTCGCCCGAGGTGTAGGCGATCAGCGACGAGCAGAGCGGCTCGTTGAACGTGGTCCAGTGGGTCACACGGTCGCCGAGGGCCTCATACACCGCCTCGGCGTAGTCGGCGAACCGGTACGCCGTGTCGCGGTTGGTCCAGCCGCCGCGCTCTTCGAGGGCCTGCGGTAGATCCCAGTGGTAGAGCGTCAGCCAGGGCAGAATGTCGGCGCCGAGCAGCTCGTCGACGAGTCGCGAGTAGAACGCCAGCCCCTTCTGGTTCACGAACCGATCGCCGGGCTTCACCCTGGCCCAGCTCGTCGAGAACCGGTACGAACCCAAGCCGAGCTCTTTCATCAGCGCGACGTCGGCCGGCATGTGGTGGTAGTGGTCGACCGCGACCTCGGGGGTGTCTCCATTGGCGACCGCGCCGGGAATGCGGGCGAAGTGATCCCAAATCGAATCCTCTTTGCCTTCTTCATGTGCGGCGCCTTCGATCTGCGCTGCGGCGGTGGCCGAACCCCAGATGAAGCCGGCGGGCCACGGATGCTCGGCGAGCGTCATTTGACTGCGCCTGCGCTGAGGCCGGCGACGAAGTTGCGTTGGAGGAGGAGGAATCCGATGACGACGGGGATGCTGACGACGACGGAGGCGGCCATGATTTGGTTCCAGTAGACGTTGACTTGGGTGGAGTATTCGCCGAGGCCGACGGCGAGGGTGCGGCTTGTCTGGGTGGTGAGTACGGAGGCGAAGAGTACTTCGCCCCAGGCGGTGATGAAGGAGTAGACGAGTACGGCGACGATGCCGGGGCGGGCGACGGGGAGGATGACGCGGAGGAGGGTGCCGATGGCGGTTGAGCCGTCGACGGTGGCGGCTTCGTCGAGTTCGCGGGGGATGTTGTCGAAGTAGCCGGTGAGCATCCAGATCGCGAAGGGGAGGGTGAAGGTGAGGTAGGTGATGATCAGGCCGAGGTAGGAGCCGATGAGCTGGATGCCGAGGGTCTGCGAGATGTTGATGAAGATCAGGTAGAGCGGGAGGAGGAAGAGTACGCCGGGGAACATTTGGGTGGCGAGGATGGTGGTGGTGAATGTGTTACGGCCACGGAATTTGTATCGGGAGATGGCGTAGGAGGCGAAGATCGCGATAATGACGCTGATCACGCTGGCGCTGGTTGCGACGATGACGCTGTTGATGAAGTACGAGGCCAGCGGGATGGTTGACCAGATGTCGATGAAGGGTTGGATGGTGAAGTTCGTGGGCCACCAGGTGAATTTTCCTTGCACGTCGACGAGGGGTTTCAGTGCGGAGGTGATCATCACGTAGAGGGGTAGGAGTACGAACACGGCGAGTACGGCGAGGGTGATGATGCGGAATGTTTTGAATCCTGTTGTTTCACGCACGACGTGACCTCCGGTTGATGAACGCGAGATAGATGGCCGAGACGAGCATCAGGAACAGTAGGAGCAGTACGGACATCGCGGAGCCGAACCCGAAGTTCAAGGTGATGAAGGAGGTGTTGTAGATGTGGAACGAGACCAGGTCACCGGCGGGGGGTTCCGCGCCGCCGAACAAGATGAAGGGGGTGTTGAAGTCGTTGAAGGTCCAGAGGAACAGCACGAGGAGGAGCACGTTGTTCACCGCGCCAAGGCCGGGCAGGGTGATGTTGCGCCATTGCCGGAAGGGTTTCGCGCCGTCGAGGGAGGCTGCTTCGTAGAGGTCTTCGTTGATGGTTTGCAGGCCGGCCATGAGCATCAGGAACGCGAAGGGCCAGAGTTTCCAGATCGCGACGATAACCATCGCGGCGAACGCGTTGTTACCGATCAGCCAGAATGGTGGGTTGTTCGGGTCGATGAGGTGCAGGGCGCCGAGGATCTGGTTGATGACGCCGGTGTTCTGCTGGAACATGAATTTCCAGGTGATGATCCCGGCGAACACGGGTACGGCGTAGGGAATCAGGAACATCGTGCGGAAGATCGCCCGGCCGCGGAACGTTTTCTGCAGAGCGACCGCGGCCGCCATACCGAGCGCCCAGGCGATACCGACCACGAGGATCGTGTAGCCGCAGGTCACCACGAACGAGGACAGCAGCGCCTGGCCTTGCGCACCGTTGAAGTTCAACGCGATCTGGTAGTTGCCGAGCCCGACGAACGGGGCCGCACCCCAGTTCGCGATATAGAACTGGGTCAGTTTCAGAAAACTCATCCAAATACCGACAGCCATCGGTATCACGTGGATCAGGAGCTCGAACACGATCGCGGGCGCGATCAACGCGAACGGTAACCACCACCCCGCGGCACGTTTCTTCTTCGGGAGCTTAACAGCGCCCGGCCGGGAGGCCGCCCCACGAGGGGCGACCTCCGGCTTTTCGGTCGTGAGCACCATCAGTTAGATGCTGCAACCTTCTCTTGAGCGGTATTCAATGCGTTCTGAATATCTGAGGAACTCACGCTGCCGCCGGTGGCTACCGTCGCGAACAGCGTATTCATCGAGTTACCCACCTCGGTTTCGAACGACGCCTCCAACGGCACCGTCGGCAACGGCTGTGACATGTTGTTGTAAATCGTCGAGAACGTCGTCGCGATCGCCGGATCAGTCGTGAACGTCGGGGTAGCATCTTTCAGCACAGGAATCGAGCTGAACGGCTTACCCAACGCGGACTGAGTATCAGCACTGGTCATGAAGTTCACGAACTTCAACGCCGCGTCCTGGTTCTTCGTGTTCTTGAACACCGACAAGTTAATACCAGCGATGAAACTCGCCACCGGCTTACCCGCAGCAGGCGCCGGGATCGGAACCACACCATACTGGCTCGGATCCATCCCATCAGCAGTCAAGTTCGCCTCAGCATTGTTCTGATTGAAAATCATCGCCGCGGTACCCTTCGCGAAATTCGCAATCGATTCGGTACCCGTGCTGTACTGCGCATCAGCCGGATCAGCGATCTTATCGGTCTGCATCAAAGCAAGATAACGCGCAATACCATCAACGTTCTGACTCTGCGTGAACGTCGGGTTACCACTGCCATCGAAATACGAACCACCATTCTGCGCCGACGTGATAAACGCGAAATGGTTGTTCTCGGTATAACTACCCGCCTCGATCGAGGTACCCCACACACCCTTAGCCGGATCGTTCAACTTCTTACCATCAGCGACCAGATCCTCCCACGTCGTCGGCGGCGTCAAACCAGCCGCAGCGAACATCGCCTTGTTGTAATACAACCCATACGCGAACCCATACAACGGCACCGACGTCGGCGTCTGACCCGCAGCACCACCCGTGCTCAACGCCGTCGCAGCGAACTTATCAGCACCACCAATCGCACTCATCGCCGAATCATCAAACGGCAAAAAAGCACCCGTCGCCTGAAACGACGTCGCCCACGTATTACCAATATTCACCACATCAGGACCAACACCCGACGTCACCGCAGTCTGAATACGCGTCTGCAAATCATTCCAACCAATGACCTCCAAATTCACCTTCACACCCGTCTGAGCCGTGAACTTATCAAGTAGCGGCTGCAAAACATCTTTGTCATTCTGCAAACTCGTACCCTGATTACTCGCCCAATACGTAATCGAACCAGAACCACCCGTACTACCCGCGCTGGAACCACCAGACCCCGAGCATCCTGCCAAACTAAGAGCAGCAGCAGCAAAAATCGCTGCCACGCCAAGAACACGTTTCTTCATCTGAGTGACTCCCTTGTCGGTATGTATCGGGCTGCAATGCAGGCAAGCGCAGCTGGATGGTGTGAGGCTATCGTGAGAGCGCTCTCAAATGCAAGCAAGAGAGCGCTCTCACGAATGGAAGCGAGCGTATGCAGCGCAGAGGGGTGCTGTCAAGCTCCAATTTCTCCCACGCTGCCGGATGCTCGACATATGCCCCCGCCCGCATATACCTTTTCGGCCGCAGAATGGGGCACACTTGAGCGATGGACCTCCTCCGCGCCGATCCACTATCTGTGCTCCGCCAGCGCACCAGCATGAAATGGCGCGCCTACCCCGATGATGTGCTTCCGCTCTTCGTGGCCGAGATGGACTACCCCCTCGCTGCCCCCGTCAAAGCGGCGATGCTCGATGTGATCGAGCGCTCAGACGTGGGGTACATCAGTGGCTCGGGCGAACTGGCGACCGCGTTCGCCGCCTTCGCCGAGGCGCGCTGGGGGTGGCTGATCGATCCGGCGAACGTTCGCACCACCACTGACGTGAGCGTGGCGGCCGTTGAGGCGCTGCGGCAGGCGATCGCGCCGGGCGAGCGCGTCGTGATCGCGCCGCCGGTATACCCGCCGTTCTTCGAATACGTTGCCGAGGCCGGGGGAGTCGTGGTGGAGGTGCCGCTACTCGACAGCGAAGCCGGCGGCGCTTCGGGCAGCCTTCAGGGCAACAACGGCGCTGGAGGCAGCGGCCCAGCGACGACCGAAGAGCGGTGGTCGCTCGATCTCGAGGGGGTCGAGCGCGCGTTCGCCGCGGGTGCCACGACGTTTCTGCTCTGCAATCCGCACAACCCGTTGGGGCTCGTGCACACCCGCGAGACGCTCGAACGCGTCGCGGAGTTGGCCGAGAAGTACGGCGTCATCGTCGTCAGTGACGAGATTCACGGCCCGCTCGTGCATGACCCGGCGAACTTCACCCCGTTCTTGAGCGTCTCACCCGCGGCCCGCGAGGTGGGCATCGCGCTCAGCTCGGCCAGCAAGGGCTGGAACCTCGCGGGCGCCAAGTGCGCCATCATGGTGGCGCAGAGCGACCGCATGCTCGGCCTGCTCGAGCGCATGCCCGAAGAAGTCGGCATGCGTACGAGTCAGCTCGGGCTGCACGGCAGCATCGCGGCGTTCACCGATGGGGTGCCCTGGCTCGACGCGTTGCTGGCGACCCTGTCGACGAGCAGCGCGTTGCTTGGCGAGCTGCTCGAAGAACACCTGTCGGCGGTCACGTTTCGGCAGCCACAGGCGAGCTACTTGGCCTGGCTCGACTTCAGCGGGCTCGGTTGGGGGCCGGCCCCGAGCATCCGTGCGCTCGACGAAGCGAAAGTGGCGCTCAGCCCCGGCCTCGACTTCGGCAGCCAAGGTGCCGGCTTCGCGCGCCTCAACTTCGCCTGCTCGCCCGAGGTGCTGACCGAGGCCGTTACGCGACTGGCGCGGGTGGCCGCATGACCGCCCCGGCTGAACCCGTGCCGGCGCCCGGCCCGGCTGCTGAGGTCACCGAAGGCGACATGGCGCCACGGTTTCCGCGACTGCGCAAGCTGTTCTACCAGCGGCGCGGCTTCTCAGACAGCGAGAAGACGGCGGCCGCGCTGTTGCTGCTCGCCACCGTCATCGCGCTGATCTGGGCGAACCTGCCGGGCAGCTCATACGACGAGTTCTGGCGATCGACCATTTCATTGCAGGTCAGTGGCAACGGCATCACGCTCGACTTCCGGTCGCTGGTGAACGAAGCATTGATGACGCTGTTCTTCTTCGTGGTGGGCCTCGAGGTGAAGCGCGAGTTCGCGCTCGGCGAGCTGAGCGATTGGTCGCGGGCGGTTGTGCCGGTTTCGGCGGCAATCGCGGGGCTCGCGATTCCGGCGCTGATCTTTCTGGCGTTCAATCACACGGGCCAGACCTCGCACGCCTGGGGAGTCGTCATTTCGAGCGACACCGCCTTCTTGCTGGGCGCGCTCGCCATTGTCGGCCCACGGCTGCCGGGCCATCTGCGCATCTTCTTGCTCGCCCTTGCTGTGGTCGACGATGTCGGCGCTCTTGCCGTGATCGCTATCTTTTACACCGATCAGCTGCACTTTCTGCCCCTCGTCATTGCCGCGCTTGGGCTGGTGGTCATTTGGATGCTCCGATGGCTCCGTTTTGGCCAAGGCCCCGCCTATCTCGTGTTCTCGCTCGTGGTGTGGGGCGCGCTCTATGCGTCTGGCGTGCAGCCCACTCTCGCCGGAGTGGCGATCGCCCTGCTCATCCCGGTGTATTCGCCGCGCCGAATGGACGTGGAACGGGCCGCCGAGCTCAGCCGCGCCTTCAGGCAGTCGCCGAACCCGCAGTACGCCCAGGCGGCGGTGCGCGGACTGCTCAGTTCGGTGTCGGTGAACGACAGGCTGCACACGCTCTACTCGCCGTACACGAGCTTCATCATTCTGCCGATCTTCGCGCTGGCGAACGCGGGAGTGCATCTCACCGGGCCGACGCTCGCTGCGGCGTTCGCGTCGCCGCTGACCTGGGGCATCATCGTAGGCCTCGTGGTGGGCAAGTTCGTGGGTATCACAGGCATGACGGTGCTCGTCAAGACGCTGAAGATCGGGGTGCTGGCGCCGGGTCTGACGTTCGGGCGGGTCGCCGGCGGGGCCGCGCTGTCGGGCATCGGCTTCACCATCTCGTTGTTCATCATCGACCTGGCCATACCCGACCCGGTGCTGCAAGACGAGGCCCGGGTCGGTGTGCTCGCGGCCACGGTCATCGCCTTCGTGCTCGGCTGGGCGGTGTTCCGCATCGTCGACAAGGTGCAGCCGCCGTCGCGCATGAGCCTCGTGCTCGCGCGGCCGGTCGACCCGAAACGAGACCACATCAAAGGCCCCGTCGACGCGCCGATGTCACTGGTGGAGTACGGCGACTTCGAGTGCCCGTTCTGCAGCCGCGCCACCGGCTCCATCGACGAGGTGCGCGCGCACTTCGGCAACGATCTCCAGTACATCTGGCGGCACCTGCCGCTCACGAAGGTGCACCCGCACGCCACCCTCGCCGCGCGTGCTAGCGAGGCGGCGGCCCTGCAAGGCAAATTCTTCGACATGGCGCCGATCATGTTCTCGCATCAAGACGCCCTCGAACTCGACGATCTGCTCGCCTACGCGGTCACCCTCGATCTCGACATCGACCGCTTCGAAGAAGACATGCGCTCGAGCGACGTCGTCAACCGAGTTCGCGACGACGTCATCGACGCCGAGCTGATGGACGTGCACTCGACGCCCACCTTCTTCGTGGGCGGAAAGCGCCACTTCGGCCCCTACGACGCGGCCACCCTCATCCGCGAACTCAACGAGTCGCGCACCGACCGCCCCGTCACCCCCGCGCCCCGCTAACCCGCGATCGGGCCCACGCCGGGGCCGCGTGCGCCTGTCAGCGCGACTCGTTGGCGGCGCCGACCACATCGACTCCCGCCGCTCGGGCCGCCGCGGCGAGCTCGATGTCGAAAGTGGCCAGTGTCGACTGCGTCGAGAGCGCGGTGAAGAGGGCGACCGCGTCGGGCATCCGCACGCCGTATTGCGAACGGATGCGCGCCAGATCTAGTGCATCGGTCTGCGCAAGCGGCACCGTCATGAGGCCGATACGGGCGAACGCCGAAGCAGATCGATCTTGGCTGTTGTTTCTTGTGGGGTACACAAGGGCCTCGGCGACTGTGAGAACGCTTGCGCCATAGCCTTCTGGAGCGAAGGCGTCGAGAATTTCGAGGGTCACATTATGGTGCAGGTCTGACGAATCGAGAAACGCGATCAGAACATTCGCGTCGAGTACGATCACTCCGGCCACTCGTTCGTGAGGTCAACGGCCACGTTGTGCGGGAAGGCGCCCGTTGCTGCTCCCGCGCCGTCGTGAACCGCCCGCCGGCGAGCTTCGATCATGTCTGCTTGAGTGACTCGCACTATCTCCCAGCCTGCCTCGACGAGCTTGCGCAACAGTGCTGCCCGATCGTTTCCGAATTCGGGCCAGGTCACATTCGCGTCATCGAGCGCAAGAGTGAGTTGCGGCGTTTCGGTGAGGGTGTAGCGCGGCAGGGTGGTGGGCATGCGTCAAGTGTAACACCGAATTGGAGGTGTTGCACCAAGCGTGTTGGGGTTAGCGGAAGGGGCTCAGACCCATTTGGTTGCGGAGGCCGGTGAGTTCGCCCACGTGATGGGTGAGGTGGCCGGTGAGGGGCCAGCGCACGAGAAACGCGATGGGCTGGTCGGCCCACATGCGGTACAGCCAGTCGAAGGTGTCGTGCTCCACCCCGGCGGCGTCGAGCGCGGTCTCGACGTCGGGCAGAGCATCCAGAGCCTCGTCGGTCAGGGTCTCGAGGTAGCTGCGCACGTCGGCGAAGACGCTGAAGGCGAATGCGTTGACGGCGGCCGAGTCGAGGGTGTCGGTGAAGGGCTGCTGCACCTCGTGCAGACCGCTGCCGCCTCGTGTTGCGCGGGCGTCGAACGCGTCGAGTCGCGGGTCGAGGATGCCCGCCGTCTCGTTCACGACCGAAAGCGCCAAGGCGGCATGACGAGCGACGTGAAACGTGATCCAGGTGACCGAGTTGGCGCCCGGCAAACGGCCCAGTTGCTGGTCGAGCGGCACGATGTCGAGTATCTGACTGCGCAGACGATTGACGGTGTCATCGAGCTCGGCCACCAGATAGTCAGAAACATGCATGCTCTGATCTTAGGATCGCCAGCCCCCGCGCCTGCCGTTTAGGCTTGTTGTACCGACACCACGAGGAGCGTTTGTGAAGAGGATGACCGGAATCGAGATTCGCGCATCGATCGTGAACGGGTCGAACACCGAGGCCTTGAACATGGTTCTGCCGTCGAACTTCGTCGAACTCGAGTGGGAGAACCTCGACTACCTCGGCTGGCGCGACTCGCATTCGCCGCATCTGGGGTACATCATCCGGTGGGAGGGCAATCGCGCGGTCGGCATCATCGTTCGTGAGGCCGACGGCCCGTTGTCGCGGCGGCGCATGATGATGTGCCAGCTCTGCCGGGCCACCCACACCGAGCACGGTGTGTCGCTGTTCAGCGCCAAGCGCGCGGGCGAGGCGGGGCTGAATGGCAACACGGTGGGCACCTACATCTGCGCCAACCTCGGCTGCTCGAGCAACATTCGCGTAGAGGTGCCGCACGCTTCGTATTACGCCGACCCCGAGAGCGTGCTGGCCGAGAAAGTGTCGGGCCTCGAGTCTCGCGTGAGCGGCTTCATGGCTGCCGTGATGCGCCCCTGAACGAATAGTCGACACGTTAAGTCGTTCAGTGCACAGTGCTCTCTCAAGCAGCCAAATCACGACAAAAAATGCCTGAAGTTAGCTGAAAGTCACTTAACTTAATCGGTTCATTGACTTTCGCCTCTCCGCCTGCCTAAACTCGCATTCGTCAACAGTGACCATGCAAGGAGGCATGATGAAAGCATTTCGCGTTACTGCAGTTATCGCAGTTTCAGCCGCCGCCATCGCCCTGACCGGGTGTTCCGCGGGATCGAGTGAAGATGCCAATACCCTGACTGTTCTTACGAGCATTCAGAGCGGAACCCCGACGGGTGACGTACAAGACAAGATCGTCGCAGAGGTGGAGAAAGCGACCGGAGCGAACATCAAGCTCGTGCAGGCGGGCGAGACCCTTCCCGACGTCTACGAGACCAGCGTCGCTGGCGGCAAAGAGGCAGATGTCGCCATCACTAACCTGGCTGAGAAGAGTAACGACTGGGTGAAGAACGGCGTTGCCGTGCCTGCCTCGAACTACCTCGACGCGTGGGGCCTGACCGCCAAGATCACCCCCGACGCGCTCGACGCCTGGAAAGACAGCGACGGCAAGGTTCAGGGCTTTCCCTACAACGGATTCGTCTGGCCGGTCTGGTACAACATGGCGCTGCTGAACCAAGCGGGCATCACCACGGTTCCGACCTCGACCGATGAACTGATCAGCGACGCCCAGAAGCTGAACGACGCGGGCATCCCCCCGTTCATCATCGGCGGCAACGACTGGTCAGGCCAGAAGCTGTTCTTACAGATCGCACAGTCGTACATGACACCCGATGAGGCCACCGCCGTGTACTCGAAGGGCGGCTACTGCGCCAGCCCTGACGCGATGAAGGGCATCAACCTCTTCACACAGCTGCGCGACGCCAACGTGTTCGTCAAAGACTCGCAGGGCTACACCGCAGACCAGATGGATGCCGCGTTCTACGCGGGCAAGGCTGCCATGATGTCGGCCGGATCGTGGGCCTTCGGTGACGCACCCGCTGATCTGCAGTCGAATGTTCAGCTCGGCGGCTTTCCGCAGCCCAGTGGCGGCAGCTACGACAAGCCGACCGCCTACCAGGGTTACACCGGCAGTGGATTCTTCGTGAGCCCGAACGGCGCCAAAGACGCCAAGATCGGCCTCGTGCAGAAGTTCATCTCGGCCTGGTACGAGCCTGACAATGCCGCGGCGTACGCTGCAGCGTCGAACGGCCCGACTGCTGTCATCGCCACGGGCACCCCGGCGGCAATCGACAACAAGATCACCGCAGCAGCCGTCAACGATGTGCCGAAGGTGGTCGACTACGCAGTGATGCCCGACACCGTTGTGCCAGGTGCGCTCGATGACCCGATGATCAGACAGACCAGCCTCGCCTATGCCCCCGGCACAGACGCTCAGGCCATCTGCTCGAGCCTCGACAGCCTGTACACCTCCTAGCACCCCGCTCGTGCGGCGGGAGCCGAGACGTTACGCCCAGCTCCCGCCGCATCTTCACGGATGCTCGGCCATCCGTTCGGCCGGAGAACGTTTCGGCCACCACACGTTGCCCCTCACCGGAGAGAAGTCACCGTCATGACCACCATCGCACCGGCCGCCCTACCCCCGGCCGTCACCCCGCCTGAAGACCCCGCCGGTCAGATCATGCGCAAGTCGCAAGAGAACAAGATCAAGCCCGGTCTGCTCGGACTGAGCATGCCCGCCATTGTCTGGTACATCATCTTCACCATCGGGCCGCTGTTCGCGATGTTCTACATCGCTCTGCTCTCGTGGTCGAGTCTGATCGCACCAAGCACCTTCGTGGGGTTCAAGAACTTCGGCACCGTTTTTCACGACCCCGTGTTCTGGCAAGCGACGCGCAACTCCATCGTTCAAATAGCCATCGTGCTGCCGATCATGCTGCCGCTGGCCTTCATGCTGGGCTACTACGTCAGCCTCAAGCCGCGCGGTCATCGCGTGCTGCGCGTGATTCTCTTCACCCCCGCGCTGATCTCGCTCGCCGCGAAGTCGATCATCTTTCTCTCGATCTTCGCGCCGACCGGCCTGCTCAACGGCTTTCTCGACAACGTCGGTCTCGGCGCGCTCTCGACACCGTGGCTCGCCTCACAGAGCACCGCGCTCGGCACCGTGATGGCGGTCGACCTCTGGAGCGGCATCGGCTTCACCGCCATTCTGTTCAGCGCCCGGCTGTCATCGATTCCGGCTGAAGTGTTCGAGGCCTCTGAGCTCGACGGCGCCGGCCACTGGCGGCGCATGTGGGGCATCGCGTACCCCATCTGCCGTGACTACTTCGGTGTGTTGCTCATGCTGCAGTTCATCTGGGTACTGTTCGGCTCGGCCGGCTCGATTCTGCTGCTGACCAACGGTGGCCCGGGCAGCTCGTCGACCACGCTGTCGTTTCTCGTTTACGACAAAGCCTTCACCCAATCGCAGATCGGCTACAGCCAGGCGGTGGGCGTCATTCTCTTCGCCGTGGGCATCGTGGGCATGATCGCCATTCGCCGCGTCTTTCGGGCCAAGTACTAGAAGGGGCCGGCCATGACATCTGTACGCAATCCAGCCGTGCGCACCACCCGAGTTCGCACCTCACGCTCACGCAACTCCCGGTCGAACCGTTTCAACCCGCTCGCTCACGTGCTGGTCTGGTTCTACGCCCTTCTGTTGCTCATTCCGCTCTATTTCATGATCATCTCGGCGTTCAAAGACAACGCCGACATCTTCAACTCACCGTTCGCCTTCCCCACCAGTCTGTCGTTCGACAACTTCACCAACGCGTGGACGAGGGCGTCGATGGGCCCCGGCCTCATCAACTCGGCGCTCGTGACCGTGATCGCCGAGATCATCACCCTCGTGCTGGCGATTCCGGCGGCCTACGCCATCGCTCGGGCCGGCGGCCGAATCGGCGGCATCGTCGAGAAGTTCTTTGCGGCCGGGCTGCTGATACCGGGGTTCGCCGCGCTGGTGCCCACGGTCATCCTCTCGATCGCACTGCAGCTGTTTCACACCCGCGAGTTTCTCTACCTGTTCTTGCCGGCGACCGTGCTGCCGCTCTCGGTCATTCTGCTGACGCAGTTCATGCGATCTGTGCCGGCCGAGCTCGAAGAAAGTGCCATGATGGACGGCGCCAACCGCCTTCGCGTGCTGATCAGCATCTACATTCCCATCACGATTCCGGGCATCGCCACCATCGCGATTCTGAACTTTCTCACGTTCTGGAACGAGTACCTGTACGCCTTGATCTTGGCTGGCCCCGATCCGGATGTTCGAACGGTTCAGGTAGCTCTGCCCGGGCTCGTGTCGCAGACCTATACCCAATACGGAGTGCTGCTCGCCGGGGCGCTCATCACCATGGTTCCCGTCTACATCGTGTACATCATCCTGAACCGCCGGCTCGAAGACGCACTGCTGCAGGGGGCCGTCAAGAGCTAGTAGCTGCCGCCCTCTGACCTACGCCCGTTCATCCACTCGATCTCACCTACCGCAAGCCCACAAACTACTGGAGACCTCGTGACCACCACTTTCAACATTCGTGACTTCGGCGCCGTCGGCGACGGAAATACGAATGATGCGCTCGCCATTCAGACCGCCATCGATGCTGCGAATGCGAACGGCGGAGGCACCGTTCTCGTGCCCGCAGGCGCGACATTCTTGTCGGGCTCGATTGTGCTCAAATCGAACGTCGAGCTGCACATCGAGCGCGGGGCCACGCTGCAGGCCAGCGGGCACTGGGCCGACATCACCGAGCGCCACACCGTGAGCGCGCTGTCGTCGGGCGTCGTGAACGAAGAAACGCTGCAGAGCGGGTTGTTCATCGCCGCGTACGACGCGACGAACATCGCCGTGACGGGCGCCGGCACCATCGACGGCGGTGGGCGCTTCTACGTGCTCGAAGACCTCGGGCCCATCTACCTGATGCCGGTCAACCGGCCGTTCACGTTGTTCTTCATCGGCTGCAGCGACGTGACGCTCAAAGACACGCTGTACCGCGACGGCGCCCTCTGGACGGTGCGTTTGACCGGCTGCGAGAGCGTGCTGATTCACTCGATTCGCATTCGCGGCGACATGAAGCTGCCGAACGCCGACGGCATCGACCTCGACCGCTGCCGCGACGTGCGCATCAGCGACTGCGACATCCGCTGCCCCGACGACGCCATCTCGCTGAAGACCTGCGAGGAGTTTCCTGACCTCGGGCCGTGCGAGAACATCACGGTCACGAACTGCATTCTCGAAACGAAGTCGAGCGCGCTGGTGATCGGGGTCGACGCAACGTCGCCGATTCGCAACGTGGTGTTCGACAACTGCGTCATCAAGAACAGCCACCGCGGGCTGAGCGTGAACCTCGGTCAAGACAGCCTCTACGAGAACATTCTGTTCTCGAACATCGTGGTCGAGACGCGCATCTACGACGACAGCTGGTGGGGCAAGGGCGAAGTCATCTACGTCTCGGCCTTTCCGTGGCAAGAAGCGATCGGCCGCGTTCGCAACGTGCGGTTCGTGAACATTCTGGCGCGCGGCGAGAACGGCGTGCACATCGCCGCGAACGAGCCCGGTCTCATCGAAGGGCTGCTGCTCGAGAACGTGCGCGTCGAGATCGATCACTGGAGCGAATTCGAGGGCGGCAAGTACGACCGTCGGCCGTTCAGCGGTGAGGAGAAGATCTACGACTACCCCACCTCGGCGTTTCACATCGACACCGCGAGCGACATCACCGTTCGCAATTGCGAGGCCGTGTGGGGTGACGAGAAGCAGAGCTACTACGCGCACGCTATCGAGACCATCAACACCGAGAACGTCGTCATCGAGGGTTTTCGGGGGCAATCGGCCTTTCCTGACCGGCTCGCCGCCATCGTTTCGCACTGAGTTTCGGTCTCACCACTCACTCTCCCTCGCCCCACATTCGCCCCTGCTTCGACAGCTTCTCGCAGAAAGCGGTTCACACATGACCCACCACTACGTTCTGACCGATGGATGGACGCTCAGCGCTGTTTCGCCCGACCCCGCTGATCATCCCGCCGACCCGGCCGAGGTAGACGCGGCGTATGCGGTGCCCCCGCTTCCCGCCGAGATTGCGGCGACCGTGCCCGGAACGGTGCACACCGATCTACTCACGGCAGGCCTCATCGACGACCCGTACATCGACCTCAACGAACGGAAAGACGAGTGGATCGGGCACACGGCGTGGGTGTACCGAACGAGTGTCGAGCGCGCGGCGATCGCGCGGGCATCCGCAGCGGCCGATGGTGCCGAGCACACCGAGCTCGTGTTCGACGGGCTCGACACCGTGGCCACGGTCACGTTCAACGGCACGGTGCTCGGGCAGACCTTCAACCAGCACCGTACGTACCACTTCGACGTCACGGAGCTGCTGGTCGACGGTGCGAATGCGCTCGAGGTGCGGTTCGATTCGGCGTGGGCATACGCCCAACGAATTCAGGCCGAGCTCGGAGACCTGCCGAACGCGTACCCGACGCCGTTCAACTTCATCCGCAAGATGGCGGCGAACTTCGGCTGGGATTGGGGCCCCCAGCTCGTGACCGCCGGCATCTGGAAAGAGGCGCGGCTCGAAACCTGGTCGACCTCCCGGCTCGCTGAGGTGCGCCCCACCATCACGGTCGACGGCGCGAACGGTCTGGTGCGAGTGGATGCTCTGCTCCCCGCTTCCGCCGCATTCGGCCCTGGCGCGCCTGACTCCGCGTCGAGTGGCAAGCACGTTGCCGCGTCGCACCCGGCGCAACTCGCGCTCGAGGTGGCCATCGACGGGCAGGCCACCCGTGTGTTGGTGCCGGCGAAGATCGCTGCCGAGGGCGGACTCGTCTCGGCCACCCTCGCAGTGCCCGACGTGAACCTGTGGTGGCCCATCGGAATGGGCGAGCAACCTCTGTATCAGCTCGAGGTTCGCCTGCTCGCGGCGGCGGCGGTCGCGGCGGCGGGCGAGAGCGTGGGCGGCGGCGCTGCGGCTGGCTCGCCTGAGGGCGTCGGCGTGGGCGTGGGCGGTGCCCCGAGCATCCAACTCGACCAGTGGTCGAAGCGGGTGGGGTTTCGAACCGTCGAACTCGACACCAGCGAAGACGAGGCGGGGGCCCGGTTCGCCGTCGTCGTCAACCACGTGCCGGTGTTCGTGCGGGGGGCGAACTGGATTCCCGACGACTGCTTTCCGTCGCGCAGCACGGCCGAGCGCTACCGTGGCCGCATCGAGCAGGCGGTCGACGCGAACCTCAACCTCTTGCGGGTGTGGGGCGGCGGAATCTACGAACGCGACGAGTTCTACGAGGCCTGCGACGAGCTCGGCATCATGGTGTGGCAAGACTTCTTGTTCGCCTGTGCCGCGTACCCCGAAGAGCAGCCGATTCGGTCGGAGGTCGAGGCCGAGGCGCACGACAACGTGCTGCGGCTCTCGTCGCACGCCAGTCTCGTGCTGTTGAACGGCTGCAACGAGAACATCTGGGGCTGGTTCGACTGGGGCTGGCAAGAGCCCATAGGCGATCGCACCTGGGGGCTCGGGTACTACGAGACCATCTTGCCGGCCATCGTGAACGAACTCGCGCCGACCGTTCCGTACTGGCCGGGCAGCCCGTACTCGGGCTCGATGAGTGTGCACGCGAACGACCCCACCCGTGGCAACGTGCACATCTGGGATGTCTGGAACAAGGTCGACTACACGACCTACGCTTCGTACGAGCCGCGCTTCGTGTCGGAGTTCGGCTTTCAGGGGCCGCCGACCTGGTCGACGCTCACGCAGTCGATTCACGATGAGCCGCTCACCGAAACCTCGCCCGGCATGCTGCTGCATCAGAAGGCCGACGACGGCAACGGCAAGCTCGAACGGGGTATGGCGCCGCACTTGCCCGAGCCGGTCACGTTCGACGATTGGCACTACCTCACCCAGCTGAACCAGTCGCGTGCCATCGTGTTCGGCATCGAGCGTTACCGTTCCGAGCGCCCGCACTGCATGGGTGCCATCGTTTGGCAGCTCAACGACTGCTGGCCCGTCACCTCGTGGGCCGCGATCGACGGGTATGGGCGTAAGAAGCCGCTCTGGCACGGGCTGAAACGCGCCAACGCCGAACGGCTGTTGACCGTGCAGCCGGGCATTGACGGGCTCACTCTGGTGGCCGTCAACGACAGTATTCTCGACTGGTCTGTTGAGGTCACGGTGACCCGGCGCACGTTCGACGGCGACGTTCTGGCCCGCGAGGCCGTATTGGTGCTGGTGCCGGCGCTCAGCGCCCAGACGCTAGCGCTCGGGCAGGCAGTTTCTACGCCGACCGAGGCCGAGGCCGAGGTGCTGGTCGTTGAGGCTCCGGATGCCCGGCTCGTCACTCACTACTTCGCCGAAGACAAGGCGCTGCGCCTCGACCCGCCGCAGCTCAGCGTCGAAGTGGGTGGTTGGGCCGAGGGACGGCAGAGCATCCGGCTGACCGCACCCTCGCTCGTGCGCGGAGTCATCGTGTTCGCCGACCGGTTGAACGACGAGGCGTGGGTCGATGACGCCGACGTCGATGTGGTGCCAGGGTTCGCCGTGAAGCTCACAGTGTTCAGCCCGGTCGCGCTCGATGCGGCGGCGCTCGCAGAGGCTCCGGTGCTGCGAAGCGTCAACGAAGTACTCGTGTGCGATAGTTCAAGTGCCGAGTTAATCAGGGGTAGGTGAACTCATGACACGCGTGACGATTACCGACATCGCGGAGCGGGCGGGGCTGTCGAAAGGGGCCGTCTCATACGCCCTGAACGACAAGCCAGGGGTCTCGAGCGACACTCGCGAGCGGGTGCACCAGATCGCGCGCGAGCTGGGCTGGACCCCGTCGCAAGCGGCCCGTTCGTTGTCGCGCTCGCGGGCCGACACGGTGGGGCTGGTGCTGGCGAGGCCGGCACGGATGCTCGGGCTTGAACCCTTCTATATGGAGTTCATCTCCGGGGTCGAAGAGGTCATCGCGGCTGAAGGTATCGCCCTGATGCTGCACGTCGTCGACCGCCCGGGCGCCGAGATCGCCACGTATGAGAAGTGGTGGGCGCAGCGCCGCGTCGACGGAGTACTGCTCGTCGATCTCGAGCTGAACGACCCGCGGGTGGCTGCCGTTCGTGAGCTCGAGATTCCTGCGGTGTGCGTGTCGAGTGGTGATGCCGCTGGCGGCCTTCCGTTCGTGTCGACCGACGACGGGCGTGCGATGCGTGACGCGGTGCGGTACCTCGTTCGGCTCGGGCACAAGCGGGTGGCGCGGGTCGGCGGCATTCCGGCGCTTTCGCACACCGTCACTCGCGATCACGCCTTTCTCGGAGTGGCCGCGGAGTCGGGGCTGACGAAACACCAGATCATCGACACCGACTTCAGCGGTGAGGCGGGCGCGCGCGCCACGCGGGCGCTGCTGACGCAGAGCGAACCGCCAACTGCGATCGTGTACGACAACGACGTGATGGCGGTGGCCGGGCTCGGTGTGGCCGCCGAACTCGGGGTGAGCGTGCCGGGCGAGCTGTCGTTGCTCGCCTGGGATGACTCGCCGCTCTGCGAGATCACCCACCCCCCGCTCTCGGCGATGCGGCGAGACGTGCCGGCCCTGGGCGCTGCCGCCGCGCAGATGCTGCTCGCCATCATCGACGGCGGCGAGGGCGGCAGCCGCGAGGGCCCCCTCCCGGCGCTCTTCCCGCGCGGCAGCACGGCGCCGCCCCCGCACTAGCGGCGCCGCCGGCGCCCGGCGCCCGCCGCGCCGCCGCCCACCCCGCGCTGCGGCGCCCGCCCCCCTCGCCCCCCTCGCCCCCCTCCCCATCCCAGTGAGACCGCTAGGTCGAATTGAGGCCGGTCTACCGGGCTCAATTGGGCGTAACGGGCTCACGACCCTCGGCTCGCTCCGCCCGATTTGCAGCCCCGCCCGTCTCCGCTCCATCGCACGATCCGCTCCACCGCTCTACGTACTACGCCAAGTGAGACCGTTGGGTCGAATTGAGTCCGGTCTACCAGGCTCACTTGGGGGTAGCGGGCTCACGAAGCGGGAGGTTGCCGGCGAAGGAGCCGCCCGATCATCCACATGCACATACCCGTACCGAACCGGTTCAGCCACGAGCGGCCGGTGGTCATCGAAAGGAAACCACGAACATGAAACGCCAATCTGCACGGCTCAATGAGAACGGCGAGCCGATCGTCTGGCTCGGGGTCAACTTCTGGTCGCGGGTGGGCGGGCCGCGCATGTGGCGCGACTACGACGCCGCCGTGGTGGGCGAAGAACTGCGCACCATGCGCGATCACGGCATGACGGTGACGCGGAGCTTCTTCTACTGGCCCGACTTCATGCCCACACCCGATGCGCTCGACGAGGTGCTCGTCGAGCGGTTTCGGGACTTTCTCGATCAGCACGAGGCGCTCGGCATGACGAGCATCCCGACGTTCATCGTGGGGCATATGTCGGGTGAGAACTGGGATCCGGTGTGGCGTGACGGCCGCAGTATCTTCGGCGACGTGTGGTTCGTGGCGCGGCAGGCCTGGTACGTTCGTGAGCTCGCTTCGAGGTTCGCCGAGCATCCGGCAATCGCGGCGTGGCTTTTGACGAACGAAATTCCCATCTACGGCGATTGGAAGTCGCGGGGCATCGGCTCGATCGACCACCTCGAGGTGGCGAGCTGGGCGCAGATTCTGATCGACGCCGTGCGGGCCGGGGGAGCGAAGCAGCCCGTCTCGATCGGCGACGGATCGTGGGGCGTCGAGGTGACCGGCTCAGACAACGGGTTTCGCATTCGCGAACTGGCGCCGCTGGTCGACTTTCACGGGCCGCACGTCTATCGCATGGAGACCGACCCCGTCAGGCAGAACCTGGGTGCGGCTTTCATTTGCGAACTGCTCGACATCGGTGGCAAGCCGGTCATCATGGAAGAGTTCGGTCTCACCAGCGATTACGTCAGCGAAGAGAACGCCGCGCACTATTACCGGCAGATCATGAACAACAGCCTGCTCGCGGGCGCCTCGGGCTGGCTGACCTGGAACAACACCGACTACGACGACCTCTTCGACGTGGCGCCGTACTCGCACCACCCCTTTGAACTGCACTTCGGCCTCATCGACAAGAACGGCCGGCCGAAGGCGCAGGCGCTCGAGGTGAAGAAGTTCGGCGAGTTGCTGGCGCGGGTGGATGCTCGGCAGCTGTCACGACCCGACGCTGACGCGGTGCTCATCGTGCCTTCGTATCTCGAAGCGCAGTATCCCTTCACCCAATCTGAAGACGCCGCGAGTGTCTTCTCGGTGAGCAGGCAGGCCTACGTTGCGGCGCGCGAAGCAGACATCGCCGTCGGAGTGGCTCGAGAGCTCGACGGCCTGCCTGGAGGCGAAGCGCTGTACCTCCTGCCGTCGGCCAAGCAGCTCACGGCTCCCTCGTGGAAGCGGCTGCGCGAGCTGGCTGCGGGCGGAGCGACCGTGTACGCCTCGATCTTCTACGGCGAGCACATGAACCAGCGCGGAATCTGGTGGCCCGACCTCGACGAGACGTTCGGCGTGCGTAAGACCTCGCGTTATGGGCTCGTCGAGCCGGTTCTCGACGACGAGCTGCGCATCACGTTCGTTGCCGATTTCGGCGATATCACGGCGGGCACCGAGCTGGTGTTTCCGGTCGGCGGCACGGCGAATTCCCGGTCGTTCTTGGCGGTGGAGGCCGTCGACGCCGAGGTGATCGCGGTCGATCAGCACGGGCATCCGGCGCTGCTGCGGCACCGTGTCGGGGCGGGCGGATCGCTCGTGCTCGGCACGTTTCCGTTCGAGTACTTCGCGTCGATCACGCCCTACACGAACCCCGAGCCCACCTGGCGCCTGTACGCGGCGCTGGCGATCGAGGCGGGCGTGCGACGGGATGTTCGTGTCGATGACCCTCGTGTTCTCGCCGCCGAGCTCACCCACGCCGACGGGCGCCGTTTCATCTGGTTTGTGAGCCAGCACGACGAGCCCCTCGACGTGGCACCCCAAGCGTCAGGAACGCTCTGCGACGAGTCGGGCGCGGCGGTCACCACGTTCACCCTGCCGCCCTACGGTGTCGAGGTGCTCACGTACGTGCCGTAGCCGACGTGCCGGTGTGGCCGGGCTTGTTCCGGCCATGCTGGCGGCCATCCCGGTGGTGCCGGGTGCGAATGAGCGGCGGGCGGCCTAGACGCCGCCGAAGAGCAACCCGAGCAAGTACGTGACCGCGGCGGCGCCGTAGCCGATGAGCAGTTGGCGAAGCGCACGGCGCAGGGGTGGCCCGCCCGAAAGGATGCCCACGATAGCCCCGGTGCCGAGAAGTGCCACGCCCACCAGCACGCCCGCCACGATCAGGGCAGGCAGCCCCTGCAGCCCGAAGATGTAGGGCAGCACGGGAATGATGGCGCCCGAAGCGAAGAAGCAGAAGCTCGACAGCGCCGCGCTCAGCCCGGTGCCGACCGCTTCGTGCTCGTCGATCTCTTCGTTCGCCGAGGCGTCGGCCACTCCGTCGTTCAGCTCGACCCGTTCGAGAGCGGATGCACGGCCACCGTCTGAGGAAGCACTCGCGAGCCCGCCACCGCGCGAAGCCGAAGCTGCAGCCGCCGCAGCCGCCGTCCCCGCCTCCGCACCGCCATCAGCCGCCGCCGAAGCGGCCCCGAATCGGCGCTCGTCGGCAGCCCGCGCAATCGAACTGCGAGCCGTGTGGGCCGACGGCGAGCTCCGCGGAATGCGGATGGGCTGCGTCGTCGGAAAGAGCATCGCATGCGCATACGCCTCAGCCTCGGCCTCAGACATACCTCGCGCGCGGTAGACCAGCGCCAGTTCGTTCGCGTTCACATCGAGGTTCGGCAGCGCATCGTTCGCTTCGGCACTCGGCGTCGTCGACTCGAGCAATTCGCGCTGAGACCGCACCGACACGTACTCGCCCGCACCCATCGAAAGCGCGCCCGCCAGCAACCCGGCGAGACCCGTGGCCAGCACGATGGAGTTGTCGACCCCGCTGGCGGAGATTCCCATCACGAGAGCGAGATTCGACACTAACCCGTCGTTGGCACCGAAGACGGCGGCACGAAAGGTGCCAGACAACCGATTGCGGCCGCGCGCAGCCAGCCCGCGCACCACCTCGGCGTGCACTTGCTCATCCGCTGCCATCGCCGGCGTGGCGTCTGAGTCGGTGGCATACGGTGAACGGGTCTCGGCGCGCTGAGCGAGCGCGAGAACGAACACCGAACCGAACCGGCGGGCCAAGAAGCCGAGCGTGCGCGTGCGCAAGTCTCCGCGCTTGGTCTTGCCCACGTTGTCGCCGAGCAGCGCGCGCCAATGCGACTCGTGCCTGGCCTCGGCCTCAGCCAGGGCGAGCAGAATCGCACGCTCTTCGCCCGTGCGGCGTTCGGCGAGATCGCGGTACACCGCAGCCTCGGCCTGCTCGTCGGCCATGTATTGTCGCCAGCGGCGAATGTCGGCCGGCTTCGGGGGCGCGGTAGTTGTCATGGCTCCATTATTTCGTGGCGGGCGCTCGGGTTGGCTGCGGTGGACTCAGGGCGCTTTGTTAGGCTGGTGTAAGAGTGAATAGTTAAGGGGTGAGCGTGCCCCAGGTTCTTTTCGTAGCGGCGAGTGTGAGTTTCGTCGTGAATGCTCTGTTCGGGGCATCCGTCAAGGCCGGCTGGGTGAATTCGGCCCCGTTTCACTGGGTGCACACGGCACTCTACATCTGTACGTTCGCCCTCACCGCCGCCGCTGTCAGCACGGTGTTCTGGGGCGGCGGAGTGGCCGGCTGGTTTCTGCTGCCGGCACTCGTACCGCTCGCGCTTTTACCGTATGTGCGGGCGCGCTCGTGGGGCCATGTGGCGCTCGCGTTGTCGGTGGCGCCGTTTTTGGCGCTCGGGCTTAGTGTGTCTCTGGTGAGTTAGCGCTTCGGCCGCCCGAAACGGGTCGCGCGGGGTGTGTGAGAAAGGCAGCAATGGAATTTTTCGATGTTCTACACAACCGAAAAACCACGAACGGCGCCTTTCTGCCCGACCCGGTGAGCGATGAGCACCAGCGCACGCTCATCGAGTCTGCGGGCGCTGCGCCGTCGCAATTGAATAGTCAGCCGTGGCGGTTCGTTCTCATTGACAACCCCACGACCATCCGGAGCATCGGAGCGATCAGCGGCGAGAGCATGACCCAGGCGCTCAGTGAGGGGTCGTTCTTCGAGCGGTATCGGCCGTATTTTCGGTTCAGTGAGGCCGAAATGGATGCTCGGCGTGACGGCATGCTGTTCGACAAGTTGCCCGCTGCGCTGCGCCCATTCACGAAAGCGGTGTTCACGAAACGCGGCCAGGCTGTCATGAATGGGCTGCGCGTGCCGCAGACGCTCGGCGAGCAGAACCGCAAACTCGTGGCCGAGTCGCCCCTGCTGCTCGGGGTGATGCTCGATGGGGCGGAATACCGCCCCGGCGAACTCAGCTCGTTCTACTCGGTTTTCAGCATGGGTGCGGCCATGGAGAACGTGTGGCTGTCGACGGTGGAGCTCGGTATGGGCATTCAGTTCGTATCGTTTCCGATGGAGGTGCCTGGCAAATGGCAGCTCATCGTCGACCTGCTCAAGGTGCCTGACGATCTCGAGCTGATGGCGGTCTACCGCTTGGGTTACCTGCCGGAGCACGAGAAGCGCCCGGCCATCGACTGGTCATCGCGGCAGCGCAAGCGTCCCTCGCAATTCGTCTTCCGCGGCACCTGCGACACCCCTCAGCAGGGCTGGGACTGAGCCTATTGGCGCGCCGCAGAGGCGGCGGCGCACAAAATCAGCGGCGGCGGGGCTTGGGAGCTACCGCGTTCGGGTTGGTGCGGGCGTGGCGCTCGGCGCGCTCCTTTTGGGCGGCCTTTTCGGCGCGCTCGGTTTTGATGCGCGCGTTCTCCTCCATCACGCCAGCCTGACGGGCGCGCTCCACCACGAGCCACTCTGGCGGCGCCGCCAGCAGTGCCTTGATCTCTGCGGTGGTGAACGGGTCGTCGACGCCCGCGCGGGTGAGCCCCGAAATCGAGATGCCGAGCTTACGAGCGACCTCCTGGCGAGGGTGAGGGCCGTTCAATCGCAACTGAACGAGCCATTCGGGCGGCGTGGCGAGCAACTCGGCGAGCTCGGCGCGGGTGACCTCGTTCTGCTGAAACTCATCGGGCGCGGCGGGCAGGTAGATGCCCAGCTTCTTGGCGGCGGTCGCCGGCTTCATGGTTTGTGACAATTTCGGCGGGGTCATCAGCCCAGCGTATCGTGGGGCGTGCGGCGGCTCCTCAATTCCGTGCGCTGGATGATCGGGGTCAACGCATGACAAACGAACAGGTGAGCGACCCCGAGCACCCGGCGGAGCCCTCGATCCTCCGTACTACCGCACCTTCGGTAGCTGTCGACCGGGTGGCACCGGAGCCTTCGGCAGCTGTCGATCGGGTGCCAGCGGCCTCAGAGGCGCCTGCGGCGGCCGCCGAGACCGCGCAGGAGGAGGCCGCGCAGGAGAAGGCCGACAAGAGTGAACCGCCTGCGGCGGAGTTCGCGCTTTCGGTTGCCTTTACGGTGGGAGTGACCGTCACCAAGTGGAGCCGGGTGTGGGCCGAACGGCACCCCGAGTTGCCTCTCAAGGTGTTTCGCTCGGAGCCAGGGGAGCAGACGACGGTGCTGCAGACGGGGGCCGCCGACGTCAGTTTTGTGCGGCATCCGTTCGACCGCGGCGGGCTCAGTGCGATTGCGCTGTACTCCGAGGTGCCGGTGGTCGGGGTCGCGAAAGACCACCCCGCCTCGGTCTTCGACGTCGTGGCGGTGGATGATCTGCAGGGCGAGCACCTGCTGCAAGACCCCGACGAGGTGCCCGAGTGGCGCGACATCGCCACGGAGGTGACTGACGGGTCGCGGAGGCCGCTGCGGGGCATCCACTCGCGAGAAGATGCGGTGGAACAGGTTGCCGCCGGCGTAGGGATCGTGATTCTGCCGCAGTCGATCTCGCGGCTGCACAACCGTAAAGATGTGGTTTTTCGGCCGGTGAGCGGGGTGGCCGAGACGCAGGTTTCGGTGGCGTGGCGCGCGGGCGATGAGTCTGTGCTCGTCGAGGAGTTCATCGGTATCGTGCGCGGGCGCTCGGCGTCGAGCTCGCGGTCGCGGTCGGGTGTCGTTGGCGCTGCGGCCGGCACCGCGACCGGGCTTCGAACTGGCTCAGACGCGGGCACCGCCGCGGCTCCGGCGAAAAAGATCGGGCCTGTTGCCAAGGCCAAGGCGAAGGCGCGCGCGGCGAAAGAGGCCGAAGCGGCCGCAGCGGGTCGTAAAGGCACGGCCCCGAGACCCGCGCAATCGAAAAAGAAAACCCAGTCAGACCAGGCGAACGCTGCGCAAGCGCGACGCCGAAAGTTCGGCGGCAAGCGCTGAGCGAGCGCTAAGAACGCTGAGCGAGCTCCAAGAACAGCACCACGAACACAGCACCAAGCAGGAGAATTCAGGCATGAAGAAGATCAGCTACACCCGAACCGGCGGCCCCGACGTTCTGCAACTCGTTGAGGTCGAAAAAGTTGAGCCCGCCGCCGGTGAAGTACGCGTTCGCGTCGTGGTGTCGGGCGTGAACCCCACCGATTGGAAGGCGCGGCAGGGTTCGGGTGAGAGTGTGCAGCTCGAGCATCCGCAGACCCCGAACCAAGACGGCGCCGGAGTGATCGACGCGGTCGGCCCGGGCACGAGCCGGTTCACCGTGGGGCAGCGCGTGTGGTTGCGCGACGCCGCCTATCAGCGCACCGACGGCACTGCCGCCGAATTCGTGGTGCTGCCCGAGCTGTTGGTGAATGCGCTGCCCGACGGGGTGTCGTTCGATGTGGGGGCGTCGCTCGGAATTCCGGCGCTCACCGCGCACCGGGCACTGACCGCCCGCGAGTCCGGCCCCGCCAGGCTGGCACCGGGTTCGCTGGCCGGCCAGCACATTCTCGTGGCGGGCGGCGCAGGAGCCGTGGGTCACGCGGCGATACAGCTCGCGACGTGGGCCGGGGCAACCGTCATCACCACGGTCAGCAGTGAACAGAAAGCCGATTTGGCCTGGCGTGCTGGCGCTCACCATGTCATCAACTACCGCACCGAGAACGTGGTGTCGCAGGTCACGGCCGTCGCCCCGCACGGGGTGGAGGTCATTGTCGAGGTGAACCCGCGGGCCAACCTCGGCATCGACCTCGAGCTCATCGCCCACGGCGGAACGATTGCCATCTACGTCTCGGGCACGCCCGACGAGGTGTCGATAGCCGCGCGGGCGAGCATGACCAAGAACGTGCGCTACCAGTTCGTGCTGACCTACACCACGAGCGAGGTGCAGAAGGCGAACGCGGTAGCGGCCGTCATCGCGGCAGCGGGCGACGGAGCCCTCGGGGTGGGTGACGCGTTCGGGCTGCCGATCATCCGCTACCACCTCGACGAAACAGCCGCAGCGCACCAGGCTGTTGAAGACGCCGTGGTGGGCAAGGTGCTCATCGATGGGACGTCGTTCGATCCCGGTCACCAGGCTCGGGATGCCCAGGCCGCCGCCCTCGCCCCAGACGGTGACGCGTGGTGAGGTGGGCGGCCGCGCTATGAGCGAGCCGGGCTGGGTCACGCACGCGGTGATGTGGCAGATCTACCCACTGGGGTTCGTCGGTGCGCCGAAAGTCGCCGATGCACGCGAATTGGCCGGAGTAGCAGATGCCGCCTCGCTCGCGGGTCACGACGGTGCAGATGCTGGCGGTCGCAGCCTCGGTGGTACAGCTGCCGCGCTGCCAGGCGGGGCCGCGCCACACGTCGAGCACCGGCTGCCGCGCCTCATCGCGTGGCTCGACTACGCGGTCGAGCTCGGAGCATCGGTGATCGCCCTGGGGCCGATCTTCGCGTCGGAGTCGCACGGGTACGACACGATCGACTACTTTCGCATCGACGCGAGGCTCGGCGACCTTTCCGACTTCGATCGGCTGATCGAGGAGGCGCACTCCCGCGGCCTCAACGTGCTGCTCGATGGGGTGTTCAACCACGTGGGGCGCGGGTTTGCGCCGTTGCAGCGCGCGCTGAACGGTGGGCCGAATGCTCGGGAGCGCGACTGGTTCGTTTCGCAGGGCGATTCGGGCGGGCATCCACAGTTCGCCGTCTTCGAAGGCCACGACGCACTCGTCACGCTCAACCACGCCGAGCCCGAGGTAGCCGATTTCGTGGTGTCGGTGATGACCTACTGGCTCGGCCGCGGGGCTGACGGGTGGCGGCTCGATGCGGCGTACGCGGTGCCGGCCGCGTTCTGGGCGAGCGTTCTGCCGCGGGTTCGGGCCGAGCATCCGAACGCCTACATTTTCGGCGAGGTCATTCACGGCGACTACAGCGAAATCGTCGAGGCTGCGGGGTTCGATTCGCTCACCCAATACGAGGTGTGGAAGGCCATCTGGAGCTCGATCAACGACGCCAACTTCTTCGAACTCGCCTACGCTCTCGGGCGGCACAACGGGTATCTCGAGCGGTTCGTTCCGCTGACGTTCGTCGGAAACCATGATGTGACGCGGTTGGCGACGGTGGTGGATGATCGGCGGCACCAGGCACACGCCCTCGTTGTTCTGCTCACCATCGGCGGCACCCCGAGCATCTACTACGGCGACGAGCAGGGGTACCTCGGGGTCAAGGAGCAGCGCGCGGGGGGTGATGACGCGATTCGGCCGGAGTTTCCGGAGGGTGGGCCCTCGCGGCTGGGCGGTGGCGGCTCGGGCTCTGGCTCGGGTGCTGGTTCAGGCCCTGGCTCGGGTGACGGATGGCCGACCTACCGCCTCCACCAGAACCTGATCGGTCTGCGGCGGAGGCATTCGTGGTTGCACTCGGCCCGAACCGAGACGCTGAAGCTGACGAACGCGTTCTTCGCCTACCAGGTCGTCGCGGGCTCCCCAGTCACCCCGGCGGAGAGCGGCCCTGCGAGCGGCGAATCTTCGCTGTCAATCACGCCGCGCCTCGTGGTGTTGCTCAACCTCGCCGACGAGCCCTACACGCTCGAGTTACCGGGTGCGCCGGTTCTCCTGGCTGGCGCTGCAGACCTCGCCGCGACCTCCACCGGTGTCTCGGCCGTCACCCCGGCGAACGGCTGGGCGATTCTCGAAGGCTGAAGTGAGCGGGGCAGATGATCGATAGGGTCGAATGATGGAGATCACCCCTGGCTCAGTCGCCGACTTCACTGCCGTTCCGACCCTTGTCGGCGCGCGCGTCACACTCGCCCCGCTCTCGCTCGATCACGTGCCCGACCTAGCCGAGGCCGTCGCCGAAGGCGATCTGTGGCAGACCTGGTACACGCGAATTCCGAGCCCCGACGACATGGCGGCGGCGGTGCAGCACCGCCTCGACCTGCGCGCGGCAGGGGAGTGGGTGCCCTGGGCCGTTGTCAGGCTCGACACAGGTAAAGCCGTCGGAATGACGTCTTTCTTGAACATCCGCGCCGACAATCGAAAGCTCGAAATCGGTTCGACCTGGCTCGCCACAAGCACCCAGCGCACCGGCATCAACAGCGACGCCAAACTGCTGCAGCTCACCCACGCCTTCGACACACTCGGCTGCGTCGCAGTCGAATTTCGCACCCACTGGCACAATCAGCAGTCGCGCGCAGCCATCGCCCGCCTCGGCGCCAAGCAAGACGGCATTCTGCGCAACAACGACATCTGGCGCGACGGCACGCTGCGCGACACCGTGGTCTTCTCCATCATCGAGTCGGAGTGGCCCACCGTGCGCCTCAGCCTCACCGAAAAGGTGGCGGGCCGCGCCCGCTGACTGACCGTCGCGCGCGACAGCGATCTTTGCGGGCGAGAGCGACGGTTCCGCAGGTCGCTCTCGTCCGCTTAAGCCGTTCTCGCCGAGGAGCGTCGGCTGACGCGCTGGATGGGGCGGTATGCGTCAGCGTGCCGCGAGGGCGACGGATGCCCGCGCCACCGCCGAGGCGACCTGGGCCTCATCGACGCGGGTCAGCGCCCCGTCTCGCACGACCTCGACTCCGTTGACCAGCAGCAGCGCCAGCGGCGGCTGGGAGCCGAGGGTCAGCGCCGCCACAGGGTCGAGAATGCCGGAGTGTTCAACGCCATCGATCTTCCACACCGCGAGATCGGCGAGCTTCCCTACCTCGAGAGAGCCCAGTTCGGCGGCGCGCCCGAGGGTCGCTGCCCCGCCGATGGTCGCCATGCGCAAGGCGGCCCGCCCGGGCATCCGGTCAGCCCCCGCACCCAGCCGGTTCATCAGCACCGCCATGCGAATCTCGGTGCCGAGCTGCCCCGACTCGTTCGAGGCGGCGCCATCGACCCCGAGGCCAACGGTGATGCCGGCGTCGAGCATCGCGGGCACGCGGGCGATGCCGGCCGCCAGACGCGCGTTCGATGACGGGCAGTGCGCCACAGCGGTGCCGGTCGCCGCGAACCGCGCGATGGCGTGGTCGTCGAGGTGAACGCAGTGCGCCATCCACACGTCGTTGCCGAGCCAGTCGAGGTCTTCGAGATACTGGGTGGGCGTCTTGCCGAACTTCGAGAGGCAGAACGCGTCTTCTTCTACCGTCTCCGACCCGTGCGTGTGCAGCCGCACGCCGCGCGCCCGCCCGAGCGCCGCTGACTCGCGCAGCAGGTCGGCCGTCACCGAGAATGGCGAACAGGGCGCGAGCGCGATCTGCGCCATCGCCCCGCGCGATGCGTCGTGGTACCGGTCGATCGCCTCGTCGCTCGCCGCCAGAATCGCGTCGATCGACTCCACCGCGAAGTCGGGCGGGAGGCCGCCCGCGCTCTGACCGAGATCCATCGAGCCCCGGGTGGCGTGGATGCGCACGCCCAACTGCCCCGCAGCCCGAACGATTGCACCGAGAATGTCGCCCGCCCCGCTCGGGAACACGTAGTGGTGGTCACCGACGGTCGTGCATCCACTTTTCGCCGCGACCGCCATGGCGCCGAGCGCGCCCTTCTCTACCAGGTCAGCGTCGATTCGCGCCCAGAGTGGGTACAGCGACGTGAGCCAGTCGAACAGAATCGAATCTTGCGCATAACCCCTGGTCAGCCACTGGTACAGGTGGTGGTGCGTGTTGATCAGCCCTGGAGTGACGAGGTGCCCACGCCCGTCGACGATGGTGACGGATGCCCGTGGCTCACGCCGCCCGGGCATGCCGCCGTTCTGACTGCTGTGCTGGTCGGCCGCAGTATCGCGCGCGTCAGCGTGTTCGTTGGCGTAAGCGGCGCTGCCGCTGCCGCTGCTGCCGCTGGCGCTACCGCCACGGCCCTGCGCGCCCGCCGCTCCCTCGGGCATCGGCGCGCCGTCGAGCGCCCACCGCGGCACCGCGCCGCCCCCCACCGCGACGATCGTGTCGCCATCGACCACCGCGTATCCGTCGCTGTGCTCGGTACCCGCGGCGTCGACCGTGGCGATGTATGCGCCAGAGATGATCGTTCGCGAAACCTGCTGCGTCTGCGTGGCCGTGGGTTGCGGGGTCATAGCCCCCACGTTACTAAACCGCGCCGGGTCCGCTGACTCCCCAGGTAGTCTTCTGCAGTGGATACGATGACCCGCCGCCTGCTCCTCCACCCGTACACGCCGGCTGAGGCCGAACGCGTGCTCGCCGGACGCCCGAGAGCGGATGACAACTGGGCCGAAGGCTATCCATTCGCAGACGAACTCGACATTCTGCCCCGATTCATCGACGACTTTCGGGCCAATGGCGACCCCCGGCCGTTCGGCCCCTACGTCATTCGCCGCCTCACCGATGGTGCCGCAGTCGGCGGAATCGGATTCACCGGTTTCCCCGATGCCGAGGGAGCAGTCGAGGTCGGTTACGGGCTGGTGAGAGGCGCGCGAGGTCGGGGTTTCGCCACTGAAGCACTCGCAGCGCTCGGAGAAGTCGCCCGGGCATCCGGAGCACGCATCATCAGGGCAGACACGCGAACCGACAACATCGCGTCGCAGCGCGTTCTGCTGCGCTGCGGTTTCGCCGAAGCAAGCCGCGCCGAGGGATCCGTTTTCTTCGAACGCTCGCTCTAATGCGGTGCACGCCGCCACAGCCGCCCCGACTGCCCGATCTCGACGAAGGACTCGTCGAGCAGCGCTTCGAGCCGATGCCGTTCACGCCGAACATCCGAATCGAGGAGCGAAGCCTCGGCCGCAATCACCGCCGCCACCGCGTCATCAGCGGGCTCGGAGTGCTGCACGTGACCGCCTAACTGCGCCGGATCGGCGCCACAACCGCCCCCGTCAGGGCAACGAGATCGCCGGGCGTCACCTCGATGTCGAACCCACGCCGGCCGCCCGAAACGTAGATGGTCGCGAAGCCCGCGGCACGATCATCCAGAACCGTCGCGAGTCGCGTTTTCTGCCCGAACGGGCTGATGCCACCGACCACGTACCCGCTCTTGCGCTCAGCGACCGCCTTGTCGGCCATGGATGCTCGTTTGGCTCCCACGGCGGAGGCGAGCGCTTTCAGGTCGAGCATGTCGGCTACCGAAACGATTCCGATTGCCAGGCCCGCGTCGGTCTCGACCATCAGCGTCTTGAACACGCGCTTGGCTTCGATGCCCAACGCCTGCGCGGCTTCGTCACCGAATTCTGTTACGGCGTCGTCATGACGATAGGCGTGCGCCGTGAACGAGATTCCGGCACGCGTCAGCGCAACAGTCGCGGCGGTTGTCGGCCCTGGCCCAGACGTCTTCGCGGTCTTACCCATTGCAGCTCCGGCTCTCAGGGGGCACCGATCGCCTAGTTCTCGGCGTTCGCTGCGGGCACCGAATCAGACGTCGCCTCAGCCCCCGCGCCAGACGCCGCTGCGGGCACCGAATTAGACGCCGGCTCCGCCCCCGCGTCAGACGCCGGCTCCGCGTCAGACGCAGGCTCCGCCCCAGCCACCGAGTCAGACGCCGCTGCGACCACCACACCCCGCGAGTCGCCAAACAAATGCTGCCGCAAGAACGCCGCCACGTCGGTGATCTCCTCCTGCGACACCCCATGCAGAATGCCCGGGTACAGGTTCGCCGTCAGCGTCGAATGCTCGGGCAGCCACGCCTCGGTGCGCGCAATCGCATCGCTCGTGATGATGGGGTCGGCCACATCGCGCCCCCAGAACACCGGCGGCCGCAGCTCGAGCATCTCGCGGTCGCCGTGCACCTGACCGCTCACCACGAATCCCGAGAGATTCACGGCCGCCGCGAACCGCGCCGGTGCCGTGCGCAGCAGGTGCACTGCCATGGCCGCGCCCTGCGAGAACCCGAACGTCGCGACGCTCGGCGGGGTGCCGTAGCTCGACTCGACGCGCCCGAGCCAGTCGAGAACCGACGCAGCGGCGTCATCGACCACGCCCACTCGCGGGTTGCCGGCCTCGCCGATCGGAAACCAGGAGAATCCGTTCTCGATGGGGTGCGGCGCCAGCAGCGGCGCCCGAAGCGAAGCGGCAATGGTGCCCTCAGGCAGCAGCGGCGCGAGCGAAATGAGGTCGTTCTCGTGCGATCCGTACCCGTGCATGATGATGACGAGCGGGCTGCTCGGCAACCGCGATGACAGTTCTTCGGTCGGAATCGACCACACCACAGCGGCGTCGTTGATGGCTGCGCGGCGGGGTTGATCGGTCACGAGAGTCCTCTGAGGCTGACGAAAAGAGCGGCAGTTCAGTGTAACCAGATGCCCGGCGAACCCGGCCCCGAGCATCCGGCCGCCAGCTCATCGCCGGGCTGGCCGAAACGTCGTATCGCCTCATTGCTCTCAAACGGCAGGTCGCGGTTCTGGATGCTCGGCAGTCGTAACCCCGCCGGCGCTCGTAATCACTCGCCCCGGTTGCGACTCAGCTCGTAAATACGCACCAGCTCGTCGATGGCTTTCGCCCGATCATCCCCACCGGCCTCGAACATCTCGGTCACATGCGTTTTCAGGTGGTTCTCGACCATGAGCTTGTTCAGCGACCCCAGCGACTTCTGAATCGCGAGCGACTGCGTGATGATGTCGATGCAATAGTCTTCATTCTCGATCGCCTTCTCGAGCCCGCGCAGCTGGCCTTCGAGTATGCGGGTGCGGTGCAGGGCGCGCTTCTTGATGTCGTCGATCACCCCTCAAGAATACGACGAGCCGCGCATACCCGGGCGGGGTATCTCTGACATGCGCGCGGCCACCCCCGGCGAGCCCGCGGCCCGCGTTCACGCGCGTCGAGGATCATGTCTGACGAGCCGGGGCTCGCGACGCGACGCCACGCCCTAGGTCTGGCAGTGCGGGCACCAGTATGTGTCGCGCAGCGACAGCTCGTTCGCGCCGAGTTTGCCCGCAAGAATCCGGGTTCCGCAGCGGCGGCAGGGCTGGCCGGCGCGGTTGTAGACCCACACCTGCTTGCCCGGGCGGGTGTCGCCGGTGGTCGTGCGCTCGACCCGGTCGCGGTTGGCGGTGATGAGTCGATGCGCGAGCGCCACGACCGCATCGAGCTTCGGCACTTCGGCGACCGGCCGCGTCGGCAGCACTCCGCGCAGAAAGCACAGTTCGTTCGCGAAAACGTTGCCGAGACCGGCGAGGTTGCGCTGATCGAGCAGTGCCACGTCGATTTCGCGGGCCGGTTCTCGTGCCAGCCGGCGCTCGGCCTCGGCCGCATCCACTTCGCCCCAATCGGGGCCGAGTAAGTCGGGCCCGAGGTAGCCCACTACGCTGTCTTCGTCGTCGCGACGAAGCACTTCGAGCAGCCCGAGTTCGAAGCCCACGGCGGTGTAGTCGGCGGTCTTCAGCACAGCTCGCGCCTGCCAGGCCGGTTTGCGCCAGCGGGTTTCTGGCTTGTAGATGTGCCAGGTGCCCTCCATTTTCAGGTGCGAATGGATGCTGAACTCACCCACCCGCATCAGAATGTGTTTTCCGCGGCTGACCACGTCGTCGACCACCTCGCCGGTGAGGTCGACCGTGGCGAACTTCGGAACGCGAATGTCGCACCCCGTCAGAACGCTGCCCGCCAGTGCGTCGTTGAGGTGCTTCGCAGCTCGGTAGACGGTGTCGCCCTCAGGCACTGCGCAACCTCAGACCGCGCGGGGTGTTGTTGAAACCAGAGCTCTCGAGCATCCGCCCCACCGGCGTGCCCACCGAGTATTCGCCGTCGATCTTCTCGATGGTGAGCTTGTCGACCTGGCCTGTTGTCACCGCTCGGGCGAGGGATGCCGCGGCGGCAGCCAACACGTCTTCATCGTCACTGAACGACAGCACGGTCTTGCCGCCGCGCTCGATGTAGAGCACGAGTTGCCCGTCGACCTGCACCACGAGCGCCCCCGCTTTGCGCCCCGGACGATGCCCCTCGCCCGCCGGCCACGGCAGCGCGGCTCCGAACGGATTCGCCGGATCGCTCGCCGCCAGCGTGAGCGTGCGCCGGCTGCCGCTGTTGCCCGAGTCACCTCGGTTGCCTCGCCCAGTAGCGCGGTCTCGGCGGATTGCGTTGCCAAACCCGGCAGCACCACTACGGGATGCGTCGCCGCCCACGTCGCCGTCTCCGCCGCCCCCGCCGCCCCCTTGCGTGTCGGTTTGCCCCCCGAGCACGTCGGTCGCGAACGACCGCAGCCGGTCGACCGTGCCGCCCGTGGCGAACTGAGCCGCACCCAACCCCTCGATGAAGTACCCGCGGCGGCACCGCCCGGTCTCTTCGAACTGGCTCAGCACCCGGTACGCCAGCGCGAATCCGCCGGGCTGGTGCTCGCTCATCACCGAGCCGCGCGTGACGACGCCGTAGCGGTCGAGCAGAAACTCCGCCATCGCGTGGGCGCGCAGCGTCGGGTCGGATTCGGCGCGGGGCAGCAGCGACCAGCGCCCGCCCACGGTCGGCGGCCCGACCCTTGTCGCCATGGTCGGCCGCGAATAGCCGCGCCCGCGATAGAGCCGAGATCGCGGTGCCGAGCGCTTCGCCGAGTGTGCAGCAGTGCCCTTGCCGCCGCCGCCCGTTAGTGTGCGAAGCGGCGCGAGCGTGTCATTAGTGATGCGACCGGCCCACACCAGATCCCACAGCGCGGTCACGAGTTGCTCGTCGGTGAAGAATGCGCTGCCGAGGTCGATGGGCGCGCTACCGGCGCGCGCCGAATCGAAACTCGACCCGTCACCCGGAGTCGGCGCGCCGACCTCGCTCGATGCGCCGCCCGACGTGCGCGCGGTGGCAGGCGTAGGCGTATCACCCGACGAAGGCGCCCCGCGGCGGCTGAGTGGATGGCCGCCGGGTGCTTCATCGGGTCGGCCGCCGCCGAGCATCCGCACCCCGACGGTGTCGGCGAGGTTTCGAAAGAAGTAGGCGCCACCGCCGGCCAGTGCGTCGAGTATGGCGCTCTGCAGTGCGGTGGGCTCGAGCTCGACCTGCTCGGGCAGCGTCACGCGCACCGTGTCGGCGAGGTGCAGGGCGACCCAGCCGTCGCTGCCCGGCAGCGATCCGTTGCCTGACCAGACGATCTCGCCCGAGGCGGTGAGCTCGTCGAGCATCGCGGGGCTGTAGTCGCTCACGCGTGACGGCAGCAGCAGTGTCTCCCATGCCGATGCGGGCGCCGGAACCCCGGCGAGCTGCTCGATTACGGTCAGCACGCCGTCGACTCCGCGCAGGTTGCCGTCGACGTGCTGCCACACCGGCAAGAATCGCCCGAACGCAGCCTGGTCGACGGGCTCGACCTCGTGCCGCAACGCCGCCAGCGAGCGCGCGCGCAACCGTCGCAACACTTCGGTGTCGCACCATTCACTGGATGCCGCCGCGTGATCGAAGGGCGAGGCATCGCCGGTCGGGCGAAATTCTCCCTCCACCACGCGGCGCGCCTGCTCTAGACGTTTCAGCGTTTCGTGAACGACGGCCGTGCCGAGCCCGAGCCTCGCGCCGACCTCCGGCGTCGTGAAGGGGCCGTGCGTGCGCGCGTACCGGCCCACCAAGTCGCCGAGGGGGTCGTCGACCGGCTCGATGAACGCGTCGGGCACCCCGAACGGAATCGGCACGCCCAGCGCATCGCGCAATCGGCTTGCGTCTTCGATAGCCGCCCAGCGCGCTTCGCCCGCGATGGTCACCGCAAGCACCCGCTTCGCGTCGAGCAATTGCGCCAGGTAGCGGGCCGCGCCCGCCGTGCCGGCTTCGTCACCCGTGCCCGCTGCGCCCGTCGAGCCCGCTTCGTCACCCGCACCGATGGCCCGACCATCCGTGCCGATGGCCCGACCATTCGTGCCGACGGCGCCGGCGGCGCCGCTCGCGCCCTCTGTTTCGCCGCCGCCGCCGTCGGTGAGTCGCTCGGCCACTTCGGCGACACTGAGCGGCCCGAGCATCCGCACCAGGTCGGCGACACCCTCAACGCCAGAGGCCTTTCGGCCCGGGGCGAGCCGCTGCAGCTCGCGTTCGGTCTGTTCGATGACGCCAGGGTCGAGCAGCTCGCGCAACTCGGCGCGCCCCAAAAGTTCGGCCAGCAGCGTGGGGTCGAGCGACAAAGCCGCCGCCCGCCGCTCAGCCAGTGGGCTGTCGCCCTCGTAAACGAATGACGCGACGTAACCGAAGAGCAGCGAACGCGCGAACGGCGACGGCTCGGGAGTCTCTGTCTCGACGATGCGAATTCGCCGGCTCTCGATCTCGCCCGCGAGTGCCTTGAGCGACGGCAGATCGTAGACGTCTTGCAGGCACTCGCGAACGGTCTCGAGAATGATCGGAAACGTCGGATACCGCCGTGCGACCTCGAGCAACTGGGCAGACCGCTGCCGCTGCTGCCAGAGCGGCGACCGCTTACCCGGATTCTGCCGCGGCAACAACAGCGCCCGAGCTGCGTTCTCGCGAAACCGCGACGCGAACAGCGCTGAGCCACCCACCTCGGTGGTCACGATGATCTCGAGCTCGTCAGCGCTGAACACGAACAGGTCTGCGCCGGGCGGGTCGCTCTCTGTGTCGGGCAGCCGCACCACAATGCCGTCGTCGCTCGCAACAACCCCGCCATCGACGCCGAACCGCTCTCGAATGCGCGCCCCGATGGCCAGAGCCCACGGCGAATGCACTTGCATGCCGTACGGGGAATGCAAGATCACTCGCCAATCGCCGAGTTCATCTCGAAACCGTTCGACGACCAGCGTCTGGTCGCTCGGCACGTGCCCGGTCGCCTCGCGCTGCTCCCCGATGAACTGAGTCAGGTTCGCGCTGGCGTTCTCGTCGAGCCCCGCCTTCTGGGCAATCTCCAACGCGCGGTCAGCGGATGCTCCGCTCACCGTTCGGGTGAATTCACCAATGGCGCGGCCGAGTTCCGCCGGCCTGCCGAGCCCATCACCGCGCCAGAATGGCAGCCGCCCGGGCTCGCCGAACGCCGGAGTGACGCGAACCTGGTCGTGCGTGATCTCCTGGATGCGCCAGCTCGTCGCCCCCAACGCGAACACGTCGCCGACTCGGGACTCGTAGACCATCTCCTCGTCGAGCTCGCCGACCCGTGACGCGGTTTCGCCCACCATGAACACGCCGAAGAGACCGCGGTCGGGGATGGTGCCGCCGCTGGTCACGGCCAGTCGTTGCGCGCCGGGGCGGCCGGTGATCGTTCCGGCATCACGATCCCAGACGATGCGCGGCCGCAACTCGGCGAACTCGTCAGACGGGTACCTTCCGGCCAGCAGGTCGAGTGTGGCCTCATATGCCGATCGAGGCATACTCGAGAATGGCGCGCTGCGCTTGACCGTGTCGAACCATTCTTCGACGTCGATCGCCTCGAGCGCGCAGGCCGCGACGGTCTGCTGGGCGAGAATGTCGAGCGGGTTCTTCGGCACCGCGAGCGACTCGATGAGACCGTCGGTCATGCGCTGTGCCGCCACCGCGGAATGGATCAGATCGGCCCGATGCTTAGGGTAGATCACCCCCCGCGAGACTTCACCCACCTGATGTCCGGCGCGCCCGACGCGCTGCAGCCCGCTGGCCACCGACGGCGGCGACTCCACCTGCACCACGAGATCGACCGCGCCCATGTCGATACCGAGCTCAAGGCTCGAGGTCGCCACCACGCAGCGCAGCCGCCCTGTCTTGAGGTCGTCTTCGATGATGGCGCGCTGCTCTTTGCTGACCGACCCGTGGTGCGCTCGCGCGAGGAGCGGCTCGGCCCCTTCGGTCTGCCCACTCTGCGCCATCAACTCGGCTGGTGACCGCCGGATGCCCGCACCGCTCCCGCTCGCGCGGCTGCCGCCACCCGCAGCGCCGCCGCGGTCCGCGATTCCGCCGCCGCCCGCCTCACCCGCGAAGCCTCGGGCCGATCCCGCGCTACCACGCGCCTCGCCCGGCCGGCTGCGATCGCTGCCCGACAGCCGCACCGCGTGCGCGAGCACCGCCTCGTCGGGTTCCAGATCGCCGAGCCGCTCGGCATAGATCTCGTTCAACCGCGCGGTCAGCCGCTCGGCGAGCCGCCGCGAGTTCGCGAAGACGATGGATGACCGGTGCTGCAGTATCCGGTCGACAATGCTCTCTTCGACGTGCGGCCAGATCGAACCCTGCTGCGGCGTCGCGGCGGCAGCCGAGCCTTCGAGCGTCGGAGCCGCCCCGAGGTCGCTCATGTCTTCGATGGGCACCACCACGCGCAGGTCGAACTTCTTCGTCGAGACCGGGGCAACGATGGTGACAGCGGCTCCGCCGGCGAGAAACCGGGCCACTTCTTCGGGCGGGCGCACGGTCGCTGAGAGGCCGATGCGCTGCGCGGGATGCTCGAGCAGTGCATCCAATCGTTCAAGGCTCACCGCAAGATGCGCCCCACGTTTGGTCGCCGCAACGGCGTGCACTTCGTCGATGATGACGGTCTCGACCGAGCTGAGCGTCTCGCGGGCGGCCGAGGTGAGCATCAAGAATAAAGACTCGGGCGTGGTGATGAGAATGTCGGGCGGATTCTTGATCATGGTGCGGCGATCGCTCTGCGTCGTGTCGCCCGAGCGCACCCCAACGCTGATGCTCGGCGGAACGGTGCCGAGCCTCTTGGCGGTCTGCGTCACGCCCACCAGGGGCGCGCGCAGGTTGCGCTCGACGTCGACCGCCAGTGCCTTGAGCGGCGAGATGTAGAGCACCCGAGTGCCTACCGGGCGGTCTTTGCCGTTCTCGTCTTTCTTCGGCACGGGCGGGGGTGCGCTGATCAGCTGATCGATCGCCCACAAGAACGCCGCGAGCGTTTTGCCCGAGCCGGTGGGCGCCACCACCAGCGCGTGCGAACCCTCAGACACCGCCCGCCAGGCGCCCAGTTGGGCCTCGGTGGGCGCGGCGAACGCCCCGCCGAACCACTCGCGGGTGGCGGGAGAGAACTTGGCGAGAACGTCTGTTTCGATCTACCCATCCTCACCCATGCCACCGACACTGCGCCCCCCTTGCGCGAACCTTGCGCGAACCTGGCATCAACCTGGCACGAACCTGGTGCGGCGGTAGGTAAGAATGGATCATGAGCGTTCGCACCCCTGACCCGAACCCCGGCTGGCTGAGTGACCAGGAGCTTGACGAAATCAGGCGGCGCCTGCCCCTCCTTTACGTCGAAGCGGTGCCCGTGCGGGTCGACGGCCTCGGCCAGGTCACCGAGGTGGGCGTGCTGCTGCGCGTGTCGCCGAGCGGCAACATGACGCGCACCATCGTCTCGGGCCGCGTCATGTACGGCGAAACCCTGCGTGACGCGCTCTTCCGTCACCTCGAAAAAGACCTCGGGCCCATGGCCTTTCCGCAGCTGCCCACCAGCCCCATCCCGTTCTCGGTGGCCGAGTACTTTCCGCTACCCGGCGTCAGTTCGTACACGGATGATCGGCAGCACGCGGTTTCGCTGGCCTACGTCATTCCGGTGACGGGTACGTGCGATCCCCGGCAAGACGCCCTCGAACTGACCTGGATGACCCCGCAAGAGGCGGTCAGTGACGCCATCCATGCCGAAATGGAAGGCGGTCGCGGCGCCCTGCTCCGCGCCGCCCTAGCCTCGGTCGGCCGCCTGTACTAGCCCGCACCCCGCCGGCCCGGGCCTATCCGGCCCGTACCGTGCCAGCCCGGCCCGGCCCGCGCAGCCCCGGGCACATCCGGCCCGCATCCGCGCGGTCGGTCGCACACGGTGTCGGTGCCGCCCTGCCGAGCCCGTCGATGCTCCCCGCGCGCGCTCCGCCCGCACGGTGAGCCCATTACGTCGAATTGAGGCCGGTTGACCAGACTCAAATGGGCACAGTGGGCTCACTCATCGGGACTCGAGCGCCGAGCAACACCTCAGCGAGCGGCTGCGGCTACGGCTACGGCCGAGCCAGCTACGCAGCGTCAGGGCAGGCGCGCGATGGTCTCGAGGTAGAGGGTGACGTACCGCGGAGCATCCACTTCGAGCGCCACCTCGGTCACCCCGGTCTCGGCGTGCAGCCCGTGCATCGAGTCTTCGCCGGGGTACACCCGACGATCGACCACGGTCTGCCCGCGGGAGGCGCCCGCCAGCTCAACGTAAACGGGCAGGTGCTCGGTTCGCAGGGCATCCGGGTCGACCAACGCACACAACGCCCCAGCATCGCCGATCAGCCCCGTGTACACCGGCTCGCGGCCGGCCCCGACGCCCATGCGGTGCGCGATGAGCTGCCCGGCGACTCGCTCCGCCACGCGCGAACTCGACTGCAGCTCGAGCGCCTTCTCGTGCTCAACTGCCACGCGATTGAAAACATCGAGCCCATACATGAAGGTTTTGACGCCCGAATCGAGCACAATCGCCGCAGCTTCGGGGTCGTGCCACACGTTGAACTCAGCGACCGCGGTCGCGTTGCCGACGCTCGCTGACCCACCCATGAACAGCACGCGCTCGATTTTCGAGGCGACCTCCGGATGCGCCCGCAGTAACAGCGCGAGATTCGTCTGCGGCGCCAGTGCCACCACGGTCACCGGCTCGGGGCTCGCCAGCAGAGCGCGTCGCATCATCTCGATGGCTCCGACCGCTTCGCCACCAATCGAATAGGTCTGACGCGCCGTCGGCGGCAGTTCGATGCCCCCGAGCCCATCAGAACCGTGCACATGCGAAGCATCACGCGTCGGATTGATCAGCGGACGATGAGCCCCGCCAGCCACCGGCACCTCTCCGGCATCCGCGGCATCCAGCATCTTCAGCGTGTTCTGAACCACCTGCGGCAACGCGGCGTTTCCCGCGACGCAGCTGACTCCGAGCAAGTGGATGCCCGGGTGCGCCACCGCGAACAGAATCGCCAGCGCGTCGTCGACTCCCGTGTCGACGTCGAGCAGTACCGGTATCGGCTCAGATGTCATTGCTCCAACGTATCCGCTCTCGGCCTACCTCTCTTCCGCGATCACAAAAACTCCCCCAAACCCGAGGTTGTGGGGGAGTTTTCGTGATCGCACGTTCGGCCTGAGGCGAAGAGGTCAGCCCTGCGCGCGGCGCGGCGCGGCGCGGCGAGCGCGGGGGGCCGAGGTGGCTCCTGTGTTGTTCGCACCGCCGCCGTTGCTTGACCAAGCGACGGTCGAGCCACCGGTGCGAGTGCCTGACGGCTGGCCGCCGCGGCGAGCATTGCCCGCCGAACCCGAGCCGCCGCCGGCACCCTGTGCCGAGCGGTCGCGACGCGGCCGGTCAGACCCGTATCCGCCGGCAGAAGCGCCGCCGGCCGAACCCGAACCATCGCGAGCGGCACGCTTGCGCTGAGCGTTCGCGCCCTGCGATCCGCCACCGCCTTGACCGTTGCGTGAGCCGCCGCCACCGCCGCCGTTACGACCACGGCCACCCTGGCCGCCACCGCCGTTGCCGCCCGAACGGCCGCCACCGGTCAGGGTGACGGGCGCATCCGAAGGCTTCACATACGCGGCAACCTCGCCCACAAGAGCATCTACTGAAGGCGAGTCGAGCGACACACGCTCGGGCGTCACCTTGATGGCAGCCTTGCGCATGAGCTGCTCGAGGTCTTTGCGCTGACCGGGGATGATGATGGTCACCACGTCGCCAGCGCTACCGGCGCGAGCCGTACGGCCCGAACGGTGCAGGTACGCCTTGTGCTCGGCCGGCGGGTCGACGTGGATCACGAGTTCGATGTCGTCGACGTGAACGCCGCGGGCCGCAACATCCGTCGCCACCAGCACGCTGACGTCGCCCGCACTGAATGCGGCGAGGTTGCGGTCGCGCGCCACCTGCGAGAGATTGCCGTGCAGATCGACGGCCGGGATGCCCGCGTCGATGAGCTGACGGGCCAGCTTCTTGGCGTGGTGCTTTGTGCGCATGAACAGGATGCGGCGGCCGGTGCCCGACGCGAGCTTCTTGACGAGCGCGGTCTTCGCCTCGGCATCGCTCACCTCGAACACGTGGTGGGTCATCGCGGCGACGGGGGAGTTGGCCTCGTCGACCGAGTGCAGAACCTCGTTGTGGAGGAACCGGTTGACGATCTTGTCTACTCCGTTGTCGAGCGTCGCGGAGAACAGCAGACGCTGCCCGTTCTCGGGCGTCTTCGACAGAATGCGCGTAACCACCGGCAAGAAGCCCAGGTCAGCCATGTGGTCGGCTTCGTCGAGAACCGTGATCTCCACTGCATCGAGCGACACGAAGCCCTGCTTCATGAGGTCTTCGAGGCGACCGGGGCAGGCCACGACGATGTCGACGCCGGCCTTGAGCGCGGCGACCTGGCGCTGTTGTGAGACGCCACCGAAGATGGTGGTCGACTTCAGCCCGTACGCGTCAGCGAGGGGCTGCAGCACGGCGGTGATCTGCGTGGCGAGCTCGCGGGTCGGCGCGAGAATCAGGCCGAGCGGGCGGCCCGGGCGGCGCTTGCCACCGGCGAGTGCTCCGCCGAGGCGGGCGACCATGGGCAGCGAGAAGGCGAGGGTCTTGCCCGAGCCCGTCTTGCCGCGGCCGAGCACGTCGCGCCCGGCGAGGGTGTCGGGCAGGGTGTCGACCTGAATGGGAAACGGCGAGTCGATGCCGGTTGCGGCCAGCTTCGCCACGAGGGGAGCAGGCACGCCGAGCGCGGCGAACGAGGTAGTCGGTGCTTCGAGTGTTGAATCGATTGTCATTGGGGTTTTCGGTGCCTTTCAGGCATCGGTTCCACCCAAGCGGATCGCACGCGAATGTCGCCAACCCGCAGTTCTGACTGTGAGTAGCCGCGTCTCGGTGATCGAGGCCATGGCTGTGGCGAGCTGCGTCGGCGCAATCTCATTTCGCACCGTTGCACCGCAGAATCTGCGGCACACTGACACGAACTTCGGTGGAAGTCTGGCGAAGGTGGCGGTGGCCACATCCGTTCGCCGCAAGAATTTTTCTTACCCGTCACGCTGGTTCTGATTACCGGCCGTGTTCGAGTAGAGGTGCGTTCTACGACGCAGGGAGCGCGCAATTACGCTCACAAGTTCTTTCAGCTTAGCGCATTGCTCGCGGTCTCCGGATGCCCGGTCAGCTGCCACTCAGGTCGAACCCCGTCGTGGCGCCTACGTCGTGGCGCGCTCGCCCTCGATCTCCCGAGGGTCAGGGGCACAGCTCGCCCCCGATCTGCCGACACTCAGTGGTGCAGCTTGGCACCGATCTGCTGGCACTGGTGGCACAGCTCGCCCCGATCTGCTGAGGCTCAGCGGTACAGCTCGCCCACCGGAATCGGCATCCCGACCCGGTCGCCGAGCGGCGCCAGCGGGCACGCCCAGGCTGGGTCGTACGCACACGACGGGTTGTACGCGAAGTTGAAATCGAGCACCAGAGAGCCCGGTGCCGCCCCTTCACCCAGATATGCGCCCTTGACCGTGTCGAGCAGGTACCGCCCGCCACCGTATGTTCCGCCAGGGCGGCCGGCAAGGGCATCCCGAACCGGCAGAAACAGCCCGCCGCCGTACGATTGCAGCCGCCACACGTCGAGCGTGCCCACTCGGGGTATGGATGCCCGGCCAATCAACTCGAACGGAACCACCCCGTCGGTTCCCGTCTCGAAGTCGAACCGTGCCGGCTCTTCTGGGGCGACGAGGTCAACCTCGAACCGCCACTCGGGGTCGTAGTCTGCGACGGGCAACCCGACGAACGACGCCCGGTCTTCGGGCAGAAGCGGGGTCTGCGGATGCTCGGCGAACAACGCATCACGCTCGTCGCGCCAGAACGTGTGCGCTCCGACGACGTCGGTGGCGCTGCGCTCGCGAACGGAGTCGTAGATGCCGAACACCTTCCGGCGCCAGTCGGCCACCTCGATGGCGGTGCGCGCGATCGCACTCACTGCCCTGCTCCCAGATCGGGGTCGATACCCAGCACAGCGGAATCGGCCGTCGGCGGTTCGGCCAGTATCTCGGCCGGAGTCTCCTCCGCGTGCCGCGCCGCCTCTGCCGCAGCGCGCTTCGCGGCAGCAGCTTTCGCGTCACCGCTGAACTCGGGGTCGAACGCCCACGACGGAGCCAGCTGCTGCAACCGCACCCCGCGCACCTGCCAGAACGACCACAGGCCGGCCCACACGGCGGGAGTCAGCGGCCCCGCCTTCATGATCAGTCGGTCGCGGTACAGCGTCTTACCTGTGCCGGCGGGGTCGGCTGCCACGGCCATCCGGTGATCCCAGGTGGTCACGATCTTCAGAGCGCCCGTCACCCCCCGACCTTTGTCGTGGATGATGCGCACCCCTTCATGCTGCGTATGTGTTCGATCGATGTCGACGATCTGCATTCCCACTGGAACCAGCCCGAGCGCCGAAATCTCGACCCGGTTCTCGCCCTCAGGCCACACCGTCTCGAAACCGCCCGGCTCCAGCGACTTCACCGATAGCAGGGGAGCAGACACCTCGCGAAACACCGTCGGACTCTGCAGCGCCCGCCAGGCGGCGTCGGGCTCGCAGTCGAGAATGAACTTCAGCAGTACCTTCATACCCCCAGTCTCGTGGGTATCGCCCCCGTTTGTCGCGGCCTTGCGCACGGGCCACGGCTCGGGCCGTAGCACAGGTCGTTCAGCCCCGCGAATACGATGGTCGAGTGATCACGCCAGCACCCCTCGCCGCTCAGACCAACTACCAGGTGCGATTCGGCCGCGGTATCGATGCGTTGCAGAGCGTCGGCGCGTACGCCGACGTGGTCATCTGGGTCGATGCCCTGCCCGAGCCGAGCGGCACGGACGACCTGCACGAGGCCACGGGGCGCAGGAGCGCGAACCGCGGGCACGACTCGCACGCGCACGGGTGGTCTGAGCTCGTGGGGGTGCCGATCATCCACGCTGACCTGACGAACCGCAGTGCGGCGGCGAAGTGGATGCTCGAAAAGCAGGTCGAGGCAGGTGACCGCGTTTCGGTTGCCGTCGTCGCAGCGAGTGATGGCGTTGAAGACACTCTCGCGGCCGGATCCGTCATCGACGCGCTCGCGGCACTCGGAATCGACTTCAGTTCGCCCGAGGCGGCGGTGGTCTGCGCCTCGTTCACGGCTCTCAAGCGTGCGGTCGGCCACCTCTTCAGCGCCTCGATCGCAGGGCGAGCCTTGATCGCCGCGCACGGTGAAGCTGGAGCACAGATCGTTTCTGACGCAAGCGGTATCGATTCTCAGAACTCGGTGGTTGCATAGAAGAGTGGCCGCGTTGAGGCTACGAGTTCGTGGCCGCACGCCACGCGAGTAGACGGAGGAACCTGATGAAAGCTGTAGTCAACGGCACCGTTATTGCCGAAGCTCCCAAAGAAGATCTGATCTCCATTGAAGGCAACTGGTATTTTCCGCCGACGAGCGTGAAGAGCGAGTACCTGGTCGAGAGCGCGACGCCGTACACCTGCCCGTGGAAGGGCGAATGCCAGTACTTCAGCGTGAAAGACGGCGACGAGACGCTCAAAGATCGCGCCTGGAGCTACCCCACGCCGTACCCGACCGCGTTCGACCGCGTCGGCAAAGACTTCAGCAACTACGTGGCGTTCTGGAAAGAGGTGAACGTCACCGACTGACCCCAAGCGCATCGCCGCGCCGGCGCGGCCGGGCCACGGCGTGGCCCAGCTCGGCGCGCGCGACCGAGCAGCGCGACGTGGCGGGTACCGCGCGCGCCTGGCACTCCGCTGCTATCGCGAAGCGGCCGCGACAGCCCTGCCCCGCAGTTATCGCGAAGCGGCGGCCGCAGCCGCCCTGCGCCGCGAGCCCGCGGTGACGACACGCTGTCGCCACACGATGATGTAGCGCGCGTCGAAGCGCTTCGAACACGCGCCACAGGCGGAGTCGCGAGTGGGCTTTCGGTACCGAAAGTGCTCGTGCCCGTTCGGGCAGGTACCCACCCACGGCGCCAACTCGTGGGCGGTCTCGCCGTGGTGCAGTCGCCCGCCCGCGTACCCCATTTCGGCGGCGATCGCCCGCCACTTCGGCCCGTGGCCGGCACGTGATCCGGCCACGGCATGGGCCACTTCGTGCAGCAGAATCTGGTGGATCTCATCGTCTTCATACCGCGACGCCAAATACCGCGAAACGGTAATTCGCTTGAGGGTGTAGTTGCACAGGCCTGCGCGCGTTTTGGCGTTGTCATACCCGAACGACCACACGCCAGGGTCGAGGTACAGCGCTATGAGGGCATTCGCCCAACCGCGCACACGAAGTAAATCAGCCACGATCGAAGCCTAATTCACACCTCAGACGGCGCCCCGAAGTTATCCACAGGCGCGCCGCAGCCCGCCCCGCGTGCCCGACTTGGGCGGCCCGCGCGCGCCGCAGCCAGCCCTACGTGCGCGACCCAGGCGGCCCCGCGGGCGCGCCGCAGCTAGCCCTATTTGCCGACGAACGCCTCGACCACGCCGATAGCGATCATCGAGCTTTCGAGTTGGTCGATAGACGCCCCGCTCTTCTCCCACAAGAAAACCGCGGCCTTGAAGTCGGCCAGAGCATCCTTGTATTCCCGCAGGTCGAAGAGCACCTTGCCGCGGTTGTGCAGCGCTGTCGCCTCGAGGCCGCCCCACTCGTGCCCGCGCGCCTCTTCGACGCAAATGGTCAAGTCGGTGAGGGCGGGCTGCAACTTTCCCTGGTACTGCTGCACCTGGGCGCGGCGGATTCGCGCGGCAAGAGCGGTCTCACGATCGCCCGAGAACCGCGCCTGGCGAAGGGCTTCGTTCGCCACATCCCAGGCCTCGTCTGACCGGCCGAGCAACCGCAGCAACTCGACTTTCTCGTTCAGCGCCGAGAGGCTACGCAGGTTGCCCAGCTCGGCCAGGCGCGACTCAGCGGCCTGTACATCGATCGTCTCGCGGAGGGTCTTCGGGTCGTAGCCGGTGATGATACTCAGGGGAACCGCTCCAGAACTCGAAACTGACTGCAGCCCTCGATTGAGGGGCACGAGGGTAACTCACGCCAAGTTTACGGCTCTGCTGCTCATCGCAGGCAGAGGCACGCTGGTCGCGCGCCCATACTCGCGCCGATCCGTGCGCCGAACACCTCACGCCCGCGGGGCGCCCGGCTTCACCTGGAAGATACTGCGCGCCGGCGGCGGTGACGGCACCGCGGTCTGATCGGTGACCACGGGCGCTCCGGCGATGAACGCCTTGAGCTCGGCGCCGTCAACGACCTTGGCCGGCACGGGGTCGCTCGCCACCAACCTCGGCAGCCGCTCGAACGGCAGCCGATCATCCGAAGCGAACATCACCACGTTGCCGAACCGTCGTGACTTCAGCACCTGTGGGTCGACCACCAGCGCCACTTTCGCGAACACCGCCGAGAGCGTCGCGGCCTGACTGCGCGCGAAGGCCAGCCCGGCCCCGTCGGCCACGTTGGCGGCGATGATGCCCGTGGGCTTCAAGAGCCCGGCCGCGAGCGGGTAGAACTCCATACTCGTCACGTGCGCGGGCGTTCTGGCTCCGGAGAACACATCGACCACCACAACATCGACCGTCGACTTCAACCCCAGCGGCAGCTTGGCCAGCACCGCTCTCGCATCGCCGTGGCGGATACGTATCTGCGCCTCCTTCGGCAACGCAAGATGCTCACGAACGAAGTCGACCAAATCGCTCTCGAGCTCGATGACCTGCTGGCGCGAACCGGGCCGCGTCGCAGCGATGTACCTCGGCAGCGTGAACGCACCGCCGCCGAGGTGCACCGCGGTAATGGCTTCACCCTCAGGCGCGATGAGGTCGATGCCATGCCCGATGCGCCTGACGTACTCGAACGAAAGGTAACTCGGGTCATCGAGTGACACGTGCGACTGCGGGGTTCCGTCGACCACCAACGTGAACGCGCCGGGCTGGTGCCGGTCGGCCTCGATCACCGCGCGGTACCCGTTGCTGAGCGTGACGGCCGGATGCTCGGCGTCCCCATCACGCCGCCGGCCCCTACTTTCGCTCACGTCTCGACCCTACCCCGGCCTCCGGCAACGGATTAGTCCACACGTCTCTACGCGTGCACACAGCACGCCGACGTGCGCGTGGACTATTCCGTTGCGCGTTCCACAGGGTGAGCCGGCCAGAAGTTGTCCACCGAATGCTGGGAGCCCGCCAGACGGGGGCTGGGGCGCGCAGCCGTCGAGTCGCTGGTGACCGTCTTACTCGACTGTATTCAGTGCATGACCGAGGAGATGGCGATCGCCGTCGTCGACTCGGCGCTGAACAAATCGGCGCGGGGCCGGATTCCCGAGCGCCTGACTAAACGCGATCTTCTGGAGGCATGCAACACGCTTCCGGCGCGCTACGCCAGATCAATTTGATCTTGTTCCGAGACGGAACGCGCACTCTCCGGCTCACCTACGCTCACGTCATGTATGCCTGGCGACTCGTGGAGCCGGTCATCCTCAGTGCGACCCGCCGACGCGAACATCGCTGGAGCAGGGGATCGGGATCGGGATCAGGTCGTAAAACCGGGGAATGGCGGGGGAGCGCCGCGCGTTATACCCGAGAACGCAAAAATGGTCAAGGCAAAGACTAGACAACCAGGCGCCAAGCGCATATAGTTGTTCTTTGCGCTCCCAGTACTCCTATGCCTTCATATTGCGGTTGGCTCGCGCTGTCTGATTCTTCTTCGTCAGGAGACTCAGCAGCATCACTCTAGAACCTTTTCGCCCATATTCCGGGGAATGAGGGTTCTATTCGAGGGTCTGGCGAGTTCTCGACCAATATAAACCCAGTACTGAGACCCGACGGGGTCCACGGAGGTTATTTCCTTGGCTGCTGCGAGCAACGCAACCACCACCACACCCAAGAACGGTCGCGGAGCATCGCGACTCTCGTTCGCCAAAATTTCAGACAACCTGACTGTCCCCGATCTGCTGGCATTGCAGACCGAGAGCTTTCACTGGCTTGTCGGCGATGACGCGTGGAAAGCGCGCGTAGCCGAAGCCAAGAAGGTCGGTCGTCAAGACCTGCCGGAGCACTCGGGTCTCGACGAGATCTTCGAAGAGATCTCTCCCATCGAAGACCTCGGTGAGACCATGCAGCTCAGCTTCACGAGCCCGTTCCTCGAGCCCGAGAAGTACACCATCGACGAGTGCAAGGAGCGCGGCAAGACCTACGCCGCTCCGCTGTACGTCGAGGCCGAGTTCATGAACCACCTCACCGGTGAGATCAAGACTCAGACCGTGTTCATGGGCGACTTTCCGCTGATGACCGAAAAGGGCACGTTCATCATCAACGGCACCGAGCGTGTCGTCGTGTCGCAGCTCGTGCGGAGCCCCGGCGTCTACTTCGACCGCCAGCTCGAGAAGACCTCTGACAAAGACATCTACTCGGCTCGCATCATTCCGAGCCGTGGCGCATGGCTCGAGTTCGAGATCGACAAGCGCGATCAGGTCGGCGTTCGCATCGACCGCAAGCGCAAGCAGAGCGTCACCGTCTTCTTGAAGGCCCTCGGCCTCACCAGCGAAGAGATTCTCGAGCAGTTCAAGGGCTACTCCAGCATCGAAGCCACTTTGGAGAAGGATTCGATCCTCACCAAAGAAGAGGCGCTGAAAGACATCTACCGCAAGCTCCGCCCGGGTGAGCAGGTTGCCGCCGAAGCTGCACGCGCGCTTCTTGACAACTTCTACTTCAACTCCAAGCGCTACGACCTGGCGAAAGTCGGTCGTTACAAGATCAACCGCAAGCTCGGTATCGACTCCGCGCTCTCGAACTCCGTTCTCACGAACGAAGACATCATCGCCACCATCAAGTACCTGGTCGCGCTGCACGAGAACCAGATCACGCTTCCGGGCAAGCGCAACGGCAAGGCCGTCGACATCCGTCTCGACATCGACGACATCGACCACTTCGGTAACCGTCGCATCCGTGCCGTCGGCGAGCTCATTCAGAACCAGGTTCGTACCGGGCTCAGCCGCATGGAGCGCGTCGTACGTGAGCGTATGACCACGCAAGACATCGAGGCGATCACCCCGCAGACCCTGATCAACGTGCGCCCCGTCGTCGCCGCGATCAAGGAGTTCTTCGGTACGTCGCAGCTCAGCCAGTTCATGGACCAGAACAACCCGCTCGCGGGCCTGACCCACAAGCGCCGCCTGTCAGCGCTGGGCCCGGGTGGTCTGTCACGTGAGCGTGCCGGCGTCGAGGTTCGAGACGTGCACCCCAGCCACTACGGTCGCATGTGCCCCATCGAGACCCCTGAAGGCCCGAACATCGGTCTGATCGGTTCGCTCGCCTCGTTCGCGCGCATCAACTCGTTCGGTTTCATCGAGACCCCGTACCGTCGCGTCGTCGACGGCGTGGTCACCGAGACCATCGACTACCTGACCGCGTCTGAAGAAGACGAGTACGTGGTGGCCCAGGCCAACGCGCCGCTCACCAAGGAAGCCCGTTTCGCCGACCCTCGCGTGCTCGCACGTAAGAAGGGTGGCGAAGTCGACCTCTTCCCCATCGAAGACATCGGCTACATGGATGTTTCGCCACGCCAGATGGTGTCGGTTGCAACATCGCTCATTCCGTTCCTCGAGCACGACGACGCAAACCGCGCCCTCATGGGTGCCAACATGCAGCGCCAGGCCGTTCCGCTTCTGATGAGCGACAGCCCCCTGGTCGGCACCGGCATGGAGGGCTTCGCAGCCGTCGACGCCGGTGACGTGGTCACCGCACTCAAGGCGGGTGTCGTTCAGGAGGTCTCTGCAGACTTCGTGAGCGTTCAACTCGATGAGGGCGGAACGCAGGAGTACTACCTGCGCAAGTTCGACCGCTCGAACCAGGGCACGAGCTACAACCACCGCGTCATCGTCAACGAGGGTGACCGCGTCGAGGTCGGAGAGGTCATCGCCGATGGCCCCGCCACCGAGAACGGCGAGCTCGCACTCGGCAAGAACCTGCTCGTGGCATTCATGCCGTGGGAGGGTCACAACTTCGAAGACGCCATCATCTTGAGCCAGAACCTGGTGAAAGACGACGTGCTGTCGAGCATCCACATCGAAGAATATGAAGTGGATGCCCGTGACACGAAGCTCGGCAAAGAGGAGATCACTCGTGACCTCCCCAACGTCAGCCCCGAGCTGCTCGCCGACCTCGACGAGCGGGGCATCATTCGCATCGGAGCCGAGGTTCGCCCCGGCGACATCCTCGTGGGCAAGGTCACGCCGAAGGGCGAGACCGAGCTGAGCGCCGAAGAGCGGCTGCTGCGCGCGATCTTCAACGAGAAGAGCCGCGAAGTTCGCGACACGAGCCTCAAGGTGCCCCACGGTGAGCGCGGAACCATCATCGCCGTCAAGGAGTTCTCAGCAGAGAACGACGACGAACTGGGTTCGGGCGTCAACCAGCGTGTGGTCGTCTATATCGCCCAGAAGCGCAAGATCACCGAGGGTGACAAGCTCGCCGGCCGTCACGGCAACAAGGGCGTCATCGCGAAGATCCTGCCCGTCGAAGACATGCCGTTCCTCGCAGACGGTACCCCCGTCGACGTGGTGCTCAACCCGCTCGGTATCCCCGGCCGCATGAACTTCGGCCAGGTGCTTGAGATTCACTTGGGCTGGATCGCCAAGCAGGGCTGGAAGGTCGAAGGCAAGGGCAATAAGTGGGCCGGCCGTCTTCCCGAGGCCGCGCACGAGGCCGCTCCGAACACCAAGGTCGCAACGCCTGTGTTCGACGGTGCGCTCGAAGAAGAGATTGGTGGGTTGCTCGATTCGACCCTCGTCACCCGTGACGGCGACCGCCTGGTCGACGGCACCGGTAAGGCGACGCTCTTCGATGGCCGCTCTGGTGAGCCGTTCCCGCGCCCGATCTCGGTCGGTTACATGTACATCTTGAAGCTGCACCACTTGGTCGACGACAAGATTCACGCACGCTCCACCGGCCCGTACTCCATGATCACGCAGCAGCCGCTGGGTGGTAAGGCTCAGTTCGGTGGCCAGCGCTTCGGTGAGATGGAAGTGTGGGCGCTCGAGGCTTACGGTGCCGCGTACGCGCTGCAGGAGCTTCTGACGATCAAGTCTGACGACATTCTCGGCCGCGTGAAGGTGTACGAGGCGATCGTCAAGGGTGAGAACATCCAGGAGCCGGGTATTCCCGAGAGCTTCAAGGTGCTCATCAAAGAGATGCAGTCGCTCTGCCTGAACGTCGAAGTGTTGTCTGCCGACGGCACCGCGGTCAGCCTGCGCGACACCGATGACGAGGTCTTCCGCGCAGCGGAGGAACTGGGCATCAATATCTCGACACGGTTTGAGAACTCATCTATTGATGACATCTAAACCCTCACCCCTCTTTAGCTAACGTTTTTCCAAGAGAGAAGAAAACATTGCTCGACGTTACAACTTTTGACGAACTGCGAATCGGTCTGGCTACGGCCGACGACATTCGCAAGTGGTCACACGGTGAGGTCAAGAAGCCCGAAACCATCAACTACCGCACGCTCAAGCCCGAGAAAGACGGTCTCTTCGGAGAACAGATCTTCGGACCCTCCCGTGACTGGGAGTGTTCGTGCGGTAAGTACAAGCGAGTGCGCTTCAAAGGCATCGTCTGTGAGCGCTGTGGTGTCGAGGTCACGAAGTCGTCGGTGCGCCGTGAGCGCATGGGCCACATCGAACTCGCCGCCCCCGTCACGCACATCTGGTACTTCAAGGGAGTCCCCTCCCGTCTGGGCTACCTGCTCGACATGGCTCCGAAAGACCTCGAGAAGGTCATCTACTTCGCGGCCTACATGATCATCTCGGTCGATGTGGATGCCCGTCACGAAGACCTGCCGGGCCTCGAGAACGAGCTCCGGCTCGAGATCAAGGCCCTCAGCGACCAGCGTGATTCACGCATCGCCGACCGTCTCACCAAGCTCGAAGCCGACCTGGCTGCCCTCGAGGCAGAAGGCGCCAAGAGCGACCAGAAGCGCCGCACCAAAGACGGCGCCGAGAAGGAGATGGGTCAGGCCCGCAAGTCGTTCGACGAGCAGATCGCTCAGCTCGAGCGCGTGTGGGAAGACTTCCGCAGCCTCAAGGTCGGTGAGCTCAAGCCCGAAGACAGCGTCTTCCACGAGCTGCAAGACCGCTACGGCCAGTACTTCGAGGCCTACATGGGCGCCGAGGCCATCAAGAAGCGCCTCGAGGCCTTCGACCTGGCCACCGAGTCTGACACCCTGCACCTTCAGATCTCTGAGGGCAAGGGCCAGAAGAAGATCCGCGCCATCAAGCGCCTCCGGGTCGTCAACTCGTTCCTGATCACCGGCAACTCGCCGGCCGCGATGGTTCTCGACGTGGTCCCCGTGATCCCGCCGGAGCTTCGCCCGATGGTGCAGCTGGATGGTGGGCGTTTCGCGACATCCGACCTCAACGACCTGTACCGTCGTGTGATCAACCGCAACAACCGCCTGCGTCGTCTGCTTGACCTCGGTGCTCCCGAGATCATCGTGAACAACGAGAAGCGCATGCTGCAAGAGGCTGTGGATGCTCTGTTCGACAACGGTCGTCGTGGCCGCCCGGTCACGGGTACCGGTAACCGCGCACTGAAGTCGCTCTCCGACATGCTCAAGGGTAAGCAGGGCCGGTTCCGCCAGAACCTGCTCGGCAAGCGCGTCGACTACTCGGGTCGTTCGGTCATCATCGTGGGCCCGCAGCTGAAGCTCCACCAGTGCGGTCTGCCCAAGCAGATGGCTCTGGAGCTGTTCAAGCCGTTCGTCATCAAGCGCCTGATCGATCTGAGCCACGCCCAGAACATCAAGGCCGCGAAGCGTATGGTCGAGCGCAGCCGCCCCCAGGTGTGGGATGTTCTCGAAGAGATCATCCGCGAGCGTCCGGTGATGCTCAACCGCGCACCAACGCTTCACCGTCTGGGCATCCAGGCGTTCGAGCCTCAGCTCGTCGAGGGTAAGGCCATCCAGCTGCACCCGCTCGTCTGCACCGCGTTCAACGCAGACTTCGACGGCGACCAGATGGCCGTTCACCTTCCGCTCTCGGTCGAGGCTCAGGCCGAGGCGCGCATTCTGATGCTCGCCTCGAACAACATTCTGAAGCCGTCGGATGGCCGCCCGGTGACGTTGCCTACACAAGACATCATCATCGGTCTGCACCACCTCACCACGCTCAAAGAGGGTGAAACCGGCGAAGGCCGTGCCTTCTCGAGCATCGCTGAGGCGATTCTGGCCATGGATCAGCACACGCTCGATCTGAACGCCAAGGTGCGCATCCGTTTGGAGAACATCACGTTCGCCGAGGGTGAAGCTCCTGCGGGTGCCGTTCTCGATGACAAGAACCGGGCCGAAGGCCTGACTCTGGTCGAGACGACACTGGGTCGCGCCATCTTCAACGAGACGCTGCCCGAAGATTACCCGTACGTCGAGGCTGTCGCCGACAAGGGCCAGATCTCAGCGATCGTCAACGACCTCGCCGAGCGCTACCCGAAGGTCGAAGTTGCTGCAGCTCTTGACCGCATCAAAGACGCCGGTTTCCACTGGGCTACCCGCTCAGGTGTCACCGTTGCTCTCTCTGACATCTTGACCCCGCCGAACAAGCGGGAGATCGTTGCCACCTATGAGAAGCAAGCCGCCAAGGTGCAGTCGCAGTACGAGAAGGGTCTGACCACCGACGCCGAGCGTCGTCAGGAACTGATTCAGATCTGGACCAAGGCGACCGAAGATGTCGCCGAGGCGATGCAGGCGAACTTCCCGTCAGACAACACGATCAACCGCATGGTGACATCGGGAGCTCGCGGTAACTGGCTGCAGATTCGTAACATCGCCGGTATGCGTGGGCTGGTGAACAACCCGAAGGGTGAGATCATCCCTCGCCCGATCATCTCGTCGTACCGTGAAGGTCTGTCGGTGGCCGAGTACTTCATCGCCACCCACGGCGCCCGTAAGGGTCTGGCTGACACAGCTCTGCGTACCGCAGACTCGGGTTACCTGACGCGTCGACTCGTCGACGTTTCGCAGGATGTCATCATTCGTGAAGACGACTGTGGCACGACCAAGGGTCTCGACCTCATCATCGCCGCGAAAGACGCGAACGGTGTGCTGGTCAAAGACTCGAACGTCGAGAACTCGGTGTTCGCCCGTAGTCTCGCTGCTGATGCAGTGGATGCGTCGGGTACGGTCGTCGCCGAAGCCGGCGAAGACATCGGTGACGTGCTGATCGACAAGCTGGTCGAGGCGGGCGTTGAGAACATCAAGGTTCGTTCGGTTCTGACCTGTGAGTCGGCCGTCGGTGTGTGTGCTGCCTGCTACGGCCGTTCGCTCGCTACTGGTCTGCTGGTCGACATCGGAGAGGCCGTCGGCATCATCGCCGCACAGTCGATCGGTGAGCCCGGCACCCAGCTGACCATGCGTACCTTCCACACGGGTGGTTCTGCATCGGCTGACGACATCACGCAGGGTCTGCCTCGCGTTCAGGAGCTCTTCGAAGCCCGCACCCCCAAGGGTGCGTCGCCCATCGCAGAAGCTGCTGGCCGCATCACGATCGAAGACACTGACCGCAGCCGCAAGCTGATCCTCACGCCCGACAACGGCGACGAAGCGATTGCCTACCCGGTGCTCAAGCGTGCGAGTCTTCTCATCGAAGACGGCGACCATGTGGAGCTCGGTACGCAGCTGCACGTCGGCGCGATCGACCCGAAAGAGGTTCTGCGAGTGCGTGGCGTTCGCGCCGTGCAAGAGCACCTCGTCGGCGGCGTTCAGGGCGTCTACCGCTCGCAGGGTGTACCGATTCACGACAAGCACATCGAGGTCATCGTTCGTCAGATGCTCCGCAAGGTGACTGTCGTCGATCACGGTGACACCGACCTGCTGCCCGGTGAGCTCGTCGACCGCCAGCGTTACAACATTCTCAACCGCGAGGCACTGACCGAGGGTCGCAAGACCGCTTCGGCCCGTCAAGAAGTCATGGGTATCACCAAGGCTTCGCTCGCGACCGAGTCATGGTTGAGTGCCGCTTCCTTCCAGGAGACCACGCGTGTTCTCACGCAGGCCGCCATGGAGGGCAAGAGCGACCCGCTGGTCGGCCTGAAGGAGAACGTCATCATCGGTAAGCTCATCCCGGCCGGAACGGGCTTGCAGAAGTACCGCAACGTCACCGTCGAGGCGACCGAAGAGGCCAAGGCCGAGCGCTACCCGAACCGCATCTTCACCGATGACGCCGTGTTCAGCGAAGCCGACCTCTCGTTCGTCGACTTCGACAGCTTCAGCTCTGACGATTACACCCCGGGTACCTACAACTAACCGTTCACGCGCGATGTTCTACTCCTGAAAGGGCCCCTCTGCTTCGGCTTGGGTTCTAGCGGTCGTTGCAACACTCAGTAGTTCTGGGAGTTGCAACGGCCGTGTTTTCGTTAAAGGGAAATTCAGGAATCAAGCGTGTGTACACGAGGGAGGAGAAGGCGGGGTTTTTCGCTGGCGTTACGCCGCACCGGGGTTCACCGATCAGCGGCCGCTCGTCAGAGCGGTGTGAGCATTCGCACAGCTCGGGATTGGGATCAGGGCATCCGCAAGACCAACAACCGCCGCATTTATCCCGATGGTCGGGTGATCGACTACAAACGAGGGGTGACTACGTTCATACCCGCAACCGTGTCGGCACTCGAGGCGGTCATCGATGCACGCTACTTGTCATTGCCGGAGCGGGAGAATATCCGCGACCTCACCGCGACGGGTGCCTCGATCCGCGCGATCGCGAAGCTGATCGGGAGGTCGCCGCCGGGAGTTGCGTCGCAACGCGACAGGCACGGGCACCTACGAGCCCTATGCCGCGCACCGGGTCGCAGCGCAGCGCCGACCGCGGCCGAAGGACTCGAAGTTAGCGGTCCCGCCAGCACTGCGCAGCTTCGTGAAAGAGAAACTGGCGATCCGCTGGTCTCCCGAACATATCAGTCATGGTTTGATCAGGGAGTATCCAGAGGATCAGGAGATGCGTGTGTCACCCGAGACGATCTACCAGGCCCTCTACTTCCAGGCCCGCGGCGGGCTGCGTAAGGAAGTGCAGGCGGCGCTGCGCACCGGGCGGACCCGCCGCAAACCCCAGAACACCGGCCAGGCGCGCCGCCCCCGGTTCGTTGACCCGATGGTCATGATCGCCGACCGGCCGGCCGAGGTCGAGGACCGCGCCGTTCCAGGTCATTGGGAATCTCAATGCTGTTGTCAAGCAGCGTTGAGTAGCGTAACGACGGGTTCGAGGTATGGTTTGTGGTCGCGGAGCATGGCCCAGAGAACGTTGATTCGGCGTCGAGCGAGGGTCAGGAGGGCTTGTTTGTGACTCTTGCCTTCTCGTCGTTTGCGGTCGTAGAACGTCCTGGATGCTGGGCTGTTCTTCAGGCTTGAAAGGGCGGCGAGGTTGCAGGTTCGCAGGAGCCGCCGGTTGAAGCGGCGGGGGCGGTGGATGTTACCGCTGATACGTCCCGAGTCCAGTGGTGCTGGGGCGAGCCCTGCAACTGTGGCGAGTCTGTCGGCTGAGTCGAAGGCATCCATGGTGCCGCCGGTAGTTGCTAGGAAAGTCGCGCCAAGCAGGGGGCCGAAGCCGGGCATGCTGACGATGATTTCGGCGTCACCGTGGTGCTGGAAGAGGTCGGCGATCTGGTTGTCGAGCTCGGTGAGGGTGAGGTCGATTGCCTGCAGCTGGCTTGCGAGGCGGCCGACCAGGACTGCGCCCATGGCCTGGGTTGCGAGGGTCGTGTGTTGCGCTTGAGCAGCATCGATGGCTTTGCTTGCTACCGCGGCGCTGTTACGGCAGCCGCGAGCTTTCAGCCAGGCTTGCCGCCGGTTACGTCCGATGCGGCGCAGCGCCTCAGGGGTCTGATACTGCGACAGCATTACCAGGGCTGCTTTGTTTTTGGAGTAGTCGAATGCCCGCTCCAGAGCAGGGAAGTACTCAAGCATCACAGCGCGGAGCCGGTTGATGACCCGCACCCGGCCACACATCACATCGGTGCGGTACGAGGTCAGCAGTTGCAGATCGACGCTGATCTGGTCGCCGTTACGCACGGGTTGCGAGTCGCGGCGCATGCGGGCTTGGTCGGCGATGATCGCAGCATCTTTGGCATCCGTTTTGCCATCCCCCCGGATAGGTCGCAGAGGCGTGATGGATGATCCGGCCGGGGATGTAAAGCAACTGCTGGCCGTTGTCGGCGAGCAGGCTGATCAGCAGGGCAGCTCCGCCCGCATTGAGATCCGTGGCGCATATGATCTGCTCGCCGGCTGCTAAGTCAACGGCGGTGGCGATCAATTCGAGAAGGGTGGCCTCGTCGTTTTCGACACGTTCTGAGAGCAGCTTCTTCCCGGCATCGTCGATCACGACGCAGTGGTGTTCGTGTTTGCCGGCGTCGATTCCGGCCCAGAGTTTCGGCACTGAAATTCCCTATCTGTTGTGGAGTTATGGTCCCTGCGGATAACCACGCCGGCACGTCCTTACACAGCGATCAGAGTCGCAATTCTCAATCAGCGGTCGAGTCATCACACGGGCGGCGGGCGGCCATTCCCAGTAAGCCGTCCAGGCGGCAAGGAGATCTAAGCCATACCCGTCACCCGAGAGTCATCGGAACACTACGACAATCCCGACATCAACAGCGTAAGGAGGGGGACCTTCTTACCGGCACGCTGAACCAGTCCGCGATCGCGACACTGGTGGAGCGCACGACCCGCTACGTGATGCTCGTGCACCTTCCCCGCACCCATACCGCCGAGGAAGTCCGCGACGGCCTCGTGGCCACGATGAGTACCCTGCCGGCACACCTGCGCGGATCGCTGATATTTCTGCGACCCCGCCAGCCCCTGGCAGCGCGGGTCGAACGAGAACACCAACGGGCTACTCCGGCAGTACTTCCCGAAGGGCACCGACCTGACCGCCTACGGCATCGAAGATCTCGAACACGTCGCGCAGGAACTCAACAGCCGACCACGCAAAACGCTCGGCTGGGATACCCCAGCCGAGCGTTTACGGAACCTGCTACTTTCTACCTAACCATCCACCATGTTGCAACGACCCCTTGAAACCGCCCGGTAGAGGGGCTCTTTTTTTCGCGGCCGGCTGCAGGGCGACCGCAGACGGAGCGCAGCCAGACTTCGGCTAGGGTTGAGAACCACCATGCGCGCACTTGCTTCGACCGAAACCGGCTTTCTGCTTCCGAATCTGGTGCGACGCATTCTCGCCGGTGTCGCCGTACTCGGTGCGGTTGCGGCTCACGTCGCACTGCAGTGGGGGTACCTGTGGCAGCGCCCCGACTTCTCGTGGAGTTCGTTCCGCTCCTACTTTCCGGGCGATCAACTGTCGTACATGTCGATGGTCACCAACGCGGCAGACGGGCGGCTCGCCAACGTCGAGCCCTTCACCAACACGGGCAACAACACCTACCCCCATCTCTACTACTACGTGATCGGCACCGTCTCGCGCTGGGTCGGCCTGAACCCGCTCGAGGCCTGGTCGGTGGGCGGCTTCATCGTGCAAATGGTGCTCGTGGCGAGCATAGCGACGGCCATCTACTTCGTCACCAGACGGTGGTGGATGCCCGTTCTTGCGCCGGTTCCGTTCATCATCGGCGCCTTCGCGACGCAGCTGAGCAATGGCGGCTGGTACACGAGCATCAGCTCTCACGCCGTGCTATGGGGCCCCTTCGCGGTGTACTACACGCTGAATGGTGAAACCGTAGCGCTGTCGCTCTGCGCCGTCGGGCTGCTGCTGGCGCTGGCGACCTATCTGCGCGTCACCACGAGAACCCGCCAGACAGTACTTTACTGCGTCTCTGCAGCCTTCATCGGGCTGAGCGCCAACGTTCAGACGTATGGGTTTCTCGTCGGGGTCTACCTCGCTTTGTTCGTGATCGCTGCTGCTGCGCTCGTATACGCACGGCGGTGGTTGCTCGTTGTCGTCTCGCTTGCGCTGATCGTCGTGGTTGCGCTTGCCGGGCCATTCGTGGCTGGGCACTTCGGCCCGCTCGCCGCGCTCGCTTTCGGGGTGCTTCCCGCAGCCCCCGGTCTGATCGTGCTGATCGTTCGCTTTCGGCTCCGTGCTGCGCTGCCTCTGATCGTCTTGGTCGCCGCAGCATCGCCGCAGCTGATCGCCACCGTGCTCGGAATCGTCTCGAAAGACCCGTTTCTCAGCTACCGGGTTGCTTCATCGAAAGACCTCGGGGTCGACTGGCGCGGCATCGTGGCCGCAGGTGCCGTTCTGCTGCCGCTTTTGGGCATCCTGGCCGCCGGAATCCACCGCCGTGTAACCCTCTGGATGGCGTTCCCGATCGCGGCGATCGCCGCCTGGGCACTCACGGCAACCAACGATCTGTGGGGCGCGAACCAGGAACCGTACCGGTTCTGGCTCGACATGTTCTGCCTCGTCTCCTTCGTCACGGTGCCCGTGGCCGCGATGGTGGCGGTTTCCTACCTCCGCTGGCCGCATCGCCCAGACCCTGCCGTAGCCGACTCTCGTGCGGTCCGCACGAGGCGATCGGCGGTTTCCGTTGTCATTTCGCTCGTCGTCGTTCTGCTCTGCGCGGTGGTCGCGGTCGTATCTCTGTCAGATTTCCGTACTTTTCGAAACGACTACCCCCTGCACGCGTTTCTCGACTACTCGACCCCGCGCTTCGCCGCGATCGGTGAACTCGGCAAAGAGGTTCCGAAGACCGGAGCCGGATTGCTCAACAGCGATTCGTGCATCGACATGGCAGGCCTGAAAATCGTCTCCGACGGGGCACCTGTCGCAACGTTCAACGGTGGCATGGCGTGGCCAATCAATAAAGACGCGGTCGAGCGAGTCAGCGATGAGCGTCTGTCGGGGTTTCAGATCGCGACAGACGCGAAAGAGGCCGACGTTCAGTGGGTCATGACCGACAGCGCCTGTCAGCCCGTCGATTGGGGAGTCGAGTACGCCGACGAGTTGTCGTTCGTCGACTCGCGCAGTTACCCGGTTTCGGGCCGCACAGCGACGATCACGTTATGGAAGTTCACGGGCTGAGCCTGCGAGCCGCACGGCTCGTCGTTCAGTCTGCTTCTGGTTGCGGATGCTCGAGCCGCCGCAGAGCATCCAGAACCTGCATCGCGACCAGCCGCCCTGCACGATTGGCGCCGATGGTCGACGCCTGCGGCCCGTAGCCCGCCAGAAAGACGCGGCCGTTTCGGGCGACCCGCCCGTTCTCGACCCGAATGCCGCCAGACTGCTCGCGCAGATTCAGTGGCTCGAGATGGGCCAGCTCTGACCTGAATCCAGTCGCCCAGATGATGACATCGGCCGGTTCGAAGGTCCCGTCGGCGAATCGAACGCCGTCGGGCTCGATGGAGTCGAACATCGGCCGGGCGATGAGCACACCGCGTTCGACTGCAGCGAGATTCTTGGCCGTGCCGGGCAAACCGGTTCCGCTGCTGATGCTCGGCAGCACGCGCCCCGCGCTGGCGGCTTCGTCTTGTCGGTTGACGGCGGCGAGACGCGACTCAAGACTTGCGGAGACGGTGGCGCCGTCTTCTTCGGCGAACAGCACGGTCCGCCGCGTCACCCATACCGTGCTGGCAGCCACCCCCTCGAGTTCGAGCACGAAGCCAACCGCCGACGTGCCGCCGCCCACGATCACCACGCGCTTGCCGGCATAATCCTGTGCGGAGCGGTACTGCGGTGTACCGATCTGAACGCCGCGAAACGTCTCGGCTCCGCGGTAGAGGGGCCGGAACGGCGTAGCCCAGGTTCCGCTCGCGTTCACCACGATCTCGGTTCGCAACTCGCCGAGAGACGTGGTCACGCCGAGATCGCCTCCTTCGGCCAGCTCCCGCACCGAGATCACCTCCACCGGCCGATAAACGCGCAGACCGAAATGCTCTTCGTACCGCTCGTAGTATTCGGCAACCACGTCGCGCGCCGCGCCGCTCTGGTCCGCGGTTTCGAAGCTGATGCCCAGGTCTCGCATGGCGGGCAGATCGCTCACTTGGTGAGCTGTGCCCAGCCGCAGCGACTCCCAGCGAAACTGCCAGGCGCCCCCCGCGCCGGGCCCTCGATCGACGATGACGAGATCCACGCCTGCACGCAGGCCCCTGCGTTGCAGCTGGTAGGCCACCGAGAGCCCGGCTTGGCCGGCACCGATCACCACGACCCGGGCAGCGGCCGGCAACGGATGCTCGCCGCCTGGCTCAGACTCGGGCATCCGTCACCACCATTGCATCGCCGATGAACGCCGCCAACTCTGCGGGCAGAACCATCCCGTTCGGGTGCGGGCCCTCGGCGGCCAGCCGCGGCACGAGGCCAAGGATGCCCGGGGCCGGCGACCCGACCAGAACGGCATTGCCCTCGCCCAGCCCCACGGTCAGGTCTTTCGAACCGAGCACGAACACCGTGGGCAGCGTGGCCGCGAGCGTCGCCGTCTGGGCGCGGACGAGTGCGAGCCCCGCGTCGTCGGCGACGTTGATCAGGAGCACGCCGGCCGGCGTCAACAGCGCGGCCAGCTGCCGATAGAACTCGAGTGTCGTGAGGTGCGGGGGAGTGGATGATCCCGAGTACGCATCGAGCACGATCAGGTCGAAGGGCCCGAACGATGCAGCCCACGGCAGGCCGCGCCGGGCGTCATCAGTGCGCACCGTGAACTCGGTACCGGGCGGCAGCGGCAGATTCGTCGTGACGAAGTCGAGCAGGTTTTCTTCCGACTCGAGCACGAACTGGTGCGAATCGGGCCGAGTCAGGGCGATGTAGCGCGGCAGAGTCAGGGCGCCCGCCCCGAGGTGTAGCGCCACGATCGGCTCGCCCGCGCGCAAAAAGAGGTCGACGATGTTCGCGATGCGCTGCAGGTAGTCGAAGAGCAGGTGCGTCTGGTGCCGGGTGAACACGTGCGACTGCGGCTCTCCGCCGATGTAGAGGGTGAATCCGTCGCCCTCCTCTTCGGGCAGAGCTCTATCGGGCGGGCCTACTTCGGGCAGACCGGCTTCGGGCGGGCTCACTTCGGGCAGACCGGCTGCCTGCTGCGGGATGCTCGGCAGCAGTGTGCTGAGGCCCGCTAGCCCGAGCTGGGCGGTGCCCTTGCGTGCGAATTGCAGCTCGTCGGGCCTGATCTCGGCCAGCAGTCCGCTGGGAACCAGCCGGCACGAGGGAAACGATGTCATCGACCGAATTCTACTGGCGCGGCGGCCGCACTCTCACCCGTATCCGCGCCGGTGTCCGCGCCTGAACTGGCCCCGCACGGCACACCGCCGACTCCCGCCCGAGTTCCCTCAGTTTTGCTAGGGAGATTGTTAGAGTGTGGCTGCGGCGAACTCGCCGTGACAGTGCGGCCACTGCGGCGCACGGCCAACCAGGCCGGTGAGCGTCTCGGCCCGTGAAGGAGCAGCATCAACATGAGCGACGAGCGACACCCAGACGACCAGGGCGTGCCCCCGTACGAGCCGGCCGCAGCGAGCGAGCCCGTCGCGCCCAGCGAGCCGATTGCCGCCAGCGAACCCGTTGCCCCCAGCGAGCCTTTCGCCGGTCACGACTCCGCTGGGCCCCTCTTCTCCGACGCCGAGCCCGCAGCGACCGAGTCTGCCGCCTCCGAGCCGGCAGCCTCCGGGCGGGAGCCGCTCGTCTCACCCGAACCCGCCGCCTCCGAGTCCGCAGCCTCCGAGCCAGCAGCCCCCGAGCGGGAGCCCCTCGTCTCGCCTGAACCCGCCGCTCCCGAGTCCGCAGCGACCGAGCACCGCCCGTTCGTTTCGTCCGACGCAGAAGCGACCGCCGCTCCCGAGTCCGCAGCGACCGAGCACCGCCCGTTCGTTTCGTCCGACGCAGAAGCGACCGCCGCCCCCGAGCCAGAGCCGGCAGCAACTCCCGCTGACGCACCCGGCGAAGCAGAGTCGGTCGCATCGTCAGTCGAGGGCGCAGCCCCGGTCGCGCCTACAGACGAACCCATTGCCTACCCCGCTGCCGCCTTCACTACCCCCGCACCCTACGTCGCGCCTGGCCAGGAGTCAGCGCCGACGGCGACGTCCGAGGCGGGGTTCGATTCAGTTCCCGCTGCCGCGGCAGCCGTTGCCACGGGGGCAGTGGCAGCCGGGGTCGCCCAGGCCGCGGCGAACCCGGCGGCGCCTGTCGCCGAGCCAGGGACGCCCGGGGCCTACCCGCCCGCAACCTACCCGCCGGGCAGCTATCCACCCGCGGCAGCCCCCGCCGGCGCCTACCCGCCCGCGGGCTACGGCGCGCCCACCGCCATCGTGGTGCCCGTGCTCACGCCCCCGAAGAAACACAGCAATCGTGGCGTCGGCACACTCATCGCGCTCACCGGCGCTGTCGCCTATGCAGTGGTGTTCGCAGCGGTCGCGGCGGTCATCCTCGCCTTCACCGTGCCGGCCAACCGCTTGGGCACTGTCATCGGCGATTTCGTCGGCAGCCCCGCCTTCTACGTGCCGGTGATCTTCTTCGCGATCGCCCTCATTCTCGTGGTTCTCATCGTGAATCGCGCCGGCTGGTGGGCCTACGTGCTGGGCGGATTCATTGTGGCAGTCATCGTCTACGGCGCGGCCATCCTCGGCGCACTGCTCGCGGTTCAGGCCTGGAACTTCTCTCAGGCCGATGCCCTGACGTTCGTGCGTGGTCTCGTGATGGATCCGTTGACCCTCGCCGCGGCGATCGTCGCGCGCGAGGTGCCCATCTGGATCGGCGCCTGGATCGCGTCGCGCGGCCGCAAGCTCAAGGCGAAGAACCTCGCCGAGCGCGAAGAGTACGATCGAAAGGTCGCTGAGAGCCCGGTTGCCACGTATCCGGCCATTTGACCGAGGCCTCTTTACCGCGTAATATTCTCTGGGTGTGCGCTTTGTCGTGCGCTCGTGCCATGTAACGTGGCGCCGCGCTACGCCTGATCATACAAAGCAGGGTTTCACTGTTCTCGTGAACAGTCGGCCCCCACGGCATACCTACCCCCGACGAACCGCCCTGGCTCGCAAGTAGGTCCGCGTTCAAAAGATTTGCGTTCGAATGCGAATCAGCAACAACTGTCACCGTGCAGTAAACACAAGGAGTTACGTAGTGCCTACCATTCAGCAGTTGGTCCGAAAGGGCCGAACGCGCAAGGTCACGAAGACCAAAGCGCCTGCTCTCAAGTCCAACCCGCAGCAGCGCGGCGTGTGCACCCGTGTGTACACCACCACGCCCAAGAAGCCGAACTCGGCTCTGCGCAAGGTCGCCCGTGTCAAGCTCTCCAACGGCACCGAGGTCACCGCCTACATTCCCGGCGAAGGCCACAACCTGCAAGAGCACTCGATGGTGCTCGTGCGCGGCGGTCGTGTGAAAGACCTGCCCGGTGTTCGTTACAAGATCGTTCGCGGCGCCCTCGACACCCAGGCCGTCAAGAACCGCAAGCAGGCTCGCAGCCGCTACGGCGCGAAGATGGAGAAGAAGTAATGCCTCGTAAAGGTCCCGCTCCCAAGCGCCCCGTCGTCGCAGACCCCGTCTACGGCGCACCCATCGTCAGCCAGCTCGTCAACAAGATTCTTCTTGATGGCAAGAAGGGCCTCGCCGAGCGCATCGTCTACGACGCACTCGAGGGTGTATCGAATAAAAACGGTGCCGACGCTGTTGTAACACTTAAGAAGGCGCTCGACAACGTGCGCCCGACCATCGAGGTCAAAAGCCGCCGTGTCGGTGGCTCGACGTACCAGGTGCCCGTCGAGGTCAAGCCTCACCGCGCCAACACCCTTGCACTGCGCTGGCTCACCACCTACGCGAAGGGTCGTCGCGAGAAGACCATGACCGAGCGTCTCACCAACGAGATTCTCGATGCATCGAACGGTCTCGGCGCCGCTGTGAAGCGTCGTGAAGACACTCACAAGATGGCCGAGTCGAACAAGGCCTTCGCGCACTACCGCTGGTAAATCGCAGATTTACCAGCTTGCTGGCGCGCTGGAGCTATAAGCGAGGGCCATTTCTGGCCCTCGCCGCGACGCCAGCGCCGGGGCCCGTCTCGGGCCCCGGGCCACTCCCTGCGAGTAGCCTCAGCGCCTCAACTTTTGAAGCAACACATATCGGAGGAAATCCGTGGCACAGGACGTGCTTACCGACCTGAACAAGGTCCGCAACATCGGCATCATGGCCCACATCGATGCTGGCAAGACCACCACAACCGAGCGCATCCTGTTCTACACGGGCATCACTCACAAGATCGGTGAAGTTCACGACGGCGCTGCCACGATGGACTGGATGGCGCAAGAGCAAGAGCGCGGCATCACCATCACGTCTGCTGCCACGACGTGCTTCTGGAACAACCACCAGATCAACATCATCGACACCCCCGGCCACGTCGACTTCACGGTCGAGGTCGAGCGTTCGCTGCGCGTTCTCGATGGAGCTGTCGCCGTTTTCGACGGTAAAGAGGGCGTCGAGCCCCAGTCGGAGACCGTCTGGCGCCAGGCCGACAAGTACGACGTGCCCCGCATCTGCTTCGTCAACAAGATGGACAAGTTGGGTGCCGACTTCTACTTCACCGTCGACACCATCGTGAAGCGCCTCGGCGCTCGCCCGCTGGTCATTCAGCTGCCCATCGGCGCTGAGTCGAGCTTCGAGGGTGTCGTCGACCTGGTCGAGATGCGCGCGCTGACCTGGCGCGGTGACTCCAAGGGTGACGTCGAGCTCGGCGCGAAGTACGACATCGAAGAGATCCCGGAAGACCTCAAAGAGCAGGCCGCGGAGTACCGCGAGAAGCTCATCGAGGTCGTCGCCGAGACTAGCGACGAGCTGCTCGAGCGTTACCTCGTCGGTGACACCGACTTCTCTGTCGCAGAGATCAAGGCGGCCATCCGCAAGCTCACCGTCAACAGCGAAATCTACCCGGTGCTCTGCGGTTCTGCGTTCAAGAACCGCGGTGTGCAGCCGATGCTCGATGCTGTTGTCGACTACCTGCCGAGCCCGCTCGACGTTCCGAACGTTGAGGGCCACGACGTGCGCGACGAAGAGATCATCATCTCGCGCGGCGCCAACTCGACGGACCCGTTCGCGGCTCTCGCGTTCAAGGTCGCGGTTCACCCGTTCTTCGGTCGTCTGACCTACATCCGGGTCTACTCGGGTCACGTCAACTCCGGTGCGCAGATCATCAACGCCACCAAGGGTAAAAAAGAGCGCATCGGCAAGATCTTCCAGATGCACGCCAACAAAGAGAACCCTGTCGACTCGGTGACCGCCGGTCACATCTACGCGGTCATCGGCCTGAAAGACACCACCACCGGTGACACCCTGGCTGACCCGGCGCACCCCGTCGTGCTGGAGTCGATGACGTTCCCTGAGCCCGTCATCGAGGTTGCCATCGAGCCGAAGACCAAGGCCGACCAGGAGAAGTTGGGTCTGGCCATCCAGAAGCTGGCCGAAGAAGACCCGACCTTCCGCACCGAGCAGAATCAAGACACCGGCCAGACGGTCATCAAGGGTATGGGTGAGCTTCACCTCGACATCTTGGTCGACCGCATGCGTCGTGAGTTCAACGTCGAGGCGAACGTCGGTAAGCCCCAGGTGGCCTACCGCGAGACGATTCGTCGCACCGTCGAGAAGCACGACTACACGCACAAGAAGCAGACCGGTGGTTCGGGTCAGTTCGCGAAGATCCAGATCTCCATCGAGCCGCTCGAAGTGACGGCCGAGAAGATCTACGAATTCGAGAACAAGGTCTCGGGTGGTCGCGTTCCTCGCGAGTACATTCCCTCGGTCGACCAGGGCTTCCAGGCGGCAATGGCCGTCGGCGTGCTCGCCGGTTATCCGATGGTCGGTGTGAAGGGCATCCTGCTGGATGGCGCTGCACACGACGTCGACTCGTCAGAAATGGCGTTCAAGATCGCCGGCACCATGGCGTTCAAGGAGGCGGCTCGCAAGGCGCAGCCCGTTCTGCTCGAGCCGCTGATGGCCGTCGAAGTTCGTACGCCCGAAGATTACATGGGTGACGTCATCGGCGACCTGAACAGCCGCCGTGGCCAGATCCAGTCGATGGAAGACGCGACTGGCGTCAAGGTCATCCGCGCGAACGTTCCTCTCTCTGAGATGTTCGGTTATGTCGGCGACCTGCGGTCGAAGACCTCGGGCCGTGCCGTGTACTCGATGACTTTCGACAGCTACGCTGAGGTGCCGAAAGCCGTTGCAGACGAGATCATTCAGAAGAACAAGGGCGAGTAGCGTGCGCTGATCTGTTCGCCTTACCCGCGAGCAAATCAGCTACACTATTGCGGTTGCCCAAACACGTAAAATAGAGAAATCCCCCCGTAGAAGCCTGAACGATCAGGCCTCTACATTGAAGTCCTGAGGAGGACCCAGTGGCTAAGGCCAAGTTCGAGCGGACCAAGCCGCACGTAAACATCGGAACAATCGGTCACGTCGACCACGGAAAGACCACGCTCACTGCGGCCATTTCCAAGGTCCTTTCCGAGAAGTACCCGGAGTCCAACAAGACCTTCAACTTCGACCAGATCGACTCTGCGCCCGAAGAGAAGCAACGTGGAATCACGATCAACATCTCGCACATCGAGTACGAGACCCCGAAGCGTCACTACGCTCACGTCGATGCCCCCGGCCACGCCGACTACATCAAGAACATGATCACCGGTGCTGCTCAGATGGATGGCGCGATTCTCGTCGTCGCCGCCACCGACGGCCCCATGGCCCAGACGCGTGAGCACGTTCTGCTCGCTCGCCAGGTCGGCGTTCCTTACCTCCTCGTCGCCCTGAACAAGAGCGATGCGGTTGACGACGAAGAGATTCTTGAGCTCGTTGAGCTCGAGGTTCGTGAGCTGCTCTCGAGCCAGAACTTCGACGGCGACAACGCCCCGGTCATCCGTGTTTCCGCTCTCAAGGCGCTCGAGGGCGACCCGGAGTGGACCGAGAAGATCGTCGAGCTGATGGATGCGGTTGACGAGTCGATTCCTGACCCGATCCGCGACAAAGACAAGCCCTTCCTCATGCCGATCGAGGATGTGTTCACGATCACCGGTCGTGGAACCGTCGTCACCGGCCGCGCCGAGCGCGGAACCCTCGCGATCAACTCCGAGGTCGAGATCGTCGGCATCCGCCCGACGCAGAAGACCACGGTCACCGGTATCGAGATGTTCCACAAGCAGCTCGACGAGGCATGGGCCGGCGAGAACTGTGGTCTGCTTCTTCGTGGCACCAAGCGCGAAGACGTCGAGCGCGGCCAGGTCGTCGTCAAGCCCGGTTCGGTCACCCCGCACACCGGCTTCGAGGGCACCGCGTACATCCTGTCGAAAGACGAGGGTGGCCGTCACAACCCGTTCTACACGAACTACCGCCCGCAGTTCTACTTCCGTACCACCGACGTCACCGGCGTCATCACGCTGCCAGAGGGCACCGAGATGGTCATGCCCGGCGACACCACCGACATCAGCGTTGAGCTCATTCAGCCCATCGCTATGGAGGAGGGCCTCGGCTTCGCCATCCGTGAGGGTGGCCGCACCGTCGGCGCCGGAACGGTGACCAAGGTCACGAAGTAGCGCCAGCGCTCATGGTTCGCCCTCTCGGGCGTCACTATCGGCTCATGTAGCTCAAGAAGGGCCGCACTCCTCCGGGGGTGCGGCCCTTCGTCGTTCCTGCCCGTCTCAGGCTCTGGGGTTTGAGCCTGTCGCGGCGTTTTGAGCCTCGTGCACCGGTCTCACAACGCTGCAACGGTCTCACCGGCGTGGGCGTGCGGGCGAGCAGATGAGGCGGGTGGTCGGGCCATGCGCCTGCGAGCCATCTCGTTCTGCACAGTTCGCGAATGGCGCTTCTTATCCACAGTCGGGCCGTGCGGAGTGTTTCGGTTGGGGCTGCTGCCGCACACTGCAAACGTGATTACTTTCGAAACCCAATTGCCCGAGATGCTCGTCGTGGGGGCGCCCGGTTCGATGGACATGGATGCCCACCGCCTCCATCGCTCAGTGAAAACCGGTCAGCGCTTGCGCCTCCGCCGCGGCGTGTACATCGACGCTGAATGCTGGCGCGAAGCAAGCCCAGCAGAACGCTATCTCCTGCGCGTGCACGCGGTGGTGCGAACGCGCGGCGCCCCTCCGGTGCTAGGTTACAGCTCGGCGGCCGCTCTGTGGGGCTATCCACGAGTCAGTGCCTGGCCGGTCGACGTGCACGTGATCGTTCCCCCGCAGCTGGGCGCGCATAGCAAGTACGGAATTCGATTTCACCGCGAGATCCTCGACGAAGCCGACGTTGCAGTGAGGGCCAGCATCGAGCTGACGAGTCCCGCTCGAACGCTGATAAATATCGCCCGTACACAGTCGTTCGGGCATGCGGTCGTTGCGGTCGACGCTGCCCTCAATACTCGTCGCGGCCTCGACGAAGGTCGCGTCACGAAGACGCAGCTCATCGAAGCTCTCAATTCGTCGCGGCACGGGGCAGCCCGAGCTTTGCGCGTTGTGGAATTCGCCGCCGGTAGTTCGGCTAACCCAGGAGAGACGCTCAGTCGCATAGCGATTTTCGAGCACGGCTTCGTTCAGCCCCAACTGCAGACCGAGCATCCGAATCCCGACGGCGGCAGGTACTTCACCGATTTCGAGTGGCCCGAGTGCAGGCTGATCGGCGAGTTCGACGGTCGCGGCAAGTATCTCAAAGATGAGCTGCTCGCCGGCCGTGATCCGGGCGAGGTCGTCTACGAAGAGAAGCGGCGCGAAGACCACCTGCGCGCCGAGGGAAATCGGGTCGTTCGCTGGGGTTGGCGCGAGTTGCAGGAGCCTGGCCGTCTCGTCGCTCTGCTGTCTGCTGCGGGGTTGCCCTTCCGTTCACGCAATCGCGGCCGATCATGAGCCCACTACTTCGAGTTGAGCCCGTTCTAGCGGGCTCGAAACAACGCGACGGGCTCACTCGTAGGGGCCGAGACCGCCGGAGCCGAATAACACAGAGGGAGCACCACCAATGAGCGAGATGGCAACGGCACATTCGATGTTGGCGCGCGGCCAGCAAGACGACGCAACGAGAGTCATCCGTGAAGTTCTCGAAGCGGCTCTCGGCGAGTTGGCTGAGGAGGTGATGCCGGTGATGGCGGTGTTGACGCGCGCCGTCTACTACATTCAGCTCGGTGAGCTAACAGCTTCCTGCCGAGATGCCGAGGAGGCTCTCGATTCGGCGCGAGCCATGTCTGCTGGAGGTATCGCAGGCTTGGCGCTTGAAGTGCTCGGCGCAGCTCGGTACCGCCTCGGGCATTTCGAGTGTGCACTCGAAGCGTGGTCGGCTGCAATCGATTCCTTTCGCATGGTCGAGGTATTCAACGGTGCTGCACGAACAGGTTTGACGGCAGGATCGAACCTGCTGCGTAGACGCGATCCGAGGAGCGTTGCCGTTCTCGAGGGCGCGGTGTCTGACGCCCGCGTCGCTCGCTGCGCGCCAACTGAAGAGGCGCGCGCAGAGTCGCGTTGCGCACTCGCGTTCGCTCTCGAGAGGGCCGGAAGGGCGCACTTCCGATTCGGCCAGGTGCAGCTGGGTGTCGCCGACCTCCACGAGGCGCAGCGGGTTCTCCAGCACATCGGATCGAAGCGCGAGGCCGCCGAGGTGAGTCGATCGCTTTCCAGCCTGCTCGCCGCATCGCGGTCGTCTTGAACCCGAGCCGATTGTGTCGATGCGCTGAGCGGGCGGGCAGTTCAGGCGCTGCGTCAAGGCCCCGCTGCGAGCGGTGCTGGCCCGGTAACGTGAAGGCATGGTGAGACTCAGGCGCAGCAACGTCGCTGGTGAGGGGTATCGCAGGGTTCGCGCGGGTACGGGGTTCACGTACAAAGACCCCGAGGGGGAGGTGCTGCGAGACGCAGAACTGCGGGCGCGCATTGAGCACCTCGCCATTCCACCCGCCTGGAACGACGTGTGGATCGCTCCCTACATCAACGGCCACATTCAGGCGACGGGCATCGACGCCGCGGGTCGGCGGCAGTACATCTACCACCCCACCTGGCGCGAGCAGAAAGACCGCATCAAATTCGATCGGGCGCTGATGCTCGCAGAAGCACTGCCCACGGCACGCGGCAAGGTCACCCGTGACCTCAGGCACGAGCATCCTGACCGCGAGCGGGCGTCGGCCGCGGCATTTCGGATGCTCGACCAGGGCTCACTCCGGGTCGGCAGCGAACGCTACGCAGAACAGCACGGCAGTTTCGGCCTCTCAACGCTGCTCTGCGCCCACGTCACGGTGAGCGGTAACGACGTGCGTCTGAAGTTTCCGGCGAAGAGCGGGCAGCCGTGGGAGAGCGACATTCGCGATGCCGAACTCGCCCGCGTGATCGCCGGGCTCAAGCGGCGGGGCCCGAACGCCCACCTGCTTGCGTTCAAGGCAGCGCCCAGGAGTGCGGCACGCTGGCATCCACTCGATGCCGCCGAGATCAACGCCTACGTACGCGAGCAGACCGGGGGAGACTTCACCGCGAAAGACTTTCGCACCCTGCACGGAACACTCGCGGCAGCCGTCAGCCTGGCGAAGGCCGGCCCGCAGAGCTCAGAGTTCAAACGCAAGCGAGTCATCGCGCAGAGTATGCGCGATGCGGCAGCCGTGCTCAGCAATACCCCCACCATTGCGCGTACGAGCTACGTCGACCCGCGCATCGTCGACAAGTTCACCGAGGGCATCACCATCGACCCGGCCCGGCTTGCGTCGGCCGAAACCGAATTGCGCAACCTGCTCTTCGAGTGAGACGAGAGAAGCCCCTGCAGACGAGAGAACGAGTTGCCCCGCCTTCTCTCGTCTGTAACGGGTTCTCTCGAGCAGGCCACCGCGGCCGTGACAAATGTCATGCCGAAACAGTGACGGTAGCCCCGAGCGCCAGCGACTCAAACGCGCGATGATCGTTGCATGGCACACACAACACTCAGCGACCCGAGGGTCGACGCAGGCACGAAGAACGACGCCGTCGCCCTCCGTGGGCTCACTAAGAGCTTCGGCAAGGTGCAGGCCGTCAAGAACCTCGACCTGAGCGTCAAGCCCGGCGAGGTGGTGGCCTTTCTCGGCCCCAACGGCGCCGGCAAGACGAGCACGGTCGACATGATTCTCGGCCTCAGTAAGCCTGACGCGGGCGAGGTCACCATCTACGGCATGGCTCCCCATGTCGCCATTTCCAGGGGCCAGGTGGCCGCGGTCATGCAGACCGGCGGATTGCTGCGCGATCTGACGGTGCGAGAAACCGTCGTGCTCACGGCGACACTCTTCCCTGGCGCGAGGCCCGCCGACGAGGTTCTCGAACGTGCGGGCATCCTGAACATCGGCGACCGCCGGGTGGGTAAGTGCTCGGGCGGCCAGCAGCAGCGCCTGCGATTCGCCCTCGCGCTTCTGCCCGACCCCGACCTGCTCATTCTCGACGAGCCGACCACGGGCATGGACGTCGAGGGTCGCCGCGACTTCTGGAACGCCATTCGCAAAGACGCCGCTACGGGCCGCACGGTGATCTTCGCCACGCACTATCTCGAAGAGGCCGACGCCTACGCCGACCGAATCGTGCTCATTCGCGAGGGCGAGATCGTGGCCGACGGCACCGCCGCCGAGATCAAGAACCTCGCCTCGGGCCGCACCGTTCGCGCAACCGTCACCCATCTCGACCGCGAAGCCCTGACCGCCGTGCCCGGCGTCGACTCCATCGAAGAACGCGGCGACGGGGTGCTGATTCACGCGTCTGACTCCGATGCCGTGGCTCGCTATCTGCTCACGGCGACGGATGCCCGTGACCTCGAAATCACCTCGCACAACCTCGAAGACGCATTTCTCGCCCTCACCTCGTCGAAAGGCATCTCATGACCTCCGTCGCTTCACCCACCGATCGCAGTCGCATACAGCGGCGCATCCCCCCGTTCGGCGGGTTCAACTTCACCTTTCTCGCTCTCGAGATCAGGCGGATTCTGCGCAACCGCCGCACGCTCATCTTCACCATCGTCATGCCGGTGGCGTTTCTGCTGCTGTTCGCGCTGCCGAACAAAGATCAGCCGCTCGGCAACACGGGCTACTCCTACGCGGCCTACGTCATGATCTCGTTCGCGGTCTACGGCGCGATGCTCGCGGCCACAAGTGGCGGCGGAATGGTCGCCGTCGAACGTGCGCAGGGTTGGAGCAGACAGCTGCGCCTGACGCCACTGCGCCCGGCGGCCTACATCACCATCAAGATGCTCTCGGCGATGTTTCTCGGTCTGATCGCGGTGGTTGCCGTGTTCGTGGTCGGCGCGATCATGGGCATCACGATGCCGTGGCAGGTGTGGATTCTCTCCGGCCTCGTGGCGTGGGTGGGCTCGATGGTGTTCGCGACCCTCGGGCTCTTCGTTGGCTACCTCGTGCCGTCGGAGAACGTGATGCAGATTCTCGGGCCGCTGCTCGCATTTCTCGCTCTCTTCGGTGGGCTTTTCGTGCCGTTGGAGGTCTTGCCTCAGGTGCTTCAAGACATCGCGAAGTTCACGCCGGCGTACGGCGTCGGCGCAATCGCCCGCACCCCGCTGCTCGGCAACGGGTTCGACTGGTGGGCCCTCGTGAACGTGCTCGCCTGGGGCATCATCTTCGGCCTGCTCGCCGCGCGCATGTTCCGCCGCGACACGAAGCGGGTCTGACCGCCGTGAGCATGTGGGGCCGATGGATCGAGGCATTATCGCGCCAGAATGCCCGGCGCTGGTATCTCGGCTCGCTGGTCGGGCTCGTCTGGCTCGCCTTTCCGATTGCCGTGCTGTGGAGCGGCGGACTCGCATTCTGGGCCGAGCTTCTCGGTCAAGGGCTGCTCATCGCTTGGGCGGCGATCTACGTAGTGGGCCCTCCACTGTTCTGGGGTCGCAGCGCTCGGGCGACGGTTGTCGCCGGGTCTGCCTTCTTCGTCACGACACTCCTGTTCATTCCGTTCCTCGGCGACGCGGTGACGAGCCTCTGGGTGTTCGTCGCAATCGCCTTCGCCATGGCAGGGCCCTCGATCAGAGTGGTCGCCGCTTTCGCCGGAGCCATCTCGCTGCTGAGCTTTGCGGTGATCTCGGTGGTCGATTCGGTCGACAACGCCACCTACCTGCCGCTCATCACGTTCTCTGTCGCCATGATGATGTCTGCCTTCGCCCGGCAGCTCCAGCTGGTGCGCCGTCTGCGCGACTCTCAGGCCGAGAACGCTCGGCTCGCGGTAGAGCACGAGCGCGGCCGCGTCGCCCGTGACATTCACGACATTCTCGGGCATTCGCTCACGGTCATCACCGTGAAGGCCGAGCTGGCGCAGAGACTCATTGCCGATCATCCCGAGCGGGCTGAGACAGAGGTCGCCGACATCGAGCGCCTCGCCCGTGGTGCGCTCGCCGATGTGCGTGCAACGGTGACGGGATACCGCGGCGTCAGCCTTGCAGCCGAGTTGTCGGGTGCCCGTGCGGCACTCAATAGTGCGGGTATCGAGGCCGAGTTGCCGAACAACATCGAGAACGTGCCGGGGGAGACGAGCCGACTTTTCGCGTGGGTGGTGCGGGAGGGCGTGACGAACGTCATTCGGCATTCGGGCGCGGGGCGCTGCGCCATCACCCTCGAGCCGCATTCGATCGCCATTGCCGATGACGGGTGCGGCGGCAACGAGGTTGAGCATTCGGCCTGGCCGACGAGAGGAAACGGGTTGAACGGGTTGGCCGAGCGAGTGACTGCCGCCGGCGGGTCGATGGCGGTCGAGGTAACGCCCGCTGGCGGTTTTGTGTTGACGGTGACGGCATGAGCGCCGACGCTGACGGTGCCGGCATGAGCGGCAGCCGTGACGGCACGAGCGCTGACCCTCTGAGCGCTGACGGTGACGGCATGAGTTCTGACAGTGGCGGCACGAGTGCGGCTGCGGGCGGCCGCGACTCGGCGCCGATCCGCCTCCTGGTAGCGGATGATCAGGCCCTCGTTCGAGGCGCCCTGATCGCCTTGCTCGACCTCGAGCCCGACCTGCACGTCGTGGCCGAGGCTGAGCGCGGTGACGAGGTTCTCGCGCTGGCTCTCGAACATCGCCCCGATGTAGCGCTTCTCGACGTGGAGATGCCGGGTCTCGACGGCATTACGGTCGCGGCGCAACTGCGTCAGGCACTCCCCGGATGCAGAGTGCTCATCGTCACGACGTTCGGCCGGCCCGGGTACCTCAAGCGAGCGATGGCGGCAGGCGCCAGCGGTTTCGTCGTCAAAGACACGCCCGCGAGGCAACTCGCCGAAGCGGTGCGCCGGGTGCACGCAGGCCTTCGCGTGGTCGACCCTGCGCTCGCCGCCGAATCGCTGGCCTCAGGCGACAACCCGCTTTCGGCGCGCGAATCCGACATTCTGCGTGCCGCTCAGCGCGGCGGAAGCGTGGCAGACATCGCGCGCGACCTGTTTCTCTCCGAGGGCACGGTGCGCAACTACCTCTCGAGCGCCATCGGCAAGACGGCCGCCCGCAGTCGCGCCGAGGCCGTGCGCATCGCCGAAGAGAACGGCTGGCTGCTCAGCTGATTCAGGATGCTCGGCGAACCCCGGGCATCCCGACCCCGTAGCTCACTGTGAGCCCGTCCGGTCGTGTTGAGCCCGCTAGACCGGCCTCACAACGACGCAGCGGACTCACGAGTACCCACGCGAGCATGCGCGGCGGCGCTGACGGCGCTAGCGACCCCCGGCAGGGAAGCAGGCTGGGGCAGAAGTGGCAGCCTGCGTCACCAGGCGGCAGGTGCCGCCGGGCCAGGCACGAGCGCGATCGTCGCGGGGTCGAGCACCGCGCCGTCGTCGCCCACGAACGCGAGCGACGCATGCTGCCCGGTGGCCGTGTCGCGGGTCAGCGACACGCGGCCACCGGCGTTCGGAGTGAATTCGTCGCCCCATTCTTGCAGCGCAATGAGTACTGTCTTCAGCGCCGCACCCTCTGCGGTGAGGTGGTAGCTGAAGCGCTCGCGCGCTCCCGGCTCGCGGTAGGCCCGCCGCTCGAGCACACCTGCCTCGACCAGCGACGCCAGCCGCGCGGCCAGAACGTCGCTCGGCACCCCGAGACTGTCGCGAAACTCTGAGAATCGGGTCTGCCCGCGCAGCGCATTACGAACGATCAGCAGCGACCACTTCTCACCGACCAGATCGAGGCTGCGGTGAATGGAGCAGTGATGTTCGTTCTTCGAGCGGGAATTCGTTGACGTGACCACGCCTTAAGGATAGAACCAGTCACCTAGATTGGCAATTCAAACTGAGAGGCATAGGCTCCTGCCATGACACTTTCCCCTCGCCGGTTCGCGCGCCGCGGCAGCTTTTGGGCCTCGGCAGCCGTACTCGCCCTCTGCCTCTGGTCGAGCGGTGCGCCGTCGGTTCTCTACCCGACCTACGCGGGCGAATGGCACCTCTCGTCGATCGTCATCACCACCGTCTTCGCGACCTATCCCGTCGCTCTCCTCATCGGATTGCTCCTCTTCGGCAACATCTCCGACGCCATCGGCCGCCGCCGCGCCATGCTCATCGGCATCACGCTCATCTTCGTTTCGGGCGCACTGTTCGTGTTCGCCCTCGACGTGGGCTGGCTCTACGTGGGCCGGGTGCTGCAGGGCGCCGGAACCGCCTTCGCCCTCGGCGCGGCCAGTGCATCCCTCGTCGAGAACAACACCTCGTCGAACCCCCGCCTGGCCAGTTCGCTGACCACAGCATCCACTGCCCTCGGTCTGACCCTCGCGCTCATCGTCTCGGGCACCCTTGCGCAGTACGCGCCGTGGCCCGAGCAGCTGAGTTTCATCGTGCTCTCGGTGCTCAGTGTGGTCGTGTTCGCCGCGGTCTACCTGATGCCCCAGGCGGCTCCGGATGCCCGTGCCGCCTGGCGCCCGCAATCGATCCGTGTGCCGCGCGGCAGTGTTCGCGTGTTTGTGCTCGCCACCCTCGCCGTGTCGCTTGCTTTCGCCGTCGGCTCAGTTTTTCTCTCCCTCGGTTCATCGTTCGCGAAGGATCTGACCGGCACCACCAACCTCCTCGTCATCGGCGCTCTTCTAGCGGTCTCCTCCATCATGATCGGCACCACCGCGATTGTGCTGCAGCGCATCCACGCTCATCTGGCGGTCATTGTCGGCGCCATCATCACGGTCGCCGGTCTCGCCCTGCTCGAGCTCGTGGCGAGTTCGGGTTCGGTGGCGCTCGTGCTGATCTGGTGCGTGGTGGGCGGAATCGGGTACTCACTCGCCTTCATGGGCGGGTTGCAGCTCATCGGGCGGGTGACGGCGCCCGAACACCGTGGGGCTACGCTCTCGACCCTGTACCTTTTCGCCTACGTGTTTCAGGCAGCGACCTCGGTGGGTGCCGGAGTGCTCGCCACCGGGCTCGGGCTCGCCGCTTCGGTCGACGTGGTGGCACCTCTCGTGGCGATTTTGGCTGTTGTGGTGGGCGTGCTCGGGCTCGTCGATTGGCGAATCAGGGCGCGCGCCGGGGTCGTGCTCGCGTAGGCTCATCACAGGCCCGCATCCCAGTGCTGGCGCGACACGCCGCCGCGACACGCCCGGGTTGCACGAACCCCCTCAGGTGTGGCAGACTCTTCTAGTTCAGTAATTCGGGTAGTTCTGTGTCAACACACGGGCTGGCTCGCATCACTACCAGGCAGTGCATAGCTATAGGTCCTTGATCTTGTAGGGCTAGGCCGCGGGTAGCAGAACAGAGTGTTTCAAGCTTCACAATCCCCTCTCGAAATCGCGTTGATTTCTGCGCGGTCACATCGTGCCAGAAATGTGTGCGGGCGCGGGTAGGGATTTGACAGAAGAACAGTGTTCTAAGCGCGTCCAATGCAACTCCGGTGAAACTCACCTGGTGGGGTACGACGCAAGACAAGAGAGTGAGTCACACATGGCGGGACAAAAGATCCGCATTCGACTTAAGTCGTATGACCATGAGGTCATCGACAGCTCGGCGCGAAAGATCGTCGACACAGTAACCCGTGCGGGTGCGACCGTAGTCGGCCCCGTGCCGCTGCCGACCGAGAAGAACGTCATTGCGGTCATCCGTTCGCCGCACAAGTACAAAGACAGCTTCGAGCACTTCGAGAAGCGCACCCACAAGCGCCTCATCGACATCATCGACCCGACGCCCAAGGCTGTCGACTCGCTCATGCGCCTCGACCTTCCGGCCGATGTCAACATCGAGATCAAGCTGTAGGGATCATGGCTACTTCAACTAAGACTTCAAAGGGCCTGCTCGGCATCAAGCTCGGCATGACCCAGGTGTGGGATGAGAACAACCGTCTCATTCCTGTGACCGTCGTGCAGATCACGCCGAACGTCGTCACCCAGATTCGTACCCCTGAGATCGACGGCTACGAGGCCGTTCAGATCGCGGCGGGCCAGATCGACCCCCGTAAGGTCACCCAGCCGCTGACCGGTCACTTCGACAAGGCAGGCGTCACGCCTCGCCGTCACGTGACCGAGATTCGCACCGCTGACGCCTCCGAGTACACGCTCGGCCAAGAGCTCACCGTTGACGGTGTGTTCGAGGCAGGCAAGAAGGTCGACGTGGTCGGCACCAGCAAGGGCAAGGGCTTCGCCGGTGTCATGAAGCGTCACAACTTCAAGGGTGTGTCGTCGTCGCACGGTTCGCACCGCAACCACCGCAAGCCCGGTTCAATCGGTGCTTCGTCGACTCCCAGCCGTGTCTTCAAGGGCATGCGCATGGCAGGCCGCATGGGTGGCGAGCGCGTCACCGTGCTTAACCTCGTCGTGCACTCGGTCGACGCCGAGAAGAACCTCATCTTGGTCAAGGGCGCCGTTCCCGGCGGCCGTGGCCGTCTCGTTTTCGTTCGTACCGCTGTAAAGGGGGCGTAGCTCATGGCTGACGTAACCACTGTCGACATCATCGACGCTCAGGGCAAGAAGGCAGGCTCTGTCGAGCTGCCCGCAGAGCTCTTCGATGTGCAGACCAACATTCCGCTCATCCACCAGGTCGTCGTGGCGCAGCTCGCCGCGGCACGCCAGGGTACCTCCAAGGTCAAGCGCCGTGGCGAGGTTTCTGGTGCCGGCCGCAAGCCGTTCAAGCAGAAAGGAACCGGTCGCGCTCGTCAGGGCTCGATTCGCGCTCCTCAGATGACCGGTGGTGGCATCGTGCACGGCCCGACCCCGCGCAGCTACGACCAGCGCACCCCCAAGAAGATGATCGCGGCAGCACTGCTGGGTTCACTTTCTGACCGTGCCCGTGGCAGCCGCGTTCACGTTGTCGACTCGCTCACCCTCGGCCCTGTGCCCTCGACCAAGACGGCCATCGCCTTGCTCGAGCAGATCGCAACCTCGAAGCACGTTCTCGTGGTCGTCGAGCGCGGCGACGACATCGCCGTGAAGAGCGTTCGCAACGTTCCCGAGGTTCACGTTTTGACCTATGACCAGCTGAACGCTTACGACGTGCTGGTGAGCGACGACATCGTCTTCACCAAGGGTGCGATCGACGGCTTCATCTCGTCGAAGACGAAGACTACTGAGGAGGTTGCAGCATGAGCGGCAACAACAAAGACCCCCGCGACATCATCATCTCGCCGGTCGTCTCCGAGAAGAGCTACAGCCTGATCGACGAGGGTAAGTACACTTTCATCGTCTCGCCCACTTCGAACAAGACCGAGATCAAGCTCGCCATTGAGAAGATCTTCGGCGTCGAGGTCAACTCGGTCAACACGATGAACAAGATCGGCAAGACCCGCCGCACCAAGTTCGGGCTGGGCAAGCGCAAAGACACCAAGCGTGCCATTGTCACCCTCAAGTCCGGCACCATCGACATCTTCACGGCTGTTGGCTAAGTCGGAATCCAGAGGATAAAAACATGGCTATTCGCAAATACAAGCCGACTACCCCCGGTCGTCGCGGTTCTTCAGTTGCAGACTTTGCAGAGATCACCCGCACCACGCCTGAGAAGTCGCTGCTTCGCCCGCTGCCCAAGACCGGTGGCCGTAACAACGCCGGCCGCATCACGACCCGTCACATCGGTGGTGGCCACAAGCGCCAGTATCGCGTCATCGACTTCCGTCGCAATGACAAAGACGGCGTCAACGCCCGTGTCGCCGAGATCGAGTACGACCCGAACCGCACGGCGCGCATCGCGCTGCTGCACTTCGTCGATGGCACCAAGCGTTACATCATCGCTCCGAACAAGCTGTCGCAGGGTGACATCATCGAGTCGGGTGCCGGGGCTGACATCAAGCCGGGCAACAACCTGCCGCTGAAGAACATCCCCGTTGGTACCGTCATTCACGCGATCGAACTGAAGCCGGGGGGAGGCGCCAAAATGGCACGTTCAGCCGGTGCATCCGTTCGCCTCGTCGCAAAAGACGGCCCCTACGCACAGCTTCGTCTGCCGTCTGGTGAGATCCGCAATGTGGATGCCCGCTGCCGCGCAACGATCGGCGAGGTCGGCAACGCCGAGCAGTCCAACATCAACTGGGGCAAGGCCGGCCGTAAACGCTGGCTCGGCGTTCGCCCCACCGTTCGTGGTGTCGCAATGAACCCTGTCGACCACCCGCACGGTGGTGGTGAGGGCAAGACCTCCGGTGGTCGTCACCCGGTCAGCCCGTGGGGTCAAAAAGAGGGCCGCACCCGCCACCCCAACAAAGAGAGCGACAAGCTCATCGTTCGTCGCCGCAACGTCGGCAAGAAGCGTAAGTAGGAGTCGAGAAGATGCCACGCAGTCTCAAGAAGGGCCCCTTCGTTGATGACCACCTGCTCCGCAAGGTTGTCGTACAGAACGAAGCTGGTTCGAAGAACGTCATCAAGACCTGGTCACGCCGGTCGATGATCATCCCAGCAATGCTGGGTCACACGATCGCCGTTCACGACGGTCGCAAGCACATTCCCGTGTTCATCACAGAGACCATGGTCGGTCACAAGCTCGGCGAGTTTTCGCCGACGCGTACCTTCCGCGGCCACGTGAAAGACGACAAGAAGGGTCGTCGCCGCTAACGCGGTGGCGAAAAGGAGGAGAGAAATGGTGGAGTCGATCGCACGCGTGCGTCACATCCGCGTCACCCCCATGAAAGCTCGTCGCGTCGTCAACTTGATTCGCGGCAAGCAGGCCATGGAGGCCCTGGCAATTCTGAAGTTCGCCCCGCAGGGCGCGAGCGAGCCTGTCTACAAGCTCGTCGAGTCTGCAATCGCGAACGCGAAGGTCAAGGCCGACAAAGACAACAGCTACCTCGACGAGCAAGACCTGTTCGTCGCGACGGCTTTCGTCGATGAGGGAACGACCCTCAAGCGCTTCCAGCCCCGTGCACAGGGACGCGCATTCCAGATTCTGAAGCGCACCAGCCACATCACCATCGTGCTCGCCACGCCCGATGAGGCCGGCGTCACAGCTCAGGGTTCCAAGAAGGCAGGAAAGAAGTAATGGGCCAGAAAGTAAACCCCTACGGTTTCCGTCTGGGCATCACGACCGACCACGTGTCGCGTTGGTTCTCTGACAGCACCAAGGTAGGTCAGCGTTACAGCGACTTCGTCGCCGAAGACGTCAAGATTCGCAACCTTCTCACGAAGTCACTCGACCGTGCAGGCGTCGCCCGCATCGAGATCGAGCGCACCCGTGACCGCGTTCGTGTCGACATTCACACCGCCCGCCCGGGCATCGTGATCGGTCGCCGCGGAGCCGAGGCCGAGCGCATTCGTGCCGACCTCGAGAAGCTCACGAAGAAGCAGATTCAGCTCAACATTCTCGAGGTGAAGAACCCCGAGGCCGAAGCTCAGCTTGTTGCCCAGGGCATCGCCGAGCAGCTCAGTGCACGTGTGGCGTTCCGCCGCGCAATGCGCAAGGGCCTGCAGGGCGCCCAGCGCACGCCGAGTGTCAAGGGTGTTCGCATCCAGGTCTCTGGCCGCCTCGGCGGCGCGGAGATGAGCCGTTCGGAGTTCTACCGTGAAGGCCGTGTGCCCCTGCACACCCTGCGCGCGAACATCGACTACGGCTTCTACGAGGCGAAGACCACGTTCGGTCGCATCGGTGTGAAGGTCTGGATCTACAAGGGCGACATCACCAACAAGGAGCTTGCTCGTGAGCAGGCCAACCAGAAGTCAACGCGCCCCGAGCGTCGTGACGACCGCCGCGACGGTGGCGACCGCCCCCGTCGTAACGCGGGCACGACCAGTGCGCCCAAGGCAGACGCCGCTCCCGTGGCAGCTGCAGGAGTTGAGGCCTAACTATGTTGATTCCACGCAGAGTCAAGCACCGCAAGCAGCACCACCCCGGCCGTAGCGGCCAGGCAACCGGTGGCACCACTGTGTCATTCGGCGAGTGGGGCATTCAGGCCCTCACCCCGGCTTACGTGACGAACCGCCAGATCGAGTCAGCTCGTATCGCCATGACGCGTCACATCAAGCGCGGCGGAAAGGTGTGGATCAACATCTACCCCGACCGCCCGCTGACCAAGAAGCCGGCCGAAACCCGCATGGGTTCTGGTAAGGGTAGCCCGGAGTGGTGGATCGCGAACGTCAAGCCAGGTCGCGTTCTCTTCGAGCTCTCCGGTGTCTCTGACGTCGTCGCTCGTGAGGCGCTCACCCGTGCAATTCACAAATTGCCTTTGAAGGCACGCATCATCAAGCGCGAGGAGGGCGACGCATAATGGCGATCGGTTCTAAAGAGCTCACTCCCATCGAGCTCGACACATTCGAAGATTCACGTCTCGCAGAAGAGCTGCGCAAGGCCAAGGAAGAGCTGTTCAACTTGCGCTTCCAGTCGGCCACCGGCCAGCTCGAGAGCCACGGCCGCCTGCGCGCCGTGAAGCGCGACATTGCACGCATCTACACGATCGTTCGCGAGCGCGAGCTGGGCATCCGTGCCACGCCTGTCGCCGTTGAGGTCGCACCAGTAGAGGCAGCACCCAAGAAGACCCGCAAGGCGAAGGCCGCTCCTGTTGAAGAGGCGCCAGAAGCTGAGGCAACCGAAGCACCAGAAGCAACCGAGGAGGCCAAGTAATGGCTAAGGCAGAAGCAGCAACCGCTGCGTCAGTCGAAACCGTAGCTGCGCCCGATCACGAGCGCGGTTACCGCAAGACCCGTCGTGGCTACGTCACCAGCGACAAGATGGAGAAGACCATCGTCGTCGAGGTCGAAGACCGCGTGAAGCACCCGCTGTATGGCAAGGTCATTCGCCGCACCTCCAAGGTGAAGGCGCACGACGAGGCCGGCACCGCCGGTATCGGCGACCTGGTGCTCATTTCTGAGACCCGTCCGCTCAGCGCTACCAAGCGCTGGCGCCTGGTCGAGATTCTCGAAAAGGCCAAGTAAGCGCCCCGCGCGCTTGCTTACGTAAGGAGTAGAAGTGATTCAGCAGGAATCCCGGCTCAAGGTCGCCGACAACACCGGCGCCAAAGAGCTGCTGACCATCCGTGTACTCGGTGGTTCAGGTCGCCGTTACGCCGGCCTCGGTGACATCATCGTCGCCACCGTCAAAGACGCCATTCCCGGCGGCACCGTGAAGAAGGGTGAGGTCGTCAAGGCCGTCATCGTTCGCACCAAGAAAGAGACCCGTCGTTCTGACGGCTCGTACATCAAGTTCGATGAGAACGCTGCCGTGATCTTGCGCGCGAACGACAAGGAGCCACGCGGCACCCGCGTGTTCGGCCCTGTCGGTCGTGAGCTGCGCGACGCTGCATTCATGCGGATCATCTCGCTGGCACCGGAGGTTATCTAATCATGGCGAACATCAAGAAGGGTGACCTGGTTCAGGTCATCTCAGGCGCAACCCAAGAGCGTGGCGGAGACCGCGGCAAGCAGGGTCGCGTCATCGAGGTTTTGGCCTCAAAGAACCGCGTCATCGTCGAAGGCGTGAACTACGTCAAGAAGCACGTGCGCGTCGGCCAGACCCAGCGCGGCACCAAGACCGGTGGCATCGAGACCGTCGAGGCCCCGATTCACGTGTCGAACGTTGCGCTCATCGACCCCGAGACCAAGAAGCCCACTCGCGTCGGCTTTCGCGTCGAGCAGGTCACCAAAGACGGCGTCACCAAGAACGTTCGCGTTCGCTACGCCAAGAAAAGCGGCAAGGACCTCTAATGACTGACACAGTAACTGCAGCGCCGACTGGCAAAATCCAGCCGCGCCTTAAGCAGAAGTACAAGGCTGAGATCATTCCCCAGCTCACCAAAGACTTCAGCTTCACGAACATCCACCAGGTTCCGGGCCTCATCAAGGTCGTCGTGAACACCGGTGTCGGTGAGGCAGCCCGTGACGGCAAGATCATCGATGGCGCCGTCAAAGACTTGACCGCCATCACCGGTCAGAAGCCGCAGGTCACGAAGGCCCGCAAGTCGATCGCCCAGTTCAAGCTCCGTGAGGGCCAGCCCATCGGCGCCCACGTGACGCTTCGCGGCGACCGTGCCTGGGAGTTCCTCGACCGGTTGCTCTCTCTCGCTCTTCCCCGTATCCGCGACTTCCGTGGTCTCTCCGACCGCCAGTTCGACGGCCAGGGCAACTACACGTTCGGTCTCACAGAGCAGTCGATGTTCCACGAGATCGATCAAGACAAGATCGACCGCGTTCGCGGTTTCGACATCACTGTCGTGACCACTGCAAAGAACGATGACGAGGGTCGCGCGCTGCTCAAGGCGCTCGGCTTCCCGTTCCGCACGGCAGACAACGCCTAGTCAGAACAGCAGTAAACCAAGCTCAGCAATTCGGCTGAGCTTGGCAGAGACCACAGGTCGGCATCCTCGAAAAGGGTGTCGAAACCAGGCCAGAAGGGCAACACTCCAATGACAATGACAGATCCGGTCGCAGACATGCTGACCAGACTGCGCAACGCTAACTCGGCATTCCACGAAACCGTGTCGATGCCGCACAGCAAGCTCAAGTCGCACATCGCCGACATTCTGAAGAGCGAGGGTTACATCTCCGAGTGGCACGTCAAAGACGCTGCCGTCGGTCAGACGCTGACCCTGTCACTCAAGTTCGGGCCGAACCGTGAGCGCTCCATCGCGGGCATCAAGCGCGTTTCGAAGCCCGGCCTTCGCGTCTACGCGAAGTCCACCGAGATTCCCACCGTTCTGGGTGGCCTCGGAGTAGCAATTCTTTCGACGTCGTCAGGTCTTCTGACCGACCGACAGGCCTCACAGAAAGGCGTGGGCGGAGAAGTTCTCGCCTACGTGTGGTGATCACTGATGTCACGTATTGGAAGACTACCGATCGAGATTCCTGCTGGAGTCGACATCACCATCAACGGTCAAGACGTTAAGGTGAAGGGCCCGAAGGGCGAGCTCGCGCTCACCGTCAAGGCCCCCATCGAGGCGAAGATCGAAGACGGCCAGATTCTAGTCACCCGCCCCGACGACGAGCGCGAATCGCGTTCGCTGCACGGCCTGACCCGCACGCTCATCGCGAACCAGATCATCGGCGTCACTGAGGGCTACACCAAGGGCCTCGAGGTTGTCGGTACCGGTTACCGCGTGGCCGCCAAGGGCGCGAACATCGAGTTCGCACTCGGCTACTCACACTCCATCACCGTCGAGCCGCCCGCGGGCATCAGCTTCACGGTCGAGGGCGTCAACAAGCTCACTGTCAGCGGTATCGACAAGCAGGCTGTGGGCGAAGTAGCTGCCAACATTCGTAAGTTGCGCAAGCCTGAGCCTTATAAGGGCAAGGGTGTGCGCTACGCCGGCGAGGTCGTTCGTCGCAAGGCCGGAAAGAGCGGTAAGTAATCATGGCTACAGGAACTAGAGGCAAGAGCAAGGCCGCAGCACGCGGTCGTCGCCACGACCGCCTTCGCAAGAAGGTCGTCGGCACGGAGGTTCGCCCCCGCCTGGTGGTCACCCGCTCGGCCCGTCACGTATTCGTTCAGGTCGTCGACGACAGCAAGGGTTTCACCGTCGCTTCGGCGTCGACGCTCGAAGCTGACCTGCGCACCTTCGAGGGTGACAAGTCGGCCAAGGCCCACAAAGTGGGAGAGCTCGTCGCCGAGCGCGCCAAGGCTGCTGGCATCGAAGCAGTCGTATTTGACCGCGGTGGTAACCGCTACGCCGGGCGCGTGGCGGCAGTCGCCGAAGGCGCTCGAGAAGGTGGACTTGACCTGTGAGTGACGAAAAAGCAAAGGAAGCTGACGTGGCAGAAGCTACGACCGCAGCGGCCACCACGGCCGAAGCGACCACAACCGAAGCTCCCGCAGCCCAGAACGAGCCTCGCGAGGCTCGTCGTGGTGGCCGCGAGCGCAACCCCAACAAAGACCGCGGGTCACGTGACTCTGAGAAGAGCCAGTTTCTCGAGCGTGTTGTCACCATCAACCGCGTCTCGAAGGTGGTGAAGGGTGGTCGTCGCTTCAGCTTCACCGCTCTCGTCGTCGTCGGTGACGGCAACGGTCTGGTAGGTGTCGGGTACGGCAAGGCCCGTGAGGTGCCGACCGCAATCTCGAAGGGCGTCGAAGAGGCCAAGAAGAACTTCTTCCGCGTTCCCCGCGTCGCCAACACCATTCCGCACCCCGTTCAGGGTGAGGCGGCTGCCGGTGTTGTGCTTCTTCGCCCCGCTGCTGCGGGTACCGGTGTTATCGCCGGTGGCCCCGTTCGCGCGGTGCTGGAGTGTGCGGGCATCCACGACGTTTTGAGCAAGTCGCTCGGGTCGTCGAACACCATCAACATCGTTCACGCGACCGTCGAAGCCCTCAAGCAACTCGAAGAGCCTCGCGCCGTGGCAGCACGCCGTGGCCTGACTCTCGAGCAGGTTGTGCCGGCTCGTCTGTTGCGTGCCCAGGCTGACGCAGATGCTGCGGCGGCCCTCGCAAAGGCAGGTGCGTAATGGCTACGAGCCTCAAGATCACGCAGATCAAGTCCAAGATCAGCGAAAAGCAAGACCAGCGCGATACCCTGCGTAGCCTCGGTCTTCACCGCATCGGCCAGTTCGTCGTGCGTGAAGACAACTCGCAGAACCGTGGCTATGTGCGCCACGTCGCTCACCTGGTCAAAGTCGAGGAGATTGACTAATGACTGACGAGAAGAACGACGCTACCGAGGTAGCGCCGAAGAAGGCGCCTGCCACCAAGGCAGCGCCCAAGGCTGACGCTGCTCCCAAGGCGAAGGCTGCGCCGAAGACTGAGACCGCTGCTGCAAAGGCCCCCAAGGCTGCTGCAGCGAAGGCTGAGGCTTCGACCGACGCCCCCGCCGCGAAGGCCCCGAAGGCTGCTGCTCCCAAGGCCGCTGCCGCGAAGGCTGCCAAGGCTGAGACCGTGACGGAGACCAAGCCTGCGAAGGCGAAGGCCGAGCCGGCCGAAGCTCGTGAGCAGGTTCTGAAGGTGCACCACCTTCGCCCCGCCGCGGGTTCGAAGAAGGCGCGTACGCGCGTCGGCCGTGGCGAAGGCTCGAAGGGTAAGACCGCGGGTCGTGGCACCAAGGGCACGAAGGCGCGCTACAACGTGCGTCTCGGGTTCGAGGGTGGCCAGATGCCGCAGCACATGCGCACACCGAAGCTGCGCGGGTTCAAGAACCCGTTCAAAATCGAGTACCAGGTTGTGAACCTCGACCGTCTGGCCGAGTTATACCCGTCAGGGGGTGAGGTCACGATTGCCGACCTCGTCTCGAAGGGTGCCGTTCGTAACAACGAGAAGGTCAAAGTTCTCGGCAATGGGGATATTGCGGTCAAGCTGAACGTCACCGTCGACAAGGTCTCCGGCTCTGCCGAGCAGAAGATCGTCGCCGCAGGTGGCTCCGTCAAGTAACGCTGCATGCTCGTCGCGGGGGCGGCTGTCTTTCTGGCAGCCGCCCTTTGGCCTCCCGGCCCGGCGAGTTCGAGTAGAGTCTTCGTGGGAATTACTTCCTGCGATGACTGTGCCCGCGCAAGTCTCGTTTTTACCTAGCAGGAGGCCGTTTTTTGTTTAGAGCCGTCGGCAGGATCTTCCGTACTCCGGATCTCCGCCGGAAAATTCTGTTCACGCTCGGCATCGTCGCGCTGTTCAGGCTCGGGTCGTTCATTCCCGCGCCCTTTGTCGACTTCGGCAACGTGCAGGCCTGTCTAGCCGCGAACCAGAACACGTCGGGGCTCTATGAGCTCGTCAACCTGTTCAGCGGTGGCGCGCTGTTGCAACTCTCGATTTTCGCCCTGGGCATCATGCCTTACATCACGGCGTCGATCATCGTGCAACTGCTGCGTGTGGTCATTCCGCACTTCGAAACACTGTACAAAGAGGGTCAGGCCGGCCAAAGCCGCCTCACTCAGTACACCCGTTACCTCACCATCGCCCTCGGCGTGCTGCAGTCGACCACCCTCATCACCGTGGCGCGAAGCGGCGCCCTGTTCGGTACGAGCACCACGACGCAGTGCACGCAGCTCATCACGAACGATGCCTGGTATGCGATTCTGCTGATGGTGATCACGATGACCGCCGGTACCGGCCTCATCATGTGGATGGGTGAGCTCGTGACCGAGCGCGGCATCGGCAACGGTATGTCGCTGCTCATCTTCACCTCGATCGCCGCCCGCTTTCCGGGTTCGCTGGTTGCCATTCAGCAGCAGCAGGGCTGGGAGGTGCTCGCCATCGTCATTGTGATCGGCGTCGCCATCATGGCGGCGGTGGTCTTCGTCGAACAATCGCAGCGCCGAATACCTGTGCAATACGCCAAACGCATGGTGGGCAGGCGAACCTACGGCGGCAACAACACCTACATACCCATCAAGGTCAATATGGCCGGCGTGGTGCCCGTGATCTTCGCGTCGTCGCTGTTGTACCTGCCTGCGCTCATCGCGCAGTTCAACCAGCCGAAGGCGGGCCAAGAGCCGGCTGCCTGGGTCACCTGGGTCACGAACTACCTCACCAGCGGCAATCACCCGCTGTATATGTTGCTGTACTTCTTGCTGATCGTGGGGTTCACGTACTTCTACGTGGCCATCACCTTCAACCCCGAAGAGGTTGCCGACAACATGAAGAAGTACGGCGGCTTCATTCCGGGCATCCGTGCCGGCCGGCCGACTGCGCAGTACCTCGACTACGTTCTGACCCGTATCACCCTTGCGGGCGCTATCTACCTCGGCCTCATCGCGCTGATTCCGCTGATCGCGTTCGTGCTGGTCGGTGCCAACCAGAACTTCCCGTTCGGTGGCGCATCGATCCTCATCATTGTGGGTGTCGGGCTCGAGACCGTGAAGCAGATAGACTCGCAACTCCAGCAACGCCATTACGAAGGGCTTCTGCGTTGACACGACTCCTGCTGATTGGTCCACCCGGCGCCGGCAAAGGCACCCAGGCTGTGCGGCTGTCGCAGGCCTGCAACGTGCCGGCAATCTCGACCGGCGACATCTTTAGATCGAACGTTCAGAACGGCACCGAACTCGGTCTGAAAGCTGCAGAGTTCATGAATGCAGGAAAGTACGTTCCCGACAGCCTGACGAACGACCTGGTTCGAAGCCGCTTGAATGAGCCTGACGTCGACAACGGGTTTCTGCTCGACGGGTACCCGCGTACTGCGGCGCAGGTGGCTGAGCTCGACGACATTCTGGCTGGCACGGGCCACGAACTCGACGTCGTCGTGCTGCTCGTCGCCGATTCAGATGAGATCGTGAAGCGCCTGTCGAAACGCGCACTCGAGCAGGGTCGAAGCGATGACACCGAAGACGTGATTCGTCACCGACTCGACGTGTACGCCGAGCAGACGGCCCCGCTGATCGAGATCTACAGCGACCGCGGCCTAGTGGTCGAGGTCGACGGTCTCGGTTCGGTCGACGACGTGACGGCGCGCATCACCGGGGCTCTCGATGCCCGTGGCATCGCCCTTCTCGCCAGCTGACGTGGCCCGCAAAGACTTCTACAAGACCCCTGCCGAACTCCGGCTGATGCTGGCTCCTGGCCTTGCCACGCTCGCGTCGCTCGAGGCCGTTCGTGCGGCCATTCGCCCCGGCATCACAACGAGGCAGCTCAATGACATCGCAGACGCCGCGATTCGCGCTCACGGGGGAGTGTCGAACTTTCAGATGGTGCCCGGGTATCGGCACACCGTCTGCTCGTCGGTGAACGACGAAGTGGTGCACGGCATCCCGGGCGAACGTGTGATTGCGGCTGGCGACATCGTCTCGATCGATTCGGGCGCTGACGTAGGCGGTTGGAGCGGCGACTCGGCGATCACCATCGTGGTGCCTGACCCCGATCGACCCGAGCTGGTGGCTGAGCGCCAGCGACTCGCTGACGTTACAGAAGCGTCGATGTGGCGAGGGATCGCCAGACTTGCAGTGGCACGGCACCTCAACGAGGTGGGCGCGGCAATCGAAGAATATGTGGAGTCGCAGGGCGAATACGGCATTCTCACTGACTACATCGGCCACGGCATCGGCCGGAGCATGCACGAAGAACCGCCGGTCTTCAACTATCGGGTGCGCGCAAAGGGGCCCGACGTGAAACCGGGGCTCGTTGTCGCCATCGAACCGATGATCACGGCCGGCGGAATCGATACCGTGGTGGGCGACGACGAATGGACGGTGTCGACGGCCGACGGGAGCATGGCCGCGCATTGGGAGCACTCGGTGGCCGTGCATCGCGATGGCATTTGGGTGCTGACGGCCGCCGATGGTGGTGCCGCGGGGCTGCGCGCCCTCGGTGTGACGCCGGTTCCGATCGCGTGAACGTCGGGCTCAGCGCGGCGTAGGCTGGTGGGTATGAGCGACGACGTTTTGAGCCAGACATCGATCAAGATCAATGGCAGTGCTTCAACGAGAGACGATGCGATCTCTGAGGCGAACGAACTCTTGCTGGCTGCGGGAGCCGTGACCAACGACTACCTGACGTCGATGCTCGCGCGCGAAGAATCGGAGTCGAGTTACGTCGGCAACTTCTTCGCCGCACCACGAGGCGGAGCCGAGTCGGCGGCCGCTGTTCTGACACCCGGTATCTCGATGGTGCGCTATTCGAAGCCGGTCGATTGGGGCGGCAACGAGGTTCGCTTCGTTGTGGCGATCGCGAGTGATGAAGAGGGCACGGCCCAGATTCTGGCGCGGCTGACCGACATCTTCAGCGACGCCGAACTGGTGGAGAAGGTGCGTCATGCGCCGAGCGATGAGGCGGTCTTCGCCCTGCTCTCGGTGGTCAACGAGCGCTAGGTTCGCGCGAGCATCCACTCACCCGCGCGGCACAATATACACCTAGATTGTGCTAAGCTCGATCTTTGGTGTTTCGAGCGTGTTCAGCGCGCCAATTCACACCGAGAAAACAAACGCACGACCAGCAATCATTACAACGCAGCATTATACAGACAGTGAGTTATGGCCAAAAAAGACGGTGTCATCGAGATCGAGGGCGCAGTGGTCGAGGCTCTTCCCAACGCGATGTTTCGCGTCGAGTTGACCAACGGACACAAAGTTCTTGCCCACATTTCGGGCAAGATGCGACAGCACTACATTCGCATTCTTCCAGAAGACCGCGTGATCGTAGAGCTCAGCCCCTACGACCTCACCCGTGGTCGCATTGTTTACCGCTACAAGTAAACCGCCGCTACACGTAATGATCGCTGAGAAGTAACGGCCCGCCACATCTGGCGGGTACGAAGACAGCGAAAAAGGAACAATCATGAAGGTCAACCCCAGCGTCAAGCCCATCTGCGAGCACTGCCGCGTCATTCGCCGCAATGGCAACGTGATGGTCATCTGCAAGTCGAACCCGCGCCACAAGCAACGCCAGGGCTAAGCAGAAATTATTTCTAACTGAATATCGAAAGCTAGATAGCAAGGCCAGAACCCGGCGGAACGCGAGTTTCGCCGGGGGACACCTGCGGTTGGAGGCCGCAGCACAGGTCTTGCCCCACACCTCCACTCATCTACAGGAGACATGCCACCATGGCACGTATTGCAGGAGTAGACATTCCACGCGACAAGCGCGTGGAGGTCGCACTGACTTACATCTACGGCGTCGGCCACACGAGGGCTCTTCAGACTCTCGCTGACACCGCAATCGATGGCGACACCCGCGTCAAAGACCTCACCGACGAGCAGCTGCTCGCTCTGCGTGAGCACATCGAAGGTACCTACAAGGTTGAAGGTGACCTTCGTCGTGAGGTCGCAGCCGACATTCGCCGCAAGGTCGAGATCGGCAGCTACCAGGGTATTCGTCACCGTCGCGGCCTGCCCGTTCACGGGCAGCGCACCAAGACCAACGCTCGTACCCGCAAGGGCCCGAAGCGCACCGTTGCAGGCAAGAAGAAGGCCCGATAGCCAACACTTGCGGGCCTAGCGCCCCCAAGCAGGCATCGCCATAGACGTTTTTAGGAGAAAACAATGGCAGCACCAAAATCGGCCGCTCGTAAGCCGCGGCGTAAAGAGAAGAAGAACGTTCCCGTGGGCCAGGCTCACATCAAGTCGACGTTCAACAACACCATCGTGACCATCACCGACCCTTCGGGCGCCGTGTTGAGCTGGGCCTCGTCAGGCACCGTCGGCTTCAAGGGTTCGCGTAAGTCGACCCCTTTCGCCGCACAGCTGTCGGCCGAGTCTGCTGCTCGCCAGGCGCAGGAGCAGGGCGTCAAGAAGGTCGACGTCTTCGTCAAGGGCCCGGGTTCAGGCCGCGAGACCGCGATCCGTTCGCTTCAGGCCGCTGGCCTCGAGGTCGGCTCGATCAACGACGTGACCCCGCAGGCGCACAACGGGTGCCGCCCCCCCAAGCGCCGCCGCGTGTAGTTCCATTCCTTTCTTGCCCTAGCGGCGTGACGCCTGTGCGCGTCGCGCCGCTTAGGCCGTTCACTTTGAAAATTCACTATCTCTACATCGCAAGTGTCATATAGCGGACACTTAGCCGAAAGGAATCCACAGTGCTTATTGCACAGCGTCCAACGCTCACCGAAGAGAACATCTCGGAGTTCCGTTCACGGTTCGTCATCGAACCGCTGGAGCCCGGTTTCGGTTACACCCTCGGTAACTCACTTCGCCGCACCCTGCTCTCGAGCATTCCGGGAGCGGCTGTCACGAGCATCCGCCTCGACGGCGTGCTGCACGAGTTCAGCACCATTCCTGGTGTCAAAGAAGATGTCACCGAGATCATCTTGAACATCAAGGGCCTCGTCGTTTCGAGCGAGCATGACGAACCCATCACGGCTTACCTGCGTAAGCACGCTTCGGGCCAGGTCACGGCTGCTGACATCTCTGCGCCTGCCGGCGTCGAGATTCACAACCCCGAGCTGGTCATCGCCACGCTCAACGACAAGGCGAAGTTCGAGCTCGAGCTCATCATCGAGCGCGGTCGCGGTTACGTGTCGTCGACGCAGAACCGCAGCGAGTTCAGCGAAGCCGGTCAGATTCCGATCGACTCGATCTACTCGCCCGTTCTGAAGGTCACCTACCGCGTCGAGGCCACTCGTGCCGGTGAGCGCACCGACTTCGACCGCCTGGTCGTCGACGTCGAGACGAAGCCGGCCATTACGCCGCGCGACGCCATCGCATCTGCCGGTCGTACACTGACCGAGCTGTTCGGCCTTGCTCGCGAGCTCAACACCGCCGCAGAGGGCATCGAGATCGGCCCCGCGCCGGTCGACGCCGTTCTCTCGAGCGAACTCGCCGTGCCGATCGAAGACCTCGACCTGTCGGTTCGTTCGTACAACTGCCTCAAGCGTGAGGGCATCAACACCGTCAGCGAGCTCGTAGCGCTGTCGGAGACGCAGCTCATGAACATTCGCAACTTCGGCCAGAAGTCGGTCGATGAAGTCAAAGACAAGCTCGTCGAGCTTGGCCTCTCGCTGAAAGACACGGTGCCCGGCTTCGACGGTGCACACTTCTACGGCGGCTACGACGACGAGAACATCTAACCCTTTACGAATTCTGCGCGGGCGACCGCACTGATTTCATCGCACTTACTGGAGAAAAGACATGCCAACCCCAACTAAAGGGCCTCGTCTCGGCGGTGGGCCGGCGCACGAGCGCCTCATGCTCGCCAACCTGGCAGCAGCCCTGTTCACGCACAAGAGCATCAAGACCACCGAGACGAAGGCCAAGCGCCTTCGCCCGGTAGCCGAGCGGCTCATCACGTTCGCCAAGCGCGGCGACCTGCACGCTCGTCGTCGCGTTCTCGCGACCATCGGCGACAAGACCGTTGTGCACGAGCTCTTCACCGAGATCGCGCCTCTGGTCGCCGAGCGTGAGGGCGGGTACACCCGCATCACGAAGCTCGGCTTCCGTAAGGGCGACAATGCTTCGATGGTTCAGATCGAGCTCGTTCTCGAGCCAGTGACCCCGAAGGTTCGCTCGACCCGTACGGTCGCTGCGCCTGCCGCGGCTACGGAGCCCGCGGCCGATGCTGCCGACGAGCCCGAGGCCGATGAGACGGAAGCCGAGACCTCGGTTCCCGTCGAGGAGACCGACGCAGTCGAAACCAGCGAGCCGGTTGAGGCCGAAGAGCCCAGCGCCGCTGCTGACGAGGTTGAGACCGAAGCTGCTGAGAAGGCCGACGATAAGTAGCTCGAACGCTAAACCAAAGAAGAACCCCGGTATTTCACAGAAGGAGTGCCGGGGTTCTCTTTTATACTGATAAGTAAGATATACTCACAATTGTAATTCTAGGGGTCAATTGTGTGGAGTATTGATGAAGAAACGCAGTCCGTTTTCAGCCTATGTCGGCGCCACGTTCGACGAGCCCGAGGTTGACCTCGACAGCAAAGACATTGCGCTGCTGCGCGAGCTCGCTGTCGACTCGCGCCAGTCGCAGCGTGCGCTGAGCCGCAAGGTGGGAATGTCGCCGCCCGCCGTGGCTGAGCGACTCGCTCGCTTCGAGCGTACGGGCGTCATCAAGCAGTATTCGGTGGCGATCGACTGGTCGCGCCTCGGCCTCGGTGTTGTGGCGGTGGTGAATTTGACACTGCGGCCCGGTCAGAGCAGGCAAGAGGTTCTCGACGCACTGAGCGAGATCGTGGAGCTCGAGCAGCTGACCATTGTGACAGGTCGCTTCGACCTCATCGCTCGCTTTCGCATCAGCGACCAGACTCATCTCCGTGAATTGATTCTCGACCGCGTGCCAGCTCTGCCGGGCATCCTGCGCACCGAAACGCTGCTCGGTCTTGGTACTGTCGACACCGATGACTTTGCGTCTCGCATTTTCGAGACGTTCATTGACGAAGGTGCGGTGGCTGCCGCGAACTGAGCAAGGAGTGTGTGGTGACGCGGGTGCGGGTGCGATTCGACATCGCTTATGACGGCACGGCGTTCGCCGGCTGGGCGAGGCAGCCGGGCCTTCGCACAGTGCAGGGCGAGATCGAGAAGGCGCTTGTCGCCTTGTATTCCAGCCTGGGCGAGCTGCCGAACCTGGTGGTCGCAGGCCGAACGGATGCTGGTGTGCACGCCCGCGGTCAAGTGGCGCATCTCGATCTGACCGCAGCGCAGGCCTCGAAGGTGGCGGTGAGCCGCATCGCATTGAGCGTGAACGGCATGCTCGGGGCGTCGAACGACATCGTGGTGCGGCAGACCTCGGTAGCAGACGACGGATTCGATGCGCGATTCTCGGCTCTCTGGCGGCGCTACGAATATCGCATCGCCGACACTCTGCTCGCCCGAGACCCGCTGACGCGGCGCACGACCGCGTGGACGACCAAGCCCCTCGACCTCATTGCCATGCAGCAGGTGTCGAACGAGTTGCTCGGCCTGCACGACTGGGCAGCGTTCTGCAAGCCTCGGGCTTTCGCCACGACCATCCGCACCCTGCAGCATCTGTCGTGGAGCCGCGACGACGATGGCGTTGTGGCGGTGGATGTTCGAGCCGATGCGTTCTGCCACAGCATGGTGCGAGCGCTCGTGGGTGCTTCGGTGGCCGTGGGTGAAGGTCGGCTCACGGTTGCCGAGGTTGTGGCGCTGCGTGACAGGCTCGACCGTACGAGCGCCTTCAAGGTGATGCCGGCACGGGGGCTCACGCTGATGCAGGTGGGCTACCCGGATGCCGCGGGGCTGGCCCAGCGCGCTCAAGAGACCAGGGCGCGCCGTAGCCGTGAAGCCCTTGCGGCTCAACTGGCGAGCCGGGCCGAAATAGGCTAGTCTCGTTCTTTGGTGTGCGACAGCAATCTGTGCCACCCGAAGTTGAGCCCTCCACCGGCGGTTCCCGAGCTTCTTGCCCGAGGAATAACCAACGGAGCGGGATTTCACGAACACCTCATTTCGACAAGAAAGCACTACTACTGTGACGCGTACCTATTCCCCCAAGGCGAGCGAGCTCGTTCGCAACTGGGTCATCATCGATGCGACTGACGTCGTGCTCGGCCGCCTGGCCAGCCACGCCGCCATCATTCTCCGTGGCAAGAACAAGCCCACCTTCAGCCCGCACCTCGACGGCGGCGACTTCGTTATCATCATCAACGCCGAGAAGGTCGCACTGACCGGCTCGAAGGCACTGCAGAAGAAGGCCTACCGCCACTCGGGTTACCCGGGCGGCCTCTCGGCTGTGACCTACGCCGAGCTGCTGGAGAAGAACCCCACCCGCGCCGTCGAAAAGGCGATTCGCGGCATGCTGCCGAAGAACTCGATCGGCCGCTCGCAGCTGACCAAGCTCAAGGTGTACGCCGGTGCTGAGCACCCTCACGCTGCTCAGCAGCCCGTTCCCTACACCTTCGACCAGGTCGCGCAGTAGCGCCCGCCGGTCATACAGACTTTAGACAAAGGATTCGTAACCAAAGTGGCGAAGATCGCAGACCAGATTGACGTAGCTCCCGAGAGCTACTCGACCGAAACCCCCACCGTCGAGACCCCGAAGGCTGCTCGCCCCGTGCTGAGCGTCGGCGGCGCGGCCGTCGGTCGTCGCAAGCAGGCCATCGCCCGCGTGCGTCTCACCCCCGGCTCCGGCACCATCGTGGTGAACGGCCGTGAGTTCGAGAACTTCTTTCCGAACAAGCTGCACCAGCAGCTGATCAACGACCCGTTCAAGCTGCTCGACCTGCTCGGCAGCTACGACGTCATCGCGAAGATCTCGGGCGGCGGCCCCTCGGGCCAGGCCGGCGCACTGCGCCTCGGCATCGCTCGCGCGCTGAACGAAATCGACGAAGAGAACAACCGCGCCACGCTGAAGAAGGCGGGCTTCTTGAGCCGCGACGCACGCGTCAAAGAGCGCAAGAAGGCCGGCCTCAAAAAGGCCCGTAAGGCTCCGCAGTTCTCCAAGCGCTAACCATACAGCGCACTTAGACTGCACATATGGTTCGCCTTTTCGGCACCGACGGTGTGCGTGGGCTCGCGAACAGGGATGTCACGGCAGACCTGGCCCTTCGCGTAGCTCAGGCCGCCGCTGTGGTGCTCGGTGCCCCGGCACGCTCAGCCGGCCGCAGACCCGTCGCGGTTCTCGCCAGAGACCCGCGTACCTCCGGTGATTTCATCGCCGCAGCGGTCGCGGCCGGCTTTGCCAGTTCGGGCGTCGATGTGTACGACGCCGGAGTGATACCCACGCCGGCGGCCGCCTATCTGGTGGCAGATTTCGATGCCGATTTCGGCTGCATGATTTCGGCATCGCACAACCCCGCGCCTGACAACGGCATCAAGTTCTTCGCGCGCGGCGGCAAAAAGCTCGACGACGACATCGAGGAGCAGATCGAGGCAGCCCTCGCCGAGCCGTTTCTGGTTCCGCTCGGCGCAGACGTCGGTCGTATCAGACGATTCTCTGACGCCGAAGACCGCTACGTGGTGCACCTGTTGGGCACGTTGCCGCACTCGCTCGAGGGCATCCACGTCGTGCTCGACTGTGCTCACGGAGCCGCGGCGGGTGTATCACCCGAGGTTTTCACGGTTGCCGGCGCAACTGTCACAGTCATGGGCAATGACCCAGACGGCGACAACATCAACGACGGCGTGGGGTCGACCCACATGCAGGCGCTCATCGACACCGTGCTCGAATTGGGTGCAGACGTCGGCATTGCGCACGACGGCGACGCCGACCGCTGCCTGGCCGTCGACCACACCGGAACGATCGTCGACGGCGACCAGATCATGGCCATTCTCGCCACTGCCCTCGATGAGCGTGGCGAACTCAAAGACCGAACCCTCGTGGCGACCGTCATGAGCAACCTGGGGCTTCGCGTCGCCATGGCGGCGAAGGGCATTCGGATGCTCGAAACCCGCGTCGGAGACCGCTATGTGCTCGAGGCGATCAACGCCAACGGGTACAACCTGGGCGGCGAACAATCGGGCCACATCATCTTCGGCGACTACGCCACCACGGGCGACGGCATTCTCACCGGGCTGCAGTTGGTGAGCCAGATGGCGGCGACCGGTAAGACGCTTGCCGAGCTGGCGTCGGTGATGGTCGTGTATCCGCAGATTCTGCTGAACGTGCGCGGAGTCGACCGCGAGGCGGTGGGCACCGACGAGGTGCTGGCCGAGGCGGTGGCCGAAGCCGAGCTCGAGTTGGGGGATTCTGGCCGAGTGCTCTTACGGGCATCCGGAACCGAGCCCTTGGTGCGCGTCATGGTCGAGGCCACCGACCAGGCGACAGCCGACCGCATCGCGGGCCGGTTGGCCGACGTCGTGCGAGAGCGGCTCGCGCTGGCTCCCGCCGCGAGCTGACGCACGACCCCGACGGGCGACGTCAACGCACGACCCCGACCCCACGGGCGCGTTAGAGTTTGCGCAGCAGCACGCGTTTGACGGTGTGATTCGAGTCTTTGCGTAAGACGAGTGTGGCGCGCGAACGTGTGGGCAGAATATTCTGCACCAGGTTCGGCTGGTTGATCGAGGCCCAGATCGAGGCGGCCGTGGCGCGCGCTTCGTCTTCGGTGAGGCTCGCATAGCGGTGAAAGTATGAACTCGGGTTGGCGAAGGCGCCGCGCTGCAGCTTCAGAAACCGTTCTTCGTACCACCGGGCGATGTCGCGGGTGCGGGCATCGACATAGACCGTGAAATCGAACAGATCGCTGACCGCGAGCCGATGGCCGGGCGCCGGCGGCTGCAATACATTCAGGCCCTCGACGATGAGAATGTCGGGCTGGCGCACCACGATTTGAGCGTCTGAGACGATGTCGTAGCTGAGGTGGGAGTAGAACGGCGCGCGCACTTCGGGCACCCCGCTCTTGATGGCGCTCACGAAGCGCAGCAGCGCGCGGCGGTCGTAGCTCTCGGGAAAGCCCTTGCGGTCCATGATGCCGCGGCGTGCCAGTTCTGCGTTCGGCAGCAGAAAGCCGTCAGTGGTGACCAGTTCGACGCGCGGGGTGTCTTCCCACCGCGCGAGCAACTCGCGCAGCAGCCGGGCGATGGTTGACTTGCCCACCGCCACCGAGCCGGCCACGCCGATGACGAAGGGGGTGCTGCGCGCCTTCTCGCCAAGAAAATCGCTGGTCGAGCGGTGCAGGTTGTGGTGACCAGCGGCATAGAGATTCAGCAGCCGGCTGAGCGGCAGGTAGACCTCGGCGACCTCGGTCATGTCGAGCGGCTCGCCGAGACCGCGAAGTTGCACGATTTCGGTTTCGAGAAGCGGATGCGGCGTGGCCGGCGCCAGGGCGGCCCATTCGGCACGGTCGATCTCAACGAACGGGCTGGTCTGACCCCCTACCGGAATCGATGCGGAATCAGCCATAGGTCTTCTATTCTGCCCCACGTCTGAGCCCCGCTGGTGCGCCCTCGCGCCGGGCGCACAGGTGGCACCTATAAAATCGAATTCATGTGTGGAATCGTAGGCTACGTCGGTCGACCTCAAAGCCTGGAGGTTCTGCTCGGCGGCCTTCGCCGATTGGAGTACCGCGGGTACGACTCCGCGGGGGTGGCGATCATCACCGAAGACGGTGAACTGGTGACGCGTAAACGCGCTGGCAAGCTGGCCGTTCTGGTCGACAACCTCGCGGCTGACGAGCTGCAGAACGGGTCGACGGGCATCGGTCATACGCGTTGGGCGACGCACGGGGGCCCGACCGATGGCAACGCGCACCCGCATCTCAGCCGAGATGGCAAACTCGCGGTCATCCACAACGGCATCATCGAGAACTTCTCTGAGCTGAAGGCCGAACTCGTGGCCAAGGGGTACACATTCGAGAGCGAAACCGACACCGAGGTGGCGGCGAAACTTCTGGGCGACGAGTACGCCGCGGGTGACGGGCTGGCGGCTGCGCTCGCCCGCGTGGTGGTGCGGCTCGAGGGGGCATTCACATTACTCGCGCTGCACCGCGACGAGCCGGGAGTGGTGGTCGGCGCGCGCCGCAACTCGCCGCTCGTCATCGGGCTGGGCGACGGCGAGAACTTTCTCGGTTCTGACGTGGCAGCCTTCGTCGAGCACACTCAGCGCGCGGTGGCCATCGGCCAAGACCAGATCGTGACCATCACGCCTATCTCGGTGCTCGTGACCGATTTCTTCGGCACCGTCGTGCCGACCAGCGAATTCCATGTCTCGTGGGATGCGAAGGCGGCCGAAAAGGGCGGCTGGTCGAGCTTCATGGCGAAAGAGATCAGCGAGCAGCCCGAGGCCGTGGCCAACACCCTGCGCACCCGCATCGTCGACGGCGCCGTAGTGCTGCCCGACCTCGGCGACCTCGCCGCACACCTGGGTGAGGTCGATCGCATCATCATCATCGCCTGCGGCACGGCCAGTTACGCCGGGATGCTCGGCAAATACGCCATCGAGAAGTGGGCTCGCATTCCTGTCGAAGTGCAGCTCTCGCACGAGTTCAGGTACAGCGATCCCATCATCACCCCGACCACCCTCGTGGTATCGATCAGTCAGTCGGGCGAGACGATGGACACCCTCATGGCAGTGAAGTACGCCATCGAGGCGGGAGCGAAGACGCTCTCGATCTGCAACACGCAGGGTGCGACCATCGCGCGCGAGTCTGACGCCGTCATCTATACGCACGCCGGGCCTGAGGTTGCGGTCGCGTCGACGAAGGCGTTCGTGGCGCAGATCGCAGCGCTCTACCTTTTCGGGCTGTATCTTGCGCAGGTTCGCGAGACGCTGATGCCGGCCGAGGTTCGTGGCGCTCTGAAGGAGCTGTCGGCGATTCCGGCGAAGCTCGAGAAGGTGCTGAAGACATCGACCCGTATCCGTGATCTGGCGAAGTGGATGTCTGACAGCCGGGCTGTGCTGTTCTTGGGGCGGCATGTGGGGTACCCGGTGGCGCTCGAAGGGGCTTTGAAGCTGAAAGAGCTGGCGTACATCCACGCCGAAGGGTTTGCGGCCGGCGAGCTGAAGCACGGGCCGATCGCGCTGATCGAGCCGGGCCAGCCGGTTTTCGTGGTGGTGCCGAGCCCGCGCGACCCGAATTCGCTGCACGCGAAGGTGGTCTCGAACATTCAGGAGATTCGCGCTCGTGGGGCGCGCATTCTGGCCGTGGCGGAGCAGGGTGACGCCGCTGTGTTGCCGTTTGCCGACGAGGTGATTCCCATTCCGCTGGCGGGGGCGTTGTTCGAGCCGCTGCTGGCGGTGGTGCCGTTGCAGATCTTCGCGATGGAACTGGCCACGGCGAAGGGGCTCGACGTCGACCAGCCTCGAAACCTCGCTAAATCGGTCACGGTCGAGTAGGCGGCGCTCATGATTGTGGGAGTCGGCGTCGACATCGTCGACGTTCCCCGGTTTCGGCGCGTTCTGCAGCGCACGCCGGCGCTCAAGGAGCGGCTGTTCGCTCTGAGCGAACGCGACCTGTCGGTGCGGTCGTTAGCGGCGCGGTTCGCGGCGAAAGAGGCGCTGGTGAAGGCCGTGGGTGACTCCACCGGGTTTCGCTGGCACGACGTTGAGGTCGTGTCGAACGAACACGGGCGTCCGTCGTTTCTGCTGGCGGGTCAGGCTGCCGAGAAGGTGGCGTTGCACGGAATCTCGATTCTGCATCTGTCGCTGAGTCACGATGGCGACTCGGCGTGCGCGTTCGTGGTGGCCGAGGGGCCGGGCGAAGTTGCGCGGCACGCGGGGCGGCGTGGTGCGGGTGGCGGGGCAGTGGATGCCCGGGGTGACGTATGAGCGAGCATCCGTTGCGACTGGCGACCATCGATCTCGCCGCAGTGCGGCACAATGTTTTGGCGGTGAAAGCCGTGGTCGGCGACGCCGACGTCATGGCAGTCGTCAAGGCAGGCGGCTATGGGCACGGTGCTGCGGAGATCGCGCGCGCCGCGGTTACCGCCGGGGCGACGTGGCTGGGCGTCGCAGACGTCGATGAGGGTGTTGCCTTGCGCGAAGCGGGCCTCACCGAGCCGATTCTCGCGTGGTTGCACGGGCCCGAGGCGTACTTCGACGTGGCGATTCGTTACGGAATCGACGTGGGTGTGAGCTCGGTGGCACAACTCGACGCTGTCGCAGGCGCCGCGCGGCGGGTCGCGGGCGACGCCGTCATCGATGGAGCCGAGGCGCTGGCCGGGCGACCGAGTGGCAGCGAACCCGCAGAAACGCCCGCGGTGGGGCGGCAGACGCGAGACGACCACGCGGCGACTCCGGCGCGGGTGCAGATCAAGGTCGACACCGGCCTCGGCCGCAACGGCGCGGTTGAAGCTGATTGGGTGGCCGTTTTTGCGCGTGCGGCCGAGCTCGAGGCAGGCGGCGTCTTGAGCGTGGTGGGAATCTTCAGCCACCTGTCGAATGCCAGTGATGATGACGATCTCGAGCAGTTGGCGAGATTCGAAAGTGCGGTCGAGCAGGCGCGGGGCGCGGGGTTGAACCCGGCGATCATCCATCTCGCCGCAACGGCTGCTGCGCTGCGGCTCGCCGAGACGCGGTTGTCGCTCGTCAGGCTGGGCATCGGTCTGTATGGGCTGTCGCCGTTCGACGGGGTGACCTCGGCCGAGCTGGGGCTGCGGCCGGCGATGACGCTCGAGGGGCGGGTGATCGCGGTGAAGCGTGTGCCGCCCGAGAGTGGTGTTTCGTACGGCTACACCTACCGCACGACGACGGAATCGACGTTGGCGCTCGTGGGGCTGGGGTATGCCGACGGTATTCCGCGGCTGGGCTCGAACCGGGCGCCGGTGTGGATCAACGGCAACACTTACACGGTGACGGGGCGCATCGCCATGGACCAGTTCGTGGTCGACATGCACGACGATGCTGTGGAGGTGGGCGACCGCGTGGTGCTGTTCGGCGACCCCGCGGAGGGGTACCCCGCAGTGGAGGAGTGGGCCGAGGCCGCCGAGACGATCAACTACGAGATCGTGACGCGCATCGGGCCGCGATTCGAGCGGCGGTATCTCGCATGAGCGGCGGTGTGGCACACGACGGCGTGGCGATCGGGCACGCGGCTGGTGGAGACGGTGCGGTCATCGGGCATGCGGCTGGTGGAGACGCGGCTACCACGCACGCGCCCTCCGACGCACCGCGCCGACAGGCGCTCATCAACCTCGACGCGTTTCGGCACAACGTGCGCGTGCTGAGTTCGCTGGCGACGCCGGCTGAGACGATGCTCGCCGTCAAGGCCGACGCCTACGGGCACGGCATGGTGCCGATGGCTTTCGCGGCCCTCGAGGCGGGGGCGTCGTCGCTTGCCGTGCTCGACATTCCGGCGGCGCTGGTGCTGCGAGAGGCAGGCGTTACGGCACCCATTTTCGCGTGGATGCACGCGCCCGACGCCCGCTTCGGCGACGCCGCCGAGGCCGACATCGACCTGGGCATTTCGGCCGAGTGGCAGCTCGAGGCCATTGCCGCGGCCCGGGCATCCGTCGCCCCGCGCGTGCACCTCAAGATCGATACCGGGCTGCACCGCAACGGCGCAAGCGCTGAGCAGTGGCCGGGGCTGGTTCGTGCCGCGCTCGCCGCAGACGCTGCCGGCGTGGTTAAGCTGCACGCGGCCTGGTCGCATCTGGCTGATGCGTCTCCGGCCGATGACGCCGTCGCGCTGGGTGAATTGCGGGCGGCTGTCGAGGTGGCCGAGGGGCTTGGCGCGCGGTTCGTGCAGGTACACCTCGCGGCGAGTTCGGCCGGCATTCGCATGCCTGAGGCCCGGCTCGACATGGTGCGATTCGGAATTGCTGCGTATGGTGTGACGCCATTCGACGACGAATCGGCTCTCGAGCTCGGCCTTCGCCCTGTGATGACCCTCGTCGCGCCGGTGGTTTCGGTCAAGCGCGTGCCGGCCGGTCAGGGCGTGTCGTACGGATTCGACTTTCGCACCGAGCGGCCCACGACGCTGGTGCTGGTTGCGCTGGGGTATGCCGACGGGGTTCCGCGGGCGGCGAACGGTCACGGCGCCGAGGTGTGGATCGACGGGCACCGGTACCCCATCGTGGGCCGCATCGCGATGGATCAGTTCGTGGTCGACGTCCGCGACGCCGCGATTGCGCTCGGCGACGAGGTGGTGTTGTTCGGCGAGGGCCGTGTGCCGGGCGGAACGGGCGCGGCGGCCGGTAGCCCAGAAAGTATTCCGACCGCAGAAGAGTGGGCCGGGTACGCGCGCACCATCGGCGACGAAATAGTGGCGCGGGTGGGCCCGCGGGTCGAGCGCTTGTACGTGTCTGACGCAACGCTCGCCGGCGACGTCGACGCTGCTCGGGTGGTGCGCGACGATGTGGTTGTCGGCACTGGCGGCGCTGGCGGCGCTGTCGGTGACGGCGGCGGCGTCGTCGGGCAGTGGATGATCGGCGACCCCGACGCGATGCACCAGTTCGGCGTAGATTTCGCCCGGCGGCTTCGGGCAGGTGACGTGCTCGTCTTAACCGGTGAGCTCGGTGCGGGCAAAACCACCTTCACAAGGGGTCTCGGCGCCGGCCTCGGAGTTCGCGGCTCTGTCACGAGCCCCACCTTCGTACTGGCGCGCACCCACCCGAACGCCGCTACCGGTGTGCCCCTCGTGCACGTCGACGCCTATCGGCTCGCCAGCGCGGCCGAACTCGACGACCTCGACATCGACTTCGCCGGCTCGATCGTGGTGGTGGAGTGGGGCTCGGGCATGGTGGAGTCGATCGTCGACGACTACCTCGAACTCGTGATCGAGCGGCCTCGCGGCGAGGTGGCCGTCGGCGCAGCCGCCCCCGACGAACCGGCTACACGCTCTGACCACGCCGACGCCGACCCTTCGCTCGCGGCAGACGAGCCGGGCGGCACTGGCGCGTCGGTCGACACCGAAGAGACCGTCGGCGCCGACGAACCCGTCGAACCGCGACGCGTCACCCTCTACCGCCGCACGGCGCAGAACGGAGGAGACCGATGAGCGACCGCCGCGAGCTGCTGCTCGCCATCGACACCTCGGCAGGCACCAGCGTGGCCGTCGTCGAGGGCGACTACCGCGAGCCTCGCGAGGTGGCGTCGTCGGCCACGGCCGCCAGCACAGTGACCGCCGGGGCCCACCACCCCGCCGCGGTGACCGAGGCCACCCCGCACCGCGCCGTCGTGCTCAGCGAAGCCAACGGGTTCGACACCATGAAACATGCGGAGGTGATCGGCCGGCTGATCGAGCAGGCGCTGGCCGAGGCATCCATTCGCCCGCAGCAGCTGACCGGTGTCGTCGCCGGAATGGGCCCCGGGCCATTCACCGGCCTGCGAGTCGGTATCGCCGCAGCGAACGCCTTCGCCCTCGGGCTCGGCCTGCCGGTGCTTCGCGTGGTGAGCCATGACGCCATTGCCTTCGCCGCCCAGGGCGCCGGGCGAACGGGAGAGGTGCTGGTGGTCTCAGACGCCCGCCGCCGTGAGGTGTATTGGTCGCTGTTCGATCTCTCGGGGCAGACGCCCGTGCGCATCGACGGCCCGGGGCTCGCGAAACCGGATGCCCTGCCGCACGTTCACGCGGCAACCCTCGATGCGGCTCACGTCTCGGCTGGCGCCCTCGGCCAGGTCGCCCTCGAGATGCTGCGCACGGGCGCCCCCTTCGCCGCCGACCAGGCGCTCTACCTGCGTTCACCCGACGTGACGCTGAGCACCGGCGTGAAGCGGGTGACGCAGCGATGAGCGACCTCCACGCTACAGAATGGGCGCTGCGCGTCGCCGGACCCGCAGACCTCGACGCGATAATGGCGCTCGAAACGAGTACCTTCAGCACCGACGCCTGGAGCCCCGCGATGATGCGTGCCGACCTCGCTCAGAAGCACTGCTACTACCTCGTGGCCGAGCATCCCGAGCATCCAGACGCCCCGCTGGGCGGCTACGCCGGTCTGCTCAGCACTCAGGGAGCCGCCGACGCCGACATTCAGACCATCGCCGTCGCTCCGGATGCCAGGCGGCACGGCCTCGGCCGAACGCTCATGACCACGCTGATCATTGAGGCGGCTCGTCGCGGAGCTCGTCGCGTGTTCTTGGAGGTTCGCGCCGACAACCCGGGCGCCCAGCACCTCTACGAGACACTCGGATTCCACTCCATTGGTATTCGCCGCGGTTACTACCAGCCCGACAACGTCGACGCCGTGGTCATGCGGCTCGAACTTCAGACCCGGGAGCCGCTCTCATGAGTACCGTCAGCCCACCCGCCGCGGCCGCTGGCCTGACCGGCGAAGCGCTCCGCCGACCCGTGGTGCTCGGCATCGAGACCTCGTGCGACGAGACGGGTATCGGCATCGTGCGGGGCACAACGCTTCTGGCGAACGCAATCGCCTCATCGATGGACGAGCACGCGCGGTACGGGGGAGTCGTGCCCGAGATCGCGGCGCGTGCGCACCTCGAGGCGCTCACCCCGACCATCCACGCTGCCCTCGGCGAAGCGCAGCTGAGCTTCGCCGACATCGACGCAATCGCCGTGACGTCAGGGCCAGGGCTCTCGGGCGCACTCATGGTGGGTGTCGCTGCCGCCAAAGGCCTGGCGATTGCCACTGGAAAGCCGCTTTATGCGGTGAACCATCTCGTGGGTCACGTCGGTGTCGACCTCGTCTCTCCCGATTCGGAGCCACTGGAATACCCCACCATCGCCCTGCTGGTGTCGGGCGGGCACACGTCGTTGCTCTACGTTCGCGATCTGGTGAGCGACGTCGAGTTGCTCGGTGAGACCATCGACGACGCAGCGGGAGAGGCTTTCGACAAGGTCGCGCGCGTACTGGGGTTGCCGTACCCGGGCGGCCCACACATCGACCGTGTGGCAGTGGGGGGTAACCCGAAAGCCATCCGTTTTCCGCGTGGGCTCAGCCAGCCGAAAGACATGGCCGCGCACCGCTACGACTTCTCGTTCTCGGGGCTGAAAACGTCGGTCGCGCGCTGGGTCGAGGCCAGAAGTGACCGAGGTGAAGAGATTCCGCTCGCCGATGTGGCGGCGAGCTTTCGCGAGGCAGTTGCCGATGTACTGATCACGAAAGCGCTCGCCGCGTGCGCCGATCGGGGTGTTCCTCGGCTGTTGCTCGGTGGCGGGGTCGTTGCGAATGCCCGTGTTCGGGCGCTCGCCGAAGAGCGAGCGGCGCTCGCCGGGGTGACCCTGCGTATTCCGCCCTTGGCCCTCTGCACCGACAATGGGGCGATGATAGCGGCGCTGGGCGCGCAGCTGATCATGCGCGGGCATGCTCCCTCGGCGCTCGACTTCGGCGCCGATTCGACCTTGCCTGTCACCGAGATTCAGGTGCGGTAGCGTCACATTTCGACGCAGATAAGGTGATGAATCATCAGCTATGGTAGTAATTGTCGTTGACACTTCGTCACGTACGCTGCCACTATGGGCAGCGCGTCTTTGATCTCTCGAATGGAGCACTGCCTCATGACCAGCCCCGCCCCGTACGGCGCCGCACCGAGCCCCGTCGCACCCCGAACCAACATTCTCGCCATCGTCTCGCTGGTGGTGTCGATCGTCGGCTTCACCGTCGTCGGCATCGTGATCGGCTTTATTGCGCTCAGCCAGATCAAGCGAACCGGCGAAGGTGGTCGCGGGCTTGCCATCGCGGGCATCGTGATCGGTTTCATCGAGCTGATTCTGGGAGTGATTCTCATTATCGTCTGGGTCGCTCTCTTGGCTAGCGCTACGACAGTTACCACCTACTAGTCAGTAATCGCTCGGCAAAGGGGTGCCGCTGGGGGTGGCTGCATCGCTAGGCTCGGTGATAGTTCAGCGCACCTCAGACCGAACAATCGGAAGGAAGGGTCATCATGACCGATCCCAACACACCATCAAGCGACGACACACCCGAGCGTCTGCCAGATTCTGCTCCGCTCGCCTCGCCGCCCGCGGGCTCTGACACGCCTCCGGCTACGCCCGAGCCGAACCTTCCTCCGACTGCGCCGCCCGCGGCTCCTGCAGCCCCTCCGGTCGCTCCACCCGTGCCGCCCACCGCTCCGCCGGCCGCTCCGGCTGCGCCTGCGGCTCCCGTTCCTCCGGTGGCTCCGCCCGTCGCGCCGGCTCCGCCCGCGCCTCCGGCGCCCGGCTACGCCGCTCCGCCCGTCGCTCCGGCCCCGAACTACGCGGCCGCTCCGCCGGCGCCGAACTACGGCGCGCCTCCGCCCGCGCCGCCTGCGGCGCCCGGTTACGGCGCGCCCCAGTACGGTGCGCCGCAGTACGGTGCTCCTGCAGCCGGTTACGCCGCTCCCGTCGGAACGCGGTCACCCGTGCTCAGCATCATCGCGCTGGTCGCGGGCATTCTCGGCCTTGTGATCTCCATCTTCAGCTGGGGCATCGGTGGTTTCATCTTCTCGGTGGCGGGCATCGTGCTTGGCTTCATCGGTCGCCGCAGGGAGCCTGCCGCTCGAGGCTTCTGGCTCACCGGCATCATCACGGGGTTCGCCGGAATCGCGCTGTCGATCATCCTCATCATCGCGTTCATCATCTTCGTGATCGCGCAGATCAACACGTCGTACAGCTACAACTACTGATTCGACAGAGATTCACGCTAGGTGGCGCGGGACTTCGGCCTCGCGCCACCTTGCAGTTAAGGCGTCGATCGCGCGACGCGACGCGCAGCGGGCAGCGCGCGCCACGGCGGTGCTGCGGTCGAAGCCCGGCAGCGAATCGCGCGCCCTGCGGTCGCCGCCGCAGCGCGACTCAGCTCAGGCGGTCGCCCTGCGGTCGCCGCCCCAGCGCGCCTCAGCTCAGGCGGTCGGCCAGAATCGCCACGTGCTTGCCTTCGCTGCGGGTGATGAAGAGCGTCGCCTTCTCTGGGCCCTGAAGTGCGAGCTTCGGTCGCAGCGCAGCCGGGTCGACGTCGACTCCTCGCTTCTTGATCTCGAGGCTGCCGATGCGGCGGGCTCGAAGCTCACGCTTGAGACTGCTGACGTTGTAGGCGAACACCTCTCGCACGCGAAACGCCGACGCGAACGGCGTTTCGACGAGCGTGTCTGAAGTCACGTAGGCGATCTGCGCCGACACCAGGTGGGCGCCGAGTGTTCGGGCGAGGTCGCCGATGAGTCGTGCCCGAATGACGCTGCCGTCGGGTTCGTAGAGGTAGCCGCCGAGCGGCCCCGGTTCTACATCATCGCTGTCGGCTGCCGCAGTCATTTCGTTTCGTTCGGTGCCCCGCAGCACGAGAGCGGCGCGATGGATGCCCGGCCGGGCCACCGCGCCGAACCACAACCCCGTCTCGACTACCTGCCCGTCGACCGAGATCCATTGCGCTTCGGCGTCGGCCGGCAGTAGCTCGCGGTCGAGGCCGGGGCCGAGTTTCACTCCGGTCGGGCGTTCGCGCGCGGCCGCGAAAACGAAATCGAGGTTCGGGCTGAAATCGGCGGGGTCGGTGATGCGCGAGGTGTTCGTGTGCCCCTCGGTTCTTCGTGCGGGGTCGAAATAGAGGGCATCCACGCTGCCCAGGTCGAACGTCAGGGCGTCGCCGTGCACCACATCGGCGGTGGGAAACGGAGCGAGGTTGTAGGCCGCGATGGCGGCTGTGACCTCGTCGCGGTCGACGGCGGTCACGCTGAGGTCGAGGGCGGCAAGGGCGAGTGCGTCGGCGCCGATACCGCAGCCGAGGTCGGCCACCCGGGTGACGCCCGCCGAACGAAAGCGGCCGGCGTGCAAAGCAGCAACGCTCAGCCGGGTCGCCTGTTCGAGCCCTGACTCGGTGAAGAGCATCCGCTCGGCGAACTCGCCGAACTTCGACCTGGCCTTGGCGCGCAGTCGCGCCTGGGTCATCACCGCGCCCACCAGTGCGGCCGAGTACCCTTCTTTGCGTAACGCGGCGACCGAACGAACGATGTTCGAACCGTTCGTGTAGGGCGGCAACGAGTCGAGTAGGCGCAGACCCTCTGCTGTCATCAGCTGTTCAAGGTCGGTTCGCTCCATGCGGTCAGTTTAGACGCGAGGCGCGGTGCGAGCGGCTCGTCACGCGTTGGCACTCAGGTTGACCGAGTGCCAATTCAACCCCTAAACTCGAGTTAGCACTCTCAGTGTGAGTGTGCCAAAAATGACTTTTGAACCGAAGAAAGAAGAGGTCAACTGTGTCGGTCTCCATCAAGCCGCTCGAGGATCGCATCGTTATCAAGCAGGTCGAAGCAGAAACGACCACCGCGTCTGGTCTGGTCATTCCTGACACCGCGAAAGAGAAGCCCCAAGAGGGTGTCGTCGAAGCCGTCGGCCCCGGCCGCATCGACGACAACGGCAACCGCGTGCCTCTCGACGTTTCGGTTGGCGACAAGGTTCTGTACTCGAAGTACGGCGGAACCGAGGTCAAGTACAACGGCGAAGAGTACCTCGTGCTCTCTGCTCGCGACGTTCTTGCTGTGATCGTTCGCTAACACCCGCTTTTCGAACGGCCTGGGCTTCGGTGCCCAGGCCGTTCGGCGTTTAAGAGCTCATTCGCACTCTCAGCGGCGACTGAACCTGACAAAATACCGGGTTACGAATTGCTAACGATATTCGCACGGCACACACAGAAAACACGTTCGAAACATAGAAACCCTAGGTTTGAACCTATTGAACGCGAGGGGGTCTCCGCCCGGAGGCTCCAGGCTCGCGAGCACAATGAAAGGGTTCACAGGATGATCAAATCCAAGTATGCCCTCCGGACGACGATCGTGGCTGGAGCAGGCATCATTGCCGTCATGCTCTCTGGCTGCGCCTCCGGTGGCAGCTCAACTCCGTCTTCGTCGGCGTCATCGTCGGCTTCTGCCTCTGAGGCAGACTGCGCGAGTGATGCGACAACATCGAACAACCTGGTCGTTGGTACCATCCTCCCCATCACCGGTAGCCTTGCCTACCTCAACCCGCCGGAGCAGGCTGGTGTCGGCCTCGCGGTCTCAGACATCAACGCTGCCGGCGGTGTGGCCGGCAAGCAGGCGTGTATTCTCGCCACCGACTCGGGTGACTCCACCGACCTGAGCGTTTCGACCGCTTCGGCCCAGAAGCTGATCACGGCCAAGCCGTCGGTCGCCATCGGTGCTGCTTCGTCGAGTGTTTCGCTGAACGTCGTCGACGCCTTCGCGTCAGCGAACATCACGCAGATCTCGCCGGCCAACACCTCGGCCAAGCTCTCTGGGTACGGTCCGTACTACTTCCGCACCGCCCCGCCAGACTCGGTTCAGGGTTCGGCGCTCGGTTCGCTGATCACCGGTGACGGTAACTCGAAGGTCGCCTTCATCGTGTTCAACGACTCCTACGGCACAGGTCTTCGTGACTTCACCCAGAAGAGCATCGAAGCTGCAGGCGGATCAGTTGTTTACGGTGCCACTAGCGCCGGCCAGGAGTTCCCTCCCGGCCAGACCACGTTCTCGGCTGAGGTCACGGCTGCACTGGCCACCAAGCCCGACGCGATCGTCGTTCTCGCATTCGATGAGACCAAGTCGATCGTGCCCGAGCTCGTCGCTCAAGGCTGGAACATGTCGAAGACCTACTTCTCAGACGGCAACACTGCCGACTACAGCAAGGACTTCCAGCCCGGAACGCTGAACGGAGCTCAGGGCACCATTCCTGGCGCTCACCCGAGCACCGATTTCCAGTCCCAGCTGGTGTCATGGTACAAGGGCGCTGAGAATGCCGATCTGACTGACTTCTCGTACGCCCCCGAGTCATATGACGCGACCATCTTGACCGCTCTGGCGGCCCTGAAGGCCAAGTCGAATGTCTCTGCTGACCTGAACAAGCAGCTCGGGGCTGTCTCTGGCGCGAACGGCGGCACGAAGTGCTCGTCATACGCCGAGTGTGCTCCGCTAGTCACGGCAGGTACCGAGATTCAGTACACCGGCCAGTCCGGAATCGGGCCGCTCAACTCGCACAACGAGCCCTCGAGCGCCTTCATCGGCATCTACAAGTTCGACGCGAACAACGTTCCACAGTTCCAGTCGGCTATCGAAGGCCAGACCTCCTACTAGGTCGTAACGCCTGAGGCACTCGCCTCACCCCGAAGCCCCCGCCCGGTCATCCGGTGTGGGGGCTTCGTCGTTGGTGCGGTCGTTGCGCCGCAGCTGAGGCCGGCGTGGCTGCCGCACCTGCATCAGAGCGACCTCACCGACATGCATAAGGCCCCGAGACCACCGGATGACCGGGGCGCGGGGCCTTTCGAACGAGCGGGGTGGGGCGTGGAGCTAGATGGCGCCGGGGGCCTCGGGTCCCGACTCGGCCTCGACGTCTTTGGCCAGGGTGCCGAGGTAGAGCTCGATGACCTTGGGGTCGTCTGCGAGCTCGCGACCGGTGCCGGTGTAGGCGTTACGGCCCTGGTCGAGCACGTAGCCGCGGTCGCAGATCTGCAGGCAGCGGCGGGCGTTCTGTTCCACCATGATGATGGAGACGCCGGTCTTGTTGATGCGGCGGGTGCGGATGAACGTCTCATCTTGCCGCACGGGGGAAAGGCCGGCGGAGGGCTCGTCGAGCAGCAGCACCGACGGATCCATCATGAGGGCCCGGGCCATGGCAACCGACTGTCGTTCGCCCCCTGAGAGCGAACCGGCCCGCTGCGTGCGGCGGTCGGCCAGCACAGGGAAGATGTCGAAGATGGCCGCGAGGCGCTCTTTCAGCAGCTTGGGCCGCAAGAACAGCCCCATCTGCAGGTTCTCTTCGATGGTCAGCGAGGGAAACACGTTGTTGTTCTGCGGCACGAAGCCCACGCCGGCCTGCACGAGCTTGTTCGCCTTGTGCCCCGTGATGTTCTCGCCCTTGAGCGTGACCGAGCCCGAGCGCACGTTGACGAGACCGAACAAGGCCTTCAGCAGGGTCGACTTGCCGGCGCCGTTCGGGCCGATGATGCCGATCAGCTCACCGGGATACACATCGAGGTTGCAACCGTTCAGAATGTTGATGCCGGGCAGGTAACCGGCCACCAGATCGGTCGCCTGCATCACCGGAACCCGGGTTTCGGTTCCGCCTGCGGCGGAGAGTGTGTCGGTCATGCTGTGGTCTCACCTTCCGTGAGCTTTTCGTTCTGCACTTCGGCCGCGAGCTCTTCGGCGACCTCATCGGTCAGTAGTGAGTCGTCGCCGAGGTCGGTGTTGTGGTGAGCGCCGAGGTAAGCGTCGATGACGGCGGGGTCATCCATTACAGTGCCCGACGGGCCTTCGGCAACGACCTTGCCCTCTGCCATCACCACCACCCAGTCGGAGATGTGCCGCACCATGTGCATGTCGTGCTCGACGAAGAGCACGGTCATCCCTTCGTCTCGAAGCGCCTGGATGTGCCCCAGCAGTGACTGCGTGAGCGCCGGGTTGACCCCGGCCATCGGCTCGTCGAGCATGATCATGACCGGGTCGCTCATCAGTGCACGAGCCATTTCGAGCAGCTTCTTCTGGCCGCCGGAGAGGCTGCCGGCCATATCGTCGCGCTTCTCGAGCAGTTTGAATCGGGCGAGCAGCTCTTCGGCTTTGGCCGTGATCTCTGCCTCGCGCTTGGCCCACAGCGGCTTGATCACGGAGACGAATAGGTTCTCGCCGGGCTGGTCTCTCGCACCGAGCCGCATGTTCTCGATGACCGTGAGCTTCGATAGCGCCTTGGTGAGCTGAAAGGTGCGAACCATGCCCAGCTTGGCGACCTTTGTCGCGCCGGTGTTGCCCACGTCGTTGCCGTTGAAGGTCGTCTTTGCAGCCTCACCGGCCTTCGGGCCACCGATGAGCCGGGGCGCCGAACTCGGCTTGTCGAAGCCCGTGATGAGGTTGAAGAACGTGGTCTTGCCGGCCCCGTTCGGCCCGATCAACGCGGTGATGATGCCGCGCTGCACTTCGAGGTGGTTCACGTCGACGGCGGTCATTCCGCCGAAGCGCCGCTTGATGTGGTCGACCGTCAGAATCGGGTCGGGCTTCGAAACGCCGGGCACCGCGTCGACCCCTGCAACGCTGGCCTTGGCGGCCGCGCCGGCTTCGGTGATGGTGCTGGTTGTGGTGGGCACATCACTTGACATCGAAGCTCAGCTCCTTCTTGTTGCCGAGAATACCTTGCGGTCTGAAGATGACGACCAGCATGAGCATCACACCGATCACGATCCACGCGAACTGCTCCGTCTGCTGGCCGTTCATGATCGACGAGGGAATGAACTGGCCCGCGATTCCTTGAACGAAGAGCCGAATCGCGAAGAACACGATAGCGCCGAGAACCGGCCCGAAGACCGTGGCGGCACCACCCAACAGCAATGCTGTGAAGATGAAGTAGGTCTCTGAGCGGCCCATGCTGTCGGGCTGCAGCGAGGAGGGCAGAATGAACACGATGCCCGCGATCGCACCAATCACACCGCCGAGAATCAGCGCCTGCATCTTGTAGCTGTAGACATTCTTTCCGAGAGCGCGCACAGCGTCTTCGTCTTCACGGATGCCCCGCAGTACACGGCCCCACGGGCTCCGCATGATCGCCCAGACGAACAAGCAGAGCAGCCCCACGATGACCCACGCGGTGGCGATGAACCACCAGCCGTTGGAGCCGGTGAGGTCGTACTTGAACGGGCCGAGGTCGAGCTGCCCGTTTCCGAAGAACGAAAGGTCGGTGAAGGGCCCGCGGTACTCGTTGCCGGTGATGCCGTTCGACCCGCCGGTGAAGTTGGTGAGCAGTGACGACCGCCCGATCATCCGCACGATCTCAGCGGCTGAGAGCGTCACGATGGCGAGGTAGTCGCCACGCAGCTTCAGCGTCGGAATGCCCAGAATCAGTGCGAACAGCAGCGCCGCGACGAGCGCGATGATGATGGCGACAATGATGGGCAGCCCGGCGATGATCGAGATGGCGAAGCCATATGCCCCGATCAGCATGAACCCGGCCTGCCCGAAGTTCAGCAGGCCCGTGTAACCGAAGTGAATGTTGAGCCCGATGGCCGCAATGGCGAGCGCAGCGGTCTGCGGCGAGATGGCCGAGTTGAGAATGGCAAAAAGCGTTTGCAGTAGTTGATCCATGATCGAGCCCTTCTAACCGATGCGCTCTCGGCGCCCGAAGATACCCTGCGGCCTGACGAGTAGTACGAGAATCAAGATGACGAGTGCGGTCGCGTATTTGAAGTCACCCGGCAGCACCAGGTTCGTCAGCTCGACGACGAGGCCGATGATCATGGCGCCGGCGAGTGCGCCGAATGCCGTGCCGAGGCCACCGAGGGTGATCGCGGCGAACATCAGCAGCAGCAGTTGCAGGCCGGTCTGCCAGTTCACGCCGTTCAGCACGAGCCCGAGAAGCACACCAGAGAGCCCCGCAAGGGCGGTCGCCGAGGTCCAGACGAGTCTGATGATGCGGTCGACGTCGATACCAGAGGCGGCGGCCAGCGCGGGGTTGTCAGACACCGCACGCGTGGCCCGCCCGATTCTCGTGCGCACCAGAACCCACCCGACGAGCGCGATCACGATCACCGCGATACCCATCGAAATGAGCGACTGTTGCGACAGCGTCACCGGCCCCAGATCGACCGTGACCGGGTTCGCCTGGTCGATGCGAACAGTGGATGCTCCCAAGAAGTATTGGTAGGTGTACTGCAACGCGATCGAGAGCCCGATGGTCACGATCATCAGCTGTGTCGTGCCAATACCCCGCCGCCGCAGCGGCTTCCAGATCAAGGCGTCTTGAAAATACCCCGTGGCCGCACAGATGACCACCGAAATGATGGCCGCGAGTATGAGGTTCAGGCCGAGCACGTTCGCGAACAGGTACGCCAGCAACCCGCCGAGTGTCACCTGCTCGCCGTGGGCGAAGTTCGAGAGGCCTGTTGTTCCGAAGATCAGCGACAACCCCACCGCGGCGAGGGCCAGCAGCAGGCCGAGGCGGATGCCCGACGCGAACTGTTGGGCGAACCGGTCGAACGTGATGCCCGTGCCGGTGTCGGTGTCGGGCGTCTGAGTGGTCGTTCCGTCGGCGGCCGTGGTGCCCCCGACGATCTTGAAGACGAAGCCGGTGTTCTTGTTCAGCGCGCCCGTCACAGTCGCGGGGTTCTTGGCCGCCGAGTCGAGCACAGCACCATCGGGAATCGAGGTGGTGTCGACGGTGATCGTGTATGGCCCGGCAACGGTGATGGCTTGACTCCACTTTCCGTCAGCGCCTGTGCTGATGGTGGTGTCGAGGTTGCCGCCCTTGATGGCGAGTTTGATGCCGACAGCAGGGTCGCCACTGGGCAGCTTGATGGTGCCCTGAAGGCAGCCGGTAGCCGCATCGGTCGCACACGCCGCCGTGGCGGAGGCGGTGGCCGCCGGGGTCGGGTCACTGGTGGCCGCTTGGGCAGAAGACGAGCCGAGGCTTACCATCAGCACTATGGCGACGATGGCCAGCATGATCGTGGCAGCAAGGCGCCACAGTCTGGCGCGGCCGTCGGGCCTTCGCGGCACTACGAGTGTCGTCAAGTCATAACCTCCGGGAGCGAGCACACAACGTTGGGTGCTTCGAGTTGCAAGTGAGCTTACGTTATAAGGCGTTTGTGACGGTCGTGTTTCAGACGGCTACGGAATATGAGGCCGGTTCACGCCGTTAGAATTGTCACGGTAGTTAAGATGCGCGCGGAGAGAGAAATTACATGGAACAGAACGACCCGTTCGGATTCATCGGGCTCACCTACGACGACGTGATGCTGCTGCCCGGCCACACCGACGTCATCCCGAGTGAAGCAGACACGACGTCGCGTCTGACCAAGCGCATCTCACTCTCTGCACCGCTGCTTTCATCGGCGATGGATACGGTGACGGAGGCCCGCATGGCCATAGCCATGGCGCGGCAAGGCGGGTTCGGGGTCATCCACCGCAACCTGTCTATCGAAGACCAGGCGGCCAACGTCGACACGGTCAAGCGCAGCGAGTCGGGCATGATCACGAACCCGGTCACCACCACCGCTGATGCCACCGTTGCCGAGGCAGATCTGCTGTGTGCGCAATTCCGCGTCTCGGGTTTGCCCGTTATCGACGAGTCGGGCGTGTTGGTGGGCATCATCACCAACCGCGACATGCGTTTCGTGTCGTCGTGGGAGAAGAGCACCACTCGCGTCGCCGACGTCATGACGAAGGCTCCGCTCATCACCGCACCAGTCGGAATCGACCCCGACGGCGCCGTGGCCATTTTCGCCCAGTACAAGATCGAGAAGCTTCCCCTGGTCGACGCGGCGGGCAAGCTGCGCGGCCTCATCACGGTGAAAGACTTCGACAAGAGCGAGAAGTACCCGAACGCCACCAAAGACGAAGAGGGCCGCCTGCGTGTGGGCGCGGCCATCGGGTTCTTCGGTGATGCGTGGGAGCGCGCGATGACTCTGGTGGATGCCGGTGTCGACGTCTTGGTGGTCGACACCGCCAATGGTGACAGTGCGGGCGTGCTCGACATCGTTCGTCGCCTGAAGGCTGAGCCCGCGGCATCCGGTGTCGACATCATCGGTGGCAATGTCGCAACGCGGTCGGGAGCGCAATCGCTCATCGATGCCGGCGTCGACGCCATCAAGGTGGGGGTCGGGCCCGGCTCGATCTGTACTACCCGCGTGGTTGCAGGGGTCGGGGTTCCGCAGGTCACTGCGGTCTACGAAGCATCGCTCGCTGCGCGCGAAAGCGGCACCCCGGTGATCGCCGACGGCGGCTTGCAGTATTCGGGTGACATCGCGAAGGCTCTGGTCGCTGGGGCCGACACCGTGATGCTCGGCTCACTGCTGGCCGGCTGCGACGAGAGCCCGGGTGACCTGGTGTTCGTCAACGGTAAGCAATTCAAGAGCTACCGGGGCATGGGTTCGCTCGGTGCGCTGCAGACGCGCGGCGAAAAGACGTCGTACTCGAAAGACCGCTACTTTCAGGCCGATGTGCCGAGCGATGACAAACTCATTCCCGAGGGTATCGAGGGCCAGGTGCCCTACCGCGGGGCGCTCTCGAACGTGGCCTACCAGCTGCTCGGCGGCCTTCGCCAGTCGATGTTCTACGTGGGCGCACGTTCGGTCGACGAACTCAAAGCGCGCGGCAAGTTCGTGCGAATCACCGCTGCCGGGCTCAAAGAGTCGCACCCGCACGACATTCAGATGGTCGTCGAAGCCCCCAACTACCGCCGCTAGAAATCGAGTGTCACTCGCCCGCCGGTAGTATTGGCGGGTGAGTATGGAAAGAGAAATCGGCCGCTCGAAACGAGGCCGTAGGGTTTACGCGTTCGACGACATCGCAGTGGTTCCGTCTCGGCGAACGCGTGACCCCCAAGACGTGTCGGTGAGCTGGGCGATCGACGCCTACCAGTTTCAGATTCCGGTGCTCGCCGCCCCGATGGACTCGGTGGTCTCGCCCGCAACCGCCATCGCCATGGGTCGCCACGGCGGCCTCGGCGTGCTCGACCTCGAGGGCCTCTGGACCAGATACGAAGACCCCGAGCCCCTGCTCACCGAGATTCAGCAGCTGCCGGCCGAAAGCGCGACGGTTCGCATGCAGCAGATCTACGCCGAGCCCATCAAGCCCGAGCTGGTGACCGCACGCCTGGCAGAGATTCGGGCATCCGGTGTCACCGTCGCCGGCGCGCTCTCACCCCAGCGCACCCAAGAGCTGTATGAAACAGTGGTCGCCGCCGGCGTCGACCTGTTCTTCATTCGCGGCACCACCGTTTCAGCTGAACACGTGTCGAAGACCGTCGAGCCGCTGAACCTCAAGAAGTTCATCTACGAACTCGACGTTCCCGTCATCGTGGGCGGGGCTGCCACGTATACCGCGGCGCTGCACTTGATGCGAACCGGTGCTGCCGGGGTGCTTGTGGGCTTCGGCGGGGGTGCGGCTTCGACCACGCGCGCCACCCTGGGCATCCACGCGCCCATGGCCACCGCGGTGGCAGACGTCGCCGGAGCCCGCCGTGACTACCTCGACGAGTCGGGCGGCCGCTACGTGCACGTCATCGCCGACGGGGGCCTCGGCACCTCGGGCGACATCGTCAAGGCCATCTCGGTTGGCGCCGATGCCGTGATGCTCGGCACTGCGCTGGCCCGGGCGACGGATGCTCCGGGTGGCGGTTACCACTGGGGCCCCGAAGCACACCACTCCCAACTGCCTCGCGGCAACCGCGTTCACGTGGGTGCTGTTGCGCCGCTCGAGCAGATTCTCTTCGGCCCGTCACCCGTGGCCGACGGCACCGCGAATCTCATCGGAGCGCTGCGACGCTCGATGGCGACCACCGGCTACAGCGACCTCAAAGAGTTTCAGCGCATCGAGGTCGTTGTGGCGCCGTACGCTTCGCGCTAGTTGCTGTTCGATAGCTGTTCCGGCTGATCATCAGCCGGGTGGTGTGTGAAAGCCCTCAGGTAGAATAGAAGGGCAGAAAATCACGCATGAGCACAATCGGTATGAGCACAGTCAGGGAGATCAGTCATGGTTGATGTACGACGGGTCAAACTGCCCGGGGTGGGTGTGTTGCACACCTTTGTGACAGACGATGGCGGCAAGGTCGGCGTCATCGCTCATCGCTCGGGCCACAGCGACCTCATCACGTTCGCCGATGAAGAAGACGGTGCCGAATCGAACAAGGTATCGCTGAGGCTCAGCGAAGACGAGGCCCGCACTCTCGCCGAACTGCTCGGCGGCACGCAGATCACCGAGTCGCTGACCGCACTCGACCAGATTCCCGGGCTCAGCATCGACTGGTTCACGGTCGACTATGAAGACCACATCGCCGGTCAAGAACTCGGCGACCCGGCTGACCGCGGAGTCGTGGGTGTCACTGTGGTCGCCGTCGTGCGCGGCGAATCGGCCAACCCGGCCCCGGCCTCAGACTTCAAGGTCTTTCCCGGTGACACGCTCGTGGTCGCCGGTTCACCCGAAAAGGTGGCGAAAGTGTTCAACTTCTTTCGCACCGGCCACTACAAGACCAAGAGCGCTGTCGACGCGCCACCCGGGGGGTAGGCGATGCTGACCGCACTTGCGGCCGCGACTGATTCTGGCGGGGTCGTTCACCTCGGCCCAGACCTGCTTGTTCTGGGCATCCTCTTCGTCATCGCCTATGTTCTAGGCCGACTCGGCAAGATGATCGGCTTGCCGGCGATTCCCATCTACATGGTGGTCGGGCTTCTAGCGAGCCCGCACTTCAACCTCTTTCCCATCGACTTCAACAACAACTCGTACATTGCGCTCATCGCGGTGTTCGGGCTCATCATGCTGCTCTTCAGCCTGGGGCTGGAGTTCGATCAAGACGAGTTCTTCTCCAACGCGGGCAAACTGATCATTTCGGGCGGCTCGTACATCGCCATCAATATGATCGCGGGGTTCGCGTTCGGCTTCATGGTGGGTTGGGGCACCCGTGAAGCGCTGATCATCGCGGGCATCACGGCCACGTCGTCGAGCGCTATCGTGACGAAGCTGCTGATCGAGCTGAACCGCCTCGCCAACCCCGAGACACCCATGATTCTGGGTGTGACGGTGGTCGAAGACATCTTCATCGCCATCTACCTGGCCATCGTCTCGGTCGTGTTGAGCGGCGAAACTGCCATCTGGCCGGTGATTCTGAAGCTCGGCATCGCCTTCTTGTTCTTGGTGACGATGTTCGCGGTCGCCCGTTTCGGGGGCCGGGTCGTGTCTCGATTCTTTCGAACCAAAGACGACGAGCTGTTCACGATTCTGTTCTTCGGCCTGGCCATCATGTTCGGTGGCATTGGCGAGATTCTCGGTGTGACGGATGCGATCGGGGCGTTCTTGATCGGCCTTGTGCTGGGTGCGACCCGGTACCGCAACAAGATCGAGACCATCGCGATTCCGTTGCGTGACGTGTTCGGCGCTTTCTTCTTCTTGAACTTCGGGCTCGCGCTGAACCCGGCGACCTTTCCCGAGGTCATCTGGCCGGTGCTCGGCGCCGTGGTCATGACGATGGTTCTGAACATCCTCGCCGGCCAGTTCGTCGCGAAACTCAACGGGCTCGGGGTGCAGGCGGGAATCAATGCCACGGTGATTCTGCAGAACCGAGGTGAGTTTGCTCTCATCTTGGCGACCCTGGCACTCGCGGCGGGGCTCGACCCCCGAATACAGTCGTTCGCCGGGCTTTATGTGCTGGTGATGGCGGTTGTAGGGCCGATTATCGCGTCGAATTCAGACAAAATCGGCGGAATTCTGCTCGGAACGAAGAAAAAGAAGCGCGCTGCCGCTGCACGAGATGGGGCACGGCCGCGTGATGCGATGCGCACCGAAGAGATCGCGCTCGTCGAAGCGGCTACCGCGGGGCTCGAACCCGGCGAGAACCCAGCTACCAAGGAGTATGTTGATCGGGTTGTGGAGCAGGCGAACAGCCAGTCCGACCAGATCGACGCCAGTGCGAAAGACGACGAGTATTGACCATCTTCAGTGTGATGCGGCGGCCGAAATGGATTCGGGCGCTGATTCTCGCGCTTGTCATCGCGGCTATCTTCGCGGCTCTCGGGCAGTGGCAACTCTCGCGCGCCGTCACCTCTAACGGGCCGAGCCTGAGCGCCACCACCGAAACCGTCGAACCGCTGACCCAACTCGCAACGGCGGGCGGCCCGACGTATGAAGATCAAGACGGGCAGATGGTCAGTGCGACGGGCTCGCTCGTGGCCCCCGATTTCTCCATCGTCTCGTCGCGGTTGAACGGCGGGGTCGAGGGGTACTGGGTGGTCGGCCGGCTCCAGCTCGATGTGGCCCAAGGCTCGGCGTCGTCGACCAACGCTGCGGTGGCGCTCGGCTGGGCATCCACTCTCTCGCAAGCCGAGTCTGTGGTCGATCAGCTGAACGCGACGTCGACGTTCGTCTCAGAACCGTTCGTGGGCCGGTACGTCGGCCCCGACGGCACGAGCCCGGCTGACCCGCAGGGCAAGACCTCGTCGGCCTACGTGCCGTCGGGCATGTCGGTGGCCGAGCAGATCAACACGTGGAAAGACTATTCCGACACCGACACTGTGTTCGGCGGCTACGTTGTGGCAAAGACGCCCATCGCCGGGTTGACGACCATCGACTCGCCGGTACCGCAGCGCACCACACAGCTCAACTGGCTGAACATCTTCTACGCCATCGAATGGGTCATCTTCGCGCTCGCGGCCATTTTCTTCTGGTACCGACTGGTGAAAGACGAGTGGGAGCGCGAAACAGAAGAGGCCGAACTCGAAGAGGCGTATGCCGCCCCTGGCCCGGGTTCTGCGAAGAGCTGAACCATTGCGAAAGGTAGAATAACGTCATGCCCCTCGAGCCGAAACAGAAGGACTTTCCGCGCATTCGCTCGGCCCTGAAGTTCTACCAGGTCTGCGCCATCATCACCGGAACCTTGCTGCTGCTGCTGTGCCTCGAGATGATTCTGAAGTACACCCCCATCGGCGTCGAGGTCGAGCTGGGCGGCCCGCAAGGGTTCTTGGCGTTCGTGCCGGTTGGCACGGTGACCAGTGTGAACCTTTCTACGGGCATCCTCATCGTGCACGGCTGGTTCTACGTGGTGTACCTGTTCTCGTGCTTTCAGGTCTGGTCTCGCATGCGGTGGGGCTTCAACCGCTTCTTGCTGCTGGCTCTCGGCGGCGTCATTCCGTTTCTTTCGTTCTTTCTCGAGGGCCGCACGGCGCGCGAGATCAGGGCGTACCTGGCTGGCCGTGAGGCTGCCGTTGTAACCCGAACCGCGGAGGCAACCCATCAGTAACCCGTCAGCGTCAGTTTCTCCGTCAGCGTCAGCGTCAGTTTCAGCGCCCGCGTCGCCCGCTCGCCCGGTTCTGGTCGTCGACTTCGGTGCGCAGTACGCGCAGTTGATCGCGCGACGCGTGCGCGAGGCGAGCGTCTACAGCGAGATCGTGCCGAGCAACATCACCGCGGCCGAGGTTGCGGCAAAGTCGCCGGTGGGAATCGTGCTGAGCGGCGGCCCGTCGAGCGTGTACGAAGAGGGCGCGCCTGGGCTCGACCCCGCGATTTTCGACCTCGGTGTTCCGGTGCTCGGCATCTGTTACGGCTTTCAGGTGATGGCGCAGACCCTCGGCGGTGAGGTGGCGCACAGCGGGCTGCGTGAATACGGCGCCACCGACATGGCGGTTACGGGCGACGGGGGAGTGCTGCTCGGCGGCCAGCCCGTCGACCAGACGGTGTGGATGAGCCACGGTGACCAGGTTTCGAAGGCACCCGAGGGTTTCACGGTGGTGGCGAGCAGTGCATCCACCCCCGTTGCCGCGTTCGCGAACGACGCGAAGCAGCAGTACGGTGTGCAGTGGCACCCGGAAGTGAAGCACACCCAGTTCGGGCAGAACGTGCTCGAGAACTTCTTACATACCGCTGCAGGCATACCGGCCGACTGGAACAGCGGCAACGTGATTGCCGACCAGGTCGCCGCGATTCGTGCGCAGGTGGGTTCGGGCAAGGTCATCTGCGGGCTCTCGGGCGGGGTCGACTCGGCGGTAGCCGCCGCGCTGGTGCACGAAGCGGTGGGTGACCAGCTCACCTGCGTTTTCGTCGACCATGGGCTGCTGCGCGCCGACGAGCGCCGTCAGGTCGAAGAAGACTACGTTGCTGCAACCGGCGTTCGCCTGGTGACAGTGGATGCCCGTGAGCAGTTTCTCGACGCTCTCGCCGGCGTCACCGACCCCGAGCAGAAGCGCAAGATCATCGGGCGCGAGTTCATCAGGAGCTTCGAAGGGGCAGCCGAGGCGCTCGTTCTCGAGGCCGCGGCCGACGCGGCGAGTGAGCCGGTGAAGTTTCTCGTGCAGGGTACGCTCTACCCCGATGTCGTGGAGTCGGGCGGCGGAACCGGCACCGCGAACATCAAGAGCCACCACAACGTGGGCGGGCTGCCCGAAGATCTGCAGTTCGCGCTCGTCGAGCCGCTGCGCACACTCTTCAAAGACGAGGTGCGGGCCATTGGGCGTCAGCTCGGGCTGCCCGAGGTCATCGTGGGGCGTCAGCCGTTCCCCGGGCCAGGGCTCGGAATTCGAATCGTGGGCGAGGTGACGTTCGAGCGGCTGGAGCTGCTGCGGGCGGCCGACGCGATTGTGCGGGCCGAGCTCACCGCCGCGGGGCTCGACGGCGAGATCTGGCAGTGCCCCGTGGTGCTGCTCGCCGACGTTCGATCGGTGGGGGTTCAGGGCGATGGGCGTACCTACGGGCATCCGATCGTCTTGCGGCCTGTTTCTTCTGAAGACGCCATGACGGCCGACTGGACGCGCCTGCCGTACGACCTTTTGGCGCGCATCTCGAACCGCATCACGAACGAGGTCGCCGGCGTAAACCGCGTCGTGCTCGACGTGACGTCGAAGCCGCCGGGCACCATCGAGTGGGAGTAGGCGCTCACGCGTCCAATCCATGTGACTCAGAAGCACCTCATTCCGCCGAATAAGGTGCTTGTGAGTGAAATGGAGATCTCCACCTATTGCTGAGTGAGTGCTCACTCAGTTACAGTGTCGGCATGGCGATTTCTGAGGCGCAGGCGGCGGTGAAGAGTGGGCGGGCCAGCCCCATGCCGGTGGAGGATCGCCGGGCATCCATCATCGCGGCTGTGACGCCGCTGCTCATGGAGCATGGGCGTCAGGTGACCAGCGCGCAGATCGCCGCGGCGGCCGGAATCGCCGAGGGCACCATCTTCAGGGCGTTCGGTGACAAAGAGAAGCTGATCGACGCGGCGGTTCAGGCTCACCTCGATCCGGAGCCGTTCAGGCGTGACATGCGGGCGATCGACCGCACGCTGCCGCTCGAAGCGAAGGTGCGGAGGCTCATCGAGTTGATGCACAATCGTTTCGTGACGATATTTCAATTGATGAACGCGCTGGGCCTGGCCGGACAAAAACCCCAACACAGTGCCAATAGCGACTTTGTGCTGCGCGTCGTCGATCTGCTCGACGGCGAAGAAGCACAGCTCCGGTTCACAGGCGAGCGGATTTCGCAGTTCGTTCGCATGGTGGCGCTTTCGGCGTCGCTGCCCCACGTCATCGGCGATTCGCCCATCGACACCGACACTCTCACCGATTTCGTTTTGCACGGCATCATGAAAGAAGGCCACGCATGAAACTCCTTCGCCTCATCGGCACCTATGTGAAGCCGCATTGGCGGCTCATTGTGGGGGTCGTCGTTTTCCAGCTGGCGCAGGCCATCGCCTCGCTCTATCTGCCGACTCTCAACGCCGACATCATCGACAACGGCGTCGCCACCGGCAACACCGGCTACATTCTGAGCATCGGCGGGCTGATGCTGATGATCACGCTCGCGCAGGTGGTGTGCGCCATCATCGCGGTGTACTTCGGCGCGAAGCTCGCCATGGCTCTCGGCCGTGATCTGCGGCTCGCGGTGTTCACTCACGTGGGCGAGTTCTCTGAGCGCGAGGTGTCGCAGTTCGGGGCTCCGTCGCTGATCACGCGCTCGACGAACGATGTGCAGCAGGTGCAGATGCTCGTGCTGCTGACCTGCACATTGCTTGTCAGCGCGCCGATTCTGGCCATCGGCGGCATCATCATGGCGCTCTCGCTCGATGTGCCGCTCTCGGGCATCATCGCGGTCGCGGTGCCGGTGCTGCTGGTTGTGCTCGCGCTGATCGTGGTTCGCATGGTGCCGTTGTTCCGCCTGATGCAGAAGCGCATCGACAAGGTGAACGGGGTGTTGCGCGAGCAGTTGACGGGCATCCGCGTCGTTCGGGCTTTTGTTCGTGAGCGCATCGAGACCGATCGGTTCGCCGTGGCCAACCGCGAGGTGACCGACACCGCGCTGCGGGCCGGGCGGCTCTTCGCGCTGATGTTTCCGACCGTGCTCTTGGTGATGAATGTGTCGAGCGTGGCCGTGCTCTGGTTCGGCGCGTTCCGCATCAACGACGGGTCGATGCAGATCGGCACGCTGACGGCGTTTCTGACATATTTGGTGCAGATTCTGATGGCCGTGATGATGGCGACGTTCATGGCGATTCTGATTCCCCGGGCATCCGTCTGCGCTGACCGCATCACCGAGGTACTGCAGACGCCTTCGTCGGTGGTCATGCCGAGTGCGCCCGTCACGCACCTGAGCGAGCACGGGCTGATCGAGCTCGACAATGCGAGCTTCGCCTACCCGGGTGCCGACTTTCCCGTGCTGCGCAACCTGACCTTCGTAGCCGAGCCGGGCAAGACCACGGCCATCATCGGCAGTACCGGTTCAGGCAAGACGTCACTCGTCAACTTGCTGCCGCGCCTGTTCGACGCGACCGAAGGCGAGGTGCGCATCGACGGCATCAACGTGCGCGATCTCGACCCCGATCTGCTCTGGGGGCGCATCGGTCTGGTGCCGCAGAAGCCCTATCTCTTTTCGGGCACCGTCGCGAGCAATCTGCGCTACGGCAAGCCCGATGCGACCGACGAGCAGCTCTGGGCAGCTCTCGAGACCGCGCAGGCCCGCGACTTCGTGTCAGAGATGGAGCTCGGGCTCGAGTCGCCCATCGCCCAAGGCGGCACGAACGTCTCGGGCGGTCAACGGCAACGTCTGGCCATCGCCAGAGCGCTGGTCAAACGCCCCGAGATCTACGTGTTCGACGACTCCTTCTCTGCTCTCGATCTGGCGACGGATGCCCGGCTGAGGCGAGCTCTGAGGCGTGACGTTCAGGGCGCAACCATGATCGTGGTCGCCCAGCGCGTATCGACGATCATCGACGCCGACCAGATACTCGTGCTCGAAGACGGAATCATCGTCGATCGCGGCACCCACAGTGAATTGCTCGACAGAAGCGAAACCTACCGAGAGATCGTGGAATCGCAGCTCACAGCCGAGGAGGCAGCATGAGCGACGAAGCGCAGCCCATTGAAAAGGCTCCGGCCGTACCGCGCCCGCCCGCGAGGCGCGGGCCTGGCGGTGGTGGCCCGTTCGGCGGGGCAGGCATGCCGGCCGAGAAGTCGAAGGCCTTCGGGCCGAGTGCGAAGCGGCTGATCGGCCGACTCCGCCCCGAGCGCATGCTGATTGTGGTGGTGACGCTGCTCGCCGTGGTGAGCGTGACGTTGTCGGTGTTGGGGCCGAAGATGCTTGGCAATGCCACGAATGTGATCTTCGCGGGCATCCTGTCGAAGCAGTTTCCGACAGGAACCACACAGGCGCAGGCGATCGCCGGGCTGGATGCAGCCGGGCAGTCGCAACAGGCAGACCTGCTGAAGAGCGTCACCTTCACCCCCGGTCAGGGCATCGACTTCACCCAGCTCGGCATGATTCTGCTGGTGGTTCTGGCCATCTACGTGTTCTCGTCGGTGTTCAGCTGGATGCAGTCGTACTTGCTCAACGGTGTGGTGCAGCGCACGGTGTACCGGTTGCGTGAAGACGTCGAAGAGAAGATCAACCGGCTGCCGCTGGGCTACTTCGACCGCATGCCGCGCGGTGAGCTGCTCAGCCGCGTCACGAACGACATCGACAACATCTCGCAGAGCCTGCAGCAGTCGCTCTCGCAAATCATGACGTCACTGCTCACGGTGATCGGTGTCATCACGATGATGTTCATCATCTCGCCGCTCTTGGCGCTCATTGCGCTCGTCACGATTCCGCTGACGCTCGTCATCACCACGGTGGTGGCCCGGCGTTCGCAGAAGCTCTTCGTGGCGCAGTGGACTCACACCGGAACACTCAACGCGCAGATCGAAGAAAGTTACACCGGGCATGCCCTGGTGAAGGTCTTCGGGCGTCACCGCGAGATCAACGAGGTGTTTCGGCAGAAGAACGACGAACTCTTCACGGCCAGCTTCGGCGCGCAGTTCGTGTCGGGCATCATCATGCCGGCCATGATGTTCGTCGGAAACCTCGTGTACGTCGCCATCGCCGTCGTCGGCGGGCTGATGGTCGCCAGTGGGTCGCTCAGTCTCGGAGACGTTCAGGCGTTCATCCAGTACTCGCGGCAGTTCACGCAGCCGCTCACGCAACTGGGGTCGATGGCGAACGTGCTGCAGTCTGGCGTGGCCTCGGCCGAGCGGGTCTTCGAGCTGCTCGATGCCGACGACCAGTCGCCCGACCCATCGCCTGCCGCGACTCCGGCCGACGACGAAGGCCGCCTGGTCTTCGAGAACGTGTCGTTCAGCTACAGCCCCGACAAGCCGCTCATCGAGAACCTCTCGCTCACCGCGTTGCCGGGGCAGACCGTGGCGATCGTGGGGCCGACGGGGGCGGGCAAGACCACGCTGGTCAACCTGATCATGCGGTTCTATGAGCTCGACGGCGGTCGCATCACTCTCGACGGAACCGACATTTCAACGATGACTCGGGATGATCTGCGCAGCCGCACCGGAATGGTGCTGCAAGACACCTGGCTGTTCGGCGGCACGATTCACGACAACATCGCCTACGGAAACCCGTCTGCGACCGAAGAAGAGATTCTCGCGGCGGCACAGGCGACCTACGTCGACCGGTTCGTGCACTCGCTGCCCGACGGCTACGACACGGTGCTGAACGACGAGGCAGACAACGTTTCGGCCGGTGAGAAGCAACTCATCACCATCGCTCGGGCGTTCTTGGCGAAGCCGTCGGTGCTGATTCTCGATGAGGCGACGTCATCGGTCGACACGCGCACCGAGGTTCTGGTGCAGCGGGCGATGTCGGCGCTGCGAGCAGATCGCACGAGCTTCGTGATCGCGCACCGTCTGTCGACGATTCGGGATGCCCACCTGATTCTCGTGATGGAGTCGGGGCACATCGTGGAGCAGGGCACGCACGAGTCGCTGCTCGCCGCGGGGGGCGCCTACGCGAACCTCTACAACGCCCAGTTCGCGGCGGCGATCACCGACTGACCGCGTCTGGCCTGCCCGCCGCATGCCGCAGGGATCACAAAAAACGCCCCAAAAAACGAAGTTTGGGGCGATTTTTGTGATCTGAGTGAGGGCTAATTGCGCACGATGGCGAACATGCGCAGCAGCTCGAGGTAGAGCCACACGACCGTCACCACGAGGCCGAACGCTGCCGACCAGCTCTGGTTGCGCGGGGCGCCGGCCTTGACGGCCCGCTGAATCTGGTCGAAGTCGAGCACCAGCGAGTAGGCCGCGAGAATCGTGACGAACACCCCCAAGATGAGGCCGAGCGGAATACCGAAGATCGTGGCGCTCGACAGCCCGAACGCGTTCGAGTTGAGGCCGGTCAGCATCAGCACGACGTTGACCAGCGAGAACACGATGTAGCCGACCATGGCGATCAAGAAGATCTTCGTAGCACGCTTCGAGGCGCGAACCTTGCCGAATGCGAAGAGCACGAGCGTCACCGCGAACACGCAGATGGTGGCGATGACGGCCTGAACGACCACGCCCGGGTAGCGAGCTTCGAACACGCCCGAAATGGCGCCGATGAAGAGGCCCTCGAGCGCCGAGTACAGCAGAATCAGCGGCGGTGACGGCTGCTTCTTGAAGATGTTGATCATGGCCAGCCCGAAGCCGAGCAGCGCGGCGGGCAGCGCGAGGGCGGGAATGTTCCAGCCGACCGCAGCGAAAGCGACGAGCACCACGAAGTTCAGCGCGGTCTTCACGATCACGTCGTCGTAGCTGATGCGCCCGGTCTGTGACGGTGTGGCCGCAGGGGCGTCGTACATCTGCTGCAGGCCGTCAGCCGAAATCGGCGCCACCGGTGTGGTCGGCGCTTTGCCGCTGAAGGCGGGGTTACGCGAAAATGCGGGGTTCTCGATAGCCATGGAGTCCTCGTGTCAGTAAAACCGTGTGCTACAAACCTACCGGCGAAATCCAGGTGTTGGCTGGATGTTCGCGAACGTTAACAATGAGCCACCTGTGCCCTCGCTGGGGCTCGCCGTAGGCTGTTGGCGTGGGTGATTCAGGGTCGTCGATAGTCGGGCGAGTGGATGCGCGGCCCCTCGTCATCGGGCACCGAGGTGCGAGTGGCTACCGCCCCGAGCACACGGCGCCAGCCTACAAACTCGCGTTCGAACTCGGGGCCGATTTCGTGGAGCCCGACGTGGTGGCGACGCGCGATGGGGTGCTCGTCGTTCGCCACGAGAACGAGATTTCGGGCACGACAGACGTGGCCGGGCATCCGGAGTTCGAAGCCCGCCGCACCACCAAGACCGTCGACGGAGAGGCGCTCACGGGGTGGTTCACCGAAGACTTCACCTGGGCCGAGTTGCAGACGTTGCGCTGCGTCGAACGACTGCCTGCCCTACGGCCTTCGAGTGCCGCCTTCGACGGGCAGTTCGGTATTCTGCGGCTCGCTGACCTTTTCGCGTTGGTCGATCGGGCGACGGATGCCCGGCAGCGGCCGCTCGGAATCGTCGCCGAACTGAAGCACGCCCACTACTTCGGGCGCCTCGGCTTGCCGCTTGCCGAATTGTTCGCGGCCGAGGTTAGCGCGGCGGGGTGGAACGGGGGTGATGGCCGACTCGTGGTGGAGAGTTTCGAGCCCACGGCGCTCAAGCGGGTTCGCGCGCTCGGGGTTTGGGGCGCGAGCGTGTTGCTGGTCGAGGAGACGGGTGCGCCGGCCGATCTCGTTGCCGAGGAGGGCGATGGTGCCCGCGGCTATGCGTCGTATCTGACGCGGGAGGGGGTCGCTGAGGTGGCGGCCGAGGGGTTCGATGGCATCAGCGTGCCGAAGTCGCTTCTGCTGGCTAGAGGCGACTCGCCAGCGGCGGCCGACGCGTCGGGTTCCGCTGGCGCGAGCGACGCCGGCGACTCTCTCGTGGGGCACGCGCTCGTTGGGCACGCGCATGACGCCGGGCTGAGAGTGTTCACCTGGACTCTGCGACCAGAGAACGAGTTTCTCGACAAACGGTTTCGGGTGGGCGCCGACCCGGCGGCGTGGGGAGGGTGGCAGGCGGAGTTCGGGGCGATCATGGCGAGCGGGGTCGACGGAGTATTCGCCGATCATCCTGATGTCGCGGTCGCCGTGCGCGGCGAATTGGCCGAGCACTGAGAGAGTGCCTGCAGAGGATGGTCTCAGCTGAGGGCCGGTGTCGGGGGCGGCGGGTAGAATTGAGGCCACATGACCACGCTCAACGAATCACACGATCGAACCGCCGTGCGCGCTGGCGCGGGCCGGCCGTCGAGTGTGCCGATCATTTTAGACGGCCACCATTCCGACGGGCGTGACGGCGGCCCCCGTGACGGCGGAGTCGACGAAGATCCGCTGCTCGCCGGGCTGAACCCCGAGCAGCGCACGGCCGTCGAGTACCGTGGCCCCGCGTTGCTCATCGTCGCCGGAGCAGGCTCGGGCAAGACCCGCGTGCTGACACACCGCATCGCCAGCCTGATCGAGAGCCGCGAGGCGTGGCCGAGCCAGATTCTGGCCATCACCTTCACGAACAAGGCTGCTGCCGAGATGCGCGAACGGGTGGGCGCGCTGCTCGGGCAGGTGGCCGAGGGCATGTGGATCTCCACTTTTCACTCCGCGTGCGTTCGAATTCTGCGCCGCGAGGCCGAGAACTTCGGGTTCACGAAGAGCTTCACTATTTACGACTCGCACGATTCGCGCACACTCATCAAGCGCATCATCAAAGATCTGCAGGCAGACACCTACGGGTTCACCGTGGCCGGAGTCGCGGGCAAGATCTCGAAGCTCAAGAACGAGCTGGCCGACGCCGATAGTTATGCGCGCACGGCGAATTTCAACGACCCGCAAGAAGAGCTGTTCGTGCAGATCTTTCGGCAGTACACGCGCAGCCTGAACGCGGCGAACGCTTTCGACTTCGACGACCTCATCGGGCAGACGGTGTACCTGTTTCGGGCATTTCCGCACGTTGCCGAGCACTATCGACGGCGTTTTCGGCACATTCTGGTCGACGAATACCAAGACACGAACCACGCGCAATACGCGCTGATTCACGAGTTGACCCGGCCGGTGCCCGAGGCCAACAAAGCAGAGGCTGCGAGTTCGGGTCACCGAACGGCGGGGCTGCCGGGGGCGTCGCTCACGGTGGTCGGCGATTCAGACCAGTCCATTTACGCCTTTCGGGGTGCGGATGTTCGCAATATCGTCGAGTTCGAACGCGACTTTCCGGGTGCCACTGTTGTGTTGCTCGAGCAGAACTACCGTTCGACCCAGAACATCCTCGCCGCCGCCAACGCGGTGATTCAGAACAATTTCGACCGCAAAGACAAAAAACTCTGGACCGACATCGGCGACGGCGACAAGATCACCGGCTTCACGGGGTACAGCGGGCACGACGAGGCGCAGTTCGTGGCCGACGAAATAGCGAAGCTACGCGATTCGGGAACGGCCTACAAAGACATCGCGGTGTTCTACCGCACCAACGCACAGACCAGAGCGCTCGAAGAGATCTTTATCAGGTCGGCGGTGCCGTATCGAGTGCTCGGTGGCACGCGGTTCTACGAGCGCGCCGAGATCAAGGACGTTCTGGCCTACCTCATCGCGGTCGCGAACCCGCGCGATGCCCTCGCCCTGCGGCGCATTCTCAATACGCCCAAACGCGGCATCGGGCCCGCCACCGAGACGGCGCTCGCGGTGTTCGCCGAGAACAACGACATCAGCTACCGAGACGCGATGCGGCGCGCCAACGAACTGGGGCTCGGCCCGAAAGTGACCGGCGCCATTCTCGACCTGGCCGACCTGCTCGACCTGGCGACGGAGATGCTCGACCCTGAGCGCGAAGACGGCGCGGCGACGGTCTCAGAGATTCTCACTCTGCTGCTCGAGCGCAGCAAATACGTTCAGACCCTGCGAGCGGGCCGTGACCCGCAAGACGAAGCACGGGCTGAGAACGTCGAAGAGCTCGTGGCGGTCACCAAGGAGTTTCAGAAGAACAACCCCGAGGGCGGCCTGCTCGACTTCTTGACCGAGGTTTCGCTGGTGGCTGCAGTGGATGAACTCGACGACTCGAGCGGAACGGTGTCGCTCATGACGCTGCACACCGCCAAGGGGCTCGAATACGAGGCGGTTTTTCTCACTGGGGTCGAAGAAGACCTGCTGCCGCACCGCATGTCGGCGTCGGAGCCGGGCGGCCCCGCCGAAGAGCGGCGGCTGTTCTACGTGGGCATTACGAGGGCCAGGCGGCGGCTCTACCTCTCGCTGGCCATGACCAGGGCGCAGTTCGGCGAGACGGCCGTTGCTATGCCGAGTCGGTATCTGCAAGAGATTCCGGCCGAGCTGATCGACTGGAAGCAGTCGCCGGGCATGGCCAATTCGCGCGGTGGCACGCAGCCCCGGGCGCTGAACTCGAACCGGCCCGGCGGGGGTTCGTACAACTCGCGCAGTGCCATTCGTTCGGGCGATTCGCTCTCGTTCAGAGACCAAGACCGTGCGGGGCTGCCCCGCGCCAAGGTGGAGTGGCCCAACCGGGTCACCGCGCAGGTGCGAGACAACGGTGACCTCGAGTTGCAAGCGGGCGACCGAATTCGGCACGCCGATTTCGGTGAGGGGCGTGTGAGCGCGGTCACGGGTGAAGGCACGAAACGTGTGGCGCACGTGGCGTTTGACGCGGCGGGTTCGAAGAAGCTGCTGATCAAGATCGCTCCTATCGAGAAGATCTGACCCGCGAGCGGATGCACGGCGGCGGTCGATGAGTGGCGCGCTACACGCGCCGCGGTGGTTGTTGATGAGTGGCGTGCCAAACGCGCCGCGGTGGTTGTTGAGAGGTCGCGCGCCACACGCGCCGCGGCGGTCGTTGAGAGGTCGCGCGCCTCGCCAGGTGGAAGAGGGCCGCGCGTTCGGCGGGTCGCAGCTCGCAGCTAGTGCTCAGTGAGCGAGCGCCGAAGGGCACTGAGGTAATGGCGTTTCGGCAGCGTGCGCACCACCCTGGGTAGGCGAGGGTAGATGACGGCAGTGGCCGCGAACAGGCGGTCGAATCGACGCTGATGGCGAGGGCTCCACGGTAAGACGAATGCCCTGCGCAGCTCTGGGCTGAGAAGGCCCGCGGTAACGAGACGAACCACCGGCAAAACCAAGCGCAGCATGAGTGGAGCCGTTCGAGGGTGGAGCAGGTCGCTCGCGACGCGCCTCGCGTCGTCACTGACCTCCAGCCGGGCCATCGAGTCGGACCAGTAGGTGGCGAAGTGCTCTCGGTCGGCAGGCCAGCTGCCCGCGGGAACCTGCAGCGCGGTGCCGAGTACCGCGTATTGCTGGTAGACCTCCTCGGCATCTGCGTCGGCGAGCGGCCCGAAGACCTTTTCGTACACGGTGATCGCCGACTGGTAGAGGGTCGCGGCGACCCAGAGCTGCGCGCCGGGCTCGAACGCGTTGTACGCCACGGTGTCGCCCGCCGCGTCGGTGCGAGCCGAGCTGTCGGCCTCGATGGCATGCGGAGCGGACTTGTCGCCCGCGACGCCAGTGGCAGTGGCGTCTGTCGTGCCGAGCGTCGGCTCGGGCGCTTCGATGTGGGGTGTGCTGTGCGCCGGGCCGTGGATGTGGGGTGTGCTGCGCGCCGGGCCGTGGATGTGGGGTGTGCTGTGCACCGGGCCGTGGGCGGCGTTGACGCGGCGCACGACCGCGGCGAGCTCAGCCGGGGTAGCGAAGACGGTGGAATAGGCGTAGGTCACGGTGTTCGCGAATCGCTCGAGCGGGCGGTTAGCGAAGTCGCTGTGTGCGGCGACGCCCGCGCCGACGGCGGGGTCGGCGATCTGCAAGAGAATCGCTCGCCCGCCGCCGGCCAGCAGAATGCCCTCAGCGGCGACGTCGGTGAAAACGCTCATGCTTCGACACTAGACGGGTGGCGATGCCCGCTGCGATCAGGGCTCCGATCGCCCACACCACCCACCACGGCACACCCTCCGCACCGGTCGACGCGAGATCGTGCGGGAGAGCCACGGCCGTACGTGTTGGGGTGACGACGGGGGGAGCGGGCGGCGGCGTCGACTCCGTGGGCGGCGCGGTGGGTGTCGGAGGAGTCGTCGAGGGCGGCGGGGGAGGCGGAGCTGTCACGAGGGTGACTTCGGTTGCGGTACCGAACGGCGATGCCCACGGTTTCACCCGTGCGCCACCCTTCTCGAGCGGGGTATCAGCCGGGTCGATGGTCTCCGTCCACACGTAAAATCCCGCGGCTGTCACCACACAATCGGGCGTGGAATAGGAGCCGGGGCCGGCGTCTGCAACAGTCTCGACGCGGCATACCACATCCGATCCGTCGGGTGCCTGTGCGGCAGGCGTCGGCTGCGAAGCGAACGGCCCGAGAAGCGTGCTCCGAATCGTGACGGGAATCGGCAGAGTCTGGCCATCGGCGGATGTGTACGTGCCCCACCCGCCGAGAGAGTCAGTGGCCGGCGATGCGCCCAGAGGGTCTAGGGCCGGAGACGCGGCGAGCGGCTGCGAGGTATCGTCGCTCGCCGGCCAGGGGCTCGAAGTGTCACCGACTGCGATTTCGGGGCTCGAAGCGCCAGTCGACTGCTCAGCAGCTACCATCGGTTGCTCAGCAGCGACCTTCGGCTGGTCAGTGGGTGGGGTTGCAAGCGAAAGGTCGAGGCTGTCGTGAATGGCGGCGCCGGGCGACGCCGTCTGCGAGCTTGTCAGCGTGGCCACCGCGGGGGAGAACGGCGCGTCTGTGTTGACGTCGGCGCTCGCCGTCGCCGAGGCGACGGCGAGCGCCGGTTGCGGCACCAGAAGGGTCTGCACGGTGCTCGGAGCCTCGGCCGCCCAGAAACCGTTGCCGTAGGGCAGACCCCCGAACTCCGCTTTCGCGGTGACGTGCGAGGTCGGGGTGCCGGCCGTCGGATGCACGGCGAGCGATTCGCCGTTCGTCACCACCCGTTCGACCGAACCGTCGTCGAAGGTGGCTCCGGTGAGGGTGATGAAACCGGGGTGAAGACCCGCTGGCAACCGGGTGACGCCGCCGGCCAGAAAGTCGACGAAGAGATCGCTCTGCACGGTGGCCCCCGCCCCGCCGTTACCCGCGATGTCGGCGAACGCTACAGTCGCCGTGACCGATCTCGAGGCGCCGTTCGGGCCGTCGATCTCGGTGCGCATCGCCCGCGCCCTGGCGAGCACCGCCGCGGCGTCGCCGTTGGCGCGTTGAGCGTAAAACGCGTCGTCGTGCCCGTTCAGCCCGGTGATGGTCCATGCCGCGAGCTGTGCGGCCGACGCCTCGTTGGCGTCGTGGGTGAGGAGCCACTGCCGGCCGAGATAGGCCAATCGAGCCGAATCGTCGGTGCTGTACCAGTTGAGGCCGGCGCCCGGAACGTAGGTGATGTTGCTGCCTTCGGGCGGCGCTTTGGTGAGCTGAAGACAGAGGCCGAGATTGCCGTCTTCGAGCCGGTGTGAGCCCAGCCATCGCCCATCGGTCTCGGAGAGGTGCCCGTAGGCATGCTCCACAACAGCAAGGGCAAGGGCGGCGGGGGCGGCAAAAAGCACGGCGGCCATGACGCCGAGGGTGGCGAGGGCGGCGATACAGAGGTTGACGAGTCGTTTCATGTCACCAGAATGAAAGCCACGGGCATCCGGAACCCGCAGAAGGCCCGCAATTGTGCAGAGCTGCGAAAGGGACTCACCTGTGGAGAGTAGGCTGTCTGACGGTCTAGATGTCTCGATCTCAAGACACATGGAGCGAAGACATCCGGCTATCGTTTTTACAAAAAACCAGGCAACGCGCACGCTGCGGCTGTGCGCGGATGGGATGAGCAAGCGTGGATCTATTTGAATATCAGGCCAGAGACCTGTTCGAGAGCTATGGCGTTCCGGTTCTGCCCGGCATCATCGCTGATACTCCCGAAGAGGTGAAGGCCGCCGCCGAGAAGCTCGGTGGCGTTACCGTCGTGAAGGCTCAGGTCAAGGTCGGCGGCCGAGGCAAGGCCGGCGGCGTCAAGGTAGCCAAGACGCCAGAAGACGCCGAAGAAGCTGCGAAGTCGATTCTCGGCCTCGACATCAAGGGCCACGTCGTCAAGCGCGTCATGGTGGCCGGCGGTGCTCGCATCGCGCAGGAGTTCTACTTCTCAGTGCTTCTCGATCGTTCGAACCGCACCTTTCTCTCGATGACCAGCTACGAAGGCGGCATGGAGATCGAGCAGCTCGCGGTCGAACGCCCCGAGGCGCTGGCGCGCATCGAAGTGAACCCGCTGGAGGGCATCTCTGAAGAGACCGCCGCCGCCATCGCGACTGCCGCGAACTTTCCCGCCGACCTCGTTCCGAAGGTCGCTCCCGTCATCGTGAAGCTGTGGGATGTTTTCGTGGGCGAAGACGCGACGCTCGTCGAGGTCAACCCGCTCGTGCTCACTGAAGAGGGCGACATTATCGCGCTCGACGGCAAGGTCTCGCTCGACGAGAACGCAGACTACCGTCACGCGGGTCACGAGGCACTCGTCGACCAAGGCGCAGTCGACCCGCTCGAGGCGAAGGCCAAGGAGTCGCACCTCAACTACGTCAAGCTCGACGGTGAAGTGGGCATCATCGGCAACGGTGCGGGCCTCGTGATGTCGACGCTCGACGTGGTGTCGTACGCGGGCGAACGCCACGGTGGCGTGAAGCCGGCAAACTTCCTCGACATCGGTGGCGGAGCATCTGCTGCGGTCATGGCTGCAGGTCTCGACGTGATTCTGAACGACCCGCAGGTGAAGAGCGTCTTCGTCAACGTGTTCGGTGGCATCACGGCGTGTGACGCCGTCGCCAACGGAATCGTCGGCGCGCTCGAGACGCTGGGCGACGACGCCTCGAAGCCCCTCGTGGTGCGTCTTGACGGCAACAACGTCGTTGAAGGCCGCGCGATTCTGGCCGAAGCGAACCACCCGCTGGTGACCGTGGTCGACACCATGGACGAGGCCGCCGACAAGGCCGCCGAACTCGCTCACGCTGCTGCGTAAGTGCCCGCACACCTGAAACTGACGCAGAAGTAGAAAGAGAACAAGAATGTCGATTTTTCTCGACGAGAACTCCAAGATCATCGTTCAGGGCCTCACCGGCTCTGAAGGCACCAAACACGCCGGCCGCATGCTGGCCTCGGGCTCGCAGATCGTCGGCGGGGTGAACCCGCGAAAGGCGGGCACCACCGTTGAGATCGAGGGCCACACCCTGCCGATCTTCGGCAGCGTTGCTGACGCCATGAAGGAGACCGGCGCTGACGTGTCGGTCATCTTCGTGCCACCGGCGTTCGCCAAAGACGCCGTGCTCGAAGCGGTCGAGGCCGAGATCGGCACTGCCGTGGTCATCACCGAGGGCATTCCGGTGCACGACTCGGCCATCTTCTGGGCCGAGGCCAAGAAGAAGGGCAACGTCACCCGCATCATCGGGCCGAACTGCCCCGGCATCATCTCGCCCTCGAAGTCGAACGCGGGCATCATTCCCTCGAACATCACCGGCCCTGGCCCCATCGGCCTGGTGTCGAAGTCGGGCACCCTGACCTACCAGATGATGTACGAGTTGCGTGACCTCGGCTTCTCGACCGCCATCGGCATCGGCGGCGACCCCATCATCGGCACGACGCACATCGACGCTCTCGCGGCGTTCGAGGCCGACCCCGAGACGAAGGCCATCGTCATGATCGGTGAGATCGGCGGCGATGCCGAAGAGCGTGCGGCCGACTTCATCAAGGCCAACCTCACGAAGCCCGTCGTCGCGTACGTCGCCGGCTTCACCGCGCCCGAAGGCAAGACCATGGGCCACGCTGGCGCCATCGTCTCTGACGGTGCGGGTACCGCTCAGGGCAAGAAAGAAGCCCTCGAGGCGGCCGGCGTCAAGGTCGGCAAAACGCCGAGCGAGACCGCCGCGCTGCTGCGGGAAGTGTACTTGGCCCTGTAGTACTCGACGGGCTGAGCGGATGCACGATCATCCACTCAACCCGTCAGAACTGCCATTTCAGCGGCGGTGTTTCGACGCCCCCGGGTAACGGCCCTCCATTTCGGTGGAGGGCCGTTACGTTTGTAGTGATGATGATCGGAGACGACGCGTGAGCGCTGACGCGCCCTTTGCCGAGGCGACAAGCGACACCGGGGAACTCTCGCGGTGGCGCCGTTTTCGCTTGGCCATCGTCACTCCGCAGGCGATTTACGGCACCCTGCTGGTCAGCGCCATCATCGGCACCGCGCACTACGACGAGAGCGATCTCGACGTGCTGATCACCGCCGTCGGCACAGTATTGGCGTTCTGGATCGCCCACGTCTTCGCCGAGAGCATCGCTCACTACGGCACACCGAAATCGATCGGTCTGCCCATGACCGACTCGTTCAAGCACAGCCTTCGCACCGCAGCCGGATTGCTGTATGCGGCCATAGTCCCATGCCTTTTTCTTCTCCTGGGTGCCTTGGGAATCATGGATGAGAGTGCCGCATATCAGGTCTCGCTCTGGCTTCCGGTCTTTCTGCTCGGAGCCCTCGGCTGGTTCGCCTTTGCTGACCGGGGGAGTGTCTGGTGGGTTCGCCTACTCGGTTCTCTCGTCACCGGTTTTCTCGGCGTCATCGTCATCATTCTGAAAATCACTGTGCACTGATGAATAGACCCACTACCGCCCTCTTGGCGGCACTCGACGCCCTGCTCTCGGTCGCCATCGGCCTCGGCATTCCGCTCGTGATGCTCACCATTCTCTGGGCCGTGCAATTCGATCTCGCCGTTGACTGGACCGCCTTCTGGCGCGCCGCAGCAGACTTCTGGATGCTCGGCAACGGTGTCGACCTGATGATCTCCCTCGACCCCCAAACCGCTGCGCAGCTCGGACTCGAACAGGCCGCGGTTCCCTTCGTCATCGGCATCGCTCCGCTCGGTTTCGCCTTGCTCACCGTGTTCTTGGGCCGGCGCTCCGGCCTCCGTCTCGGCCAGTCGCCGCATCCGGTTCTGGGTACCGTTACCGGCATCGTGACCGTCGGCATTCTCGCCGCCCTGATCTGGGCGAGCGCCCAGTCATCGACGGCCGCTGCCTCGTTCTGGCAGACGGTCATTCTCTTGCCCGTGCTCTACGGGGTGGGGGCGGTCATCGGGGCATGGAGCACGCTCGTGCGAGTGAATGCTCCCCTCGCTGACGCGATTCTCGGCATGACCGACAGGCTTTCTGACGAGGCCCGCAATCTCATCGCCGTCGCGCTGCGCGGGGGGGCCATCATCGCGGCCGCGATGGTCGCGCTCGGTGCGCTCGCCGTCGCGCTGTTGCTTCTCGTCAACTACTCCACCGTGATTTCTCTCTACGAATCGCTGCAGTCGGGCGCAGCGGGCGGCGCTGCACTGACACTGGCGCAGGTCTCATTCATGCCGAACCTGGCCATCTGGGCGATGAGCTGGCTTCTCGGCCCTGGATTCGCGCTCGGCACAGGCTCGTCGGTGTCACCGCTCGGCACTCAACTCGGGCTCATTCCGTCGCTGCCGGTGTTCGGCGCGCTGCCGCACGGCGCCGCCTTCGGCTTTGTGGCGCTGGTGGTGCCGGTTGTCATCGGCCTGCTCGTCGCGGCTGCCCTGCGCCCGCGCGTGACAACGCCGGGTGATTTCTCGCTGCGGCAGGCCGGGCGGATGCTCGGCACCGGTTTCGGCATGGGCGCCGTCGCGGCGGGCATCCTCGCCCTCGTGGCGCTCTGGTCGGGCGGAGCCTTGGGCCCCGGCCGCCTCGCCGACGTGGGGCCGAACCCCGGGGCTGTCTTTCTCTGGGCGTTCGTGCTTTTCGGTGTCACCGCGTCGATCGGCCTGTTCGCGAACGGATTGCGCTCGCGGCCAAGCAGGGCCAGCCCGGCCAGCCCTGCAGAAGAATCGAAGAGGCCGGGCGTTCGCCGCCCCGCCGCAGATAAGACCGAGTCGGCCGACACCCCCTCACAGGAGAACCTCGCGCCGCCCCGCTAAGCTTTCATGGTGCTCTCGATTGTCGTTCTGATCTCGGGCGGAGGGTCGAACCTCCGCGCCCTTCTCGAGGCGGCGGCAGACGCGAACTTTCCCGCTCGCATTGTGGCCGTCGGCTCAGACAATGACGCGCCCGGGCTCGAGCATGCCGAGGCGTTCGGGGTGCCGTCGTTCACGGTCGTGCCGACGGCGTTCGCCGATAGGGCGTCATGGGGCGACGAATTGCTGGCGCAGGTCGAAGCCTGGTCGCCAGACCTGGTGGTGTGCGCCGGCTTCATGCGCATCCTGCCCCCGCGGTTCGTGGCGGCGCTCTCGCCCAATCTGATCAACACCCACCCGGCTCTGCTGCCGGCTTTTCCGGGTGCGCACGCGGTTCGGGATGCCCTGGCCGCCGGTGTGGCCGAAACCGGTGTCACCGTTCACATCGTCGACGAGGGCGTCGACACCGGCCCCGTACTCGTGCAGCGCGTGGTGCCCATTCTGGCCGGTGACACCGAATTCGACCTGCACGAGCGCATCAAGATCGTCGAACGCGACGTGATCGTGAGCGCCGTCGAAAGCATCGCCGAGCGCCGAATCGTGCTGCCCGAACCCGCCCGCAACAGACAACACCAGGAGAACCCATCATGAGCGGCCCCCGTCACGACCCGTCACTGTTTCACCACCGCGATCTCGTACCCATCAAGCGCGCACTGGTCTCGGTGAGCGACAAATCTGGCCTCATCGAGCTCGCTGCAGCGCTCAGTGAATCCGGCGTCGAGATCGTGTCGACGGGTTCGACGGCGAAGACCATTGCCGCCGCGGGTTTCGCGGTCACCGAGGTCAGCTCGATCACCGGGTTTCCCGAGTCGCTCGACGGCCGCGTGAAGACCCTGCACCCGTCGGTGCACGCCGGAATTCTCGCCGACCTGCGACTCGAGTCGCACATCGCGCAGTTACAAGAGCTCGAGATTCAGGCGTTTCAGCTCGTGGTGGTGAACCTCTACCCGTTTGCCGAGACCGTGGCGAGCGGCGCAGAGGGCGACGACGTCATCGAGCAGATCGACATCGGCGGCCCGGCCCTGGTTCGGGCATCGGCCAAGAACCACGCCAACGTCGCCATCGCCGTTTCGCCCAGCACCTACCCGCAGATTCTCGAGGCGCTGAGTTCTGGTGGCACCTCGCTTGCCACTCGCCGCAAGCTCGCCGCGACCGCGTTCGCGCACACGGCCGCCTACGACACCGCAGTGGCGACCTGGTTCGCCGAGCAACTGGGCGCAAGCTCGCTGCCCGTCGAGGGAGTGTTCGACCCCACGGCTCCGCTGCCTGCGGCCGGCTTTCCGAAGCTCATCGAGCGCAGCGTCTCGCTGTCGCACGCGCTGCGGTACGGCGAGAATTCGCACCAGGCCGCTGCGCTCTACCTCGAATCGAACGGTCGTGGCATCGCTCAGGCCGAGCAGTTGAACGGCAAAGAGATGTCGTACAACAACTTTGTCGACGCCGACGCAGCGATTCGTGCGGCGTACGATTTTGCCGCACCCGCCGTCGCCATCATCAAGCACGCGAATCCGTGCGGCATCGCCGTGGCGTCGTCATCTGCTCTCGACCCCATCGCATCGGCACATCGGCGTGCGCACGAGTGCGACCCGGTCTCGGCGTTCGGCGGGGTCATCGCCGCCAACCGAACGGTCACTCTCGGCATGGCCGAAACCGTGAAAGAGATCTTCACCGAGGTGCTGGTCGCCCCCGATTTCGAACCGGATGCCCTGAAGCTCCTCCAAACCAAGAAGAACCTGCGCATCCTCCGTCTGCCGGCAGACCACGCGCGCCCGGCCGTCGAGCTGAAGCAGATCAGTGGCGGCCTGCTGGCGCAAGAGTCAGACTCGTTCGCGGGCTACAGCACCACGAACTGGCAACTGGTTTCGGGCGAGGCCGCTGACGCTAAGACCCTCGCCGATCTGGAATTCGCCTGGATCGCGTGCCGCTCGGTGAAATCCAACGCAATTCTGCTTGCCTCGCACGGCGCCTCGGTCGGCGTGGGTATGGGGCAGGTCAACCGAGTCGATTCCTGCCACCTCGCTGTCACTCGGGCAGGCGATCGGGCGCGCGGTTCAGTGGCCGCGTCTGATGCCTTCTTTCCCTTCGCCGACGGGCTTCAGGTTCTGCTCGACGCCGGAGTGAGGGCAGTCGTTCAGCCAGGCGGCTCCGTTCGCGACCCCGAGGTCATCGAGGCGGCCGCCGCCGCCGGGGTGACCATGTACTTCACGGGCGAGCGCCACTTCTTTCACTGAGCACCGGATGTTCGGGGTTCCGCGCTCGCCGCGACTCCCCAGTACGTAGCATCCATACCGCACCACCGACTCCGCACCACCCACACCGCACCACCCCACCAGAGAGTTTCGCCATGTTCCGCCCCCGCACAATTGTCGCTTCGATCGTTTCGGCGCTCGTCATCGCCGCCATCGCGCACGTTTCGATGCTGCTCGCGTTCTTCGTGTTCAAGGGGTTCGACCCGACGGTCTTTCCGGTGGTCAATGCGTTCTTCGTGCCTCAGACCCTGTTCGTGTTGCTCTTCTCTGCGGTCTTCGCCTGGGTCGGCGCCTACGGCCGGTGGTATCTCGCGCTCATCGCGGGCGTGGTCTCAGGGGTTCTCGCGGCTCTGATCGGCACCGGTATTCCGCTGCTTGCGCAAGGAAATCCGCTCGGCGCCCCGGTGATCAATTACCTCATCGCAAGCCTTGTGGGCATCAACCTGATCTTCATTCTGGTGGTCGTTCTGAGCTGGGTGACCGTGGGGCGCCGCGTGTACTTCGGCATCGCCCAGGTCGACAGGGTCGCCAGGGGCGCGGTAGCCGAGCGGCGGGTTGCGATCATCCGTCGCCCACCGGCTACGCTCGCCGACGGTCACGTGACGCACATCGACAAGAGCGAAATCGACCTCGATCTGGCTGAAGAGCAGTGGGAATCGTACGTTTCGGTTCTCGAGAACGCGGGCTGGAACACCATCGAGGTCGACGTGGCCGACAATCTCGCCGATTCGGTGTTCGTCGAAGACGCCGTCGTGATCTTCGGCGATGTCGCGGTGATCGCCAGCCCCGGCAGCGAGCACCGGGTCGACGAAACCGAGGCCGTTGAGCGCACCGTGCGTGAGCTGGGCCTCAAAGTCGCGCGCATCGCGGTGCCGGGCACCCTCGACGGCGGAGACGTACTCAAGGTCGGAACCACGGTGTATGTCGGTCGCAGCGGCCGAACGAATGCTGAGGGCATCCACCAGCTGCGGCACATCGTCGCCTCTCTCGGCTACACCGTCGTCGCCGTGCCGCTGACGAAGGTGTTGCACTTGAAGAGCGCAGTCACCGCGCTGCCCGACGGAACCGTCATCGGGTATCTGCCTCTCGTCGACGACCCGAAGATCTTCAACCGCTTCTTGAGCGTGCCAGAAGAAGGCGGTGCACACGTGGTCAAACTCGCTGAAGACACCGTACTGATGTCTGCGTCAGCGCCGCAAACCGCGGAGCTCATCGAGAACCTCGGCTACCGCGTCATTGCCGTCGACATCAGTGAGTACGAAAAACTCGAAGGCTGCGTCACCTGCTTGTCGGTGCGTCTGCGCTAGTTGCGCCGACCCTGGTTCTGTGTGTAGCCTTCAAGGCTGCCCAGAATACCTGCAGCCCCACAAGGGCGCCCCACATACGCAACCGATTTTCGTTTAGGACTCTACGTTTATGCCTGCCTCACAAGGTCAGTCGACGTTTCGCACGCTCTCTCGCCTCTACGTCTACGCCAAGCCGGCGATGCCGCGCATCTACACGGCCATGGCGGTTTCTCTCACGGCCAGCATCGTCTCGCTGGTCATTCCCCAGGTTCTCGCGGTGCTCATCGACGGGCCGCTGGCGCACGGCGACTCCTCGCAGATCTGGCCGGTCGTGCTCATCGTGCTCGGGCTCGGTGTGATCGAAGCGCTGCTGATCGCGCTGCGGCGGGTGCTCGTGCTGACGCCCGGCACGCACATCGAGGCGCGGATGCGCGACAGTCTCTACACTCACTTGCAAGATCTGCCCGTCGCGTTTCACGATCGGTGGCCGAGCGGCCAGCTCCTGTCGCGCGCCATCAGCGACCTGAACCTGGTGCGCAGGTGGCTTTCGTTCGGCATCGTCATCATGGTGGTCAACGTCGTCACCATCTTCATCGGCTTCGCGGTGCTGATCAGCATCAACTGGGTTCTCGGCCTCATCTTTCTGGTGGCGTCGATTCCCGTTCTGGCCTACAGCTACGTGTTCGAGGGCCGCTACTCTGAGGCCGCTCGTCGCAGCCAAGACCAGGTGGGTGATCTCGCCACCGCCGTCGAAGAGTCGGTGCATGGCATTCGTGTGCTGAAGGCGTTCGGTCGCGGAACGTTCGCTCTGAAGAAGTTCGAACGGCAGGCCGAAAAGCTGCGTGGCACCGAAATCGAGAAGGCGAAGGCCGTCGCGAGCATCTGGTTGTGGTTGCTCCTGATTCCCGATGTGGCGTTTGCCGTGTGTCTGGTCATTGGCGTGTGGCTCGCCTCTACAGGTCAGACCTCGGTGGGGGAGTTGGTGGCCTTCTTCGCCACCGGCACCGTGCTGCTGTTTCCCGTCGAGTCGATGGGCTACTTTCTGGCGATGACGTTCGACGCCAAGACGGCCACGGCGCGGTTCTTCGATGTGCTCGACTCGGTGAACACCATCACCGACCCCGAGCATCCGGTGCGCATTGCCGAACCGCGTGGGCAGCTGACCTTCGACGACGTGCACTTTCGCTACCAAGATGCGCCCGAACGCTATTCCGATCTGCTGAACGGAATCGACCTGGTCATCGAACCGGGCGAGACGATGGCACTCGTCGGTCTGACAGGTTCGGGCAAGACCACGCTGACGGCCCTGACCACCCGCCTGTATGACGTCGACTCGGGAGCAGTGAAGCTCGACGGTGTCGACATCCGCTCGCTCACCCGTACCGACCTTCGCACGAACGTCGCCATGGCGTTCGAAGACGCCACTCTGTTCAGCGCGACGGTGCGCGAAAACGTCGTGCTCGGCCGACCAGAGGCGTCAGGCGCCGAGGTGGCCGAGGCGCTCGAGATTGCGCAGGCCGGCTTCGTCTACGACCTGCCCAACGGGCTCGACACGCGAGTGGGCGAAGAAGGCCTGAGCCTCTCTGGTGGTCAACGTCAGCGCCTCGCCCTCGCGCGAGCGATTGCGGCCAAGCCGAAGGTACTTGTGCTCGACGACCCGCTTTCGGCGCTCGACGTCGACACCGAGGCGCTCGTCGAGGCGGCCCTGCGCCGTATTCTCGCCTCGACCACGGCCCTGATCGTGGCCCACCGGCCCTCGACCGTGGCGCTCGCCGACCGCGTAGCGCTGCTCGAGGCGGGCAGGGTGACGGCCGTCGGCACGCACGCCGAACTGCTGGCCGGCAACGACCACTATCGCTTTGTCATTTCGAGTTTCGAAGAAGAGGTGCCCGCATGAGCCAGACCACCGTTTCAGGTGTGGGTGGCGAAGAGCGCGACGATTTCACCCGTGCCGAAAGCCAGCAGATCAGAGAGCGTTCGCTTCGGCTGCTCGGGTCATTGCTGCGCCCCGAGCGTTCGCGCTTGCTGGTCAGCCTTGTGGTCGTGGTCATCAGCACGGCGGCTCAAGTCGCAGGCCCCGCGCTCATCGCGTTCGGCATCGACAGCGGGCTGCCCGCTCTGCTGGCGAACGATTGGATGCCCGTGGCCCTGGCCGGGGTCGCCTACCTTCTGGCTGGCATCGTGGGCGCAGTGCTCATCTCGTGGTTCACCGTACTCACCGCTCGCATCTCGCAGGCGATCTTGCTCGACCTGCGCAAGCGCGTCTTCGTGCAGACCCAGAAGCTCAGTCTGGAGTTTCACGAGACCTACACCTCTGGTCGCATCATCTCGCGCCAGACGAGCGATCTCGACTCGATTCGCGAGCTTCTCGATTCGGGCATCAACCAATTGGTGCAGGGCCTGCTCTATATGCTGTTCATCGGCATCGCGCTGTTCGCGCTCGACTGGGCGAGCGGCGTCATTCTGGTGGTCTCGCTTGTGCCGCTGCTCATTCTCACGCGCTGGTTTCAGCTGCGCTCGCAGAAGATGTTCCGGCTGACCCGGGTGGCGTCGGCGAAGCTGATCGTGAAGTTCGTCGAGACCATGACGGGCATTCGGGCCGTTCAGGCGTTTCGCACCGAGAAGAGCAACGACGCCGAATTCAACGGGCTGACCGAAGACTACAGATCAGCGAACGCGCGGGTCATTCGGCTGTTCGGAATCTTCGACCCCGGGCTTGTGCTGATCGGCAACGTCACCGTGGCGGTCGTGCTGCTGGTCGGCGCGTTTCGCGTCATCGACGGCCAGGTCGCCGTGGGTGTGCTGCTCGCCGCAGTGCTCTACACACGCCGTTTCTTCGACCCGATGGAGGAGATGGCGATGTTCTACAACTCCTACCAGTCTGCTGCGGCCGCGTTGGAGAAGATCTCGGGGGTGCTCGAAGAGCAGCCGAGCGTGCCCGACCCGGTGAAGCCGGTTGATCTGTGGAGTTCGACGGGCGCGGTCGACTTCGACGACGTGCAGTTCTCATACCAGAACGGTCGCGTCGTGCTGCCGAACTTCTCGTTGCGCATTCCGTCAGGTCAGACGATCGCACTGGTGGGCTCGACCGGCGCCGGAAAGTCGACGCTCGCCAAGCTCATCTCGCGCTTCTACGACCCCAGCGAAGGGCGACTGACTCTCGACGGAATAGACCTGCGCGACCTGCACCCGAAAGACCTGCGCCGCGCCATCGTGATGGTCACCCAAGAGGCCTACCTGTTCTCGGGCACCGTGGCAGACAATATCGCCATCGGCAAACCAGACGCCTCCATCGACGAGATCATCGCTGCCACGAAGGCGGTGGGAGCGCATGACTTCATCGAGAACCTGCCGAACGGCTACGAGACCGACGTGAACAAGCGCGGCGGCAGAGTGTCAGCCGGCCAGCGCCAGCTCATTTCGTTTGCCAGGGCGTTTCTCGCCGACCCTGCGGTGCTCATTCTCGACGAGGCAACGGCCTCACTCGACATTCCGAGCGAGCGTCTGGTGCAGGATGCCCTGCAGACCCTGCTCGCCGACCGCACCGCGATCATCATCGCTCATCGCCTCTCGACGGTGGCCATCGCCGATCGAGTACTCGTCATGGAGCACGGCATCATCGTCGAAGACGGCAGCCCGGCCGATCTCATCGCAGGCACCGGCCGCTTCGCGCAACTGCACGCCTCGTGGCGTCAGTCGCTGGTCTAAGGGGTCCACCCGTAGTAGGCGCCGTCTTGGCCGAACAGGTGCCAGGGCCCGAAACACGTGACGCCAGTTCCCGGGTTGATCGCCTGTGGCCACCACGTTTCGTCGAGCGCGGGGGCTTTCGAATTCTGATCGACCTGCGGGTCTGTGGCGGGATCGCACGCTGTGAACGTGGGCGGTGTTGCCGTGGGCGTGAACATCACGATGCTCGCGTGTTTGGTCTCGTCTGTCTTGATGCGAATGTTCGTTGCGTCTGCAGGCACCCATCCCGGAATCGCTACAGCATCCGCCGCACCAGCCGCGTCAGCCGGAGTCGCGTAGATTGCGGCCGCGAAGGGCGGCGAAATGACGTTCGCGACGGCGCAGCCCGATAACAGAAAGGCGCTGGCGGCCGAGAGAGTCAGGCCGATCAGCAGGCGTCGCTTCACAGCGCGTACGTTTTCCACATTGCCACAGCGTAGTCGACGCGGTAGCCGCAACCTGTAGGGGAGCTTAGAAGTGGGGTGTTCTCGGCTTCGTAGTGCTGCAGAGCATCCGCTTCATGGCCGCGGGGCGGATGCCCGCCCGAACGCACCACGCGCCACCACGGGTGCCCGCCCCCAGACCGCGCCATCGTCGTGCCGACCGCGCGCGCAGCTCGTGACCCCAGTAACGCCGCGACGTCACCGTAGCTGAGCACCTGACCGGGCGGAATCGCATCGACGACCTCGAGCACGAGCGCGCCGAAGTCGTCTCCGGCGGGCACAGCCACGTCAGCCGTGTCAGCACCTGGCTTCACCGGTTCACGTGCCTCAGTCAGAGTTTCAGCAGTCAGAGTTTCAGTAGTCAGAGCTCAGCAGTCAGAGCGTCAGCGCGGCGATGGTCTCGCCGAACTGCGTCTCGCCGATGGGTTCGAAGCCCACCGCGAGAAAGAACGCCTCGGGGCCGTCTTCGCCCGGCTCGAACATCACCGTGAGGCGGTCGAACCCGCGTGAGCGCGCCTCTTCGGCCAGTGCGGTGACGGCGAATCGGCCGATACCGCGGCCCTGAGCGGTTGCAGCGACGTTCATGCGCCAGATGCACCCCCGAAATTCATCGTGCGGGCTGTCGGGGTCGAAGTTACCCATGATGAAGCCGACAACCTCGTCGCCATCGAGAACAACGCGTGGCCAGGCGGTCGACGGGTTCACGTACGCCTCGGCGATGGAGTGCGAAACAGGAGCGACGAATTGTTCTTGCCCGGGCTTCAACGTCAGTGTGTTGGCGGCGACGATGTTGTTCGCCGACAGCTCTTCGAGTCTCAAGTCACCCATGAAGTACAGGTTAGTGGGCACCGCTCAGGTGCGCCACACGGCTGAGCTGAGCATCCGGAGCATCCACTGTGAAAATCAACAGGCGTTTGTCTCTACGTCAAGATAGTTCGGAAAGCGAGTAAGCTATTCCTTGGCTTTGTTTGAGGGCCCATAAGGTCTACACGGGTAAGGAGTTTGAATGTCGAAAATCCATGTTGAGGGAACAGTCGTCGAACTAGACGGCGACGAGATGACACGAATCATCTGGCAGTCGATCAAAGACACCCTCATCCACCCGTACCTCGACATCAATCTCGACTATTACGACCTCGGCATCGAGCACCGCGACGCCACCGACGACCAGGTAACCATCGACGCTGCACACGCCATTCAGAAGCACGGCGTCGGCGTGAAGTGCGCCACCATTACGCCCGACGAGGCGCGCGTCGAAGAGTTCGGCCTCAAGAAGATGTGGAAGAGCCCGAACGGCACCATCCGCAACATCCTCGGCGGAACCATCTTTCGCGAGCCCATCATCATCTCGAACATCCCGCGCCTCGTGCCCGGCTGGAACAAGCCGATCATCGTCGGCCGTCACGCGTTCGGCGACCAGTACAAAGCCACTGACTTTCGCTTCGAGGGCAAGGGAACCCTGACCATCTCGTTCCAGCCCGAAGAGGGCAGCGACGCCGAGGCTCAGTCGTTCGAGGTCTTTCAGTCGCCGGGTTCGGGCGTGGCCATGGCCATGTACAACCTCGACGACTCGATTCGCGACTTCGCCCGCGCCTCGCTCAGCTATGGCCTCAACCGCAAGTACCCGGTCTATCTTTCGACCAAGAACACCATTCTGAAGGCCTACGACGGCCGCTTCAAAGACCTCTTTCAAGAGGTCTTCGACGACGAGTACGCCGCGGCCTTCGCCGAGGCCGGCATCACCTACGAGCACCGCCTGATCGACGACATGGTCGCCGCTTCGCTGAAGTGGGAGGGCGGCTACGTGTGGGCCGCCAAGAACTACGACGGCGACGTGCAGAGCGACACCGTGGCCCAGGGCTTCGGCTCGCTCGGCCTGATGACCAGCGTGCTCTTCACCCCCGACGGCAAGACCGTCGAGGCTGAGGCCGCGCACGGCACCGTGACCCGCCACTACCGCCAGCACCAGGCCGGCAAGCCCACCTCGACGAACCCTATCGCGTCGATCTACGCCTGGACTCGTGGGCTCTCGCACCGCGCCAAGCTCGACGACAACGCCGAGCTCGCCACGTTCGCAGAGACCCTCGAAGACGTCGTCATCAAGACGGTCGAGTCGGGCGCCATGACGAAAGACCTCGCTCTGCTCGTCGGGCCAGACCAGCCCTACCAGACCACCGAAGAGTTTCTCGCGACGCTGACCGACAATCTGGCTGCCCGCCTGGCCTAGTTCGCCTCGCGCCGCCGGGTGACCCCGGCGCGCACCTCTTACGGCACTGCATTCGTTTGGGCCACCGGTACGCCGGCGGCCCAAACGTCTGTCACGAACCAATTCGCGTCGAGCAGCACCACGTCTGAGGCGAATCCGGGTGCGAGGTAACCGAACCGCTCATCGAAGCTGAGTGCCCTCGCCGGTGAGGCGGTGACTGCGCGAACGGCGAGCACGGGGTCGATGCCGGAGTCGAACAGAGCTGACCTCAGTGCGGCATCCTGAGTCACCGTCGAACCGGCAATCGTGTCGGTGCCAGAAAGCACAGCACGGCCAGCCGCCACGGTCACGTCGAGATCGCCGAGGGTGTACTCGCCGTCGTTCGCGCCCGCCGCAGCCATGGCGTCGGTGATGAGAACGATGCGCTGGGGGGCGGCGAAGAAGGCGATGCGCGCGACCTCCGGATGCACGTGAAAGCCATCGAGAATGAGTTCTAGCGCAACCCTCGGGTCGCCGAGCGCTGCCGTCACGGGCCCCGGTTCGCGGTGCTTGATGCCCGGCATGGCGTTGAAGGCGTGGGTGAGCAGCGTTGCACCCCGATCGAAAGCCTCTTTCGTCAGCGCGAAGTCGGCTTCGGTGTGCCCGATGGCGACTGTCACGCCGGCGTCGGTCAGCTGTTCGATCGCGTCAAGCGCTCCGGGTAGTTCGGGCGCGATAGTGAGCTGCCGCAGGGTTCCACGGGCCGCCGAGAGCAACTGAGCGAGCTCGTCGCGGTTCGGGGTGCCGAGGTGTTTCTGGCTGTGGGCTCCGCGCTGAGCGGGAGCCAGGTACGGGCCCTCGAGGTGACTGCCCAGAATGAGTTCATCGCTCGCGGTGAGCTCGGCGATGGCGGCAAGGCTCGCGCTGAGAGTCTCGATCGGGTTGGCCACCAGGCTGATCACAGAACGCGTCGTGCCGTGCGCCCGATGCACGGCGAGGGCGGCATGAATCTCGTCGGCGCCGTCGTCGAACGCGTGGCCCCCGCCGCCGTGGCCGTGAATGTCGATGAAGCCCGGGGTGACAATGCGGCCGGCCGCGTTGACCACCGAGACGCCGTCGGCAGTCGCCCAGCCATGCCAGCCGGTGCCAATGCCGGTTGCCAGAATAGAGTGCGACCCGAAGGCCACCCAGAAGTCGTCGACAATGCCATCGGCGTCGATCTTTGTCGCGCCGTGGATGACGACGCTCACGAGTACTCTTTGCGGCCCGAAATGATGCCGCTGACCGCGGCGACGACGCCGAAGACGATCGCGACGATGGGCTGCCCCATCACCAGCCAGGCCAGGGCGGCCGAACCCATGATGACGATTTCGACCAGCGCCTTGCCGAACGGATCGAGCCGAATCACCGCGCGGGGCGAACGGAACAACCCCCAGAGCACTATCGCGAACAGGGGCGCACCGATACCGAACACGACGTTCAACGGGGTCGGCCAGGCGACGAAACCCCACAGCCCGAGCGAGAAGAACGCGAAAAGTTCGAGAAAGAAACGCAGAACGTCGTTCGGGCTGAGGCGTACGGGTTGGGTGGCTTGCGGGTTCACGACTGCAATGCTACTGCCGCCGCGGAGCCTGCTGCCGTAGCATGGTGGTGGCTGACGGATATCGTGCGGCCCCGGGCGTGATGCCGACGAGTTGCCCGCCGCTTCATTTAGAGGTTCTCTCGTGACGACATTCGTCAAATCTTCTTCGCCCGTTTCTGCTCGTTTTCCGTATGCCAGGTTGTTCATTCTCGCCATCGCCGTTTTCATCAGTGTGACCGCCGAGATGATGCCCACCGGCCTGCTGCCTCAGATGAGTGCCGAACTCGGCGTCAGCGAGGCGCAGATCGGGTTGCTGGTCACGTTCTTCGCGCTTTCGGTGGTCGTTACGAGCGTGCCGCTGGTCGCCCTTACCAGGCGCTTTTCTCGGCACCGGTTGATTGTGGCTGTGCTTTTCGTCGTGTCGATCGCCAGCCTGTGCTCGGCGCTGTCGCCAAGTTACGAGTGGCTGGTGGGTGCACGAATTCTCGGCGGAATCGCGCACGGCCTGTTCTGGGCGGTGGTGGGCGCCTACTCTGGTCACCTCGTTGCGAAAGAGCACATCGGCCGTGCGGTCGCCATCATCACTTCGGGTGGAACGCTGGCGTTCGTCTTCGGGGTGCCACTGGCCACGGTCGTGGGCCAGAACTTCGGCTGGCGGGTGCCGTTCGCGGCGGTGAGTGGGCTCGGCGTGGTCGCAGCACTGCTCATTCTGAAGTTCTTGCCGCGGGTGCACGCTCCAGCCCCGGTGAAACGGGATGCCCGTTCGGCGGCCGCCTCGGGTGCACGCCGTTCGGCTACCGAACCCCGGGCATCCGCTCGCCGACGTGTGTCGCCGGGTGAACGTTCAGCGACGGGGCTTGGGGGTGTCGTACTGATCTGCGTCACGACCGCGGTCATCATGGTGGGCCATTACGCGCTGTACACCTATATCACGCCATTCTTGACGACGCAGGTGGGAATCGCGCCTGATCACATCGGCGCGGTGCTGTTCGCGAATGGACTGGGCGGGGCGGTCGGGCTGGTGCTGGTAGCCGTGGTGTTCGGGCGCCGCCCGATGCTCGGAATCGTGCTGGCGGTGCTGGTGACGGGCGGAGTCATCACCGTGCTGGCGTTCTTCTCGGGCAACGTGGTCGTGTCGGTCGTGGCCATGGTGATCTGGGGGGCGTCGTTCGGATTGTTGCCCTCGTTGCTGCAGGCTCGACTCCTGCACGTCGCGGCGGCGAGCATTCGCGACACCGCTGTTGCGTTTTTCTCCACGTCGTTCAATGTCGGCATCGCTGCGGGCGCGGTTTTGGGTGGAGTGCTGTTGTCGAATCTCGGGCTCAGTTCGTTGCCGTTCGCGTATCTGGTCGTGCTGGCCGTCTCTGCTGTTCTGCTGTTGGGGTCTGTGCTTATGGCTCATCGTCGGCGGGGGCTGGTGTCGGGGGGCGCGGTGGATTCGGGGGGTGCGGTGGGCTCAGTGGGTGCGGTGGGCTCGGCGGGCTCGGTGAGTGGCGTTGTGCTCGCCGATGGGTCGGAGCCGGGGTTGCCGCAACCGTTGGCTACCGATCAAGCGTTGGGGTCGAATACTGCCGTTATCGACCTGGTGGGGCTGAATTGGCCTGTCGATGGGTCGAAGTAGCGAACCGAGATGGTCGCTGGGCCCGCACTCACTTCTTCAGGCACGTCGAAGGTCGACCCGAAGTTGCCGTCTGAGTTGAGTCGCAGTGCGTTAGACGTTACCGCGACTCCGTTGAAGAAGGCCTCGAAGAGGGCGTCACCGTCGCCGGCAGCGGCTAGAAAGTAGGTCAGATTGCTGAGCGTCGTGCCCTCTGCGGGCGAGAGTATTCGCACGTCGTCGAGAACGATGCCGGTCGCCGGCGTCGGTATCGATCGGCGGCCGTCGCTACTCACCTCTCGCACTGCGAGTCGATGATTTCCGAAGCCGAGGCCGGGAAAGTCGCTCAACCCAAACGAGCCCGTCGCGGCGTCGGCGACCGTTTCGGCGACCACAGGTTCGTCGGCGTCGCTCTGGTCGACGACTTCGACGGTGGATCCGGGGTCTGCCGTGCCGGAGAGCGCCGGGTAGAGCCGGTTGGTGTGGTCGACGGTGAACGTCGCCGTCGGCGTGGGAACGGGGTCGGGCGTGGTGGTCACCGGTGGCGGGGTGGGCGTCGGGTCGGGTGTGCTCGTCGGCGTCGGCGTCGGTGTTTGAGTTGGTGTGGGGGGTGGCGTCGGGGTGGGGTCGGGTGACGGTGGATCGGTTGGCGGTGCGCCTGGCGCAGTGGGGTCGGCAGGATTGACGGGAACGTCGGTGCCCGACGTGCCACCAGTCGCGGGGCTACCAGCTGCCGGGTTACTAGCCGAGGTGCCGCCCGCAGGTTTGCCGCCTGCCCCAGATGCGTTGCCCGAGTGCGCTGCGGCCCCGCCGCTGGTACCGCCCGTGCCGGTGACATCTCCCGTGCCTGAACCCGAGCCAGCGCTTCCGTCGGCCGCCCCCGCAGGCCCGCCGCCCCCGCCTGCAGCGGCGGCGGCAGCCGCAGCAGCAGCGGCTGCTCGTTGGGCGGCGCTGAGCTTCGGCGTTCCGGCCGACGCATCTGCATTCAGCAATCGCTCACCGGAGTTGGAACTGTGCGCACTGTCTGCCCCCGCCAGCGGCCCCGCCGGCGTGCTGCCGACGAGCGGGCCCAGAATGAAAGCGGCTCCCACCGCTGCGGCGACCGCCAGCGCAATGCCCACGAGTGCACTGGTCGACGGAAGGGCGGAGACGACCCCGTCGCTCGAGTGACCCGCTCGTGCAGCCTGCCGACGGGTCGTGCCCTGTGTCGCACGCCGCGCGGAGTGCGCCGCCGACTCGCCAGCACGTGTCTGCCCTGAAGTCGTCTCCGTGACGGATGCCTGTGCCGTCGCGCCGGTTGCCTGCGCAGTCGCGGTGGCGCCCGCACCCTGCGCGGTTGCGGCGGCGGGTGCGTGCGCGCTCGTCGCAGCGACCGAGCCATGGGCGGTTGCAGTTGCGCCAGCTGGCTGCGCAGTCGTGGCGGCCCCTGACCCGTGCGCGGTTGCGGCAGCGGGTGCGTGCGCCGTCGCCGGAGCGTGGCCGGTGAAGGCCTGCTCGAAACGAGGGGCGGGGGTGAGCGGCGGCAGCGCGGTGGCCGCACCGGCGGTGAGGGTGGCGGCCGACGCACTGCTGCCGCCCTGGAGCCACACGGTGTAGGCGAGCGCACCCGCGATTCCGGCGGCGAGGGGGAGGAGTACGAGCGCGAGTCGCGAGCCGACATCGCGGGCTTCTTCGTCGACGATGCTGCACGAGGGGCACGTTTCGAGGTGCGCCTGAATGCGCTTGGTCTCGCGCGGGCCGAGGCTGCCCCGCGTGTACGAACCGAGCTTCTCGATCACTCCGGAGCAGTCGCTGTTCGCCGAGCGAACGAGGTGCGCCTGAATCCAGGCCTGGCGCAGACCCTCACGGGCGCGAAAAGTGAGCGCCGAGACGGCGTTCGGCGTCATGCCGAGCAGCGGAGAGATCTCTTGCGATGACAGCTGTTCGACCTCGCTGTACCAGAGCGCCTCTTGCCAGCGGGTCGGCAGCGAACGAAATGCTTGCGCCGTGAGGCTTTTGTCGAGGGCGAGCAGAGTTTCGGTGTCTTCAGAAGAGGGGTCTGCCAGAGCATCCAACTCGTCACTGGCGTCGACGATGTTGCCCTTTCGCCACTGCATGGCCACGTTGCGAATGGTGCTGAAGAGGTACGGGCGAAAGGCCGCAGTGGGGCCGCCGCCACCCTTGATGGCCTGCAGCACCTTCGCAAAACTCTCGGCGACCACGTCGTCAGGGTCGAGGGCGTAGCTGCGGGCGACCGTGCGCCCAGCCCGCGAATGCCTGTTCCAGAGTTCACCGAAGGCACGGGAGTCGCCGTCGCGGGTGCGCTGCACGAGTTCGAGGTCGCTGGGGCCGCATTCGACGTCAGGAACAGCGTGGGCGCCGATGGGGCCTACGTTCGACACGATAACCACTACCTTTCTGCCCCCCTGGCGCAATCGCCGATAGATTCTCATCTCATACTAGCCGAACAGTGAACAATACTCATACTCATAAGAAAATTCAACGCTGCTATGCTGTTCTCGTCGCAACTGGCGTTCAGATGGCTACCATCGGGAAGCGACTTGACACGGATTCGGCCGCTCGCCTGGGTCGCTACGGAATCACCGAACCTTCTTCCGCCCTGTCACGAACGAGGAGTCATCTTGACCATCAACGCCCCCGCCACACCCTCAACAGCCAGCTCGCTACCGACCACGTTCAACGACCCGCTCTCGAGCGTCGACCCGGAGATCGCCGCCGTTCTGCAGAGCGAACTCGGCCGCCAGCGCGGCACCCTCGAGATGATCGCGAGTGAGAATTTCGTGCCGCGCGCCGTATTACAGGCGCAAGGTTCGGTGCTTACCAACAAGTACGCCGAGGGCTACCCGGGTCGCCGTTACTACGGCGGCTGCGAGTTCGTCGACGTCGCTGAGAACCTCGCCCGCGACCGCGCGAAGGCGCTGTTCGGTGCCGAGCACGCCAACGTTCAGCCGCACGCCGGCGCGCAGGCGAACGCTGCTGCGCTGATGGCGCTCGCGACCATCGGCGACACGATTCTCGGCCAAGAACTCGCCCACGGCGGCCACCTCACGCACGGTATGAAGCTCAACTTCTCGGGCAAGAACTACAACGCGACCTCCTACGGTGTCGACCCTGAGACCTACCTGGTCGACATGGATGTGGTGCGCGCCAAGGCCCTCGAGTACCGCCCAACGGTGCTCATCGCGGGCTGGTCGGCGTACCCTCGTCAGCTCGACTTCGCGGCGTTCCGCTCCATTGCCGACGAGGTGGGCGCCAAGCTCTGGGTCGATATGGCGCACTTCGCCGGCCTGGTGGCTGCGGGGTTGCATCCATCACCCGTGCCCTACGCCGATGTCGTCACCTCCACGGTGCACAAGACGCTCGCCGGCCCGCGCAGCGGTGTGGTGCTGAGCACGGCCGAATACGCCAAGAAGGTCGACTCGGCGGTGTTCCCCGGCCAGCAGGGCGGCCCGTTGATGCACGTCATCGCTGCCAAGGCGACGGCATTCAAGCTCGCGGGCGAGCCGGAGTTCAGAGACCGCCAGCAGCGCACCATCGATGGCGCCAAGATCGTCGCCGAGCGCTTGACAGCGGCTGACACGGTAGCTGCGGGCGTGAGCGTTCTCACCGGCGGTACCGATGTGCACCTCGTGCTCGTCGATCTGCGCAATTCGCCGCTCGACGGCAAGCAAGCCGAAGACATTCTGCACGAAGTGGGCATCACCGTGAACCGCAACGCGATTCCGTTCGACCCGCGCCCGCCCATGGTCACTTCGGGCCTGCGCATCGGCACCTCGGCGCTCGCGACGCGTGGTTTTGGCGACGCAGAATTCACCGAGGTGGCCGACATCATCGCAACGGCCTTGAAGCCCACGCCCGACGTTGACGCGCTGCGCGCCCGCGTTCTGAAGTTGACCGACGGCTACCCGCTGTACGACAGCCTCGAGAATTGGTGACTCCGTGAGCGATGCGGCCGAGGCTGCTGCGGCTGAGCCGTCCGCCCCAGAGGCGGCCGCGGTCGTGCCGTCGACCCCGGATGCTCCTTCGGCCGCACCCGAACCCTCCGGCGGCCATTTCGCCACCGGCGAGCAGTTCAGCCTGCGGTTCGCCGGCGCGCGCGGTCTCTCGACGGCCGTCGTCACCGAACTCGCTGCCTCGCTTCGCGAACTCGTACTGCAGGGCATCCACTCGGTCGAAACGCACTCGGCCGACGTGCTGCCACTCATGGGCTCAGGCCTTGTTCTCGTGCCCTGGCCCAACCGAATTGCGGATGCCCGCTGGCAGTTGAACGGCAAAACCCAGCAGCTCGACATCACTGAGCCCGCGACGGGCAACGCCATTCACGGGTTGCTGCGTAACACCGCCTACCGTCTCGTGCAGAGAACGGAAAGCAGCATCACCCTCGCCGCAAGGGTCTTTCCGCAGCACGGCTACCCGTTTCTGCTCGACACGAGCGTCGAATACGCCCTCAGCGATGAGGGTCTCACCGTGACCCACACGCTCGTGAACCGTTCGGCAGACGCGGCGCCCGTGGCGGTCGGTGCGCATCCGTATCTCCGAGTTGGCGGGGTGCTTGTCGACGATCTGGTCGTGACGGTCGCCGCCGGCACGCAGTTCGAAGTGGATGCCCGTTCCATTCCCACCGCCGAGGTCAACCTCGACGGCTCACCCTTCGACCTTCGCCGAGGGCGCCGTGTGGGCGACCTCGCCATCGACCACGGTTACGGAGATGTCGCCGTGGTCGAGGGGCGCAGCACGCACTCAGTCACCGCACCCGACGGCTCGGCGACCGAACTCTGGGGCGATGAGAACTTCGGCTACGTGCAGGTCTACACGCCGAATAACTTCCCCCGCGAGCAGGGCCCGGGCTACGCGGTCGCCATCGAGCCGATGACGGCCCCCGCCAACGCCTTCAACTCGGGCCGCGGCCTCCGCTGGCTCGCCCCGGGCGAATCGTGGTCGGTGCGCTGGGGCATCCGCCACCGCCCCGCCTGACTTCCCGCCCGAAACGACATTCCACCGGGTGAGACCTCGTTTTCGGGCGAGCTGGTGGAGCTAGTTCTCGACGTTCGGGGGAGTGGCGTCTACCTCGCCGACGAAGTTGTAGGGAATCGGCTCTACGGTGCCCTCGCCGAGGGCCCAGGTGCGAACCGAGGTGGCGCCGCCAGCCTCGAAGGTGAGCTCGACGAGGTCTTGGTAGGCCCCGTTCACGTAAGGCAATTCGATGACCTCGGCATTGCCGACCGTGGTCGGCCCGATGAGTTCTGCTTTGTAGGTGCGTTCGTCGGTCATGGCGTGTTCGCTCTTTTCGTCTCTCAAATCGCGTCGCTGCGTTTGTATTCAGCGTAGGGGCCGCTCCGGTCGCGCGTAAGGGTCAGTGAGTGCACGTTCTCCCAGATGTTCAACGCCCCACTTCGAATAAACTAGTGACAGTGCGGCAGACGGCCGCCAGTGAGGGGCACCCGATGACGTCGACACTGTATGACATTGAATTTCAGACCGCCGACGGCGATACCGTCACCCTCGATTCGTACCGTGACCAGGTGCTTCTGGTGGTGAACGTCGCCTCGAAGTGCGGCCTCACCCCGCAGTACGCCGACCTTCAGCAGCTGCAGACCGAGTACTCGGGTCGTGGGTTCAGCGTCGTCGGCTTTCCGTGCAACCAATTCAACGGGCAAGAGCCGGGCACCGACGCCGAAATTCAGGAGTTCTGTTCCACCACGTTCGGTGTCGACTTTCCGGTCTACTCCAAGATCGAGGTGAACGGCGACGGTCGTCATGCCCTCTACTCCGAGCTCACCGAGGTTCAGGATGCTCAGGGCGAGGCCGGAGACGTGCAGTGGAACTTCGAGAAGTTCTTGATCGCCCCCGGCGGCACTGTGGTGTCGCGACTTCGCCCTCGCATTACGCCTCGCGACCCTGAGTTCGTGGCCCTGATCGAGGCCAATCTGCCTGCCTGACCCTCGCCCGTTCGACTCCCGCGCGAACGCGCACCGCTGACGGCGGAGCGCTGCCATACTCTTACCGTGAAGAAGTGGGCAGCAGTCATCATTCTGGGCATGGCTCAGTTCGTGATGGTGCTTGACAGCACGGTGATGAACGTGTCGATTTCGACGGTCGTGAAAGATCTCGACACGACCGTCGCCGCGATGCAGGGCGCCATCACGTTCTACACGCTGACGATGGCCGCTGTAATGTTGTTGGGCGCGAAGCTCGGCGACATCTGGGGGCGTCGGCGCGCCTTCGTGATCGGCGCCATCGTTTATGCCTGCGGGTCGCTGATCACGGGGCTCGCTCCGAATATCGTGATGCTGTTTCTCGGCTGGTCGGTCATCGAGGGTCTCGGCGCGGTTCTGGTTATTCCGGCCATCGCGGCGCTTGTTGCCAATAACTACTCGGGTCGCGATCGGGTGACGGCCTACGCCATCATCGGCGCCATCTCAGGGGGTGCCGTGGCTGCCGGGCCGCTGATCGGCGGCTTCGTCACCACGTACTTCAGCTGGCGATACGTATTCTTTGGCGAAGTCGTCATCATGGCCGCTGTTCTCGTGCTGTCGAGAGTGGTCAGCGACACCAGCGTGCCGCAGAAGATTCGCTTCGATATGCTGAGCGTGCTGCTCTCGGCGCTCGGGCTGGTGCTGGTGGTGTTCGGAATGCTCCAGAGCAAGACCTGGGGGTGGATTCTGCCCGAGCATCCACCAGAGATCAACGGGGTGAAGATCGAACCGCTCGGTCTGTCGCTGGTTCCGTATTTCATCATCGGTGGAGCCGTGCTGCTCTGGTTGTTCGTGGTTCGGCAGCGCTACCTGATAAAGGTCGGCCGTGCGCCGCTGGTACAGGTGTCGATGTTCCGCATTGCACAGTTGCGGGCCGGGCTCTCGGTGCTTGCGGCCCAGTACGCGATCACCGCGGCGATTTTCTTCATGATTCCGGTGTATCTGCAGATGACACTCGGGCTCGACGCGCTGAGCACCGGACTGAAGATCTTTCCGCTGTCGATTTCGCTGATTGTATTCTCGATCGTCGGTACCAGGCTCACTGCGATCTGGTCGCCGCGACAAATTGTTCGGCTCGGCCAGATCATTCTCGTCGGCGCATCGATCTTCTTGCTGGCCTCGGTATCGCTCGACCTGAAATCGGTGCCCTTCGCGGTGGGCATGTTCCTTGCGGGTGCGGCTCTCGGTCTGCTGGCCTCACAGCTCGGCAACGTGAACATGTCGGCCGTCACCGAAGAGCAGACCAGCGAGGTGGGTGGCCTGCAAGGGGTGTTTCAGAACCTCGGCTCGTCGCTCGGAACAGCGTTGATCGGTTCGGTGCTCATCGGCTCTCTCGCGAGCGGTTTTCTCGGCTCGGTGAGTTCAAGCGATCTGCCCGACTCGGTCAAATCGCAGGTGAGCGCAAGCACTCAGGCTGGGGTCGAGATCGTGCCCGTGGCGAGTGTGCCCGCGCTCGCCGAGAAAGCGGGAGTCACGCAGGCACAGGCCGATGAGCTGACCTCGCTGTACAGCGACTCGCAGGTTTCAGCGCTGCGGTTGTCGTTCTTCGTGCTGACCGTGATAGCGATTGTGTCGCTGTTGTTCTCGAAGAACATCCCGACCCAGCTTGTGGGCGGCGGTGCGCCGAAACCCAGGGCGAAACGCCGGCAGCCGCGAAGCGCCTAGCGCGACTGCCTTGCTGGCGGCGGGCGCGGCCAGCGGCACGAGGCGGCCGACATGGCGGGCAGCGGCCAGCGAGAAGCGTCAGGCCGGGTCGAGTGCGCCGCGATCGCGTGCGAACCGGCAGAGGGCCGCCGCTGCGATCGCGAAAGCGAGCGGCAGCGCGCAGAACACCAGAAGGTCGGTGCCCATCAGCTCGCCCCGAGTCGTGGCGTTGAGCACCAGGCCGAGGGCGCTGATGATGCCGGCGTCGAGCGCCAGCACGATGGCGATGCGGTTACCGTCTCGAAAGCTGTAGATCACAGCCGCAACGCTCGCGAAGAAGATCACAAGGCTGAGCAGAAACGTCCAGATGGAGATCACGAGTCGTAGCCTACCAACGCGTCGCATCGGTTTCGCGCGCACCGCTTTCGCGCGAGCCGCCGCGGCGCGTCAGCAGTCGGGCAGATCGAGCAGGTTGTTGCGCGACGAGTCGTCGCGGTCGGCTCGAAGGTACCCACCGCCCGCATCGGTGGCGTGGATGACCGTGGCCCGCTGATTGGGCCACGACACCACATACGTGTACTGGCCCACCTCGATGTCGAGAATGACGTCGGCGGCAGTAAGCAGCACCCCCGGCTGGTCTTCGCACCCGAAGTGGGTGATGTATCCGGTGGCACTTTTTCGCGTTGCTGTGACGCGTCGAACAGTCATGACGTCTCCTCGAGGCCCTGGGCTTGCGCGCTTCGCGCAGGCTCTGGTAACCCAAAAGACTAGCCCTGGCGGCACGGGGTGTGCCACGCAGGAGTAACAGTTGTCTGAGCATCCGCTCATCGACGCGAGGCTTGCGGTCGGGGTTGGATGCCCGGGTCAGCTGCCCGGGTCAGCTGCCCGCGACGGCTGCGGCGATGGCGGTGACGTTGGCGGTCATCCACCTGATGAAGTCGTCGCCCGCGGGCAGCGTCTCGGTCACCGGCACGACGGCCACACCCGCCGACTTCGCGGCGTTCAGAACGGCGTCGGTCTGGGGCCCGGGGGTCTGCGAGTTGTAGGCGAGCACGGCGACCGCGTGCGAGCTGAACAGCGAAAGAGTCTCGGCCAGCACGGTCGGGGCGGCGTCAGTGCCGTCTTCGATCGCCTTGCTGAACGCGTCGGGGGTCTTGTTCGTGAGCCCCATGGCGGTGAGCATGTAGAGCGGAACGGGCTCGGTGATGGCCGCTCCGGCACCGGCCGCCACGGTTTTCGCTGCGGCCTCGGCGGCTTCGATGGTGGTCAGCTTTGCCTGAAATGACGCGGCGTTCGCGGCGAATGTCGCGGCGGAGGCGGGGTTGGCAGCCGTGAGCGCTGTGCTGAGCTGTTCGACCACCTTGCTGACGGTGGGCATGTCGTACCAGAGGTGCTCGTTGAATTCGCCGCTGGCCGGGTTCTGGTCGAAGCCCGAGATATCGGCCGCGTTCAGCACGGTTGCCTCGGTGTTCTTTGCGCTGCTCAGCATGGCGCCGACGAAGTCGTCGTATCCGCCGCCGTTCTCGATGACGATCTGCGCCTTCGAAAGCGCCAACTGGTTCTGCGCATCGGCCTGGTAATCGTGCGGATCTTTGTCAGGGTCGTCGATGATCGACGTCACTGACACCTCGCTGCCGCCGATTTGTGCGGCGATGTCGCCGTAGACGTTAATCGACGCGACGATCTGGATGGGCGCGGCGCCCGAGTTGGTCTGCGCCGATGAGCCGGCTGCGGTCGGTGCGGCGGCCGAGCATCCGGCAAGCGATGCTGACAGCGCGACAAGCGCGGTCGCGGCGATGGTGATCGAGACAAGACGCGGGGTGCGGCGCATGACGTGGTATCAGTCTTCCGTTCGATGTGACATGTGCGGGGTGTCGGTGTGGCGCACCCGACAACTAACACTAATGATATTCATTATCAATTAAGAAATCGGGACTGATCTGGTGCGGGCATGCTCGCTCGGGCAGCAGGATGGAAGGGGCGAGCAGCGAGCGACAGCAGCAGTGGATTCGAGGACACGATGAACGGTGACGACGAGGTTCTCGTTACCGGCGGTTCAGGGTTTCTGGGCGCGCACTGCATCGTGCAGCTGCTCGAGGCCGACTATCGGGTGCGAACGACCGTGCGTTCGGCCGAGCGCGAGGCAGACGTGCGTGCCCTCGTCGCGGCCGGGGGAGTCGACCCCGGCGCTCGGCTCTCGATCGTCACAGCGAATCTCATGTCGAGCGAGGGCTGGGCCGATGCGGCTGCCGGATGCACGTTTGTGCTGCACACGGCCGCGCCGAGCCCGCTCACCGAACCCGACAACCCGAACACCGTCGTGGCGCCGACGCGCGACGGCACCATTCGCGTGTTGCGCGCCGCTCGCGACGCTGGCGCGCGACGCGTCGTGTTCACTTCATCGTTCGGTGCCGTGGGGTACGGCACGCCCGCGACGAAAGGCGTCGCGGAGAGTGGCGCCGCGAATGGGACTGCGGCGAATGACGCCGAGAATGCCCGCGCTGAGGCGAACCCGGCGAGCAGCGCGGGTCGCCTCTATGACGAAACCGATTGGTCGAGCACGAAAGGCGAACTCGGCGCGGGCATCTGGGCGAAAACGCTTGCCGAGCGCGCTGCGTGGCAGTTCATGGCGGCAGAGGGCGGCGATCTCGAGCTGGCGGTGATCAACCCGGTGAGCATGTTCGGCCCCCTTCTCGGCCCGCGCCTGCCCACATCGGTCGCCACGCTGAAGAACCTCCTCAACGGCACCATCGCGGCCCTGCCGAACGCTTCGCTCTCCGCCGTCGATGTGCGTGACGTCGCCGAGCTGCATCTGCTGGCGATGACTAACCCCGAGGCGAGCGGTGAGCGTTTTCTCGCCTCGACCGGCTCGCCGCTCACCTACCTGCAGATCGCCGAGCTGCTGAAATCGCGCCTCGGCGACGACGCGAAAAAGGTGTCGACGCGCCGGCTGCCTGACTGGATGGCCTGGATCGCATCGCCCTTCTCACCCGAAATCGGCGCTATTCTGCCGCAGCTCGGGCCGCCGAAGCGGGTGAGCAACGCGAAGGCGAAGCGGATGCTCGGCTGGGCCCCGCGCACGAACGTGGAGGCCATTCTCGCCTGCGCCGAGAGCCTGATCGACCGCGGTCTGATCACGACGCGCGCCTGATTCCGCTCGCTGTTCGTTCGCTTTTCGCTCGTTTCGGCTTGGATGACGGCATGTGACGGCGGCGGTTAGTTCGGTCGAGGGTGGCAGTCGTACGGTTCGTAAGAGCGAAAGGAATCTGATGGCGAGAGTTGTGCAGTACCGCAGTTTTGGTGGGCCCGAAGTGCTGGAGGTCGCCGAGGTGGAGACCCCACGGGCATCCACTGGTCACGTAGTCGTCGAGGTGCGAGCCGCCGGGGTGAACCCGGTCGATACGAAACTGCGTCGCGGGCTGCGCTCGACCGGGCCGCTCACCGAGGCGCGGGGTGTGGGGTCTGACGCGGCCGGTGTCGTGGTCGAGGTCGGCGATGGTGTCACCGACTGGAGCGTCGGCGACGAGGTCGTCGTGCGCGGGGCATCGGCGGCGTACGCGACCCACGTGGTGGCTGCAGCGGCGCAGCTGACCGACAAGCCGGAGTCGCTCGATTGGCCGCAAGCGGCTGCGCTCGGTGTGCCGGTGGGCACCGCATATCAAGTGCTGCGTTCGCTCGACGTCGGGCCCGAGACGAAACTGTTGATTCACGGCGGATCGGGTGGGGTGGGCCAGGCGGCGGTGCAGTTCGCGACCGCCTGGGGAGCCACGGTGATCGCTACGGCGAGCCCTTCCAACCACGATCGATTGCGTGAGCTCGGCGCCATTCCGGTGGCTTACGGGCCGGGGCTAGCCGAGCGTGTGCGCGAGGTCGCGCCGCAGGGAATCGACCTGGTGTTCGATGCGGCGGGCACCGACGAAGCGCTCGAAGCCTCATTCGAGCTCGTCGACGACCGAAACAACATCGCGACGATAGTGGTCGGCGGTCGTGCCGCAGACCTGGGCATTCGCGCGTGGGCGGGCGGTAGCCCCGTTCCGCTCACCGACGAAGAGCTGCGCCTGCGCGTCGAGGCCCTCGCGGTAGCGGCGCAACTGCTCGCGGCCGGCGAGTTCGAGATCGAAGTTTCGCAGCAGTTCTCGCTCGACGAGGCGGCCGAGGCACACCTCCTCAGCGAGACGGGTCACGTGCGCGGCAAAATCGTCATCGTTCCCTGACGTCGGTTTCCAACCGGTCGCGGTACGTCGTCAGGAGACGATCTGTGGTTGGTCATGTAGAGTGTCATTAGAGCGCATTACGCGCGACAAATTGGCGACATTTGAGAGACTCGCTTGATCGGAGACGGAGGAGAAATTGCCTACACAACCAGAAGTTCAGGCGAGGGCGGCGAACCAGCAGGTTCGATCGACTGCGCACAGCGAATCCATTCAGATCAGTGCGCAAGACATCAGCGGTGAACTCACTCGAGTGCTCGGCAGACAGCTTCTCGCGGTGATCGTTTCAAAATCACCCAGAACAGTGCAACGGTGGGTCGACGGCGATACCGAACCTGGTGTCGACGACGAGCGCCGTATGCGCGATGCGTATCAGATTTACGCGTTTCTTTCGGGGGTAGAGGGCGACCACACAATTCGGGCCTGGTTCATGGGAATGAACCCGCAGCTCGAAGACGTGGCACCGGCCGAGGCTCTCGCTGAAGGTCGCGCCAGAGATGCGATGGCGGCCGCTCGTGCGTTTGTGAATGGTGGCTGAACCTCAGTCGGTCACTTGCCCATCGACGCTGTGGCGTGTCGGCCGCTCACCCGTTCCTCTTCACTTTTCTTCGATCACGCCCATCGACGCGGCGCGTCAATCCGCGGGCAATCGGTTTGATGTTCCGGGCGGTGGCGTTCTCTACGCTGCGTCATCGCCGTCAGGTGCATTCGCTGAGACGCTCGCGCGATTCCGGCCGACGACCCGAATGCGGAGCCTTCCGATCGAACGTGACGAACATCTCATGGCTGTCGGCGGGGTGCCTGCCGATTGGCGCACACGGCGGCAGCTTGTCTCGCTGAGGCTCCGTGACCCGCTTCCGTTTTAGACGTTGACGCTCCAGAAACGCACACGCACCTCAATGACGTCATGGCGCAAACTCTCGAAGCGCTTCAGGTTGAGAATCTCGACGTTTCACTGGTGCGCGGGGCCAATCGTCTGCTGACCCGCGCCATGTCGCAGTGGGCATACGCGGCTTCGAACGACGATGGTGTGCTCTGTTACTCGGGCATTCGCTATGGCTCGCGCCTCGGAGACTACGAGTGTTGGGCTGTTTTTGCGGGTACGCAGCTCGACGAGCTCTCAGCGCAGTCCATCGAGAAATCGAACGAAGACCTCCAGTCAACGGCGCGCGTATTCGGGCTCACAATTCATTGACTTAAGCCTCGTCGGGTGGCGGTGGCGGCGACGGATGCTGCGCCCGAGCCCATGACGATGGTGTAGTGGTTCGTGTTCGGCACTTCGGTGCTTTCGACCAGGGCCGGGTGCCGAAGCCCGAAGATCAGCGACGCGAACGCTCCCATGGAGTGCCCGACGACGGTGGCATGCCGGGCGCCGAGGTGATCGAGAACGTCGGCCAGATCATCCGCGTGCCGTGCCATGCCGAACGGCCCGGGCAGGGTTCGGCTGCCGCCTCGGCCACGCAGGTCGGGGGCGATGAGGTGAAACTCGGGCAGCAGGGCGGCCACTGTGCGCCACGCCTGATGCGAGGCCGTGATGCCGTGCACGGCGAGCACAACGGGTGCGTCGGCCGGGCCCCATTCGCCTACGGTCAGCGAACCCGGAACGGTGCTCAGGCGGTAGGTCATTGCGCGCTCCAGCCACCATCGATCGTGTACGACGCACCCGTGACCATGCCCGCGTGCGGCCCGGCGAGCCAGAGCGCCAGCGAGGCGACATCGGCCGGCTCGACCATGCGCTTGATGGGGTTGTGTTCGAGCAGCACCTTCTCGACCACCTCTGATTCTGAGATTTCGTGCACGCGCGCCTGGTCGGCCAGTTGCTTCTGCACCAGGGGTGTGTTCACGTAGCCCGGGTTGATGCAATTGCTGGTCACGCCGTGTTCGGCACCTTCGAGCGCGATGGTCTTCGAGAGACCTTCGAGCGCGTGTTTCGCGGTGACATAGGCGCTCTTGAAAGCCGACGCGCGCAGACCGTGCACGCTCGATACGTTGATGACCCGGCCGAATCCTCGCGAGTACATGCCGGGAAGCGCGGCGCGCACCAACAGAAACGGCGCCTCGACCATCAGCGTGAGAATCGTGTGAAATTGCCGTGGGTCGAAGTCTTCGATGGGGCTCACATGCTGGATGCCGGCGTTGTTCACGAGAATGTCGACGTCGAGCGGGCGTGCGTTGACAGACGGGTCGGCCAGCGCCTCGGTGTCGGTGAGGTCGACGGCCCACGCTTCGCCGCCGATGTCGTCGGCCACCCGTGCGGCGGCGTCGCCGGTCAGATCGGCCACGATCACGTGCGCGCCATGGGCGGCGAACTCCCTGGCGATCGCCTCGCCGATTCCGCTCGCGGCACCCGTCACGAGCGCTCTATAACCTTCGAGTTCTGTGGGCCCTTCGAGTTCTGTGGCCACGCTCACCGCTCCTTCGCGTTCTTTCGAGCCAATTCTAACGAGACGTCTGTATCGTGGTGCTCATGCGCATCGTGGCTCTCGAAGAGCACTTCGTTATTCCTGAAGTTGTAAAAGCATGGCAGGCGCTGCCCCCAGGGCGCATGACGTTCACCGGTGGCGCGGGCGACGATCCGCTCTCGCGCCGGCTGCTCGAGATCGGCGACGAGCGTCTCGCGGCGATGGATGATCAGGGCGTCGACGTTCAGGTGCTGTCGTTGACCTCACCGGGGGTGCAGTCACTCGACGCGGCCGACTCCGTGGCGGTTGCCCGCGACGCGAACGATGCCCTGGCCGAAGCCATCGCCAAGTATCCCGATCGCTTTCAGGGGTTTGCGTCTGTACCGACACCAGACCCTGAGGCCGCCCCGGCCGAACTCGAACGGGCCGTCACTCAGCTCGGCTTCGCCGGCGGGTTGATCAACGGCCGAACGGGAACGACTAACGCCGACGCGAGAGAGTTCGACGACCTCTACGCGACGGCCGCACGCCTCGGTGTGCCGCTCTATTTTCACCCGCAGACCCCGGTCGCCGGCGTTCGAGAGGCGTACTACTCGGGGCTCGGCGACAACGTCGATTACCTGCTCGCCAACGCGGGTATCGGTTGGCACTATGAGACAGGCATGCAGATACTGCGGATGATCTTCGGCGGTGTTTTCGACCGCAACCCCGACCTGCAAGTCGTCACTGGTCATTGGGGCGAGGTAGTGCTGTTCTTTCTCGAGCGCACGCAGCAATTGGCCACGGGATTGGGTGTCAAACTCGACCGCACGCTGGAAGAGTACGCGCGGCAGAACCTCTGGGTGACGGGCAGCGGCTTGCTTTCGCAGCGCTATCTCCGCTGGAGCACCGAGGTTCTGGGCGTCGACCGCATCATGAGCGCCGTCGACTACCCCTACGTCGACAATTCGGGTGGCGCAGCACGCCGTTTCATCGAGGATGCTCCGCTGAGCCTCGACGATAAAGAGGCCATCGGTTCGGGCAACTGGCAGCGTCTGCTGGCCCGGCGAACGTCGGCGGCGCAATCGGCAGAAAGCCGCGCGCAGTGACTCTGTTCGACGGTATCGAAAAAACGATCATCCACCCCCCGCCCTCGAGAGAGTTACTCTGCCAGCCGGAACGTGCTCACCGGAATCTCGCCGACGAGCCGGCGCGCAATGCCGACGGCGTTGTCTTCGCTCACCTGATGCGAGCTGACGAGCGACGCGAGGTACGCCGCATCTGACCGGCGCGACATGTCGTGCCGGGCGGGAATGGAGCAGAACGCCCGGGTGTCGTCGATGAACCCCGAGGTCTTGGTGAACCCGGCGCTGTCGGTGATGGCCGAACGGTACCGGGCGATGCCGGCCGGGGAGTCGAGAAACCACCACGGCGCCCCCGCGTACACCGACGGGTAGAACCCCGCGAGCGGAGCGATCTCGCGTGAGAATGCCGTCTCATCGACGGTGAACAGCACCAGCCGAAACGTGGAGTTCGTGCCGAAATCACGCAAGATCGGCGTGAGTGGGCGCGTGTAGTGCGTCGGCTCGGGCAGATCGTGGCCGGTGTCTGGCCCGAAGCGGTCGAAGGTGGGCTGGTGGTGGTTGCGCAACACCCCGGGGTGCAGCTGCATCACCAGACCGTCTTCACTCGCCATTGCGGCGAGCTGGTAGAGCATGTTGTGCCGGTACGCCGTGGCTTCACCAGCCGAGAGCGAACCGCGAAGGGCCGCCGCGTGCAGCCGCTCGGCATCGGCGACCTCGAGCGGTTCGGAGCCTGCGTCGACCACCCCGGTGTCGGTGGCCGTAGCTCCCGCGGCCGCGAAATACGCTCGCCGAGAGCGCAGCGCTTCGAGCAACCCGGCATACGTCGACGTGTCGATGCCGCTCACCGCGCCCAGCCGTTCGAGGTTCGCCGGCCAAGCGGTTTCGTTCGCGTGCATGTACCGGTCGGCGCGAAAGGTCGGAACGACCCGTCCGGCGAACGTCGGGTCGTTTCGCAACGCCAGATGCGCGGCCAGATCGTCGGCCGGGTCATCGGTTGTGGCGAGCACCGCGATGCGAAAACGCTCGAACAATGCGCGGGGCCTGAACTCCTCGGTCGCGAGGGTCTCGACCAACTGGTCGTAGAGCGCGTCGGCCGATGCGGGCGACGGATGCTCGGCGAGCCCGAAGACCGAGCTGAACTCTGTCTCGAACCAGTACCGCACAGGGGTTCCCAGAAACACGTTCCAGTTCTCGCACAGCCGCCGCCAGATCTCGCGGCCCGAAACGGATGTCTCCGTTGACGCAGCCGCAGACGCAGCCGCAGCCGCTGACGACGCCCCGGCCCCGGAAGCGCCGACGGGCCGCACCCCGAGCTGATCGAGCGGAACGCCCACCGCGTGCAACAGTCTCAGCGCGTAGTGGTCGGGGGTGATGAGCAGGGCGGCGGGGTCGGGAAAGTGGTTGTTGTCGAGCAGCAGCCGGGCATCCACGTGCCCGTGCGGGCTGTAGATGGGTGCGTCGGCAACTTCGGCGTACAAGCGCCGAGCGATGTCCCGTTCGCCGGGGTCGGCAGGAAAAAGGCGGTCGGGGTGCGGAAGCAGCGCGGTCATGGGCGCCCTCTCTCGTGAGGAACCGGCCCGGTGGAGGCGCGCACGGTCAGGTGGGTCGGCAGGGTTGCGCGGTCGCGCATTCCCGAAACGGTGGTGGAGTCGAGCCTCGCGAGCAGCATCGACACGGCAACACGCCCGGCCTGCTCGATGGGCGCCGTCAGTGTGGTCAGCGGCGGGTTGCAGAAGTCGGCGCCGAAGATGTCGTCGCAGCCTACGATGCTGAGTTGCTCGGGTACGCTGACGCCGCGTTCACGCAAACGCATCAGCATGCCGATGGCCAGCAGATCGTTGAAGGCGACGCAGGCGGTGACCCCGCTGTTCAGCGCGGCGTCGGCCGCGGCGGCACCGGCGGCTTTCTTGGGTGAGAACGGCCCGATGCGCTGAGGCTCGACGCCGTGGCGTTCGGTGGCGCGAACGAAGGCTCGCCAGCGGCCTTCGTTCGGCCACGAGGTTTCGGGCCCCGAGATGTAGGCGATCTTGCGATGGCCGAGCGAGATGAGATGCTCGACGGCCTGCAGAATTCCGCTCGGGGTGTCGATGAAGACGCTCGGCACCGACTTGGTCTGGCGGTTGATGGTCACCATGGGTACTTCGTGCGAGAGGGCCGCCAAACGGGCATCCGTGAGCCTGGAGGCGGCGAGAATGGCGCCGTCGAACGACCGCCGCAACTTCTGCAGGGTGAGGTCTTCGAGTTCGTCTGACTCTTCGGTGTCGACGAGCACCTGGGTGTACCCGGCGGCCTTGAGCTGGCGCTGGGTGCCTCGAATGAGGTCGAAGTAGAAGGGATTCGTGACGTCGGCCACGAATACGGCGACGGCGCGAGTGCGGCCGGAGATCAGAGCTCTGGCCTGCGAATTCGGTGAGTAGTCGAGATCGCGAGCGGCTTGTTCGATGCGTTCACGGGTCACGGAGTTCACGCGGGCGGGGTTCGACAGCGCACGCGAAACGGTCGAAATGGCCACACCGGCGGCCGAAGCCACGTCGGCAAGGGTCGCCGCACGGGGCCAGCTGACGTCGTCGGCAGGGCTCATATGCCGATCAAACCACACGATGGCAAATTATGGCAAACGATTGCGTGTGTGAATTCTCAGTGTTTAGAGTCGACCAACCCCGCTCGGCTCACAGCTCTGCCGAGGGGTTCACACACCCATTGACTCAAGGGAGAGTTGACATGAGAGTTCGACCTACGCTGGCCGCAATCGCGGGCATCGCGGTTCTCGGCCTAGCGCTGCAGGGCTGTACCGGTTCAAGTTCAAACACGTCATCGACGGGCGGGGCGGTGAACGGCGCCGGCAAAACACTCGATGTGCTGGTCGCGGCCAACACGCTGTACCCCGACGCGCAGAAGCAGTGGTTCTCCGATGTCTCAGCCCAGTTTCAGAAAGAAACCGGTGCCACCGTCAAGTTCGAGACCTTCGCGACCACCAACGACGAGCTGACCAAGATTCAGACCGCGGTCGTCTCAGGCCAGGGCCCCGACATCTACAACCTCGGCACCACCTTCACCCCAACCGCCTACTCAACGGGCGCCTTCGTTACCATGACCGACGACGACTGGAACAAGGTCGGCGGCCGAGACCGGTTCGTTCCGGCGACGCTCGGCATCTCGGGCCCCGATGACAACGACCAGATCGGCATTCCGTTCGCCAGCCGGCCCTTCGTCATGGCGTACAACAAAGACCTGCTCGCGGCGGCAGGCATCGACAAGCCCGCCACCACCTGGGACGGCCTCGCGCAGCAGGCGCAGAAGCTGACCTCGGGCGACACCTACGGCCTCGCCGTGGCCTACGCCGACAGCTTCGACCCGTGGAAGTTCATTTGGGGCATGTCGATTCAGGCCGGCAACCCCATCATCGATGGCAAGACCGCTCGCATCGATGACCCGGTCACCGAGAAGGCCTACCAGAGCTACTTCGGCTGGCTGACCACTCAGCACGCGGTCGACCCGGCCTCGGTGAGCTGGAAGAACGCTCAGGCGGTCGCTGCCTTCGCCGCGGGCAAGGCAGCGTTCTTGCCCATGACCTCGGCCACGTCGAAAGTGACGCTCGACAAATCTGCTGTGGCTGGCCATTATGCGTACGCACTGCTGCCGACCATCCCGCCCGGCCAGACGAGCCTGCCCTCGGGTGGCAAAGCGGCTACGAGCATCATCTCGGGTGACAACACCGTGGTGGCGAAGTATTCGCAGAATCAAGACCTCGACTTCGCCCTCATTAAGATGCTGACGAGCGCCGACAACCAGACCGATTACTACAAGCGGTTCGGCGAGCTGCCCACCAACCAAGAGGCGGCAACAGCGCTCGAAACCGGCAACGCCGATCTCGCACCCATTCTCGACTCGTCGGCGCAGTCGGTGGGCACGCCGTTCAGCGGAGCATGGGGCGATACTCAGCTCGCCCTGGTCAACGTGGTGGTGCAGTCGATACCGTCGCTCTCCAGCGGCTCGGTCAGCGACTCCGATCTCGAGACGCAGCTGAAGGCCGCTCAAGCGACATCGCAAGCCTCGCTCGATAAGGCGAAGTAGACCAGATGTCATTACAGTCTGCGAAACGTCGTCGCACTCTCAGCACGAGAAATAGACCGCTGTGGATGCTCGGCCCAGGCTTAGTGCTGATGGCGCTCGTCATCATCATTCCCCTCGGCCTCGCGCTCTACATGTCATTGCTCGATCTCGACCAGTACACGCTTCGCAGCTGGCTGCAGGCACCATTTATCGGCCTTCAGAACTACGTGGAGGCGGTGACCGCATCGCCGCTGCTTCGGTCGATCTGGATCAGCGTCTCGTACGCCGTGGTGGTGTCTCTTGTCACCCTTCCGGTCGGTGTCGCCGCCGCGTTGGCCACGCAGAACAGGTTCAAGGGCCGGGCGCTCGTTCGCTCTGTCTTCTTGATTCCGTACATTCTGCCGGCCTTCGTGGTGGGTACCGTCTGGCGCACCATGATGCAGCAGGGCGGTGTGATCGACAGTGCCTTGGGCTCTGCGGGAGTGCACACCGGTCTGTGGCTGAACGGCCCGCAGAGTTATTGGACTCTGATCATCGTGCAGGCCTGGTCGAGCTGGCCGTTCTTCTACCTGCTCGTGCTGGCTGGTCTGCAGTCGGTCGACTCCGAGGTGCATGAGGCCGCTGCGCTCGACGGAGCGGGCTGGTGGATCAAGCTCCGCTACGTGATCTTTCCCTACCTGCGCGGCCCCATCGCGTTGGCGCTGATCATCTCGTTGCTCCACAACATCAACAGCTTCACTTTGCCGTTCGTGATGTTCGGGGTGCCGGCCCCGCAAGACGTGCAGGTCTTGTCGGTGCTCACCTACGTCACGAGCTTTCAGAGCTTTCGCTTCGGGCTGAGTGCCGCCATGGCGGTCGCCTCACTCATCATCGTGGCGATACCGCTGTTCGTCTACTTGCGAGCCGTACGGCTCGACACCGGAGAAGAAGGGAAACGCGCATGACGCAGTCTGTTCTCGCGCCGCCGGCCATTGCGGCTGCCACACCTCGAGTCGGCAGCCCCGCCCGGGTGTCGGTGCGCCGAAATGACGACGTCACGCGGTTGCTGCCTCGGCCGTTGCTGGTGGTCATCATCGTGGTACTGCTCGCTGTGGTGCTCATTCCCGTGCTCTACATCTTCTTCGCGTCGGTGAACTCCGACACCGGAGTGGCCAGTGGGCAGTTCTTTCCCACCGAGTTTCATCTCGACAACTACCTCTTGATCTGGAACACGGTCGATCTCGGTACCGGGCTGGTGAACAGCGTCATCGTCTGTGGTGCGGTGGCGGTGGTTTGCGCGTTCGTCGCGGTGGGCAGCGCCTACGTGCTGGTGCGGTTCGTGTTCAGGGGGCGTGCAACGTATCTTCGTGCGCTGTTGGGGCTGCAGAGCATCCCGGGCACATTGATGCTTTTGCCCGTGTTCGTGCTGTTCGCCAGCGTGGGCACGGCCCTCGGGGTACCGATCATCGGTACCCGGGGCGCGCTGTTCGTCACCTACCTCACGTTCGCACTGCCGTTCTCGACCTGGGTCATGGTGACCTACCTGCGCGGTCTGCCGCGCGAGCTCGAAGAGGCGGCGAGAATCGATGGGGCATCGTCGTGGCGCATTCTGACGCGCATCGTGGTTCCGTTGAGCTGGCCCGGCATTGTGGTCTCGGCCATCTTCGCCTTTCTGCTCGGCTGGAACGACGTGCTGTTCGCGTCGGTGCTGACCAACTCAGACACCCGCACCGCTGCCGTTGCGCTGCAGGTTTTCGGGGCGACGCAAGAGGGTGGAGCGATTCCGCTCTACGGCCAGATGATGGCAGCCTCGCTTGTGTGTGCGCTACCGGTTGTTGTTCTGTATCTCGTTTTTCAGCGCTACCTCGTTGGTGGGCTGACCGCAGGAGGAGTGAAATGAGCTGGAAGCTCTCAGGGTTCGGCGACGAAATCGACGTCGAACCCGTTGTACAAGTGACCGTGCTGAAGGCGCTGGGCGCCAACCACATCGAAGTGCGCAGTGCCTGGGGCACGAACATCGTCGACCTTAGCGCGACCCAACTCAACGGGTTGGCACGGGTGTTCGACGAGCGGGGCGTTCAGGTTTCGGCCATCGCTTCGCCCATCGGCAAGGTCGACGTGACACTGCCGGTCGAGCACGAAGTCGAGCGGCTCGGGCGCGCCATCGCGGCCGCCCACCGGCTGGGCACCCCGTACATCAGAATCTTCTCGTTCTTTCGCGGCGAGGGTGTCAGCGTCTCGAGCATTCGAGACGAGGTGCTGCTCAGGATGCGCGCGCTCGCCGATCTGGCAGAACGCGAAGACATCACGCTGCTGCACGAAAACGAGAAAGACATCTACGGCGATACGCCCGAGCGGGTGCTCGACATCATCGAATCGGTGGGGTCGCCGAACCTGGTGGCGGCGTGGGACAGTGCGAATTTCGTGCAGGTGGGGGTCGAGCATCCCTTCGACCAGGGGTATGCGCTGCTGCGGCCGTATCTGCGCTATCTGCAGGTGAAAGACGCGCTGACCGCCACGAGCGGTGTCGTTCCTGCTGGCGAGGGTGACGGGCAGGTGCGCGAGACGCTCGCCGCTTTGCTGGCCGATGGGTACGAGGGCTTTGTGTCGCTCGAGCCCCACTTGGCCGACACGAATAGTCTCGGCGGCTTCTCGGGGCCGGCCGAATTCGGGCGGGCAGCCCGCGCGCTGTTGAGACTGACCGACGAACTGGGAGTACAGACGGTATGAGCCACCTTACGAATGCGGCGGCTTCGGCCGCGGCTCCGGATGCTCGGCCGGGCTCGGGCGCAGAATCGGGTGCGGGCGCGGGCGCGGGCGCGGGCTCGGTCGCGGGCGCGGGCTCTTGTGCTGGCGCTGGTGCTTCTGCGCCGCTGACCGTGGCCATTGTGGGCTGCGGTGTCATCGGTGTGAACCACGCCAGGGCCATCGGGCGGCAGCCCGGGCTGAAGCTCGTGGCGCTTGTCGACGAGCTACCAGAAGCCGCTACCGCGCTGGCCGAGCTGGTTGAGAGCGAGGGGGGTGAACGGCCCCGCGAATACGGGAGTTTGGGCGAGGCGCTCGCCGGGCATCCGCTCGACCTCGTAGCTGTCTGCACGCCGAGCGGACTGCATGTGGCGCTCGCTGAAGAGGCGCTTGCCTCAGGGGCGCACGTTGTCATCGAGAAGCCGCTCGACGTGTCGATGCCTCGTGCACGGCGGATCGCCGAACTCGCGGCTGAGGCCGAGGCGCGTGGGCAGGTGGTGTCGGTGATCAGCCAGCACCGGTTCGACCCAGCGTCGGTCGTCGTGGCGCGCGCCGCGCAGGAGGGGGCGTTCGGGCGCATCACCAGCGGGGTGGCGTCGGTGGCCTGGTGGCGCAGCCAGCAGTATTACGACTCCGGTCAGTGGCGCGGAACGTGGAATCTCGACGGCGGCGGCGCAGTGATGAACCAGGGGGTGCACACGGTCGATCTGCTGGTGTGGTTCTTGGGTCGACCGGTGGAGATTTTCGCGCGCACCGCGTTACTGGCGCACGAGCGGGTCGAGGTCGAAGACATTGCGGTGGCGACCATTTCGTTCGAGTCGGGGGCTCTCGCTGTGCTGCACGCGACGACGGCCGCGTATCCCGAGCTGTCTGCGCGGGTGCAGGTACACGGGTCGCGGGGGTCGGCGATCATCGACGACAATCTGCTCGACTACTTCTACGCGTCGGGTGGTTCGGGTGGCTCTGGCGCGGATGCCTCGGGCGGTGATGCGGGTGCGTCTGTTCCAGGCAGCGCCGGCGGCTCCGGCTCGGGCGGTGCCGGCGGCGAGTGGGATGCGAGCGGCAAGTCTGCCGTGAACCAGGCCGCCGACGTGGTCGCCGCCGATCAGCTCCGTGGCGCCGAGCTGGCCGCAGACCGGTTCATCGTGGGGCACCTGCGGCAGTACGACGACATCGTCGATGCCATCCGCGCCGGCCGCCAGCCTGGCGTTCGCGTCGGAGATGCCCTCATTTCGCTCGCAGTCGTGCGCGCGGTCTACGTCTCGGCGACGCTCGGTCACGCCGTGGCGTTCGATGACATTCTGAACGGAACCCACGACGATGTCGTCGTGAGCACGGGAGCAAGCTCATGAAATTCTCTGTCTTCACCGCCTCGACTCCCGAGTGGAGCCCCGAGCAGGCAGCCACGATTCTGGCCGCCCAGGGCTGGGATGGCATCGAATGGCGCATCACCGACCAAGACGCCGCCGACGTTCCGGGTTTCTGGGCGGGCAACCGGGCTTCGTGGCCGCTGACCGGGCTCGAAGATCAGCTCGCGCGCATCTCCGACATCACGGCGGCGGCCGGGCTCGAGTTCTCCGGAATCGGCGGTTACGCCCGTTGCGACAACCACGCAGATGTCGAACGGATGCTCGCGGCCACCGCAACTCTCGGCGCTCGCCAGGTGCGCGTCACCATGCCGCCCCTGGGCGGGGCCGACTATCGCGAGTTGTTCACCAGCGCGCGGGCCGACCTCGAGTGGGTGGCCGAGCGGGCCGCGGCGCACGGAGTTCGCGCGCTCATCGAGCTGCACCACCGCACCATCACGTCGTCAGCCTCGGCCGCGATTCGGCTGATCGATAGGCTCGACCCTTCTGCCGTCGGGGTGATTCACGACCTCGGCAACCTCATCATCGAGGGGCATGAAGACTTCACGGCGGCGTTTCAGATGCTCGGGCCGTACCTCGCGCACGTGCACGTCAAGAACGTGCGATGGGTTGCTGCCGGCGCCGGTGCCGCCGCCGCCGGCGCCGCCGCCGAGGCCGAGGCCGAGGGCACGGTGCGCTGGCACGAAGAATGGGCGCCGCTGCCGACTGGTCAAGGCGACGTCGAGGCCTACTTCGAGGCGCTCAGCCGGCACGGATACGATGACTGGGTGACCGTCGAAGACTTCTCTACCGAGCTTCCGCTCGAACAGCGAACCGCCCAGAACCTCTCGTACCTGAAGGCGATCGAGGCGCGAACCGCCGTGACCCATGCGGCCTGATACCGTTCGGGTCGTGCACCTGGGTCTCGGGGCATTCCACCGCGCCCATCAGGCGTGGTACACCCAGCTCGCGAATGATGTCGCTCAGCCGGGGGAGGGGTGGGGCATCCACTCGTTCACCGGGCGAAGCCCTGCTCTGGCCGACGCGCTGACCGCTCAAGACTGCCGGTACACGCTCATCGAGCGCGCCAGTGAGGGTGACAGCGGGCAGATCATTGAGAGCATCGTTCGGGCCAGTGACGGGGGCGATGGCATCCGTTGGTGTGAGGCTGTGGCCGACCCCGCGGTGGGCGTTCTGACGCTCACGGTCACTGAGGCCGGCTATTGTCGCGGCGCCGATGGCGGGCTCGACTGGGCCCTGCCCGCGGTGCAAGCCGACCTCGAGTTTCTCCTGGCTCCTTCGTCTGAGGGCTCGCGGGATGCCGCCGCATCGGCGCACGTCGGCGCTGACGGCGCCCTCTCGCGCGCCGCGCAGGCTCGCGACAGTGCCGCAATCGAGCACGAGGCCGCATCGTCGAAGCGGGATTCCGCCACGACCGCACCGGGCCGCATCGTCGACGGGCTGCGCGCACGTCGCGCGGCCGGCTCAGGCGGCCTCGCCGTGGTGAGCTGCGACAACCTCAACGGCAACGGTGCGGTCACCCGCCAGGTCGTGCTCGAGTTCGCGGCGCGGCTCGACCCGGCCTTGGCCGACTGGATCGACGCCACCGTCTCGTTCGTCTCCACCATGGTCGACCGCATCACCCCCGCAACCACTCCGCTCGACCAACAGACGGCCTTCGAACTCACCGGCCTCGCTGACGCGGTACCGGTCGTCACCGAACCCTTCAGCGAGTGGATTCTCAGCGGCGCCTTCCCGGCCGGCCGCCCGAACTGGGGTTCGGTCGGAGCGCGATTCGTCACCGACATCGAGCCGTACGAGCAGCGCAAACTCTGGCTGCTGAACGCCGGGCACTCCCTGCTCGCGTACCGCGGTCTTCTGCTCGGTCACGCCACCATCGCCGAGGCGATGAACGACGCCTCCTGCCGAGAGGCCCTCGAAGCACTCTGGGCAGAGGCGCGCGAGATCGTGCCCTTCGACGCCGAAACCGTCGATACCGCGCTTGCCGCCCTGCGCTCACGCTTCACCAATGCCCGCATCGAGCACCGCCTCGAACAGATCGCGCGCGATGGCGCCCTCAAGCTGCCCATTCGCGTGGCCGACGTCATCCGTCGTCGCATCGCCGCAGGCCTGCCGCCCGGCTCCGCGGAGTGCGGCGTCATCGCGTCGTGGGCGCTCTTCACCGACGTAGCGGATGCCCGTTCGGGCGCCCCCGCCCCCTCCGTAGCCGAGGCAGTACTCGCCACCATCGCCCCCGATCTCACCGCGCACCACGACGTTCTCGCGCAGGTCACCCAGCACGTATCCTCCTGGCAGTCCGCCCTCGCTTCTCACTGATCGCGCGAATTATCGCGGTATAAATGGTTATACTGGGCCCATGAAGACAGCTATCTCTGTTCCGGTCGGTGACTTCGAGCGGTTTGAGCGTGTAGCCGACAAGCACGGCATGAATCGGTCGGAGTTCTATCGTGTTGCCGCCCAACGACTCGCCGACGAGCTCGAGGGTGAGTCTGAATTGACGGCGATCGCAAACGCGGTGCTGGCGCGCGCCGACCAGCCTGCGAGCGAAGGTCTGTTCGTGCGCGAATCTGAACGGCTCTTGCGCGAAAACATCGAATGGTAGCGGCTCGTGGCGATATCGTCTGGATTGATTTCGGCTCACCCAGGGGCTCCGAACCGGCGAAGCTGCGACCAGCGATTGTTCTTCAAGAGAATTGGCTTCTGGCAACGAATATCGCTACCGTGCAGGTCGTTCCGATGACGTCGAATACGCAACTGGAGGCGTTTCCAGGAAACGTGCTCATCCCGGCCGAAGCGTCGGGGCTCGAGCGAGATTCGGTTGCTGTCGTTTCGCAGGTCGGGCCGGTCGGGCGCGAATTTCTCGACCCATATGCAGCTGGTCATGTTCCTGCCTATCTCTTGTCAGAGATTGGCTCAGGCATCCGCCTGGTGCTCGGTGTCTGACCACGCCCGGCAGCGCCCGCCCCAGCTTTCGGGCGGCCAGCAACAACGCGTCGCACTCGTGACGCAGCCCGAGCTACTCATCGCTGACGAGCCCACCGAACGCTGCATCTGCGCGACGGCCGTGTGACAGAAGCCGTATGACCGAACCCGTGTGACCGAACCCGTACGAGGGCCGATGTGAGCCCCAGTCAGAGGGGTTGCGCGGCGTGGCAATGCGAGTAAGAATTCACGTGAGTTCCTAGCTTGGCGTGAGCTTTACAGCGCGCGCTCTTACCGTGGGTCGCAGTCCCTCCGCACGTGATCGTTCGCGCGCGCTTACCGGAGACTGACGATGGCACAGCCCACCACAGGCAAACCGCCCCACCCTCTCGCGTCAGAAAGCGTCGGCGACGCGACAACAGACATGTTCGCCCGGTGGATGCACGAAACCGAAGCCATTGGCAACGACTCGGCTTCCGGCAGCCCTTCCAACCACCGCACAGCTGTCGTCGCAGCGTGTATCGCGGGTCTCATCGTGGCCGTCACCCTGGCGATCGTCTTCTGGCCCGACGAGCTGCGAGGGCTGGTGGCGCCACCCTCCGCTTCGCCGTCAGACCCGATCGCTGAGCAGGCTCCGCCGGTGCCGAGCGAGAGTGACCCCGCAGGAGTCGCAGACGCGCTCACACCAACACGGGCATCCGCTGGCCTGCAACTGACCGAGAACTCAGCGCTCAGACTGAACTCGGGCGCAGAAACGCAACTGATCGACGGCCAGGTGGATGCCCGGCTCATCTTGGTTCTCGCAGTGCTTCTCTCAGACCACACACTCACGGTCGCCGACTTTCCCCAGGCAGAGGAATCCGTGACCGGCTTGCGCAACGCCGTCGTGATCACCCAACTCGACGGTTCTGACCTGGTGAGCAACGCCCAGGCGCGCGTCGACGCCACGTCTTTATTGCTGACGTTCACGCCGCCCGTGGCGCCCACCCAGGTCACGATGACCGACGACGGAATTCTCGCCCTCGTCGACGGGCCGGAACCGCCTGGACTCTTGGCTACTCCCGCGGCGGCCTCTTCAGCTCCCTAACCACGAAAGGATCACCATGCACACTCGGAATGTTCTGGCTCCGGCGGTCGCTCTCGCCGCCCTCATCGGCCTGCTCTTCGCCGCACCGGCATCGGCGCTGGCCAGTGCCGCCCGCACTTCAGGGTCGACCACCACCGCTTCTGCCCCGAACGCGGCATCTGGTACGGGCTGGGTGCGCCTGGCGCATCTCTCGCCCGACACCGCTGGCGTCGATATTCAGCTGACCGCGCTCACCGGGGGCAAGGTGGTCGAGTCGCTGACCGACGTTGTCTACGGGCAGGTGTCGAACTACCTGGCCCTGCCGCAGGGCACGTACGTGGTCTCGATGGCGTCGACGGGGCAGAGCATGACAACCCCGGTCATCCAAACCTCTATCAACATCACAGCAGGCCAGCCCATCACGGTTGCCGCCTACGGTAAAAACGCTGATGTGCGGTCGGTGGTGTTCACCGATGATCTCACTGCGCCCGGCACCGGGCAGTCACGCGTTCGGGTCGTGCAGGCATCGACGAGCATTCCGACGGTCAACATCGCAACAACCACCGGCGTGGTGGTTGCCGCGGGTGCCGCAGAGGGCACGGCGACTCCGTACGCGAACGTGCCGGCGGGCGACTGGATGCTCGAACTCACGAGTGCATCGGGTGCATCGGGTGCATCGAATTCATCGAGCGCATCGACGGCAGAGGTGAGCCTGGCCCCGGGGTCGGTCTCGACCCTCTTCGTGCTCGACAACGCGAGCGGCGGCGTAACCGTCACGGCAGTCACCGATGCCTCAAGCGTGGGAGATCTGCCCACGGGCGGCATTCAGACCGGCGGGGGCGCGACGGGCGTACACGTTGCACACGCGCCGTCAGGTTTCTTGACCGTGCCCAGTGAGCTGACCGCGCAACGCGCACGGTGATGGGGAGCCGTTCGCACGTTCGCGGCTCAGCGGCGAGGCTGACGATTCGGCGCAGACTTCTGGTTGCCGGAGCCCTTCTCGGCGCCGCATTGGCCGGTCCCCTGAGTGCGTGCAGCGCAGCACCCGCGAATTCGGATTCGTCGTCGAGCGCTGTGGCCAGCTCATCCACAGCAGTGGCGCAATCGTCTGCTTCGCGAGGGGCGGTCGGTGCAAATCAAGATCCGTATCTCGCCCACGTTTCCACAGAACGGCAGAAGGGCATTACTCCCGTTCGCGTGCAGATTCCCGCCATCGCGGTCGACTCAGGGCTCGAGTCACTCAACCGAGACTCGACGGGCTGGATTCAGCCGCCCGTCGACTTCGACTCCGCCGGCTGGTACAGCGACGGGGTCGTACCGGGCGACATCGGGCCGGCCGTCATCGCCGGCCACATCGACTCGGCGGTCGCTCCAGCGGTCTTCGCTCGGCTTGCCGAGCTTCAGGTCGGGGCTCAGGTGCGGGTCACCCTGTCTGACCAGTCTTCGGTCACCTTCACCGTCGACCGCCTCGTGCAGGCGGCGAAGGCGCAATTTCCCACCGACGAGGTATACGGCCCCACCCCGACAGCGCAGCTGCGTCTCATCACCTGCGGCGGCGTCTTCGACGACTCCACCGGGCACTACGTCGACAACACCATCGTCTTCGCCACCCGCGCCCCACAGTAACGCTCGCTACGTGCGAAGGTATTCGGCGATCGTATGGGCGAAGCCGCGGGCGCGGCCGTTGTGGTTTGTATCGGTGACTCTGGCAGCAGATGTCGACGATTCAGGAGGGCATCACGTCGAGAGCGTCTTCGAGACCGATGAAGTCGTCAACGTTTCGGGTGATCAGCGACGCTCCGCGAGAGTGAGCGATCGAAGCGATCATGATGTCGACGATTCTGCCTCTCGGGCTCCTGCCGCGCATCAGCAGCAACTCTGTGAGGTAGCCGTAGCTCGTCGACGCTTGGTCGTCGAACGGAAGACCGGGGCCGTAAATGGCTTTGGCCCGATTCACTCGGAGGGAACGTTCGGCGTGTACCCGGCCGTTATCCAATGAAGTTGAGAGGCCGAACTGTAGCTCAGCGTACGAGATGGAAGTCACCAGGAAGGTGGTGTCGTCTGGCAGGTTCACACCAGCTTCTGCGATCAACACGTTCGTGTCGAGGATGCACTCGCTCATTGCCAAGGGTCATCCATATTCTCCCCGGCTCGAAGATCTCTGAGTTCGTCGGCCCATCCACTGTCGACGGGGGTGCTGTACAGAGACATTGCCTGCTCCCGGGTGGCACCACGAGGTCGCTCGGGCGGAATTAGTCTGGCGATGTCTCGGCCGTGATAGGTGACGTGGTATTCGTCACCGTTCTGAACGTCTCGCAGCGCTTCAGCGGGGTTTTGCCTCAGTTGTGCAGATGTGATGACTTTCTCCATGTCCCCCAGACTATCGTAATCTAGATAATTATCTAGATTACGATTACGCGGATGGCCGGCCGGAGAGTTCACGCACGTGCGGTAGGTGAGCCGCTCATCCTGCCTAGCGGTTGCCTCGGGCATCCCGGGCAGGGAGTCGACGTCCTTCGTTCTGATGAGTCATCGTGGGCGCAGGCCGTCGAGCAACAGGTCGAACATCCGACCTGTCTGCTCGTCGTCGCCGGGGGCGCCGGAGACGGCCAGAATTCCGGCGAGAGTCGCGCTGACGTCTGCTGCGGCGACGTCGCTGCGCAGGTCTCCGGCCTCGGCGCCGGCCGAGAGGAAGGTTGAAACCACAGTCGTCAATTCGGCGCGCATGTCGCTTCGTTGCAGTGTTCCCGCGGTGAGTGCTTTCTGAAGCGTCTCGATCATGCCGTGCTTCGTCGCGGCCCATTCGATGAAGAGATCCATCCATTCACGAAATGCTTCTGCTGGTTGGTGGTTCGCCAGAGCCTCGGCGGCGCCTGATCTGAGGCGCTCGACTTGGTCGAGGTAGACGGCCTCGACCAGAGCTTCTTTCGAAGGAAAATGCCGATAGAGCGTGCCGATTCCGACGCCCGCCTGTTTCGCTATGGCGTTGAGAGTAACGTTTTCCTCGCCGGCAGCGAAGGCCTCCGTTGCGGCAGTGATCAACTTCTGGCGGTTTCTCCGCCCTTCCGCTATGCGGGCGCGCGGCCGATCGGTATTTTCCAAGCTCACGTTGCGGAGCCTACTCCGATTGGATACTCTTCCCAAGTCGGAGCATTCTCCGATTAGCGATCAGGGTCGACGAGGTCGGCATCACTGGCATCACTGAAAGAGGTTTTTCCATGCGCGTGCTCGTCATTGTGGGCTACGGTCCCGGCATTTCACATGCAACCGCCGAACGGTTCGGGCGTGAAGGGTATTCGGTAGCCCTCGTCGCGAGAAACAGCGAGCGACTCGCCGAAGGCGTGTCTCGACTGACGGCGAGTGGCATAAAAGCCCAGGCCTTCCAAGCGGATGCGGCAGACCCAGATTCCCTCAGCGTCGCGCTGGCCGCCATCCGCACCGAAATGGGCGCGCCGTCGACGCTGCTGTGGACCGCGTTCCGCAGCGGTGACGTCAAAGACGTCCTCCAAACCAGACCTCAAGACATCGAGCGCGTCTTCGATATCGGAGTCAGGGGTTTACTCGCCTGCGTTCAAGACATCGTCGAAGATCTCAAGCAGTCGACCGGATCAGCAATTCTGGTCGCGAACGGCGCCCTCGGCGAGGCCAGCTCAGAGGCGGACTCCTTGGCCAAATACCTCAACAATGACGGCGTCGGCCTCGAGAACGCGGCAAAGACCAAACTGGTCGGCATCCTCGCTGAGCGCCTGCGCGAATTCGAAATCTACGTCGGTGAAATAACGATCGCGGGATCAGTAGCAGGCACCGCCACAGCCAGCCCGACGGCCATCGAGCCATCGGTCATCGCTCAGACCTTCTGGTCGATGACCGAACAGCGAACCACCACCCGAGTGCGAATGGCCGAGTAACTCAGTCAGCGATCGTGAAACGTTGCCTTCGGGTGTGGCGAGAACGGCAGAATGACGAGGCCGTCAGGAGGCGTTGGCGGGTCGGGATGCGCGTGCCGGGGTGATGACGCGGCGGCTGATGCGCCACCGCCCATCGTGGCGGCGCAGGGTGTCGGCATAAGTGACGGCGTGCGGCGAACCGTCGGCCATGATCATCAGCCCCTTCGACAGCGCCGCTGCCTCGGTGTCGTCTGTGCCGGTGATCACGATGTTCGTCACGAAATGTGCCAGCGGGGCGTGACCGCTGTGGGCCATTCCTGCTGCAGCGGCGCGAATCTCGTCCATTCCCGTGAACGCGCCCATGCCTGACGCGGTCATGTCGTAGACCGCGTCAGGAGTGAACAGCTCTTCGAGCCGGTCAAGCTGGTTCTCGTCGGAGATGTGCGCGTGCAGTGCAAGAGTTTCGGTGATCTCGTAGCGGTCGTCGGTGGTCAGCATAATGAGTCCTTCGGTAAATGGTACTGAGTACCGTAGCACACTCAAAACCTGTTGGATGCACGTACCTTTCTGTATAGACTGGCCTCATGTCTGAGGTCGTCGCCGCACCCGAGTCGTTGACCGTGCGCAAGAAACGCCGTGCGCAGCAGAGCATCGTCGATGCCGCTGACGAACTCTTTCGCGCCCATGGCTTTGAGAACGTTTCGGTCACCGACATCGCCGCTCGAGCCGAGGTCGGCCGCACGACGTTCTTCCGTTATTTCGGCGACAAAGCCGAAGTCGTTTTCGCCCACGAACAGCGGATGCTCGACACGATCACCGACATCGCCTCTCACGATTCCGTCGAAATCGCCTACACTCCCGCCGAGGCGATCGACCAGCTGCAACCCATCGTGCTCGAGTTGTGCGCGCAGGCGAGCGCCGACCCTGCTGGGTACACGCTGCACTATGAACTGATCGCGAAGCATCTCGAACTCCGGGCTCGGGATGCCCTCAAAACGCAACTCATCGCTGACACCTTGAGCGACCTTCTCGTCTCCCGCGGAACACCCGAAAACGTAGCCATCTTCGCCGCCCAAATCGCCCTCGCCTGCGCCCAAACCGCACGACGACGCACAAGCAATCCGCGCACCCTCGTCACCGAGACCCGCGTCGCCTTCGAGCAAGTTCACCTTCGCGCCTGACCCGCGCCAAACGGGGCTCTGCCGAGCGGAGACCTCTGCCTCGACGCGCGTGAGCGTGCGTGTGCATAGTCACCCCAGAAACGCAACCGCTGGTCAGACGTCACTCGGTGGGCTGCAATTGCAGAATGCTGTCACCATCAGCCCAGTACGTCATCCGCCGCAACAGAAGAAGAGCTGAACAGATGAGTCAAGAAGCAAACATCGCTGCACAACAGAAGTTCGGCGACGCCGTGAACAGTGGCAACCTCGACCTGCTCGACGACCTCGTCGCTGACAACGCGGTCGACAATGACCCCGCTCCCGGCCAAGCGGCGGGCCCCGCGGGCTACAAGGCGTTCTTCGGTGACATGATCACTGCCTTCCCCGACTTGCACATTGAAGTCGAACGTCTCGTTGCGAACGACACCGATGTTTCCTTCGCGTACACCCTGACGGGCACCCATCAGGGCCCGCTGATGGGCCATGCTCCCACGGGCAAAGCGATCTCCGTACGAGGAATGCAGATCAGCCGGTTCGAAAACGGAAAGTTAGTCGAACGATGGGGCAGCAGCGATGAGAAAGGCATGCTCGAACAACTCGGCCTCACCACGTGACTGACGCCGCCGCGCTTCACAACCCGGCGTAGGGTCGTAATCATGGAGCTTCTGGCGCCTGGTATGCGGCGAATCGGCAAAATCATGCGCCTGATGCCTGGTGCGTCGGTTGCGAAGGCCACTCCGGCAGAAATCGCGCGGAACAGCGGGGCGGGTGCTCCGGAGGTGATGGCATCGATCTTGATGGGCCGCCGGCCGAGGAGCGTATCTGCCGAAGACCGTACCGTCGCTGGCCTCGGGGTGCGTATCTACTCGCCGGCAGGTCTCAGAGCCGGGTTGCCTCTCGTCGTGTACTTTCACGGCGGCGGTTTCGTGTTCGGTGATCTGCGTGGCGGAGATTGGATCTGCGGCACTGTAGCGCACCGCCTGGGAGCGATAGTCGTCTCGGTCGACTACAGACTCGCACCGCAGCATCCGTTCCCCGCCGGCGTCGAAGATTGCTTCGCCGGCCTGAAGTGGGCGGCCGCTCATGCAGGAGAACTCGGAGCAGACCCCGACAGATTGGGGGTGATGGGTGAAAGCGCGGGCGGCAATCTCGCCGCGGTGGTCGCACTGATGGCGCGGAACGAAGCAGGCCCGCAGATCAGGCACCAAGCTCTGCTCTACCCGGTTACCGGTGCGTACGACTCGGAGTCACGACGAACAAACGCCGACGCGTACATCCTCACCGCAGCAGACATGCAGCGGTTCGACGAGCTTTACGCCGGAGACCGGAACGACTAGCGGGTGTCTCCGCTGCTCTCGGAATCCCTTGCTGGATTGCCTCCAGCTCTGATCGAGGTGGCCGAACACGACCCTCTGCACGACGACGGCGTTCAGTACGCAGACGCGTTGCGAGCCGCCGGAGTGCCGGTGCAGCTGATCAGCTACCCGTCTATGCCGCACGGGTTCCTCAACTTTCCGCGCTTCGCCCGAGACGCAAAGCCTGCCCTCGCCGCCGTCGTCAAGGCGCAACGAAAGGCCCTTCGGTAGCCGATGCATTTCGAAATCATCGTGCCCCAGGGTTTCTCCCCGCCCTCCTTCGCGTAATTCAGGAGCGAGCGCGGTCCCAGGCGAGACCAGCCTCGTCAATCCGCGCCATGTGCTCCTCTGCCCAGTTTCGAAGGGCGGCTATCGGCTCGGTGAGGGAGGCCCCCAGGTCAGTGAGCCGGTAGTGGACCCGGGGCGGCGTGGCTGCCTCGACGCGTCGATCGACGAGGGAGTCTCTCTCCAAGCTGCGCAGAGTCTGGGCCAGCATTTTCTGGGAGACCCCCGGCATCCGCCGCTTCAGTTCGGCGAACCGCACCTCACCAGGATGCGCATCCCCCAGCACCTTCACCGCCATTGACGTCCACTTGCCCCCGAGACGATCCAGCAGTTGACGAGTCGGGCACGCCGGGTCAAAAAGATCACCGCGACCGCGGCCGGTAGGGGAGGTCACCGTGAGGTGACCACGTTCCGTCACGGTGCCGTCTTCCGAGTTCACGATCGGTCTCCTAACGTTATGTGGTCACTAACAGTAACCACGTGGAGGAAGCAATGACAACCGAATTGAACGCGCTGCTGATCGACGAGATCTCCGTTTGCACGAATGGCACTCGATTGAATGTGGCGACCGCTGGCTCCGGGTCACCGGTACTGCTGATGCACGGGTTCCCGCACACCTGGCGGGTCTGGAGCGCGATCATTCCGGTGCTGGCCGAGACCCACCGAGTTATCGCCCCCGACCTGCGCGGCCTGGGGGCAAGCCAACGAGACACGACGGGATACGACGCCCGAAACCTGGCCACTGACATGCTGGGAGTGCTCGACGCGCTCGACGAGCCCCAAGCCGCAGTCGTCGCCATCGACGCTGGTGCACCGCCGGCGTTCCTGCTCGGCCTGGAGCACCCCGCGCGGGTGTCCCGGCTGGTACTGATGGAATCCACGATCGGGAGACTCCCTGGCGCCGAAGACTTCTTCCGCGCGGGGCCGCCGTGGTGGTTCGGCTTTCACGCGGTACCGGGTCTCGCCGAAACGGTTCTCGAGGGGCACGAAGCCGAGTACATCGACTTCTTCCTTCGGCAGGGAACAGCCAACGGGGCCGGCGTCGACGTCGGGATCCGAGACGCCTTTGTTCGCGCCTACGTAGGGCGCGACTCGCTTCGCGCCGCCTTCGAGCACTACCGCGCCATGCCGACGAACGCTGCGCAGATCGCTGAGGCGACGGCCAACCACCGACTGACTATTCCTACTCTCGCGATCGGTGGCCAGGTCGTCGGTGCCGCAACAGGAGGCCAGCTGCAGCCGATCAGCGATCACTTCGAGAACATCCTCATTCCCTCCAGCGGACACATCGTTCCTCTCGATCAGCCGGCAGAACTTCTCACCCGCCTTCTGCCATTCCTGATGGCCTAAGTTCTCACGATCGAGGCTGGGCGGGCGCGATGTGACCTCTGCTCTAGAAGGCGAGCAGCACGCCGATGATGCAAGCGGCAGTGGCGATGGCTACCCAGCCGAGAGAGAGCCCAAGGGTGGCGTCGACAACCATTGTTTCGACGATCAAGCACGGTTCGCTCTTCAGCGAGAGCGCGACGGTGTAGCAGAGCGCTACGAGCACGATGACGATGACGATGGCGCTGAGGGTGAGCAGGCCGGCTTGTACGGCGCGGCGGTGATGATTGCGCAGATGCCAGCGGAAATTGCGGCCTCGACACACTCGAGCAGGGCAGCCTGAAGCAAGAACGCACCGTCAGAAAGCGCATCCGTGGCCTGCGAGTCGCACGGGGGTCGACCCTCGACACGCTAGCCGCCTGCTGCCATCATTCGGCATTCACGCTGAGCCGCATTGAGACAGGCCATCGGCGGATCGCCCTCGACCAGCTCGTGCCCATCGCCGCCATGCTCGGCACGACACTCGATCCCGACACCCCTGTCGTGCCAGTCGGTCTGGGTGGCCATGAACACAATCCAGCCCTGCGCATGAGCTGCGCGGCCCATGTTGCACCGATCACACGCTCATCGTGCACGGCTACGACCGCGTGATCCGCTTGGCATTATGACGCCCTTCGACACATCAGAAGATACGACTCCCGACGCGTCTCTGGATGTGCCTGTCGATTCAATCGCTTCTCACGCGGCCTAGCTCGTCATAGTTACGAAATGCGGATGAGTTTTTTGTTGACGAACTCCTCGACGGCAAAGCGGCCCAACTCCCGGCCGGAGCCCGAGCGCTTCACCCCGCCGAAGGGCAACTCGGCTGCGTCGCCGAGCACGAGGTTGATCCAGACCATGCCGGCGTCGATGGAGTCGGCGACCCGCAGGGCCTGTTCGGGGTCGGTTGTGTACACGTACGAACCCAGCCCGTAGGGGGTGTCGTTAGCAAGCGCGACAGCCTCGGCCTCTGATCTCACCCGGTAGATCGCCGCGACGGGGCCGAAGAATTCTTCGTGGTACGCATCCATCGACGAGGTGACGTCGGCGAGCACCGCGGGCGGGAAGAAGTTGCCTGACGGCGTGCCCGACGCGAGCACGGTTGCGCCCTGCGACACGGCGCGGCCAAGTTGCTCTTCGAGCCGTTTGGTCGCAGCGGCAGACGACAGCGGGCCGAGCAGCGTGCCTTCGGCCATCGGGTCGGCGGGCTGCGCGGCGGTGAACAATTCGGTGAACTTCGACGCGAACTCGTCGTATAGCCCATCGATCACGATGAACCGCTTCGCAGCGTTGCACGATTGCCCGTTGTTGTCGAGGCGAGCGTTCACCGCATCCTGAACCGCGGCGTCGAGATCGTCGGTCGACAGCAGGATGAACGGGTCTGAGCCCCCGAGTTCGAGCACGACCTTCTTCAGGTGTTTGCCGGCGAGCTCGGCGACCGCAGCTCCCGCGCGCTCAGAACCGGTGACCGAGACGCCCTGCACACGGGCATCCGCGATGACCGTGGCGATCTGCTCATTGCTGGCGTAGACGTTCACATAGACCGAGTCGTGGGCGCCGAGCTGGCTTTCAGCGTCGTCGAAGATCTGAGCGATCGCGGCCGCCGACTCGGGGCACTGCGGTGCATGCTTCAGCAGGATCGTATTGCCCGCGACGATGTTCGGGCCCGCGAATCGTGCCACCTGGTAGTAAGGGAAGTTCCACGGCATAATGCCGAGCAGCACGCCCAGCCCGCCGCGCCTGATGAATGCAGACCCGTCGCCATCTGCGACCTCGATGGGCTCATCAGCGAGAAAAGCGTGGCCGTTGTCGGCGTAGTACTGGTAGATCGCGGCCGCGAAGTCGACCTCACCCAGCGCCTGGTCGAGGGGTTTGCCCATCTCGCGCACAACGATCTCGGCGAGCTGCACGCGACGCTCGGTGTGCAGCTCGGCCACCCGGGCGATGAGGGCGGTTCGGTCGGCGACCGCGACCCGGCGCGACCAGCTTTCGTAGGCTGCTGAAGCCGAACCGATCGCCTCCCGCAGCGCCTCGTCACTGATCGTCGGGTACTCCGCGACAGTCTCGCCGGTAGCGGGATTGATGACTGAGAAGAGACTCATGCGATGACTCCTTCGACGAACGTGCCATGCGCGGAGCGTTCGCTCATTGACTGTCGGGCCAGGGTATCCGCAGTTTCGGCTGCGAGTCGCCGACCAACACGGATGGCGCCGTCGACGTGCTGGTAGCCTTCAGCGGCGAGGTCGCTCGAACCGAACCGCAACGGCCCGACCGGCTCCAGCTGGAGTGCGCCGTAGCGTGTGAGGCCGCCGAGGTCGAAGCTGGCGGCGTAGGCGCCCTGGGTCCACTCCTCGGCCGCCCAGTCGCTCTCGTAGTAGACGACGGGTTCCAGCGCCTGGGGGCCGTAGTACGAAGCCAGCGAGTTCAGGATGCTCCGCTTGCGCTCTTCGGCGGGCATCTGGAACACGGCATCGGCCTTCTCGTCGGAGATGAATCCGACCAGCGTGCCCCGCGACTCGCCGTAGTTGGTGTTGTCGTATGCCTCGTGCACGATTTGGTAGGGGCTGAACGCAGTCGCCGACAAACCGTCTTCGCGCCAGAATGCGGTCTCGTAGGTAGCGTGCACCTTGATGACTAGCCCAAGCGATTGGTGCTGCTGGAGTTGCTGGCGCAGGCGCGGCAGGTTCGGGGCGTACTCGATGCGGTTATAGAGGTTCGGCGGCACGGCTACGATCACACGGCGGGCGTTGACAACCAGCTCGTCGGTAACAACCTCGACTACCTCGCCGTCGACGGCGTCAGCAGCCAGGGCCGCGGTCGACCATTTGATGCGGCGAACAGGCTGCGAGAGCCGAAGGTCACCCGCTCGGAGCTGTTCGGCCAATTTCAACGGCACCTGCTGCAGCCCGCCGATCACGCGTTTGTCGAGGATGAAATCGGCGTCGACGAGGTGGCTGAAGCTGCCAGCACTCGCCGCCATGAGCAAGGCCTGCAGCAGCGAGAACGAATGAGCGGGTTTAGTCAGCATCGCATCAGCAATGAACAGGGCGATGTTCGCGCGCGCCTCAGCGTCGTCACACTGCTGCTCAAGCCAGGCTTTGAAGGAGATGTGGTCGAATTCGGCTGCCCGCGGTTGCTCCCACGGGGCGGCCGGATCCGTCTGCTGCACAAGCTCGTCAAGCACCCCGATCATTCGCTCGATTTCAGACCGGGTGTGCTCATTCGCGGGGAAAATATCTCCGGTGAACCGCTTAGGGGCTCCGTCTGCACCGATGTAGACGCTCTCGCCTTCGCGGTATCTGGCATACGTGTCGAGGCCGAGTTCGTCGAGGGTCTCGAGTAGCACAGTCTGGTCGGGCGAGACCCACTGGCCGCCGATCTCGTAGAGCTGGCCGTCGATGTGGTCGCTCCAGAGCCTGCCTCCGACGCGGTCGCGCGCCTCGAGTACGACCACTGAGTGGCCCGCCTGCTGCAACCGTACGGCTGCGGTCAGTCCCGTCGCACCTGCGCCGATGACGACGACGTCTCGTTCTAAACGTTCCATGACATCAATTCTTTCAGTTCGGGATGAGCGTGTATTTGGTTGAGAGGTATTCGTGGATGCCTTCCGCGCCGCCCTCGCGGCCAAGTCCTGACTGTTTCACTCCGCCAAAGGGAGCCGCGGCGTTCGAGATGACGCCCACATTGAGACCCATCATGCCGGTGTCGAGCTTCTCGATCATCCGTTGCCCGCGAGCGAGGTTCTCGGTGAACACGTAACTGACAAGCCCGTACTCGGTGTCATTGGCCATGGCAACGGCCTCGTCTTCGTTATCAAACTCTACGATCGAGAGAACCGGGCCGAAGATTTCTTCACGAAGAATGGTGCTTTCGGGCTGCACGTTCGTGATGACGGTCGGTTCGTAGAAGCTGCCTGCTCGAAGCGACCGGTGACCGCCGGTGAGGAGGTTCGCGCCTCGCGCGATGGCGTCTTGAACCAGGTCGTCGGCTTTGTCGACGGCGCGGTCGTTGATGAGTGGTCCGATGGTCACGCCGGTTTCTGTGCCTCGCCCGATGACGAAGCCGTTGACCCGGTCGGTAAGTCTGTGCCCGAATTCGGCTGCGACCGAACTGTGCACGATGAAGCGGTTCGCGGCTGTGCAGGCTTGGCCGATGTTGCGGAATTTGGCGGCCAGCGCGCCCTCTACGGCCTTATCGAGGTCGGCGTCGCCGAAGACGATGAAGGGTGCGTTGCCACCGAGTTCCATCGAGGTGCGCAGCACGTTCGAGGCGGCCTGCTTGATGAGTACTTTTCCGACGCTTGTTGAGCCGGTGAAGCTGAGCTTCCGTAGTCGCGGGTCGGCGATGATCGGAGCAGAGACGTCGGATGCTCGTGAAGTCGTGATCACGTTGAGAACACCGGCCGGCAACCCGACCTCTTCGAAGAGCTTGGCGACGAACAGCGTGGTGAGCGGCGTCAGTTCTGCGGGCTTGACGACGACCGTGCAGCCAGCGGCCAGGGCGGGGGCGATCTTGCGGGTGGCCATCGCCAGGGGAAAGTTCCACGGCGTGATCAGATACGACGGCCCGACCGGGCGCTGCGACACCACGATCTGGCCAGTGCCCTCGGGGTTCTGCCCGTATCGACCGGAGATGCGAACGGCCTCCTCGCTGAACCAGCGCAGAAATTCACTGCCGTAGGCCACCTCGCCTGCGGCCTCGGATAGCGGCTTGCCCATCTCGAGGGTCATGAGCAGCGCGAACTGGTCTTTGCGTTGTTGGAGCAGATCGAATGCGCTTCGCAAGTACTCGCCCCGCATCCGCGGTGCGGTGGCAGCCCATTCGTCAGCCGACGCGGCCGCAGCGTCGAGCGCACGCAGTCCATCAGTTGGGCTCGCGTCGGCGATGTGTTTCAGCACCTCGCCGGTGGCTGGCTCAGAGACTGTCAGCGTCGCCTTCGACTCACTCGCAACCCACTCGCCGCCGATGTAGAGCAGGCCGGGTACGGAGTCGAGAAGGGCCGACTCCGTCAGGGAGGATTTGCTCAGGGAGGATTTGCTCAGGGCAGCTTCGTCTGCGGCTGATTTGCTCAGAGAAGATTCGGGCGTCGACGGTTCAGCGGTGAGAGTCATAGATGCTCCTCAGTAAAAGTATGCACGGGCGATCAGGGATAGAGGCCGCGCAGGCGGTGTGCCTCGGTGACCCGGGCGACGGCGAGACGCGTAGCTGCTGCGCGCAGTGTGAGGTCGTGGGCTGCGGCGTGGGAGTTGACCGAGGCCCAGCCGGCGAGCATCCGTTCTTCGAGACGTGTTTCGACGTCGCGGGCTTCCCACCGGTACGACTGGTTGGCCTGCACCCACTCGAAGTACGAAACGATGACGCCGCCCGCGTTGGCGAGAATGTCGGGTACGACCAGCACGCCGTTCGAGGCCAGAATCGCATCTGCGTCGCGCGATGTCGGGCCATTTGCGCCTTCGACGATGATGCGTGCGCGAACGTTTGCGGCATTGCCCTCGTGAATGACGCCTTCGATGGCAGCCGGCACGAGTACATCGATGTCGAGTTCGAGGAGTTCGCCCGCAGGCAATGGGTCAGCCGACGAGAATCCGACGACCGAACCCGTGGCGTCGACGTGGGCGCCGAGTGCATCGATGTCGAGCCCGGCCGCATTGTGAACTGCGCCGTATTGATCGCTCGCGGCCACGACCAGTGCACCGTCATCAGTGAGAAACCGAGCCGCGTCACGACCGACCTTACCGAACCCCTGAATCGCCGCCGTTGCGCCCGCCACAGTAATGCCTTCGCTTCGCAAAGCGGCATTCGCAATGTGCACGACGCCGCGGGATGTCGCGCTGGCGCGCCCGAGCGACCCGCCAAGACTGAGTGGTTTGCCGGTCACGACGCCCGGTACGGTGTGGCCCTTGCTGACCGAATAGGTGTCCATGATCCAGGCCATCGTGCGTTCGTCGGTGCCGATGTCGGGGGCGGGAATGTCTTGCTGCGGGCCGATGATCGGCAGAATCTCGCTGGTGTACCGCCGGGTGATCCGTTCGAGCTCGGCCTGGCTGTACTGCCGGGGGTCGAGGGCGATTCCGCCCTTCGCGCCGCCGTAGGGCACGTCGAGCAGAGCGCACTTCCAGGTCATCCACATCGCCAGAGCTCGTACTTCGTCGAGGGTGACCTGTGGGCTGTAGCGCAAACCGCCCTTGGCTGGCCCACGCGAGATATTGTGCTGCACGCGATAGCCCGTCAGCACTTGCGTGCTTCCATCATCTCGGCGCAAGGGAATGCTCACGGTGAGTTCCCGTCGCGACTTCGAGAGCATGGCGTGGGTGCCTTCGTCATAGCCGAGGTCAGCCACGGCGGCGGCCAACTGGGCGTGCGCGTCTTCGAGCGCTGACGTGTGTTGGGTGGCCGGCGGTCGGCTCGGGGTCTGGAGGAGGGTCATGAGCTGGCCAATACTTTCCGGAGCACGGCGATTCCGTCGCGCAGCAATTCGTCAGAGATGGTGAGTGGTGGGAGAAAGCGGATGACGTTGCCGTAGGTGCCACAGGTCAGAACGATGACCCCATCTGCGTGCGCGCCGGTCGCGACCCGAGATGTCAGGGCAGCATCTGGCTCTTTCGTCGCTGGGTCGACAAGCTCGACGGCGAGCATCGCACCTCGGCCGCGTATCTCCCCGACGCGCTGGTCATCGAGTGCCAGCGCGGTCAGCTCCTCACGGAGAACTGCTTCGATCTGTCGTGCCCGCTCGATGAGGCCGTCGTTCTGATAGCGCTGGATGGTCGCGATCGCGGCCGCGCAAGCGATGGGGTTGCCCCCGTAGGTGCCGCCAAGGCCACCCACGTGAGCGGCATCCATAATCTCAGCGCGGCCCGTGACAGCAGAGAGCGGCAGACCGCCGGCGATTCCCTTCGCGGTGACGATGAGGTCGGGGATGAGCCCCTCGTGCTCTGACGCGAACAAGGCGCCCGTGCGTGCGAAGCCGGTCTGCACCTCGTCGGCGATGAACACCACCCCATTTGCGCTCGCCCAGTCAGCGAGCGCGCCGAGAAAGCCGGGCGCAGGAACGATGAACCCGCCCTCGCCCTGGATGGGTTCGATGATGAGGGCGGCCAGGTTCGAGGCACCGATCTGCTTCTCGATCTGGCTGATCGCCCGGCGGGCAGCCTCGGCCCCAGAGAGGCCACCGTCACGGTAGGGGTAGGAGAGCGGAGCCCGGTATACCTCGGGAGCGAACGGCCCGAAGCCGCTCTTGTATGGCATCGACTTCGCAGTGAGTGCCATCGTGAGGTTGGTTCGACCGTGATAGGCGTGATCAAAGGCCACGATGGCCTGCTTGCCGGTGAAGTGCCGGGCGATTTTGATCGCGTTCTCGACCGCTTCGGCCCCCGAGTTGAAGAGCGCGCTGCGTTTCTCGTGGTTGCCCGGGGTCAGGTCGTTGAGCAGTTCGGCCACCTCGACGTAACCTTCGTACCCGGTGATGGTGAAACACGTGTGAGTGAACTGGTTGACCTGCTCGGTGACTGCGGCGACGACTGCTGGGGCGGAGTTGCCCACGCCGGTCACGGCGATGCCGGAGCCCAGGTCGATGAGCGTGTTCCCGTCAATGTCACGCACTACGCCCCCGCCGGCCGCCTGCACGTAGATTGGCAGCGTGACGCCGACTCCGCGAGCAACTGCGGCAGTCTTGCGGGCATGAAGCTCGATCGATCGGGGGCCCGGAATCGCAGTCACCAGCTGGCGTTTTTGCGGAAGTTCTGGGCCGCCGAGCGGGGCAGGCGTAACGGGGGCTTGCGAGGGAGAAGCCGTGGCGGTCATCATCGTCCTATCGAGTCGAATGCCCAGACCATCAGGTTTCGCTGACTCGAGCATCTGCCAATTTGTCGCAAGTGCCCCGATTAAGGTGCCAAAGTGTCTGATTGGCGATCGAAGGAACGCACTAGGGTTCTCTTGACTCGTAGACAGGCGTCTACGCCGCAAACCGAACCCGTCAACGCTGACAGATTGGTGCCACATGACTATCACCCCACCGACGACAGACACCTCGAATTCAGTGAACAGCAAAGGGCTGAAAGAAGGGGTGCTCGGGCTGACCGGCAGCGTCGTCGTCGGAATCGCCTCGACTGCGCCGGCGTATTCGCTCGCAGCAAGCCTCGGTTTCATCGTCGCGTCTGGAGGGTCGCTGTTAGCCGGGGTTCAATCGCCGGGGATCATTCTGTTGGCGTTCGTGCCGATGTACTTCATCGCTGTCGCGTACCAAGAACTCAACAAAGCTGAGCCCGATTGTGGAACCACGTTCACATGGGCGTCGCGGGCATTCGGGCCGAAGACAGGCTGGATGGGTGGCTGGGGAATCATCGCAGCCGACGTGATTGTCATGGCGAACCTCGCCCAGATCGCAGGCTCATACTCGTTCACCCTGGTCGGAAAACTCTTCAACAACCCCGACATCGCAGCTCTCTCGAGCGACGTGTTCTGGTCGACGGTGGCCGGTCTGGCGTGGATCGCCATCATGACCTACATCTGCTATCGCGGCATTGAGATCTCGGCGCGACTGCAGATGGTGCTTCTCAGCGTCGAAGTTCTGATTCTGGTTGTCTTCGCTGTCTTCGCACTCGTCAGGGTGTACTCGGGCAATGCGGAGAGCTATTCGCTTGTGCCCGACATCTCGTGGTTCTTGCCCTTCAACCTTGATTTCGGCACCGTCATCGCCCCTGCCATCCTGACCGCCGTGTTCATCTACTGGGGCTGGGATTCGGCCGTCAGTGTGAATGAAGAGAGCAAAGACCCCAGTCGCACTCCTGGCCGAGCCGCCATCATTTCGACGCTGTTGCTGCTGGTCACCTACGCTTTGGTCGCTGTTGCTACGATCGCTTTCGCCGGGGTCGGTACCGATGGCGTGGGCCTTGGTAATCCCGAAAATGCGAACGACGTGTTCAGCGCGATCGGTCCGGCGCTCTTCGGCGACTCCGCTATTGGTGGAGTGCTGCTCGCGCTTCTCTACATTTCGATTCTGACTTCGGCGGCTGCGTCGACCCAGACCACCATTCTGCCGACCGCACGTACCGCGCTCTCGATGGCCGTCTACCGCGCCGTGCCGGCCAAGTTCGCCAAAATTCACCCTCGGTTCCTCACTCCGACGTGGTCGACGGTGGGCATGGGCGTCATCTCTGCGGTGTTCTATGTCGTCTTCACGCTCATCTCGTCGAATCTGCTCAGCGCCCTGATTGGTTCTGTCGGACTGCTGATCGCGTTCTATTACGGCCTCACTGGTTACGCCTGCATCTGGTTCTACCGCAAGACCCTGACCAGCAATTTCCGGAACTTCATCATGAGAGGGGTCATACCGTTGCTCGGCGGGCTGATGCTGACGGCCGTGTTCATCTTCGGACTCATCCAGTACGCACTGCCCGACTGGCTCACCGACTCGAACGGTGACAACGTGACGATCTTCGGCGTAGGCGCGGTTGCCGTTGTCGGCATCGGCTCGCTCATCTTGGGATTCATTCTCATGTTCGTTGTTCGCTGGCGTACGCCGGCCTTCTTCAAAGGTCAGACCTTGGAGAAGCGTTCTGACCTGATTCTGCTCGGCGAGCAGCCCCCGTCGGGCATCCGCCTGCCTGATTCAGAAGAGAACACCGTCGTGGCGCGTGACCTGTCGAACCTGCCCACAGGTCTCATCGCCATCGACCTCGAATCGGGCGAAAAATACTCCAAAAAGAAAAAGAAAGAAACACTCGATGACCCCCGTTCATGACCTGCCCGTCATTTCGCACTGGATCGACGGACGAATTTGCGACTCGACCTCCGGGCGCACCGCACCGGTCTTCGACCCCGCCCTCGGCGTCGAGACGAAACGCGTCTCGCTCGCTGACGGGGCTGAGATTGCCGCGGCGATAGCCAGCGCGAAAGCCGCATTCCCAACGTGGAGAGATCTGTCGCTGACAAAGCGCCAGGCGATTCTCTTCAGCTTTCGCGAGTTGCTGAACCAGAGAAAGGGCGAGCTGGCCGAGATCATCACGTCGGAGCACGGCAAGGAACTCTCCGACGCCTTGGGCGAGATCAGTCGGGGGCAGGAGGTCGTCGAGTTCGCTTCCGGGCTCGCCCATCACCTCAAGGGGGAGTTCTCAGAGCAGGTCTCGACCGATATCGACGTGTACTCGACCAAGCAACCGTTGGGCGTCGTCGCCGTCATCTCTCCGTTCAACTTTCCGGCGATGGTGCCGATGTGGTTCTTCCCGATCGCCATCGCGGCCGGCAACACGGTGGTGCTGAAGCCGTCGGAGAAAGACCCGTCGGCGGCGCTGTGGCTGGCCGCCCTCTGGAAGGAGGCTGGCCTGCCCGACGGCGTCTTCACCGTGCTGAACGGCGACAAAGACGCTGTCGACGGACTCCTCACGAGCCCCGATGTCGCTGCCGTATCGTTTGTCGGTTCCACGCCGATCGCCCAGTACGTCTACGAGACGGGAACTCGGCATGGCAAACGAGTGCAGGCGCTGGGAGGCGCGAAGAATCACATGCTGGTGCTTCCGGATGCCGATCTCGAGTTGACCGCCGACTCTGCCGTCAACGCGGGATTCGGCTCTGCCGGTGAGCGGTGCATGGCCATCTCGGTGGTCGTCGCCGTGGAGCCTGTCGCGGACTCACTCGTTGAGAAGATCACCGCCCGCATCGCCACATTGCGCGTCGGAGACGGCCGACGCGGTTGCGACATGGGGCCGCTCGTCACCGAGGCGCACCGAGACAAGGTCGCGTCGTACATCGAGATCGCTGAGCGCGATGGTGCCACGATCGTTGTAGACGGGCGCACCGTTCAGCCCGACGGAGACGCCAACGGGTTCTGGCTCGGCCCGACGCTCATCGACCGGCTGCCCTTGACCTCTCGGGCCTACACCGAAGAGATCTTCGGCCCGGTACTCGCGATCGTTCGAGTCGCGAGCTACGACGAAGGTGTTCGGCTGATCAATGAGGGCGCGTTCGGCAACGGCACCGCGATCTTCACCAACGACGGAGGAGCAGCCCGCCGGTTTCAGAACGAGGTGCTGGTGGGAATGATTGGCATCAACGTGCCGATCCCGGTGCCCGTAGCGACCTTCTCGTTCGGTGGCTGGAAGGCATCGCTCTTCGGCGACACGAAGGCGCACGGTGCCGAGGGTGTCAGGTTCTACACGCAGCAGAAGGCAATCACCTCGCGCTGGCCAGATCCCTCCCACGGTGGTCTCAACCTCGGGTTCCCTCAGAACTGACAGCGCCTTGTCGGCCCTTCGGCACACTCATTCGAGCAGCTGAAGGGCCGACCACAACTCAGCGCGAGCGGCGAAGCTCTCCAAGTCGACTCCCAACAGGGCGTCGACTACCCGCACTCGGCTGCGGAGTGTGTGCCGATGCACTCCCAGCTCCCTCGCCGCAGGATCCCACGCGCCGTTGTGCCAGAGCCAGACTCGAAGCGTTCTGAGCGTCTCGTCTCGTTCCTGGTCGGGCAGGTCGAGAACCGGCTCAAGCAGGCGCCGGGCAACCAACTGCCCACCCGAACTCGCCAGCAACCCCTGCAAACCTTGTTCAGCAAGGTGCTCGAACCGAACGAAGGAACGCTCGCGGCTCACCGAGCGTGCCGAGCGCCGCGCTTCGGTCAGCCCGCGCGGCAGATCTGCCCACCGAACGGGCGCCGAGCATCCGAAACCGAGACCATGGCGCTGCAGTACCGCCTCAAGATCTTTCGGCTCGCGTGAGACGACGAGTATCTCGTCACCACGCTCGGCGAAGAACAGGCCTCCCTCGGGACGAGCCGCGGCGAGCTCCAACTCGTCGAACAACGACTGACCAGTGACCGTGCCTGTGACAACGGATACATGCACCGGCTCTTCGGGCAATGGCCCCCAGAGGCTGGTCGCGGTACGGTCTGCGACGTCGACGACGCCCGAGAGCAGAAGTTCGAACAGGCCCGTACGCAGTCGGCGCCGGGCGGCATCGAGCGCACGGCGTTGCTCCAGCGCGATGCTCGCGAGTCCGATAACGCTGCCGACGAGATCATTCTCGGCAGGGTCGAGTGGAGTCATCGTTCCCACAACGAGCACGCCCAAAAGGTGACCGGTCTGCCCGAGAGTCTGCATGGTGTACCCGACGCCCTCGTCAGCTACACGCACGCTGCCGCGCGCTCCTCGAGCCAAACTGGCATGCACAGCCTCGTCGATGTCGGCGCGGAGCTCACCTGGCATCGGGGCGAGCCCCGGCACCGTAAGAACGTTTCGGGCTGAATCGTACAGGGCGACCCAGCAGCCCAGGCGTCGGGAGAGTTCGAGCAGAATCGCGGGCAGGCCATCAGCTCGCAGCGCCGCGCGAGCGACTGCACGCTGCGCTTCGAGTGACCACTCCAGCCGCGATCGTCGGTCGTCAGAGATGACGTCGGCGACAAACCTGATGATCGCGATGAAGGGCGTCGTCGGGTCGATCTCGATGAGCGGCAGCCCTGCCTCATCGCAGGCTTCGATGAGCTCGGCAGGAACACTGTCGGTGACGATACCCGCTGCGAAGCCGAGCGCGAGCACACCGCTGTCATGCAGGCGCGTCACGTAGGCACCGGCAAGAGCGCGGCCTTTCGCTTGCCCTGCGGTTGTTATTGCGGGGAACTGGGCCCCGTTCGTGAGCAACACCTGCCCAGGCTCAAGCCACGGCGTGGGATCTTGCAGGTCAGAACTGTGCACCCAGTTCACCGGCGTGCTCATCACCGCGTCGCCAGCCTCTGCGCCTGCTATCAGGCGCATCCGGAGTTCTCGGTGCGAAATCATCTCCCTGAGTGTCGTCGGCATACGGCAACGCTCCTTTCTGTCGAACATCGAGCATAGCGCTCGACAATCCCGCAAATCTCGGCTCACTGAAAGGCAGAAGACTGAAACCCATGAGCACAAACGAATCTGTCAGCCGAGCCGATCGCAGCTCCGTCTTTCATTCATGGTCGGCGCAAGGCAGCCTTGCACCGATGGCGATCGCCGGCGGTTCGGGTTCGACCGTCTGGGACTTCGAAGGCAACGAATACCTCGATTTCTCCAGTCAGCTTGTCAACGTGAACATCGGCCACCAGCACCCGAAAGTCATCGCTGCCATCCAGGCACAGGCCGCCCTCCTTGCTACCGTTGCGCCAGCACACGCAAACGAGATGCGGGCATGGGCGGCGGAGCTGGTACTCAGTCACGCGCCGGCCTCATTCGAGAAGGTATTCTTCACCAACGGTGGCGCAGACGCCAACGAGAATGCCATCCGCATGGCACGACTCGTCACCGGCCGCGACAAAGTGATCTCTCACTACCGCTCGTACCATGGCAACACCGGCGCGGCGATCGTGGCCACGGGTGACTGGAGGCGGATGCCGAATGAGTACGCCCGGGGTCACGTGCACGCGTTCGGCCCTTACTTGTACCGCTCAGAATTCTGGGCCGAAACGGCGGAGCAGGAATGCGAAAGAGCTCTGCGTCACCTTGAGCGGGTCATTCAATCAGAAGGCCCCGAAACCATCGCCGCGCTGCTTCTGGAGACCATTCCCGGCACCGCCGGCGTACTGGTTCCGCCAGCGGGCTACCTTCGAGGAGTGCGCGCACTGGCCGACCACTACGGAATACTGCTCATTCTCGACGAAGTCATGGCCGGGTTCGGGCGAACCGGCGAATGGCTGGCACTCGACGCTTTCGATGTCGTTCCCGACCTGATCACCTTCGCCAAGGGAGTGAATTCCGGCTACGTGCCGGCCGGCGGCGTCATCATCAACTCGCAGATCGCGCACTTTTTCGACGAACGAGTGTTTCCGGGCGGACTCACCTACTCCGGGCATCCGCTAGCCGCGGCAAGCATCGTCGCGACACTCACCGCGATGGATGATGAGGGTGTCATCGAGAACGCCAGGACGATCGGTGCCGATGTGCTGGGCCCGGGTCTCGGTGTGCTGGCTCAGAAACACGATGTCATCGGAGAGGTCAGGGGCACGGGTGTGTTCTGGGCCGTAGAGCTCGTATCCGACCGGGCGTCGCGCGAACCAGTCGACGCTGGCACGATGGCGAAGGTGAAGAGCGAACTGCTCGGCCGGGGGCTCCTGCCCTTCACCAGCGAGAATCGCATCCACGTCGTTCCCCCCGCCGTCGTGACACCCGCTGAGGCTGCACGCGGCCTGGCAATCATCGATGACGCGCTTGCCGAGATCGCCTAGACCGATGCTCATGCCGCTGCCACATCAGATCAGAGGGTAAAAGAATCATGACCACGCCGTTACAGCCCAACACCGTACTGAAAGCCGAGTCGGTGCGCCTAGAGGAGCTTCCGATCGATTCCGGCACCGTAATCTGGGGTGAACCACGAACCAGTATCTCAGAACTGGCGACCATCGACAGCGTGACGGTGGGTGTCTGGGAGATCACGCCTGGTGTGGTGACCGACAGAGAAGTAGATGAGGTATTCGTCGTGATTTCGGGTTCGGCCGTGGTTGAATTTGAGAACACAGAGTGTCTCTTGCACCTCACAGCGGGCACCATTGGGCGTCTGCGGGCAGGAACCCGCTCACGCTGGACGGTTACCGAGACCCTTCGAAAGGTCTACATCACCCTGCCTGAAGCGAAAGACGCCGCACACGTAACGACGGCATCGAAAGTGACGGACCGATGACGAATACGGCATACGGGCACGACCTCAGGTCTCCGCGAGACGAGCTGGCTGAGTCGTTGCGAGGCGCATCGGCGACACCGTTCTGGCTCGACACGCAGCAGCAGCCCGCAGCAATCGCTTCGCTGCCATCGCAGACAGATCTTCTGATCGTGGGAGGCGGGTTCTGCGGGCTTTGGACAGCTCTGATGGCCAAGGAGCGTGAGCCCCAGCGCGACGTTGTACTCATCGAAGCCCACCGGATCGCGTGGGCTGCGTCAGGCCGGAACGGCGGGTTTTTAGAGGCGTCGCTCACCCACGGTATGGAGAACGGGGAGCGTCACTTCGCCTCAGAACTCGATGCGATTGAACGACTCGCCGCGTCTAACTTCGAAGAGTTCAAGCAGACCCTCAGGCGGTACAACATCGATGCCGAGCTGGAAGAGGAGGGCGTTCTCAGCGTTGCGACCGAACCGCACCAGGTGCAGGAGTTGCGCCTGACTGGCGCCACCGTTCTGGAAGGTCGTGCGTTGGCCACCCTGACGAAGTCACCCGTCGCGCGGGCCGGCGTGTTCACCCGGGAGGATGTCGGTCTGGTCAATCCGGTGAAGCTTGCGCGGGGACTCCGCGATGCCTGCCTCTCATTGGGAGTGCAAATCTTCGAGAACACGCGGGCATTAGGTCTCGAGAATGCAGGCTCCACGGTCGGAGTGACAACGCCTTCCGGCAGAATCAATGCTCGACGCGTGGCTCTGGCGACGAACGGATTTCCATCTTTGCTCCGACGCAACGTGCTTCGTACGGTGCCGATCTACGACTACGTACTTGTCACTGAACCGTTGACCGACACGCAGCTCGACGACATCGGATGGCGAGGCCGCTACGGCATAACCGACCTCTCTCGCCAATTTCATTACTACCGCAAGACAGCTGACAATCGCATTCTGTGGGGTGGGTACGACGCCGTCTACCACCGAGGCCGGCGCATCAAACCCGAATATGACCAGCGACCAGAGACATTCGAGCGTTTAGCTGACCACTTCTTCACAACGTACCCAACCCTTCGCGGCACGCACTTCACGCACGCGTGGGGAGGCATGATCGACATGTCAACGAAATTTGTCGCGTTCCAAGGCACCGCACTTCGAGGCAAGGTCGCTTATAGCTCTGGTTACACCGGGCTCGGCGTCGGCACCACTCGATTCGGGGCCTCCGTCATGCTCGATCTCCTGGGCGGCGAACAAACCGCACGAACTGCCCTCGCGTTCGCAACCACGAAGCCCTTCCCGATTCCGCCCGAGCCCATTGCCTACCCAACGATCCAGGTCATGAGAAGGGCGATTGCCAAATCCGATCGCAACGGCGGCAACGACGGCCTGCTCATCCGAACCATGCAACTTTTCGGCATCGGCTTCGATTCGTGATCGCTGACGTCGAGTCGTGCACCAGGACTTCGCGCCCTGAACGAAGCCGGCATCCCTAGAAATAGCGTCGCCGACGGCGCTCTGCCAGAAGCTATTCTGCACACTCCGGCTGGCGATACCGTGCAGCGGGTCGACGTTCTGGGCGGGGAAGCAGTAGTCGTGGTGTTCTACCCAGGCCTGGCGCCCGTGCTGCTACATCACCGTGAAGACGTATCAACGCGAGCTTCTTCCCGCTCTCCAAGCCCCGAGCAGCAACCCACCGACTCACGCACACGGTCTGAAGCCCGGTGGCCGGCAGCAATGCGATACCAGTCATGATGGTCGTCCCCTCCGTTCACAACATCAAGTGTCGTCATCACGGCACCCTCCCCTCCAGGCTCACGCCCGGCGTGTTAGGCCAGAAGCACCAAATTCAGCACAGTCTCGACGATGCGTCAGACGTTGTGAGGTGAGGCGTCAAGTGGCATCAGAGGCTCCCTCCTCGTCGAAGCTCGAGGCCGGAATCGTGAGGCTGTCAGGATGGGTCCAGTGCTCGGCAAACCTGACATTCGATCTTGGAGGAGGTCTAGGAGCGCGGCACTCGTGGCCGATGGGTTGAGTTCGATTGCGGAAATGGCAGGGTGGCTTTGCCTGGTGTGTTCTGAGTCGGACGCGGTAGCTACCATTGTTCTCTCGGGAACGGTGATGCCTCGAGCCTGAAGAGTGTTGAGCACCCCTGCTGAATGTCGGCCGGTGACGCAGAGAACAGCATCTGGAATTCCGGAAGCAAGTATGAGGTCGCCGACTCGTTCGCCCCCGAAGACTCCCTCAGCCTCTGGAACGTTATAGACCTGGGGGGTAAGTCCGCGTTCGCTACACCACCTGCGATAGAACATGTCCGCGTCGATGTTCCAGGCATTGGAGTCAGTTCCGGTCACGAGCACCGTATGACGCGCTCCACCTGAAACGAGATGGTTCAGCACGCGCGGGATCATTGTGGCATCATCTTCGGCGGCCCAATCTGTGAAGCCTGGGCGGCTAACATCCCTGCCGAGCGTGACGTAGGGAATCTCGCGGCGCTCAAGGATGGCGATGACAGGGTCGTCTCGATGCGGCGAAAGCACCACATAGCCGTCGAGCGACAATGCGAGCGGGGGCGCAGGTCGCCGGGTGAGGTCGGGAACAAGCATCAAGCTGAGTCCGCGGTCCATCGCGAGGGACGAGATTGCCCCGATGTATCGGGAGAAGACGTCGACGCCGCTCGGCGCATATTCACCGAGCGCATCGAGCGAGCGAACGACGAGGCCCACCACACCGACTGACGATCCGCGCAGCCCCCTCGCTAGAGCGTCTGCTTCGTACTCCATGCTTGCTGCCACCGCACGCACTCGAACGCGGGTACCCGCGCTCAGAGTTCCGGTGTCATTGAGGGCCATGGATACTGCGGCAATAGAGACGCCGGCGCGACGTGCGACATCGCGAATAGTCACTCCTTTAGCTCGTACCATGAATGTCCTTTGAAAAACGCATTGTATAAAACGTTTAATGCCTCTAACTTAGTCGAAATCGCCGTGAATTGTGGTGGATCGAAACTGAACGGAACAGCAATGAAGCTTCATCGCCTATCGACCGACGCCGCAGCAGAGGAGCGTGGGCGCGCACTCGGCGAAACATACGGTCACTACGTGAGAGCAACAAGCGCGCGGTACCTGCGGCACTTCGAAGCGCTCGGCATTCAAAGCGAGCAGGTGCGGGACATCGTGGAAAGCAGTCGTTCCGCTCTTGATGATTGGGCTCCGAACCTAGCTGTCGAATCCGATGCCATCGCCAAAGCGGCCGGCATAGCCGGATGGCGGGTATCTGCAGTCGGAGCCCGAACCGAAGTACTCGCTGTTACTCGTAATCCAGGCGAAGGGGAGTGCTCGACAGCTGTGCTGATTCCAGCCCGAGGTGCCCCGGAAACGATTCAGACCTGGGACTGGCACAGTGAGCTAGCGACAGATGGACTGCTGCTTCAGCTGACAACCGCGGCCGGGCGCCGGGTAAAGCTGTTCACAGAGTTCGGCACTGCTGCAAAGATCGGTGTGAACGACGCCGGGCTTGGCTTGCATTTCAATATTCTTTCCCACCAGAGCGACGGTGGAGCCGGTGGAGTGCCGGTACACGCAATAGCTCGTTCTATTCTTGAGCGAGCTACGACCATTGATGAGGCCCGGCATATCGCGACGACTGCAACCGTGACGGCATCGACGGTACTCACAGTCGTCACTTACAGCGAGGGCGTCGCCGATGCCGCCAGCATCGAGATTTCCCCGGCAGGGGTTTCGGTAGTCGCGCCCGGGGCTGACGGATGGCTTCTTCACACGAACCATTTCCTTGCGCCAGACCTGATCGGCGGGGATCGATATGATCCCGCATCTACCACATTGGAACGCTTTGACCACGTTGACCGCGTGCGTGCTGACATGGCTGGGCTTGATCCCGTTGCTCGGGCAGCAGCTTTCTGTGGACCGGACGGACTCGGGGCAGCGGTCTGCGTGCGGCCTGATCCGACCAAGCCGGTTCATGAGCAGTGGGGCACGCTTCTGACCGTAGCTCTAGATGTCCCCGGGTTTGCGCTCGACTACCGCGAGGGCAGTCCCGAAATGGCCGCAGCACAAGGTCTGAAGCACTTCTAACCTTATTCGCAATCGAAATGAAAGACGGGACGAGAGTGCCTTCACAGTTATATAGGAATGCGCGAATTTTTAGTGCGGGTGTGAAGCCGCATGCCGACGCCATGCTCGTTGAGCAGGGGCGGATCGCCTACATCGGCGACGAGTCGTCTGCGCGACGCATCGCTAGCTTCGATGTAGAGGTGATCGATCTCGAAGAATCGACGGTGCTCCCCGGTTTTGTCGACGGTCACGCTCACGTGGTAGGCACGGGTGAAGCTGCGGGACAAGTCAATCTTTGGGGTGCGGACGATGTCGCCGAGATTCAGCGCCGGATAAAGCAATGGGGAGACCAAAACCCTGATGCTCCACGAATTATCGCTCAGGGATGGAATCATGCATCCATCCCCGACGGGATGCCCACCCGTCAGATGCTGGACGTGGTGTCGGATCGTCCTATCTATGCAACAGCGTATGACTTTCACTCAATTTGGCTGAATTCCGCAGCCCTCATTGACGCTGAAATCGGTGATGAAACGGTCTCTCCAGCTGGTGGTTCCGTTCACCGGGATTCAGACGGTCACCCGACCGGTTACATCGATGAAACTGCGATGCACAGGCTGGTGTGGCCGGTGTTGAACGCGCTCGTCGATGACGAGCAGCGCGACCTGGCGTTGGCGACTGTTCTCGAGCTGTACAGGCAGTCCGGCGTGACCGCCTCCACCGATATGGCTCTCACTGAAGAGGACCTCGCAGCGTTCGTCCGCGCAGAAGATTTGGGCACACTTACCAGTCGTATCGCCGCGTTTTGGCGGATTCAGTGGAGCGACGACCCTGCAGAGGCTCTTCGCCAAGTCGGTGACGTCGCGAGGATGGCTTTGCGTCACAACTCGCCGTTTCTGCGCGTTGTGGGTATCAAGATCATGGTCGATGGAACGGTCGATGGGTGCACGGCGGCTCTCGGGCATCCGTACTCAGACGGAACCAATGCGAATCCGATTTGGAGCATTGAAGATCTCGCCCCGGTTGTAGCAGCAGCTGACGCGGCCGGTCTCCAGGTGGCCATGCACGCAATCGGAGACGAGGCGATCCGGGTAGCGATCGGAAGCATCGAGTACGCAGTCTCTGTCAATGGTGCTCGATCCCGTCGGCACCGGATCGAGCATCTCGAAGTAGTCGGGCCCGACGAGATCGAGCGCCTCGCCGCGCTCGGGATCACTGCGAGCATGCAGCCTGTGCACGCTGACCCTGCTATTCAGGAGAACTGGCGTGCAAGGCTCGGCGATGCCCGAATCAACCGAGGCTTTCCTTGGCCCGAAATGACGCAGGCGGGTGCTCGTTTGGTCTTTGGAACAGACTCGCCGACTTCGCCGCATTCACCGTTGCCGAACATGTTCGTTGCAGCGACTCGCCGGTCGGCGCTTGACCCGTCCCTTCCTGCCAACATCGCGGCCTTCGCTCTTCCTCTCGAAGAGGCGATCGTGCACGCTACACGAGATGCTGCGTGGGCTTGCCAAGGCGAGAGCTCCTATGGGAGTCTCGCCGCCGGATTGTGGGCGGACTTCATCGTGCTTGACCGCGATATCTTTGGGCGGCCCATCGATGAGCTTCTGGATGCCAGAGTTATCCGGACAGTCGTTGGTGGGCGAACCGTGCACAAGGTGCAGGGCGCGGAGGCCGACCGTGACTGAAACTAAATCCATCCCCCTTCCAGATAAGCTGGCCTCCAGCTGGGCCGGCTGGCCGACTCTCCGTTTCATTCTCGGGCGCATACTTGGCCTCTTAGCGACCCTTTTTGTGGCCAGCATCGTAGTATTCGGCGCGCTTTACCTTGCCCCCGGAAACCCGCTCACATTCCTGACTCAGGGCCGATCGATGAGCCAGGAAGCAATCGCCGCTCTCGAAACGCAGTACCACCTGAACGACCCGATCTGGATGCAATACCTCCGCTGGCTCGGCGAGCTGCTCCACGGCAACTTTGGGACGTCAATCGTGTACAACCAGCCGGTCTCTACGCTGCTGGCCGCACGGGCGCCGGCAACGGTTCTCGTCATCGTGATGGCGGCGGCCATCGTTCTCGCCGTCGGGCTCGCAATCGGCGCTTACTCGGGTCTGCGCCCTGGTTGGCTCTCGCGCTGGACTATGGCGGGTGCAACCGCGATCATGGCAATACCGACGTTCGTCGCCGCCGTAGTGCTCATTATTGTTTTCGCAGTGAATCTGGGTTGGTTTCCTGTTTTCGGCTCTGGCGCGCCAGGGCTCGATGCGGTTTATCACTCGATCCTCCCTGCCGTAGCGCTAGCGCTTGCATCAGTCGCGTTCGTCGCACGCCTCACTCAGGCGGCGATACGTCAGGAACTTTCGGCGGAACATGTTCAAACCGCCGTAAGCCGAGGCCTTCCTCGGCGGTACATCGTGCAACGACACATCGTGCGCAACGCGGCGATACCCGTGCTCACTGTTGCAGGCCTCACGATCGCGGGCCTCATCGCCGGAAGTGTGATCGTAGAGCAAGTTTTTCAGCTCGGTGGTATCGGGCAGTTTCTTGTCAGCTCGGTGCAGCAAAAAGACTTTCCCGTGGTTCAAGCGATCTGCTTGACCTACGTCGCCGCATTCATCGTGTTGAACACTCTTATCGACCTGGCCTACGCGCTGCTCGATCCGCGTGTCTCGTTAGGAAGGAAATCATCATGACCGTCGCCGTCTCCGTCGTCGCCGCCGCCGCAGCAGCAGACGACCGTCTGCTCGCTCGGGAGGCGCGCAAACTCCGCCGCTCCGGTTCGTTGGGCGTCTCTGGTTGGATTGCGATTGGTGCGCTGGTGGTTCTCGGCCTCGTTGCGCTTCTGGCACCCCTCATTGTGCCGACTGATCCGAACGCGGTGAGTCTCTCAGACGCTTACCTCCCTGCCTCAGGTTCTCACCCCCTCGGAACCGATGCCAGCGGACGAGATTTACTGTCCAGGCTGATCATGGGATCACAGACCGCACTCGTCGGGCCGTTGCTGGTGGTCGTTGCATCGACGATCCTCGGAACCGCCCTTGCATTGTGTGCCGTGTGGTTTGGCGGATGGTTTGATCAGGCCGTTGTTCGTGTCGTCGATGCTATTTTCGCTTTCCCCGGGCTTCTGCTGGCCATTCTGGCCACCGCGTTGTTTGGCTCGGGGCTAACGGCAGCTGTTGCTGCGCTATCTATCGCGTACATTCCATATATCGCTCGCATTGTTCGAAGCGCCGCCCTTTCGGAACGTTCGCTTCCCTACGTCGCAGCGTTGCGGGTGCAAGGCGTGCGTGGCTTCGTGATCGCGACGCGACATATTCTGCCTAACGTTTCGGGGCTGATTGTCGCCAACGGCACCCTCTCGTTCGGGTTCGTTCTGATGGATCTCGCGGGTCTGTCGTTCATCGGCCTCGGCGTTCAGCCACCTACTGCTGATTGGGGAGCCATGGTAGGCGAAGGCATGTCAGGCGTACTGCAACAGCAGCCCCTTGAGGCGCTATCCGCGAGCCTCCTTATTGTTATCACGGTCGCTTCGGTCAACATCTTGGGTGATCGGCTTACGGAACGATCGGAGGCCCACTCTTGAGCACGCTTCTGGAGGTAGACGCTCTAACGGTGCGATTGCCCGTCAAAGGTGAACTTCGAACGGTGTTACGGGACGTGTCGCTCTCCCTCGACGAGGGGAAAACTCTTGGAATGGTGGGCGAGTCGGGTTCCGGCAAGTCCATGACGGCGCGTGCGATTGCGCGGCTTCTGCCATCGGGAGCCACGGTCGCCGGGCACGTTCAATTTGCCGGAGCGAATGTTTTTGAGCTTCGGGGCGAGGCACTGCGCCGCTACCGCGCAAACGGCGTTTCCGTGATTTTTCAGGATGCACGAGCGAACATCAATCCGGTGCGACGTATCGGAGATTTCCTCACCGAGGCACTACGCACCAACGACGGCTTGCCGGCAAAAAAGGCTGAACAGCGCGCGATTGCATTGTTAGCAGAGGTCGGGATCAGCGACCCTGAGCGCCGTCTGCGGCAGTATCCGCATGAGCTGTCTGGTGGGCTTCTGCAACGCGTGATGATCGCGGCCGCTGTCACTGTTCGACCGCGGCTCATTCTCGCAGATGAACCGACAACTGCTCTGGACGTGACCACTCAGGCAGAAGTGATGTCGATTCTGCGACGCATGCAGCAGAACTACGGTATGGCGATGCTCTTCATCACCCACGACCTCGAGCTTGCCAGTGCCGTGTGTGACGAAACAATCGTGATGTACGCGGGTATGGTCGTCGAACGGCAGGCTTCGAACAACCTACACACTGAGCCTCTTCACCCTTACACGGCTGCACTCGTTCAGGCGCGACCAGAGATCGACCGTCGCTCAGTGCGACTTCCCGCCATTCCTGGCCACCCGACGTCAGCATACGAAGCGCCCGAAGGGTGTGCGTTTGCCCCCCGGTGCAGGTTCGCACAAGACCAGTGCAGGGTAGCGGCACCTCCTTTGCTGCAGATTGACCAGCGGGGTGTCACGCGGTGCGTTCGAATGCCGGAGATCCGAAACCAACTGCGTGCCTCGACAATGCTCCTTGCCGAGGGTATCTCGCGAGAGGAGGTCGCTCGATGAGCGAGCCTTTGCTAACCGTTCAGCACCTTACGAAGACGTTTGGCCGTGGCCGGTCGGAGACCACAGCTGTCTCCGAGGTGAGCTTCACCCTGGCTGCGGGCGGCTCGCTCGGAATCGTGGGCGAATCCGGTTCCGGTAAGACCACCACGGCACGAATGATAATCGGTCTGGAGCGACCAAGCGGTGGCCGGATCGCCTTCCGCGGACACGACCGCACGCAGCCCGCCCGAAGCACCAAACAATTTCGAGAACGCGGTCGCGACATACAAATCGTGTTCCAAGACCCGTATACCTCTCTCGACCGACGGCAACGTGCGGGCGACTGTCTTGCAGAGATACTCGGCGTGCACTTCAAACTCGGGCGCGACGAGACAAAGCGTCGGGTAGGCGAACTTGGCGAGCTAGTCGGCCTTGACGACCGCCAACTCAATGCTTTTCCCCGCGCTTTGTCCGGAGGGCAACGACAACGCGTGGCCATCGCGCGAGCTCTCGCGACGGAGCCGGAAATTCTCATCTTGGACGAGGCCGTCTCTGCATTGGATGTCTCCATTCAAGCGCAGATCCTCAACCTTCTCTCGGATATCCGAGAAAAGCGCGGCGTCAGCTACCTCTTCATCAGCCACGACCTGGCCGTAATTCGCCAAGTGACCGACGACACGATCGTCATGCGCCGCGGCAGTGTCGTCGAACAGGGCACCACGGCCGACCTGCTCGATAACCCGCGTGAATCATATACCCGCCTCCTGCGCGACAGCGTTCCGCGCGAGGGCTGGGACCCTTCCACCATCACAGCTCGACTCTGAATAGTAGAAATACGTATGCCATTCAACTTCACAGGCGCTCGCATCGCCGGCTTCACAGTCGGGATTGCGTCTCTCATGGTCTTAACAGGATGCGCGGGGGCATCCACGGGTACAAGCAACTCAGCTACGGCACTCACAACGCTAACTCCGGCGGGAACCGGGCAGGTCGATAAGGTCACCTGGAATGTTTTTCAGGGCGAACCGCGAACAGTCGACCCATTCCAGTCCGCCGATTACACCCCGAACATGATCAACTCGAACATGTGTGAAAACCTCATGGCTCAGACGCCGGATTTTCAGATCAAACCAAACCTCGCAGCGTCGTTCACCAACCCCGACCCGCTTACCTGGGTTTACGAGTTGCGAACCGACGTCACGTTCTGGGACGGAACGCCTATGACCGCCGATGATGTCGTGTTCAGCATGGAGCACAATCTGACCGATAAGACGAGCTTTTACAACTACCTGTACGCGAACGTCGCTTCAATTGTCAAGACGGGTGACAGCGAAGTAACGGTCAAGTTGAACGCGCCCGATTACCTTTTCAATCAGGAGCTCGCGAGCTACGCCGGCGTCGTTGTCGAAAAGAAGTTCTACGATGAACACGGTACCGATGTCGGCACACCAACCGTGGGAGTCATGTGTACCGGGCCTTATCAATACGACACCTGGACTCAAGGTCAGTCGATCACGCTCACGCGGTACGACAACTACTGGAACAAGAGCCTTACGCCCAAAGTCAAAGAACTCGACTTTACCTTTCTCACCGACGACGCTGCGATAACCTCAGGACTGCTCTCAGGACAGATCGATGGAACCTACAGTCCACCAATTGCAGGCGAGGCACAATTGAAAGCTTCGAGCGTGGGAAAGTACTATGAGGGCCCTGCGCCCTTAGCGGTCAACTTAGTCGTCGCGAACCCCAACGGTGCGTTGTCCAACGCGAACGTACGGAAAGCCCTCGAACTCGCCATCGACTGGAAGGGAATCGGAAAGCAGGTCTACGGCGGTCTCGGAACCCCCAGTGCACTACAAACTGCGTCCGCAGCTTACGGATTTGCACAGGATGACCTAGACGCGCTGGCCGCCAAGGTTCAGACCGATGGTGCTCCTCAATTCGATGCGGCGAAAAAGCTTTTGGCCGACGTGCCAGCCAACGTGAAGGCGCAATCCATCAGCCTCGTAGTACCGGCACAGGCAGAAACTCAACAGCTCGGCATCGCGGTCAAATCCGCCGCGGATGCAATTGGACTGAATTTCGACCTCAAGGTAGTCCCAGCAACGGGGTACTCCAACTATCTCTACGACCCTGCGACTCGGGGCGACACTGATCTTCTGTACACGGAGTTCTGGCCGAACATCCCGAACCCGCTCGACTGGCTTGGGATTACTGCGGTGACTGGCGGGACTTTCAACCAATCTGGCTACAGCGGAATCGACGATCTGTACGCACAGGCAGTCTCGACCCCCGACGATTCTGAGCGAGCAAGCCTCGTAACCCAAATGGAACAACAACTGAACGACGAAAGTACTCCGATGCTCCCCGGCATTGAGGTGCACAACAGCGTGTTCATGAACAACAAAATCACCGGAGCTCCAGCAGCCTTCGACTACGTCTACTACCCCTGGGCCGCCTACCTGGGCGGTACGAACTGACGGAAAAATTCGAGGTGTTGATTTACAGGGGGTCATGAGCGGGCTGAGACAGAATCAGTTGTGTCGGCCGCGCCGTATGAGTGGCGACCCCGCGCTCCACTTGGCGGACATGCTTGGTTCCAAATCCATGTCAGCGACACGGTCACTCGCGCACGTGGATACGCGAATCACAATCGGGTCTGGTCGCGGGGTCGCAGCGGACTACCCGCTTGCCCCACAATATCTGCGAGTGATGTGGTCGTACTCGATCGGCCGAAAAAGGGAAAGATTCGGGTCGTCGGTAGCAACATCTCGGCGTCGCAGGTCGCGATTTCCCCGGGTTTAGGGGTGTGCTCTGGGCGCGGTCTGCTCATGCTGCGCAGGAGTCCTGATCATCCTCGGCGGCGCCGCCATCTCTACAGCGCTCGTCATCACGAGGCTGATCCGGGGGCAGCGGCCCGTTTACCGGGCCTACCGGCAGTACCTCGGTCGATCCATCCTTCTTGGCCTCGAATTCCTCGTCGCAGCAGACATCATCCGCACCGTCGCCGTCACACCCACGCTTGACAGCGTCGCGGTGCTCGCAGCAATCATCCTGATCCGCACCTTCCTGAGCTTCTCGCTCGAGCTGGAGATCACGGGGAAGTGGCCATGGCAAACCAAGAAAACCCCGTCCGCAGAGGCCGACCCCACGATGGGCTCGTGAAATGCCGAAACGTCTCGCGCACCGGTCAAGGCGACCACTTTGCGTGACGGCAGCGCCTATGAAAGCGCGCGCACCAAGGCAACGGCAGCGCCATGCTTCAAAAAACGAGCCCAGAGAGGCGCCAACTAAGAGACAGTCCCGACACAGTCGACTTCGATGAGAAAGCCGTCCAGTTTGGCACCAATGGTTGTGCGTGCCGGGTATGGTTTCGAAAACCATTGCTGATAGATCGTATTGAATCCGCTGAAGTCGCGCTCGATGTTGGCGAGATACACGTTCACCTTGACCACATCCGCTGGGCTCAATCCGCGCGACGCGAGCACTGCGGTGACGTTGCGAAGGGTTTGAACCGTCTGTTCTTCAATGGTGTTGCCGCTGACTTGGTCGGTGTCGGGGTCGTGCGGTGTTTGGCCGGCGGAGAACGCAAACCCGTTTCGGATCACGATCGGCGAGTATGGCAAAGCAGATGGCGGCGGTGTTTCGGTGTGCTGGTGCGGCACCATGAGGCTCCGATTCTTTGACTTCTTGCTAGAGAACTTTTGAGAGAAATGCTTGGGTTCGTGCGTGTTGTGGTGAATTGAATACGTCATCTGGAGATCCGCTTTCGACGACGACTCCGGCATCCATGAAGACGACGTGATCGCCGACCTGCCGGGCGAATCCCAGTTCGTGGGTGACGACGACCATGGTCATTCCTGTCTCGGCAAGAGCCTGCATTACCTCGAGTACCTCACCGACCAGTTCGGGATCGAGTGCTGACGTCGGCTCGTCGAACAGCATGAGTTTCGGCTTCATTGCTAGTGCCCGGGCGATAGCGATCCGCTGCTGTTGACCGCCTGAAAGCTCCTGGGGGTATGCCATGCCTCGGTCGCCCAGTCCGACCCGTTCGAGCAGTTTTTGTGCTTCGGGAATGACATCGCGTTTCGGCCGACCTGCGACGCGCGTGGGAGCCTCGATGATGTTCTCAAGAACTGTCATGTGGGGGAAGAGGTTGAATCGTTGGAAGACCATGCCCGCGCTCATCCGGGCTCGGGCTGTGTCTTTCTCCTTTTTTTCATGCAGAAGACCATTTCGCTCCTCGTACCCCACGAGTTCTTGATCGACGTAGAGCCGGCCGGCGCTGACCTTCTCGAGGTGGTTGATGCAGCGGAGGAAGGTTGTCTTGCCTGACCCAGACGGGCCGATGAGACACGTGACGGACCCCCGCTCGACCGTCAAGTCGATGCCCTTGAGTATTTCTGTTGAACCGAATTGCTTACGCACGCCGATCGCTTGGACCATTGCGGTGTTCATGATGCCTTTCTGAGTGGCCATCGTCTGCTTCGGGATGTTCTGACGTCGAAGCCGCGGCCGTACCGGCGTTCGAGCTTTCCCTGGAAAAAGCTGAGAACCGATGTCATCGCGAGATACCAGAGGCTGGCGACGATGAGCAGCGGAATGATCTGGTAGTTAGCCGCGTAAATGATTTGTGCTGAATACAGAAGGTCGGAGATGGCCAGCACGCTGACCAGCGAGGTGCCTTTCAGCATCGAAATGATCTCGTTGCCTGTGGGCGGGATGACTACGCGCATCGCTTGCGGAAGCACGATGCGGCTCATCAGCAACCGTCCGTTCATGCCGAGCGCCCGCGCAGCGTCGTATTGGCCTCGATCGACAGCGCCGATTCCGCTGCGAATGATCTCGGCCATGTAGGCGGCTTCGTTCAGTGACAGTCCGAGTAAGGCCGCGGTGATCGGCGCGATCAAGACGTTTGCTGATCCGATCACAATGCCAGGACCGCCGAAGGGCAGGCCGAGCACGATCACCGGGTACAGCGCAGCAATGTTGTACCAGAAGATGAGTTGCACGAGTACGGGTGTACCTCTGAAGAACCAGACGTATGCCCCGGCAATGACGCGGAAGATCGGGTTTGCGGAGAGGCGCATGATCGCAAGAATTGTGCCGAAAACGATGCCTATCGCCATGGCGACGATGGTCAGACCAACGGTGAGTGCGGCCCCAGAAATGATTCGGGGCGCGAAAACGTACTGTGCGACGACATCCCAGCGGTAACCACGATTCATCGCGACGTCCCACGCGACACCCGCTGCGACGATCACCAGAACAATCGCGATTGCGAGTCGAACGGGGTGTCTCAGAGGAACGACTGGATCAGACTGGCTCGATGTCAGAGCATCCGTCTCAACGGACCGGTTTACGAACGTCACGTTAGGTCTCTCATCCCTGCGCGAAGTTAACGCGGGCATCGGTGATCGCTCCGTCACCCAAGCCGTACTTATTGAGTACCTGGCGATAGGCATCGGACGTGATCAGGGAGGCCAGGGCCGCCGAAACGGCTGTCACGAGTTGCGGGTTCTTGGTCACTCCTGCGGCAACCGGGGTGACATCGATGGTGTCTGCCACAGCGATGCTCGGATTCTGTAACGCTGCGTAACTCACGATCGGCGAATCGGCGAAAACAGCATCGATGCGCCCGCTGGTCAGAGCAGAGATCGCTTGCCGGGTGTCTTGGAACTCGCTTGTCTCGATGGTGGGTTGACCGGCCGACACGCAAGCTGCGTCGTAGGTTGGAATGTTCTCCGTGAGCTGGTAGGAGCCGGTAAGCAACCCGACTTTGTGTCCGCAGAGAGTCGTCACCTTCAACGCGAGTGGATTGTTTTGGGCTACCGCAAGTGAGCTGCCGATCTGCAGATAGTCGACGAAGTCGAGTACTTGCATCCGTTCGGTTGTCGGGGTCATTGAGGACACGGTCATGTCATAACGCCCGGCGGCCATGCCGGGGATGATCGAGTCGAAGTTTGCGACGTCTATTTCCACCTTCAGGCCGAGGGTCGCACCGATGAGCCTGGCGATATCGGGATTGATCCCGGTCATCGTCTGGGTGCCATCTTCGTAGTATTGGGTGGGCGGCTCGTTCGTGGGGATGGCGACGCGCAGTACTCCGCTTGAGGCGATCCCGGGCGGCAAAAGTTTAACCGCGGCGGAGTCGACTGCGACTGGAGGAACGTCTGTGGCGCTACTCGTCGCTGCGGGGGCTGAGGAAGGTGAACAGCTGGTGGTGACGGCCAAAAGTGCTGCGCTAGCTGTTGCCATTGCGAGGATGGTTCGCCATTTCGGCGCTCTGCTATGCGAAGTGGTCTGAGTGATCATCGTTGATTGCTCTTTTCTGTGGTGGTGTGATGGCTGGCACGGTGCCGGATGAGTGATTTGCCTTCTGTTCGGAGTTCGTCGATCGATGAGACACCGAGGAGCATCATGGTGCGTTTCATTTCAGCGGCGAAGAGCGACAGGATGTGTGCGACACCGGCTTGGTTTGCCGCAGCCAGACCGTAGAGGTACGGCCTGCCGATAGCGCAGGCATCGGCTCCGAGCGCCAACGCTTTGACCACGTCGGATCCGCGACGTATGCCGCCATCGATGATGATCTCGATCCGTCCAGCTGCTGCCTGGACGATCTCAGGCAAGACATCGAGCGGTGACGCCATGTGATCCAGCTGCCGACCACCGTGATTGCTGACTTGAACGGCATCGATTCCCAGGGACGCCGCCCGAACGACATCGGCCGGATTGACACAGCCTTTGATGATCATTCGGCCCTGCCACCTGGCACGGATTTCCGCCAGATCGTCCCAATCGGTTGCTTCATATGCGCCGTCCAACAAAGTTCGCCACATATCGGGCGAACTAGCAAGAGGTCCGGCGGGCTCGTGCTCATCGAGGTTGGGAAAAGCGATTGCCTCGTGAGTCAAAAAACCTAGAGCCCACCGCGGATGCAGTGCCCCCTCTAAGACCGTCTTCGGCTTGATCGACGGCGGTGCGGTGAACCCATTCCGGTAGTCTCGTTCGCGATGACCGATGGCCCTCACATCGACGTTGACCATGATTGCTTCATAGCCAGCGTTCTTCACCCGTTCGAGCACCGCTTGCAATTCGCGTTTGTCTGTGATGGGTTCGAGATTGAACCACCTCCGCAAACCAGGCGTCGCAGCGCTGACCTTCTCCATCGTTGTTGTGCTCAGATGCGCCAATCCATAAGGGAGTCCGGCGTCGCGCGCGGCGCGAGCAACCGAGATCTCGCCGCCGGAGTGGAAGAGGCGTGTTCCCCCTGTCGGCGATAAGGTCAAAGGCATGGCGACGGGTGCGCCAAGCAGCGTCGAGTCGAGCGAGAAATTCTTTATCGCACCCCATTTCGGTACAAACGCCCAGTCATCGAAGCAGGCGCGGTTACGGCGCAGTGATACCTCATCTTCGCTGCCACCCTCGATGTAGTCGAAGATGCTGCGTGGCAGCCGCCTCTCCGCGCGCTTGCGAACGTCCTCGACGCTGTGCAGCTGCCTGGACAACCGCTCCGTCACACTCCTCGCTGGTTTAGGAAACGCCGCCAAAGAGCGGATGTCTTGGAGCCTCATTGCTGTCCTCTTCGCTGGTCGGGATAGCAAGATTCTTGCGCGTACAGTCAGCAATTCACATGTTCATATTTATGAATGCATTCCCTTTGATTAGTGATATTCTCCAACAATGAACTCAGCTGTTCGTCTAAATGGGGTCTCTACCAGCCCTGCTCTAGCCCAACTCTCTGACGTTCTCAGGCTCCTCCCCGACGTCGTCTGCCTCAACCCCACGCCGGTCACGACAGCACACCCCATCTCTAGCGCCGAACTGTACGACAAGGCGAGCGGCGCGAGTTCATGGCGCGACAGCATCATCATGGCCGTGGGCCTAGCGCCCAGCGAACCCGAGTTCTCCGAGCTCGTGCACCACGCAGAGGCGAAGGAAGCTGGAGCGGTCGCAGTCAAGGCGTACGGAAGCAACCTGGCAGTCGTCCACGAGATCGCTACTTCCTCCGGCGTCGCCGTTCTCCTCGTACGCGACGACGCAGACTGGGTGCATCTTGCAACGCTGATCAGATCTTTTGCCCTCGGTACGGCAACCGATTCCGTGTCGGGTGTTCGACTCGGAGACCTTTACTCGCTGGCGAACTCGATTGCCTCCATCACCAACGGTGCTACCAGCATCGTCGATCCGCTGGGCCGTATCCTGGGCTACTCGACCTTATCTGGCCAGCCTATCGACGATCTGAGGCGTGCGACGACACTCGCGCTCCAGGAAACCACCGCCCCAGCCTTTGATTCAGATTTCAGATCCGTCTATTCCACAGAACACGCGGTTCTCATCCCCGGAGCCGTGGGAGAGATGGCTCGCGTCGCTATCGCCGTTCGCGCCGGCGACGAGTTGCTCGGCACAATCTGGACCATCGACCCAGGCCGAGAACGTCACGACGAGACAATCGATGAACTGGAACGACTCGCACCACTCGCTGGACTGCACATGCTGCACGCCAGATCAGGGTCGGACTTCGCAGACCGAAGAAACGCTGATCTCATGAACACGGTCCTCACCGGCGCACCACATGCTGATTTCGCGGCCACCCAGCTTGGAATGAAGGCATCCAACGGATTCGCCGTCATCGCATTTCAGCTCGCCCGCATCGATCGCGAGAGCCTAGACACAGCTCGCGAATTGCGCCGCCTGCTCAACCTGGTCACCTTGTCATGCCATCTCCAATTCGACGTTAGCCTGTGCACGCTCATTGGCTCATACGTTGTCGCGCTTATCCCATCGACAGGGGCTGACCCTCGACTGGCGCACAGTCGGATAGCCGCGGACATCTGCGCGTCTGCGCGCAATATCACCGACTATCCCGTCTTTGCCGCGGTGGGCCGAATCGCGATGAGCATCGAAGGGCTTGTCCAATCCAAAACGGATGCCCTCAGCACTCTTCAACTGGTCGCCGCGGGTTCAGAGTCAGGAGGCCCAGCAATCGGCCTCTTTGAAGATTTTCGAGCCCGGCTGGGTTTGCGTTCGGTCGGGGAATTTCTCGCCTCCCGTGAGGGAGAAGACAACAACGACCTCGACCGGCTGCGCCACCACGATCTTGCCAACCATACCGAATACGTCGCCACGCTCCATGCATACCTGCAGTCGAACGGCAACATTGCTTCGATCGCGAAATCGCTTCACATTCACGGCAACACGGCTCGTTACCGCATCGATCGTCTCGTTAACGAGTTCGGATTCAACCTAAATGATCGCGACGAACGCCTGTGGACGTGGCTCCGGCTCTCGACGGCATAATTACGACTCAACGCAGGCCGACGACGGCGGCGAAAATGCACCCGACGACAGCCGTCGTCGCCGTGAATGCACCCGACGACGGCAGTCGTCGCCGTGAATGCACCCGACGACGGCAGCTACCGGGAATCAGCAACCGCGATCGCCGGCCCCACGAATGGAACGACCGGACGAATCCCCGATTGGTTGGCGATTTGCTCCCAGATGTAGCAGGAAGTCATTTTGACCGGCCCAATCGATCCGTTGGCACATACACGTCCTCCAGGTGCGGTACCAACAAACTTCGAAGTATGCGTTGCCGATGACGGGTTACGCGAAACGGGCGCGCAGAACGTCTTTCGCGCTGATCGTGAATATTGCGTCACGAAATTTTGGGGCCGCCCTGGGCAGCTACGGAAGCTGTGATCGCCATGCCACGCAGCGACGAATGGGTTCACGCGAATTATGGGTGGGCCCCGTCGGGCTCGAACCGACGACCCACGGATTAAAAGTCCGATGCTCTACCAACTGAGCTAGAGGCCCTTACAGACCAATGTACCGGGTTGGCGCCGAGAGTTCTAAATCGCGCCCTTCGGGCGCGCCTTCGTCACGGCGGGCAGAAAGAACGTGGCGAGCACGAAGCTGGCGATCGCCGTGATGAGCCACACGATGAGAGTCGCGAGCACCCACGTGCCGAGCCCCGAGATCTTGATGCACCCTCTCAGAGTGGTGGCTGTGGGGGAGCTTCGCGAGAAGTGAGATGCGGCGCGAAGTGGATGCCCGGCAGCAGTATGAGCCCGAAGTGCTCTTGCCGAGCATCCGCCGAGGGTTCGGCGTTCGAACCGGGCGGGCGAAGGTTTCTGAAGTAGCGTTGATACGCACGAATTTCAGGTACAGAAAGGTTTCAGGTGGGCGACGAGTTTCACAAGCCGACGCTGTTCGCCGGCTCGACGTTCGAGGCCTTTCAGGGCGGCGACGACCCCGCGCAGATCTCCCGATTGGCGCATGACACCGCTGCGGCGTTGTTGAGTCGCGTGCGGGCTGATCCTGACCCGCAGGTCATCGAACGCCTCATCGCGTATACCGACGTCAACGGAATCGACGCTATCGCCGAGCTGTGGTCACGGGCATCCGCTCGCTCGCTGCCGGGCGCCCTCTGGCGCATCTACTTATTGCGCGCGCTGACCCGGCAAGACCCCGAGCAGTCTGCGTTCGTCTTTCAGCGTGGGGCCGAGATCTCGTCGACCATCGACCCTGTGGTGGCCGGCGCGCAGGCGCCGACCGGGCCCGACGAGATCACCGAACTGGCCGACCAGATTCTGCGCGGGCTCTTCGAAGGCGACTTCGCGGTGGCGCTCGAGCGGGCGGCCGCGTTCTGCCGATTGATGTCGACCGGATGCGCGAGCCTCGCCGATGACGCAGAAACGGTCTCACCAGGCCGAGCGAGCGAGCTCACCACGCGAGCGCTGCGCTTTCATTCGATCGCAGCTGAGCTCACAGCGTGCGCGACTCTGTGGCGTTCGGACAGCCTCGATTGAACCCACCCGAACCACTGGTAAACTGTTACAGCCGGGCCGCAGTAACCCCGGGCTCCAAATTTAGCCGCTCCGAGCGGCCTCGCGCCGAGAGGCGTTTCTGCGGTCCGGTACCTATGGCGTCTGCGGCGTACACGCCGCAGATCGCGTATGACTCCGACCGAAGTTTGACGTACACGCCGCAGATCGCGTATGACTCCGACCGAAGTTTGACGTACACGCCGCAGATCGCGTATGACTCCCGCGGCAGTTGTGCGGGCGCGCGGGCGGGGGGCGCGGCGTGAGACCGTTTCGGTTCGCCGCCATACTGTGGACGATCATCGCCCTGGGGCTGAACGCGTACATCCACTTCACCCTGGCTCCGAGCGTCAGCGATGTGCCCGGCCGGCTGATGAACCTCGGCACGCTGTACCTCATCGAGGCTGGCGTCAATGCGCTCGCCGCGGTTTTTCTGCTGGTTCGCCCCCGCCTCTGGTCGGCCCTGTTTGCCATTGTGGTCGCCCTCATCGGGTTGCTGACGCTGGTGGCCTCGGTCTGGATGCCCCTGCACCTGCCTTTCGGTCTGCCTGCCGTGCCAATGAGCTCATGGACCACCGAGAAGGCCATCTCAGCCGCCGCCCAGCTCTTCATCGTGATCAGCGGCACAATCGTGGCCGCGACAGGTCGTCGTCGCTGAAAATTCTCTGCATTCGACCAATCCGACGGCACCCCCGCACCGAATGCTTTGTGTCAAGACCCGCCCGGGGTCGACACCGAATGAGGTGGAACCTGAGATGCTTAAGCTCGTGACCCACCACAACGAACGTGAAGATCCTGCGCCAGAGGTGAGTCTTGACACTCTTCTGCAGCAGATTGCCACGGCAGACCAGCGTGCTTTCTCTGAATTGTACGACCGAGTCGCCCCCGGGTGCTCGGTCTGATCAGGCGTTTACTGGTCGATCACGCTCAGTCGGAAGAGGTCACCCAAGAGGTTTTCTTGGAGATCTGGAAGACGGCGCCGAAGTTCGACACCGAGCGTGGTGCTGCCATGTCGTGGATTCTCACCATGGCGCATCGCCGGGCCGTCGACCGCGTCAGAGCCTCGCAGTCGGGTCACGATCGCGACCTGAAGATCGGCATTCGAGATCTGGAACGCGAATATGACCAGACAGCCGAAACCGTCGAGATTCGAATCGAACACGAACGAGTGAAAAGGGCGATGGGTCAGCTGACAGAGCTTCAGCGTCAAGCCATCAGCCTCGCTTACTACGGTGGTTACAGCCACAGCGAAGTCGCAGAACTACTTCACGTGCCAATTGGCACGGTGAAGACCCGATTACGTGACGGAATGATCCGTCTGAGAGATGAGATGGGGGTGACCAAATGACCCGCGACGATGAGTACCTGTCATCTGGTGCCTACGCGATCAACGCGTTGAGCGCTGACGAGGCTCGAGCCTTTGAGCAGGCTTTGGCTGCCTCGCCCGAACTTGCCGACGAGGCCGACGAACTGAGCGCCACGGCGACGCTGCTCGGTCTGGCTACGGCGCCGGTCGAGCCGCCTGCTTCTCTGAAAGCCTCGTTGATGGCGAAGCTTGCCGAGACGGCTCAGGATGCTCCGGCCTCGCCTCGGGCATCCACACCGCCCTCGGCTCTCGCCCCGAGTCCATCGACGACCACCTCAGCGCTCCCCGCCGAGACTTCGCCCGAACCGCTCGTCGCAGACCGCCCTGCGGGCGTTCCGCTCTCGCCCGTCGCCGCCAAGGCGCAGTCGCGGTGGTTCACCCGGCCGATGGGAGTTCTCGTGGCGGCAGCAGCGGCCGTGGCACTCTTCGTGGGCGGGGGAGTGGTAGGCAACGCGCTCACCTCGAACACACCCTCGACCTCGCAAGACGCCTCTGCCAGCTCGCTCGCGCAGATCTTCTCGGCAGCCGACGTGAAGAGCACGCACAGCTCGATCGAGGGCGGCGGTCAAGCCACCGTCGTCTGGTCGGGTAAGACCGGCGCGGCTGCCATCGTGGCGCAGGGCATGCCTTCGCTGCCGTCGAACAAGACCTACGAGGCCTGGTTCATCAACGGCAGCACGGGCGTTGCGACTCCGGCCGGCACGTTCGTGCCCGGCGGCGACGCTACCACGTGGCACGTGCTCAGCGGCACCATGACAACCGGCGACACCATCGGCCTCACGGTCGAACCCGCGGGCGGCTCGCAGGCTCCCACCACAAACCCCATCCTCGCGGTCTCCTCCGCCGCCTGACCTGTCGCGCCGCCAGCTGACACACTTACCAACCCCCACACTCGAACCCTTGCACCCGCCTGGGTTACGAAAAAGCACCTCGATGATCGTATCGAGGTGCTTCTTCGCAACCTAGGGCATGACTCCACACCGGGCCGGGGGGGGCTTACCCGAATCGGCCCGAGACGTAGTCTTCGGTCTCCTTCATGGTGGGGCTGCCGAAGATCGAGGTGGTGTCGTTGTACTCGATGAGCTTGCCGGGCTTGCCCGTGCCCGCGATGTTGAAGAACGCCGTGCGGTCTGACACGCGGCTGGCCTGCTGCATGTTGTGCGTCACGATGACGATCGTGTAATCCTCTTTAAGCTCGGTGATGAGGTCTTCGATGGCGAGGGTGGAGATGGGGTCGAGGGCCGAGCACGGCTCATCCATCAGCAGAACATCCGGTGACACCGTGATCGCGCGCGCGATGCAGAGACGCTGCTGCTGACCACCCGAGAGGCCGCCGCCCGGCAGGCTCAGGCGGTCTTTCACCTCGTTCCAGAGGTTGGCGCCGCGCAGGCCCTTCTCCACCAGATCGTCGCCGTCGGCCTTCGACAGGCGGCGGTTGTTGAGCTTCAGCCCGGCCAGCACATTGTCGCGAATCGACATGGTAGGAAACGGGTTCGCCCGCTGAAACACCATACCCACCTGGCGACGAACGAGCACCGGGTCGACCCCGGGGTCGTAGAGGTTGTTGCCGTCGATGAGCACCTCGCCCTTGACGTGTGCGCCCGGAATCACCTCGTGCATGCGGTTCAGCGTGCGCAGAAAGGTCGACTTTCCGCAGCCCGACGGGCCGATGAAGGCCGTCACGGTGCGGGGCTCGATAGTGATCGAGACCCCCTCGACGGCGAGAAAGTCGCTGTAGTACACGTTGAGGTCATTGACTTCGATGCGCTTCGACACGGGGTTCCTTTGTGCGTGAGTTCGGGAGATGAAAGGTGTGGGCGGCCGGACTGCGCGGTTAGCGCATGCCCTTCGGCGCGAAGATCTTGGCCACGATGCGTGCGATGAGGTTCAGAATGACAACGAGAATCACCAGCAGCAGCGCTGCGCCCCAGGCCGAGGCGTTGGATGCCGCGATGTCTTTGCCCGGGAACGCATAGCCGGTGTAGGCCAGCACGGGCAGAGTCTGCATCGGCCCCTCGAACGGGTTCGCGTTGAAGTTGTCGGTGAAGCTCGCCGCCAAGAAGATGGGCGCCGTCTCACCGATGATGCGGGCCACGGCGAGCATGATGCCCGTGATGAGCCCGGCGATGGCCGTCGGCAGCACGATCTTCACGATGGTGGCGAACTTCGACACACCGAGGGCGAGGGATGCCTCGCGAAGGTCACCGGGCACGAGCCGCAGCATCTCTTCACAGGCCCGAACCACCGTCGGAATCATCAGCACAGACAACGCGACCGACGCAGAGAACCCGCTGAACGCCTTCGGCCCCACGATGATGGAGAACAGTGAGAACGCGAACAGACCGGCGACGATCGACGGGATGCCCGTCATGACGTCGACCAAGAATGTGACGGTTCTGGCGAGCCACTGTTTCGGTAGCGCGTACTCCACCAGGTAGATCGAGGTGAACAACCCGATGGGCACCGAAATGAGTGCCGCGATTCCGGTGATGATGAGCGTACCGACGATGGCCTGCAACGCACCCGGCGTCTGCGTGACCGTCAGAGTGTTCGGGTCGAACGTCGAGGCGCCCACCGAGGTGATGTAGCTCCAGCTGATCTGGCTGGCGCCCTGCGCGATGACCGTGGCCAGCGTCGAGACCAGGGGAATGAGCGCCAGCAGAAACGCGACGGTGACGAGACCCCTGACGAGCCGGTCGGTCGCCTTACGACGATTCTCGACGACCACCGAGAGAATACCGAGGGCGATGAGGTAGACCACGGCGGTGAGCACGAGCCAGCCCACAACGGTGAACCCGATGAGCAGCAAGAGCAGTGCGGTGACGAGGGCAGAACCGCCGAACGTAGAGTTCGACGAAGCGTGGCAGCTGACCGGTGGTCAGCGAGTTGGCGACGGGGCCCGTGGGCTTGAGTCGCGGGCTGAGCACGCTCAATATCTCGCTCCTTCGATGTCTTCTTCGGGGGTGGGGCCTTCGATGTCGCTCACGCCGATGCGAGGTGTGCCGGCGACCACGTCGATGGCGGTGGCGGAGGCGAAGTCACCCGAGGGCAACGTGCTGAGCGGGCCCGGCGTAGAGGGCTTGTCTTTGCCCTTCTTTCGCTTTCCGCGTTTGCCGTTCACAATGAGCCGGGCAATCGAGTTCACCGCCAACGAGATGACGAACAGCATGAGCCCGGTGCCGATCAGGGCATCCCGTTGCAGCGTCGTAGCGATGGGAAAGTTCAACGCGATGTTCGCCGCGATGGTCTGCGAGTTCTGGCCCTCGGTGATGAGGCGAACCGAGACGAGAATAGCCGGCGAGATGATGAGCGCAATGGCCATGGTCTCGCCGAGCGCCCGACCAAGGCCCAGCAGAGTCGCGCTGACAATGCCCGACTTGGCGTAGGGAAAGACGGCGAGCCGAATCATCTCCCAGCGCGTCGCACCAAGGGCGAGGGCGGCTTCTTCGTTCAACCGCGGCGTCTGCAAGAAGATTTCGCGTGAGATCGAGGTGATGATGGGCAGAATCATCACGGCCAGCACCAGGGCGCCGGCGAGGATGGTCGATCCGGTGGTGGTCACGGGCCCACCGAAGAGCGGAATCCAGCCGAGGTTGGCGCTCAGCCAGTCAGACAGCGGCAGCAAGAAGGGCCGAATCACAATGATTCCCCAGAGGCCGAACACGATCGACGGCACTGCGGCCAGCAGATCGACGAGATAGCCCAGGATGCTCGCCAGCCGTCTCGGCGCATAGTGCGAGATGAACAGCGCGATGCCGATGCCGATGGGGGCACCGAACAACAGGGCGATGGCTGCAGACCAGAGCGTGCCCCAGATCAGCGGGCCGACGTAAGCCCAGAAGTTGGGGAACGCAGCGGTGGGGCCGGTGTTCAGCTGGGAATTGGTCGACCAGTCGGCGGTGATGGCGGGAATGGCCGAGATGATGAGAAACAGTGCGACGCCGGCCAGAATGACCATGATCAGCACGGCCGAGCCGGTGCTCAGCCCGCGAAAGATGAAGTCACCCGGGCGAACCCGGGTGCTGCGCTTGGTGGCGGTGGAGTCATTCGACCCACCACCACCAAGCGGGGTGGTGCTTGAGGTCTTGACAGCAGACCCCGACGAGCTCGTGGGAGCAGATTGCACTGAAGTTTTGTCGCTCACAGCGTTCTTTCTTGAGAGTTCGTACGGGGCACTGCTAAAGACCGATAGATAAAGCTACAACGAACCGGCTACTACTTGACAGTGGCGAGAGTCGCCTGAATCTGCGTGAGCATCGAGTCGGGAATCGGAGCCGAGCCCGCGTTCTTCTGAGCGATCTGCTGGCCGACGCTCGAGGCGACGTAGCCGACGTACGACTTGGTCAGTGCTGCCTGAGCCGGGTCTTTGAACGTCGAGCACACGATCTGGTACGAGATCAGCGGAATCGGGTAGATGCTCGGGCCGGTCAGCTTGCTGTAGTCGAACTTCTGCGACAGGTCACCCGTGGTGGTGGGAACCGTGGTTGCACCAGCGGTGAACGCTGCGGTCGCGCCCGCCTGGCTGAAGGCGACGTTGTTGATCGTCGCAGCGGTTGCGGTGCCGATGGCGCTGTGGTCAGCGTAACCGATGGTGCCAGCACCCGCGCCGACAGCCTGTACGACGCCCGAGCCACCCTTCTGGGCGCTCGTTCCGGCGATCGGCCACGTGTTGGTGGGCGGGAAGGTCCAGATCGACGGCGCTGCTGCGCTGAGGAAGTTGGAGAAGTTCTGCGTGGTGCCCGATCCGTCTGAGCGAGTCACGGTCGTGATGGCCGTGGCGGGAAGCGACACACCGGGGTTGTCGGCTGCAATGGCCGGGTCGTTCCAGGTGGTGATCTTCAGGGCGAAGATGTCGGCGAGAGTGTTCGTCGACAGGTTCAGGGCCGAAACGCCCGGGAGGTTGTAGATGATGGCGACGCCGTCGAGGTAGACGGGCAGGTTGAGGCCGCCGCCGGTGCCGCAGATGGCTTGCGAGCTGGTCTGCTGGTCTGCCTTGAGGGGAGCATCGCTACCAGCGAAGTCGTAGCTGCCGGCGAGCCAGTTGGTGACGCCACCGCCCGAGCCCTGTGACTTGTCGTAGTTGACGGTGACGCCCTTGACCTGAGCGGTGTACGCGGCGGTCCATGCGGTCTCGGCGTTGGCCTGGGCGCTCGAACCACCAGCGGTGATCGTGCCGGTCAGGCTCGAGTCGGGGGTGGAGACGACGGCCGCTGCAGCAGCGGTGCCGGTTGAGGCTGCGGTGCTCGATCCGGTGCTCGAGGTGCTCGACGAGCAAGCAGAGAGCGCGAGGGCGGCCGCAAGAAAGACGGCTCCTGTCGCAGCTACATTTTTGAACTTCACTGTGTTCCCTTCAATTGGGGTAGTCATCAGCACTGCAGAAAAGATTCGGGCGCAAGTGCTGGCAGGCCGGTGCAGGCCCTTGACGAAGGTAAACCGACCTCGTAACGACGTTCCCCCCACCCGGTGAACGGAAGGTAAACGAGAAGCGTCGATCAGGGGTCGCGCCCCGAGATCACCCCGGTGGCCGACCCCCGTGATCGAGCCGCGTCAGCAGCTCGTCAGGAGGTCGTCAGCAGGCGTCAGTAGCGGTCAGCTGACGAGTTGGGGAACGTGCGTTTCGATGGCGATGATGCCAGAACCCGGCTGATCCACCGAGAGGTGCAGCACCGAGAAGCCCGCCACGGGTAGATCGCCGGCGCGGCTGAGCGAGGCCTGTCGCGTTCCGCCGGCGGCGAGACCGACCTCCCGCACGATTTCGGGCAAAACGGGGCCGTGCGCGCAGACGATAGCGCTGGTGAGTTTGCGCACCCGTTTCGCCACCACGTGCCGCACGTCGCTGGTGCCGTCTTCGAAGGCGTCTTGGCTGATCAGCGGCGTCTTGCGAACGCGCACCTCGGCTGCCTCGGAGAACGGCGTCACCGTTTCGATGCAGCGCCTGGCGGTACTCGAGACGAGAACTGAGGGGCCGAACGCGCGAAGGGAGGGAACGATCACGTTCGCCTCAGTACGCCCCCGATGCGTGAGCGGTCGCAGGGCATCCGGGCCGTCGAATTCGCTGCCGGGAATGGTTTTGGCGTGCCGCAGGGCGATGATGGAGAAGGTGCGAAGCACGCCCTGGTCGATGAGCAATTGAAAGCGTTCGAGCACCTCGACGTCGCGTTCGTAGCTGAGCGTCTTCTTGGCTTTGCGCAGCGACATCCACTCGCAGCCGGCCACCTCTTCGCTCGGCTCGAAGCTCGAGGCGGCGAACGATTCGGGGCTCACTTCTGCCGCCCAGTAGTACACGACTTTGTCGCGGTTGTTCGGCATGGTGTAGCTCGTCACACCGAGCGGCACGCCCAGGTCGATGGCGAGCCCGGTCTCTTCGAGCACCTCACGAACAGCGGTTTCGGGCAGGGTCTCGCCCGCCTCCACCTTGCCCTTCGGCAGCGACACATCGTTTCGCTGGGCCCGATGGATGACCAGAATGCGAACTTTGCCGTTGGTGACCCGCCAGCAAACCGCCCCCGCGGCGTAGACGGTCAACGAAGTATTCCCGGGCGCTTTCGGCGAGACGTGAGGTAATACAACCGATCTTGCAGGTTGATGAGCTTCTCTCCCGCTTCATTCTCGGTGTGACGAGTCCACTCGCCGTCGCCGTCGAGCCACCATGACGTCACTGTGTCTGACATGGCGAGTTCGAACAGCGAGCTCACCTCTTTCAGGTGCTCCGCTGAGGTCAAACGCACAAGCGCTTCGATTCGGCGGTCGAGGTTACGGTGCATCATGTCTGAGCTGCCGATGAAAACCTGCGGGTCGCCGTTGTTCACGAAGCTGAAAATTCGCGAATGCTCGAGGTACCGGCCGAGAATGGAGCGCACCCGAATGGTCTCGCTGAGACCCGGCACACCCGGCTTGATGCCGCAGATGCCGCGCACCCAGATGTCGATGGGTACTCCCGCCTGACTCGCACGATAGAGGCCGTCGATGATGGCCTCGTCGACAATGGAGTTCAGCTTGATTTTGATGCCCGACGGCAGGCCGGCTTCGGCGTTCGCCGCCTCTTGCGCGATGCGCTTGAGCAGGCCCTTTCGCAGGTGAAGCGGTGCGACGAGCAGGCGCTTGAACTTCTTCTCGATGGCGTAACCCGAGAGCTCGTTGAAGAGCCGGGTGAGGTCTTTGCCCACTTGGTCGTCGGCAGTGAACAGCCCGAAGTCTTCGTAAATGCGTGAGGTCTTCGGGTTGTAGTTGCCGGTGCCGATGTGGCTGTAGTGCCTGAGCTTGCCCTTTTCGCGGCGCACCACGAGGGCGAGCTTGCAGTGCGTTTTGAGGCCCACCAACCCATAGACCACGTGCACGCCGGCCTTTTCGAGCTTTCGTGCCCAGGTGATGTTCGCCTGTTCGTCGAATCGGGCCTTGATCTCGACCAGGGCGAGAACCTGCTTGCCCGCCTCAGCCGCGTCGATCAGAGCTTCGACGATGGGGCTGTCGCCGCTGGTGCGGTACAGCGTCTGCTTGATGGCCAGCACGTCGGGGTCGGCCGCGGCCTGCTCGAGAAACGCCTGCACGCTGGTGGCGAAGCTCTCGTAGGGGTGGTGCACCAGAATGTCTTGCCGGGCGATGGCCTTGAAGATGTCGGGGCGCGCGTTCGGCTCCGGGGGCAGCAGGTAGACGTTCGTCGTCGGTACGTGCTTGGGGTACTTGAGGTCGGGCCGGTCGATCTTGCTCAGCTCGAAGAGACCGCCGAGGTCGAGCGGCGCGGGCAGGCGGTACACCTCTTGTTCGGTGACATCGAGTTCACGAACGATGAGGCCGAGGGTCACATCATCCATATCGTCGGTGATTTCGAGGCGGATGGGCGGGCCGAACCTGCGCTTCAGCAGCTCTTTCTCGAGCGCCTGAATGATGCTCTCGGTGTCGTCTTCTTCGATTTCGACGTCTTCGTTGCGGGTGACCCTGAACACGTGGTGTTCGAGCACCTCCATGCCGGGAAAGAGGTGGCTGAGGTGATTAGCGATCAGGTCTTCGAGGCTGATGAACCGCAGGTCTTTGCCGCGTTCTTTCGGGCTGACCCGCACGAACCGGGGCAGCACCTGTGGCACCTTGAGCCGCGCGAACTCTTGGCGGTCTGACTTCGGGTTGCGCACACGCACCGAGAGGTTCAGCGAAAGCCCCGAAATATAAGGGAACGGATGAGCGGGGTCGACGGCCAGCGGCATCAGCACCGGAAAGATCTCTTCGCTGAACACCTCGGTGAGCCGGTCTTGCTCGGTCTGATCGAGCGAATCCCACGTGACGATGTGGATGCCCGACTCATCGAGCGCGGGCTTGACGAGGTTCTGGTAGGCCCGAGCATGACGCTCTTGCAGCTCATGCACCGCGATCGAAATGTCATCGAGCACCTCTTGCGGCCCGCGGCCCACGTTCGTGGGTACGGCGAGCCCGGTGAGAATGCGGCGCTTCAGGCCGGCGACTCGCACCATGAAGAATTCGTCGAGGTTGCTGGCGAAGATCGAGAGAAAGTTCGCGCGTTCGAGCACGGGCAGCGACGGGTCTTCACCGAGTTCGAGCACGCGCTGGTTGAAGGCGAGCCAGCTCAGTTCGCGGTCGAGGTAGCGGCCTTCGGGCAGCGCGGGGTCGTTCGGGTCTTCGATGATCTCGAAGTCGTCGTCGAGGTAGTCGCTGCCGACCCCCGCGTCCATGGTGATGTTGTCGCCGTCCATCTGATCATCATGTCACTGACGGGGCGGTCGTGAGAGTAAACGCCAGGTGAACGGGGCTCAGCGGTGTGCGTCTTCGCGGTATTGCACGTCGACGGTGTAGTCGGTGAAGCCGAGGCTGCGGTAGAGCTGTACTGCTGAAGCGTTGTCGTCGTCAGTGTAGAGCGCCGCGGTCGTGCATCCGCGCGCCGCCAGCGCCGCGAGCCCGTGCTGCATCAGAAGGCGCCCGAGACCCTCGCCCGCAGCCTCGGGGGCCACGCCGATGACGTAGATCTCGCCCACGCGCTCTGCCGCGGGCGTGGGTGTCGGCGTCGCCGCTGCCGCGATGTCGGTCGGTTCGATCTTCAGCCAGTTGTAGCCGACCATGGCGCCGTCGGGGCCTCGAGCCACGAGAAAATCGCCTGCCTCGAACCAGGGCTCGTCGATGCGTGCCCGCAGGTCGCTCTGCGTGATCGAACCCTGCTCGGGATGCTCGGCGAACACTCGCGCGTTCAGCGCTACCCACTCATCGTCGTCGCGCCCTGGCACGAACGAATCGATCGTGAAATCGGTCTGCGCGGGGGAGTTCGGCGCGGATGCTTCAGCCGTGTACGGCGACTCGAGCTCGAGCCGCAACTGCAGCAGCCGGCGAACCGCCGAGAACCGGTATTTCGCGGCCAGGGCCGCCGCGGCCGGGTGATCGCCGTGCGACCACGCGAGCGTGGGAATCGCCAGCGGTGCGTCAGACTGAAAGGGTTCGAGCAGCCGAGACAGATACGACACGTGCGGTCGGCGTCGGCCGACCAGAACTTTGTCTTCGTCGAGCATGTGCGCGGTGAGCGCGGCCCCGAGCCCTCGGCCCCGCAGTGCGGGGGCGATCACGAGTTCGAGGGTGTCACCATTCACGACGGCCGCACCGGCGAGAGTTTCGTCGAGATAAGCGAGGGTGAAGACACAGCGGCCGGCACGGGCATCCACCAGCGTCTGATCGTTGAACGGAGGCTGACCGTCGGCGGCCACGACCTCGGCGCCGAGCGCCACGAGGTCACGGTACCCGCGCGAATCAAGCAGTGCCGCTCTGTCGCCGGCCCTAAGCGTTTCGAGCTTGAGCGAGTCGCTCATTTTCGTCCTCGAAGAAGTTGAAGCGATAGCCGACATTACGCACCGTGCCGATGAGAGACTCGAGGTCGCCGAGTTTCGCGCGTAACCGCCGCACGTGCACGTCGACGGTGCGCGTGCCGCCGAAGTAGTCGTACCCCCACACCTCGCTGAGCAGTTGCTCGCGGGTGAAGACACGGGAAGGATTGAGGGCGAAGAAGCGCAGCAGCTCGAACTCTTTGAAGGTGAGGTCGAGCGGCCGGCCGTGCACGCGGGCCGAATAGCTGGCCTCGTCGATGACCACGCCTGAGGCCTGAATCTTCGACGACGACTGCTCTTGAACTTGGCGGCCGATGGCGAGACGGATGCGCGTGTCGACCTCAGCGGGCCCTGCGCTCTCGAGCACGACATCTGCCGCACCCCACTCGGCGCTGACCGCGGTGAGGCCGCCCTCGGTGAGCACGAGCACGATCGGCACGCCGATGCCCGTGGTTTTCAAAATCTTGCACAGCGAACGAGCGCTCGCCAGATCGCGGCGGGCGTCGATGAAGATCAAGTCGCAGTTGGGAGTGTTCACCAGCTGTGCCGCCTCGGCAGGAATGTGCCGGGTGCGGTGGCTGAGCAGCGAGAGCGCAGGAAGCACCTCTTTGTCGACCGCAGAGGTCAGGATCAACAACTGCGCCACAGAGATCCTCCAGATAATGCCTGACGCAATACTAGCGGCTTGACCTGCGTGCCCGTGGACAGGGCAGAATGGGCGTGTGAACTTGCTCGTGAAAAGCGTGACGCCCATCTGGCTGGTAGCGCTCGTGGGTGCCCTTTTGGTGGGCATACTGTCGCATCCGGGTCAGTATTTCGTGATGTTGCCTATTGTTCTGGGCGTCATCGTGATTCTCACGTTTGTGGTGCAGCTCGGGCTCGGCCGGCCCGAGGGGTTCGTCGACCGGGTGGCTGCGAGTGTGGCGGGGGCGGTGGTCATTCTGGCCGTAGCGACGCTGGTGCTACTCTGACGCTGACGGGGCTCCGACGCAGGCCTTCCGGCCACGCTGGTGCTGTTCGAGATCAAGTTCCCTCTAGAATTGGTGCATGTCATATGTGCCTCTTGAACTTTTCTATCTCGGGTTGCTGGGCCTTGCGGGTATCGGCATCGCGTTCACCTCGGTCGTCGTCATCTTGAGGCTCTTTCGCGGCCAGCGCTAAGCGCTTCTCATGATCGAGATTCCCACCGGCCTGCCGCCGGAGATCGTTCCCCTGTCGTTCTTGCTGGGCGTCTGGGAGGGTACGGGTGTCATCGATTACACGATCGGTGACGAGAAGGTCAACTACGAGTTCGGCCAGCGCATCAGCTTCAGCCAAGACGGCCTGCCGTACCTGAACTACAGCTCGTATGCCTGGCTGCTCGACGAGAAGCAGACGCCGCTCGTCACCGAGATGGGCTATTGGCGGCTCAGCCGCCCCGCGGTCGATGGCGACCCGGGCCCGGCAATGCTGCCCGGCGCCGACCCGCGGCCGTACGCCAGCACCGAGGCGGTCGAGACCCTGCGCAACGCTGATGAGGGCTTCGACATCGAAGTCTCCCTCCTGCACCCAGGCGGCGTCGACGAGCTGTACATCGGCCAGGTCAAGTCGGCTCGCATCGATTTGGCGACCGATGCCGTGATGCGGTCTCACTCGGCGAAGCAATATTCGGCAGCCACTCGCATTTATGGTCTAGTGCAGGGTCATCTTCTGTGGGCGTGGGACATCGCGGCCCTCGGCCAAGATCTGCGCACACACGCTTCGGCCCGTCTGGCCCGGGTCGACTGAGTGACTCGCGTCGATCGAATGACTTTTGTTGATCTGATGACTTTTGTTGATTCGATGACTTTCGTTGATTCGATGCCCGAGTCGACATAACAACTGACTGGATGCTCGCCATGACCGCTTCGCCGTTTCTCGCCCTTCCCGGCGCCGTCGAAGGCAGTGGCGACGCCGCCGGGGTGCCCGCTCACTACGGAAACCCCCTGCGAGAGCAGCGGCGCCTGCTCGGCGGGGCCATCGTCGACCTCTCCAACCGCGGAGTTCTCTCGGTGACCGGAGTCGACCGGCTGAGCTGGCTCGACTCGGTCACCAGCCAGAGTCTCAAGAACCTCACACCTGGTTCGTCGGCCGAAACGCTGCTGCTCGACCCGAGCGGACGCATCGAGCACGCCATTCGGGTGTTCGACGACGGCGTGACGGCGTGGCTGCTGATCGATTCTGCCGAGACGCTGCCTCTTTACACCTGGCTTGACCGCATGCGGTTCACGCTGCGGGTCGAGGTGGCCGACCGTACGGACGAGTTCGCCACGGTGGGGTGGGCGCCGGTTGCAGACTCCGCACTCGAAAGTGCGGGCGAGGGCGAGGCCGGAGCGGCTGCTGCTGTGGAGGCGTTCGTCTCCGCTCCGAACGGGCTTGCGGTGGTGTGGCGCGACCCGTGGAGTGCGGTCGTCACGGGTGGTCATCAGTACGCAGAGATCGACGAGCATCCGGGTGCCGACTACAGCTGGAGCGAGGTGCTGGTCGCCCGCGACGAACTGCCCGCGCTCGCGGCCGCTGCTTCGCGTGGCGAGATCGAAGTGGCCGGAACCCTGGCCGCCGAGGCGCTGCGCATCGCGGCGTGGCGGCCGCGGCTGGCGACGGAAGCTGACGAGCGGCTGATTCCGCACGAGGTCGACTGGATGCGTTCGGCCGTGCACCTCAACAAGGGCTGCTACCGCGGGCAAGAGACGGTGGCGAAGGTGCACAACCTCGGGCATCCGCCCCGCCGGCTCGTGCTGCTGCACCTCGACGGCTCAGATTCGGTGCTGCCGGCCCCTGGCGACGAGGTGCGGGTTCAGGATGCCCGGGCCGATGCCGAGGCGACGCCGGCCGCTGCCGGGTCAGGCTCCGCGGGCTCAGACTCCGCCGACTCAGACGCTGCGGGGTCAGGCGCCGTGGGGTCAGGCTCAGCGGGGCCGAACTCTGCGGGCCCGAACTCTGCGGGGCTGAACTCTGCAGGGCCGAACTCAGTCGGAACGATCACCGCCAGCGCCCAGCACTTCGAACTCGGGCCCATCGCCCTGGCCATCGTGAAGCGCAGCACTCCGGTTGACGCCGTGCTCGTCGTGGCGAGCGAGGGCATTCTGGTGCCGGCTGCGCAAGAGATCATCGTTCCGCCCGAGGCGGGGGCGGCCGTCGGGCGCATTCCGCGCCTGCCGCGCTTAAGCGCCCAGCGGCGCTGATCGGCGTGGCTGAGACGCGACCGTGATAGCCAAGGCGGGCTCGCGGTGGATGAGGGTCACCTCGCGCACCGGGTTTCGGCGGTCGGTAGGGTCTGCCCCGGCCATCCTGCAGCTCGTCATCGCCGTGGTCGCGGCGTACTCGGTGTCGCACTACGGACTCGCCCATGCGGCGCCCATCACGGCCGTGACGGTCACCCTGTCGAGCCTCGGTTTCGCTCGGGATGCCCGACCCATTCGGGTTCTCGAGACCGCTCTGGGCGTCACCCTGGGCATCACCCTCAGCGAGCTCATTCTGCTCGGCTTCGGGCAGGGGCTCTGGCAGCTCGGCTTGAGTCTCGTGGTGACGCTCTTCGTGGCGCGATTCATCTCGCCGCAGCCGGGATTCGCCATCGTGGCCGCCGTGCAATCGGCTCTCGTCGCCATGCTGCCGATTGCGCCGGGCGGGCCGTTCACGCGCACGATCGACGGGCTCGTAGGCGGGGCGATCGCGCTGATCGTGACCGCGCTGGTGCCGCGAGACGCGTCGAAGGTCGCACTGAAAGACGCCCGGCGGGTGCTGCGCACGTTTTCGCGCATCGTCGACGATCTGGTGATCGAGCTTCGCCGCGGCCCCGACAGCGACATCGGCCAGGTGCTCGACGAGGCACGATCGACGCAGCCTCTGATGGATCAGTGGCGCACGTCGCTCGACTCGGCCATCGGCATCGCCAGTATCTCGCCATGGCTGAGGCGCCGGCTGCCCGAACTGCATCGACAGCGGCGGCTGCTCACCGGCGTTGATCTCGCCGTGCGCGACCTTCGCGTCGTCACCCGGCGGCTCAGTGTGGTGATGCGCGACGGCGCACCGCGCCACGAGTTCGCCGACCTGCTCTCGGTTCTGGTCAGCGCCGTGAACCTGCTCGAGCAGAGCCTCGACGACGCGATGGTGCTGCCGCTCGTTCGGCAGAACCTCATTCTCGTGGCCGTGAAGCTCAACCCCGACGAGACCTTTCCCGACGGAACCCTGCAAGAAGACTCCGTTGTCATGGACTTGCGCCCCCTCGTCATGGACCTCCTCACCGCCACTGGCCTCACCTCGGCCCAGGCGCAGGCGGCGCTCCCCACCCTCTGATCGGCGAGCGGCCCGTTTGTCAGCTCGGGTAAGCGAACCCGAGGGGCTCAACCGCGGCCCAGGGCAGGGTGAGCTCGCCGAGCCGCCAGCGGGCGGGCGTGCCGAGCACCGGCCAGCCCGCTGCGGCGAGGGCGTGGATGCTCGCGACCCAGCGCTGCCGTGGCCCGTACACCGAGAGCGGAGCATTTCGCTGCCACGCGTCGTCGAGGTCGAGCAGCAGAGAGTGGATGCGCTCGCCCGCCACATTACGGTGAATCAACACTTTCGGCAGCCGTTCGGCCACGATCGACGGATGCTCGAGCCCCGCCAGCCGCAACGAAACGGTGAACGTCTGGGGCCCCGCTGCCGAGAGCGATACCCAACTCGCCACGCGGCCGATTTCGTCGCAGGTGCCCTCCACGAGCATCCCGCCGCCAGCGCCACCCCTGGGTTGCACACCCGCCGCGCCACCGACCGCCGTGCCACCGACCGCCGTGCCGCCGTCCGGCGCGCCGCCACCGACCGCCGTGCCGCGACCCGCGCCGCCGCCGATCGTGCCGCCGCCGCCCGCCGCGCCGCCGACCGGCGCGGCGGCCTGCAGGCGGCTCGCCATGCGCTGCCACGCCTCAACGACCTGACCCTCGTCGTACTGCCGCAGCACGTTGAACGCACGGATGACCGCCGCCCGCCGACCCCGCGGCAGCGGCACCTCGAACCCTCCCAGCGCAAAACTCACTCGCGCCTCAGCGGCGAACCCAGTGGAACCCGCGCGCACCAGCTCGAGCTGCTGCCGCGCCGTCGCCACCCGCTCGGGCGAGATCTCGAGCCCCACCACCGCCACATCAGAGCGCACCTTCGCCAGCCGCTGCTGCAACTCGAAGGTCGTCACCCCGCTGGCACCGTAGCCGAGATCCACCACGAGCGGGTCGTGCACGTGGCGCAGCAGGGGCTCTGCGGCGATGAAGCGGTCGACGCGGCGCAGGCGATTCGTGTTGGTGGTTCCCCGCGTGATGGCGCCGATAGGCATACCCAAAGCCTATGGCCAGGGGCGAGCGGCTGAGGGGTACGCGCGGCCTGAGCCGGGCATCCACTGCTCGCTAGACTGAGAGCATGACTGAGCCTTACACCTTGATACTGCTGCGCCACGGCAACAGCGACTGGAACCAGAAGAACCTTTTCACGGGCTGGGTCGATGTGGGGCTGAGCGAGCAGGGTGTCGCCGAGGGCAAGCGCGCCGGGCAGCTGCTGGCCGAGTCGGGGCTCACCCCCGACGTGCTCTACACATCGCGCCTGGTGCGCGCCATCGAGACCGCGAACTACGCGCTGGCAGGCGCCGGCCGCCTCTGGATCGACGTGAAGCGCTCGTGGCGCCTCAACGAACGCCACTACGGCGCACTGCAAGGCAAAGACAAGGCGCAGACGCTCGCCGAGTACGGCCCGGAGCAGTTTCAGATCTGGCGCCGGTCGTACGATGTTCCGCCGCCCCCCTTGGCCGACGACGACCAGTACTCGCAAGTGCACGACCCGCGCTACGCAGACCTCGGTGACGCCGTTCCGCGCACCGAGTGCCTGAAAGACGTGGTCGAGCGGATGCTCCCGTACTGGCACAGCGACATCACACCCGACCTGGCTGCCGGCAAGACCGTGCTGGTCACCGCCCACGGCAACTCGCTGCGTGCGCTCGTGAAGCACCTCGATGGCATCTCAGACGACGACATCGCCGAGCTCAACATTCCCACGGGCATCCCGCTGGTCTACAAGCTCGACGAGAACTTCGCACCCCTCGCGCCCGCCGCGTACCTCGACCCCGAGGCCGCCGCTGCCGGCGCCGCCGCCGTAGCCGCCCAGGGCAAAAAGTAAGCGGGCCCCGCCTTCCGAAGGCCCCGCACCCTCTCGGCTGCGGGGCTTTTTCGCGCTACCCGCCACCCCCGTCGCCTGCGTTGCGCAAAAGCACCCGCGCCCGCGCCTGTAGGTGCCTTTGCGCAACCCTCGCGCGCATCGGCTCGGCAGCTCGAGGTGCGGGGCAAGGTTTGTGTGCGTCAGCGGGTGGTTCCGGATGCCCGGGGTCAGCGCTGGCCGGCGCCCGTCCACTCGCCCGTGGCGAGGTACTTGACCTTCTTCGCGATGCTGACCGCGTGGTCGGCGAAGCGCTCGTGGTACCGCGACGCGAGGGTGACGTCGACCGTGTTGACGGATGTTCCCGCCCAGCTCTCGCTGAGTACGGTCTCGAAGACGCTGAGGTGCAGCTCGTCGATGCGGTCGTCGATGTCGCGCATCTCGTCGGCGAGGGTGAGGTCTTCGGTCTCGATGAGGCGCGCGAGCTTCTCGGCGACCTCTACGTCGAGGCGGCCCATCTCGTTGAATGTGCCGAGCAGCTTGTCTTGAGCCACCTTCTCGGGGTAGCGGTACCGCGCCAGCTGGGCGATGTGCTGGGCGATGTCGCCCATGCGCTCGAGCGACGCGCTCATGCGCAGAGCGCTCACCACGATGCGCAGGTCGCGCGCCACGGGCTGCTGCAGCGCCATGATGCTGATGGCGAGCTCGTCGAGGTCTGAGGCGAGCGCGTCGATCTTGGGGTCGTCGGCGATCACCTGTTCGGCCAGCGACACGTTCGACTCGTTGAAGGCGGCCGTGGCGTTGGTGATGGCGATCACAACGAGCTTGCTGATTTCGACCAGACGCTCTTGAACCTCGCGCAGCTCTTGCTGAAATACCTCGCGCATGTGTGGTGGATCCTCTCTGCGGTGCTTCGTGCTGATGTGGCGCGGTTGCACCGAACCGATGCCACAGTGCTTCGTTCGAACGAGCGAGTCACTGTCACGATCGAGTCACTGACGCGTATTCGTCGAGCGTGGCGCGCCGGGCATATGCCGCCATCTTGCCTATCCGAGGTTAACAGAAGGTGCCGAACGCTTGAACATCGAGCGGCGCGCCTGCCCACGGGCGGCAAAGAAGATCAGGCGACTGGCGCGAGTCATTAGTGTAGTCGCTATGGATTCAGGCTTGTTGGTGCTGCTCTCTGTGGCACTCGGCCTCGCCGTCGGCTCGGTTTTCGTGTTCATTCTGTTTGCCTCGGCACGCCGCTCAGAACGTGCCGCGATCATCGTCGACCCCTCTGTTCCCGATGGTGTCGACCAGGTGATCGATGCCATCGATTCTGCGGGCGTGGTGCTCGACGCCTCGAATAACGTCGTCAAGGTGTCGCCGGCCGCCTTGGCGTTCGGCCTGGTCTGGAACCAGGGTCTCGTGCATCCGGAGCTCGTCGACATGGTCGACTCGGTCAGGCGCACCGGCGAACCCGTGTCGCGAGACGTCAGCCTCGCCCGGGGCCCGTTCGGCGACGCCACCATTCACCTGCAGGTGCGGGTCGCCCGACTCGGCAGCCGTTACCTTTTGCTGCTCGCCGACGACCGCACCGAGGCGCACCGCCTCGAAGAGGTGCGGCGCGACTTCATCGCCAACATCAGCCACGAACTCAAAACCCCGATCGGCGCGATCTCGTTGCTCGCCGAGGCGCTCGAACCGGCCTCAGACGACCCCGTGCAGGTGCGCAAATTCGCCAAGCGCCTCGAAACCGAGGCTCAGCGCCTGGGCCGCATCACGCGCGAGATCATCGAGCTCTCACGCCTGCAGGCCTCTGACGTGCTCACCAGCGCAGAACTCGTCGACGTCGACACAGTCGTGGCCAACGCCATCGACCAGAATCATGTGCAAGTGGATGCTCGCATGGTGACCATTGTGTCTGGGGGCGAAAAAGGCGCCCAGGTCTTCGGCGACGAGGGCCTGCTCGTGCTGGCTCTGCACAACCTCATTGCGAACGCCGTGCAGTATTCGGGGGAGGGCACCCGCATCGGCGTCGGAGTACGAGTCACTGAGGGTATCGTCGAGATCGCCGTCACCGACCAGGGTGTCGGTATACCCGAAGAAGATCTCGGGCGGGTGTTCGAGCGCTTCTTTCGCGTCGATCAGGCCCGTTCGCGTAACACCGGCGGCACGGGGCTCGGCCTCAGCATCGTCAAACACGTCATCGAAAACCACGGCGGAGATATTCGCGTCTGGTCGCAGCCGTTGCACGGCTCGACCTTCACCATCCGGTTGCCTGCGGCGTCTCACGCCGCAACGGCCTCACTAGGAGAACAACAGTGATACACATTCTGCTGGTCGAAGACGAAGCGTCTTTGAGCGAGCCACTGGCCTACCTGCTCGGGCGGGAAGGCTACGAGGTCACGCTCGCGCCCGACGGGCCGAGCGCGCTAGTCGAATTCGATCGCGGGGGAGTCGACCTGATTCTGCTCGACCTGATGATTCCGGGTATTCCGGGTACCGAGGTGTGCCGGCAGATCCGTACGCGCTCGCAGGTGCCCATCATCATGCTCACCGCCAAAGACTCCGAGGTCGACGTGGTGGTGGGACTCGAGCTGGGCGCCGACGACTACGTCACGAAGCCGTACTCGTCACGCGAGCTGCTGGCGCGCATCCGTGCCGTCATGCGTCGTCGCACCGAAGCGGATGATCTGGGTGAACCCGTGCTCGAGGCCGGCCCCGTGCGCATGGATGTCGAGCGCCACACGGTAGCGGTCGGCGGCGTCGACACCCCCATGCCGCTGAAGGAGTTCGAGCTGCTCGAACTGTTGCTGCGCAACGCCGGGCGCGTTTTGACTCGAGGTCAGTTGATCGACCGGGTCTGGGGCTCAGACTACTTCGGCGACACGAAGACGCTGGATGTTCACATCAAGCGCATCCGCTCGAAAATCGAGAAGGCGCCCAGCGACCCCGTGCTGCTCGTCACCGTACGAGGCCTCGGTTACCGCTTCGAGGCCTGAGCGCGGCCTGGCACGTCGGCCTGCGGCGTTGTCGGCGTCAGTCGCACTAGCAGTGCGACCCTCCGCCTCCGCCTTGCATTCCGTCGCGCCAGACCACGCTCAGCGGGTGAGTGGCTAGCGGCGGTTACGGGTTGATGGCGGCGTCGGCCGGGGCTAGGCCCTTGTACTGCGGCCAGTCGCTGGTGAGCACGGGAACCAGGAGCTTCGTGCCGGTCTGGTCGCCGTACTGGAAGAAGACGGGGAACAGGGTGCCGGCCTTCGCGTCGATTCCGGTCAAGATGATCTTCTTGTCGGGAACGCCGCCGATCTGCAGCGTGGCGCCCGCGTCGACGTAGGCTGACTCGGTGACGCTCGCGCCCGCCGAATTGACGTACTGAATCGTGACGAGGTTGCCCGTGATGTCGGTGTTCACGAGGGTGGCCAAGAGGCTCGCCGTCTTGCCGTCATCGCTGATCAGCGTGACGTTGCGCATGGCGAGGTTCGGGGCGACGTTACCGTTGACGCCGTTGGCCGACTCGACGATGGTGGTCGTCGCCTGAGGCGTGATGAACGCGCATCCTGTAGCAGACGCACCGATCGCCAGAGCCACCAGAATGGATGCCGCGTACCGTGACCGTGTTCTCACAAAACCCTCCAGAAGTGGCTGCCGCCGGTCAAGTTACACGGGCGGTAAAACGCTACGAGTTTAGCCTATCGGGTGGGCGGGGCCGAGACGGTTAGGCGAACCTTACTACAAGTCGCCTGTGGTAAACTTGACAGTCTAGAAGGGACATCACTACATGCTTTTTGAGGTTGGCGAGACAGTCGTATACCCGCACCACGGCGCGGCGACGATTTCTGAGGTGAAGACCCGCATCATCAAGGGTGAGGAGAAAATCTACCTCAAACTGCGTGTAACGCAGGGCGACCTCACCATCGAAGTACCCGCAGACAACGTCGACTTGGTCGGTGTTCGAGACGTCATCGGTAAAGAGGGACTCGACAAGGTGTTCGAGGTGCTGCGCGCTCCGTTCACCGAAGAGCCCACGAACTGGTCTCGTCGGTACAAGGCGAACCTCGAGAAGCTCGCCTCTGGCGATGTCATCAAGGTGAGCGAGGTCGTTCGCGACCTCTGGCGTCGTGACCAAGACCGCGGCCTCTCGGCCGGAGAGAAGCGCATGCTCGCGAAGGCGCGGCAGATCTTAATCTCTGAGCTGGCTCTCGCCGAGAAGACCGACGAAGAGAAGGCCTCGCTGGTTCTCGACGAAGTTCTGGCTTCTTAGTCGCGTAGCGACGAAGCCCTGCAACGTAGCTACCGCTGACCGACTCCTCCATTCGAAGCCGCGCCGATCACGTGACCGTCTCTGTTGCCGTCATCGTGGTCGCCGCCGGCAGCGGTACCCGTCTCGGGTACTCGTTGCCCAAGGCGCTGGTGAGTCTGGCGCAACGACCGATTCTGTCGCGCTCGCTCGACCCCGTGTTCGCGCTCGAGCGCGAGGTGCAGCTCGTGGTGGTGGTTCCGCGCCAGCATTCGGCACTCGCTGAGCAGATCGTTCGCGATACGGCGGGCCGGGCATCCACGTCGTGCAGCATTGTGGTGGGTGGGGTAAGCCGGCAGGAGTCGGTGGCCGCCGGGCTTGCCGCGCTCGAGCCTTCGATCGAGGTTGTGCTCGTGCACGACGCGGCCCGGGCGCTCACGCCGGTGGCTCAGTTCGAGGCGATCATCGCTGCGGTCACCGAAACGGGTCTGGCCGCGATTCCGGGCCTGCCGGTGAGCGACACCATCAAGCGCACCGACGGATTCGGCCGGGTGGTGGCGACGGTCGACCGGTCTGAGCTGTCGGCGGTGCAGACACCGCAGGGCTTTCCCCGCGCGCAGCTCGAGGCCGCCTACGCCGCTGCGTCGGGAGACTTCACCGACGACGCGGCGCTCATTCAGACCGCAGGGCACGACGTGACCATCATTTCGGGCGACCCGTTGGCGTTCAAAATCACCACCCCGTGGGACTTACGGCGTGCCGAGCAGCTGCTCGCCGACGCGGCCCCCCTGGCGCTGCCGCGCACCGGCCTGGGGGTGGATGCTCACGCCTTCGTGACACCAGCTGCAGGGGCCGACACGGCGGCCGCACCGGCCACGGTCGACTCTGCGTCTGGCGGCGCGAGACCCGCGGCCGCTCCTGCAGCGGTCGACTCGCCGGATGTCGCGCCAGGCACCACGAAAGAGCTCTGGCTCGCAGGCCTGTGCTGGCCCGGCGAACCGGCGCTCGTCGGGCACAGCGACGGCGATGCGGTAGCACATGCCATCTGCGACGCACTGCTCTCGGCCGCAGGGCTCGGTGACATCGGCAGCACATTCGGTACCTCCGATCCGCGGTTCGCGGGTGCCCACGGTGACGTGTTTCTGGCCGAGACCGCGCGGCTCGTCGCTGCCGCCGGGTACCGTATCGGCAACGTGTCGGTGCAGCTGGTGGCTGCCCGGCCCCGGTTCGCCGCCAGACGGGCTGAGGCCGAAGAGGTGCTCTCGGGCATCCTCACCGCCCCCGTCAGCATCTCAGCCACCACCACCGACGGCCTCGGTTTCACCGGTCGCACCGAGGGTGTGGTCGCCATCGCCAGCGCCCTGGTCTACCCCCGCTGACCCACCGCGCGTCACAGACGGCACGGGCCTTCTAAACTAGGGCGGTGACTCTACGCCTCTACGACTCTCAGCAGCGCGCCCTGGTCGACTTCGTTCCTCTGGTCGAAGGCAAGGTCGGCGTATACGTCTGCGGGCCCACAGTGCAGTCGTCGCCGCACATCGGGCACCTGCGCTCGGCACTCGCCTACGACCAGCTGCGCCGCTGGTTCAGCTACAGCGGGTACGACGTCACCTATGTGCGCAACGTCACCGACATCGACGACAAGATTCTGATCAACGCAGAAAGCTCAGGCGAAGAGTGGTGGCGCCTGGCCTACCGCGTCGAACTCGAATTCACTGCCGCCTACAACGCCATCGGTGTCATGCCACCGAGCTACGAGCCGCGCGCGACAGCGTCTATACCCGAGATGATCGAGATCATCGGCAGGCTCGTGGATGCCGGGCACGCCTACGCGGCCGCAGACGGCTCTGGCGACGTGTACTTCGACACCCTCTCGTGGCCGAAGTACGGCGAACTGACCCACCAGAAGCTCGACGACATGGCTCCCGCGGCCGACTCCGACCCTCGTGGAAAGCACGACGTGCGCGACTTCGCCCTCTGGAAGGGGCACAAAGCGGGCGAGCCACTCACCGCGGCCTGGCAGAGCCCGTGGGGCGCAGGCCGCCCGGGCTGGCACATCGAATGCTCGGCCATGTCGACGAAGTACCTCGGCACCCAGTTCGACATTCACGGCGGCGGCCTCGACCTGCGGTTTCCACACCACGAGAACGAGCTCGCCCAGTCGCACGCCGCGGGCGACCCGTTCGCCAATTATTGGCTGCACAACGGCCTCGTGTCGGTGTCGGGCCAGAAGATGAGCAAGTCGCTCGGCAACTCGGTGTTCGCCGCCGAACTGCTCGCCAGTGCTCGGCCGCTCGTGATTCGGTACTTTCTCGGCGCGAACCACTATCGCTCGACGCTCGAGTACCACGACGGCGCGCTCGCCGAGGCCGAAGCGGCTCTCGGGCGCATCGAAGGCTTTCTCGAACGAGCCGTCAGACGCCTCGATGGCACGCGATTCGCCTCAGAGACGGTAGAATTGGTTCCCGACGAGTTTCGCGAGGCCATGAACGACGACCTCAGCGTTCCTCAGGCGCTCGGTGTGCTGCACGAAACGGTGCGCGCTGGCAATGCTGCGCTCGACTCTGAAGACTTCGCCGAAGCGGCCAGGCTTCTCGGGCAGGTGTACGCCATGACCAGTGTTCTGGGCATCAATCCGCTCGATTCGCACTGGTCTGCTGGTGAGAACTCGTCGATGGCCAGCGCGCTGGGCAGCCTCGTCGAACGGTTGCTCGAAGACCGCGAGACCGCACGTAAAGCACGAGATTTCGCCACCGCTGACCGCATTCGCGATGAGTTGGCTCAGGTCGGCATCACAATAGAAGACACCCCCTCGGGTGCACATTGGAGTTTTGATGGCTAGTTCAGGCAAGAAGCCCGGTCGCCCCGGCGCCGTTCGCCGCACCAGCAAGGGCCCCGCTGTGGGCTCAGGTGGCCAAGGCCGCCAGGCGCTCGAGGGCAAGAAGCCCACGCCGAAGGCCGAAGACCGGCCCTACCACCCCGCGGGCAAGGCAAAGGCGGCCAAAGAGCGTTACGCCGCCGCCGGCGGCAAGGGCAAGCCGGGCGCTGCTCCGGTGCAGCGTCAGCGCATTGCGGGTGAGGGTCGCGCCGGTGCCGGGCGCCCCGGTGGGCGCGGAACGGGCCCACAAGATCCTTCGCGCCAGCAGCGCCGCCCCGCAGCGAAGGGCGAAGAGAGCGAAGTGGTGACCGGCCGCAATTCGGTGGTCGAAGCCCTGCGCGCCAAGATTCCGGCGACCGCGCTCTACATCGGAACGCGCGTCGAATACGACGAGCGCGTTAAAGAGATTCTGTCGCTGGCGACCAACCGGGGCATCCCGATTCTCGAAGTGATGAAGCCCGAGCTCGACCGGCTCGCCGGGTTCGACGCTGTGCACCAGGGCGTGGCGCTCAAGGTGCCGCCGTACGAATACGCGCACCCCGTCGACCTGTACGACGAGATTCTCAGCCGTCGCGAGGTGCCGCTCTTGGTGGCGCTCGACGGCATCACCGACCCGCGTAACCTCGGGGCGATTATCCGCTCGACCGCAGCGTTCGGTGGCCAGGGCGTCATCGTTCCGGCCAGGCGCTCGGTGGGGCTCACGGCTTCGGCGTGGAAGACCTCGGCCGGCGCCGCCGCGCGTACGCCCGTCGCCATGGCGCCGAACCTCACGCAGAGCCTCAAGGCACTGAAACAGAAGGGCGCGTTCGTCATCGGGCTCGACGGCGGGGGAGACGTTCAACTGCCAGAGCTCGACCTGGCGCGCGGGCCCGTGGTGATCGTGGTCGGCAGCGAAGGCAAGGGCCTTTCGCGGCTCGTCACCGAGACTTGCGACGCCATCGTCTCGATTCCCATCAGCGCCGCGACCGAGTCGCTCAACGCGGGCATCGCGGCGAGCGTCACGCTCTACGAGATCTCGCGCCTGCGCGCCCTCTCCACCAAAAAGAACTAGCGCGCCCGCGAGCCGTCGGGGTTGCGCACATGCACCTCGACTTCGCCGCGAGTCCGTCGGGGTTGCGCAAAATGCACCTCGACTTCGCCGCGAGGGTGCTTTTGCGCAACCGAGACGCGCCGTTTTCCCGTTGAACGGGCGCGTTTTGCGGTTCGTGATGTGCTCGACGGTGCGAGTTAGCGCTCGAGGGTTGCGTCGAGGGTGATGTCGACACCGGTGAGGGCCTTCGAGACGGGGCAGTTCGCCTTCGCATCGAGCGCGGCAGCCTGGAAGGCGGCGTCATCGATGCCCGTGACCTCGCCAGAGACGGTGAGGTGGATGCCCGAAAGCCTGAAGCCACCGGCGGGATCGGGGGCCAGCGTCACATCAGCCTTTACATCTAGTGCCTCTACCGTGCCACCCGCGGCACCCAGTACGGCCGAGAACTGCATGGCGTAGCACGCGGAGTGAGCGGCAGCGAGTAACTCTTCGGGGCTCGTGAATCCGTTCGCCTCTTCGGCAGCACGCTTCGGAAATGAGACGTCGAACGTGGCGAGCTTCGAGCTCGTGAGCTCGACTTGGCCTTCACCGGTCTCTAGGCTGCCGTTCCATGCGGTGCGGGCGGTACGTGTGGGCATCGTGTTCTCTTTTCGTTGTGTTGCGCTTTATCGGTTGAAACTGGAGCAGGCAAAACTCGCAGAACTCAGGACACAGACCTCGCGAGACAGAATTCAGGGGGCCGAGCGAAGCCCCGAAGCAAACGCCACCACCTGGTCGCGAAGCGATTGGATGCCGGCGACATCGAGCCCGCTGGCCGAGCAGACGAGCTCGGCAAATCGTGCCGTCTTAGTGCGCAGCGCGTCGCCGGCGGCGGTGAGCGAAACCAGCACCGAACGCTCGTCGTCGACGCTTCGAGCACGCGTGATCAGCATGGCTGACTCGAGCCGTTTCAGCAGCGGCGAGAGAGTACCCGAGTCGAGCTGGAGCCGCTCGCCGAGCTGCGACACGGTGACGGGCTGCGACTCCCAGAGCACGAGCATCACGAGATACTGCGGATAGGTGAGCCCGAGGGGCTCGAGCAGGGTCTTGTAACGCGCCGTCATCGCACGCGAGGCGTTGTAGAGCGCGAAGCAGATCTGCTCGTCGAGCAGTGGGGCTGCGGATGTTTCGGTGTTCACATCAGCGACACTAACACAGTTGTGCACAATTCAGTTGTACACCGTTGAAATCAGACCGTGAGGCGCCAGTCGTCGTCGGCGACCGCGCCGGCCTGCACCGGGATGGGCAGCGTGATGGTGCCGGTGGGCGGGCCTACGACGGTGGCCTCGTCACGACGGTGCCGCAGAATGTCGTTGACGTACGAGCTGAGCGCCTCAGAGAGCGGCACGTCGCGGTTCTGCTGCTGACTCATGAACCAACGGTGTTCGAGCAGCTGGTGAAACACCTCGGCCGGCTCGAGTTTGCCCTTCAGATCTTTCGGAATCGCCCGCATCACCGGTTCGAACACCTTCGCGAGCCACTCGTGGGCAAGCATCTCTTCGTCGTAGTCTTTGCGGCCGAAGCGCAGCGTGTACGAGTCGAGATCGTTGAGCAGGCGCCTGGCCTGGTTCTCGCCGGTGTCGAGGCCGGTGAGGCGAAGCAGGCGTCTCTGGTGGTGCCCCGCATCTACAACCTTGGGCTGGATGCGCACGGTCGTTCCGCCGGCGTCGGTTTTGATGGCGAGTTCTTCGATGTCGAAGCCGAGGTCGTTGAGGCGGTCGACGCGCTCGTTGATGCGCCAGCGCTCAGATGACGAGAACGATTCAGAGCCGGTAAGCTCTTTCCAGAGCGAGCGGTAGGCGGCCACGATGCCGTCGCTGATGCGAATGGGGTCGAGTTCGTCGGCGACGCGGCCGCCGGCCTCGAGATCCATCAGCTCGCCGGCGATGTTCACGCGCGCGATCTCGAGGTCGTTCTCGCGCTGGCCGTTCGACAGGCCGCCGGAGTAGAGCTGGCCGGTTTCGGCGTCGACCAGGTAGGCGGCGAATGACCCGGCGTCGCGGCGAAAGAGCGTGTTCGAGAGCGAGACGTCGCCCCAGAAGAAGCCGATGATGTGCAGGCGCACCAGAAGAACGGCCAGAGCATCCACCAGCCTCGTCGCCGTGTCGGGCCGTAAGGTCTGTGAGAAGAGGGCGCGGTAGGGCAGCGAGAACTTCAGGTGGCGCGTGACGAGCACCGAGTTCAGAGAATCGTCGTCGGCATCAGTTCGGTTCGTGATCACGGCGAGCGGGTCGACGCACGGTATCTCGAGGCCTTGCAGCGTTCGCAGCATGGCGTACTCACGCTTGGCCATTTCATCGGTGGTTTCTTTGATGGCGATGACGTGGCCGCTGAGGTGCGCGAACCTCACCAGGTGCCGCGAGATGCCCTTCGGCAACGACGCGATGTTCTCGGTGGGCCACTCGTCGAGCGGCAGCTGCCAGGGCAGGTCGAGCAGGGCAGGGTCGACCGTTGCCGATGTGATATTCAGTGAGCCGCTCATGGATGCTCCTTACCTGTGCACCGGGAACGACACTCGCCCGGCGAAAAAACGTCAGGCCTGCCGAACTCGACTGCGGGGGGCAGCGAGGCCGGCAGGCCCGACGAAATGGTTTGTTAGGCGGTGACGACCGGCTTGTTGCCGATGCGCTGACCAGACTCGTTGTCGAACAGGTGCAAGTGGCCGGGCTTGGCGGTGAGGTAGACCTTCTCGCCGGCGTTCGGGTGCACGCGGCCGTCGACCCGGGTGACCAGGTCGGTGCGCTTGCCGTTGATCTCGGAGTGACCGTAGAGGTACCCATCGGCGCCCAGCTCTTCGATCAGGTCGATGTCGACCGGCAGGCCCTCGCCGAACGCCGAGGCGACGACGATGTCTTCGGGGCGAACGCCGATGGTGACGGTCTTGGCGTTGACCGAAGCGAGCAGGTCGCGCTCGACCGGAATGACCGAGGTGCCGAACTGAACTCCGCCGTCGACCACGTCGGCCACGATGAGGTTCATCGCGGGGCTGCCGATGAAGCCTGCAACGAAAATGTTCTCGGGCTTCTCGTACAGGTCGCGCGGGGTGCCGACCTGCTGCAGCAGACCGTCTTTCAGCACGGCGATGCGGTCGCCCATGGTGAGCGCCTCGGTCTGGTCGTGGGTGACGTAGACCGTGGTGACGCCCAGGCGGCGAACCAGCGAGGCGATCTGAGTACGGGTCTGCACGCGCAGCTTCGCGTCGAGGTTCGACAGCGGCTCATCCATCAAGAACACCTGGGGCTGGCGAACGATGGCGCGGCCCATGGCAACGCGCTGACGCTGACCACCCGAGAGCGCCTTCGGCTTGCGGCCGAGGTAGGGCTCGAGGTCGAGCAGCTTCGCGGCTTCGAGCACGCGGCTGGCGCGCTCGTCTTTGTTGACGCCAGCGATCTTGAGCGCGAAGCCCATGTTCTCGGCCACCGTCATGTGCGGGTAGAGCGCGTAGTTCTGAAAGACCATCGCGATGTCGCGGTCTTTCGGCGGAACATCGGTGACGTCGCGGTCGCCGATGAGAATGCGGCCTGCGTTGACCTCTTCGAGGCCCGCGAGCATGCGCAGTGAGGTTGACTTTCCACAACCCGAGGGGCCGACGAGAACGAGAAACTCGCCGTCTGCGGTCTCGAGGTTGAGCTGATCGACGGCCGGCCGAGTCGAGCCCGGGTAAAGCCGTGTGGCGTGATCAAACGTGACAGATGCCATGGTTCTACTACTCCTTCACCGGCAGGTACGTGCCGGACGATCCGTTGTGATGGAAGATGGGCCAGCATCGATGGTGACCCGTCTACCAGTATGGCACGGGTGCCCCATATGGGTGTGACAGGGGGCTAGCAGGGCAGCGGGCATCCAGCAGCGGGTCAGCTGCCGTCTGGTGCATTCCCAGTCAGATTCATTACTATCGATGGATGCCCGCCGCTTTTCTCGCGGCCAGGGCCCCTCTTCTCTCACCCGAGCACCGGAGCACTACGAATGACCAACGGCCAACCTGACGACTCTCGCCAGAGCAAGAATCAGCGACGCGAGGCGGCCCGCGAGAAGGCGAAGGCGCTGCGCGAGGCTCAGCACAAGAAAGACGTTCGCAACCGCGCGATTCTCTTCAGCGGCATCGGTGTGGTCGTCATCGCGATTGTCGTGTGCGTCGTTCTGATCGTGGCGAGTTCGGTGAAGACCGCAGGCCCCGGCCCTTTGAACATGGCCAGCGACGGCATCAAGATCGGCACCGGCAACATCGCGGTGACCACTCCGGCGCTCGCTGCCGGTCAGCAGCCCACCCCCAGTGCAGCCAACCCCGAAGGCGTGCTCGACATTCGGGTGTACATCGACTACATGTGCCCCTACTGCGGCCAGTTCGAGACCACGAACCTGACCCAGATCGACAAATGGGTGAATCAGGGCGCTGCTACCTATGAAGTGCATCCGCTCTCCCTGCTCGACCGTTCGTCGCAGGGAACAAAGTACTCGACCCGGGCGGCAAACGCTGCCGCGTGCGTGGCCAACTACTCTCCGAACAACTTCTTCGACTTCAACTCGTTGCTCTATGCTAATCAGCCGCAAGAGAACTCCAGCGGGCTGACCGACGCACAGTTGCAGGGTTACGCGACGCAGGCGGGGGTGAGTTCTGGCGACCAGATCAACAGCTGCATAACGAACCAATACTTCAAGGGCTGGGTCGCCGACTCCACCACCCGGGCCACCACAGAGCCGCTACCGGGCTCGACGGTGTCGAAGGTGACCGGCACGCCCACCGTTCTCGTCAACGGGCAGCAGTACCAGGGCTCGCTCACTGACGCCAACGCCTTCGCGAACTTCGTGCTTCAGGTCTCCGGTCAAGACTCCACCGCAACTCCGACGCCCACCCCGACCCCGTAGCCCGACGCTCAGGAGACGCCGAGCACTGTTCAGTTAGAGGCGACCGGCTGATTCGTCGGAGGCCGATACGCCAGAATTCGAGCCACCAGGGTGTCGCGCGCTGCGAAAGTGATGTATTTCGAACCGTTGTTCAGCAGCAGCGTTACCGCCGGTGCGAGTCGAGTGCCGGTTGGATCAATGTCGAACGTCACGGCAGGTACCTCGCGCGTGCCGACGGCCGCTGGCACGTTTTCGGCTCGGATCGCGGTTATGCGATCCCAGCTGACGAGCCCAGCGTCAACAAGCTTCTTCGGCGAGCTTCTCCACACCTCGACGCCGGCCGATGACACGCAGACAACGACGCCCCAGCCGCGAGGCGACGCCCCTCGTGAGACGTCGTCGATCACGATCGCGGGCAACAACAGCGGCGTCCAGCTGGCACGGAAAACGAAGTCGAGCGGATTCGCGTCTGCCACTTTCTGCGCTTGTCTCTCGCCGCTGCGCAGCACGAATCGTACCCGCAAGACAGTGAAAATGATCAGCGGAACCATGATGGTCACAAACGTGCCGAACACGATGAAGAACTGATTGCTCGATCGGAGGCCGGCGATGCCCGACACGACGACGATGGCGAAGGCGACGAAGCTTAGCGCCCGCCACGCCAGGCGATGGCGCACGAGCCTCTTCGTGTTGGTCACTTCGCACCCATCCCCATGTCGTTGAGGCTAGTCAACCAGATCTAGAGGCGTCATACCGGGCGACGTGTTCGTCTGAACTCGTTGGGTGCGCCATAGTTTGGCTATGGCTTTTGATTCGACGGGCGTTTCGGGCGATGCCGATTCTGCGGGGCAGGCGGCGTGCGATGCGCGAACGGATGCTCGCATTTTGGCCGATATCGCCTACCGGTATCCCGAGCTTCGTGGTGTTATTCTCGCCAATCCCGCGACGTACCCGGGGCTCCGCGACTGGATTCTGGCGCGACCACAGCCCGTCGTGGCTGGGGCTGCTCCGGTGATCGGGGAGGCGAACGCCTTGACGCCCGGTGAAGACCCATCGGGCCCTGCACCACAACCGCCGACTCGAAAGAATCAAGGAGCGTCTCCGCTCGTCGCTCTGGCGATCGCCGCCGGCATTCTGGTGGTGGGGGCGCTCATCGTCACCGCAACTGTGGTCGCCGACGGCGTGGAGCATGCGGCGAAAAGTGTGGGCGCATCGCAGACCTCGCCGAGTGCGAGCGGCAACGGTGGTACACCGCAGGCCGCGCCGTACGCACCGTCGCCGGGCGAGGCCGTTTTTGGGGCTGCTGCGGTGGATGATGCGTTCTTCACCGCTCAGCAGGCAGCCGGTTTCGGGCGCGCGGGTCAGGCAACGAGCATCCACTCGACCGCAGGCGAAGCCTCAGCAGTGCTAGCGCAGCTCTGGGCCACTCGCGCCGCACAACCCGCCGACACGACGTGTCGGTTCGCGTCGTCGACGATGCCGGTCTTCGGAGACGAGAAACCGGGCGGTGCCGGTGAAGCTGTGTCCAGCGTGAACGGTGTTGCCGCCTTGGCGACATCATCGGCGGTGAACCAGTCGGCGCGAGTGTTCTCGAACGCCGCGGAGGCCGGTGCGTACATATCGCGGCTGCAGAAGGCGGCATCGAGCTGCACGACGATCGACGTCGGTGATCTTCAGGGTTCGGTGTTATCGGACAACGCGGGCACGATCACTCCGCATGCGGCGTGGATCATCGATGGGGTGTTCGACGGCACGCCGGGCAAGCTCTACGTCGTCGACATGCGCCACGACAATATGGTGCTGCGAACCGAGGTGTTCGTGGCCGCAACAGACGACGCAGCTGTCTCACCCGCCGTCATCGACGGCATTCAGAACAAAGCGGAGCAGAATCTCATCGACACTAAGCCGTGACGTGGGCGCGAGCGTCGGGCTACGGATGCTCGGTGCACGGGCTAGTAGCACACGGGGTAGGGAGCGTGAACGTCGGCGTACGTCGTGAAGCGCCCGTCGAGAACATCGCCGGGCTGGAGATCGAGAAATCCGTTGCAGCGGCTGATGTGAAGGTCGGTTGTGTCTACTCTGAAACGGTCGGCGATAGCTAGTGCTGAGTCTCCGGTGGTGATGGTGTAGTGCAGGGCTCCGTTGGCGTCGGTGGTCACGGATCCCTCGGCGCCCGTCTTCGCCTCGTCGACCGATGTGTGCAGTACGTCGAGTATGTAGACCGGTTCAGGCATCACCGGTATGTTTTCGCCAGGCGCAACGGCGTCGATCGCCTCGACCGACCGCTACGGCCCTCAAGCGGTCGGTGGATGCCTTCATGGGCCAATTATGCAGGATGGGCCGAAAACGCGAAATCGCTCGGGCGGTTAGATTTCGGGGTCGTACATGAACTCGCGAAGCTCCTGCACGGTGTGGCAGCCGACCGTCATTCGCCGAGTCCAGTCAAGGGCTTCTTCGCGAGTGGCGACCTCGATGATGGTCATTCCGCCGTTGAGTTCACGGCTCTGCGGATAGGTCTGCTCGCTCAGCGTGCCGTCGGCGGCCACGTGCACTGCGGCGACGCTTTCGTCGATGCCGCCGCCGAATCGGTAGACACCGGCAGCCTTCATTTCGGCGATTACGGCGTGGCTGTCACGGCTCGCTTCGGCGAGCTCCGACTCGTCGACAGTCATGGCCGAACTGGGGAAGGAAATCAGGTAGAACGACATGTGGAGGGCATCCTTTCGCGTGAGGTCTTCGCTTAGCTCGCTGAGCCGCCGACATCGAGGCTCAGGTCGGATCAGTCGCTCAAGGCTCCCACACGGCGCAGGTCGGCCGTTCGGAGCGACGCGATAGTGGGAAGGCCGTTGACGCCCATGAGCAGGTCTGCCTCGGCGAGAATCGAGCGGAGAACGTGGATGACCCCCGCGGTTCCACCGACAGCGACCCCGTAAACGTACGGGCGGCCGATGCCGACCGCGGTTGCCCCCATGGCCAAAGCGATGACAACATCGCTTCCGGAACGCACGCCGGAGTCGAACAATACGGGCACGCACCCCGCCACGGCCGCGACCACGTCTGGCAGCATGTCGAGAGCGGGCAGACCCCCGTTGGCCTGCCGGCCGCCGTGATTCGAGACGTAGATGCCGTCGATGCCGACATCGATGGCACGTCGCGCGTCGTCGGCTGCGCAAATGCCTTTGAGGATGATCGGAAGTGTCGTCAGCGACCGCAGCCACGGCAAATCCGCCCAAGTCAGTGGGTTGCCGAAGACGCTAGCCCACTGCTCAACGATCGCCCTCGGGTCATTTCGCGATGACTCGGGCAGAGCGGCTCGGAATACCGGGTCTGTCACGTAGTTCGCCAGCGCCGCGCCTCTCAGCTGCGGAAAGTTTGCGGTGGTCAGGTCGCGCGGCCGCCACCCGGTCATCCACGTGTCAAGGGTGACCACGATCGCCTTGTACCCTGCCGCCTCGGCGCGAGAAACCAGGCTGGCGGCGAGGTCTCGGTCTTTCGGTGTGTACAACTGAAAGAGCCCTGGCGTTTCGCCGAGTGCATCGCCCACCGCCTCCAGCGGGTCTTCTGACAGTGTTGAGGCGATCATCGTCACGCCGGTGGCAGCGGATGCTCGAGCCGCAGCCAGGTCGCCGTGACCGTCTTGAGCGGCGATACCCACAACCCCCACGGGCGCCAGAAAGATCGGGGAGGGCAACTGTATGCCGAACAGATCGACAGAGAGGTCGCGCTCGGTGGCGCCCACGAGCATCCGCGGCACGATGCCCCACCGGGCGAACGCCTCGACGTTGGCTCGCTGGGTACGCTCGTCGCCCGCGCCGCCGGCGACGTACGACCAGACCGACGTCGGCAGAGCTGCTTCAGCGGTGAGTTCTAATGCCGCGAACGCCACGGGATACGGTGGCACGCTTCCGCGCAAGCCACCGAAGTAGATCTCGTTCTGATAGTCACCGAAGGCCATGACTGCTCCTTTGCATCTCGGCGTGTTTCGTTGCTCGCTCATCGAGCCGTCGCACGCTCCCATGCTGGCACGACAGCCGCGGCGTCAGTCTGCCCCACGCTCGCTCGTATATCCTTTCTCGGTGCCTGTGCTCGTTTGCCTCGCACCGAAAATCGAATGGGAGCGGGATGACCGACAAGCAGATCTTCGAGGCGGATGGCCGTGAGATCGCCTTCGCCGTTGAAGGGGCCGGCCCCGCCGTCGCACTCGTGATCGACAGCGGCGCTGAGCTCGAGAGTCTTGCGACGCTCTCGCATTTGGTCTCGGCGGCAGACTTTCGTGTCGTGCGCTTGCAGACCGGCACGGCCGCAGACGTCTTTGCCGTTCTCGATCACCTCGACATCGCCGATGCCTGGATCGGCGGCCACGGCACCGGGGGAGTCGTGGCGCGCGCGGCAGCACTCGAAACGCACGAACGCGTGAATGGCGTGTTGCTGCTCGGCGTGGAAGCAGGTGCTCCAGAGCTGTCGGGCGGCATTCCGGTGCTTGTCGTGCAGGCGAGCGACGACGAGACCACGCCGTCGGCCAACGGGGATGCCCTGAGAGATTCAGCTCCAGGCGTCGTGAGTGTGGTCACCATTCCCGGCGGGGGCCATCGCTTCCCCGAGACGCGTGCCGGCGAAACGGCCTGGGCGATCGAAGACTACCTCGACTGGGACTAGCTCTCGTTCGGCCGCCGTGGTCGGCGCACGCCGAGCACAATGAGAACGATGCCGACCACCGCAACAACGACTCCGATGTACAACCACATGCGTTCACCCGTCATGGAGCTGCCCGGAATGACGTTTGCGCCTTGCCCGGCGAATACGGCGCCCACGATCAGAGCGATCACGCCGACGACCACCATCACGATTCGACCACCACGACTATTCATGTTCACAACCTACCCTCGGTCTTTCGCGTGTTGGTCATCGCGGCTAGCGAATGCTAGCGAGTGCTAGCGAGTGCGGCGAGCGTAGAGGTCGCGCAGTAGCGCGATTTCGGCTCCGTGGTGCAGAATCTCTTGGTTTTCCCACCACACGATTGTCGAAAACGTCTCCTCCGAGTCGCTGCCATAGGGGTAGCTGCTGAGCCCGGTTCGGTCGTAGTCAGCCTCGTCGATGCTGAGCAGCGCCTGGCGCCAGTCGGCGGCGGCCTCGCGAAACCTCTCGATAGCACCGGCCGCATCTGGTCGCGATTCGTATGTCGTGCGGTCGAACATCCGGTCGCCTCCGAAGTGGCTCGCCCGGCCCAACAGCGTCTCGGTGAGGTGGTCGAGTCGCCACGCGATGGTGGTGAAGGGCGGCGGCCACGGGCTTTCGGGTGAGCCGTCGCGGCCCCACTCGCCCGCGCCGATGAGCTTCGTTGCACCGGGCCCGGGGCCATCGGCGCGCCTGCGCACCGACCAGCAGCCGTCGACCGGCTCCCAGAGGTATTCGGCGTCAGTCAGCACCGGCACTTCGACATCGCGCCCGTCGCCCGAGTTGCTGGTGGGCCCGGCGAGGCGAGTGAGCAGCCGCTCGGTCGCCCAGTCGTACTGCTCGAGCAGCGGTTCGAGGCGCTGATTGCTCATCATGGCGTCGAGCTTACGCGCCCGGCGCAGCCGCCCGGCGACGGCGAGTATGGCGAGCGGGTCCACCGGCCCCCGGCAAATCTCGCGTGTCAGGGCGGTTCGCGCGCAGCCTCCGTTGGGGTGAATCTTGCACTGCAGCAAGACCTCTCGGCGCCGATACGAAGGGCGACGAGTCGGTACGAGACGTAGACGGCCCCGAGGAGAAACACCGAGGCAGGCATGACCAATTCCGGGCCGAGCCTCGACATGAATCGGGCCACGGTCAGGGTGTAGCCAGTTCGAGCACTAACAACACCCAGCGACCACAAAACCGCAGCGACCTCGAGGCCCGCCCCGCTGGCCACCGTAGTGCCACGAGGGCGCGCGAAGCTCACTTCATCCATGACTTCTCTCGCCCGTCTCTGGCAGAGGGGTGTGGGGCCGGCGGCGGGACTTGAACCCGCAACCCCCGCTTTACAAGAGCGGTGCGCTACCAATTGCGCCACGCCGGCAGATCGAACAACTCATTCTAGTCATGGGCTGCGGGTGCTCCTGCTCATGGACGAGTGGATGCTCGTGACCCACGTCACCCCGCCGAAGCGACGAACCCGGCGAGCATCGCACCGAGCATCCGCGCCACCCGGGGCTCGACATCGATTACCACGGGCGAGAGTCGCGGGTCACTGCGGTAGAGCTCCGCTATTTCGGCGCTGGGTGTTGCCATCTGAAAGAGCGCTCCCGACAGCGATGTGGCCGCAGCGATGGTGTCGACGCAGTCGCGCTCGGTGAGCGCGGGTAAGGCACGACGAATCACAATGACGATGAGGTCGACATGCTCGTGGTGACGAGCTTGAAGGCGCGAACCAGCGAGCGCGGCCTGCTGCGTGAGCGCGAGCTTTGCGGACGAGAGCGATAGCCGGGGCGGTCGCTCTCGTCCGCAAACGTCGCAGCAGACGCCCCTGAGCGGCGGCGGCAGCGCTCAGGCCGACTGCAGGTGGTCGAAGCGCCGCAGAATGAGGCCCTCGCGCAGCGCCCAGGGGCAGATCTGCAGAACGTCGACGCCGAGCCCTGCCATGGCCTCCTCCGCCACGAGCGCGGCGGCGAGCAACTGCTTGGCCCGAACATCCGACACCCCGGGCAGTTCGGCTCGGTCAGCCGATGACATGGCGGCGAGCCGGCTCGACCAGAGGGTGAGGTCGCTCAGGCGAAGCTCACGCTTCACGTAGGGCCCGGCGGCTCGCGGCGCGGCACCCGTGATGCGGGCCAGCGAGCGGAACGACTTCGACGTCGCGGCCACGATGGTTGCAGGCTCGAGCTCGGCGAACGCCGCAATGGGCTCGGCGAGGGTGGCGCGAATGTATTTGCGCGCAGCCTTCACGCTTTTCGCGGTGGGCGGGTCGGCTTCGAGGTGGTCCCAGGTGAGCCGGCCAGCACCGAGAGGTACAGAAACAGCAAGCTCAGGATGCTCGTCGGCACCCATGGCGAGCTCGAACGAACCACCGCCGATGTCGAGGTTGAGAATGTTGCCCGACCCCCAGCCGTACCACCGCCGAACCGCCAGAAACGTAGCGGCGGCCTCGTCGGGCCCGCTGAGTTCTTCGAGACGTATTCCGGTTTCGGCATACACCCGGGCGAGCACCTCGACGCCGTTGGCCGACTCGCGAATCGCAGAGGTGGCGAACGCCAGCAGATCTTCGGCCTCGTTGGTGCGAGCGAACTCCGCCGCCTCGCCGATGAAGTCGATGAGTTCGCGCTGGCCGGCCTCGTTGATGGCGCCATCGGCATCGAGATAGGCCACGAGCTGCAGCGCCCGCTTGTGCGAACCGAATGGAATCGGGCGTGCTCCGGGGTGCGCATCGACTAACAGCAGATGAACGGTATTCGAACCAATGTCGAGAACGCCTAGTCGCATGACTCGAACCTATCGCGGCCTGACCGGCCGGGCGTAAGCTCCCGAGTGGTGGCCGCGCTCTCACGGCCACATCGCACTCACTCACGCCAAAAAAAGGGAAACGACAATGGCAAAACCCACGATCGTATTGGTGCACGGTGCCTGGGCCGACGGCTCGAGCTGGAACGCCGTCTCGACCGAACTGCAGGCGCAAGGTTTCACCGTGTTGACCCCGCCGAACCTGCTGCACGGTGCAGGTGACGCCGCCTACGTGGCGTCGTTCATCGCTCAGCGCACCACGGGCCCGGTTGTTCTCGTCGGCCACTCGTACGGCGGGTTCGTCATCACGAACGCCGGAACCGAAGGTGGCGACGTTCGCGCCCTCGTCTATGTCGACGCGTTCATCCCTGCGATCGGTGAGACCGTCTTCCAGATTCTCGGCGGCTCGGGTTCGGCGCTCGACGTGCCAGACCCCACCGCGGTTCTCGACATCGTCGGCTACCCGGGCGCGCCCGAGGGCGATGCTGAGGCGTTCTTGAAGCACGACACCGTGTTCAACTCGTTCGCCCAAGACCTAAGCGAGGCCGACCGCTGGCTTATCGTGGCGAGCCAGCGACCCATCACGCTCGGCGCGAATACCTCGCCCTCGTCCGTGGAATCGTGGAAGACCATTCCGGTCTGGGCCGTTGTCGGCACCGAAGACCGTGTGATTCCGCCCGCGACGCAGCGCAGCATGGCTGAGCGCGCGAACGCCACCATCACCGAGGTCGCGGCCTCGCACGTTTCGATGGTGTCGCACCCTGAGGTCGCACTCGCTGCGATTCTCGCGGCGGTCGAAGCGGTCGGCGAGTAGCACCTGCTTTCCCGTTGACCCCGGGCCCACTGGATGCCCGGGGTCAGCGCATCTCTGGGGCCAGGTACCTCCGGGGCTCGCCCACCTCATAGAATCGATCCACCGTTCAGCCGCGAGATCGAGGGGCCGTGAGCATGCAGATTCGTACCGCTGTCGAAGCCGATTTACCGCAAATTCTCGCCATCCACAACGACGCCATCGAGCACTCCACCGCGATCTGGACAGACACTCTCGCCACCCTCGCCGAGCGCCAGACCTGGCTCGCTGAGCATCAAACGCCTCGGCAGCTCGCCATCGTCGCCGCCGAGGGCGATGAGGTGCTCGGCTATGCCACCTACGGCCCGTGGCGTGCCAAAGAGGGATATCGCTTCACCATCGAGAATTCGGTCTACGTTCGCACCGACCAGGCCGGGCGTGGGTATGGCCGTGAACTCATGAACGCTCTGATCGCCGACGCGAAAAAGAGCGACTTTCATGCCATGATCGCGGCGATCGAGGCGGGCAATGTGGCGTCGATCCGTCTGCACGAGAATCTCGGCTTCGTCGATGCGGGCACCATCGAGGCTGTCGGTTTCAAATTCGGCCGCTGGCTCGACCTGAAGCACATGCGCCTGGCGCTCGACTGACGCGCTGCGACGGCCACCAGGGAGAACCCGCGAGGCGGCTACGTGCTCGCCTTGACTGCGCTCGCCCTCGACAGCCCGGTCGGTCGCAGCAACCACCCTGACCTACCGCCGCTCGCCGTCGACCAGCTCGGTCGCAGCAACCACTCTGACCCACCTCCGCTCGCCGTCGACCAGCTCGGCGGTCGGCTGCATGCCGAGTCGCCTCGCAACGCGCTCAGACGCTAGGTTCGCGGGGTGGATGTGCGCTTCGAACTCGCGCACGCCGACGCTCCGCAACCATTCGAGCACGGCCACCGCCGCCGCGCTCGCGTACCCGCGACCCTGCCACGAAGTACCCACCACCCAGGCGAGTTCGGCACGGGCATCCACTTCGCGAACCGTCGCCTGAACGAAGCCGACGAGAGCGTTGCCGGGCCGTTCGGCTATGACCCAGTTCAGCCACTGCTCGATGCTGTCAGGAGAGATGCCGTCGGGGGAGTGGCTGTCAGGAGAGGTGCCGTCGGGGGAGTAGCTGTCGGGAGAGGTGCCGTCGGGAGAGTGGCCGCGCGTCTGCCGCCGATAGCGCGCTTCGAGTTCAGCGAGCGTCGGTGGCGTGTCTCCGGTGAATTCGCCGAGCGCTGGGTCAGCGAGCACGCTCTGCATTTCGACCGCATGCTCGACGCGCAATGGCACTAACACGATCAGTGCGGTCTCGAGCTGTGGGGCATCGGGCACCATGTCGCCCAACGCTACACGGCGATTTGACCTCGCCGGCTGAGAAACGTTGACTGGGTAGATGGCAGTTTCATGGGCGCTCCGGCCGGCCCTGGTGGGTGACGCGCACTGGATGGCCGAGCTTCGCGCCCTCGTGATGCGCCCCGATCTCGAGCGCCTCGGCCGCTGGAGCGAAACCCGGGTGCGCACGCGGTTTCTCGATGCCTATCGCCCGGAGTTCACCTGGGTCATCGTGGTCGACGGCCTCGACGCCGGCCTCATCGCCGTGCGCCCAGAACCCGATGCTCAGTGGATCGAGCACTTCTACCTCGCATCGGCATTTCACGGCCGCGGCATTGGGGGAGAAGTGCTGGTTCACGTCATGAATCTGACGCGGGATGCCCGGCCCTTTCGCATCGACGTGATGCAAGGCAGCCCGGCTCGCCGACTGTACGAACGCACTGGTTTTGTCTTCCAACGTGAAGACGCCATCGACGTCTTTCTCAGCGCGTCGTAGAGCGTTTCAAAGGGTTTTGTCAGGGGCCGGTCATATTCTAATCAGGTGAGCACCCCAACCGGTACCACCGCAGACCAAACCCAGCCGTACGTCGTCTACGCGCCGACGCCCTGGAGCGAAGACGTGTGGTTTCTTGCAAACGACGGGCGTTGCCTCGGCTGGATCCATCGGTACACCGAAAAATCGCACACACTCTTCGGTGTTTACACCCACGGCTGCGATTCGCAGGGCCTTCGGGTGTGGCTGACATCGACCACCACCCTCGAGGCGGCAGCGTCGTATATGGCCGAACACGTGCACGACTTGATCGCGCACTCGAGGCGGCTCGCTCCCGACCCCGTGAACCCGCTCGGGCTGCACGAACGCCGCTGACTACGAGCAGCGCCCACGGCGCGAGCCGCCGAGCCAGAGCGCCGCCGAGCCAGAGCGCCGCTGAGCCAGAGCGCCGCTGACGAAATGTCTTGCCGACGAGCAGCTCCTGCTAGGCCCCGGCCGAGTTAGCCCCGCCGTCAGGTTCGCGGCACGGGCAATTCGTAGTGCCGATAGGTTTCGTCGGGCATCCACCCGAGCGACTCGTACAACTGCTGCGCGGCCGAGTTGTCGTTGGCAGTCGAGAGTTCGAGTCGGGATGCGCCCACCTCGACCCCGTGGGCCGCGGCCGCAGCGAGTAACGACCGCGCAACCCCGGAACGTCGCGCGGAGCTGTCGACGAACAGGTCGTAGAGCACGAAGATAGGCGCCAGATCGAGCGAGCAGTACGAGGGGTAGAGCTGGCAGAACCCCACCGCCTGGCCGCTCGCCGCCTGCCCGCGCCCCGCTACGTCGCCGTCAGCCAGCGCAAAGCCGCCTGCCACCGCCTGGGCGCCCGCCACCGCATCGCCGTCGGATGGGCGATAGCCGAGCAAGATGACCGAATCGGCGCCCTCGATGCGGGCGCGCAGGTACTCTCGAGCAGCTGTGTCGTCGAGCGGGTACCCGTAGAACTCCCGGTAGAGGGCGAACAAACGTGCGGCCTCATCGAGGTCGTCGATGGTGGCTCGCCGAACGAGCACGGCCTCGCTCACAGTTCGGTCAGAAAATCGGCCGGGTTCGGCCGCTTGCGCCGCATCTCACGCCCGGGCGGCGCATCGCCCACGTACAGCCAGCCGAGCAACTGCTCGTTCGGTGCGAGCCGGTGCAGCCGTCGAACAGGCTCAGTGCGCGTGAGGTTGCCGGTGCGCCAGATGACGCCCCACCCCGCTTCGTCGAGCAGCAGCGTCAAGTTGTGTGCCACCCCGGCCGCAACCGCCGCTTGCTCCCACTCCGCTACCTTCTCGCTCGGCTTGGGCGAGGCGACAATCGCGATCAGTAGCGGAGCTCGGCGCGCCTTAGCGACGAACTTGTCGCGCGCGGGGCCGTCGACATCCATCGCACCACCAGCGGCGTCGCCCCGAGACTCCGCTGCCGCCCACGCACCGCCACCACCACCCGCGCCGGCCGAGCCGCCGCCCGCCGCCGCCGCGTTCGCGAACGCCTGCCCAAGCGCATCGCGCTGCTCGCCGCGCAACGCGATGAGCCGCCACGGTCGAAGCGAACTGTGATCGGCCACCGTCGCGGCGGCGTCAATCAGCCGCAGCAACTCCGTGTGCGAGGGGGCCCGAAGCCCCACCTTCGAGTGCGACCGCCGGTGAAGCAGAGCGTCGTAGGCCGACACCAGCGCGAACTACGCCGACTCGTCGAACGACAGCGACACCGAGTTCATGCAGAACCGGTCGCCGGTGGGCGTCTGCGGAGCGTCATTGAAAAGGTGCCCCAGGTGCGAACCGCAGTTCGAGCAGCGCACCTCGGTGCGCAGCATGCCGAGCGAACGGTCTTCGATGAGCTCGACCGAATCTGACTCTTTCGGCGCGTAGAAGCTCGGCCAGCCGCAGTGCGAGTCGAACTTCGTGTCGCTGCGAAACAGCTCCTGCCCGCACGCTTTGCAGCGGTAGATGCCCTCGCGCTTCTCATCGAGCAACTCGCCCGTCCACGGGCGTTCGGTGGCTGCTTCACGCAGAACGGCGAACTCTTCGGGCGCAAGCTCGTGACGCCATTCGTCGTCTGATTTCGATACGTCGTAGCTCATCTGATTCCCTCTATTCGTGCGCACCCAACGCCAAGTGGCCGACGCTTTAGCGCCTTCTATCATCACAGTAAACTGACCAGCGTGTCTGACAATTCCATCATCGCGAAACCCTGGAGCGAACTCACCACCGACGAGCTCTACGCCTTCCTTCGACTTCGAACAGACGTGTTCTACGTCGAACAGAAGGTCGATGAAAGCGAGTTGGATGACCGTGACCAAGAACCCACGACCGTTCACTTCTGGCTGGCCGACGGCTCCCGCGTCATCGCCTACCTTCGTGTCATCGAAGACGACACCCCCGAGCACGAAGACGCGAGGCACCTCATCGGTCGAGTAGTCGTGGCCGCCGATCACCGTGGCCGCGGTCTTGCGCAGCAGCTGATCGCCCGCGTGCTCGAGCAGTACGGGCAGCTGCCGATGCTGTTGCACGCGCAGAGCTACGTCGCCCCGCTCTACGCCCGGTTCGGCTTCGAGCCGTTCGGTGACGACTACGACGAGGCGGGCATCCTGCACACCTCTATGTACCGGCCGGGCGCGGTGTCGGCAACGACGGGCCTGTAGCCAGATTCGGCACAGCGCGGTTCATAGTGGCCGCACAACTTCGTGGCGCGCACCGTGGCATTCACCTGACGCCAAGCAGGCCAGCCCTAGACTGATGCCCAGCAGCAGGCAGAAGGGATGATCGTGGCCGATGCACAGAGCCAAGACCGTGCCGTCTCCCGAGAACGGGCGACGCCCTCGCAGCTCCCTGAGCGCGATGCCCGAATTCTCGCCTTCGAGCGGGCCTGGTGGCAGCACGCGGGATTGAAAGAACAGGCCATTCGCGAAGAATTCGGTCTCTCGGCAGCCCGCTACCACCAGATTCTGAACAGGCTCATCGACGAACCTGCTGCGCTCACGACAGACCCCATGCTCATCAAACGACTCAGGCGGCTGAGAGACACCCGGCTGGCGGCCCGTACCGCTCGTCTCTTGCCGCGTGGCGAGTAACGAACACCAGATCGGCGCCCTCCCTAGCTATGGCAACTGAACCACGAGACTCTTTCGACCGCGTGCCGTCAGACGTCGCACGTCGCGGCGCTCATCGAGGCCCCAAACGTCGCGGCAGAGGCTGGATAATCTTCGCCTGGGCCGCCCTGGCCACCGGCGTACTGGTCGGCCTAGGCGCGGTCGGGCTCTTCGCGATCAACAACAGCAGCACCTTCACCAGCACCTTCACGGGGGGCTCGACGTCTGCGGCCGACACCCCGACCCCCACGCCCACCGTCGTGCCCACGGTGAACCCGGCCGCCACCGTGACGATTCTGAACGGAACCACGACCGAGGGCCTTGCGACCCGCGCCGGCGACCAGGCGACGACCGATGGATGGTCGGTGGGAGCCGAGGCGAACGCGAGTGCCACTGACATCGCTGTCTCGACCGTGTACTACGCCGATGCGAACAACGAAGGCGCTGCCAAAGGGCTGGCGGCCACCCTGGGCGGAATCGCCGTGGCGCAGTCGAATCAGTTTCTCGGCACCGATCTCACGGCGGTACTCGGAGCCGACTACAAAGACCCGGGCAACGGTTGACGGGCCCTTGTATTTCCGACTTGTTTAATTCTTGTTGAATTGTCGTCACACACGCCTGATTTGCCCAGCTGCACCGTTTTACTAGGAAAACGGGTCGCTTCACTCGAAGCGGCGAGCACGTAACACAGCAATTGGGAGTAACAATGGCGAACGGAACCGTCAAGTGGTTCAACGCTGAAAAAGGCTACGGCTTTATCACGGTAGAAGGTGGCGGACAGGACGTTTTCGTTCACTACTCCGCCATCGACATGGGGGGCTACAAAGTTCTCGAAGAGGGCCAGCAGGTGATCTTCGAGGTAGGCACCGGCTCGAAGGGCCCGCAGGCGGAGTCTGTTCGCCTGGCATAACCCCGAGCATCCTTCTCGCCGCCCGGGCGTCACTTGCACTCTCACCATGTGAGTGCCAGTATTGGTGTTAGCACTCTGCAGTCTTGAGTGCTAATACCTTTATGAATCTTTCATGACGCCCGGGAGGGACGAGAAACACACATGGCAAAGATTATTGCTTTCGACGAAGAGGCCAGACGCGGCCTCGAGCGTGGTCTCAACATTTTGGCCGACGCGGTCAGAGTGACGCTCGGCCCGCGTGGCCGCAACGTTGTTCTTGAGAAGAAGTGGGGCGCGCCCACCATCACGAACGACGGCGTCTCCATCGCCAAAGAGATCGAGCTCGACGACCCCTACGAGAAGATCGGCGCCGAGCTGGTCAAAGAGGTCGCCAAGAAGACCGATGACGTCGCTGGCGACGGTACGACCACCGCGACCGTTCTCGCTCAGGCTCTGGTACGCGAAGGTCTGCGCAACGTCGCGGCCGGCGCCGACCCGATCAGCCTGAAGAAGGGCATCGAGAAGGCTGTTGCAGCCGTCATCGCCGAGCTCGTGGCCAACGCCAAAGAGATCGAGACCAAAGAAGAGATTGCGGCAACCGCATCGATCTCTGCTGGTGACACCGAAATCGGCGCGCTGATCGCCGAGGCCATCGACAAGGTCGGTAAAGAAGGTGTCGTCACCGTTGAGGAGTCGAACACATTCGGCACCGAGCTCGAGCTGACCGAGGGCATGCGCTTCGACAAGGGTTACCTGTCGCAGTACTTCGTCACCGACCCCGACCGTCAAGAGGCCGTCTTTGAAGACCCCTACATCTTGATCGTCAACTCGAAGGTGTCGCAGATCAAAGACCTGCTGCCCATCGTCGACAAGGTCATTCAGGCCAACAAGCAGCTGCTGATCATCGCTGAAGACGTCGATGGTGAAGCACTCGCCACGCTCGTCGTCAACAAGATCCGCGGCATCTTCAAGTCGGTCGCTGTCAAGGCTCCCGGCTTCGGCGACCGTCGCAAGGCGCAGCTGCAAGACATCGCCATTCTCACCGGCGGCCAGGTCATCTCTGAAGAGGTCGGCCTCAAGCTCGAGAACGTCACTCTCGACCTGCTGGGTCGCGCACGCAAGGTCGTCATCACCAAGGATGAGACCACCATCGTCGAGGGTGCCGGCGAAGCCGACCTCATCGCCGGTCGCGTGCAGCAGATTCGCAACGAGATCGAGAACACCGACAGCGACTACGACCGCGAGAAGCTGCAAGAGCGTCTCGCGAAGCTGGCCGGTGGCGTTGCCGTCATCAAGGCCGGCGCCGCAACCGAGGTCGAGCTGAAAGAGCGCAAGCACCGCATCGAAGACGCAGTGCGCAACGCGAAGGCAGCCGTCGAAGAGGGCATCGTCGCCGGTGGTGGCGTCGCACTCATTCAGGCTGGCAAGACCGCGTTCGAGAAGCTCTCGCTCACGGGTGACGAGGCGACCGGTGCGAACATCGTCAAGGTGGCCATCGACGCTCCGCTCAAGCAGATCGCTGTCAACGCGGGCCTCGAGCCCGGTGTTGTCGCCGAGAAGGTGCGCAACCTGCCTGTCGGGTGGGGCCTCAACGCCGCCTCGGGCGAGTACGTCGACATGCTGGCCGCCGGAATCAACGACCCGGTGAAGGTGACGCGCTCCGCTCTGCAGAACGCCGCATCGATCGCCGGTCTGTTCCTGACGACCGAGGTCGTCGTGGCCGACAAGCCCGAGCGAAACCCGGTTCCCGCCGGTGACCCCACGGGTGGCATGGACTTCTGAGTTAGCTGCGAAAAAGCGGGTCGGCCCTTCGGGGCCGGCCCGCTTTTTCTGTGCGCCGCCGCTTCTGGGCCCACGCCTGCCAGAGGCTCCGCGCGCCGCTTGCGGCGTGTGGAGAGGCTGGTAGGGACGGCGCACCATGGCAGTCGAATTGATACCTTCGGATGACGCCGGAGGCCGTGAATCGCGACGTACACGCCGCCGTGATTCACCGAGCTCGCTGTCGCAGAGGTCTTGCGCGGCGCGGGAGGGGGCCGGTAGTGTGGGCAACCGCGGCAGGTTGGCCGCAGAAGACTTTCGAAAGAAATGGGGAGGTGAAACGGAATGATGATTTTTACGGCAGACACCGCACATGCAGGCTTTGAGGCCGCAGGCGGGTCAGGGCGACGACGTCGCGCGCACCTCACGCCCATCGGGCACACCCCCATCATTTCGGCGCTTCCCCTCACGGCATAACCGCAGCGACAGCTGCATCGCCGGGAGGCGCCTCCGTTTCAATCTTCGGAGGAAACCTCTCGTGTTCCGTGTTTCACAACGCACCGACGACCAGTCGTTGTTGCGCTTCTCAACCAGAGACCCCATTGCGTGGGTCGACTCTCAACAGCTCGGCCTGGGCCTCGCCGCCGGAAGCATTCGCCGCGAATGGATCTGGCTCGCCCTTGTCGACGACAAACCGGTGGCGCGCGCCGTGTGGTGGGGCCCTGCTGGTTCGGTCTATCCGATCGAACTGCGGTGCCTCATCGTTGCGTCGTCGTTACCCCACCCTGAGCTGTGGGGTGCAGCGATCATCCGCTCGGCGCATCGCGCATTCGCCGAGGCCGGGGCGCTGTTCGTACCCGAGTTCGTCGTGACGGTCGACGCCGGCCGTCGCGGTGACGCGGCTATCGAGCGTGCCCTCGCTTGGCGCCGCGAGGCGGCCCGTCAGGCGGGCGCCTCGATGGTGGTTGCGGCAACTCGGGCGTCATTCGTCACTTCGTGAGCCCAATAAGCCGTTGTGAGGCTGTTATACCGGCCTCACAACGGCGCAACGGGCTCACGGGGCGGCTCGTGCGCCGTCCCCACCGGCTTTTCCACACGCCGCGAGCGGCGCGCGGAGCCTCTGGCTGGCGTGGGCCTAGAGGCGGCGGCGCACAACGGTGTCAGCGGGAAGCGGCGGCGTGTGCGTCACTTCCCGCGTTGGTAGCGGCCAATTCGGTGCCACGTACTGCCAGTCGCACTGTGCGCCGTCCCCACCGGCCTCTCCACACGCCGCGAGCGGCGCGCGGAGCCTCTGGCTGGCGTGGGCCCAGAGGCGGCGGCGCACAAATGTATCAGCCAGCGAGCGGGAGGGTTACTCGGAAGGTGGCGCCGCCGCCGGCTGTCTCGACGGCCTCGACCGTTCCGTTGTGGGCCGCCACGATCGACGAGACGATGGCCAGGCCGAGACCGCTACCGCCGGTTTCGCGGGTGCGTGATGAGTCTGCGCGCCAGAAACGCTGAAAGATCTTCTCGCGAATCTGCGGCGGAATTCCTTCGCCGTGGTCGATGATGTCGAGCACCGCAACGTGCCGCGTCTCGTCGACCTGAACGGAGACCTCGATGGGGCTGTCGTTCGGGGTGAACCGCAGCGCGTTACCGATGAGGTTCGCCACCACCTGCCGAATTTTGTTTTCGTCTGCCATGACGATGGGCGCGGTTCCGTTGCGGTCGTCTGAATCGAAATTCGTCACAGCCAGGTCGGTCGAGGCGGCGTCGGCAGCGCTGTGATCGCCGTCGGTACGTTCATCGTCGATGGCAGTGAATACGCCGACCGGAGCCGTGCTGTCGGCACCCGCCGCGCGGGGCCGCCGCCGCAGCCGCGCGAGCGTGGCCCCCGCGAACCCGATGGGGCCGGTCAGGTTCGTCACGGCAGTCTTGTCGTCGGCGCCGAGACCAGCGCCTCCGAGCGCGGGGGCGCCGGCTTGGGCCTCAGACCCCGTGGTCAGGAGGAGTTGGGCCGCGGGTGCGCCGAGAGTTGCATCTACAGCGGGGGCGAAGCTCACGGGCTGAGACGAGCGAGGCAAGATGATCGAAACGACTCGTTCGGGGGCGGATGCCCGGGCATCCAGAGCCGCGTCGACCGCAATGGGCACCAAGTCGATGCGGGTCAGGTTGAGTGGCTTCGTTTCGTCGAGGCGCGCGAGCTCCAGTAGGTCTTCGACCAGTGCGCCCATGCGAATGGCTTCTTTTTCGATGCGATCCATGGCTTTCGCCACTTCTTCGGGCGTCTGCAACGCACCCATGCGATAGAGCTCAGCGTACCCGCGCACCGAGACCAGCGGAGTGCGCAGCTCGTGGCTGGCGTCGCCCACGAACCGACGCATCTGGTCGATGGTCTTCGCGCGGTCGTTGAACGCGCTGTCGATGCGGCTCAGCATTGTGTTCAGTGAACGATTCAGCCGCCCGACTTCGGTGTTCGGGGTGCCGTCTGCCATGCGCTGGCTGAAGTCGCCGTTCGCGATTTCAGCCGCGGTCTTCTCGACGGCTCGGAGGGGAGCGAATGTGCTCGTCACGAGCAAGCGGGTGAGCATCGCGCCCAAGATCACCACGCCGATGCTGAAGGCGAGAAAGATCGAAAGATACGTGGTGGTGATGCGATCGGTGTTGTCGAGCGACGATGCGATGACCAGCGTGCCCTGTGTGTTGTCGGCGAAGTTGATCGACTGCACAATCGCGTGCCATTCGGCCTTATTGCCGGTCGAACCGATGGAGTAGACGGGCTTTTTCGACATGACGCTCGCAGAAGGCGCGAGCGGCAATCCAGAGAGATTCGGCTGCTCGGCGACGGGCTGAGTGCCCCAGTTGCTGGCGGCGAGAGTACCGTCTGAACTGAGCAGGCCCACGTAATACTCTTGCGGTGCCGACGTGACGTCACTCAGGCTGAAGGTGGTTCGGGTAGCGGTCGGCCCCATGAACGACGAGTAGTCGTCATAGGCGGTCGAGAGCGACGAGTCGATCTGGTTGAGCAGGTACGAGCGCAACACCGTCATGGTGCCCACCCCGGCGACGACCAAACCCAGCGTCAGAAGCAGAACCGTCACACCGGTGATTTTGGTGCGCAGCGATATCGAGTTCCAGAACGTGGAGGGTGTGACGGCCATGAGTGGTTACCAGAGTACGCGGTACCGCCTTACGCTTTGCTGACCTTCAGCATGTAGCCGAAGCCGCGCTTGGTCTGAATGAGCGACTCTTCGCTGTACTGGTCGAGCTTGCGGCGCAGGTACGAGATGTACGACTCCACGATGCCGGCGTCGCCGTTGAAGTCGTACTCCCACACGTGGTCGAGAATCTGGGCCTTCGAGAGCACGCGGTTCGGGTTCAGCATGAGGTAGCGCAGCAGCTTGAACTCGGTGGGGCTGAGCTCGATGGCGGTGTCGGCGACGAAGACTTCGTGCGTGTCTTGATCCATGGTGAGCTCGCCGGCGCGGATGATCGCGTCTTCGTCGGCCTGCATGGTGCGACGGAGAATCGCCTTGATGCGCGCCACGATTTCGTCGAGGCTGAACGGCTTCGTGACGTAGTCGTCGCCGCCCACCGTGAGGCCGGTGATCTTGTCTTCGGTGTCGTCTTTCGCCGTGAGAAAGAGGATGGGCGCGGTGTAACCGGCAGCTCGAAGACGCTTGGTGACGCCGAAGCCGTTCATGTCGGGCAGCATCACGTCGAGAATGATGAGGTCGGGCTCTTCTTCGAGCACGGCAGAGATGGTCTGGGCGCCATTGCTCACGGCGCGCACGGCGAAGCCGGCGAAACGGAGGCTGGTGGTGAGCAGATCGCGGATGTTGGGTTCGTCGTCGACGATGAGAATGCGAGGTCCGGTCATGCCACTATTATCTGCGGGTTGGCTGAATGCACGCTGGGAGCGCGGTCAAGGCCACGCGAACGTCAGGCGGCGAGTGCCTGTGCGTCGAGAATGGTGTAGCTGTACCCCTGCTCGGCCAGAAAGCGCTGGCGATTCTGCGCGAAGTCTTGGTCGACCGTGTCGCGGGCGACAAGGGTGTAGAAATTGGCTGACAGCCCCGACTCTTTCGGCCTGAGCAGCCGGCCGAGCCGCTGTGCTTCTTCTTGGCGTGAACCGAACGAGCCCGATACCTGAATCGCTACCGTGGCCTCGGGCAGGTCTACCGAGAAGTTCGCGACCTTGCTCACCACGAGAATGGGTTCGTCGCCGTCTCTGAATGCCTGGTAGAGGCGCTCACGTTCGGCGATGGGAGTCGAGCCGGTGAGCTCGGGCACGCCCAATTCGTCGGCCAGGGCATCCAACTGGTCGAGGTATTGCCCGATGACGAGGATGCGCTCGCCCGCGTGCTTGGCGATGAGTTCTTTCACGACCTCGAGTTTCGCCGGCGCGGTGGCAGCCAAACGGTACCGTTCGTCGTCAGAGGCTGCGGCGTAGACGAGGCGGTCGCTCTGCGGCAGGTCGATGCGCACCTCGTAGCATTCGGCGGGAGAGATGAAGCCTTGCGCCTCGATCTCTTTCCACGGGGCGTCGAATCGTTTCGGGCCGATCAGGCTGAACACGTCTCCTTCGCGACCGTCTTCGCGAACGAGGGTGGCGGTCAAGCCAAGGCGGCGACGGGCCTGCAATTCGGCGGTCAGCTTGAACACGGGGGCGGGCAGCAGGTGAACCTCGTCGTAGACCACGAGGCCCCAGTCGAGAGCATCCAGCAACTCGAGGTGTGCGTAGGCGCCTTTTCGCTTGGCCGTCAGAATCTGGTAGGTGGCGATGGTGACCGGCCGCACCTCTTTGACCTGACCGGAGTATTCGCCGATCTCTTCTTCGGTGAGCGAGGTGCGCTTCAGCAGTTCGCTGCGCCACTGACGCGCCGAGACAGTGTTCGTGACGAGAATGAGCGTGTTCGTCTTGGCTGTGGCCATGGCTCCCGCGCCCACGAGGGTCTTGCCGGCGCCACAAGGCAGCACGACCACGCCCGAACCGCGCTCGAAGAAGTTGTCGATGGCCTTCTGCTGGTAGTCGCGCAGCGCCCAGCCGTCTTCGAACAGCGAGATCTCGTGCGGCGTACCGGGCGTGTAGCCGGCGTGGTCTTCTGCCGGCCAGCCGAGCTTGACGAGCTCTTGCTTGAGCTGACCGCGCGCCCAGGGCTCGATGACGTAGGTCTCGGCGTCGATTCGTGAGGGCAGCAGGGGAGCGATGCGCTTGCCCTTGACGATCTCGGCGAGAACGGCGGTGTCGGTTGCACGTAAGGTCAGCACACCGTCGGGCTGGCGTTCGATCACCAGTCGGCCGTACCGCGCGACGGTTTCGGCGATGTCGATGGTGACCGACTGCGGAATCGCGAACTTCGAGTAGCGCTCGAGCGTGCCCAGAATCTCGTCTGAGGTGTGGCCGGCGGCCCTTGCGTTCCACAGCCCCAGCCGCGTGATGCGGTAGGTGTGGATATGTTCAGGTGCGCGCTCGAGTTCAGCGAACACGGCGAGTTCGTGCCGGGCGTTGTCGGCGTCAGGGTGCGCCACTTCGAGCAGAACGGTGCGGTCGCTTTGAACGATCAGGGGGCCATCGGGCATAAGTATCGAGTTTACCGGGCGATCGTGTGTGCTCGGCGGGTCTGGCCACGAGTGGGGCGCGGGTGGCCGCGTGTCGGGCCGGTGCCGTGGCGGGCCGCGTCGGGGTGGCTCCGCAGACGCACGTCATGCCGGCCACGACACAGCAGCGACTCACGACACGGCAGCGACTCACGACACAGCAGCGACTTATGAAACAGGGTTCACCGCGGCGACCTGAGTGATGCTGGCCAGCGGCAGCGTGCGCTCGACCCCCGCCTTCTGGTCAGTGCCACGCATGCGCCCGCTGGCAATGCTCGTCGGCACCATCGGAAACGCGACTTCGGTGCCGTTCGGCAGCTTCACCGTCACCAAGACGGCCGACTTGTTCTTCACCGCGAGGTCGAGCTGCCGCACCAGCCACGCCTCGGCGGTATCGGCGCCGCCCTGAACTCCGCTGCCGCGCAGCCGGTTCACGAGCTCATCCACCGGCCGGGTCGTCGAAACGACATGCGGTGGGCTCGGCTGCGCGCGGGTGAGGGTTTTCGGGGTGCCGCTGCCACTTTCAGCGATGACGGGGTACCGGGCGTCGACGAGCATCCAGTACACCGTGTCGAGGCCGAACCGGCTGACCAGCCGATTGCCGTTCACGAAAACGAGCCCGAGCGAGCCGAGATTCTGGTCGACCGCAATGGTGTGCAGCAACTCGCGGTCGTCTGAGCGCACGTAACTGCTTGCCAGCTCACCGGCTTCTGCTTCGACGCTGCCAGCGCGCAACAGCCCGTACCGCGCGCTCGACTCGGCAATGAGGTATTCGAGAGGTTGCGGTATTCCGGTGCTTGAAATGCTTTCGAGAAATGAGCGGATGCTCGTGGCCGTGTACCCCGCCGCAAGCGCCTTGGCTATCGAACCCGCAGAGATGCGATACGACGACGCAATGGAGTGGCTCTCGATCTGCGCAATGGCTCGAAGCGTGGCGTCGAGGTCGGGGCGCAGCGGCCCCGCAGCGACCACGGTGAGGTCGTGCTGAACGTAGACGGTGCTGACTTCGGGCGGAAGCTGAGCTGAGACTAGCGCGACAGCGGCGTCGCGACTGTCGCAGAGCAGCTCCGTTCCGGCCGAGCTCGCGCGGCCAGAGTTTGCTACGCCGAGTCGCTCGGCGTCGAGGGTGAGTTCGGTGATCTGCGCCGTCAGCTCGGGGCCGCCGGCCGGGTAGAGCCAGGCGAGGTAATCGGTGAGATTTTCGCCCCAGACGGCATCGACCCGGGTCTGCAGCACACTGACGATCTGCTCAGGCAGAGCGCCGAGCCACGCAGCAGCGAGCACACCCCAGCGCTCGCCGAGCGGCAGTAACACGAAGTCGCGGGCAGACTCGGCGGCGAACCAGGTGGCGCCGTCTCGAAACGTCAGACCCGCGGCCTGGGCCACTCGAATGATGGCGTTCATCTGCGAAGCGTCGAGGCCGGTAGCCACTGCGAGCCGCTTCGAGTCGGGCACCGCGAGGCCGCCTTTGGCCAGCTCGCGAGCGGGCGCTTGCAGCACGGCGATGATGAGTTCGGTGACGGCCACCGTCGTTTCGAAGGCGCGTTCACCCGCACGCAGGTCGACCTGGGCCTGCAGATCGCTGCTGCTGTGCGTGGGTACCTCGGGAGCGGGCACGAGCACCAAGTCGTCGACGCTCGGCAGACCGTGCGCGGGCCACGAGTGAACCACCGCGAGCACGCTGTCGTACGGCTTCAGAACGCCGTCGGCTTCGAACAGCAACATCGAGGCGTAGGCCGCGAGCAGGTAAGCGGATGCGCCGGCGATGCTCTGCTGGCCGCTGACGAGAGCGGCCAAGGTCGGCCGATTGAGGTGCGAGAGAGCTTCAGAAACCGATTCTGGCGAAAGCAGTGCATCTGCCAGGTCGAAGAAGTCGCGCAGGTCTCGTTTGGCCAGGTGGCGGGAGGTCAGAAGTTCGATGAGGGCGTCGTCGCTCTCGGCCTGCAGCCGACTGGCCAGAGCGAGCGTGTCGCTCATCTGACGCTACGCGCCTCGCGGGAGCGTCTGGTTGCATAGGTGATGACGAGGGCCGCAATAAGCAGTATGCCGATGGGCAGACCGATGAGCGGAAGCACGATGACGAAGTCGTAGACGGCGGTCGGCAGAGTGATCTTCGCAATCTGCGAGACGAACCCGACGATCATGCACAAGACAGACAGGCCGATAACAGCCGCGATCATGAAGGTGAGCGAACGCTCGGCCCGATGAATCACCGGTTTATTAGTGTTGGTCACCCCTCTAACAATACGGGCACGGCGGGGAGCGAATAGGCTTACCTGTGGCCGAAGCGCTCTTTTTCGGCAAAACACTTGAGGAGATTCACAAATGCCTACCGGCAAGGTCAAGTTTTACGACGACGAGAAAGGCTTCGGCTTCATCAGTTCTGATGACGGCCAGGAGGTCTTTCTGCACGCGTCTGCCCTGCCCGCCGGGGCCACGGTCAAGGCGGGAACCAAGCTCGAGTTCGGCATCGCCGACGGCAAGCGTGGCGTTCAGGCGTTGTCTGTTCGGGTGCTCGAAGCGCCGCCCAGCATGGTCAAGTTGAGCCGCAAGCCGGCCGACGACATGGCTGTCATCATCGAAGACCTGGTGAAGGTGCTCGATGGCATCGGCACGAACCTCAAACGCGGTCGGTACCCCGAAGCGAGTCACAGCCGCAAGATCGCTGCGCTGCTGCGCAAGGTCGCCGACGAACTGGATGCGTAGCCGTTGTCAGACGAGAACACGGGCGAACGGCCCGCTGATTCAGCCGCGCCCGCCGAGCACTCGGTCGCGAATCACGTCGTCGCGGCGCACCTGGTCGCCGAGATCATCGCCGTCGAGGCAGTGACCGACGACGTCGACGCGGTCGAGGTGGCAGGCGAACCCGACTCGGCCCCCGCGGCCGACATCGACGTCGTGGCCGACATCGATGTGCCTGGCGACGCGGATGTGGCCGACGCCTACGTGGCTGACGACGCGGATGTGGCCGATGGCGCTGACATGGTTGATGGCGCCGATGTGGCTGATGAAACGAACGTGCCTGGCGACGCGGACGTAGCCGACGATGGTGAAGTTGCTGGCGACGCTGAGGTTGAGCTAACAGAAGTCGTCGAAGCCGACGGGTCTATTGCCGAGATCGTGTATGAGGCAGACCCTGTACTGCTTGCGGCCGTCGATCAGGCTCGCGCTGCGCTCGCCGAGATCACCCCCGCGACGTCGATCGGCGAGCTGATCGGGCACGTCGTCGAGGGCGAGCATGTGCTGAGCCTGCACTTCGCGTCGACACTCTCGGGCTACCCCGATTGGCACTGGGCCGCGACCGTCGCCCGAACCGCCGACGACGCCGCGCCGACCGTGCTCGAGGTCGAACTGCTGCCGGGCGAAGGCGCGATTCTTTCGCCGGCGTGGGTGCCGTGGGCCGACCGCGTGACTCCCGAGTCACTCATCGACGACTCGGAGAACGAGTTCGCCGACGACGACGATGACTCGGCTGACGAGGCGGATGGCCGCGCCGGCGGTGATGACTCCGAAGACGAGGATTACGACTCCGCAGACTCAAGCGCTGACGATGATGATGACGATGACGACGACGACGATTCAGACGACGACGACGACGACGATTCAGACGACGATGACGATGACAGCGATGACGACGAGCTCGACGCCGAAGAGGTCGCCGCACGCGCGCTCCGCCGTGACCGCGACGGAATCGACATCGACACCATCGCCGAAGAGGGGCTCGACATCGACGGCCTCGACGCCGGCGAGCTCGACCACCTCCGCCTGATCGACGACATCGACGACGCCATCGAACTCACCGAAGAGGCCCTCGCCACCGAAGACGGTTCAGACGAAGACCCGCACGGCCCGGAGATCGACCGTACCTACTGACCCCCGGGCATCCTGACCCCCCGGGCATCCTGACCCCGGGCATCCGTGCCGCCCATTTGACGAAAAAGCACCTCCTGAGCTCTCAGAAGGTGCTTTTTCGCAAAGCGGACGCGGACGCGGGCGAGGCGCTAGAGGTTTCCGACCACGTACTCGATGCTCGCAATGAGCGCGCGCACGTCGGCCGGGTCGATGGCCACGAAGGTCGCGATGCGTAGCTGGTTGCGGCCGAGCTTGCGGTAGGGCTCGGTGTCGACGATTCCGTTGGCGCGCAAGGCTTTGGCCACGGCCGCAGCATCCACTGCATCGTCGAAGTCGATGGTGACCACAACCTGCGAACGGTGGTCGGGGTTCGACACGAACGGCGTCGTGTAACTCGTCTTCTCGGCCCAGTCGTACAGCGCCGTCGACGATTCGCTGGTGCGAGCGGATGCCCAGCCGAGCCCGCCCGACGCGTTGATCCACTCGACCTGGCTGTTCATGAGCAGCAAAGTGCTGATGGCGGGCGTGTTCAGCGTCTGGTTGAGGCGTGAGTTGTCGACCGCGTTCTTCAGGCTCAAGAACTCAGGAATGTATCGACCCGACGCCGCGATGCGTTCGACGCGCTCGAGAGCGGCGGGGGAGAAGACCGCGAAGTACAGTCCGCCGTCAGAGGCGAAGTTCTTCTGCGGGGCGAAGTAGTACACATCGGTCTGAGCGATGTCGACGTCGACCCCGCCCGCAGCACTCGTTGCGTCGATGACAGTCAGAGCATCCGCATCGCCCGCCACTCGAGTGACCGGAGCCATGACGCCCGTGCTCGTCTCGTTGTGCGGCCACGCGTACACGTCGACGCCCTCGAGAACCTCGACCTCGCTGCGCGACCCGGCCTCGGCCTTGATCACGTGCGGGGCGGTCAAGAACGGAGCAGCGGCCGCAACGGCGAACTTGGCGCCGAACTCGCCGAACGTCAGGTTCTCGCTGCGGTTCTCGATGAGACCGAACGCCGCGGCGTCCCAGAACGCCGTCGAACCACCGTTGCCCAGCACAACTTCATAACCCTCGGGCAGCGAGAACAGCGTCTTCAGGCCCTCGCGCACCTCGCCGACCAGGTTCTTCACCGGTGCTTGACGGTGCGAGGTGCCGAGAATGGATGCCCCGCGAACCGTGAGGTCAGAAAGCTGTTCGGGGCGAATCTTCGACGGGCCGCACCCGAAACGACCGTCGGCGGGCAAGAGGTCACTGGGAATCTGTAGAGCAGGCATGACTGCAAGTGTACCGACGCCACGTGCCCCGGCTTTCAATCCAAACACTAGGCTTGTATTCTACGTGCGCAATAAAGCAGGGAGCGGCCCGTTGGCGGATTTGATCGACACCACCGAGATGTACCTCCGAACGATTCTCGAACTCGAAGAGGAGAACATCACCCCCCTGCGCGCCCGCATTTCAGAGCGTTTGGGGCACTCGGGGCCGACCGTGTCGCAGACCGTCGGGCGCATGGAACGAGACGGGCTCGTGGTCGTTTCTCCCGATCGGCACCTCGAACTGACCGTGCAAGGCCGGCGCAAGGCCATCCACGTGATGCGTAAGCACCGGTTGGCCGAACGCCTGCTCAGCGACGTGATCGGGCTCGACTGGGAGTTCGTGCACGAAGAAGCATGCCGCTGGGAGCATGTAATGAGTGAGCAGGTCGAGCGCCGCATTCTGCTGATGCTCGATCACCCCACCGAGTCGCCCTACGGCAACCCGATTCCCGGGCTCGAAGAACTCGGAGACGTCGAGGCCATTCCGTTCACTCGTGGTGTCGTGAACATCGTGACGCTCGTGCACGGGGCCGTGGGCCCGCAGACCAAAGTCATCAAGCGGCTCGGCGAACCTGCTCAGGTCGACCCGGAGTTGCTGCTGCAGTTGAAACAGTCGGGAGTGGTTCCCGGCAACAGCGCGGCCTTCTCGGCGGCGGGCTCGTATGTGCTCGTCGAGGTCGAAGGATTCACTCAAGGGCTCGAGCTGCCGAACGAGGTCGCGAGCCACATTTTCGTAGGAATCTGACCAACGATCTGACCGCCGTCGAAACCTGTCACCCATTCGGGGGGCAGGTTTTTTCGTTCGTTACCAATTTGTTGCAAAGGGCCGTTTCAGGGTGACAAATGACGATGCCTCCCGTATCCTCGAACAAGTCCGACCGGCCAGAAACTGGCCACACGACCCAGATCAAGACACCGAAGAACTCGCCTGACGTTTTCGCGCTCTTACCCAGCGCGGCAGTGTCAGGCGGGGTGGCACGCACGTTGCCGCACACGTGCCGGAGGAATACATTTTGCCCTTTTCGAGCGAATCGCTAGGCTCACCCGAGTCGAAGCACAACCCGAAAACCCCAGCTCAGCCCAGTACCGAATTGCAGCCCACCCGGCGCTCGCTTCGCGAGGCACAGGCCGCGTCGGCCCGCCCACAGGCCGCTACTTCGACCGCTGTCGCCGTGGTGAAGCCCAATCCAGTGGCGAAGACCGCTGCTCCCCGGCCGGCCGCCGCCGCGGCGCCGAAGCGCTCGCGTCGCCCCACGAAACGCGGAATCATCAGCACGGTCGTGATGACCGCCGCTGCTGCTCTGGTGGCGACCATGGCTCTGCCCGCCTACGCTTTCTCGACGAATGGGGCATTCGACCCGAGCGCATCCACTCAGTCGATCACCTCGGGCCAGCAGACGCTGGCCGTCGAGGCCGGCGCGGCGCCCACGGTGGGCCGCGACAACTACCAGGCGCCCACCAAAGACGAATTGGCTGCCACGCAGGCCAAGGCCGCGGCCGATGCAGCGACTGCAGCAGCGCAGGCAGCAGCTTTGAAAGTGACGGCGGTAACATCGGCGGCGTCGAGCGGCGCGTCGCTGGCCGTCGACGATAACGCCCCCACAGCACCCTACGATGGGCAGGCCGTCGTTGACTACGCCATGCAGTACGTCGGAAAAGTGCCGTATGGCAATGGCAATACCCCAGACACAAGCTTCAGTTGCGATGGACTTGTTCAGTGGGTCTTCAAACATTTCGGTGTAAATCTTCCGCGTACAGTCAGTAACCAGGCGGCCTTGGGGGTTCGAATCCCAGCCTCCGAGGCGCAACCGGGTGATGTGATGATCTATCCGATCGGCCACACTGAGATCTACGCTGGCGGTGGGAAAGCCATCACGGCGCCCGACTGGGGTCGCATGGTTGAGTACGACCCGGTTTGGGGCAGCTACTACTTCGTGCGGTACTACCCGAACAGCTAGCGGTACCCGCTTGAATCGGCACCAGGCTTCACCTGTCGTGTCGCGCCTGGGGCGTGACCGGTGAAAGCGCCGACCCGCCGCGTTGCGAGCGTGCTGGTCATGACTGCTGCCGTGGGCCTCATTGCTACCATGGCGATTCCGGCCTACGCGTTCAGCGTTGACGGCGCGTTCGACCCGGTCACGTCGAGTTCGCTCACAGAATCGCAGTCGCTCGCGAGTGACCAACAGCAAGGGCCTATGGTGGTCGCCCGCGATAACTATGAGGCGCCGAGCCAGGCTGAACTGCAAGCGCAGCAGGCCGCGGAGGCCGCAGCTGCCGCGGCCGCAGCTCAGGCCGCAGCGCTCAAGCTCTCGTCGAACAGCGCGGTGACAGCAAACGCGTACCCCTCGGTGGTGCCGCCCGAAGTTCAGGCGCTTGCGCAACAGCTGATGGATGCCGTGGCCTCTGGCAAGCTCGTCGGCTCGCACCCCGACCACATCAAAGAGATTCAGTACCTGGCAAATGGCCAGGTGGTGCCGAACTGCGGTGTGGATTATCGCGTGCTGCAAACCATCAAGGTGGCAGTCGACAACTTCGGCAAGGTCGGGGTGAGCGACATCAACCGGCTCTGCACCGGCCAGGTCGAAGGGGCGGGCAGTATTTCGCCACACAACCGCAATGGCGGTGGTCACGCGGTCGACTTCTACATTCTCAACGGGCACAGTCTTACTGGCGGAGATTCTGATTCGATGAAGTTGCTGCGGGTGCTCGACCCGCTGGTTCCGCCGAACTCTGACGTCGGCCAGAGCGAGTGCCGGGCATCCGGTTCGGGCTTTGTGAACCTCTCGGAGTTCAACGACTCGTGTACGCATCTGCACATCGACTTCATCACCGCACGGGGCGCGTCGCTGCTGCCCGAATCGTAGGCGAGCCGCCGATTCGCGGCGCTGTTGGCGGAGTGTTTGTGAACAGTCGGTTACAGCTTGCCGAAACTCCCCGCCAGAAAATATGCGCACGCGAAATTGTTTGTTAGCCTGATGCCCTGATATTCCTCGAAGTGCGCAGGAGAGTTCGTGACCGAGCCAGGCAGCATCCCCACCATGGGTGACTACCTGCTTCGTGCCCGAATACTCGTTCGCGTGCATCTGCATCAGATACACACATTTCAGATACACACTCGCAGCACGTCTGTGCGTGGGTAAGGCGTTGTCATCATGACAACGCCTTTTTTTGTGCGTAAACGAGCGGATGCACGCAAATTCTGACGACGGAAAGCGAACATCGACACACATCGAATACCCGGTAGCCGACCGGGCTTTTTGAAAGGGAAAAGATGCGAACGCTGGTGCTGAACGCGGGCTACGAACCGCTGGGTGTTGTCTCATTTCGTCGGGCACTGGTGCTCGTCATGAACGACAAGGCGAAGGTCGTCGAGGCCGACGAAGATGACCCGGTGTGGGCGTCTTCGGGTGCGTACGATCGCCCGTCGGTCATCTTGCTGACGCGGTACGTCAAAGTTCCGTCGTCACGGCAAGTACCCGTGAGCCGGCGCGGAGTGCTTCGCCGCGACAACCAGCGCTGCGTCTACTGCGGAGCGGGCGCCACGACAGTGGATCACGTTCAGCCGCGATCGCGTGGCGGTAAAGACACCTGGGAGAACCTGGTGGCCTGCTGCCTCAAGTGCAACAACGTCAAGAGCAACAAGACGCCCGCCGAAATGGGCTGGAAGCTGCCGAGCCCGCCGCACATGCCGCATCACGCGGGGTGGTTCGTGCGTGGAGTGGAGCGCGCTCAGCCTGAGTGGGAGAACTACCTGCAGTCGGCTGCCTAGACGATGCGAATAAAGATGTAGCTGCCCCAGAGCCCGGGGTTGTGGGTCACATAGCGGCCCCAGTCGGGGGAGTGGATGACCCCGCCGTGACCGTCGTAGATGCCGATGTGCGTGTTCGGCCACACCACGAGATCGCCCGCGCGCACCTCTGACGACGAAACGCGAATGCCCATGGCGGTCTGGCGGCTCACCAGCCGCGGCAACGAGATGCCGAAGTGCCCGTAGACCCACTGCGTGAATCCGTCGCAGCCGAAGCCTTCGCTCGGCGTGTTGCCGGCGCTGTAGGGAACCACGCCCACGTACTGCTCGGCGTAGGCGACAACGGCGTTGCCGTCGAAGGCCTGGGTGGGGGCGTCGTTCACGGGTGCTGACGAGCCACCGCCTGAGTTGCCGTTCGACGAGCCGCCTGAGCTACCGGATGAACTGCCGGAGTTGCCCGACGAGCCAGAGTTACTCGAACCTGAGTTGGAGTTCGACGACCCCGAGTTCGACGACCCGGAGTTCGAGCTGCCCGGATTCGCCGCGGCGGCAGCGGCGGCAGCGGCTTGTGCGGCGGCAGCCTGTGCCGCAGCGGCCTGCTCGGCCTCGAGCTGGCGCTGCTGCTCGGCCGCGACGCCGGCGTTGTAGTCGGCTTCGGTGGTGATTGCCGTGTTGGTGAGGGCGTCAAGCTGAACGGTGAGTTCGGCTTGGTGACTGTCTTGCTCGAGCAGGGCAGACTTCAGTTGCTGCTGTGCAGAGACCGCGTCGTTCAGGGAGGCCTGCGAGGCGGCAGCGAGCGTGCTGAGCGCGGCTTCGGCCGTGTCGGCCTGTGCGCTCAGCGATGTCGCGTCGTTCGCGTCTTGCGTGGCCTGAGTGAAGATGCCCTTCGACGTTTCGCTGAGCTTGCTCATGGCGCTGAGCTGATAGAGTAGGTCGTTGCTCTTGTCGCCGCCGATCATCAGCTGCATGGAGAGGTCTCCGCCGCCTGCCGATCGTGCGAACTGCGCGGTGAGTGCGGTCGCCTGCTTACGTGACGCGTCGGCCTTCGTCTGGGCGGCGGTAGCCTGCTGCCGCAATTGATCAGCCTTCGCCTTGCCTGCACTCAGGGCATCCTGAGCTGCTTGATTCGCCGCCCACGCCTGGTCGGCGGCTGCCTGAGCCGCATCGACCTCGGCCTGCAAACCGGAGATGAGCGACTGCAGCTGGTTCATTTCGTCTTGCGTCGAAGCGGCATTGCTTCTGGCGGCGATGACGTCGTTCCAGCTCGGGTAGTTGGTGGCGTACGCGGGGCTGCCGCCGGTGATGGCGGCCGAAACGGCGAGAGAAGTGATGGTGACGGCGATGATGGCGACGCGCAGCCGGGCGCTCAGGCGCGGAGTGCGGCGAATCGTGGTCTGCATGGGGCCTCTGACTGTTTCACATTAGTCACAGGAGTAACACGCGTATCGCGAGCAACACCTATAACACCAACAACAGAGATAACAGTAGCAACACGGCGGTGTTTCGCGAAAAAAAGTTTGACGAGCGCCGCGCGCGCCGAAATCGCCGGCGCCGGCGGTGACCGGGCCTCGGGCCGAGGTAATGCGCGGAGCAGTGACGCTAGAAGTCGTCGATGTGCAGATGGTCGCAGGTGTCAGAGAATCCCGAGAAGTTCTTCGTGCTGATGGAGGTACCGGCTGAGGCGCGGCATTCGCTCTGCCCGAGGCCGGAGCCGTACGGCATGATCGGGTCGAGCGTTCTGATCAGAGCGATCGAGGCGTTGTTAGAGCCGTTCAGCACCATGCCGCCAACTGACGTGAAGTCGACGGCGTGACCGCCGCCGTTCTTGTAATGGTTCGAGTAGATGCCGGCACCCTCGATCTGACCGGTGCAGCGACGGTTGATGTCGCTCACGCCTGCGCTGCCGAAAGCGCGCACGGCGGTGACCATCGCCTGCAGAATGACCACGTCGATGCCACAGTTCTGCACCGACTTGCCCTGCGCGATCCAGGCGATCTCCATGATGTGGTCGGGGGTCGAGCCGTGGAAGTTGCCGTCGGCCACGTCACCCATGAGCTCTTCTGCCAAGGCCTGTGCGTCAGAAGAGACGGGGCCGACGCTCACGGCGCCGCCTCCTCGAGCGGCGGCCGCTGCAGCTGCTGCCGCCGCGGCTGCCGCAGCTGCACGCGCGGCGACGCCGGCCTGGTACTGCTGCTGAGTCGTGGCGAGGTTCTGCTGCAGCGAAACCAGCTGCGCTTGAAGTTCTTCTTGGTGAGCGGTTTGCTCGTTCAGAGCGGCGATCATGTCTTGCTGAGCCTGTGCGGCGGCCTGCAGCGCGGCCTGAGCGGCCGCTGCGAGGCCGGCAAGAGCATCCTTCGCCACCTGAGCCTGTTCGCTGATGGATGCTGCGGTGTTGCTGTCTTGCTTGGCCTGATTGTAGATCTCGGTGACGGTCTGGGTGAGTTTGCCCATGGCGCTGAGTTGAGAGAGCAGGTCGGTCTGCTGTTCGGAGCTACCGCCGAGCAACAAGCTGGTGATGTTGTTGCCGCCGCCCGAACGCGCGAGCTGTGCGGCGATGAGGGCGGCCTGGCGGCTCGAGGTGTCGGCCTTCGTCTTCCAGGTAGCGGCACTCGCGGCGAGCGAGTCGGCCTTGCTCTGCCCCGCGGCGAGGGCGGCCTCTGCGGCGTCGTCTTCTGAGGTGCGCTGCGCGACCAGCTGCTGCGCGGCCACGACCTTGGCCTGCAGGTCGCTGATGATGTTGTTGATGGTCGTGATCTCGGCAGCCTTGGCGTTCTCGTTGCCCTGAGCGGCCTGCACGTCGGCCCAGCTCGGGTAGTCGTCGGCGTAGGCGGCGGGGGCGCCGAGAACCGCGCTCGCGGCGACGAGGGCGCTCGCCAGAAGGCCGACCCCGAGCATCCGGAATCGGGAAGGTCGGCCGCGCTTCAAACTGGGTGCTCTAGTCATGACTCTGGCATGTCTAACATCTGGTGCGGTTGTCACCCGGTTGGGGCGGCGGCATTTCGTCAACCTGTCGGAATGCTGAGCGGGGGCTGTGGCGGGGGCGCGGCTCTGCTCTTGGTAAACTCGTGCGGTCAGCCTCTGTAGCTCAATGGAAGAGCAGTTCCGTCCTAAGGAAAGGGTTGGGGGTTCGAGTCCCTCCAGGGGCACCAATTCGTACTCTCTCGAACACTCGACCTTAAAAAAGGGGTTTGGGTGTTCGTTTGCTTCTGAAGCATCCGACGATTTTGCGGATCTGAGGATCCGAGGGATGACGGCGGAAAATGGAGCGCCTAGTGGCCCACTGACGTCGCCGTCGAAATCGACGAAGATTTTCGGGAAGAACGCTTGATTGAGTTTTCTGCGCACGTCGTCCGACGCTCTGAGATAAGTCTCGAAGCAATTCTGGGTCAGCACCAGCACCTCGGTAAGTTTCCGATCGAGCTCATCCAATTGCATCGTGGTCGCCGTGAGCCGTTCCGAGATGGAGCCGAGTTGCTCGGTAATGTCGCGCTGTTCGATTGCATAGAGGTCTATTGGAATAACTCCCTCAAGGTGACCATCGAGCAGCTTTTTGCTTCGAGCTTGCAATCGAGCCTGTTCAAGAACCAGGTCATGCTGTACTCGTTGGGCTCGCTCTGAACCCACGGCGAGATCGGCGCGAAGTTGCAGCTCAAGGCCGGAGCGCTCCTCGGACGGAATCTGAACCTCGCGGTAGAGGTCCAAGATCCGATTCTCGATGAGCCCGATCTCGACAGCGGGCATCTTGCAATCGGTTCGCCGCTCGTGCCGGCCGCTGCAGACAAAATATTCGTAGAAGGCACCGTGGCGATTGGTAGTGCGGTGAACGATCATGCGCGAAGCGCACTTGCGGCAGAAAAGCGTGCTCTTCAAATAGTGATTGTGCTCTCGTTCCTTCTCGCCCGTTGCACGGTTTGAAAGCACCGATTGCACCTTTAGCCATAGGACCGAGTCGACAATTGCCTCATGGCGACCTGGAAATCTTGCGCCTTGAAATCGAACCTCGCCCCGGTAGTACGGGTTCGTCAAGATCTTATGTAGCTGGGTCGCAGTGATCGGCTTTGACGGGCGAGATGGGGTCGGGAGTGAGCTGAGCCCACGATCATCTAGCTCATCGACCAGATTTCGGATCGTCCACTTTCCGGTTGCGTATGCTTCAAACGCCCACGCGATCAGGGGTGCGCGCTTCGGATCGACCACAACAGACCGCACCTCTCTGCCCTCAGCGTTGAACACACCCACATTGCGATAACCGATTGGCGCTCTACCTGGTGTGCCGCCGGTCTTCGCCTTCTGCTGCATGCCCTTTAACACTTCGGCTTTGAGGTTCTCGGAGTAGAACTCCGAGATGGAGCTCATGATGCCGTGAAGCAGCATTCCGGAAGGCGTCTCGTCGATGTTCTCGGTGGCTGACACGAGTTGAACGTGCGATGCGCGGAGGGCGATATTGATGGAAACATCGTCGGCTCGGTTGCGCGCCAAACGGTCGACCTTGTGGACGATGCAGTAGGCGACCGGATTCTCCTTCACAAACTCCAGCATTCGGAGCAACTCTGGGCGGTCTGCGGTTTTGGCTGACTCGCCGCGGTCGACGAACTCCTCGATGACTTCAGCACCGAGCACGTCCGCCTTTCTCCGATTCGCCTCACGTTGAGCTGGAATTGAATAGCCTTCTGGATCGCCATCGCGTTCGGTTTGCTCTTTCGTCGACACGCGCAGATACGAGATTGCCTTCGGCCGATTCTGGTGTTGGTTAGTTGAGTTCATTTTGCCTCCACTGCTTTGCCCGTTTTCCGCCCAGGTGCCCGAGTTCAGAGGCATTTGGCCTCCTGACGGTAGCTCTGATTGCAAGCCAAGTCGAGGCGAAATTGGGCCAATCTGGGCCAAATGTGCGCAGTCCCAGGGGTCCGATGAAGTTGTAGTTTTTACCTTCGAAATATGAAGACCCACCTCTTAAAATTCGCGACAATGTAGACATCGCGCAGGCGCTCTTCGAATGCCTGTCGGTCGAAATGAACGAACTCGTTGAGGCCCCCCAGCGCCGACAATCGACGTATTTCAGACTGCCATCCGTGCTGTTCAAGTTGCTCGTCGATGAATTCGTCGAGGTCGTTGAACACTCCGATGAATCGACTTTCAACGTTCGAGTCGCTATAACGGTTCGAACAGCTGCTGAGGCCCTCAAAGGCAGCGGTGATGTCATTGGCATCTGGATTGCGGTTGCGGACCGCCGCTTCGTCGTGTCCCTGGAGTGAGAGTGCTGCATCAAACACCGTCACCCCCAGACTGCGGTTCACTCCGTTGATCGATGAAAGCGCGAAAATCGTCGCTGACACAGATCGAGAACAACTGCGGGTCGAGGTGCTTTTCGGCGTCGATACTCTTTTGCAGCAGATCTCGACGCGCTGCTGTGGGTACCAGCCATACGACCAGCGGATAGACCTCGAGGCGCTCTTGTTCGTCCCCTGACCGTCGATGAGCTTCGTACAAAAGGCATTTTCGGATTAGCGTTGGGATGGATTCGGTGCCGCGGTCCACCTCGATGAAAAAGAAGTCGTCGTAGTCCGCTGATGACAGGGATACGAAAAGGTCGGGTTTCAGCACTCGCTGTGAACCGTTCCGAGTCAGAAATGTCCGCCAGTTGCGTGGTTCGAACTGCGACTCGATGATCTTGATTCGGCCAGAGCGTTCGGTTTCGATCAGCTGAATGTGAACGTCAGCAACGGCGAGGGTATGAAGGAGAAACATCGTGGTCGGAACGAAGGAACGGGAGCGCGAGGTGGTTGCTCCCTCTTGCGTCCGTCGTTCGAATCTGTCGCCGGCTGCGTCGAGACTCCAGACGAAGCTTGAGGAGCCACCACCCACCCCTCCCATGGGTCGCTCGAGTCGATAGATCAGCCGATGACCTCGAAGTCTGCCGAGCACACGATTGCATGCTCGAATCCCGGAGGCGTAGGTGTGATGGTTCCAGAAGTGGAGGTTGTAGATCTGAGAACCGGTTAGAAACTTATGAGCGTATAACGACTGCAAGATGGCGCGATCGCGAGCTGTGAGCAAGAGTTTGATCGACGCAACGCTCAAGGTCCCTTTGCGATTTGGCTGAGACATCAACGGCCTCCGTCTCTGGGCTTTGGTAACACCGTGCATTCGGTGTTAGTCGACTCCCGAAATGGGTGAAAGGGGCCGAAATATCGGCGCTGGGGGCGTTTCAATGTCGGAGCGACCGGGTGGGCGACCGGACGCCTCACCTCTCTGTTATTCGGCGTCATATTGTTCGCCTCTTGCGCCCGATTGTGTGGTTGGTGGGCTGAGACTGATCGTCTTTCGCACGCGGGTCGGAGGGAGATTCATTCCGCTCTTTTGAAGTAGCCGTCGCTTGCAGGTCGATCTGCGCTCCGTATCTCGCCTGGCTCAGGGACATGATTTCGATGGGGTCGGACGTTGCTCTTGGCGCAGGATCTGCTTGGGCCGAAAACCAGCCGGTTTGTTCGCCTTCACGCATCAGGTTCGCGTAGAAAGCGAACGGCGTGAGCTTCATGAAATCTTCCGGCTTCAGGTTCGAGGTCATGGCAGCCATGGCCTTGGCGTCGTCGATGCCGGTCGCGTAGACCACCTTGTTGCGGGCGTTCGCGTCGAAGGCGGATCTCATTTCCTCAGGCAGCTGCTTTCGGTACTGATGCGCCGCATGCCATGCCACCCCGAGTGAACGGCTCCGGGCGAGCGCGTCGTTCAGGTCGCCGGCCCCGCCGAGGCGGAGATACTCCTGCACCTCGTCGATGTAGATGCTGATAGGCGAGCGTTTCTCTATCGGCTGAGCCGCACGGCCGAGCGTCAATTGCCAGAGTTGGCTGACCAACAGGCTGCCGAGGAGACGCGCAGCATCGTTGCCGACGAGGCCGCTGTTGAGCGGCACGAGTAAGATCTTGTTTTCATCCAGCACCTGGCTGAGACTGAAGCGCGGCACGCTCTGGTCAAGGATCCGCTTGAGACTGGGCCGCAAGAGGAACTGGCGTAGCCGCGAAAGAACGGGTCCGATGAATTGGGCTTGCTGACGTTCGGAAAGTTCGTTGAACTGTTCCCAAAAAGCTTCGAGACCGTCCGGGTCATCGAGCGCATCGGTGAGTTGCTTGCGAAAGCGCGCATCGGTGAGCAGCCGCGGAATCCATGTGAGCGTCGCGCCGGGACTGCTGGCGAGCGTCAGTAGCGACGCGTGCATCACGTCGCTCGTGCGCGGTCCAAAGGCGGATGGAAAGAGGTCTCGAAAAATACCAAGAATGGCGTCGGCGATCAGTTCAGGACTGGTCCCTGGCGTCGCGAGGGGGTTGAGTCCGACCGGTTGCAGCTGTGTGGGGTCGAGCACCACCACGTCGTCTTTCCTGCTCTCGGGAATTCGCTCCAAAATGTCGCGCACCAAATCCGATTTCGGGTCGATGACGACGACACCGCGTTTGGCGCGGAGGTCCGCGACGATGAGGTTCAGCATGAGGGTCGATTTGCCGCTGCCCGTCGGTCCAATAATGATCGAATGGTAGAGCGCGTCTGAGATTGCGATGCCGACAGGTTTCGAGGTGCCGGGCGCGTTCGTGACGCCGAACAGTCGAGTCAGATCGACGCTGTTTGTGACGAGGCGAAGCAGTTTTGGGTGCGGATCTGGCATACCGGGAAGATCCTCGGCGTCGAGTGGGAAGCCAATCAAGCTGAGAAGTTCAGAAGTGGCAAGAGGCGTCGAGCCGCGAAGTGCCGACCCGTCTCGCGGGGGAAGATCGTCCCTCACGAACTTGAGCCGAACACCCGGAGTGTGCGTAGTGCGGAGCGCTGCGATGATGCCACGAAGGATGGACGTTCTGCGTCCTTCAGACTTGGCGGATGCCGATGCTCGGAGGACGACAAAGCAGCCCACCTCGCTATGTCGTTGCCGGATACTCGCTGCGACTTCATTCGACGCGCGCACCGAGCCTTGAGAAAGCAGAGCCCACCAGCGCTGGGTGGGATCGGGCAGCTTGGCCGGTGTGAGCCGAGCGTGCACCGTCCGGCCAAGCACGACTTGAAGCCGAGACGATTCTCCGCGGTATCGGGCTTCAGCGAGCGCGCCGAGAATCGCACGGGCAGACGTCGCTGGCGAATCTGTCTTGAGTGCGAGATGGGTCGAAGCGAGTTTCAATCGGACTGACTGACCTGTCATCGATGACGACACCGCCGCGCTGGTGGTAGCGCCCGGGACGAGCCCTTCAATGACGCCGACGACCTGTCTCACTTGATGCGCCTGTGTTCCGACGTAGTGCGACATGAGTCCCTCGAGAGAACGAACTTCGAATGTAATTGGCGAACGGTGCTGGTCTGAAGCGAATCGTCGAAGAAGTTCACGAGCAAGCGTCGCGTCGAGCGGAGACGGCCAGTGAATTTGCATCCACACCATGTCCGTTCCCGACGCGTTCTCGGAGACGGTCATGCCGACTCCTCGAACTGCGCCTTTTCGAGCTCAATGCGTTCTAGATGTTCTTTTCGAGCCTTTGTTTCTGCGTCGGCTTGGGCTGCAAGGAACGCTTGGCTTGCGCGAGCGCGGTCGTAAACTTGCGGCCCGCGAACAGAGACGCGACTTTCGCGATCAGCCCTCGACCTTTCTTGTCTGGAACTTTTCTTCGTCATGACGTGCGTACCGCCACGAAAAGACGAGAAGAACGTCCCAACGGGCCCCCTTTATTGATGCCAACACTCATGGGTATGAGGTATTCGATACGTTCTGTCAAGCACAAAATGAGCGATAGGCGGAGCGGCCGGTGGGTGCTCACCTCAAGAATTCGGGAGTCGGAAAATGCAACGTGCCAGAGGTGATTTACCACCCGCCCAAACGGCGCTTCATAAAGAAGATCAGCGCCGCGATGCCGCACAGGATCAATGCGCCGATCAGCAGCCAGCCCCAGATAGTGGCGAGCACCTGCAAGGCGAGCCAGACCGCCAGCACGCTTCCAAGAAGCAGTAGACTGGCCCGCCATAGTCTGGCGACTGGCCCCCCTGAGTTGTGATTGTCGGACATGAGACGTGCCTTTCATGAGTGGGCCCCTTCGTCGCGTACGTAATCGGACGGCACCGGGAAGCCGGGGACGGTGACGTCTGATTTCACTTCTGCGCCCCATACCGACCAGTCGGCTTGCGATGGCGGTTCTCGTCTCGCAAAAAGCTCAAGGTAGGGCCCTGGACTGACGCGCTCGATGATTGCGAACTGTTCCTCAGGTTTGTGAGAGTGATCTTGCAGGGGTGCGAAAAACCAGGTGGGCTGTGAACGGAAGTTGACGGGTGCTCGACCGCGCGTTGCGAAGAGCAGATGCTCGGTCGCATTTCTTAAATACATGCCGAGGGTGAACCGAGGCTTGATCCAGGTCAACGGAGATCTCGGCTCAAACCCCCATGACTCAATAACGTCGTAGCCGGCGCGAAGTGTGGCATTGGTGACCCAGAGCCACAGGTGGCTATCGTCTTCGGCGAGATCTCCCACTGGGAGCGATTTGATCTGGTCGAGGTTGAGCACGTTGTAGTGGGCATGTGCCCCACGGCCACCCTTCTGCTGAATATCCCATGGGGGATCGGCCAGAATGGTTTTGAATTTTCGTTGCTCTTCAGGCATGGTGGTTCACCTCCTCTTGCTTCCGTTGCTTAGTGGGGATCTGAGCGGCTGAGCGCCAGGTCCTGGAAACACTCGTAGTTAAGACCGGGCCGTGAGCGTTGCCAATCCGCCGGTCGGGGTCACCATCGAGCCACCGGGTAGGCGATAAGACAGTGCGATTCTCCTTTCTGGGCACGGCTTTGGGAAGCGAGGTTGAGCTTTGAGCCGATGTTGTGAAAATGACATACGGATTTGAGATCAATCGGACGGTCGACCTACTAGGCATGACGCTCTGATTCGAGACTTATTGCGTCCGCTATGCCGAAAGTCAACACGTCGAGAGCGAAAACGCGGCGGCTGCTAGGGGTTGTTCCGGTCGCTGCCCGAAGGAGCGCACCGCCGACGAGGTCGGCCTCTAGTAACGATATTGCTTGATTACTAAGCGCATTGGCATCGGCCATAGCAACCTGCCAGAGGGCCAGATTGAGGTCGTCAATTGTCTCGAAGCCTAGGTCGCGTCGAAACCGATTGATGCTTCCCCAGAACGCCAGGGCTGCGTCGAAACCCACGGACAAGAAGGGGCCCGAATGGCTGTTAGGGACTGGCAGCGGATCACCGCTCACTGTGGAGGAAGCGATCGTTCGCAGAAGATCCGAGACGCAGTTCGGAGCATCATTTGCAAGCTTCCAGCCGAATCCGACGTCCCTGCGAAGTGATTCTGCCTGATGCCAGGCGAAGTTCATGAGTTCTATGGACGAGTCGATGACCTCCGCCGGTGACGGTGCTGTTCCCGACCCGTTCGGCCCCGAGCCGAGACGATAGGTGCGTGTTTCTTTGTTTCCGTGCATGAATATCGGCGCCTTTCGAAACGCAGGAATAAGGAAGCCGTGGCGACGGTGACGGCCGCCACGGCCTCGAGGTTGGGCAGTGCGGCTATTTGCTGCCTGAGCCGCCCGAGTGGCGTTGCGCAGCCTGGAAGAGCGCCTTGCGGGCGGCGTATGCCTCTGCGTCAAGCTGCTGCTTGACTGCGAAAGCATTCGTGGCGATCCGCCGCTTTTCGGCCTCCTTGGCGCGTTGTACAGCCGCGAGGCGGTCGTCATTCCACTCGCAGACCAAGGCAATCGCGCCGCCGATAACTGCAGCGATCACGATGACTAGGACCCAAAGAAGAAGCTGTTCCATGTCACTGCACGCCCTCACGAGAACCGAGCGATGGCATTGGCAGCGCCGACACCGTACGCGTTGATGATGAGCTCGTAGTAGCGAGCCCCCGACGGTGCAATCTGCAGCATCTGCTCGGCCTGTGAGACGAGCGTCCCGACGTTGGTCAGCGCGCTCGAGGTGAGAAACGCCCGCGCATTGTCGGTCAGCTGCGCGAGCTCGGTCCGCGCCGCGATCGATTCAGCTTCGCGCTTCGTCTGTCGAGCGACACCATTACTGATGCGTTGACCAGACCCGGTCGTAGTACCACCAAAAAGGGTGGTGATTTCTTGAGACACGTGCGTCCCCTTCTGCCCTAATTTCCCGCGATCTGCGGCTAGATCAATTGGACAAAAATCGCCGTCACCGATTCCGGAACTTGTCTAGGCACGATTTCGGGCAATATATGGGCATGGTGGGAGAAAATTCGGCAATTCGCTTCGACGACGTCATGATCGACCTCACGGTCCTGCGCGATAGAGGCTCCGGTTACATTCGTGATCTCGCCCTCCCCACGTTGAGTCGCGCAGTCACCGTGCTCGACCTGACTGACGGCGAAGCGGAGGAACGGCCGGCCGCGATTTCCTCGCTACTGAGAGAAGCAGCGGATCGGCTGGGCGGGGGAGTATGGCAGGAGGCAGCTGAATACTCCCTCGGACTTGTCCGTGGTACTCAGCGATGGCCTAAAACCGCCCGGCGTGCGGCAGCAGCCAACCTCTTCGACCGAAAGCCAGACACCTACCGAAAGAGTCAAGAGCTCGAGGTTCTCCGCCAAATGGCCGACGCGGTCCTTGAGCTCTGTCATGAAGCGCGACTGCGGCGCTCGCGAATTGATATGGAAAACCAACGACACCCTGCCGATAGCCGCTTAGCGGTGCAATGGGTCGAGCGCTTCGAGGCTTACAACAGGCTTTGGACTCCCGCATACGCGCTCGCCGCGAACCTTGAGGCCGCTCTCGATACCTACCTGGAGGAGCCCGCCCCCCATCCGCCATGGGATCCAAATAGCATTTCGCCCTATGTCCCTGAAAAACAAGCTAGGCACTATGCCCGGGCAGCCCTCTATAACCTCGTCGAGTTTCAGCTCGGGGTGAAGCGCTTCCGCAGCAAGCACGGCGGGTTATGGCTCATGTCGGATTCTGAAACTGAGACAAAAGTGTCTGACGCCGTCTACCGAATTGAATGGCACAACAACCTGACGTCGGAAGACGAGTCCTGGCTTAGAAGAAACCTTGCCGACAGCAGGCATGAGGAATTCGAGCATTTTTGGAGAGTTATTCTGTCGTTTCCTGACGGTGTGCGGATTCACGACAAATGGCAAGACCTAGTGCGTGATGGCGTTGGACTAACGACCGACTCCGAAAAAGAACATAGTCAGGTTTGGCTCACGATTCGAGCTTGCAACGACTACATGCAGTGGGTTGACGCGGATTGGCTCAAAATCGCGGATTGGTACCGTCCCGGCTCTACGCCTGAGAGAGGGATCTCAGCTGGCGAACTTTATAACAAATTGCTTGGTGCCAGGTCCAGCTGATTATTAGTGTTCGGTCTGAATACTGGTCCGACGCGATGATGCCAATCTCTCATTCCGAGGCTCCCTCACCTGTGGCCTCAACTTGGGGAATATGATAATTTATCATTTAATTGTAAAATAGATTCATAGCGCGGGGACGTGCTGAAATTCAATTGCGATCTTTGGAAATCTGGAACGGCTTCTCGCCCGAACATGCCAAGATCGTGAGCAAGAGTCTTGCTAGTCGAGACTCACGGGGGCAACGGACGCGAGTACAAGCAGACTCGAGTTTTCGTGCTCAGATCTGCGACGACTGACGCGTACGGCCTGGCGCCAAGAAAGTGAGTAAATAAGATGCTGAAATCAATCAAGACAGAAGATCTCAATCGAGAAATTTCGACCCTACTCGTTCAGAACGGGGTTGATGCAGGCGATGCCGAAGTCGTCGCGCATCATCTGTTGGATGCCGAGGCGAATGGTTACAGGTCGCATGGAATTTCCCGCCTTCGCGGAATATTGGGCCTCGGCGAGGCACTAAGCCGATGGTCGGTCCCAAAGATCTCAGCAGTCGCTCCATCGGTTCTGAAGTACAACGCAAACGGGCAGCTTGGTATCGCCGCATTGCACCAAGCTGCTCTGGCCGTCGCTGAATCCGTCGATGGATCTGGAATTGTCCTCGCCGGGGTAACGGGCTACATCGGCACCACGGGAGAACTTGGTTCGTACACGCGATTGTTGGCATCAAAGGGTTTCGTTGGTCTGGCACTTTGCGGGTCGGAATACGCCGTGGCACCGTACGGTGGCGCAAGGGCAATTCTCGGAACCAATCCCATCGCAGTGGCGTTTCCCACGCAGAAATTTGACTTTTCCGCAGACGTCGCTACAGCTGCGTGGTCCTACGGCAAAATCAAGAACGCAGAACTACAGGGAAGTTCGGTCCCGGAAGGAGTAGTTCAAGGCGCAGCCGGCGAGATCTCGAGCGACCCCGCTGATGCAGATAACGGGAGCCAGCTGCCAATGGCTGGGCACAAGGGATACGCGCTCGGACTAGCGATTGAACTCTTATGTGGACCACTTCTTGGGGCAAAAGCTGGCCGGGACGCGGTGTCCGGTGGTGACGGCGCCATCATCATAGGAATCAGAGCCGACGTATTCAGAGACCGCGACGAGGTTTATGGCGATGCTGAATCCTTATTTGATGAAATAACAAATTCGCCGCGGGTTTCGGAGTCCATTCCAATTCGAATCCCTGGCGGCTTACGCCTCAAAGAACTTCCAGGCGACATCACAGTGGATGATAAAATTCTAATCGACCTTGGCCTGGACATTGGTTAGGGCCGGGAATGCGAGCGTCATCGTTCGCCGCTGTGGTTCCGTCGAGATGGTGCATGAAGTCTCGTGGGTCGTTTCGGACGCTACGTCCGATCTAGATCTGCGAGGTGAACGAGATCGAACCACCGCCCTCCGTAGTTGCGGGAAGCCGTTCCAGATCGCGGCCTTACTCGACGGAGGACTCGCAGAAGTGGTTCACGATTCCGATGCACTGGCTCTCATGGGCAGTTCTCACAACGGAGAGGATTGGCATGTCGAGAAGGTGCTCTCTTTGCTCAGCGATAATGGGCTGTCCGAAACTGACCTACTCTGCGGAACACACGAGCCTTACAGATCCTGGGTAGCGCGCCGTCCAGCATCTAACAATTGCTCGGGCAAACATGCGGCAATGCTGATTCTTTCCGGACATCGTGGTTGGGGAACGAATAATTACGTCGACCCTAGCCATCCCGTTCAACAGCTAATAAAGCGGTCGCTCCAGTCTCAGTTTCCGGCCACGCTCATCCCTGGAATTGATGGATGCGGTGCCCCAACCTATGCTGTGCAACTTAACGAGCTTGCACGGTCATATGCGCAACTGGCGAACAAGGCATCAATGGGGCTCGGCCTGATGCACGATGCATACCGTACTTCGCCATCGTTTCTGGGTGGGACAGATCGAATTGAGACACATCTCAACAAGTCGTATGACGTCTTAGCCAAACCTGGATCCGATGGACTCTGGGCTGCCGCGCTTCCAGGCAAGGGGCTCGGGCTTGCGGTAAAAGTAGACAGCGGTAACGAGAACGCCGCATCGCTTGTCGCTCTTACGCTGCTTGAGCACATGAATATTTTGAGCATCGATTCTGACCCGGAGATTAAGAGGTTGTTGGAATGGGACCTGACCACTTGCAACGGGAAGCCAGCCGGAACGATAGACGTGACGTGGACGGACGATCTCCTTCACACGGTATAGACCAAGCTTCTGGCATGTTGTTGGCCAATCTGATCGAAGATCGCTCTAATGCGGGCTCGGCCCCTCGACCACTTGCTGTGCACGGAGCATCTGGTTCCGGTAAGTCAGCCGCCGTTAGATCAGTGATTCCCCTCGTTGAGGCTCATGGAAACCGAACAGTGGTCTTGGACTTCAACTTGATAGCGTCGCCTAGTCGAGTGAGCGTGGTCTCCGAAATCGCCCGCCAGATCTCCACCTATTGTGGCGCAGCAACATTGGACATGTTGGCGGCTTACGAGCAAGAGCCTGCGAACAGACGTGCAACGGCTTTCGAACGTGTGGTCGACCTACTACAGACAGATCTCACCGCGGTCGGCAGTCATCAGCGGGTTGCCATTTTCTTGGATGGCGTGGACTACCTGGGAACACATCTTCGTGGCTGGATTTTTCGCCTACTTGCAAAGTTGCCAGCACAGGTCGCGACAGTGGCCTTAGTCTCCAGCCTTCGAGCAATACCCACAGCCAATGTGATCACCATTGCGCCCATCGGTCGCCGGGAGATCGCGTCTATTGCCGCCGAGAGGGGAATTGATGTTTCTGACGACATCTGCGTAAGCATTCAGCAGCTAACTCGTGGCAACTTTCTCGATGTCAATACGTCCCTGGAGTACCTAAAAAGCTCCGGCGACGGGAAATTTCCTCATTTCGAATCGATGCAATCGTTCATCTCGTCTGTGATGAACAATCTTAGCGGCGAGTGTCGAGCTTTACTCCAAATGCTTGCGAATGACAAGATCAGATACGACGAGGACCTGCTACGACGAATTGACCTTGCGGCGGGCCGGTCGATTCGAAGGGCGCTCCCGGAAGTAAGCGCGTTGCCTTTCGTCCGGCCGTTGCGACCGGGCGAGCCAATCATGGCATATCAGCAGTATTCCCGTGTGGCACTATCGATTGGCGAGCTTGCCCATTCAGAACTCGCAGGTGCTAGGCGAGCAATTTTTGATTTCTCAGGTGAAATGCTTGCGACTGAGCTTACGCCGACGGCCAGGACCAGTCTCGTAGCAGACCGTCTATCATTCCAACTTCTCGACGATGCGAATTTAGGCATGGGCGTCCTCACGCAACAGACTTCGCGCGCACTGAGCCAAGGCGATCTGGATCACGCCGACGCATTGATCTCCGCGGGAGAACGCGTCGATCTCCCAGCAGACTACGAGCTTGCCGTAGGTCAGTTGCGTGCACGTTACCTAATCGAGAGTTACGCCTCGACGGAAGCTCGCGGTCTTCTGGCCGCGAGTCGCTCGGCGGCGAGCCAATCACCGGACAGCCGGCTGCTTGTTAATCAGCTCTTACTCGAAGCACGTTGTGTTGCAAACCCGTCACCTATACCTCACGGCGACTTGTTCGATGCAATCACGACGCTTAGACAGGCTCGAGAGTTGTCCCGTCCCGGGACCGATGACGATCTGCTGGCGTCCATTCACTTCACGCTCGGACGCGCACTTCGTGCTACTGGACAAAGTGAACAGGCGCTAACCTCCTACGACGACGCTGCGCTCACAGCGACACGTCTCGGAGACAACGTGCTTGCCGTTGAGGCTATGCAAGAAACAGTTCAGACGCTCCGGTACATACAAGATCTACCAAACGCCGAATCCGCTCTCAACGACGTGTACCGCTACAAGGGTGAGTTCGAAGTACAAAGTACAACCGGTGTGTTGGAGTACTACACAGCCAATCTAAGACGAGATCAGAACAACTTTGGGCGGGCACGTGAGCTCTATGAGTCTGCGAAAAGCAAACTTGAAGTGGTGGGTGACGACAACGGAGTGTGTTGCCTCTTGGCTGACTGGGCATGGCTGGAATTCCTGGACGATGACTTTGATCTGGCGCATTCGCTTCAGGACGAAAGTTTCGCTCTTGCATCTCGGCATCGATTTGGGGCCGAAATCGCCGAATATTGGCACACAAAATTTCACCTTGCTCGAGAGATCGGTGAGATGAAGCAGGCATACGAATATCTTGAAAACGGCCTCCGTGAGGCCCGCAGATCGAGCAACATTTACATGGTTCTGGACTGCAGCATGCACACGGCCGAGAGGATGCGTGAAGAGGGAAATATTGACGGTATTCGCGACATCATCGCTGAGATGGAAGCGTTCGAACGTCGTGGGTGCGGCATCCGCGTATTTCGCGGTAGGACCCTGATGATTCTCGGTGATGCACTTTTCGCGCAAGACCGCCGGTCGAATGCCTTTGACTCGTATAGAGAGGGGCTAGCCGTCGTCGCGAGATTTGGCAATTCTCGATCCAACGCCGAACTCTTCGCCGACATTATTTCACTTCGGTGGGACAACCTACTCGAATTGCTTGACACCTACGGACTGGCTACTGCTATGCGAGAGTTCTGGATCAACGAAGAGCTGAACGAGGATTACCCGCAGGTGATTGAACTTTGTGGCGCAATTCTTAGTAAGGAAGGTGAATTTGACTGACGCAGACGATTATCGCATAGTCGCAAGCGCGCTCACCCCGCATAATATATCGACGCGATCCATCAAAAACCGAATTGTGGTGACTGCGCACACATATGGGTTTGTGGATGGATCGGCCTCTGGTCAAGAGGCGATGATCGACTACGTAGGTGCCCGACTCAGCGGCGGGGTCGGGATGTTGATAATGGGTGAGACCGCGGTGGGCCCGACCCAGGCTGCACAGGGACCGATGTGGGGCGCCGCTGAGAGCGACGATGGAATCGTTGCCATGTACAGCCGAATTTCCGAGCTCGCGCGTGCAGTCAATGCAACCGTCTTCGAGCAGCTATACCATCCCGGGGGGCAGGTCTGGCACGAGGAACTCGTTCCCGCCATCGCGCCGTCGGCGATTCCTCATTCCCGCTCCTACGTCGTACCGATGAGCATGACCACCAATCAGATTGCGAACGCAGTCGATGATTACGTGGCCGCTGCGAGACGAGCGCACCGTGGAGGTTTGCACGGCGTCGAGATTAAGTGCGACCAGGGGAAGCTCGTTCATCAGTTCCTCTCAGGCAAATACAACTTCCGCGAAGATGAGTTTGGGGGCATTGATGTTCTTTTGAGAAGCCGATTCCTTGAAGATTTACTGACGCGAATCCGAGTCGAAATGCCGACCTTGTTGCTTGGAGTTCGCCTACCGATTATCACAGCGGATCATGACGCTCCGGAACCGCAAGATCTCGGTACAGCCGAGGTTCAAAGGCTTGCAGTGCGTCTCGAAGAACTTGGCCTGATCGATTATGTTTCATTTAGTTTTGCGACCAATTCGAGCGCTTTGGGCTACCTGGTCGGGCATCCCGACGAGCGAACGAAAACGTCTCGATATTATGCGGCGGTCCGAGTGATCCGCGCATCGCTAAAGTTGCCGGTAATCGTGGCAGGGGGCATACGAGCCGTCGCTGATGCGTCCGCGCTCGTCGATGCTGGCACAGCCGACTTTGTGGGAATGACTCGGGCGCATATTGCAGATCCTGATCTAGTCAACAAAGTCGTTGCGAACAAGCAAGACAGCATCATCCCTTGCATTGGATGCAATATCGCGTGTGTCGGCAATACCTGGTACGGCCACCCGGTGCGATGCACGATGAATCCCAAGACCGGACGGGAGTCGATCCAGATCACCACTAGATCGCTGAAGGGGCGTAAGCGCTTGGCCATAATAGGCGGGGGCCCGGCTGGATTGCAGGCTGCACTGGCGGCCGGTCATCGAGGCATCGACACCACAATTTTCGAAAGGACGGCGAGCGTTGGCGGAGGCCTACTCCTAGCTTCGGAGCTTCCTGGCAGGAGTAGGTTCAAGGAAGGGGTGGAATTCTTCAAGGCGGCGATTGCGCGTGAGTCTCACATTGACCTTAGGCTGATGTCCCCCGCCACGGACATTCCTGACCTCCTCGCGAGTTTCAGTGCTGTGATTGTTGCTGTTGGAAGTGTCCCCGCAGTGCCGCAACAATTTCGCCATTCGCCGATCTGCATCACCGACATCGAGGTCTTGAGAACATCTGTACCCTGGACAGGAAGAAGTGTGATTGTTGTCGATTCAGAGCGCAGGCGGGATGCGCTAGGCATAGCCGAGCACTTGAGTCGCGAAGGAGCCACGGTCGAAGTGGTAACTCCTTTCGATGCTGTGGGATTGGGACTCGATCCCGTGACGTTAGTATCTCGTCTCGGTCAGCTCAGTCGGCTTGGGGTGAATCTTCGCACATGGACCGAAGTATCGAGAGTGGACGGAAATACGGTTCAAACCTATAACCAGATCACAGGCGAGTATTCGGCGCGCGACGATGTAAGTAGCGTGATTTTTGTTTGCAATGGACACCCTGTGCACGTTTCATCAACTGCATCTGTCAAGGAAAGCCTCACCGTCGTTACTGTCGGAGATGCCGTTTGGCCAAGAGGGTTGGAAGCAGCGACAGCAGAAGGACATGATGTGGGATCGAAAATATTGGAGCAAAAATGACCGAAAAAGACCGTTTAGCCCGGGTGAAATCTGGAGCAGGCACAATTGGGTTGGTGGGAACCGAGGCGGCCGCCGCAGCCTTCGTAGCTGGTACGTTGACAAACGGCATAGGTCTGGTTCTTGGAGCGGCAGCGGTTCCAATCGTCACAGCATCCTTAGAGGCGTTGGTTGAGGGGCGCTCGAAATCGTTCCAGCGGAAATTGGAAGCTCACGGTTTGTCTCCTGAACTCATTGCTGAGAAAGTCTCGCAACACCCTGCACTCGCGGATTTGGTCAGCGCCACAATCAACGAAGCCATTCGAACTGACTCTGATGCCAAGCGAGCGCTGTTGGCTTCGATTTTGGCGGGAGCGTTATTAGATGACACATCGCGAGAATTGGGTTTCGATCGACGGGTGATTTCCTGCTTGCAACGTGTTGACGCCGCAGAAATCCTTATATTGAGCCTCGTGGCTAAATCTGCGTCGACTCAGGGTCAGCTGGATGAGATGCGGGCAGGACTCGGCGGAGTCGAACCTGATGTCATTGACACGGTCACTGCGGTGCTCGTGTCGGAAGGTTTAGTGAGCGGCGCCATCGACGGCGGCTTCAGGCTGACGGGCTTTGGCAGAAGAATCCTGTCTGAACTAAATAAGCCAAATGTTTAGTCCGGGGCTACATTCATAGCCGCGCTTAGATTCGCGTTGATTTGGTCGACCGAAATTTCGTCCCGGTCAACTGTGAGGCTAAAAGTGACGTTGTCGGATCCATCAACAGATCCTCCGAACCATTTCGTGTTGACGTGAGTGCTTTGAGAATTATTCTCAAGGGCGTATTGAACCTGTTCGAGTGGAAGTTCGAGTACGTGGCGCCGGTAGACGATGTCACGACGACCTTCGTTCCGGCTTTCTAATCCATGCAATATCGGAAACGTTGAAGAATTGAACCGTGCGTTGAGATCGACAGGGATCAGGGTTCGTGATTGAGAATCTTCCAAGAAATCCATGCCGGCGACCCCCTGCCACCCGTCCAAGGTATTCATGCACAAGATCAATAGTTCCCAGTATTTGATTGCAATCTGCTCCTCGCGTCGTTGCGAGTAAACGTTGCCCACATGATGCGAATTGCGAAGCAACTGATCGGCAATGAAGAGCGGCCTTACGGCACCCTTCCACGAGATCCATTGAAGCGTCGGGGAAGATGTTGCCGGAATAGCCTTCTGGATAACGATCGGAAAGCCTTCGTCTGTCGCTATTTCTTCGACTCGTGCAGCTGTGTTTGCCCTTGAGGCCGATGAGTCAATGCCCTTTACAAACACCTCGGGACCCAGTTCCACAAAGGCTCCGAAAGCTTCGGTAGCCGAATTGCAAACCCGTGATTGCGGGAACAATTCGACAAGCCCTCGCAGAATACTAAGGTTCTCCGCGTGGTGGGCGTAGGCCGAGTATTGAGCTGGATCAGGATGAATTTGTGGCTTCCACCCCAACTCCTCTGCCGCTGATTGGAGCGTCAGCAACTCACTGCGGTCCGAGTAGAAAGCTGAGAGGTGCAGTCTGTTTGAGACGACTAAGCGAGCGAGTTCTTCGCGCTTGGCTGTCGATGCAGCTAATACCTCTAATGGAGATCTTCCCGGCGTCCTGATGACCTGTTGGGCCCCCGTCGAGTTTGTCGATTTGAGACTATTGGCTGCGACTAATTGGCGAGAAGTGACAACGACTGGTGCGTGATAGAGGGTCGGGTGGGCGCTGAGTTCGTCGAAGTCATCGGGTAGGTGTTTCCAGAGGTCGTCATGAACGAAGGCGTGTGAGCTTACATAGTCCCGAGCAAGCTCCAGTCCCTCATCACAGGCGGCTCTCCATCGCTCGGCGCGTGTCGCGAAGCCTTGATCCAGCATTGTCGTATCCATCGTCTCTTTTGGCCCGGCCTTTCATCAACGTAAGCATCCCAGAGGTCGCTGCTGCCAATGAAGCGTGTCGCGAACTTGTAGGAAGCTGGAAGGAGCCCGTTGCAGATCATTGCTGCATGGCAGAGCTGTACACGCCAGCCTGTGAGAAAAACTAAATTGATCCGGTGATCAGACCGGTACCCGACGCAACTGTCGCAACAAATCGAAATTTGGTGTGGGAGCCTTCGACCAGACAGGTCGAAGGCTCCCATGATCATTCGGGGACTACACAAACTTGTGTCTCGGACGGCATCGCCGTCGCAACATCTAGTGCAACGACGTAAGCGTTCACCCAGCTCGAGAACGAACCGAGGTGCTGCACCCGTTTCGTGCTATCTGAGGTCTCGCTGACCGTCTCAATGGTGAATTCTGTCAGATCGAACAGCAGAGAACGCAGCCGCGGCGGAACATCGGAATAGCCTCCGCGGATGTTTGCGGTTCCGACGAGGATCGCGTCGCCAACAATCTCGTCTCGAAATCGAAGCGCTGGCTGATGAATCCAAAGCAGTAACGTCGCGCGCTTGTTGATAGGCAAACCATCCAGCTTGCCTTCCTCGTTCATGATGAGTGTCGATAGAGCGAACCTCGGCTGAACAAGATCAACTGCCTCGATGAATCCGCCAACGGCGGTCTGATAGTCGGGAAGACTCGAGAACTCGCGAAGCGTGAGCTCGACCGAATCATCTGCTGGGATGAAGATGCCTGTAGGCATAGTGCACGTCCTTTGTTCGTGGAATGTACCTACAGCCGATTGGCTGCAGGAGTCAGTCCGCGAACCGGTCCCGAGGACCTGGAGATCGCCAGCGGGCCCCGCCCATTCCGCAAACGCAGAACGGGTAGGGTCGCCGGCCTTCAGATCAGACGTCGTCCGCCTTGCTCGAACTCCGCGAGGCGGTTGTCGGTGACTTCGTGCCGCGGACAGACGCTGCAGCGTCCGGCGCGTCGAAGATCGCCGCGATCGCACCGCGCTTTGTCGCCGCGTCGCGTTCGATTTCAGCTCGCACCGCAGAGGCTCGTTCAAGCACTTTCGGATCCGTCTTGCTTTTCTCGATCCAGTGTTCGATACCGAGCCTCACCTCTTCGGTGACGCTCCGATCGTTGAGCTGAGCGATGATCTCGAGCTGGGCTCGAACGTCATCGGTCATCCGAACGGACAGCGGTCTGATCTGGTTGCCTGCTTCGTATGACGAAACAGGCGTGGTCGTGGTCTCACTCATGAGAGTGACCTCCTCATTGTGTTGCGACCGGCGAACCTGGATGGTTCTCCTTGAAGTCGCAGTTCAACGAGGAGTTCGAGCAGCACGGGGATCATCTGCTCGGCTCACTTATTAAAGGACGTCTGGTTCGCCGGGTCAATCCGCCGGTCGGATTGTTGTAATTATTACAATTTGGAGCCGCAACGAATGGATTCACTCCGTTGGGATTGAACTTGCCATTCATCGCCGCTATCTCTCCGGACAGCGAAGTGGTGCCACCTCGATCTTGGCTATGTTCGTGGCGAGCATGATGCGCGAGTGTACGATCCGAGTCGCCGCCCGACCAACCTTGATGTGACGTGTCTGGCCAGGCCTTCAAGGTCCTCGGAATCGTTATCTGGACGTCCTAGTTCTTCTCTGACGCGATGTGTGGCTCTAGTTGATCCGTAGCTCGCCTTCAATCAGCCGCCGACATCGCAGGGTTGAGCAGGCGAACATAGCGATGACTGTCTTGCGGATCATACTCACGGACCGGTGTTAGCCTCATTCGTCAAAATCGAATGAGGGAAAATGTGGAAATATGTTGTATTGTGGGGATTTGAGAGGATATTCTTCTGACGGACGGAATTGATTCAGTCTCGTGGACGAAAAGCACTGCGCTGCGAAATGCTGGCTCAGACCGATCACAAAGAAGTGAGGAACAACCTTGAAATATGAACCATCGTTGAGGTCGACGTGGCGCGACTGATTCTGAATCGGATCGCGATCTCGATCCCTGTGCTGCTGATCATGACTGTGCTCACGTTTTTCTTGGTGTCATTGATACCAGGAGACGTTGGCACGGTGCTGCTTGGCCAGGACGCAACGCCAGAGACCGTAGCCGCACTCAACAAGGAGCTAGGTCTTGATCAGCCCTTTTATGTGCAATATGCGCACTGGGTCGTGGGGGTCCTGCACGGAGACCTCGGGACGTCAATCTACACAGGACAGTCGGTTGCCGAGACCATCCAGCAGCGGTTCCTCCCGACCTTTGCTATCGCCGCGATCGCGACTGTTGTTGCCAGCATCGTTGGCGTTTCTCTTGGGATGTGGGCCTCCGTGAGGAAGGGCGCGAGCGCCCGAGTTAGCGACACGGTTTCTATGATGGGGATCGCCTTGCCGAACTTTTGGTTCGCTTTGATCCTTATTGTCATCTTTGCTGGACGCCTCCACTTCTTTCCTGCGATCGGATACGTGGATCCCTCGAAGAACTTTGGGGGCTGGATCTCCCACCTGGTACTTCCTGTTGCGGCGCTGTCACTTGCAGGGGTCGCGATCGTTGCGAAACAGACGCATGACTCAATGTCGCATGCCCTGAGCCGAGAGTTCATGCGTTTCATGCAGTCAAACGGGATTCCTCGTCGGCGGCTTATCTTCCAACACGGCCTTCATTTCGCAGCCGTGCCCATTGTCTCCGCGATTACTGCGTGCTTCGTAAACCTCTTTGGTGGAACGGTGGCGCTCGAGGTTGTCTTCGCAATTCCGGGTCTCGGTCAACTCGTAGCCACCTCGACTGCTCAACACGACTTGGTTGTCATTCAAGGCGCAGTCCTTTGCTACACGGTGGTCATCCTCGTAATTCTGATCGTGAGTGACGTTTTGTACGGAATACTCGACCCAAAGGTGCGTGCGGCGCGATGACCGAAGTTCTAGTTCCAACGGCCTCCATCGAAACACCAGTTCGACGAGCCGGCCCCGCGCGGCGCGGTGTCGGGCGTCGAGTGCTCACATTCGTCGGAATTGGTTGGCTCGTTGTAGTGGTGCTAGCCGCCGTGCTCGCAAACCTGATCGCTCCGTATGGGCCCAACCAACAAGACCTCATGGCCGTTCTTCAGGGTCCAAGTCCGGCACACTGGCTTGGCACCGACACCCTGGGCAGGGACGTGATGTCGCGGCTTATGTATGGCGCGCGACCCTCCCTGATTGCCGCTGCGATTGCAATCCTCGTGTACGTCATTTGGGGGAGCGCCCTAGGCCTGATCGCGGGGTATCTCGGCGGATGGACCGACCGAGTTGTCGGCGTACTAACGAGCATCCTCATCGCGTTGCCCCACATTATCCTGCTTTTCGTCGTTCTCTCGGTATATAGAGGGAATGTTTATTTGGCGATGTTTGTCTTCGGCTTCATCGCTTCGCCCGTAATGGTCTTGCTGGTGAGAGGTTCGGCGTTGTCACTGCGCAATGAGCTCTTCGTTGACGCTGCAAAAGTGTCCGGTCTCTCGCCTGCCTACATCATCTTCCGGCACATCCTCCCGCGCAGCCTGGGGCTGATCATTGTGCAAGGCACTGTGTTCGGAGCAACCGCCATCGTTTTGGAGAGTGCGCTGAGCTTCCTCGGTTTTGGAGAGCAGCAGCCAGCCCCAAGCTGGGGCAACATGGTAGCCGAGGCGGCCAACCAGATTGTCTTGAACCCGTGGTTGCTTTACCCGACGGGCGCAATCATCTTCCTGACCGCTCTTGCACTCGGCGTCGTCGGCGACAGCCTTCGCGATCGTGTATCAGGCAGCTGGACGCAGTCGACGTTGACCAAAGCTGTTCGGCGTACCGCGTACGACGAGCCCCGGATCCGCACTCTCGCATCAGCACCACTTCTTTCGGTCGAAGGTCTCACAGTTGCCTATCGCCTTCGCGACGGGGCAACAAAGACGGTCGTGCACAACGTGTCGTTCGATGTGGCGAAAGGTGAGACGGTGGGGATTGTCGGTGAATCAGGCTCAGGCAAGACGACTGTGGCATTTGGAATTCTTGGCGTTCCTGGCGACAACGCTGAAATTTCGGCCGGTCACGTTTGGTTCGAAGGAACAGACCTCACAACGCTTACTGATTCGCAGCTAGCCCGTTATCGCGGTCAGCGCATCGCCTATGTAGCGCAGGAGCCAATGGTTGCACTCGATCCCACGTATCGAATTGGCTATCTTCTTCGAGAAACGCTTCGAGTAAACGAGGGGCTGACTGGGCCGTCCGCAGATGAACGTGTGACAGAGCTGCTTCGCGAAGTTGAGTTGAGCGATCCCGATCGAGTAGCTCGTTCGTATCTCCACGAGTTGTCAGGAGGGATGGCGCAGCGAGTCTCGATCGCCTTCGCGCTTGCCGGCCGACCTGACCTACTGGTTGCTGACGAGCCAACCACGGCGCTGGATGTCACCGTACAAGCCGGAATCCTTGCCCTACTTCGGCGACTCCGAGAATCGACCGGTTTGTCCATCGTGATTATCACCCACGACTTCGGAGTCGTTGCCGACCTTTGCGACAGGGTGGTTGTGATGTACCGCGGCGAAGTCGTGGAGACCAACACTGCCGAAGAAATCTACCGTAATCCGGGACATGAATATACACGCGCCCTTCTCGCATCCAACCCGCATCACGCTGAACCCGGCAAGGATCTGCCCGTGATTACGGGTAGTTTCAACACTCCGCGAACGTCGAATATCCCGGTGTGGGAGAGGAAAAGATCATGAGCGAGACCCCCCTGCTGAGCGTTGACAACCTTGACGTCACCTACGGGCACGGGCGTCGAGCGAGTACACCTGTGCATAACGTTTCGTTCGAGATCGGTCCCGGAGAGTCAGTTGGCCTCGTAGGAGAATCCGGATCCGGTAAGTCTTCAGTCGGGCGTGCCATTCTCGGACTCGCCCAGGCGAGCGCCGGTCGTATCATGTTCGACGGGAACGACATCACGCACGCATCCCGCCGGGAGCGCCAAGGCATCTCCTCAGAACTGCAAGTCGTATTCCAGGATCCGCGAAGTTCACTGAACGAGGCGAAGCGGATTCGAGACATCCTTACCGAACCGCTTGTTGCGAGTCGTCGGCAAACGCGTGCGCAAGCGCGTGACCGTGCAGCGGAGCTTCTCGAGAGGGTTGGCCTCGGCGCCGCGGCAATGGACAAGCTTCCTGGTGCGTTCTCCGGAGGGCAACGTCAACGCATCGCGATCGCTCGTGCGCTGATGAGCGGTCCGCGTCTCATCATTTGTGATGAGCCTGTCTCGGCACTTGACCTTTCGGTTCAGGCCCAAATTATCAACTTGCTCCGACAAGAGCAGCGTGAGACTGGCGTGGCCTACCTGTTCGTCGCCCACGATCTGTCCGTGGTCAGGCTGATGTCGGAACGAGTGCTGGTGATGAGCCGTGGCTACGTCGTAGAGCAAGGACAAACACAACAGGTGTACGCGGACCCTCAGCATCCGTACACACAAAGACTCCTCGCTGCCGAACCAGATCCAGACCCGGCAATTCAACGAGAGCGGCGCGCTGCTTGGGCTGCCCTGGCATCCGAGTCGAAGAGCTAAGCAGCCAGAGGCTCGACAAAAAAAGGAGGTGCAATAGCAATTCCGCGTCCAACACACGCGGTTCCGTACCACCCAAACCTATTAAGGATAATTCCATGGCAATTAAGAAAGTGCAACGGCGCACGGCGGTATTGCTCGCCATCGTCACCAGTGGAGTACTCGCGTTAGCAGGCTGCTCCGCGGGTACCCCCGACTCCACAGATTCAGGTTCCGCTCAGCAAGGCGATACCTTGACCGTGGCTACGCCATATTCGGCAAAGAGCCTCGATCCAACTGGAGAAGGCGTCGATCCTGTCAACGCCCTGTACATCATCCCCGCATACGACTCGCTAACTCGAATGACGGCCGACGGGCAAATCCAACCAGACCTCGCGACCTCATGGGCCTACTCGGACAACAACACAACGTTCCAACTAACCATCCGCGATGGCGTCAAGTTTGCAGACGGCACTCCGCTGACCGCCGATGCGGTTGCGCAGTCCTTGAACTATTCACGGGCTAATGGCGTCAATAAGAACTTCCTTGGCACAGTCACCGACGTGACCGCTTCGGGTCCCGACACCGTAGTCATCAAGACCAGCACGCCGAATGACTCGTTGCCGAGCATTCTTTCGCAGCGGTTTCGTCTTGCTTCAATTATGAATCCGACAGGGATCGCCAACCCGGAGTCGATGAAGAGCTCGACGTTCGGCGCTGGTCCCTATGTACTGGACGCCCAGGACACTGTCGTTGGGGACCATTACACTTACGTACCCAGCACCAATTATTGGGACCCTTCGAAAATCCACTGGAAGAAGATTGTCCTGAAGGTAGCGGGTACGACGGCTACGGCACTGCAGGCAGTGCAAAACGGTGAAGCCGAATTGATGAATGGCGACGCGACTACCGGAACCGCTGCCCAGGCATCCGGCCTCACGGTAAGCACCGGTGCGTACGGCCTTACCGGAATCAACGTTCAGGATCGCGACGGCACAATAGTTCCCGCGTTGAAAGATCCTCGCGTTCGTCAGGCACTGTCGTACGCTGTCGACCGAAATGCCATCGCGACAGCGGTTTACAACGGATACGGCGTCCCGGGAGCGTCCATGGTAGTAAAAGGCTTCCCCGGTTACGAAGACAATCTCGACGCTGCGTACAGCTATGACCCCGAAAAGGCAAAGTCGCTGCTTGCGGAAGCAGGATACCCGGACGGAATTAGCTTCGATGTGTCAACTGGTTCCATTCAGAACACAAACCTGATGGCGCAGGCGGTCGTACAGCAATGGGCCCAGGTTGGAATCAAGGCCAATCTGACGACCTACACGGACCAAAACCAGATGTATGCGGACATTCTTGCTGGCAAGTATCCCGTCTCGATCTTTACTTGGGGCGGACTGACTCCGTTCACAGACTCGGGAGCCTTCTACACAGGCGGCAAGACGACAATGAATCCGTTTGGGATTACTGACGACTCCATCACGGCTCTAGTGACAAAGGCGCAAGCTGCGAGCGGTTCAGAGGCATCGGATCTTTATAACCAAGCATGGCTTGCCGGCATGCAGCTTGGCTACTTCTCCAACATCTACACACGCAAGGCTGTTGCGATCTCAGACCCGGCGAAGATCACAGGTGTGGACATCGGCCCCACGAATCCCATCGTGGATATCGCCTGGACGGTGGTCCCGGTCCAATAGTCGAATTTGGGTGGGCTGTTCATCACTGCAGCCCACCCAGCTTTCGCCGCATCGTTGTACAACTCACTCTTTCAAGACGTTCATCTAATAAGACGTCCAGTCTTTGCGGCACGAGGCACCGTGTTGCCGAAGTGTCAGCCGTGTTCCATCCGCGAGTTGCGCATCAAATTGGAGGCAATAAATATGCGAATCGGTTTAGTCGGAACAGGGCATTGGGCGCGAGCGACCCACGCTCCCGCAATCGCGCGCCATCAGGTTCACGAATTGGTCGGCGTCTGGGGCCGTTCTGAGCATAGAAGAAACGAATTTGCGTCCGAATTCGGAATCCAAACGTTTGGCTCGTTCGATCAGATGGCGACCGCTGTAGATGCGATCGCTTTTGCAACCGATCCCGATCAGCAAACCGATCTCGCGCCGAGAGCGGTTGAGGCTGGTAGACACCTGATACTCGACAAGCCCGCCGCGCTCACGTCTCAAGAGGTTCGACAGTTAGAAGAAAGAAGTGTGCAACGAGGCCTCACCACGAAGGTTTTTCATACTGCCCGATACCGACCAGAAATCGAACTCTGGATTGAGAAAACCGCTCGCGGCGCCTGGCAATCCGGTGAAGGCCGTTGGCTCGGAACGGCATTGTCTGATTCGTCGGGTCCGTATTTCGAATCGGCGTGGCGAAAGGAGCGGGGACCTCTCTGGGACCTGGGGCCCCACGCCATGTCGATCCTCCTGCCTATATTCGGGCCCGTAACGTCGATACCGGAGGTCGGCTGGGAAGCGAAAACGCTCAAGGCTCAGTTACATTTTGAGTCCGCAGAAGTGCGGGTGCAGCTTTCATTGGCCGCACCACAAGAGGTGAGCGGGATTGACTTGACGATTTCAGGTCCCGACGGTCGGACGGTTATGCCTGCTATCTCGACGACTCACCAGGAAGCGTATGGGTTGCTCTTAGATCGCTTCACCGATGACGGCGATACGAGCGATTTGCGGCTGGGGTCGGAGGTTGTCTCCGCACTAGAACTCGTCGAGAGCGCCATGGATCGCGAGTAGAGCAACCTCGGTTCACATACCCTGTTGCTTGATGCGTTCTGCGGGACGTGATGACGCTCATTTCGAGCCGACAATACAGGTGCGGAAGTGATGGTTGAAATCGCATTTGAACATCGAATGGTTGTAGGTGGCCCGGCCCGCAATATGTGAATAGGGCCCGACAGCGTAAGCGATGTGGGCTTTACGTTCAATTCTCAACATAAACCCATATAATGCAACAAGCACGCACACGCAAGAGAGCCATTCCCGAAGACTTCTTCTCGGTGTGTTGGCCGCGCAGCGTCGCCACCACTAAACAGACGCTGGTAAACAATCCAAGCAATTCGGGGAGTGCTAATGCGACGTGAGATCCTAATGGACTTTCTTTTGGCTGCGGTGACTCTCGGGCGCTGCCAAAACTGTCATGTCGCAGGAACCCCGGCAATCGACTTGAAGTGCATCGACCTGCCGAGTGAACCTGGCCCGGGCAAGACCCGACGTCACTCTGTGCTCAGGAATCGCTGAATGTTCGCGCTAGAACGGCGACAACTTATAGTCCAAGAAGCCCGCGTGGAGGGCCGAATCGACGTTGCGGGCATAGCCGACTCAATCGGTGTATCGACGGAGACGGTCCGACGTGATCTGTCTATTTTGGAGCGCCAGGGGATTCTTAAGCGAGTTCACGGCGGGGCGGTACTGATAGAGCTCGCGAGTCCCGTTCCCGTTCTTAGTGAACGCACCGACATAATGGCTGCTCCAAAGCGGGCGATAGGAAAGCTCGCGGCCATGCATTTGCCAGAAAGTGGCACGATTCTGATCGACGCTGGCACCACCACGGCGCAATTAGCTTTGGTCATCCCCGAGGATCGCGAATTGACGGTCGTTACAAATGCTTTGCCGACAGCCGAGGCGATAGCTCACTATCCGCTGTTAGATATCCACGTGCTAGGTGGGCGGTTGCGCTCGCTTTCCCTAGCCACCATGGACAGTTGGGCGTTGCAGCAACTAGAAGCGCTCGACGTTGACGTCGCATTCATGGGGACGTACGGCATCTCAAATACGCGCGGTTTTTCGACCCCCGATTCTCATGAGGCGGCGGTGAAACGCGCGATGGTCGGTTCGGCGAAGAAGGTCGTCGTAATGGCCGATCACACCAAGCTCGATCGATCTTTCATGAATGTGTTTGCACCGCTTGACGGCGTCGACGTGTTGATAACCGATTCTGGTGCATCGAGAAGTGATGTTGCTGCCCTTCGGGTTGCGGGCGTAAACGTCGAGCAATCACGGAGCTCTCGGGAGTCCAGCGCTGATGCGCATTAGTTTGTGATTGAGATTGGGCGCGGCCAGGTCGGATGGTCTGTTCACTCTCGATAGGGTGGCCGCGTTGACGGCTCCGTGTTTCAGGGGACGCTGACTCGACCGGAACGGCGGCCCGGGATAAACCGGCCGTTCGTCGAGCGCTGATGCGCGTCAGGGGAATGCGCTGCGTTCCGAAGAAATCCTGGCGAATCGATGCGGATCGAATAGAACGCAGAGAAGCGGCAATCAGCGCAACAAAATAGACAATCAAACTCTGCTAGCTGAGGGGTGATCTACGGGTTGCGGGTTCAACCCCGACTTTCCTATCTGAGGTTTTATGTGGTACTTTCTGTAAAACAACAAAAAACCACATGAAGCCGCAAATATCGGCCGGCAGATGGTTCACCGAAGGAGTTCGAAACGATGGCGTTCGAGATGGAGAGTGGGTCGGCCTCGCCGTATCCGATGTACATGCTGGCTTTCGACCACCGTCAGGTGCTTCGCGATATGTACCCGGGGTATGGAGTTGCTGAGCTCGAGACCACCAAGATGGCTGTGCTGGACTCACTTGAGCTCATTCCACAATCCGTTGGGTCGTCTCAGTCCCTCGCGTTTCTCGTGGACGAGGAGTACGGAGCCGATGCGGCACGTGCAGCACGCGAGCGGGGCTTCTATGTTGCTATGCCGATCGAGGCCAGTCGAACGCCAATTTTGCAACTGCAATTCCCGAATGACTACCGCGAACGGTTCGCTCGTCTTGATCCGCAATGTGTGAAGGCACTGGTATTCCATAATCCGTCCGATGGGGCTGGGCGTAAACTCGAACAATTCGACATGTTGCGCGAAATCGGTCAATTCGCCCGCGAACAAGGACGTGACTACCTTCTCGAGATCCTCATGATCCCCACGCCAGAACAACTTGAGCTCGCGAATGGAAAACGAGGCTTTCGCACTCAGCTTTTCCCGGAATTGCTTGTCGAATCGATCCGAGAAATGCAGGAGGCGGGAATCGAGCCTGACGTGTGGAAGGTTGAAGGGCTTGAGAGCGTCGAGGCCACGCAAGCGGTCGGCAACCAGGCCGTGTCCGGTGGCCGCGATGGCGTTCGGTGCATCGTGCTCGGGAGCGGCGAATCGCAGGACACTGTTAACGGCTGGTTAGCGAATGCCTCCGCTGTCCCGACCTTCTCCGGCTTCGCTGTTGGCCGCACGATCTGGCGAGAACCACTCGCAGACATTCTCGCGGGTAAATCAAGGCCGGCAGCCCTTGAAACCATGGCCAATTCATTCTCCGAACTGATTGCGGCCTTCGGCCGAGAGCCGGGATCAGGAAGTCGATGACCACCCTTCTCGGCTTAGATCTCGGCACGTCCTCAATGAAGGTGTCAGCCTATCGGGACACTGGCGAGCACCTAGGCACGACGTCGTGTTCGACTCCCTGGCAGGTAGGGAGATCCGGTGCCGAACTGGATTCCTCGGTCTTCGCCGATAAAGTTCGCGACGCGATCGAGAAATGTGCTAGTCGATTTGCCTTGGATTCCGTCGCCGGGATTGGGATCACCGGGATGGCAGAGACGATCTTCGTTGAAACGGTCGATGGCGTAACCCATTCAGCCCGTGCCTGGAACGACCGGGGCGGCCCAGCGGAGTTGCCCGACCCGGAGTTGTTCGAGCAAACCGGCCTTCTCGATGTGACGCGCACATCGGCTGTTCGGCTTCGAAATCTGTGCGACTCGGGGGAGCGCGTCCGATCATGGAGTGGCGTGCCGGAATACGCTGTGCGCGTCCTGGGCGGCGACTCGATCGCAGAACGGTCCCTTGCCTCGCGGAGCGGCTTGGTCGACGTACGGGCTGGCGATTGGAGTGAAGCGTTACTCACTTGGGCCCGTGTGTCGGATGTTCCCGTGCCAGCCCTTAGCCATGCCGGCACCCCCGCGGGTGTCATGACGGTCGGACCATGCGCCGGTGCGGTGCTAACTGTTGCTGGCCACGACCATTTGACGGCAGCGCTCGGTGCGGGAGCCGCAGACGACACAGGACTGTTTGACTCTCTGGGTACCGGAGAAGGGATCGTTGCGGAGGTTCTCGCTGACAACGCTCAGCTTTCAGCTGCCGATTTGCGACGGCTCACCGCCGAGAAATTCAATGTTGGGCTCGGCCTCCGTGAAACCAACGTGATCCTCCTGGCCGGGCTCGGAACAGGAAACCGGCTCAACCTTATTCTTGCTGCACTTGCCGCTAACGGCTTCGGCCGTGCTGACGTTATTGACTCTCTCGGACGACGTAGCGATCCGGATGCAGCATTGACCGGGGAGCTGGCCGAACTCGTTGAAACGCTAGGAGCTGAGAACTGGCAGTCGGTCCGAGACGACATTGCTGCCATCGTGGCGCGTAACGTCCTGGATCTCGCCACCGCTCAGGCGCTGTGGTGGGCGGAAGTCGCTCGGGTGACTCTCAACGCGCGTGACGTGCTCAATTCCCTTAGCAGGCTTGTTCCGAGAGCGACTCGTCTCATCGCTGCAGGCGGATGGTTGGGCAATGAAGGCATTCGCGACGTGCGCGAGGCCTTGCTGGGGCCGTTCGAGGTGTTTGAGTCAGGCGAGGCAGGGACACGAGGCGCAGCACTTCTCGCAGGACTCGCTAGCGGTGTCTATGCTTCGCGTACTGATTTCCCTCCACCGAATAGTAGAGAAGCAATTAAATGACGATCACTGGAAACACGAGCATTTACGCTCACATTGGATTCCCGATTCATCACACCCGAGCCGCTGCCCTTTTCAACGGCCTCTTTGAGGATCTTGGTATCGACGTCGCCGTCGTGCCGTTCGAAATAGAACCCGACCAACTCTCGGCAACAATCCCGGCGTTCCGGGCGTGGCGCAATCTTGTTGGAGTGGGAGTCACAATTCCGCACAAAGAGACAATGCTTTCTTTGGTCGACGAGTTGACCCCTATGGCGAAACTATGCGGCGCAACAAATGTCATTCGACGGGATCCGGACGGACGGCTCATCGGGGGACAGTGCGATGGTACGGGTCTCGTTAGGAGCCTCACGGGCGCGGGGCATCAAGTTTCCGGCGCGAAAGTACTCTTATCGGGGGCCGGTGGAACAGCGCGCCCTGTTGCTTTTGCTCTTGCCGACGCTGGAGTCGGCCGCCTGGAGATCGCAAATCGGACTCGCGAGAAAGCTGAAGGCATCGTCGCCGAGATCCGCGCGGCCTACCCCGACCGCGACGTCAGAGTCCACGAGGATGCCGATGAATTCGACATCGTCGTCAACACGACAAGTCTCGGAATGAATTCCGACGACCCGCTGCCCGTGGAAGCGAAGGTGCTGCGACCTGGCGTGGTCGTCGCAGACGCAGTCATGGCACCACCCGAAACTGCCCTGTTAAAACTGGCAGCCTCGCGAGGAGCGATTCCCCATCCTGGCATTCTCATGCTCAGATCACAGTTCGAAGTCATCCTGGACTTTCTGGGGTTGACCTCGAAATGACTATGAATTCAGACGAACTTCCGGAATACGACGACCTATTCATTTCGAGCACTGGACCCGCCGGAACGGCGTGGGGTCTATTCGGTAATGACGTGGGCACTCTCAATTTGATATCCGCGCAGATGCTCGTGCGAGCGGCGCAGGAGGTGCGCCGCGGCGTTGTTTTTTCTCTAAACCTTGAGACAACTCTTCCAGACCCGCCGATTCTGGGACGTGGCACCCTCAAGCACCACCGCATCGAGCTCGACGACGGCGGATGGGATGACTATTACGACTCGTTCTACCCGCAGGCATCCAGCCAGTGGGACTCGCTCGGTCATTGTCGACACCCTGAGGTTGGCTTCTATCAAGGCTATGACAGTGCGGCCGTGACGGACTCAACTACGCCAGCACTTGGAATTGAGCAATGGTCGCAGCGAGGCATCGCCGGTCGATTCGTGCTGGTCGACGTCGCGGGGCATCTAGCTCGTCGCGGAACGCCTCTCGATGCTTCGAAGTCTTTCGGAATACATCCCGAGCTGCTGGAAGAAGTACTCACCGCGCAAGAAAGCATCATTGAACCGGGTGACATTTTGCTTCTCAATACCGGTTGGACGAGGTGGTACCGGACGCTAGCACCTCAGGCGCGCCAACGTCTAGCGGATCAAGGGGAAGACCTGGCGACGCCGGGGCTCGATCCGGGCGAGGCGACCGTTCGCTGGCTTTGGAACCGCAAGATTGCAGCAATCGCCGCAGACTGCCCGGCCGTCGAACGGATGCCGTTCGATAAGGGGTCGGAGGACAGCTTTCTGCATATCCGATTGATCCCGAAGCTCGGATTCGCCCTTGGCGAGCTCTTCGACCTGGAGCAACTTGCGGCGGATTGCGAAACCGACGGCCGGTATCACGGGTTATTCGTAGCGGCGCCGCTCAACACTCCAGGCGGGGCTGGTTCTCCCGCCAACGCCTTGGTATTGAAATAACGAATGAACAGGAGATCGCGACGATGCGTGCACTGCAACTAACTGGGCCCGATCAATGGCACATAGACGACGTACCAGAACCGGTCCCCGCTCCAGACGAGGTGGTCATCGACATAGCTGGTTGTGGAATCTGTGGCACCGATTTGCACACCCTTTCGGGTGGAAACGCTCTAGTAAGGTTTCCCGCCATTCCCGGTCATGAATTTGGCGGGACGGTGACGAGTGTGGGCGCGAACGTGACATGGCTACAGATCGGAGACAGGATCGTCGTCGACCCGTCACGCTCCGACGAACACTGTGACCTCTGCCGCTCGGGTCATCAGAATTTGTGCCCCGAGAAGGGTGGTTACGGATCGAGGTACCCGGGAGGCTTCGCGGAGAAGGCAGCAGTGCGCGGCACGAATTGCGTGGCGATCCCGGACGATATGCCCTGGGAGGTCGCGCTATTGGCTGAGCCGCTCGCCTGCGTACTGCACGGGGTGGACCGCCTCGGGAACGCGGTCGGTCGCGACGCGGTGGTTTTCGGAGCCGGTCCTATCGGTTTACTTGTCGCGATCGTACTGCGGCAGAAAGGTACCCAGGTCGCAATCGTGGAGCGATCCGAATTGCGTCGCAACGTAGCTCGAAAGCTCGGCTTTGATGTTGTGGTCGATGCCGCCTCAACATTGCCAAATCTGACCTATACCGTGGCGGTCGACGCAACTGGCGTGCCCGCAGCCATCGAGGCCGCTTTCAGCACGGTTGCCCGGGGTGGCTCCATGCTTTTCATGGGTGTCGCCAAGCAGGGATCTTCAATCTCCATTGACCCCTACCGCATCAATTGGCAAGAACTGACGATCGTTGGCTCTATGGCGATCAACCACACATTCGGGACTGCGGTCGAGTTACTCGCCCGCATCCAAGACGAAGTGCGTCAACTCGTCACCCATGAGGTACCACTCGAAGACTTCGAGCAGGCACTTGAACTTGTGCGCTCGCAGGGCGCACTCAAAATCCTGGTTCGACCCTCAGCCGAACCTCACGCGAGGAGCAAAGCATGAGTACTACATACCGCGTAACACACCTCATCGGCGGTGAGTGGACGGACGACGACACCGCAGACGAACGAACCAACCCATTCGATCCGTTGGATGTAGTCGCTGAGATCGCGGCCGGTTCTCCCGAACTAGTCGATAGAGCCATTCAGGTCGCGGCGGCCTCCCAATCCGCGTGGGGCAAACTGACCGGACCCGCGCGTGGTGCGGTGCTTCAAGGCGCCGCCGATATTGTGCGCAGCCGTGTGGACACAATCGCCAGAGACTTAGTCCGCGAGGAGGGCAAGACAATCGCCGAAGCGACCGGCGAGGTACGTCGCGCGGCCGACATTCTGGACTTCTTCGGCGCCGAATGTTGGCGGGCGAACGGCGAGACCCTGCCGTCGGGCGTTCCTAACACGCTCGTCTTTACTCGTCGAGAACCGATGGGAGTAGTTGGTCTAATCACCCCATGGAACTTTCCCATCGCCATCCCGACGTGGAAGCTCGCACCTGCACTCGCAGCGGGGAACGCTGTCGTGATGAAGCCTGCGCAGCTCACTACCGTCTCGACGATGCATCTGGCGAATGCTCTCCGTGAAGCTGGACTTCCTGCTGGGGTGCTGACTCTAGTTCATGGCAAAGGTACGGTCGTTGGAAATGCGATCGTAAAGCACGGACTAGTCTCTGCCGTGTCGTTTACTGGCTCGAACGCGGTCGGCCGACAGATAGGTGAAATCGCCGCGAAACGCGGTATTCGGGTTCAGCTCGAAATGGGCGGCAAAAATCCGGTAGTCGTCCTTGATGACGCGGATCCGGAGCACGCCGCGGACATCATCGCGTCGGGAGCGTTTGGGCTTACCGGGCAGGCGTGTACCGCGACGAGCCGCGCGATTGTCACCCCGCAGGTGTACGACGCGGTCGTGGACGCGGTAATTAGCCGCGCGGCTTCTTTTACCCCCGGCGATGGTCTGGACCCAAGCGTGAAGATGGGTCCCGTCGTAAGTACCAGTCAGCTCGCCACGGACGAGTCGTACTTGGATATTGCGGTCAAAGAGGGTGCGACAATCGCTCACGGAGGCCAGGTGAACGGCCTGCTGTTCGAGCCGACCGTTCTTACCGACGTCGATCCCAAGCACCGGATCGCACGCGAAGAGGTATTCGGGCCGGTCATCGGAATTCTCCGGGCGCGCAATGAGGACCACGCTATCGAGCTAGCGAACGACACAGAGTTCGGTTTGTCGGCCTCGCTTGTTAGCCAGCGGCTTTCCTCTGTCGCGAAATTCATTGAGCTCAGCCAGGCCGGCGTCGTAAAAATCAACAGGCCTACCGGCGGTGTCGATCCAAACGTGCCTTTCGGTGGCGTCAAGGAATCATCCAATAACGCCTATCGAGAACAAGGTGCTCAGGCACTCGACTTCTACAGCTGGACCAAGTCGGTTTACGTCGGCTCGGTTTGATCAGAGTGATAAGAGAGAAGAGAACTACACGATGAAATCGAAGCTTGTAAGCCTTGAGGATGCAGCTTCGCTGATCCCGAGCGGCTCGTCCCTAACGATCGGTGGAAGCATAATCCGACGCTCGCCCGTCGCCTTAATCCGTGAGCTGCTCCATCAAAAAAAGAGTGGCTTCACTGTTCTCGCATATCCTGCCGGTTTCACTACGGATTTGCTCGCAGGGGCTGGCGCGGTAGACCGGGTCGAAGCCGTCTACGAGGGCCTCTTTCAATTTGGCTTCTCATACAATTTCCGCCGCGGTGTGGAAGAGGGACGAATCGACATACGCGATTTCTCAGAGGTCGCAATGGCGTCCCGCTTTCGTGCGGCTGCCGCCGGCCTTCCGTTTGCGGTCACCGACGCTCTACTCGGGACAGGAATGGCAGAGCACAATCCGGAGCAGGTGCGAGAGATTGCTGACCCCTTCTCTGGTCGGAAGCTGCACGCTTTGCCGGCAGCCGAGTCGGACTTCACATTGCTACACGGTTACACCGCCGACGAATACGGCAACGTGCAGTTCCCGGTGGCTCGTGACGCAGACGATCTGGATCCCGTGATGGCTAAGGCAGCCAATCGACTCATTGTCACCGTCGAAAAGATCGTGCCCCATAGTGAGATCCTCAAGACGCCAAACCTGACGTACATCCCACATACCTGGGTTGAAGCCATCGTTGAGGTTCCATTCGGAGCTCACCCTTTGAGCTGCGACGGTTACTACGACGAAGACGAGCTGCACATGGAGGACTATCAGCGGCGAATGAAGGAAGGCGATTTTGCTTCCTACGCCGACCTCTACATTGCCAAACCTCAAAATCATGCGGAGTACCTTGCCGCCGCGCTCACCCCCGAGCGCCTTCTTCAACTCTCGGTTCGGTGAAGGGCCAATCATGACGAGCTCCAGCAACTACTCACTCAATGAACTCATGGTCGTCGCCGCGGCACGAGAGCTTCGCAATGGCGATCTGATCTTCGTCGGCGTCGGCACGGCAGGACGCGCTTTCACTATGGCCTGCGGAATCCCGATCGCAGCTGCAAGGCTCGCGCAAGAGACTCACGCACCCGACCTAGCCATTTATTGGAACAACTTGCTCAGCCCGGATCTTCAGCAGATTCCGGAGAGGCTCACGCAGCACTATCTAACGACGTGGCCGACTGCGGCCCAGTTGCATAACTGCAGTGACAAAAACGACATGTTGTCGAAAGGTCGTTTCGACGTGTCATTCGATTCCGCTCCTCAGATCGACCGTTACGGCAACCTGAACATCACAGCTATCGGAGACTATCGGCATCCTAAGCGCCGTCTGATTGGCGCCCTTGCTCAAACAGACCACTTCGCGTATGTTCGCCGGCCGCTGATTCTGACCGATCTTAAGAAGCGGACCTTTGTCGAGAAGGTCGATTTCATTACTAGCGTCGGATACCTCGACGGTGGCAATTCGCGCGCTGAGGCCGGTTTGCGGCCCGGTGGTCCGAGCCGAGTCATCACAGACAAGGCAATCTTTGGATTTCATGATGAGTCGAGGGAAATGGAATTGCTGACCGTACACGAGTCTTCGAGCATCGAGGAAGTCGTCTCCGAAATGGGGTTTCTGCCCCGAATCAGCGACAACGTTTCGGTAACCGTCGCGCCAACCGAGCACGAAATTCGGCTTATTCGTGACGTGATCGACCCGCGCAAGATCCTTTTGGTGTCTTAGAATGACGATTTCGGAGCCCCAGGTTGCCGTGATCTCAACGCAATTATTGCTGGACGCACTTCGATCACGCGTGCGGGGAGAGGTCTCCGACAGTGCCCTTCGCCGTGCGGAATACGCAACAGACGCATCGAACTATCGCGTACTTCCGACGGTCGTGGTCTATCCGCTCGACGCCGATGATCTTGTGGCAATTACCGCAGTAGCGAGGGATCAAGGAATACCTCTCACGCTGCGTGGCGGTGGGACCTCCGTGGCAGGAAACTCCATCGGTGATGGGATTGTCGTGGACGTGTCGGTTCACATGAATCGAGTCATCTCGATAGATCCCGTCGCGCGGACAGCCCGCGTCCAGCCTGGAACGGTCATGAGCACGCTCCAGGAGGCTGCGAAGCCGTACGGATTACGGCTCGGTCCGGACCCCTCGACGAGCACCCGCGCCTCCATTGGCGGAATGATTGGCAATAACGCCTGCGGTCCGCACGCAGTGGCGTACGGCAAGATGTCCGACAACGTCGTCGAGCTAGACGTTGTTGACGGCGCCGGCCGCAGGTACGTGGCTCGCGACGACCTTACAGTCGTTCCGGGGCTTGAGCGGTTCGTCTCAGAGCACCTAGCGCTCATCCGGACCGAGTTTGGTCAGTTTGGAAGGCAGGTGAGCGGCTATTCGCTCGAGCATCTGTTGCCTGAGAACGGGCGTCAGCTGGCCAAGGCCTTGGTCGGCACGGAAGGGACGCTCGTTACCATCCTCGAAGCAACAGTTGCGCTCGTGCCAATTCCGCCCAACCCTTCACTCGTGGTCTTGGGCTATCCGACGATGGTCGCCGCCGCGGACGATGTTCCTCGTCTGCTTCTCCACCACCCGCAAGCGATGGAGGGCATGGACGCAGGACTCGTGGAAGTGGTGCGGCGCGCCCGTGGCTCAGCCGCTGTTCCTGACTTACCCGATGGCCAGGGCTGGCTAATGATCGAAATGGCAGATGTCGATGCTAACGAAGCGATCGCGGCCTCGGAGCGACTTGTTGCAGACGCATCAACCGACTCATATCGCATCCTGCCCGCTGGGCCTGACGCTTCACGGTTATGGCGACTTCGTGCGGACGGAGCTGGGCTTGGCGGCCGTACGCCGTCGGGTCGCCAAGCCTGGCCCGGATGGGAGGACGCCGCAGTGCCTCCGTCTGCACTCGGTGCCTACCTTCGTGAATTTCAGCAACTAATGTCGGCTCAGGGCCTCGACGGCATGATCTATGGGCATTTCGGTGATGGTTGCGTGCACGTCAGAGTCGATTTGCCACTCGAAGAGCGTCCAAACTCGCTCCGCGTTTTCGCGACCGAAGCAGCGAAACTGGTCACCTCTCACGGAGGTTCGCTTTCCGGGGAACACGGGGATGGCCGAGCCCGCAGCGAGCTTCTCGATCTCATGTATTCAGCAGACGCGTTGATCGCAATGAGACAACTGAAGGGTCTCTTTGATCCGACCAATCTGCTAAATCCTGGCATCATCGTTGAGCCAGCGCCCCTCGACGCGCAGCTTCGGCGGCCACGGGCTCTGCCGATATTGAAGGCCGGCGGCTTTGCGTTCACGGAGGACGATGGCGATTTCACCAAAGCTGTTCACCGATGTACAGGCGTCGGTAAATGCCGAGCTGATAACGGCGGTTCAGGGGGATTCATGTGTCCTTCGTTCCAAGCTACGAAGGACGAAACTCATGTGACACGTGGACGATCAAGAGTGCTGCAGGAACTAGCCGCTGGTGGTTTCGGAAGGAAGTCTTGGGCCGCGGATGAAGTCGAGGAAGCACTGGACCTTTGCCTCAGTTGCAAGGCCTGTGCCGCTGACTGTCCGGCCGGTGTCGATATGGCGAAATACAAGTCCGAAACGCTTCACCGAAAATATAGAGGAAAGCTGCGTCCGGTGAACCACTATGTTCTCGGCTGGTTACCGCGGTGGAGCAGGCTCGCGAGCATCGCACCTCGCATAATCAACATCGTTACGGGGATTCCGGGCATCGACAAGCTCGTTCTTTGGGCTGGTGGCATGGACACTCGGCGCTCAATACCACAATTCGCTGACGTCCCGTTCCGGCGACGCCGCCAGCTCCACCGGGATGAAAGCTCGGGTGACCGCGGACGTCCACGTGTCGTATTGTGGGTCGATTCATTCACGGATGGATTTTCACCCGATGCGGCCGAGGCCGCGATCGCCGTGCTTGAGGACGCTGGATACCAAGTTCTCGTTCCGCAGAGCGACGCCTGTTGCGGACTCACTTGGATCAGCACAGGCCAACTCGCTGGTGCGAAACGCAAGCTACTCGGCTTACTTGACACATTCTCGCCGTTTGTTGAGCAAGGAATCCCGATTATTGGCCTCGAGCCATCGTGTACGGCAGTTATTCGATCGGATCTGCTCGACCTACTTCCGGAGGATCCCCGCTCAGAACGGCTCGCCGAAAACACTCGGACTCTGGCCGAGATCTTGACGGAGGCAACCAACCGCGTTGAGGACCCTTGGGTACTGCCCAACCTGGCGGGCACCGTCGCGGTGGTCCAACCTCACTGCCATCAGTACGCCGTCACAGGGTTTGCGGCGGACGAGGCGTTGCTGAAACGGTCGGGCGTCGAAATCAACCAGCTCGCCGGCTGTTGCGGCCTCGCAGGCAACTTCGGAATGGAGCGGGGGCACTATGAGACTTCCGTGTCCGTCGCTGAGCTTGAGCTTCTGCCCGCTCTAAGGGAGGCAGCTGAGGGCACGATTTTCTTAGCTGACGGGTTTTCGTGTCGGACACAAGCTGATCAATTGGCCAAAGTGGCCGGCTTGACGCTTGCACAGGTCTTGATGAACGGCATCGAATCGAACGCCGCGTCGGTATCCACTAACCACAAATAGGCCCATCCACATTTTCGCGTTGCGGCAGAGGCAGCCCCCCTCCTCGAATCGTTCGACTGGCACGACGGCCCGCATGCCGGATGCCTCGACGCAATCCACCAAACGAAGAAAGCAGCTGATGAAAGGCGTCATTCTTGCCGGCGGAACTGGCACAAGACTTTGGCCGATTACGAGAGGCATCTCGAAGCAGCTAATGCCTATTTACGACAAGCCGATGATCTACTATCCGCTTTCGACTCTGATGATGGCGGGAATCCGCGAGATACTCATCATCACCACACCTGGCTACCAGGCGCAGTTTCGAACATTGTTGGGTGATGGTTCGGACTTGGGTATCAGCCTCGAATACGCCGTCCAGCATTCACCCGACGGCCTTGCTCAGGCGTTCATCATCGGGGAGGAATTCATCGGTGAAAGCAGTGTTGCGCTGGTGCTCGGGGATAACATTTTCCATGGGGCGGGCCTTGGCTCATCTCTGAGGCAAAACGGCGATATTGTCGGCGGGCTGATTTTTGCTTACCGCGTCGCTCGACCGAGAAGTTACGGGGTCGTCGAATTCGACAGCGAGTTCAGAGCTGTCTCAATCGAAGAGAAGCCGACGACACCGAAAAGTGACTTTGCCGTCCCCGGCCTCTACTTTTACGACAATCACGTCATTGAGTTGGCAAAATCAATCAGTCCGAGTGCTCGGGGTGAGCTTGAGATATCAACCATCAACGAGCACTACCTCAAGGCGGGCACTCTGAAGGTGCAAGTGCTTGATCGTGGGGTCGCCTGGCTCGACACTGGGTCCTTCGAATCGATGATGCAGGCTTCAGAGTTCGTCCGAGTAATCGAGGATCGTCAGGGTTTGAAAATCGGGTGCATTGAGGAGGTCGCTTGGCGAGCCGGATGGATTGACGACGAACAGCTGAGCGCTCTGGCGGCACCGCTCGTGAAAAGCGGCTACGGCTCCTACCTCCAACGACTGCCCGAGACGATCTCTTCTTGAACCAACCCTGAATCCATTTCAACCAAAGCTCTTTTCAGCTCGACGGGCTACCTGCTAACGGTCCTAGGCGGACCGGAAGACCACCTCTGAACGAAAGATGACCCGATGCCGAACGATGAATTACTCCTCAGAACCTCATCGCACCGAAATGTCGCAGACTCCTCGGCAACGATTACAGCAGGGCATGCCATTGTCCGGGCCCTGGAAAAGCACGGGATCCCCCGAGTATTTGTCGTTCCAGGCGAGAGTTACCTTGAGATTCTCGATGGGCTCCGGGACTCCACGATTGAGACGGTTGTGTGTCGGCATGAGGGCGGGGCGGCTTACATGGCCGAAGCGGAAGGAAAACTGGGCGAACTTCCGGGAGTAGTGATGGTCACGCGAGGACCGGGGGCCGCAAATGCCCATGTAGGAATTCATACTGCGTGGCAGGACTCGACCCCAGTCGTGCTTTTCGTCGGGTTGATTCCGCTGAATCACAGGGGTCGAGAGGCATTTCAAGAGTTCGACATTCGCGCCTGGTTCGAGTCTGGAGCCAAACGTGTGCTGGTCCTAGATTCCGCGGAGCGAGCTGCCGAAGTGGTGGCCGAGGCGATCTTCGCCGCGAGCTCTGGGCGTCCAGGGCCTGTCATCGTGGGCGTGCCGGAAGATGTCTTGCGCCAATCAATAGATCGAACGGAGCACCCACCGATCCCGCGGGCGCTCGGGGGGATGTCGGGAACGGACGCCTCGATACTCCAGTCTGCGTTGTCGCAGTCGAGCAAACCATTATTTGTCACCGGTGGGAACGATTGGGACACTTCGACTGCTCGCGATCTGACTGAATGGCTGGAGCGACACGGTATCGCGGCTGCCGCGGAATGGAGAACCGAAGGTGTGGTCGGATTCGACTCGCCCTCTTACGTTGGTCCAATTGGCTATGGGCGACCTCGACCAACGCACGATCTGCTCGACGAAACCGACCTACTCATCTTTGTGGGCACGCTGCCCGGGGACGTCCTCACGAACGGATTCCTGGCTCGTCAAGACATGTATAAGACGAATTTCCTCGTTTCGATTGACCCTTCACTGAGGGGTCGATCAGGTGCGGTTTCTCATCAGATCATGGCCAAGCCCAGCGCATTCGTTCGTGATTTGAAATCTCTGAGCGTGGAGCCACGTGCGCAGTGGCGTGAATGGACAGAGAAAATGCGCGCCCAGCAGGTGGCGTTTTCTGAGCCGCCTCGCCCTGCCTACGGGGACATGTGTGCGTCGATGGACAATGTGATGGCTGCTCTGATTCCTAAACTCGATCCTGATGCAATGGTGACGTTTGGCGCGGGAGAACACACCAACTGGGCGCACCGCTATTTCCCTACCCGCGCGTTCCCATCCATGCTCAGTTCTGGCAACGGATCGATGGGATACTCGATTCCCGCAGCGGTCGCGGCGAGCCTTCATTACCCAGGGCGCCAGGTTGTCACAATCGCCGGAGATGGCGAATTTATGATGAACGGTTTCGAGCTCGCTACTGCAATCCAGTATGGGGTGGCTCCCCTGGTCATCGTTATGGACAACCAAGAATACGGAACCATTCGCACCCATCAAGAGCGTCACCACCCGGGCCGCATAGCCGGCACGCAACTGATCAACCCGGATTTCGCAGCCCTGGCTGTTGCCTGCGGAGGGTACGGAGCGCGGATAGAGACCGAGGACGAGGTTCGACCCGCCGTTGAACAAGCCCTCTGCGAGACAAAGAACGGACGATTCGCACTATTGCATCTGGTTGTCGAACAGCGACGGCAGGCCTACTAAAAGCCACTTATTGCAACAATTCGACTGCAACATCCAACCCCCTTCTGATTGAGCATATGCAGACCTAAAGAATTCGATTGTTAGACCATCCCATTACGAGCGCTCGAATACGGCGACTCCGATTTAGCGAAAGGTACAGTCATGGCGATTGCCACCGTCAATCCCGCCACAGGGGTCTTAGAGCGAGAGTTCGCTGCGCATACCGACTTAGAGGTCGACGTGCGTATCGGTGAGGCACACGACGCATTCCTTCGGCTCCGTCGCACGACATTCTCGCAGAGAGCAAGCTGGATGCATGCTGCAGCCGATTTGCTTCAGTCTGAGGTCGATGGTGTTGCGCACATGCTAACCACGGAAATGGGCAAGACGCTGGTTCAAGCACGATCAGAGGTGAGCAAGTCGGCCAACACGATGCGCTTTTACGCCGAGAACGCCGAAGTCTTCTTAACGGGGCGCTACATCGATGAGCCGGGACGGATGAATGCCTCAACCGCCTATACCCGATACGAGCCGATCGGAACCGTGCTTGCTGTAATGCCATGGAACTATCCAATTTGGCAGGTCATCCGATTCGCGGCACCCGCGTTTATGGCCGGGAACTCCGGCCTACTGAAGCATGCATCGAACGTTCCCCAGGCCGCCATCTACCTAGACTCCTTGTTTGAACGTGGAGGCTTCCCGTCGGGTACGTTTCGCGCGCTGCTAATTCCGGCGGCGAAGGTCGAAGATGTCATTCGTGATCCTAGAGTGGTCGCGGCATCGCTAACGGGTTCTGAGCCCGCCGGCCGGTCGGTAGCGGCGATTGCCGGCTCGGAAGTCAAACCCGTGGTCCTAGAGCTAGGAGGGTCCGACCCGTTCATTGTGATGCCGAGCGCAGATTTGGACCGCGCAGTGGCCACAGCCGTCGTTTCGCGTACGAGCAATAACGGGCAAGCCTGTATAAACGCAAAGCGTTTCATCGTGCATGACGCGATCTATGACGATTTCGTTGCGCGATTCACGGTGGCGATGGCTGCGCTACGAATCGGCGACCCGCTCGACGAGTCCACTGATATTGGTCCACTTGCCACGTCGTCTGGGCGCGACGAGCTCGCGGAACTCGTCGACGACGCGATTGCAGCTGGCGCCTTGGTGACCACAGGGGGGTTCTTGATCGGCGGAATCGGTTGGTACTACCCGCCTACGGTAATTACCGGCATCACGTCGAAGATGAGGCTCTATCGTGAAGAGGCTTTCGGTCCCGTCGCTACGATTTTCAAAGCACAAGACGTGGAGGATGCTCTTCGCATCGCCAACGACACGAGCTTCGGACTGAGTTCTGCGATCTGGACTGCGGATTCGGACGAAGAGGCTCAGCTAATCGAAGGTCTCGTGGCAGGTGCGGTGTTTGTGAACGGGATGTCTATCTCGTACCCAGAACTACCCTTTGGCGGCACAAAAGACTCGGGCATCGGAAGGGAACTGTCGATGGAAGGCATCCGGGAGTTTGTGACATTGAAATCGGTGTGGCGGGCCTGATCGCGAATGTGAACTAGAGGAGAGGATCCGTCGGCGGCTGGGACCGAAGTCGGATGCGGCGAAGCGACTTGGGGCGCCGTAAGTCTGGGCCTACACATCTTTGATGAGTGCACAGGGAGTCCAATCGCAAGAGGCGCACTCGCAGCTTCGTATTGAAGGCACGAGGTTTCGGAGCGGTGCTGTTGCGTTCTCCATCGGTGGGTTTCGCCCGTCGGCTACCGATGATCAGCCGAACGCCTCAGAGCGTGTGAGGACCATTAGGTCCATTCGTCCTTGTTGAACTATTTCGCCCGTTTGGTTACGAAGCATCACCAGACGTTCAACTACTCCTGTTTTCCCTGACGACGTTTTGCGCGTTGAGAGAATCTCCACGGTGCAGGTGAGGGTATCTCCAATAAAAACTGGTTGTAAAAATGTCCAACTGTCGACGCCCAAGAGAGCAACGGCGGAACCCTCGAAGACACCTGTCCGCGCGATCAATCCGAGACAAAGAGAGGCGCCCAGCATTCCGTGAACAATGCGTTGACCATATCGGGTGCTTTTCGCAAATTCAGAATCAGTGTGGACCTGGTTATTGTCTCCGGTCCAGGCCGCGAACGACATGACATCGGCTTCCGTAATCGTGCGGCCAGGACTGGCAAAGGTCTGGCCTGCCTGGAGATCCTCCAGATAATGGACCATGACTGAAACCTCCTAAGAGACGTTTATGTATTGCACTGTGCCGATATCGCTGGGCTGTGCCCCGCGACTCCCCTGAAACGTCGTATTTCTTGTAATCTCATGCGATTTCCGTGCACGCAAGGACAGCCCGCGCTTCTCGTTAACCCGGCTTGGCCGAATAGTTCGTGCTCACGGCCAGAGGACCTAGCCGCTGTGGATGATGAGTCAATTTCTGCAGATCATCGCTTCTCAGAGATGCGACGCTTACTTTACCTGCTACCTATTATGTGACAAAATGTGGGAATGCGAGGCATTAGTTGGGAGATTCGATCTCCCGGTTGGTCCTGGAATTGATAATTGGCGGAGCTGCCTGTGTCGTTTGCGCTTAAGTGACCGAGTCTCAACCCGATGGAGGGATCACTATGACCGCTGTGGGTCGAAGGGGATTGCACGCAATTCGACTGGCACCCAGGTCTCCACAACGTTCTATTGCGTTTCTCGACGGCGCCGGCGCTCAAGTCCTTCGGCTGAATAGGAGTCAAATTGATCGATTTCGTGCAAACTATCGCACGCCACGGCATTCCGGCCGCCCTCGCCCGTTCGTGGCTGCTTGTCGCAGGTAATCGCGCCGACCAGTTCGATCGTGCGGCAGAATCCAGCGCAGACCAGGTGATCCTCGACATCGAAGACGCTGTGGATCCAAAGGCTAAGCCCAAAGCTCGGCTCGACGTCGTCGAATGGCTGTCTTCTGGTGGTGAAGCGTGGGTTCGAATTAATGATCACTCAACTGATTTTTGGTCGAGCGACGTTGACGCGCTTGTGGGTGTACCGGGGTTAACGGGGGTTGTTCTCGCGAAAGCCGAATCGTCGCAACACGTGACAGAGACATTCGATCGACTGCACGGAGCGGTGCCGGTTGTGCCGCTTCTGGAATCCGCTCTCGGCATCGAAGAGGCCGTCACGATCGCTAGGGCGCGTGGTGCGTTTCGGCTAGCATTCGGGAGCGGTGACTACCGCAGAGACACCGGGACTTCGGCTGACAATTTGGCAATGGCCTACCCCCGGTCTCGACTCGTTGTCGCCAGCCGAGTGGGCAATCTGCCCGGTCCGATTGATGGACCGACGGTTGGCAGCAACCACCCGATCCTGCGCGAGCAGTCCATGATGACGGTGTCGCTCGGCCTTACGGGCAAGCTATGTCTAGACCCCGGTCAGTCGGAGGTCATCAACGAGGTCATCTCGCCGACCCCCAGCGATCTATCCTGGGCGCGCGAGTTCATCGCGGACTTCATCGATAGAGGTGAAGTTATTCGGGATGGCAGTGACCTGCCGCGGTTAGCACGTGCGCGCAAGATCGAAAAGCTGGCCCGCGCCTTCGCGATTGGGCCATGACTGTGTCAGCCCTCTTTGCCTTCAGCTCAAATGGTGACACGGAAGTATGCGAAAGATTTTCGCCAAGCCACGGCTCAACTGTATCGACGTTCGACTTGACGGGGCGATTGTCGAAACAGACTCACGCACTCGGCAATGAAATCTAGGTCAGAGGATTCAGATGAAGGTACTAATCATCGGCGGAACTGGAAATATTTCGGCGAGCGTGGTCCCACTGCTTCTGGACGCGGGTCACGAGGTCGTCTGTCTCACGCGCGGCAATAGTGGCAAGCCAGCTGAGGGCGCTCTCCACATGCGAGGAGACCGGAATGATGCGGACTGGTTCGTCCCCACCGTACGAGCCGCGGCATTCGATGCGGTAATCGACTTCTTCGCGTTCACCCCGGAGCAGGGTGTCGTGAACCTTGAGGCTTACCGAGGAATTCGGCGCGTAATCCACGTATCGACGGTCACGACCCTTGGCGAGGTCTTCGATTGGCTTCCCGTGACCGAGGATCACCCGGCGCGCCCGACAACGCCGTATGGAGAGAAGAAGAACGAGCTCGATCAGCTGTATCTGCGCGCCCATTACAACGACGGATTTCCCGTCACCATCATCAAGCCCTCCACGACGTACGGTCGTCAGCGTGTTATTCGACAGATAGGAATAGACACTCGGTGGATTACGCGGATCGAAACCAGGCGTCCCATCCTCGTGCTGGGGGACGGGAACGCAATTCACCACCTCCTTCACGTCGACGACGCTGCGCTTGCATTTGGTGGCGTGCTCCGTCATGAGAACACGATTGGTCAGATTTACCACCTCGTCAATCCATCATCGACACGGTGGACAGAGGTGCACGACACGGCCATGCGGATTCTTGGTCAGCAAGTTCCGAAGGTTGGCGTTCCCGTGGAGACTCTGTTTGCGCTTGACCCGGACAGGTTTCAAATGGCGCGCCGGATTTTCGCGCACAATTTACTCTTCACCGCGGAGAAGATTCGACGGGATATTCCGGAGTTCGCTCCTCGCATCACGCTCGAGAACGGTTTAGCTGATGCTTTCGACCATCTCCATCGTCATGGTCTAGTAGAGGAGGTTCCTGAAGGCGATTGGGAAGACAACATTATCAACGCGCAGCGTTCTGCTTTCATCGCGGCGGGACGAGCGAATCACGAGCCTCGTATACATCACTGAGAAATTCTCGTGAGGCCTCGCGCAGACAACCACTGTTTCCGGGTCGATCTCCGGGGATCGCGCACGACGACGACCTACCTGTCGCTTGAGGCCGTTGTTGCCCGGGAGACTATTGCTCCCTCAGCGGGCGTGTGCACCGAATGCTTGACCCGCAGGTTATGGGTTCCTCGGTCTGGTGTCTCTGCTTTGTGACTTGGTAAGTTGCCCGGCTGTCTCGAACGCAACTTGACTTTGCACACAAATCCATATAAAACAACATTATCGGTCAAAACTTTCATGCCACATTTATCAAAGAGGATTCCGTTGACAACAGCCTTCTCGCCGATTTCCACGCCCGGTTTCAGCCAGTACGCGAGGCCATACTCGCCTTCAATTGAGCCAGTCAGGCACGGCTCAGTGTGGCCGCATTTCACCTATCCACCCATAACGATTACCTCAAGAGCCCTGGAGCGCGACTAATGCACGAGATCCTGTCCGACAAGCCCTCAGCGACGTGGGATCCAAGCCGGAAAGGGGCGCTCGCGGGTGTTCACGTGCTGGATCTTTCTCGATTCATTGCAGGTCCCGTCACCGCGCAAAACCTTGGCGACTTGGGCGCAGACGTCATCAAAGTCGAACGCATCGGGGGCGAGGACACTCGCCATAACGAGCCTCAGTACAACGGGAAGAGTTTGTACACCGCGATCTTCAATCGCAACAAGCGGGGTGTCACCATCAATACTCGTAGCGCAGAAGGGAAAGACCTCTTACTCAGCCTGGCTAGCTGGGCAGATGTCATCGTCGAGAACTTCCGACCGGGCACGCTTGAGAAGATGGGCCTCGGTCCCGAGGCGTTGCAAGCAGTAAACGACGACATTATCGTGGTGTCCATCTCCGGATTTGGGCAGACCGGACCGCAGAGCGACCAAGTCCTTCTCGATTGCATTGCACAGGCGCAGTCCGGACTCATGGATTTGAACGCGCGAGCTGATTTGGTTCCCGTGCTGACCAAAATCTTCCCCGCCGACTCTCTCGCCGCCGCTTACGCGACAGCCGGTGCGCTGGGAGCGTTGTACCACCGGGAGAAGACGGGGGAGGGGCAGTACGTCGATCTTTCGGTGTTCGACTCGTTGATGTATGCAATCGGAACTTCCATTCCCGCGTACCTGGTCAATGATGTTACTCCGCCCCACAACGGTAATCGCGACGACTACAACGCGCCCGCCAACATCTTTCCCACAAACGATGGCTACGTCTACCTTCACGCGGGGACGCAGAGCTTTTGGGCGCGCCTTTGTGCTGACATCCTTGAGCGCCCCGAACTTATGACAGATCCCCGGTTCAATACGGTGTCGGCGCGTATGACCAATATGGTCGCCGCCGAGGCAATGGTGACCGAATGGACATCGGTCCGGCCTGGCGCAGAGGTCGAGGCAACATTCCGGCGCGTTGGCATTCCCTGTGGGATCGTCTCGGACATTCCTCAGGCTGCAGTGAATCCCCAGGTGTGGGCGCGCGAGATGCTCGTGAAGACTACGGACACTGAAGGGGATGAAATTGTGCTGTACGGGAGTCCGCTTAAGTTTTCTAAGTCACCAGTGCAGTTCCGATATGCGCCGCCGCAGGTGGGCGAACATACTGACGGAGTTCTGACTGAGATCCTCGGACTTTCCGGGGATCAGATTGACAATCTCCGCGAGAAAGGCGTCATTTGATGTCCGGCGCATCCGAGCAACTTTTCACCCGCGACTCCGGCACGAGGCCGCAAGCATACGACAACGTTCTTCTCTTCGAAGAGCTGGGTCCGATCCGCGTCGAAGTGACCGACGAGCGTGTTAAGGAGTATGCGTTTTCGGTAGATGATTATCGATCGTGGCATTTCACAGACTCTCCCTTTGGAGGCCCAATAGCCCATGCAACCCTGTTGTCCAATGATCTTCTCAATGTATATACCGCTGTGTTTGACCGACATGATGGAGTCGCGATGCACGTGGAAGAAGAACTCGCCTTTCACGCTCCGGTTCCTGTAGGTGAGACGGTAACGTTGCGTGGACACTACGTCGACAAGCATCTGCGCCGGGGGCTGGGTCTTGTGATCATGGAGTCAGAGGCTCGCGACAGCAGTGGCAAATTGCTCGTATCCCACCGCGGTGGTGAGGTGACATCCATCACACCTGGTGCGGTCGCCGGGAGATCAACGGCTGAGGAGCCAACCGACCGAATTGTCTTCGACGCGCTTGATGTAACTCCGATCACCAAACCGGACGAGGGGATTCTACCGGGCTCGCCAATTCAGGAAAGAACAAAAAAACTATCCCAGGCGATGATGGCGGTCTTCTCGTTTATCGGCGAGAACGAGCTGAATTTCCACAATGATCTGCAGCTCGCAAGGAGCAAGGATCTTCCAACGACTATTGCGCAAGGCCTCCAGACAACGGGCTTCATGTCAGAGATTTGTACTGACTTCTTTGGCGTTGATTGGTTCACCTCGGGCCGAATTAAGGCGAAGTACATCAACCCGGCATATCAGGGATCATCGATCACGATATCGGGGAAAGTTGCGGGCCAGGAGAGGGCTGAGGACGGAGGCTTGAATACTCGGCTCGAGCTGTGGGCCAAAGATCAGGACGGCCGTGTCATCTCGGTTGCCTGGGCGTCAGCGACGACGCGGAACGAATGACCCATTCGGTTCGCGTAACGCATTCGACTGACGTCAGGGGGCGGCACTGTGTTGCCCCTTGAAACCACGCGGCCCGAGTCATGCTGGCCGATAGCAGCAACACGCGATCGAGGTTGATCGGCTGCTTTGGTCAATGGTTCACCCTCAAGCGAAGGAGCACTTACTGTGCGTGCGCTACTGCTGACAGCACCTAACGAGTGGGAAGTGGGCGACACGGCAGAGCCAGTCGCTTCGGCCAACGAAGTCGTCGTCGACATCGCCGGGTGCGGAATATGTGGCACCGACCTGCACAGCCTTTCGGGAGGCAACGCGTTCCTCCGTTTCCCTGCGGTTCCGGGACATGAGTTTGGCGGCTGGATATCCGAGGTAGGCGATGAAGTCTCGTGGCTTCGGGTTGGAGATCGAGTCATTGTGGACCCCACAAGGACCGACGAACATTGCAAATTTTGCCGTTCGGGTCGCGCCAACCTCTGTCCCGAGAAAGGCAGCTACGGTTCGCGCCACCCTGGCGGGTTCGCGGAGAAGGTCGCAGTGCGTGCAAGTAACTGTGTGAAGATTCCGGACGGGATGCCGTGGGAAGTTGCACTCCTCGCCGAGCCACTGGGCTGTGTGCTGCACGGGATAGATCGATTAGGAGATGCCGTAGGCGGCGACGCAGTCGTGTTTGGCGCGGGCCCTATTGGTCTGCTGGTCGCGATCGCACTTCGTTATAACGGGGCAGAGGTCGCCATTGTCGAGCGGTCCGAAATGCGACGCGGGCTGGCGGGCAGGCTTGGCTTCGAGATCGTGGTCGATGCGGTCGGTGCCCTGCCGCGCGCCAACTATCCGGTAGTTGTTGACGCGACTGGAGTTCCGGCCGCGATTGAGGACGCCTTCAGAGTGGTGGGTCGAGGCGGCTCAATGCTCCTGATGGGCGTGGCCGAGCAGGGATCGTTGGTGCGCATTGATCCATACCGAATCAACTGGCAAGAGTTGACGATCCTCGGTTCGTCCGCAATCAACCATACGTTCTTTCGGTCCCTGGAGATGCTTGGGCGTATAGGTGACCAAGTTAGCCAACTGGTTACCCACAACGTTCCGCTGGAGGATTTCGGTCGAGCGCTCGATCTAACTCGTTCTCAGAGTGCCCTCAAAGTGCTAATCCGTCCCTGACCTCGCTCGCTAAACGACGCTAGGCAGGTCTTGCGTAATGCCGAAACGAGCTTACGCACGCAAACTCGCGTGCGGCTGCTTCGTCCATAATGGCTACGCCCGGACGTTCAGGTCGAGCTATTTGCGGTCGCGACTTTGGACCCGACGACCTCACACGGCGCCCGCCGCCCGTAATCGCGCGATGCCGGCTTCGTCAAACCCTAATATCTCCGACAGAACCTGTTCGGTATGTTCCCCGATCGTCGGTGGCGCATAGCGCATTGTGACCGGCTTGCCCGAGAATCGTGCCGGGTAACCAAGTAGGAAGATCTCATCTCCATCCGTGTCCAGCGACCGAAAGATCATGTCACGTGACCAAAGCTGCTGATTTCGCGCCGCGTCACCTACTCGCGCAACGCGGGAGCAGGGGATGCCCACCCGCTTAAGGACTTCCTCAACCTCAAGCCCCGTGCGGTTGATGGTCCACCCCGTAACGATTGCTTCGATCGCCGCAGTGTTTCTCGTCCGAGCGGTAGTTGAATTGAACTGTCGATCCTCTACGAGCTCGGGTTGCTCGAGGATTTCAAGACAAAAACGAGACCAGAATGAGTCGGTACCCGCATGAATGTAGACAAAGCCGTCACGAGCGTGGAATAGGTTCGCAGGAGCGTTAAACGGGTCGCGATTGCCTTCGTGTTGTGGCACGGCCCCGAATGCGAGGTTCGCGGGAAGTGACGCTCCGAGTGCTGCGACCAGGCAATCGAGAACGGAAATATCCACTCTCTGACCCTCTCCAGTCCGTTGGTGATGAAAGAGAGCTGCCAGAGCCGCAGACGTCGCCTGGGTAGCAGCCGCTGTGTCGCCCGGGAACATCTTGGTGAGCCGTGGCAGTTCGTCGGGGCCCGCGTTCATATCCATGAGCCCAGACATTGCCTGCGCGATACAGTCGAAAAGTAGACGATCGCGATACGGGCCATCTTGGCCATATCCCGAGATCGAAACCACGATGACGCCGGGGTTCGTTTTTCTGAGGGTTGGCTCGTCGAGCCCCATTTGATCCAAGGTACCCGGGCGATAGTTCTCAACGATTACATCGGCCCACTCGGCTAGTCGGCGCAAGATCGCCCGGCCATCCGGATTGCGCGGATTAAGTGTGATCGCCCGCTTATTGCGGTTGTAGAGCATTGTGTATAGCGCCTTGCCATTGGTTTTAGGCTCGGTGTCGCGGGAATCCTCACCCCCGGGCCGTTCAACCTTGATAACGTCGGCTCCCAAATCCCCCAGATTCTGAGCGCAAAGAGGTCCCGCTATGAAACGAGAAAGGTCAAGTACATGTACGTCATGAAGTGCACCCTGAGCCCTTCTGTCCCACGAAACCAGCGGCCTGAAAGGAATCGTGCTGTCGATCAACTGGATGCTCATTTCTCGCGATTCCGCTCGTGCAACCGATATTAGTTGGTATTTCGTGGATATGGTTGCGTTTATGCGGAAATTGGGGCTACGCGCGCGCTTGAACGAATACCTCACCCTCGCCTAGGTCGCCGTGGTTTCGCGTCGCCGCCAGGTACCTCTCGCGACAAAGCGATCCAGAGCCGAAGAACAGCAACCGGAGAGTGGGACCCACCAACGAAGTAAAGTGCAGATCAATCAGAAAACTCGTCGCGGGGGTCGTTTACGTCGGTGGACTTTACGTGCCATGACGGTAGGCGGAGAACGTCCTGAAGGGTAGACGCGGGTCATACCTCGTGCGGCCGAGTCAATAGACCTCGAGATTGAAGCGAACTTTTCTAAAGCTTGGGAGGTTCATCGTTACGAGAAGGAAAAATCAAGCAAGCCGCACATCAACTCCGCTTGCAGCTATGCGTTCAAGTTCATGAGGGTCGGCGCTGCGTCCAGTGATCAGGATGTCAATTTGGCCGAGCTCAGCGAATGAGATCAAGTGGCGAGTACCGATCTTTGACGAATCGGCCATCATGACGCAGCGCCGCGCAGACCCGAGCATCGCGCGTTTGACATCGCCGTCTGCTCCATCCGAGGTAGTCGCTCCCTGGTCCAGTGAAATACCCGAGCAGCCAAGAAATACGACTTCCGCAGTGATCCGGCTGAGCGCCTGAAGAGTCCATTGGCCCGCCTCTGACCATGTCCGCGGGTTAACGTCCCCGCCCAATGTGTGAACACTTGCGGCTGATTTTTCGAGAAGTGTGGTGGCAACGTTCAGCGAGGGCGTGACCACCGTCGAGGCACGCTCAAGAGGATAGACCTCGGCAAATGCCTTGGTTGTTGTACCCGCGTCTATGAGTACAAGCCCTCCCACGGGCACGAATTCCGCAGCTATCTCGGCGATTGCTTTCTTTTCGATCGTCATCAGGGACTCGCGTTGACGCACATCAGGCACAACAGGACGAGACGTCTCAAGCAGTGCGCCGCCATGCACCCGCTTTAGAGACCCTGCTTGTTCCAACACGATGAGGTCACGGCGAATGGTCTCGGCCGATAGGCCGAACTCTTCGGCCAGCGCCGTCACTTCTAGGCGACCGCTCGCGCGAAGTCGATCAAGCATGAGGGTTTGGCGTTCGATCGCGAAGGAGCTTTGCGTTCCTTTTCCTGCGTTTCGGGCCAACGTCCAGCCTCCAAGCCGTGTTCGTGTGCGAAGTCGTGCGTTTACATGGTAGCCCAGCCCAATTCCACAAGCGTCAACCGCGCCGAGGGTACCCAGAAGCGCTACCAAACTGGGTGAACAAGAAAGTCCCGGAATTTGAGCGTCCCTGAACTATGTTTCGGATGAGGGCGCGGTCGGCTCGCTTGTGGTGGGTCAGGTATGTGCCGTGCCGGCCTCGAGAATCGACTATGGTTCTCATTCGATGGCCCACCGCGTAATATTCCTTCGATCAAGAACAACCCGAAACTGCTTGGCTGGCTACTCCAAACGACAAGCCACCTCTCGTGCAAAACCCGGCAAGTCAGTCAGGCGCATCTCGACCAAAAGCGCTGCCTAGCGGTCATCCGCACAGGTCACCCATTGCCCTCAGAGAGTGGTCAATATTGCTCATTGGTGATGCTGATCAGCCCACGTGTCGGATCCATGGACTCCTCCACGAATCCCGACTGCAGAATGATTTCGAAGTGACAATCACACACCCCGAAGACAACCAGAGCCGGGCGGTGCGAAACGATCAGCTCGCGCTGGACTGGGTGCGTGCAGCTGCCCACCATGCATTCAACCTCGTAGTATTCCTTCGCCACCGAGACTCCTATCATTGTGTGACTGAATAATTCTCAGGGTACATCTGCGAGGGTCTGCCAGAAAGTGATCACGCTTGTCAAAATCGAATTGGAAACGAGAGAGGGATTTCAACACAGTTAGTCCAGCCGAATCCCCGCGGGGTTGATTGGGCTGGATGAGACGGAGGACGCCCTCACAGTGCCGCCTGATTCCACTTTCCAGCATTCGTATTTTGGCGCCGGCGAGAATCAGGGCAAGTAGGGAGTGCTGCTCAATTCGATGGTCGTCTGGAGCCCTAGATAGCTGAGGTACGCACTGAGCGATTTCATACGCTTCCTTGTCGCGGTCGGACCTATCACTATTGATCGCAATCCGTTCATCGACGCTACTTCGGAACCCGATGTACCAACTGGTGCCGAGACCTCAATGTATGGCACGAGTTCGCCGGACCGGTTGCGAACTCTTATGCGTCCTCCGCTTACACTGTGGACGACGATCCGAAACTCATGCTCTTCGTGGAATGATTCGTGCTTGATAAACGGGGCGACTGCACCGAAGCCGCCCGCCACATTTACCGCTAGCTCTGCTGGGGCGCCGCCCCAGGTAGGCGAGTGCATGGCCGTTTCGTCGTTGAGCATAGAGATCGCGTCTCGGACTGTTTTCGAAATCTGCGCTGCCCTTACTGTGGGGTCGTATTCGCACGATCCGAACCGCGCCCCATCGTCATCGTTCTGAGCGACCCGGGCAAGCGAGTCCTTACTGAATCCAATTGCGTACCCTTGGACCCCGCCATAGCCGCGCCACTGGCTCAATGAGTCCGGATCCTCAGAGAACGAAATGCTGTAGTGCGATCCTGACTCTAGCGGCAACATCGGAATGGCCAATTCAATGATCTCTGCATGCTGAAGATGGATTGAGGCGTAGGAGCGTAATTCCTCGATGGCTTCAACCTGAAGCAGTGTCAGCTCCGCTGAGTCGTTCAGATATTGCATGTCCGTTGCCCAGAACTTACCAGAATCCAAAATGCCCTTTAGGCCGTTGGCGTCGGTGTAATGGTAAACAAGATCATCGTCGTGGCTCATTTGTATTGACTTTCCCTGATTCAGTATCCCGAGCATGACACGGTTGGGTACGACAACGTCATACTAAGTACTTGCATGCTGAGCGGCATGCGTTGCGAACATGGCTGAGGTCGCCAACGACCATCCGCTTGACGGTGTACCGAGGCGCTGAGAAATCTCCGAGGCGATCGTGGGATCATTGGTTGCCCGGCCGGCGGCAACCTTGCCGCCACTATCGACTACCACATATCCGTTTTCAAAGAGGGCATCGCAGCCGAACAAACAGACAAGTATTGCCACCGAATCGAACCGTCGTCGCTCTGAATCTTCTAACTCTGAGCGAGGGACGATGTGGCCAGCCACCAGAAACGCCGCCGGCGTCTCCAGCCCACAGATGGCGCAAGGTGCTCCCTCCGATCCGTCGAGCAGGAAAGCTCTCAGGGCCCCCTGTTCCTTTCGAATCCTCGCTATTGCCTCGGCATCGGTCGGGCCACTCCCAGGAATCCAGTCTTCGTGAGGCCGACCAGGCAACGTGCGGTTCGGGACTGAAATCCCTACGGCCGCCAGCAGAGCCTCAGCGTCGCCGACGGTCAGAGGCGAAATGTACGCTTCGCGAGGAACGCCGTATTGAGAGAGCGGCCCGGGTGTCCCGTGGGAAATAAGCTGAGCGACCTCGTCTCGATGAATCTCGAAGCCGGATGAAATCAACTCGACGCGGACGAGCTTCCCGTCATCGTTGACTCCTTCCGATTCACGCGGACCATACGGGTAGCCAGGGGGTCGGGGCCAGTCCGTGGCGGAGGCCACCACCCGGCTCACTGCTCTGACGTACGGGCCCCCGTAGTGAAAGACCACGTCATCTATTTCGAGGTCTTCGAGCAAGCGCCGATTCTCCGGCATCACGCCATCTACTCGAGGCCGTGTCCATAAGGTCCCATTCGGAATAACGACCCGATAGTTCTTGTTCTGACTCGCCCACCAATACGCCATGAGCGACGATATCGCACAGCGATAGGTTCACGGCTCGATTTGACCGGGCGAAAGTACCAGTACCGGACGGTTCAACGCGATGTTGGACGGCCGGGAAGATCCGGTCTTTTCCGCAGAGCAAATTTTGGCTATAACCTGCCCATTGCCGCTGTTGCTTCGGCCTTTCGTGCATTGCGGTAGGCGACTCGATCGGCGGAATGCCATCCCACGTCGCTCTGATAGGCCTGCTTCATTGACGGGATAATGGTCTGCGTCAGATCCTGAGTAATCAGAAGCTGCTCTTCCAATTTGGAGCGGATTACATTATCGGAGTAGTGAGTTTGCTGGCCTTGAACTTGAAAGGAACCATCCAATTCGAGGTCAAACCCGATGTGCGCCTCGAGCAAGGCAGAGGAGATGATTACTTGCGCGGGGCCAAAAGATTTGTTGGGATCAGCTAGAAGTGAAAGAAGTTCTAACCTTCCAGCTGTCACTCCCCGAGCAATTGAGGTTTCGTGATCGAGCGAGTCTTGCGCACTCACTTTGTACATGTTGTCAATGGAAAGATCTGGTGTGATCGGCAAGCCATCGAGATGCATGTGAACTAGCCAGAGAAAGAAATCGGGCGTGCCTAGGTCGAGCACGGACGAGACGGTCGAGATCGTGGCGGCGGAATCAATACCGCGCAGAGCTGACTCTAGGGCTGGAATAATTTGAAAGTTCGTGTCGCGCCAATCGGTCGTAGTGACGACAAGCGTAAAATCGGGGCTTCCGTCGATTTGGTTGATAAGAATGTCGGCCGCTTGTAGCTTGTAGTACTTCGGTTTCGGTGTCCCTGCTGGCAAGAGGCGCCGAGCAGTAGGGTCCGGTTTGTACCAGTAGAGTCTTGCTGCCAGCGTTTCTGGAGCGCGGATGAAGGTTGTAAGCGGTCCAAGGCTCCCCTGAATTACAGGCAAGATCACTCCGTCGTGAGCGGGAGCAATCGCATTTATCGTTCCGACTAAAGAGTCGTCATCGTAAATGCTGCCCCACCCTCGCGTTACGGTTTGTAGATCGGGACGAGTGGCTGCTAAAGCCACTTGGATTTGCGCCAATGTTGCCGTGCTAGTGATCCTCATCGGGCGCGCCTTCAGGACACCCTTTGTTAGGTGGGGCATTACGTGATCTTCCTGATCGTGATTCTTCGGACGTTTGCCTTGGGCCGGACGAGGACCCGGTAAATCCAGGATGCTCGTGACATCGATTTCAGCTCGGTTGAGACCCCGAGATCGGCCCAATCAGCTATTTCGGCGCTGCCAAACGTAACGCTGGCATTCGCCCAATCCCCAGTGTTCGGAAGCTCACCAAGCTTGATCTCGAATCCGCGGTCAGTTCCACGACACCCCGGAAGATCGGCTGAGAACTCGAGCCCAGAATTCAGGACGATCACGAGCACCGTCAGCGGCTTGCTCGCCGCCCAGCGGGCAATGAGCCGCGCTAGTAATCCACGATACTTCTGACGAACCCGAACATCGAAGCGCGCGATGCGCGGATCATTCGGGGCGCAGGTAAGTTCGATCACGGTGCTGGCGAGCGCAGCGCCCGTGTCCGTCCGGCCGAACACGATCTCGATTGTGCTTATTGGAAAAAGCAGCCAGTAGACGATTATGGTCGCTGTGGCGGCAAGCAGAACCGTGATCACGTCGCCAACTATTGGTGGGGCGGGTTCCACAAGCTTTTCAAAATGAGGCGACCACCATAGGTACGCGAGAATAGCGATGGCGAGCTTGATCCCGTCGGCGATTCCATCCTTGACGGAGTCCGCTACCAAGCCGAGACCTTCTTCCACGCACTCCTGACAAACTCGAGTACGCCTTCCGGACCATTTGCCAATACGACTCCATTACGTCGTATTGTCACTATCTTGGTGTCTGCTCTATAGAGTCGGACGCCAGCGATGGCGTAGCCGTGAAATTCATGTCGAAGCAGAGAAAAAACCGCAGAAGTACCATGAGATTCGAGCGCGGCAACCAGTTCAGCCGACAATTCTTCCTCTAGCTGTGCGTCGCGAACCAGTTTGAGGTCTGGCCCAGCTATCTCGAAGCTATTCAACCGGTAGCCCGCGGACTTGGCCTGCTGGGCAAGCAACACCAATTCTGGCGCCCCAAGCCGCGGAACGCGAACGTCGTGCGCTGCATCCTCGAAGGATGACGGGGCCCTATTCTCGCTGTTGGCGACGAGCTCAACCTCCGAGTGGCTGAGGACCAACTGAAGTGGCGCCATGTGAACATATTGCACCATAAACCTCCGGAACGAGACGTCGCTAACGAGAATAAATCATCTGCGGCGGCCGACGAGGACTCTTGAACTAAGTATTGCGCTGACGACAGACATTTCTTGCACGGGTTCACAACTGATCAGGATGTCTGATTTGGCTCCACCGAATGGCGCGGACGCCTTGAGCAGACTACAAGCGCTGCGAGCAGGTTGGTGTGGTGTCCTTCGGGAAGGCGCCAACTTCCGTTTCGCCGGGCATACGAGCGGGTCAACTCTCGAAATCGGTGTGCGGCTTTCAACCCGAAGTTGGTTAGCGTTTAGCGGGAGCTCGGAAAGTTTGAGTCCAACGATTAGCCAGGTCTCGTGCCGCGAAACCGAAGTGATTCAGGTTTTTGCTGATCTCCGACGGGTCTCGGTAGCTGTCGGTTGAACACAAGGCGGTGATGTACCCCCGAACCGCAATCCGGAACTCTGCCAGGAGGTCAAAGGACATAACCCGCGCAGTCTGACGGGGGACTGCGTCCCACATCGGGGTGCGCGACGGGTGAATGAGTAACGGGAGATAGGGGTGCTGGCTTATGTCGTATTGAGACTCGAACCAGTCAGCAGAGTGTGTCAGCTGCTCGAGGTATTCGCGCGAGACTTGAGAAGCAACAGCTTCGCTCTTGCACTCGATTACCCAGTATGAGTCTTGACCTATTGCCCACAGATTATCCGGACCGATTCCGGTCGTCGCATCTGGCCGCGAGGCATTGAATCCGAGCATCTTTCCCACGATGTCAAGGGCAGCCTCGAATCGCTTGTGACTGTTCTTATCCGTGCTGGGCACGAGATCAAAGAGGATTCCGTCGACTACGACCTCCAAGTCTCGTGGTTTCGCGTACTGCCCGAGGTGGGCGCTTGCGGCGTCCGCTTGATTCCCGAGATGACTTAGCTTTGGCTCGGCTGTGCTGGTTGGCACTTTCAAAATGTAGTTGTTATCGATTCGGGCTTTCACTTGAATTTCGCGAGCCTTCACAGGATCAACGAGTTCAAGATAACTCGCAGCTCGCTGCTTAATCCATCCTCTGTACCTCGCATTGGAGATGCTCGAAAATTGAGCTTGCAAGAGTTCGAACGCCTGCGTGTAACGCTCCGCGCACGCTTCTCGGAAGGCGTCGCGTTCAGCCACCAGAAGTGGTTGCACTGAACTCAGACTCGAATAGGTCAGGCCTTCGACCGCGTCCTTACTAGCGTTGGTCCATGCGCTGTCGCGGGCAAGAAAGGCGTCGACAGCATCCGCGAAAAAAGACATTGGCTTACTACGGCCACTCTTCGCAAACGTCGCAGACAATTCGTATTGCGCGCGCGTTCCCGGTGAAAGCTGGTGAAGGTCAGCCGCCGAATACAGCCGGCCGACTAAGCGGGGGTCGAGCAGAATTACTGCACAGTAGTCATCCGTGGCTCGCACGCCGCGACCCATACCCTGCTCGATTCGTTGCGTCTGCTGGCTGCTCATGACCTCGGTTCCGCCGATCGCGGCTGCTTCGACCAGTTCCGCCGGGGAATATCGCTCGGGCAATCCATCGATTATCAGAACGCGGCACGCATCACCGGGAAGGTCAACGCCGTCGTAACGAGCTATAAGCACGACGAGACCAACATGCTGTGTGTTCAGGCGCTTCACGATCGCCTTAATTGTCGTCTTCTCGTGTATTTCGCTCGTGTACGGTTGCCATTCGTTCGCTCTATGTCGGGACGGCACGATCACGACGACATTGAGACTCGTTGCCCAGTTGGCGGCGCTGGCCTTCACGTCCTCGATTGTCACCATTCGGCTGGTTTCGACGGGGGTGAGAATGATTCGATCGCCGATGTCACTTGCCGATGATGGCGCGATCGGACGCGTCACACAATTCGGGTCGACTCCCATTTTCGTCACGAGGATGCCGTCGTCCGCCAGGGTGGCAGTCATATAGATACGGCGAGCTGCGTTGGTGAACGACGGAATAACAGCGAGATTCGGATACGGAAGTCGAACCTCAACTTCCTTGGAGGTGAACGCAACGTCACACAGCGCTAGCTGATTGCGCATCAACGGCCACTTGAACTGATGGTCCTTGCTGTCCGTTTCCGTCACGGCATTTAGGAGGGCATAGCTCGATGCCAGTTCATTCGCCCATGCCCAGTAGGGAATTGGGACGGCCTGGGTCTCGCTGCCCGTCGTGATCGAAGTCCAGCCGCTGAGCGATTGTTCCTTCAGGACGCTGTTGAAGCGCTTGAGTAGACCCTTATAGGCGGGTGTCGTGTCGGCGAGTGTTGTAGAGAACTGATCCTCAATGATTGGAATGCATGCGTGGGCGTCGTCGACTATTACAGTCCCGACGTGAACGGTGTTTCCGTGACCCTCGAGCCGAAACCTGCTTCGGCCGTTGTACATGGTGTGGACCGGAACGACCAGCACTGCTTCGCTCTGTCGGAACGCGGGGTCGGCAGGGTCGTCGGTCCAGGCGATCCCCAATTCCGATGCTGTGATTCCAACCTGTTCTTGCAGCTGGGTGTTAGGAACGAGATAAACCGCCGGGCCTTTGTCTTCATTGAGCGAGCTCTTGGCAATCACAAGCCCGACCACCGTCTTCCCGCTTCCGGTATTCATCTTCAAGATAAGGTCGGCTTCGTCGCGGCGACGGAACCACATGTCCCAAACTTCAGTTTGAATATCATGCGGAAACTGGTACTTCGAATTCTTTGGTTTGGGTAGTGCTCGGAACAGTCGCTTCGGGTCCAGCGTCGATGACGCTGGATCTGCTGCGTTGATGCTCTCGAAAATGCTTGTCACGCGATTCCCCTATTCCTCATGAAGCACCGTACTGCGTACCCGAATATCGTGCGACTGATCGCTGACGTTTTGAGTGATCGATGCGGCGGCCAGCGCGCCCCTGATACCCGGGCCGCCGACTGTTCAATCGCGACCGGAGCGCGCTCGGATGCGTTAGGGTGCTAGGTCTTCAGCGGTGGAAGGGATTTGAAGGCCCATTAACGCGACGATTCCGCTCATCGGGCCCTGATAGGCATCGAGAGACACCAGCGCTGTTAGGCACCAGCGAATCGCCTCAGCCGTCGCAGAATCTTGATCGGCACCGACCGAAGGGGACGCGTGGCGCGCGAGATCCTCTAACGAAGGCAAATGCGCGCCTTCCGTGGCGCTATCAAGCGCAACATTGAAATCCTCCAGCTCTGAGACTGGGTCAGGCGGACATTGGAGCCAGTTACCGGGAATACCGCCCGCACCTCTGACTATCTTTGAGGCCGTCAGATACATCTGCTCGAGGTCAACCTTGCCAACAACCGAATCATTGCGGTGTTGTGCCGCTTCGAAGGCGATCATCAAAGCAAGCCACGTCGTTCCAGGCAAAAGGAACTTAGGGCTAAGACCCTGGTTGCTTTCTTCTAAGAGGAGGCGGTACATATCGGTAATCACCCACGCGCGCGACCGAGGTTGCTTCCTCAACGCTGCCATGCTCAGCGCGTACTGGAACGGTGCTATACCTAGCACGAACCCGTCGTAGTCTCTGGATAGTCCGAATGCCGCGTCGATTGTTCTCGGGAACTGCCCTGTCCGCAGCGCCCACTTCTCAAACGCCTCTGGACCTTCAGCGTCCAGAAGGTCTCCAGATGCAATGCGAATGGCCAATTCCAGCAGGCCCGGGATGTATTCCCCGGGGCCCCCGCGGTAGCCTTCGCGGCTTGCGGCAGCCCAGACACCGGAATCCAGTTCTCTGAGCCGCCGCGTGAAATACGGCAGGAGGTGCGGATGAGCAATCGCGAGGCATGCAAATGAATGTAGGTAGGAAGTGTCAAACCGCAGGTTAGAGATCTCGCCTAAAACATCAGGAATCATTTCGATTCCACCCCAGAAGGGGTGCCCGGCGACTTCCGCGAGCCAGAGGATATCGATGCGATTAGACACTCGACGATGTTGACCGAGAATTTCAACGAACATATCGCGCCGTTGTGCGGCTTCGGACAGCCGATACACGCGGTAGTTGTAATTGCCCCACGTGTGTTGAGCGTTTCGGATTCGCTCATTCGTCGGTGATGCCGTGACGACCAGATGAAAGAAAAACAACGGCTTGGGAAGTGACTTCGACGGGGAACCAAAGATCTTCATCGCGTTGTTCGCGAGGCCCGCTGATGCGGTGCTTTCGACCTCAAAAACGAACAGAGGGACATCGTTTGAGTCAGCGGCAGTCCAGGACAGATCTATGGCAGCCGACCGCCCGACCGTATGCTCGCGAGTAGTCGCGTAACCCAGCGACTGACCTAATTGTTCGAGGGCGTCGATAACCGCGCGGCCCTCAGGTAACAAATGCTCCATCGCCCAATCCAATCGCCCTGATAACTATCTCTTGCTGGAGTGCACCCGGAAGAAGCCGGTGTACTGATGAAACTCGATGTTCGCGTTCATCGAACCGCAGGCACCATTGAGTCGCATGGGCTGACGGTCATCCCGGGAGGAGGCAAGCATATCGACCCGATTGAATCGCCACAGAGAGTAGATGACACTGGCTCGGCAAATCGGGTTGTTGACGGCCGGCGCCAATCCCGCCGTAAAAACCTACTCCGGCGCGAGTGGCGCAGCGGCGAGAGAGGGCAGATTCCTCGACCAGCAAGACGCGGCAGCGATTACGTTGCTCGATGCGGTCGACGCGAGCAGAGTGTTCCTCGGCCACAGCGGAAGCGCTGCCTTTGCGAAACGAATGGTCCTCGAATCCCTGTAACGGAGGCATCGATCATCGCGCTGATCGCTGGCGCGTAAATAAGAGCACACGAAGTAGCAACAGGATAAACGTCACATCGGGCTCTGATGTCCGAAGCTGTCGCTACTCTGAGTGAAAAGGGTGCAGGCGCCATGAGGGGAAACAGAGTGAGCAGTACGAGCCGGGAGCTTCACATAAAGAAGGCCATTGACGAGCTGCGCCAGCGTCCGGACATCCCGGAAACCGAGCGTCTCCAGTTTCGTGGTCATTTCCAAACTTTTGAAGTCATCGAACTCCCGCTCGATGTGCCTATTCTGAACGCAAGAAGTTTCCGGATTGCCCCGCTCCTGGCTGATCACCCAGACAGAGGCGTCGTGGAGACAGACCCCGAGTCCCCGAAGGCGCAGGCGATTGTCACGGATCTCGTGCGAAAATCGCACCGCCATATTGATGGGCTTCGCGGCAGCCTCGAATCGCAGGGGCAGGCTCAGCCTGGCGTTATCACCCGGAGCGGCAAGCTCATCAACGGTAACTCTCGCTGCGTTCTCTTACGGGGTCTGGTCGCGGAAGGCAAGATTCCCGCTTCGACAACGATTCGTGTCGCGGTGTTGCCGGGGGATACAGACAATAAAGAAGAGCTCGACCTGGAAAGCGTGCTCCAGCAGCAGAAGGAGTTTAAGGACGAATACAACCTTGTCGCCCGTCTCATGATGATTCAGTCGTTGTATGACAACGGTATGACCGATGAATCGATCGCGGCGAGCCTCCGCGTCGACAAAGCTGCGGACATCAAACGGCTGCGCGAGGTATTGGTCCTGATGAACCGGTCGCGCTCGTTGACGGCAGACCCACTTCCGCTCTCGATCTTCGTAACGGTCGAAGACCAGCAGCAAAACTGGATTGATTTGTTGAAGGAGGTGCGCGACATTGAGAACTTGTACGGACGCGAACCTGCGGACGAACATATTCGCGGATGGCTGATCGCTTACTTTTCAGGACACTCTGCTGTTCACCAGCTTCGAAAAGCCAAAGGTGATTGGATAACGCGAGACTTGGTTCCCCACCTCGCTGAGGCGGGACGAGACGGGGATTCGATTACGCAGACGCTTTCGGCTGAAGAAACAAGTACCGAGACGGCTGCCCCCGCAGCAGCGCCTGCAGGCTTAGATCTTCTAGATGTCGATAGCAGCGAGTCCACACCGGCCTCGTCTTCCGTTACGCAACGTGTGCTCGACTTAGTGGTGAAGGCGTCCCAGGACCCCGAGCGCGAGTTTGCGATGGCGGACGGTACTAGCCTTACCGGCCAAGAAATCAAGCGGGTCATGCACGGTAGCGTGGCGGAAGGCCTTAATAACGCCGCTCAACGCAAGAAAGACGCCAACCGGCTCGTGCGCCCCCAGAGCAGCGCGGATTCGGCGGCCAGCAGCCTCAAGTCCCTCGTCGAGGCGCTGGAAGATGTGGCCGATGACCCTGAATTTTCCCCGAGGATTGATGATCTGAAAACGACATTAGATCTGGTTCAATCGCGACTCGAGGAAGTCTTAAGCATCGTTGCCGACATCAAGGTGCCAATCACGAATGACGAGGAGAACGGCGAGTGACCGCCCAGCTCCGGGCTCGTCTTGAGTCGCGTCCGGCTCGCGTTGTCCTCACTGGCACGGAAATTTCGGGCGATTCGTGGAACGAGATCGCGTTGGTCGTCGGTGGCGACAGTAATCTGGCTCGTACGGAGATTCGCGTGTCGGCAGACGGGTTCCTGCGCTCGCGACAGCGGCTGTCAGGGACACTGCGATCTCGAAATGTCGCGTTTGAAGTGGACGATAATGTGCGTGCGCTGCTCGTCAAGGATGGCAGGGATATTAGCTTCCTAAACACCGTCGACGCTACCGACACGGCGCGAGGGATCGACTTATCTGACGAGCTCGCTCGAGGGCTTTATCGGGTGATTCGAACACTTCGAGAATTCCAGGTCCGTGACCTGAACAAGCTGATGCATCTCCACCACGGTGCCAATTTTTCTGTGCCGGGTGCGGGTAAGACAACCGTCGCCTACGCGCTGCACGCAATCGAACAGGCACGAGGGCGAGTGGACAAGCTCCTTGTAATTGCTCCGCTTTCCGCATTCGGCGCTTGGGAAGAAGACGCCGTTTCTGTACTTTCCCCCGCCCCTTCTGTGGCGCGCGTCCGATCGAAAGGAATCCCGAACGCGGATGTAATTCTGATCAATTATCAGCGAGTTCCGGGAGCGATTGACGATCTCATCTCTTGGGCATCGCGCCACCATGTCCACTTAGTCCTTGACGAAGCACACCGAGCGAAGCGTGGTATCAGCGGCGAATGGGGACGTGCGTTGCTCGCTCTGGCTCCGCACGTCGTTCGTCGGGATGTGTTGACGGGAACGCCAGCACCAAACCACCCCCGCGATCTCAAGTTCCTCTTGGACTTCCTTTGGCCTTCGGGTCGAGCGAGCAGAAGGATTCCGGACTGGGCAATGGCGCCTCAGCCCGCACCACGGGCTATGAGAGTTATAAACGAAGCGATTACTCCATTGTTCGTTCGGACTACTAAAACCGAACTCGATATTCCCGACTCAGACATCCGTCGGGTCCAGCTGCCGATGAATCCCCTCCAACAAGAAATCTATGACGCACTGCTCAACCGGTATGCGGGATTGCTCGATCTATCCCGCGGCGATCAACTCATGTTTGCGCAGATGGGCGAGATCACGATGTATCTCCTACAGGCCGCTTCGAGCCCGAGGCTACTGCGCTCCAGTGCGGACGCAGCACGGGCGTACAGATTCCCCCCTCTGGCGATTCCGGCGGGTTCGCATCTCGCAGAGATGGTTGAGCGCTACGCCGATCATGAGATTTCGGCAAAGATCGAGGCGGTATGCCGACTGGTTTCTGAAAACTCCAGAAGGCCTACTTGGAATAAGACCTTGGTCTGGTCAAATTTTCCAGGCAACTTGCTGGACCTCGAACAGCAGCTCGCTGCGCTCGAGCCCGCCATCGTCTACGGAGGCGTGCCAAGCTCCGACGATGCCCCTGAGGGAGTTCGAACTCGTGAACGGGAAATCGAACGCTTCCGTCGTGATCCGAACTGCAAAGTGCTTCTTGCGAACCCCGCTGCGCTTGCTGAGGGAGTGAGTCTACACATGGAATGCCATGATGCGATCTACCTGGACCGGACGTTCAACGCTGGTCAGTATCTGCAGTCGCTCGATCGTATTCACAGGCTTGGATTGCCTCAGGACACCCAAACAACCTTCACCATTTTTTCGACGATCGGGAGTATCGACGAGCGAGTCGATCGCCGCGTTGAAGAAAAGGTTCAGCGGCTATCTCAGCTCCTGGCGGACGACCGCCTTGTCGAATTAGCTCTTCCAGACGACGAAGAGCCGGCCGCCGTTTTGGATGACCGTGCAGACCTCGAGGCTGTGCTCGCCGAGCTCGGGCGACGACGTAACTGAAGACTGATATGGGCTCGCTATCGATCTCGGACTTTCAGATCAGTGCCGCGTTGTGGGTCGTGCGAGCGGTCGACGAAGGTGGTACGGGGTCTGCGACGCTCGACTTGGTCTTCCGAAACGCCGTGACTTTAGGTCGATTCCCTCGCCTCGACCTGGACAACGCTCTTTCTCTGCTCGTTGAGCACGGCCTCGTCGTCGTCTCAAACGGGCGAGTTCACCGAAGTGAGAACTTACGTGAACTTCTGGCGCTCCCTGACCCGGCGGCCGAGCCACTCCTTTCAACATTACTCGCCGCTTCTACAGCGTCGGACACCGTGATCGACGGAGTCGATGTTCGAGAGATAGTAGGAGCGTTGGGCGAGGAAGCGGTAGTCGCGTGGTGCGTCGATGAACTTCGCGCGCTTGGGCACTACGAGATCGTTGCTCAGGTGCGCCGGGTCAGCTTAGTAAGTGATCGGTTCGGTTATGACGTCAGCGCTCCTACGATTGGAACAGGTCCGCGAATGCTTGAAGTCAAGACATCGATGAGCAATTCAAGCAAGACTTTCCGTTTCTTTCTGTCGCGCAACGAGTACGAGGTTGGCCGACGAAACTCTCGGCAGTGGGCCATGGTGGCTTGCGGCTTCGATGGTGAGACTGCGACGATATTGGGCTGGTGCCGTGCTTCGGAATTTGAGCGATACGTACCGGACGACGGGAACGGGCGGTGGACAGAAGCTCTTGTCAATCTGCCGAGGAGCGCGCTGATGTCCAGTGTTCCCTCGGCAGTGCTTTAGCCAGAAACGATTTCCGACGGTAACGGTAACCTGCGAAGTCCGCCGGGTTCAAGCTTGATGAGGCCAGCACCCTGACGCCGGGCCACGCCCGTTAGTGCCTGCTGTCCCTCGTCGGTTCGAAGCCACCTCAGTACGTCGCGCCGTTGCTTAGAAGTTGTCGTTCGCATCCATGTGATGCCATACAGGTTGTTGGTCAGCGTCGCACCAATCGAGTTGTTCACAAGTTTGAACCGCTTTTGTGTCATTGCGCCAATGATGACGTCTGGGCAACGTACTTCAGCGGTCAAATCGAACCAGTCGCTTCGACGCTGGCAGAGGACGCGCGTGTGGATCTCGTTTTCTTCGGCGTTTTTTATGAGCGCTCTTAGCGCCGCTGATTGTTCAACGTGCAGCTTAGTTGCTGTGAGCAGCCATCCAATCGCGCGATCGGATGCCGAAGAGAGTGCCGCGCTGTCAAGATCGTCGGGTAGGTCGACGAGCCGTGTTACGACTCGCCTTGTTGCGTCTACGGGAAGTCCTAGAGCGACCGTCTCATCAAGGACGAAAGTTGCATTTGCGCCCGTTGCCACACCGCGATGGACCTCGGCGAGGTCGGATAGTACGAATTGCTCTTTCAGGATGGTTTGCGGCTCGAGCATCGGAGAGTGATCGAAAGCTTGACGCCAGGAATCAGGGACCGGCTCAGTGCGGTCGAGTTCCTCGAGTTCCGGCTCACGCCACTTTCCGATGCGAAACGGACGAGGGGTGTCGCGCTCCGCCCCTACAAGCAGCGCCACGGCGTCAACCTGGGCACCGCCGAAAAGATCTTCCGACTCAACCAGACGAAGTTCCACGCTACGGCGCTGTTCGTTCCACAGTCTCGAGCGCAATTTGCGAGCATATTGTGACTCAAGCCACTGCGCCGGAAGGAGCAAGCTCAGCCCATCGCTCGGCGCAAGGCGCTGCAGAGTGAGGGCCGTGATCACGGTCGACAAGCTCGCCCTCGACCCACAGAGACCGTCGGTTAGTTCATGGAGACGTTCTCGCTCAGCAAGTTCGAGAAGCTGTGCGCGGGTATAGGGCGGATTTCCGAGAACGAGGCGGCGCCCAGGTTCCGGCGCACGCCCGGATACAAACCAAGTCGTGAAGTCTTCGCGCACCAACGTGACGCGGGCCTCGAAGTCCTTCGCTGAATCGGTGACCGAATCAGAGAAAAGCCGAACGGCGAGAAGCCCGAGGGTTACCGGGTTTATGTCTACTGCGACGACTTTAGCCTGGGGCCAGCGTTTTGCCGCCTCTGCGGTGAAGACACCCACCCCGGCCCCGACATCGATAACCACATCGGGTGACGATTCTTCAATCTCGTCCCACAGGTCCAGCATGAACTTCACTTCCGCTGTCGGAGTGAAGAATGTTCCAAGTTGACGACGGTGTGCTCGCTTCACGATCGTGGAATAAAGGCCCGCAAGGCCACCGTCCGCATCAGCCTCAAGTACTGCACGGTACTCCGCGAGGTCTCCCGCGTCGGGTGACGGGCCTGACACCATCCAGTCTCGAACATCGGCAGGAAGCGCCGTTACTGTCCTCGGGGGGAGAAGTTCTCTGGCGATTCCGCCCGCGGCTCCGAGTGCTTGCCGCTCCGCCAAATCCAACCCCGGGACCCAGGCCAAGGGCACCTCGGCATGGTCAGGAGCGCGCAACCAGCGTTCGAGAGCGGCTGGCAATGAAGAAGGCATCCCCCTAGTCTTACCGTGCACGCCCGACGATGCCGAATCCAGTGAAGGGTGGCGTCCTGGTGCTCCTCTTTTCAACGCGCTTTCGACCCTCAAAAGGGCTGACCTCGTGCCTGGATGCAACCGCTCCGGTGCGTGTTGGAGCGGTTGGGCCCGCCCCCGACCCGCGCACGGTCGGGGCCAATCTCGACTGCGCCGTCCGAGCACCGAGTAGTGTCGGGGCGTGATAAATGGAGTCTCTTTAGAATCATGCTTTCTGGAAACGCTATTCGAAGATGTCTTGCTGATGACTGGCACCGGATTCATCGTGGTGTCCCCACGGGGTCGCTTTTTGATTACAAACCGGCATGTGCTTTCTGGTCGCAAACCGGGATCGAACGAGTACTTAGATCCGAAGAGGAGAGTAAATCCGACCTCGATACGGATTACAGCGACTACACAAGACGACGAAGGCGTATTGGTCAAGCAGACTTCCACGATGCAACTCATAACCTCAGAACTCGACGCGACGTGGATCGAGCATCCGGACGGAGGCGCCGACATCGATGTAAGTGCACTTTGCCTGGCCGACGAGGCCGTCTCGCTTGCTCACGCCCTGAACATGCAGCGCCCGCCAGTTATCGATGACAGCGAGTACCGATTCACTCCTGCCGTTCCTGATCGCGTGATGATCGTTGGCTATCCATTTGGGCGAAACGGAGGGGCAACCGGTGTTGGAGTGTGGGTCCAAGGGACCATCGCCAGCGAGTTTCATTTGCCGATAGACGGTCTTCCGCGATTTCTGGTGGATAGCCGCACGCGCCCCGGAATGTCCGGATCCCCGGTCTACCTCAATCCAGCTGGTCGAATGTACAATCCGGTCGGCCGGGAAGGCCTGTACTCGGTAGCCCCCGAGGATACGACTCAGCTAGTCGGAATCTATTCCGGTCGGGTTTCGAGCGATTCTGATCTCGGATTTGTGTGGCACGCCAAGACGATCTTGGAGGTGATAGACGGTGGCGTTCCGGGCTCAGTTTTCTCGTAACAGAAGGATGCACTGTGGCTAGCGCACATCTTGGGCATCGCTCCTCGGCCCTGCGCGAGATGTAGTCGTCTTCGCTGCACCATCATTCTTGAGACATCGAGGTGGCTTTCAGGGGGGCGGTGAGCCTAGTGCGATGACGATGGGTTCCGCCTTGAGCTGAGCTACGCCGCCGCGGGCTGGGTGACACACGTAGGATGCAGCTCGAGGATCCTGCGTGACTATCTTGCGCTCGTTGACTCCACGAGATTGGCCGATCCGCGACGTCGCATGAGTACGTCCGACCAGTCGCAAGTGGTCTCCGCCCAGATGCTATTGCGGACAAAGTCCGGAGACTAGGTGAACGTAAAGGGGGAGTCGTTAGGACGGATCAACGAAAGTGATTAGCTTTTGAGATGGGAAATCTGGAATTCTGATCGGTGATCGGTTGCGCAACGCTGTCAAGTACTCAGTGGTCGATCGTCCGTAGTCGAAAGAGAATGCGGCTAATGCAACTACTCCAATGTGGTCCCTGATGACGTCGAGAACCCGTAATGTCTGCAGCTGAGTGAGTTGCATTGCGCTGTCGATATAGGCGCGATGCTCGATTAGACCCAGCTCGGTCTCGTCGGGAGTTGGTGGGCCGGAAATGTCGAGTGTTGTCATGTGGGCTTCGAACTCGGCTTTGCCGGCGTCGGTGCGCAATTGATCTCGAAGGTGTGTGAGTTTGTTTCGAATCCACAGCACGGCGCGGATCTTCTCTGGCCTAACCTCAACCTCAATGTAGTGCCGAAAAAAGAGTTCGCATTGTGACCAGCTCCACGAATCTTCCGTCGAGAGGTTCGCGAGGCGTGCCTGTGAGCGAATAAGCACCGCGTTGGCCATCTGTTCAAGAAACACCTCATAAAGAGTGCAGGCGTCCTTAATGGTGGCGCTGGAAAGCTGCCAAAAATAGTCGCTGGGATACACGCCAACTGACTTTTCAAATAGAACTGCTGGAAGGTCCGCGCCGTGATAATCCGGGTCAAAGATCTCGTTCGCGTGATCTTCTGCTTCTTCCCATTCCTGGTCGAACCAAGCGCCCATGCCCTTGTTGGTCGAGACTAGGTAAGCACGAACCTCTTCCTCGTCGCGTTGCCAGAACACATACTCGGCGGACACCGAGTGTGAGTCGAGATAGCCGGACATCGTGACTCCCTGTTCTAATTTTTGCCAATTGCCTCTTGGTTTCCAACCTTGCTCGAGGCGATTTTGGATCGGTGACGTGTTCAAATCAACTGTCATCATTTGGAAGCTCGCTATGCTTGCACTTCAATTCGCAAGAGCTTCAACACCCTAACCATCGTCTCTCGAAAACTCCGAAATGAGCGACTCGAGCCCCTTCCGTACTGTTTTCGGGTCTCGCCCGAGCACAATCCCAATTCGATTTGGGCTCCAGCCATCTTCCGCAAGCTGCCTGATTCTCGCGAGTTCGTAACTCGAGAGCGGTCGCGCTCCCAGCGCACATCCTCGATTCTTTAGGTGTTTTGCTATGGTCTGTCGGTGCACGCCATACCGCGCAGCAAGTACATAGATAGACCCCTCACCAGCCTCATAGTCCGCAACGAGTAGTTGAATCTCGTCAGCATTCAGCCGCTTCTGTGGCACTGACCCATCGCGATTGTCGCGGGGGAGTTGTGTCAGTATTCTGGCTATCTGGCCTGAATTGAGTAGCTGAATCAGCGAAATAACAGGGGTCCCACAATTCGAGAGGGCTCCCGCTAGGGGCACCGTTGTCAAGAGTCGCGACATTGGTTACCGATGAGTCGAAATACCTGGCAACGTAGGGGCCTGGCAGCGGTTACTGCCCGACGCCCGCATCCTTGACGCGGAAAAGGTCGGCGAGGTTCTCATGGACATCAAGCCGGGCCTGCCGCCGACCACCAACTTCCAGCACTCGGATCCCTGGCGTCCGCTCGTGGTCGAGAGAGCTACGCGAGCGGATCTTGAACGATCAGGTTCTGGGCCCGTCAGCTTTTCGACCTGAATACGTCGAGCCTTGTGCCGAGGCGGCGCGCACATGGTTGCAAGACGATGCAGAAGTCATCGAACCCACCCACATCGGTGCTGCACGGGCGGCACAACTGATCGCGGAGTCGCTGCTGGCAACGTCAGCCGCACGCCGCGTCGAAGCCGAGGGTTGAGTCGCGATGGCATCAAGATTCGAAATCGGGTCGCGATCAGGCGGCTTGCCGCCAGGCGTAAGTGCCGTCGGGGTTAGCGTCGACATAGCCGGCGCCAGGAAACGGAGCGTGAGGCGCGATGACCAGCAGATGGCTCGCACTGACCTCGGCGAGCATCTTCTGCTGCATCGCCACCTCTTCGGCGACCCGGGTTTTGTCGAAGTCACGTAGTACGAGCGTTCGGTCGGGGTGAGCAAGCTGGTACGTGTAGTCGTGGATGATGTCACCCCAGAACAGAGCCGATTGGCCAAGGGATTGCACTTCGAAACCCGCATGCCCGACGGTGTGGCCGGGCAGCGCCACCGCGCGAACGCCTTTCGCGAACTCGTCACCGGCTCGGAATAGCTGGACTCGCCCGAGCGACACATACGGCGCAAGAACTTCGCCGAGCTTGCGATAGGTGTTCTCCGGAGCGGTCCAATACGCGTGATCGTCGGCCTCGACATAAACGTGCGCATTCGGGTAAGCGATCTGCCCTCGAACTGAAATTCCGCCGATGTGGTCTGGATGCGGGTGGCTGATGAGAATCTTCGTGATGTCAGCCGGGTCGTGGCCCGCCGCCGCGAGATTCTTCAAGCCAGACCCCATCGTGGGGCCGAGCAGTCGCCCAGCGCCGGCGTCGATGAGTACCCTCTCGTCGCCGGTATCGACCACGAACATCAGCACGTCGGCCCGCATGAGAAGTTTGCGCGTCTGTCGAAACACGTGCCATTGGTTTGCCAGGTTGAGCCCCGTGTCTTCGGTCACCAGTGTGGCTGCCGGGGCAAGGGCAAACCCGTCGTAGACCGTTGTCACCGTGTACTCGCCGAGCGAGCGGGTTGCGTACTGCTTCTGTGCCATAGCGACTCTCGTCTCGACGTTGAGGATGCGTGCTTTCGGGGCATGCCCAGAGTAGTGCAGCGAGGCGTAGATTATCGAAAATCTGTCTCTCTAACGGCAAAGTTAGAGGGCGAGACTTTTCAGGCGGCGCTCGAACTGCAGCGTCGGCAAGTCGTCACTCATCGAGGTGTCTTTCTCTCGAGCATCCATTCGGCTGCGACGCTACAGGCGACCTCTGACCAGGCGGTGACGCGCTACGCGAAAAGCCTCGCGTAGTCGTTCATAACCTGCGGCCAGCCCTCTGCGTAGCCTCTCGACTGCTGCTCGCCGTCGCCAAGGCGTTGCCAGCCGGTGTGGATCAGGTGCACCACCGTGCCTTGATAGACACTGTTGGTGGCTACGGGCCACCATTCACCGATGGGGGAAGTGAAGAGTTCGAAGGCGACTCGATGCGCCGACGAATGAATGGTCATTTTTGAGTAACGGTTACTCTAGAGCAACCGTTACAACTTTGCTAGGGCAGGCGGTCCGTGGATGAGCGTGAGCCGGCGAATGATCGTCTCGAGTAGTGCTGGCCGGTCGAGCGCTCCGAGCCTCAGGTAGTCGGCGCGCGCGGGTTTGTCGAGAGTGGCGACGCCGTGCAGGGCGGCCCAGACGATCCAGGTGTCTGCGCGGGCATCTGTACTCCCGCTGATGCCGGCGTCGATGCAGCGTTGAAGCGACTCTGCGACGAGTGCAAAGGTTTCCACTGCGTTTTCGGCGTAGCCGGTCTCGGCGAACATCAGTCGATACCGGGCTTTGTGCTGCCAGCCGAAGTCGACGTAGGCCCGCCCCGCGGCGAGGAGTTTGGCGGCGGGTTGCTGCTCGGCCGCCATGGCCGTTCTGACGGATTCGGCGAGTTCGTGAAAGCTGCTCTGCAGCACCGCTTCGACGAGCAGGGTGAGATTGTCGAAGTGCGAATAGATCGAGGGCGCGCTGATGGAAGCCTGCCGTGCAACCCCCCGCAGGGTGAGTGCGTTCGTGTCGTCGGTGGTGTCGATGAGGGTGATGGCGGCGACGAGGATCTCTTCACGCAGTAGATCTCCGCTGCCGCGCGGGTTGCGTTTTCGTGCGGTGTCAGTCATGCCGGGTGCCTGTCATGTTGCGCATCACTTTACAGTCGTTAGCTTATGTTCTATAGTCTTACACAAGTTAGTTTACGCGCGTTAGTTTACAGGAGAAGCGAGCATGGCCCGGCTGATGAAAGACGACTTGTTCGAGGCGCAGCTTGTTCGAGCCCTCGGCTACGCACCGTATGGCGGCGCAGATTTCGGCGAGTGTGCGGCTATCGCCTCGCGAATTCACGGTACTGATCTCGACGCGTGGCACGATCAGTGGTCGGCGACGGCAGCGAAGCTGCACGACCGTGCACAGATGAGCCTGGCGGCGGGTGATCGAATCAGCGCGAGAAGCGCCTACTTTCGCGCGTCGAACTACTTCAGAACGGCGGGACTGTTCACTATGGGAGCCCCGCTGGATTCGCGACTGGTCGAAGCGCACGCGCGAGAAGTCGAAAACTTTCGTGCTGGCGCCGCGTTGTTAGACATTCCACCGCAGATTGTGGAGATTCCATACGAGAATGGCTCGTTGCCGGGGTACTTCTTTCGGGCGGCTCAGGATGCTGCGCTTCGCCCCACACTCATACTTGTCAACGGGTATGACGGTACGGCCGAAGAGCTGTACTTCACTAATGGCGCAGCCGCGTTGCAGCGCGGGTACAACGTGCTGGCCTTCGACGGCCCGGGGCAGGGAGCGATGCTGATCGATCGCGGCGTTGTCTTTCGGCCCGATTGGGAGGCGGTCGTCACCCCGGTGGTGAACTTCGCGCTCGAGCTCGCTGGCGTGCATCCACATCGCCTCGTCTTGATGGGGCTGAGTTTCGGTGGCTACCTCGCCCCGCGGGCCGCGAGCGTTGAGCATCGCCTGGCGGCGTGCGTCTCTGACTGCGGCCCGTACGACCTCTTCGACGCCAGCGCGAGTCGCCTGCCGGGAGTGCTCGCCAAGCAACTGCCCGACGGTAACCCGGCGCTGTTGCGCCTGCTCGGCACTGTGCTCGCCGGCGTGATGAAGAAGCCGACTGCGGGCTGGGCGCTGCGGCGCAACCTGATGGTGCACGGCTTGACCGACCCGCTCGAGTACTTTCGAATGGCGCCCGAGTACTCGCTGAAGGGCCGTGAGGGTCTGATCGCGTGCTCCACATTCGTCTGCTCGGCCGAGGGTGACGACCTCAGCGTGAATGCACCCCGCCTCTTCGAGGCGCTCGACTGCCCTAAGAAGTACGTGCAGTTCATGGCTGCCGACGGCGCGGGCGCGCACTGCGAAAGCGGCGCCCGCACCCTCTTTCACCAGGAGGTCTTCGCCTGGCTCGACTCTGTGCTGACCGACAACGCGGCACAGTCGGTCAGCGCCTGACTCCGATGGTGAAGCGTTCGCTATGTCGAGCAATATCTTGGCTGCCAGCGTTTCGGCACCGATCGAGCGCGACACGCCGTCACGACTCTCTTTGGCAGAATAACAATTGCGCTTAGCCAGCCTCCTGTCTGACCAATCGTCGCAAACAAGGCTCCATACGGATGGTTATTGGCATAAGCATCTGTAGAGAGAACGGGCATGCGCCTCGTAGTCTGTGACCAGCCGAACGCTGTGACGTGGCGAGCGGCAGGGAGGGCGAGAGCACGTGCGGTTCTGGAGCTGGCTGGGCAAACGCGACGCAGGCTACGCGGCGTTGCGCCGAGCCACGCGCACAGCGATCGTGATGCCGGCACTGTTCGCATTCTGCAGCATCGTCATCGGCGACGCCCAGGTGGCAACGTTCGCCGCTTTCGGCTCGTTCGCTATGTTGTTGCTGGTCGATTTCGGCGGGTCGATGCGGGCGCGAATTCAGTCGCAGGTAGCGCTCGCCGTGACGGGAGCGGTGTTCGTGTGTCTCGGCACGTTGGCTTCGCGGCCCATCTGGCTCGCTGCGGTTGCCATGGCTCTTGTCGCGTTCGCGGTGCTTTTCGTCGGCGCGGTGAGCTCTGTGCTGGCATCAGCGAGCACCTCGCTGCTGTTGGCGTTCATTTTGCCGGTGAGCCTGCCGGGCGGGGCCTCGTCGATCGGCCCGCGGCTCGTCGGTTGGGGTATTGCCTCGGTGGTCGGGGTGTTCGCTATCGCGGTGCTCTGGCCGGCGCCCGCGCGTGATCGGTTGCGCACGGGGGCCGCTCGTGCGTGCCGCGCGCTGGCCGTGCGGTTGAGGGCCGATGTCGCCTTCATCGTGAGCGAGAAAGCGCCTGAGAAGGGCAGCGAGTTCGAGCACGCCATCGCCGAGGCAGATGCGGCCGTTGCAGATCTTCACGAGATCTTTCTCGGCACGCCGTACCGGCCTACCGGGCTCACCACGTCGGCTCGAACCGTCGTGCGGCTGATCGATGAGCTGAACTGGTTGCAGAGCATCCTGGTGCACTCGAACCCGTACACGCCCGCAGCGCCAGCCTCTGCCAAGCTCTCGCACGTGAGCGCCTGCCGGGTGAAATCGGCGGCGGCCGACGTGCTCGAACTCGGCGCCGATACTCTGACCCGAACCGGTGGCCCGACGGCAGATCTCGAGGCTGCGTTGGCCGAGCTCGCGGCGGCGCGCCGGGCGGTCGAGGCGAGTGCGACGAGCGAGGTTTCGGTTCGGCGGGGCGGTGCGGCGACACCTGCGGCGACATCTGCGACGTCAGAGGGGCTGCCGGCTACGGCCAGCGTCAGCGTCAGCGCGGCGAATACGGCACCGGATGCCGCTGCCGACCGCACCGCGGTGAACGACTTCGTGACGGCACTCGACCCGCGATTTCGTGCCCAAGAACTGAGCTTCGCCGTGGCCCAGATCGGCGAGAACATCGTGTTGACGGCGGCTGCCGAGCGCCGAACCTGGTGGCAGCGGATGCTCGGCCAGCAGCCGGGCAACCTGCCCGGCACCGTCGACGCAGGCGTGCAACGTGCTGCGGCCGCGCTGCAGTGGAATTCGGTATGGCTGCACAACAGCATCCGCGGGGCCGCCGCCCTCGGAATTGCCGTGCTGATCGCCGATCTGACCGGCGTCGAGCATTCGTTCTGGGTGGTACTCGGCACGCTGTCGGTGCTTCGCTCTAACGCTCTCAGCACTGGGCAGAGTGCGTTGCGGGGGGTGCTCGGCACCTCAGCCGGGGTGCTCGTCGGCGCCGCCGTGCTGTTCGCCATCGGGCCGCAGACCGTGTTGCTCTGGGTGTTGCTGCCCATCGCCATTCTCGTGGCCGGTGTGGCACCGACCGCCATCTCGTTTGCGGCAGGTCAGGCCGGCTTCACCGTGACGCTCGTGCTGCTCTTCAACATCATCGCCCCGACAGGGTGGAGCGTGGGGCTGTTGCGAATCGAAGACATCGCGCTCGGCTGCGCGGTGAGTCTGATCGTCGGGCTGCTGTTCTGGCCGCGCGGGGCCGCGGCGGCTCTCCGCCGAGCGCTCGCTGATGCGTACGTCGAAACGGTCGCGTACCTCAGCGCCACGGTTGCGTTCGGACTGGGCCGATGCGACAGCACCGCATCTCGGCAGCCGGTGCCGACGGCCGAGGCTCTGCAGGCCGCGGCCGCATCCAGGCGACTGGATGACACGTTCCGTACGTATTTGGCCGAACGCGGCGCTAAGCGGCTCGCGTTGGCGAACGTCGCCTCAGCTGTCACTGGCGTCGGGGCAATGCGGCTCGCGGGCGACGCCATTCTCGACATCTGGCGAAGCGACGACTGCATCATCGACGGCGACCGTGCCACCGCCCGCCTGGCGCTCGACGCGTCGACTTCGAAACTCGCCGGTTGGTACGGCGAACTGGGGCGGCAGCTGGTAGCCCAACGCGCCCTGCCGCGCCCGGCGCTCCGCGACTCGGCGGCCGATGACGCGCTGGCCGATGCCGTGCGGCGTGACTTGAGTCACTCGTCGGGTGCCGCCACGCGCACCGCCGTTCGAGTGATCTGGACGGGCGACTACCTCGACGTGGTACGCCGCCTCGAGTCGATGATCGTCGAGTCGGTGCCGGCGCTCGCCCCCGCTCAGTCACATTCCTAAACTAGGGCTGTACTGGAACGCAAAACCAGCTGGTGATCGGTGCCGCCGTTCGTAAGCCTCGGGTGCGCTAGGTAGAGGCCGCCGAGGGTCGCGGCAGACGTAGAGTGGAGGCATGGCACGCGATTTGATTCACAACACCGAACGGAACCGGTACGAGTTGCGGGTCGACGGGGCCCTCGTGAGCGCTGCCGACTACGTCAAGCGTGACGACAGTATTTCGTTCAACCACACGTTCACCGACCCGAAATTGCGCGGGCACGGGTATGCGGGCGAAGTGGTGACGTTCGCCATCGACGACGTAGAGCAGAACACCGCTCTTCGGGTGATTCCGATGTGCTGGTATGTGGGGCAGTGGTTCGACGAGCATCCTGAGCGTGCGGGTCTTCTCACCCGCTGAGGAGCGCCCACTTCTCACTTGGCTGACCGGCGAGACACAGGCAGTGCCGCGGGCACCGGATGATCGGCAGAACGTGTAACCGGCCCGTAATCGTAAGCCGCTATGGTGTCATCAGCGGGCGATGACGGCCGACTGATCATCTGAGGAGTTGCATGCCCGCGCTGCCATTACACGCATCACGTTTTGAGCCCATCAAGGCCGTGTTGTTCGACCTCGACGGCGTGCTGACACCCACCGTCGACATTCATGTTCGGGCCTGGGCGCGGCTGTTCACCGACTATCTCGCCGAGCGCGGAGTCGAACCGGCGTACAGCGAGGCCGACTATTTCGACTACATCGACGGCAAGCCGCGCGTCGACGGTGTGCGCGCTCTGCTCGCTTCGCGAGACATCGTGGTGCCCGAGGGCACACCAGACGACGCTCCGGGCAGCAACACGGTCTGGGGGCTCGGTCTGCAGAAGAACGATGAGTTCTTCGCTGCGCTGGAAGCCGACGGCGTGGTCGCCTATGCCGGCTCGGTCGACTTTCTCGAGGCATCCATTTCGTCAGGTCGACAGGTCGCAGTGGTGTCGAGTTCACGCAATGCGGTGAGCGTGCTGGCTGCGGCTGAACTCGGCGACCGGTTCACGGTGGTGGTCGACGGGCTGGTGGCGACCGACGCCGGGCTGCCGGGTAAGCCGGCGCCAGACACCTACGTCTACGCGGCCGAACTGCTGGGGCTCACCCCCGCCGACTGCGCTGTCATCGAAGACGCTCACTCGGGAGTGCAGGCCGGCCGCGAAGGCGACTTCGGGCTGGTCGTGGGTGTCGACCGAGGGGTGGGCGCCGCTGGTCTGCTGGCGTCGGGCGCAGATATTGTTGTCACCGACCTTGCCGAGCTCGTGGATGCCGTTTCAGAACCGGCAGTTGCGCCCGAACACGCCTGAAGACGCGCCAGTACCTGCGAGCCACGCGACACTTGAAACACGCGAACACCCGAAACACGCGAACACGCCTGAATCACCCGAAAAGAGGCCCCCTGTGAACCCTGTCAACTCCGACCCCCTCGACCGCTTTCGCTACCCGGTCGACGAATGGGCGCTGACCGAGTCTGAGTTCGACGCCCAGAGCCAGGGCCAGTCTGAGACCATGTTCGCCGTCGGCAACGGCTACCTCGGCATGCGCGGCAACGCTGAAGAGGGTTACGGCGGCTATTCGAACGGCACCTTCATCAACGGCTTTCACGACACCTGGGCCATTCGGCACGCCGAAGAGGCATACGGGTTCGCACGCGTCGGTCAGACCATCGTGAATGCCCCCGACGCGAAGCTGATTCGTCTGTATGTGGATGATGAACCCTTCATCATCGCCGAAGCCGACTGTATTCGTTACGAGCGCCGGCTCGACTTTCGCACCGGGGTGCTCTGGCGTGAAATCGAATGGCGGGCGCCGTCGGGCAAATGCGTTCTGATTCGATCACGCAGGCTTGCGTCGTTCACCGATCGGCACCTCGCGGTTGTCGAATACGAGGTGACCATGCTCGATGCGAACGCGTCAGTGGTCATTTCCAGCCAGATACTCAATAGGCAAGACTGGGTTGACGAGTTTGCGGCCGCGGCTGCCTCCGAGCATCCCATCGACGACCCCCGGCGTGCCGCGACCTTCTCAGACCGCGTGCTGCAGCCCCGATTCAAGACGTCGCATGACTCGCGCTACATTCTCGGCTACCGGGCCGCCAACTCGGGCATGACCATTGCCGTGGGCATGGAGCACCGGCTCGAGACCGCGAATGAGTACCGAGAGGCATCGGAGATCGATGACGATCTCGCGAAGCATGTGTACAGCATTCAGGCGCATTCGGGTGTGCCCATTCGGCTCATCAAGACTATTGCCTATCACACGTCGCAGAGGGTGCCCACGCGCGGCCTCGCCGACCGATGCGACCGCACGCTCGATCGCATCGCCGAGTCGCCTATCGAAGAGGTCTTCGAGAGGCAGCGAGAGTGGCTCGACGAGTTCTGGCAGCGCTCAGACGTCGAGGTGAAGGGCCAGCCCGAAATTCAGCAGGCCATTCGCTGGAACCTCTATCAGCTGGCCCAATCGACGGCCCGCACCGACGGCGGAGGTATCGCGGCGAAGGGCGTCTCGGGCTCGGGCTACGGCGGTCACTACTTCTGGGACACCGAGATCTACGTGCTGCCCTTTCTTACTTACACGTCGCCGCAGGTCGCTCGAAATGCGCTTCGCTTTCGCCGCGGGATGCTCGATGCCGCACGAGACCGGGCGCGCGAACTCAACCAGCGCGGCGCCCTCTTTCCCTGGCGCACCATCAACGGGCTCGAGGCAGGCGCGTATTACGCCGCCGGAACCGCGCAGTACCACATCGACGCCGACATCTCGCATGCCCTCTCGCAGTACGTTTCGGCGACGGGAGACGTCGACTTTCTGATCGCCGGCGAAGCCATCGACATTCTCGTCGAGACGGCGCGCATGTGGGCTGACCTCGGGTTTTGGCGGGGGCACGTCAATCGGTCGTTCCACATTCACGGTGTCACAGGGCCCGACGAGTACACGACCGTGGTGAACGACAATCTGTTCACTAACGTGATGGCGCGTGCCAACCTGCGGGCGGCGGTGCGGCGGCTTCGTAAGGTGGAGCACGAAGACCCGGAGGCGTTCGCACGGTTGAGTGCGCGCCTCGACTTACGCGACGAAGAGATCGTCGAGTGGGCTGCTGCCGGTGAGGCGATGCACATTCTCTTCGACGAAGAGCTGGGCATCCACCCGCAAGACTCGCAGTTTCTCGAGAAAGAGCTGTGGGATCTCGAGAACACGCCCCCGTCGAAGCACCCGTTGCTGCTGCATTACCACCCGCTGGTCATCTACCGTTTTCAGGTCATCAAGCAGGCCGACGTGGTGCTCGCGCTGCTGCTGCAGGGTGACGAGTTCACCGAAGAGGAGAAGCGCCGCAACTTCGAGTATTACGACGCGCTGACCACTGGCGACTCCACGCTCTCGGCCTCGACGCAGTCGATCGTGGCGGCCGAGGTGGGGTACCGTGACCTCGCGCTCGAGTACTTCATCACCGCCCTGTTCGTCGACCTCGGCGATCTGCACCACAACAGTGCCGATGGCGTGCACGTCGCCTCGACGGGTGGCGTATGGAGTGCGCTCGCGTTCGGCTTCGGCGGAATGCGCGACTACCTGGGCACGTTCACCTTCGACCCGAGGCTGCCCGACGAGTGGGAGTCGCTGGCGTTTCGAGTGACGATTCTGGGCGCACGGATGCACGTGGCGGTGAACGCCGCGGTGATCACCTTCACGATCGAAACGGGCGAGTCTGTCGAGGTTTACGTTCGCGAAAAGCGAGTGCTCGTGACGGCCGGCACCCCGGTGACCGTGGCGCTGAAAGACGATGCGCCGGTGTTCGAAGGCGCGCCGACCACGAGCGACATCGAAGGCACTCTTCGCGCCGATGGATCGGTCATCACGGCGACCATCCCTACCCTCGACGAGCACTATCTCGAAGAGGCCATCGGCTTCGACTGAGTCGCTGAGGCACTTTCGTCGGAGCACGCGCGCTAAGGCGACGTATTGCGGGCACCGTGCGTCAGCTCCGACGAAAGTGCCACGGCTACGTCTGGTTGCTCGGCCTTACCAGGCCACTGCGTTTGTTGCTCGGCCTTACCAGGCCACTGCGTTTATTGCTCGGCGTTACCAGGCCGACGAATCCGCTGCCACGATGGGCACGTCGACGCCGTGCCAGATGCTGCCGTAGCCGTAGTGCGAGCTCGCCCAGGGCGACGCTTCGATGGCGGCGACCGTGGTCGACACGGGGGCGGATGCGGCGAAGTCGGCAATGATCGCCGAATAGACCGAGTTCTGCGACAGGTTGATGGCGGCGTCTCTGGCCGCCGTCACGAGCTCGGGGTAACTGCCGAACCCGGCCCCGCCGCCCGACCCGTATCCATTGTTCAGCGGATTATTGCGCAGCCACCAGCTCTGCGGGTCATTCTCCGAGTCCATCCATTGCAGAATCACGGTGACGTTGTTGTCGGTGGTGGGCCAGCCGCCGTCGACCAGCACGAGGGCCGCCCAATCGCGGTTGGTGGAGCTGCCGGGCGCAACCGTCGCTTCTGTGGGTTTGTTCACCGTGTAGCCGTCGCGATCGGTACTCACGCCGCTCGCGTTCGCTGCGGCGCTCGTGATCTGCGCATCCACCTGCCCTGACGTGGATGCGGCCCCGGCCGCGAAACCGAACGACGAGCCACCGGGTTCAGCCGCGTTCGCCGCCGGCCCCACGAGAAACACGGGCAGCATGCTGAAGCAGGCGATCGCGACGGCGATCACAGGCCGTTTCTCCCGTCGAGTCAGGGGCGAGGCGGTTCGGCCGCGCGAAACCCGGGTCGGGTCAGGGGCGACCGCCGGGGCGGCATGGCGGCCAGGTGCTTGGTATGTGGAGCGGCGCAATTCGGCTTTTCGTTCGTCGGGTCAGGTTCTCGTGACGCGCGCGATGAGGCGGTCGGGCTGTGCGATCAGCTACGTTACCGCCCGCACCTGGTTACCGCCTCACAACCCGTTCTCAACCGCCTCACGCCGCCTGCTCGAATTTGCCGCCGCACAGGTGCCGCCTCATCACTGCCGCTTCGACCCGCGGCACGACTGACCTTCGCGCTAACGAGCAGAAGCGTAACGGAGGTAGACGGCCCCGGCCTCGAAGCGGCGGTGGTCGAGAAGGGTGAGGGGCACGCGCGCGTCGGAGGGAAAGAAGGGGGTTCCGCCACCCACGGCGATGGGGGAGACGAAGAGCTGATATTCGTCGACGAGGCCCGCCCGAATGGCGTGAGCCGCGATGCCCGGGCCGCCGATCGAGATGTCGGCGTCGGTCGACTGCTTCAGCGCCCAAACGGCGTCGGCGTCGAAAAACGGTTCGATGCGCGTACGTGGCGTCGATGGTTCGGTGAGCGTCGAGGAGTACACGATCTTGTCGGCTGCCCGCCAGATGGCCTGGTAGTCGGCCATGACCGCGGGTTCGTCTGCCGTGTCGAGGGTCTGCCACACCGACATCACCCCGTACATCCGTCGCCCGTAGAGGTATGTGCCGAGGGGGCGTGACACCTCGTTGACGAAGGCGTGCAGTACTTCGTCGGGCGCGCTCCAATTGAAGTGACCGGCGGCGTCTACCGTGAATCCATCGACCGACATGATGCTCGAGTAGATCAGTTTGCCCATCACGCACCCTCTTCTTCGAGGCGTGCCGTGGCGTGCACACCCGCAACGGTGGTGCGCCGCAGAAAGCCCGCAATCAGTTCTAGTTGTTCGGGAGTGTAGTCGGCGCAGATCTCGTCGATCAACCCGTTCATGCCCGAGTAGAGCTGGTAGATGTCACGGTTTCGCTCGGGTTGCGTGCGCAACACCACGGCACGGCGATCGTTCTCGTCGCGCTCGCGAACGATCCAGCCGCCGCGCTCGAGCCGGTCGATGACTCCGGTGAGAGTGGCCGGGTGCAGGCCTGCCAGCTTCGCCAGAGCGCTCGCGCCCACGGGTTCATGCTGCGAAACGAGGTCGAGGCAGTCGAGGTCGATGTCACGCAGCTCGGCCTGGGCGCCGACTCGATGGTTCAGCATGGCGAGTTGCACGCGCAGATCGCGCAGGTCGGTCTTCAGTGCGTTCGCGGCGCGCCGGGCGGCTCGAGGGTCGCGAGAAAGCTCGTCGGAGGGGTTCACTTCAAGAGTCATATGATATGGTTTCCGTATTATATGGATTACTGACTACATCGTACCTGCTCAGCAGCCGCCCGGGCAGAGAAGAGAGAGAAGAAGACTATGCGCCTCATCGTTTTCGGCAGCAACGGCCCCACCGGCCGACTCGTGGTAGCAGATGCCCTGATGGCTGGCCATTCCGTTACGGCTTTCACACGCCATCCCGAGGGTTTCGAGGCCGATTTCGTTGCCGAGCTTGCCGCGACTCCGGATGCCCGGCTCACCGTTTTCGAAGGCGACGTGTATGACGCGGCCGCCGTCGACCGCGCCGTGGCGGGCCACGATGCGGTGATCTCCACCCTCGGGGTGCCCTACGGCAAGCACGTCATCACGGTGTATTCCGTGGGCATCACCGCGATCATCCACGCTATGAAAGCCCACGGCGTGTCTCGATTGGTCTGTGTGAGCTCGAGCGCGGTCGACCCGGCCGCCGGTGCGCACGGCGGGTTCTTCTTCGAAAACGTGCTGCAGCGCTACTTCGTCACCGTGATGGGCAAGACGCTCTACGACGACATGCGCGCCATGGAGACGATCGTGACCGAGAGCGATGTCGACTACACGATCGTGCGGCCCTCGGGTCTGTTTGAGACCCCGACGGTAACCGACTATGCCACGGCCGAGCGATTTGTGAAGAGCAAGTTCACGTCGCGAGCAGACCTGGCAGCGTGTTTGCTTGCCCAAACGATGAGCGATGAATACGTTCGAAAGATCGTGGCGGTGGGCACCGTTTCGGTGCAACCGAGCCTCGTTCAATTGCTCTGGCGAGAGGGCATCAGCAAGCAGCGCGTGCGTACGCCATAATCAACCTAGGGGCGTGGGTGATGCACTCAATGCGGGTGCTGCGTTTCGTGGGGAAGAGGCAGTACTTTTGGCAAGTCGTTTTGGTACAGGTGTGTCGTCGAAGTCGAGGCGCCCGGGGTTCAGCATTCAGTCGAAGCTGCTGGTGATGCTGCTCGGCGTGAGCATCGGGTCCTCTCTCGTGGTGGGACTGGTGGGGTACTACTCGGGCTCTGATTCGCTCAAGCAGGCGGCGTACGACCGGGTGACAGAGACTCGCGAGTCGAGAGCCCGCGAGATCACGAACTTCTTCACCACCACCGAGAACTCGCTCGTGGTGTACACCCGTGGCACTACCGCCATCAACGCGGTGAAGGCGTTCACCGCCGGCTACGACGAATTGCAGGCGCAACCCGCCGCGGCCGCCGACACCTCGGCGGTGACGGCGCTGTACACGAACACGTTCGCGCCGCAGCTGGCGCAGCGAACCGGCAATGCTGCAGACCCGGCGGCGTTCATTCCGTCTGACCCGGCCGAGATCTACCTGCAGTCGCACTACACCGACCCGGGCCTCGACGGCACGAAAGCGCTCGCCGTCGACACTGCGGGTGACACCAGCGCCTGGTCGGCGGCTAACGCGCAGTATCAGGATTACTTTCGGGAGATCATCCAGCGATTCGGCTACGAAGACGCCTTGCTGATGGATAACGATGGCCACGTGGTCTATTCGGCCACGAAGAACGTCGACCTTGGCACCAACCTCACTTCGGGGCCCTACAAAGGCACAAGTCTTGCGACCGGCTACGAAGCAGCGTTGAACTCGAACGAAGTCGACTACGTAGGCATCACCGACTTCGAGCGCTACCAGCCGTCGCTCGGCGCTCCGGTCGCCTGGATCATGTCGCCCGTCGGTGAGAACGGTGTGACAAGTGGCGTCATGGCGCTGCAGGTGCCTATCGCCGCCATCAACACCATCATGACGTCAGACCAGGGCTGGGCAGACGACGGCATGGGGCAGACCGGTGAGACCTATCTCGCCGGCCCCGACCAGCTGATGCGTTCGGTGTCACGAGAGCTCGTCGAGAACCCCGAGCAGTATCAGAAGGATGCCGTTGCCGCCGGCACCCCGCCCGACGTCGCCGCACGCGCCGTGCAGGTGAAGGGGAGCATCCTCATTCAACCGGTGCACACCGTGGCCGTGCAGAACGCACTCGCCGGCCAGACGGGAATCATCACCACCCGGGGGTATCTGGGCGGCGAAGACATTGTGGCGTATGCCCCGCTCGATATACCAGGGCTGCAGTGGGTGATCATCTCGCGCATCGACACCACTGAAGCATTCGCTCCAGTGAACGACTTCACCCGAAACCTGATTCTGTCGATCGTTGCGCTGATTCTCATAGTGTCGTTGCTCTCGCTGGTGCTCGCGCAGGTGTTCGCGCGGCCCGTCAGAAGGCTCGTCACCGCGGTTCGGCAGGTTGCGGCGGGTGATCTTGCCGTGGAGGTTCCGCAGGGGTCGCGAGATGAGTTCGGTGATCTCGGCAACGCCTTCAATGACATGTCGAGATCGTTGCGTATCAAACAGTCGCTGATCGAAGAGCAGACGAACGAGAACGAGAAGCTGCTCGGTACGCTCATGCCGGCGACGGTGGCCAAGCGCTACAAAGAGGGCGAAGAGACGATCACCGACGTGCACCAAGATGTGTCGGTGCTGTTCGCCGACCTCATCGGTTATGACGACTTCGCTGCCGACCTCGGTGCAGAGAAAGAACTGTCTTTGCTCAACTCCATCGTGGCGAGCTTCGACGAGGCCGCGGTTCGAATGGGCGTCGAAACCGTTCGAACGCTGCGCGAGGGGTACCTGGCCAGCTGCGGACTGGTAGTGCCCCGGGTCGACAACGTCAGACGCATGGTCGACTTCTCGCTCGAGATTCGTGCCATCATCGAGAGGTTCAACGCACAGCACGAAACGGCGCTGAGCGTTCGCATCGGCATCGACGCAGGAACCGTGTCGAGCGGTTTGGTGGGCCGCAGCAACCTCGCCTACGACATGTGGGGCGATGCGGTGAACCTGGCCAACCAGGTTCAGCGGGTCTCCGGTGCCGCCGGCATTTTCGTGAGCCAGACCGTGCGCGACTTCATGCACGATGCGGTCACCTTCGTCGAGGCAGGCTCCATCGAAACAGCAGGCGGCACGCAGACCGTCTGGAAGATTCAGTAGGCCGCCATGAGCCAGATTTGGAACGAACCCTGGTTCGGGCTCGCCCTCACCATCGCCATTGGGCTGCCTGTACTTCTGGTCATCTTGACGGAGGTGCTGGCGTCGTTGGTGAGGCGCGGGCATCCGGCAGCAAAGCCCGTGCGATTACTGCGCAACCTCGTCTTGCCCGTCGGAGCGCTCTTCGCGCTGCTCAGCTTGGCGTCGAACACCACGGGGGTCGAGCTCACCTGGGTGCGCGTCGTTGCGACGTTGTTCGGCTTTCTCGTCATTCTGCTGTTGCTCTCGAGCGTCAACGTGGTGCTCTTCGGCAATCCGAAAGAGGGTAGCTGGCGCGAGCGGCTACCCTCGATCTTCATCGACTTGGCCCGGCTCGGCCTCATTCTCGTGGGGTTGGCGCTGCTGTTCTCGTGGGTGTGGGATGCCGATATCGGCGGGCTGATCACGGCGCTCGGGGTGACCTCGATTGTCGTCGGTCTTGCTCTGCAGAACGCGGTCGGGTCGGTTATTTCGGGGCTGCTGCTGCTGTTCGAGCAGCCCTTCAAGATCGGCGACTGGCTCGACACCGGTAAGGTTCAGGGCCGAGTGGTCGAGGTCAACTGGCGAGCCGTACACATCGACACGGGCAACGGCATTCAAATCGTGCCGAACGCGTCACTCGCCGACTCGTCGTTCACGAACCTCAGTCAGGCGCCGGGGGCGTTTCGGGCCACGGCCACCGTGAAGTTCTCGACGGATGATCCGCCGCACGAGGTGCTCGACCTGATGCATCACGTAGCGTCGGGGCTGCCGAACCTGAAGCGCGGTGAATCGATCGAGGCCTCGTACGCAGGTAATGCGAGCTTCTCCATTTCGATTCCGGTGGCCGGGCCCTCCGAAGCCCCCAACGCGACCGCCCTGTTTCTCGCCTGGCTCTGGTACGCGGCGAGGCGTTCGGGGCTGGCGCTCGACGGCGATGCCACCGACCCGATTCAGACGCCCGAGCGCCTCGATGCTGCGATCGACACCCTCACGCAAGTTCTCCGTCTGAAGAGCGACGACTACGACTGGCTGGCGCCGCTCTGCCGGCTCGAGCAGTACGGCCACGGCGAGGTTCTGCACGTGTCGAACACCGTGCCCGACGCGTTTCGGTTCATTCTCGACGGAAAGGTGCGGCTTTCGGTGCCCACCGAGTGGGGTGACGTGAGTTACCTCGCGCTCGGTGACAACGAATTCTTCGGGTTGATGGCGTTGAGCCGCGAGGTCGATCGGGGTTCGGCGATCGCCGACGGCACGACGACGGTGCTGCGCATTTCGACGAGTGCTGTCGATCGGCTCATCTCGTCGAACCCGGCGCTCGCTCGCAGCATCGGCACGGTGGTCGACGCCCGAACGCAGAGCGCTCGCGAGGCCGTGGCGGCGTTGGGCATCGACGTGCAGGCCGAAGGTTAGGCGGCCGTTTCGGTGAAGTCGACCACGACGTCGGCGAGGCTCCGTGGCGATTCACGGCGCAGAAACGCCTCTTCTTGCTCAGCCCAGGTGTTCCAGAACGGCTCGTAGGCCTGCCCGTCGCGCTCGATCGCGCGGGTTCGCCGGGTCGCTTCGTCGAGTTCGAGCCAGACGCTCACGGTGGCGAGAGCGTTGTTCTGGCGGCTGAGCGCCCCTACGCCCTCGACGATCAGCGGTTTCGTGGGGTCGACGGATGCCCATTCCGCCCCCCGCTCGTTCAGCCAATCCCAGCGCTGCCATCGTGGCCGCTGGGCGCCCAAAAGCTCATCGTGCACCTGAGTGCTCGCGGCCTCGAGTCCGCGCCAGCCGGGGTAGATGTCGTCGAGGTGCACCACGGTGGGGGTGGGGCCGAGCTCAGGGTGGTCGCCGGGCCAGGCGCGGGCGAGAGCCGCGGCGAGAGCCGTCTTACCTGATCCGGAACGCCCGTCGAGCAAGACCACCGGGCCCGTGAAGACGGTGCTGGCGCGGCTCGAGGTGAGGGTGGATGCCCGGGCGGGGGGTGACGCGATGAGGTGCAGCAGGGCATCCACTGCCTCATTCGTCACATTTGCGACAATTCGCATGCTTTGTATTACACCCTCCCAGAAGGGGGCGCTGAGTTGCAGGAGGGCACCGCCGTCACCCGAACAGACGCGATGACTCGGCCCACTGCAGCAGAATGACCGTCTTCGCGTCGACGATGCGGGTGCCTATGGCCGCGAGTGCTTCGTCGAAGCCGAGTTCGACGTTCTCGATGTCTTCGCCTTCGTGAGCGAGGCCGCCGCCGGTGCCGGTGAGGCTCTCGGCGCTGAACTTCGCCGCGAAGAAGTGCAACTTCTCGGTGACTGAACCCGGGCTCATATAGAGGTCGAACAGGTGTTGCGCGTCGGTGACGGCGTACCCGGTCTCTTCTGCTGTCTCCCGTTCGACTGCTCTCAGCGCGTCGTCATCGTCGAGAAGACCGGCCGGCGCTTCGAGCAGGTAGCCGTCGGCGTGCCCATTCACGTACGCAGGGAATCGAAATTGCCTGGTCAGCAACACGGTGCGGCGTTCGGTGTCGTAGAGCAGAATCGTTGCGCCATCGCCGCGGTCGTAGGTTTCGCGTTCTTCGGTGCTCCAGCTACCGTCACGGTGGCGAAACTCGAACGTGGTCGCGCGCAAGACGAACCAGTTCGACGAGAGCAGCTTCACGCGCGTGACGATGACGTTCGGGTTTGTGCTGAGGTCAAGGCCCACGGTGTCGAGGTGGGTTCGGCCACGGGCATCCGGTGCATCGATGCCCGGGATGCCCGGCGGCGGCTGCTCGGTTTGGCCGCTCTGCTCGGTTTGCGTGCTCAGGGGTGCACCCCGGCGATCAGGAGAAAGACCAGGCCGAGCAGCGCGGGCACTCCCTGTAATGCGGCGGCTCGGAGTCGTTCTTTTCCGGTGCTCAGCAGCACGAGGGCTGCAGCCACGATGGAGGCCGACGAGAACGCTGCGAGAGCGAACCCAGCCTGATTCGCCGACGTGAAGTAGAGCACCAGGCCGAGGCCCGCGCCGATAGCCAGGAAGAGGTTGTAGAAGCCCTGGTTGTAAGCCAGGGGTGCTGTCGTGTCTGCGTCTGCCTGGTTGGCGAGGCCGAAGCGCCGCCAAATGGCAGGTTTGCGCCACTGAACGCTTTCCATGACGAAAATGTAGACGTGCAGTAGCGCGGTGATGCCGATGAAGACGGTTGCGAGTATCGCCATGGGCTCAGTCTAGAGGGCTGCGCAATCGCTGACAGAAGCTCATTCGGCCCGCGAAGCGAGTAGAGTAATGCTCATGAGTGAGCGATCTCATCGAATTCGGCTTGCCGGCGCTGCTGCGCTGGTGGCGGTTTTCGGTGTGTTCGTTTCGGCGCTGGGGGTGCCGATTGCGGCGAACGCCGGCGTTGGCGGGCTCACGCTCGATGGTCCCGCGGCAGACACCGTTTTCATCGCAAATTCGTCGTCAGCGGTCGATGCGCTGTTCTCCGGGTCTGGGTCGGTGGGTGCGGGCGTCGAGGTCTCGACTGTTGCGGCTGTCGACGCCGGGTCGGGTACTGAGACGACGCTCTGCACCGCAGTCGTGGCAGGCGATCAGTCGTGGTCGTGCACCGCGACGAGCATGCCCGACTTTCAGGGCGTCGTCTACGTTCGATCAGGGGCAGACGAAGCCCACGAGACTCTCGGCGCGCTGAATCCGCCCCGAATCACGGCTCCGGCGCCCGGCGATACGGTCGTCACCGCAGCAGCCGAGCTATCAGGCACTGCGGCGCCTACTGCCACGGTGACGGTGTTGCAGAACGGGGGCTCCGGATGCACGGCTCAGGCATCATCCGCCGGCGACTGGAGCTGCGATCTCACTCTGACCGACACCGATGTGGGGCCGAACGACCTCACGGCGACTCAAGCCGTGTCGTACACCGCCGCCGAATCGGCGTCGTCGCCCGCGGTGAGCTTCGCGTATGCGCCGCTGGCGCCGGTGGTTCCCGTGGTGCCGGTTCCGCCGGTGGTGCCGGTGCCGCCGGTAGTGCCGGTGGTTCCCGTGGTGCCGATTCCGCCGGTGGCGCCGGTTGTACCCGTCCCGCCGATGGTGCCAGATCCGCCGGTCGCTCCCGTGGTTCCACTTGAGCCGATCCAACCCGTTACGCCCGTTGTGCCTGCCGCGCCGGCGTCGCCAGCCACGCCGGCCATTTCTGCCGCGCCGACGGAGGGCGATGGAGGCGGTTCGGCCCACGCGGACGACGGCCGAGGTGGCACAGCTTCGGGCATAGGCGTGGGTTCGGATGCCGCGTCGGGCACGCTTGACGCAGACGGGGTGAGTGGCTCGGGCGCGCACGTGACAGACGTCGCCGGCGAGGCAGACTCGATCGTCGGGGCAGCGGCTGCTTTCGTGTCGGGAGCGTGGGCCGGCCCGCTGGCCGACCCGGCTTGGGCGAGCCCCAGCGTGTTCGGCAGTTCGCTGCGATCGTTGCAGTCCCTATCGATCAAGGCGCCCAGCGCCGCATCGATAGCGCTCATTGCCGCTGGCTTTCTGCTGCTGCTGGCGCTGCCGGCCGAGCTGCTTCAGTCGACCATCCGCGAGAACTATGAGCGGTTCGCGCCCATCGTGCGTCCTGTCGAACGCACGCTTGCAGCCGCCCGGCGCCGCATCCCGGGCACAACATCGTCGTGGCAGCGTCAGCTCGCCCTCATCGTGGGTGCAGCGACCATCATGTCGTTCGCAGACCCGACCACCGGTGCCGACGTGCGATCACTGCGGCTTGTGCTCGGGCTCACGATTGTGTTGCTCACCGTGAACTATCTCGGGGTGCTGGCGACGCGCATCCACGCCTTCTCGGCCTATCGGGCGAGTGCCGAAATACTCTTGCGCCCCTGGGCGATCGTAGTGATGCTGTCGACCGTGGCACTCTCACGATTCACCGGCCTTCAGCCCGGAATCGTGTTCGGCCTCATTCTCGGCGTTGAAGTGGGCGCCGGCATCGCAACGGTCAGTCGTCGGCACAGCGCGGCGAAGCTTTCACTGAGCGTGACGGCGGTCATGGTGGCGCTCGGCGTCGGGGCCTGGCTGCTCTACAGCACTCTCGGCTTGCAGAATCAGGGAGTCACCACCTTCGGCAGCCAGCTCTTGTCAGAGGTGCTCACCGGTCTGACGGTTGAAACGTTGACGGCCCCGGTCATTGCCCTCATTCCACTGACCTTTCTCGACGGCCAGAGCATCTTCGCCTGGTCGAAGGCGATCTGGGTGGCAACCTACGCCGTTGCGGTCGCAGTTTTCGCTCTGATTCTCTTGCCGCAGCCGTCGAGCTGGGTTCACGTGCCCACCCTGCTCTCGCCGTGGTCGATAGCGTTCGCCGGGTTCGCCCTCATCAGTGTCGCAATCTGGGCCTACTTTCGCTGGAGCGCGCCCCCCGAGCACGAGAACGCTGAAACCGACAATTCCGAGCCTGAAAATCCTGAGCACGCGAATTCGGGGCCCGACAATTCCGAGCCTGCGACTCCTGCACAATCCCGTGAAGCCGTCGTCGAACACACCCCCTCAAGGCGCGCGCCGCTACCGGGCAAGTGACGGTTGCGGCGACTCAGTAGACGAAGGTTTCCGTGGCTCAGGGAGTGAAAGCTGTCGCGGCTTAGGGAGTGAAAGCTGTCGCGGCTTAGGGAGTGAAAAGCCGTCGCGGCTCAGCGAATGACCCGTGCAACCTCGCGCGCCAGCGCCGGCCTCACGAAGTGGTCGTTCTTCGGCACTTCGTGAATAGTCACGTGTTGCAGCCGTGCCAAGCGTTCGATGCCGTCACCGACGAGCACCTGGTCTCGTGAGCCATAGACCACTTCGACCGGCACCGTGATCTGAGCGATGTCGGTGATGGTGGTCTGGCCCTCGATGCAATGCTCCATAGAGAGCGCGAAGGCACCCCAATAGCGCTCTTCGATAAGCAGAGCCTTCACCGGAATGAAGCGGTGCAGCCACGCCGCCCGCCGCATGGTCTGCTCTTTGTTCGAGCGCAGAAACTTGTAGGCGCGCAGGTAGCTTTTCACCACGGTGCGGTCGGCGAATTCGGTGATGTACGCCTCGTTGGCGTAGATGGGCGGCGAGACGAGAACGACCTGCGCTACCTCGCGCCGGTAGATGGCCGCATACCGACTGGAGATGAGCGCCCCGAGGCTGTGCCCGACGAGCGTGAATCGGCCCTTCAGGTGCAGCGAGCGAAGTGTGGCGTGAAGCGCCGCCACGTGCTCTTCGAGGGTGAAAGTGGCCTCGGCCGGCGCCACCGACTTACCGAAGCCGAGCAGGTCGATGGCGATCACGCGATAGAGCGGTGATAAGAGCGGCACCACGTTCATCCAACTCTCTGACGACGAGTTGATGCCGTGTATGAGCACCACCACGGGCCCGTCACCCTCGTCGAGCGCGACGTTCAGAAGGGGAGCGGTTCTGGCCGGCCAACCGAATTTCAGATCCCCCATGACAACCTTCTCTCGACGAGCTCAGCGATCGTCACTGAGACAATCTCATAATACGCCATTACCGATGAAAAGAGCCCAGAGCAAGCCCCTGAACCCCCTTTCTCAAACACCGACTAGCGGCGTACGCTCAACATGCACCCGGCGAGAAAGTGGTGCTGTACCGAGAGGACGACTATGGCTATCAACGACGACGACATCACCACCGAACAGGGAGCGGGCGGAGAGGGTCCCGCGGATGGCGGCGCAAACCCGAATGGGCATGACGGCGGAGCCGATGGCTCTGCTGGCGCAGGTGAAGGTACAGCTGACGGCGGTGCGAACCCCGGCGGCCACGATGGTGGAGCCGATGGTTCGGCTGACGCAGGGGAGGGTACCGCCGATGGCGGTGCGAACCCTGGCGGCCACGACGGCGGTGCCGACGGATCAGCGTAATGCTTTCATTCGAGCGCGGGTCGGGTGACCGGCCCGCGCTTTCTCGTTGTGTGGGAACCGTGGGTCTTGATTTCGGCGTCACGTACTGGTCGGCACGACCACTGCTCACCGAGGCGCGGTTTCTTCCGGCACCCTTCGATGACCTCTTCAGCGCCGAAGCGGCCGATGACCTGATCTCGCAGCGCGCGCTTCGCACCCCGTTCATGCGCATGGCCATCGAGGGCTCCGTTTTGAGCCCGTCGAAGTACACCGCTGGGGGCGGGTTCGGCGCCGAAATCGGCGACCAGGTGTCGAGCGAGAAGGTGCTCGCCGAGTTCGCCGGGGGCGCCACGATCGTGCTGCAGGGGTTGCACCGCACGTGGCCGCCGCTGATCGACTTCACGCGAGCGCTCGTGGCTGAGATCGGGCATCCGATTCAGGTGAACGCGTACATCACCCCTGCATCGTCGCGCGGATTCGACCCGCACTACGACGTGCACGACGTTTTTGTGCTGCAGATCGCCGGCGAAAAGCGCTGGCGCATCCACGAGCCGGTGCACGAGGCGCCGCTGCGCGATCAGCCGTGGAGCGATCATCGCGCCGCCGTCGAGAGCCGCGCCGAGGGCGAGCCGTTCATTGACGAGGTGCTGCGGCCGGGTGACGCGTTGTACCTGCCGCGCGGCTGGATCCACTCGGCCGAGGCGCTCGGTGGAACATCCATTCACCTGACCATTGGCGTGGCCGCCTACACGCGAGCCGATGTGGCCGAGGCCTTGCTCGCGCGCCTCGGCGATACCGAAGCGCTGCGCACCTCGCTACCGTTCGGCGCCGACTTCAGCGACGTCGAGCAGCTGCTGCCGATCGTCGAGACGGTGGCCGAAGAATTGCGGGCGATGCTCGCGGCGGCTCCGGATGATCGTGCCGCAGCAGTTCGCAGAGCCCACGATGTGAGCGCGGCGCTCACCCGCCGTTTCTCGGGGGCGACGAGGCCCGAGCCGGTGTCGCCGATCGCGACTGTCGACGCCATCGCAGCTCTCGGCGGCTGGAGTGTCGTGCGCTGGCGCGGCTCACTGCGTGCCACCGTTTCGAGCGACCGCGACTCGGTGCGCATCGCCGTAAGCGGCCGAACCGTCGTCTTGCCGCGGGAGGCCGCGCCGGCCATCGAGCGGTTGCACGAAGGCACGGCCGTTGCTGTCGATGAGCTGCCCGGTCTCGACGTCGATTCGGCCCTCGTGGTGGTGCGGCGCCTGCTGCGTGAGGCCATCGTGGTGCCGGCGTGAGCCTGCTCGGCCGCGTTCGAGGTCGCGATCATCGTCGTGACTGACTGGGCGCCCTGCAGCGATCGGTCGCGCGAGCGCGATGATTCGCTCGCTGCCACCGCGTCGCGTGGATTGCAGTGGTTTCTCGTCGAGGTGCAGGGCCCGTGGGGCACCAATGCGTTCGTTTCGTCAGCGCTCGGCCGTGAGCTCGGCCAAGCGATTGTGCGCCGCATTGAGGCGTCGGGAATGCGCCCGCTGGCCATTCGGCGGGTAGCGCGCGCAACCCATTCCGCCCAGCCTGAGCACTCACCCGCGCGGCCGCGTGAGCCGCAGACGAGGTGGCGGTGGGTGTTCGTCGATTCGCGGCCCGGGCACGAAGAAGTGCGGTGGGGTGAGGTCGATGATCCGCACGAGTTGCTCGATGTGCCGCTTGACGGGTCGACGGGCATCCGCTCGGCTCAGCCGATCTATTGCGTCTGCACACACGCCAAACACGACCAGTGTTGCGCGGTGCGTGGTCGCCCCGTGGCGCTCGCGCTCGTCGAACAGTTCGGCGACCTAGTGTGGGAGTGCTCGCACCTCGGCGGCGATCGGTTCGCGGGCACGATGGCAATCTTTCCGGAGGGCCTCTACTTCGGCCGCGCCGATGACGTGGATGCGGCCCAGATCGTGCACGACTACCGCGCCGGCCGGGTCGACGAGCGCTTCTTTCGTGGCCGAAGCTCGCTGTCGCATGCGGTTCAGGCCGCCCAGCACTTCGCGCGCACCCATTTCGGTGACGACCGGCTGAGCAGCTTCTCACCGCTGGGCGAGCGGACTGTGCCCGGCGCGCTCGCCGGCCAGATCGAGGTCGACCTCGCCACGACGCCGGACTCGTCGGGCGTCGTTCGTGTGGTGGTGGCCGAAACTCTCTCGGAGCCCCTGCTCAGCACGTGCGCCGCGACACGCTTCGGCCGCGTTCGCGAGTTCGAGCTCGTTTCGCTGACCTTCTCCTAGCCCGCTCGGATGCAAAGTCGCGCCGCTCGGCCGCGCGGGGTGACGCGGTAGTGGCTACTCCGCAGCGTCGAGCTCGCCCAGCTCGCCCAGCTCGTCGAGCAGGGCCCACAACCAGCCGGGGCCGTGCACCGCGGCGCCGAGCGCAGAGACGCGCTCGCTGAGTTCGCGGTCTGCCGTCACCACGAAGACGCGCGGCGGGATGCCCGTGGTCTCGAACCGCAACCGCACGGCGTCGACGATCGCCTGATCACCGTCGTGCTCGGCCGCCACGACGCGTACCTCGGCGCCGACCTGGTGCGCATCCGTACCGGCGCCCGATCGGGCCGCCGGCCCCGCCGCGCCGATCGAATCGCGTGCTGAGTCGCCTGCGCTGCTTGCCGAGCCGCCGGCGTCGCTTGCCGCGGCACCTGCGCCGCTAACGCCAGCCGCGCCGCCCGCCGCCCCACGCGCCTGGCCCTCGACGATCAGCGTCACCTCCGGCCACCACCGCGTACCGGGCAGCCCGATGCCGAGCGAATCGCCGGTGAAACCCAGGGCCGACCGCGCTGCGAGACGCGCGGCGAACGTCTTCGTGGCGCCGAGCCGGTCTTTCCACCAGCCGTTCGGCCGCGACCCCACCACATTCGCCGAGTCGACGATCAGCACGACGGGGCGCTGCAACTCGGCTCGCAACTCAGGCCACGATGCTTCAAACCCGGGGTGCAGCGGAAGCGTCGCCACCTCGTCGACCGCAACCCAGCGCACCTCGATGCTCTCGGCGTCGGCGACCAGCGCGTCGAACGGCCCAGTGACGTCGGCGACGACCGTGGTGTAACTCCAGAAGCCCAGATCGAGAATCGACGTGAACTTCAGCTGCAACGACGAAGTCGGCACGCCGGCCTCCTCGTTCGCCTCACGAATCGCACCGTCGACCGACGACTCTCCGGCGTGTTTGGCTCCGCCAGGGAGCCCCCACGTTCCGCCGAAATGACTCCAATTGGCACGATGCTGCAACAGGATGCCCCGCTCGGGGTCATGCGCAAGAAGCCCCGCCGCGCCGAACCGCCCCCAGAACTTGCGGCCGGTGCCGTCTTCGACCCAGCCGTCGCCACTGTCACGCGGGCCCGCGAGCCGCGGCGGAACAAAGGAGTGGGGCGAAGGACTCGCCGAGTCAGACATACCCCAATTTTGTCACGCTCCGCCACGCGCCCCGACCATGTGAAGCCATATGAAGCCGCCTTTCGATACACCACGAGGCCCTCCTACCAGCACCCCATGACACGCGCGTCAGACGACATCCCCACGTCGTTACCAGCATTTGCCCAACCCTCGGCATAGGGTGTCGGTGTGTGGCGCGCCGATAAGAAACGAGAGTCAGACTCTGTACTGTCTGAGGCCGACGAAGCAACGTCGGTGTGGGGTCGCCGCGGCGACGTCACCTCAGGCGACCCAGCGTCGGGCGAACAGGGTCACGGCCCGCGAACCGGTCAGATCTTCTCAACCGACGACCTGGTCGAACCTGCCCGCGAACACTGGCGTGCCGAACTGGCTGAGATCGGCGGCGTTTCGGCCCTCATCCACTTCGATGACGCACCGCGCAGCCGGGTTGACCTCACCACGACCCACCCGAGTGGCCTCGCCCAGTTCATCACGGGCAACGCCACTCTGCTCTCGAGCCTGATTCGTGACGAACTCGCCCTACGCAGCGCCCGTATCGCCGCAGGAGCCATCACCGATAAGGGAGTCGAGCTCCGTTCCATTCGGGGCATCGACTCCGTTCACCTCGCCATCGGTCTCGCCGAGTGGAAGCTCGAAGACGAGCCGTTCGCCGCCCCCGTTCTGCTTCGCCCACTGAGCATCCGCCGCTACGGCCGTGACTTCGAGCTCAAACTGCGCGGCAACGCCTTCGTGAACCCCGAACTCGTTCGTGCCCTGCGTGAGCAGTATCAGATCACCCTCGATAGCGACGAAATGGTGGCGCTTGCCGCGACCAACGGCGTCTTCAAACCGCAGCCGGTCATCGACCATCTGCGCGGCGTCACGTCTCATCTGCCGTGGTTCAGCGTGCACCCGCGGCTGCTGGTGTCGTCGTTCGCCGCTGTGGCTCCGTCGATGGTGGCGGATGCCCGGCAACTCGATCATCCGGTGCTCGACTCACTCGCCGGCAGCCTCACGGCCCGTCGCGGGGTGCAAGAGTCGTACCACCCCGTCGAAGCGACCGCGCAAGACTCACGCCCACCGTCGACCGACACGCTCTTGCTCGACGCCGACGCCGAGCAAGAGAACGTGATCGCGCAGATCGCCGAGGGTAACTCTCTCGTCGTGAAGACGCTGCCCGGCACCGGCGGAACCCAGACCATCGTGAACGCGGTCGGCGCACTCATCGGCCAGAACAAACGCGTTCTCGTGGTGAGCCCCCGCCGCCTGAGCCTCCGCGGCATCTCGCGCCGCTTCACCGACGTGGGCTTGCCCGGAGTCGCTGTGTCGCCGCGAACCCTGCGCCGTGACCTCATCTCGTCGATCGGCCGCAACGAGAAGGCCATGCAGCCCCACGTGGGCGACGTCGATGAGGCTCTCGTGCGCCTGCGGCACGTGCTCATCGACTACCGTCAGTCGCTGCAGCGCGTCGACCCGCTGCTCAAAGTCTCGGTTCTGGATGCTCTGCGCGAGCTCGCCCGCCTGTCGCTGTTGCCCAAGCCCCCGGCAACGACCGCTCGCCTCAATCGCTCATCACTCGAGGCGCTCGCCTCGGGCCGCAGCAAGGCGGCGAAGACCCTCATCAAGGCGGCGGCGCTCGGCGAATTCCGTTACGGGCCCGACGACTCACCGTGGTACGGCGCGACCTTCGACACTGCAGACGACGCGAGCACGGCCCATGCCATCGCCAAGCGCGTGCACCGCGCCGACTTGCCCAGCCTGCTGACCAAGGCTTACGAACTCGTGGGCCAGACCCACATGCGCCAGTTCACCACGATGTCTGAACTCGGCTCGTACCTGCGCTTGCTGCTCGACCTGCGCGAGACGCTCGATAAGTTCTTGCCCGTGGTGTTCGATCGCTCGCTGACCGACATCATCGCGGCCACCGGCCCGCGCCGCGACTCCGCTCAGATGACGGGTACAAGCCGTCGTCGCCTGCGCAGCCTGGCGAAAGAGTATGTGCGGCCCGGCGTGCACATCGGCGACATCAACGCTTCGCTTCGGCGCATTCAGCAGCAGCGCGTGCTCTGGCACCGCTTCGCCGCGGCCGGAATTCCGCCCGAAGTTCCGACCGGCCTCGATGACGTGCAGGTGGCGTTTCAGAGCGTGAGCGAAGATCTCGCGAAACTCGATGTGCCCTTAGGCCTCTCGGGCACCGCTCGACAACTCAACGAACTGCCCATCGCCGAGCTCATTTCGCTGCTCGAGGGCCTCGCCGCCGACTCTGAAGTTCTGGCGAATCTGCAAGAGCGCACCGCGCTGCTCGACACGCTGCGCGAACTCGCCCTCGACCCGCTGCTCACCGATCTCTCGCAGCGCCACATTCCCGAAAACGCCGTGGCCGACGAACTCGAGCTGGCATGGTGGCAGTCGGTGCTCGAACTCATGCTCGCGAATGATCGTGCGCTGCTCGGGGCCAACACGGGCATCCTCGACCGCCTCGAATCAGACTTCAAGCTCGTTGACGAAGCGCACGCCTCGGTCAGCGGTCAGATCTTGGCCTGGCAGCTCGCCGAAACCTGGAGCGTGGGCCTCGTCGACCACGCCGATGAGGCGACCGCGCTCAAGACGCTGCTGCGCACCGACACCGTCGATTCGGTGAAACTGCACCGCGCCGCACCATACCTCAGCCGAGTGCTCGCACCGGTCTGGCTGGCCTCGCCGTACGAGGTCGCTGACATCACCGACGACGTTGTCTTCGATGCCGTCATCTTGGTGGATGCCGGTGCCACAACTCTGGCTGAGAACGCGGCGGCCATTCGTCGCGCTCGTCAGGTGGTCGCCTTCGGTGACCCAGTGACGCAGACCCCTTCGCGCTTCGAGATCGCCGTGCCCGCCGTGGTGCAGCCGTCGTCGAGCAGGGCCAGTGACGCCGATGCCGATGCGCGCTCGATCGAAGAGCTCGCGGGCGACTCGGCCATGGCCCGTTTGGCCGAACTGGTGCCGACCCTGTCGCTCACACGCAGCTATCGTGCCGGCGGCGAAGACCTCGCCGAGCTCGTGAACCACCGCTTCTACAACGGCAAGATCGATTCGCTGCCTTGGGCCGGAACGTTCCTCGGCCACGGCAGCCTCACCCTGCACTACCTCGAAGGCGCGGGCGGCATGCCCGACAGTGAGACCGGGGCGGTCGAGAGCGTCGACGCCGAGGTCGAGCGCGTCGTCTGGCTGGTGATGGATCACGCGCAGAAGTACCCGCGCGAGTCGCTCATGGTCATCACCGCCAGTGCGAAGCACGCCGTGCGGGTGCAGCAGGCCGTTCTCGCGGCGTTCGCCAAGCGCAGCGACCTCAGCGACTTCATTCTCAAAGACTCTGCAGAACCGTTCATGGTGGCCACGCTCGAGCAATCGGTAGCGCAGAGCCGCGACCGGGTGATCTTCTCGGTGGGTTACGGCCGCACGCCGCACGGGCGCGTGCTGACGAACTTCGGCGCGCTGGCTAAGCCCGGCGGCGAACGCTTGCTCGCTGTGGGTTTGACGCGCGCCCGCCGCTCGATGGACATCGTGAGCTGCTTCAAGCCCACCGACATCGACGAAGAACGCATGACCTACGGCGTGGTCTCGCTGCGCCAGATTCTCACCGAAGCCGAGAACGGGCCGACCCCCGACACCTTCTCGAGCCCTGGGGATGCCCTGCTCATCGACCTCGCGCGCCGACTCGGTTCGCGCGGGCTCGAGGTCGCCTTCGAGCACCGCGGCAAGCTCACGCTGGTGGCGTCGTACGAGGGCCGCGCGATCGTGGTCGAAACGGATGCCGTGGTGCACTCCATGAGCCTTCGCGAGTCATTGCGCCTGCGCCCCGACATGCTGAAGCGTCTCGGCTGGCACTACCTGCGCGTGCACAGCTTCGAGCTGTTCACCGACCCCGAGGCGGTAGCGGTGCGCATCGCCACGGTCATCGGCGTTCGCCAGCTCGCTGCGGTATAGCTTCGCTCGCCCAGCTGAAGCGAGCTTTCCGGACGAGCGCGACCGCCGCGGCTATCGCGCTCGTCCGGAAAAGTCGCGCGAGGCCGCAATGATCGCGCTCGCGAGACGGGCGGGTGACGACTCACCAGTGCGGCGGTTTGTCGGCCTTCAGACGCTCGTCGTTGGGGCCGGCGCCAGGGGGAGTGGCCTCGCGGGTGTCGTCGGTGTCTTCGGCCGCTTTGACGACCGCCAGCTCGGGGCTGAGCGTCGCTGCTGACTGCGGCCGGGCATCCGACCCGGCCACCGGCTCAGTCTGAACCCGCCGGCGCCCCACGCGACGCACCGGCAGCTCGGGCTCAGAGCTCACTCGTTCGGCCAGGGCGGGCCGGCCGGAGCCTGGTTGGAGACATTCGGCACCACCGCGCCGCGCTGCTGAGCGGCGAGCAGGTCGCGAATCTCGGCGAGCAGCTCGAGGTCTGTGGGGGGAGCTTCGGCAACCGACTCTTCAGCCGGGCTCTGCTTGCTCTTGAAGAACGACACCTTCTTCAGGTGATTGATCGGCAGCACGAATACGAAGTACACCACAACGGCGACGAGCAAGAATTGGATGATCGCGCCGAGCACCAGCCCGAACTTCAGCGTGCTGTCGCCGATCTGCACCTCGAACGCATCGTTCAGCTGCTCGGCGTTGAACAGCGCCGCAATGAGTGGATTGAAGATGCCGGTGACGATCGCGGTCACGACGGCGGTGAACGCGGCACCGATGACCACGGCCACGGCCAGATCGATCACGTTGCCGCGCAGAATGAATTCTCTGAAACCCTTGATCACGTGCTACTACTCCTTGTTCAGCTCGACGCCCTGTTCAGCTCGACTGGTTCAGCTCGACGCCGCGCCGGTCGTCTTCGGTGTGCTCGGCTTCGAATCGCTGCTCTTCGAGGCAGCGGAGCCTCCCGAGTCGCTCTTCGAGCCGCCAGAGTCGCTCTTCGAACCACCAGACTCACTCTTCGAACCGCCCGATTCGCCGCCGCTCGACTTTTTCGGCCCGTCTGACGAGCTCTTCGACGCCCGCGAGTCGTTGCGATAGAAGCCCGATCCGTTGAAAGTCACGCCCACCGGGCTGAACACCTTGCGCAGCTTGCCGCCGCACACCGGGCAGACGGTGAGGGTGTCGTCGATGAACGACTGCTGAATATCGAATGCATTGTCACACTCGGTGCAGCGGTACGAATAAGTAGGCAAAGAGAACTCCAGATGAATCAAATAGAAGCAGAAAACGTCAGAATGTCAGGATGCGCGTGGGGGTGACGACCCCGTCTACGGGTTGATCGTGCACCTCTCGAGGCACAGCATCTAGCAGTTCGTCATCATAGATCACTGCATAGACCGGAGGGCACTTCTGCATCGAACCCAGGGTCTTGTCGAAGTAGCCACGGCCCCAGCCCATGCGCATTCCGGTCTCGTCGACGGCCGCCGCGGGAACGATGATGAGGTCGACATCATTGATCGCAATCGGCCCGAGCGGCTCGCCCACCGCCTCGGGCATGCCGAACAGGCCCGTGATCTCGGTGCTGCCGTCGCCGTGCGCCCAGTCGAGCAGGCCGTCTTCGCGGGAGATGGGAAAGAGGGTTTCGACGCCGTTCGCGGCGGCCCAGTTCAGAAACGGGCGCGTGTTCGGCTCGTTCTGCGCCGAGAGGTAACACGCGACGCGGCGTGCACTCTTCGACGTGGTGAGAGCGATCAGATTCGCTGTGAACGCCTCGGTGGCACCGTCTCGTTCGGTCGCAGTGAGGTTGCGGCGTCGCTCGCGAAGCTCGGTGCGCAGCGCACGCTTGATGTTGCTCGTCGAAGACAGCATCCTTCGATTTTAGGCGCAGATGTGTAACGCCTGTGTTTCGCAACCGCCCCTAGGCTGGGGTCAAATTTCGCTAAGGTTGCAGCCATGACCTCACCTATCACCAAAGTAGTGATTCCTGCGGCTGGGCTCGGCACCCGCTTTCTTCCGGCCACGAAGGCGATGCCCAAAGAAATGCTGCCCGTCGTCGATAAGCCGGCCATTCAATATGTGGTCGAAGAAGCCGTCGCCGCCGGCCTGGTCGACGTGCTGATGGTGATCGGCCGTAATAAGAACGCGCTCGCGAACCACTTCGACCGGGTCACCGAGCTCGAATCGACGCTCGAGAAAAAGGGCGACAACCATCGCCTCAAAATGGTCGACGACGCCTCGAAGCTCGCCGACGTGCACTTCGTTCGCCAGGGTGACCCGAAGGGCCTCGGTCACGCTGTGTCGCGCGCCAAGATGCACGTGGGCAACCAGCCCTTCGCGGTGATGCTCGGCGACGACCTGATCGACGCGCGCGACGTGCTGCTCACTCGCATGCTCGACGTGCAGAACGAGAAGCAGGCCAGCATCATCGCGCTCATGGAGGTCGAGCCCTCGCAGGCGCACCTCTACGGCATCGCCTCCATCGAGAAGACCGATGAAGACGATGTCGTGCGTGTCACCGGCTTGGTCGAGAAGCCAGACGCCGGCACGCAGCCCTCGAACTACGCCATCATCGGCCGTTACGTGCTCTGCCCTGAGGTCTTCGACGTGCTCGACGAGACCGAGCCCGGCAAGGGCGGCGAGATTCAGCTGACGGATGCCCTGCAGACCATGATCTCGGGCCCCATCGCCGGCGGGGTCTACGGAGTCGTGTTCAGCGGGCGCAGGTACGACACCGGCGATCGACTCGATTACATCAAGGCGATCATCCGTCTCGCCAGCGACCGAGAAGACCTCGGCCCAGACCTTCGCCCCTGGATCAAGGAATTCGCGCAAGACCTGTGATTTTGGCACCTCGAGGGGCCTGGTAGCTGATTATCATTGCCTATGTTCGTTCCAAGCCTCGCCGAGGGCGCCATCGGTATTCGCCCCATTCGAATTCGCGACTCTAAGGCGCTCGAGAACGAACTCATTGCCAATCGGGCGTGGCTGCGCAAGTGGGAGGCCACCAGCCCGAACGCTCCGCTCTCGTTCGACACTCGGGCGAGCATCCGGTCGCTGCAACAGAACGCCCGGGCCGGGTATGGTCTGCCGTTCGTGATCGAGTACAAGGGTGAGGTCGCCGGGCAGCTGAATGTCTCGTCGATCAGCTACGGCTCGGTGTCGTCGGCGAGCATCGGTTATTGGGTCGCCGAGCGGTTCGCGGGGCTGAACATCACGCCCACGGTCGTGGCGCTCGCGACCGACCACTGTTTCTACTCGGTGGGCCTGCACCGCATGGAGATCTGCATTCGGCCGGAGAACGCACCGAGCCTGCGCGTGGTCGAGAAGCTCGGGTTTCGGTACGAGGGGTTGCGGCGCCGGTACATCCACATCAACGGCGACTGGCGAGACCACTTCTGCTTCGCGCTGGTGGGGGAGGAGCTGCCGGTCGGCGTGCTGCGGCGCTGGAAAGAAGGCGGTATTCCGCCGGGGCACGGCAGCGTGCCCGAGGCCGACCGACGTGAGGCGCTCACGCCCATCGCCACGCGTACTCGCTGAGGTTCGGTGGTTCGGGCATCCGGATGCCCGTGCGAAACCACCTCCGAGATTCACGCTCGGGCCCGCCGACACGCGCCCTGGCTTGGGCGCAATTGCGCGGCGAGCCTCATACCGTAGACCCATGACATCAGACTGGCTGGGCGGGGGGCTCATCGTCGGCCTCGCGGCCGTGCTCTGGTTGATCTACCTCGTGCCGACCTGGTTTCGGCGTAACGAATACAACGCCACCGAACGCAACGTCGTGCGGCTGCAGCAGACCTTGCGCATTCTGGCCGAGACGGCCGAGGCGCCCGAAGAGGTGCGAGCCGAGGCCAGCGCCCGAAGCGTTGTGCAACACCAGCGTCTGCTGAAGAAAGTGACTGTGAACAACACCCCTCCCGCGCTTCGTGCCGCGGCCAAGATTCGTAAAGCTCGGGCGGTGACCTCGGGCATTCTCGTTCTCTCGCTCGCGGTCGCTGTGCTGGGCGGTGTGCAGACGGCGGTGAATGGCGCCTGGCTCGTTCTCGTAGTGGGTGTTGTCGCCTCGACGTTGTGCGTGACGCGGCTCGGGCGGTTGGCCAAAGACGGCCGAGCGATCAAACTGCCTGCCCAGGCCGCATCGACCGCTGCTGCGGAGGCGTCGGGTTCGCTGGTCGACTCGAGCGCCTTCGCTGACGAGCGCGGCGAGGCTGACTTCGACGATTCCGAAGGCGACGTCGGTTTTGACGCCGACGTCTCGGCGGCAGACACTGCCGAATCTGGCTGGACTCCTGTTCCGTTGCCCAAGCCGCTCTACACCGAGCGCCGCCGCCTGCGGCAGCTGAACGTCGGCCAGCCTCTCTCGTCGACGTTCGCGCCCGCGGCGTCGAACTCGGTCGGTTTCGCCGAGCAGACCGCCTCACAGGCTGAGCAGGCGCTGCTCGCCGCAGCTCAGGCGTCAGAGCAGGTTCTGCGTGCGGGCTTCGCGGCTGAGGATGCCCGTGCCGTCGCCTCGGCGGACACTGAGCCCGTAGCGGCGCCCCCGAGCATCCCGAGCCGTTTCAGCACTATGGGATTCGTTGATGACGCTGAGACCGGCTCATTCGACGTCGACCAGGTGCTGGCGCGGCGCCGCGCGGGCTAGGCTCGCGTTTCAGCTCGCCCCATTGCGCGTGATAGTCTTCGTAAGTTGTTTTGAGGGGCTATGGCGCAGTTGGTAGCGCGCCTCGTTCGCATCGAGGAGGTCAGGAGTTCGAATCTCCTTAGCTCCACAACAATAGAAGAAGGCCCGGTCTCTGACCGGGCCTTCTTCGTTGTTGTGCCAGGTCATTCTTGACGATGATGTCAAGATCACTCGCTCGAGCGAAGCCACCAACTAGCCACGCCTTGTGCGTTTCATCGTCGCGACGGTCGCTGAGGTGGTCGCATCGCTGCTCGCCTGCGCTGCCCTCGCTCAGGTGTGAACACTATCGGGCACCCTCGCCTGAGGCTAGTGTGATGGTGTTGGCTCTACCGGCGGGCGGCGAAGGGGTACACCATGAGTAGCTCACCTGTTGCTTCTACTTCCACAACGAAGATCGCGGCGGCTTCGTGGTTGCCCCTCATCGTGGTCGTGCTGACCCAGATTCAGGCGTCTTTTGCGGTGAACGCGCTGACCGTGTCAATGCAGGGGATCACAACCGACCTCAACACGCCGGCCACCAGTGTTGGTACTGCCATCACGGCGGGTACGTTCGCGATGGCAGCGTTTATTCTGCTTGGTGCGAAGATCGGCGCGAAGTTCGGGTCGCGTCGGGTGTTCCAGATCGCGGTGGTGATTCACGGGCTTGCGATGGCGGGTGTGGCGTTGAGTGTCAGCCCGACCATGCTTTTTGTCGCGCAGGCTGCTTCTGGCGCTGTCATCGCACTCATCGCGCCGGCACTTGTCGTGTTCATCGCGTCTAACTACAGGGGAAGCCAGCAGGCGCAAGCGATCGGTTTGCTCGCTGCCGCGATCCCTGCGGCGGGTGTGCTTGCGCTGTTGATCGCGGGCACGTTCGCTTCGACGATTGGTTGGCGTTACTCGTTCGCCCTGATCGTGCTGCTCGCGGTAATCAACCTCCTGCTGAGCTTCAAGCTGAAGGTGGTTCCGGCGCAGAGCGAGGTGAAGATCGATTGGGTTGGCGCTTTTCTGGCGGCCGGTTCGATCATTTTGCTCAGCTTCGGGTTCTCGGGCTTGAATTCGTGGGGTGTCATTCTTGCCACTCCGCAGGCACCGTTCCAGGTGCTCGGTATCTCGCCGGCGCCCATACTCATCCTGCTCGGTGCCGTCGGCGGGCAGGCATTCTTCCTGTGGCTGCGTAAGCGTAAAAAAGAGCATAAGCCGCAGATCTTCGATCTAGCGGTGCTGAAGTCTGGGCAGGAGAGGGCGACGACGTTCGCGATGGCTGCGATGCTGTTCGTCGGCACGGCAGCGAACTTCCTTATTCCGCTGTACATACAAGTCGTGCAGGGTCGGTCGAGTTTTCAAACGTCGATAGCGATCATCCCGTACACCCTGTCGATCTTCATCTCCAGCACCCTGGTCGCGAACCTGTACAAGCGGTTCGCCCCGCGCCAGATCGCCCGTGTCGGCTTCGTTGTTGTCGCGGCGGGATTGACCTTGCTGGCGTTCACCATCCGCAACGAGTGGGAACAGTTCTTCGTCATTGTCGGCCTCATCGTGTTGGGTCTTGGGCAGGGCGCGATCGTCGCGTTGGTGTTCAACACCTTGCTCTCTGCCGCACCGAAGCATCTCGCGGGTGATGTGGGCGCGTGGCGTGGTCTCGTGCACAACATTTCGGGCAGCGTCGGTATTGCTGTCGCGAGCGTCTTCGCAGTCGGGCTGCTCGGCTCGTTGATCGCCACTGGGGTGGCCGCGCATCCGGAACTCCCCGGCCAATTGATCTCGCAAGTGCCACTCGATAACGTGAACTTCATCACCAACGATCACCTCAAGGGCGTGCTCGCACTGACATCGGCCACTCCAGCCCAAGTCGATGCCGCTGTGCTGGTGAACGCGGATGCGAGACTGCGAGCTTTGCAGATCTCTCTGCTCGGCCTCGCCGCGATCGCACTCATCGCGATCATTCCGGCAGGCCGGATGCCCAACTACCGGCCCGGCGACATACCCGAGGTGCTTTCGAGCGGCAGAGAAGAACCGGGCGATGACACTGTCGTGCCCGATGACGAGTTCGAGCCGTTCCAACCTGTGCCTGGCGATGGTGACGGTGAGAAGAGCGGAGCGTGAATTCGCAGATCACGATCACTCTCGTCGTTCTGTTGGTCGCGATCGTACTGTTCGTCTGGAATAAGCTGCCCGTCGGTATCGTCGCGATCGGCGTTGCCCTCGCGTTGTATGTCACGGGGGTGTTGAGTTTCGAGCAGACCCTCGCCGGGTTCGGCGACCCGGTGATCGTTTTCATCGCCGCCTTGTTCGTGGTGAGCGAGGCGCTGGATGCGACCGGCATCACCACCTGGGCCGGTCAGCAGCTGGTGAAAAGAGCGGGCCGCAAACGCAGCCGCATCGTGGTCTCCGTGATGCTGCTCGTGGCGGTGGTGACGGCGTTGATCAGCGTGAACGGGGCGGTCGCCGCCTTAGTGCCGATGGTCGTCGTGGTGGCGATACGCATCAAGCAACCCCCCTCGCAATTGCTGATGCCTCTCGCGTTCGGCGCACACGCAGGCTCGTTGCTGGTACTCACCGGCACCCCGGTGAACGTGTTGATCTCTGAGCTCGCGGTCGCCGCCGGGAGACGCCCGATCGGGTTCTTCGAGTTCGGGCTGGTCGGAATCCCGTTGGTGGTCGGCACGATCCTGATTGTGGTGCTGTTGGGACCGCGGCTATTGCCGAATCGCACGGCGAAGATCGCTCCGAAAGATCTCAGCGACCACGCGGCGACCCTCGCTGCTCAGTACTCGTTGCCAGAGTCGACGGCCGACACATTGCTCAGCCGGGAGCAGGGGCTCACTGAGGTCGTCGTGCCGCCCCGCTCGTCGTTCATCGGGGAGAGCGTCTTCACCGGAATGGTGACCGAGAGCGGGCAGCTCGTGATCGTCGCGATCCAACGCAGCGGTGATGACCTGACCGACGCCGTGCTCGCCGCCGGCGACGTGATGCTGCTACAGGGAGCATGGTCGGCGCTCGATGAGAACACAGCTGACCCTAACGTGGTCGTTGTGGATGCCCCGCAGAGCATCCGCCGCCAAGCGGTGCCGCTCGGCCCCCGTGCTGTGCCCGCCCTCATCGTGCTGGGCGGCATGGTCGTGCTGCTGGCGACAGGTATCGTTCCGGCCGCGATCGCAGCCCTGGTCGCTGCCTGCGCGATGGTGCTGCTGCGTGTTCTGTCGGTGAGTCAGGCGCATCGGGCGATTTCCTGGACGACTCTGTTGCTCGTCGGAGGCATGATCCCGTTGTCGACCGCCATCCAGGTCAGCGGTGCCGCTGACCTTCTCGCTAACGGGCTGGTCAGCGTAGTGGGGCAGTCCAGTCCGTACGTTCTGCTGCTCGGCGTCGCGCTGGTGACGGTGGTGCTCGGGCAGCTGATCAGCAACCTCGCGACGGCGCTGATCGTCGCCCCCATCGCGATCGCGATCGCTGCGGAGACTCACATCTCGCCGCTGCCCCTGTTGATGGGCGTCGCGGTCGCAGCGGCCGCTTCATTCCTGACCCCGGTAGCCACGCCGGCGAACACAATGGTGATGGGGCCAGGTGCCTACGCGTTCGGCGACTACTGGAAGCTCGGGCTGCCCCTTCTGATTTTGTTCCTCGCTGTCGCGACCTTTGTTGTTCCCGTGTTCTGGCCGTTCTAAGGAGACCCCATGCCTTCACCATACAAATTGATTCCGTCGTCGTTCGAGTTTCTGCCTTCACGGGCAGGTGATGCCGTGGTCGACGTGCAGGTGAGTGCTGACGTGCCCGCCGGCGCGGAGGCCGTGGGACGTTTTGTCGCACCCGATGCGGCTCTTCCCGAGGGAGGGCTTGACTGGAACGCCGTTGCCAGGGTGGGATTCGAAGCTAAGCCAGGGCAGACCCTGCTCGTACCCCAGAACGGCGCTCCAATCCTTGTGCTCGTGGGGATCGGTGCCGAAGCGCTCACTCCCGCGACGCTGCGCGACGCTGCGGCATCATTCGCGCGCGCCGCCCACTCCTTCGCATCCGTCGCTCTGGTGCTGCCCGAGGTCGCGTTCTCGGCAGCGAAAGCCGGGCAGGTCGTGGCTGAAGGCGTACTGCTTGCCCGATACAGGTACACCGAACTCAAACCCACATCCACCCACATCGACCTGAAAGCGGTGACCATCATTGCCGAAGGCGAAGCCGACGACCACGTTCAGCAGGTCAGCGCCGGCGTGAGGCGCGGCGTAACACTCGCCGCCGCCGCCGCAGTGGCCCGCGACCTCGCAAACACACCCCCCAGCCACCTCACCGCAACCGACTTCGGTGACATCGCAATCGCATTGGGAGCCGCATCGGGGTTCGGGGTGGAAGTGTTCGACAAAGCACAGCTCATCGAACTCGGCACCGGAGGGCTGCTGGGCGTCAACGCCGGCAGCACCGAAGAACCCCGCATGGTGAAACTCACGTACACACCCGCCGCAGCCTTGCCCACGACCCCCCACCTGGTGTTCGTGGGCAAGGGCATCATGTACGACTCCGGCGGAATCTCGCTGAAACCCTCTGATCCCATGCATTTGCTGATGAAAATGGACATGGCCGGCGCGGCAGCAGTCCTCGGTGCGATGACAGCGCTGGCGTCGCTCGAATGCCCAGTCACGGTAACCGGCTACCTGATGTGCACCGACAACATGCCCTCGGGATCCGCGATGAAGCTAGGTGACGTGCTGACTATTCACGGCGGCACAACAGTCGAGGTCAAGAACACCGACGCAGAGGGTCGCCTGGTGCTTTCCGATGCTCTGGTACTGGCGACAGAGCTGGATCCCGATGCGATCGTTGACATCGCCACACTCACCGGCGCCGCGCTCATGGCGCTCGGTACGCACACAGCCGCCGTGTTCGGTAACGACCAACCGCTAGTGCAGCAGCTCACCCGAGCGTCGGAAGAAACCGATGAATCCATCTGGCAGCTGCCGCTCGAGCACCGATACCGGCCACAGCTCGCGTCTGATGTTGCTGACATCGCCAACCTCGGCGGAAAGTACGCCGGCGCAACGACCGCGGCACTGTTTCTGAACGACTTCGTCGCCGGCATCCCGTGGGCGCACCTCGATATCGCTGGAACCATGCAAGCCGAAAAAGACGATTCCTGGCGCAGCCAAGGCGCCACGGGGTTCGGCGCCCGCCTTCTGATCGAGCTCGCGCTCGATTTCGCCCCAGCGAAGCCTCGCGCATGAGTTCGTCTGCCCCGGCCGCATTGGTGCTGCCGATCACGAAGAAAGTCGTCGTGCCGGCGCAGAACACACGGTAACCACTCGTGCGAATCGATGTCGAAGACACCACCCTCATTGTTCTCGCGGTGCATGTGGTCGTCTGTTTCGTGTTCGCGGTGCTCATCTCGGCGAATCGTCGGCCGTCGTCTGCGATCGCGTGGGTGTTGGCGATTGTGTTCATCCCGTTCATCGGCGCTCTCGTCTTTCTGCTGATCGGGGTTGGGCGGCTGCCGCGGGCCCGGCGCGAGAAACAGGTCGAGGTGAACGAACTGATGCTTGCGCGCACTCCTGGTCTGTCAGAGGTCAGTCACCGGTCGCAGTGGCCGTCGTGGCTTGCCTCCGCCGCAACCCTGAACCTCAACCTAGGTGCCCTGCCGATGGTCGGCGGCAACCGGGCCGAGCTGCTGCCCACCTACTCAGGCTCGATCGACCGGATGATCGAGACTATCGACGAGGCCGTGTCGTACGTGCACGTACAGTTCTTCATCCTCGTGCTCGACGACACTACACGGCCGTTCTTCGACGCCCTGCGACGCGCGTGCGCCAGGGGCGTGACCGTGCGGGTGCTCTCCGACCACGTGTCGGGTTACCTGTACCCGAATCGCCGCGAGACCATCGCGGAACTCGCTTCGATGGGAGCGTCGTGGCTGCCGATGCTGCCGCTTCGGCCGTTGCGCGGGCAGTGGCAGCGGCCCGACCTGCGCAACCACCGCAAGTTGGTTGTTGTCGATGGTGTGGCCGGGTTTACCGGGTCACAGAACCTCATCGACTCGTCGTACCTGAAGAAAAAGAACATCGCCCGCGGCCTGCACTGGCACGAGCTGATGATGCGCGTCGATGGCCCGGTCGTACGTGAACTCGATGCGGTGTTCGTGGCCGACTGGTACAGCGAGAGCGAGGAGTTGCTGCCGCTCGACACGAGCCCGGTCATCCTGAGCCCCGATGTCGCACACGATCTCGCCGACATGCAGGTGCTGCCGAGCGGGCCGAGCTTCGAGAACGACAACAATCTGAAGTTGTTCGTGCTGATGATCCAGAGTGCGCAGAAGAGAGTCAGTATCACCAGCCCGTACTTCGTGCCCGAAGAATCGACGCTACTCGCCATCGTGACCGCCGCCTCCCGCGGAGTCGATGTGGAGCTGTTCGTGTCGGCCATCGGCGACCAGACGCTCGTGTATCACGCCCAGCGCTCTTACTACGAGGCGCTTCTGCGGGCCGGGGTGAAGATCTGGCTCTACCAGGCGCCGACTGTGCTGCACGCGAAACACTTCACGATCGACAACGACGTGGCCGTTGTCGGGTCGTCGAACATGGACATTCGCTCGTTCAGCCTCAACATGGAAGTCTCGGTGCTCGTACACGGTCGCTCGTTCGTTGACCGGATGCGTGCCGTTGAAGACGATTACCGCGCCGTCAGCGACCAACTCACGCTCGATAACTGGCTGAAACGCCCCTCCGGTCAGAAAATCGTCGACAACCTCGCCCGGCTCACCTCCTCACTGCAATGACACCGTGAACGGCGTATGACGTCTCAACGTGGCAGCGAGGAAATAGCGCCAGCGTTAACCGCGCTAGCGCTTCTGCACGAAGCGGTGTATGGATGAGTGAGCAGAACTATTCGTGAGGAGCCCCCGTGAGGCGTGAAGGACTTATCGATCTGCATCACCATGTCATCCCACCGGCGCTTGCGGAAGCACATGGCAGTTGGGCTGCCAGTGGTGGAGTGTCGGGGATGCAGATGCCCTCGTGGAACCGGGCCGAGATGCTGTCATTCATGGACGCTAATACCATCGGGTTCGCGGTCGCCTCAACCGGGCTGAGTGTGCACTTCGGTGACGACTCGGACGCCTACCTGCTCGCGCGGCGCTGCAATGATTTCATCGCCGAGCTTGTTCGCGAGCGGCCAGATCGATTTGGCGGCTTCGGTGTGCTGCCCTTGCCGCTGGTGAGAGAAAGCATTGAAGAAATCGATCGAGTCTTCGACGACCTGGGCCTTGACGGGATCATGTTGTCTACTAATTACGTCGGCTCCTATCTCGGTGATCCTGTTTTCGACGCGGTCTTTGAGGCGCTCGAACGCCGTGCCACGGTTGTGTTCGTGCATCCCAGCGAATCGCCAGACGCTGCGGCGCACTCGCTCGGCCTTCCTGACTTCGTCATCGACTATGTTGCAGACACGACCCGCGCGATAGCCCGGCTGCACTATTCCAACACTTTCGCGCGCACCCCTTCGGTGCGCTATGTTTTCTCGCACGCCGGGGGCACCATCCCGTTCATCGCTCAACGGTTTGATCTGCTCGATTCCCTGAACATCGTCCATGGCGCCGAACTCCGCAGAACCGCGCGGGAACAGTTCCGACGTCTCTTCTTCGATACAGCGCTCGCCTATCAGCAACCGGTGATTCGGCTCGCCACCGAAGTCGTCGGGTTGTCACAGCTCGTGTTCGGCAGCGACCGCCCCTACGCTGCCGGATTCTCCGCTGAGGCCGCGCAAGCGATCCAATCTGACGCCTATCTCTCTGACCAGGCGCGAGCCGCTATCGGATGGGGAAACGCGCAAATGCTGTTGCCTCGACTCGCTGATTAGCTGATCGAGTCGTTGGGCCGATCAACAGATCCTTGCCGACAATCGCAGAGGGAGCTAGCGCGATGACGAAAGCGCTGACTATTCCGGCCGGGACCGTGTTAGACAGATCAAGAGGCGCATCGAGCGCCACGACGAGCCATCTTACTTCTGAAGCGCCAGAGCTTTCAGGGGTCGCTTGGCACGATTTGGAGGTTCGGAGGTGGCGGCGGTGTATTCACGTAGTGTGCAGGCGCGGGCCGAGCGTCGCCTCCTCCTCGTATCGATTTCGGTGTCGACGATCCTGTCTGCCGGAGCCCTGACTTTCGGAATCCTGAGCGGCACACGTATCATCGTGTTCGACGGCACGTACATGAGTATTGGCCTGATACTTTCGTGGATCTCTCTGCGGGCATCTTCGCTGTCTACGTCGGGTCCTTCCCGGCGATTTCCGTTCGGGCGAGATGCGCTAACCCCCTTAGTGGTATTGATCCAAGGAATCGCCATCGCAGGCACGCTCCTCTATGCAGCAGGGGATGCGGTTGTGCTCATCCGGGCTGGCGGCGACGCAGTTAACCCTGGGGCGATCGCCGTATATGGAGCGGTCACCGCTGGTGTTGGCTTTTTGACATCGTGGTGGCTACGGGCGCAGCGGTCTGGCTCGGATCTCGTCTCTGCCGAGCAATCGCAATGGCGTGCTGGCGCTGTGCTCAGTGCGATGATGCTACTGGGCGCAGTTGTTGCGGTCAGCCTTGCAGGTGCGGGGCTTGATGGTGTCGTGCGTTTCGTCGATCCCGTGCTCGTGCTCGTCGCTTGCGCGATGCTCGTGCTCGTGCCCATTCGGCTGATCAGATCTGGCATGAATGAGCTTCTGGAGGGTGCTCCTTCTCTCGAGCTTTCAAGCGCCATACACGTTGCGGTCGCGTCAGTTCAAGACACCTACGGTTTGCCGCAACCGACGATCCGATCAGGAAAGGTCGGCCGAAAGCTCTATGTCGAGGTCGATTTCATCGTGCGGGGCTCGGACTGGGATGTCAGCGGCGAAGATCGGGTGCGGCGCGCAATCATCGCAGCACTAGAGCCTTTGGGCTTCGATGTCTGGGCATATGTCGCCCTCACCGCCGATCCAGACCTCATCTGACACACATGTGCTCCCCCTTTTTCGACTCTTCAACGGCGTGCCCTTTTCCTTTGGCGCGGATTGTGGGAGCATCGCCAGATGGAGCAGTACTTATGGGTGTTGAAGCACGACGAACTGAACTTGATTCGCGAACTGGAGTCTGAGCGACTAGCACTTCTTGATGAAGATGGCCTCCTCGCCTTGCACAAGCGGATACGCCGAGCGCGCAACAAACACACCACGAACTATCGGCGCAAAGCGGCCGGCGAAGTAAAAATCGCTGGCAACCGGGGAATTGCCGCGAGCAAGTCGAAGAAGGCACGTGCGAGAGCCTACGTGTTCGAAGAGGCGCTCTCCATTGTCAGCGCCGAGCTAGCCCGGGTCGCTCACGAGGCTGCCGAGACGCTCAAAGACGAGCGACTGGCGCGGGCTCGTGCTGGGCGCACGACAGGACCAGAATCGGCAAAAATCAAAAGCCCGTCTGCCGGAAGCTCCGGTCGGAAGCGGTCACATCAGAAAACGACGGGCGGGACGAAGCGCGACGCCTCCAGCCGGTCCCAAGGCGCCGCTCGCCAAGCCAAGAAAGACAGCCGCTGAATTAGGGCAGGCCGGTCATAGCGGTCGGCATCGCGGCCCTCGAAAAAGACGACGACCCGAGCGCCGGTCTCGATGACCCACTGCTGCATTCTGACCAGCTGGAAGTGGGGGTAGTGGTTGTTGTGCCGAGGGTTGTCATGTGCAGTGCTGTCAACCCTGTCACCAATCATCGTGCCAGGGGGCTGGTCACCCGTATGGTGGGCGGATGACCGAGCCTTCCGTGAAGACCGCCGCAGTGATTTACAACCCCATCAAAGTCGACCTCGACGCGCTTCGTGACGCCGTCTCCACCGCCGCTCAGGAGGCGGGCTGGGGCGATTCGGTATGGCTTGAGACATCCGTCGAAGACGTCGGTCAGGGCGTCACGAAACAGGCCATCGAACTCGGTGTCGATCTGGTGATCGCAGCCGGCGGCGACGGCACTGTGCGCGCCGTCGCCGAAGCGCTTCGTGCCAGCAGCATCCCACTGGCGCTGCTGCCATCGGGCACCGGCAACCTGCTCGCCCGAAATCTGAAACTGACCCTCAACGACGTACCCGGATCTGTGCTGGCCGCGTTCACCGGCGTTGACCGGCCTATCGACTTGGGCGTCATCGATATCGAACGGGCCGACACGTCCCGCGATCGGCACGTGTTCGTCGTGATGGCCGGCATGGGTATCGATGCGAAAATGATTGCTAACACCAACGACGACCTTAAAGCCAAGGCAGGTATCGCAGCTTATGTCGGCGCGATCAGCAAATCTCTCCGCGACCCGAACGAGCTGCACCTGCGCTTCACGCTCGACGACGAACCAGCTAAACGTGCGACCGTGCACACGGTGATCCTCGGTAACTGCGGGTCGCTGCCCGCCAACATCTTGCTGATGCCTGACGCGGTCGTTGACGATGGGCTGTTCGATCTGCTGCTGCTGCGGCCCGGGGGAGTGCTCGGCTGGATCCGGGTCTGGGCGAAAGTCGCCTGGCTGAACGGAATCGTCAGGCGCACCAAAACCGGCCAAGCACTGGCGGGGGAGCAGAAGAACGACCACGACCTGCACTACCGCACCGGCAAAAAATTCGTCGCACGCCTCTCCCGACCTGAGGAGATCGAGCTTGACGGCGACGGATTCGGGAAAGCGACCGCGTTCAACGCCTGGATCGAGCCCGGGGCGCTGCTCGTGCGCGTACCCGCTGACGCAGCGTCAGATCGTGATGGTTCGTAACAAGGGGGAGCGCTAGTGGGGCCGGGGCAATAAGGTCGGTAGGGCAGCGTCGCTGCACGAAAAGAGGAGCACACTATGGCCAATCACACCTACCGCCTCACCGAAATCGTCGGCACATCACCCGAGGGAACCGATGCCGCTATTCGTAACGGCATCGAGCGGGCGTCTGAGACCATTCGCAACATCGACTGGTTCGAAGTCGTCAGCACGCGCGGTGAACTCGAAAATGGCACGGTCGCCAACTTTCAGGTCACCCTGAAGGTGGGCTTTCGGCTCGAAGAGCCCGGCGAGTAGCCGTTAGCGGCAACCGGTCAGCAGGCATCCCGATGGTCAGGCGAACGTCACCTCGACCAGCGGGCTGCCCGCGATCCACACTTCTGGCTCTTGCCCGGGTGTTCGAATAAAGTCGGCAAGCGGCGGCAGGATGCCCGCGAACACCTCTTCGCGTTCTGCTGGCTCTGTGACGGGCCGTGCCGTGGCGGCGAGATCGGCCGTCGTCGACTGTTTCAAATGAAAGGTGAACTCGGGGTCAGCGACGAGGTTGGCGTACCACGAGCGGGGCCTGCCGGGTGCTCCCGTAATGAAATAGCGCCCGTCGAACCGGTGATACCAGATCTCGATGCGCCGCTGCTCGCCCGACTGTCGCCCGGTAGTGGTGATGTCGATGATCTGGTCGGTTGCCAGCGCCACCGAATTTTCGTCTGTCATTGCCTGTCTTTTCTGTTGCGTCTGTTGCGCCACCCGGAGGTAGGGGCGGGTCATCGGAGGTCAGGCCGAACGTTCGATCTGGGCATCTTTTTCTTGCCCTTGCACGTGGTCGGCCAGAGTGTTGACCAGCGCCACGAGTTGAGCGTTCTGCTCGGGCGACCAGTCGGCTACCAGGTTCTCGATGCTCGCCCGCCGCGCGATGAGCAGCCTATCGGCAGCATCGACGCCCGCCGGTGTCAGGTGCAAAGGGTTACCGGGAATGACCAGCCCGGCCTGTTCGAGTTCGCCACGCCAGCCGAGCAGCTTCTCGCTCGGGTCGTCTGGCCAGTGCCGGTTCTCGGTGCCTTCGCGAACGCGAGCGATTCGGGCGAGCAACCAGGTCGCGCCCGGCGTGAGCTGAAGGTTCGCGGCGACGGCCAGGCGACGGTACACCTCGACGACGTTCTCTCGCTGCAGCAGCCGCGAGAGCGCACGCCCCAGCTCTTCTTCAGAGCTGACCGCCTGCGGCACCCCGAGCGTGGCACCAGGGTCGGTCTGCGTACTCGTCGAACGAAGCGGAACTTCTTTCAGAAACCAGCTCAACGCGAAGGCGATCAGGGCGACCGGTATGGCCACCAAGAAAATGAGGTGAATGGCATTCGCGTATCCGGCGACTTTCTCAGCTTCTGTTGTGGCGTTCGCCAGGTTGTCATCGAGCCGGTTGGCGTAGACCGTGCCGAAGATGGCCACACCCACGACACTGCCCATCGAGCGAAAGAAGCTGACGCCTGAGGTGGCGGCGCCGAGGTCTTCGTAGTCGACCACGTTCTGCACCACGATGGTCAGCACCTGCATGATCATGCCGAGCCCTAGCCCGAAGACGAGCATATAAATCGAGGCGGCGAAGATGCTCGTGTCGACCCCCATGGTTGACAGCAGAAACAACCCCACGGCCATCAAGAACGACCCCACGATGGGGAAGATCTTATATCTGCCCGTTCGGGAGATCAGTTGCCCAGAAAGCGTGGAGGTCAGCAGGAGTCCGGCCATCAGAGGCAGCATCTGCAGTCCCGACACGGTGGGCGTCGAACCCTTGACGACCTGAAAGTAGGTGGGCAGGTAGGTGAGACTGCCGAGCATGGCCGCGCCCACGATGAACGCCATGGCGCTGCTCACGGCGAAAACGGGAATCTTGAAGAGTCGGGTGGGCAAAATGGCGTTCTCGGCCGTGCGTTCGACGAGCACGAACGCCACGAGCAGCACGACGGCCGCCACGAGCAGGCCGATGATGAACGGAGAACTCCACGCGAACGTGGTTCCCCCGAGCGAGGTGGCGAGCACCACGCAGGCGACGCCAGCGCCCACCAGGGTCGCACCGACGAAGTCGACGTGCCCCTTACCGCTGCCTCTCAGCTCAGGCAGCGCGATCGAGGTGACGATGAGGGCAGCCACTCCGATGGGCAGATTGATGTAGAACACCCAGTGCCATGACAGCGTGTCGACGAAGAACCCACCGATCAGCGGCCCTGCCACGCTCGCCACCCCGAAGGTCGCACCGAAGAGACCCTGGTAGCGGCCACGATCGCGGGGCGGAACGATGTCCCCGATGATCGTCTGCGACAGCACCATCAGGCCGCCGCCGCCGATGCCCTGGATGGCGCGAAAGGCGATCAGCTCCCACATCGTTTCTGAGAGCCCCGACAATGCTGACCCGATGAGAAAGATGATGATGCAGAGCTGAAACAGCCGTTTGCGACCGAACAGGTCGCTGAGCCGGCCCCACAGTGCGGTCGCGATTGTCGAGGTGAGCAGGTAGGCCGTCACCACCCACGAGAGCTGGCTCGCATTGCCGAGGTCTCTGACGATGGTCGGCAGGGCCGTGGCCACGATTGTCTGATCGAGCGCAGCCAGAAACGACCCGGCTAAGAGCCCGGAGAACACCACCATGATCTGACGCTGGCTGAGTCCCGTTGTGGGCGCAGCTGCTGGTGAGGCGATCGACATGAGTCCTCCAAGCACAACGTGAGGCTCGAACAAGAGGAGTCGAGTCGTTGAAAATGGTGCACCGCAGAGCGGTTGGTTGTCACCCTAGTGAAGATGCGGGCTGGGCGAAATAGCTTGACGCATGTGACGACTCACGGGAATGTATCTGCGGCGTCGCGGCTTTCACCGTGTCATGACCTCGTCACCCGAACGCCGCGGTTGGATCGGAGTGCTTTCGGTAGCACTTGGTTCTTTCGTGCTCGTGCTCTCAGAATTCTTGCCCATCGGCCTTCTTCCGTCGATCGCCGCCAACCTCGATGTGCCCATCGGCACGGCCGGCCTGATGGTGGTCGCCACCGGGCTCATTGGGGCGGTTGCGGCGCCCGTGGTCACCGTTGTCACGTCACGTATCGACCGCCGCGTGGTGCTGGTGAGCCTCAGCGTGTTGCTCATCGTGGCCGATGCTCTCGCCGCCATTGCGCCGTCGTTCGGCGTGCTGCTGCTCGCTCGCATGCTGCTCGGCGTGGGCATCGGTGGGTTCTGGGCTATCGGCGCGGGCATCGCGGGGCGGTTGGTGAAGCCGTCATCGGCCATTCGGGCGACGTCGTTCATCACCGCAGGTGTCTCGGTAGCGACGGTGGTCAGTCTGCCGCTCGGCGCGTTCGTGTCGTCGTTCGCGAGCTGGCGCCTTGCGTTCGTGATCGGAGGGGTGCTCGGGACGATCGCGCTGATTCTGCAGCTCGTGATGCTGCCGAGCATCCCGGCCATTCATACCGTGCGGTTCGCGACCCTCGGCGCCTTGCTCAAGATCAAGCGCGCGCGGGTCGGGCTCATTGCCACGGCGTTTATTTTCGTGGCGCAGTTCGCTGCCTACACGTATATTGCGCCCTACCTGACGCAGCTGGTCAGGGTCGATGCCGATACGGTGACGCTCGCGCTGCTCGTGTTCGGTGTGGCCGGAATCGTGGGCAACTTCGTGGCGGGTCTGACTCTCAGCCGCAGCGTGATCGGCACCCTCGGCACGGCGAAGTTTGTGCTGGCCGGCGCCCTCGTGCTGCTGCCGTTTCTGGCCACTTCGGTGCCTGGCGTGTTTGTGCTGCTGGTGGTGTGGGGGCTCGTCTGGGGTGCGCTGCCGCTGGGCACTCAGACCTGGATGGCCGCGTCGTCGCCGAGTGGGGCTGAGAGCGGGCTCGCACTTTTCGTCACCACGATTCAGCTCTCGATCGCGGCAGGGTCGATCGCCGGCGCGGCCGTGGTCTCGTCGGCGGGCATCGCGGCCGACTTCTGGCTCTCGGGTGCCGTGGCCGTGATCGGTGCCGTCGTGCTCATCACCTTGGGCTTGCGCCGCTCGAACGCGCTCGTGCCCGATCCGGCCCTGGCGCCCGTTGCGGCGGCGACGCTCGCCGCACCCGGTGCAGTCACCGCCGCGCCCGTTGCCGTGCCACCGGCCATCGCGCTCGACGAGCCGTGCGTCGCGGCGCCCTGCTGAGCATCCGAGAAGCATGTCTCTAAAATCGCACCGAATTCAAGTCTACGCTGGGCTTATAAAGCGACTATGCTGGGGATATGCAAACGTTGCCTATTTCTACAGTGAAGTCGAAGCTGAGCGAACTCGTTGACACTGCCGAGAATACTCACGAAGAGTATGCGATTACGGTCAACGGTGCACCCGTCGCGATGCTGGTTGGCATGAGCGAATGGGAGTCGTTGCATGAACAGATTTTCTGGCTCTCTCAACCCGACATCGTCGATGACGTCGCTCGAGCTCGCGCAGAAATCGCAGCCGGCAGTGGGCTGAACGAAGAAGAAATTCGTGCACGATTCGGGGCACCGAAGCGTACTGGCCGTTGAGCCATACCGTCGTATTCTCGCCCACTGCTGTGCGAGACATGGATCGAATACCACCCCGCATCGTTCCAGCAATCGTCGAGTTCGTCTACGGTGACCTCTCGAAGTTTCCGCGACGCGTCGGAAAGCCTCTCGAACGCGATCTTGCGGGGAGTTTCAGTGCCCGTCGAGGCCCTTACCGCGTGCTCTACGACATCGACGACGAGGCAAACACTATCGCCATTCTGCGTGTCGACCACCGAGCTGATGTGTACCGCAGACAGTAGCGCACTGCGCCTAGTCGCATGCCTGGGGGGCGATAGATGAGTGACGCGAATCGGAAGGCGGTTGAGCGGCACTGGGCTGCCTCGGAGGGCGGGGATGGCGTCGCCGAGCACGCGATGTACGCCGAGGGGGCCGTGCTCGACTATCCGCAGTCGGGAGAGCGGTTTCGAGGGCGGGAGGTTATCGCCAGGCAGCGGGGCGGGCATCCGGCAGACCGGCACTTCACGGTGCTGCGCATCGTTGGCAGCGGCGAGTTGTGGGGGAGCGAGTGCATCATCACGTACGACGGGGTGCCCACGTATTCGGTGTCGGTGATGCAGTTCGCCGACGGGCTGGTGACCCACGAGACACAGTACTTCGCCGATGGCTTCGGGGCGCCCGAATGGCGCGTGCAGCTCGCCGAGCCGATGCCGGGGCGGCAAGTCGAGCGGTTAGCCGCCGAAAAGGATGCGACGGCAGGCCCCGACGCGCCAGAATAGGCCTGAACGGGCGGCGCTGCGCGGCCCTGTGGGAGAAGACGAGCAATGACCGAAGGTACCGAAGACGATCCGTGGCAGCTGACGACGGCGCCCGGCTCGTCGAACTACGTCATGTATGTCGCGGGCGATGAGCTCATTTGCCAAGTGGGGTCGACTCAGCTGAAGTATCAGGCACGCGCGATCGATGATCTGCACGCCTGGCTGAGTGAGCAGGGCGATTGGGTGCCGCTCGGCGCCGCCGACGAGCAGAAGCCCGCCGCCGAAGGATCGGTCGAGGCGTGGGGCCGCTCAGAGTCGAACCCGGTGGGCGGCTGGTACGGCCTGCGCAAGGGCTACCGGGGGCGTTTCGGCATGTACCTGCCGCCGCTGCTCGAGAAGCTCGGCCGAGCCGAACTCACCCACACCCCGCGAAACAACTCGGTTCGCGCGATCTGATGTCGCACTACCGACCTCGCACGGCCTCTCTGACGCCTCAGGCTTCAGGATGCTCGAGCCGAGCCTTCAGCGTCACCAGCGACTGCTGGGCGGCCCTGCGAACTTCTTTATCGTAGTCTCGCAACATCGTTTCGAGGGTGCTGGCGCTTGCCGCGTCACCCACAGCGGCTATCGCCCGCGCGGCGGCCGCACGAACGCGAGCGTTCTGATCGGTGGTGAGCCGCGCGAGATCTTTCGCAGTGCCGATGGATCGCACCGCGACCACCTTGGCGCACATCTCCCGCACCCGCCACGACTGATTGGTCAACCCAGCGAGCACCGCGGGGGCGGCGGTGTCGTTCCACACGTAGAGCAGGGCTCTGGCGCCCCAGAGCTCGGGCCAGTACAGCGCCGGGGCTCCGCTCAAGATGCCCTCGGCGTGCGCGCCGCCGACCGCACGCAAGAAGTCGTCGCCTTCGAATCCGCCATGCAGTAATGACGCCGCACGTGCAACGGTGCGCGGCTCGCCTTCGCGTTCGACGGCCGCCTCGAGTCGCGCTTCGAGGGTGTCGGTCGGAGAAACGGGGTGTGCGGTGTCGTCAGCCATGAGGAGTCAAGGCTACTGCAGCGAGGGCGCGATACCCGGGCCGAGCGCCGCACCCCGCAGCTCGGCGTACGCCCGGCCGACACCCTCGGCCAGCCCGTCGATGCCCGGCAGGGCCGTGGGGTCGGTGCAGAAGCCGATTCCCACGTGCGCCTCGTTCGAGATCGCCGAGATGCGCAGCGCGTGGTGGGTGCCGGGCTCTGCTGAGGTGTAGAGCTGTTCGACGCGGCGACCCGCCACCGACACGGCGACCCGCGGGCCGGGCACGTTCGAGATGGCGACGCTGAACTCCCGCGAACTGCCGGCGATGCGCCGAGCGAATTCGCCGACCGCACGGTCGCTACCGAGAGCGTGAAAGAGCTCGTACAGCAGCGCCGCGTCGCCCTGCTTCTTCTCGGTTCTCGTCTGAGAGCTGATCAGGTCGAGTCGGCGCAGCGGATCGGGCTCCGCCAGCGGCAGGTCGACGTTGATGAACGAGTCGTGATTGCCCAGTTCGGTGCTCTGCTCTTCGCGATGGTGCAGGCTCACCGGTATTTGCGCACGAACGTCGGCCAGGGCATCCCGACCCGCCAGCCAGCCGTGCAACCCGCCTGCGACCACGGCCAGCAGCACGTCGTTGACCGTGGCATGGGTGGGGCGGGAGGCGCCGATGGCCTTGAGTTCGGCAAGCGGAGCACTCGTGAACGCCACTTCGCGCGCCACGGTGATGGGCTTGTCGAACGGCGATCTCGGGCCGATACGCCCCAGTTCGCGCGCCACTGCTTCGGGCAAACGCCACCATGGCTGGTGATCGGGCGGCCGGATGCTCGCGGAGACCCCCACGGCATGCACTGGTATCTCGTGCGGGTCGAGCAGAATCTCGTCGAGAAACCGCATTCCGGCGATACCGTCGACCATGGCGTGGTGCATGCGGGCCGCGATGGCTTCGCGGCCGTCGGCGAGCGGGCCGATGAGGTCGAGAGTCCAGAGCGGCCGGTCGCGGTCGAGGTGCTCTGACATGAGCGTGCTGACGGTTCGGCGCAGGTCTTTTTCGGTGGCGCAATCCGTTCCGGCGCGGCGTCTGACGTGCTGCGCGATGTCGAAGTGCTCTGCGGTGGCCCAGCGAGCGGGGGTGTCGGCCGTGGCCGGTTCGACGCGCTGGAGGGCGCGCGGCTGGCGGGCAACTCGGGCCAGCACGGAGGTTCGGAGGGCATCCAGGTCGACCGGTGTGCCCGGAGCGACGATCATCAGTTTCAGCGTGTGGCCGGTGAGAACGGCCGATTCGAGCGCCAGAATTCGGGCGTCGTCGGGCGACAGTCGGTCGGCCTCGGCGTTCATGGCGTCAGCCTAGCGCCGAGCCGCCCGGCGGGCACAGCGCCGAGCCGCTGCCCGACCCGTACCTGCCGCGAGCCGGCCGCGCGGGCCGCGCGGTCAAGCCGCGATGGCGCTCTGCTCCTGCTCTTCTTGGGTGACGAGGGCGGTCTCGTCGGCCACGGCGGTGCGCCGAATGCTCCAGAGGTGCGTGAGCAGAATGAGCGCCACGCCGACGCCAGCCCAGAGCGCCAGACGCAGAGCTGCGAAGCCGAACCCCTGACCGGGAAAGTAGGTCAGCGTCTGAGCGGCGTTGAGCCAGGCAGCGCCGTTCCAGAAGGTGTTGAGCCCTGCAAAGAAGGCGGGCTGAAACGGTGCTGCGAAGATGCCGCCCGAGCTGGTGAAGTTCAGCATCACGAAGAGCATCGTGAGCACCGGGGTCGTCCATTTGCGCAGAATCGGGTGAAGGCCGACGCCGATTGCGATGATGCCGAAATCATACAGCCACGCGAAGAGCCCCACCCCGAGCGCATTGCTGCCCAGCACATGATAGATCGGGCCGGCAACGATGATGCCGATCGCTGCTATCACGGCCGCGACTGCCGCACTGATCGCGAGCCTCCACCGCACAGAAATACCGCCGGTGAGGGCCGCAATGGTGACGGCGCTCGCGTACCCGCCTACGCTGAGCGCCACGAGCAAGAAGAACAGCCCCTGCCCCGTACTGTCTCCATCTGACACCGAGACCACGTCGTCGAGCTGCAACGGCAGGTTCTGCTGGTAGGCGATCGGCAAGAAGATCTTCTGTGCGGCCGCCGCGGTGGTGTCTGAGGCGGCGCTCGCCACGATCAGAGTCGCGTGCGTGGCATCCGTTTCGTATGCCGCGGCGATGGAGCGGTCGGTGACCAGCGCAATTGCGGTCTGCTCGTCGGGCACGGTCTGAACGTCGAGTGCGCCCACGGCCTTGTCGCCGACGGTCTGAGCGAACACCATCGACTGTGCAGAGTTGCCCACGATGGCGACCTTCAGGTCGTGCGGCTGAGGCTGATGAAAAGCGCCGAGGTAGGCCAGGGCCATGCCGCCCGCGAGAAAGAGCGGAATGAGCAGGTGAGTGGCGAGGGTCTTCCAGAAATGGGCAGACGGAGTTGGTGAGATTCGATGAGACACGGCGACCTTGAGTGAGCTGATTTGGAGTTGCATAGCGCAACAGTGACAAGAAGACGATACACTGTTGCACTATGCAACGCAAACGAAGTTCCGCCTCGCTCGATAGATTGATGCCATGACACGCTCCGAACCGCCGCGAGAGCAGTGGCTGGCGCGCGTGCGTGACGAACTGACGACTCTCACGCGGCGCGGAACCGCCAGGGCGCGGCAGTCGCATCCGGCGCTCTCGCTCGTCGATCAGTCGCTCTTGACCTACATCGAGAGCAATCCCGAGTGCCGCGCCATCGACATCGCCGCACATTTTCAGCTCAACCGCTCGACGGTGTCGCGGCAGCTGCAGAGCCTGGTCTCGGCCGGTCTCATTGAAATGGGGCCCGAACAAACGTCTCGTGGGCACAGGTCGCACGGGCGCGGTCAGCCCATCACGCTCACCGACAGCGGTCATCGCGTTCAGGCGGAGGCGGCGGCCGGTGTGCTCGCGAGTCTGACGGCACGACTCACCGGCTGGTCAGACGACGAGGTACGGATGCTCGCCGGCACCCTGCACCGCTTCAACGACGAATCGACGCCGATGCCCGACGCCTCGATGCCGGCCCCCGACGCCTCGATGCCGGGCCCCGACGCCTCCGCATCGACGACCCGTGCCGAGTCGCCCACCCTCGAATCCGCGCCGACCGAAGGGCAACCCTCGTGACCTCGAACCGCAGCTGGATCACCGACGCGATCAAAGAGCTCGCCGCCGACAGCACCCGAAGCGCCGACACGCACCTGCTGCGATTTCCGTTGCCGCGCGCCTGGGGCGTCGACCTCTACTTCAAAGACGAGTCGTCGCATCCCACCGGCTCGCTCAAGCACCGTCTGGCGAAATCGCTCTTCATCTACGGCCTGGTGGGCGGCCGTATTCTGCCCGGTACAACGGTGGTCGAAGCATCCAGCGGCTCGACAGCAGTGTCGGAGGCCTACTTCGCGCGCCTGCTCGGGCTGCCGTTCGTCGCCGTGATGGCGCAGTCGACAAGTCACCGCAAGATCGAGTTGATCGAGGGGTACGGCGCACAATGCGTGCTCGTACCGACGGCGGGAGAGGTGTACGCCGAAGCCGAACGCATCGCCGAAGAAACCGGCGGCTACTACCTCGACCAGTTCACCAACGCCGCGGTGGCCACCGATTGGCGCGGCAACAACAACATCGCCCGATCGATCTTCGAGCAGATGGTGGGGGAGCGGCACCCCGAGCCCACCTGGATCGTCGCCGGCGCCGGCACAGGCGGAACCTCTGCCACCATCGCCCGCTACGCCAGGTACGCCGGCACGAGCACCCGTATCGCGGTGGGCGACCCCGAAGGCTCGGCGTTCGAGGAGGCCTGGCGAACAGGGCGCCGCGACGTGACCGCACGCGGCTCGCGCATCGAGGGCATCGGCCGGCCGCGCGTCGAACTCTCGTTTCTGCCCGACGTGATCGACCTGGTTCAGACGGTGCCAGACTCGGCGTCGGTCGCCGGGATGCACGTGGTCGCCGAAACTCTGGGGCGTGCTCCCGGCCCGTCGACCGGCACGAACCTCGTGGTCGCTCTCGACCTGGCTGCCCAGATGGTGGCCGATGGCCAGACGGGCAGCATCGTCACGCTGCTCTGCGACAGCGGCGACCGGTATTCCGACACGTACTACGACGATGCGTGGGTGGCCGCCCAAGGGTTCACGCCGGCGCCCTACCTCGACGAGCTGAGCGCGCGGCTCGAGGGCTGACCTCGCAGGCCGACGCGGCCACGCTTCGCGGGCAGACTTCGCGAGCCGACGTCCTAGGCCGACGCGGCCGGGGAATCTTCCCGAGCGCTCGGTGGTTCGAACCAAGATGACCACAACGAACCCGGCCCTCGAGGCTGAACCGCTGACCCAGACGCTCCTCGACGACACTGACGCGTCGCCGTTGTTCGCCCCGTTGCGTTTTGGCGATCTCGCGCTGTCGAACCGGTTCGTGATGGCGCCCATGACCAGGGCCTTCTCGCCGAACGGCGTGCCGGGTGATGACGTGGCCGAGTACTACGCTCGCCGGGCTCCGTACCTCGGGCTGATCGTGACCGAGGGCACCTACATCGATCATCCGTCGGCCGGGTCGAGCGACCGCATACCCACGTTCTACGGCGAAAACGCGCTCGCCGGCTGGCAGAACGTGGTCGATAGGGTTCACGCTGCCGGCGGAAAGATCTTTCCGCAACTCTGGCACCTCGGCGTCACCCGCTCAGAAACAGCCGAGCTGAATCCCAATGCGCCCATCATCAGCCCCTCGGGCCTCGGCGCGACCGGCAAAGAACGTGGCCAGGCCGCTACCACGAAAGACATCGACGACATCATCGCCTCGTTCGCTCGCGCGGCTCGGGATGCTCAGCGGCTCGGCTTCGATGGCGTCGAGTTGCACGGGGCTCACGGGTACCTGCTCGACCAGTTTCTCTGGGCGAAAACCAACCGCCGCTCTGACCGGTTCGGGGCGGAGATCTCGGGCCGCTCGCGACTCGCGGCCGACGTCATTGAGGCCATTCGCGGCGAGGTCGGCGACGCGTTTCCCATCGACTTTCGGTTCTCGCAGTGGAAGGGCGGGCAATACGATGCCCGCATCGCCGAAACGCCGCAGCAGCTCGAGCAGATTCTGGCGCCGCTGGTCGATGCGGGAGTGACGATGCTGCACGCCTCAACCCGGCGCTACTGGCTGCCCGAGTTCGAGGGTTCCGACCGCACCTTGGCCGGCTGGACCAAGCAGCTCACGGGGCTGCCGACGATTGCGCTCGGATCGGTGGGCGTGCCGGGGGCATTTATGGAGACCGGTGACGAAGCCCAGCAGACGTTGAGCATCGCCCCGCTGCTCGAGCTGTTCGAGCGTGGCGAATTCGATCTCGTGGCGCTCGGCCGGGCTGTGCTGTCTGACCCCGAGTTCACCGAAAAGGTGCGCACGAACCGCCTCGGCGAGATTCGCGCCTATGAGAAAGGCCACGAGTCGGCACTCGCCTGAGCGTCACGCAGCTCACGCGGAGTGACGCCGCGGGTACTGCGAAGCGCGCGACGCAGGCTCTGCGCATCGCCGAACCCGGTGCCAGGCCTTCCGAGTCCATCTGAAAGCCATCGCGCTCGATGACCATTCCGGCCAGCAACTGGCGGATGACTGTGGTCGCGGGTTCGTCGTCGAGCTCGCCGATCTGCAGGGTGTTCACGATGTCTGAAAGAAACGACAGCGAAGGTTCGGCCATGTGGCCGCGCGCACAACCGCCGGACTCAGTGGAACGCCGGCTCCCTGTTGGGTGACGAGTTCACGGGGCAGAGACATCGCTACGATCGACGAGGTGGTGACTCCGTCGGCCAGAATGGTGTGCGTGCAAGGGTCATAAATCGACTGTCAGTTTCCCTTCGGCACGGGCAGCCCGAGCCAGCCGAATAGTTCTTCGTACAGCCGAGCTAGCTGCTCGGGTTGATCGTCGCCATAGAGGTCGTCGCGAGGCGTTTGCCCCGCCGAGGCTTGGGCGTACGCGAGAAAGCGGTACGCCGGGCGATATTTCGCGAGTTCGTCGCGGTTCAGATCGAAGGTATCGCCTGCAACCACGGGAACGAGGGTGTCGAACTGATAGATGCAGTCGACTCGGTCACAAAGTCGGCGCCGTTGCCGTCGAACCAGCTGACTTTCACATGAGAATCGTCGGCGTAACACTCGGCGAGCTGGCCCCACCAGCCTCGATCTCGGGCCTGCCGCTCGCGAAGTACGAGCTGGGTGACTTCAGAAATGTCGTTCATTCGGCTCCCTTGCCGGTTGGATGTGATCTGCACGAGCGCTCGAGGGGGAGCGTCGGCGACCCAGGCACACGATAATCGCAAATATTGTCGAATATCAAACGATTATTGATAATTTGAGATATCACTCGTGTCGATGCTCACAGATTCACCACCGTTCGTTGTGCGGCGACCCCAGGTCTGCTAGCGTCGGCCCTGTCAAAATAGTCTGTCAAGGTTGACAGTGTTTAGGAGCAACGATGAATTCCATCGCGAGTGTGTCTACCGTGCCGAGTACCGACGAGATTCTGGAACGGGCGCGCGAGCTTGTTCCAGGGCTTCGAGAGCGGCTGTTCGAAACCGCCCGGTTGCGGCATCTGCCCCAGGTCACGATCGATGAAGCTGAGGCTGCCGGCCTCTTCCGGCTCATCACACCGGTTTCACTGGGCGGGGCGGGCGGCGGCGTGCCCGAATACGTGGAATTACTCCGTACGCTCGCCCGAGCCGATATGTCTGCTGCCTGGACGCTCGGCTTCTTCACCGCCCACGCGTGGATCGCCGCGCAGTACCCAGAGAAGGCGCGCGAGGTGATGTTCGCTGACGGAAAGATTCCGAAGATCGCCGCCGTCGGCCGGCCGCCTGGCCGCGCCGTACCCGTTGACGGTGGTTTCAGAGTCACCGGCGCGTGGAGCTACGCGAGCGGCGTGATGAACGCCGACTACGCCCAGGTGCCGGCTATCATCGACGGCGAGCACGAGGCTTCCGTTTTCATGGTGCCGGTCGCCGAGATCGAGATCATCGACACCTGGTTCATGTCAGGCATGCAGGGCACGGGCAGCAACAACCTCAAGCTCGACGACGTTTTTGTGCCCGAATACATGGTCGACAAGTTCGACGCGTTCAACCACCGTCGAAGCCCCGAAGAGCGGGTGCACCCCGAAGAGATGTACACCTACATGCTCGGGGACTTCTTGCTGTTCATCTTTCCGACCATCATCGTCGGCGCGGCCGAGACCGTTCTCGAGGAGTACCGTCTGCGACTCGACACCCGCCGTTCACTGCTCACGCCGCCCGAGGTTCAGGCTGAGACTGTTGCCGCCCAGCTGCGGTACGCCCGCGCCATTTCGCTGTTGCGTGTGGCTCAGACCGTGCTGGCAAACGCGGTCGAACTGTCGGTGCAGGCGAACCGCGAGAGCACTGAAGACAAGACGGCAGAGCTTCGGGCGAACCTCAAGCTCGACTGCCTGAGCCTCTCGAAAGCCGCGTGGGATGCCGTGGTGCTGGTCGTTCGCGGGTCTGGTACGGCGGTGTTCAAGTCAGAAGACATCACTCAGCGATTCATGCACGACATCGCCACCGCGCTGACGCACGTGACCATCGACGAAGACGCCATGCAGACCCGAGCGGGGCAGATTCTGCTCGGCCGCGCGAACATGCCCGACCCGGCAATGTTCTTCGTCTAGGAGACTGGCGCTATGACTACTCACCGTATAGACACCCACACCCACGTTGTTCCGCCGGTCTACTCCGAGTGGCTGCAGTCGAACCCGGCCTACCGGGGCCCGATTGTGCCCTGGAGCAAAGACGCGGCTCTCGAAGCATTCGGCCGCATCGGCGTCGACACCGGAATTCTCTCGGTGTCGGCCCCGGGCGTCACGCTCGACACCACCATCGCCCGTGAGGTGAACGAGTTCTGCGCAGAGCTGCTGCGTGACGACCCGGCGCACTTCGGCTTCTTCGCAACGCTGTTGCTGCCCGACGTCGATGCGGCCATCGCCGAGGCGACCTACGCCCTCGACGAATTGCACGCCGACGGCATTGTGCTGAGCTCGAACCACGACGGCATCTACCTCGGCGCCCCCGAGTTCGATGCGTTGTTCGAGGTGCTGAACGAACGCAATGCGGTCGTCTTCGTGCATCCGACCGCCCTGCCTGCACCGATGGTGCCCGGTATTTCGCCGGGTATCGTCGACTTCTTGGCCGAGACCACGCGCGCGGCGACCAACATCACGAAAAACGGCTACCACACCCGGTTTGCGAACGTGAAGTTCATTCTGGGGCACGGCGGCGGCTTTCTGCCGTACGCGGCCAATCGCATCTCGGCCGGCCTTTCACCGACCGCAGACGAAGAACCCACCGTCGACCTGCTGCAGAAGTTCTACTTCGACACCGCGCTCACCAGCGGCCCGTTCGCGCTGCCCTCGCTCTTCGCGTTCGCCGACCCGGCCCACGTGACGTTCGGAACCGACTGGCCCTACGAAATCAGGCCGGGTATCACCGCGAAGTTCACCGACCGGTGGGATGACTATGGGGTCAGCGATGACCTACGCGCCGCCGTCGATCGTCAGAACGCTCAATCACTCTTCACCAGGCTAGGAAACAACTCATGAGCACACTGGATGATCTGCCCACCAACTGGGGCCGCTGGGGTCTCGACGACGAGCGCGGCACCCTCAACTTCATCACGCCAGAGGCCCGCCTGCGCGGCGTCACCGAAGCCCGCACCGGTGAAACGGTATCGCTCGCGTTTCCCATCACGCCGGTCGTGCTGGGCGGGGGGCGTCCAGGGCCGCCCACCATGACCCCCACCCCGGCGGCGATTTCGCAGGTCTTGGCCTACACCGGTTCACCGGCGAGCGTCGACATTCTGACCATCAACACGCACCACGCCACGATGACGCACATCGATGCGCTCGGCCACATTGCGCCGAACGGCATGATCTACCCCGGTGTCGCGTTCGCCGAGGTGGCGATGGGCGGAACGCTGCGTCAAGGGTCGACCACGGCGTTCATCGACGGAATCGTGACCCGAGGCGTGCTGCTCGACCTGGCGCCGGGCGGCCGCATCGACGACGGTCACGAAGTGACCCGCGAAGACCTCGAGAACGCCGAGCAGCGTGCCGGTGTACGAGTCGAGTCGGGTGACGCCCTCGTCATTCGAGGCGGCTGGAACCTGGCCACAGACTTCTCGATGACCCTGCCGTTTCTGAGTCTCGATGCGGTGTTGTGGATGGGCGAGCGAGAGATCAGCGTGCTCGCGAGCGACATTGGCGACAAGCCTCCGATGGGTGGCGCCGTGATGGCTCTGCACGCCTTCGCGTTGCCCCGACTCGGGTTGCCGCTGATCGACAACGCGAACGTGACTGCGCTCGCCGAAACTGCCGCGAACCTGTCGCGGTACAGCTTTCTCTTCACGGTGGGCGCGATTCCGGTGCGCGGCGCCACGGGCATACCCGTGAACCCGCTCGCGGTGTTCTAAGGAGGGCGAGCACCCCGGGCATCCTGCAGCAGCACTGAACGCACGAAATTCACTCTGATCAGACCACTAACGACGTGAAGCACTACTGATCGCCTTCTTGCTCGCCATCGCGGGCATTCTCATGCTGTTCGGTGTGCGAACGAAGGGGCGCACTCTCGAAGAGATCTCAGAAGGGGCCTAGCTTCTTGGTGCGCATTCGCTAGGCTTCGCTCATCACGAGAATGTGATGAAGTGCTTTGCGAATTGCTTTTCGAGGGAGAAAACAATGACAGATGTGAACGGCCCGGCCGATCCGCAGGAGCCCGATGCGCAGCAGCCTGTTGCGCCGCCGCCCCCGGCAGCTCCCGCCTATTCGGCCCCCGAGGCTCCGGCTGCGCCCTCCGCGCCGCCCGCTGCGCCGCCCGCGTACTCAGCTCCGGCCGCCCCGCCGGCGCCGTCTGAGTATGCGGCGTCGCCGACCGGCCAGCCCGGCGTCGTACCCGGTCGCACGCTCGGCATCGTCGCCGTTGTGGTGGCGATCTTGTTCAACATCATCGGCGTCATTCTCGGCATCATCGCCCTCGTTCAGTCTCGTCGGGCGGGGGTCAAGAACCGCCCGGCCGTCGCCGCCATCATCATCGGCGCCGTGCTGTTCGTGCTGGGAATCGTGATTACGATCGTTGCCATCACGGTAGCCGTGGCCGCGGTGAACAGCGTCTGTTCGGGCGAAGCCTCGGGCGCGCTGGTGCAGCTGACCAACGGTACAACGGTCACCTGCCCGTAAGGGTGTGCCGGGCATCCGTCTCGCCATTATGCGGGTGACGGATGCCCGGGCTAGTGTTTCTGGCATGACACCCTCGCAGGCACCAGGCGCCCTGACCCCCGTTTCGCTGAGCAATGCGCACTTCGTGTCGTTGACCACGTTTCGGCGTTCGGGTGTGGGTGTGTCGACTCCGGTGTGGATAGCCCGTTTCGGCACTTTCGTGGTGATAACGACCCCTGCAGAAAGTGGCAAGGTCAAGCGTCTGCGCAACGATGCCCGCGTCGAACTGCGCCCGTGTGACCGTCGTGGCGCGGTGAAACCTGGAGCGCCGACGGTGCAGGGCGTCGCCGAGATTCTCAGTGAGCCCGAGGCGGTGACTCGGCACGAGGCGGTGTTCGCACGGAAGTACGGTTTCGAGTATCGCGTTTTCATGCTCATCGAACGCATCGCGCTGCGTGGCAAGCCGGCTCGCCGCGTCATTCTGCGCATCGCGGCACCCCACTAGATTTGGGAGTGACGGTTCGCTGCTGACAGAGGGGATGTGCCATGACTCTGCTGATCGCTGGAGTGGTGGCGCTGCTGGCGGTTGCGGCGTCGTCGCTGCTTTCTCCGCGGTTGCGCGTGGCATCGCCGCTCATTCTGGTGGTGGCCGGCATCGTGGTGAGCTTTCTGCCGTTCATCCCGACCATCCACGTCGACCCCGAATGGATTCTGGCCGGCGTTCTGCCGCCGCTGTTGTATTCGGCGTCGGTGTCGATGCCGAGCATGAACTTCAGGCGCGAGCTCACGGCGATCGGCGGCCTCTCGGTGGTGCTCGTGGTGCTCTCATCGGTGATTCTCGGCCTGTTCTTCGCGCTCGTGATTCCGGGCCTCGGCATCTGGTGGGGAATCGCGCTGGGGGCGATCGTCAGCCCGACCGACGCCGTGGCCACGTCGATCGTCAAACGCGTGGGGGTCTCGGGCCGAGTGGTGTCGGTGCTCGAGGGCGAGAGTCTGCTCAACGACGCCACCGCGCTTGTGCTGCTTCGGTCGGCTATCGCGGGGGCTGCGGCATCCGTTTCGCTTTGGGGTGTGCTGGGTACCTTCGCGTATTCGGTGGTCATCGCGTCGATTCTGGGCGTAGTGGTCGGCCAGCTCAACCTGTGGGTGCGCGCGAAGATCAGCGACTCGACGGTGAACACCGTGGTGTCGTTCACCGTGCCGTTTCTGGCGTCGATTCCGGCCGAGCTGCTGGGGGCGTCGGGGCTGGTCGCGGCGGTGGTGGCAGGGCTGGTCACCGGGCACGGGGCGGCGCGGCGGCTGCCTCCGCAGCATCGGCTCTCTGACACCCAGAACTGGCGCACGGTCGAGCTGGTGCTCGAGGGCGTCATTTTTCTCGTGATGGGGCTCGAGCTCTCGGGGCTCATCACTCAGGTGCGCGTCGAGCACGCCGGCGTTGCAGCCGCGTTCGGCGTCGCAGCGCTTGCTCTCGCGCTGACGGTTGCGGTGCGGGCGGGCTACATCTTTCCACTGCTTGCCTCTTTGCGACGCCGTTCGCGGCGCGGCGAGGGCTTCAAATCGCAGCTCGACGTGATGAAGCAGCGCTTCGACGCTCGGGATGCCGCCCTGAACGCCATCGGACCGTCAGGAGACGGGCTCCCCGACCCGGAGCAGCGGCGTTTAGCCCTCGAGCAGCTGCGAGTGGCCGCCGACTCGGCCACCTCGCCCGGTTCGGCTGGTGGTGTTGGCGTGCCCGCGGCCGTGACACCCGGCACGGCCATTCCGGTCGGGTATGCGCGGCCCGACGATCGGCTCAACCGGGGCCGCTCGCGGCGGCGGCGACCGCGCAAGCCGCCGTCGGAGAAACGCATCGCGTGGATGAGAACGCGCACCATTCGCACGCTGGCCGACATCGACTACTACCTCGACGCACCCTTGGGCTGGCGCGAGGGCGGCGTGCTGGTCTGGGCCGGCATGCGCGGTGCCGTCACGTTGGCCGCCGCTCAGACGCTGCCGGAGAACACGCCGAACAGGTCGCTGCTCGTGCTGATCGCCTTCGCCTTGGCGGCCTTCTCCCTGATCGTGCAAGGTGGAACGTTGTCGGCCGTGGTGAAGTGGCTGAAGCCCGCGTCGCCCGACACAGAGGCGACAGACGAAGAACGCAGGCAGATCATCGAGCTGCTGCGCAAAGTGGCTTCTGACGTGATGGCAGCGAGCACCGCAGCCGAAGCCGCGCCAGATGCCGAACGCGGCGACTTCGAGCTCGACGCCGCCGAACCCGACGCCGCCGAAGCCGACGCCACCGAACCCGACGCCACCGAATCTGACGTCACCGAATCTGACGACATTGAACCCGACGCCGCCGAACCCGAAGCCACCGAATCTGACGACGTCGAACCCGACGCCGTGGAGGAGGTGGCCACCGCCAGCTCGGTCGACCCGACCTTCTCCGCCGACCGGCGGCTCTGGAAGCAGCGGGCACTCGACATCATCGAAGCGCAGCGCAGCGCGCTTCTCGACGCGAGCGACGACGGAATCTTCTCGGCCGAGGTACTCAATCGCACCCTCGCAAACCTCGACGCCGACCAAATCAGCATCGAGTTGAAGGGCGCGCCACCCGAGATCTAAGCCCAGCCCCGCCCGCAGCCCGGCCCCGCGCAGCCCCGGCCGCCCACACCCCAGCCCTCCCGGCTAGACCGCGCTCACCGGCGCCGTCACACGCTCGATGAACTCCGTCAGCCGTCGGTACACCGCTTGTGATTCGGCGAACCGAAAGTTCTGCTGCCAGGTGTGCCGCGTATTACGGTTCTCGCTGCCGTAAATGAGTGTCTCGACTGGCACGAGGGCCGCACGTAACCGGTCGATGAACTTCACGTTCGAGTCGTAGAAGTAGTCGCGTTCTGAGGTCGAAACGAACACTGCCGGATGATCGGACTTCACCCACTCGATGGGCGACAGGTATTTCGCAGCCACCCGCAACGAACGGTTCGCCGCCGAAAGGCCTGACCCTTTGGGGTGCAGCAGCCGAATGAACCCCGTGCTCAGAATCGGCGCCTTATCGAAGAGCATCGACAGATCGACCGCACTGCAGTGCAGAACGAGGCCCTGAACTCCGCCGAACCGGGGAGTGGCGGGCATGCTGAAGTGGTCGCGCAGCTCGGGGTTGCTCGATGCCGCCGTCAACAGCGCTGCGATATGACCGCCGGCCGAGTCTCCACCGAGCACCACGCGGGTGCGATCTCCACCGTAGCTGTGGATGTTCTCATGCACCCACGCCACCGCCGACTCAGCGTCTTCGACGAGATGGTTCATCTGAAAGCGCCCGGCCTTGCGGTAATTCACATTCACCACCACCATTCCCGCAGCGGCTTGGTGTGCGCAGTATTTCGTGACGGTCTGCTTGTCGCCCGAGGTCCACCCGCCACCGTGAAAGTAGATGTACACCGGTAGCTCGGCACGGGCATCCGTCGCCACCTCATCAGCCGCGAGAGTCTCTGGTGCCAACACATCGAGCCGGTGCAGTGGATGCCCGTCGCCCACATACGCGATGTCGTTCGTTTCGCGAACCCCCGCAATGGGGTCGACGTTCATGCGTTTCGTCTCAGAGCTCTGGATGAGAAACATTCCGGCCCGAAACGCCCACACCGGGGTGCCTTTGAACAACGATCGCAGTGCCAAATGCCAGCCGGGAGGAGAGGCCGCGGGGCCAGCCGTATCACTCATGACCTCCACCGTAAGCAGAGCGCATGTTCGTGAGCAGTGATTCGCCTTGTGGTTTACTGCGAACCTCGCTCGAACACCGCCCGAATAGGGGTAAGTTCGAGTCAGCCGTATTTGCTGACATCACTTTTCGCCCTTAAGGAACAGCCATGAATGCATCGACGGTTGAGCACACCGCCGACGTCTCGCAGCTGGTTTTTCGTTCGAGAGTGGTGCAGATTCTCGCGGTAGAGACTGCGGTGCTCTACGGGGTCTTGGCGATCTTCGTCGACATTCACCCGTTGTGGGTGCGTCTGGTGCTCGGTTTTCTGGCTTTGAGCGCCGCCGTCGTTGCTCTCGCCGTGCGGGGGCGCACCATTGCGACGCACATGCCCGGGCGCATTCTGATTGTGGCCGCCATGGTCTGCGTGAGCTTCGTCGCATACGCCATCACCAACCAGGGTCTGCCCGTCATCGCGTCGTTCTCTGTGCTCTCGCTCACGATGGCCGTCACGGTGCTCGACACCTACCGCATGGGCATCATTCTGAGCGCATTTGGTTACCTGCTCGCCCTCAGCGTCATCATTTCGCGTGGCGCCAACCCGCTCGCCGCGTGTCTGGTCTTTCTCGGCCTGGCCGTCACGAGCTCGTTTCTGCTGATTCGGCAGCGCCAGTTTCTCGAGCAGGCTCGAGACACGGCCCTCAACCTCGCGCTGACCGATTCGCTGACCGGGCTGCTGAACCGGCGCGGCATGGAGGTGCAGGTTCCGCTGCTCGATAGCGTTTCGAGGCGCACCGGTCAGCAACTCGCCTGCATTCTGCTCGACCTCGACCATTTCAAGGCCATCAACGATCAATTCGGGCACGCCGTGGGCGACGACGTGTTGCGCGCAACATCGGCGACCATCGTGCGCACCATGCGCGAGGCCGATGTTGCCGTGCGTACTGGCGGCGAGGAGTTCGCGGTGTTCTGCCTTGTGCTCGGTCAGAGTGACATGATGGCGCTCGCTGAGCGGCTTCGCGAACAGCTCGAGCATCAGGCGACGCATCCGCAGACCACGGTGAGCATCGGCGCAGCGATCGGTTCGGGCGCCGATAGCGCCGCCATCTCGGCGCTCTCGGCTCGCGCCGACACCGCGTTGTATGCGGCGAAACAGGGCGGCCGCAACACCATTCGTAGTGCATAACGGCCAAAAAGCTGCGCACAGTATGGCGCTGCGGCTCTAGGCCCGGGCATCGCGGGGCGTAGACACTTGAACACATGAAGATCATCACGCTCGAAGAGCACTTTCTGAACCTCGACATCGCCAAGGCCAGCGCGGCCAACTCAGCCAAACTCACGCCGTGGTTCAACGACGCCTTCGACCACGAGCGCGGTGCGCCGTACTCGCCGAGCGCAGAGCAGCTGCTCGACGTCGACGATGTTCGCCTGGCAGACATGGATGCCAATGGCATCACCACCCAGGTGCTCTCGGTGCTCACCGCCCAGCTCTTGCCGGCCGACGTGGCGGTCGACCTGGTGAAGGCCTCGAACGACTGGCTGGCCGCGACCGTCGAACGCCACCCGGGTAGATACGCCGGTTTCGCCGCGCTGCCCACCATTGCGCCCGAGGCCGCCGCCGACGAACTCGAGCGTTCGATCACCGAACTCGGCTTCGTGGGCACGATGATCAACGGACGAACCGAAGACCTCTTTCTCGACGAGCCGAAGTTCGACCCCGTTCTCGAGCGTGCCGCCCGGCTCGATGTGCCCATTTACCTTCACCCGGCGGCCCCGCCGCTCGCCACCAGCAATTCGAACTACGCAGGCCTCGAGAATCTCGTGACCACCCGGTTCGAGACCGTCGCCTGGGGCTGGCACCAAGAAACTGCCGTGCACTTCTTGCATCTCGTGCTCTCGGGCACGTTCGACAAATACCCGAACCTGCAGTTCGTGCTCGGCCACTGGGGCGAGATGATTCCGTTCTTTCTCGAGCGCCTCGACGAAGCCATGCCGAAAAAGACCACAGGCCTTGATCGCACCATGAGCGAGTACCTGCGTGAGAACATGCACGTCACCCCCAGCGGAATGTTCAGCCAGGCCCAACTGCAATTCTGCATCGAACTGCTGGGCGTCGACCGCATCATGTACGCCGTCGACTACCCGTTCGTCTCCCAGGCCGGCGCGGCCGACTTCTTAGAGAACGCGAACCTCTCGAACGAAGACAAAGAAAAGATCGCGCACGTCAACGCAGAGAAGCTGTTCGGGCTGTAAGGCTTGGCTACGCCGCGAAGTGGATGCTCGGCATCACCACCTCGCCGCCGAGTACCGTGAGCGCGGCGGCGTACCCCTCTCGAAGGCTGAGGTCGCTGACCTGGGCGCCCAGGTCAGCGACGTTCACCGACGTGAGTGGAACGCGCATCCCTTCGCCCGTGGCCTTCACCACCGACTCTTTACGGCACCAGAGCGCGTAGAACGCAGCGGGGGTGGCGGCGGTCTCGCCCGGTCCGAGTAGCAATTCGTGCAGCCCGGCGGGTGCAGGGTCGTCGATTCGCTCGACGTCGATTCCCACGGGCCCTGCGGCCGTCACAGACACCGCAACGAGATCGGCCGAATGCGATACCGAAAGGTGAAGGCCGGTAGCGGGGAGCAGTGTTTTTCCGTGTGGAGCGCCGCAGCGCGGGCAGCTCCGATCGATGTCGACCGCGCGCGGGTCGATGCCGAGAACTGCTGCCACCGCCCGGCGAGAGAGCACGACGCCGAGGGTGAAGCGGGCTCGATCGGCGGCGAAGACGTACTCGGCCCGTCTGCGCGACTCGACCTCGTTCAGAAACGCCAGATCGACTGCTGTTTCGGGCCGAAGATCGGCTACCCAGATGTCGCACCCCGAGGTCACGGTTCAAGCCTAGCCGCGTCAGGCGGCGGGGCCGGCGTTCGCGACCGCGACCGCGACCGTGCGCGACGCGACCGCGCGACCGTGCGAGACCGCGACCGCGACCGCGACGGTGACCTCGACCGCGCGCGGGCAGTACCGTAGTGAGTGTGCTATGGTTGCGGCTGCGAGCTTGACCGCGAAGGCGGAGGCCGCATGGGGGTAGTAGAGAACATTCCGCAGTCTGTGGCTGCCAAGGAATGTGCACGTTAGATTCACCCACACCAAGACTCATCATGAGCGGTTCGATTCGCAGCCCGGTGGAGAGCGTCACTGATTCTTTGATAACTCGTGGCATTCTTTGAAAAAGCGCCGATCAATGCGTTCAGACGAGTCTTGAGCGTTTGACGAGCCGAGCGATTTCCTCTCCGGGCTGACGGAGCAGGAAGTCGCAGTCTCGGCGACAGCGGCCAGCCGGCGGCGCTCCGCCAGCCTCACAGAGCCAGCTGCACGCAGCCAGCGGCACAGAGCCAGCTGCACGCAGTCGCAGGCGCGCACCTAGCCCCACGCAGCCGTAGGCTTGAACCCGTCATGACGGCGAATATTTCCTCTCCTGCGCCGCCCTACCTCTTCGGCGCGAGCAGGCGACGGTCCGACGACCTCGTGCTGCGAACCGTGCCCGAATTCTTCGGCGACTACGACGAGGCGTTTCTCGGCAGCGGGGCTCGTGCACTCGTCATGATGCGCCACCACTCAGACGCCGGCTACCGGCTGCACAGCGCCTCCTCCGAGTTGCTTGCCGTGTGGCGCGCGCTGCCTGGAGCCGTCGACGAGATAGCGGCGCGGGTGCTCGAGCATGCGGCGCGGCACGCCCGCTCGCACTTCGACGAGGTTCGCCGGAGCGTCGAGATCAGCGACGCCGAACGCGCCGCCCGCTTCATCTACCTCTGCGGCACCGCTCAGGGCAGCGGACTGGCTAACACCGCAGACGACTTCGCTACCGCACGCTACGGCCGTGACACCGTCGCCTTCGACGAAGCGAACGTGCGGGCCGTCGGGGGGCTGCTCGCAGACCGCGATGTGCGAGTGGATGCCCGCCCGCTCTTCGACCAGCTCGCCGACGTTCGCGAAGACGACTACGTGTTTCTCGAGCCGCCGGGTTCAGGCGGGCTGCTTCCGGGTTCTGAGGTGTCGACGCAGCGCGAGCTGAAGAGCTACATCGGCACGGTCACGGCGCGGGGCGCTTTTCTGCTGTATAGCGAGCATCCATCGACCGACGGGTATGGTGGCACGTCGGCACGGAGCGTACCGGCAGGCGGCGCGGCAGCAGGCGGCGCGGCAGCAGGCGGCGCGGCAGCAGGCGGCGCGACGGGGAGCGTACCGGCGGCCAGCGCGCTTTCGGCGCTGGCCCACAGCGACGGCGAGCCTCTGTGGGCCAACGGATTGCTCGTGCGGGCACTCCGCTCGGGCGGCGGCGTCAGCACCGGCGGCGGCGACAACCGCTACCGGTAACGCGCTGCGAGCTCGGGGCTCTGCCCGTGGAAGGCCGCGAGGTCGGCACCGAAGACGCTCTCGAGAAGGCGGTAGTCGCCGACGCCCGGAGCGCTCACGACCTCGCCGAGCGCGATGCCGGCGAAGGCCGCAGTGACAACATCTTCGGGCGACATGCGGGGGAGGGCCGAGAGATCCATGCCCTGCACCTCGTGAAACTCGGTGGCCACGATGCCCGGGCAGACGACGTGCACGTTCACTCCGGTGCCCTCGAGTTCGGCGTGGAGCGTTTGCGCCATGGCGACCGTGTAGGCGAGCGTACCGGTGTACATGGCGCGCTGGCCCTGAGGCGCGGCCGCGGGCGCGGGGCCCGAGAAGGCGATCATGCCGGCCACGTTGATGATGGTTCCCTCACCGCGCTCGAGCATGCCGGGTACGGCGGCGTGGGTGAGCAAAGTGGGTGCGACCACTTTCACCTGGGTGAGTTCGCGTGCCTCGCTCACGGGCAGTTGCGCGAGGGGCTTGTAGTGCGCCAGCCCGGCGTTGTTGACCAGCACGTTCAGCGGGCGGCTCGAGGCGAGGCCCGAGACCAGGTCGATGCCGGCGTCTGTCGCCAGGTCGGCGACAATGACCTCGACCGAGACATCGGGCAACGAAGCGGCAAGGGCCTCGAGCCTGTCGCGGCGGCGCGCCACCACGATGAGGTCGTAGCCGTCGGCGGCGAGGCGCTCGGCGAAGGCCTTGCCGATTCCCGATGATGCTCCGGTAATGAGGGCGAGTGGTGCCACGGTGGTTCTCCTTGGTTCGAGGCTGTGCTCAGTCTGTGTGCTGAGTCTTGTGTGCTGAGTCTGGGTGGTGCTGCTGGTTGCTGCGGCTTCCTGCTGCTTTCGGCCAGCGGATGCCCGGCCACTACTGATTCTCAGGCCCGGACCCGGCGCGAACCAGCTCCCCGCTGATACTGGTACCGACAGGGAGTAGTCAGAAACGGGGCCGCCTGCCTAGGGTTGCCCTATGGCCGAAGAACCGAACGCGCTGGGGGAGTACTTGCGCGCTCGGCGTGAGCTTGTCACGCCCGAGACCGTGGGTCTTCCGGTGCTGAAGGCGAGGCGAGTGCCGGGGCTCCGGCGCGAAGAGGTGGCGATGCTGTCGGGAATCAGTGCCGAGTACTACCTGCGGCTCGAGCAGGGGCGAGATCGTAATCCGTCGGGGCAGGTGCTGCGGTCGATAGCGCGGGTGCTTCAGCTCGAAGACGAGAGTTATCTGCTGCAACTCGCGGCCGAGCATCCACCGCGCCTGAAAGCCCGGCGCTCGCAGCCCAAGGCAGAGTCGGTGCCGGCGAGTACCGCTCGGCTCGTGGCGGCGCTGCCGTTTCCGGCGTTCATCGAGGGGCGATACCTCGATGTTCTGGCGTCGAACCCGCTGGCGGCGGCGCTGTCACCGACGCTGGTGCCGGGCGCGAACCGCCTGCGTGACGTGTTTCTCGACCCGGCAGAGCAGGCGCTGTTCTCGAACTGGGAGGCCGCGGCCGAGGGGCTGCTGGCCGGCTTTCGCCGCTCGATCGGCACCGACATCGACGACCCGCGGGTAATCGAACTCGTCGGCGAACTGTCGCTGTCGAGCCCCGAATTTAGAACGCTCTGGGCCCGGCACGACGTGGGGCCGCGCGCCGGGGCGCGGTTGACGCTCGACCACCCACAGGTCGGGAGGCTCGCGCTCGACCGCGAGAAGCTCGCCGTGTCGGGCACAGACGGCGTGATGCTCGTCATCTACCACCCGCAGCCCGACACCGATTGCGCCGAGAAGCTCGCCTTTCTGGCGTCGTTCGCGGCGCCCGGCGGCGTTCGGTCGCAGGTGTTCTAGTCGCGGCCTGGCCGCGGCCGGATTGTCGGCTCAGGGGCGCGGAGCGAGCGCCCGCAGCGCCTCGATCGACTCGATGCGTGCCGCAGCCGTCTGGGCGAGGGGCTGCGCGAGAATAGTCGTCACGCCGGCGGAGTCGAACGCCGCAAGGCGCTCCGCCACCTGAGACTCGGTGCCGATCAGTGCGGTCGCGCGCACGAGGTCGTCGGGCACCGCCTCGGCGGCAGCCGCCTTCTCGCCGGCGAGGTACAGCTCTTGCACGCGAGCGGCCTCGTCGGCATAGCCGTACCGCACGGCGAGGTCGTTGTAGAAGTTAGCGCCGCGTGCACCCATGCCACCCACATAGAGCGCTATGCGCTGACGGTAGGCATCGAGCATCCGGTCACCGTGCTCGCCGATGTACAACGGAATCGACACGATGGTGTCGAGCGCGCCGAGGGCCGGGTCGCGTTTGGCGAGCCCGGCGTCGAGGGCGTCACCCCAGGCAGCTCGGGCGTGGTCGGGGTGGTAGAAGATCGGCAGCCAGCCGTCAGCGATCTCTGCCGCTTGTGCCACCGCACGCGGCGTCAGCGCAGCAAGTGAAATGGGGATGCTCGGTCGCACCGGCTCGTTGATGATCTTCAGCGGCTTTCCAAGCCCCGTGCCTTCATCAGCGGGCAGCGGAATGCGGTAGTTCTTGCCCACGTGCTCCACGCGTTCGCGGCGCCACACCGAGCGGCAGATCTCCACCGTCTCGCGCAGGTGCCCGAGCGGGGCCGTGAACGGCACCCCGTGAAATCCTTCGATGACTTGCGCGCCCGAACTGCCGAGCCCGAGTTCGAACCGGCCTCCCGACACCGAATCGAGCCCGGCCGCCGTCATGGCGATGAGCGTGGGTGTGCGCGAGTAGATGGGCAGAATCGTCGACGTGAGCGTGATGGTCGACGTCACTGCGGCAAGGTAGCCGAGCCGGCTCACCGCGTCGAACGAGTACGCCTCGGAGACGGCCACCACCTCGGCGCCCACGCGCTCGAATTCGACAGTCTCAGCCGCCGCGACACTGAAATCGTCGGAGTAGTCGATCGTCACGCCAAGTCGCATCATCGCACCTTTCATCGCGCTGGCCGGTAGGAGCAGAAGGAGTGCAGTGGCCGTCGCAGAGGTAGCGTAGCCGCACCGGCCTACCGCCGCCCCTTCACTCACGAAAGGCCACCACGTTCCCTTCGCTCCCGCCCCGATTTCTGTAGGCGCTCCACGAAAAAGGCCGAACCTCAGGGCCCCCCTGCCGCTGATGGTGTTGCCGTCAGAGAGGTCCTTGAAGGCGAGGCGCGCGCGATGGAATAGTCCACGTACGAGGCCACGTGCTCTGTGCACGCGATGGCGCGTGGACTATTCCGTGGAAGTGCCGAGCCGGTCAGTGCGTGCCGCGTAGCGCGAGATCAGCTGCACGGCCGCGACCAGGCCACCGGGATGATGATGGTCGCCCGCCTGAGCTGGTTGACAAATCGCTGGTATCCGTACGAGTTGGCGACGTATCCGATGCCGCCGGCGCCGATGGTGCATTTATAGCCGAATACTCGATCATGGCGATGGTGTTGATGGTCAGCCAGCCGATGAGCGACGGAATCGCTTCAGCGAGCTGCGCCGTGGGAATGATCTGAAAGAGTGAAGGATGTCGGGCATCGGTACTGACAGACGGATGTATTTCGTCGCACCGGGCTGCTGGCTAAACTGAGCTGGCCTGCCCGACCCGGCTCGGGCCCAAGGCAGAGGAGACACAATGGCGTCGCAAACCAGCCGTGCGATCGACCTCACCGATGGTCGGGCGCTCGGTTACCACGACACATCGACCCTGGTGCGCGCGTGAATGCGACTGACGGCATCGACGCGTGCGCAGCGCTCTGCGAGCTCGCGGGCAGGTTGGCGGTCGGCGCCGATCAGGCGCGCCCGTTTCTCATCACGTTCGCGCACGAGTCTGCGGGTATCGCTCCCGGGCCGTTCTGGTTCGTGAGTGCCGCAACGGGCGGCAGAAACCTGCTACCCGGGCGCGGCTTCAGGCCCGAACTCGACGACGGTTCTCGCGGACAGGCGCGGCACTTCGGAGGCATCGTGGCAAGCGTCGCTCACCTGGGGCCGCGCGCGACCCGATCGTTGTCGGTTCACGTTCGGCGCGACGCTCCGCACAGCGCAGACGGCCGCCTCACCGACGAGGCGATCGAGTTCGCCACCCTCGTTTTGGCGGGTGAGTTGCTCCCCGCTAACGCGTCGGCATGGCTGGCACGGCGTCTCTGCGGGAGCTAGGCACGCGTCGCGGGAGCTAAGCACGCGTCGCGGGAGCTAGGCACGCATCACTGCGGGGCTGCAGGGTACTGGCCGTGCAACGTTCGCTCGGGCAGTCCGCGAACGGGGTAGCCGGCGCGCGGGTCGACCACGAGCATCCGTTGGCCGTCTGCTGCTACTTCACGACGTGGATGCACGGTGAACGGTGCGCGGGCGCGAGCTGCTTCGAGGGCTTCGGCCACCGTCGAGCTCTCGGCGAGCAGGCGCAGGTTCATGAGGGTGGGAAAGACGAGCGACCGTTCGCCCGCGGCTTCGGCGGCGAGGGCTCGGGCGGGGGTGATCCACTCGAGGCCGACCGTTTCGACGCCGTCACTGACGCCGGGCTGGTTCGGGGGAGCAGCGGCGATGAAGAACCAGGTGTCGAAGCGCCGGGCGATGCCGGCGGGCGTGACCCAGTGCGCGAACTCGACGAGTTCGTCGAGGTCGAGCCGGGCGTTCGTGCGGTCGAGTACCGTTCGCAGCGGCAACCCGCGAAGCTCGGCGACGTCGCGACTCTCGGCCTGCCCTCGACGTGCGGCGGTGTCTGTGCTCGAATGCGCGGCGAGCAGAATGGATGCCTCCTCCCACGTCTCTCGAATAGCGCCCACTCGAAGGGCGCGTTCGTCGGCGGTCAGCCGATCGGCGCCGTTAGCGCTTGCGCCCGAAGTGCTTCTGTCGGTGGCACTTGCGCCGGCGGTGACGTCGAACCACGAGTCGTCGCCGTCAGCCAAATCGATGGCGCCACCCGGAAACACGAGCGCCGAGGCGAAGGTGGCGGCCGCGTGCCGGGTCACCATGAGCACTTCGAGCGGAGCGTCGCGCACGACAAGAACGGTCGCCGAGCGCCGAGGTGCCTCGTTCGCAGGGTTTGCGTTCGCCGTCGCGTCGCCTGCCGCTGGCAAGCTCGCCATCGCCCCACTCGAGCCCGCGCTCGCAGCGGAGGTCTCTGCTGTCGCGCCGGCATCCGGTGCCGCATTCGTCACCGCGGGCTACTTCAGCAGTCGCGAGAGCACGCGGTCGGCCAGCGGTTTGCCGCCCGTCTGGCACGTGGGGCAGTACTGCAGCGACGAGTCGGCGTAGGTGACCTGGCGCACCGTGTCGCCGCAAACGGGGCACGCCTCGCCGGTGCGACCGTGCACCTGTAAGCCGAGCTTCTTCTCGCGCTTCAGATCTGAGGCTGCCAGCCCGTCAGAGCGTTCAATCGCTTCGCGCAAGGTCGCCTGCATCGCATCGAAGAGCAGCGCGGTCTCGTCTTCTGACATCGAGGCCGGTTTGAACGGCGACATATGCGCCGCGTGCAGAATCTCGTCAGAATACGCGTTGCCGATGCCCGCGATCACCGACTGATTGCGCAGCACCCCCTTGATCTGCGACCGCCCGGCGGTGTGCAGGATGCCCGAGAACACCTCGAGCGTGAACCCGTCGCTGAGCGGATCAGGCCCCAAGCGCGCCACCCCGGGCACCTCGTTCGCGTCTCGAACCACGTAAATCGCGAGGCTCTTCTTCGTGCCGGCCTCGGTGATGTCGAGCCCGGCACCGGCAACCGCCACGGAAGACATGCTACCCGAGTTGTCTGCTCCGGCTGCGATCGCTTCGGCCGTGGCGTCTCCGTCGCCGCTCTTCGGGTCACCAGTGAGCACCACCCGTGCGGCCAACGGACCTTTACCCGGCCGCCCAGAAGGCGCGGGCGGCGGCCCTTCGCGCCACCGAATCCACCCAGCCCGCGCAAGATGCATCACGAGATGCAGTTCGTCGCCGGTCTCACCCGCGTCGCCCGCGTCTTTCGGCGCGTCGAACGTGAAGTCGAGAAACTTGCCGTGCCTGCTGACGGCACTGATCACTCGCCCCGAAAACGCACTCACAGGCGGGTCGAACGTCTTCAACGCAGCGAACGAAACCACGTCGACCCGGTCGAGCGTTCGCCCGATCATCCGCGCCCCAAGGTCGGCGACGAGCGCGGTGACCTCAGGTAGCTCTGGCACCTTCTCATTATGCCGCCGCCCACAGACAGTGGGTCCCTTTTTTGAGCGGGGAGGGTGGGTTGGTGCAGGGCGGCGGCTAGACCGCCGCGCCCAGCATCGCGTCGGCGGTGAGCTCGACCGAGCGCAGCCGGTCGGCGAGGCGCGGTGACTGGTGCCCCACGATGATCTCGTCGGCGCCGGTTTGTGCAGCGAAGTTCTCGAGAAAGGCGCGCACCTCGTCGGGCGTACCCGCAACCGAGTACTTCATCATGTTCGCGATGTGGCGCCCGTTCGCGGTGGTCAAGAACGCATCGATCTGTTCGTCGCTGTACTCCGGGGCCGCCGGCCCGCGTGAGATCATGCTGCGCACGCGTGAACGGCGGGTGATGTCGAACTGCCGCCGGGCATCCTCACCGTCTTCAGAGGCGATGACGTTCGCCCCCACGATGACGTGCGGCTCGCTGAGTTCACCTGTGCCGGTCAGCTCGGCCGGCCGAAATTCACTGCGGTACGTGGCCACAGCCTCAAACAGCGCATCGGGCGAGAAGTGCGACGCGAAGGCATACGGCAGCCCGAGCATGGCGGCGAGCTGGGCCCCGAACAGTGACGACCCGAGAATGTATAAAGGTACGCGAGTGGATGCCCGTGGCACCGCCTGCACCCCCGGCACCCTCGACTCGCCCCACAGATACCCCTGCAGTTCGAGTACATCTTGCGGAAAGGTCTCTGCCGACGACGCGTCACGCCGCATCGCGTGCATGGTGACTTGATCGCTGCCGGGCGCCCGCCCGAGTCCGAGGTCGATGCGGCCAGGCGTCAGCGTCTCGAGGGTGCCGAACTGCTCGGCGATGGTCAGCGGAGCATGGTTCGGCAGCATGATTCCGCCCGCGCCCAGGCGAATGGTCGAGGTCTGCGCGGCGACATGGCCGATGAGGATGCTCGTGGCCGACGAGGCGATGGTGGGCATGTTGTGGTGCTCGGCGTACCAGACCCGGCGGTACCCGTGCTTCTCGGCGGTCTGAGCGAGCGCCACGCTCGCCGCGAACGTTTTACGAGCGGTCTCGCCGGGCGCGATGGGGGCGAGGTCAAGAATGGAGAGCGGAATCGACATGCTCACTTCAACAAGCGGCGCCCCGAATTCGTTCCCGCGCACCGGCGCGCGAGCCCGCGCCGCCCATACCGCCCGTCGACCCGCCGGCCCGCCGACCTGGCGCCCGACGCACGACAACGGGCTAGTGACGCCTGCCGCTGCGCCGATAGAGTGGCGACATGTCGAACTTGAAGGCTCAGGCCTACCTCAAAGAAGCACGCGAATCTGCCAGCCTTGCCGCTTATGACGTGCAGAAGTTCGAGGCAGACACCCCCGAACGCCAGTCGATTCACAACCTGGTGAGCGCCATCGACAAGCTCATCGAAACGGTCGACGCGCTCGCCGACGACGAGCCCGCCTAGCGCCTAGCGCCTAGCGCCTAGCGCACATCGCCCCTTCTGCGACCTGCGCGGATCACTCTCTCCGGTGAGTCCGTTAGGTCGTTTTGAGTCTCGTACACCGGGCTCAAAACGACGTAACAGGCTCAGACGTAGCGGGCTCACTCGAACCGGATGAGAACAAATGCCCGCGGCTCAGTCTTTGGAGGGCCGCCAGGCGCGCTCGAACGGCAGCCGCCAGGCGTTCGGCGCAATGAGCTGGTGAATCGCGTTCGGGCCCCAGGTTCCAGGTGCATAAACGCGCACGGGCGGCGGGTCGTCGAGCAGCTCGGTCGAGATCTCCCAGAGGCGTTCGATGCCCTCTGCAGTGGTGAAGAGCGTGTGGTCGCCGCGCATCGCGTCGAGAATCAGGCGCTCGTAGGCCTCGAGCACGTCGCCGGCCCGCTCATGGTCGTGCAGCGCGAACTGCATGGAGAGTTTGTCGAGCTTCATGCCCGGCCCGGGCCGCTTGCCGTAGAACGAGAGCGAGACCTTCGACGCGTCGGCAAGGTCGAAGGTGAGGTGGTCTGGCCCGCTCTTGCCCACGCCAGACCCGGCCGGAAACATGCTTTTCGGCGGCTCGTGAAACGCGATGGAGATGATGCGCTGCCCCTCGGCGAGCTTCTTTCCGGTGCGCAGATAGAACGGAACGCCCGCCCAGCGCCAGTTGTCGATTTCGACCTTCAGCGCCACGAATGTCTCGGTCTCCGACTCGCGTGAGACACCCGGTTCGTCGCGATACCCGCCGTATTGCCCGCGCACCACGTTCGCCGGGTCGATGGGCCGCATCGACCGAAAGACCTTGTTCTTCTCTTCGCTGATGGCTTTCGGCTCGAGCGCGGTCGGCGGCTCCATGGCCATGAACGCGAGAATCTGAAAAAGGTGCGTCACGACCATGTCTTTGAATGCGCCGGTCGACTCGTAGAACTCCGCCCGGCGGTCGAGCCCCAGTGTCTCGGGCACGTCGATCTGCACATGCGCGATGAAGTTGCGGTTCCAGATGGGCTCGAACAGGCCGTTTGCGAATCTGAACGCCAGGATGTTCTGGGCCGGCTCCTTGCCCAGAAAGTGGTCGATGCGAAAGATCTGCGACTCGTGAAACGTCTCGTGCAGCTTGGCGTTGAGAGCAACAGCGCTCTCGAGATCGACGCCGAACGGCTTCTCCATGATGACCCGCGAATGATCCACCAGATCGGCATCGGCGAGCATCTTGACCACAGCGAGGGCGGCTTTGGGCGGAACACTGAGGTAGTGCAGGCGGCGGGCGCCTTCGCCCAGCAATTCTTCGGCATCGCGCACGGCGGTGGCCAGAGCATCCGGGCCCGCATTCTGGCCCACATAGGTCAGACGTGACGCGAAACTCTCGAGCTGCTCGTCTGACAGCGGGCGGGTGCCGAACTCGTGGCAGGCGGTAATGGCGAAGTCGCGAAACGACTCGTCGTCGTACGGCTCAAGTGAAGTTCCGACGATGCGGATGCTCGGGGCCAGCGACGAGAGCACGAGATGCGCCATACCGGGAATCAGTTTGCGCCTGGCGAGATCACCCGTAGCACCGAACAGCACAACAACGTGCGGGGCGATGGTCGTCGAGAGATCGAAGTGGTCGGGTTCGTCAGGAATCATGCTCACCTTCGAAATAGTGGCAGCGCCGGGGTGCCGGCAGGGCAAACGCAAACAAACCTTCACGTGAACGAAACATGCCCGTATTGCTGCGGGGTTCGCAGGGGTCGAGCACGGCTGCCGACGAGGCAGATTATCGATAACCCGTTCATAGAATTGGCATAGCCGCCGCATAGGGCCCCTTCGTACCGTCAAACCAGACACGCGAAAAGGAGCCTCATGTTCGGTACATATCTCAGACGAGAACTCGTCAATCGGCGAAAACAGACCATCATCATTTCGATTGGAATGGCCCTCGCCATCGGCCTGGTCATTCTGGTCAACTCGATTTCGGCCGGCGTGCAGGGGGCTCAGGCCTCGGTGCTTCAGTCGGTCTACGGCGTCGGAACCGACATCACCATCAGCCAGGCGGCAACCGCACCAACGGCCGGGGCCAACCCCGGTCAGTTCGCCTTCGGCTCCGGCTCGGGAACGACGTCGGGCGGAACCACCACGCTGAACCAGTCGACGCTCACCATAACGCGAACCGAAACCGTGTTCGACGCCACCGCGCTCGACACCGTGAAGGCGACCAGCGGCGTCTCGGCCGCCACCGGAACTCTGTCGTTGACGAACCTGACGTTCAACGGGCAGCTGCCCTCGCAATCGCAGAGCGGCACGGGCACGGGTACCGGCACTGGTACTGAGGGTGGCAGCGGCAGCGCTCCCGCCGCCGGTTCTGCGGCGACTGGCGGGGCGGATGGCGCGGGCGGAAGCTCCTTCGATGTGAACAACTTCACCGTGCTCGGTCTCGACCCCTCTGGGGCATCCGTCGGCCCGCTCTCGGCCGTCACCTTGGCCAGCGGCCGGCTGCTCACCGCGGCCGACGTAGGCACCGACAATGCCGTGCTCGACAGCAGCTACGCCACCTCGGCGTCGCTCGCCACCGGCGGCACCATCGACATCGGCGGCACCACCTTCACCATCGTCGGAACCGTTTCATCGTCGGGCTCAGACAGCGTCACCGCGTCGAACGTCTACATTCCGCTCGACGTGGCTCAAACGCTCTCGAGCAACGCGGGCAAGATCAGCAACATCTACGTGACTGCCGCATCGTCATCGAGTGTCGATCAGGTCGCCTCCGCACTGCAGACGGCATTGCCTACCGCAACCGTCAGTACTCAGGCCGATCTCGCGTCGACCGTGTCGGGGTCGCTTTCGACCGCGTCATCGCTGGTCTCGAACCTCGGCACCTGGCTTTCGGTTCTGGTTCTGGCCGCTGCGTTTTTGATCGCCATTCTCTTCACGATCTCGGGGGTCACCCGTCGAACTCGTGAATTCGGCACGCTCAAAGCGGTGGGCTGGAGCAATCGGCGCATCGTCAGCCAGGTCGCGGGGGAGTCGGTGGTTCAGGGGCTCATCGGCGGTGCCATCGGCATTGTCGTGGGGCTCATCGGCATCATCGTGGTGAACATCGTGGCTCCGACGCTGAGCGGGTCGGCTTCGGCGACCGCTGCTGGCACGGCGAGCGGCGGCGGCGCGGCGGGCGGGCCTGGTGGTGGCGGCTTCGGTGCTGCGGCCCGTGCGGTCGCTTCGACCACCGTCACCCTGCAAGCGCCCGTCACGTTCAGCATCATTCTCATCGCGGTGGGGCTGGCCGTGCTGGGCGGGTTGCTCGCCGGTGCGATTGGCGGCTGGCGCGCGGCCCGGCTGCGGCCGGCCGAGGCGCTTCGGTCGGTGGGGTAGGGGGGGCCACGGGCATCCACTCGCCGGAGTCAGACACACACCCACGCAAACGAATTCAGTCAAGGAGCAAAAACGATGTATGAACTGACGAACGTCACGAAAACCTACAACGCGTCGAAGCGAAAGATCACGGCACTCGACTCGGTCACCCTGAGCATCGCAGATGGCCAGATGGTCGCGATTCAGGGGCCAACGGGCGGCGGCAAGTCAACACTGCTGCAGATGCTGGGCGCGCTCGACCGGCCCACCTCGGGTGAGGTGCGGCTCGGTGCGTCGATGCTCTCGAAGCTCGGCGACCACAAGCTGGCCGAAATCAGGGCGAAAGAGGTGGGGTTCGTTTTTCAGGGGTTCAACCTGATTCCCACCCTGACCGCGCTCGAGAATGTCGAGACGGCGCTTGCCCCTCTGCCGGTTTCGGGAGCCGAGCGGCGTCGGCGTTCAGCCGAGGCGCTCGACTCGGTGGGGCTCGCCGAGCGCTACGGGCATCTTCCCGCCGAACTGTCGGGCGGCCAGCAACAGCGGGTGGCCATTGCCCGAGCGCTGGTCAAACGGCCCGACGTGCTGCTCGCCGACGAGCCGACGGGCGCGCTCGACGAAGACACTCGCGACGAGATCATGGAGCTGCTCGAAGGCTTCTGGCGCGACCAGGGGCTGACGCTGATCATCGTGACGCACGACTCCGCCGTAGCCAGGCGGGCAGAGCGGCGCCTGCACATCAAGGGCGGAAAGGTGACGGAGGTGGAAGCACCGGCGCCGGCGCAGGTGGGGTGAGGGCTCGGCCCTGAGCGCCGTGGCGGCTCGGGCGTGCGTCGTGCGCGTCGTGGGCGCGGCGTGAAGGCCGGGCTGGCCGCTCCGGCTTCACGGACCGCTGGACAAGGTTCGGTTCTCGAGGCGCCAGACGAACTTCAAACCAGACCAATCGGTGTCGATCGCAGCGACTTTGGTGTCGACCAAACCGAAGGCGAGCCCGGTCTGCCGAACGACTGCATCACCCAGATTGCTCTGGTGGCCTGCCGCTTTTCGGGGCCACGCGATCCACAGTGCGCCGGCCGGAAAGATGCGATCGGCGAGACCTGGGATGCGCGGGGCAAGGTCAGCGGCCCGGGTCACGAAGGCGAGAATGACGTCGGCAGGGTCAGGATGCCCGGTGGGCTGCAGGCCCGGGGGCGGGTTGTCGAGCATCCACTCGTCTGGCGGCTCGTCGAGGCTGACCCTCAGCCCCGGTTTCAGGCCGAGTTTGCGGGCCTGAGGCGACAACGACGAGGCCTCGCCTGCAGCTGACATGGCTTGATTGTAGACCGCAGCCGTTGTGCGTGCTGGGCCTTATAACCGCATCGAAGTCGGTATGCAACAGGTTGCCGGGCCTCGGCTGGGGCGAGAAGGTAGAGCGATGAGGCGCATTTCGTACGCAGGTGAATCGTTCGTCACCACTGACGGTGTCGCCGATGCTCTGCTGCGATTGGTCGCGGCGCTGGGGGCGAATCACACTGCGGCGGCGATTGAGGTTCCGGCGTTTGTGGTGGGGCGTGGGCGGGGCGGGGATCGGGGTCGTCAGCGGGAGGCGGCAGCCAGTGTCGAGTTAGGCGGCGAAGGCCCTGCCGTCGAACTCGTTCGCCTCGTGGCCGGCCCATCGAGCGAAATGATCAGCCGTCAACACGATGCGGCCGAAGAGGCCCTTGCGGCCGAGTTCAGCGCTGAAGCTTCGGCCGCGATCGTTCGCCTGAACGCCCGTACGACAGCGTTGGGGGTGCCGCGGGCGGTCATTCATGCGCACCCGCAGGGCAAGGTCGAGTTCGACTTCGATGGGCTCGAGTCGCTGTAGGGGTATAGTGACAAAATGTCACTGAATGACCAAACTGCGACGACGTGAGTGATTTCTGGGTCGCTACTCTTTCTGAAGTGATCGCGGGCCTGCTTTCTGGGGTGGTGCTGGCCCTGATACCGCTGGTCGTCACGCGAAAGAAGGCTGGCACGATCGCCGGTGCCGGCGGTAGAAACAGTGCGAGCGCCGCCGAAAACGGCAATCAGATTCACGTCGGCGGTGACGTGCTCGGCGATGTGACGATCAACGATCAGAGAGTGTCAATCACTCAGAACATTTCGGCGTCATTGGCGGCGCAGGCGAGCGGCGGTGGGGTGTCATCGAACAGCGCGAGTTCGAACGGTCGCCTCGCTGCGGCGTGTTGCGCCTTCGTGGCCCTCGCCTGCCTGTTCGTGTTCTATCACCCGATTGCTCTGGGTCTCATGGTCGGCGCCGTCGTCGGTCTGCTCGTCAACTTTGTTGTTGTGGTGATTCGCACGAGTCACGCTGCATTGTGGTCTGGGCGCACGCGGCAGTCGTGCGCGCGCGTCGCTGCGGCCGTCGGTGTCGCTGTAACGAGCTGGGTTGCGATCTATACGACCACCATCCACGGATATAACTTGCTCGCCATGCAGGTAATCCTGGGGCGAACGAGCGTCGATCTGGCGGTGACAAACAGTGCGATAACGAATGTCGTAGAGGCTGTTCTGGGGCCGATTCGGCAGGTGATCGAACAGTTTGGCGCTGAGGGGCTCATGTTCTTGGTTTGTCTTCTCGCCGGAGCGCTGTTCTCCGCCGTCGTGGTCTTTCGGGCGTGGCAGCTCGTCTTCGACTGGGCAAGCTTTGTCAGGTTCGCGAGCGGAAATGCTCCGCTGAGCGTCACTGCCCGGGCAAAGAAGTTTCGTCGTGAAAACCTGATGTGGCTCGCTGAACTCGCGCTCGCGGGCACAATCGCGATCGTCTTCGCTTCGGGCCTTGCGTTCTCGGGGTACTACGCCATGACCGGCCAGTTCGAGCTGCCTTCCGCGGTCTCGACGCCCGCGCCCTGAGGCATTCGTTTCGAAGGTGAGTGAATGTCAGTGGTTGGTGTTTGACTTGGGTCATGAACGAAACCGCTTCTTCTCTTGTGTCTCAGGGTGATGGGATGCGCGCGCTGATCGATGACATTGAAGTGCTGTTTGGGTGCCGTTCTGCCGCGCCCAATGGGCTTGCCGACAGCCCGGTGGCTGGGTTGTCTGACGAGGATGCGTTGACGGGTCTGGTGCTCGTGGAGCGGTTGGGTAAGTTGGTCGACGCCTTGCGGGTCGAGTTCGCTTCGACAGTGGATGCCCGGTGTGAGGTTACCCGAGGGGACGACCGTCTCACGGTGAGGCTGGGTTTCGCGACGGTGCAGAAGCTTCTCGCGGCGCATACGGGTACGTCGGTGTCGACGGCGTCTGACAGGGTGCGGCTGGGCCGTCGTATCCGCACGGATATGTCGCTCGCTGGGGTGCCGAACCCGTCGCGGTTCCCCCGTGTGGAAGAAGCCCTCCGTACCGGGGTACTGGGTGTGGATACGGCGGAAGTGATCACCCGGAAGCTGTCGCAGGTCGCGAAGACGACCGGGTACACGGAGGAGCTCGGGGCGGCGGAGGAGTATCTCGTGGCGGCGGCGGCACAGTCGGCGGGTGGTCTGGGTTTCTCCGCGGACGAAGTAGGTGTTCTCGCGGGGAATCTCCGCGACCGTCTTGACCCTGACGGGGTCGAACCCCGTGACGCGTGCCTGACCGAGCAGCGCAGCCTCCGGTTCATCACGCTGCCGTCGGGGATGGTGAAGATGATCGGCCTGCTGCCACCCGAAGACGCCGCATCCTGGCTCGCGATCGACGCCGCCACCCAAAGCCCCCGGGTGCGGCCATCGTTCCGTGCTGATCCGGCCGATACGGATCCTGACGGTGGAGCTACTGCGACCCGGCGAAGCGGCGGTGACACGGGCTCTGCGAGGGCCACTGTCGCCGCTGATACTGCGGCCGGCAACGATCACGGCGACGACGATGAGGCCGTCGAGCCGCCGATCGACCCTGTGTTCGAGGATCCGCGTACTCGGGATCAGAAATGTTTAGACGTTTTCACTGATGTGATCCGGAGGGGTGCGACGTTGCCTGAGGTGCCCCGTATCAACGGTGCCGCCGCAGTCGTTTCGGTGCATGCTGATCTTGATGACATTGTTGCCGGTCGCGGGGTGGGCTGGGTACCCGGCATCACCGAACCGTTACCCGCCAGTGCGGTGCAGCAGCTGCTCTGCCACGCCGACAGCATGACCACGGTGTTCGGTGAGGGCGGGCAGGTGCTCTGCCAGGGCAAGAAGCAACGCCTGTTCACGACCCGGCAGATTCAGGCCATGGCGGCCCGTGACGGCGGATGCGTCTGGCCAGGCTGCGACCGGCCACCTTCGTGGTGTGAAAGTCACCACACGACCCCGTGGACCTCGCAAGGCTACCTTCCAGGCCGTACCGATGTGGACCTCGGCGTGCTCCTGTGCCATTTTCACCATTCCGTCGTACACAAAACGGGGTGGACGTTGACCATGATCAGCGGGGCACCGCACTTCATCCCACCCGACTGCCTTGATTGGACACGCACCCCCAGACCCGCAACCCAGCAACGCACCCGCACACGACTGAAACCATTGAAACTCGGCGACCTCCCCAAACGAACAGAACCCTGGCACCGCACACCAAGCAGCACGAGCACGGCGAGCGGCGGCGGTGATAGGTCATGACCCGTACGAGCACAGAACTCTGCCCGCAGCCGAGTCGGGCGGTGACTGCCGGCCGACAGCAGCCGCCAATTGCGATTGAATAAGACGGTGCCCTCACCACTCATCGCGGCCCTGCGACGCGACCTCATCACCTCATCGTTCAGCGTCGAAACCGTCGGCGAGCTGTGGGGCGGCTCGGCCGCCGCGGCACTTTTTCGCGGCCAGCGGTTGCCGGCCATCAGGGCACTGCAACGACGACGTGACGACGGCATACCCCCGACGCGTGCCGAGACTCTGGCGGCGCTTTTCGTGCTGAACGTGCCGGTCGACCGGCAACACGCTGAAGCGGCTCTGCCCAATCTCACAGTCGCCGGCGCCCTCGAACTCGGGCTCGTGGGGGAGCTGCCGACCGACTCGTCCATTGACTCGCGCACCGACTCGTCCATTGACTCGCGCACCGACTCATTCACCGCAGGCGCCTCGCAACTGACCGCGCTACTCGACTTGCGCCCGTACAGCTTCGTCGATGCTCTCGGGGCTGGCAGCTGGTGGATTCTCTCTGATCTGGGTGAGGTGGCTCTCGGCGGCCGCCCGCTCGAGCCGAATCATGTGCTCGGCGTGGGTGGGGCATCCACTACCCTCAGCGGGCTCATGATCAACGAACCCGTGGGCCGGGTGCTCGACCTCGGCACCGGGTGCGGAATTCAGGCCCTTCATGCCTCGCGGCACGCTCGAACCGTCATTGCAACTGACATCTCTGAGCGCGCACTCTGGCTGGCCGGCCTCAACGCCGAGATCAACGCCATCGACAACATCGAATTTCGGCTCGGCAGCCTGTTCGAGCCGGTGGCCGGCGAAACGTTCGACCAGATCGTCTCGAACCCACCGTTCGTCATCACGCCGCGCCTCGAGGGCGTGCCGCTGTACGAGTACCGCGATGCGGGGCTCGTGGGCGACGAGCTGGTGGCGACGGTCATCCGGGGCTGCGAAGGCCACCTCGCGCCGGGCGGCATCGCTCAGCTGCTCGGCAACTGGGAGTATCGCGGGCAGGGCACCCAGCACGAGCAGCACGAGCAGACTGACGGCCTCGAACGGGTACGCAGCTGGCTGAGCGCCAGCACGCTCGACGCCTGGGTCATCGAACGCGAGCTGCAGGATGCCCCGCAGTACGCCGAGACCTGGATTCGTGATGGCGGCACGCGCCCCGGCACCGCCGAGTTCGACACCCTCTACGCCTCGTGGCTCGACGACTTCGAAGCTCGAGCAGTGACGCACGTGGGTTTCGGGTACGTGCTGCTGCGCAACGATCAGCAGAGACCTGCTGCGCAGCCGCCGATGCGCCGCTTCGAGCGACTCGACGGAGCTCGCGGCTCGAACCCGGCCGGCCTGGGGCACTACTTCGCAACCAGCCTCGAAGGCTACGACTGGCAGCTCGCGAAGAGCGATGAAGAGCTGCTCGCGTCGACTGTCAGCTACGCCGCAGACGTCACCGAAGAGCGGCACTACTGGCCCGGTCAAGAGAACCCCACCGTGATGAGTCTGCGTCAGGGTAGCGGGTTCGCCCGCACGGTTTCTCTCGGCACGGCGCTGGCGGCACTCGTCGGTGCGTGCGACGGCGAGCTGAGCATCGGGCAGATCTGCGGGGCCATCGCTCACCTGCTCGATGTCAACGAACTCGAATTATTGGTCGAAGTTCTGCCGAGCGTGCGCGAGCTGATCATCGACGGCTTCTTATTGCCCGACCAGCTGCATGCCTGACCAGCTGCATGCCTGACCAGCCGCTTGCCTGACCAGCTGCATTAGAGCGCAACCGCTTTAGACTCGCCGCCGCAGCCGAGTGCGGGCGAAGTCGCGGGTCAATCCCGTGCCCACGAGAATGCCGAGCGCGATGGAGAACAGTGACAGCGCAGTGTTCACGAGAGTCGTCACGCTCGCCGCGCTTGCACTCACAGCCGTTCCGCCCGCGCTTTCGCTGATGCCGATGAACCCCAGTGCTCCGGGCACCAGTAGCCAGAACGAGGCGAGCATCATGACCGTGGCGGGCGGCGCGGTGCGAAAGCGTGCGAGCAACCGGCTGAGCGGAACGACCACGAGGGCCCCAACGAAACCAGAGAGCACGGGCCCGAGAAAAACGGCCCCGATGGTCTGGGCACCGTAGGCGGCGAAGAGGGCAACGAGAATCCACAGAAACGAGCGTTTCGGCGCTGACAGAAAAAACACGAACCCGGCTCCGACTAACGCGACCCCCGCGATGGCCGACCACCAGCCGAGCCCTTGCTGCTGCGCCACTTCGGTTCCGCCGCCGGTGATGGTGAGGCCGGCGATCACGCCGAACGCCAGCAAGAGCAGTTGCGCCACCCCGTAGACCACCCGGCTTGCGCCCGCGATGATCTGGTTGCTGGTGAGTTCGATCGACGCCACCGTGAGCGTGAGGCCCGGCAGAAAGCTGACCAGGGCGGGTGCGATCAGCTTCAGTGGGTCGTCGCCGGCCGCATGCGCCAGAAACAACGAGGTGACCACGGTGACGATGAACGACGCGAACACGGGCATGGCACTGCCGAGCGTCGGCAGTTTCTTGCCGAGCAGCAGCAGGCCGCCGACCAATGCGCCGAGAAGCAGGTAAGCGGGAACCGCCGCCACGGTGGGGTTCAACGTCAGCCCGAAGCCGAGGCACAGAATGGTGTGGCCCACCACGGTCATCCACGGGCCATACCTCGGTGGGGCGGTGCGGATGCTCGCCAGGCGCCCGAGCGCATCATCGGGGTTCAGCGTTCCTCGCTGGGCTTCGCCCACCAGCTCGTCGATGGCTGCGGCCTGATCGAGCCGAATCGACAGCGACGACACCGTGTCGAGGTCGGTGCGGCCCGGGCGAGCCACGATGTCTTCGACACGGCCGGTCACGACGCGCTGCGACCCGGTTATGGCGCGCTGCGACCCGGTTTCGGTCGAAACCGACCCGCGCACCGGCGGTTCGCCCGGGCCGGCCACCGCGTCGAGCTGCAAGATCACGAGGGTCGGCAGCACGGCGATGCGGATGCCCGTCAGATTGTAGGTGTCAGCGATCTCGTAGAGCGTGCTCTCGACATCGTTCGTGGCCTGACTCGACGCGAGCATGGCCACGCCGAGCGCCCGCAGCATGGTGAGAATTGCGGTGTCTTTGGCGTCTTCGTCTGGGGTTTCGGGCCGCGGAAGAGGCGGTTTGAGAGTACGGCCCCACTGATGCCTGAGCGTACGCCACGGGTGAAAGGCCATGCGAGTATCTTCGCAGACGCGTATCGCGTCGCGCGTATAAGGTCGAAGGAGAAGCAGCACCACACCACCTCATGAAACGGAGCAACCTGTGAGCGACACCGTCTACACGGCAATTCTTGACAGCGGCAGCACGACCGAGTCGATCGAGCTCGAGTTCATCGAGGGGCTACCGCAGAAGTCGCTGGTACGCACCGCTGACATCGACGGCGAACCGGCCGAGGTGGTGTGGGAGCTCGACCCCGACGCAGCCGAGTACACCTACCGTCCGCTCGAGATCGAAGAGGGGGCCGACGCGTAGCAGCGCCGAGCCGGCGGCTCAGCGCCGGGCCGCGCAGCGCCGAGCCGGCGGCTAGCTCGCCGCAGTCTGCGCCGCCCGCAGCGTGTGCAGCGCCTCGCGCCGCGCCGCCTGCTCCACCGGGTCGGGCACGGGAAGCGACGCGAGCAGCCGCTGCGTATACGGGTGCTGAGGTGCGCCAAGCACCTCGGCACCCGTGCCCTCCTCGACCAGCGTGCCGTGATAAAGCACCGCGATGCGGTCGGCCAGCAAGTCGACCACAGCGAGGTCGTGGCTGATGAACAGCGCCGCGAATCCGAATTCGCGCTGCAGCTCGGCGAACAACTCGAGCACTCTCGCCTGAACCGAGACGTCGAGCGCGGAGGTGGGTTCGTCGGCGATAAGCAGCGACGGCTCGAGCGCAATGGCGCGGGCAAGACTCGCGCGTTGACGCTGACCTCCGCTCAACTCGTGCGGGTACCGATCGCCGAAACTCGCTGGCAATTGCACAGCCTCGAGCAGTTCATCCACTCGTTTGCGCGCCGATCGGGGGTCGCGTGCGCGCCCGTGCACAATCAGCGGCTCAGCCACGCACTCGGCGATGGTCAGCAGTGGATTGAAGCTCGAGGCGGGGTCTTGAAAGACGAAGCCGATGTCGCTGCGGGTCTTCTTGAAGACCCGTTCGCGCACGCCGTTCATCTCGTGCCCGAGCACCTTCAGCGAACCGCCGCTGACCTTCGTCAGGCCCCCGATGGCCCGCCCGATGGTGGTCTTGCCCGATCCGCTCTCGCCCACCAGCCCGAGCACCTCGCCAGCCCGAATCTCGAAGCTCACGTCGTCGACCGCGACGAACGCGCTGCGCCCGAAGCGCCCCGGGTATTCGATTCTCAGGTGATCGGCGACGACCACCGGTGCCGCGTTCGCCCAGCTGGCTTCGCGAGCGGATGCCCGTTCCGCCGTTTGCAGAACACCCTGCCCGATGTGCGGCACAGACGCCAGAAGCCGTTTCGTGTAGTCGTTCTGCGGGTTCTGAAAGAGCGTCACGGCGTCGGCCTCTTCGACCACTTCGCCCTGGTACATCACCACGACGCGGTCGGCCAGGTCGGCGACCACCCCCATGTTGTGCGTGATCAGCACGATCGCGGTGCCGAATTCGTCACGACAGCGTCGCAGCAGGTCGAGAATCTCGGCCTGAACGGTCACATCGAGTGCGGTCGTGGGTTCGTCGGCCACGATCAGCCCAGGGTTCAGCACCAGCGCCTGCGCGATCACCACGCGCTGCTTCTGGCCGCCCGAGAACTGGTGCGGGTAATAATTGACGCGAGTCTTCGGGTCGGGAATGCCCACCCGCCCGAGAATCTCGATGGCCTTCGCTTTGGCCTCAGCCCGCGAATAGTCGCCGTGTGCGCGCAGACCTTCGGCGATCTGCCAGCCCACGGTGTACACCGGGTTCAGCGCGGTCGACGGCTCTTGAAACACCATCGACACGTCAGACCCGCGGATGCCCCGCAGTTGCTTCTTCGACAGGCTCAGCACATCGTTGGTGCTCGTGCCCGCGCGATTCGACAGCACAATGGCGCCCCGGGCCGTGGCCGTCTCGGGCAGCAGACCGAGAATGGATTTCGCGGTGACGGTCTTGCCCGAGCCGCTCTCACCCACGATCGCGAGCACCTCGCCCGCGGCCACGTTCAGGCTGACGCCGTCGACCGCGCGTACAGTGCCCGCGTCGGTGGCGAACGAGACGTCGAGGTCGGTGATGCTGACGACAGTTTTGGCAGCGTCGGTTGTGGCAGCGTTTGTTTTGGCAGCGTTTGTTTTGGCAGAGTCGGCGGTCACTGGCTGTCTCCTGACTTTGCGGCGACAGGCGCGACATCAACCGGCTCTGAATCTGATGCAGCAGCTACCGGGGCAGCCGCCACCGCACGACGACCGCGTAGTCGCGGGTCGGCGAGGTCGTTGAGGCTCTCGCCCACGAGCGTCACGCCGAGCACCGAGAGCACAATGGCGAGGCCGGGGAAGATCGCCGTCCACCAGATGCCGCTTGTCACATCTGAGAGCGATTTGTTCAAGTCGTACCCCCACTCGGCCGCGGCTGTGGGTTCAATACCGAAACCGAGAAAGCCGAGGCCGGCGAGCGTCAAAACCGCTTCAGACGCGTTCAGCGTGAAGATCAACGGCAGGGTACGTGTCGAGTTGCGAAGCACGTGCCGAAACATGATTCGCGGGGTCGACGCGCCGATGACCATGGCCGACTCGACGAAGGCCTCGTTCTTGATGCGCACGGCCTCTGACCGAATCACCCGAAAGTACTGCGGAATGTAAACCACGGTGATGGAGATCGCGGCGGCGAAGATTCCGCCCCAGAGACTCGACTGACCGCCCGAGATCACAATCGACATGACGATAGCGAGCAGCAGCGACGGAAAGGCGTAGATCGCGTCGGCGATCACCACCAGAATGCGGTCGAGCCAGCCGCCGAGGTACCCCGACATCAGCCCCAAGAACACACCGATGAAGATCGAGAGGATGATCGCCACCACCATCACTTCGAGCGCCGTCTGCGCGCCCCAAATGACACGGGAGAACACGTCATATCCGCCCACGGTGGTGCCCCAGATGTGGCTCGGGCTCGGTGGCTGCTGCGAGCCGAACGGCCCGCTCGCGTTGCGCAGCTGTGCGAATCCGTAGGGCGCGATCCACTGCGCGAACACGGCCGAGATCACGTAGACCGCCGTGATGATGAGGCCCGCGATGAGCATGCCGCGCTGCAAGCCAACGCTCTGGCGCAACTGGTGCACCACGGGCAGCCGGGCGAGCAGGCTCTGCTTGCGGGGCTCCTGCATGCGCGGCTTCGTTTCGGGCCGCTGGGTTTCAGCGCTCATACTCAGTACCTCACCCTCGGGTCGATGATGGCAGCAGCCACATCGACCACGAAGTTGGTCAAGGCGACGATCACGGCGAGCAGGGCGACGATGCCCTGTACGGCGACGAAGTCGCGGGCTCCGAGGTATTGGGCCAGCTGAAAGCCGAGCCCTTTCCACTCGAAGGTCGATTCGGTGAGCACGGCGCCGCTGAGCAAGAGGGCTATCTGCAGGCCGATCACCGTGATGATGGGAATGAGCGCGGGCTTGTAGGCGTGTTTGCGCACGAGTCGGTACTCGCTGACGCCGCGGGATCGCGCGGCATCCACATAGTCGGTGTTGAGAGTGCCGATGACGTTGGTGCGAACGAGACGCAAGAAGATGCCGGCGGTCAGCAGCCCCAGGGTGAGTGCGGGTAGCACCGCGTGCAGCAGCACATCGCTGATCACCGCAGGGTCGCCGGTCTGAAAGGCGTCGATGAGGTAGAAGCCGGTTTTGTTCGGCAGGTCTTGCATCTCGAATTCACTGCCCGTGCTGGCCCGGCCGGCCACCGGCAGCACGTTCAGCCACACCGAGAAGATGAGCTTCAGCAGAATGCCGGCGAAGAACACCGGGGTGGCGTAGCAGAGAATGGCGAACACACGCAGGGCGGCGTCTTGCCCCTTGTCGCGAAAGTACGCCGCGAGCATGCCGAGCGGAATGCCCACGATGAACGCCACGATCAGGGCGTAGAACGCGAGCTCGAGGGTTGCCGCGCCGTACGTCACGAGAATCGTGGTGATGGGCCGATTGTCGCTGATGCTGGTGCCGAAGTTACCGGTGGCGATCTGGCCGAGGTACTCGAAGTACTGCACCAGAATCGGCCGGTCGTAGCCGGCGGCGTGAATGCGTTCGTGCAGCTGGCTGCCGCTCAACCGGCCACCCAGGGCGGCCGTGATGGGGTCACCGGTCAGCCGCATCAAGAAGAAGACGAGCGTGACCAGAATGAAGATCGTCGGAATGATCAGCAGAAACCGAACGACAATGTAGCGGCCGAGGCCGCCCCCGGTGCGCTGCTTCTTGAACGACGTGGTCGATTCGGCAGCGGTCTCGGGGGCGGCCTGGGCGGTGAGAGAACTCAACCCTTCGACAGCGCCGCGTAACGGAACTTGAACGACGCGTCGAGCGTGTCAGCCGCACCGTTCACGTTCGAGCCGACCACGGCCACCTGCGCACCTTGCAGGTACGGGATGGTCGAGAGGTCGCCGGCGACCTTGGCCTGAATGTCTTCGATCTCTGACGTGCGAGCCGACGGATCGGTCTCACCGACCTGCTTCGTGATCTCGTCTTGCACTGCGGTGTTGTTGTAGTGGTTCGAGAGGAAGTTGTCTGCAGAGAAGAACGGCGTCAGGTAGTTGTCTGCGTCGGAGTAGTCGGGGAACCAGCCGAGCTGGTACTCCGGGTAGACGTCGTTCGTGCGGTCTTTGGAGTACTGCACGTAGTCGGTCGTCTGGAGGTTCACGGTGAAGAGACCGCTCGACTCGAGCTGGTCTTTGATCAGCGCGTACTCGTCGCCTGACGAGGGGCCGTAGTGCTCAGAGACGTACTGCAGGTCGAGCGTGACCGGGCCGGTGACACCCGCGGCAGCGAGCGTCGACTTCGCCTTGTCGAGGCTCGGGCCACCCTGGCCGTCGCCGTACATGTCTTTCAGCACCGTGGTGGCGCCGGTCAGACCGGCCGGAACGTAGGAGTACAGCGGAGTGTAGGTGCCCTTGTAGACCTGGGTAGCGATGGCGTTGCGGTCGATCAGGTCGGCCACGGCCTGGCGAACGGCCAGCGCCTTGGCCGGGTCGGCCTCGGTAGTGGTAGCGCCGTACGGCATGGTGTTGAAGTTGAAGACGATGTAGCGAATCTCACCGCCGGGCCCGTTGACGACCTTGACCTTGTTGTTCGTGCTGAGGTCAGCAACGTCGGTGGCCGACAGGCTGCGGAACGCCACGTCGATGTTGTTCTGCTGAATGTCGAGCTTGAGGTTCGACGAGTCGGCGTAGTACTTCACGTTGACGGTCGGCGTCTTCGCCGGGCCGAGCAGACCCTGGTAGTTCGGGTTCGCCTTGTACTGAATGGCGTTGTTGAAGTCGTAGGTGCTGATGTCGTACTGCCCGGCGAACGGGTGACCCTTGACGATGTCGTTGTCGGGTGTCAGCGCTGTGGCCGAGAACACCTGCTCGTCGACGATCGGGCCAGCGGGGCTTGAGAGCACCTGCGGAAAAGTCTGGTCGTTCGGGGTCTTCAGCGTGAAGACCACGGTGGTCGGGTCTGGCGCTGCTGTCGAAACGAGGTTGCCGAGCAGCGACGAAGGGCCGTTCTCGTCGGCGATGTTCACGACGCGGTCGAAACTGAATTTCACGTCAGACGAGGTGAGATCGTCTCCGTTGACGAATTTCAGCCCCGGCTTGAGCTTGACGGTGTATTCGGTGGGTGACGTGAATGCGGCCGACACCGCGATGTCGGGCTTAACGTCGGGGCTGCCGAGCGGGGTGTTCATGAGAAACGGGTAGATCTGGTTCTCAACCGCGAACGAACCGTTGTCGTACGAGCCGGCCGGGTCGATCGTGGTGATCTTGTCGGTCGTGCCGATGGTGATAGAGCTCGCGGCCGCGCCGGTCGACGAGCTGGTTCCGCTGCCAGAGCAGCCGGCGAGAACGAAGGTGGAGGCGGCCAGAGCGGCCGTCACTCCGATCACTCTTTTCGTACGAGGGGTTGCGAACGGCATAGAGGTACCTCTTTCAGCGGGGTGCGGGGGTTTCAGTATTAACCCCTCGAAGGGGTGCCTCCGTTCAATTCGCAAAGATGTGCACATGAACGCAAACTTCGAGCGCCCTGTGTGTCGATTCACACGAATCGCGCGCCTAATTCGGGCTAGACAGAGCTTCTTCGAAGAAATCGAGGCACTTTACCCAGGAATCCGTAGCGGCCTCTTTACGATAGGCGCGATTGTTCGAATCGTCGAAGAATCCGTGGCCGGCTCGGGAGAGCGTGTAAGGCGTGAAAGACACACCCGAGTGGCGCATGGTTTCGGTGAGCGCGGGCAGTGCATCCATCAGCACTTCGTCGTCTTCGCCCACCACGTAGAGCACCGGGCAGGCGAGGTCGGCGAGCACTGCTGAGGGCAGCGCGACGGCGCCATAGAACGGCACGGATGCCCGAATTCGGCTGTCAACGACCGCCAGAGTCACCGCGTAGCTGCCGCCGAACGAGAACCCCGTGACGCCGATGCGGCCGTCGACGCCCTTCTGTGCGGCGAGAAAATCGATGCACTCGACGAGCCGGGTCAGGGCTGCGACGGCGAACGACGGCTGAGTGACTGGTGCCGCGAGTTCGGCCAGCCGGGCCTGAGCCGCGCGTTGCTCATCGAGATCGGGTGAGGTGAGCCTCCACTGCAGCCCGGCGCCGACCGCCGGGTCGATGGCGTGCTCGCCCATCAGGTCGGGTGCGAGTGCGAGGAACCCCTCGGCGGCAAACCGGTCGGCGACGTTCGTGATGAGCTCGACGAGGCCCCAGACCTCGTGGATCACGATGACGGCACCCTTCCACTGGCTGACCGGTCGGTCGGGAACAGCGAGATAGCCGCGAAACGAGCCAGAAGAGAATCCGGTGCGAAGGGGAGAAGGCACGGTGAGATTCTACGGGTGGGCTGCGTGCAGTCACAGCACAACGGGCCCCGCCAGGTGGCGGGGCCCGTTTCAGGTGCTGCCGGATGCCCGGCGGGGTGTTACTTGGTGTTGACGGTGATTTTGGCGATGCCGACTTCGAGCTTGTCGGTGACGGCGGTGGTGCCGTAGGTCTTGTTCAGCAGTGCGGCGGCGTCGGGCGAGACGTAGACCGTGGTGCCCTCGAGGATCGCGGTGTCGCCTGAGGTTTGCAGGGGCTTCAGGGTTGAGCCGTCGAGGTTGAAGAGGTAGGCCTGCTTGGCGACCGAGGCGCCGTTGGCTGAGACGTCGCCGTAGAGCTTGGAGGTGCCGGGGTCGATGGTGAAGTTGGTGAGGTCGACTTCGATGCCGCCGCCGGTGAGGCTGAGGCCCGATCCGTCGTGCACGATGGAGCCCTGCACGTAGGGGCGGTACGACTGGCTCGGGTCGTAGTACTTCACGTTGCCGGAGGTGATGGGGAAGGCGAGTACGCCGGCGCTGGAGAGTGTGGCGGTGCCGAGCACTCCGGGGGTGAGGTTCAGGCTTTTCAGTGCGGCGAGAAATCCGGGGTCGACGGTGACCTCGGTGTCGACACCGGTGAGGTTCGGGATCGACGCGACCGGTGTCGGGGTCGACGAGGTCGACGCAGACGGTGACGACGCTGACGACGTGGTCGATGAGGAGGAGCAGGCAGCAAGTGAGAACGCGAGCGCACCCGATGCAGCGATGGCCAGTGCGGCGGTAGTGAATTTACGCATGAGAGAAATCCTTCGGCTGTGGGAGGCGATGCGGTTGCATCTTGTGGCAGTGGTTCGGCACCCCCACCCCAAAGGATTGGTATTGGTCGGTTATTGCCCGGATGGCGCAGCTTGCACGGGTTGCGCAGATGCGACCGGGTAGCGATACACCCGCTTCAGATACGTGCGGTAACCAAGGCCGGCCAGCACGACGATGATCGCGAGCGCGAACGAAACACGGGAGACGTCGAGGGTCGGCACCAGCAGCTGGGCGGTGAGGGCGGCCGGCACGGCCATCCACTCCCACCGCCTGCTGAGCGCGATGAACGGCACCAGCAGCAGGGCGTACCACGAGTAGTGCGGGGTGACGATGAGCATGGTGCTGCCGATCATCACCACCTGGCCGAGCCACGGGTTGGCCGGGTCGGTTCGGCGCCAGACTAGCACAGCGGTCACCAGCAACAGGATGCCCGCCGCAACGATCGACGCCGGCCCCGGCAGCACGACAGAGAGCAGCGCGAACCGGCTGCCGTCGTCATAGCCCTCTTCGGCGAGGTACCCGGGCAGAAACCCGATCACGGCGATACCCGTAGCCAGCACGTACGGAACGTACAGCAGCGCGAAGGTCAGCACGGCCGGTATCGCGACGCGAAGTGGATGCCGCCGCAGCAGCGCCGGCACCCCGATCACCGGCACCAGCTTCACGGCGATCGACAGCCCCAGTAGCACGCCGCCGAGAATGGTGGTCAGGGGTCTCGCCGAGCGCTCGGCCCCTCGGGCCACGAACAGCGACGCCAGCAGCAGCAACAGCGCGGCGAGCGCGTCGACGTGCGAATTGGTCACCGCCTCGGTCGCAACGAAGGGGCTCCAGGCCCAGAGCACGGCCCAGCGCGGGTTGATACGCCGGCGCAGCATCGCCAGCACGAGCGCGACGCTGGTGCCCACCGCGAGCAGTGCCCCCGCCACCTGAAACGGCCAATAGGCGGCACTCGTGGGCACGAAGAACCGAACGCCCGCGAAGTAGAGCTCGGCACCGGGCGGATAGATGGTGTGCACCTGCGGCCGGTTGATGGTGGTGCAGATCACCACGAACGAAGGCAGTGAGACGGTGCGCTCGACGCGCGTGCTCTCGGCGCACTGCGGATGCCCGTCGCTGTCGTTCACGGCGGCGGGAAACAGCCACGACGTGCGAAACGGCGCGAGCGCGTCATCGGCCGGCACGTAGGTATAGGGCGAGACGCCGTCGACCGGGCCCTGCTGAGCCTGCCCGTTCTGCACGATGCCATCCCACGCGTACCGCGCCGAGTCGGTGCTCGTGCTGGGCGGCCCGGCCAGCGCGGCCCCGCTCAGCACGGCCGACCCTGCGATGATCAGCACAATCGCCGCGCGTGTCGGCACTCGCCGCACGAGTAACGCGGCTAGCACGAACAGTGCCCAGAGCGCAACGGTGTACCAGAGGATACCGCCGAAGTCGCCCGGATCGAAGAAGCCGAGGGTCGACACTGACAAGATGGTCAGCACTACCATCGCGGCGAGGGTGACCGCGGTCAGCAAGGTGCGCACGGCCCTATCTAAACACCCCTCGGCTCCGAATAAGGTTCTATGCAGACCCAGCCCGTGCGACGCCTGCTTCTCAACCTGCAAAAGAGCGTCGCTGCTCCCACGCGTAATCCTCGCTTAGCCGTTGTGCTCGGCCGGTTTCTGGCGACCGCCTTTCTGATCTGCTTTGCCACCGGGCTGTACAGCCACTTCTTGCAAGATCCGCTGCCGTGGATGCACTTCCCCACCAGCCCGGCGAACCTTTACCAGATCACGCAGGGCATTCACATCACCGCAGGCATCGCCTGCTTTCCGCTGATCTTCGGCAAGCTGTACACCGTCTTTCCGAATCTGTTTCAGACGCCGCTCATCACGGGGTTCAAGGGCCTGCTCGAACGGGCTTCCATTGCGCTGTTCGTGGGCGCTTCGCTCGTCGAGATCGTCATCGGGTTGCTGAACACTTACCAGTTCTACCCCTGGCCGTTCGGGTTTCGTGAGACGCACTTCGCGCTGTCGTTCGTGATCATCGGCTCGCTCGCCATTCACATCGGCGTGAAGCTGCCCATCATTTCGAAGTACTGGAAGAAGATCGACGGGTATGGGCCGGGCATCCGGCAGAGTGCCGAAGAACGCGAGCTGGTGGATGCCCCGCTGATCGATGCCGTGCCGCCGGGCATCCAACGCGCCCCTGGCGTGAAGCAGGCCGCGGGGCTCACGGGCATGCTCTTTCGCTGGATCGACGACACCCCCTCAGTCGACGAGATGCCTGCCGATAAGCGCGAGACCAAGGTTCCGCACCATTCGTCGCTCAGCCGGCGCGGATTTCTCGCGACAATCGGCGCTGGCGTGGGTGCCGTCGTGCTGTTGACGGCCGGGCAGTCGTTCGCGTTTCTGAAGCCGTTCAACGTGTTCGCGCCGCGCGAAAAGGGCATCGGGCCGCAGGCCGTGCCCATCAACCGCACGGCCGCCGCCGCTCAGGTGACCGAGACGGCGATGGATGCGAGTTGGGTTCTGACCGTGAAAAACGGTTCGATCGCACAGACGTTCTCTCGTGCCCAGCTTCTGGCTCTGCCGCAGACCACCGTTGATCTGCCCATCTCGTGCGTCGAAGGCTGGAGTCAAATGGCCACCTGGACGGGCGTTCGGCTGCAGAGCCTGGTGAAAGCTGTGGGCGGTGGGTCTGGTGCTGCGTTGACGCTCACCAGCCTCGAGAAAGAGGGCGGCTACCGTGTCACGCAGATGGGCTCGGAGTACGTGAGCGACCCGACCACGCTGGTGGCGCTGACGCTCAACGGCGAGACGCTCGACATCGACCACGGGTACCCGGCGCGCATGATCGCGCCAGGGCGCCCCGGAGTTTTGCAGACCAAATGGCTGAGTTCGCTGGAGGTGAGCTGATGAGCGACAACATTCCCGTCTCGCCCACAATGGCGAAGGTTCGGCTCACGCTGTTCGGCGTGGGAGTGGTCGGGCTTCTGCTCGGTGCGTACTTTCTCGTCACCAAGCAGAACCCGATGCAGATCGTGGGAGTTGCCGTGTGGCTGCTCGGTGCGATCATTCTGCACGACGCGATTCTGTCGCCCATTGTGCTGGGAGTCAGCGTGCTGGCGCGCCGCGCCGGGCGCCGGGTGTCACGGGTGGTGCTGGTGATCATCCAGGGGGCCGTCGTAGTGGGCGCGATTCTGACGCTGCTGGTCGTTCCCGAGATCTACGCCAAGACACTGACGCCCGCGAACGACACCGTGCTGCCGTTCGACTACGCGATTCGGCTCGGGCTGATGTGGCTCGGGCTGATCATCGTGACGGGTGCGGTCTGCGCGCTGTACCTGCGGCGGGCAGCCCGCCGCGCCTGAACCGCGGGAGATTCGTCGGAGCTGAGCAGGTTCGCGCGCAATACGTGCCCATATGCGCTGTGCTCCGACGAAACTCCCGCGCCTTCGTGCGGGCGGCGCAGCCGGCTAGTTGTTGCCGACCGTGCAGGTCTGCTCGGCCGCCGTCTGGCCGCTCACGTTCGTGGGCAGGGCCACCGAGGTGGGGGAAGGCGTCGGTGTTCAGCAGTTCTGCCGCCGTGTCATCCGGAATCACACGGTTCGGGTCGTCGGGGTCGGAGACGACCGGGTATTGCACGAACACGAGGTTGCTGAGGCTGACGTTCTTCAGGGCGAGCGCGATTGCCACCATGGCGTTGGGGTCTTGCAGCGTGGTCGAGAACTTCATGTTCGAGACGGCAGCATTCGCCAGCGAGAAAAGCGCCAGCGGGTTGCCGAGCACCCCGGCGCTGGTGATCTTGCGCATCAGGGCCGAGAGAAAGACCTGCTGGTTGCTGATACGGCCGAGGTCGCTGCCGTCGCCGACGCCGTGCCGGCTGCGTACGAAGGCGAGCGCCTGGTCGCCCACGAGGGTCTGCTGGCCGGCGGCCAGGTCGAGGCCGGTGTACGGGTCGGTGACCGGCGTTGCGATACACACGCTGACACCGCCGACGGCGTTCGACATGGCGATTACGCCATCGAAGCTGATCATTGCGGCGTAGGGAATCTTGAGGCCGGTGAGCGCCTCGACCGTGAGCACGGTGCAGGGCAGCCCGCCACGCGAGAGGGTGGTGTTGAACATGGCCGCGTCGGTGGCGTCGATGTCTTGAGACTTGTCTGACGCCTTGGTGGGGTCGGGGTTCGGGCACTCTGGCACCGGCGCGATCATGTCGCGCGGAATGCTGATGACGGTGGCATTGGTGTGATCGGCCGAGATGTGCAGCAGCATGGTCACGTCGTTGTTGCCGGCACCCGAGCTCGCGTCTTGGTTCGCGGCGTCGTTGAACCCGTCGCCCTGGTCGGTGCGGGTGTCGGTGCCCACGAGCAGCAGGTTTACGCCACCCTCGATGGCGCCCACGCTCGGAATGGCTGCCCCGGTGGCGCCCGGGTCGGCGAGTTGGATGCCGGGGCCGATCTTACTGATGGTCTGGTAGACGGCGATGGCCGCCACTGAGGTGGAACTGACGGCGAACACCACGACAACGGCCACGAGTATCTTCAGAAAAGTGCCGATGGGGCTCTGAGAGGGTTGCCTGGAGTGTTTGATCGGGGGTGCTGGTGGTGTCATGTTCGTCGGCCGAAGTGCCCTCTCGTAACGGTCGGTGGTGACACCATGTTGCCGTACGAGTCTGAGATTTCTTGCTCAATCGGGCGTTTCGAGTGCAAATTCCTTGACAATGCCCAGTTTTTGGATGTGCTGGCGCCGCGCTGAGGCGGTCGGGCTAGCCGCGCTTCACGAGCCGGGCGAAGCTGCGGCCGTCACGACACCAGCTCTCGGTCATGACCAGGGCAGTGCCGGTTGCTCGACGCGCGAGAGCGTCGCTGCCGATCTCGCTCCACGGAAACGAATCGCTGACGTAGCCTTCGTCGCCCACAATGGTGCAGCCGTACGACCGGTCGGCGGCGGGGTCGTTCTGCAGTTCGATGAGCGCGCTGCCGTGAGGCGAGAGCAGTTCGGCGCACCGCTCGAGCAGGGCGGTCGGGTCGCCGCCGATGCCGATGTTTCCGTCGACGAGCAGCACGGTCATCCACTCGCCTTCGCGTGGCAGAGGGTCGAACACCGAGGCGCGCAGTGCTGGGATGCCCGAACGCCGAGCCAGATCGACGGCGGCCTGCGAAACGTCGACGCCGAGGGCCGAGTAGCCGGCCGTCAGCGCTGCCGCGACCATTCGGCCGGGGCCGCAACCGATGTCGAGCAAGGGGCCGGAGCCCTCTTCGATGAGGCTCATGTCGGTGGCGTCGGCGGTGGCACTCCAGCGGCTGACATCCATGATGAGGGAGTCGGTGCTGCCGCCGTCATCGGGAACGAGCAGCAACAGGCCGTCGTTCTGCAGGGCGCGGGCGTACGGTTCGCCGCCGCCGGCACCGAAGGTGGGCGTCATGCGCGGGCCTTCGCGCTAGTTGCTGCGCCGATGGTGCCGGTGGAGCTGGTGGAGCGGTTGGAGTCGCTGGAGCCGTTGGAGCCGTTGGACACGGCGGCGCCGAACGCTGCGGCGAAACGTGAGTCTGGCGCGAGGCGGGCGACCTCGACCGCATCAGCGAAGGTGTCGACGTCGGTCAGCTCGGGCAGCAGCGACACCTCAAGTCCGGCCGAGAGGAGGCGATTGAGCTGCTCGCGACCAGTGTCGTCTTGCGACATGGCGACGCCGCGAATGTGATCACCGTCGGGGTGGGTCATGCCGAGTGCCCAGAAACCGCCGTCATTGGCGAAACCGAGCCAGGCTGCCGGGGTGGCGCTCGAATCTGATGCGGTGAGCCCGTCGACGGCCGCCCGCAGGTCGGCGGCGGTCAGCTGGGGCGTATCCATTCCCACCAGAAGGGTGGGGCCGGTCGCTTGGTCGAAGATGGCGGCCAGACGCGTGTCGAGGCCGCCGCAGGTCTGCTGAACGATCTCGAAGTCGGCTGCGGCCGCAGGGGCGTTGTCGGGGTTGCCATCGAACGCGAGAATGCGGCGGTCGGTCGGCAGACTCAGCACGGCGTCGAGTGTGTCACTGAGGCTCGCGAACGCCACAGCGGCGGCCTGCTGCGCTGAGAGTGCAGGGGTGAGCCGGGTTTTGACCCGACCGGGTACGCACTCTTTGGCGATGACGACGACGGTAAGCATGCTGTGCCTCCTGATAGCGAGAACAGGAGCACCTGCGTGCACCCCTCGAGCTATAGTTCGGAGCAGAGGCGCCCATGGATGGTTCGCTGAGCGAACGCACAGGAATCGATTGCTCGGCGGGGCGCTTCGGCCTCAGCCCTCGCGTTTGACCGCGGCGAGCAGTTTCGACATGTCGCCGATGGCCACGATGGTTCCGCGCAGCGTTCCGGTGACCTTCGAGCGGCCGACGCGCGGCGAATAGGCGGTGTCGACCTCGACGATGCGCCAGCCTGCAGCGGATGCCCGTAACACCATCTCGAGCGGATACCCGCTTCGCCGGTCTTCGATGCCGAGACTCACGAGCTGCTCACGGCGACCGGCTCGCATCGGACCGAGATCGTGCAAGTCGATGTGCGCGCGCAGCCTGATCAGCTGGCTCAGGGCTCGGTTCGCAAGGCGCGCGTGCAGCGGCCACGAGCCGCGCGTGGTGGGGCGGCGGCGGCCGAGCACAAGGTCGGCGGGTGTGGTGGCGGTCTGGGTGGCAGGGGTCTGGGTGGTGGGAGTCTGAGCGCTGGGGTTCTGAGCGCTGGGCGTCTGAGCGTCGGATGCGGCGGGCGTCTGAGCAGTGACAGCGGTGCGGCCGAGCAGCGCGACCAGCCGCGGCAGTTCTGCCGGATCCATCGAGGCATCGGCATCGCAGAAGGCGACGATGGGCGCGGTGGCCGCCAGCAGCCCGGCGTGCGCGGCAGACCCGAACCCGCGGTGCGGTTCGGTCACGACGATCGCGCCGTGCGCTCGGGCGACGGCGGCAGAGTCGTCGGTCGATCCGTTGTCGACCACAATGCCGCGGTAGCCGGCCGGGAGCCGGCCGAGCACCCACGGCAGGGCGGCAGCCTCGTTGAGGCAGGGGAAGACGACGTCGACGAGGGGCGCTCCATCAACGAGTGGCTCGCCGTCGACTACTGGCGCGCCGTCGACGAGTGGCTCGCCGTCGACTACTGGCGAGCCGTCGAGCAGTGGCTCGCCGCCAGGCTCGACGGCGGGGTCACCCCCAGATCCGCTCACGGTGTCACAGCCGCACGCAGCGGTGCAGTTGCGAACTCGCGCACACCCTCGTCGAACGAAACGGCGGGGTGCCAGCCGAGTTCGCTCTGCAATCGCTCTGACGACGCGGTGATGTGCCGAACGTCGCCGAGCCGAAACTCGCCGGTGATGACCGGTGCGGGTCCGTTCGAAAAGCGGCTGAGCGCGGTGGCGAGATCACCGATGCTGTGCACCACGCCGCTGCCGACGTTGAAAGCGCGAAACGGCGGCCGCTCAGCCTCACGCTCAGTGTTAGCCTCACGCTCAGCCCCAGCCGCGCCGGTGAAGTCGATTGCCGCCAGGTTCGCGCTCGCCACATCGCGAACGTGCACGAAGTCGCGCCGCTGCTGCCCGTCTTCGAACACCCGGGGAGCCTCGCCGCGTTCGAGCGCCGAACGAAACAGAGATGCGACTCCCGCGTAGGGCGTGTTCTGCGGCATTCCGGGCCCGTACACGTTGTGATACCGCAACGCGACGACCCGCCCGCCGGTCGAGCGAGCCCACGAGGCGGCAAGGTACTCCTGGCTGAGTTTGCTCGACGCATACACATTTCGCGGGTCGACCGGATCGTCTTCGACGATGAAATCGGGCTCGAGCTCTGCCCCGGTCTGCGGGTCGACCGGTTCGAACTGCCCGGCCTCGAGGTCGGCGACGCGTCGCGGTGCTGGTCTGGTGGCTGCTCCGGATGCCCGGCGGTACTTTCCCTCGCCGTAAACCACCATCGACGAAGCAAGCACCAATCGCTTCACGTTCGCCCGGGTCATCTCGGCCAGCAGAATCGCCGTGCCCAGCTCGTTGGTCGAAACGTAGTCGGGTGCGTCGAAGAAGTCGACGCCGAGGCCGACCTTCGCCGCCTGGTGGCTCACAACGGTGACGCCCTGCAGAGCATCCGCCACCGCCGTAGCATCTCTGACGTCGGCGTGCCGAAAGTCGACGCGAGGGTCATCACTGACACGAGAATCTGCGCTGCCGCCCAGGGGTGTGGTCGCGGGGGGGACCGCGTGCACGTCGGGCCGCAGCGAATCGAGAACGCGCACCCGCCAGCCGGCCTCGAGGGCTTCGGCCACGATGGCGCTACCGATGAATCCGGCGCCGCCGGTGACGAGCAGCAGCCCGCGGTCGGCGGTCACCGGTTTCCGATCGGCGCTTGGCCGAGCACGGCTTGGTCAAGCACTGCCTGGCCGAGCACTGCGCTCACTGCTGCCGCGGGAATCAGTTCGCGGGGCTGGTAGCTCTGGGGAATGGCGCGCACGATCGCTTCGATCGCCGCGATGATGCGCGGCTGCGCCTCGGCCAGTCGCCGGAAGACGAGCTCGGCCGAAACGGCCTCGCCGGCATCCACGGTGCCCGCATCCACGGTGCCGGCATCCACCTCGCCCGCATCGGCGCCGGCCGCCACCTCGCCGGGCTCGGGGCTCAGCCCGGCATCGGCATCGGTCACGAACGAGAGGTTTACCGTACCGATTCCCAGCTCGGCCGCCAGCGTGACCTCGGGCACCAGAGTCATGTTCACCGTGTGCGCGCCGCCCGCCCGATACCAGTGCGACTCGGCTCGGGTAGAGAATCGGGGGCCCTGAATCACCACGACCGTGCCTGACGGCGCGAATGTCTCGCCGGCATCGGTGAGAGCCTGGCGCGCGACGCCGAGAAGCTCGGGGCAGAAGGGGTCGGCGGCAGCCAGGTGCTGCACGCCTGCAGAAGTGCTCTCGCCGACTTCACCAGCAGCACCAGCAGCACCAGCAGCACCGGCAGTACCAGCAGCACTCTGGCCGTCGAAGAACGTGTCGGCACGCCCCCAGGTGCGGTCGATGAACTGGTCAGTCAGCACCAGTGTGCCCGGCGGGTAGTCGGGGCTGACTCCGCCCACGGCGGCCGACGAGATGATGGCGCTCACCCCGAGCGACTTCAGCGCCCAGATGTTCGCTCGGTAGTTGATGAGGTGCGGCGCGACCGAATGGTCGGCCCCGTGGCGGGTGAGAAAAGCGACGGTGCGGCCCCCGAGCTGCCCCACCGTAATGGGGCTCGAGGTGGGCCCGTAGGGCGTCGGGATGCTCAGCTGCTGTGCCTCGCTGAACAGCGAATACAGCCCAGAGCCCCCGATGACAGCGATCGACGCGGTTGCCGCGGTCGCCACAGTCGGTTCGCGCTCAGGCGAATCAGACGGCGAATCAGACGGCGAATCAGACGGCGAATCAGACGGCGCTTCAGACATAGCCCCCACGCTAACAGTCGCCAACGGCCGCACCTACCCGCCAGAATGGTCGAGTGAAGTCATGGTAGAAGCATGGTGATGGCGTGGTAACGGCATGGTAGAGAACGGGGCGCCGCGGCGCTTTCCGCGCAAGGTGTTCGGCGTGGGCGATGAGCCCGACCCGCGGTTCTCGCTCGCCAACGAGCGCACCTTTCTCGCCTGGATTCGCACCGCCCTCGCCCTCATCGCCGCCGGTGTTGCACTCGAGGCGTTCGGGCTGCCGCTGAACCCCGATTTTCGCCTGATCGCGTCCCTCGTGCTCATCGTCGCCGGCATTCTCTCGCCACTTCAGGCCTGGTTCGGGTGGATGCGCACTGAGAAGGCATTGCGTCAGAATCAGCCTCTGCCCACCCCCGTTCTCGCGGGGCCTCTGGGGCTCGCCGTCATCTTCGCCGGGCTGTTCGTGGTGCTCGGGCTGCTGTTCGCCAGCGGAAACTAGAGCGCACCGCCATGTCGAAAGCGGCACGCTCGCTCTCTGACGCTCCCTTCGACCGCGGGCTGCAGGCCGAACGCACCGCGTTGGCCTGGCGCCGAACAGGCCTCTCACTAGCACTGGGCTCGCTGGCCGGTGCCCGAATTCTGAGCCCGGTCTTCGGGCTGACCGCCTACGTTCTCGGCCTGCTCGGGCTCGCGGCGGCGGCGTTCTTCATGGCGCGAGCCGACCGCCGTTACCGCGTTGCTCATCGGTCGCTCGTCGCTACCGCCGGGCATCCTGCAGGCGCCAGACTCACCTCGGGCGGGGGGCTGCTCATCGCCCTGTCGGTGTTCGCCCTGATCGTCGGGGGAGTCGCCGCGGCATTCGTCTGCGCTTCGGCGCTCACCGGCCGCTGAGCTTCAGCACTACAGCTGAGGCACGCCCGACTCGTCGTCTGTCTCGTCGCCGTCGTCGGCCTCGAGCGGTGCCGCAGCGGGCACTGCCGCACTCATCGGTGGTCTGGCGTGACGCGGATGCACCTGAGCGCCCTCGGCCAGGTGAACCTCGAGGGGCCGGCCGGCGTCGGACTGTTTGACCGACGAGATCCAAATGGATTCGGCGTGCACATCGTCACCGGCGCGCACATCTTCTGCCGTGCGAAGCTTCGCGACGCGCTGAATGAGCGTGCCGAAACCGAGTTTGACGATCACATCTGCCGAACACAGGGCGATCTGCATGGTGGTCGCCCAGGCCGCGCCCGAACCCCAGATCTGAATGGCGAAGACGAGCGGGTACACCACCCAGCCCGAGAGCAGCAGAATGGTCGCATTTCGCATCAGCAGTGCGGCGAGCGGCGTGACGCCGGGCAGCGACCGCCGAACCGCACGAATGAGAACGATGTTCGTCAGCACCCAGAACACGCAACTGATCAGGCCGCACACGATCAGGGCGGTGCGGTTGGTTCCGCCATCGATGACGACGCCCCCGAGAAACCCGGCGAAGATCATGGCGAAGGCGCTTGATCCGGCCAGAAACTGAGTGCGCCGAACACCGACGCCCACCAGGGTGCACACCGCGAGCAGCTCGAAGGTCAGCAGTGGAACGCTGACCGACCACTCCATGTAGCGCAGCGACCACAGCGATTCGGCCCCGTCGCCGGGCTGGTAACCGCTTGCCGTCTTGGTGTATGCCGACGCGAACGTCACGATCAGCAGGAGATAGGTCAGACTGGCGACCGCCGTGATCGAGAGTCGCGCTATCACGGCCGGCCGAAACCGCGAGCCGACCTCGGTCTGGGTGAAGACGCTGCGAATGAAACCCGCGAACAGAGCGAGCGCGGCCACGGTGAGAAAGTAGAAGACGAGTTGGTACTCAGCGGGCGTGAGCGTTTCTTGCCAGGGTGCCACGGCAGTCTCCTAGATTCTCGGTCGCGAGTTCGAGGGCTGTTGCCCGGCCGTGCCCGGCTCCGGTAAGAAGAACAATCCGCTGCCGCTGTTCGCCGATTCCATCAGAATGTCGACCCACTCGCGATTGATGGCGGGCACGCGGCTGCCGTAGTAGCGGTAATACAGCGTGCTGCTCGGGTCGAGCCAGATCGAACTGCGGCCGCTGCCGATGTCGGCCGAGTCGTTCCACGAGAACACGAAACTCTCGCGTCTGCGCAGTTTCGCGGTGATGACGATTTGCAAGTGCTGAAGGGCCCGGTCGTCGAAACTGATCTCGATGCTGGGGCTGCCGTATAACAAAAGGCCCATCTAGGTGAGCATCCCGGCGCGCGCGGCTCGCTCTGCAGTGTTCATAGAATCAAAAATACGCGGGCATCCAATCGGTTCTGGCTGGTGGCAGGGGGACTTGCGCCCAGCGTACGCCGTCGATAATCTTTGTGCCCCAGATGTTGAGGCTTCGGGCATACAATCGTGCGCACACATCGAAAGTGGAGCGACATGACCAACGTGGCACAACCGGGCAACGCGAGCGTGTCTGACGGCTTCGACGAATTCGGCCGGCTCTCGTCTGCGATTCTCGACAACCTCTCTCGGGTCATCAACGGCAAGCCTGAAATCGCCGCCCTTTCTCTCGTCGTGCTGCTGGCCGAGGGGCATCTGCTCGTCGAAGACGTTCCCGGCGTCGGCAAGACCACGCTCGCGAAGGCGCTCGCGCGCTCGGTCGGCTGCACGGTCAGCCGCATTCAGTTCACGCCCGACCTGTTGCCCTCAGACGTGACCGGCGTCTCCATCTACAACCAGCACGACCGCGAATTCGAGTTCAAGCCCGGCGCGGTGTTCGCGAACATCGTCATCGCCGACGAGATCAACAGGGCCTCGCCCAAAACCCAGTCGGCTCTGCTGGAGTGCATGGAAGAGCGTCAGGTCTCCATCGACGGGCAGACCTACTTTCTCGACGCGCCGTTCAGCGTGGTCGCCACCCAGAACCCCATCGAGATGGAGGGCACCTACGCCCTGCCTGAAGCGCAGCGCGACCGCTTCATGGTGCGGGTGTCGATGGGCTACCCGGATGCCCGTGCCGAGCTTGCGATGCTGCACAACCGTGAGGTGCAGAGCCCCCTCGACCAACTCGAAGCGGTGGTCAGTCGTGAACAGCTGATGCGCATGATCGAGACAGCGCGGCAGGTGTTCGTCTCGCCCGCGGTCGAGCAGTATGCGGTGAACCTGGCGCAGGCTACACGTAAAGACCCCGACATCAGGCTCGGCGTGAGCCCGCGGGCCACCCTGCATCTCGTTCGCGCGGCGAAGGTCACTGCGGCACTCGACGGGCGTGACTTCGTGCTGCCCGACGACATCGACGCGCTGGTGATTCCCGTGCTGGCTCATCGGGTTCTGCTGACGCGACGATCGCTGGCCGACAATCGTACCGGCGGCGCCGGCAGTGCAGGAGGCGCCGGAGGCGCGGGCGCGGGCGGCTCGAGCAGCTATCGCGCCGTCGACGAGGTGCTTCGTCGCATTGTGGCGAGCACACCGGTTCCGCTTGTGGCGGCGCGGAAGGTGTGACGTGCGCGCTGTGCTGGCGAAGGCAGGCGCCCGACTGCCGCGTCTGACGACCCGAGGCTGGGCGTTCGTGTGCGTCGGCGTAGCGCTGTTCGTACTGATGAACGTTTCACAGCACCGCGAATTCGCCTTCGTCGCGCTCTTCGTCGTCGCTCTGCCGGTTCTCGGGGCGCTCGGTGTATTGCTCTATTCGCTGCCGTTCACCGTGGAACGCCGGTTCTCGCCCGAACTCGCTGCCGCCGGCACCGAGGTCACGGTTCGGGTGATCGTTCGCAATTGGGGCTCGTTGTCAGGGCCGGCCGGCATGTGGGTCGATGGAGTCGCTGTTCCGCTCCAGGCCGCTCCGCCGGCGCTGTTCGAGCGGATTCGCCCCTTCCGGTCGTCGGCCACCGAAGCTCCTGTGCCGGTAGTGCTGAGCTACGAGCTGGCCGCGAGTCATCGGGGCGAGCATCCGGTCGGCCCGTTCACCGTGCTCATCACCGACCCGTTCGGCATGGCGGTGGGGCGCAAACGGGTGGGTGGCACCGACGTGCTCGTGGTCACCCCGTCGACGGTCGCGCTGCCGCACGGCGCGCTTCGGCTCGCCTCAGGCTCTGGTTCTGCGCAACAGTCACGTCAGCTCGGCGGTGGCGGCGAGCACGATGTCATTTCGCGCAAATATCAGACCGGCGACTCGATGCGGCGCGTGAATTGGTCGGCCACCGCCCGGTTCGGTGAACTCATGGTGCGGCAAGACGACCAGCAGAACGACCAGCACGCGGTTGTGGTGCTCGATTCTGCGCTGAGCAGCTACCGAGAACTCAAGAGCCACCGAGAACTCAGAAGCCACCGAGCGCGCAGCGATGCTGTGCATACAGATGCTGGGCATACCGATTCTGTTCACACCGATTCTGTTCACACCGATGCTGCGCCGTTCTCGCCGGAGTTCGAGTGGGCGGTGTCGATGGCGGCGTCGATCGGCCTGCACCTTCTGGGCGAGGGCTTTCACGTTCGGGTCGTCGACTCGGCTGACGCTCTCGGCACCGATACGCACGGCGCTTCGGCCGGTCGCACCACCTCTGACGGTGCCCGCTTCGAGCCCAATAACGGCGACGAAGGGTTGCTTTTGCACGCGTCGAAATCGCGGCTCATCGAGGCGTACAACGTCGATTTTCGCCCCACCCTCAACCACAGCGAGAGTAGCGCAGGCGACCTGCCGCCGATGTTCGCGGTGGTGGGCCGACTTTCGCCGGCCTCGGCGCACTCGCTCGCCGGGTCTGCGCGGTTCGCCTCCTCGGCCGTCGCCGTGATCGTGATGGATGCGACCGCCTCGACGCAGGCGCCAGACTGGGCGCTCGAGGTTCGCGATGAGCTCGAAGCGGGCGGCTGGGCCGCGCAGTTCGTCACATCGGCAGACGCTCCCTCTGCCGTCTGGGGCAGTGTCGACGGCGAACGGCTCGTGCTGTGAGTTCGACGAGGTTCGCTGAGCGACCGGCCGCCGGGTCGGCAGGAGGCTCGTCGGCAGGAGGCTCGTCGGTCGGCTCCTCGGCGCGAAGCTCCGGCCCGCGGTCGGCGCGAAGAACCCGCCGGCGGCCCGGCGACCAAGGCAACCGCACGCGCGAAGCCGCCCTGGCCCCGCTCGTCTTTCTGCTGCTCGTACTGCCGCTCGGCGGCCTCGGGTCTCTGCTCTCGGGCAACGACTGGTGGTACAGCACGGCCTTTGTCGTGGCCGTGGTGCTCGCGGTCGCCGCACTCTTTCGTTTGCTTCCGGTTCCCGGCATCGTGCCCTCGCTTGCCGCGTTCGCCGCGTGGGTCGTCACCATCACCCTGATGTTCGCCCCGAACGATGCGCTGTTCGGGTTTCTGCCGAGCTTCGACACGCTGCGCACTATTCGAGGCGGCTTGGCAGACGCGGGCGCATCCATCGCCGTGCAGAGCATTCCTGCTGACCCCGTGGTCTCCATCGTCGCGTTGCTCGGGCTCTCGTTCGGGTTGCTGGCGTTGCTGGCAGACGCGCTCATCTTCGCTGTGCGGATGCCCGCCCTGGCCGGTCTCGTGCCGCTGGCGATTCTCGCCGTTCCGTACACGATTCATCAGCAGCCCTTCGACAGCGTGTTGTTCGCCGCGCTCTGCGCGCTGTACCTGGTGCTGCTGTGGTTGGCGGCCCGATTCGCAATCGGCGCGCGAGTGCCCGAGCCGACGAGCATCCGCTCAGCCGTACGCCCCGGCCGCAATGGCTTTCGCGCGGTCGTCTCTGGGGTCGTCGCCATTCTGCTGGCCATCGTTTTGCCGGTCATCACGCCGGGGCTGACGCCGGAGTCGTTTCACGTTCCGGTCGCGGCTCAGTTGCCGTCGGTGTATTCCAGCGGCGTCGACCCCACGATTCAGCTGAGCCTCGACCTGCGCCGGTCGAACCCGGTTCTCTCACTCACCTACACCACCACGTCGAGCGCGGGGCTCTACTTGAAGCTCGTCGACCTCTCTGACTTCACCGATGGGCCATGGCAGCCCGAATCGACCGACACGGCGCATCCGCTGAATTCGGGGGTGGATGCTCCCGATGGTCTCGCCAGCGACGTCACCACGACCCCCGTCACCACATCGTTTCAGATCAGCGGCCTGCGCAGTGATTGGCTGCCGGTGCCGTACCCCGTCACTGACGTGAACGGTCTCAGTGGTGACTGGACGCTCACCCCGGGCAGCCTCACGGTCACCAGCCTCGACACCAATTCAGACGGCCAGAACTATCAGGCGACCAGCCTCGACGTGCAGCCCACCGCAGCTCAGCTCGAATCGGCCAGCACGGCGGTACCGGCAGAACTGGCGAATTACGTTACGTTGCCGGGCGACATTTCGCCGTTCATCCGCAACACCGCTCGAAGCGTCACCGAGGCGGCGAGCTCGAACTACGACAAGGCGGTGGCCCTGCAGAAGTACTTCACGTCGGGCGCCTTTCAGTACTCGGTGACCGCACCGGTCGAGGGGCACTACGACGGCGGCAACTTCGCCGCGGTGGCCACGTTCTTGTCGGCCAAGAGCGGATACTGCATACATTTCGCCTCGGCGATGGCCGTGATGGCGCGCACACTCGGCATTCCCTCGCGCATCGCCATCGGCTATCACCCGGGGCCATCGACGTCGACGCAGAGCGATGGTACGACGACATACGACGTGTACAGCGATCAGTTGCACGCGTGGCCCGAGCTGTGGTTCGCCGGGGTGGGCTGGCTCTCATTCGAACCCACTCCCGGCCTTGGTTTGGTGCCGCCGGCGTATTCGCTGTCGAACTACGCGGCTGTTTCTGCGGCGGCCCCGGTGCGTGACTCGGCCGGCAGCACGGCGGCGCCTACGGCTCCGAAGGCTAAGGCCGAGACCGACCCGAGCATCACCGCCGCGGCCGACCCGCAAGTGCAGGCCGCGGCACAAGTGCGCGCCTGGCTCATCGCGCTGGTCGTCGTGCTGCTCGCGGGGGCCGTCGCAGCGACTCCTGCGATCTGGCGGCGGGTTCGGCGACGCAGACGCCTGCACCAGATGTTGCGTGGTGCGCAGCCCGCGACTCTCGGCTGGGCAGAGATAGCTGACACGGCCAGCGACTACCGGTTCGATGTCACCGAGGGCGAAACAGCCCGCGCCTTCGCCGAACGAATCGGCCACATCTACCGAATGCCGCCCGAACCGGTAGCAGCCCTGCTTGCCGCCGCGGAGAAGGAGCAGTTCGCTCGCCCGGGCAGCGCCGAGGCTTCGCCCGAGCAACGGGCTGAGCTGGTGGCAGACGTGCGGGCTGTCATCGCAGCCATCAGCGCCCAGGCGAGCGCTGCCGACGATCGCCGCGCGCTGCTCTTGCCGCTGTCGCTCTGGGCGAGACTGCGCGCGTTCTGAGCGGGGGTGATCCTGCGCTGATCTCGGGGCTGATCCGGGGCTGATCTCGGGTTAGCGCTGCTGCGCTGCCAGCCGCTGCCGCAGCCCCATCGCGTCGAACGGCGACCGCACCTTCGTGTCGTTGTCGAAGTACACGTACACGTCGCGCGGCGCGCCATCGGGCTGCCCTCGCCGCTCACCCACCCCTGAACCTCGGCCGCCCACCTGTCGAGCGCCTCATCGGTGTAGCCGCTCACGTAGAGCTCGTCGGCGCCGTGCAGCCGCACGTACACGAAGTCGGCCGTCGTTATCTGCCGCAGCATCGGCCAGCGCGAGGCAGTATCGGCAATCACCAGCGCGATGCCGTGCGCCGCCAGAATGCGAAAGCACTCGGGGTCGTCAAAACTGTTGTGGCGAATCTCGAGCGCGTGACGCAGTGGATGCTCGGGGCCTCGCTCGAGAAAGAACCGGTCATCCATTCGCTCGTCTTTGTCACTGCCGAGCGCCAGAGCCTCGGTCGTGTTCTTCGGCAGCTGGGCGCAGAACTGCTCGAGTACTTTGGCGTCGAACGTGACCCGCTCGGGCAACTGCCAGAGCACCGGGCCGAGTTTCTCGCCGAGGGCGAGCACCCCCGAGGCGAAGAAGTTGGCCAGCGCCTGGTGCGCGTTCTGCAGCTTCAGCATGTGCGTGATGAAACGCCCGCCCTTCACCGAGAACACGAAATCGGGCGGCGTCTCGCTCTTCCAGCGCAGAAAGCTCGACGGGCGCTGCAGCGAGTAGAACGTGCCGTTGATCTCGATGGAGTCGAGCCGTTCGGCGGCATACGCGAGCTCGTGCGCCTGGGTGAGCCCCTTCGGGTAGAACGTCGAGCGCCACGGCGGGTAGCGCCAGCCCGAGATGCCGACGAACGCCCTGCTCACGCGACTGCCCTGCTCACGAGCTCGCGCGAGCCCCGACCGGCCGCGTCAGCGCGTCAGCCGCCCGCACCAGCGCCAGATGCGACAGCGCCTGCGGGGTGTTACCCGCCTGCCGCTTGCCGGTGACGTCGTACTCTTCTGAGAGCAGCCCCACGTCGTTGCGCAGTGCCAGCAGCCGCTCCATCAGCTTTGTGGCGTCTTCGAGGCGGCCCGTATTCGCGTACTGCTCCACCAGCCAGAACGAGCAGGCCAAGAACGGATGCTCGCCCGCAGGCAACCCGTCGACCCCCGTTTCGGTGCGGTAGCGCATCAGCAGTCCGTCGCGCATGAGGTTCGCCTCGAGCGCCGCAACAGTGCCGAGCATGCGCGGGTCGTCGTAAGCGCAGAAGCCCACTTGTGCGAGCTGCAGCAGTGAAGCATCCACCGCCTCACCGTCGAAGACCTGGGTGTAGGAGTTCAGCTTCTTGTTGAAGCCGTGCTCGTCGATCTCGGCACACACCTGGTCGCGAAGCGTTCGCCAAGTGCCCACCGGGCCCCGCAGCCCGTAGTCTTCGACAGACTTCACGCCACGGTCGAGAGCGGCCCAGATCATGGCGCGGGAGTGCGTGAAGAACTGGTCGTCACCGCGAATCTCCCAGATGCCGGAGTCTTTGCGGTTCAGGTTCTGCTCGGTGAACGTCAGCAGCGCGCGCTGCAGCGCCCAGGCGTCGAGGCTCTGCCCCACGCCGTGAACGCGTGCCTTGTGCAGGCCCACCATTACTTCACCGATGACATCGGCCTGGTATTGACTGACCGCGCCGTTGCCGACACGAACAGGCGAAGCGCCCTGGTAGCCCGGCAGGCTGCCGATCTCGCGCTCAGGCAAGTAGCGTTCGCCCTCGAGGCCGTACATGATCTGCACATCGTTGGGGTCACCAGCGATAGCCCGCAGCAGCCACGCTCGCCACGCCTGAGCCTCGGCCTTGAACCCGTGGTCGAGCAGCACAGAAAGCGTGAGCGAGGCGTCACGCAGCCAGACATAGCGGTAGTCCCAGTTGCGCTGACCGCCGAACGACTCGGGCAGTGACGTGGTCGCAGCGGCGACGATACCGCCGGTGTCTTCATGCGTCAGCGCGCGCAACACGAGCAGCGACCGGATGACCGCCGACGTGTACGGCCCGTCGTGAGTGCTGTTCGAACCCCAGTTCTCCCACCACTCGTTGGTGTCGGCCAGCACGTGGTCGACGTCGGCGACCACCGGCATCGGCCTGTGCGAGGGGTACCAGGTCATCACCGTGTCGACGATCTCACCCTCGGTTACGGTGAAGTCGCGCCTGTGCGAGTGCCCCTTCGGTGTGAGCTCGGCTCCGCGAAACACGAGCGCATCGGGCCCGGCCACGGCGAGCAGCGACACCCGGGCGTCGTCGCCCTCGCCTTCCTTCATCTGGCGCACCCACGGAATCGCGGTGGCATAAGCGAATCTGATGCGCAGATCGACGGTCATGTCGACGCTTCCTGAGACGCCGCGCACTCGGCGCACCAGGTCGGCGCGGCGGTCGCCGTGCGGCATGAAGTCAGTGACCTCCACCACGCCGGTCTCGGTCGTCCAGACCGTGACGAGAATGAACGTGTTGCCGATGTACTCCCGGCGCGAGTGCGCCTTCGGGTCGGCCGGAGCGATCAGCCACCGCCCGTGCTTCTCATCGCCGAGCAGCGCGCCGAAGGTCGAGGGGGAGTCGTAGCGCGGCAGGCACAACCAGTCGATGCTTCCATCACGCCCAACCAATGCTGCCGTGTGGCAATCGCTGATGAGTGCATAGTCTTCGATAGGGAGTGCCATAGGTACATCTTGCACGCACACTCTGCGTTCGCCGTGTCAGAGCGCATAGGCTTGACGGGTGAGTTTTGACCCGAACTTCTCCAGCACGAGCATTGTCAGCGATGAACTGCTACAGCGCATCCGTTCGCGCGCCGCCGGCTACGACGCTAGCAACAGCTTCTTCTTCGACGACCTCGCCGAGCTGAAAGACGCAGGCTACCTGCGGATGTTCACGCCGACCGAACTCGGCGGCCTCGGTTTCGGCCTCGAACGTGTTACCCGCGAGCAGGTTCGCCTGGCAACCGCGGCGCCCGCCACCGCTCTCGCCATCAACATGCATCTCGTCTGGACGGGTGTGGCGAAGACGCTGCTCGACCGAGGCGACGACTCGCTGCTCTTCGTGCTGCGTGAAGCCGCCGAGGGCGAGGTTTTCGCCTTCGGCAACAGCGAGGCCGGCAACGACCTCGTGCTGTTCGGTTCACGCACCCGCGCCGAGCCGCAGCCGAACGGCGCCTACCGCTATTTCGGCCGCAAGATCTTCACCTCGCTCTCACCCGCGTGGACGCGCTTGGGCATCTTCGGTCTCGACGACTCCAGCCCCGAAGCCCCCCTGCTCGTGCACGGCTTCATCGCCCGAGACACCCCCGGCTACGAGATTCTCGACGACTGGAACACCCTCGGCATGCGAGCAACGCAGAGCTCGACCACCGTGCTCGACGGTGCCGAAGTGCCCGCCGACCGGGTTTTTCGTAAGCTGCCGGCCGGCCCGAGCGGCGACCCGCTGATCTTCGGCATCTTCGCGAACTTCGAGGTGCTGCTCGCCGCGGTCTACACCGGTATCGGCGAGCGTGCTCTCGAGTTGGCAGTGGATGCCGCGAAGCGCCGCACCTCCATGAAAAACGACGGGCGGCCGTACTCCGACGACCCCGACATTCGCTGGAAAGTCGCCGAGGCCGCCATCGCCCAAGACGGAATCTCTCCGCAGCTCTTCGAGCTGGCCCGAGATGTCGACGCCCTCGCGAACCACGGAGCGCAGTGGTTTCCGCGGCTGGTCGGCCTCAAGGTGCGCGCCACCGAAAACGCCCGGTTCGTGGTCGACCAGGCGCTGCGTGTCTCGGGCGGCTCGGCGCTTTCGTCGTCGAGCGAACTCGGCCGGCTCTACCGCGACGTGATCGCGGGGCTTTTTCACCCCTCCGACGGCGAGTCAGCGCACTCCACCGTCGCCAACGCATGGTTAGGGCCTGTTTCATGAGCATCATCACCATCGACGGCTACACCCCCGAGGTCGACCCGGCCGCCTGGGTCGCCCCCACTGCGACCCTCATCGGTCGAGTGACGCTCGCCGCGAACTCGAGCGTCTTCTACGGCGCTGTCGTTCGCGCCGACTCGGTGAGCATCTCGCTCGGCGCCGGCAGCAACCTGCAAGACAACGTGGTGGTGCACGGCGACCCCGACTTTCCGGCCACCATCGGGGCGGGCGTCAGCGTGGGCCACGGGGCGGTGATTCACGGCTGCACCATTGGCGACAACACTCTCATCGGCATGAATGCCACCGTGCTGAACGGCGCGGTCGTGGGCGAAGAGTGCCTCGTCGCGGCCGGAGCGCTCATTCTCGAGGGCACCGTGATTCCGGCCGGTTCGCTGGTGGCGGGTGTTCCCGGCAAAGTTCGGCGCGAGCTCACCGAAGACGAGCGCGCCGGTGTGCGGCGCAACGCGACCAGCTACGTGGCGCTGTCGGCCAGGCACCGGGCGGTCGGCGTCGAGGCTGGCGCGGGCGCTGAGGCTGGCGCAGGCGCGACCGGATGACCGTGCGTCGCGCTCGCGCTCTGACCGCCCTCATCGTGGGGGTGACCCTCACCGCACTCACCGGCTGCGCAGCTTCGTCGGGCGGTGCGGGCTCGGCAGGGTCTGCGAACGCGTCGTCGCTGTCACCGTCGTCATCATCTCCGGCGCCCACCGGCCTCGCGCCAGACATCGCTGCGCCCGATCTCGACTCCACTGCCGCCCCCACGCCGTACCCCACCCGCTACCTGCCCACCTCCGCCGAGCTCGACCGAACATATGCCACAACGCGCATGCGTTCGATGAGCCTCGCTGACAAGATCGCGACCATGTTCATGGTGCACGTCGGCGGAACCGATCCGGCCTCCATGCAGGCCTATCTCACCGCGAACCAACCGGGAGGCTTCATTCTCCTGGGCGACAACGTGGCCGGGCCGGCGCCGACTGTCGGCGCGACGATGTCGGGCATTGGTCTGAGCGCTGGGCTCTCACCGCTGATCTCCATCGACGAAGAGGGCGGAGACGTTGCCCGGCTGAACGAAGACACCCTTCCCGGCGCCGATCGGCTTCGTTCGATGCCCGTGCAGGCAACCACCGACGCCTTCACCCAGCGCGCTGCGCTTCTGAAACAAGCGGGAGTTTCGGTCAACTTCGGAACGGTTGCCGATGTCACCGCAGACCCGGCATCGTTCATCTACGATCGGGTGCTGGGCACCGATCCTCAGGCTTCGAGTGATCGGGTCGCCGCGTCGGTCGCCGCCGAAAACGGGGTAGTGTTCAGCACGCTGAAGCATTTTCCGGGTCACGGCGAGACCGAGAGCGACTCGCATTCGAGCATCCCGACCGTCGACGTTTCTGAGAGCGACTGGCAGGCTCGAGACGCCCCGTCGTTCGCGGCCGGCATCGGCGCTGGCGCAGAACTGGTGATGTTCGGTCACCTCGTGTATTCGAGCGTCGATTCGGTGCCGGCTTCTCTTTCGGTGCGCTGGCACGAGATGCTGCGCGGCCAGCTCGGCTTCACCGGCGTGGCCGTGACCGACGACATGCTCATGCTCGAGGCGTCAGGCGTGCCCGAGTACGCCGACAGGGCGACGAACGCGGTGAAAGCCATCGCAGCCGGCAACGACCTACTGCTCTACGACGGAACCATCGACCTGGCGCCCATCGTCGCCTCCGTCGCCGCGGCCGTGCAGTCGGGTCAGATCGCCGAAGAACAGATCGACGAGTCGGTGGTTCGCATTCTCACGTTGCAGCGGGCTGCGTGGGAGCGCAGCCACCCGTAGGCTCAGAAGGCAGAAGGGGTCGGCTCGGTTGCGGGCTCCGGCATCACAGAGGAGGGGCGCATCATGTGCGGCAGATTCGCCATGAACAAAGAAACCGATGACCTCATTCTGGAGTTCATCGCGCGGGGCGGTGACCCGCAGGAGTGGCGGCCGAGCTACAGCGTCGCGCCCACCGACGAAGCCCCGATCATCCGGCAGCGGCCCGCGCCGAGCGAGCGGGAAGAGTCTGCTGACAGCGCTGGTGGTAGCGCGGATGGCAGCGCGGCTGACGGCTCTGATGGTAGCGCTGCTGACGGCGCCAATGACGGCTCTGCGCTACGTGAGGTCGAACTCGCCCAGTGGGGCCTGAAGCCGGCCTGGGCCAAACCGAAGGGCCCGGCGCCCATCAATGCGCGGCTCGAAACCGTGGCCACGAACGGCATGTTTCGCAGCGCGTTCGCGTCGCATCGGTGCATCGTTCCGATGAACGGGTATTACGAATGGCAGCAGCAGGCTGACGGAAAGCAGCCGTACTTCATTCACGCCGACATCGATCTGCTGGCCGCGGCAGGCCTCTACAGCGTTCGCAAAGACGAAGCCGGTCAGTGGCGGGTCACCTTCACCATCGTGACGCGTGAGGCGGCCGATGCGTCGGGCGAGATACACGAACGGATGCCCGTGTTTCTCACCCCCGATCTCTGGACGCCCTGGCTCGACCCCACCAAGATCGGCAACCCCGAGCCCGTTCTGGCGGCGCTCGACCGCAGTTCGCTCGCTGTCGCTCGGTCGATCACGACCTACCCGGTAGCTCGCACCGTCAACAACTCGCGCACGCTGAACCCCGACGACCCGGGGCTCATCGAGCCGGTCGAGCTGGCAGGCTGACGCAGCGCAACGCGGCGCAGGGCGCGGCCGGCCGCGCGGTAGCAGTGGGCAGAGCAGGCAGCGCAGCCTGCTCAGGCGCTGATCGGGCTGACCGCGACCTCTTCGAGAGCAGGCAAGGCGGCGGCGATGAGCGAGAGGTCGGCGTCGGACTGCTCAGCGAGCATGGCCAGCACCCGCGCCATACGTGACGATCGGGCATCCGCTACCGCGTTGAGGCCGCGGTCGGTGACCCGAAGCAGAAAGGAGCGCCCGTCGACCGGGTCGGCTGCGCGCTCGATGAGGCCGCGGTTCTCGAGATCGGCGACAATGCGGGTCATCGTCGGGGCCGCGACATGCTCGAGCCGTGCCAGATCGCTCGGCCGCATAGGGCCCGCGTTCTTGACGCTCGACAATGCTGAAAGCAATCCGTGGCTTAGCTCGTCGCCGACGGGGCGAATACGCCGGCTCAGCCGACTGATCACCAAGGTCAAACGCTCGGCTACTTCGTCGCGATTCAGCTCAGACTCAGGCATTTTTCGACCATACACTGCCGTTCGGCGTCGAAGCTGTTACGACCCCAGTGCTAGCGCAATGGCCTGCGATCGATCGCGCACCTGCAGTTTGGCGAAAAGCGAATTGATGTGCGTCTTGACCGTGGGCACGCTCACGAAGAGTCGAGACGCGATTTCGGCGTTATTGAGCCCCTCAGCCATCAGGTCGAGCACCTCCGCTTCGCGGTGGGTGAGCTGCGGAAAGCGGAGGGGTGCGTGGCCCGTCTTGCCGGAGGAGCCTGTCTTGGCAGAGGAGCCCGTCGTGGCGGAGGAGCCCATCTCCGCTTCTGCGCCGTTCCCATCGGTGAAGCGCCTGATCAGCCGCGCGGCCACCTCGGGCGCAAGGGTGGTCTGCCCGCTTGCCACCGATCGAATCGCCGCCGCGACTTCACCGCGAGAGGCGTCTTTCGTCAGGTAACCCCGCGCGGCCACCCGAAGTGCACCCGAAATCGAGGCGTCGTCGGCGAATGTGGTGAGAATGAGAACCGCAGTGCCGGGGTGGGTCTGCAGTATCTGGGCTGTGGCGGCGGTGCCGTCGAGCACGGGCATCCGCAGATCCATCAGCACGACATCGGGAGCGGTCTCGGCCGCGAGGCGCACCGCCTCTGCGCCGTTCGCGGCCTCGCCGACCACCTCGACGTCGGGCAGCAGCGAAAGCACGGTGACCAGCCCGTCGCGAACAATGGCTTGATCATCGGCCACGAGCACGCGAATCACGCGTGCACCGGAGTCTGGGGGAGCGGTCATGCGTCGTCAGCCTCCCCGGCCACACTGGCGTCGGCGACTCTGGCGCTGCGATCACTGGCGCTGCGAACCCTGGCGCTGCGAACCCTGGCGCTGCCAACACTGGCATCCACAACGAAGCTGCCGCCGACGACGCCCGCCGAGACCTCGCCGCCGGGCAGCCGATCGAACCGCTCAGCCATGCCGTTGAGGCCGTGCCGGTAGCCCGAGGCGCCGAGCGCATCGTGCGCGTGCCCGAGCGGGTTGCTCACGCGGATGCGCACCAGCGAGGTTGCCGGGTTCGCTGCCGCCGCAGTAGCATCCTCCGTTACCGCCGCCTCCACCACCACCGCCTCCACCACCACCACCGCCTCCACCACCACCTCGACGGGCTGCCCGGCGGCGTGCTTGCGCGCATTGGTGAGCGCCTCTTGTAACGCTCGCCGCAGAGCCAGCGCGGCCTCGCCCGACACCGGCAGCTCTGGCGGCAGGCTGTCACGGTACTCCACGTGGCCGCCGAGCGCTCGGTTCGCTTCGACCAGTTCACCGAGGGCTGCGGTGAGGTCTGAGGCACGAATGAGAGCTGTTGCGTCGGGCTCGCGCAGTGCATCCACTGCCCGGCGCGCCTCGGCGAGCCCCGATGCGGCGAGCTGGCGTGCATCTCGAACGCGGGTCTCTGCTGCACCGACGTCGCCCGACTCCAGCAACGCGTCGACGGCATCGAGCTGAATGACAAGTCCGCCGAGGCTGTGAGCGAGCACATCGTGAATTTCGCGCGCCATTGCCTGCCGTTCAGAAAGCGTGGCGAGCGCGGATTGTTTCTCTCGCGCGTCGAGACGCTCTTCGCGCAGTGCGTTCGCCTGCGCCTCTGCGATGCGGTACTGCCGCCGGCTGAGGCCGCCGAGAGCCGAAACGGCGATGCCGCCTTCGATGGCGAGCAGGCCGAGCGGTGACAACGAGCCCACAGCCTGGGGCGACGGATGCTCGGTGAGCGCCACCAGCGCGACGATACCCATCGACCCCAAGACAATCGCCATTCCAAACCACAGCGGCCAGCTGGTGTTAGCGACAGAGCGGATGACCGCAGCCACAACAAGGGCGACGAAAAGGCCGAGCGTGGGCGGCGCGGCGATGGCGCCGCAAACGGCCATCACAATGAAGGCCACGAAAAGGGCTCGGTCGGCAGCGACTCCGGGCGAAGCGGTCGCGGTCGAGCTCGTGCTCAAGCTCGTGCTCGTGCTTGTGCTTGTGCTGTTCAGCACCGACCCGGTCAGCACCGACCCGGTCAGCACCGACCCGGTCAGCACCGACCCGGTCAGCACCGACCCGGTCAGCACCGAAATCACGATGGCGAACAACCAGGCGACCAGGCCCACGCCGCACACCACGAACATACCCGTCGCGAGCACGCCTGAGAAGTTGCCGATCAGTGCCCAGGTCACAACAATCACGCCGAAGAGGTTGAGCGCGACGCTCAACCATCCGGTGCGGGGTTGTGGGTTCACTGTTCTATTGTGTCTCTATTGTGTCGCCTGTTGACGGGCGTCTCGCGCGAGGAGAGTGTCGGGGCTCAGACACCGACAGATGTCAGACGGCCGATGCGTGCGGCGAAGACGGCCGAGCGGGCGACGCGGTTGGCGGCGAGCAGAATCAGAATCATGGCCGTCGATGAGGCGATCTGAGAGCCCATTGCTCCCGCACCCACATCGATTCCGATGCGCAGAACGATGAAAGCCACCCAGAGCGCGAAACCCCACCAGCCGGTGCGGCTCTCGAGGGTCGCACCACCGTCGTCGTGCGCCTCGGCCCTGCCTTGTGCGGTGATCGGCCGAAACTTCGCCATCACGCCCAGCGCCGACCCGACAGCGAGCGAAATGATGATCTCGAAAACCAGCACGCCCACATCGAAGGTGGTGATGTGCGACAGGTTCGACGAGTTCACGAGGGTGACCAAACCGATGGCGCCGAGAATGAGAGGCGAGCGCCACATGCGTGCGAGCTCGACCGGCCGCCAGTTCAGTTGGCGCAAACCCATCCACCCCACGGCTACGACGATGAGAGCGGCGTTGACAAGAAGTTGTGTGTTCATGCCTTAAATGCTCGTCTGAGCATCCATTCGGCAACACCGCCGGTGGGTGGATGTTCGGGTGGAGGTTCAGGTGGAGATTCGAGCCGCGCGGCGCGACACCCAGATCACGCCCACGCCGAGCGCGCTGATCACCAGCGCAATCAGCACGACGTAGAACGAGACAGAAACGTACCCGTTAGCCGAGGCGGCCGGGTTCAAGAACGGGTACGGGTACCACGGCTTACCGGTTGATGCATCGATGGCCAGCGGCCCGCGAATCAGTGTGTAAATCACCCACACGATGGGAAACGAGACAATCGCCCAGAGCCGCCGGTAGTTCAGCCGGGCGCGGCCGGGAGCGAACAGCCAGTCGAGAAGCAGGTAGAGCGGTGCGACCACGTGCAGAATTTCGTTCGACCACTCGAGCGTCTGCCCCTGCGGCAGCGAAAGGGGGCGAAGGAGCAGGTTGTAGACGATGCCGGTCGTGACCATATAGGTCACGACCGCCGCGCGAACCGTGGTGTAAAGCAGAGGGTCTGTGGCTGTGGCTGTGGCTGCGTTTGTGTTGCCGGTTCGCCAGATGCCCAGCGCAGCCCCTGCTAGCAGCACGACCACGCTCGCCGCGTTCGAGTCGACGGTGAAGAAGCTGAAGAAGTTCGTCACGAAGAAGGCCTGGTCAAAGCCTGAAGTGCCTTGCAGAAAGCTGACCGAGTGGGCGAGTTGCGCCACGATGGCGATTGCTATGGCGAAGGCCATCACGATTCGCAGAATGACGAAGAGGAGCCGCATGAGGGTCAGCCTAGGGCTGCCGCGAGGCCGGTGAGGGAGGCTCGCGGCAGCAAGGGCGGGGCTACGCCGCGTTGAGGGCTTCGCCGCCTCGGCGGTCTATGCCGCCTTGCGGGGGCCGCGCCACTCCGGCCAGTTGCGCCGCGTTGGGGCTACGCCGCCTTGGCGAATCCGCCGTCGTTCCCGCTCAGGCGCTCGTTCGCTCGTTCGGTGGCGCGCTCATTCGCTCGTTCGGTGGCGCGCTCGGCGCTTCGGGTCACCAGCTCACCGTCGGCGATGGTCGTGTCGTGTGCCACGTGCATCCCGTCGGTGATCACTGCGCGGTCACCGATTCGCGTGTGGCTTCCGATTTTGGCGCCACGACCGATGCGTGCCTCTTGCCCCACGTGCACGTTCGCGCCGATGAAAACGCCGGCCCCCACGACCGCGCCTCGGTCGATCCAGCTGCCCGCGCCCACCCAGGCGCCCTGGCCGAGCTGTGCTTCAGGCTCGACGTAAGCCGATGCCTCGACGAACGCGGTCGGATGCACTACCGACGTAGCCGAAATGAACCCACGCCCGTTGGAGTGGTGCTTGTATCGTGCCAGTTCGCCGTATTCGTTCTCTATCTCTACATAAATCTTGCTCAACTGCGTCTCCTTGCTGTTGTGCGTAGCTGTTGCTGTGCAGGGCCCTGCTCGCAGGCAGATCTGCGTTCACTTGTACCCTTGCTACACACAACAACGAAAAGCCGTCGTCGATTCCCTACAGGGGGCGACGGATGCTCGGCATTCAGTTTTCGTGCAGAATCACTTCGTCGGTGGGGTTCGAGAGCGTCAACTCTCGCCCATTGAGCTTGTAAGTCAACGGTGTTTCGAGGAACGCGGTCGTCCACGCCTCGTACTCGCTTTCGGGTGACGAGCATCCCATCTGGGTCGCAGTCATCTGCCGCGCGTCGATGGTGAGCAGGGTGCTGTTGATCTGAACGGGCGCCGTGAGGGTATTGCACGGCGTCTTGACGCCGATGGTCGCCTGATTGTTCTGATTCGTAAAGCTCACGTACAACGGCTCGGTGCCGAGCCATGCCAGGTCTCCAGTGTCGTCGTGACCGCTCACAGACGTGAAGGTCGCGCCGATGAGCGGCGACTGGCTCGCCGAGCTGCACCCGGTCAGCGCAAGCGTCAGCGTCAGCGTCAGCGTCAGCGTCAGCGTTGCTGCAGACAGCGCGCTCGCCGAGACGAGCACTTTCGCGGATGCGGGCGTTTGGCCTGTTCGGTGCCAGAACATTGACATGGGCGGTCTTTCGAATTCTCGGCGCGAACATAGACGGGTTCTGTGCACTGCGCCGCGGGCTTCGACTCCAGTCAAACGCTATCGCCTCCACACTCGCTGTGGGCGTGCTGACTGTGCCGCTGCTTGTGCCACCCGGCTGTAGGCAGAGTTCTGTGCTCGTGCGGGTCATGGCGTATCGCGGCCGGGGTTGGCCGCGCGGGTGCGAGCGGCGATGTTGCTCGCGGCGTAGCCCTCGGGGCTTGGTGTGCGGTGCCAGGGTTCTGTTCGTTTGGGGAGGTCGCCGAGTTTCAATGGTTTCAGTCGTGTGCGGGTGCGTTGCTGGGTTGCGGGTCTCGGGGTTTGTGTCCAGTCGAGGCTGTCGGGTGGGATGAAGTGTGGTGCGCCGCTGATCATGATCAACGTCCACCCCGTTTTGTGTACGACGGAATGGTGAAAATGGCACAGGAGCACGCCGAGGTCCACATCGGTACGGCCTGGGAGGTAGCCTTGCGAGGTCCAGGGGGTTGTGTGGTGACTTTCGCACCAGGACGGGGGCCGGTCGCAGCGTGGCCAGACGCATCCGCCGTCACGGGCCGCCATGGCCTGAATCTGCCGGGTCGTGAACAGGCGTTGCTTCTTGCCTTGGCAGAGCACGTGGCCGCCCTCACCGAACACCGTGGTGGTTGTGTCGGCGTGGCAGAGCAGCTGCTGCACACTCGACGCGGGTAACGGTTCGGTGATGCCGGGTACCCAGCCCACCCCGCGGCCGGCAACAATGTCATCAAGATCAGCATGCACCGAAACGACTGCGGCGGCACCGTTGATACGGGGCACCTCAGGCAACGTCGCACCCCTCCGGATCACATCAGTGAAAACGTCTAAACATTTCTGATCCCGAGTACGCGGATCCTCGAACACAGGGTCGATCGGCGGCTCGCCGGCCTCATCGTCGTCGCCGTGATCGTTGCCGGCCGCAGTATCAGCGGCGACAGTGGCCCTCGCAGAGCCCGTGTCACCGCCGCTTCGCCGGGTCGCAGTAGTTCCACCGTCAGGATCCGTATCGGCCGGATCAGCACGGAACGATGGCCGCACCCGGGGGCTTTGGGTGGCGGCGTCGATCGCGAGCCAGGATGCGGCGTCTTCGGGTGGCAGCAGGCCGATCATTTTCACCATCCCCGACGGCAGGGTGATGAACCGGAGGCTGCGCTGCT
>NZ_BMGP01000001.1 GCF_014640255.1 Subtercola lobariae | reverse complement strand
TGTTACTCACCCGTTCGCCACTAATCCGCTAGCAAGCTAGCATCATCGTTCGACTTGCATGTGTTAAGCACGCCGCCAGCGTTCGTCCTGAGCCAGGATCAAACTCTCCGTAAATGCTTACGCGCCAAGAAGTGAACGGGAATCGAACACAACCTGACAAGTTTGATGCTGACAGAACAAATCATTACTGACTTGCTTGTCCGTGAACCCTCCCAAAGAAGGATCCACTAATTTCATTTCCCAAAGGAACCCAAACCATCCAAAAGACGATTACGGGAAATTGGCATTTGACAATGTGCACGCTGTTGAGTTCTCAAAGATCGGACGCACCTGAACTGGCTTTTCGCTTTCGCAAGACCCGGTTCGGGGCAACTTCACTATCTTATCACTTGCCGCATCCGTGTCAAATCGAGGTGTTCATGGCGTGCAACTTGAAAGTTGGCTCGCCAAGAAAACCCGACCAGAGTCGGTGCAGGAGTGTTTTTACATCTTACGCTCGAGAGCAGGGTTCTACGAGAAAATCTTTGCTCTGTTTGCTGGGGATGGCCCCCACTTGAGGCCCAGAAGCACTTCGGCTTTCCGGCACCTTTGGGGTGACGAGTAGTTACTCTATGGGCTTTTTCACGAGTGCGCAAATTGAGAAGTACTCGCCCGCCAGAAGGCCGAAAGCACGGTCAACTACCCCGATATGTGGAGTACGCGAACGGGCTGAGGAGAAGGGGGATGTGGTAATGCTCCCCCTCATTCGCGAGTTCGAAAACGATGGCGACTTCGGGGTAGAACGCCGTGATGCCCTGGGCAGCGAAATACGCGCCGGTGTCAAAAGTCACTCGGTACCGACCGGCAGAAAGCGCAGCGGGCCCGAGGGTGCTGACGCGGCCGTCGGCGTCGGTGATGGCAGAGGCAACGGGCATCCACTCGCCGTCTGCACACGAGTGGAGCGCGATAGGCACACCTTCGGCTGGTTTGCCAAGCGTCGAATCGAGCACGTGCGAGGTGACGTGGCTGCGCGTCATGAGAGCTGCTCCGCGTAGATCGACTCGAGACGCAGCAGGGCGATGTCGCGCAACTCACCGCTCACCGTGGCGAGTTCGGTTGCGTCGTCGAGGGTGAGTCTGCGGCGAAGTTCGGCCACGATCTCGGGCCTCGTTCTGCCCTTCGCGCGAATGAGAAAGATGCGGCCGAAGCGCTGCTCGTAGTCGGCATTGCCGTCGGCGAGTGCGCGGGCGAGAGTTTCGTCTTCTGTCTCCGACGCGGCCTGCTCGTTTCGCGAGAAGACGGCGGCAGCAGTGTTGGAAGCGTGCTTCTCGCCGATGCGGGGATGATCGCCGAGGGCTTCGTCGATTTCGGCAGCGCTGAACGGGGTCGCCTCGCGGGCTGCCTCGAGCAGATCGTGCGAAGAATCGAAGGGTGCGGCGGCAGCGACCTCGTCGACCCAGCGGCTCACGGCTGCACACGAATACAGCGCCGCGCGCAACTCGTCGGGCGGCGGGTTCACCATGTCTGCCTCGTCATGAGGCAAGCCTACCGGCGCGTTTACGATGAACAGATGACGCACCATCTAGCGCACGGGCCTGGCGAGATACCTGTTGCCGGGCTGCTGCTCGCCGCGGGGGCCGGGCGGCGCATGGGCATGCCCAAGGCACTTGTTCGCAGTGACGATGGGGTGGCGTGGGTGGTGCGCGGTGCGCGGTTGCTGCTGGCGTCCGGATGCTCGCCGGTGGTCGTGGTGGTGGGAGCTCACGCGGCGGAGGTCGAAGCGGTACTGGCCGCCTCGCTGGATGCGGACGCACGCCTTCGCGTGGTGCGCGCGCTGGACTGGGCCGAGGGCATGTCTGCGTCGCTGCGCGTGGGGCTGCTCGCGCTCGGTGCGGTGGGGGCTACAGAGCGTGCCGAGGCCGCGGGCAGTGCGGAGCGTGCGGATGTCGTGGCGGGTGCGGGGGCTGCGGAGCATGTGGAGGCCGCGAAGGCTACCGGGGGTGGGGAAGCTGCCGGGGGTGCGGAGGCTGCCGATCGGCGAACGCCGCAAGCCAGCGGGGTCGTCATCACGCTGGTCGATCTGCCAGACCTCGTCGCAGCCGAGATCGACCGAGTCGTGGCGCGCGCGCTCGGTGAAGGTGACCGCGGGGGCCACGGCGGCGGCGCAGACGATGATGTCGCGTTCGAGGGTGCTCGGGGTCGGCGGGCACTCGTGCAGGCGACGTATCAAGGGCGGCCCGGGCATCCGGTATTCGTGGGCAGGGAGCACTGGAATGCGCTGGCTGACGAGATCACCGGGGATCGGGGAGCGCGGGCGTACCTCGAGGCTCATGGGGCCGAGCTCGTGGAGTGCGGCGACCTGGGTAGCGGAGCAGACGTCGATCGGCTTTTACCGCCGAGCGGCGGAACGGCGTAAGAATGAAGGCCCCAGTCGCGACTGCCCGGGCTTTCGGCGACGCCTTTCGGGTTTTGACACTTTTAATGATCTTTTCTCGGTTTTGTCGGCTACCCTGTCGGGATGCACGCTGCTTCATCTTCGCTTCGCGCCGCCCTGGGCGCCCTTCTTGGAATTATCACGCTGAGTGTTTTGGCGGGTGTTCTCGTGACGGCTATGGTGGCCCCCGTCATCGCTGTCGCCGGTACGACAGCCAACAGCACGATCAACATTTTCGAGAACCTTCCCGACTACATCAAGCCCGATGCCCTCTCTCAAACCTCGAGCCTCTACGGCAAGAACCCTGATGGATCAGAGATACTTCTTGCTTCGTTCTTCGAACAGAATCGGCAAAGCGTCGGTTGGAACGACATCTCGCAGTACGTGAAAGACGCCCTTGTTTCAACCGAAGACCCCCGCTTCTACGAGCACGGCGGGCTCGATGTGGAGTCGACGGCCCGCGCATTGATGGGCAACTTCTTTACCGGCGGTATTCAATCTGGCGCCTCAACCATTTCGCAGCAGTATGTCAAAAACATCTGCGTTCAGCGCGCTGAAGCCATTACCGATCCTGATCAGGAGAAGGCTGCGTACGCAGACTGCACAGCCCCGACGCTCGACCGCAAACTCAAAGAGATGAAGCTGGCTATCGGGCTTGAGAAGGAGTACAGCAAAGACGACATCATGCTCGGCTATCTCAACATCTCGCTTTTCGGTGGTCGTGTTTACGGCATCCAAGCGGCAGCAGAGTACTACTTCGGCGTGAGCGCTAAGGACGTCACGCTAGCGCAGGCGGCAAGTCTGATTGCGACGGTCAACGAACCAGAGGGCCTCAGAATCGACCTTGATCAGCAGCACATCGACGACAACACAGCGCGTCGGGATAAAGACGTTCTGCCGTCGATGCTGAAACAGCATGCCATCACGCAGCAGCAATTCGACGACGCAATCGCAACGCCCGTTACCCCGAAAATCACACCGCCTTCGACCGGATGCCAGACCGCCATCGAAGGTGCCGGATTCTTCTGCGACTTCGTCAAGAAGATCATCGAACAAGATCCACTTTTCGGTGACACGCCCGAAGCTCGAGAACATGCCCTCAACACCGGTGGCTATCAGATTCACACGACTCTCGATATGAACCTGCAGAAGTCTGCCGACGAGACTGTGAAGTACTACATGCCGTACACCGACGGGGATCTTGATCTCGGCAGTGTCATGGTAACTGTCGAGCCGGGAACCGGCCGAGTCGTCGCTATGGCGCAGAACAAGAACTTCTCTGAAGACCCGGACGCTCCTGCCGACGCCACATCGGTCAACTACTCGACCGATGAGAACTACGGCGGGTCGACGGGGTTTCAGACGGGTTCGACGTACAAACTTTTCACCCTGATCAACTGGTTGCAAACCGGTCACTCGCTCGGTGACATTGTGAACGGGTCGAACGGGCAGAAATTCGACAAATCGAAATTCGCCAACTGCGATGGTGTCGACTATGGCAGTTATGACCCTCAGAACGACGCGGGCGAGGCGGGTGGCAGAAACGACGTACTGACCCAATTCGAGGAATCGGTAAACAATGCATTCATCGTGATGTCTGAGCAACTCGACGCGTGTGACATTCGAAACGTGGCGAAATCGCTCGGCGTTCATCGTGCCGATGGGCAACCGCTCAAAGACAATGTCGCCGCTGTACTCGGCACAAACGAAATTGCCCCCCTCACAATGGCGGCCGCATATGCCGGGGTTATCAACAAGGGCATGTTCTGTACCCCAATCGCCATCGACTCGATCACTGATGCCACAGGGTCGGCTGTCGCGGTGCCTCCGTCGACCTGCACGCAGGCTGTAGACCCGAAAATAGCAATTGCAGCCAGCTACGCCATGAAAGGGGTCGTCGAAAGCGGAAACGGTACGGCCAACTACGGAGACCCGAGCGACGGCATCGACCATGGCGGCAAGACAGGCACCACAGATAACGAAGAGAGCTTGTGGTTGGTGGGCGGCACGACCAAGCTCGTCACGGCATCGTGGGCCGGAAACGTTTCGGGGCATGTTTCCCTTCGCAGCACGACCATCGACGGCCCGGGAAGCGGCAGGGTCAGTCAAGGAAAATCTCGGGTATACATGTGGCACGACTACTACGTCAACACTGCTGATGCCTACGGTGGTGATGACTTCGCTTCGCCCGACCGAGACCTTCGGGTCGGGCAGTCGGTCGCGGTACCTGATGTGACAGGTCTTTCTTTGTCGTCGGCGCTGGCGAAGTTGACGGATTCCGGTTTTGTCGGTGTTGATGGTGGCGTGATCGCGTCTGATCGCCCGGCCGGCCAGGTCGCCGCGAGCAATCCACCTCCCGGCAGCGGCCTGGTCAAGGGCTCGCAGGTCACTCTCCAAACGAGTGACGGCTCACTGAAGAATTTGCCAGACGTAACCGGAAAGCCCATCGCCGCTGCGCTTGGCGCGTTGAGCGGCTGGCATGTCACCCAAGTGACCTCGCCAGATCCAGGATGCTCGCCCAACACCGTCACGGCCCAATCGCCCGCCGCAGGGCTACTCAATCAATCTGCGACAGCAGTGACATTGAGCGTCTGCGCGCCTAAGTAACAGCTATTCGACGAAATCGGCGGGTGATGGGGGCGAATTACTCGAGTTCGTTGAGGTCGCCGTAGAGGCGGTTGATCGACGAGATGCGGGTGCGAGTACCGCGAGCGGCTATGGCGAGGGTTTCGCTGGCGAGTACTGCGACGAGGCTGTTGGCGGCCGCGTAGCTGTCGAGGGCCATGATGGTGTCGACGGGGCACTCGAGCCAGATTCTCGAGTGGGGGGCGTACCGGGCGGCGGAGGAATCGGCCAGGAGAATGAGGGGCACGTCGAGGTGCTGCAGGGCATCCACTACCCGGGTGAAACCGCGCGGGCGGCGACGGAAGCCGACGAGAACCACGGCGTCGTTCGGGCCGAGCCCGGCGAGTTCTTCACCGATGGATTGGGCGGGCTGGGGCGCGAGGCGCACGTCGTCGAGGCCCTGAATGAGCTGCTGGCGCAGGTGGAGGGCGACGGGATACGAGTTGCGGAGGCCGATCACCACGACGCGGCGCGCTGACGCGAGAAGGGTGGCTGCGGCATCGATTCTGCCGTCGGCGATGGTGATGAAGGCCTGGCGGATGTTCGCGAGTTCGTGATCGAGATGAGTGCTGCCGGCATCGGCGCGGCCAGCGGGGCCGAGGGTGACTCCGCCGAGGGGAACGCCCTGACTGCGGAGCGCTCGGGCGTGGTCGCGCACCTCTTGGGCGTCGGTGAAGCCGAGGCTGCGGAAGAGGCGACTGACGGTCGCCTTGGAGACTCCGCTGAGGCGGGCTAGTTCGGAGGCGTTGTAGACGGCGAGATCGGCGAGGTGGTCGAGGATGAAGTCGGCGGCGCGCTGCTCTTGCGGGGTGAGGTCGGCGTAGGAGTCGTCGATGCGCTGGGCGATGGGTTCGGCGCGGGCCGTTGGTGTAGCGGGGGCACCTGTGCTGGCGGCGTCGCCGGGTATGGCGAGGGCGTCTGAGGTGGCCGGCGCGTCTGGTGTGGCGGGCGCATCTGATGTGGCGAGGGCGGCGCTGCTAGCGGCGGCACCGGGCATGGCCGTGGCGTCGCTGCTGGCGCCCCGCGGGTTCATCGGAGCTCGGAGTCGGGCGCGGTCGGCAGCGGGGTGGCTGCGGCCAGGGAGAGAACGGCGAGCTCGAAGGCATCGGTCGCAGCGGAGACGTCGGGTGCCTCTACATGCTCGTCGGGGTGGTGGCTCACGCCGCCACGACAACGGATGAAGAGCATCGCGATGTCGGTGACGTCTGCCACGGCCATGCCGTCGTGACCGGCACGACTGAGCAGGAGCATAGGGTCGGGGTCGCCCGCTGTCGCCGTGATGCCGGCCGAGATGGCGCCGCGAAGTCGAGGGCTGCAGGCGACGGCGGGTGCGTTGTGGGTTTGCCGAACGGCAAAGGTGAGACCGCGAGCTTCGCAGATGGCGGTGATGGCTGACGTGATGTCGTTCCAGACGCGGTCGCGTTGTTCGTCGAATTCGGCGCGCAGGTCGAGACTGAACTCGACGCGGCCCGGAATGACGTTGACGGCATTGGGGAACACCTCCAGGTGGCCGACGGTGGCGATGAGACCGGCCGCGCGGGCGGTGGATTCGATCATGGTGATGATTTCGCTGGCGCCGGCCAGTGCATCCTTTCGCCGGTCGAAGGGGGTGCCGGAGTGGCCCGCGTGGCCGTTGACGGTGATGGCGAAACGGCGAGCGCCTGCGATGGTGGAGACGATGCCGAGGGGGCGATCTGCCTCTTCGAGATAGGGGCCCTGCTCGATGTGTGCTTCGAGGTAGCCGACGAGTGATTCGGGGGCGCGGGCGGCGGCTGCAAGATGCTGGGGGTCAAGGCCGAAGGTTGTGTACGCGTCGCGCAGGGTGACGCCGTTTTCGTCAGTGAGGTCGAGCCAGTCGGGGTCGAACGTTCCGGCCAGGGCGCGGCTGCCGAGAAGAGCGCGGCCGAAGCGGGTGCCTTCTTCGTCTCCGAAGGCGACCACTTCGAGGGCAAAGGGCAGCGGAATGCCGGCGGCGTGGATGCGGTCGACCACTGCGATGGCAGTCAGTACGCCCAGAATTCCGTCGTAACGACCGGCCGAGGGCACGGTGTCGAGATGCGAGCCGAGCACAAGGGCGGGGAGGCCGGGAACGGCGCCTTCGAGGCGGCCGCACTGATTGCCCGCCGCGTCTTGCCAGGTGGTCATGCCGGCTTCGCGCATCCAGGTGGCGGCGAGCGCGTTGACGGCGCGGTGCTCGTTGGTGAGGTAGACGCGGCGGATGAGTCCGTTCGGCAGGGTGCTGTAGGCGGCGAGCTCGTCGCAACGGGCGAGTAAGGAGAGCGCGCTAGTGCGAGCGGTGACCTCGGGTGGTAGGGCGGTGACCGGCGCGGCCAGGCGGCCCGGTGTGGTCGGGGCAGCCGCGTGGCCGAACGCGGCAGGGAGCTCGAGGGGGGCTCTGTCGGCAGTCGCGGGGGATGCGGGCGACGGGGAGATGGGGTCGGTCACAAGGCGACGCTCGCGGCGAAGTCGGCCTCGGCCGACTGGTCGGCGTAGAAGTCGTAGGCAGCGGCTACTCCCCCGCCGGGCGTGATGGATTCCCCGGCCCCTGCACGACGCAAGACCTGCTCGAGGGCGGCGAGCGTGGTGAGCACGGTGTCTTTACGGGCGTTGTAGCCCATCGTTCCGATGCGCCAGACCTTGCCGTGCAGCGGGCCGAACGAGGTGCCGATCTCGATGCCGAAGTCATCGAGCAGTTCGCCGCGAACGGCGTCGCCCGAAACCGTGTCGGGGATGTAGACCGCAGTGACATTGTTCATCTTGTAGCGAGTGTCGCCGAAGATGCTGAGGCCGAGGCCACGGAGGCCTTCGAGCATGGCACCGCCGTGCATCCGGTGCCGCTCGACAGCACTGTCGATGCCCTCGTCGACGAGCAGGCGCGCGCATTCGCGGGCCCCGTAGAGCATGGTGGTGGCTTCGGTGTGGTGATTGAGGCGTTTGGGGCCCCAGTAGTCGAAGATCATCGACAGGTCGAAGTAGTTCGAGCGAATGGGTGTCGCAGATACCTCATCGCCTGCCGAACGGATGCCCGCCTCGATGCTTTTGCGTGAATCAATCAGTTCGACGGCCCTCGCCGAGAACGTGGCCGGGGCCGAACCCGACGGGCCGCCGAGGCATTTCTGCAGGCCGGCGGTCACGGCGTCGAGGCCCCAGGCGTCGGTCTCGAACGTGTTACCGCCGAGCGACGCGGTGACGTCGGTATAGAAGATGACGTCGTGGGCGCGGCAGATGGCGCCGAGTTCGTCGAGCGGCTGAGCCATGGTGGTAGAGGTGTCGCCGTGCACAACGGCGAGAATCTTGGGCTGCGTCTCGATGATCGCCCGCTCGATCTGCTCGGGCGTGAAGACGGTGCCCCACTCGGCCTCGATGACGTGCACCTCGGCGCCGCAGCGCTCGGCGATCTCACGCAGAAGATGCCCGAAGCGGCCGAAGACGGGCACGAGTACCCGGTCGCCGGGCTCGATCATGCTGACGAGTGCCGCCTCGATGCCGGCGCGCGAGGTGCCGTCGATGAGCAGAGTCTGCTCGTTCTCGGTCTGGAACACCTCGCGGTACAGCCCCATGGTTTCGTTCATGTAGGCCGTCATCGCCGGGTCGTACTGGCCCACGAGCTGTGCCGACATTGCACGCAGTACGCGCGGGTCGGCGTTGATCGGGCCCGGGCCCATGAGCAGACGGGCGGGCGGATTGATGGGCTGGCTGGCGATGAGGGTTCTCCTTGTTGGCGGTAGCGCCGGCGCTGAACCGTCGCGGTCGGGCGCGGGCGGCTCCCGGATGCTCTGATACAAGTGTTTCAGACAATCAGCCTATGCAACAAGTGTTTCACACGTGTTACGCAAGACGTCTCCCCCTTGTGGGCCCGTTACGACGTTTTGAGGCCGCTAGACCGGGCTCAATTCGGCGTATCGGGCTCACCACGCGCGGACCCACCACGCGCGGACGGGTGCGCGGCGGCGGGCGTTAGGTGAAGTCGGCTACGCGGATTCGGGCGTGCACGCCCTTCACGATGTCGACCACTTGGGAGATGTTAAAGTCGGTGGCCGCGCTGAGGTAGGCGTAGGCCAGGTGCGAGTCCATACCGTAACGGGCGCCGAGGAGGGCGATGGCGGCACGAACACAGTGCTGTACGGCCTCGTCGAGGTCGGTGCTCATACCTGTTGGCACGAGAAACTCAGAGGTCTCGGCGAGGGGGCCGACGAGCTGGCCGAACTGCTGCAGGGCATCCGTCTGGCTGAGTACATCGAAGCGGACTGTGACTCGAAGCGAGGCCTCCATGGCGGTGAGCGCGACTTCGCCGTCGCCCTGGGCGAAGTGCGGGTCACCGACGTACGCGAGGGCACCCTCGACCTGAACGGGTAGGTAGAGGGAGTTTCCGGCGGTGAGCAGGTTGATGTCGATGTTGCCGCCGTGCGGGCCGGGCGGAACCGAGTGCGGGCGAGTGTCACCAGAAACCGCGACGCCCATGATGCCGAGGAACGGGTTGAGCGGAAAGCGCACCGAACGCGGGCCGGCGGCGACGAGCGGGAGGGTGCCTACGCGTCGACCGTCAGCGTCTTCGTCGACGGCCGCGAACGCGCTGACCGTTTCGATGCCGACGGGGAACTCGCCGGGCAGGGCGCCTCGGCCGTGCCTGTTCGAGATGACGCCGTAGGGCACGCGAGGCAGGGCTTCGATGAGCGTCATCTTGAGCAGATCGCCGGGTTTGGCTCCGCGAATTCGGATGGGCCCGGTGACGACGTGCGGTCCGTCAGAGGCCCGGTCGCGCGGGTAATCCGAGGCGGCGATGGCGATGGCGTCGTCGAGCACGCCGTCACCGTCGACGCCGTGGCTGCCGAAGAACCGGCGCGGGTCGCGGCCTTGGTCTTCGAGAATGCCTTCGTGGCTGAGGGTGTCGATGGTGACCTCGGCTCCCGAATCGACCTCAAGCACCGCCGCGTCTGCAGCGCACGGCAGCCGGCCCCAGAGAACATTTCGGCCTGTTGCGGGCAGATAGTGTTGTGAGCGGATCGTTCCGCTGCCGGGCTGGAGTGGATCGAGGATCATGTCAGATCTGCCTTCTGTTCTACCGGTCGTCGACGATTCGAGAGTACCGCGTCGGCCGAACGGGCTTGCGCGCTCCCGGCCTCAGACCCCGCACCCGCCTCGCACCCTCCCAGACAAGGACCCGACTCGTGCTTCGACGACTCCGCAGTAATCCCGATAACCTGCACCTCGGGCTGATGCTCGCTCTGACCTTCTCCACCGGTGTCGTCGACGCCGTCGGATACCTCGGCCTTGACCGTGTCTTCACCGGCAACATGACCGGGAACGTCGTCATCCTCGGCATGGCACTGGCCGGCGCCGACGGTCTGCCCATCGTCGGCCCGATCATCGCCCTGCTCAGCTTCATGCTCGGCGCCGTCATCGCCGGCCGAGTACTCCGCCCAGTCAAGGACGGCTGGACCGTCAGAAGCACCGGCCTACTGACCGCAGTCGCCGTGATCATGGTCGCCCTCGCCGTGACCCTCATCATCTACGGCGCCACACCCCCACAGCCGCAGGAATACATCGTCACGATGTTCTTGGCCATCGGCATGGGCATGCAAGCCGGCACCGCCCGCCACCTCGGCGTGAAAGACGTCACCACCGTTGTCGTCACCTCCACCATCACCGGGTTCGCGGCCGACTCACGTCTCGCCGGCGGCAAAGGCCAACCCTGGTTTCGGCGCGGCGCCGCCATCGTACTCATCGCAGTCGGCGCCGGCGTCGGCGCACTACTGCTGCGCCTCGGCCTCGGCTGGGGCGTGTCGCTGACCGCACTCATCACGGTCGCCGTTGCGATACTCGGGCACGTCGGCACATCAACCCCGCGCCGCGAGGTCACCGCTGACGAGCCTGCGCCGGTGGCCTGACGTCACTGAACGCCGACTCGCTGCCCGTCGACTCGCTGCCCGTCGACTCGCTGCCCGTCGACTCGCTGCACGTCGATTCGCTGCACGTCGACTCGCCGCACGTCGATTCGTGGCGGCAACTCGCGCCGCCTTGCTCGCGGCGCTAGGCCATAACCCGGCCGGCCAGCTCGGGCAAGCTCAGTAGTTCGGCGGCACTGTCGAGAATGTAGGCGTGTGGATGCACGCTCAGTTGCGACCTCGTCAGCCCCCCGCTGAGCACACCGATGCCCGCGACCCCCGCATTGTGCGCGGCGAGCAGATCGACGGCGGTATCGCCGACCGCGAGTACCGCCGAAACATCCGTCACCCCCGTTTTCTCCATGGCGTGATGGATCAGGTACGGAGCCGGCCGCCCGAGCACCACGTCTGAGGTGGTCACCACGGCATCGAGCAGATGCGCGGGGCCAGCGCCGACGCTCCAGCCGAGCGAATCGAGCAGAGGCCCCGCAACCTCGTCGGAGAACCCGGTCGTCAGAGCGATGAACACTCCGCGCGAAGCCAGCTCACGAAAGGCCTCCTCGACGCCCGGCAACGCCACCGGAGCATGCCGTTCGTACGCTTCGGCGAGAAGCAGCTTGAAACGAGCGAACGTGTGCACCACGAGAGCGTCATCGGGGTGCACCCCGCCCAGACGCAACAAGGCGATGATGGCGGTTACCTTGTCGGTGCCCATCCACTGCTGAAGGTCGTCGTCGGCCACGGTCGCGCCTGTTTCGGTAACCGAATCGGCGAGCGCCACGTAAACCAGCCCGTGGTCGTCGATGGTGGTTCCGGCCATGTCGAAAGCGACGAGTTCAATCACAATGCAGGAGCCTTTCTTCGCCGCCGGCCCGACTGCCGGCGTGTGGCCATTGCAGCAGGGTGAGTTGAACGGGGTGTGAATGCTGTGTGGCGGAATGCCCGTGGCCTGCCACATCGCCTTGACTTACCTGGCGCACCCCCGCACGCTCGGTGATCGTGACTGATGTTTCTGTGATCGCCGAGTGCGATGTTCTTATTGTCGGAGCAGGAATCGTAGGCCTGGCGCACGCCGCCGAGGCTCACCGGCGCGGGCTCAGCGTGGTGGTGATCGACCGCGACAGCCACGCCGTGGGGGCTTCGGTGCGCAATTTCGGGCACTGCTGCATCACGGCGCAGACGGGCGAGTTGCTCGAGTTGGCGCACGTGGCGCGCGAGCGGTGGCTGTACTTCAGCGGCGAGGCGGGGTTCTTCGCGGTGCAATCGGGCGCTCTCGCGGTGGCGCGAAGTGCGGAAGAGCTCGCGGTGCTCGACGAGCTGTCGGCGAGCCGAGAGGCGGGCGAGGTGCGGTTGGTACGGGCATCCGAAGCCCTCGATCTGCTCGACGTGAATCTTCTGGGCGTGAACGGCGAGTCGACCGGTGACACTGCGCCGATTCTGGGTGGGGCGGTGCTGCGGGATGATCTGCGGGTCGATCCGCGGCAGGCCGTCGCCGCGCTGGCGGGGTGGCTCGCGGTACAGCCCGGCGTGACGTTCGTGTGGCGAACGGCGTATTTCGGTGGCGAAAGCGCGGCGCTATCGAACGTGGCGGCCACGACCGAAGGTGCGGCGACGAGTAGCGGAGCGGCAGCGAGCGCCGCCGCGACCGGCGCAACCGAGGGCGGCGAGCTGCAGCGCACCTCTCGCGGCGTCATTCGAGCCGCTCGAACGATTGTGTGCGTGGGTCACGACCTCGACTACCTCTTCCCCGAGGTGGCCGAGGCGTTCGGCGTCGAGCGATGCGTGCTGCAGATGGCGCGCATCGAGGCGCCAGGCGGCAGACGTATCGCTCCTGCGGTGCTCACCGGAACGTCGATGCTCCGTTACCCCGCCTTCGCGAGCACGGATGCCGCGGGCGCGCTGCGAGCTGCGGCGTTGGCCGGGCATCCGGAGCTCGTCGACATCGGCGCGAACGTCATGTTCACCCAGCGGCCCGACGGCACCATCATCGTCGGCGACAGCCACGCGTACGGCCCGACCGCCGCGCCGTTCATGGCTGAGCAGACAACCGAGGTTCTGCTTCGGCACATCGGCGACGTGCTCGGCGTGCCGGAGGTGCGTGTCGTCGAACGCTGGCAGGGAATCTACGCGTCGAGCGCACGGCAGCCGTACGTGGTCACCGAGGTCGCGCCGAACGTCACCGCGGTATCGATTACGTCTGGCGTCGGCATGACCATTTCGTTCGGGGTCGCCGCACGCACCTTCGAGTCGCTCGGCTGAGTCGCCGCTCGCTCTTTGCCCCGTGTTAACCGCTACAGCCCTCGCCGGTTACCGGCGAAAGCGAGCATCAGGTGATCGCACCCCGGCGCATCCGAATCGTTCGCCGTGCAGAGCGCGAACGGCCGCACGGTCATCCAGGAGGACAACTCAGTGAACAGCAAACGTCTCATCGCGGCGGCAGCCATCATGGCCGCCTCCGCGCTCGCACTCACCGCCTGCGCGGGGTCGTCGACGCCCGCCAGCACCGGCGAGACCAGCGCGAAGACCGCCACCAGCGCGGCAGACCTCGGCGGAATGGATGCGCTCGTCGCGGCCGCAAACGCCGAGGGCCAGCTGAACGTCATCACCCTTCCGCCGTCATGGGCGAACTACGGCAAGATCATTTCGGGCTTCGAGGCGAAGTACCCCGGCATCAAGATCAACTCGGCGAACCCCGACGGCTCGAGCGCCGACGAGGTCGCTGCGGCGAAGGCTCAGCAGGGCCAGTCGACCGCCCCCGATGTGTTCGACATCGGCACCGCGGTGCTGCAGCAGAACCTCGACCTGGTTGCGCCCTACAAGGTGGCGAACTGGGCCGATATCCCCGCTGACTTCAAAGACGCCGACGGCAAGTGGTACTACGACTACACCGGCCTGATGTCAGTCGGCTACGACTCGAAGGTCATCACCACCCCGCCGACCTCGATGAAAGACCTGCTCGGAGCGGCCTACAACGGAAAGGTCGCTATCAAGGGCGACCCGACGCAGGCCAACGAGGCCGCGAGCGCGGTCTACCTCGCCGCATTGCAGAGCGGCGGCAGCGCTGACAACATTCAGCCCGGCATCGACTTCTTCTCCCAGCTGAAGAAGGCCGGCAACTTCCTCGCTGTCACGCCCACCCAGGCCACTGTCGCGTCGGGTGAGACCCCCGTGGTCATTCAGTGGAGCTACAACAACCTCGCCTGGGGCGCGGCCGGCGGCACCTCGGGCAACCCCGACTACAAGACCGTCGTTCTGCCGGGCTCAGCACTCGGCAGCTACTACAACCAGGCCATCAGCGTCGACGCACCGCACCCCGCGGCTGCTCGGCTCTGGGAAGAGTACATTTACAGCCCCGAGGTGCAGAACCTGTACCTCGCGTCGGGTGCCTACCCGGCAACGCTGACCGCGATGCAGTCGGGTAACACCGTTGACAAGACCGTGCTCGCCACCGTCGGTGCTCCCCCACAGAACTTCGTGCAGCTCACGGCCGACCAGGCCACCGCTGCGGCAGGGCTGCTCAAGTCGGGCTGGGCTTCGGCCATCGGCTGATGCGCACCTCATGACAACAACCGTCGTCGCACCCGTTGCGCCGGCCGAAACCGTACGCGGCGCCGAGGTCACCACCCCTCGGCGCCGCGTCGCGGCTTGGCTGGGGCTCATTCCCTTCGGGGCATATGTCGTTCTCTTCTTGGGCGTACCCGCCGTGCTCGCTGTCGCCAGCGGATTCTTCGATGGCTCCGGAGCCTTCACGTTCGCGAATTTCGCCGCCTATGCGAATCCCGCGATTCTGCAGAACTTCTTCGCCTCACTCTGGATCTCGGCCCTGACGGCTGTTCTCGGCGCCATTCTCGGAGCCGTCATCTGTTTCGCGCTGCTCGGCACTCGGCCCGAACGGATGCTCCGTTCCACCGTCGACTCGGCGTCGAGCGTCTTGGCGCAGTTCGGAGGCGTGATGCTCGCTTTCGCCTTCATCGCCACGATCGGCGTGCAGGGCGTGCTGACGAAGTGGCTCGTCTCCATCGGCATCACCCCGAATATCTTCACGAACTTCGGCGGCAACGGGCCGTTGCTCTACCAGATACCTGGTCTGGTCATCCCGTATCTGTACTTTCAGATACCGCTGATGGTGCTCACCTTCATGCCCGCGATGGAGGGGCTGAAGTCGACCTGGGCCGAGGCGAATGCCACGCTCGGCGGCACCCGGCTGACTTACTGGTGCCGAATCGGCATGCCTCTTCTCGCGCCAGCATTCTTCGGCAGTCTCATACTGCTGTTCGCCAACGCATTCTCGTCGTACGCGACAGCTGCCGCGCTCATTTCGCAGGGCGGCATCATTCCGCTCGCCATCAGGCAACAGCTCACCAGCGAGACGATCGTGGGCGTTTCGAATGTGGCCGGCGTGCTGGCGCTCGGGATGGTCGTGGTGATGATCATCTTGATGACCGCCTACTCGGCGCTGCAGCGACGCGCATCACGGTGGCGACGATGAGCGCGCCTGAGGTGGAGGCGCGAGAGGCGCAGGCGCCGCACGTTGTACCTCGACTCGTGGCGACTCGCGCTGGTCGACCGCAGAAGACTCCTCGCTACGCCGCAGCGCCCTCGGCACTGACACGCTGGATCATCCTCGGCGTCACGGGGGTGATCTTCATCGTGCCGATTCTGGCGATGATCGAGTTCTCACTTCGCCAGGGCCAGACCGGCGCCTACGGGTTCGAGCACTACGCCGCAATCTTCACCGCGGGCGAGGCCGGAACGTACGACGTGCTCTTTCAGGGCATCGCCAATTCGATCGGCATCTGCATCGTCACGGTGGCGATTGTTCTCGTGTTGCTGCTGCCGACGATGATTCTGGTCGAGCTGAAGTACCCGAAGCTTCGCGGGGTGCTCGAATTCGTCTGCATCATTCCCATCACCATTCCGTCGATCGTGCTGGTGGTGGGTTTCATTCCGGTGTACCAGGTGGTGGCGCGCCTGTTCGGCAGCAACGCCTGGACGCTCGCGTTCGCGGTGGGCATCATCGTGCTGCCGTACGCGTTTCGGCCCATCGCCGCGAACCTGGCGGCGGTCGAGGTGGTCACGCTCAGTGAGGCCGCGCGGTCGCTTGGGGCGAACTGGGGTCACGTGTTGTGGCGGGTCATTCTGCCGAACCTGCGGCCGGGCATCCTCTCGGCCTGCTTCATCACCATCGCGGTGGTGCTCGGCGAATACACGATCGCCTCGTTTCTCAGTCAGAACACGTTTCAGACGGCACTGGTTCTGGTGCAACACACCGACCCGTACGTTGCAGTGATCTTCGCGGTCTTTGCACTCGTTTTCGCCTTCATACTTCTACTCATCATCGGCCGGCTCGGTAGCCTCGGCCGCAATCGGAGGGCCGCATGAGCAGCATCTCAGCACGAACCGCAACCACGCGTCAGATGGGCAAGCGCCAGCCCGGCGGGCGCGAGTCGGGCCTCGGCCGTTCGCTTCGGCCGGCCGGCGAAGGCGCGGGCGTCGAACTTCGCAATGTGGTGAAGTACTACTCCAGCCAGCGAGCGCTGAACGGAGTCAATCTGTCGATGGCGCCGGGCGAGTTCGTGGCGCTGCTGGGGCCCTCTGGGTGCGGCAAGACCACCGTGCTGCGAGCGCTTTCGGGGCTGGAGAGCGTGTCGGAGGGGCACATCGAGATCGACGGAGTCGATGTGGTCAACACTCCGGTCAACCGCCGCGACATCGGAATGGTGTTTCAGGCGTACTCGCTGTTTCCGCACATGACCGTGACGCAGAACGTCGAGTTCGGGCTGCGCATGCGACGAGTGGATGCGGCGAGCAGGCGCCGCCGGGCATCCGAAGCTCTCGACATGGTGGGGCTGGGTACCTTCGGCGGCCGTTACGCCCATCAGCTTTCGGGTGGGCAGCAGCAACGGGTCGCGCTCGCTCGGGCGCTGGTGACGCGGCCGCGGGTGCTGTTGCTCGATGAGCCGCTCTCGGCGCTCGACGCGAAGGTGCGCGTGCAGCTGCGCGACGAGATTCGGCGCATTCAAACCGAGCTCGGCATCACGACGCTGTTCGTGACGCACGATCAGGAGGAGGCCCTGGCGGTGGCCGACCGGGTGGCGGTGATGCGCGAGGGCAATATCGAACAGATCGGTACGCCCGAAGACCTCTACACGCGGCCGGCCACATCGTTCGTGGCCACGTTCATCGGGTTGAGCAACGCGATCGACGCCGAGCTGGTGGGCAACGAAGTGCGGGTGCTGAACGCGGCGTTGCCGCTGCTCGGAACCGGGCCCGCTTCGGGGGCGGTCACGGCGTACATTCGACCCGAAGACGTGTCGTTCGCGTCGTCGGGGCTGGGGGCGACGGTCGTGGCGTCGAGCTTTCTCGGATCGCTCCGTCGCACGCAGGTGCGGCTCGACTCGGGCGAGCTGCTGTTCGTGCAGCACGATGTGCAGCTGCGGCCGGCATCGGGCGAGCGGGTGTTCGTGGCGCTGCGCGGTGTTCCGGTGGCGGTGGATGCTCGGCAGTAACATCGGCGCCTGACGCGGCCCAGCTCGGCCTACCGCGAAGCGCTGACTCCGGAGCGTAGGCGCAGGCGCTGGCAGTGCGGGCAGAAGTGCGAGGAGCGATTCATGAAGCTTTCGCGCACGATGAGCGTGCCGCAGCGGGGGCACGGTTTGCCCTGCTGTGCGTAGGCGTTCAGCGAGTGGGAGAAGTAGCCTGAGGCGCCGTTGACGTTGACGTAGGTTTCGCTGAAGCTGGTGCCGCCCTCGGCGAGGGCCTTGCTGAGCACGAAGCGCACTTCGGTGAGGAGCAGGCGCGCTTTGGCCGCACTGAGCGAGGCCGTGGGCTGGGCGTAGTGCACCTTCGCCGCCCAAAGGGATTCGTCGGCGTAGATATTGCCGATTCCGCTCACCAGGGTCTGGTCGAGCAGAGCGCGTTTGATGCCGGTGTTCTTGCGCTTGAGGGCGGCGAAGAACGAGCGCTCGTCGAAGGCGGGGTCGAGCGGGTCACGCGCGATGTGCGCCACCTGGCTCGGCACGGCGGCGAGCCATTCTGGCGGCGGGTCTGCCGCTGCGAGCGGGCTCGGGGCGGGCGGCCTCAAGGCGGCCGGGCTCGGGGCGGCCGGGCTCGGAGCGGCCGGGCTCGGGGCGGCCGGGCTCGGGGCTGGCGGCCGGGCCGGAGTGGCGCGAGCGAGCGGATTCGGAGTTGCGACGGCCGCCGAGGCACTAAGAGCGGCGGAGGCGTGCGGCCAGCCCGCCTCGAGGCCGGGGCCCGAAAAGCCGCCGGCACGGCCGTCTGGGGTGGGCAGCAGCACGTCGACCGCCATCGAGCCGAAGATGCGCTGGTCGACGAAGTTCACCCAGTACTCTCCGAGCGTCGGATGCTCGATGCTCAGGCGAATGCGTAAGAGGCCGTCTTCGGCGGTACCGGGGGAACGCAGCAGTACTTGGCCACTCATTCCGAGATGGATCACGAGCGCGCGGCCCGACGACAGTGGGAGCCACAGAAACTTTCCGCGACGCACGGCCGCGAGCATCCGTTCGCCCGTCAGCAGAGCCTCGAACGACCCGGCCAATGCGTTGTGGCGCTTCAACGAGCGCACATCGAAGACCTCGACGCCCGTGATGAGGGCTCCCGTGATTGCGGGCTCGAGGCCGCCGCGAACGACCTCGACCTCAGGTAGCTCAGGCACGGGCGGCGCGCCTGAGCGAATCTGGACTCGTGAGCCCGCTGGGGCCAAATGAGGCCGGTACACCCGGCTCAATTGGTCGTAACAGGCTCAGATCTGGCCGATGGGCCGACCGGGAGCGCGGGCCGCGCCGGCAGCGGGAGCGCGGGCGGGTCCGGCAGCGAGAGCGCGGGCGAATCCGGCGGCGGCGGGAGCGCGGGAGGTCAGGCATCGCGGTCGGCGAGTAGCTGCTGCGCCTTGCGGGCCGCCAGCGACTCGGCCTGCTTCTTGCTCGAACCTTCGCCGGTGGCCGAAACGAGGGTGCCGATCGAAACCGTGGCGATGAACGTCTTGCGGTGATCGGGGCCGCTTTCGGCGACGTCGTAGTGCGGGGCTCCCTCGCCGGCCGCAGCGGCGAGTTCTTGCAGGGTGGTCTTCGGATCCATCGACTCGCCGAACGTGTTCGGGTTCGCAATGAGCGGTTCAACGAGTCGCAGCACAAGGGCTGTGGCCGTTTCGCCGCCGAGGCCGAGATAGGTCGCTCCGATGAGCGCCTCGACGGTGTCGGCCAGAATCGACGCCTTCTCGCGACCCCCGGTGAGCACTTCGCCTCGGCCGAGGTGGATGTACGCGCCCAGCCCGATGGTCGTGCCGATGCCTGCGAGTGCCACCGTCGACACCAGGCTCGCGCGCCGCTTGGCCAGCTCCCCCTCGCTGAGCTCGGGAAACCGGGTGTAGAGCATCACGGTGACGGCCTGGCCGAGAATCGAATCGCCGAGAAACTCGAGGCGTTCGTTCGTGGCTACGCCGCCGTGCTCGTACGACCAGGAGCGGTGGGTGAGCGCAAGGTGCAGCAGATCATCCGGAATCTGCACCTCGAGGGTCGCCAAAAGGTGCGTTCTGTCTAACGCCTTGTCAGACGCAGCCGCCTTATCGGGCATCTCAGAACGCACCATTCACAACAGCGGCCATTGCGCGAGAAATCACTGCGGGCGAAGATTCATTCGGTGTCACCCGCAGGGCGAACCAGTTGGCTCGCATCGCCCCGAAGGGCGAACAATTGGCTCTAAATGTCTGCGACTTTGCGGCCCTTGTACTCAAGGAACAGCGCGGTGCCGGCGGAGTCTTCGACAACCTTCGCGCGGTGCGGGAGGCTGTAGGTGGTCTTGCCGTTCTCGATGGTCTTCACCAGGGTGGGGGCGGTCGCCTTCCACTGCGCGCGGCGCATGCGGGTCGAGGCCCGCGACATCTTTCGCTTCGGTACAGCCATGAGCTAACTCTTCTCTATCTCGGCGACCCAGGCGGAGTTTCTCCGTCGGTCGCGTGGTCTGTGGGTGTGGAGGCTTCTTCGTCTGATTCGAGCAGGCCGGCAAGCGCAGACCAGCGCGAATCAATGATCTCCTGCGGTTCGCGCTTAGGCAGATCTTCGAGCCGCTCGCCCGTGACGGGGTCGAGGCCTGGGCAATCTGGCCGGCAAACCGGTTGGAACGGGAGTGCGAGAACCACCGCATCCCTGATCAGAGGTTCAAGGTCGACATGGTCGCCCACAACCTCATAATCAAAAGCTTCGTCACGAGAATACGCGAAAAGCTCCGCAAACTCGACTCGAACGGGCAAACTGATGTCTTTGAGGCAGCGACCGCAGACTCCGAAGGCCGCACCAGAGACCTGAGCGGTCACCAGAATGCCGTCATGCAGCGACTCAAGGCGCACATCTGCCTCGAGAACACTGCCTGCCTCGATGGCAACGAGACCTTCGCCCATTTTCTCCGGCACAACGAGGTCGAGTTCGCGTTCGCGCAACTCGCCGGGCTGATGCATCAGATCCCAGACGTTGACCGTGAACGGAGTTTTGCTGAATTTGTTCACGGTCATCAAGTTTACCGGGTGTTTACTGTGCGCTGCCCGTGTCGCCGTGATGGCTCAGGCCGGCACCGCAATCGACGCGAACGCTTCGTCGAAGATGGCGAGAGCGCGAGCGCATTCCTCGTCGGTGACCACGCAGGGCGGCACGACGTGCAGCCGGTTGTCGGCGAAAACGGGCAGTAGCCCGAGCGAGAGCAGTTTCGCCTTCAGAGCACCGATCACGGCCAGCGACAGCGGTTCGCGGGTCACAGGGTCTGCCACGAGATCGAGCGCCCAGAACACGCCGATACCGCGCACCTCGCCGATGACCTCGTGCTTCGCCGCGAGTGCGCGCAGGCCTGGCCCGAGTACATCGCGGCCGATGCGGGCTGCGTTGTCGACGATGCCCTCGTTCGCCATGGCGTCTTGGGCGCCGATGATCGACGCCATGGCGAGTGGATGCCCGGAGTAAGTCAAACCGCCAGGAAACACCTGCTCGTCGAACTGCTCGGCGATGAACGGCGGAATGATGACCCCGCCCACCGGCACGTACCCCGAGTTCACGCCCTTAGCGAAGGTGATCAGATCAGGCACCACAACGTCGCCGCCCTCGGCCTCGGCCAGAGCCTGAAACGCGAACCAGCCGCCCGCACGCCCGAACCCGCACATCACCTCGTCGAAGATCACGATGATGCCGTACTTGTCGGCAAGAGCACGCACCCCCGCGAGATAGCCGGGCGGGGGCACCAGGATGCCCGCGGTGCCCGGAATGGTCTCGATCAGAATCGCCGCGATCGATGTCGACCCCTCGGCCTGAATCACTCGCTCGAGGTGATGCAGCGCGCGGCTCGACTCCTCTTCGGGCGTGGTCGCCCAAAACTCGGAGCGGTAAGCGTACGGACCGAAGAAGTGCACGTGCGACCGCGCATATTCGTTCGGCACTCGACGCCAGTCGCCCGTCGCAGCAACGGCGGAGCCCGTGTTGCCATGGTACGAGCGGTACATCGACAGCACCTTGTCGCGCCCGGTGTGCAGCCTCGCGAGCCGCATCGCGTTCTCGTTCGCGTCTGCACCGCCGTTGGTGAAGAACACCTTGCTGAACTGCTCACCGGCCCGGGCAAGGATGCGCTGGGCTGCCTGCCCGCGGGCCAGATTGGCGGCCGCCGGAGCGATAGTGGTCAGAATGTCGGCTTGCGTTTGAATCGCAGCGATGACGGCCGGATGCTGGTGGCCGATGTTCACGTTGATGAGCTGGCTCGAGAAGTCGAGGTAGCTGTTGCCGTCGAAATCCCAGACCGTGCTCGCGAGGCCGCCCGCAATCACCATGGGCTTCAGCGCGGCCTGCGCCGACCAGGAGTGAAAAACGTGGGCACGGTCGAGTTCGTAGGCGAGTTCGCCGTCTTCTGGTGAGAGGTTCACGATGTGGTGCTTTCTGTTCAGGTGCAGGTCTGGCGCGGCGGCGCGCGGCTCAGGCGGTCGCCGTGATGTGGTCGCGAAGCGCGGGAATCACGGTTTCGCCGTAGACGCGCATCGTCTCTTCTTTGTTGTCGTGCTGCAGGTAGGCAGCGAATTGGTCGACACCGAGGTCTTTGAGAGCCTTCAGCTTTTCGATGTGCTGCTCTGCCGTACCGAGCAGGCAGAAGCGGTCGACGATCTCGTCGGGCACAAACTCGGCGTGCGTGTTGCCCGCGAGCCCGTGCTGGTTGTAGTCGTAGCCTTCGCGCGCCGCGATGTAGTCGGTGAGCGCCTTCGGCACCGAGGAGTTCGCTCCGTGCTTGGCCACGATGTCGGCCACGTGATTGCCCACCATTGCGCCGAACCACCGGCTCTGATCGCGCATGTGGTCGATATCGTCGCCCACATACGCGGGCGCGGCCACGCAGAACTTGATCGACATGGGGTCGCGGCCTACTTTTTCGGCCGCATCTCGTACGGTCTTGATCATCCACTCGGCGATGTCGAGGTCGGCGAGTTGCAGAATGTAGCCGTCGCCGACTTCGCCGGTCAGTTTCAGCGCGAGGGGACCATAGGCAGCGACCCAGACCTCGAGTTCGGAGCCGTGGCTCCACGGGAATTGCACCGTGGCGCCGTTGTATTCGACCGGGCGAGAGTTGGCGAGCTCACGAATGACGTGAATCGACTCGCGCAGGGTCTTCAGGGTGGTCGGGGCGCCGTTGGTCGCGCGAACCGCCGAGTCGCCGCGCCCGATGCCACAGATGGTGCGGTTGCCGTACATCTCGTTGAGGGTGGCGAAAATGGATGCCGTGACCGTCCAATCGCGCGTCGCCGGGTTCGTGACCATGGGCCCCACCTTGATGCGGTGGGTCTCGTTCAAGATCTGGCTGTAGATGACGTAGGGCTCTTGCCAGAGCAGGTGTGAGTCGAAGGTCCAGACGTATTCGAAGCCGTGCTGTTCGGCGAGCTTGGCAAGACCGAGAGTGCGTGCCGCTGGCGGGTGGGTCTGGAGTACTGCTCCGAATTGCATTGCTGTCGCTTTCTGTTTCGCGAATGTGCGGCGAGGTTTCATTCGTCGTGCCGGGCATGGACCGGAGCGACTATAGGCTCAGATGAGGTACTGGCTGAGGCCGCGTTTGAAGTACTTACCATCGCCCTTGGTACCGAGGTACTGGTTGTCGTCGACTATGACCTTGCCCCGCGAAATGACCGTATCGACGTGACCGTCGATCTCGAAGCCTTCCCACGCCGCGTAGTCCATATTCATATGGTTCTTCTTGCCTTCGCCCATGCCGATAGAGGTGTGGCCGTTGGGGTCGTAGATCACCACATCGCCGTCAGCGCCGGGCTGAATCACGCCCTTTTTGCCGTACATGCCGAACATGCGGGCCGGTGTCGTCGACGTGAGCTCCACCCAGCGGGGAAGCGAGATCTCGCCCATCACCACACCTTGGTAGATCAGGTCCATGCGGTGCTCCACCGAACCGATGCCGTTGGGAATCTTCGAGAAGTCGCCGATTCCCATGTCTTTCTGGCCCTTCATGCAGAACGGGCAGTGATCGGTGGAGATGACTTGCAGGTCGTTCGTGCGGAGCCCCTGCCACATGTGGTGCTGGTGCCCCTCGGCACGTGACCGCAAGGGCGTCGAACAGACCCATTTGGCACCCTCGAAGTCGCCCCACTGCTCGCTCGTCGCGCCCAGCTGCTCTTCGAGCGAGAGGTAGAGGTACTGCGGGCAGGTCTCGGCGAACACGTTCTGACCCTTGTCGCGGGCGAGCGCGATCTGCTCGACCGCCTGCTTCGCGCTCACGTGCACGATGTAGAGCGGCGCCCCCGTGAGGTTCGCGAGCATGATCGCTCGGTGAGTCGCCTCTTCCTCGGCCTGCCACGGCCTGGTGGTGCCGTGAAAGTACGGTGTCGTGTCGCCTCGGGCGATCGACTGCTGAACGAGAACGTCGATGACGCTGCCGTTCTCGGCGTGCATCATCATGAGGCTGCCATTCTCGCTGGCGCGCTGCATGGCCTTCACGATCTGGCCGTCGTCGCTCAAGAAGACGCCTTTGTAGGCCATGAAGAGTTTGAAACTCGACACGCCCTCGGTCAGCAGTTCATCCATCGCTGTCAGCGAACTGTCTTGCACATCGCTCAGAATCTGGTGAAAGCCGTAGTCGACGGCACAGTTGCCGGCCGCCTTCTGGTGCCACAGGTTGTACTGGTCGAGAATGTTTTCGCCCGCGTATTGCACGACGAAGTCGACGATGCTCGTCGTGCCGCCCCACGCCGCGGCGCGGCTGCCCGTTTCGAAGGTGTCGCTGGCGAACGTGCCGCCGAAGGGCATCTCCATGTGCGTATGTGCGTCGATTCCGCCCGGAATGACGTATCTACCGCGAGCGTCGATGACCCGGTCGACATTGCCCGCGACATCGAACCCGAGCAACTGCGAACCGGGCGCCAGAACAGCGGCGATGGCCTCACCGTCGATCAGCACGTCGGCCTGTGCCGTACCCGTGGCGTTCACCACGGTTCCGCCGGTGATGAGAGTCTTCATCGATTGATCTCCTTAGTGGTAACGGCTGCAGAAAGTCAGGGCTGCGGGATGCCCGTGTACGAGTCGGGGCGGCGGTCGCGGTAGAACTGCCAGTCGTCGCGCATCTGCTGCACCATATCGAGGTCGAGGTCGCGAATCAGTATCTCTTCGTCGGTACCCGAACCGCGCTCGCCCACGAAGTTGCCGCGCGGGTCGATCACCTGGCTGGTGCCGTAGAAGTCGACCGCGAGCTCGCCGTACTCGTTGTCTTCGCGGCCGACCCGGTTGGGCTGCAGCACGAAGTAGCCGTTTGCGACCGCGGCGCACGGGCCCTCGACCTCCCAGAGCCGGTTCGAGAGACCCGGCTTGGTGGCGTTCGGGTTGAAGACGATGTGAGCGCCGTTGAGGCCGAGTTCGCGCCACCCTTCGGGAAAATGGCGGTCGTAACAGATGTAGAGGCCGACCTTGCCCACCGAAGTGTTGAACACGGGGTAACCGCCGTTGCCCGGGCGAAAGTAGAACTTCTCCCAGAACCGGTCGAGGTTCGGAATGTGGTGCTTGCGGTACTTGCCGAGAATGGTTCCGTCGGCCTCGACGATGACCGCGGTGTTGTAGTACACGCCGGTGATGTCTTCTTCGTAGATGGGCAGAATCATGACGATGTTCAGCTCTTTGGCGAGCGCGGCGAAGCGTTGCACGATGGGGCCGTCGGCGGGCTCGGCATAGCGGTAGTACTTCTTGTCTTCAGTGATGCCGAAGTACGGGCCGTAGAAGAGTTCTTGAAAGCAGATGATCTGCGCGCCATCGGCGGCCGCATCGCGAGCGAACTGCTCGTGTTTGTCGAGCATCGACTCTTTATCGCCCGTCCAGGTGGTCTGCGTGATCGCCGCTCGAATAACCGTCATTGTGCGTATTCCTTTCAAGGCCGGTTTTGTTATTATTCGTTGTGAACATTTCTCTCGTGTTTCAGCCTGTGACGTGAGGGTAAATAAGTCAAGAGGTGTGCATGATCGACCTCATCGCGGGGGCTGTGGAGGAGAAGAAGTCTCCTGAAGCGATAGCGGCCGCCGTGTCGCGCCTCATTCGCTCGGGCGAAATCGCGTCGGGCGAACGCCTGCCGACGGTGCGTGATCTCGCCGCGACGCTCGGCGTCAGCCCCGCTACGGTCTCGAATGCCTGGCAGGCGCTGGCGAGCGTAGGTCTCATCGTCTCGCGCGGGCGCGCCGGCAGCTTCGTGCTGCAGGCCGGAACCACCTGGATGCCCGCCCACTTCGCCGAACTCGCCGGCTCCCACGTCGAGGCGCGCCTCGACCTCTCGGCCGGCACTCCCGATGCACTGCTGCTGCCCGACCTCGGGGCGGCGCTCGCCCGAGTACCGTCGCGCGCCGATACCTCGAGCTACCTGGCTGGCAGGGTGCTCCCTGAACTCGAGAGTCACCTGCGGGCATCCTGGCCGTACCCACCAGAATCGCTGACGATTGTCGACGGGGCGCTTGACGCCGTGTCGCGCTCGCTCGATGTGGTGCTGAGGTATGGCGACCGGGTTGTGGTCGAAGACCCGTCGTTTCCGCCGTTTCTCGACCTGCTCGATCAGTTCGGTGCCGAACGGGTTGCGGTTCCTGTCGATCAGCACGGAATGCTGCCGGATGCCCTGGCATTCGCACTGCGTTCGAACCCCGCCGCGATACTGCTGCAGACCCGCGCACACAACCCCACGGGCGCGTCGATGAGCGAGGGGCGAGCGCGTGAGCTGGTGCGAGTGCTTCGTGCGCATTCGCATCTGACCGACCCGGTGATCGTCGAAGACGACCATTCCGGCGAGATCAGCACGGTTCGGGCGACGAGTCTCGGCTCGTGGTTGCCGCACCGTACGCTGCACATTCGAAGCTACGCGAAATCACACGGGCCCGACCTGCGCATCGGGGCACTGGCTGGGCCGACGAACCTCATCGATCAGATCGTGGCGCGACGGATGCTCGGCCCCGGCTGGACCTCGCGCATGCTGCAGATCATCCTCTACGAACTATTGACCGCGCCTTCGTCGGTGGCGCAGATCGCCGAGGCGCGAGCGGTCTACCATTCGCGGCAGATCGCGCTCGCCGGGGCACTCGCTCGGCGTGGTTTCGGCGGCGGGTTCGCGGGGGGCGGTGCGGCCAGCGGCAGCGGAATCTGGGTGCCCGACGGCATCAACCTGTGGATGCCCGTGGCCGACGAACGGGCCGCGATCGTGACTCTGGCAGCGAGCGGCCTACGAGTTGCAGCGGGGGCACCGTTCCAGGCGCATGCCGGGGTTGCGGGTGGCGACAGCGCTCTGAGGGTGGCGGGCGGGCGGGCGGGGAGCGAGCATCCGCAGGCCATACGGGTCACAGCGGGGCTCGTGCGCAGCAACTTCGACGAGGTGGCGGAGCTGCTGGCTGCGGCCGCGCGGGCCTGACCGGCTACCGTGACAGGCTCGTGCGCAGCAACTACGACGAGGTGGCGGAGCTGCTGGCTGCGGCCGCGCGGGCCTGACCGGCTACCGTGACACTGCTCGCGGGGGCGCGCCGGCGAGATGCGGCATCACTCGCACAAAAAGCACGACCCGATTGGGGCGGAAGGGGCGCGCCTAGACTGCTGGCATGCGCTTCGGAATCGTCATACTGCCCCAAGACTCCTGGGCTCTCGGCCGCCGCAAGTGGATTGAGGCCGAAGAGCTGGGGTTCGACCACGCGTGGACGTACGACCACCTCTCGTGGCGCAGTCTCGCCGAGGAGCCGTGGGGCGCAACTGTTCCGACGCTGACGGCAGCCGCGATTGTTACTGAACGAATTCGCCTCGGCACCTTTGTTTCGTCGCCGAACTTCAGGCATCCGGTGCCGTTTGCCAAAGAAATCGGCACACTCGACGATGTTTCGGGCGGCCGGTTCACGCTGGGAATCGGTTCGGGCGGCACCGGCTTCGACGCCTTCGTGCTCGGGCAGCAGTCGCTGAGCCCGCGCGAGAGGCACGAGCGGTTCACCGAATTCGTTGAGCTGCTCGACGAGCTGCTGCGGTTCGAGGCGCCCGCCACGTCGGGGCAAGTGGATGCCGTCACTCCCCCACCCCGGGGCATCAACTTCGCCGGCACCTGGTTCACCGCCCACGAGGCGCGCATGGTCGGGCGGCCGGCCCAGTCGCCGCGGGTTCCGCTGGTGCTCGCTGCAAACGGACCCAAGGGGCTCGCGCTCGTCAGCCGTTTGGCTGAGGGCTGGGTGACGACCGGCCCGGAGGGCGCCACCGGCGAAGACTGGTGGCGTGCCGTGGGCGAGCTGAGCGGCCGACTCGACCAGGCGGCCGAGGCCGCTGGGCGTGACCCGCAGTCGATCGACCGGTACCTGTCGCTCGACTCGGGCGGGCGGTACTCGGTAGAGAGCGCGTCGGCGTTCGAGGAGCTCGTAGGGCGGGCATCCACTCTCGGATTCACCGATGTGATCAGCCACTGGCCGCGCGCCGACGGCATCTACGCGGGTAGCGAAGACACTCTCGCCGAGATCGCGGCGCTGCTGCCCGCGCTGCGCTGAGCTGACCCGCGCCAAACTGCTGCCCACCCTGCGCTGACGCGCGCCGGGCCCGACCGGGCCGCCACGCGCCGCGCTCGTCGGAGCCGAGCCGAGCCGACGGCGAGCGGGCTCAGCCGGTGGGAGGATTGGGGGGTGAAGATTACGGTTGTGGCAGGCGGAGTCGGCGGGGCGAAGTTTCTGCGAGGGCTGCGTGAGCATCTGAGGCAGGTTGCTCCCGACGGCGCCGGTGGCAGCACGGCCGAAGTGACCGTGATCGTGAATACCGGCGACGACCTGTGGCTCACCGGGCTTCGAGTCTGCCCCGACCTCGACTCCATCATGTACACCCTCGGCGGGGCGAACGACGAGGTGCGCGGCTGGGGCCGGCTGGGCGAGTCTGAGCGGGTCAGCGCCGAGCTGACCGCCTACGGGGTGGGATGGCCGTGGTTCACCCTCGGCGATCTTGACCTCGGTACGCACATCACCCGCTCGCACCTGCTGCGCGAAGGGCTCACCCTCAGCGAAGCGACCGCGCAGATCACCGCCCGCTGGAACCTCGGCGTGACGCTGCTGCCGATGAGCGATCAGCCGGTGGAGACCCATGTCGTTGTCGCCGACGACACTGAGCCCGACGGCACTCGAACGATGCACTTCGAAGAGTGGTGGGTGCACTACCGCGCCAGTCTGCCGGCGCTGCGCTTCGAGCAGCACGGTCTCGAAACGGCGGTCGCTGCGCCCGGGGTGCTCGACGCGATCATCGGCGCCGATGTAGTGCTTCTTGCGCCGTCGAACCCCGTGGTGTCTATCGGCACGATTGTCACGGTGCCGGGCATCCGTGCCGCCCTGCAATCGACCGCGGCGCCCGTTGTCGGTGTGTCGCCCATCATTTCGGGGGCGGCGATCAGGGGCATGGCACACGCGTGCTTGAGTGCGATCGGCGTGCCGACAGCCGCAGATGCCGTGGGGCTCCATTATGGCGCGCGTTCGGCTGGTGGTCTGCTCGACGCCTGGCTGATCGACGAGAGTGATGCCGCGCTCGCCCCCGCACTGGAGACAGCGGGGCTGCGTGTGGCGTCGGTTCCGCTCTGGATGACGAGCGTCGACACCTCGGCTGCCCTCGCCGCGGCTGCTCTGGCAGAGGCCGCTGGCCTCACGGTCTGACGCACCCGGTGAGCGGAATGTCGTTCGTCGACCGCCTGGTGAAGGCGTCGCGGGCAGTGGGCGCGGGTGCGAACTCCGCAGACGCTCGAGCCGCGATCGGCCGGGTGCTCGCTGCCGAAGTGCCTGAGCTGCTGGCGAGCCTCGAACGCGATCGGGGTGCTGGGGCGTTTTCGTTGTGGGGGTGGTCGACGGTTCTCGATGAGAATATCGATGCTCCGGTCATCGATGAGCCGCTGTTCGCGTCTTTGCATGAGGCCGCGGGCATCGAGGCGACGTGGCCGATCGGCAACGCCGGGGTGCTGCATCTTTACGGCTACCTCCTTTCGATGGTCGAGACGCCATTCGGCCTCAAGCGTGAGAGGTGGGTGGGTTCCGAACTCGAAACGGCGCTCGGGATGCCCGCGGGCTCGTTCATGGCTCGCATCGCTAAACCCGACCAACAGCCGGGCGGTCTGCTGAGTTTCGTCTCGCGAGCACTTCTCGAGGTTCTCGACGACGAGACGGCCATTCTCGCGGTCGTCGACGAGTTCGCCGGCGAAGAACGCGAAGAGGTCGCGCGGGCGTTGCTCGTGCAGTCGACTTCGGCACCGGATGCCCGTGCCGTCGTCTACGCGATCAGAGTGGGCCCGCGAACCCAGCTCATCACGGCGTTTCCCGTGGCGACGACGCCTGCGAAGTGGCTCGCCGACGTCACGAGCGAACCACCGCGGCTGCGGTACAACGCAGCGGCACACGAGCTGGCGCCAAAGTCTCCGCTGGCCGAGCGGCGCGTCAGCCGCCCGAACCTGCGAGCGCGCGGGCGGTGAAAACGCCCACACCGCCGCGCAGCGCCCGCTCCAGATCGGCGGGAGTGTCGACGTCGCGACGCACGCTCGAATCGGCCTCGACCGGCAGCGACGCGAGGCCGGCGGCGGCGTGGCGCGCAGCCGAATGTGGGCCGAAGAGGGGCGCCACGTCGATGCCGGGTAGAGCCGTGATGGTGGTGGTTCCGGTGCCTGCGGCGTCGGCCACGAAGGTTTTCGGATGCCCGGCGGCGAGGCCGAGCATCCGGTCGACGTCGCTCGTGGCGAGTGTCGGGAGGTCTGCCGTCATCACCGCTGAGGCCGCCTGGGGGTAGTGCCGCCGGGCGAACCGCAGCCCTTCTGTGATGGCCGCGTTCAGACCGTCGAGCGGGTCGGGCACAATCTCGGCGCCGAGCGCCGCGAGCGCTTCTGTCGCCTCGGCGTCGCTGGTGACGACGATTGTGTGAGTGACGTCAGTCGCCGATCGAATCGCGCTGAGGGTGTCTCGAGCGAAGGCGAGCGCCAGGGCCCGGCGCTCGTCGGGGCTGAGTGGAAATTCGGCGAGACGTGTCTTCGATGCCGTCGACCCTTTGACGGGAAGAACGACCACCCATTCGGTCATGAGTCGGCCGCGGCACGCGCAGCAGCGGCCAGGCCGGCCGCGTACCCTTCTGCGTAGCCGCGCGCACGGCCCTCGGCCAGTGCCTCATCGGTGCCGAGGCGGAACATGTCGGTAGGCCCCGTACGGTTGAGCGCCCGGGCCGGGGTGTCGAGCGACTCCACCACGAACCGGCCGAGACCGCGCACGAGTGCGACGGGTACCCCGCTCGCTTTCCCCTTCACGAGATCGCCGGCGGCTGCAATTTCGTCGGCCACCGCGATCTGCGTCACCTCGAGCCGCTGACCGAACGTATCCACCCCGCCGCGCAGGTCATCGACCACGAGCACACCCGCCGAACCGATGGCGGCGTCGGTCTGACCCTCTCGCCAGGCGCGCCCCAGCGTGTCGGAGATGAGAATGCCGAGACGCACACCGAAACGGGCGCGGAGGTCTTCGGCGAGCGAGCGAGCCGAGGCGTCGGGATCTATCGGAAGCAACAGCACTGTTCCGGCGGCGGTATTGCTGGCGTCGACTCCCGCCGCGGCCTGAACGATGCCCTGCCGATTTTCGACGATGCGGGTGACTCCGCCGGGGTGCGCGCGGCTGGCCACCACGCGAACGGTTTCGGCCGTGATGGCGGCTTCACGATCATCCGCTCGCAACGACCTGCCCTCGGCCTTCGAAACGATTTTGCTGGTCACGACCAGAATGTCGCCGTCTCGAGCAGCGAGCCCGCTCGCCTGGAGCGCGTCGCCGATGAGTTCGCCGAGCGAATCGCCTGCCCCGATTTCGGGTATTCCTTCAACGGCATACACGGCGAGCCGCGCTGAAACCTCGAACTCGGGCAGGTCAGACATACGTCAATCCTGCCACCCGAGCCGGGCCCGGAAAGCCGCGTCAGACGTGCGCAGCCAGAAACTCTGCCACGGCGCGCGGAACGTACGGCGCCACGTCTCCCCCGAGCCCCGCGACCTGCCGCACCAGCGAACTCGACACGTGCGCGTGCGCCGGGTCAGGCAGGAGGAAGATCGTCTCGACGCCCGCCAGATTGCGGTTCACGATGGCCATCGGCGTTTCGTAGGCCACATCGATCTGCGAACGGATGCCCTTGATCAGCACTTTCGCGCCCACCTCTTCGCAGTAGTCGACGAGCAGGCCCATGCTCCACGACGTGACCACCACATTGCCTTCGATGCCGCCGTCGACGATGGCTTGCTGAATCAGCGAAACGCGCTCGGCGATGGGCAACAGCGCCGATTTGTCGGGGTTGTGCACCACGACGACATGCACCTCGTCGAAGATCGCGGCGGCGCGCTCGATCACGTCGAGATGCCCGAGAGTGACCGGGTCGAATGATCCGGGGACAACAGCGATGGTGTTCATCTCTTCAGGCTACCAATCTCCCCGCAAGGTCTCTGAGCACCAGCCGAACAGTTACGTTGCGCGACACAGCCATTGCGCGGCTCAACCATTGCGCGGCTCAGCTCTTCGCCAAGAACGCACGGTCGGTCTCGTCGAGCCTCCGCGCGAGTGCATCACGCAGCTCCGGATGCTCGGCGAGCCCCGGATCGCCCTGAAGCACCTCGGCCGCCGCCTCCCGCGCCTCACCGATCAGATCACCATCGGCGACCACCCGCAACAGCCGCAGTGACGAGCGACCACCCGACTGAGTGCTGCCGAGCACATCGCCCTCGCGCCGCAGTTCGAGGTCGATTTGCGCCAGTTCGAACCCGTCGAGGGTGGAGGCCACGGCATCCACCCGCTCGCGCGCGAGCGTCTCGAGTTCGGCGTGCGTGACCAGCAGGCAGAGCCCTGGAACCCCGCCGCGGCCGACCCGACCCCGCAGCTGGTGCAGTTGGGAGACGCCGAACCGGTCGGCGTCCATCACCACCATGGTGGAGGCGTTCGGCACATCGACGCCGACCTCGATGACGGTTGTCGCCACGAGCACGTCGATCTCGCCGGCGGCGAAGGCCTGCATGGTCTGGTCTTTCTCTTCGCTCGACATGCGGCCGTGCAGCGGCTCGATGCGGGCGCCGGCGAGAGCGGGGTTCGCTCGTGCCTCGGCCAGAACTGCGGTGACGGTGGCGAGCTGCCGGGCATCCGGTTCGCCCGGTTCGAGGTCGTCAGCGGGTTCGGCCACCGATGGTTCGATGGCGGGGCAGACGAAGAACGCCTGCCTGCCCTTGGCGAGCTCTTCGGCCGTGCGCTGCCAAATGCGACCCGCCCAGCCCGGTTTCTCGGCAAGCGGCACCACGAACGTCGAAATACCTTGGCGACCCGCCGGGAGTTCGGTGATGGTGCTGATGTCGAGATCGCCGAACACGGTCATGGCGACCGTGCGCGGAATGGGCGTGGCGGTCAGCACGAGCACGTGCGGCGGCTGAGCGCCCTTCAACCGCAGAGCCTCACGCTGCTCGACGCCGAAGCGGTGCTGCTCGTCGACCACCACGAGGCCGAGGTCGTAGAACTGCACAGTGTCGCTCAGCAGCGCGTGGGTGCCGATGACGATTTTCGACTGACCCGACACCATGCGCAGCAGCGCCTTGCGCCGCACAGCGATGGGCAACTGGCCGGTGTGCAGGGTCGGCATCAGCTCTGCAGAGAGGTCGGGGCCGAGCACGCGCACGATAGACCGCAGGTGTTGCGCCGCCAGAACCTCGGTGGGCGCTAAGAGCGCCGACTGGCCGCCCGAATCGGCCACCGCGAGCATTGCTCGCAGCGCCACGAGGGTTTTACCCGAACCCACCTCGCCCTGCACCAGTCTGTTCATGGGCTCGGCTTTGGCGAGGTCTGCGGTGATCTCGCTGCCCACCAGGCTTTGGTCACCCGTCAACGTGAACGCGAGCGCGCGGTCGAATCGCTCGAGGTAGCCGCCCGGCTTCGCCACCCGGGCGACGGCTTTTTGAGCGTGCGCGGCCTGCCGCTGCTGCAGCAGGGCCGTCTGCAGCACGAAAGCCTCCTGAAATTTGAGCGAGTCGCGCGCTTTCATGAAGTCGCTGTCTCGCTGGGGCTGATGGATGCCCTGCAGCGCTGTGCTGAAATCGACCAGCCCGCGCGCCTTTCGCACCGCCGCGGGAACGGGGTCGCCGACCGGCAGCGCCGCCTCGAGCACCAGGGCCATAGCGGCCTGAATCTGCCAGCTCGACATGGTGCCCGTGGCTGGGTAGATCGGTATCGGAGCCTCGGCCCACTTCTTCGCCTTCTCAGAAACTGACCCATCGAGTTCGAGCAGGTCGAGGTCGTCGAACAGTTTGTAGTCGGGGTGGGCGAGCTGCAGTGCGCTGCGGTATTCGGTCACTTTGCCGGTGAAGATTCCCCGGAGCCCCGGGCGCAGTTCTCTCGACCGCCACGACTGGTTGAAAAAAGTCAGGCTCAGAATTCCGCGGCCGTCAGAGATCGAGACCTCGAGAATGGAACCGCGGCGCTGACGCATCGGGCGCTCGGTGACGGTGCGAATCTCGGCGACGATGGTCACTGTCTCGTTCAGCGGAAGCTCGTTGAGGGCCGTGAGTTCACCCCGCCTGGCGTACCGCCTGGGGTAGTGGGCGAGCATGTCGCCCACGGTCGTGATGGCGAAGGCCTTCTGCAGCGGGCCCGCGGTTCGGCCGCCGAGAACGCTCGACAGCTTGGCTTCGAGCGGTGAGCCTGTGCCGAGCGCGGCACGGCGTTCGCCGGCGGTGAGAGCCTGCACCGCTTTATCGTCAGATTTCGTCCATGCGGCGCCTGCCGCGCCCGAGCGGCCGGTGCCAGAGCCGCCAGAACCCCGGCGCGGGGCCGAGCTCGCTGGGGGCACTGCCGACGCATTCATACGCCCGATTCTAGGCTTCGCGGGTGACAGGCCGGCTGGTCTGCCGCGATCTGTGCATGATCGGCGATCGGTGCACGTTGTGAAGGGCTGATACGCGAGGCAGTGCCCATCCGACTGGCGGCGCAGACAGGCGGGCCCGCGCGGGGCGGTCAGCACGGCGACAGCGGCGGCGCTGCAGGCAGCGCGATAGCCTGCTGCAATGCCTCTCGCCTCCACCAGCCACCGACCCCCGGTCGCCCGATGACCCGCATCATCGCCGGGTTCGCCGGTTCGCAGCGCCTCGCCGTTCCTGCCTCAGGAACCCGCCCAACCAGCGACCGGGTGCGCGAGGCCATCTTCTCGGCGCTCGAGTCGCGCGACCTCATCAGCGGATGCGCCGCACTCGACCTCTATGCGGGGTCAGGCGCGCTCGGGCTCGAGGCCGCGTCTCGAGGCGCGGCCGAGGTGACTCTCGTAGAGAAGAACCCGGCGGCGGCGCGCGTCGCCAAGAGCAATGCCACGACCATCCTGAACGCCGCCGCGGCCTCGAAAGCCACAAAGCCGCGCCTGACCGTGGTGACGCAGCAGGTGAATGCGTTTCTGGGCTCGTCAGTCGTGCAGTTCGACGTGGTTTTCATCGACCCTCCTTATGACCTCAGCGAGATCGAGCTCGCTGAAACGCTCGATCGGCTGACCGGCCATGTGACGGCGGGGGCGACGATCGTGATCGAACGCACGGCCCGGTCACCGCAACCCAGCTTGCCGCCGGCATTCGTGCTCGACCGGCGAAAAGATTATGGCGAGACCACTCTATGGTGGCTGACGACGCCTGAATGAGGGCCGATCGGTGCAATAATGCAGTGGCGCAATGTTGCAACTCGGCAACTTTGCAACTCAGCAAATTTGCAGGTGGGCAAGTTTGCACTTGCGAAACTTTGCAGCAAGCGCAATAATTGAGACATGGAAACGACAGCCCCCCTCGGATTGCGCGATAAGAAGCGCGCCGAGACCCGGGCCAAGCTCGAACGCGTGGCTGTTGAACTGGTCTTGCGCGACGGACTGGCCCACGCCACTGTCGACGCCATCAGTGATGCCGCCGACGTTTCGCCGCGCACGTTCTTCAACTACTTCGACTCGAAGGAAGACGCCATTCTCGGCGTGCGCAACCCTGAACTGACCGATGACGAGGTCGCCCAGCACCTGGCCGCTTCCGACGGCGGCGGCCTTGTCGAGTCGATCGTGAGCCTGCTGCTGTGGGTGATCGAACCATCGACGACGAGTTCAGAACTGCACATGTCGCGCATGAAAGTCGTCAAGGCTCACCCCGAACTACTCAGTCGCCACATCACCCAAATGACCCGCATGGCCGATCAGCTCACCGCGGGCATCCAGACCCTGCTCGAGAAAGACCCGAGGTTCGAAGGCGATTCGCCAGAGACCTTGCAGCCCTCAGCCGATGTGCTGTTCGCGCTCTGCACGGGAGGCGTTCGCGTCGCCGTGAAGGAATGGGTCACGAACGGCAGCGCAGCTACACAAGACCAGTTGGCCAACTTGGATCAATTGGAACGGCGAGCCATCGAGCTCGTCAGAGAGGTAACGAAGAAAATCCAATGACCGCCACAACTTCGTCGGCACCAACCGCTCGAGCGGCTGACCCGACATCACGACGTAACGTCTTGCTGGTGTTCGCCGGCCTGATGGTGGCGATGCTTCTCGCATCGCTCGATCAGACCATTTTCAGCACGGCACTACCCACCATCGTCGGCCAGCTTCACGGCGTCGACCTCATGCTGTGGGTCACCACGGCCTACATTCTCGCGTCGACCATCGTGCTGCCCGTCTACGGCAAGCTCGGTGACCTCATCGGCCGCAAGGGCCTGTTCATCATCGCGATCAGCCTGTTCTTGGCTGGCTCGATTGTCGGTGGCCTCGCCCCTGACATGGGTCAGCTCATCGCGGGCCGCGCCATCCAGGGCCTGGGCGGTGGCGGTCTGATGATTCTCGCGCAAGCGATCATTGCTGACGTCGTGCCCGCTCGTGAGCGTGGCAAGTACATGGGAATCATGGGTGGCGTCTTCGCTCTCTCGAGCGTCGCCGGCCCGCTGCTCGGCGGCTGGTTCACCGAAGGGCCCGGCTGGCGCTGGGGCTTCTGGATGAACATTCCGCTCGGCATTCTCGCCATCTTGTCAGCCGTCATCTTCTTGAAGCTGCCGAAGAACTCTCAGGGCAAGCCGCGCATCGACTACGCAGGCATGGTCTTGCTCGCACTGGCATCGGCCGGTCTCGTGCTCACCACGACCTGGGGTGGCAACACCTACGCCTGGGATTCACCCACGATCATCGGCCTCATCGTCGGTACGGTCGTCGCTGCGGTCGCGTTCATCATGGTGGAGCGTCGCGCATCCGAGCCGATCATGCCCCCGTTCTTGTTCAAGCAGAAGAACTTCATTCTGACCACGATCTCGGGTCTGATCATCGGTATCGCCATGTTCGGTGCGCTCGCCTACCTGCCGACCTACATGCAGATGGTCACCGGCGCGAACGCCACGCAGGCCGGGTTGCTCATGATTCCGCTCATGGCGGGTCTGCTGATCACCTCGATCGGCTCAGGCCAGATCGTCAGCCGCACGGGTCATTACAAGTTCTTGCCCATCATCGGCACGTTCATCACGGCCGTCGCGCTTCTGCTGCTGTCGACCATGACCGCTGGGATGCCCGTGTGGATCATCTGCGCCTACCTCGCCATCATGGGTATCGGGCTCGGTATGTGTATGCAGATTCTGATCCTGATCGTGCAGAACACCTTCCCGCTGCGTGTGGTCGGTACGGCTACCGCGTCGAACAACTACTTCCGCCAGATCGGTGCCTCACTTGGCACCGCCGTTGTCGGCAGCTTGTTCACCGCGAAGCTCACCACCCTGCTGGCCGAGCGTCTGCCTGCCGGTGGTACCGGTACCGCGGGTGGCAACAACTCGCTCACGCCCGACCTGGTTCGTGCGCTGCCTGATTCCGTTCGCCAGATCATCGTCGGTGCGTACAGCGACTCGCTGACCCCGATCTTCTTGCTCATGGTTCCGCTGGTGCTGGCCGCTACGGTGCTGCTGTTCTTCGTCAAGGAGAAGCCGCTCGCCACGACGCTCGACCGCGACATCCTGCCCGAGTCGCTAGAGATCGACGGCGCCACTCATGTGGTGCTCGAGACGGGTGCCGAGGTGCAGGCCGACGAGGCTGGTGCTGCGGATGCTCGTGCTGCGGCTTATGCGAACGGGTCTGGTTCAGACCCCGATGCCGAGCTTGCGGCGCTCACCGAAAGCGAGTCAGACACAGTGTCGCCCGGCGGCGAAACGTCAGGCCCGCGCCACTAACGCCGACTAGTCGGCTGACTTTCGAAGAGTCAGCCGACGTCACAAAAGGCTGAGGCGATCAGAGAGATCTGGTCGCCTCAGCCTTTTTGCGTCGCGTTCGTTGTTGTCTGCTACGACAGATCAGGCTCCGGCAGCAATTGCAGACCCACCGTCGTACTCGCGCCGAGCATCAGCGCCTCGATCCAGGCGCGGTTCAGCGCGGGCTCTTTGCTGCCGTAGAACTTGAACTGTAAGGGAATCGACGGGTGCATCCACAGGCTCGCGTGCCCAGCACCGGCCTCCGGCCCGTACGCATACTGCATCGTGAACGATTCGCCGCGGCGCAGCTTCGTCACAATGACCACACGCAGGTGCGCCAGCACACGGTCGTCGAACTCGATTTCGACGCCGGGGGTGCCGTAGATCAGTTTTCCCATAGAACGCAACTCCATTCGTGACCTGTTCGCCAGCGTGGTGTCGTCTACGTCTGTCGCGGCGGCGTCAGAGAGATTCTAATAGGCAATCGTGACGGCGATTGCTCAGCGGTCGCGGTGTGACGCCGGGCGACCGACAGGCTCGCGATGCCCCGTGCCGCACGCCGGTTCGACGTGCCACGTCGGCGGCTCAACGGTTCAGCCAACGGCGCCGTTCCAGTCGTTGAACGGATCCCACCCGCCCGGCTTCACGTAGGCTTCGCCGCCCACGGTGACCAGTGGATGCCCGGCTTCTCGCACCCGCACGACGCCGATCTGGCGAAACGCCTCCGGTAGATCGTGCGCGGGGTCGAAGGTCGCCAGCAGTGCATGATCTTCCCCTCCACAGAGCACGAAGTCGGCGGCTTGTGCACCGACCACGGCATCGACTGCTCGCAGTGCGTTCGCTTCGGCTTCGATAAACGCATGAGACAAATCGATCGAGCATCCACTGGCCGTCGCAATGCGCCCGGCGTCGAGAACGAGCCCGTCAGACACGTCGAGCATCGACGTAGCTCCGGCCTGGGCGGCGAGCACTCCGGCTGCGAGAGGAGACATCGGCGCAAGCTGCGCGTTGACGAGAGCGGGGTGCTGGGAGCGAATCACCCGCCCGAGCGCGGCGTCGGGCTCGCGCGGCGCGCTGCCAGATGGCTGGCGAATGGGCGTGACCGGCTCAGCGGCGGCCAGCTCGGCGGCCGCAAGCCCGGGCTCCGACGACGTCGCCTGGTCGAAGAGCAGCCAGATGCCAGCGCCGGCGCGACCAAGGTCGCCCGCGACCGCCACGATGTCACCGGGGCGGGCTCCCGAGCGAACGACGGGGGCTCGACCGTCGAGGTCGCCGAAGGCGGTAACGGCGATCGTGAGAGTATTCGAAACCGACAGGTCGCCGCCCACCACGCCGGCAAGCGGAGCGAGTGCGGCGCACGCGTCGCGCAATCCGTCGGCGATGCCCTCGAGCGTCGCGACGGGAGTCGAGAGTGGAGCCGCAATAGCCACCACGAGAGCGGAGGGCGTAGCTCCCATCGCGGCGACGTCGGCGAGGTTCGTGACCGCCGCCTTCCACCCCAAGTCGTGTGGGGTCGACCACGCGAGGCGAAAGTCAGGCCCGTGAATCATCATGTCGGTCGTGACCACGAACCGGGCATCCGGAGCCGAGATCACCGCAGCATCGTCGCCTGGCCCGAGCAGCGCCGCTGCCGCGTTCGGCAACCGCGGAAAAATGCGCTTGAGCGCCTCAACCTCGCCCACGCTCTCAAGCGTGTCGCCGGCGCCGCCCTCGCGAGTGACGCGCGTGTCGCGCGCATCGCCCAGGTCGTGCGGGTCAGCGGCGCCGCTCTGGCGCGGATCGTCGGCCGGAAGCTGAGGGTGCGCCCCATGAGTACTCACCTCACAACGGTAACCTGTCAGAGATGTCTGCTCGTAAACGCCTCCTCGTTCCCGGTGCCCTGGTGGCCGCTTTCGCCTGCGTCGGTCTATCGGGTTGTGCTTCGACTGTCGCTCTCGACCCGGCGGCGAGCGCCACCGACCCGGGCTGCGCCGAGATCATGGTGCGATTGCCCTCGACCGTGGCCGGCTTAGACCAGCGCGAGACGAACGCGCAGGCGACCTCAGCGTGGGGCTCCCCCGCGTCTGTGCTGCTGCGCTGCGGTGTCGAACCGTACGGGCCGACCACGCTGCCCTGCGTCAATGTGTCGGGCATCGACTGGATCGAAGACGACTCCCAGAAGCCGTCGTACACCTACACGACCTTCGGTCGGAGCCCCGCAACGCAGGTCATCGTCGATTCCAACGCCGTCTCGGCCTCGTCGGCACTTATCGACCTGCAAACGGCCGTCGCCGCCGTTCCCCAGACAAGCCAGTGCCTCGGCGCTGACGACCTCTTCGGCACCACGACTCCCACCCCCGACGCCGGCTAGCCACCAGCCACGTGGCCCTGTTCGGTTTGTCGGGCGATGCGTTCAGCTGTGCACGTGCACGTGCACGTCTCGACGGTGGCCGACTCGAACGACCAACACCAGCAGCCGATCGTCGCGAATCTGATAGATGACCCGGTAGTCGCCTGTTCTCACCCGCCATTCCCCCATGCCGCCCACAAGTTGTGTAGCGGCAGGAGGGCGCGGATCTTCGCTGAGCAGTTCTACCACCGCCTGAATGCGCCTGCGTGCTTGCGGGTCGAGCTTGCGAAGCTGGCGGCTGGCCGCGGGAGCAAGTTCTATGACGTAACTCACGAAAGTCCGAGTTCTGCCTTCACCTCTGCCCAGGGAACAGGAGTCTCACCGGTTCGCAGCATCTCTTCGCGAGCCAGTTCGGCTTCTCGAATGTCGGTCATGTCTTCTGCTAGAGCGATGAGGTGAGCGAGATCGTCAGAATCGATCAGTGCCGCAACCCGCTTGCCGTGACGCTCAAGATAAACGGGCTCATGCTCGGTGCGCACCTGATTCACTATCGAAGCAAGCTGCTGCCGTGCCGCAGAGACGGGTACATCGGAGAGAATCGTCATGAACAAATTGTACAAAATATCGCCACCGTGTACAACGGACAACAGGATAGCGGTTGTGGTTGTAAGAAGCTAGGCGTTCAGTCCGCGGCGGTCGAGGAGAGGGGCGATTTCGGCCGGGCGACCGCGGAAGTCGACGAATGCGTCGAGCGGGTCGTGCGAACCGCCCACGCCGAGCAGGCGGGAGCGAAAACGGTCGCCATTCGCGCGCGTAAGGCCGCCGTTGGCTCGAAACCACTCCACGGTGTCGGCGTCGAGTATTTCGCTCCAGATGTAGGAGTAGTAGCCCGCGTCGTAGCCACCTGAGAAGGTGTGGGCGAAGTAGGTGCTCGAGTACCGTGTGGGCACCGCAGGGTTGTCGAGCCCTGCCGCGGCTAACGCCGCCGCCTCGAACACCGACACGTCGTCGACCGACGCCGAGTCAGCCACCGAAAGGCCATGCCATGCCTGGTCGAGTAACGCAGCCGCCAGGTACTCGGAGGTGGCGAACCCCTCGTTGAACCCCGCAGAGGCCTGCAGCTTTTCAACGAGCTCGGGCGGCATCGGGGCACCGGTTTCGTGGTGCACGGCGTAGTTCGCCAGAACGTCGGGCCAGAGCATCCACATTTCGTTGACCTGGCTGGGAAACTCTACGAAGTCGCGAAACACGTTCGTTCCCGCGAATTTCGGGTACTTCACTCGCGCGAAGAGTCCGTGCAACGCGTGGCCGAACTCGTGAAAGAACGTGGTCACCTCGCTGTAGGTGAGCAACGTGGGCATATCGTCGGCGGGCTTGGGCACGTTGAGGTTGTTGGTGACGACCACCGGATGCCCGAGCAGTTCATTCTGCGATATGAGCGAGTTCATCCACGCGCCCCCGCGCTTCGAGTCTCGCGTGTACAGGTCGAGCAGGTAGAGACCGACGGGCGACCCGTCTTCGTTGCGCACCTCGAAGACGCGAACCTCGGGGTGGTAGCCCACGAGATCGGTGCGCTCGGTGAAACTCACCCCGTAGAGATGAGACGCCGCGAAAAACACGCCGTCGTGAAGCACACGTTCGGCCTCGAAGTACGGGCGCATCTCGCTTGTGTCGACGTCGTAGGTCGCCTTACGCACCTTTTCGCTGTAGTACGCCCAGTCGTGGGCGGCGAGCTCGAACTCGTCGCCGATGAGGGCTTGCAGGGCATCCATCTCGGCCCGCGCATTGCGAGCGGCGGGCCCGGCGAGCTGACTCAGCAGGGCGAGCACGGCCTCGGGCGTCTTCGCGGTTTCGTCGCTCGTGACGAAGGCCGCGTGGCTGGCGAACCCGAGCAACTCGGCGCGCTCGGCGCGAAGGCGGGCGAATTCGAGCACGATCGACCGGTTGTCGTAGCTGCCGCCGTGGCCACCGCGCGAGCGTGAAGCGCTCATGATGCGTTCGCGAAGCGCCCGGTTGGTGAGCGATGCGAGGTACGGATGCCCGGTGGGCAGCACCAACGTGATCACATACTTTGCTGGCAGCCCCCGCTCGCTCGCTGCAGCAGCCGCGGCCGAAATCTCGCCCTCGCCGAGCCCCTCGAGCTCGGCGACATCGTCGACCACCACTGCCAGCTCGTTCGTGTCGGCCAACAGGTTCTTCTCGAACCGGGTGGTGAGCGTCGAGAGCTTCTGGTTCAGCTCGGTGAGACGCCGCTTCGCGTCGGCATCGAGCCCCGCGCCGGCCTGCGTGAATTCAGCGAAGTACCGCTCGACGAGGTAACGCGACTCGGGGTCGAGCGACTCCCGAACCTCGTAAACCGTGCGAATGCGCTCGTAAAGCACCCCGTTCAGTCGAATCGCATCGGAGTGGGCTGCCAGCCGCGGTGCCAGCTCTTCTTCGAGCGAATCGGTCACGGCGTTGCTGTCAGCAGAGGCCTTGTTGAAGAACACCGCCGCAACGCGCGAGAGGGTCTGACCGCCGCGCTCGAGCTCGACGATCGTGTTGTCGAAGGTCGGGGCATCCACGCTGCCCACAATCGCCTCGATTTCAGCCAGGTGCTCGGCCAGCCCTCGCTCGAACGCAGGCGCGTAGTGCTCGTCGCGTATCTCGGCGAACGGGGGCAGCCCGAACGGCAATGCGCTCGGCTCGAAGAACGGATTCGTCATGCTTCGAGCCTAGGCCCCCGCGCAAAAGCAACCCCCGGGCGCAAATTGGGCAGGTGACGGGGCCGCGCGTAGCGTGAAGGCATGACAGTTTCTCTCGTGACTTTGAACAATGGCCAAACGATTCCGCAGCTCGGGTTCGGAGTGTTTCAGATCGACCCTGCCGACACGCAAGAGGCGACCCTGACGGCACTCGAGGTGGGCTACCGTCACATCGACACCGCCGAAATGTACGGCAACGAAAAAGAGGTTGGGCAGGCCGTCGCTGCGTCGGGCCTGAACCGCGAAGACGTGTTCGTGACGAGCAAACTGAACAACGGCTTTCACGCGAAACCGGATGCCCTGCAGGCCTTCGACAAGACTCTCGACGCCCTCGGCTTCGAATATCTCGATCTCTTTCTCATCCATTGGCCGCTGCCCGCCGTGGGTGACTACGTCGAAACCTGGCAAGCGATGCAAGAGATGCTTGCCGGCGGCCGCGTTCGTTCTATCGGTGTCTCGAACTTTCAACCCCACCACCTCGAGCGCCTGATCAAAGAGACGGAGGTCGTGCCGGCGGTCAACCAGATCGAAATTCACCCCTATCTCACCCAAGACGACGTGCGCACTTTCAACCGTGACCACTCAATCGCCACCGAAGCCTGGTCACCCATCGCCCAAGGCAAGGTGCTCGACGACCCCACCATCGTCGACATCGCCGAACGTCTCGGCAAGACTCCCGCTCAGGTGACTCTGCGCTGGCACATTCAGCGCGGCGACATCGTCTTTCCGAAGTCCGTAACTCGCGAGCGTGTCGTCTCGAACTTCAACATCTTCGACTTCGAGCTCACCGACCAAGACGTGCTCGCCATCACAGCGCTGAACCGCGACGAGCGCACCGGCCCGAACCCTGACGAGTTCAACCACATTCCGCGCTGACGGGCGTCACTGCCGCGCTTCCCTAACGCGTTTCCCTGCAGCGTTTCATTGCCGCGTGTCACTGCTGCGTTTCTTTGCCGCGTTTTCCTGCCGCGTTTGCCTGCCGCGTGCGCCGTGTCTCCAGCCGCGGCCCGCGCTGTAGCGTTGAGACATGACAGTACCGATGGTGACCCTCAATAACGGTGTCGAGATTCCGCAGCTCGGGTTCGGCGTCTTTCAGGTACCCGTCGATGAGGCCCAGCAGGCCACCCTCAGCGCCCTCGAGGTGGGCTACCGTCACATCGACACCGCGCAGTCGTACCGAAACGAGAAGCAGGTGGGGCTGGCAGTCGTCGAATCAGGGTTGCCGCGCAGCGAGGTATTCGTCACGAGCAAGCTGGGCAACGGTTTTCATGCGCCGACGGATGCCCGGTGGGCCTTCGAGCGCACCCTCGGTGAACTCGGATTCGACTACCTCGACCTGTTTCTCATCGACTGGCCGGCCGACGAGGTGGCCGACTTCGTCGAGACCTGGCAGGTCTTCGAAGAACTGCTCGCGTCGTGCGCTGTGCGGGCCATCGGTGTGTCGAACTTTCAGCCGCAGCACCTCGAGCGGCTGCTGGCCGCCACAGACGTGATTCCTGCCGTGAATCAGATCGAAGTGCATCCGTATTTCACCCAAGACGCACTGCGCGAGCAGAATCGCGCGAACGGCATCGCTACAGAAGCGTGGTCACCCATTGCGCAAGGCAAGGTGCTGGGTGACGAGACCATCGGAGCCATCGCCGCTCGCCACGGCAAAACGCCTGCTCAGGTGACCTTGCGCTGGCATATTCAGCGCGGAGACATCGTCTTTCCGAAGTCCACGACACCGGCGCGCGTCGCCGAGAACTTCGACCTTTTCGACTTCGAGCTGAGCGACGACGATGTGACCGCCATCACCGCGCTCAATCGCGACGACCGCACCGGCCCGAACCCCGACACGATGAACATGGTTCCCGACCGGCAGCGCGAGCTGAGGCCCTGAGCGCTGAGATCAGGCCCTGAATGCTCAGCTGAGGCCCTGAGCGCTGAGTTGAGGCCCTGTGCGCTCAGGCCCGGCAGCTACCGCGCGAAAGCGTACGGCTCAAGCGCGAGCGCGATGAGCTCGTCGATGATCTCCGGGTAGCTCAGCCCCGTTGCGATCCAGCACTTCGGAAACATCGAAATCGGCGTGAACCCCGGCATCGTGTTGATCTCGTTGATGACGAATCCACCCGGCGTCAAGAAGAAGTCGACTCGCGCCAACCCCTCGCAACCGATGGCCGCGAACGCCCGCACGGCGAGCGACTGCATCTCGGCGAGTTCGGCAGCCGTCAGATCGGCGGGGCAGACCAACTCGATGCCCGGCGCGTCAAGGTACTTCGCGTCGAAATCGTAGAACTCGCGGCCCGTCATCACGATCTCACCGGCGACGGATGCCCGTGCCGAAGCCCCCGAACGACCCTGCAGCACGCCGCATTCCACCTCGCGCCCCACGATGCCCTCCTCGATGAGCACGCGGTCGTCTTCGGCGAAAGCAACGGTCATCGCCGCGGCCAGCTCGCCCCATTCTTTGACTTTGCTCACACCGACCGACGACCCGGCTCGTGCCGGCTTGACGAAGACGGGCAGGGCGAGAGAACCCACGAGATCGGCAACCGACGACGGCGACGACGCCCATTCGCGCGCAGTCACCGTGTGCCACGGCGCCACCGCGATTCCGGCCTGCGAGAGCACGGTCTTGGTGAAGTGCTTGTCCATACCGAGGGCGGAGGCGAGCACGCCCGCGCCGACGTACGGCAGCCCGACGAGATCGAGCAGCCCCTGAATGGTGCCGTCTTCGCCGTAGGGCCCGTGCAGAATGGGAAAGACCACGTCGACGGCGCCGAGCAAGCGAACGGCACCCTGGGCATCCACCACCGTCAGCTCACGCGAGACCGCGCTCTCGGGCCAGTGCACACGCGTACCGTTGTCGTGCACCTCAGGCAAGTGCGCCGGGTCGAGCGTGAACTTGGTGGCGTCGTCGTCTTCGAGCACGAACGCCCCGTCGTGGGTGATTCCCACCGGAATCACCTCGTAGCGCGAGCGATCAATCGCCCGAAGAACCCCGCCCGCCGTCGCGCAACTGATTGAATGCTCGCTGGAACGGCCGCCAAAGAGCAGAGCCACCACGGTTTTGTCTGCCATCATTCGGCCTTTCGCCCTGGGGTTCGAGTGAATCTGTCGTGAGATGAGGTGCAATATCTCGAGGGTTCAGCGTACCGGCTAGCACCTGGCTGACCTGCTGCACGATGGGCATGTCGACTCCGCGGGCGGCGGCGAGAGTAAGAATCGGCGCAACCGAGGCCAGCCCTTCGGCCGTCTGCTGCATGCGCCCCACCACATCGGCGAAGCTGTACCCCTGGCCGAGCAGTCGCCCCGCGGTGTTGTTGCGCGAGAGCGGCGAGCTGCTGGTGGCGATGAGGTCGCCGAGGCCCGCAAGCCCAGCCATGGTCTCGGGATGCGCGCCGTACGCCATGGCGAACGCCGTCATTTCGGCGAGCCCGCGCGTGATGATGGAGGCTTTCGTGTTCTCGCCGTAGCCGACCCCGTCGACGATGCCGATGGCCACGGCGATGAGGTTCTTCAGCACCCCGCCGAATTCGGTTCCCACCACGTCGGTGTTGACGAACGAGCGAAAATATCGGTTCGTGGCGACCATAGCCACGGCTTCGGCTGTCGCCAGGTTGTCAGACGCAATGACGGCTGCCGTCGGCTGCTCTTTCGCGATCTCGAGCGCCAGGTTGGGTCCGGATGCTACAGCGAGCCGCTCACGATCGATGTCGAGACCCTGCTCGAGCACCTGGCTCATGCGCAGCCCAGTGCCCTTCTCGACACCCTTCATCAGGCTGATGACAATCGCCTCATCGCTCACGAGCGGTTTCAGCGCATCGAGGTTCGAGCGCAACGACTGGCTCGGAATCGACACGAACACCATGGCGGCACCGTTGACCGCTGCCTCGAGGCTCGCGGTGGCGCGGATGCTCGGCGGCAGATTGATGCCCGGCAGGTAATCGCTGTTGCGCTTCGCCTCATTGATCTCGCGAGCCAATTCGGGGCGACGAGCCCACAGGGTCACATCGGCTCCCCCGTCGGCCAGAATCTTGCCGAACGTGGTGCCCCAGCTGCCGGCACCGAGAATGGTGACCTTACGCGGCGGCGCGTCGATCACCTTCACCTTGTTTCGCCTGGCCATTTAGAGCGCCCCGTATTCTGTTTGGTTGTGTTGGGCCGGGTTCCAGCGCTCGGCCGGGGCTTTTTCGCCGCGAAGCTCTTCGACAAGCGACGTGATGGCCGCCATCACCAGTTCCGTCGCCTCGACGAGCGCGTTCTGGGTCAGGGCTTCTCCCCTGAAACGGCTCAGATCGACGGCATCGCCGAACCTCACGTGCACGGTTTTGCGTGGAAACAGACTGATCTTCTTGCTCCAGCGCGGCAGAATCTGCTGGGTTCCCCAATGAGCCACCGGAATCACCTCGACGTTGTTCTCGAGCGCGATGCGCACGGCGCCGGTCTTGCCACGCATCGGCCACAACGACGGTTCGCGGGTGAGCGTTCCTTCGGGGTACACGATGACGCCCTCACCCGATGCTGCGAGGTCGTGTGCAGCAGAGATGGCCATGCCGCCCGACGTTTTCGTCGCGCGCTCTACCGGAACCTGCCGCACGGCCCGCAGCGCCGAACCGAGCACCGGAACGCTGAACAGTGACGCCTTCGCGAGAAACCTCGGCACTCGCCCGAGCCGCCACACCGACCATCCGATGACCACCGGGTCGATGTCGCTGAAGTGGTTGGGGGTCAGCACGAACGAGCCCGTCTTCGGCAGCTTCTCGCCGTTCTGCACGTCGAGCTTCGAGATGGCCATCATAAATGCGATGGCCGGTGCCGCGAGTACGCGAAAGGTGAAATTCTTCTCGCTCGCCATCGGCAGGCGTTATGCCGCGAAGGAGAAGTCTGCTCCCAGCTTCTCGAGCTTGCCGGTGAAGTCACCGTAGCCCCGGCTGATCAGCCCGACATTGCTCACGCGCGACCGGCCTTGAGCCGTGAGCGCTGCGATGAGGTGGCTGAAGCCGCCGCGCAGGTCGGGAACCTCGATGTCTGCTCCGTGCAGCTTCGTGGGCCCGGTGATGACCGCGGCCTGCTCGAGTGCACGACGTGGAACCCGACGGCCTTCGCCCTCGAGCCCGTCTTTGTGCACCGTGATGTCGGCACCCATCTCGACCAGGGCCTCGGTGAAGCCAAAGCGGTTCTCGTAGACGGTCTCGTGCACGACAGAAGTGCCGATGGCCTGTGTGAGAGCAACGATGAGCGGCTGCTGCCAATCGGTCATGAAGCCCGGGTGCACGTCGGTCTCGATGACGACCGGCTTGAGGTCGCCGCCCGGGTGGAAGAAGCGAATGCCGTCTTCTTCGATGTCGAAGTCGCCGCCGATCTTGCGAAAGACGTTCAAGAACGTCATCATCTCTTGCTGCTTGGCGCCCACGCAGAAGATGTCACCCTTCGTGGCGAGGGCAGCGGATGCCCAGCTCGCGGCCTCGTTGCGGTCGAACAGTGCGCGGTGGTCATACCCCTTGAGGCTGTCGACGCCCTCGATGAGGATGACGCGGTTCGGCTCGATGGAGATGATGGCGCCCATCTTCTGCAGCACCGCGATCAGATCCATGATCTCGGGCTCGATGGCCGCATTCTTCAGCTCAGTGATGCCCTTGGCACGAACACCGGTGAGCAGAACCTGCTCTGTGGCACCCACGCTCGGGTAGGGCAGCTCGATGTTCGCGCCCTTCAACCCGTTGGGAGCAGTGATGTTGATGCCGCTCGGCAGCTTGTCGACCACGGCACCGAAGGCGCGCAGGGCGTCGAGGTGAAAGTCGATGGGGCGGTCGCCGATACGGCAGCCGCCGAGGTCGGGAATGAATGCGTGACCCAAGCGGTGCAGCAGCGGGCCGCAGAACAGAATCGGAATGCGGCTCGAGCCCGAGAGCGCGTCAATCTCGGCACTCTGGGCAATCGCCACGTTCGTCGGGTCGAGCACCAGGGTGCCCGATTCGGGGCTGCCCGTGATCTCGACACCGTGAATCTCGAGCAGACGCGAAACGACGTGCACATCGCTGATGTCGGGAACGTCGCGCAGAACGCTCTTCGTGTCGCCGAGCAGCGAGGCGACCATGGCCTTGGTGACCAGGTTCTTGGCCCCGCGAACGTCGATGCGGCCGCGCAACGGGCGACCGCCGTTGACGATGATGGTGTCAGAGAGAAGACCCACGCGAGCCGCCGCCTTCTGTGCGTCGAGCATAAGAGATGCGTCTTGGAGGAGTGTATTCATAAAAGGGTGCTGCCTACTTCACTGGGAGGGTCTTCGGTCGCCATGACGCGCGGCGGCTTTCGAATTCTGTGATCTCTGCCTCACTTCGCAGAGTGAGCCCGATGTCGTCAAGACCTTCGAGCAGCCTCCACCGAGTGTAGTCATCGATGGCGAAAGGCAGCCGGAGGTCGCCTACAGACACGGTTTTCGTGATCAGATCGACACTGATTTCACGCCCGGGAGCCTCATCGATGGCGGCCCAGATCTTCTCGATGTCGGCCTCAGAGAGCTGAGCCGCGAGCAGCCCCTGCTTACCCGAATTGCCGCGGAAGATGTCGCCGAAGCGCGAGCTCAGCACAGCGTCGAAACCGTAGTCGCGCAACGCCCAGACGGCGTGCTCACGGCTCGAGCCGGTGCCGAAGTCGGGGCCGGCGACGAGAATCTTCGCACCCGTGTACTCGGGCTGGTTCAGCACGAAGTCAGGGTCTTGGCGCCACGAGTAGAACAGGGCATCCTCGAAGCCCGTCTTTGTGACGCGCTTCAAGAACACGGCCGGAATGATCTGGTCGGTGTCGACGTTCGAGCGCGCCAGTGGCATAGCGACACCCGTGATGACAGATACAGCGTGCATGATCAGACCGCCTTCGAGGTAGCGCCGGCATCGGCGAGTTCGGCTTGCAGATCCCACGGCGACGAGAGCGTGCCGCGAATCGCGGTTGCCGCGGCGACCTGCGGCGACACGAGGTGGGTGCGGCCGCCCTTGCCTTGCCGACCCTCGAAGTTGCGGTTCGAGGTGGATGCACAGCGTTCGCCGGGCGCCAACTGGTCGGGGTTCATGCCCAGGCACATTGAGCACCCCGCAAAACGCCACTCCGCACCGAATTCTTCGACGATCTTGTCGATACCCTCGGCTTCTGCCTCGATACGCACTCGGGCAGAACCCGGAACGACCATCACTCGAACGTTGTCGGCCTTCTTCTGACCCTTGATGATGGAGGCGAAGGCGCGCAGGTCTTCGATGCGGCTGTTCGTACACGAACCCATGAACACCGCGTCGACCGCGATTTCTTTCATCGGGGTGTTCGCGGTGAGAGCCATGTACTCCAGCGCCCGTTCGGCGTTGGCGCGGTCGTTCGGGTCGGCGATGAGCGACGGGTCGGGCACGTTCTCGCTCAGCGAGACTCCCTGACCCGGGTTGGTGCCCCAGGTCACAAAGGGCTCGAGCTCGTCGGCGTTCAAGAACACCTCGGCATCGAACACCGCGGTGTCGTCGGTGACCAGCGTCTTCCAGTACTCGATTGCGTCGTCCCAGTCGGCGCCCTCGGGCGCGTGCGGGCGGCCCTTCAGGTACTCGAAGGTGGTCTCGTCAGGCGCAACCATGCCGGCGCGGGCGCCCGCCTCGATCGACATGTTGCAGACGGTCATGCGGCCATCCATCGACAGTGCGCGGATGGCCGAGCCGCGGTACTCGAGCACATAACCCTGCCCGCCGCCGGTGCCGATCTTCGCGATCACCGCGAGAATGATGTCTTTCGCGCTCACACCCGGGCGTAGCGTGCCCTCGACGGTGATGGCCATCGTTTTGAACGGCTTCAGCGGCAGCGTCTGCGTGGCGAGCACATGCTCGACCTCGCTGGTGCCGATTCCGAAGGCCATGGCGCCGAATGCACCGTGGGTCGAGGTGTGCGAATCGCCGCAGACCACGGTGACGCCGGGCATGGTGAGCCCGAGCTGAGGCCCGACCACGTGCACGATGCCCTGCTCCACGTCACCCAGCGAGTGCAGCCGAACGCCGAACTCTTTGGCGTTGGCGCGCAGCGTGTCGATCTGCAGGCGGCTCGTGGCGTCTGCGATGGGCCGGTTGATGGCGAGCGTCGGTGTGTTGTGGTCTTCGGTGGCGATGGTCAGATCGGGCCGGCGAACCGGGCGACCCGCGGCACGCAGACCGTCGAACGCCTGCGGGCTGGTGACTTCGTGAACGAGGTGCAGGTCGATGTACAGGAGGTCAGGGGTTCCGTCTTCGCCTTTGACGACAACATGGTCATCCCACACCTTCTCGGCGAGGGTGCGAGCCCTGACTTCTGACATTGGTCTTCCTTCTCGAGAGTGGGCGTGAGACGCCGCACTGTGCGTTTCTATCCGCTCATTCTAACCGCGCGGGTCTGAATTGATTCCCGGGCGCGCCTCTTGGTTGCTGTCGATGCGCATCTTGATGAGGCTCGCGACCGTCGCTACGGCCATCGAAAGAATGATGACGGCGAGGGAGGCGAAGGTGCTGATGTCGGGTACCCAGTCGATGCCCTCACCGTTGTTGATGAAGGGCAATTGGTTGTCGTGCAGGGCATGGAAAACGAGCTTCACGCCGATGAACGCGAGGATGAACGCGATGCCGTAGTGCAAGTAGACGAGCTTGTCGAGTAGACCGCCCAGCAAGAAGTAGAGCTGGCGCAAGCCCATCAGCGCGAAGATGTTCGCCGCGAACACGATGAACGGACTCTGCGTGATGCCGAAGATCGCCGGAATCGAGTCGAGCGCGAACAGCAAGTCGGTAGAGCCGATGGCGATGAACACAATGAGCATCGGCGTGAAGAACTTCTTGCCGCTGATGGTGGTGCGAATCTTGGTGCCGTCGAAGTCGGGTGAGAGAGCCACGCGTTTGCGCAGGATTCGCGTGATCAGGTTGTCTTTCTGACCCTCTTCATCATCGTGTTTACCGAAGGCCTGCTTGATGGCGGTGTAAAGCAAGAAGGCACCGAAGATGTAGAAGATCCAGCTGAAGTTCTCGATCAGGCTCGCGCCCAGCACGATGAAGATCGCGCGCAGAATCAGGGCGATGATGATGCCCACCATCAGCACCTCTTGCTGAAGCTTTCGGGGCACCGCGAAGCGCGCCATGATGATGACGAACACGAACAGGTTGTCGATGCTGAGGCTGTACTCCGTCACCCAGCCGGCCAGAAACTCCACCGCGTGCGTGCTGTCACCGATGACCCACATGAGCCCGGCGAAGATGAGCGCCAGCACCACGTAGAAAACGACCCAGAGCGTCGACTCTTTCGTCGACGGAATGTGCGGGCGCTTCAGCACCAGCAGCAAGTCGCCGACGAGAATCAGCGTCAGCACCACTAGCGACGTGATCTCGAACCAGAGGGGTAAAGCGGTCATTCAGTGAGCCTTTCGCGCGTCAAAGTCGCGAAAGTCTCTCCCGCACGCCGAGTTCGTTACACACTCGAATCGTGCCACCGCAACCGGGCTCCCGACGACGGAAACCGTATTGACGACAACGGTGAACTGGGATACTCCCCTTCACTGAGAAAGCTTACAGGAACCTCGACAACCTCGAGAAGCTCAGGCGCCGAGGTTCGTCTTCAGTTCGGCCTGGATGCGCTTCAGCTCAGAGGTGAACCGTGAGACAGCGGCCGCCGGCACGGCTGCCCGGGCAGCATGTTTGCGCAGATCGACCCGAACCGAGGCGCGAAAGCCGTTGAGTGCGAGTTCTACTTCGCGGATGGCGTCGGCGTTCTGAGTGCGCTGGTCGGCGGGTTGCTCGGTGCCGGTGGGTTGCTCGGTGCCGGTGGGTTGCTCGGTGCCGGTGGACTGCTCGGTGCCGGTGGATTGCTCGGTGCCGGTGGATTGTTCGGCGCCGTTGCCGTAATTGGGCTGCCGATCGGTGGGCCGTTCGCCTGCCGAAGCGCGAGTGCCCGAGGTGCTGCCGGTGTCGGTGTACGTGCGGCCCGGGTCTGGCCGTGACGACTGGGCCGCTGCGGCAAGATCCGCGCGCAGGCTGCGCATGGCGTCATTCACGCCCGCGCGGAGGCCGTCGGCGAGCTGCCGCACGGAGTCGGTCACGTTGTTCTCGATGGAGTCGAGGTCGTCGCGCCGGGCATCCAACTCGGCCCGGCCCGCATCAGTAATGGAGTAGACGGTTTTGCGTCCGTCGGTGCTCTTGGTGACCAGACCTTCGTCTTCGAGTTTCGCCAGGCGCGGGTAGATGGTGCCGGCGCTCGGGCTGTAGGTTCCGCCGAAACGGTCGCTCAGGGCCTGGATGAGCTCATACCCGTGGCGTGGATGCTCGGCCAGCAGACTAAGCAGGTACAACCTCAGATCGCCGTGGCCGAAGATGCCCGTCACGCTGTCGCCTCTGCCGGGGTCTCGTATGCCGGGTTCTCGTATGCCTGCGCGGCGGCCGAGCGTCGTACGGCGGTGATGTCGCCCGCAACGGAATTCGCGTGCACCTCGGCGAACCGGCCGTTCAGCGAACCAGTAGTGAAGTTCTTGCCCTTGCCGTAGATGCCGCGAAAGACGCTGCCGTCGAGGCTCAGCACGCCGGAAACAGTGTTGACGTTGTACCGGGCGCCGAGAGTGTCGTCGAAACGAACGGTGAAGCCACCCGAGACGGTGTTGTTGTCGATGGTGTCGACGGTTCCGTCGAGGTCGACGAAGACGTTGGCTGCGACCCCGTCTGCCGAGAACTTCGCCACCTCGCCACTGACCGTGATGTCGCCCGAGACGGTTTTGGCGCTGACGTCTCCCCTGTGATCGCTCACCGAGATCTCGCCGTTGACCGTGTTGATCTCGAGGTCTCCGGTGACACCGTCGATAACGACGTCGCCGTTCACTGAATTGATCTTCACCGAGCTCGTGAGGCCTGAGATGAGCGCGCTTGCACTCACTACGCCGAACTTGAGCGCAACCTCGCGGGGAACCAGCAGGCTCACGTCGGTTTTCGCCGTGCCGCGGAACGACGCGAACACGTCGATGAAGTTATCCCACCGCAACTGCGGGTGATCGATTTCGAGGTGGTCGCCGTCGATCTGCACCTTCAGGTCTTTGCCGCTGACCGAGTGCACCTCGACGCGGGCGCCGGGCTCGTCGTGCCCGATGATGTCGATCTTGCCGCCGATCAGGCTGATCTTGACCGAGCGAACCAGGTCGAGATCGATGACTTTCGGCTCAGACACGAGCCATTTCTCCAGCGCCATGCTGAACTCCTCTCACCGCCGCGGTGCTGCGAGCTGCACGGTTCTGGCAGTCGAGCTATATCGCGTCTTGCGTAGGCCCAGCGTAGGTCGGGGGTGCTGGCTAAGTCAAGCTATATCGCGTTTCTCGGCCGAATTGCAGCGCACGCCTGGTCGCCGGGGCCCGAGCGGGCTGGCGGCGCGCAACGGAATAGTCCACACACGTGTCGGCGTGCTGTGCGCACGCGCAGCGACGTGTGGACTATTCCGTCGAGCGGAGTCGCCTGGGCGCATGGGCGCCTGGGTGCCTGGGTGCCTGGGCGGTCAGCGTGCCACGACCCGTGGATGCTCGCGCCAGGCCGGAAGCTGAGCCATGTACTCGAGCGTGGCCTTCTCCACCTGCTCGGGCGAATCGGTCGGGTGCGACTTCTGCTGCCACAGCGCCATGCGCCGAAACCGCTCATCGAAGCTCTGCAGGTTTCCCGCTTCGTCGGTGCAGTGGTCGCAATAGGGGCCCGTTTCGATGGGCATGCCGCAACTCTGGCAGGTGAGCATGGTGGTGGTGTCGGTCGCCAGTGCGTCGGCCGGCATAGTGGGTTCGGTGGTGCTCTGAGGGGCTCCTCTTATTCGGCCGACCGACGTGAGGCCGAGCCGACGTGAGGCCGAGTCGGTGTTAGGCCGGGTAGCGCACCCAGGTGAGGGTCGCGAGCGAAGTGCCTGAGGTCGTTGCCACCGGCTCGACCGTGGTGAGGGTGAGCGAGCCGTCGGCAAGCAGGCCGATGCGGCGGCGCTGGGAGGTGTCGTTCCAGCTCGGAATGGCTGAGATCTCGATCTCGTGGGTCACGATCTGCGCGGCCTCGTCGACCCAGAAGCGGGCCGAGTAGGCGAGAAAGTACGCGTCGGCGCGGTCGGTGCCGGGGCCCTTGTCTGAGGCGCCGGCCTCATCGGTCGACCTGAGTATCTGCGCCGACATGCGGCCGTCACCGGTGTACAGAATCGAGCCCTGTGGATGCTCGCCGAGCGGCAATCGCGTCTCGCCCGTGTCTGCGGTCTCGACGTAGGAGCGAAGCATCCAGCTGCCGAGCAACGTAGAGGTGGTGGCGAGTGCGACTGAGGTCATACTCCATTATCGCGGCGCAGATGAGGCCGTGTCAGGCAGCGGAAGCCAGGCACGCGACGGGTGTGCCGACTTCTGTGAGGATTCGAATACGATCTCCGTGCGGGTTGCCATGTGAGCGACTCTTTTCGCCCGGACAGAGACCGATGCACGACAACACTCTCTCTTCCTGGAAGCGGTTCTGGGAACGGGGCGGGTGGTGGAAGGCACTGATCGTCGTGCTTGTCTACTACGGCCTCTACCAGCTCGCCGCACTGGTGGTGTTCTGGGTGTTCGGCGGGCTCGATCTCGCGGCAGGCAGCGCCTTGGGCATCTTCATCGGCACGGGCCTGCCGATTCTGATCGGCGGCGTCATACTCGTGGTCTTCGCGTGGTCGATCGGGTGGCTTCGCGAGCTGTTCGGCCGGCAGGCGATTCGCGGCCGCGGCTGGATGTGGGTGGCGATCGCCGTGGTGCTTCTCACGAACATTCTCCGATTCGCCGCCATCGACTATGCGCGTGCTGGTGCAGCCGTCGTTCTCTCGTGGATGCTGACGGGGCTGCTCATCGGCTTCGCGGAGGAGGTTCTGACGCGCGGCTTCGTGGTGAATCTGATGCGGAAGGCCGGGCATCCTGAGATCGCAGTCGCGCTGGTGTCGGCGGCGCTCTTCGCGGTGCTACACGGTGGTAACTTTCTCGGCGGCCAGAACGCCCCGGCGACTCTTCTTCAGGTGGGATACACCTTCTTCTTCGGCCTGCTGATGTACCTGGCGTATCGGGTGACCGGGCTGCTGATCGTTGCGATTCTGCTGCACGCCAGCACAGACCCGAGCATCTTTCTGCAAGTGACGTACCCGTCGGGTGGCCCACTCGCTGCGGTCGCGGGCTTCGGCAACGTCATTGTGATCATCACCGGGATCGTTCTGCTGATCGTGCTTATCGCCAGCGGAGGCAGAGACCGCGCGTTTGCCCGCCCCGCGCTTCTGAAGGGCGACCCTGCGCTCGCCGGTCAGTCGTAGGTGTGCAACAGCAGCCAGACGTCGCGGTGCTCGTCGTACCGAATGTCGAAGACGCGTGCCTCGCCGTCGTTAGCGGTCGCCTGAAACCGCCAGCCCGGGGTGGGGCGCGGCGGATGCGTCAGGGCGCTCGCGTCGAGAAAGAGCTCGGGAAGGGCATCCGCAAGCCGTGTCGGTGAGTCGGTGACGCGAAACCGCCTGGCACGCCAGACCAGGCGGTTGGGGCGGCCGTCTTTCAGCCAGACTGCGACCACTTCGTCGATCTGAATCATGTTGAGTTCCCTTCGCCGGTGCGGGTCGCCAGTGCATGGTGTCGCTCGGCCGCTCGCCTAGATCATTCGAAGATATGTTCGAATAAACCGACTGTAGACGGATGCTCGGTGACACGCCAAACGAATGTCGGAGCATCTCGTTAGCGTGTACGCATGGCTTATTCCACCTCGACCTCATTCATCGACATCGCAGCGAGCACCGAACGGGTGTGGGCTGCCGTCACGCGGCCCGAACTGGTTCTGCGCTGGCAGTACGGCAGTCACCTCATCACCGATTGGAGCGTTGGCGGGCCCATTCGCTTCATTTCGGAGTGGGAGGGGCAGCGGTTCGAGCAGTGGGGAACGGTGCTCGAGTTCTCACCTGCTCAGAGCCTGAAGTACACGCTCTTCGCGCCCCGGGCCGACTTGGCCGACGTGCCGGAGAACTACTTCGTCATGACGTACACGCTGACGCGTTCGGGCGATTCGACGCGCATCACGATCGTGCAGGAAGACCCGCGGCCGAGCGAGGGCGGTGACGACCTCTTCGAGGGCGCGGGTGATGACGGCGACGAGTTCGAAGATGAGCTCGACGACGAGGAATACGAGAGTGGCGAGGGCCGATTCGCCGACGACGGGGCGGCTCGCGAGGAGAACCCCGTGCTCATCGCGCTCAAAGAGCTCTGCGAGGAGTAAGGCTCGGCGGGGTCCAAGGCTCGGCGGCGCCGGAGCGGGAGAGGAAGTGGGAGAGCGAGACATGGAGACGTACACAGCAGCGCAGGTTCGTGCCGCTGAAGAACCGCTGCTCGCGGCGGGTATTCCGCTGATGGCGCGCGCGGCTGCGGCGCTTGCCGAAGAGACCCGGGCCCTGCTCGAGAGGTCTGGTGTCGCTACCGGCGCGGCTCGCGTGCTGGTTCTCGCGGGTTCGGGCAACAACGGGGGTGATGCGCTGTTCGCCGCCGCGCAGCTCGCTCGTCTTGGCGCGCGAGTGGCGATCGCGCCGACGTCTGAGCGCATCCACGAGGAGGGGTTGGCGGCGGCGGTCGCCGCGGGTGCCGCCGTGATCGCCGGGGGCTCCGCCGTCATCGACAAGGGCGCCACCAAGCTCGCCGGGGGCTCGCCCGGGATCGCCGATGGTGCGTCGTACGTGGAGCAGGTCGCCCGGGTTGCGGCCGAGAGCGACATCATTCTCGACGGAATACTCGGCACCGGAACGAGCGCGAACCCGGCATTGCGGGGGCTGGCCCGAGACATTGTGGCGGGCATCCTCGGCGCCATCACCGCCACCGCCAACACCACCACCACCGCAACCACCGCCGAAACGTCTTCGCACGCGACGGCAGGCACGGCTTCGGGCGAGTCGGGTACGGCGACGACCGGGCTCACCGAGCCCCTTGTGGTTGCGGTCGACCTGCCGAGCGGAGTCGGCGCCGACGACGGGGTTGTTCCCGACAGCACGGTGCTCGCGGCCGCCATCACCGTGACGTTCGGCGGCTGCAAGGCCGGCCTGCTGATCGAACCCGGAGCGCGCTACGCGGGCCGGGTCATCGTCGCCGACATCGGTCTGGGCGAGTCACTCCGGCGCGTGGCGAGCGACGACGCCAGTGGTTGAGCCCGCAGCATGAGCGCGCCTGGCACGCGGGCGCAGCAAGCCCGCGGGCACAGCAGGCTACAGACCCACGCTGCCCTGCATGATGCCACCGTCGACGAAGACGGTGGTCGCCGTCATGTAGGCCGACTTACCCGAAGCCAAGAACACCACGAGATCGGCTATTTCGTTCGGTTCTGCCAGCCGCCCCAGCGGAATGGCGTCGTTGAGGTCTTTGAGCTTGGCCGGGTCGGCCATGGTGCTGGCGTTGATGGGCGTTGCCACGGCACCGGGCGCCACGTTGACGCTGCGAATGCCGTACTTACCGAGTTCGACGCCCGCGGTTCGGGTGAGCATCCGCGTGCCGCCCTTTGATACGCAGTAGGCGATGTTGCCCGGCATCGGCCAGTCTTCGTGCACCGACGAGATGTTGATGATGAGCCCGCCGTCGCCCTGCGCGATGAACTGCTTCGCCGCGAACTGTGTGCCGAAGAAGGCGCTCTTGAGGTTGATGTCGAGCACGCGCTGGTACTGCTCTTCTGTGGTGTCGAGGATGCCCGTGCGAGTCTCAACCCCGGCGTTGTTCACCATCACGTCGAGTCGCCCGAACGCCTCGACGGCTGCCGCCACCATCGTGTGCAGATCGGCCGCCTTACTCACATCGGCCTGCACGCCCACGGCCTTGCCGCCAGCAGCCTCGATCTTGGCGATGATCTCGGTGGTCTCTTCGGGGTTGCTGATGTAGTCGATGACGATGTTCGCACCCTCGGCTGCGGCGGCGACCACGATACCCTCGCCGATGCCGCTGTTTCCGCCAGTGACGATGATGGTTTTACCTGACAGCAGCACGGTTTCTCTCCTTTGATGGCTACCCTCAGGCTATCGGCTGGGGCCGCGCGAGCTGGGGTCGGGGCGTGAATTTCATCTCGTTCGGCTGAGTGCCGCGAATCTCCACCCTGACGCCGATTTTCGGGGCTACGATTGCCCCGTGACCGACATCGAGCCCACTCAGCCCCCCGTCGTTGTGACCACCCCGAGGGCCGGGGCGACCGCGCCCGATTCCCAGGCAGCCGGCACGCCGGGCGCAGGCGGCTCAGCCACGAGTGCCGCACCCGGCACGACTGACACCTCCACCGGCGGCGCCACCACCATCGTGTACGTCAACCCGCCGGCCGCCCCGAGCGCACCCCTAGCCGTTGCAGCCCCCACGCCCTCGCGGAAGAGCGCCTCGCTGCTCACCGCCTACGCGCTCTTCTTCTTCTTCGGCTGGACGGGAATGCACCAGGTCTACCTCGGCAACACCCTGCGCGGCGTGAGCTACATCTTCACCTTCTCGTGGTTCACCATCGGCCTCTGGATCGACCTCTTCACCCTGCCCGCACAGGTGCGCCGAGTGAACACCGAACGGATTCTCGGTCTGCGCTGAGCATCAGGGTTCAGCCGGTCACGTCAACCGTCTCCGCGAAACCGCTCGACTGGTTACGGTTGACCTAGGCAGGAGCGTTCATGGCGAATCAGCATTTCACTCTCCCCACGGGGCGGGCCCTCGGTCTGACCGCGGCAGGCGATCCGGGTTCTCGGCGCATGGTGGTGGTGTGCCACCCTGCGCCGGGGGCGGGTGGCTTCGACCCCGATCCGCTGATCACGGCCGCTTCGGGCATCCAACTGCTCATGATCGACCGGCCCGGCTACGGCTCGTCTGACCCGTTCGCCCGCGACGACGACCCCACCATCGAGCAGCACGCCGACGACCTCGCGTACTTCTTGAACCACTCTGAGCGCGTCTCGCGCAACATGAACGCGGTCGATTTCGGTTCGGTGGGCGTCATCGGCTGGGGCGCGGGCGGGGCCACCGCCCTCTCGCTCGCGGCCCGTTACCCCGAACTCGTCGATCGGCTCGCGATCGTGGGTCTTGCGAAGGCGGGCGGTCGCGGGCTCATCGAACCGGTGCGGCGGATGCTCGGGCTTTCGCGCATCGAATCATTCTCCCCTCGCTCTGAACTTTCGCGTGTCATCGCGGCTCACGGTGAGCTCACGCTCCAGTCGCTCGGTATCGACGAAACGGACTCGGTCTTGGCGCAGCGCGGTCTTCGCGGCCGACTCGATCGCATGATCGACGACGCCGCACGGCAGGGCGCCGCGGGGCTCTCGAGCGACCTGATCGCGTTTCGCGACCGCTCCTGGACCCTCGACCTGCCCGCCATCACGGCCGAGACCCTGCTGATCTACGGCGATCGAGACCCCACGGCGACCGTCGGCGACGGCCACTGGTACGGCCGCCGCATCCGCGGTTCACGGGTGGTCGACGTCAAGAACGCCGGAGCTTTGGCGATTGTGAGCCAATGGCAGCGGATTCTTGCGCACGTGACTCGCCCGACCAGCTCGGCGCCCGTCGCTGCCGCCGACGGCCCCGCCTCCGCCGCCGCCTCTGCCTCCGCCTCCGCCTCCGAGTGAGTCCGATACGTCGAGTTGAGCCTGTTGTAGCGGCCTCAATTCGACGTAACGGGCTCACAACGCTGGTGGGATGCCATGCGACGCGGGAAGCTAGGGCGCTGCTAGCGCGAAGCGGGGGTCGAGGGCTGTTTGACCCCGTCGAGCAGCAGGTCGAGCATCCGTGCCGCCTGAGTGCGCTGCTCGGCGGTGCCGGTGATCATGCTCACACCGCCCATGGCGAGAAGCACGTCGTCGGGGTCGAGATCTGACCGCAGTTCGTCTGTCGCCACGCCGGCGGCCATCAACTCTGCGACCGCCTGCTGCATGAGGTCGCGGGTCTGCATGCGCAGGTCGCCGCCCGACGTCAGAACGGCCCGCAGCGCATCGGCCATGCCGTGTTTGGTGGCCATGTAGTCGGTGAACAGTTCCATCCAGGTGCGTAGTGCCGCGACCGGCGGCAGCGTCGTCACGAGAGTGGATGCCGCAGCCGCGAGCTTGGCCGATTCGGTTCGGTACGTCGCCTCAATGAGGGCCTCGCGGGTCGGAAACCGCCGATAGAGCGTGCCGATTCCTACTCCGGCCTCTTTCGCAATGGCTTTGAGAGAGGTGTCGGCCCCCTCGGTCTGAAAGAGGCGCGCCGCAGCTTCGAGCACGCGGTCGCGATTCGACTGGGCGTCGGCACGCAGACCCCGCGCGAGGTCACCGCTTGTTGGCTGCTCAAGAGTCATGACGCTCCACTGATCGGGGTTGCTATCTGGAGCCGCCTCCACTTATAGTAGTAAGCGGATTCAGCTCCACTTAGAGCGTACCCCAGAATCTTCGAGCGCGAAGGATGCCCATGCCCACCCCACTCATCACAACTCCGTTCGGCGCGCAATCGACCGCCGCAGAGGTCATTGCGGGTGTCGATCTCACCGGCAAACGCGCCATCGTGACCGGCGGCGCCTCGGGCATCGGTCTCGAGACCGCCCGCGCCCTCCTGAGCGCTGGCGCTGAGGTGACCCTCGCCGTTCGAGACCTCGAGCAGGGGCGGAGGGCGGCGGATGAGCTGGGCGCCACCGGCGGCGAGGCCAGCAGCAGCGGGCGCGGGCGCGAAAGTGGCGCCGACAGCACAAGCAGCAGCACCAGCACAAGCAGCAGCAACAGCAACAGCAACAGCGACAGCAGCACAAGCAGCGGCAGCGTTCGCGTGGGCCTGCTCGACCTGGCCTCCCAGGCCTCCATCGCCGCATTCGTCTCCGCCTGGTCGGGCCCGCTCCACATTCTCGTGAACAACGCCGGCGTGATGGCCACCCCCGAGTTGCGCACCCGAGAAGGGTGGGAGCTGCAGTTCGCCACCAACCATCTGGGCCACTTCGCTCTGACCGTGGGCCTTCACGATGCCTTAGCGGCGGCGCACGGCGCCCGCGTGGTGGTGGTCAGTTCGGTAGGTCACCTGAACGGCCCGGTTCTCTTCGACGACATCAACTTCGAACACGACCCCTACGACCCGTGGGCCGCCTACAGCCAATCGAAGACGGCGAACGTACTATTCACCGTCGAAGCCGCCAATCGCTGGAAGAACGACGCCATTACGGTCAATGCGCTCACACCGGGGCGCATCCGCACCGGCCTGATGAGACACCTCGACAGCCAGCCCACGGCCCCGCCCGCTCGGTTTCAGGCCGACAACCCCGACATCGTCTACAAGACGGTGGAGCAGGGCGCTGCAACCTCGGTGCTGCTGGCGGCATCACCACTCGTCGACGGTGTGACCGGCCGGTACTTCGCCGATTGCGCCGAAGCCGCGCCGCAGCAGCCGGGCATCCGTCTCGGCGTCGCCGACTACGCGGTCGACCCTGAGAATGCCCGGCGGCTGTGGCAGGTGTCTCTCGACCTGCTCAGCGCAACGCCCGACCCGGCGGGAGAAGAAACGCCGTGAAACGCAGCATTCTCGGCGTCACCGGCATCTCCACGCCAGCCGCGGTGCTCGGGGCTCGGTGCTCGGTGCTCGACCCTCGGTGCTCGGTGCTCGGTGCTCGACCTTAGGTTGCGTCGGCGCGGCTAGCTGGCCCTGGTGCGCCCGGGGTTCACGAGCAACGCGTCGACGATGAGGTTCAGCAGGCGGGCGATTCGCTCCGGCCCGTCGTCACGCGAGGTGGCGATGAACGCGCCCTGAGTCAGCGCCGTGATGTCGACTGCGATCACATCGGCCCGAAATGCGCCCGACTGCACGCCCGCCACCACGATGGTGTCGATGGCAGCAGTCACCCGAGCACGCGTCGTACTGCGCCGCCCGGGAGCCGCCCCCGCGCTCAAAGCCGGCAGAATGCCGCGTTTGGCGGCAATGAAATCGGCGTAACGGCCCATCCAGGCACGAAGGGCTGATTCGGGATCGAGCCGGCTGAGCAGATCTGCGGCATTGGTCGTCACTTTTTCGAGCTCGACCGCGTACACCGCCTCGAGCAGCGCCTCGCGGCTCGCGAAGTTGCGATAGAGCGTTCCGATGCCCACACCGGCGTCTTTGGCGATCGATTCGAGTGCGACAGCGTCGCCCGATTCGGCAAACATGGCCCTGGCGACCTCGATGATGCGGTCGCGGTTTCGTTGCGCGTCGGCGCGCAGGGGGCGCTGCACTTCGCCGGTGAACTCGGGCCGAACATCCTGAGTCTGAGCGTTTGCTGCATTCAAGTGGAGACACCTCCGTTCTTGCGATAGGTTGACCGTACTGGAGGTATCTCCGGTTATTCCATCATTGCATAAGGATGCCCGGCATGTCTGAAATCGCGTCACCTTCTCACAGCGGTAGTGCGCCGCAACGCCCGTATGCAGGCGGGCCTGCACCGCTGGCCAGCCACACCGTCTCTCGCGTCGGCTACGGAGCAATGCAGCTCGATCGCCTGCGCGGCGATCGCCAGGCGGCCGTCGACCTGGTTCGGCGAGCCGTTGAACTTGGTGTGAATCACATCGACACCGCGCAGTTCTACGGCAACGGGTTCAGCAACGAGATACTGCGCGAGGCAGTGAAACCCGACGACGGTGTGGTCATTGTGAGCAAGGTGGGCGCAGAGCCGAACCCCGGGGGCCAGCCTCACCTGAGACTCTCCCAGCGCCCTGAACAGCTGCGGCAGAACGTCGAAGCGAACCTCGCGAGCCTCGGCCTGGAGCGCATCGACGTGGTCAACCTGCGCCGCGCCGACAGCAACTCGAGACGGCAGGCCGAGGGCGACCAGATCGTCGACTTCGACGACCAGCTCGCCGCCATGATCGCCCTGCGCGACGAGGGCAAGATTGGGGCCATCGGGCTGAGCAGCATCACGCTCGATCGACTGAGTCACGCGCTTCCGGTGGGTATCGCCTGCGTTCAAAACGCCTACAGCCTCGTCGCACGCACCGACGAAGCCCTGCTCGAGCTGTGTGCGGCCGAAGGCATTGCCTGGGTGCCGTTCTTTCCGCTCGGCAGCGCGGTGCCGACTATGCCCAAGGTCACCGATGAACCGCTGGTGCGCGAATCAGCCGAGCGGCTCGGTTACTCGGCGTCACAAATCGGGCTCGCTTGGCTGCTCGCGCATTCGGCGAATACGCTGCTGATACCGGGAACCGCGAGTATCGATCACCTCGAAGCCAACGTGGCCGCGGGTGACGTACACCTCGACGCCGCAACCGTCGCTGCACTAGACAGCATCTAGCACCCCGCCAGGCATGAGGTCACACATGAGACGCACCGCACCGGCGACACCACGAGGCAGCGACGCCCGCCAGCGGCGAACGGGCACCAAGCGCGCGGGCCGACCTCACGGTCGAGTGCGGGCGGCGGTGGCGACGCTCGCCGTGGCGATTCTCGCGTCGGGGCTGGCGTTGGCAACGGGCGCAACAACTGCGACTGCTGCCACTCCTGCGGCTGCGACTGCGAGTGCGTCTGCGTCTGCGTCAGCAGTTGCGTCTGCATCAGCAGTTGCGGCTGCGACTGCTGCCACATCCCCATCAGCCACCGCGCCCGCATCCACAGCAGCAGCCTCGACCGGCCCGCACGTTCGTTCATTCTTCGTGCCGGTAGCCGAGTCGCCCGGCAGCGCCTCGACCATCCAACTCGACGTCGACCTGTACACCCCCGCCGTCACGCCTGCCCCCGCCGTTCTGCTCGCCCACGGATTCGGGCAGACCAAGGCCGACCTCGTACCCGAGGCGAAAGAACTGCAAGATGCCGGCTACGTGGTGCTCGCCTACACCGCGCGCGGCTTCGGCCAGTCGGGCGGCTCCATCGGGCTCGACTCGCTGAGCGGCGAGGTTCCGGATGCCCGGGCTCTCGTCGACGTGCTGGCAAGTGAACCCGCGGTACAGAACGTGAACGGCGACCCTGTCGTCGGGGTTGTCGGCGGTTCATACGGCGGCGCACTCGCCCTGATGCTCGGCGCGACAGATCCACGAATCGACACTGTTGTCGCCGCGATCACCTGGAACAATCTCGCGCAGGCGCTCGTTCCGAGCTCGGCGGGCGTCGTGGCAGACAGCAGCACCAGCTCTGGCACCGCCACTGATGTCTTGCGCGACTTCAAATCTGGCTGGGCCTCACGGCTTTTCGGGGCGGGAATCACACCGACCGACCCGTGCGGGCGCTTCACGCCAGCCTTCTGCGCCCTCTACCAGAATCTCATCAGCGGAGCGCAGCCGAGCGCTGCCGATCTGGCCCTCTTGGCCCAGTCTTCGCCGTCGACCGTGCTCTCGGGAATGAAAGCTCCGACGCTTCTACTGCAGGGGCTGCAAGACAATCTCTTCGGGCTCGACCAGGCCGATGCGAACGAACAGCAGCTGGTCAAGGCCGGCGCTCCCGTCTCGCTGCAGTGGTTCAACGGCGGCCATGACGGCGGCGGAATCGGGGGTACCGACACGATCATCACCTCGTGGCTCGCCGACCATCTGAAGGCGAACCTGCCGGTGCCGTCGACGTTCACCTATGCCGTGCCGCCGAGCGCTACCGGTTTCGGTCAGACCATCACCGCCGCGAGCTACCCCGGCCTGAACGGTGCCTCAACCGGGCAGCAGATCGCTCTCGCCGGCGCCGAAACGAGCATCGTCAACCCGCCGGGTGGCCAGCCGGAGTCTGTCACCGGCGTTCCGGGTCTGAACACGGGCAGTGTTGCGGGCGGGGCGATCTCTGGGTTGCTCTCAGCCTCGAACCCACCGGCCGAACAAGCCGCCTTCGTTTCGGCCCCGCTCACCGACCCGGTGATTCTCGCCGGCGCGGCGACCGTGCGCGTTCATGTGACGCCCGCGCCCGAAAACGCTGCACTCGAAAGCGCCGCGTCGACAAACGCTGGATCGACAAACCCTGGATCGACAAACGCTGCATCGACAAACGCCGCCGCTACCGGCGCGCCACCCACCACAACAGCATCGAGCGACGCCGTGCTGTACGCCCAGCTCTCGGTGACTACCGGAACCGCGACCCGAGCGTTGCCGGGCGGCGTGGCCCCGATTCATGTCGCTCTGCCCGCCAGCGGCGCAGATGTCACCGTGACCCTGCCTGCGACGGCGTGGAGCTTCACACCCGGTGACCGCCTAACGCTCACCATTCGCACCAGCGATTCACAATTCTCGGGAGCGGCCACTCCGGCCGCCTACAGCGTGGCGATCGATGGGCCGATCACTCTACCCACCGTTGCCGCACAGTCGACCGATAAGAGCGCCGGGCTTCCGACACTCGGTTCGCTGATCGGCATCGGCGTTACGCTTCTGGTGGCGCTCGGCCTCATTGTGGTCGCGCTCATTCGGAGTCGCCGCAGCCCGGCCACGGCAAAAGCGAGCACGAGCACGCGCCCCGGGGCGAGCCCCGTGCCCGGCGAAGCCGCGGCAGCGCCGTCAGCGGCGGCGGCGTTTGAATCTGAACGCGAACCCGAAGGGCCCCCGCTGCAGATCAACGGGCTCACCAAGCGCTTCCGCTCGGGCTTTCTCGCCGTCGACGACGTCTCATTCACGGTCGAACGCGGGCAGGTGCTCGGCCTCCTCGGCGAAAACGGCGCAGGTAAGACCACCACATTGCGTATGGTGGCCGGCCTCATCCGCCCCGACTCTGGCTCGGCGAGCTCGTTCGGAGCGACCATCAGCCCCGGTTCGCCCGTGCTCTCGCGGCTCGGCTGCTTCATCGAAGGCCCCGGCTTTCTGCCGCACCTCTCGGGGCGCCGCAACCTCGAACTGTACTGGGCAGCTACCGGTCGCCCAGCGAGCGAAGCGCAATTCGACGAGGCGCTGGCCGTAGCCGACCTCGGCGGCGCCCTCGCAAAGCCCGTTCGCGGCTACAGCCAGGGCATGCGTCAACGCTTGGCCATCGCTCAGGCCATGCTCGGGATGCCCGATCTGCTCGTTCTCGACGAACCCACCAATGGGCTCGACCCGCCCCAAATCACGGCTTTGCGGGGTGTGTTGCGAAGGTACGCAGAGGGCGGCAGAACCGTCATCGTGTCGTCGCACCTGCTCGGCGAAGTCGAGCTCACTTGCACCCACGTGGTCGTGATGTCGCACGGCAAGGTCGTGGCCACCGGCCCCGTCGGCGACATCGCCGGTGACTCGAGCGAGCTCGTGATCGGCGTCACCGACGTCGACGCAGCACTCGCCGCCGTGCGGAACTTGGGCGTCGACCGCGCCGAAGCTCATGAACCCAGCGGCATACGAGTTCTGCCCGGCGCGCACCCGGTCGATTCGGTAGTCGCAACGCTGGTCGAAGCAGGAGTGGGTGTTACGAGCCTGCAGCGCGGGCGGCACTTGGAAGAAGCGTTTCTTTCGTTGATCGGCGCAAGGGAGCCATCGGCATGAGCACAGTACGAGCATCCACTGCCCCAGCGACACGTGTGACCGCAGAGCGCCGGCACACCACGATGCCGTTTCGCGTCGAGCTGGCGCGCCAACTGAGTCAGTGGCGGGTGCGCATCGTGCTCATCATTCTCGTGGTGCTGCCTATCATTGTGAGAATCGCACTGCTCGTTGGCGGGCCGCCCGCAAGCAGCAGCAGTGGCGGCGGCACGGGCGCATCCAGCAGCAGCACGACCAGTTTGATCGCGCTCGCTCAGGTCAGTGGCACAACGTTCGCCGCATTCGTCATCGAACTGAGCGCCGGGTTTCTGCTGACCATCATCGCCGCACTGCTGTTCGGAGACATGATCGCGGGTGAGGCATCTCGCTCTACATTGAAATATCTGCTGACCATTCCTGTGCCACGTCTTCGGCTGCTGTGGGTGAAGGTGGCGGTTGCGTCGACCCTGCTGCTTGCCGGGCTCATTGCTCTGGCCGTCGTGGCGGTGGTTGTCGGCGTCATCTCGTACGGAACCGGCGGCATACAAATACCGAACGGCCCGCAACTCTCGTTCGCCGATTCGCTCGGGCGAATCGCCCTAGCTACCGCGACGGGGGCGTCGGGGCTGCTCTGGGCGGCCGGACTCGGCACCCTGCTCACAGTCGTGGCCAACAGCCCGCTGGCAGCGGCCGGTGGAGTCGTTCTGGTCTCGATCTTGTCGCGCCTGCTCGATTCGATTCCGACGCTTGGCGACATTCGTGTTGTGTTGCCGACGCATTACTCAGCGGCGTTCGACCAGTTCTTCATGTCGCCGGTCGATCTTGCTCCGGTGGCGAACTCCGTCTTGTCGGGATTGGTGTGGGCTGTTGTGTTCGGCGCTGTTGGTGCGTGGTGGTTCAGCCGCAAAGACATTTCCGGCTGATCGTGCGGCGACCGTACGGCTCGGCCGCATCCGAAGCCGTCAGGCATCACGCCGTGCCCGCGTCATGCTCACAGCTGAGTCAGTTCGCTGCTCACTCGCCACAGCTCGCGGGCGTTCTTTTCGTTGTACGACAGGTCTGACGAGCGCGTGAAAACCTGGTCGGTGCGGTCGAAGTAGTGGTCGTCGATGGGCACCGGGCTTTCGCCGGCGGCGAGCCCGGCCAGCGCTACGCTCGAGGTCTCGAGGCTGCCGAGGCGCGACGCGAAAATGCGTTTCATCACGGCACCCACCGGTCGCGGAATGCGGGCGAAATTCGTCTCCGTCATCAGCCCCGGGTTGAAGGCCGCGACCGAAATGCCCGACTGCTCCGCACGCAGTCGCCTCGAGAACTCGTAGCTGAAGTAGAGATTGCAGAGCTTCGAGTACGAATACCGAAGCCTCGACACAGCTGCCTTCTGCCCCGGATGCGCCAGCACCTCAGCGCCGGGCCACTTCAGGCGCGGCCCCGGCGGGCTGTGCATGTCGCTCGAGACAGAGATCACTCGGCCGTTCTCGGCGATCGAGTCGAGAAGCAGCTGGCTGAGCAGAAAATGACCCAGGTGGTTCGTTTCGAACACTCCGTCAAGTTCGTCGACGGTTTCTGCCGGGCCTCGAGAGATACCTGCGTTACACACCAGGGCGTCGATCGGCGCTTCGGCGGCGCTGTGCCACTCGGCGGCGAACTCACGCACCGACGAGATGGATGCCACGTCGAGGCGCATCGCGCGCACGTTGGTGTTACCCGTTGTTGCCGTAATGGCTCGTTGCGCAACGGTCGCTTTCGCCAGGTCACGGCAGGCGAGAACGACCGTGTTGCTCGTCGACATCGCCGCCAGCCGCCGGGCCGTTTCGAAGCCGAGCCCCGAGTTCGCGCCCGTGATGATGGCGACTCCCTCGAACGCTGCTGCTCCGTCTGTTCCGTCTGCTCCGTGTTCCCCGTGTGCTCCGTCTGCTCTGTCTGCTCTGTCTGCTCTGTCTGCTCTGTCTGCTCCAGATTGCGCCATGCTTACAGCCTAGGCTCTGCCCACGCGTCACTCAGTTCGAGCGAACCACTCCCCCTCGAGGTGTGGCTGCGGCGCCCGAAACGGGGCCGCATTGAGTCGCGGCGTCGACACAGGCTGCCACGTCGGCGGTGAGTACCTTCTGGTTCCACCCGCTCATGAAGTCGGCATGGCCGGTAACCATCGGGCCCTGGCTGGTCGGGCCCGTCGAAAGCGTGAGCCCCGTCGCGCTCGAGGTGGGGTAATTGACGTGCACCACGACCTGCGGAATCTGAACGGGATGCGAACTGGGGCATGTTGCGCTGGCCGACTGCATTTTCGCACCGGCATACACGACGTTCTGCTGAGTGTGGCCGTCGAGAGTCGTGCCATCCCAGCAATTCGGAAACGAGATGACCAGCCGTATGCTCTGGCCCGCCGGGCAATCATGAGGCGCGTCAGAGGGCTTCTCGACCGTGGTCTTCGCGGTCGCGTCAGACGGAGTCGAGCAGGTCCAGTTCACGATCGAATCGTCTTGCGGTACCGTGGCATTCTCGTTGCCCGCGATCATCGTGAGCCCGACCGGAATAGTCTGCACCGATTTCGCTGTGGCAGCCGGGGCTCGCCAGTAGATCAGTGCCTTCGACGGCGTCAACGCCACCCCGTTCTGGTAAACGACAGGAGTCCAGTACGCCGAAGAATCGGCAGAAGTCGAGCATGTCGTGCTCCCGCCCACGAGCTGGGCCGGTACCGAACTCGCGGTCGGTGACGAGTTTCCGAAGAAGTCGTGCTGCATCGACATTCCCGTCATACCTGGCATCATGATCGGGTCGTTCGGCGCTCGCAGCGACGTTCCGCAGGTATCGGTGAAGATGCCGGTCTTGCCGGTGGGAAAGCCTGCCGTGTTGACGCTGCTTGCGCCTGGGCCGCTTGTGGCGCTCGGTGCGGCCGCGCTGGCGGCAGGATGCCCGAGCACTCCCACTGCCAACGCAACCCCCGCGCCACTCCCCACCGCCACAAGTGCCACGGCGACGATGGCGCCCACCAGCACGAACTTTCTGCTGAACACGACTTTCTCCATTCCGCTGATCTCCTTCGCGCGCTCTACTACTTCAGGTGCTCTACTACTTCAGGTGCTCTACGAATTTCGGGTGCTCTATGAAGCCGGCGTGGGCGTCGCCGTGTGGGTGCCAGCACCAGACTGCACTCGGGTCTGAATGCGTTCTGCGACCTTCTGCACCTCGGCGCCGTACCCGCCGCTGAGTGCCGTGTTCTTGAGGGTGGCGGCATCCGTTGCTATGGCGGCGCCGGTGGCATTCTTGAGGCTGGTGAGGTCGGTTTGCAGGTTCGCCGGAAACTTTGCGAACAGCTTGGGCGAATTCACGAGCGTGGTGGCAATCTTCTGCGCTCGTGTTGGCGCGTCGCTGCCGGTGCGAATGTCGTTCTCGATTTCGCGGCGCAGAGGGCCTGAACGCAGCCCGGCGTGAGAATGCGCCGAGCCACTGGCATTGGCGCTGGCGCTCGGAGTTGGCGTCGGCGTCGGGCCGCCGGCGAAGGCGGCACTCGCACCGACGGCGCCCACCGCGATCAGGGCCGCGACGCCCACGGCGCTGCCTGCCGCAATGAAGCCGCGGCGATGCTTTCGCGCGGCAGGTGCGGCCTGCGTGAGTGGTGCGGGAGGTGCGGGAGGTGCGAATGGTGATGCGGGAACGTTTGAGGGGGTGGGTTCTGCGGGGTGGTTGGTCACGGTTGATCCTTTTCGGGCGAGGTAAGGCGAACCACGACATGGGTTCGATAGAGACAACCCTGCGCCCGCCAGAACAGCAGCAGGTTCGGCGCGTGTTCGAGGAGTGTAAAGATTGCGGGCATCCGCACCCCCACGAAGCCGCGCACAGCCCATGCAAAGGGCAACGGCGGTTAGATTGCAGCATGCAGTCAACCGAGAAAGGCCTGGTGGTGATCGTCGAAGACGACCCCGCCATAGCCGACCTCGAACGGCTCTACCTGTCGCAGGCCGGTTTCGGGGTGCACTCCGAGAGCGACGGGGAGCGAGCACTGGCCGAGATCAGGCGACTGAACCCCGTGGCCATCGTGCTCGACGTGGGGCTGCCGGGCCTTGACGGCATCACGATCTGCCGGAGGTTGCGCGAAGCGGGCAACTGGACGCCCATCATTTTCGTGACGGCCCGCGATGACGAGGTCGACCGAATTCTCGGGCTCGAGCTCGGGGCAGACGACTACCTCACCAAGCCGTTCTCGCCGCGCGAACTCGTGGCGCGGCTGCGCGGAATACTCCGTCGCACAGCCGGGGTTCTCGTTGGTCAGAAGCTTGTGCTCGGCGCCCTTGAGATCGATGCGGATGAACGGAGCGTTCGGGCATCCGGAACGCGCATCGACCTCACCGCGACCGAATTCGACCTGCTCGCTTACCTCTGCCGGGCGCCTGGGCGGGTTTTCAGTCGTGAGCAGCTGCTGTCTGCCGTGTGGGGGCAGGCGAATTACAGCGGGGCGCGCACGGTCGATGTGCATGTGGCGCAGCTGCGGGCGAAACTCGGCGAGGCGAGCCCGATTCGTACGTCGCGCGGGGTCGGGTATTCGGCGGCGGGGCGGACGTGAAGCGGTGGCTGGCCTCACTTTCGGGGCGAATCACGATTGTGACGACTGCCGTTGCCGCGCTGGCGGTGCTGGTGACGGCGGCCGTGGCGTTTCCGCTGATACGGGCGTCGGCTGTCGACCAAGCGCGGGCCGAGCTCGCCCAATCGGCAGAGAGTTTCGCGGCCACGCCCGCCGCATCGCTCGCACTCGTACAACGGCAACAGCGGCTGATCGGGCCCAGCGGAACCGAAGTCGTCGTGGTCACCGCAGACGGAGCGACCACGGGCGACGGAGCGAAGTACATCAGCGACGCGTTCGCGCGTCGAGCACTCGCCGGGCAACCGGTCTCCGACACGGTGACGGTTTCTGGCGAGCGGGTGCTCGTCGAAGCACGGCCCACCAAGGCGGGCGGAGCAGTTGTGCTCGCTCGCCCGCTCGACACGGTCTATGCCGGAACTGGCCAGGTTCTTGTGCGGCTCGGCATCGCCCTTGTCGTGGGGCTCGTGCTGGCCATTCTGATCGGAACAGCTCTCGCCCGATGGCTTTCGCGGCCTCTTGTCGCGGCTGCCGCGAAGGCTCGGCGGCTTGCGCATCGGGACGCGCCGGGTGGCCGAGATTCGGTGGGGCCGGGGTCGGTGGGGTTAGGCGAGTCGGTGGGGCGGGGCGAGTCGGTAGGGCCGGGCGGGTTTGTAGGGCCCGTCGAGTGGGTGGGGCCCGTCGAGTCGGTAGGGCCGGTGTGGCCGGTGTGGCGGGGCGGGGCGGCCGGGGCGGGCGGGACGGGCGGGGCGGCGGAAGCGTCGCCGGGTGCCGGGTGGGCCGCGCGCGCGATTTCGCATCTGCCGCGATCTGCCGTTACTGAAGTCGACGATGTCACCGCGGCGCTCGAAAGCCTCGACGCGGCACTACGAACGAGCGAATCTCGGCAGCGCGAGTTTCTGCTCTCGATCTCGCACGACATCCGCAGCCCGTTGACGGCCCTGCGCGGCTACGGCGAAGCGTTGGCTGATGGCGTCGTCGCACCTGACGACATTGCGCGAGTCGGAAGCACCTTGGTCGCCGAAACCGAACGATTGAACCGTTTCGTGACCGATCTGCTCGAACTCGCGCGCCTCGAAGCCGACGATTTCAGAGTGGATGCCCGCCCCACCGACCTCACCGAACTCGTTCAAACGGTAGAGCTGGCGTGGCAGGCTCGGTGCGCGCAGGCGGGCCTTCGCCTGCAGCTCTCTGCGGTAGCGGAGCCCGTCATCACAACCACCGACCCGCAGCGAGTGCGTCAGATCATCGACGGGTTGCTCGACAACGCGGTGCGGGCAACGAGTGCTGCGCCTGCAGACGGAGGAGGTGACTCGGATGGGGTGGCCGGAGCGGAGGGCATTGTCGTGTTGGCTCTGAGGAGGGCGGCTCGCGAGCCCGGGGAGGAGGCGACTCGGGGAAACGCTGCGACGCCCGGCCGGCAGTCAGAGCTTGTCTTGGTGGAAGTGCGAGACAGCGGGCCTGGACTGTCGTTGGGTGACCGATCTGTTGCCTTCGAGCGCGGGGTTCTCCACGACAAATACAGCGATTCGAGGCCGGTCGGAAGTGGCCTGGGGCTGTCGATCGCCTCGCGGTTGGCCGCGCGGCTCAGCGGCCGTCTCACCGTACATGAGGCACCCGAGGGTGGCGCCTGCTTCAGACTCGAGCTGCCGCTCTGACGTAGATCCGCATCGCGCACATGAGGCATTTCGCGGCGGGGCGCGGAGGGGCGCGGCGCCACCCAGCGACTTGCCTCAGACTCGCCGGCGTGCGTCAGTGAGTCGTGTTCGCGACGAGGAGACGGGCGTCCACGATCTGTGGAGGGTGTGAATCCACGGGGGCGCTTTTATCTGGGGCACACCGCCGTACATTCGAATCTGCCAACCGGAGTGTTCGATGGTGCGGTGATGGAACCAGCAGAGGAGCACACCGTTGTCAGTGTGGGTCGGACCGCCCTGGGAATGTTCGGTGACGTGGTGAATTTCGCACCACGAGGCAGGAATGCGGCAGCCCGGAATGATGCACCCGCCGTCGCGGAGGGTGATCGCCCGACGCTGCCAGCCGTCGAAGCAGCGCTGCTCGGTGCCGAGACGAATCACGCGCCCGTTCTCGGCGAGAACGATACTCTGCGTTCCGCCGGTGCACGCCATCTGACGCACCGTGCGGAGCGAGACCGGTACCTCGAGCCCGTCGATCCAACCGACACCAGCCGATGTGCCCACGGCACCCCGATCCCCGCAACGCCCGCCGACTGCGGAATGCGCACCGTCGCTGGAGTGCGCGTCATCGGTGGCGTGCGCGTCGCCGCTGACATGCGCGTCATCAGTCGAGTGCGCGTCGCCGCTGACATGCGCATCATCAGTGGAGTTCGCGTCGCCGCTGAAGTACGCATCGTCAGTGGCGTCAGTGGCGTCAGTGGCGTGGGCGCGTCCGGCCGAGTCAGCCGAATCGGCCGAGTCAGCCGAGTCAGCCGAATCGTGCACCTCGCCCAAGTCGCGCTCGGAGATGCTCACCAGCACGGTAGGCGAAGCTCCGCCGATGGTCGGCGCATCGGAGGAACGGGCCGCGTGGTCGAGAATCGACAATAAGACGTCGTGCTGCTGCATTCCGCGGGAACGCGAATCAATCACCGGTTCGGCCAGAGCCGAATCGGGCAGAGCTGGTTCGTGCGGAGCCGATTCGCCGTCGCGTGCACCAGCTTCACCCGGGAAGGCGACCACGCGGGAGACCGGCGAGAGGTGCGCGTCGAAGAGGCGCTTCAGGCGCGCCGCCGCCTCAGGCATCAGCATGCCCGAGAGAGGAACCCCCGACGAACGAGCCTTGCCGAGCGTGAGAAAACGATGACGCATCGCTCGCTCTTCGTCTGGCTCCACGCCGTCTGGGTCGATGAGTGAACGCCACACCGACGCCTGAAGTTTGAGGTCGTCGGCGGAGGCCGGAACCGGGCACTCCGGGCTGACCCCGAGAGCGGCCTCGACGAGTTCGTGCTCGGCCGCTTCGACAGCCTGCGAGTCGGCTCGAAGCGTTGACACCGAAAGCCCGGAGATGATCGCCGAAGCTGCATCTACACTGACTTCGCCTGTTTCGAAGGCAGCAGCGAGCGACGGAAACCGTGGAGGCAGCACCTGCCCCGACACAGAACATTCGTCCCGCAGAGCCGCACCGAGTCGCACCCATCGAGCTGCGGTCGCCGACGAGACCTGAGTGAGGCGTTGCAGCAACTCCACCGCGTTTCGGCAGCCCCTCTTCGCGCTGAGACGGTCGGGGCCGATCTCGGGCCGAGAACGATCGGCGAGTTCGGCAACGAGCGCAATCTGAACCGAGTCGATGACCCGCCCAACACGTGCAACATCGGAGGTCAGCCGAAGCAAATCGTCATCACTCGCCGCTGCCGGATCGATTCGCCCGCGAAGCTCTGCCGCACGCACGACGAGCGAATCGAGGTCGGCGAAGAGCCGTTCGATTGTCTCGTGGGGTGCAGAAGAAGTCATGCCTCTATTTTCTCACGAAAGACTGACTAAAGCTCATGAAATGTGGCTAGTGAGCCAATCTGTGGAGAACAAAAACTCCGTCAAATTGTGGAGGAGGAGGAAGAAGAAGAAGAAGAAGAGCGCGGCGAAGACGAAGACGACGAGACACCAGAGCCCGACCCCGAATCAGCCCCAGAACCAGCCCCCGCGGCAGCACCCACTATCTGCTGCTCAGGCTCCACCCGCTCCGACCGCACGAACCCGATGCCCACCAGAATCAGCGCCCCACCCACCAACTGCAGCACACTGAGCTTCTCGCCGAGCAGCAACCACGCGTAGAACGTCGCCGCGACCACTTCGAGCAGCCCCGCGAACGACGCGAGCCGAGACCCGAGCATCTCGCTGGCCGTGATACTCGCCGCGTACGCCACCGCAGTACCCACGACCCCCACGAGCACCAACGGAACCCACCACACCACCGCAGAACCGAACATCGACACGGTACCGAACGTGAACGTGAACTGCACCAGACCCACGGCGCCCACGATCACCAGCATCAGCCCGCCGATCAGCAACCCGAACCCGGCGAGCGCCACGGTCGGCAGCCCGTCGCTCGGCCGGGCGGCGATCACGTAGTAAATGGCGCATCCGACCATCGCAGCGAGCGCGAACGCGAAACCGAGAGCGTCGAAACTGCCCCCACCCCCGGGCGACACCACGAGAACAAGACCCACCAGTGCGACGACTGAGCCGACCAGCACAACGACCTTCGGCATCCGGCGCGTGCGTGCCCAGACGAACGCCACCAACAACAGCGGAGCCATGTACTCGATCAGAATGCCGGTCGATACCGGAATGCGAGAAATTGCAGCGAAGTACACGAGCTGCGTTCCCGCCACGCCCACGCTGGCCATCGCGAGCACGCGCCACCGTGAGCGCCAGAGGGCAGACCACCGGCCGCGCAGCGAAACGATGGCGAATGGAAGCAAAACCACTCCCCCGATGAGCACTCGAACGGTAACGGCTGCGCCCGGGCTCCAACCCGACTCGAGCAGCGGCTTGATGAGTGCGCCCGAGGTGCCGAAGGTGGCGGCGGCGAGCACGGCGATGGCCAAGCCGGCGGTTGTCGAAGAGCGTTTCATGTCGGTTCCGAAGGTGATCGGTTGGTGATCGGTTGGTGATCGGTGGGTGTGCGGCGAGTGGATGTTCGGCGAACCACACCCGAGAGAACTCCCCTTGCACGGCCGCTGATTCTGACGCTAGTCTTCTCACGAGTAAGGAGTCAATTTGCATTTTGCCCCTGACACCGAGGCCACGCTCGAATTCACAGTCGCGTTAGCCAACACGGTGGCTGGTGCGACGAAAAGTGGCGCCGACGAGATCTCGACTCCGGGCGAACTCACCGTGCTTCTCGACGCCCACCGCTACTCGGGGCGATTCGACCGCGACGAGGCCGAATTGGCCGACGTGCGCGACACCCGTGAGCGATTGCGAACGCTCTGGCTCCGGGGTCGCGACGACGCCGTGGTTGAGGTCAATGCGATGCTCGAACGTGCGCGCGCCCTGCCACAGCTCGTGCGGCACGACGATTTCGATTGGCACTTGCATGCCACCGAGCCCTCTGCGCCGCTCGCCGAACGAATTCGAGTCGAGGTCGCGCTGGCTCTGGTCGATGTGCTTCGAAGCGACGAAATGGGGCGACTGCGGGCATGCGCGGCCGATGACTGCGCCGGAATTCTCATCGATCTGTCGCACAACGGGTCGAAGCGGTTCTGCAGTGTTCGGTGCGGAAATCGCATGAACATGGTGGCGTTCAGGCAGCGTGCGGCGGCTGAGAGCACACCGTGATCGGGCGAGTGCGGGGCGCAGCATCCACAGCCCTGTGCGACCGAAACGGGGCCGTCGAGGAGCCGGCGGGCGGCGAGCACAGTGCATCCGTTACGCTCATTGATAAGGAATCTCCCAGTTTGAGGTTCGGCCGCACAAGAGAGGTGGGGGCAACGAGTGGCAATTGATAGAAGCCAGGCGCTTGATCAACCCGTCATCACCGCTCTTCTGCGGGCCGATCACACGGGTCTACTGCGTGTCGACGGGGTAGCTCAGCCGTTACACGGCACCTCCGAGGGCGAGGCTCTGCAAGCACTCATCGGCCTCATTCAGAACGAGGCGTCGAAGGTCGGGCAGACGGTGCGGGTGACCGTGCGGGCGCGAACGGGCCTCAGCATTCTGCTCGCCGCTCCCGACGGGTCGATCGAAGAAGAGAGCTTCGTTCCGTTCGAAGACCTGCCACAGCCGTGGCCGCCGGCCGAAGAGGATGCCCCGGCCGACGCATCTGTGAGCGAAGCGGATGCTCCTGCCGACGTTGCCGCCGACGCAGTGGATGCTCCCGCCGACGTTGCCGCGGGCCGTGTGGATACTCCCACCACCGCCGCGGGCCAAGAAGTCGACGCCGATGATGTGGCCGAAGATCCGATCGAAGGCAGCGGCGCGCACGACGAAGAGTTCGACGATGACGCCGATGACTACGACTACGACGACGGTGACAGCGCCGCGCTTCCCTCGCCGGTATCCGCCGGCCGACCCGCTTCAGACTTCGCGGCTGCGCCTGAGGCTGAAATCTCGACTCAACAGAACTCCACCCTCATCGAGCCCGAACCCGAACCGCAGCCCGAACCTGAGGGCGCCACACCCGAACCAGCCCCGGCCACCCCCGAAGCGAACGCACCAGCTACGCCGGTACGGGCATCCACTGAACCATCGTCTAACGCACCGACCGCACCGAAAGAACACATGTCAGAGCAAGAACGTCGTGATTTGCTCGACGCCCCCTCCTTTTTGGCGCTTCCGACTGTGGCCGAGCCCGCTCGTCGAGGTTTCGCCGGGTTCATGAACCACTTCGGGTTGCATCTCGCACCGGGCCCCGATGAGCGCAGCGAACGAGCCGATATCGCCGAGGTTTCACGGCATTTCGACGCGCACCGCACCATCAGCGTGATCAACCGAAAGGGCGGAGCGAACAAGACGCCCACAGTCGTCAACCTCGCTGCGGTTTTCGGACGTTACGGGGGTGGCGGCGTTCTGGCCTGGGACAACAACGAGACCATGGGCACGCTGGGCTGGCGCACCGAGCAGGGCGCCCACGAATCGACCGTGCTCGACGTGCTGGCAAGCGCTGACGAGTTACTCGATACGCGAGCCGAATTCGGCCAGATGTCGGGTTTCGTGCACCATCAGCAGGCCGACAAGTTCGATGTGCTGCGATCTGACGAAGATGCGACGGGCATTCACGAAATGACGGCCGACGAGGTCGACGTGGTGCACAGCATCGCGGCGAAGTACTACCGGCTCATCTTCATGGACTCCGGCAACAGTGACCGCGCCGAGAACTGGTTGCGAATGATCGACCACACCGATCAGCTCGTCGTACCGACAACCACGATGGAAGACCGCGCCCAGGCCGCGTTGCTGACGCTGCAGGCCGTGCAGAGTCGCAGCGAGAAGGCCGCCGAACTCGCGCGCAACGCGGTTGTCGTGGTGTCGGAGTGGCAGCCGAAGGAGTCGAGCATCTCGCAGCGCATGGCAGACGACTTTCGCCCGTACGTGCGTGACGTCGTGATTGTTCCTTTCGACCCTGCGCTGAAGGCGGGCCGCATTCAGTACGACGGCTTGCAGCCCACCACGAGACGCGCCTGGCTCGCGGCGGCTTCTGCGGTCGCGCGCGGCCTCTAACGAAGCTCCTGAGTCAGCGGTCTTCACCGATGGCGCGGATGCTACGCAGCTCATCGGCGAGGTCAGCCGACTGGACGACTGGCCGGCCGGGCGACGCCAGCGAATTGCCCGAAGCGCGCGAAGTGGCCGACGGGCGCGAAGCCTCCGACGGTAGCGAAGCCTCCGCCGAGAGTGAAGACGCCGCCGGGTGCGAAGCCTTCAGCGCCGCGAGCAACGCGGTACCGCTCGGCACGCCGAGACCGGTACACGCATCCCACCCCGGGCCCGCGGCGAATGCTCCGTTGTTGCCGACGGTGACATCTCGAAGGCCCGACGACAGCTCGTAGAGCTTCGGCTGCAACAACCCGAGGGGCGAGCCGAGCGACTGCACCAACCGAGCCACGAGCGCGGCCCACAGCGGAGCGACCGCACTCGTACCGCCGTACACCGCGCGCTTGCCGTCGACGAGCACCTCGTAGCCGGTCTGCGGGTCGGCGTTCGCCGCCACATCGGGCACTCCTCGACCGCCTCCTCGCGTCGGCGAGGCCGGAACCCCTGCGCTCCTCTGCCAAGCCGGTAGCGCGAACACATCGCTCACTCCCCCGCCGGTCGCACCGTTGCCTACGCCGTTGTTCCACACCGTCTCGCTGGTCACCTTCGTACCTGAAGCTTCGAGCCGAGTGCCCCCGCAGGCCAGCGCGTGCGGGCTCGACGCCGGAAAATCGGCGTGGTTGGCCCCGCCCGCAGCACTGTCTGAACTCCCGTTGTCTCCCGCGGCTGCAGTCACCGTGATGCCGAGAGCCGCCGCATCGAGCAGCGCGTCATCGAGCGCGGTGCGGGCCTGGGCTGTCCATTCGTCTTCGCTCTGACCCCAGCTGATGCTGATGGCGGCGGGGGTGGGTGTGGCATGCGCGGCGGTGGCCACGGCATCCAGAAACCCAGCGTCTGTGTTCGGTGCGAAATAGACGAGTATGGATGCCCGTGGCGAGAGCCCCCCGACGACCTCGATGTCGAGCAGCACTTCACCGTCTGCTCCCTGCGCGTCTTTGCCCGGTTCGTTCACGGCCCCGTCGACCCCGACGGCGCGAACGTCGGGCGTCTGAATGGATAACCCGCCGAAGTATGCATCGAGATCACTCTCCGCGAACCCGCCACCCAGCTCGATGATGGCCACGGTCTGGCCCGCGCCGTCAGTGCCGGCCGGAAAGTCGTAGATCTCGCCGAGTTGCACCGGCGTGTAACTCACCGAGGTGGCGTGCGCTTCGGCGACGCGAAACTGCGCGCGCGCCTGCGGCCGGTCGTCAAGACCGAGCACGGCCGTGACCACGCCGGCGAGCACGGCCGGAATGCTGAGACTGCCAGCTCGATGACGGTGCGTCACACGCGAACCGTCAGCGCCTTCACTGCTCGCCGCCTCGAGCGCCGTGCCAAAGACACGGTCGATGGTGCTGACGGGCCCTGACACCCTCACCCGGCGTGAAGCCGGGTCGGTCTCGATGATGGTGAGCCCGAGCCCCGCCAACGTGCTCGTCACCAGCTCGACGTCGGCCGCGCTAGCGCCGAATCGCGCTGCGAACTCGGCCGGCGGCAGAGGCGCGGCGTCGCCGCCCGCCAACGCGGCCGGGTCGGCAGCCCCGGCCCGGCGCAAGACGAGAGTCGCTTCCACGGCGGTCTCTCGAGCGAGTGGATGCGCGGCCGGGCGCACCCCAGGGGCCGGCTGACGCTCACTGCCGGGCAACGGTACGAGCTCGAGCGGCTGGTTCGATTCATGAGATTCGGTCATACATCGGGTTTACAGGCATCCACCGACACTGAGCAAGAGCTTGCGCGAAGATCACGCAAGCACCACACCCGTCATCGCATCACTGCCGGCACCGGCTGCGGCGCCGGCGGGCCCACGTACCTCGCGGAGGGACGGATGATCTTGCCGTCAGCCGCCTGCTCCATGATGTTGGCCGTGTACCCGAGCACCCTCGCCACCGCGAACGTCGGCGTGAAAAGGTGCCGCCCGATTCCGCAGAGTTCCATGACGATTGCGGCATACCATTCCAGGTTCGTGTGCAGCTCGCGCCCCGGCTTGAGTTGCTCCAGCAGCACCGGAATGCGCTCTTCGACCTGCACTGCGAACCCGACCCGCGGCCCGCCGAAGCCGAGCGCGACCTGCTTCAGCAGCGCCGAGCGTGGGTCTTCGGTGCGGTACACCGGATGCCCGAAACCCATAATGCGCGAACCGGCGAGCACTTGCGCCGTGATGTACGCGTCAATGTTCTCGGGCGTTCCGATGGCGTCGAGGGTATCGAGCGCCCGACTCGGTGCCCCGCCGTGCAGCGGGCCCGAGAGCGAACCGAGCGCGCCGACGAGACACGATGCCGCGTCAGCGCCCGTCGACGCGATGACCCTGGCGGTGAACGTCGAGGCGTTGAAGCCGTGATCGATAGCCGCGACCAGGTACGCCGAAAGCGCTGCCACATGCTCGGGTGGCGCCTCGACGCCGTGCAGCATGTAGAGGTAGTTCGCCACGAATCCGAGGTGCGGTGCGGGAGCGACGGGATGCTCACCGGCACTCAACCGGGCGAGTGCTGCGACGACGGTGGGCACCTTCGAAGCGAGCGCTACGAGGGCGGCCCGGCGGGCATCCGGAGCCTGATCGTAGAGTGCGAGCGAACCGACTCTGGCTCCTTCGGCGGTGAGTACGAGCCGCAGGCCGGCGAGCGGGTCGGCCTTGGGGCTGGCTGCCGCCGCGATCGCCAGCACCGGGTCGAGCGCGGGATCGAGAGCCGCGTACGACGCGATCTCGTTGGCGAAGGCAGCCCGTTCGAGCGGGGTCGGCAGTGCTCCGTCGAGCAGGAGCTGCCAGACGTCTTCGAGGGAGCGGGTACGAGCGAGATCGACGGCCGAGTATTGGCGGTAGTTGTAGAAGCCTTCGAGCCCGCGAACGTCGCTGAGCTGGGTTTCGGCGACGATCACGTTGGTGAGTCCTCGTGGTACGTCGATGGGCGTGTCGTTCATTCGGTCGGTGGGTTGCATCATTTCTCCTCTGCTGCGAGTAGGTTCAGATCACCACGAGAGTTGATGAGTGCGAAATCATTGTTGATCGAATCAATATGGCGGTGGTGGTTCGCGGGCAGGCGACGATGCCCGACACGCCCGACACGCGGGGAGAGGATGCGCCGATGAGCGACCTTCCGCGCCTGACAACGGCGCAGGCGGCTGGGCGGCTCGGTGTGAAGCCGGCGACGCTGTACGCCTACGTTTCGCGCGGGCTGATTGCGAGCATCCGTTCGGAGACGGGCGGTTCGACTTTCGATGCACTCGACGTCGAAGAGCTGGCGGAGTCGATGCGTCGGCCTGCTCAGCGCGCTCAGCCCACTCGGCCCGCTCAGCCCGCCGGTGAGCGCGAGGCGCCGCACCAACGACTCGCGCGAGCGGCGAGCGCACGCTCGGGGCGGCCGTTGATGGTGCTCGACTCAGAGCTGACGTTGATCGAAAACGACGAGCTCTTCTACCGCGGCAGGCGCGCCACCGACCTCGTCGCGCATGGGCCAGCCGAGCGCGTGATGGAGTTCTTCTTGGCCTCCACCCAGACCGCTGCGTTCACCGCCCCCGATGATGTCGTGCGGCGTGCGCGTGCGGCCGGCGATCTGCTCGGTTCGCCGCAGCGGATGATCGACCGACTGGCGCTGACGGTGACGCTGGCCGGATCACTCGACCCGCTGCGCGACGATCTCGACCCCGAGGTGGTGTTCTCGGCCGGCCGTCGCCTGATCGGCGCGATGGTAGATGCTCTGCCGCCCGCCGGGGGCGCGCCCCCGGTCACAGGTGCCGCCGGGCATCCGCACGCCTCGCTCGCCGAACGGCTGTGGCCCAAGCTGAGCGCACGGCCCGCGATGGGGGGCGACCTCGCGATGCTCGACGCAGCGCTCATTCTGTGCATCGACCACGACCTGGCAGTGGCCACGCTCGCGGCGCGTGTTGCGGCGTCGGCGCGGGCGCATCCGTACGCCGCCGTGTCGGCCGCCCTCGGAGCGTTCGACAGCAGCCTGCACGGCTCGATGAGCGTCACCGCGGCCGAGATGCTGCGCGAAGCGATGGGGCCCGGTGGCATCGAACGCGCCGTCGCCCGGCACGTGTCGGCGGGTCGCGGCATTCCGGGATTCGGCCACAGTGTCTACCGCAGCCGTGACCCGCGGTTCGTCTGCCTCATGCTCCGGATGCACGGCGAACCTCGCTACTCCGACGCCGTTCGAACGACCGAGCGACTCGTTGCCATCGTCAATGCGCGCGTGGCGCGACCGGCGAACCTCGATTTGGCTCTCGCGACGTTCGTGGCCGCCGCCGATCTGGTGCCCGATGCGGGGCACATCATCTTCGCGATCGCTCGCACGGCGGGCTGGTTGGCACACGTGGTGGCCGAGTACAGCGAACCGCCGTTGCGGCTTCGGCCGGAGTCGCATTACACGGGGCTGACGATGTAGATGCGGTTCGGGTCGAGGCAGTACCAGGCGGCCTCTGAACCGGGCTGGCACCGCCACATCACGGGCCTAGCCACACGACGCGCAGCGCTAAGCGGCGGCCCCAGCCACGCGACGCGCACAGACACAGTGCAAACACAGGTTCACGGGCATAGACGCACAGCCTCGCTGGTTACGATTGATTGTGACGAGAAGAGCCTTCGCGAGTGCGCGCCCCGCGCCCGCCCCTGCGAAAATCGGGCACAAGCAGGCCGTTCGAGTTACCATCGTCGGCCACGTGTGCATCGACGAGAACATCGGCGACGACAGCTCCGTCACCCGCGTGCCCGGTTCGCCTGCTGTGTACATGGTCAGCGAATTCGAACAGCTCTCCTACGTCGTGGCTGCTGTTGTCGCGCCCTACGGGGACGACTTTGTCGAGATCGCGCCCGAAACACCGCTGCTCGGCACGCCCGCGGCCGCGCCGACGTTGCTCTACCGCAACCTCTTCGTCGACGGTCACCGCCTGCAGGAGTGCCGTCATACTGAAGGGGCGGATGCCGTACCGCTCACCGAGGCGACGACAGACCAGCTCGCCGACTCTGACATCGTGATCGTGGCGCCCCTGCTCGACACATTTTCGGGCGACTACATCGAGCAGATCTTTGCGGCTACATCTGCCGGAGCGTTGCGGGTGCTCGTTCCACAGGGCTACTTTCGACGCGTGGGCGCCGATCACCGCATCAGCCAGGTCGAGTTCGCCGACTACGCGCACGTGCTGCCGTTCTTCGACCTCGTTGTGTTCTCAGACGAAGACTGCGTGGATGCTCTGGCCCGAGCATCCGAATGGTCTGCCGAGTTCGCCCAAACCCGAATCGTTGTGACGCAGAACGAGCGCGGGGCAACTCTCTTCGTGGGCGGAGTGGCCCACCCGGTGGCGGCGACCCCCGTCGAAACGGCCGACTCGGTGGTGACCATCGGCGCGGGCGATGTGTTCAGCGCCCATTTGGCGCTCGCCTCGTTCGCGTCGGCCACTCGCCCATCAGCCACGCGCGCATCGACGGCCCGGGCATCCGCCACCCGCGCGTCGACCTCTCGCGAATCCGCTCCGCGGGCATCCGCCGCACCCGCATCGCTCACCGCACGCGATCTCTTGGCGGCCGTCTCCCATGCGAACGCCGCGGCTGGCCGCTTTCTCGAAACCGAGCAATTGCGCGTGACACCCGAGCAGGCACGCCTCTCGGCTTGACCGCGGCGTGGCCGGCGCGAGCGCGACCTGACATGCTGAAGTCATGACGACACCGACACCTGCTGAAGGCCCAGCGAGCGACGGCCGAGGCGCTGGCGCCGGAGCCGAATCCGGCGGCACTCGAGGCGGGGCCGGGCTCGCACCTGCCACACGGGTGCTGTTGACGCTGGCCGCCGCGGTGATCGTGATCGTGGGGTTCTACCTCGGGCGCTCGGTCGTCGGCCCCTTCGTGTTGGCGGCCGTGATCGTGATCATCGTGCATCCACTTCGCCACCCGTTGGAGAAGCGTGGCGTACCCCGGTGGCTCGCGACGACCGCGGTGATAGTGGCGGCGTATCTGATTCTCGCGGTGATGGCCGTACTCATCGCCATTGCTGCGACCCAATTCATCAGCCTGCTGACACAGAGCTCAGGGCAAGTCAGCACCATCGTCAGCCAGGCGACCACCGCACTTCACGGCTTCGGCATCGATGTGTCGAGCCTGAGTTCGGCGGGCAGCGCGCTCGACCCCGCCACCCTCATCACGGCAGTGAAGTCAGTGGCCGGCTATCTGGCGTCGACCGCAACCGCGTTCTTCTTCATTCTGGCGTACATCATTTTCATGGGGGCGGATGCGGCGAGGCTCGGTCAGGTGCCCGCCCGATTCGCCCGCGCCAAGTCCCAGACGATTGCTTCGTTTCGCGAATACACCGCGGGAGTTCAACGGTATTACGTGGTGAACGCGAACTTCGGTCTCGTGGTGGCTGTGCTCGACGGTCTGCTGCTGTGGGCGCTCGGGGTGCCGGGCGCGTTCATCTGGGCGGTGCTGGCGTTCGTCACGAACTTCATTCCGAACATCGGGTTTGTGCTCGGGTTGATTCCGGCGGCGGTGTTCGCGCTCATCTCGGGCGGCTGGGTCATTGCGCTGGTGGTCGTTGTCGCCTACTGCGTCATCAACGTGACGCTTCAAGAACTCGTGCAGCCGAAATTCGTCAGCGACGCCGTGAATCTCTCGCTCACTCTCACTTTTGCGAGCGTGATCTTCTGGGTTGCGGTGATCGGGCCGCTTGGGGCACTGCTGGCTATTCCGTTGACGCTGCTCGTTCGAACACTCGTCATCGGCAGCGATCCCGACGCGGGCTTCGCGCGCTGGCTGACGGGCGACTATCGCGAGCCCGCGTCAGCGCCGACGCCGGCGCGAATGCACGAACCAGGGCCGGCGCCCACTGGCGACTCGAGTCGGCCGGCGGTCAGCCCAGAGCCGCCGGCACGGTGAACGTTCGATCCGGCTCAGCTCACGACGAGCGCGGCAGACGCCGCACGGCGACGTCGAGACACGTAGCCGAGCTGAAACATGATCAGGGCAATGGCCACCGCTGCCGCGCCCACCTCGGGAACAAGTTGCGCTCCGCCGACCGCGAGCGCAGCTGCGCCGAGCGGCGGTGCGAGCGCGATGCCCACGTACATGGCCGTGGTGTACCACGACAGCGCGAGCCCCGAGGTGGCAGGGTCGATCGAGATGAGCCGATGCTGCACGGGCGGCACCGAAGAGAACGCCGCCAGGCCCCACACCGCGAAGACGATGGCTGTGGCGAGGTAGTTGAGATCGATGATGGGCAGCGCGACGAGCGCAGCGATGTGCACCACGAGAAACACGGTGGCCGTACGACGGCTGCCGAGCCTGTCGGTGAGGTAGCCGGCGCCCACGTTGCCCACTGTGCCTGCGAGGCCGTAGATCAGCAGCAGCAGGGCGAGCAGGCTCCCGTTGCCTCCGGTGGCTCCCGCCGTGATCTCAGAGCTGAAGATGTACACCACGTTGAACCCGGCTGTCATGAACAGCGTCGCGGCCAGCACCAGCACCACGCGGTGATCGCGTAGCGGAGCGAACCGCTCTGTCAGTGTCACCGTCTTGCCGAGCGGAATATCGCGCACGAACAGTGCCACCAGTACGGCAAGCACGGCGGCAAGTGCGGCGACGATGTAGAGCGGCAACTGCCAGCCACCGACCGCGCCGAGCGCAGTGCCGAGCGGCGAGCCGAGAGCCGTCGCCGCGGTGAACCCCAGCGAGACGAACGCAATGGCCTGCCCACGCTTCACCGCAGGGGCGAGCGTTGCGGCCGCAGCCGTCGCCGCCGGTACCAGGGCCGCCCCGCCGAGCGCGGCCACGATGCGGCCCACCGTGAACAGCGTCAGGTTAGTGGATGCCGCGGCCAGAACGGTGCCGAGAGCAATCAGCACCAGCCCGCTCGACATCAGGGTTGTTCGCGAGAGCTTCGGCAGAGCGATGGCGATGACCGGCGCTGCCACCGCCACGACGATGGCGTAGAAGGTGATGGAGTAGCTGACGTCACTCGGCTTCACCCCGAGCGTGGCCGCGATGTCGGGCAGCAAGCCTGCGATGACGAAGGCGTTCGTACCCACGATGAACAGCCCTACCGCGAGCAGGGCGAGACGGGGGTAAAAGCGAGGTGTGTATGATTGTTCGATGAACGTCATACTATTAGCGTAGTCGATAGTTCGATAAGTATCAAACAATGAAAGCTCCGGATGACCGACAACCCGTACCCGCAACCCGCGGCCGCCGACATCAGGCTCACCGATATTCTGCACGCGCTCTCTGACCCGGGCCGGGTGAAGATGGTGCAGGTTCTCGCTGACGGTGGTTACCACGCGTGCAACGTCGATGAATTCGGCCTCGACATCACCAAGTCGACCCTGTCGCACCATTTCAAAACCCTGCGCGAAGCGGGCTTGACGACCATCAAGGTCAACGGACGCAATATGTGGATCGCTCTGCGCGAAGAGGAGCTCGAAGACCGGTTTCCCGGGCTGATCGCCGGCGTCACGAGCGCCGAGGCACGCAACGACCTGCAGAAGGGCGCCGACTACGGTACTGCCGACGCCGAGGCCGGGGCTCCGGCTGCCGCTGAAGCTGAAGCTTCCGATGCAGCCGCGGCTGCATCGGAAGGCGGCGCGGCGACCGAGGCCGGCACGGGCTCGGCGCGGTAGTAGTCCACCGACGCGGGCAGCGGTTCGGGTTCGTCGAACGGCAAGAACGCATCCCACGCGAGACGGCGCTGCCGCCTCGGGTCTGATTCGATGTGGTCAGTTTCGCCGATGATGTTGGTCAGCCGATGCTGCTCGGTGTACGCCGGCCACGTGCCGGCCAGCTCGCGCTGATTGGCGAAGCGCAACCAGTTCTCGCGCATCCGCTCGCCCGCCGCACTGAACGGCTCACGGCCACCCAGCGCGGTCATCACCCGGCCGAGCGAAACATCAGCCTGGTCGAAGAGCGCGTACATCTCTACGCCGTGGGTCGCGTCGAGACCCACCATGCGCAACAGGCGCGGAGCCACATCGAACCGGTACGCGAAGACCGGCGCGTACCGCGAGTGCGAATCGGCCACCTTGGTCGACGGATACCAGAAGGCGTAGTCGCCGCCGAAATCGGCCGCCGAACGACGTGACGGCAGGCCCGGATAGGCGTGCTGCATCAGTGTGCGAGCGGCCCGCGGGGCCCGCTGAAACATCGCCCGAATGCGCCGCGGCGAGCGCGGCAGAATGTCGATCTTGCCTCGAAACAGCGTTCCCTCGCGGTTGTTCGAGCCAATGATGAGCGGCACTCGGTGCGCTCGGCCCTCTCGAAATGCGGCGAGTGGATGCTCGGGCAGAAAGTCACCGTCGACCACCGGTGCGAGGCAGAACGTACCCGGAAACTCGTTGGGCACGTGCAATTGCAGGGCAAGCGACGCCGTGACGAGGTCGGCCGCGCTCGTGGCGTCGAGCAGGTGTGCCGCCTGAATCGGCCCGATGGGCCCTGTCGCGGGCAGCTCGGGGTGAAACTGTGCGCGCACGATCGAAACGAACTCTTCACCCCAGGTCTGGGCGAGCGCCTTCGGGTACACCGAGCTCGGCGGCGAACTCTGCGCAATGGCGCGGGCGAACAGTCCCGCTGCTGCCGGAGTCGCCATCAGCGTGGTGACCGCGTTGCCGCCGGCCGATTCGCCGAACAGGGTCACGTTCGAAGGGTCGCCGCCGAACGAGCGGATGTTCTGCTGCACCCACTCGAGAGCGGCGACCTGATCGCGCAGCCCCAGGTTGCTATCGATGGGCCGCGCTTCTGACGAATACCGGCTGAGGTCGAGGTAGCCGAGGGCGCCGAGGCGGTAGTTGAAACTCACGTAGACCACTTGGCCGGTGCGCACGAAGCCGTCGCCCTGGCCCGAGAAGTCGCGCGACGAGCCGGCGGCATAGCCGCCGCCGTGAATGAACACCATGACGGGCCGCAGCTCGGCGGCCGGGGTGGCGCGCCCGGCAGGGGCGGTGTCAGTGGCAGTGGGAGCGGTCTGGGCGCGCGGTTCTGCATCTGCATCCGGGTCGGCCGCAGGCGCTATGACGTTGATCGTGAGGCAGTCTTCACCTGACGGAACACCCGGGCCGACGCCCTTGAACTGCCCCTTATAGGCCTGCGTCGCGACTTTGCCGAAGTCAAGGGCATCCCGAACCCCGGCCCAGGGTACGACCGGCTGGGGCCTTCGAAACCGAAACTCGCCCACGGGCGGAGCTGCGTACGGAATACCCCGCCAGACGACGGTGGAGCCTTCGCGCGCCCCGCGCACCACACCGCCCGTAACCGGCACCTCTTCAAACATGCGGTTCTTCAAACATGCGGTTCTTCAGACATGTTGCGAATCTACCCGCTCGCGAGAGCCGAAACGACTGTCAATCCCCTACCGGCCCGCGCGCACCCGGGTTACGTTTCGAGGGTGCCGGTGATGCACCGACAGCCACCGTTCGAGAGGCTTTTCATGGCAACCGTCAGCGATTTCGTCATTCAGCGCATCAAAGAATGGGGTGTCACGCGCGTTTTTGGCTACCCGGGCGATGGTGCCGGTGAGTTCGATGGTGCTCTCGGCAAGGCGGAGCGAGACGGCACCGGTGTGCAGTACATCCGGCCGACTCACGAAGAGATCTGCGGCCTGATGGCTACCGCGCACGCCAAGTTCACCGGCGAGGTCGGCGTCTGCATCGCCACCTCGAGCCCCGGCGCCTTTCACCTGCTGAACGGGCTCTACGACGCCCAGATGGATAACCAGCCCGTGGTCGCCATCGTCGGCCAGCAGGGGCTGAACGCGCTCGGCACCTTCACCATGCAGGAGTCGAACCTCGAACGCGTCTTCGCCGATGTGGCGGTGTATGTGCAGACCATCGTGTCGCCCGAGCAGGCGCAGGCCGTGGTCGACACCGCGTTTCGCACCGCGCTGGTGCGGCTGGGGCCGGCTGTGATCGTTATTCCGCACGATGTGCAGGGCATGAAGATGGTCGAGCCTGCGCCCGAGAACTGGGTGTCTCGTTCGAGCGCGATCGCTCCGTCGACCGCGGTCGTGCCGCCTGAGGCCGAGATTCTCGCGGCGGCGCGGCTCATCAACGAGGGCAAGAAAGTCACTTTTCTGGTGGGGCACGGTGCGACCGGAGCCACCGACGAGGTGCTCGAGGCTGCCCGACTGGCCGGCGCGGGCATCATCACCGCGTTGCGCGGCAAGCAGGTGGTGCCGTCTGATGTGCCGTTTCACACCCAGCAACTGGGGCTGCTGGGTTCGCTGCCGAGCCTGCACCAAATCACAGACTGCGACACGCTCGTGCTGTTGGGCACGAACTATCCGTACGGCCAGTTTTTACCGAAGACCGGGCAGGCCAGGGCCGTGCAGATCGACCTCAAGCCCGAGCAGTTGGGGCTGAGATACCCGACAGAGCTGAACCTGTGGGGGGATGTTCGGGCGACACTTGCGGCGATCATCCCGCACCTCGAGGCGAAGCCCGACCTCTCGTGGCAGCAGAAGGTCGCCACCGAAATGGTGGAGTGGGAGAACGAAATGGCAGCGCAGGCCGAGCTGACGTACGACGACGGGGTGAACCCGCGCCGCGTTATTCACGAGGTCAACAAGCGGCTGCCCGCGCGCGCCATCGTCACCGCAGACGCCGGAACGACGGCCGATTGGTACGGCCACCACATCAGGCTGCGCGACGGGATGCTCGGCGACCTCTCGGGGCGACTCGCAACCATGATGGCGTCGATGCCCTACGCCATCGCCGCGAAGTTCGCCTACCCCGAACGCACGGTGGTCTGCACCATCGGCGACGGAGCCTTCCAGATGCTCGGCATGAACGAGCTCATCACCATCAAGAAGTACCTCAGTTCGTGGAGCAACCCGCAACTGATCATCGTGGTGATTCACAACAACGACCTCGGCCAGGTGTCGTGGGAGATGCGCACCGAAGACGGCAACCCGGTGTGGCGCACGGCGCAAGACGTCGAGTCGGTCGATTATGCGGGGTGGGCCGAGCTGCTCGGGTTCACGGGCATTCGGGTGCGAGACGACAGCGAGGTCGAGGCCGCGGTGGATGCTGCGTTCTCAACTCAGGGTGTCACGCTGATCGATGCCTACTGCAGCCGGAACGTGCCCCCGCTGCCGCCGCACATCACGTTCGAGTTCGCCAAGAACACGGCCAAGGCGCTGCTGAAGGGCGACCCGCTCGCTCTCGGCGTGGTTCGCGACTCTGCCGAGGCGCTCGTCTCCGAGGGCGTCGAGCGTGTGAAGGGCAAGCTGGGCCTCGGCGGCGGGGCTTGACACCACCCGCGCCGCACCCCGGAACCGGCCACCTCGATGAGAGCGACCGCATCGCACGAGCGCTCCGCGTTTCGGGCGAGAGCGACCGGAAAGGTCGCGCTGAACTGACGGCCCCGCTTCCGGACGAGAGCGACCGTTTCGGCGAGCGCCGAGGGTTGCGGTCGAGAGCGACCGCCTCGGCGGTCGCGGTCGCCCGGAAAGGTCGCGCTCGGGGTGGGCGCGGCGGGGTGAGGTGCGGTGGAATGGAACCAGGGCGCGGGGCGGGCGGCGCGCGTGGCGCGTGGTGCGGCGGCGCGCGTGGCGCGGCGGCGCGCGGGTTTTGGGCGGGAGGGGGTTAGGCGCGCGCCACGCGACGCGCGAGGGCGACCGCGGTGGCGGCGACTCCGGCGTAGAGGAGCAGGCGACGGAAGGTGCCGCGCGAGGCGCGCTTCGGCAGGGTGCGGTCGGCGTCGGTGGGGGCCATGTCGGGGGTCAGCGTGCCCGCTCCGGCCTCGGCGAGGTAGGCGAGCCGGCGCAGCGTTTCGGTGTTGCGGATGTGCAGCAGAACATCCATCGCCGCACGAGGCACGAGCGCGCCAGGCCCCCGCACCGGATGCTCGTCGATCTTCACCAGGCAGCCCTTTTTGTGGGGCTCGACCTCGATGGTCACACGGGCCTCGCCGAGCGGCCAGCCCTTGGGCTGCATGACGACTCGGTGCGGTGGGTTCCACTGCAGCGAGGTGGTTGCGTCGTTGATGAGTGCGGGCCAGACTCCGAACGAGTGGTGCAGGTGCGATCCGACGTGCGGCCAGGCGGCGTCGACATCGCGCATGCGGGATGCCCCCACCACCCAAGTGGGAAAGTACCAGCCCTCGGCCACGACCGCAAAAACGTCGTCGGGCGAGCATTTCATGGTGCGCTTGTTCGTCGACACGGGTCCTCCTCGGCTGGCTGGTGCGTTCTCTCACGCTAGGCGGCGGCCGGCGCCGGGCACAGTGCTTGCGCGAGCGGGGGTTTCGACGTAGGGCGGTGGGCCGGGCATCCATTCGGCCGCAGCGGTCAGCTGCGCGGCGCGGTCACCGAGTTCGGCTCGATGATGAGCATCACGCGGGTCTGGTCGCGGCCGCCGTACCAGGGGTAGTCGCTGCCCGTGTACTTGTGCGAGAGCTCGTTGATGTGCTCAGCTGCACCCTCGGTGCGCGTCGCGATGACCGTTCCGCGCACCTGCACGTAGCGGGTGGGCTCGCCGGGGTCGGCGATGGCCACGGCGACCCGCGGATCACGCTCGATGTTGCGCACCTTCTGAAAACCGGCCACGGTATTGATCACCACGTTCTCTCCGTCGGTGTCGACCCAGGTCTCGGTGAGCTGAGGCGAACCGTCGGGCATGGTCGTGGCGATGAAGCACAGGCTCGGTTTGCGGAGCAGGGTGAGCAGTTCTGGTGAGAGTGTCATAGCTTCAAGTATTGCCGGTCATCCGGCAGCCGATCGATTCGCACGCACGCACTGCACACGGGAGGGGCGACCATGCTGGGGCTCGAGATTCTGGTGATCATCGGTCTGACCATCATCGGTGGTGGGGCTCTCGCCAGAAAGCTGCGTCTACCGCCGCCGCTCGTGCTGCTCGTGCTCGGGGCGGCGCTGGGGTTCATTCCGTTTCTGAGCGGAATCGCCCTGCCGCCCGACCTCGTGATTCTGCTGTTCTTGCCCGCGCTGCTCTACTGGGAGTCGCTGAACACCTCGTTGCGCGAGATTCGCCGCAACCTCAGGGTGATCGTGCTCAGCGCCATTGTGCTCGTACTTGTGACGGCCGGGGTCGTGGCCGCCATCGCACACGGGTTCGGTATGCCCTGGCCCATCGCTTTCGTTCTCGGAGCCATCTTGGCGCCCACCGACGCCACCGCAGTCGCCTCGGTCGCCGGCCACTTGCCGCGGCGCAATGCCACGATTCTGCGCGCTGAGAGCCTCATCAACGACGGAACCGCTCTGGTCGTGTACGCCATCGCACTCGGTGCCGCCGTCAGCGGAACACCCATCACGCTCGGCTTCGCCGCCCTGCAGTTCGTCGCATCGTACGCGGTCGGAATCGCCATCGGAATAGCCGTCGGCTTGGTGGTCGTGCAGATACGCAAACTCGTACACGACAAGCTGCTGGTGAACACGCTGAGCGTCGTCACGCCGTTCGTCGCCTATCTGCCGGCCGAATACTTTCACGTGTCGGGGGTGGTCGCGGTGGTCAGTTGCGGGCTGCTGCTCAGCCAGACCGCCCCGCGCCTGGTCACGGCGAGCATGCGTGAGCAGTCGTTCGGGTTCTGGCAGCTCAGCACGTTCATTCTGAACGGTGCGTTGTTCATTCTGATCGGATTCGAGCTGCACACGGTGACCGAGGGTCTGGGCAGTGGATGGGCGGCAACCGTGGGCTTCGGCCTGATCATCGCCGTCGCGATCTTCGCCACGCGGCTGGTGTGGTCGAACACGATTCCGTACGTCATTCGGTTCTTCGACCGAAGACCGGTGCAGCGCACCCGGCGAATCCGGTTTCGGCAGCGCATACCCAATGCCTGGGCCGGGTTTCGCGGGGCGGTCTCCCTCGCGGCCGCGCTGGCGCTGCCCACCACCACGAGTTCGGGTGCTCCGCTGCCCTACCGCGACCTGATCATCGCGACGACGTTCATCGACATCCTCTTCACTCTTGTGGTGCAGGGCCTCACCATGCCCGCCATCGTGCGGTGGGCGAAGCTCGACCCCGACCCTACTGAGTTCGACGAAGAGCTGCTCGCCGAGCAGACGGGCCTGCGGGCCGAGTTGGATGCTCTGCCCGCCGTGGCGGCAACGCTCGACTCACCCCCTGCCACGGTCGACGCCGTGCGCAGCCTGCTCGAGCACAAGCTGTCGCGCATCCACCGCGAAGACGGCCACCCCGAACTCGCCGCCCGCGAACCCAACGAGGTCGACCTCAAAAACGACCTGCAGTCAGCCCTCGTACCCAAGAAGCGCGAGGCGATCGACCGCCTGCGCCGCGAGGGCCTCATCGACGACGTCGTGCAGCGCCGCGTGCAAGCACGCCTCGACCTCGAGGAGCTGCGACTGGCGCCGCCGCCCGAAGACGGCACCTGACGCTGCGCCCGCCCGCGCTGCCCGCTGCGCGACGCGGGTGGCGGTGTCAGTGCTCGGGGATGAGCGCGACCTTGCCTCCGGGGTGCTGCGAGCTGAGGTAGCGCAGCGCCTCCTTCGCGTCGGCGAGGGGGTAGGTGCGCGCCATGGGCACCACGAGCGATCCATCCGCGGCGAGAGCGATCAGACGGGCGCGCGCTGCATCGCGAAAGGCTGCGCTTTCGGGCATGGCTCCGCCGATGGCGATGAATCCGTGCTGCTTCGCCAGGGGCGCCGCGGCGATGGTCACGATGCGCTGCCGGTCGGGCACCAGCGCCAGCGACACCTCGCTCGCTTCGTCGGTACCGACGGCGTCGAGCCCAGCCACGATGCCGCTCGGCCGTGCATCCGCGGCCGCTGCGGCACGCACGCGCTGCTCGAGGCCGGGGCCATAGGCCACCGGGGTGCCGCCGAAGCGGCGCACCACGTCGAAGTTCGCCTCGCTCGCCGTGCCGATCACGGTGGCGCCGATGAGCCGCGCCTGCTGCAGCACGCTGACGCCCACCGCGCCTGAGGCACCGTTCAACAGAATCGTGTCGCCCGCGGCCACACCGGTCACGGCCAGCATCTCGGCGGCCGTCGCACCGGCGAGCAGCAGGTTCGCCGCTTCATCGAAGCCAATGGATGCCGGCTTCGCGAACACATCTTTGCCAGGCACCGTGATGGCGCTCGAGTATCCACCCGAGACACGGAACGCAATCACTTCGTCGCCGACCGCTCCCCCGCCCGACGCGATCTCGGTGCTTTCGCCGAGGGCCCGGATGACTCCCGACACCTCGTACCCGACCCTGATCGGCAGAATAGATCGGTCACCCTGCCGCGCCACGTGCTTGTAGTCGGCCGGGTTCATGCCCGCCGCCCGCACCTCGATGGTGACTTCGCCCGGCTGGGGCGCATCCACTTCGACCTCGCGCTCTTCGAACACATCGAGGCCGCCGAAATCGGTCGCAAACCACATCTTCTCCATGTGCCAATTCTGCACCGGAGAGCTGAGCGCAGCCGCCGCGCCCGCCAGACCGGCCGCGCCAGCCTCGGCCACCGCACGCCAGCTGGGCCGGGCCGCGCCGCCGCGCCCCGCCGCGAGACCCCTACGCCCCCAGCACCGCCGGCTGCCCGTCGGCCTCTTCTTCGTGCTCGATGTCTTCTTCGACCTGCGCTTCGACGTCAGCGCTCGACATGCGACGGCTGACAGCGAAGTAGAAGATCACGAGGGAGAAGGCTGCGACGATGAGCGTGTCCCAGTCGGCCGGCAGCAGGTTTAGCTCTGTGGTTCCGAAATCACCGAGGTAGCCGATGATGCACATGCCGAGCAGCCACGGCCAGATCCAGAGCGCTGACTGCCAGCGCGCTTTCGCGAGGTTCACGTTCTTCGCCTTCACGAGGGCGGCGATCACGAACAGAATCTGCCCGAAGAGCACGGCGACAGCCAGACGCCAGGTCGCGTCGAATCCGCCCCAGTAGATGATGAGGTTCGCGAACACGAAGCCCAGCGGCAGCATGAACATGGGCGCGGGCACCTTGTACGGATGCTCGCGCTTCGCGTCAGCCTTACGCAGGGCCGCGAGCGAAATCGGGGCGAACGAATACATGATGGCGGTCGCACCGGTGATGTAGCCCACCAACTGCAGCCATCCTGACCCCGGCACCAGCAGAGCACCGATACCGAGCAGACTCGCCAGCACCAGCGACCAGATGGGCACACCTCGTGCCGAAATGCGCGTCAGACCGTTGGGCAGGCCGAGCGCGTACGAGATGCGCGCCGTCGTGCCCACATAGATGAGCCCTGTGCCACCGGGCGAGATCACCGCGTCGATGATCAGAATCGCGGCGAGCCAGCCGGCCCCTGCGGCGAGCGCCAAGGTGTAATACGGCCCGTAATCGCCAGCACCGATGGGGTTCGCCCAGCCGTTTTGAATGAGCGTCGCCGGGTCGAGCGAGCCGATGAACGCCACCTCGAGCAGCAGGTAAAGCAGGGCACCGATCGACATGGCGAGGATGATCGCCTTCGCTACGTCTTTCTTGGGGTTCTTTGCCTCGCCGGCCATCTGCGAGGCCTGCTCGAACCCTTGCAGCGCGAACACCACACCTGCGGGCAGGGCGGCGAAGATGCCGTGGAAGCCGAACGGCGCGAACCCGCCGTTCGCCGTGAAGTTCTGGGCATGAAAACTGAGGATGATCAGCACACCGATGGTCAACAGCGGCACGAACGTCTTCCAGATGACGATTCCCGTGTTGCTGTCTGACAACCATCGCGCACCGCCGAGGTTGATGAACGTGAACAGCAGCATCGCCAGAATGCCCACCACGATGCCCTGAGTGGTGAGGGTGCCGTCGACGTTGATCAGCGGAAAGTCGTTCTTGATGTTGCCCACCGAGTTCACATAGCTGAGCGAAGCCTCCACCTCGAGCGGCGCGATGAACACCGCCTGCAGGTAGGTAACCCAGCCTGCGGTGAAGCCCGCGAAGCCGCCGAAGGCGTAGTGCGGGTAGCGCGCCGTACCGCCTGCAACGGGGTAGGCGCCACCGAGGTCAGCGTGGATGAGCGCCAGCACCATGAGCATGATGGCAGCGATCACCCAGGAGATGAGCGCCGACCCTCCAGCGAACTTCGCCGCGGTGAGTGCCCCGAGCAACCAGCCCGAGCCGATGATGGAGCCGAGCGAGACGAAGGTGAGGCCCCAGAACCCCACGGTTCGCTTCAAGGCGGGCGAGTCGCCGGCGCCACCAGACGGGCCCGCGGCGGCGGGCGAAGAGTTCGATGCGGTCGAGGTCGTCATGATGCCCACCTTTGTGTGAGGTGTTACTCGGAGCCCTGCAGAAATTTGATCGAGCATACGTCTCTCTGCATCGCTGCGCTAGATCTTCGTTTCTGAGAAAACTCGAAGTTTACGCAGTGCCGGCAGCGGTCTATGCTTCCCCGTTCGGGGCGCGCCGCTCCCCTCGCAATGCCGTGTTCACCCCTAGGCTTCGGTGATGAAGGTCGTTGCGGTGTACAGCACCAAGGGTGGCGTCGGCAAGACGACGGCGGCCGTGAATCTGGCCTGGGAGGCGTCGCGTGACTTTCGCGTTCTGCTCTGGGATCTCGACGCGCAGGGCGCCTCGACGTACTTGCTCGATGCGAAACCGAAGGTCAAGGGCGGCATCGAGGCGCTCGTGGCCGGCAAGACCAGCACGCGAAGCGTCATTCGCTCTACTCCGAATCGGCGTCTCGACGTGATCGCCGCCGACTCGGGTTACCGTGAACTCGATCTCGTCTTCGACGCCGCCAAGAAGTCTGCCGAACGCATCACTCGCATTCTCGCGCCAGTTGCCCGCGACTACGATGTGGTCGTTCTCGACTGCCCGCCCGGCGAATCACTCGTGGCCCAGAACGCACTGCACGCCGCCGACCTCGTGGTGGTGCCGCTCGTGCCGCAGCCGTTGGCGCTGCGCTCGCTCGACCAGGTGCGGATGATCGTGGCCGAGGCCGACCGCCCGGCGCCCGTGCTCGCGTTTCTCTCCATGGTCGACCGGCGAAAGTCCGTTCACCGCGATGCCGTTCGCGACCTGCACCGGCAGCACGCCGAGGTGTCGAACATCGTGGTTCCGAACTCCGTGGTGATCGAGCGCATGGGCACCGAGCGTGCCGCTGTGTCTGCGTATGCGCCCAATACCGAGGCCGCCCGGTCGTTCAGCGAGCTGTGGGTTCGCGCGGCGTCGATGGTGAAGGTGAAGCAGCGCAAACGGTGACCGGCCGAGCATCCACTCTCGTAATCAGCTAGCACCTGCCCAGAAACGCTGCGGAAACGCGCGGCGCATAGTCTCTGAACAGAGAGTGAATTCACCGGCACCATCGGCCAGGCTGCGGAGGCGGCACGTGATCGGCACGTACGTAGGGTACGTCAACGGCGAAGACCGCCTGCACGGCTTTCTCAGCGCGATTCTGCGCGACCAACTCGGAGTGCGGGAGCCCGCTCCGGCCTTTCGGGCGTTCAAGCTGACCGGCAGCAACGTCGTCTACGGCTACGAGGAGAAGTTCAGCCGCGCGCGAGTCATCTGCAAGTTCTATGGCCCGAAATACGGCTGGGATCGCGACCGCGCCACCCGCACCGCCTCGAACGAGTTCGAGAGCCTGCACCGTCTGCGCGGTTACGACCTGGTCGGCTCGCCGCACCACGTGATTCGGCCGCTCGGCGTCGACGGCGAGACGAACGGCGTTCTGGCGGTCGAATATTACGACGGCGAAGAGTTCAGCCGCGCCATCAGCCAGTGCACGCAGTACGGCGACAACGAGCACCTCTACTGGCGGCTGAAGGCGCTCGCGTTCTTTCTCGCGACGCTGCACAACCGCACCGCAACCGGCGAGGCCGTCGACTTCGCAAGTGACGGCCGCTACTTCGCGAGCCTCATCGGCGGGTTGCGCCGACGCGGCCTGCTTGGGCAGTGGGATGCCGACGAGCTGCTCTGGCTCTGCGACCTCTGGCTCGGCCGCCCGCGCATGTGGGCCGACCGCCAGGTCTGGCTGCACGGCGACGCAACCCCGGCGAACTTCTTGTTCGGCACCGGGCTCGACGTCGCGGCCATCGACCTCGAGCGCACCGTGCGGGGCGACCGGATGTTCGATGTGGGCCGTGTGGCAGGCGAACTGCAGCACGCTTTCATGTCGGCGACCGGCGATCGTTACCGGGCAGAGCCGTTCATCGGGCACTTTCTCTGGGAATATGCCAGCCACTTTCCCGACCACGAGGTCACGTTCGGCTCCATCACCTCGCGTGTGCCGTTCTACATGGGGCTGAACCTGCTGCGCATCGCGCGCAACGACTACATCGGGGCGGGGTTATCGGCAGCGGCTCCTCTCGCAGGCGAAGTGTCTGCTGCGGGCGGGCTAGCGTGGTGTCGGTGAGCGTGAGAGCGAGTGCGCCCATGCCATTCGGCCGAACGAAGGGGTGACCAGTGGATGTTCGGGCCATAGCTTTCGACGTCAACGGAACCCTCATCGACATTCGCACCGAAGATCACTCCGACGAGGCGTTTCGGGCGGTGGGGCATCTGCTGACGTACCAGGGCATCGATCTACGGCGGCACGAGGTGCGTGAGCTGTACTTCGGCATTCTCAAGGAACAGCGGCGGGCTAGCGCAGAAGAGCATCCGGAGTTCGACGCACCCGGCGTCTGGCGAACCCTCGTCGAGCGAACAGGCACCGACTTCACCCGGGCGCTGCCGCCCGAGAAGCTCGCCGCGCTGCCCGAGTTGCTCTCGGAGTGCTACCGCGGGGTGACGCGGCGCCAGCTCAAGCTCTACCCGCACACGCGTAAGGTGCTGCAGCGGCTGCAGGAACGGTTTCCGCTGGCCATCGTGTCAGACGCACAGTCGAGTTACGCGCGAGGTGAGCTACACAAAGTGGGTATCGCGTCGTTCTTCGACCCCATCGTGATCTCGGGCGACTACGGCTACCGCAAACCCGATGCGCGGCTGTTTCAGACGGCGCTCGACGCTTTCGGCGCGGCGGGAATCACGCCCGAACAGACCCTGTACGTGGGCAACGACATGCACCGCGACATCTTCGGCGCACAGCAACTCGGCATGAAAACCGTGCTCTTCGCGTCAGAGCAGGGCACGAAGTCGTACCACCACACCAAGCCCGACCACACCATCACCGACCTACGCGAGCTGCTGCACCTCGTGCACGCCTGACGGAGCAGCGGCTGACGGAGCAGCGGCTGACGGGTTCACGACCGAGGGGGTTCACGACCGGCGGGTTTGCGACTGACGGATCTGCGACTGACGCCTCGCGTTCGGCTGGTTCACGGCTGACGAGTCAGCCGTCGAAGCTGTTCACGAAGGCGACGCTGGCGGCTGAGATCTGCGCGCGAGCATCGTCATGGCTGATGGTGGGGGTGCCGTCGCCCGACTGCGGGCCGTAGTCGCCGAAGAAGGCGTGCACCGATCCGTCGATCACCGCGTACTGAGTGTCGGGCGGCAGCGAGGGCTTCGAGGCGTCGATCTTCGCGGGCGTGGCGAGGCCGTCGTTCGAGGCCGAGATCGAGAGCACGTCGGCGTTGAGCCCGCTCTCGTCGCCAGCCGGGTAGGAGGCGTAGAGCATGAGACCCACGACCGGCTCGGGGGTCTGGCCGGCGTAGGTTGCGGCATCCAGTGCGGCCACCGTGCCGCCGAGCGAATGACCGGCGACCACCCACTGGGTCACCGGAGCATGTTCCGAGCGAGCGGCGGCGAATGAGCCAGTGGAGAGAAACGCGATGCCGAACGGCTGCTTCGGTATCACCACGATGTGCCCCGCCTCGGCCAGCGGGCGAAGCACCGCGGCGTAGGCGCGCGCGTCGACCTTGGCACCGGGCTGAAAGAAGACGCCGGTGTCGCTGATGGTGCCGGTGGGGGTCAGCACGATCTCGGTGGGCGTCTCGCTGACCGTCACAGCCTGGTCGGAGTTCATCGCCGAAAGCGCCGGCTCGGTGGCCGACGAGGGCACCAGCCAGGCCACGACGCCGAGCACCAGCACCGATAAGACGATGAGGATGCCCTTGAGCACCTCGTGCCGCCGGTGCTCAACCCCGCGCTTCAGCCACGACCTCACCGCGAAGAACACACTCACCGCGAACGTCAGCACCAGCAACACGAGGTAAGCCGGATGCCCGTGCACGAGCATCGCCCCGGTGGCGATCGCGGCCCACACCGTGACGATGACGCCCACCTTAGCGACGACGCGCACCACCCAGAAGTACACCGCATCGACCCGCGTCGCCGCTCCGCCGGTAGCACGCGGTGGGGCGACCTCGCTCGGCTGCGGCTGCGGCGAATCGCGAGTCGCCGGGCCCTCTGTTGTCACGCGCAGCGCCTAGTGCGGAGCAAGAAAGGTCAGCGTGAAACCGCCGAGGGTCACGAGCACCATTGCCACACCCATCGCTATTCCCCAGCGGATGCGCGGCGGCGCCGACTCGCCCCGAACCGAACCCCACATGTACGCCGTCTGGTGCACTCGGTGCGCCTGATCGATGACTCCGCGGGTGCCGGGAAGATCTTCGTCGAGGATTCCGTCGCGCGCATTGGCCTCGATGCGCAGTGCTTCGTCGAGCGTCATGGCATGCTGCTTAGTTGCTCGCATCACAGCACCACCCTTCGACTCGGCCTGCGTGTCAATTCTCTCAGCATCACGCGCGCACCGCTACGCCCTCACGCGTCTTCGCGGCGAGCGCGCCGGCGTTGCCGCCAGGTCATCGCCGCGAGCTCTTCGGCGCGGCGCTCACGAGCGCCCTCCGCTGCCTCGAAGCGCGCGGCGCGGCGGCCGCGCCACCGCTCGACCTCGGCATCGACGTCACGGGTGGGCGTGATGACCGGCGGGCCACCCTTCAACTGCCGGCGCGCCTCGATGATGCGGGCGTTGAAGTCAGCGAGAAGTTCACGCACGGCGTGTTCTGACGCCGCGGCGTCGAGCCGGGCATCCAGAGCCGCATTCTCGGTACGCAGAGTGAGAGCCGGTGGGCCAAGTCCTGTGATGTTCTCGCGTTCGATCTTCTGCCTGATCCACCAGTCGGGGTCGTAGGTCTGGTGCAGGTTGGTGAGCGGCTTGCCTGCGCCCGGCAGGTTGTCGAAGTCACCGCGGCGCATCGCCTGCTGAATGGAGATTTCGACGAACTGCGCCCGCGCCTCCATGCGCGTCTGGCCTGCGACGTCTGCCTCGTTCTCGGTCTGCTCTTCAGAGGGCACCGAGCCGTCGACCTGGTAGCGAGCAACGTTGAGGCGCGAATCGCTTCGTGGTTTCTTGCCGACCATGCTTCAAGCCTAGGTTTCTGCTGCGCATTCGTCGAGCCGGCACAATCACCGATTCTCACCCGACCGAGAGCTACCCGGCGCCCGACACTACCTCTCGCTCACCCACCAGCAGCTACCCCTCGAGACCACCATCGGCGAACGGCGTCGACAGCACCAGTTCGGTCGTTCGTTCGATGTGCCGCACCAACGCCGCCTGCGCCTCGGCAGACTTACCCGCCAGTGTCAGCGCCATCAGTTCGCGATGTTCGCCTGCAACGTCGCGCCCGACGCTCGCCTCAGCAAAACCCGAACGCTGACGGTACAACTCAGAGCTGTCGCGCAGCGAACGGGTCATGGTCATCAGCCGCGGGCTGTCACACGCGCCCACCAGGGCGTCGTGAAATGCTGCGTGCGCCTCTGTCCACTGCTCGGTGCTGCCCGGCTCGTTCTCTCGCTGGTACGCCGCCCGCTCGAGAACGTGATGCGCCGAAACCACCTGCGCCTCCCACGGCACGTCGCCGAGTTCGATCGAGAGTGCCAGCGCCTTGGTCTCGAGCATGGTGCGCAGCATGGTGAGCTCGACGAGGTCTGCGCGAGAGATCGACATCACCCGAAAGCCCTGATTCGGCGCCAGCACGGTGAGATTATGCTCGGCCAGGCGAGTGAGCGCCTCTCGCACCACCGACATGCTCACGTCGTACGAAGCGGCGAGTGCGGCGAGACGAAGGGGTGTTCCCGGCTCGAGAGCGCCGCTGATGATGTCGGCGCGAATCGAGTCGTGCACGACAGCTGCGCGTGTCGAGGGTGCGGTTGGGGAGGGCATATCTTCAGATTATCGAAAATTCGAGAAGATACGTAAAATGACGCGCAGTTACCGCGGCACGAACATCCGCCGGCTCAGTTCACGCCGCCTGAACTCGCCTTGCCTTCTTTACGCGCCTTCGTCTCGGCGAGCCGAGCTGCCTCGAGCACGTCGGCCTCTTCACCCGTAACGGCCTCACCGCGCGCCACCATTCCGGCCACGTCTGACAGCGGAATCGGCTTCAAGAACAGAGACAATACGAACGCCGCCGCGATGAACGGAATCAGGTACCAGAACACCGGCGCCAGCGAGTCGGCGTAGGCGTTCACCACCAGGTCGTGAATCGCCTGCGGCAGCTTATTGAGCGCAGCCGGGTCGAGGTTGGCCGTCGAAGTGGCTGCCTGATCGGGCGATGCCCCCGATGCGCTGAAGATGTCGAACAGCGAACTCGATAGCCGGCTCGTGAACAGCGCCCCGAACACCGCGACACCGAGCGCCGACCCCACCTCTCTGAAGTAGTTGTTCGTGCTCGTCGCCGTACCGACCTCGCTCGCCGGCACGGCATTCTGCACCACCAGCACGATGACTTGCATGATGAGCCCGAGCCCGGTGCCGAACAAGAACAGATATACGCAGATCAGCCAGATGGGGGTGGATGCACCCAGCGTCGTCATCGCGAGCACCCCCGCCCCCGTCACCAACGTGCCCGCAATGGGGAAAGCCTTGTATTTACCCGTGCGCGAGATAGCGATACCCGAGATGATCGAGGCGCCGATGAGCCCCACCATCATGGGCAGCAGCAGCAACCCCGAAGCGGCGGCCGAGGCACCTGACGCCATCTGCAAGAAGGTCGGAATGAACGCCAGCGCCGCGAACATCACAATGCCGAGCACGAACCCGATGGCCGTCGCAATGACGAACACACTGTTCGTGAAGAACGAGAGCGGGATGATCGGGTCTTCGGCCCTCGACTCCACGAACACGAAGAGGCAGGCCGCAATCAGCAACCCCGCGCCCCACATCAGCGTCTCGGGGGCACCCCAGCCGTGCTTGTCATTGCCGCCGAACTCGGTGAAGAAGATGAGGCAGGCCGTGGCAGCCGAGAGAAACACCACGCCGAGAATGTCGATGCGATGCGTCGGTCTCTTGTTCGGCAGCGTCAGAGCGAACCAGGTGATGACAAACGCGATCACGCCCACCGGAATGTTGATGTAGAACGCCCACTGCCAGGTGAGGTGGTCGACGAAGAACCCGCCGAGCAGCGGCCCGGCAACGGCCGCGAGACCGAAAATACCGCCGAGCGGGCCGAGGTAACGGCCACGTTCTGATGCGGGCACGATGTCGGCGATGATCGCCTGCGACAAGATGATCAAACCGCCACCACCGAGGCCTTGGATGGCACGGAAGACCACGAAGACCCAGAAGTCGCTCGAGAACGCGCATCCCATCGACGCCAGCGTGAACAGCGCTATGGCGATGAGAAAGAGGCCACGGCGGCCGAACACGTCGCCGAATTTGCCGTAGATGGGCATCACGAGGGTGGTGGCGAGCAGGTACGCGGTGGTGATCCAGGCCTGGTTCTCGACCCCGCCGAGCTGACCCACGATGGTGGGCATGGCGGTGGAGACGATGGTCTGGTCGAGGCTCGAGAGCAGCATGCCTGCGATCAGCGCGCCGAAGATGATCCAGATTCGTCGTCTCGTGAGCAGCAGGGGCTCGCTCGCTGTTTTCAGCGCGTCGGGAATGCTCATGTGATCGATACCAACTCTGATGGTGGGCCAGCGAGGAGAATCAACACGCCTCACGAACGATGATATCGAGGCAGCGACGCCCACATCCTTCGTGCGAGGGCCGAGCCTCTCTGAGGTCGCTATTCGGCGAGAGTCGTTATTCGGCGCCCAGCCCGTCGACGAACGTCACCACCGTGTCGGCGTAGAGCTTCGGGTCGACCCGGTGCATCGCGTGCCCCATCTCGGGAAACGACAAGAAAGTGACCGGCTGGCCCGTTTCGCGGGCGAGCTCGGTGACCCGCTGAGCCTGCAGGTCGCTCATGGCGCCGGTGAGCTGACCGGTCTGTTCGTCGACGAAATGAAAGTGGTGCGTGATCAATACCGGCACCTTGTTGTTCAGAATCATGTTCTGGTGATCGCACGAGGCAGTCGCAACGCCGGAGACGAACGCCTTACCCCACTCGGGGTCATACTCCTTGAGGTTCTGCGGAACTCCGGGCGGCAGCTCGTGACCCTCGGGCCGCGGAAACATTCGGCCGAGCGCCTTCAAGGTCGACAGCGGTACGGCTTTCGGCATGGCGCGCTGCATGCCCTCGAAGTCACCGATCGACCACTGGTCGCCGAGGTACTTGTTCCACATGGTGAAGGTCACGCCGATGCCCTGGCGAATGCCCTGCCCGATGGCGGGAGTGACCTCAGACGAGAAGAACGGCGCGTCTTCCCACACGGCGGCGATGATCTGGCCCGGCTTGGCGAAGGCCGAGAGCCACGCGGCGATCGTTCCGCCTGACGAGAGACCGCTGATGTAGGTGGGCCGACCGATCACCTCGTCGATGAAGTGCACCAGGTCGCTGCCGAAGATGTCGAGCGTGTAGCGCCCGGGCGTCCAGGTCGAACGGCCCTGCCCGCGCAGGTCGACGGCGAACACCTGAAAGCGCTCGGCGAGCAGCGCCATGGCACCCTCATACCCCCACCACGACTCGCTCTGCGACGGAATCAGCAGAAGCGGCGGCAGCGACGGGTCGCCTGCCACGGCGTAGTTCATGCGAATCTCGCCGAGGTCGACGATGTGCTCTTCGTAGCCGTGGTCGATGAAGATCTCGGGGTGGGCGTCTGCTTCGATGTAGCTCATTGTGCTTCCTGTCTCTGTTCTGAATTGATTCTGTTCACTGCGCTGTCCAGTCACTGCGCTGTCCAGCCCGCGTCGAGCAGCAGCGACGAACCGGTCACGAGCGATGAGGCGTCGCTCGCCAAGAACACGACCGCACCCATCACCTCTTCGACGGTTCCGACCCGCCCGAGGGCATTGCGGCTGTTCACCCAGTCACGAAACCCGGGCTGATCGAGCATCGGCTTCGTCAAATCGGTCTCGATGAAGGTCGGGCACACGGTATTCACCCGGATGCCCGCCGAACCCACCTCCCAGGCCAACGACTTCGTCAAACCCTCGAGCGCGTGTTTCGTGGCCGAGTAGACCGTGCGGCGCGGGCTGCCCACATGACCCATCTGCGACGAGATGGTGATGATCGAGCCACCGGCGCCGGCAGCGATCATCGACCTGGCCGCTGCCCGTGCCAGATAGAACGCGGCCGTCACGTTGAGGTTCAGCATGTCGTGCAGATCGGCGTCGGCCAGATCGACGAGCTCCACCGGCCGATTGATGCCCACGCTGTTCACCACCACGTCGAACGGCCCGTATTCGTCGAAGACTCGATCGACCGCCGCAGAATCGCTGACATCGAGCACAGCCCACCGAGCTGCACGCCCGGCCGCGGTCAGTTCGGCGCAGAGCTCTTCTAGCTCGGATTCAGAGCGCGCGCTCACCACGACCTCCGCGCCGGCTTCAGCGAGAGCGACGGCCGCGGCGCGCCCGATGCCTCGACTCGCGCCGGCGATGAAGGCTCGCCGAGCATCCAGTCGAAAAGAGGGTGTGACGGGCAGCATCAGGCCCCTGCCGCGACGGGCTCGTACCAGGGCAGGTCGGGCTGGCTGCCATAACGCCGCACACGGATGTTCGCCTGTTCGCCGTGACCCACGAAGTGCTCGAGGTGGGCCAGCCTTGACCCGTAGGCGCCGATCTCAGCGCTGGCTTCGTCGGTGAGAATGCGTTGGAAGGTGCAGGTCTTCAAGAATTTTCCGACCCAGAGGCCGCCGGTGTAGCGGGCCGCTTTGTTCGTGGGCAGCGTGTGGTTCGTTCCGATGACCTTATCTCCGAAGGCCACATTGGTGCGCGGGCCGAGAAACATCGCACCGAAGTTCGTCAGCCGCGCCAAGAACAGCTCGGGGTCTTGCGTCATCACCTGAACGTGCTCGAAGGCGAGCTCGTTCGCGGTCTGAATCATCTCGTCGATGGTGTCGCACAGAATAACCTGGCCGTAGTCGGCCCAGCTCACCGAGGCGACAGGGCCAGTCGGCAGAATCGCGAGCTGCCGTTCGACCTCGAGAATGGTGGCCTCGGCCAGTTCGCGACTGTTCGTCAGCAGAATCGAAGGGCTGGTGGGGCCGTGCTCGGCTTGGCCGAGCAGGTCGACCGCGCAGAGCTCTGCGTCGACCGAGTCGTCGGCGATCACCAAGGTCTCGGTAGGGCCTGCGAACAGGTCGATTCCGACGCGGCCGAAGAGCTGGCGCTTGGCTTCGGCTACGTAAGCATTTCCAGGTCCGACGAGCATGTCGACGGGCGCGATGCTCTCGGTGCCGATGGCCATGGCTGCGACGGCCTGAGTGCCGCCCAGAACGAGAATCTCGTCGGCGCCGGCGAAGTGCATGGCCGCGACAATGGCCGGATGCGGCGCACCCTCGTACGGCGGCGCGGTCGCCACGACACGGCGAACCCCGGCCACCTTGGCCGTGATGACACTCATGTGCGCCGACGCTAAGAGCGGGTACTTGCCGCCAGGTACGTAGCACCCCACCGCGTCGATGGGAATGTGTTTGTGGCCCAGAATCACGCCAGGATACGTCTCGACTTCGACGTCGAGCATCGAATCGCGCTGAATCTGGGCGAAGTTGCGCACCTGCTTCTGGGCGAACCGAATGTCGTCGATCTGCCCGTGCGAGAGCTCGCCGACGGCTTTCGCGATGGCGTCATCGCTCAGACGCCACTCGTTGGGCGACCAGCCGTCGAACTTCTCGCTGTAGTCACGCACCGCCGCATCACCCCGCCGCTCGACCTCGCCGAGAATGCCCTCAACGGTTGCTCGAACCTGAGAATCAGTTTCGCTGTGCGAACGTTTCGGCGATTTGATGTGAGCGATCATGGGCTGAATTCTCCTTTGAATACGAATGCAAAACTTACTATACAACACCGCTTGGAGCGCGCAAAGAGAGAAAGCTCGGGCCTGGGTCTCGCGCTCGCCCATAGGATGGGCGCATGCCAGCCACCCCGCCGAAAGTCGCCGCTGTCGTCTACAACCCCATCAAGGTGAACATCGAGGTGCTGCGCGCCCACGTCGAGGCCGAGGCGACGAGCGCCGGCTGGGGCGAGACGGTGTGGCTCGAGACCACCGTCGAAGACGGCGGTCAGGGCATGACCACAAAGGCGCTCGAGCAGAACGTCGACATGGTGTTTGCCGCCGGTGGCGACGGCACGATCCGGGCAGTGGCCGAGGGGCTGCAGGGCTCGAGCACACCGATGGCGCTACTGCCCTCCGGCACGGGCAACCTGCTCGCCGTCATCAACCGCGGTCGCGCCGCTCGCAACAACGTAACGGGGCAGCGACCTGCCTGCGCACAATCGAAATGACCCCGAACTGCGCTACCGCACCGGCAAACGCCTGATCGTGCGCCTCTCCCGGCCCGAAGCGCTAGAGATCGACGGCGACACCTTCGGCGAGGCGACGGCGTTCAATGCGTGGGTCGTGCCCGGTGGGCTGACGGTTCGGGTGCCGGCCGAGCATCCTCTCGCCGCCTGATCGTGTCTCGAAACAGCGCACACACGGCCACAATCACTCTCGCCTGACTACCTCGGCTGAGTCATCATGGAGCAGGCGCTCCAGCACCGTGGGGCGATTCGACAGTGGAGACGACCGATGACCCGCAGACCATCAGAACTCACGCCAACGAAGGCCGAGCCAGCATTCCAACGACCCTCAGAGTCAGAGCTGGGAGACTACCTTCGTGCCCGCCGCGCGCTCGTTCAGCCCGAAGCTGTAGGCCTGCCCAGAGAGTCCAACCGTCGCGTGAAAGGACTCCGGCGCGACGAGGTCGCCGCCATCGCGGCCATCAGCTGCGACTATTACCTTCGTCTGGAACAGGGCCGCGATCGCCAGCCGTCAGATCAGGTTCTGCGGGGCATAGGGCGCGCACTTCTGCTCGATGAGCACGCTCTGACGTATGCGGCGAGGCTCGCGCATCCGGATGCCCGTGTCAGCGTCACGACCGCCGTTCACTCGGTCGGCACCGACCCGACGCACGACGCTCAACTGCTGGGCCTGCTCGACCTGCTCGACCAGTGGGCGGCGACGCCAGCGTACATCACCGACCGTAACCAAGATATCGTGATGGCCAACGAGGTCGCTGGCGCCTTGAGCGGCGGCACTCTTAAAGCCGGAGCTAATTGTGTGTTGACCGTGTTCTCGCCGGGCGTTCGTCAAACGGCTCTCGACTGGCCTAGCCTGGCCCTGAGCGCGGTGGCCGCACTGCGCTATCACGGGCGATCGAGAGACCTACGGTTTGCTGAGGTGGTGGCAACGCTGTGGGCGGCAGAGCCAGAGTTTCGGCACCTCTGGGCGCGTCACGACGCCTACCCGCTCACGTTCGGCCCGACAGTGCATCACATCGATGGGGCCGGCCTTGTCTCGCTGCGATACCAGAGCTTCGCCGTGCCGAGCACAGACCATACGCTCACGATCATCTTCGGCGAACCCGGCACCGAGGGCAGTTTTGCACTCGCGCAGCTGGCCGCGCGAGTGACCAGCGCACAATTCAGCATGCCGGCGCATTACCTGTAGCGTTGAGTTATGGCTGGCACACGGCGCTTCGATGAGCACACCCTGCTCGACTGCGCCCAAGAGACGTTCTGGGTGAACGGATACGACCAGACCTCTATCGAAGACATCTCGCTACTCTCCGGAGTCGGGAACGGCAGCATCTATGCCGCGTACGGGAGCAAGCTCGGCCTTTTTCTCGCTGTGTTCAGTCGCTACTGCGAGGGCAGGGTGACGTTCGTCGACGGTATAGTCACTGCGCATCATGGCGATTTCGAGTCAGCCGTTGCCAACTACCTCGACAAGGTGGTTGCCGATTGCACGTCATTCGAAGACCGACGTGGCTGTCTCATGTTGAACTCCGTGGCCGAACTCGGTACCCGATTTCCTGAGGTACTGGCCATCAGTTCACGCGCAGTGTCACGAATGGAAGACGTGGTGACCGTTCGCGTGGCGCAGGGTATCGAAGACGGCGAGCTAAGCATCAGCAGCGCGGAGATCGAGCCACTCGGCGCGCACATCGTTCTGGTTTCGCAGGGGCTCATCAATCTGAGCCGAATCGGCACGCCTGTCGAGCGGCTGCGCGGCATCGCTACCCTCTCGGGCCGGCTCTCGGCGCTTCAAGCCGCCTGATCCTCGACCGCTTGCGACCCGGCCATCCGAGACTTCACACCGCTTGAGACTCTTCGCGCCTGGTGGTTTGAAAGCGCCGCTGATAGTCGATGGGCGTGACGCCCAGACGTGCGACGAAGGCGCGTCGAAATGCCACCGGCGAGCTGTAGCCCGCATCTGCGGCGGCCTGAGCGACAGAGCGGCCTGACTCCAGGTACCCGGTTGCAAGGTCGAGTCGCATCGAAGTCACGTATTCGAGTGGCGACATGCCGAGTTCGGCCTGCATCACCCGGGTGAGATGCCTCGTACTCACGTTCGCGTACGCAGCGAGATCGGCGAGCGAGCACGGGCGGCTCGGGTCAGCGTTCACATAGCTTGCAACCGCGCGAGCCACCGGGGTGCGCGGCGGCGTGGCCCGAAGCGAGGCCGAGAATTGCGATTGCCCACCCGAGCGCTGCATGTAGACGAGAAGCAGCTGCGAAACGGCGCGAGCTACGTCGGCACCGTGGTCTTCTTCGACCAAAGCGAGCGCCAGATCGATGCCGGCGGCCACGCCGGCGGAGGTGTACGTGCATCCGTCGCGCACGAAAATGGAGTCAGGCTGTACGGTGATCTGCTCGAAATGGCTGGCAAGGTAGTCTGCAAATTTCCAGTGCGTGGTGGCCGATTTACCGTCGAGCAGGCCAGTTGCGGCGAGCGCCAGAGCACCGCTGCAGATCGACGCCATGCGCCGCGTTCTCGTTGAGAGCGACAACACGGCACCAAGTATGGCAGGGTCATCGAAAACGCCCGGCACGAATTCGCTGCCCGGCACGATGACCGTGTCGAATTCGCCTGCGTCTGCCGCAGCGGCGTGTACCCCGATGCGCACACCCATCGACGTCGTCACATCGGCGCCATCGGCCGAGAGCAGCACGAGTTCGTACCCGTCGACACGTTGGTTCGCTTCGACGAACACTTCGGCCGGCCCCACGAAATCGAGCGTCTTCACGCGGTCGAAGAGCAGAATGCCGATGCGCCGCCGGCCGACAGGGTTGCCGTTGGAAGTCGTCACCGGGCGCTCCTCGATCATTCTTGAATGGTCGCTCCAGTATGGCAGGTCGATACCGCCGAACGAAACACGTCGCCGGGTCTGAGTAGCCGTGTGAGGGCCACGCGTGTCGCGTATTGGCGGGCCTAGAGTGAGCGTCATGAGCACTTCACGTCATGTGCGCTCGCTCACCGCAGCGCCGGCGCAACACCAGCGCGACCTCGGCAGCATCGCTCGATTCACGGCCACGAGCGAGAACGCACTGCCGTCAGCCAGATGTTCTCCGTCACCTCGGGCTCGCTGCATCACATCGAGAACATCGGTAAAGAGACGGCGCCGTTCGAGCATCCGTTCGCTCACGTGAAGCTGGCGATCCCGACGGCACGGTCGACACCCACCTGCTCGGGCCGAGCGACTGCTATTTCATTCCGCGGGCGTATCCACACCAGATCGAGGTCACGTCGTCTCACGACCTTCACTTCTTGATCGTCTTCGACCACCCCACGCCCGGCGACATCGGCTACCGCGCCTCGGCCTCGGCGTATTCACGCGTGGTTCTGGCGGCGACGTTCGGCGGTGTGGATGCTCTGCCGACCTTTCCCTTCAGCCCCGCCGACCCCACGAACTCGTAACACGTCACCCAGTCACACGCTCCACACCGTCCACACCGTTCACCGCATCACAAAAGGAGAAATACCATGCCCTACGTCACCACCGCCGATGGAACCCAGATTCACTACACCGATTGGGGAACCGGCCAGCCGGTCATCCTGAGTCACGGCTGGCCGCTCAGTTCAGACGCCTGGGCCGTGGAGCTCAAGCTGCTCGCCGACAACGGCTACCGGGCCATTGCACACGACCGTCGCGGCCACGGCAAGTCGTCGGGCCCCTGGGAGGGCAACGATATGGACACCTACGCCGCCGACCTGAACGCGCTCGTCGAGCACCTCGATCTGCACGACATCGTTCTGGTGGGGCACTCCACCGGTGGCGGCGAGGTTGTTCGTTATGCAGCGCAGTACGGCGCGGGGCGCGTGGCGAAGGTCTTCACGGCCGGCGCTGTTCCGCCCATCATGGTGAAGTCAGAGAGCAATCCCGACGGAACACCCATCGAGGCGTTCGACGGCCTCCGTGCCAGCGTGCTCGCCGACCGTTCGCAGTTCTACGAAGAGCTCGCCACGCCGTTCTACGGCGCGAACCGCGATGGTGCGACGGTGTCGCAGGGACTGATCGACGACTTCTGGCGCCAAGGCATGAACGTGAACATCAAGGCCGCCTACGACTGCATCAAGGCGTTCAGCGAGAGCGACTTCACCGAAGACCTCAAGGCGCTCGATGTGCCTATCTTCATTGCGCAAGGCGACGACGACCAGATCGTTCCGGTGGCTGATGCGGCTGAGAAGAGTATCAAGCTCGTGAAGAACGGAACGCTGAAGCTCTACAAGGGCGCCCCGCACGGCATAGCCGGTGCGTACCAGCAAGAGCTCGACCAAGACATCTTGGCGTTCATCAAGAGCTAGTGATCGAAGTGCTCGTCGCCCAGTTCGGATTCGTCGACACTGCCGTTGAGGCTGCCACTTGAGGCGCTCAACGATGTCGAGTTGCTGAGCTGGGCGGTCTTGCGTTTGAGGGTCTCGATCAGTTCGGCGTCGTCAAGATCGACGCCGGGGGTGGAGGTACCGGCGCCGGCGGTCGTTTCGCCGGTGCCGGCCTCGTCGCCCGACGCGGTGCAGTACAGCTGCGTCTGAGGCCCGAGCAGCAGGTTCGAGAACCCCCGTTCGCCGCCGTTCAGCACCGGAATCGTGATGCGATCTGTTCGGCCCGCATTGGCCAGAGCAACCGTGTAGTCGAACACGGCAGAACACACATCGAAACTGACGGTGATCACGCCTGACCCGTAATGCAGCTCTCTCATACTGCAAGTGAAGCAGACAGGGTGCGATTCCCCTACTCGATCAGCTCGCCGGAGCTTCTTCGGGAATCAGCTCGAGGCCGCTGCCGCTGTTGGCCCGCGTCATGAGGCGATCGATCCAGGCACGGTTCAGCGTGAGCCCCTTCGCCCCCGAGTAGCTGAACTCGAGGTACATCTGGGGGTGCATCCAGAGCGTGGTGTGACCGCTGACCACGTCACCCGGCCGTTCCCAGCTGAAGGCGAAGCTTTCGCTGCGGCGCAGTTTCGCCAGTATGACGGTTTGCAGGTGGGCCAGATCGCGGTCGTCGATGGCGATCGACGTTGCTGCCGGACCGTAGATGAGTGTGCCCATGATGTTCGAGGCTACCAGCGACGCGCACTGCCTGCGGTCGGCACGCACCCGCTTGATGTGGGTCTGGCTTTAGACTCGGGCACATGGCGATGCAGACCGCGGTGCCGAATCGGCGAGGCGACGACGGCAGCCGTGGCCGCTCGACCATTCGCGTTGTCGTGGCCGTCGCCCTGCTGTTCGTTCTTACTCATGCCGCGCTGGTCTCGGCGTCTGGCGTCGCCCTCACCGCCGCCACCACGTGGGCGCACGGCACCACGGCGGGCTGGGCGCTGCTCAATTCGCGCGGCGCCGACGTGTTCGCCGTCGACGTTCAGCGCGTGCTCTTCACCATCGCCGGGGCGCTACTGACTGCGGTTCTGGTGACCGTTCTCGACCTCGTGTTCAATCGTCATCAGCGAAACACGGCAGAACCCGAATCCCGCATCGCGGTGCGAAAGACCCCTTGAAAGGCGCACTATGACGAACGAGACCGCACTCAGTGTCGACGAGGTGTTCGACGTCGATGCGTTGCTGAGCGCAGACGAACTGGAGTGGAAGCGCAAGGCGAGAGCGTTCGCCGACGAACGCATTCTGCCCACGATCGAGAGCGACTTCGAGAACAAGCACTTTCGGCGCGAGCTGGTCGCCGAGCTCGGTGCGGCCGGGTTTCTGGGCATGCATCTCACGGGGTACGGCTGCGCGGGTGCCGGAGCGGTAGCCTACGGCGCGGTCTGCCTCGAGCTCGAGGCCGCCGACAGCGGCTGGCGCACGTTCGTGTCGGTGCAGGGGTCACTGGCCATGTCGGCGATCTACAAGCACGGCTCTGAAGAACAGAAGACGACGTGGCTGCCGCGAATGGCCAGGGGCGAGGCCATCGGATGCTTCGGGCTCACCGAGCCCGAAGGGGGCAGCGATCCCGCGGCGATGACGACCACCGCGCGGCGCGACGACGTGGGCGGTGGCGAGGGCTGGGTGCTCAATGGCACGAAACGCTGGATCGGGCTGGCGAGCATCGCCGACGTGGCCGTGATCTGGGCGAAAGACCCTGAGGGCGTGGTGCGCGGGTTCGTCGTTCCGACCGAGACCGAAGGGTTTCGGTCTACGCCGATTGCGGGAAAGCTGTCGATGCGGGCATCCATTCAGTGCGATGTGACGCTCGAGGATGTTCGAGTGCCCGCGTCGGCGATGCTGCCGAACGCACGCGGGCTTTCGGGGCCGTTCTCGTGCCTGAATGAGGCGCGCTTCGGCATCGTATGGGGCGCGATGGGCGCCGCCCGCAGCTGCCTCGAGGCTGCGGTGCAACGCTCACGAACGCGTGAGGTGTTCGGCGCGCCGATCGGCAGTCGCCAGCTCACCCAGGCGAAACTCGCCGACATGTTCGTCGAATACGAGAAGGGCGTGCTGCTGGCGCTGCACCTCGGGCGGCTCAAAGAACGCGGTGCGCTGACTCCGGCGCAGATCAGCGTGGGCAAGCTGAACAACGTGCGCGAGGCGCTCGCCATCGCGCAGAACGCGCGCTCGATTCTCGGCGGCGACGGCATCACCGACGAATTCCCGGTGATGCGCCACCTGGCGAACCTGGAGTCGGTGCGCACCTACGAGGGCACCGACGAGATTCACCAGCTCGTGCTGGGCCGCGAGCTGACGGGCATCTCGGCCTTCTGACGAGGTAGCCGCGCGGCCCGAGTATCGTGCAGGGGCGACTGGCCCGCCATCGGTGGCCGCGCTGGCGACACACTCAAACTCGCGGCGACGACGGATGCTCGTGAGCACGATTCCCGCGGCAAAGAGTAGCACCGGGGGCACCTCTGGGCGGCACGTCGAGCGCTACCGTTTTCAGGGTGTGTTGGGCTCGAACAGCATCGGTGCCGAGCGCGGCACATCGACGAACATCCGGTCGAAGACGCTTCGACGATCGAACTGCAACGCGTATTCGCGAGCCCGCTCGGCCCATTCGGCGCGTTCGGCGGGGCTGGTTTCGACGAGCGCGTGCACGAGCGCGGCCGCAATGGCCTGCGGGTCTTCGACCGGAACCACGAGCGCGTGCTCACCGGTGGCCTCGCCGATTCCGCCCGTGACCGTGGTGATGACCGGGCCGCCGCCGGCGAGCATCTTCTCGGCGAGCGCAATGCCGAAAGTCTCCACGAATTCGGGGCGGGGCTTGCTCGGTAAGACGAAAGCCGCACATCCGGCCATCAGGTACGGCTTTTCGGCGTCGCCGACGTCATCGAGAAAGCGGATGCGATGGGCCACGCCAGACTCGGCCGCCACGGCCTGCAGAGCCTCGGCCTGGGGCCCGCGACCGGCGATGATCAGCTCTTTGTTCTGGTAGCAGCCGCTGAGCTCGAACCCGGCGATGAGATCTTCGACACCCTTCGCCTCGGTCAGCCGGGAGAGAAACAGCACGTACCCGTCACGCTCGAGGCCGCGCGCGGCCAGCACCTCGCCGAGCACCTCGTCGCTCAAGTCGAGGTAGGCATCGGCGTCGATGGCCGGGTACGAGACGCGAATGCGGTCGCGGCACTGCGGCGCGAACCGGGTGCCGTGCTGCTCGTCGACGCGCTCGGCCTCGGTGATGATGAGCTGGCGAGTGTACTCCGACACGGCCACGCAGTGGTCTTGGCTGAGGTAGCTCGACAGAATGTGCGCGGCGGCACCGAGCCTGCCCTCTTCGACGGCGGTGCGAACCACGTTCGTGACGTCAGAACCCACGGCCTCGGCGATGGTCGTCACGTTGACAGGCAGTCCGGTGCTCCAGGCGGCTCGCAGAGCATCCGCTACGGCAATGGTGTGCGGGCTGAGGTAGAGCGACAGGCAGACCGTGGGTACGCCGTCGGTGAAGAGTTCGATCAGGCGCCCCGTGATACCGGCGAGATACCGGCCGTCGGGCACCTTGTAGTCGCCCACCGGCGCCGGGCGTTCGACGATGATGCCCGGGCTGTACGGCAGCACCGAATCGAGTGGTTTCAGCGGCAGCCCGGCCTGCTCGAGCTTCTCGATGGGCCAGGTGACGATGCGCACCTCATCGAACCCGCGCTCGAGCGCAGTCTCGGCGAGGTTTCGTGCTTCAACGGAATGCCCGCAGATCACCGGATCGGCGCGCACAACGATCACGAGACGGTTTTCGGTGCGTGTCATGGCTTTTCTCCTCGCATGATGCGCTCGGGCACGGCGCTCGTGGGGGTGGGCCACGAGGGTGGAACGTTTTCGGTCGCCCATTCGCTCGGCGATTCGCCGAGCGTGATGAGCAGATCGCCGCCGCGATGCAACTCGGTCGCGGTGATGAAGCTGCGCTCGAGCGGTTCGCCGTTGAAGGTGACCGACTGCACGTACTGCACAGGACCCCCGTGGGTAGGTTCGATGAAGCCCTCGGTTCGAACCGCGAACGTCTCGTCACCGATGGCGAACGAGCTCTCGGCGAACGACGGCGCGTTCACCAGAAAGAGGTTCTGCCCTGCCACCGGAAAGAGTCCGAGCGACGCCCAGACGTACCACGAGCTGAGCCCGCCCGAGTCGTCGTTACCCGGCAGGCCGCCGCGCCCGGTGCCGAACTGCTGCAGCAGAACGTTGTGCACGATCTCGGCGGTTCGGTCGGGTCGGCCGGCGTAGTGGTAAGCCCACGGGGCATCCATATCGGGCTCATTGTTCAAACCTTCGAATCGGCCCAGCCGGTAACCGGCCTGCATGTCGGCGACGGCTGGCTTCAGGCCGGGCTGGATGACCGGGTCGGCCCCATACCCGAAGAACTCGTCGAGCTGGCGAACGAACGCCTCGCGGCCGCCGCTCACCTCGATGCGCGACGCCATGTCGTGCAGCAACCGAAACGAGTAGTTGTAGCGGCTGCCCTCGTAGTAGGTCGAGTCTTTGAGCAATCCGGTCGAGGGATCGAAGGCGTTCGCCCACTGCGCCGCCATCGGGGTGAACTGGTCGACGAGAGTCTTGTCGCCTACGCGCTGGGCGACCTTGGCCGTGCACCAATAGCCGAAAGCGAGGTCGAGGGTGTGGCTGATGGGGTGGGCTTCGCCGTTCAGGAGAAACTCTTCGCCGTAGGTGCGCCGCAGATCATCCGACATGTGCACCAGCGCGCCCTCCCAATCGATGCCGGGCAGCCCGAGCTGACAGAGATCGGCGAGAAAGGTGTGGGCAAGCGCGCTGCCTTGGCGGGAGAAGCGGTCGCTGCCCTTGGCCATGCGGTAGCCGATAGGAAAGTTGCCCTCTTCTTCGCAGATGGTCAGCAGCGCATTGGCCAGTTCGACGGCCCGCTCGGGCATCAGGGCGGTGAGCAGCGGCAGCTGGGTTCGATAGATGTCCCACATGGTGCTGAAGTCGAACGCGAACGGCCCGTCTGACGGCCAGAACGGGCTCTCAGAGGGCGCAAGGCAGGGCTTGATGAGCGAGTGATAAAGGGCCGTCGCGAATACCGTACGGCGCTCGATCGAGGGCGAGTCAACCGTGATCGACTTCAGTCGTTTACGCCACGCCTTGGCGGTCTTCTCACGGCGCGCGGTGAACCTCGACTCGCCGGTTCCGCAATCTTTCTCGAGGTTCGCTTTGGCCTGCTCGACACCGCGCAGCGAAAACCCGATGCGCACCTCGATGGTCTGACCCGGTTCGCTGGGACCCGCCCACATCATGCCGAACGGCCGCAGGGTGGTGGGCCTGATGTGGTCGAAGTCGAGCCGCTTGCCACCCGGCATCAGCCGGCGGTCGTACCAGAGCATCTGCCGCCACTGCGGGGTGTCGCACTCGATGTACACCGCGATCGGGGTGCCCTCCACCACGATCTCACCCTGGGCCGTGCCCGGGCCGAGCGACTCGAGGTGAGCTCGCAGCGGAATGGTCACGCCGTACGGAATCGACAGCCCGCCGAGCGAGAAGTCGATCACCAGCCGCGAACTCGCGTGGCGCGGAAAGGTGTACCGGTGCACGGCGCTTTTGGGCCCCACGGTCACTTCTGCAGTGACGCCCGTGTCGAGAGTCGCCGAATACCAGCCGGGTTCGGCGTGCTCGTCGGTGATCTCATAGAGGCGACCCAGATCATCCAGCGACGACGTCATCGGGGTCACCCGAAAGTAGTTGTAATACTTGCGAATAGCGCCGGTGCCCGATTGCTGAAAGTGCGTGAACCCTGACACGAGCTGGCGGTCGTGGATGGTCGGCGGCACCCCCTCGAGCGCCAAGTCATACCGCCCGTACCCCGTCGGGTACGCCCCCGAGTATCCACAGGCCGACACCATGCCGAGCGGGTACGTCGCGCCCGGGTGCGTGTTGCCGATCTGCGGTTTGGGCCACCACCAGGTTGCCGCGAGGCCGGTGGGTTGCGGGAGGCTCGTGGCCTCAGATCCGATGAACGGATCGACCCGCTCGATCATCGAGCCCTGTTCGGTGTTCTGCAGCCCAGCTTCATGCTGTGAAGCTAGACCCGCCATTTGTCGACGGTGTGAACCCCCGGTAACAATCATGTGAACGCTGCCTCGATTGAGTTTGCGCACGCAAGACGCCGCCAGCTCACCCTCGCGAATGAGTCCGATCTCCCACCCGTGTTATTCTGAGTTTTCATCGTTTTGGCATCGGTGGGGTCATCTGGTTTGCCGCCAATGCGGCGCGTACGCACCGATTTGGTCGACTGCTCGCGTTCCAGAAGATAACGCGGCCGCACTCCAGCGCTTCTGCCAGAGACACGACAAAGAAGGCGGCTCAATTGCCTAGTTATGAGTTCACCGCGGTTCTCGATCGTGCGCCCACCGACGCGGAGTTCGACCGATTGTTCGAAGCCGGGCTCGATGACGCGTTGCCCGTCGTCGAAGCCGGAAACGGGTATCTGTACGCAACCCGCAACGCTCCGACCCTGATCGAAGCGATTTTCAGCGTCGCTCACGATGCTGCGGAAGCTGGTTTTTCTGTTGTGCGTCTTGAAGATCATGATCTTGTCTCGCTCAAGACCGTCGCGCGGCGGGCCGGGCGCAGCTACGAAAGCGTACGATTGCTCGCCCAAGGCAAACGCGGGCCTGGTGGATTCCCAGCGCCGCTTTCAGACGACTCGTGGGCGCTCTACTCATGGACGAAAGTCGCCGAATGGTTTCGCGCCTCCCTTGCTGTCGACATGACCTCGACCGAAGATGAACGTGTCATTGCGGCAGCCTCGCTTGTGTTGAGAGCGCGATCACTAGTGGGAGGCAGGGGTTTGGCCGACATGTCTACTTTGGCGCAGAAGATTTCGGCCTGAGGTAATTCTCGATCCGGCTCGAAGGGGCTCCCCGGTTACCTGCAGCAACACGACAATCTGTCAGATGAACGCTAGATGAACAGCGCGAAGACAGGTGAGTGGGGGGCGGGCCGTCGCGCGGCGAGGGGAGTACGTGTTGAGGAGCTGCTTGGCAAGGGCTGCCGGGGATGCGTGAGGGGTGGTGCACTGGAAGCATGGAAACGGCGGCGGAGTGTTGGCGCGTGGAGCTTCGGCCGCGCACGCCAGTGGCGTGGAAGCGCAGCATTCTGAACCCCGCCGGCGTGGTGTTCGAATTCTGCCGCCACTCCCCCGATATGTCTGACCTCATCGTGATTTCGCTCGACGATCTGCGGGTGGCGCACCTCATTGCTGCGGGCGACGACGACGAGTCCGAGCGGATGCTCGCCTCGGCCCGACGCGCCCTGCTGACCAGCTCGCCCGAAGACTTCGCGCGCGAGTGGCGCATTCCCCTTTCGTAGCGTCTCTCTAAGGTCGACGGCTCGGGTTGTCAAGTCCCTGGCCCGGTTCACCCTCTGTTCACATCGCGGTTTTAGCGTCGCGGGTGAAACGCCCATACGCCGCCGCATGACTTCAGCAGAGGGAGTGAACCAGATGGATGTCATCATCACCGTCACGCTCGTGATCGCCATTGCCCTGATCTTCGACTTCACCAACGGATTTCACGACACCGCCAACGCCATGGCCACCTCGGTAGCCACCGGAGCACTCAAACCCCGGGTCGCCGTGCTCATTTCGGCCGTGCTGAACCTGGCCGGCGCCTTCATCTCGACCCAGGTCGCTCAGACCATCTCGCAGGGGCTCATCAAAGAGGGCCCGGGAGGGGTGCTGATCACGCCGACGATGATCTTCGCCGGGCTCGTGGGCGCGGTGCTCTGGAACGTGGGCACCTGGTACCTCGGCCTGCCCTCGAGTTCGACACACGCGTTGTTCGGCGGACTGATCGGCGCCGCCATCATCGGCGCGGGCTTCAACTCGGTCGACTACGGGGTGCTGCTGTCGAAGGTGGTGCTGCCGGCTCTGTTCTCGCCGCTCGTCGCCGGCGCGGTTGCACTCGTCGCAACCTATGCGGCGTACCGAATAACGAAGCAGGCGAAGGCTCGCGGCTCTGACCGCGGGTTCAGGCACGGCCAAACGGTCTCGGCCTCGTTCGTCTCGCTCGCGCACGGCACCAACGACGCACAGAAGACGATGGGTGTCATCACCCTGACCCTGATCGCCGCCGGCTACCAGCAGGCGAACACGGGGCCGCAGATCTGGGTGATCGCGGGCTGTGGTCTCGCCATCGGGCTCGGCACTTATATCGGTGGCTGGCGCATCATGCGAACGGTGGGAAAGCAGATCACCGACGTGCACCCGGCGCAGGGGTTCGCGGCAGAGAGCAGTTCGGCAGCGACCATCCTCATCTCGTCGCATCTCGGCTTCGCGCTCTCGACCACGCAGGTCACCTCGGGCGCGGTGGTCGGGTCGGGGCTCGGCAAGAAGCTCGCGCTAGTGCACTGGGGCGTGGTGGGCAAGATCGCCATCGGCTGGGTGCTGACGCTGCCTGCCGCCGCGCTCGTGGGCGGGCTCGCGGCGTGGGCCGCTTCGTCGAGCACGCCGGGCCTCATCATCGTGGCGGTGCTGGCGCTCGCGGCTGGGGCCGTGTTCTTCTTTCTCGCCAGGCGGCACCCGATCAACCAGCACAACGTCAACGAGGTCGACGACCAGACTGAGATCGCCAGCGACGAACAAGAACCCGTTGCCGCGGGCAGAAAGGCATAGGTCATGGCCGTCTCACTCAGCATTCTGAACGCGCACATCGCTTCAACCGCGCACGCTCAGGTCGCGCCCCTCGTTCGTACCGCAGCCACCGGCCAGTTTCTGGGCGTCGACTGGGGCGCCTTCGCTCTGGTCGCTGTGGTGTCGTTCATCGCCGCGGTGGTCATCGTCGTGTTCTATTCGCTCGCGCTTCGACTGTTCGCGGTCGGCTCGGCCGATGACACCGATGCACCCGCAAGCGCTGGCGGGGCAGCAACCGCTAACGCAGACGGCGCGGGAGCAACCGGCATGGTCAGCAGCGAACGCGGCCACCGCCCGTTCGCTGCTACAGCGGGCGCCTACGTCTGCCTCGCCATCGGCATCGCCGCGGTGCTCTACAGCGTCTACCTCATCGTGCCCCAGTTTCACTGACGGGCGTCGCCTCGCCGCCATGCGCTCACCGGGCCAAGCGCCGCCGACACCAGTCGGCCGAATCGCCGCGCCCTCGCGCACGCCCCTCACGTCGACCGGCGTTCACCACCCCGTTACGCCCGCACCCTAAGATGCCCAATCGTGACGAACAACCAGACGCCTCACCTGCCGCCCCCAGACCTCAGCAACGTGCTCGGTTACACCGTGCTCGACACCGATGACGACGACCCCGTACTGGTCGATCGTGAGGGCCGACCCATCGACACCTGGCGCGAGGGCTACCCCTACGACCACCGTCTCGACCGCGACGAGTACGAGTTCGACAAACGTCTGCTGCAGATCGAGTTGCTGAAGCTGCAGAACTGGATCAAGGCCGAAGGACGCCGTCTCGTCATCGTGTTCCAGGGCCGCGACGCCGCAGGCAAAGGCGGCACCATCAAGCGCTTCACCGAACACCTGAACCCGCGCGGCGCCCGCACCGTGGCACTCGAAAAGCCGAGCGAACGCGAGCAGACCGAGTGGTACTTTCAGCGCTACGTGCAGCACCTGCCCGCGGCCGGCGAGATCGTTTTGTTCGACCGATCGTGGTACAACCGTGCAGGCGTCGAACGGGTCATGGGGTTCTGCACCGATGCGCAGTACGACGAGTTCATGCGCCAGACTCCGGCATTCGAACGGATGCTCGTGGGCGACGGCATCGACCTCATCAAGTTCTGGTTCTCGGTGTCAGCCGACGAGCAACGCACTCGTTTCGCCATTCGGCAGGTCGACCCTGTGCGGCAGTGGAAGCTCTCACCCATGGACATCGCCTCCCTCGACAAATGGGGCACCTACACCGTGGCGAAGGAGGCGATGTTCCGCGTGACCGACACTGAAGACGCGCCATGGACGGTGGTGAAGAGCAACGACAAGAAGCGCGCCCGCCTCGAAGCCATGCGGCACGTTCTTTCACTGTTCGATTACGACAATAAAGACACCGCGGTCGTTGGCTCTCCCGACCCGAAGATCATCGGCTCGGCAGCTGAGGTTTACGAGCGCGGCGAAAACACCTCGAACTAGCCTCGAATTAGTCCGCGGCCTGCCCCACGTAGGCGGCGAGATGCTCGCCGGTCAGCGTCGAGCGCGCCGCCACGAGGTCGGCCGGCGTTCCCTCGAACACCACCTGCCCGCCGTCGTGGCCCGCGCCCGGCCCGAGGTCGATGATCCAGTCGGCGTGCGCCATCACCGCCTGGTGGTGCTCGACGACGATCACCGACTTACCGGAGTCGACGATGCGATCGAGCAGCCCGAGCAGTTGTTCCACATCGGCGAGGTGGAGGCCGGTCGTCGGTTCGTCGAGAACGTAGACCCCGCCCTTGTCGGCGAGATTCACGGCCAACTTCAGACGTTGGCGCTCGCCGCCCGAGAGGGTGGTGAGCGGCTGCCCGATTGTCAGGTAGCCGAGCCCCACGTCGGCGAGCCTCGACAGAATGGCGTGTGCCGCCGGTAAACGTGCCTCCCCCGCCGCGAAGAACTGGAGGGCATCCGTCACCGACATCGCGAGCACCTCGCTGATGTCACGTCCGCCGAAATGGTAGTCGAGCACGGAGGCGTCGAAACGCTTGCCCTCGCACTCTTCGCACGTGGTCGCGACCCCTGCCATGATGGCCAGGTCGGTGTAGATGACGCCCGCACCATTGCAGACCGGGCACGCGCCCTCGGAGTTCGAGCTGAACAGGGCCGGTTTGACGCCGTTCGCCTTGGCGAACGCCTTGCGAATCGGCTCGAGCAGACTGGTGTACGTGGCGGGGTTGCTGCGCCGCGACCCACGGATGCCGCTCTGGTCGATCGACACAATGGTGTGGTTCGCGGCATCCGGTTGCAGAGGCAACGACTGATGCACCAGCGAGCTCTTGCCCGAGCCGGCCACCCCGGTGACCACGCACAGCACCCCGAGCGGAACGTCGACGTCGACGCTATGCAAGTTGTTGGCCACCGCGCCGCGAATGCCGAGGGTGCCGGTGGGCTTTCGCACGACGGTCTTCACTCGCGAGCGGTCGTCGAAGTGCCGTCCGGTGATGGTGTCACTCGCGCGCAGGCCTTCTACGGTTCCCTCGAAGCAGATTGTGCCGCCAGCACTGCCCGCCCCGGGCCCGATGTCGACCACGTGATCGGCGATGACGATGGTCTCGGGCTTGTGCTCGACCACCAGCACCGTATTCCCTTTGTCGCGCAGGCGCAGCAGCAGTGCGTTCATGCGCTCGATGTCGTGCGGGTGCAGCCCCACGGTGGGCTCGTCGAACACGTACGTGATGTCGGTGAGCGCCGAGCCGAGGTGCCGCACCATCTTGACGCGTTGCGCCTCACCTCCAGAGAGCGTTCCCGAGGGCCGGTCGAGCGACAGGTACCCGAGGCCGATTTCGACGAACGAGGTGAGAATGGCCTGCAGCGCCGTGACGAGAGGGGCGACCGAAGAGTCGTTCACCCCGTGCATCCACTCGGCTAAGTCGCTGATCTGCATCGAGCAGGCCTGGGCGATGTTCACACCGTCGATTCGGGATGATCGTGCCGACTCACTCAGGCGCGTGCCCTCGCACTCGGGGCAGACCGCGAACACGACGGCGCGGTCGACGAAGGCGCGGATGTGCGGCTGCATCGAATCGCGGTCTTTCGAGAGCATGGAGCGTTGCACACGCACAATCAACCCCTCGTAGGTGAGGTTGATGTTGTCGACCTTCACCTTGGTGGGCTCGCGGTAGAGCAGATCGTGCATCTGTTTCTTGGTGTAGTCGCGAATGGGCTTGTCGGGGTCGAAGAAACCGGAGCCCGCGATGATGCGCACCATCCAGCCGTCGCCGGTGAAGCCGGGAACGGTGATGGCGCCCTCGTTCAACGACTTGCTCTCGTCGAAGAGCTGCGTGAGGTCGAAATCAGAGACGTTGCCGCGACCCTCGCAGCGCGGGCACATACCGCCGGTTCGGGTGAACGTCTGCTTCACGGCCTTCGTCGCCGCACCACGCTCGATGGTGATGGCGCCGCTGCCCGTGACCGAGGCGACGTTGAACGAGAACGCGTTCGGCGAGCCGATGTGCGGGTGGCCGAGGCGACTGAACAGAATGCGCAACAGAGCGTTCGCGTCTGTCGCGGTGCCCACTGTCGAGCGAGTGTCGGCGCCCATGCGCTCTTGGTCGACGATGATGGCGGTGGTCAGCCCCTCGAGCACATCGACGTCGGGCCGGCCGAGGCTGGGCATGAAGCCCTGCACGAAAGCGCTGTAGGTCTCGTTGATGAGGCGCTGCGATTCGGCGGCGATGGTTCCGAACACCAGGGAGCTTTTGCCTGAGCCCGAGACCCCGGTGAAGACGGTGAGCTGGCGCTTCGGAATCTCGACGGTGACGTCTTTGAGGTTGTTCACCCGGGCACCCTGAACGCGAATGAGGTCGTGGGTCTGGCCGAGCGGCGCTGAAGTGTCTGGGCCATCCGCGTTGTGGGCGTTGGTGTTTCGGGCGCCAGGGTTCTGAGCGGCGGCGTTGTGGGCTGCATCGTTGGGGGCGGCGGCATCGTGGGCAGCAGCGTCGATCGTCGTGGTCATGGCAGTCAGCCTAATTCGGGCACCCCCGGCGTCGCTTCTCGAATTCTGCTCGCTCGAGGCAGCGTCGACACGCGCTGCGCCAAACGTCGGGCCGCCGAGCGCCTCTTGCGCCGCCGTGTCGGTTTTCTGCGGCGGCCGCGCGCGGGAAGATTGTAAGACCACTCGCCGACGCGTGGTGAAAGAGGAGACGACGAGATGTCAACGCTAACCCGGCCGCCCTATGACCCCGAACTGAAGGCCGCCCTCGACCTCATGCCGACTCGGCCGCCGCTGTCGAATGACTCGCTGCCCACCGCTCGCACCAACCGGTTCACGCCGCCCATCGAAAAGGTGCTCGACGGTCACGAGGTGGTGGTGGTCGATCACACGGTCACCTCGTTCGACGGCAGAGAGATCATCGTCTCGACCATGCAACGTGCCGATCACGAGCGAACCGACGGGCCGGCCGTGTTCAGCATTCACGGCGGCGGAATGATTCTCGGTGACCGCTGGGTGGGCGCCGAAGCGCTGGTGAAGTGGGTCGAGACTTACGACGCCGTGGCGGCGACGGTCGAGTATCGGCTTGCCCCCGAGCATCCCGACCCCACCCCCATCGAAGACTGCTACGCGGCGCTCGTCTGGTTCGTCGAACACAGCGACGAGCTGCGGTTCGACACACGGCACCTCATGGTGGCGGGCGGCAGTGCCGGTGGTGGCCTCGCGGCCGGCACCGTGCTGCTCGCGCGCGACCGCCGCGGCCCGCAGATCGCCGCTCAGCTGCTGATGTACCCGATGCTCGACGACAGTGACACCTCGGTGTCGTCGCAGCAGTACGAAAACATCGGAATCTGGAACCGCAACGACAATCGTTTCGGGTGGGCGAGCCTGCTGGGCGACCGGGTGGGCACGGCTGAGGTGTCGATCTACGCAGCGCCGGCCAGGGCGACCGATCTGTCGGGTCTGCCGCCCGCCTACCTCGACGTGGGCAGCGCCGAAGTCTTTCGAGACGAGGTGGTGGCGTATGCCACGAAGATCTGGCACGACGGCGGTGAAGCCGAACTACACGTGTGGAACGGGGGCTTTCACGGCTACGAGATGATCGCCACCTCTGCGCTCTCGATCGTGACTCGCGCGGCCAGAGAGGCGTGGGTGCGGCGCCACCTCGGGTTCTGAGGCGAGCACTGAGCCGGTTCTGTGCCCAGGTTGGCTCCGACTTCTGGGCCGAGGTCTGCCGGCATGCTGCCGGGTGCAGAATGAGGCTGAGGAGAATCGATGAAGGAGCTCGCCGGAAAACTCACCGCCCTCGACCCCGAGGCCAGTGCAGCGCTCACCGTGATCACGTATTTCGACACCTTGCTCGACGGCCGGGTGAGCGTCGAGACGCTGCTGCGTGGTGCCGCAACGCTCTCGGGCGTCGCTGCGGGGTACCGGCGCGACGCGCGGTGGCTTCGGGTGCTGGCCGACGGTCAGCGCGGGGCGGCCGTCGAGTCGGCGTCGTACCCGGTCTACCCGGCGGGCACCGACGCCGTGGTCTGGATCGAACGCGACGGCCCGGCACACGCCAATGACCCCATGATCGGCGAGCGCCTGGCACTCGCGGTGGCGCTGACCACCACCGGGCACGCCGACGATTCCCCTCTTCGACGATCGGTCGAGGTTCTGCTGAGCGGGGCGACGGATGATCGGCAGCGCCTCGAGGCCGCCGGCCGTCTTCGTCTCGACCCCGCGGCGGCCGTTCGTGCCGTCGCACTGACGGCCGACGCCGTCGTGCGCCCGGGGCTCCCCACGGCTCTGCTCACCACGCCGTGGGGAATCGTTCGCGGCGCAATCGTGCCGGCTGACGCCGCCGATGTCGCGGAGGTCGAGGCAGACACCGTCGGTTCCGGGGCTGGCGCCGGGGCCAAAGCCACGTCCGCCGCCGCCAGGGCCGGTGTCGGTGTCGGTGTCGGTGTCAAGGCCACGTCCGCCGCCGGGGCCGGACCCGATGCAATTGTGCTAGCGGGCGGCCGTAGCGGCGCGCCCGTCACTCGCACCGCGCTCGGCCTGAGCGGCCCGGTCGCCGCGCTGCCCGACTCGTGGCGCTCTGCGGTGATCACGCTCGTTCTGGCCGACGGCACGCATCCACTCGGCACGCATCCACTCGGCGCACATCCACTCGGCGCACATCCACTCGGCGCGCATCCACTCAGCGCGCATCCACTCAGCCGGGCCGATGATCTGGGCCCCCTGCTGCACCTCGCCGAGCTGGTCGACGGTCGCTCAGAGGTGCCGCACGACGTGGTGACGCTCGACCAGCTGGTCGCGGGGTCGTGGTCGATCGAAGCACTTCAGGCGCTGGCCGACGGTGCGAGCATCCGGGCCGTCGCCAGCGCAGCGGGCCTGCACCACTCGTCGGTGCATGCGCGAATGCCCGAGCTCGCGAGTCAGCTCGGCTACGACCCGCTGTCGCCGCTCGGCCGTACGCGGCTTTATGTGGGGTTGCTGCTGAGGCGACTGGTGCACGGTCGCATCGGCGCCTGAAGCGCCTCAAGCGGGTCGGGCGAGTCGGGCGAGTGCGGCGGGTCGGGCGAGTCGGGCGCCTCTGGCGGGTCGGGCGGCCCGGCCGCTCACACCGCGGCGTACAGCTCACCGAGCGCGTGCTCGATGGTGTCGAACGTGCCGACGCGGCCCTCGTGCTCGTCGAACAGCTCGAAACCTGCGCCGCTTCGCACCACGAGCCCTGCCGATTCGTCGGTGATCTGATGCTTGATCTTCCACCGACCCTGACCGGCGTGAACGAGGTAGAAGAACTCCGAGAAGGCGAGCACGGCCCATAAGTTACGCGCGCAAAGCAAACGTGGCGTTACCAGAAGCTGCACAATTGGTAGCCTGTCGAGCTGCATCCACCGGTCGCATCCGCGGGTCGGCCGACCCGTCGTATCCACCCGTCGTATCCGCCCGTCGGCCGAACCGCATTCGACCTACAGCGCGGGGTTCACCGCCACCACGTATTTGCCCAGGGCCCTTCCCTCCGCGAGAAGATCGTGCACCGCCGCGACACCGTCGAGGTCGTCGATGATGGTCACCGCAACATCCACCTCGCCCGCCTCGAGCAGCTCGAGGGCGCGTGCGAGCGCGGCGGCTACCCGCGCTGGCGCTTCCATTCGCAGGCGACGGATGCTGAACCCCCGCACCCCCAGATTGTTCACCAGAAGCGTGCCCACGCCTGGCAACGCATCGAGCGTCTCGCCGCCCGGGTTGCCGAACAGCACGATCGTGCCGCCCGCCGCCGCGTGCGCTACGTCGAAGTCGAGATTGCCCGTTCCCGTGGGGTCGAGTATCACGTCGAATCCGCGTGAATTCAGCGCGCCGACTTGTTCGTCGAGCTGCTCGCCGCGCACCAGCGCGTGCTGCCAGCCCGCGGCGAGGGCCGCCTCGACCTTGTCGCTGCGACCGACGGTGCCGACGGTCAGCTCTGCGCCCAGCGACGCTGCGACCTGGGCGAGGGCCTGCCCGAGACCGCCGCTCGCCGAGTGCATGAGCAGCGATTCGCCGGGGCGCATCCGCACCACGTCTTCGAGGAGTAAGACCGCTGTGGCCAGCATCAGTGGGGCTGCCGCCGCCTGTTCGAGCGCAACCTCTGCTGGCACAGGCACCGTGAGTTCGGCCGGAGCAACCGCGTACTCGGCGAACCCGCCCTCGGCGACGAACGCCGCAACCCGGTCGCCCAGGGCTCTCTCGTGCACGTCGGCGCCGACCGCACGAACCACTCCGGCGATCTCGAGCCCTGCACGATACGGGTACGAACTCGCGTAGCCGGGGTCGCCGCGGCGGGCCATCACATCCATGAAGTTGATGCCGGCGTAGGCGACTTCGATGAGCACCTCGCCCGCCGCAACCTCGGGCAGCTCAGCCTCGATCACCCGCGTGGCGGAGGCGTCTGCCGCCGGTACGCTCATTTCCACCGCGCGCATGATCTCTCCGATTCTCGCCATACTCGTTGGTCCGCTACCGACCACTCTCGGTGGGCTCGCGGTCAGTCGACCGGGTTGATCAGGCAGAACGGATGCCCGGCCGGGTCGAGATACACCCGATAGGTCTCTCCGCCAGAACCGGTGGCCACCGCACCGATGGCGAGCACCTGTTGCTCACCGGCATCCAAATCGTCGACCTTGACGTCGAAGTGCAATTGCTGCGGAACCACCTGACCCGGCCACTCGGGCGCCCTGTACGAGTCGACTTTCTGAAACGCGATGAGGGGCCGAGCATCCGTCGGGCCCCCGATTTCGACCCAGTCGTCTTCGGCCGACAGCACCGTGAGGCCGAGCAGCTCGGTGTAGAAGGCGGCGAGAGCATCGGGGTCGGGGCAGTCGAGAACGACCACGTCGAGTGAGCCAATCATGACGAAAGTGTACCCACGGCTTGGCCGGCTGAGCTAGGGCTCTGGGGGCTCGCGCCACACCTGGGGCGTCACTTCTTCGAGCTCAGGTAGAGCCGGTGGCTGGTGACGACCAGGGCGAGCCAGCCTGTTCCGCTCAGCCAGCCGAACATCACGTCGGTGAGCCAGTGCGCGCCGAGCAGAACCCGCGAGAGGCCGACGCCCGTCACCACGACGCCTGCGCCGCCGATCACGGCCGCCTGCGGCAACTGCCGCTTCTGCGACAGGGCGATGAGGTAGGCGAGGGTTCCGGCGATCGTGGTGGCGTTGAGGGTGTGGCCGCTCGGAAACGAGGGCGATGTCTCGTACGGCGGTACAGCATCGCGGCGGCGCGGACGATTGCGGTGCACGATTCCCTTACCGCGAACGGTCATGATGAGCGACCCCGCGCCGGCGGCCGTCAGAAGTACGGCGGGCGAGATCTGCTTGTGGCGAGCAGAGAGGGCGGCGGCTGACGCGATGGTCATCGCGGGCATCCCGATGGGGCCGAAGACATAGGCGATACCCGCAGCCGCGGTGTCGAGAGCCGGTGAACGCAGTCGCTTGGCACGGCGGAGGGCCGGTTTGTCGAGCGAGGCGATGCCGTCACGATCGGTCACTGCGTCGTAGGTCAGCGCGGCGAGAAACGTCATAAGGGTGGCGACGGTGCCGCCCGCGATGAGCGTGACGACGAGGGTTCGGCGCGCCCCGAACCTCTCGGCGAGCTGCTGCTGCCGTTTGCGCAGACGGCGCCCCGGGGCGGAGCGCCACTCGGTGACGTCGCGGTGGCCGACGTAGCGCTGATAGTCGCCCTGCTCGTCAGAAGGTGAATCGGTCATCAGTCACTCCTTAAGACGCTGCGCGCGTGCAAAAGCATACGGGGCCGGGCTGTGCGGCGAGCTGGGCCGCGAGCCGGCGGGCATCGGGCGGCTCTGGGCGCGTCAGGCAAGTCGGGCGCGTCAGGTAAGTCAGGCAGGTCAGGCGCCTCCGGCAGGGCAGGTCAGGCGCGTCAGGCAAGTCAGGCGCCAGGCAGGTAAGGTGCGTCAGGCAGGTCAGGCGCGCCAGCCAGGTCAGGCGCGTCAGGCCGTCGACTCGCGCCAGCGCTCGATGCGACGCTGGTCGGGGGTGAAACCGTGCGCCACACCCCAGAGCACCGCCTGGGTGCGGCTGGTGACGTGAATCTTGCGGTAGATGCTCCGGATGTACGACTTCACCGTATTCGGGCTGAGATACGTGAGCGTGGCGACCTCGGCGTTGCTCTTGCCCTGCGTGATGAGCGCCAGAATCTCTGACTCGCGGTCGGTGATGCCCTCGGTACGCCCGGGCCAGTCGAGCCCGAAGGCGCTGCCGATGCGCCGCTGCGGCTCGCTGACGATGGTCTCACCGGCGTGGATCGCTTCGAGCGCACTCACCAGCTCGGCGGCGGGCAGCGTCTTCGAGAGGTAGCCGTGCACCCCGTGGCCGCGAGCGCTGTCGACGAGTTCGGGCTGAAAGTTCCAGGTGTACACCACGACGCGGCGCGCCCTCGGGTTGCGTACGAGCGCACTCACCTCTTCTTGGTCGGTCTCGGGCTGCGCGAACGAGTCGTACATGACGATGTCGACCGACTCATCGACAGCGGTGCGGGCATCGATCTCCGTCACCGTCACCCGGTCTTGATACTGGTCGAACATGCGCGCCAACCCCATCAGCACCACGTCATAGTCGTCGACGAGGGCGACAGTGATGGGGCGGGGTCGGGATGCGGTGTCGGTCACATTCGTCAAAGTACACCCCTAGGGGTGTTTACTTGCTGCCCCGGCAGTGGTGGGCTAGACACAGAACCGAATTCGGTTCGCTGTGCCCATCGCAGAAAAGGGAAAACTCATGAATATTCTTCTCGTCATCATTGCCGTCATCGCCGTTGTGCTGCTGATCACCGGCGGAATCTCCTCGTCGCTCAGCTTTCTCATCTGGGTCGGAGTCGTTCTGCTCGTCATCGCCCTCATCGTGTTTCTCGTTCGGCTGCTCACGGGCAGCCGTCGCGTCTGAGTGTCGGGGGCGCCGGCGGGCGTGGCGGGTGCCTCGGGTCTCGCCGGCGTCTGAGTCTGCGTGAGCGCCGGCGCCGGCGAATCTGCGCAAACCGTGCGAACCGGCTGCGGGGCTAACGTTCGGCGTTCGGAAAGCGTAAATTGACGGGCATCCATCTCTCGAATTGGAGCGCATATGCTCACTGGAGCGCTGATCACCTTCGCAGCCATCGTGCTGGCCGGGGCCATAGCGGTTGGCGTCACCGCGCGGGTGGTTTACCTGCGCATCAGCCGCAGTCGGGCGCTCGCGCTTTCTCTTCTGCGAGCGCGGGCATCGTTCAGCCTGGGGTCGCGGCGCAAGGTTCTGAAGCTGAGGGTGCGCCTCAATGAGACGGTGCTGAGCGGGCAGACGGCGCTTGCGCTGGCCGCGCCGGGCGCGTCTGGTTCAGCTCCGGGCGAGCTACCCGGGCTCTTCGCCCGCATCGACGCTGAAGCGGCTGTCATCGACAGACAGCTCACGTTGCTTGAGAGCGAAACGGATGCGAGGGCGCTGGGCGCGGGCATCCTCACCGCTCGGGGCAGAGTAGATCGGGTGTGCACCATGGTGACGCACTTGCGCGGCGCCGTGGCCGACGGGTTCGCCGAAGTGAACGAAGGCAGCCTTGACGCTCTCGGCCGAGAAGTCGACCGCGAGGTGGCCGCGCATTACGCGGGCGCCGAGCAGTGGCGCAGTTTCACCATGCGCGAGCACGTGCCCGGTTCTCGGGCCAAGCAGGGAGTCTGACATGAGCAACACCTCGCGAATGCGCGACATCTTTCGCAGCAAATCGTCGCGGGCGCTTGATCGCATCGAAGATCCGCGCGAAGCCCTCGACGACAGTTACAACCAGCAACTGAAGATGCTGCAGCAGGTGCGCCGCGCGCTCGCCGACGTGGCCACGGCGAAGAAGCGCATCGAGCTGCAAGGGCAGGAGATGGGCGCGCGTTACCAGAATCTCGCCGATCAGGCCCAAGAAGCGCTGAATCAGGGTCGAGAAGATCTTGCTCGCACGGCTCTCGAGCGTCGCTCGTTGCTCGAGCGGCAGGTCGTGGCGTTGCGCGATCAGTTCACCGCCGTGCAGCAGCAGCAGGCTCAGCTGCAAGACAAAGAACGCCGTCTCGCCGAGAGCGTCGAGGCGTTTCGCACCGAGAAAGAGACCATCAAGGCGCTGTACACCGCGTCTGCTGCGCAGGTGAAAGCGAACGAAGCGGTCGCGGGCATCGGTTCGCAGAACGACGACATCGGTGCAAGCCTGCAGCGGGCCAAAGATCGCGTTGCGCAGATGCAGGCGCGTGCGGCAGCCACCGACGACCTCCTGTTTACGGGGGCGCTGACCGACCTCACGGCCACCCCCGACGCCGACCTCGAGCGGCAACTGGCGGCTGGTGCTGCGGCGGCCGACGTCGAGCGCCAATTGCGCGCCATGAAGTCGGGCGAAGACCGGGCATCCGGTGCTGGCGGCGGCTCCGGGTCGGGTTCGGGTTCGGGCTCTGGTTCGCCGGACGCGTGGCTCGGCATCGCCGACGCGAGCGCCTCATAGGTACCACTGACTACGCGTCAGAGCAGCAGTCTGCTTGTGTCGCGAAGCGGGCACCGGTTGATGACGTGGGCGATCGCGCTCTCGTCGCGTAGCCAACTTTCGAGGCCATCGTCGATGTAGCCCGCCAACGAAAACAGACAGTCGTGTTCCAGCGCCCTGGAACGGTCGCCTTCAGCCTGTGCAAGCCAATCAGCAAATCGCTCCGCTCCACCATCAGCTACTGTTGAAAAATAGCCCCCGACGCAGCGCACTCACGTGTGACGGTCGGGGTTTCTCGTTAACGAGTGCTGACAAATTATATGACGTTAATTCATTAGCTTTCAGCGCGAGGCGAACCGCGATCTGCGCGAAGGCCGGTACCGTTGATGAAATGACCATCACCGCATCAGCCGACGGCTCTGCCCTCGGCAACCCCGGGCCGGCCGGCTGGGCCTGGTACATCGACGACAACACATGGTCGGCCGGCGGCTGGCCGCACGGCACCAACAACATGGGCGAGCTGAAGGCGGTACTCGAGCTGTTTCGCGCCACAGCCCACGTCGACGACGACCTGCACATTCTGTGCGACAGCCAATACGTCATCAACACGGTGACCAAATGGATGCCCGGCTGGAAGCGCAAAGGCTGGCGCAAGGGCGACGGCAAACCGGTCATGAACCTCGACCTCATCAAAGAGATCGACGACGCCATCGTGGGCCGACGCTACCGCTTCGAATGGGTCAAGGGCCACGTCGGCCACACTCTCAATGAGGCAGCGGATGCCCGTGCCCGAGCCGCCGCGGAGGCCTATGCTCGTGGTCGCGCCCCCGACACCGGGCCGGGGTACCCCAAAGCGGTCGAGCATCTCGAGGCGACCGCGCCCGCTCGCTCGTCGGCTTCGACCGGCTCGGCCGAATCGACCGCCCCGACATCCTCAAGCGCCTCAAGCACCTCAAGCACCTCAAGCGCCTCAAGCACCTCAAGCACCTCAAGCACCTCGACCGCGTCGACCGCGTCGACCGCGAGAAAGAACACGCCGCTCGCTAGCACCGCACGAACGCCTTCGCCCGCCCCGACTTCAGCGCCCGATACCCTGTTCTAGCCGTCTCGGCTTCACCGGCGGCAGCCCACTACTCCTTCACAACGTCGACCTGATCGAGGTTGTGAACAGATTGCGTGATACCTCGATCCGATGTCGGTGGCCTCTGATTGACTGGGGGCATGAATCGAGCAATACTCACACCTGATTGGGGCGATGAGGGTGAAAATCCCGAGCCTCCGTCTGAACGATCGCGCTTGCGCGAGCTGTACGCGGCGGCGGCAACCGCGGTTTTCGACGGGGAACGCGAGGCGGCGGCGGCTGCCGCTCGACAGGTTGTGCGCGTGGAACGTCTTCGGTGCGCGGCCCTAGCAATGCACTTCGCTGACCAGTCTTCTGGCGGCCCGAAATGGTCACCAGAAGCCGTTACGCAACGCACCGTGGTGACCGAGCTCGCCGTCGGCGCGCATCTCAGCGAAATCGACGCGAGGCGAAAGGTCGACACCGCGATGGGTCTCTGTGGCGACTTCGTGAATACACTGAGCGCGCTGTCAGACGGCCAGATCTCCTATCGACATGCCGAGAAGATCGTGCAGCATGGTCTCCGCCTTCCACGCGAGTGCGTGCTCGACTTTGAAGACCGAATTCTGCCGACCGCAAAGCGGGTGAGCGTGCAACGTCTCGACCGCGAAGCCCGTGGCGCGGCCGAAGATGCACAGGCCGTCACCGCGGTTCAACGGCATCTCGACGCGACGGCTGAACGCTATCTCGCCCTCGAACCGGCGGCAGACGGAATGGCATACCTGACCTGGTACCTCCCCGCCGTCGAAGCCGTCGCAATCTACACTCGCGCCACCGAACTCGGTCGTTCGCTGAAGAACAGCGGCGACCCGCGCACGCTCACTCAGCTTCGAGGCGACGCACTCGCAGACCTCACCCTGAACGGCGAAACGTCGATTCCCGGTGCAACCCGCGGTATCCGCCCGCACGTGAGAGTTACCGTGCCAGCGCTGGCTCTGCTCCGACGCCCGAACGAGTCTGCTGTCTTCGACGGTGGAGCAGCGAATCTCGAGGGGTATGGCCCCATCGATGACCTCACTGCACGCGAACTGGCCCGCGACGCACCGGGGTTCTACCGAATTCTTACCGACCCCGCCACGGGCATCGCCCTCAACTACGGCCGGCAACGGTACAAACCGCCGGCCGACCTCGACGAACTCATTCGCACAGCCCGCGCCGAATGCAGTTTTCCGCTGGCGTGCACTCCATCGGCCACCGCCGACCTCGACCACACCAAGGCTTTCGGCGAGGGTCACGAAACCGAATTCCACAATCTCAGCCCCCTCTGCCGCAGCCATCACAAGGTGAAACACCACACCGAATGGAGAATCGAACAGCACCCTGGCCACGGCGGTATGGCAGGCTCCATCACCTGGACTTCACCTGCCGGCTTCGCCTACACCGTTGAGCCCACCCCGGTAACGAAACCGATTCCGCAATTCACCGCCGCCCCACCGGCGGGGCCAGGTTCACCGAACGAGCAACCGAGATCGATCGAAACTCTCGACACCGACCCGGGAGGAGCCAGTGCGCCGTTCTGAGTGCGACGCCACCCCGAGGCCGAGGGTGTCACTGCGGATACGGCTGCAGAGCCAGAAGTGGCTTCCGCGCCGACTCTTGCCGCACGTTCAGATCGTGTCAGCCACCGCGCTTCCCGTCGATTCGGTTGAAGGTCAGCCCTTCAGCGCCGCGAGGGCGGCTGGCGCGAGATCGACAAGACCGGGGTACCCGGGAGCTGTTCCCGCCGGGTCGATGTCGTTCAGAATGACGATGGAGAGCTGTGCGTCAGGGCAGTACGCCGCGACACCGTTCGACCCCGGAATCGACCCCGCATGCCCGAGGCAGGTGCCGACGCCCGGCACCGCCCACGTTGCGAGACCCGCACCTTCGCCAAGCTGCACCGGGGTCAGACCCGCTTTGCCGTAGGCGCCGCTGTAATAAGCCGACGAGAGCGGCGTCAGGGTCTGCATCACCTGCTTGTGGGCGGCGTCGAGCACGTCGCCGGCAACGAGCGCGCGAATCCAGACCGCCTGATCTCTGGCCGAGCTGACCATACCGCCGGCAGACCAGGCACCGGTCCACTGTGGCGAGGGTCTTGTCGCGGTGGGTGTCGACGGTTTACCCAGGCAGTCACTGCCATTGCCCGCGCCGCAGGTCAGGTCGTAGCCCGCGAGTGCGTCGGGGCCCGTACCGTAGCCGTCGAGGTAGGTGCTCGTCAAGCCGAGGGCATCGATGAACCGAGCCCGAATGAGCGCGTCGTAAGGCTCACCCGCCGCTAGTTCGGCGATGCGGCCGAGAATGATGTACCCCGCGTTCAGGTACTGATATTCGGTTCCGGGTTCGGCGATCGGGGTCTGGGCGAACGCTTTCATGTTCGAGCAGCATCAGAACGGTGATCTTCGAGCCGTTCGGTGCGGAGGGAAACCACTTGTCGATCGTGTCGCTGAGCGCCAGCACGTGTTCTTCATCGAGTTGCATGATAAGCGCCGCCGTGAACAGTTTCGTCATGCTGCCGATGTGAAACGTGTCGGAGGCGTCGACGGGCGTCGAACCGAGCACGGCATCTCCATTGGCCACCGCGACGACCGGGCTGTCACCCACCGACGCGGCCAGCACCGTGCCGGGTACCGAGAAGCTCATCGAACTGGCCTCGAACGAGGTGCGCCAGGTCTGAATCGGCCCGGGCATCGTGGAGGCGAACGCTGCGTCTGCGGCTGACATGGCGGGGGCGCCCGCAGCCAGCGACCCCGGCGGCGGCGACGACCCACCCGCGCCAGTGGCGCAACCGCTGAGCGTCAGCGCGAGCGTGATGACCGCTGCAACGCATCCGACGAAAGCTGAGCGCCGACGGGGCCCGAGCGCCGCCCCACGGCGACCCCGCCATCGCGATAACGCGAGACTCATTCGCTCATTTCGAGCGCCGCACTAGGCACGATGCCGCCCATCCTCGGAGCCGCCGCATGGCCATCGAAAGGTACTAGGCCCGTCGAGGCAAGAAAGCCGGTCATAGCGCCCCCATCACCCCCCACTTACCCTCGTGCGTCAGCCCATACTGGCATATTGACAGAAGTCAGATCAGCATCGCGTACGCGGTGGAGACAGAAAAGCCCCCGTTTCAGGAATTTCGCCGTGTGCGTCGGTGGGCACGCACGGTGCCGGCCGGCACAAGCCAATGCGTACGGCCCCCGCGACTAGAACGGAGCAACACCGTCGCGGTTGATGAACGTACCCGTAGGCCCTTCGCCACCACGGGTAGCCAACTCGACGATGGCGTCGGTTCCTTCGGTGACGGTCTGCGTGCCGTTGTTGTGGTTGAAATCGGTCGCCGTGTAACCCGGGTCGGCAGCATTGACGCGCATCTCCGGCAGCGCCTTTGCGTACTGAACGGTGAGCATGGTGACAGCCGACTTCGAGGCCTGATAGAGCGGCGCCACAATGGTCGACTCGATGTGGTGGGGGTCGTGCACAAAGCCGAACGAACCCATGCCGCTCGTCACATTGACGATGGTGGGGGCAGCGGATGCCCGAAGAAGTGGCACGAACGCCGTGGTCATGCGCACAATGCTCACCACGTTGGTGTCGAAGACTGCCGTCGCCTGCTCTGCGGTGAGCTCGGTGGGCGGCGTGAAGGGGCCCGAGATTCCGGCGTTGTTGATCAGTACATCGATGCCGCCGTTGGCCGCGACGACCGCCGCCGCAGCCGCGACGGAGGCGTCGTTCGTGACGTCGAGCTGAACGAACATGCCACCGAGCGACTCGGCCGCGCTGCGGCCGCGCGATTCGTCTCGGGCGGCCATCCATACCGTGTGACCCGCTTCGATGAGTCGGCGGGCGGTTTCGTAGCCGAGGCCCTTGTTGGCCCCGGTGATGAGTGTTGTTGTCATGGTTCGAGTCTGCGCGCCTGTGGCACAGATGTCGTGGCCCGGCTCAGCATGTGGAATGGCGGTACCACCCATTGTGCGATCGGCGCTGGCAGACTGGAGGAATGGAAATGCAGGCGCATGGCGACCTCGGCGCGCTGCTGCGGTCGTGGCGCGATCGGCTGTCGCCAGTCGATGTGGGCTATCCGGCCGGTATCGCGCGGCGGGCGACCGGGTTGCGCCGCGAAGAACTCGCAGCGCTGGCGGGGCTCAGTGTCGACTACGTGGTGCGGCTGGAGCAGGGCAGGGCTCGCCGGCCATCCGCTCAAGTAGCCGCATCGCTCGCCCGAGCGCTTCAGCTGAGCGATACCGAGCGCGACCACCTCTACGTGCTCGCCGGGCTGTTGCCGCCGTCGCCGCGCGAGGTACCGGCGCACATTCCGCCGGGGGTGGGTCGGCTGATCACACGGCTCGGCGAGATTCCGTTGGCCGTGTTCACTGCCTCGTGGGATCTCATCACGTGCAGCCCACTCTGGGCGGCCCTGCTCGGCGAACCCGTGCAGCCTGCCGTGGGTCGGCCCAACCTCATCAGGTCGCTGTTCACCGATGCGGCGCTGCACAGCGGCGAGGGGTACATCGTCAGTCGCTCGGGCAGCATCGAAGCGTTCGGCGCGTCGCTCGTGGCCGACCTCCGCCGCGTGCACGGGCAGTATCCCGATGATCGCGGAGTGAATGCTCTGGTCGACGAGCTCCTCGTGGCCAGCGAACCGTTTCGCGAACTCTGGCAGAGCGGAGCGGTCGGCGAACACCAATCCGAGCGCAAGGTGGTGCGCAACGACATCGTGGGAGACGTCGAGCTCGACTGCGACGTTTTCAGTGTGGCCGGCACCGATCTGCGCATCGTCGCGTACACGGCAGCCACGGGTTCTCCGGCGGCGGCGAAGCTCGACTTCTTACGCGTGTCTGCGATCGCGGCCGTGCGGGCCTGACCCAGAGGCTGGCCGGGGGCTGGCCGGGGGCTGGCCGAAGGACTTGATAAGCGGAACCATGTTCCGTATGATCGATAGTGGATCGCGGTTCCGTTTCGTTCGATGATACGTCTCCGAGCCCGCCTCCGTCGAGCTTCGAAAGGACGATCGCCGTTATGCCCACCAGTTCTCACCTCAGTTTCGGAATCGCAACTGCCCCTCAACAGGTCGACTATGCAGATCTGCAGCGCATCTGGCGCGAAGCAGACGCCATCACCGAAATCGAACACGCCTGGCTCTTCGACCACCTGTTGCCCATCGGCGGTGACCCGAACGGCCCCATTTTCGAAGGCTGGAGCCTGCTCTCGGCGCTCGCCGCCCAAACCGAACGGCTGCGGCTGGGGCTGCTCGTGACGAGCAACCGGTTTCGACCCCCGGCGGTGCTGGCCAAGATCGCCACCACCGTCGACATCGTGTCGGGCGGTCGGCTCGATTTCGGCATCGGTGCGGGTTCGCGCCCCGACGTTCCAACCGCTCGGCGCGAATACCTCGCCCACGGGTTACCCTACGACGACTTCTCGCACGCAGTCGGCAATCTCGATGAGGCGCTGACGGTCATCCGTCGGCTGTGGACAGAGGATGCCCCCTTCGACTTCGACGGCACGTATCTGCACCTCGCCGGTGCTTTCGGCAACCCGAAACCGGTGCAGCGACCCTACCCGCCCATCATGATCGGCGGGCGATCTACTGCCGTGTTGCGCGTGGTGGCGAAACACGCCGACCTCTGGAACATTCCGGGCGGCAACCTCGTCGACGCGACCGAACGAAGTGCTCTGCTCGACCGCTACTGCGCCGAAATCGGCCGCGACCCCGAGGCCATCACGCGCTCGATGCACCTTTCGGTGTCGTACGAGCAGCCCGCGAGAGTTCGTGACACCATCGCGGCGGCTGCGGATGCCGGTTTCACGCACTTCGTTCTGGGTCTGCCCGCGCCGCATCCCACCGGCGTCGCCCGCTGGGTCGCCGACGAGGTCATCGCAGACTTCGTCACGACGTCGTAAGGGCGCCGGGATCGCCAGGTAAGCCGCGCGTTGTAGCTGCTGCCCCGCCACCCGCCGCCCCGGCACCCGATGCCCCGCGACCCGATGCCCCCGCCGCCCCGCCACCCGCTGGCCCGCCGGGTGCGACCATCGCGAATGGCGTCCGGCGGTGCGGTTAGCCGAGACTCGCGGCTTGCCACTGCAGCTCGCGACGACGGGCGGGTAGGTACAGAAACACCCCGAGCACGCTGAAAGCACCCGCGACGACGAGCGCGAGGCCCGGCGACGTCGCGCCGGCGAGCGGAGTCAGCACCAGCAGGCCGAGGCTGTACGCGCCCCCACTCACCATCGAATTCATCGAGAGCACAAGCGCGCGGTTGGCCGGCGTGGCCTCGCGGTGCAGCAGGGCGCTGTGCATCGGCCCGGCCGAACCGTGCGAGAGGTACGCGAGCCCGTAGCCGATGAGCAGACCCACCGGCCCGGCGGCCACGCCCATGGCCACCACGAAGAGTCCGTTGAGCACCCGCGCCGCCATTGCCGTGCGCGCGACTCCAAACCGCGTGCTGACCACCGCGGCCAGCATCGCTCCCGCAGCGAACAGCGCCCAGGCCGCCGCATCGGCCGGGCCGAACACCGCGGCCGCAGCATCTTCGCCGCCCAGCTGATCGGCCAGCTGCACCGGAGTCAACGTCTCGAACGCGATCATCGCCACACTCCAGAACACCTCCACCAGAACGAGGCAGAGCAGCACGGGCGACCCGCGTAACGCCCGCACGCCGAGCAGAATCGTGCGGGGTGCTCGGCGCAGGGCATCCGTCACCGAACCCAGACCTCTCGTCGATCGAGGCCGCCTCGACCGCCTCTGCGGCTCCTTCACGAGCACCCCGAGCAAAACGGTATGGGCCGCATAGAGAACCATCGTCACCGCAAAGGGCAGCGCGAGCGCCGACCACTCCCCGAATGGATGCCACGCCACCACCACTCCGCCGAGCAGAGCACCCGAGGCGATCGCGGCGCCGAGGGTGACGGATGCCCGGCTCAACCCGCGCTCGATCGAATGCCGCTCCTCTGAATTGTTCTCGTTTGGTGCATGGGCCGCGTCGACGTGCATCGCATCGACGTACCACGCCTCGAGCGGGCCCGAGTCGAGCGCCCGAAAAACGCCTTGCAGAATCATGGCGAGCGCGAACATCCAGAACTGCTGCGCGAACAGAATCAGCCCAGTGGATGCCACGGCGATGACCCCAGATACGATGAGCAGGGGCCGGCGGCCGAGCACGTCAGCGAGTCCGCCCGTCGGCAGCTCGAGCACCAAGACCACGAACCCCTGAATCGAGAGCAGCAGCCCGACCTGAGCGAGCGTGAATCCGCGTTCGAGCGGAAGCAGAACGGTGAGCCCGAACACGAGCCCCACCGGAAACCAGCGGGTGGCCGTCAGCAGCAGAAACCGATGTTCGGCTTGCGCACTGGTGAGCGCGACAGCACGCTCGGACGCTCCGGCCGGAGCCGTCATCGAGGGCGGCGTCATGGCGCGTCACCGCCGACCGGCTGCTCGCCGGGCACAGGCTCGAGGTCGACCGGGCTCTGGAACGTGTGCACGTGCACGCGTTTGGCGCGGGGGTCGCCGGCCCCGAGCATCCGGTACCGTTCGAACAACGCGTCGAGATCGAGTTTCAGTTGCGCGGCCTGCTCGGGGTTGACGAGCACGAACGTGTCGTTCAGCCCGAAGACATCGACCCATTCGGCAGGCCACGAGTCGGCGACGTCGAGCCACTGCTCGGCGCGCGACGCGAACTGGCGCACATAGTCGCGCTGCAACCAGCCGAGCGCGGTGCGGGCGTCTTCGGTCTCGCTGAAGTCCGAATTCTGCCACGAGTGGTAGTCGCTCGACGCCCGCCACAGCCGCCGCTTGCCCGCGCCTTCGCCCGTGTCGGTCACCAATCCCACCGACTCGAGGGCGCGCAGGTGGTAGCTCGTTGCACCCGTGTTCGTCGACAGGATGCCCGCCAGCTCGGTCGCGGTGAGCGGGCCATCGACGCGCAATCGCCCGAGAATGCGCGAACGCAGCGGATGCGCGAGTACCCGCACGGCCCGCTCGTCGAGGCGGATGCCGCTATAGCCGTCAGAGGTAGTCGCGGGTTCGATTGCGTCGGTCATGGTTCGACTCTGCCATGCACACTTTCTGTGCACAATAGTTCTGCATAATAATTCTGCACAAATTCTCCACGAACTCATCGGCCGCCGATTTCCATTAAGCCACTTAATGAAGTAGCCTAACGATATGACCGAATCCGAGACCAACGAGCCGTCACCCGACGACATCGGCCCCGAGGTGCGCCGCGCGGTCGGCCGCATCTACCGCCGGGTGCGCTCAGAGATGCACGACGAACAGCTCGGCGACACGGCCGTATCGGTGCTCGCCTACCTCGTGAAGCACGGCCCGCAGACGCCCGGCCTGCTGAGCGAACTCGAACGCGTCACTCCCCCGGCCATGAACCAGACCATCAACATCTTGCAGACCGAAGGTCTGGTCACCCGCGCCCCCGACCCGAGCGACGGCCGCAAGGTGCTCGTCGCCGCCACCGACCAGGGCATCACCCGCGCGGCCGAGCTCCGAACGGCCAAACACGTCTGGCTGAACTCCCGGCTCGATCAGCTCTCGCCCGCCGAACGCCGAGTGCTCGTCGAAGCCGCGCGCATCTTGAACGAAATCGCCGGGTCGTGAGCGGCGGCACCTTCCGGTCGCTCAGCATTCGCAATTACCGCATCTGGGCATCCGGCGCCATCGTCTCGAACGTGGGCACGTGGATGCAGCGTGCCGCCCAAGACTGGATCGTGCTGGTTCAGCTCACCGACCACAACGCCACCGCCGTGGGCATTGTGCTCGCGTTTCAGTTCGCTCCCCAAGTGCTGCTGCTGCCGTTCACCGGGCTCGCCGCCGATCGCTTCGACCGCCGCAAGCTGCTCATCGCCACCCAAACAGCCATGGGCGCGCTCTCGCTCGCCCTGGGCATCCTCACCGTCACGAATGAGATCACGCTCTGGCAGGTCTACATCTTCGCCTTCGTGTTCGGCTCGGCGGCCGCCTTCGACTCCCCCGCCCGCCAGACCTTCGTCTCGCAACTCGTTGCCGGCACGCATCTCTCGAACGCCGTAGCGCTCAACTCGACGTCATTCAACATCGCACGGATGATCGGCCCGGCCCTCGCCGGCATTCTCATCGCCCTCGTGGGCACCGGCTGGGTATTCATCATCAACGCGGCGAGCTACTCGCTGGTACTCATCTCGCTCTTCGCGATTCGGGTCTCTGAGTTGCACAGCTTCGAGCGGCGGCCGAAGAAGCCGAGCGACTTCGTCGATGGCTTTCGCTATGTGCTCACCAGGCCCGATCTCAAGGTGATGCTGCTGATGTTCTTTCTCGTCGGCACCTTCGGCGCGAACTTTCAGATCTTTCTGCCCACCATGTCGGTGTCGGTGTTCAACGTCGGCCCGGCGGCTTATGGCGCGCTCAGCACCTTCATGGCCATCGGCTCGGTCGCCGGCGCCCTCCTGTCAGCCCGGCGCGAGCATCCGCGCATCACGCTGCTGCTGATCTCGACCGCAGCCTTCGGTGTGGCTCTCGGGTTCGGCGCCATCGCCCCGACCTATCTCTGGTTCGCGATTGCGCTCGTCATCGTCGGAATCGCCACCCTCACTTTCACGACGACCACCCAGAGCCTCGTGCAGCTCTCGACCGAACAAGCCATGCGCGGGCGCGTCGTTGCCATCATGCTGGCCGTGGGTCTGGGCGGAACCCCCATCGGCGCACCGCTCGTGGGCCTCGTGGTCGACGCCTTCGGGCCGCGGTGGGGAGTCGCGGTGGGTGCGGCCTCGGGTTTCGCCGCGTTCGGAGTGTGCGCGTACTACCTGATTCGTTATCGACGATTGCGCAATACTCTTGATTTGAATACGGATTCACCCTACAGTGTGGGTAGTAGTCGGCGGTGAAACCCGCGCACGCGCTCGAACAGAGCACGGGCACGGGTCGCATCTCCTCCCCCCACCTGCGGTATGCAGGCGGCGCGACCAAAGAGGGTCGCCGCCGATGTCGAAGATGATGTGTGGCGAGACGTACACAGCAGACTAGGCACCGGCGCCACAGCCGCCGCACGCATTCCGCACTCAACGAAAGGGTGCCCGAATGTCAATTCGCGAGTCCATCGACAAAGCTCCCATGAGCCGATACCAACTCTTGGTGATCTCCATCAGTCTTCTCATCGTTCTGATCGAGGGTTACGACCTTCTGCTCATGGCCTTCTCTGCCTCCGCGGTCGCCGCTGACTGGAAGCTGAACGCAACCGCAATCGGCTTACTGCTCAGCGCCGTGGGCATCGGAATGGTCTTCGGGTCATTGCTCATCGCTCCACTGGCCGACCGCATCGGCCGGCGCCGCATGACCCTTCTCGGCCTCGGCATCGTGACCGTCTCGATGGCGGCCTCAGCCCTGACCATGAACTCCACGCAGCTCGGCATCACCCGTGTGATCACGGGGCTCGGCATCGGCGGCCTCGTCGCCAGCGTGCCGGTTGTCATCTCTGAGTTCTCTCCCCTGCGCCGCCGGGCCACCTGGGTCGCCATCGGCACCGCAGGCCTGCCCATCGGCGGCGTGGTCGGTGGCTTCGTAGCCTCGATCGTGCTCGGCAGTTTCGGCTGGCGCGCGAGCTTCGTCGTCGGCGTCGTGCTCACGCTCATCGTGTTCGTTCTGGTGCTGGCAGCGATGCCCGAATCCATCGACTTTCTCTTGGCCAAACGCCCCAAGAACGCCGTAGAGACCATCAACCGCACGCTGCGCAGAATGAAGCTCGAGACCGTTTCGACCCTGCCGCAACCGCAGCCTCGCGTACCGAACGAGTTCATCACGGGGCTCTTCAAGGCCGGTAACGGCCGAAAGACGGCGCTCATCTCGTTCGCCTTCTTCGTCATGATGGCGGCGTTCTACTTTGCGAACGGATGGACGCCGCGTCTGCTGCTCCAGGCCGGGATGACAGCTCAGCAGAGCATCGGTGCCGGCGTTCTGCTGAACCTCGGTGGCGCGGCAGCGGCCATCGGCTTCGGGTTGTTCGCCCTGAAATACAAGAAGAAGATTCTGACCATCATCTCGTTCGCCGGCGCAACCGTGGCCTTCGTTTTGATGGGTATCTCATTCGGCAGCCTGGGTTGGACTCTGTTTCTCGCCCTCGCAGTGGGCATGTTCATCCAGGCCTGCGCAACGGGGCTCTTCACCATCTCACCCGAGCTCTTTCCCACCTCGGTGCGCACCGCGGGCGTGGGCTTCGCGGTGACCTTGGGCCGCATCGGCGCCATCATCTCGCCGATTCTGGCCGGTGTGCTGATCGATGGTGGATGGTCGGCACCGTCGCTGTATCTGCTGTTCGCCGTGCCGCTGATTCTCGGTGGGCTCGCCATTGTGGCGCTGAAGTTGCCGAAGCGGCCGGCCCTCGTGGTGGGCGCTGACGACGCCGAACTTGCGCCCGACGTACAGAGCTCGACTGCTTCGGTTCGCGCCGCTACGAGCTGATCACGAGCGTCGCTCAGCACGGCTGAGCCGACACAGATGGGCCCGGGTGCGTTGCACCCGGGCCCATCCTCTTGCCTTCGAAACAAAGGATTCATAACATGCTTACTGCATACGTATGCAAACAGCACAAAGCGTATTGGTACACTTTCCCTGTGCGAACGATTGTTCTGGCTCAGTGAGTCGCCCCGAGCCGACATCGACCGATGTCGCGCAACTGGCCGGCGTCTCGCAATCTGCCGTTTCTCGTGCCTTCACCGAAGGTGCGAGCATCAGCGAAGCAAAACGCGCCAGAGTCATCGAGGCTGCAGAACAGCTCGGTTACAGACCGAACCTGATCGCCAGGTCACTTATCACACGTCGCACCGGAATCATCGGGCTCGCCGTCGGAGACTTGAGCAATCCGTTTTACAGCCAACTCATCTACAAGCTCTCTGAGAAGCTACAACAGCGCAATTTTCACCTCCTTCTCTTCACCGTGCCCGACAGGGCGAATTCTGACGATCTTCTCGAAGACGTGATCAACTACCGTCTCGATGCGCTGGTGCTCACCTCGACCGAGGTGTCGTCGCATCTCGGCGCTCGTCTGCAAGAGCGCGGCATACCCGTTGTTCTCATCAACCGAACGACCGAAGACACCGCCTCGTCGAGCGTCGCGAGTGACAACGAGTTCGGCGCGAGCGAAGTCGCGCGTTTTCTGGTGAAACAGGGCCACCGGCGACTCGCCTACGTGGCCGGAATTCAGAACACCTCGACGAACATCGAACGCGAGCGTGGCTTCTTGCGCGCGCTCGCTTCGGTCGCCGGCGTGACCGTTCAGCACATCTCCGGCGACTACGACGTTCATAAGTCGCTCAGCGTGGCTCGTGAACTCTTCGACGGCGAAAACGCCGGCCCCGAAGCAATCTTCTGCGCAAACGACATGATGGCGTTGTCTTTGATGGATGCCCTTCGGTACAACTTGAATCTGCGCGTGCCCGAAGACGTGTCTGTTGTGGGGTACGACAACATCGAGCCCGCTGCGTTCTCGGCGTACCAGCTCACCACGTACTCGCAGCCCATCGACGAGATGGTCGACGCCGCCGTCGAGCTGATCGTCGAGCGTGTCAGCTCGCCCGGCAGCGCCCCGCGGCAGATACGGCTGCGGGGTGAACTCGTTGTTCGCGCGAGCGTCGGGGTACGGCATCCATCATCGGCAGACACTAGCGCGCACCCTTCGTCGGCAGCATCGGCTTAGAACGGGTACGGCATCCATCATCGACCAGCACTGAAACGCACCCTTCGTCGGCAGCATCGGCTTAGAAGGGGTACCGGCCGGGCTTGCTGCTCACCGTGGTGAGTCGCAGTTCGGTGAAGTCTTCGATGGCGTAGAGGCCAGATCTGCCCCAGCCACTGTCTTTCACGCCGCCGACCGGCAGCGCAGCTTCGCTCGCCATGGTCGGTGCGTTGATGTGCACGATGCCGGTGTCGAACCGTTCGGCGAGGTCGAGCCCGCGAGAGCGGTCGCGCGTCATGATCGATGCGCTCAAGCCGTAAGGGGTGTCTTGCGCGGCGCGGAACGCCGTCTCGACGTCGTCGAACGCCTCGATCACCAGCAGAGGGCCGAAGGTCTCGTCGGCACCCGTCGTGCAGATGGCGTCGGCCGGCACGTGGGTCAAGATGGTCGGTTCGTAGATCAGGCCGTCTGAGTGACCGCCGGTCTCGAGCGTCGCGCCACGATTGAGGGCGTCTTGAACGCGCTCGTCGATCTGCTGCACGGCACGCTCGTTGATGAGCGGGCCGATGATGACCTCTGGGTCGCGCGGGTCGCCGATCTTGAGTGACTTGACTCGCGCGGTGAGGCCGGCGACGAACTCGTCGTGAATCGAGCGGTCGACGTAGATCTTGCGCGAATTCATGCAGACCTGACCCTGGTGCAAGAACGCGCCGAAGGTCACTGCCTTGATCGACTCGTCGATGTCGGCGTCGTCGAGCAGAATCACCGGATTGAACCCACCGAGCTCGAGAACCATGCGCTTCAGCGCACGGCCGGCCTGAGCGCCGAGAATGCGCGCGGTCTTGTCGGAGCCGGTGAAGTTGATGCAGCGCACGGCCGGGCTCTCGAAGAACACGTCGGAGATCGCTGCCGCCTCGCCTGGCGCGTGGGTGACCACGTTGAAGGTGCCGGCCGGAAAGCCGGCTTCTTCGAGAATCTCGGCGTGCACGAGGCCCGCCGACATGGGCGCCAGCTCTGACGGCTTAATAACGGTGGTGTTGCCGAAGGCCAGTGGCAGCAAGAAGGTGCGCCAGGCGAGGTAGAACGCGCCGTTCCAGGGGGTGAACCCCGCCACGACACCAAGCGGCTTACGCGTGACGGTGGCCGTACGGCCCGGAATGTCACTGCGAATCACATCTCCGGCCGGCAGGTAACCCCAGCCAGCCGCCTGACGCAGCATGGCCGACGAGAGACGAATCTGAAACGATGAGAAGGCCCGGCTCGCGCCACCCTCGACAGCCATCAGTTCAACGAGCTCTTCGTGCCGCCGGTCGACGATGTCGGCAGCCTTCAGAAACAACCGCTGACGTTCGCCCGGCGCAAGGGCTGCCCACGCCGGGTAAGCGGCGGCGGCAGCGGCGACCGCGGCCTCTGCTTCTCTACGGCCACCCGCGGCGGCTTCGGCAACCACCTCGCCGTTGAACGGGTTGGTGACCGCGAATGTGGGGCTCTCGGCATCCGTCCACTCGCCATTGATGAAGTGCGTCGTGACGGTGGCACTGCCTTGTTCTACGGTGATAGTCATTCGTGTTCCTCAGTTCATTCGAAGCAACGCTTCGACGTTGCCGTGAGCGATTTTCTCGAGATCGGCCGGCTGTACGGGGGCCGTTTCGAGGTAGGTGGTTGCCTTCTTGCTGTCGGCGAAGGGATGATCGACCGAGAACATGATGTGGTCGACACCGAATGACGCAATAGCGCAGAGCAGCGGCACGTCGAAGTTGTAGCCCGACGTGGTGAGGTAGAGATTGCGGCGCAACGTCTCAGCGACGCTCAACGAGTGACCCGTGACCACCGGATTCAGCATCGACTCGATGCGATCGATGTGAAACGGCAGCCCCTCGCCCATGTGGCCGACGATGAGCTTCAGCTCGGGCAGTTCTTCGAACACGCCAGAGGCCACCATTCGGAGCACGTGCATGCCGCATTCCGAGTGCCAACCCCAACCCGACGTCGAGAGGCAGGCCGCGACCTCGGGATCAAGGCCGGAGTAATACGCCTCCTGAACGATCTCGGGGCCCGGCGCGGGGTGCAGGTAGATCGGAACATCCAGCCGCGCCGCAGCCTGCAATACCGGCCTCATCGACGGGTCGTCGAGAAAGATGCCGTTGGTCTGGCCATGAATCATGGCACCGAGAAAGCCCAGCTCTTCAACGCAGCGGGTGAGTTCGGCGGCGGCGGCGATCGGGTCACTCATGGGCAGCGCCGCGAACGCCTGAAAGCGATCGGGCTTGTTCGTGACGGTCTCGGCGAGCCGGTCGTTGATCTTGTGGTTCACATCGACGGCCAGTTCGGGCTCGAGGCCCTGCACGAAGTAGCTGAGAGCCGAGAGCACTTGCATGTCGATGCCCGCCGCATCCATGATGCGCAGACGCTCTTCGCCCAGGTCATCGAGTTCGGCGGCCTTCTTGCCCGCTCGAATGCCCAGGTCGACCCCGGCGGCTTCAATGATGTCTCGAGGCAGCATGTGCTCTTCAAGGGCGATGATCTTCATCGGCTTCTCCCGTCGTTGGGCGAATACACACACAGCAGTGTTCCGCGGTGCTCTCATTAGAACTCGTGGGCGTCGTTCACGACGTGTCTCCTTTCAATGAATGAAAGCTGTGAGCGCGTTTGCGGCGACTTCCAATGAATGGCACCATCGAGACATGACTATGACGCCGGCAGAGACGTCGGCGACCACGCCGACAGCGATGCTGGCAGAGTCGCCAGCAACCACGCCGACAGAGACGCTGGCAGAGACGTCGGCAGAGGTGTCGGCGCCGACGTCTCGGCGCGGCGGGCGCCCAGCGAACGGCGAACCCGTTCTCGACCGTGCTTTTCGACTGCTCGACGCGTTTCACGACGATGCGCCCCGGTTGACCCTCACCGAACTGAGCGAGCGCACCGGCATTCCATTGAGTTCCACCCTTCGACTGGCACTGCATCTCAGCCGCCTGGGCGCCCTCGAACGCCAGGCCGACGGCACCTTCATGATCGGCTTGCGCCTGCTCGAATACGCCTCGCTCGCTCCGCGCGGGCACGGCCTGCGCTCTATTGCGTTGCCGTACCTCGAAGATCTGCACCGCGCCACCGGGCAGCATGTTCAGTTGGCCGTCAGAGAGAACGACGAGGGTGTCATCGTCGAACGCCTCTCGACGCCAGGCGCGGGCAAAGTGCTCTATTCGGTCGGCGGCCGCGTGCCCCTGCACGGCACCGGGCTCGGACTCGTGCTTTTGGCGTACAGCCGGCCCGAGTTTCAAGACGCCTACCTGCAGCGCTCGCTCTTTCTCGAACCCGAACATACGCCGGTCACGGCGGCCGAGGTTCGCGCGCAGCTGCAGGCCGTGCGCCAAACCGGCATCGCCCACATGTCTCGGTTGTTGCCCGAGCCGGCCGCTTCGGTCTGCGCGCCCATCTTCGATCGCTCCGGAGCGTGCGCCGCGTCGATCGCGGTGCTCGGCGCCGACGGCACACTCGACTCTCGCGTGGTGGAGCCCGCCGTCATCGCCATCGCGCGGGCCATTACGCGCGACCTCAAGCTCAGCGGCCGCTGAGTTAGAGTGGCGCCTGTGTTCGCATGGTTCGAAGGTCGGCCCGGGGTCACCGATGTCTTGCTCGGCGCGGTGGCGCTGGTGCTCTTCGGCGCGGCCGATTACGTGCGAGGCGGGGCTTCTGCCGCGCTGATCACCATCATCTTCGCCGCGGCCATCGTCTTCTGGCGACGGATGCCCGGGCTGGGGCTCGCGATCGCCTGGGTCGGCGCGCTGGTGCAAATCGCCACCGTCGACGGGCTGCTCGTCGGCGATATTCTCATTCTCGGCGTGGTGTTCGCGACGGGGCTCTCTGAGTCCAAGACCGTTCGCTGGGCCGGTATTTTCTCGAGCATCGTGGGCGGCGGAGTAGCCGGCGCCCGGCTCACCCTGTACGCGCCGACATACGGTGACGGGGAGTACATTCCCACCGACCCGTTCTACCGCGGCGTTTCGTTCGTCATCGTGAGCGGTGTCGTCGCTGCCGCACTCGCCCTGTTCTGGACTCTCGGCGTGGTCGTTCGCAATCGCCGAGCCACGGTGGCCGCGCGCTCAGAGCGCGAGCGCGAACGCATCGTCGCCGAAGCGACCCTCACCCAAGAGCGTGAGCGAGCCCTGCTGAGCCGCGAGATGCACGATCTGGTCGGCCACGCCCTGGCCGTCGTGATTGCCCAGTCTGACGGCGCACGCTATGCCAAACTGACCGACCCGAACGCCGAAGCGACGGCCCTCGCCACCATCAATCGCACCGCACGAGCGGCACTCGACGACGTGCACGAACTCCTGCAGGTGCTGCGCGAACCAGCCGGCTCAGGCCGCGAGACTCCGGGGGCCGCTGACCTCGAGCTGCTTCTGGCGAGCGTTCGCGAGGCCGGGCTCAACGTGACATTGACCGAATCGGGTGACCGAATGGCGATGTCTGCCGCGCACGAACTCGCCCTCTACCGCGTGCTGCAAGAGTCGCTGACGAATGCCATCAAACACGGCGGCCGCGAGACAGATGTGCAGGTCACGCTCGACTGGCACCGTGATGCGGTGCACTTTCGGGTGCTCACCACCGAGCGCCTCGCGACTGGCTCGGGTCGAGCACTCGGCCAGGGCATCATCGGAATGAAAGAGCGCATGCGACTGCTCGGCGGAGCCGTTCAAACCGGCGCTCGAACGTTCGGCGTTCCGGGCTTCTCGGTGGAGGGGCATCTGCCGTTCAACGCGACCGAGGCCGAGGCGCAGGGAGCCAAGCTGTGAGCGGGCGGCCGCTGCCGAGCATCCGCATCGGCCTCACCGACGACCAGCCGCTGTTTCGAGCAGGAATCGCGATGGTCATCAACTCACAACCCGACCTCACCGTGGTGTGGGAGGCGTCTGACGGCGCCGAGGCCGTCGAACGGTGTGCGGCCGAGCCTGTCGACGTGGTGCTGATGGATCTCGAGATGCCGAAGATGGGCGGCGTCGAGGCTATTACGCGGGTGATGGGGGCTGCCGGGCATCCACCTCGGTTCATTGTGCTCACCACGTTCGACCTCGACGACAAGACGTTTCAGGCTGTGAACGCCGGTGCGAGTGGGTTTCTGCTGAAAACGACAGACCCCGAGTTTCTGCTCGCCGCGATTCGCACGGTGCACGCCGGTAGCGCGGTTCTGGCGCCCAGCGCAACGGCGAACCTGGTGCGGCGGTTCGCGGCGCCCGCTGCGAGAAGCATCACCGGCGACCCGTTGCACGCCCTGACTCCGCGCGAACGCGACCTGTTCGCGGCTGTGGCCGCCGGCCTCAGCAACGCCGAAATCGCGGCTCAGCTGCGCCTCAGCGACGCCACCGTGAAGACCCACGTCAGCCGCATCTTGAGCAAGCTCGAGCTTCGCGACCGCGTGCAGCTGGTGATTTTCGCCTACCAGAACGGGCTCAGCGTCTGACGCCTCGCGGCGCCCAACAACGCAGCGCCGGTCTGCGCGTCATCACTTGTGTGTAGGTGAAGTTCACTCTTCAGACCGATTCGTCGAACTCGTCGCCTTCGTAGCGTTGAGGTGAGCGTGACAGGCGCGCCGCGAGGGGAAGACCAGCATGAGTGACACCGTGTTCGCACAAACCGCCGCCGAGGCTCGGGGCGTCAGCAAGATCTACGGCTCAGGCGACAGCGCCACCACGGCATTGAACAACGTCGACCTGCAGATCGGCGCCGGCAGTCTCACCGCCATCATGGGCCCCAGCGGTTCGGGCAAGTCGACCCTGATGCACGTCTTCGCCGGCCTCGACAACGCGACTCACGGCACGGTGAGCATCGGCGACACCGATATCACCCACCTCGACGACAACGCCCTCACCGTGCTGCGCCGCCGCAAACTCGGCTTCGTCTTTCAGGCCTTCAACCTCGTGCCCACGCTCAGCGTGCTCGGCAACGTCACCCTGCCCTTCGAGCTCGACGGTCGCAAACCCACCGCCGCCGAACTGAGCTGGGTGCGCGAGCTGCTCGGTCGCCTCGGGCTCGGGATGCTCGAGGCACGTCGCCCGCATGAACTCTCTGGAGGGCAGCAGCAGCGCGTCGCTATCGCCCGTGCTCTGGCGATGCGACCGCAGTTGATCTTCGCCGACGAGCCCACCGGAAACCTCGACTCCCGTTCGAGCCGCGAAGTGCTGACGCTGTTGCGCGACCTGACCCGCGAGTATCAGCAGACGGTGGTTTTGGTGACTCACGACCCCGTGGCCGCATCCCACGCCGACAGGGTGATCTTCATCGCCGACGGCGCCATCGCCCGAGACGTGGTGGGCCGGAGCGACGCGAAGACGTTGTCTGACATCATTCTGAGCCTCGAGGTGACAGCGTGATCGCCCTCGCGTTTCGGGAGCTGGTGCACGGCGGAAAGCAGCACATCTCGAGCATCCTCGTCGCCCTGCTCTCGTCGGTCTTCGCGACCATGCTGATCGAGATGGATACGGTGCTGCGCGTGCAGTCAGTGGGCGGCCAATTCATCAAGCACGGTTACGTTCGTGCGCTTCTCGACGTGCTCGACATTCTGTTCTTCTTCGTTGCGGTGTTCGTGGCGTGCATCGTCACGGCGAATACATTCGGCATCATCATGGCTGGGCGGTCGAAGCACATCGCGCTGCTGCGCCTGCTCGGCGCCTCGGCGAAAACGCTTCGCGGCGCGATCGCCATCGAGGGTGCCGTTGTGGGGCTGGTTGGTTCAGTCATCGGGCTCGTTCTCGGGCTGATCGTGACCCAGATCGCGTACGGTTCGCTGGTGTCTGCCGGCACCTTCGTCGATGTGCCGATCGCCACGATCACTCCGCTCTTGATCGCACCCATCGTCGTGGGCGTGGCCAGCACGACCGGGGCGGCGTGGTTCGGGTCGCGCAAGATTCTCGCCGTCTCCCCCATCGAGGCCACCGGCCACACCCAAGAACCGAAGGTCGCCACTGTGGCCGAGATGCCCCGGAGGCTTCGGGCGCTGGTCATCATCGCGTTCGCCGGCGGCATCGTGCTGCTGGTGGCCGGCGTGGCCATCGGCCTGAAGTCGCCGCTCGGGCTGCTCGTCGCGGCTCCAGGCGGCGCGCTCAGCTTCGTGGGGTTCGTGCTCGGCGCCACCTACTTCATTCCCGGGTTGCTCAAGGTTGCCGGGCGCGCTACCGGAACCTCGACGCCGAGCGTGCTCGCGAGCGCCAATGCGCTGCGCTACCCCGCTCGTTCGGCGCGCTCGACCATCGGCCTCATCATCGGTGTGACCCTGGTGACCATGTTCACCGTGGCCGGGCAGTCGTTTCTCGCGCAGACCGGGCCTGTTGCCGCCGGGGCGAATGCGGCCGACGAAGCGGGCGATCAGGCGTTTCTGCAGCTCACCATGGGCATTCTCGCGGTGCTCATCGGGTTCTCGTTGGTGATCGCCGCCATCGGGCTCGTCAACAGCCTCTCGCTCAGCGTCATTCAGCGTCGCCGCGAGATAGGGCTTCTGCGGGCGTTGGGGTTCACGAAAGGGCAGGTTCGGGCCATGATCTTGGCTGAGAGCATCCAACTCACCCTCGTCGGCGGAGTCACCGGGCTCATCTTGGGCATCTTCTACGGCTGGGCCGGGGTGCTCGCCGCCATCGCCTCAGACCATCACATCGGCGGGTTCTTCGCGCCGACCATTCCGGCGTGGATCATCATCGCCATCGCGGCGGGTGCCATTCTGCTGGCCATCGTCTCGTCGGCCATTCCCGCTCGATCGGCCGTGCGCATCTCGCCCGTTCGGGCATTGGCCATCGAGTGAACATTCTGAACCCGACCGCGCTTCTCGAAGGTGCGGGGCCGTGGGTGCTCGTGGTCGTGATGCTGGTCGTTTTCATCGAGACCGGACTGCTCTTTCCGTTTCTGCCCGGCGACACTCTGGTGTTCACCGCCGCACTGCTCGCCGTGCCTCTGGGGTTGCCGCTCTGGCTGATCGTGCTCGGGGTCTCGGTGGCCGCGATTCTGGGCGACCAGACGGGGTATCACATCGGCAGGCGGTTCGGGCCGCGGCTGTTCAAGCCCGATGCGCGGGTGTTCAAGACGCGCTACCTCGCCGAGGCCGACGCGTTTTTCACGAAGTACGGCGGCCGGTCGCTCGTGATCGCTCGGTTCGTGCCCATCGTGCGCACCTACGTGCCGCCCGTGGTCGGAATGTCGAAGCTGCCGTTTCGCACGTTTCTCGTCTGGAACACGATCGGCGGCATAGCCTGGGCGCTCGTTCTCACCGTGGCCGGTTACTTTCTGGGCGGCATTGCGTTGATCGCCAACAACATCGAGGTCATCGCGGTCATCATCGCGGTGGTCTCCATCGGGCCGGTGGTCGTGTCGTTCATCCGCAGCAGGCGCAAGAGCCAGAACGGCGATCAGGCATAGGCTCGTCGGTCATCGGGAGTGGATGACCGGGCCGGGCTCGCACGGCGGCGTGAGCCTCGGCGGGTCAGTCTGAGCTGGTGGCGAACCCCGTGAATGTCACCGACGAGAGCTGGGCGCCGGTCACCGGGTGCGAGTAGATGAAGATCGACGAGCCGCCCACGTTCGGAATCATTTCGGCGTACGGCAGCGTGGTCGACGTCGCGAGCGTCTGGGCGACGTCGCTGCCGGTCGGCTCGATGATGACGCCCGGGGTCACGCCAGCTGCGGCCGCGCGGTAGGGCGCATATCGCCCGAACTCGATGTCAGCTGCCGTCACGCGCTCGTTGCTCACCGCGGCGAGGCTGTACGACGTCCAGTAGGTTGCCCAGACGGCCGTGATTCCGCGCGACTCGAGGTAGGAGTCGACCAGCGCGTAGTCTTCGCCGAACATCACCAGCCCGTCGGGTGCGGGTGCTGTCGGCAGCCCTGCGGCTTCGCGGGCCGCCGCCGCTGATGCTGAGAGTGCGATCAGGTTGGCTGAACCGCGCACCGTGATGGTCGTTGCGACGACAACGAGTACAGCCGTGCATCCCGCAACGATCCACACTGCACGCCTGGTCGATTGCCTGCTCAGGGCACCCCCGATGAACGCGAACACACGAGCCGCCACCGCGGCCACGGCGAATGCCAGCCCGGGCAAGAAGAACTCGTCGTAGCGCGCCGCCGACGGCACGAGCAAGATTCCCGACAGAACGAACACCACCGTGAGCAGCACCAACCCCACGGCGAACGCGAAGGTGATGCCGGTGCGGTCGCGCCAGGCGCCGATGATCAGCACAACGATCAGCGCAATCACAATAGTGCCCACCAGTACCAGGCCACGGCCGTGACCGAGCGGCACTCCTGCCGGCATGAGCACGTAGAACAGCGCCTGCGTGCGGTCGAAAATGTCCGCGAACAGAGTGGTCTTCTGGCTCATGGCCTCGCCGCCGGCCCGCCACTGTTCGAGCCCCCACAGGTAGATCAGAACGCCCACCGCGAACCCGGGCAGCAGCAAGAGCACCGACGAAACCCTGCGCCGGTTGTACACCACGAGCAGCGCCGCGGGCAATGCGATAGCGAACCCCATCGGCGAGCACCACAGCGCGAGCCCGATGCTGAGCCCCACGCCGACGATGCGCAAGCGCGGCAGGCGAAGTGGATGATCGACGGCCAGCCAGATCGCCAGCAACCCGAACAGCACGCTCGAGATGTAGAAGCCGCCGTCGTCAGTGGTCTGGCTGACCAGATACGACCCCGGGAAGGCGAAGATCGCCGTCGCAACAACGGCTGCGGTGCGCCCCAAGGCGAGCAGCGTGAGCCGGCACAGCAGCACCGCTGACACAGCGATCATGCCGAGCGTCACGCCGTAGAGCACATACGGCGACGCCACACTCACGGCCATGATGCCGCCGGCTATCCACGAGATCGCGGTACCGCCGTATTGCTGCCCCCAGTAGAGGGCGCTGAAATCGCCCTTCGACGCGTGCAGGGCGATGAGGTACACCACCGCGCGGTCGGCATTGACGGTGAAGCCGGGCGAAAGCAGAACAACGAGGCGCAGCGCGATGCCGCCGGCAATCAGCAGGCCGATCGCCCAGACAAATCCTCGTTTCACGTCTGCAACCTTATGTGATGTGACCTCTCGAATCTGTGAGCACGCCGGGGCGGGCATCCACTCACCTGCGTGTGGGTTTGTCGCGGGGCGACGGGCATGCTGAACTTCTGTGAGACCCAGCCGATCGCGAGGAGCTCGTTATGTCAGGTGCGAACGACGGCCGAGGCATCTGGGTGGGTACCTCGGGCTGGAGCTACGAGCACTGGAACGGCCCGCTCTATTCGCCCGACCTGCGCCCGTGGCAGAGGCTCGACCGATACACCGCCGAATTCAGCACCGTCGAACTCAACGCCAGCTTCTACCGTTGGCCGACCGATCGCGCTTTCGCAAGCTGGCGGCGACGGATGCCCGAAGGCTTTCGCCTGTCGGTGAAGGCGCCGCGCGGCCTCACGCACGGCAAGAAGCTGTACTCCCCCGAACTCTGGGCCACGCGCATCGCACGCTCGTGGCACGAACTCGGCGACAAGCGCGCCGTGCTTCTCGTTCAGCTGCCGCCGACCATGCCGCGCGACGACGAGCGCCTGAACTACTTTCTGGGCACGCTGCCGCACTGGCTGAGGGTCGCGGTCGAGCTGCGCCACCCGAGCTGGAACGACCCCGAGGTTTTCGACCTGCTCGAACGTCACAACGCCGCGTACTGCGTCATGAGTGGCGCGAACCTGCCCTGCGTCATTCGCGCCACCTCAGACATCGTCTACGTGCGCTTGCACGGGCCCGACCACGAGTACCTCTACGGCGGCTCGTACTCCGACGCCGACCTGTCGTGGTGGGCCGATCGCGCCAGCGAGTGGCATGGTTCGGGCAAAGCCGTCTACTTGTACTTCAACAACGACGGCGGTGGCAATGCGGTCGACAACGCGCGCACCCTGCGCCGCCTGCTCACCGAGCGCGGCTTCCTGGCTTAGACCCAGATCTCGCGGCTTCTGGGCTTAGAGGTCTCGCGGCTTGCGGCTTCTGGGCCTAGTGAGCGCGCAGGCCGTCGACGACCAGGTCGAGCAGGTGGGTGATGCGGGTGTCTGTGGTGGTGTCGAGTTGCCAGAGAAAACCCACCAGCGCGAGAAGCTCGTCGGCCTGAATGTCGGCGCGCAGTTGGCCGGCGTTCTTGCCGTCGTCGAGCAGGGTGGTGATCACGCCGATGATGCTCGAATATTGCTTCTCGTGAAGCGCGCGTTTCGCCGCCGCATCGAGAACCGCCGAGAGAGCGTGCTTCTTTCTGCCGAACGACGCGAGGTGAGTGAGCCACGTTCGAAGCGCCACCACCGGTTCGCTCCGATCGCGAAATGTTTCGGCAGAGTCGATGAGCTCGGCGAATTCGTGCTCGTAGACCTCGAGCAGCAGCGCCTCTCGGCTCTCGAAATGCCGGTACAGCGTCGCCTGGCCCACACCGGCCGAGCGCGCGATGGCCTGCATCGTGGTTTGTGCTGACTCGTCGAGCGCCGTGCGCGCTGCGTCGAGAATTCGTTGGCGGTTGCGGTTGGCATCGGCCCGTGAAGAGACGGAACGAGCATCCGGTGGCGAAACGGACATGTGTACGGTAGCCTCCTGGATGTGCGGACAACTGTCCGTTTCATTCTAGGGAGCAAACCGTGTCAGGCATAACAGCGAAGGTCGTCGCAATCACCGGAGCCAGCAGCGGTATCGGCGAGGCCACCGCACTTCATCTCGCCGACGAGGGCGCACGCGTGATCGTGGCCGCTCGGAGAGAAGAACTCGTTCAGGCGCTGGCGACACGCATTCGCGATGCTGGCGGCGAAGCGATAGCGGTGCAGGTGGATGTTCGGGAGCCGGCCGACCTTCGCAAACTGGTCAGCGCAGCCCTCGACAACTACGGCAGGCTCGACGTTCTCTTCAGCAACGCCGGAAGTATGGCGGTCTCGGCCCTCGACGACGACTCCGTCGACGACTGGAACGAGATGATCGACGTGAATCTCAAAGGCGTACTGAACGGCATTTCTGCCGCGCTACCCGTGTTTCGGCGGCAGAAGTCGGGTCACTTCATTCACACGGCGTCGACATCGGCTCACAAGGTGACTGCGACGATGTCGGTCTACGCCGCAACGAAGACCGCGGTGCGAGCGTTGAGCGAGGGGCTGCGCCAAGAGGCCGGCCCCGACCTGAGGGTGACCGTGATCTCACCCGGTTTCACGAACACCGAAGGGGTCGGCAAGGGCGGCTCGCCCGAGGTGGGCGCGGCCCTGCGCGCACAGCGAGACGCGATGGCCATGCCGCCCGACGCCATTGCGGCAGCCGTCGCCTACGCCATCGCGCAGCCGGCAGGGGTCGAAGTCGGCGAAATCATTATTCGGCCGACGGCACAGGGCTGAATTCATAATAGACAGAGCGTCTGTTATGGTGATGAGATCGCAGCATCGCGATCGAAAGGGCCCCCATGATTCTCGTGACCTCTGCCTCCGGCAATCAGGGCAAGCTTCTGCTTCCCAAACTTCTGCAGCGCGGGCTCGAGGTTCGAGCGAGTGTCAGGTCTGAGGCATCCGCTGCCCGTCTGCGTGAGCTGGGCGTGCACGACGTCATCGTCGGCGACATCGCCGACCCCGAGATGCAACGCCGGGCGGTTCGGGGTGTCGAGAAGATCTACCACATCGCCGCGACGGTCAGCCCGGGCGAGCGCGCCATGGGGTTCGGCCTCATCGATGCCGCACGCGAAGCAGGCGTTTCGCATTTCGTGTTCAGCTCGGTGCTGCACGCCATCGCTTCTGAGCTGGTGCAGCACGAGATCAAGCGCGACATCGAAGAGCATCTGCTGGCCTCTGGCCTCGAGTTCACCATTCTGCAGCCGTCGAACTACATGTCGCCCATCAAGTTGCGGTCGGTGTTCGAGCACGGCGTTTTCGAACTCATGTGGTCGCTCGATCGCAGCCAGAGCGTAGTCGATCTCGACGATGTGACCGATGTCGCCGTAATGGCGCTCACTGACACCGCCCGGCATGCAGCTGCAACGTATGAACTCGTGGCCCCGGGGCGTTTCACGGCACACCAACTCGGCGAAATCATCAGCCGCGTGGTCGAGAGGCCCATCGAGGTGCGCGAGATCGATTCAGAAGCGTTCGCCGTCGCGCTGCTCGGCGCCGGCGACCTGTCGACCCGGCAGCACGAGGTGAACGCCTTACAGACCATCTCCGGCTACAACAGCGCCCACGACTTCGTGGGCAACCCGAACGTGCTCACCTGGCTGCTCGGCCGTGAACCTACCTCGTATGAGCAGTTCGTTCGCCGGGAATGGGATGCCCGCCGGGCAGCCGTGCAGCCAGGCGTCTCAGCTTTGTAGCCAGGCGTCTCAGCCTTGTAGCCAGGCGTCTCAGCTTTGCAGCCAGGCGTCGATGTCGACGTAGAGCGCGTTGAGCTGGTCTGGGCGATCGGTTCCAGGCAGGTCGGCGTCGACGACCGTTCCGCGCAGCGCACGGGTATATGAGAGATACCGGTACGACGACCGAAACCCTGCGAGAGCTTCGGGCTCGATTCCGAGGCTGGTGCCGGGCACGGCGGGCTCGAGCGTGTCACCTTCGTTCACCGAGTGCAGTGCGCTGAGCAGCCAGGGGCCGCCGGCACGACGTTCGACACGGTAGATCAGCCGCATGAACGAGGTGAAGACAGCTTCGACGTCGTTCACGGGCATCCACACGATTGTCGTCGACGGCAGCTCGACCATCGCCCGGTCGCCCACGACCGTGACGTCGGGCGGGCCGAGGCGGTTCACCGGGCGCGCGAACGTGGCGTACGGGTTGCCCGCGCCGGCGATGAAATCTCGGGGGCTGCCGCGTAGCCAGCTCGTCTCGATGATGGCGTCGGGGTGATAGCAGGCGATGTTAGCGTCGCCGAGGCCTCGCGTTCGAGTTTGGCGCTCACGCACCACGAGCGCGCCGACAGTTGCTGCGTCGTTCATTGATTCTCCAGAGGTAGTAGTACCGGTTTATCACCGGGCGGTTTCTGGCAAGTGATGTGGCCCAGGATGCTCGGCGCCTCAGAACAGCGCGAGCGGATTCACCGGAACGCCGGTCGAATTCTGCACCGGCATCGGGCCGCACACGAACAAAAACGCCCACCGCCCGAGCCTGTCGGCCGTCTCGGCCAGTTCTTCGACCTCGGCGCCGTCGATGAGTGGCATGCCGAGCCGCGCGAGAGCGACGTCGTGCAGCGGAATCTCCGCGCCGGGCTTCGAGAGCACTCGGTCGCCCACGTCGCTCGCGATGATGCTCACATCGTGGTCGGCCAGCCACTGAATCACGTCGAGGGCGAAGTAGGGGTACGGGTCGTCGATGTCTTCGCGTTCGCGTACCCGCCAGCCGCCGCGGATGACGACAGCGTCGCCCGGCTCGAGAGACCGGCCGGTGCGCTCGAGCGCGGCATCGAGGTCGGCGGCATGAATCACGTACTCGGCATCGAGCCTGGCTCCCGGCGCCAGGTCGAGCAGAATGCCGCGAGTGACGATGCCCCCCGTGAATGCAGAGGTCGAGCCGTGATTGATCGTGCCGCCCCGCGTGGTCTCGAACAACGACTTGCCCGGGTAGACGAGCCCGTCGAGGGGAATGTGCGCGAGAGCATCGATGTGGGTCATGTGCACGTGGTGCGTGTAGATCAGCAGAACGTCGCTGAGCGCACGGGGCGGCGAGCCCGTGTAGGTCATGGTCTGCTGCACGGGTGGCGGCGACAAGACCTGCGAGCGCGGCCACGGCCCGCCGCCGGCGAACAGCGACGGCGAGATGGGAACAGCGAGCGACACAACCTCACCACTCGCGAGCTCGGCATAGCCTCGCAGGCGAGACTCGGCCGTGATGAGATTCAGGGTGCCGCGCTCGTCGTCGTCACCCCACCTCCCCCAGTTGCTGGGCAGGTCGTCGGTCTGATCTGAGTCGTAAACATTGTGGTCTGTCATTGTCTGAACTTTCTTGTCTGCTCTGACGTCGCTGTCAGCCATGCGCGCCCCTCAGTCATGCGCGCCCCCCAGCCATGCGCGCCCCTCAGCCATGAGCGCCTCGAGCGCGGGCCCCGAACGGCCGGGCAGCCCGGGCCGCACCGAGAGCCCGCCGAGGGCCTGGGCATAGCCGAGGTGCCGGTACCCCTCGGGAAACTGCGCCAGCAGCGACTCGTCGAGCCTCAACGGCGCACCCGGAACCACCGCGACGATGCGGTCGTTCTCGTAAATGACGCGGCGATCTCGTATACCCCAGCCGAACCGGCCCTCTTCGCGCCGCAGCAGATCGTAGAACCGCCCGGTGCACTCGATGTCGACCAGCACACCGTGCAGCTCGACGCGCTGCGTAATAGACATCTTCGTCTGCGCGACCGCACGGTCACCGACCACCTCGATGGCCGCGCCGCCGAGAAAGTGCGTCACATTCACGCCGCGTTCGTAGCCCGCGCGGCTCGCCTGAATGAAGTCGGTTGCCGAACCCTCGAACCAGGTCGCGCTCATTTGGCCGTCGGCACACCAGAGCTCAGCGAATTCGGCCCACATGCCGCCGTCTCGAAGCACGGCCCAGCGCTCGATGATCGAGCGAATGGCCGCCTCGTCGACGGATGCCGTTAGCTGGCTCACTCGTCTGCCCCGAGTTCTCTCAGCGAATCGCTCCACGTCGGCAGCTCGTCGCCAGCCGATTCACGAATGAACGTCGATGTCTCAGCGAGAAGCTCTTCGGCCTTCACAGAATCAGCCCCCAGGCCACGCAACATGAGTGCCATGGTGTCGTGAACAAACGGCAGCACGTCTTCGGTCGGGGTCTGAGCGAGGTGACGCATTCCCTCGCTCAGCGTGCCGAGCGCGAGCGCGAGCGCAGATTGCTGAGACGTGAACGTGAGAAATCCGCTCTCGCGTGCAGCCCTGATGTGCATATCGATGCCGTGCCGCACTTCACTCGTGGGGCCCATCACGTCGGCTCGTGAGACGAAGGCCGCCCAGACCGGCTCGCGAACACTGCGAATCAAAAAGATCTGCATGGCCGCCGTCATGCGAAACGGGGCCGTGTTGGTCGGCGTGAACATGCTCTTGGCGATCTCGACCATGTCGTCGGCCATCGTCTGGCCGAGCTGCTGCACGGCCTCGTCGATCGACGCGAAGTACTTGTAGTAGGTCGCCTTCGAGACGTCTGCCTTGGCAATGACCACCTCGACCGTGGGTGACCCTCCGAACGGCGTCTCGGCGAAACACACCAGAACGGCCTCGAGGAGTCGCCTGTGCATCCGCTCGCGCCGCTGTCTGGCCACACGAACGCGATGGTCGGTGCTCTCGTCGATCACAGCCTGAGATTGTTCCACGCTCTCTCCCCTTCGTGCACCACCTGGTCGGCCAGCGTGGAATGACGTTGCGATAGCCGCACCCTACCCGATCCGGCCCCCGATCAGACTGCCATCAGGTCGGGCTCAATACCAGCAAGCATGCGCCCGTACGACTCGAGGTTGCTGGCCACGTTGACGAAGGGATGCATCGTCGCGACTTTGGCGTCTTGCCAGATGCGGTTCAGCTCACTGGCCTTCCACGCCCACGACCCACCGGCAGCGTTCGCCAGAGTGTCGATGGCCTCCCAGACGAGCTGGTCTGCGTATGCAGTGTCGCGGGTGATGCGTGCTCGCTCGATTTTGGGCATCGTCTCGTTGCGGTCGGCCCAGTACTGCATGGCCTCGCAACCACGCTCGATGATCGCGTCTGCCGTGTCGATCTTCGCCGACACCTCGCCCAACTGCAGATGTGTCACGGCGGCGAGGTTCTGCTTGGTGTAGAACGTCAGCTTGATGTCGCGCTTCGGCAGCGCTTCGAGAAAGGATTCGAGCATGTGCTTGCCGAGCCCCAACACCGGAAACGCGAGAATGAGCACCATCAGCGGGCCGAACGCCACCCGGTAGAACGGGTCTTCGGCGCCGAAGATGGCCGGTTGAGTGCCCTCGTTGCAGGCTTGCAGCGAGACGATGCGATCGTCGGCGATGAAAATGCCCTCCATGGCGACGTTCGTGCTGCCGCTGCCCCGCAACCCCGAGGGGTTCCAGTCGTGCAGAATCGTCACGTCAGACATCGGTACGATCGCGACGCCACCCGGGAAGACCGGCTCGCCGGCTTCGTTGAACCCGGGCACCCCCAAGAGGTTCCAGTCGGCCTGGTACACACCGGAGTTGAAGAACCACATGCCCTTGTCGACCACAATGCCGCCTTCGACTTTGTGCGCCTTCACGCCGCGACCCGAAAAGACCCCGGCGAAGCGGGCGTCGGGTTCGGCGAAAACCTCGTCGACGACGTGACGCGGGTACAGATTCGCGGCCATCCAGGCTGCTGCGGAGTTCAGGGTGAGCCCCCAGGCGACACCGCCGTCGCCGCGGCCGATCTCGGTGACCGCGCGCTTCCACACGCTGATTCCCGACTGCAGGCCACCAAGTTCACGGGGCACCGCCATGCGCCAGAGCCCGGCATCGCTCATCTGTGCGGCGATGTCATGCGGGGTGCGAGAGGCGGCGTCGATCTCATCGCGGGCCGCGCGGAGTTCAGGAATGAAGGCGCGTGCCCAGTCGACGAGCTCTTCGCCGGCTGGGTCGATCGCGGCCTCAAGGGGTGAGCTTGCGGGCGTGAATTCCATGTCATCTCCTATGATAACTTCAAAGTATACAGAGCGTCTGTTTTGATAGTAAGTCGAAACTCCGAGGGCGTCAACAAGCCAAATCGGTGATTGACAGACTGTCATACTAGACATACCGTCTACTCAGAGGCGCGGGCATCCGGTGCCCCGTTCATTCACACAACGAAGCGTGGAGACCATCACATGAGAAGTAGTTTTCGAGATCGGCGCGGCGGGGTCATCGCCGTCACAGCGGTCATAGCTCTTGCCGCAGCAGCGTCGTTGAGCGCCTGCTCCGGCTCGGCGAGCGCAGATTCGTCTGACAACACGACGCTGACAATCGCCATGCCGTCGCCGCCCATCAGCATGGACCCGAGCAAGAGTGGCGGCACGAACACGACGTTCCACCTGCCGGCCTACGGCACTCTGCTGCACGACCAAACACTGGGGCAGCCGCCCGTGCCGAGCCTTGCGGAGTCATACACCTGGCTCGGCAGCGGCCCGCAGGTGACTTTGCAGGTGAAACTGCGTTCAGGTCTGATGTTCTCTGACGGCACGGCCCTCGACTCGGCGGCCGTGAAGACGTCGATCGAACACTTCAAGAGTGGCGGCGGTTCGTTCTCGAGCACCGCAGCAGTCATCGCATCGATCGACACACCCGACCCTCTGACAGTGGTTTTCAACCTGTCGAAACCGAACACGAACTTTCTGTACGGCCTTTCTGACGGCACTACGACCGGCATGGGCGAAATCATCAGCCCCACTGCGCTCGCCGGCAATCTCGACGCGCTCGGCACAACTACCGACGGCGCCGGCCCGTACATGCTGAGCAGCACCGGCACGGTGCAGGGCTCGGAATACCACTACCTGCCGAACCCCCACTACTACGACCCCTCTGGCATCAAGTACAAAGAGGTGGTCATCAAGGTGATCGCCGACTCGAACACCGCCCTCGCCTCCTTACAGTCCGGCCAGATCGACGTGGCCAACGGCTCGACCGACACCTACCAGAGCGCGCAGAGCTCGGGCGTGAAGGCCGAGGTCTACAACACGAACATCAGCGGGCTGTGGATCAGTGACTGGAACGGCAAGGATGCCCCGGCCCTCGCCGACCCTCGAGTACGCCAGGCGATCAACATGGCTGTCGACCGCACATCGATCGCGAACGCTGCCACCAATGGGCTCGGCAAAGCGACGGCTCAAACCGTTCCCGTCGACGCGCTCGGCTATGACGCCAGTCTCGACAGCACGTACTCCTACGACCAAGACGGGGCGAAGAAGCTGCTCGCCACCGCCGGGTACGCGAACGGTTTCACCATGTCTGTGGCGCTGCCCGGGTTCGTGCCGAGCGCGGTCAAGATCGGTCAGGCCATCGCCGCCGAGCTTGCCCAAGTCGGCATCACCGTCAACATCACCGTTGCGACGACCTTCCCCGAGTACGCGAAGGATGGCCGAAGTGGAGCATTCTCTGCGGTGATCTACCCGTCGCCGGGCCTCACCGGAATGTCGAACTCGTACTCGGTGCTCTACTCGCCTGCCGGCGTCATCAACCCGCAGGCCATCACCCTGCCTGACGTCGACGCATCAGCAGATGCGGCAGCCGCGGCATCCACCGATGCATCACAGGCCGCATGGGCGGCGACCAACAAGATCGCGGTCGACCAGGCCTACTCGGTGCCGATCACCAGTGACCCGACCATCATCTTCCATGACACCAAGGTGAACAACGTGGCGGTCTTCGGCATCATCAACCCCGTTTACATCACGCCCGCTTCGTAACCCACTAACGAAGGCGGTGGGGTGCTCTCGCGTCAGATACGAGAGCACCCCCTGCTTGGAGGCAAAGAATTGCTAGTCATTCTTCTTCGGCGGTTGGCGGTGTCGATTCCGCTGCTGTTCGCCGTCTCATTTCTCACCTTTCTGCTCGTCTCCCTCACCCCGGGCGACGCGGCCTACACGGTGCTCGGCTCGTCGGCCACTCCCGACCAGCTCGCCGCGCTGCGGCAGCAGATGGGCTTAGACCAGCCCATTCTGGTGCAGTATCTCAACTGGGTCACCAGTGCACTACAAGGAAACCTCGGCCACTCGCTGATCACCGGGCAGTCGGTGAGCGAGGCGATCTTCCAGCGCCTCGGGCCGACCCTCTCGTTGGTGGGAATCGCCACCGTCGCGATCGTGGTCATCGCCGTGCCCCTCGGCCTCACGAGCGCGGTTCGCGGCGGCCGACTCGCCACCTCGATCGACACGATCTCGTTCGCCGGGGTGGCCGTTCCTAACTTCATTCTGGCGTTGTTCGCCATTCCCGTCTTCGCCGTCTGGCTGCACTGGCTGCCGCCGAGCGGTTACGTGCCCCTCGCCTCGTCTCCCAACAAATGGGCGCTTTCGTTAGTTCTGCCGGTGGCAACGCTCGCCTTCGGCGCCGTGGGCATCATCGCCAAACAGACGCGAGCCGCCGCCGAAGACGTGATGAGCAGCGAATTCGTGACCGTGCAGCGCGCCAATGGCTACGCACGCCAGTCGATCATTTGGAAGCACGTTCTCAAGGCTTCTGCGGTGCCGATCATCGCGTACCTCGGTGTGGTGATCGTCACGCTCTTCAGTGCCACCGTGCTCATCGAGACGATCTTCGCTATTCCTGGGCTCGGCGGACTCGCCGTGCAGGCCTCTTCTCAGGGTGACCTGCCGATGCTCCTGGGCGTCACGGTGGTCTTCACCCTCATCATCGTCTTGATCAATATCGTTCTCGATGTCGTATACGCACTTGTGAACCCGAAAGTGACCTTCCGATGACTACTCGCCGCGGCACCGTCTTTCGCACTCTCATCACAAACCCGGTCTCGATTCTCGCTCTGATCTGGCTGGCGATTGTGATCATCGGCATGCTGATCGTGATTCCGCTGATCTCGCGATACTCGCCGACCGAACAAGACTTGGCGGCCACGCTGCAGCTGCCGAGCGCCGCCCACCTACTGGGCACAGACTCTCTCGGGCGTGACATTCTCGCCCGCTTGGCCTGGGGTTCGCGCGTCACCATCACCGGCGTCGTTATTGTCGCGGTCATCGCGAACGTCATCGGCGCCACCATGGGTTTGATCGCCGGTCACTTCAGGTCGGGTCTGGATGCCACGTTTACCGCCTTCGCCGACATGCTGCAATCCATTCCCGCGTTGGTCGTGCTGCTCTCTGTGGCAGCGGTGACCTCCCGTAACGTCACCGTCGTCATGGTCGTGCTCGGAGTGCTCATGTCGGCTGGCGCCTACCGGGTGTTCCGCGCCTCGACGCTGAACATTCGCGGCGAGCTGTTCATCACAGCTGCGCGCACCTCGGGTCTGCGTGAGGGCCAGATCATGGTTCGCCACGAGCTACCTCGACTGCTCGGCCAGCTGGTGATTCAGTCGTCGATCATCGCCTCGCTGGCGATTGTCGTGCAGGTGGGTTTGGGCTTTCTCGGCATCGATGCTGCGCCGCCGAACCCGAGCTGGGGCGGCATGATCAAAGAGGCGTCGACCTCGATCTACACGAACATCTGGCCGCTGATTCCAACGTCTGCCGTGGTGGTACTGACCATTTTGGCTTTCTCCACGCTCGGTGATGTGGCGCAGCGCGCCGTTCTTGGCCGACGCCGGCACAACGGGCTCAGTCGAGCGAAGATCTCGAGGTCGGTCGCGAAGACTGCTGCGCGGGCATCCGGAGCCACGGTTTCTGCAACCCAGGTCGCCAGCACCGCTGCTTCAGCAGGTGCGGCAGCAGGGGCGATCAACCCGATGCTCGTCATCAGCGACCTCACCGTCTCAGTGCCGAAAGACGGCTCATCGGTGAAGCTGGTCTCGAACGTCTCGCTGACGCTGCTGCCCGGCGAGGTCGTCGGGTTGGTGGGCGAGTCGGGCGCCGGAAAGTCGGTGACCGCGCGGGCCGCGCTGGGCATCCTTCCCGCGGGGGCAACCGCGACCGGTTCGGTGGTGCTCGACGGCCAGGAAGTGCTCGGGGCGTCGGAGCAGACCCTGCAGAAACTGCGCGGGTCGAAGATCGCCTACATCGCGCAGGAGCCGATGGCCGCGTTGAACCCGGCGTACCGGGTGGGCAACCAACTGATCGAGATCGTTCGTACTCACCAGAAACTGAGCCGCAAGGCCGCCCGGCAGCGGGCCATTCAGCTGCTCGAAACAGTGCAGATCAAGAACACCGAGCACGTGCTGAAGGCCTACCCGCACCAGATCTCGGGAGGCATGGCCCAGCGCATCGTCATCGCGATCGCTCTGTCAGGCGACCCCGATGTGATCGTCGCCGACGAGCCTACCACGGCACTCGACGTCAGCGCGCAGATGCAGATTCTCGATCTGCTGCGCACCCTGCAGAAAGAGCGCGACCTTGCCGTGCTGCTGGTCACTCACGACTGGGGTGTGGTCGCCGACCTGTGCGACCGCGGCATTGCGATGTACGCGGGCGAGATCGTGGAAGAGGCCGAGGTGGCACCGCTGTTCGCCCACCCGCGGCACCCATATTCGATGGCCCTGCGGGCATCCGACCCGCACGCACAGAAGCGGGGTGGCAGGCTCCACTCGATACCCGGAGTGGTGCCACCACCCGGAACGTGGCCGAGCGGCTGCCGCTTCGCCGATCGGTGCGGATTCGCGACCGACGCATGCCGCGAGCAGGCGGTGCCACTAGAGCTCATTGAAGACCGGCACGCTGTGCGGTGCATTCGCGTCGACGAAATCGTCGTCGAGATCGAGGAGTTGAGACATGAATCAGTCACGGGCGAGCGAACGGCGGTCAGGGCAGAGGCCGTCGAGCACGATGCTCTCGAGCGGGTCACGCGTGAACAAGCAGCTGCCGACTCAGCAGCTGTCGAATCAGCAGCTGTCGAGCGAGTCACAATCGAGCGGGTCAGCGTTGACTGAGCCACTGTTGACTGAGCCGCAGCTGACCGAGCCGCTGTTGACCGAGCCGCTGCTTCGCGTGACCGATCTCGCCGTCGACTACAAGCGACGCCGCACGGTCGCCCGCGTCGTCGAGAATGTCAGCTTCGACATCGTCGAGGGTGAGACGTTAGGGCTGGTCGGCGAGTCCGGCTCGGGCAAGTCGACCATCGGCAACGTCGTACTCGGCCTCGTGCCGGCCGCAGCGGGCGCCGTGATCTTCGACGGCGAAGACATCACCCACGCGTCGCCGAAACGCCGGCGTGAGCTGACCAGCGACATCCAGGTCGTTTTTCAAGACCCGTACGGCTCGCTGAACCCAGCTCGATCGATCGGCGCGACTCTCGCCGAATCACTGGTTGCGAGCGATGCGACGCTGACCAGAAAAGAGGTCACCGCCAGGGTGCACGAGTCGCTCGACACCGTCGGCATGGTGGCGAGCGTCGCACAGCGGTTTCCGACGGAGTTCTCTGGCGGGCAACGGCAGCGCATCGCGATAGCGCGCGCGTTGATCGTGCGCCCACGCTTGGTGGTGTGCGACGAAGCCGTCAGCGCACTCGACCTCTCGATTCAGGCCCAGGTGCTCAACCTGCTCGACCGATTGCGTCGTGAGCGCAGCCTCAGCTACCTCTTCATCTCACACGACATCGCGGTGATCGGCCACCTCTCCGATCACATCGCAGTGCTCGACCGCGGCCGCATTGTCGAGACCGGCACGACCGCCGAGGTCATCGATCATCCGCAAGACGCCTACACGCGCCTGCTGCTCGCAGCAGCCCCGGTGCCAGACCCGGCCGCCCAGAAGAAACGCCGTGAGGCATTTCGCACCCAGCGCGCCGAGTACCTCGCGAGCACCGGTGCCGTCACCGGCCTGGTGTCGACAACGCGGCTGTAACCCGGCCGTAACCCAGCTGTGACGCGGCCTTGACCCGGCTTCGACCAGAACGATTTAAAGGACTAACCACCATGACGATCGACCCATTTCTCTTTCGCGAAACGCTCGGGCACTACCCCACGGGCGTCGCGGTCATCACCGCGATCGTCGATGGTCAACCCGCGGGCATGGTCGTCGGCACTTTCTCCTCCGTGTCGCTCGACCCGCCTCTGGTCGCGTTTCTGCCCACCCGAAAGTCGCAGAGTTTCGCGAAGATCAGAACAAGCGATGCCTTCTGCATCAATGTGCTCGCCTCTGATCAAGAGCCGCTCTGCCGCCAGCTGGCGACGTCGAGCGAGCACAAGTTCGACGACGTGTCGTGGCGGCCAGGGCCGTTGGGCTCCCCCGTGCTCGACGACGCCGTGTCATGGATCGAATGCACCTACGAAGATATCCGCGAGGCCGGTGACCACTTCATCGTTCTCGGCCTGGTGCACGACCTTGCGGTTGCGCGGTCGACCCTGCCTCTGCTGTTCTTTCAGGGCGGTTATGGCCGGTTCTCCCCCGGCTCGTTCGTCGCTGCACCCGACCCCGAGTTGATTCAGTCGGCACGCATCGCCGAGTCTATGCGGCCCCAGCTCGAAGCGATGAGCGCAGAGTTTCAGGTGAACTGCAGCGTGCTCGCGCGCATCCGCTGGGATGCCGTGCAGGTTCTCGCGGCCAACCAGTCGCCCCTGCACGAGGCCTTTCCGCTCGGCTACAAACAGCCCATCGTTCCGCCGCTCGGCACGGTCTTCTTAGTGGATGCGCCCGAGTCAGACATCGACGTCTGGCTGTCAAGAGCGGCCGACGACAGCGCCGAGCAGCGTGCCGCGAATGTACAGCTGCTCGAGAATGTGCGCACGCGCGGGTACTCCGTGCTCGCCGCCGAGCCCGAGGTCATCAGACGCCACGAAGCGGCGCTCTCGGAGTTCGAGCTCTCTGATCGCCTGCCGCGCCACGAACGTGAAGTGCGGCGCGCCACCTCTGAACTCGGTGCCTTTCTCGGGTCGGAGCTGGTGCCCGGTCAGACGTACGATCTGGCGAGCATCGTGGTGCCCGTACCGGCCACACCAGATCAGCCGACGCTGACCTTGCGCATGACAGGCATGCACCCGGGCGCATCCACTGACGAAGTGCACACGTGGATCTCACGGCTGCAGCAGATCGCCGCCGACGTGACCGTACCCGCGGCCTGACGCCCTGACGGCTTCCCGACCCCCTCGTGTCAATCGAGAGGTCGAAATCTCTCCCAAAACGTGCCGTATTGGAGAGATTTCGACCTCTCGCTGGTGTGTGACCGGCGGGGTCGGGGGTGGGGGGCGGGGTCGGGGGTGGGGGGCGGGGGCGCGGGTCAGGCCGCGGGCTGCGAGATGGCCTTGGTCTGCAAGAAGCCTTCGACGCGGTCGACACCGCCGCCAGCCGCACTGTCGTTGTACATGTCGCGGGCGATGAACGGCACGCCACGGTCGCCGTTGATCAGCAGCTGGCCGGTGTTCAGGCCGCGAGAGAACTCGGTGGCACGGGCGACGTCGCGACTGAACACGGCTCCTGACAGGCCGTAGGTCGTGGCGTCGTGCAGTGAACGTGCCTCTTCCTCGTCGTGATAGGGGGTGAAGGTGAGCACGGGGCCGAAGATCTCCTGCTGAAAGATGCGCATCTCGGGGGTGACGCCCGAGAAGATCGTCGGCTCGATGTAAAAGCCGCGATCGAACGCTGCCGGCCGCCCGCCGCCCAGAACGATCTGAGCGCCCTGATCGACACCGCTCGCGATGAGCTCTTCGATGCGCGCCCGCTGCTTCGCCGTGATCACCGGGCCCATCACCGTCGCTTCATCGGCCGGGTCGCCGAACGCGAACGACTGCAGTTTCGCCGCGGTGGCTGCGAGAACTTCATCGTGCCGGTCAGCAGGCACCAGGATGCGCGTGGTCGAGAAGCACGCCTGACCCGAGAACGGCACGCAGAACGACTGCACCGAGCCGAGAAACACGTCGAGGTCGGCGTCGTCGAGCAGAATCGCCGCCGACTTTCCGCCGAGCTCGGCGATCATCGGCCGAAGCAGCTGCCCGCATACGGCAGCGATCTGACGGCCGACTGCGGTCGATCCGGTGAACGACACTTTCGCGATACCGGGGTGCGACACCAGCGCGGCTCCGGCGGCCGAGCCACCGGGCACGATGTTGTACGCCCCGGCGGGCAGGCCGGCCGCACTGAGAATCTCGGCGAAGACGTAGCTGTCGAGAGTGGTTTCGGGTGACGGTTTGGTGACCACCGTGCATCCGGCAGCCAACGCGGTCGCGGCCTTGAACGCCATCAGAATCGACGGCGAGTTCCAGGGAGCGATGGCCGCGACCACGCCCAGCGGTTCGCGGCGCAGAATCGTCTGGTGACCGAAGCGGTCGACGAGCTCTTCGTTCTGCAGCTGCTCGGCCTCAGCCGCCGCCTGACGATAGGCGACCTCAGTCAGCCCCACGTCTTGGTTGACCCACCAGCGCGGTGCGCCGTTTTCGAGCTGGATGATCTGCTTCAGTTCGTCGGAGCGATCACGAATACCGTCTGCGATGGCACGCAGCACTTTCGCTCGCTCGGCACCCGACGTGTTGCTCCAGAGCGGAAACGCTCGCACAGCAGAGGTCACCGCTCGGTCGACGTCGGCGGCGTTCGAGTCGGGAACGCTGCCGATGACCTCTTCGGTCGCCGGGTTGATCGCCTGAATGCGTTCATCGCTCTGGGCGCGCACGAAGGTGCCGTCGACGAAGAGTTCGTTGCGGTCGATGGTGNCGTCGACGAAGAGTTCGTTGCGGTCGATGGTGGTCGGTGCTGAGGTTGTTGTCGTCGTCGTCATGTACGTCATGCTCCTTGCGTCTGGGGTGCGGGCGTCGGGGTTGCGGGTGCGTGCTCGGGGGTCGCCGCGGTGGTCTCTGCAGCGGTCTCTGCGGCAGGCGCCGCACTCGGCGGGGCGGGGTACTCGTCGGCGAAGGCCAGCGGGTCGAGCAGCACTGCCGCCTGCTTGGCGAGCAGCCGCTCATAATCGGGGGTCGCCGAGGCGAGAAAACGGCCGTTGTCGAGGGCGTCGAGCAGAACATCCACAGCCTGTTCAGGCGTCTGCCTTTCAAGAGCCATGACGCCCTTCGGCCGCTCGACACCGGGAGGGGGCGTACCGAAGTTCGTCTTCGTGAGGTCGGGCGAGAACAGTGTCACGCCGATGTCGTGCGGAGCCAGAGCCAAGGCCGTCACCTGGGCCAGCCCGATGACTGCGGCCTTCGAGGCGATGTAGTGCGCGGTGAGCGGGCCGAGTGGATGCCCGGGAATCAGTGCGAGCGACGAAGTGGTCATGATGACATGACCCGACCCGCGCTCGGTGAGGTGCGGTATGAACGCACGCAGTACCCGCGCCATGCCGATCACGTTCAGGTCGAACATCACCGTCCAGTCGTCATCGGTGAGGTTCACGATGGGGCTCGCCTTCGTGATGCCGGCGTGGCTCATCACGATGTCGACGTTGCCGAAGCGTTCGAGCGCGGCATCGCGCGCTGCGTCGACCTGCTCGGTGCTTCGCACGTTGCACTCCACCGCCAGGCCGCCCAGTTCACTAGCCAGGCGGTTCGCCGCCGCCATGTCGACGTCGGCGATCACGACGTTGCCGCCACGTTCGACGACTTGTTCGGCGAAGCGCTTGCCCATTCCGCTCGCGCCTGCCGTGATGAACGCGGTCTTGTTCTGGTAGTCCATTGTTTTTTCGACTCCTCATTTAAGTCGGTTGGGTGGTCAGCTTGTGCGGTCGTCTACGGGGTCAGCTTGAACAGCCGGTCTGAGTTCTCGTGCAGCACTTTGCGCCTCGACGCATCGTCGAGGGTCGTCGTGCTGCGAGCCCATTCGATTGCCTCGGGATCGCGGGCGTACGGGTAGTCCATGGCGAACAGAATGCGGTCGATCGGCGTCGTGCCGAGCACCGTCTGAAACGGCGCGTCGGTGAAGAACCCGCTCGTCGAGACGTAGAAGTTGTTCTTCCAGGCATGCCCGACGTGCGCCGACATCTCGGGTGACGCGCGATGCATCACCTTGATGGTGCGCCCGATATAGAAGGGAATTCCTTCGCCGTCGTGCCCGAGAATGATCTGCAGCTTCGGGTACCGCTGAAACACCCCCGACAAAATCAGCCGCATCGCATGCACGGCCGTCTCGTAGTGCCAGCCCATGCCGCCGGTCGACAGCATCATGCCGAACTCCCCAGGCAGGTCGGAGTAATACGCATCGACCACCGCCGCGGGAACATACGTCGGGTGCAGGTACAGAGGCACCCCGAGCGCTTCGGCCGCCTCGAGAATGGGCGTGAACGAGTCGTGATCGAGGTAGTTACCGTGGGTCGGCCCGTAGATCATCGCGCCCACGAAGCCGAGCTCGGTGACACTGCGCTCGAGTTCTCTGGCTGCGGCCTCTGGGTCGGGGGTCGCGAGTGTCGCCAAGCCTGCGAAGCGGGTCGGATGCTCGGCAACCGCCTTCGCGAGCGCATCGTTAGCCCCGGCAGACACCGAAATGGCCGTCTGGGGCTCCATCGAATGCACCTGAGTCGCCGCAGACGACAGCACCTGCACGTCGATGCCGACCTCGTCCATGTCGGCGATTCTCGCGTCGCCGAGATCGGCGAGCTTCGCGCCGAGAATCGGCGGCATCAGCCGCTCGGGACCGTCGAGCACGGCCGCAAGCTCGGGCGTGCGAAAATGCTCCTCTACGGCCACTGTACGAATGCGCGCACTGCTCGCCGCTTCGGTCGCACTCGCTGTTTCGCTTGAATCTTCGTTCGTACTCGTGCTTGTCGTTCCGGCCTTGTCGTTCGTCGACATCACCCGGTCCTCTCTGGCTCACGTCGTCGTCAGCCCGAATGTCAAAAGAGACACTATGTCTACGATGACAATCTAGATGCCATCCGTCACCACGTCAACTCGACGATCGTCATTGGCCACGGTCATGCGCCGACCTCTCCCGTATTCAGGCTGTTCGCCGCATCGAGACTGCAGTATGCGACGATCGACCTCTCTGGCCTGATACCCGCGACGAACGGCCCGCGCAGACGCAACTGTTAGAGCAGGGTCAGCCACTCCGCGTACGTTTGGGTACCAAGCTGGGCAGACGAATCAGGCAGGAGTGTTCGGTTGCGCAATGCCGTGCCGAAACCGCCCGGCAAGGGCACCTCGAGAATTGTGCCTCTGGCGTGGGTCGCAGCCACATAGGCCGTCACCATGTCGACCATTCGAAGCACCTCGGGCCCGGCGAGATCGGTCGCTCGCCCGGCCGGCGCATTCTCGGCGAGCTCGACCAGGCGATTGGCGACCTCCCAGGCCGCGATGGGCTGGGAGATCATCTTCGGCACGACGTGGATGGGGCCGAGCTTCGCTTGGCCGAAAATCTGAGAAGCGAATTCGTGAAACTGGGTTGCCCGAAGAATTGTCCAGGGAATGCTGCCCTCGATGACGATGCGTTCTTGCAGGGCTTTGCCCGCGTAGTAGCCGTAGGGCGCATTGTCACTGCCGACGATGGAGAGGGCGATGTGATGCCCGACGCCTGCGACTTTCTCGGCCGCGAACATCCTTTCGGTGACGGTGCCGAAGAAGTGCTCGGATTTCTTTGCAGATTGGGTCTGAACCGAACTGACGTCGATTGCGACGTCAACGCCCTGCAGGGCGCCGGCGAGGCTGGGCGCGCTGCCCGTCATGAGGTCGACCCCCGCAGCGCGAGACAGCGTAATCACGTCGTGCCCGCGACGCTCGGCGCCCTCGACCACGTAGTGGCCCACGACTCCAGTGCCTCCGGCGACGGCGATCTTCATGGGGCGTTCCTTTCGCACGAGCGATGCGTCGATACCTGATTCGTTGAGGCAACGGTAATGGCAAGCGAGCCTTAGCGGCCGCTGAAGTACTCTGTGACGAGCTTCGAGGGTGCTTTTACCGCCCACGCCTCTGTCACGACTTCGACGAGGCGTTCGCGTTCGATTTCACCGAGCGTGCTTTGCTGCACGAGCGCGGCGTTGTACCCCGTGAAGTGGTCGATGGTGAAGAACGGCAATGACTCGTCTTGCACTAGTGCCAGCTTGGTGTCTTCATCTGCCACCGAGATGACCAGCAGATCGGTGTACGGCTCACCACTGGTGGGGTCGATCGCAGTCCTGCCTGGTGGCCGGTACATCACGAAACCCTTGGCTTTCGGCCCGCGCGGCACCTTGTAGGTGGGCCTGCCACCCCACGAGGTTGAGAGTTCGACCTCGGGCAGGCTCTCACAGATCAGCGCAATGTCAGCGGGCGTCGCTTTCACATCGCTACGCCCGCACCAACGGCGCAAGCGCCTCGCCGAGCGCCGCCACGACGCCGGGCACATGGCCGTTGAGCGGTGCGTTCACGACGACGCCGTCGACACCGGCATCGAGAATCTCGGCCTTGATGCGCTCGGCGATCGTCGGTGCGGTGCCCACAAACACTCGGTTGCGGCGTTCTTCGGGCAGGGCATCCAGAATCGCGTCGGCCTCAGCCTGCGTTTCGACGACCGCCGCGCTCGCGAGGTAGCTCGTCGACAGCGTGGCGGGGTCGCGGTCGATCTCTTCGGCGCGCTGCTTCAGCACCTCGAGTTTGCGCGGCAGGTCTTCGAGGGCGCAGATGATGTTCATGTGGTCGGCGTACCGAGCCGCGAGGCGGAACGTCTTCTTCTCGCCCTGCCCGCCCAGCATGATCGGGATGCTCTCGCGGTACCTCGGCACGTTCATCGCCCCGTGCGCGCGGTACCACTTGCCCGTCACCTCTGGCCGTTCATCGCGCAGCATGGGGTGGATGATCTGCAGCGCCTCATCGAGCTTCTCGAAGCGTTCGGTGAAGGTGTCGAAGTCGAACCCGAGCTGTTCGTGCTCGAGCTCGAACCAGCCGGCGCCGAGGCCGAGAATCGCTCGGCCGTGGCTGATCACGTCGAGGGTGGTGACCGTCTTGGCAAGCAACGTCGGGTTGCGGTAGGTGTTGCCGGTGACGAGGGCCGAGAGTTGGATGCGGCTGGTCGAGGCGGCGAGAGCGGCCAGCGTCGAGTACGCCTCAAGCATCGGCTGATCGGGGGTGCCGATGCCGGGCAGCTGGTAGAAGTGATCCATCACGAGCACCGTGTCGAAGCCGCTGGCCTCGGCCTCGCGCGCCTGCGCGACCACGGTGTCGAAGAGCGACGAGACGCCGCCCGGGTAGGTGAAGTTGGGAATCTGATAGCCGAGCGAAATCGTCATAGCGCTTACGTTACGCCCGCTCGGCACCCCCGGTGGAGGGTTATACGTGCGACGCCGCGATACGTCTACCACTAACGCTGGAGCTCGCAGATGAGTAACGTAGCTGTCGTCAGTGACGGCCACGCCCAACCGGCGCGCCAGTCACGCCAACCGAAAGGAGACCCATCATGGGTGTCGGAGACAAGATCAGCAACGCCGCAGAAGACGCAAAGGGCAAGGCCAAAGAGACCGTCGGCAAGGCGACCAACAACGACTCACAGGTCGCCGAGGGCAAGGCCGACCAGGCCTCGGCCGGCGCCAAGAACGTCGGCGAAGACGTCAAAGACGTCTTCAAGTAGCCACCCGCGCCCTGCACGCCGCGGCGATCACAACAACTCCCTCACAGATCCATTTTTGAGGGAGTTTTTGTGATCCCCGCGAGCCGGCCGGCGCGCGGGGGCCTCGGGTAGTTCCACACCGACTCCTGGCTGGCGCCCGGCTCCTGGCGAACGATCTGAGTGTGCTTCATGCCGCGACGCTACGGGCGCAGGCCGAACGACGGCTGTCAGCCCCGCAATCCCGGGCAGGCGGCGGCCACCAGCGCAATTCTGAGTATTCTCACATGGTCAGTGCGATGTGTGCGCGACCCCTGTACGACGCCACGAGCCCAGCGGTACTCTGTCGAAACCGTTTCGAAGGCGAAAAGGCAGGGGGATTCGACATGGCCGTCGTGCAACCGAACTCAGTGGTGATTGACGCGCAGCCGGGCCAAGCCGGCACAGGCTCGGTGACCGTGATATCGGTGCCGCCCGACTCAGCCGTCACCGCGGTACTTGCAAGCGGCAGCGACGGGTTCACCATCGCGTCGGTCGCGGTCATCGTCGAGGTGTGGCACCACTACACCGAGCAAGAGATAGACGAGCTTCCTCCCGCGCTACGCGCCGCAGCGAGAAAAGCCGGCGGCTACTGGGATGCTCAGCCCACCGACTACGACCCGGCCTCCCCCTTCGCCGTTCCCGCCAAGGCCCAGGTCTCGGTCTCGATCAGCGCCACGCTCCCCGCTGTCGGCGTCAACACCACCACCCTCACGCTCGCCGGAGCAACGTTCGGCACGATCGAGGTACCGGTCTTCGCGGTGGTCGGCACGACGACGGCGGTGCCCACGGTCTCGCAGAACCCGCTCGGGCTGATCTGCCTGCCCGGCGACACCCTCACTCAGACGCTCACGATCTGGGCCACCCCACCCGCCACGGTGTTGGCCACGCTGTCGGGCGGGGCAACGGGCATCCAGATCACCCAGGTGACGGTGCGTATACCGCAACGCAACGAGTGGACTGAAGACGAACTCCTCGATCTACCACCCGCGATGCGCGACGAGGCGAAGAAAGAGGGCTGGATCTCCTGGAACAACGGAGCGCAGGGCCCCGCCGACGCGCCGCTGGTCGTGCCGCCGAACTCCATCGTGGCGGTCGAGCTCGCCATCGCCGCCCCGTCGACGAACGTGCCCGACGAACTCGACGCGACGCTGACGCTGCTCTCGACCACGTGGCAGACCGCCGTCATACCGATTCGCGCCGTGATCACCGACTTCAGCGCGGTACCGCTCACCGACCGCGTGAGTGTGAAGCAGGGCATCCCGAGCGACCCGTTCAGCGTCACCCTGGCGTCGAGCATCGGCCCCGCCACCGACGTGCAGTTCGCGGCCTATGCCCCTGACGCGGGCGATGTGACCGTCGAAGCTCCGGATGCTCACCTGAGCCCGAACGCCGGCAGCACGGTGCCGCTTCAGGTAACCGTCGCACCGAACGCCGCCCTCGGGCACTACCCCATCTACCTCGGCCAGAGCTACGACGTCGGGCTGCGTGTCACCGCGTTCGACGGCATCTACGACCAGCGGTTTCCGCTCGGGCTCACCCTCTTGCCGGGCAGCGTGACGGTCACCGCGTTGCAGGGATCGATCGAGGGCACGCAGAACACTACGGCCACGTGCCAGGTGAATGTAGTGGTCAGCGGGGGCGACAAACTGCTCTCGTTCAGCGCCGGCGCCTTGCCGTACGGCGTGACGATGACTCCCTTCTCGCAGCAGCTCTCGGGCCAGCAGACCGAGCCCGTGACGCTGTCTTTCGCCATCGCGCCCGACGCGCTGGTCGAAGAGTCGATGATCTCCATCATCTGGAACGCCGGCGACAACGCCAACGCCGGAGTGCTATCGCTGCCGTTCACCGTGACGCTGGCACCCGAGAGCAGAACGTTCACGCAGCGGGTTGTCTCCGACAACGAGCTCGACGGAGAGGTGACCCTGGTCATCGACAACTCAGGCAACGCCACCTTCAGCGGCACAGTGACCGCGTACGGCGTCAAGTCGTACGACTTCACCGTCAAGTCGGTCATCCGATCTGCCGACGGCAAGGTCGCCATTGTTCAGCAGAAGACCGGCTCCGCATACGGAAAAGTCGACCTGGGAAAACCGAGCGATGTCACCTGGAGCGAGCCGATCACGTCGGCGATGGCCGCCGCCCAGTGGCCGTCTCTGCGTAATGCGACGATGACGCTCGACGTCGCCGCTCGGGAAACGGGCGTGCTCGGCGTCGTCGAGGACGTCGTGGAGACCTGGCTGAAGTTCTTGGTCACCTCGGTACTCCTGGCTCCGACCGGCGGCCTGTCTGCCATCATCTTCATGGGCGATGAGTTCGCCGACATCTACGGCGTTCGGCCGCCCGGCCCCGGCGGCCTACTCGGTCTCATCGCGGCGGCGGGCGCCACCGTGCTCTTGGGGCCGCAGGTCATTATTCCGGTGCTGCTCGGCGGCGAACTGGTGGGCGACGCTCTCGTGAAGAGTCGGCGGTTGCACCAGCCCGAGATCAGCTATCTCACCCTGGTTTTCGGTGACAAACTGCCCTTCGATCGCGTTCTGCTCACCAATCTGACAGGCATCGGCGGTGTCGAGTTCACGGTGCCCGGCACCGACAACACCGACATTCTCGTCAACTTCGGCGGCGGCTTCGACGACGGCATCGCCCATACCGCCCCCGACCGTGGCTACACCGAGCCCGGCCAGCTTCTCGTTCACGAGATGACGCACGCCTGGCAGATCGCCAACGGGCCGAGCGACGCCGACTACTACTGGCGTGCGGCGATCGCCAAGATCGCAGGCCAGGCCGCTTACCACTACGGCCCGGCCGGGCAACCGTGGCGCAAGTTCGGGCTCGAGCAGCAGGCGACGATCGTGGAGGAATGGTCGGCTGGCACCGAGAACCGTGCCGACCCGCAGCAGATCGACGGACGTGTCATAACATGGCCTCCTCAATTGTCGACAAGACCGCCTTCGGGCCCCCTGCAGGGAATGCGGCCGACCGACGCGTACGACATCTACATCGAGAACAACATTCTGCTCGGCCTGCCCTGAGCCGGGTACCGGCTAGGCCCGCTTGCGGACGTGTCCGCAAGCGGCTCTTGTCGCCACGGCGATCAGTCACGACACTGAGAACTGTTCAGACAGGGGAATCATGGCCATCAAGACGACGGGCGCCGACACGTCGGCAGACGCATTCGACCCACCAGCGGGCGATCAGCCACAACTGAAACGCACCCTGGGCGGGTTTCAGGTCTTCGCCATCTCCTTCGCATTCATCTCGGTCGCCGTCGGCGTCTTCGCCACCTATGGCAACATGTTGCAAACGGCCGGCCCAGTGGGCATCTGGCTCTGGATCGCTGCCGCGGTTGGGCAGACGCTGGTCGCTTTGGTCGTCGCCCAGTTCGCCGCCCGCATCGCGCTCAGCGGATCTTCTTACCAGTGGGCCTCGCGCCTCGCGAATCCGAAGGTCGGCTGGTTCTTCGGCTGGCTCAGCTTCTGGTACCTCGCGACCGCGGTCGTCACCATGGCGAACGCGATGGCGAGCCAGGCACTGATGCCGCTGCTCGGTATGGGGGCAGACGAGAACATGGCGCGCATCCTGACCATCGTTATTCTGATCGTGCAGGCCGCGTTCGTCATCGCGTCGACGCGCCTCTTCAGCCTGATCACCTCGGCTGCCGTTGCCATCGAACTCGGCATCATCGCCGTGCTGGTGATCGCCCTGCTGATCGTGCTCGCAGCCACGGGTGGCGGCGATGTCGGTAACCTCACCTCTCGCGGCATCACGGCAGGTGACCCGAACTATTACGCAATCGGTGGCGGGTTGATGGCCGGAGCCCTGTTGGGGCTGACGACACTGGTCGGCTTCGACTCGGCCGCCAACCTCGCCGAAGAGGCGAAGAATCCGTTTCGCAACGTTCCCCGCGCGATCGTCGGGTCAGTGGTCGCGGCCAGCGTCGCCGGGCTCATCTTTCTGATCGTTCTCACGGTGTCGATCACCGACGTCAACGCAGTCAGCGCCGATCCGTCACCGGTCGCCGCGATCATCCGGGGCCAGCTGGGGCCGGTCTGGGAGCGGATTCTGATCGGCGGCATCGCGTTCGCCTTCTTCGGTGCCGGCATGGTCGTGATGGCGGCCTGCGCCCGCCAGGCCTTCGCCATGTCTCGTGATGGCCGCTTTCCGGCGGCGCGACTGATGAGCAGGGTGAACAAACGCACCCGAACGCCGATCGCGGCGACCGTTCTGATCGTCGTCATTGGCATCGTGTTGATGCTGGCGCTGCCGGGGGATGCCCTGAACCAGCTTCTGGTCGGAGGCACGCTGCTGCCCGCACTGATGTATGGCGCCATCGTCGTGCTGTACCTCGCCGTGCGCTCCAAACTCGAGCGCAAGGCCGGCGGATTCAGCCTCGGTCGGTTCGAGCTGCCCGTCACCATCGTCGCGCTCGTCTGGGTCGCCCTGGTGTTCTTCGTGCTCGTGACTCCCCCGGCCGCGCGCGTTCCCTCTCTCGTTGTACTCGGGCTGCTTGTCGCTGGTGGCGTCTACTTCGTTTGGCTGCTGATCTTCAGGCCTTCCGTGCTCGAAGTCGAGCCCGACGGTGGAGCGGCTGTCGAGAACATCGACGACGCCGAGAGCGTCGAGAGCGTCGAGTGAGCGTGCTCGACGGGCTCACCGGGCGGGTCGTGGTACCTGGTGATGATGAGTACGACTCGGCACGGGCATCCTGGAACCTGCTCTTCTCGCATCGGCCGATCGCGATCGTCTACGCGCAGGTCACCGCCGATGTCGTCAACGCCGTCACTGCCGCTCGGCGAAACGACGTGCCGCTGCGGGTGCGGAGCGGCGGTCACAGCCTCGAGGGCTGGTCGACCCTCGACGACGGGTTGGTGATCGACGTCAGCGAACTCGCGTCTGTCTCGATCGATGTCGAGGGTCGTACCGCGACTCTCGGTGCCGGGCTGACCCAGGCTCAGGCGGTGGCAGCGCTCGGGGCCGTCGGGCTCGCGGCACCGACCGGCACCGAAGGCTCGGTCGGGCTCGTCGGAGCCACCCTCGGCGGCGGATTCGGGTTGCTCACCCGTGCGTTCGGTATGGCCTCCGACAACCTGCTCGCCGCAGAGGTCGTCGTGCCCTGCGACGGCGAAAACGGCAGCGACGCCGAAGTGATCACTGCCGACGCCTCGCAGCACTCCGACCTGCTCTGGGCGCTGCGGGGCGCGGGGAACGGCAGCTTCGGCGTGGTCACCTCGCTGACTTTCGCCGTGCATCCACTCGCCGACGTGACTTCGATCACCGTAACCTGGCAGGGCCTCGACGACCTGGCAGCCGTGTTCGAGGCATGGCAGGCAACCGCCCCGGTGGCAGACGAGCGGCTAACCAGCCAGCTCGAAATTCAGCGCGACTCGATTGTGCTGTTCGCAGTGCTCGCCTCGAGCGACGGCGACGACGGCCTGCGGATGCTCGCTCCCCTGATCGCGATCGGCTCCCCCGAGGTCGCCATGTCACACGCCTCGTGGGCCGACACCTACTCCGAGTTTCAGATACCGCTCGACGACGAACCCGCGAACTGGAAGTTCAACTCGCAGTTCGTCAGCACGCCCTTTCCGGCTGAGGCGATCGAGATCATCGGCCGTTTCGTGGCACGTGCTCCCACCGCCCACTGCAACTACTTCACGAACGCCTTCGGCGGCGCCGTCGCTCACGACGAACCCGCCGGCGGCAGCGTCTTCGCGCATCGCGATGCGCTGTTCTATGCAGAGCCCGGGGCGGGCTGGGGCGTGCGGGGCAGTGTCGCGCCCGGCGAGGTTCTCGCCGCAGACGACCCACTCATGGCCGCTTGTTTGACCTGGGTCGCCGAGTTCAGCGCCGCACTGGCGCCCTTCGTGAATGGCGCATACTCGAACGTTCCAAACGCCGATGCCGCCGACTGGGCCACCGACTACTGGGGTTTCGGAGTCGATCGCCTTCGAGCGGTGAAGACGGCCTACGACCCGACCGACGTCTTCAGTTTCGCGCAGGGCATTGCGCCCCGTCGCGATCCGTCTGCTTAGCGCCCGCGCTCCGAATCGGCAGCCCACGCAACGCCCAGCGCGAAGAGCGTCGAGACACCGTAGTGCTCCATCGCCGCCGACACCCGCCTGCGCCCCGTGCGCGGGTTGACATCGACCATGCGTGAGGCTGTCTCCAGCGTCACTCCCTGCCGCATCAGCCTCAACAACGGCGTCCACGGTTGCTCAGAGGCGACCACTGGTTCGGCCCGCTGCCAGAGCGCTTCGAAATACGCGTTCGCCAAACCCGCGAGCGCGGCGTTGTTCGCACCCAGCACACTGGTCGGGCGCGTTTCGCCCCACTCGAACGGAATGGCGAGCTGATCTCCATCGGCCCAGAACCAGCTGGCCAGATCATCCACCATACGAAGCTCGACGCCGGCATCGTCGTAACGGTGCAAGATCGCGGCAGTGACCGGATCAGCTGTTGCGGCCGTCGCCACGATGACGCGTACCGCGTCTTTTCCGCGGAGGGCTTCGGCGAACCGCGCTATTCGCTCCTCTCCTCCCGAGACAAACCGGGTGACGTCGGGCAGAATCGCGTTCAGAACGCCCGAATTGTGCGGCGCAGAGTCGAACCACAGGTCTTCTGACGCATTCGGCCCGTGCCGAACCAGAATTGGAACCAGGTCTGTCGACGCCTCGCCGACTGACCACTGGCGGAGCAGCCCCGGCAGGCCGGCGACGACCTGTTCGATCTCGTGAAGGTCGGCGTCTGCGCTTCGCCGAGCGTTCTCGGCTCGCGCTGCCACCACATCGGCGACCCAGGCCGACGGGTGCCGATAGGTGACGCTGTCACCGTTACGCCCGAGTATGCCGCGAGCACAGAAGCGCTCGACGGCATCGCTCGCCTCACCCTCCGTGAGGTGCGACATCGCCGCGAGCCCGGCGATGGTCGCCGGGCGACCGCGGTAGATCACCTCGAGCAACGTTTCGTCGTCCACAGCGTCTCCCCCGAGCATCCCGAGCCTCTACGCGCCCGCCTCACCTGATCGTGCCCGCTGACGACGGTATGCACAACCGGTCGCGCGTTACGTGCCGCGAATGCTAGGCCCGCGAAGGCAGATCAGCGGTCGACTTCTGCCAGACGCGGGGGGTTGGCACCCGAGCGCGACACCGTGATGGCGGCGCACCGAACAGCGAATGTTCCGATCTGGGTGAGCACGGCCGGAGTGAAGGCTGTGCCATCGGAGACACTCGTCGACGATTCTTTCTCGCTAATCAGCTCCACGATCGAGTGGATGACGGCGCTCATGAACGAGTCGCCCGCCCCGATCGTGTCTGCGACGGTGACCGTGAGGCCTGGTGCGTTGACAGTGCCGCGCCTGCTGGCGAGAACAGCCCCGTCGGCACCTCGAGTGATGATGGCGAGCGCAGGGCCGAGTGAGCGAATGTGGTCGAGCACATCGGAGTGCGAAACTGCCGGGTACAGCCACTCCGCGTCTTCGTCACTGAGCTTCACCACGTCAGACAGCCCCATCAGACGTTCGGCGGTACCCCGAGCTGCGTCACGTTCGCCGAGAAGCGAGGCGCGGATGTTCGGGTCGAAAGTGACGATCGTCGATGCTTTTGTGTCGGCAAGCAACCGCCGAATCTCTGCCGCTCCGGGCTCCAGAAATGCAGCGACGGAGCCGGTGTGAACGACGACGGCCGGCGGGAGTCGGTCGAGGGGTTCGAGCGACCAGCGGATGTCGAATTCGTAGATCGCCGCACCTGTTTCGTCGAGGCGTGCAGTGGCCGTCGAGGTGGGTTCGCTGACGATCGAACCAGACGAGAGGGTGACACCCGATTCTTCGATGTGACTTTGTGCGATCATCCCTCGGTCGTCGGCGCCCAGTCGTGTGATGAGCTCGACCGCGTCTCCGAGTCGAGCCACGCCGATCGCCACGTTCATCGGTGAGCCGCCAGGATGCTCGGTGACACCCTCGGGTCGTACAACGATGTCGGTGAGAGCTTCGCCGATGACGATGACAGAATGAGGCGAACGCACGGCACCCGCCGTTCCGGGTTTCGCAGTGAATTCGGCGTTCGGCGTGACGGTCATTGTGGTGATGAATCCTTGTCGTAGAGAGCGAAGCGCGTGTGAATCGTCGGTGGCGCGAAGAGGGTCAGCCCGCGATGTCTCTCGTGCGCAGCGCCACAACGGCGGTGACGACGAAGGCCGCACTGAAGCCGTAGAGCAGGGCTAATCCGCCCCAGTCTGCCCCGCTCGCCAGTGGGGTGTGATGAAACGCCCAACCGTACGGTGAGAAGTCTCGCAGAGCATCCAACTCGCTGCTCTGACTGCCGATCGCGTTCAACATGTAACCGAGAACGGCGACGCCGGCGGCGGCCGCTGTCGCGTAGATTCGGCGCCCGGTGAGCGCGCCCACGGCCAGGCCGAGGGTGGCCGACACCAGCCCGAGGCCCAGATAGGCGGCGCTCACCGCGACCACGTGACCGGCCGTGACGCCCAGCTGTGCGCTCGAGTTCAGAGCGAGAACGAACACCGCGCTGACCAGCGCCAGCCAGGCGAGCCGCACCGCGACCGAGAGGGTGCGTTCGAGCACCAGCTGCTGGCGGCTGACTGCGTGCGCGAGCGTGAGTTCGAGGGCGCCGCTCTCTTCGTCGCCGGCGATGGCGGCCGTGCTCCACGACGTTGCGGCGATCACGATCAGCGCAAAGCCCAGCAGCCCGAAGAACGTCGACTCGGTGTAGCCGGCGCCCGACGTGATGTCGTTGTACCCCAGTGCGCTCACGAGTTGCGGCGGAAGATTCGCGATGAGCTGACCCATCTGCGACCCTGCCCCGCCGATGGAGGGGAACAGCGGCAGATACAGCAGCAAGGCTGCGGCGACGCCAAGGGTCCAGCCGAGCGTCGACCGCCACGACTGGGCGATGGCCTGGCGAAAGAGTGGCAGCACGGGGGCGTTCAACGTTCGGCCCTCGCTTCGGCTCCGTACATCTTCAGCACCGACTCCTCGAGATCGGGTTCTTCGATCGCCAGGTCGACGATCGTGAACGCCGCAATCGCCTTGACGAACGCGTCGATGTCTCCGCCGACGGTCGCCGTAATGTCGGTGACTCCCCCGGCCGCTCTACCGCTTACTTTCACGACCAGGTCGCTCAGGTTCGGGATGCCCGCCAGCGCCACCTCGACGGCCCCCGGCGTCGCGTCTGCGAACCCCGCGCGCACTCGCCGCACCGCACTCTGCCGCAACCCCTCTACCGAGCTCACCGTCACAATGCGACCGGCCCGCAGAATCGCTACGGAGTCAGCAACCTGCTGAATCTCACTGAGAATGTGCGAGCTGAGAAAAACGGTCTGCCCCGCGTCTCGCGCTTCGCGCACCATCGCCAGAAACTCGCGCTGCACGAGCGGATCGAGCCCGCTCGTCGGCTCATCGAGCACCAGCAACGGAGGCCGGTGCATGAACGCCTGCACGAGCCCGAGCTTCTGCTTGTTGCCCTTCGACAGCGTGCGCACCGGGCGGTCGAGCTCAACGCCCAGGCGTTCGGCGAGACCGTCGATCGCGCCGGGTGCAACGGGCCCGCTGATACGCGCATAGTGCTGCAGCAGCGAGCGCCCGGTCACCCGCCCCTCAAGCCTCAGCTCACCGGGAAGATACCCGATGCGCCGCCGCAACTCGGGCCCACCGCTCTTCGGCTCGCTTCCGAGAACCCTGATCGACCCTGCACTCGGTCGGATGATGTCGAGCAGCAACCGCATCGTGGTGGTCTTGCCTGCACCGTTCGGCCCGATCATCCCGAACACCGACCCGGCCTCGACGCTGAGGTCAATGCTGTCGAGAGCAGAGTGGCCGGAGGGGAGCCGGCCGTACCATTTGCTGACCCCCGCGAGTTCGATCGCGGTCGAGCCCGTCGTCATGCGCCAGCGCCTCCCTCGGCTGCGCCGTCGCTACTCGCGCCACCATCGCCGCCTGTTCCGCCCGCGCCATTCGCGCGGCTCGCGCCGCTAGTGCCATCATCAGCGCCTCCCACACCGAGCGCATCCTGAGTCGCACGCAGCAGATCGTCAGTCGTGTAGACGCCGTGCGTCATGAGCTCGACGGCCGGCAGCGCCATCGCCGCAACGACCTCGTTGGTCAGCTCGGTCGCGCCGACGGCCCGCGCGAACTGCCGTTCGAGCAGCAGGGCCGACATGCTGTACGCCGTCAACGTCACCGCGCGCATGTGCGGGTCGCTCGACGGGCGCACCGACCCGTTCGCCTCCCCCTCAGCAAAGACACGTTCGGTGTAGGCGACGAACTCAGCGAACAAGTGATCACCTGCCTGAGAGCCATCGGCGAGCATCCGGCCGATGTATCGCAGCCACGGGCGGTGCTCATCGGTGCGCCCGAGCCACGACTGGATGTTCGCACTGGCCCCCGGTTTTTCGCCGTTGCCGATGGTCTCGCCGGGCTTCTCCACCTCGGCGAGAATGTAGTCGTCGCACGCCTCCCGCAGCCCGTCTTTCGAGCCGAAGTGGTGCAGCACGAGGCCCGGGCTCACACCGACCCGCGTCGCAATCGCGCGCACGGTCGTCTCGCGAAACCCATCGCGGCCGAACAGCTCGATAGCCGTGTCGCGAATACGTGCCCTCGTCGTGGCATCTTCTGGCAATACTGAACGCATGTTCAACATACTAAACACCTGTTCAATGAGAAGCAATACTCGCCCCCGAGTTTCGAATTACCGCGAACCGCCTCGATCTACGAGATCGAGAATTAGGGCCGGCCGGGCGGCTTATCGGCTGCCTTGATGGTCGCGCACGTGAGCTCCTGGTTTCGGTATTGACGCCCCGAGGCTTGCAAGATCAATCGGCCCTGCGTCTTCAAAAAGTGCTGGTCGCCACTTCGCTGGGCGAGCGAACGCCCTAGAATCCGTCGTCACAATCTCCGGAAGTTGCGCATCGCGGAGTTTCTGTCGTCCAATGACAATCGAGCTCGGCATCAGTTTTAGCAACTCATCCGATTTCCTGCGCGGCGGAAAGAATGCCATGGCAAAGACTGTGGGCTGATGACGCTGAATCAGCTTGATTGCTGGCGTTAGATCGCTGTCTGCACTGATTACGTAAAGGCTTTGGGCTTTACCCGCGAGAGCGTCGGAGACAATCTCAACAGCGATGTTCACATCCGTCTCTTTCTCTTCATAGGAGGTCCATTGAACACCGCAGACTTTGCAGACCATCTTTTTGCGCTGATATCGCCCCATGACGACTTCGATTCGCCCAGGATATTTAGCTTCAAGAGCGCCAATGTATTCGGCTTGCCTGCCCTGCGCGTCTGGTTCGTCAAGCAACGTCGACGTGAAGTATTTGACCGTGACCAAATCGTTCGCGGGGCGTAAGTTCTCGAGAAGTTTCACTAGGTCGAGCCATAAATATCGGTGCTGAAAGGCATCGTGAATGCCGTTGTAAAGATTGAATCCATCCACGTAAGCGATCGCTTTACTCGGCAATTCACAATCCCAATCGATTAGGGGGCCACGAGGTGGCGTGCTAGTGTCAATCCACACCCCGCGCCGGTTCCTCAACACAACCTGCGTTTGACGGCCCCGCAAGGGGCCGTCGTTGTTTAACCGGATGCCAATCGACGTTAATGATACTTGCTCACTAACTTCGATTGCACGCACGCCGCCTGACTGGCTTGGACTTTCTCCTGATCCGGGAGCGCATCGAACGCCGTCATCGCCGTGTCAGGATCCCGTGTCAGGATCAGGCGCCCCTTCTTTCTGTGAGTTCTCTCACGTAGTCTGTCTGTGCGACCCATTCGGGGGTCACAACGTCTCTGCCGCGAACGCCAGCGGCTCCTGGTCATCGAAGAGGATCGCCTGTGTCAGTCTCAGCCATGACCCCTTCAGGCGCAGGCGACCACCTCGAGTTCATCCGCCGCGCAGGCCAAACCACCCGCCGGGCGATCGCCGAACACACCGGACTCTCGCGCAGCGTCGTCGCCCAGACCGTGTCAGAACTCATCGCCCAGGGCCTGGTCATCGAGCACCGCCTCGGTGCCGCCGCGGTCTCGGCCGCCGCGGTCTCGGCCGCCGCGGTCTCGGCCGCATCGGCGGCGTCTGCGGCGTCTGCAGGCAGGGCGCGAGCGACCCGTGGTCGCCCCACAGCCGTGCTGCAGCTGGCGAGGCAGCACGGCGTCATCGTGGCCTGCGACATCGGGCACCGGCACATTACGGTGGCCGTCGCAGACCTTCACGGCCACGAGCTCGTCGAGCAGAGCATCCACTTTCCCGTCGATGAAGGCTCTGCACAGACCTTCGCTGCAACGCATTCGCTCGTCATGCAACTGCTCGACCAGGCCCGGTCGACCCTCGCCGAGGTGTGCGGGTTCGGAATTTCGCTGCCGTTCCCCATCACGACCGGCCGGGCTTCGGGCCGGGCATCCGTTCGGGCCCCCGCGAACCTCGCCGGCTGGCACGGCACGAACCTCGCCGATGCCGCCCCAGCCGGTCTCAGCTGCCCGGTCATCATCGACAATGACGCCAACTTCGGCGCCTGGGGCGAGCGGATGTTCGGCGGCACGACAGCAATCGACAACCTGCTCTACGTGAAGTTGAGCGACGGCATCGGGGCAGGCCTCATTGTCAACGGCACCCTGCTCGCGGGGGCGACCGGCCTCGGAGGTGAAATGGGCCACATCGAGGTACAGCCCGGTGGCGCGCTGTGCCGATGCGGGCGCAGAGGTTGCCTCGAGGCCGTCATCGCGGAGTGCCTGCCCGACTATCACCGTGCTGGCCTGCGGGTCGGCCGCGCCGTGGCGCAGCTCTGCGCCTTCGTCGACCCCGAGGTGGTGGTTCTGGGCGGACGCATCGGTTCGGTGGGTGAGCCGCTGCTGGCCGGCGTTCGCGAGGCGCTGGCCGAGTTCAGTCAAGACGCAACCGTGAGCGTGGTCGTTCGTTCTGCCGCCTGGGGCACGCGATCAGAACTGATGGGCATCATCGACAGAACGCTGGCGGCGGCTTGGGCATCCGATCGCATCGCCGGGCGGCACGGCACGCGCGAGTCGGCTGCCGCGTACGACCGCCGCTCTGCATGACGCGTGCGGCCGCCCGACTTCTGCCGCGAACGACCGCCGCTCTGCATAACCCTGGCGGCGGCCGCGCGCGCCACGCCCGACCGCCGCAGAGTTTCGATATCGTCCTGTCGCCGGACTAATTCACACGATGTACTGACAGAACTGCCCGCTCCACGGCAGTGCTGTCTGTTACGAAGGAGTGACTGTGCCCGCACTCGGCCAGAGGTCTGCCGCCCGTTCCCACCGACGCCGTCGCAGCCCGCTGCGAGCGTTGCTCAGCGCAGGGGTCGTCTCCGCGCTGATCGGCGGCGCCCTCGTTGTGGGCCAGACGGCGAGCGCGGCCGAGCCAGACCTCGCGCGAACCGGCACCACCACCGCGTCGGCGTCGCAGAACGACAAAGACGGCAACTTTCCGGCCTCGAACGCGACCGACGGCAACCCGGCCACCCGCTGGGCCAGCGGTAACGGCCCCGACTCCGACACCACGTTCACCGCGTCGCTGACCAGCGACCTCGGGCAGGTCGGCACCCTCACCGGCGTTTCGATCAGCTGGGAGGCCGCCTACGCCGTGGCGTACGACGTGCAGGTCGCCCAGGCGAACCCCGACGACGAGGCGAGCTGGAGCACAGCCGCCTCCGAGACCGCAGGGGTCGGCGGCACCGAGCAAGTCACCTTCGCTACGCCGACGGATGCCCGTTACGTACGTCTGGCGATGCTGAAGCGTGCCGCCGCCACCTGGGACGCCCCGACGCTGCACTATTACGGCTACTCGGTGTTCTCCTTCGAGGTGCACGGCACCGTCGCCGTGCCGACCGCAGGGTTCGACCAGACCGCCGTTTCGGTGGGAGCCGGGGCCGATGCATCCGTCGCCGTGAGCCTCAACAGCGCAGCCGCGACCGACCAGACCGTGCACGTCACCAGCGCCGATGGCACCGCGGTGGCGGGCACCGACTACACCGCGGTCGACCAGACCGTCACCATTCCGGCCGGGCAGACGTCGGCGTCGTTCACCGTTCCGACCGTCTCGCACGGCGCGCTCGCCCCGCAGCGCACCTTCACGCTGAAGCTTGCAGACCCGTCGGCCGGCATCACGGTGGGCAGCCGAGATTCGGCAGTCGTGAGCATCCACCCCACCGGCACATTGCCGAACAATGGCGCCACGACGGTCATTCAGAACTTCGAGGGCGGAGTGCCCGCCGACTACTCGACGTGGGCGAGCGCCGACAGCCTCAAACCCGTTCTGACGACAACGATCGACGACACCATCGTGGGCGCGCCGGCCGACAACCACGTGCTCGTGGCCACGGTCACCGGCACCCCGACCGCAAGCGACTGGTTCGGCTTCACCAACGACACCAGCCCGAAAGACTGGTCGGCCTCAGACGGCTTCAGCTTCTGGTTTCTCGGCACGGGCACGGGCAAGACACTCGAATACGAGCTCAAGAGCGGCGGCCAGATCTTCGACCAGAACGTGGTCGACGACAGCACCGGCTGGCGCCAGCTCACCGTTCTGTTCGACGACCTGCGGTTGAAGGGCAATCACTCCGACCCCGCGCGCTTCGTGCCGTCGGCCTCGGCTGGCTTCGCGGTAACGCTCACCGGCCTCGGCTCGGGCACTTACTCGTTCGACGACTTCGCCACCTTCGAACGCGCCACAACCCTCGAAGACTTCCAGGGCACCGTGCCGATCGGCTCGTCGACCAACCCGGTGGGCTTCTTCACCTGGGGCTCGGCCGACAACCTCGCCACCATGGACGTGACCGACCAGGCGCGCGGCGATGTGCCCGATAACAAGGTGCTTTCGGGCACCTACCAGATCCCTTCGGGCGGTGCCTACGCCGGCTTCAGCGACAACCTCTCGTCGTCGCAAGACTGGAGCTCGTACCGCGGAGTCCGCTTCTGGTGGTATGCCTCACAGGCCAGCAACCCGGCCTCGCCCACAGCTGGTGACGACATCAAGGTCGAGATCAAAGACGGCGGCCCCGACGGTGAGCACTCCGAGCTCTGGGCAGCAACGTTCAAAGACAATTGGGGCAGCTCGTCGAGCCGCTGGAAGCTGGTCGAATTACCGTTCTCGGCCTTCGCTCTCGGTGCGTACCAGCCCGGCGACTCCGCCACCAAGAACGGCACCCTCGACTTGACCAGCGCGTGGGGCTTCGCCATCACCTTCGCGCCCGGCAAGCCCACCAGCACCGGCTGGGCCGTCGACGACGCCCAGATCTACGGCACCCCGGCGCAGGCCGCGAACCTCACGGTGAGCTCGTCGAAAGACGTCTACATCGTGAATCCGGGCGAGACGGCCTCGGTCGGCCTCACCCTCACCACGTCGAATGGGGATGCCCTGACCTCCCCCGTCACGGTGAAGTACTCCCCCGGCAGCGGCACCGCCGCCATCGGCACTAACGTCGAAGACTTCACCGGTTCGGTGACGTTCCCGGCCGGCGCGGCCTCCGGATCGACACAGAACTTCGACGTGAAGACTCTTGCGACGTCGGGTGGTGACCAGTCGCGAAGCATCCCGGTGGTGCTCGACGCGGCCGGCGCCCAGCTGCCCGCATCCGCACCCCGTGTTGTCATCAACGCGCACGGCCTGCCCTACCTCGACTCGTCGCTGCCCATCGCGACGCGTGTCGACGACCTGATGAGCCGCATGACCCTCGCCGAGAAGGTCGGCCAAATGACCCAGGCCGAGCGGCTCGGCCTCTCGAGCCCGAGCCAGATTGCCGACCTCGGCCTCGGCTCGATTCTCTCGGGCGGCGGATCGACTCCGGCCGCGAACACTCCCGAGGCCTGGGCTGATATGGTCGACGGCTTCCAGTCGCAGGCGCTCTCGACCTCGCTGCAGATTCCGCTGCTCTACGGCGCCGACGCCGTGCATGGGCACAGCAACGTGCTCGACGCCACGATCTTTCCGCACAACATCGGCCTGGGCGCAACGCGCGACCCCGCGCTGATCGAGACGCTCGCGCAAGACACCGCCGTCGAGACCAAGGTCACCGGCGTCAACTGGGCCTTCGCGCCCTGCCTCTGCGTCAGCCGGGACGAGCGCTGGGGCCGCACCTACGAGTCGTTCGGCGAAGACCCGGCACTCGTCACGAGCTTCTCGGCCGCCAACATCGTCGGACTGCAGGGCACCGACCCGACCGACAAGTCGGGCCCCGACAAGGTGCTCGCCACGGCGAAGCACTGGGCCGGCGACGGCGGCACGAGTTACGACCCGACAAAGGCCGGCAACGGATACCCCATCGACCAGGGCCTTACCCACTCGCCGTCGATGGCCGACTTCATGACGACCTTCGTCGACCCCTACGTTCCGGCCATCGAGGCCGGCGTCGGCAGCATCATGCCCTCGTACTCGGGTGTCGACATCGCCGGCACCGGTGACGTGCGCATGCACGAGAACACCGCGTTGAACACGGGCGTACTGAAGCAGCAGCTCGGCTTCAACGGCTTCTTGATCAGCGACTGGGAGGGCATCGACAAGCTGCCCGGCGGCAGCTACGAAGACAAGGTCGTTCGCTCGGTGAACTCCGGGCTCGACATGGCGATGGCGCCCTACAACTTCGGCGCCTTCATCACCAGCGTGACCGATGCCGTCACCACGACGAACACCATTCCCCAGAGCAGAGTCGATGACGCGGTGAAGCGCATCTTGACGCAGAAGTTCGAGCTGGGTCTGTTCGAGCATCCGTACACCGACCGCAGCACCGCAGCCGACTTCGGGTCGGCCGCACACCGCGCCGACGCCCGCCAGGCTGCCGCCGAATCGCAGGTGCTGCTGAAGAACGACGATGTGCTGCCGCTCGCGAAGAACGCCTCGATCTACGTCGCCGGCTCGAACGCCGACGACCTGGGCAACCAGATGGGAGGCTGGACGATCTCGTGGCAGGGTGGCTCGGGTCCCACGGCGACCGAAGGTACGACGATTCTGGCGGGCATGAAGCAGGTGGCCCCGGATGCCTCGATCACCTACTCGAAAGACGCCTCGGCTCCGATGACCGGCAGCTCGGTCGGCGTGGTCGTGGTCGGCGAGACCCCCTACGCCGAAGGCCAGGGCGACGTCGGAAACAACGGGCACAGCCTCTCGCTGACCGACGCCGACCGCGCCACCATAGACAAGGTCTGCGGCGCCATGAAGTGCGCCGTGCTGATCGTTGCCGGTCGCAGTCAGCTGGTCACCGACAAGCTGAGCGAGATCGGGGCGCTCGTCGCCTCCTTCCTGCCCGGCAGCGAGGGCGAAGGTGTCGCCGACACCCTCTTCGGCGACACGCCCTTCACCGGCCGTCTGCCGCTGACCTGGCCCGCCTCGGCCGACCAGGTGCCGATCAACGTGGGCGACGCCACCTACGACCCGCTGTTCGCGTATGGCTGGGGTGAGCGCACCGACGTTCCGAAGGCGCGTATCTCGAAGCTCTCGGCTGGCCTGCCCGCTGGCGCGGCGAAGGCGGCAGTGGATGCGCTGCTCTCCGCAGACGTCTGGGATTCGTCAGGGGCCATCACGAACTCTGCCGCGGCCATCCAGCTCGCGGCGGCTGCGGCGGCTGCCCTCTCGGGCGGCGACACCGCCTCGGCGCTCGCCTCCATCAACACGGGAACCGCTGTCGCGGCCACCGACCTGACGGCTTCGACGGCTGGCGCCGACGCTGCGACGCTCGCCAACGAAGACCTGCTGGTCTCGGTGGTGCGCGACCTCGCGCAGAACGCGGTCGTAGCGGGCACGGCGGTCGACGGTTCGTCGGCGCTGACCGCTGACGCCGAACATGCGTTGCTGAGCGGTGACGCCGTCACCGCCGTGAAGCTTCTCGCGTCGGTGCTCGGCATCACGGTCACCGACCCGGGTGCGGGAGGCGGCTCGGGTAATGGCGGTTCTGGGGCTGGCAGCGGCGGTTCTGGGTCTGGTTCGGGGAGCGGCGCTGGTACGGGCACCGGCTCTGGCACCGGCGACTCCAGCACTTCCACGACGGCAGGCTCTTCGACCGGCGCATTGGCTAACACCGGCAGCGAAGCCGCGCTGCTTCTCGCGGTAGCGCTGTTGCTGATGGCTGCCGGTGCCGGGTTCGTCGTCGTGCGGCGCCGCCGCCGGCTGCGCTGAACGTCGGGTGCGATGCGGGGGCCAACCCCGTATCGCTCGGCGCGCGACAACCACGCCAGCCGTGCGTCTACTTGCTACTGCCGTGAGTTGCGAAACCGGCGGGAGCGAACTCGAACTGTTCGAGCTGCTCGCGCACGATCAGAGCGCTGCCCGCCGGCACCTCGCGCCACATTCCCGGCAGATCGACCAGCGGCTCTGAGACGACGACTCGTGCCGTGTCGGAGAGGTGCGTCAGTCGCTCACGTTCTGGGTAGAGCATCCGCACCGACTGCACATCTTCACTCACGAACAGCGTGTTCGTCACGGGTCCGCTCGAGTACCTGGCGGCATAGAGGCTTTCGCCGTCGGTCATTCCGATGGTCATTTGCAGTGGCGAGAGGATGCCGGCGCGTTCGGCGGTCGATTCGACGAACCCGGCCATCCGCTCCAATCCGCCGATCGGGTCGTTCTCGAGCCCGAAGGTCAGGGCGAGGTGAAACATCAGCTCTGAGTCGGTCGAGCCTTGGATGTTGCCGAAAAGCACCGGGTCGACGGCCATGAGCAGTTCGCGCCTGATGCTTGCAAAGTCGGCGATGTAGCCGTTGTGCACGAAAAGCCATTTGCCGTACCTGAACGGATGGCAGTTCGTCTCTTGCACAGGCGTTCCGGTGCCGGCGCGCACATGTGCCAGGAACAGGCCGGTCGAGATCTCTGATGCAAGTTCCCGCAGATTCGCGTCGCCCCAGGCCGGCGCATCGCTGCGGAACAAGGCAGGCTCGCCCCTGTGCCCGTACCAACCGAGCCCCGTGCCGTCGCCATTCGGAACGGCCATGTCGGGAGCATGCCGTCGGCTCTGTTCGATGAGCGAACGTTCGGTGTCGTAAAGAAGTTCACGGGGCTCGATGGGAGCCCCAATATATCCAAGCCACCGACACATGCTGGCCTCCTTGCCACGGTGAACTCAGTCTGACAGAGCGGGCGACACGGCGCAGCAGCCAATTCGGCGACAAGCTTTACACCGAGAAGGCAGGCGTTGAATCAGGCTTCGGTCGAAGCGTTTTCGCGCCGCGACTTACGGCTGGCGAACCGCACGATCACAATCACGATCAGCGCGATCACGCCCAGAATGACGATCCAGGGCAGCGCAACGCCAAGAACGACAAGCGCTCCCGAGAGAGCTGCGACAACGGATGCCCACCCGATACCGAGTCCGCTCCAAAAGTCTGACGGCGCCACCGTCGCGGGCGCTCGCGTGCCGCTGATGCCGAGTGTCAGCGAGGAGTACTGCACCTGGTCGGTAATCGAAGCCTTTTGCGCGACGAGGCTGTCGAGATCGGCCTGGCGCGACGAGAGCGTCGTTTCGAGTGTGATCAGGTCAGCGGTGTCAGTCGCCTTCGACATCAGGTCGAGCAGGCGGTTCACCGATGTCTGCAGAGCAGTGATGCGAGCATCCACGTCTTGCACCTGGGTTGTCACGTCGGTCGCCGAGATCGAGACCGATTCGACGGTTGCGAGTTTCTTCAGCGAGTCGATCGCCTGGCTGACATTGGCGCTCGGCACACGAAGCACGAGATCTGCGCGAGCGCTGGTGCGGTCGCTCGCACTCTGTTGAGTGCGGTTGTCGACATGACCGCCGGCGGTCTCGACGAGAGCAACTGCTTGATCGGCGACGGCAGCTGGATCATCCGCCGTCAGCGCGATCGACCCCGTTGTCACGACCTGCGTGTCGGGCAACAACGCGCCGGCCGCGGTCGAGCCGGCACCCGCCGCACCTGAGTTGCCTCCGTTGGCGACCCCCGCGGGTGCCTGCGCAGAACCGGCGACACCAGAGTCTTGCGAGCTGCTCGACGAGTTCGATGACGAGCCTGCCGAGCATCCGGTAAGCAGAAGAACGACCGCGATACCGACGACGATGAGATTTTTTCGCTTCATGGCTCCACGATAGGTAGCGTTCAGCATGAGCGGGTGCAGTGTAACGGCGTTGTTATGCCATCTTTACCGGGCCGTTATGCCGAGGGGTGCTCACTCAGCGATTCTGTTGAATGCACTCGAAACACTCGGGGTCAGAGTCATTCTTAGATAGAGATGAGCACCTTATTTGGCAACCAGGGCAGGCGCGGGGTAGCCCACTCCCAGCCGATACGCTCCTGTTCCTGGCCAACCGCTAATCCCACCAGAACCGCCACTCGCTGCTTCCGATCAGCCTGGCCACATACGGTTCGATGCCGCCGAGTCCGTGGAATTGACTGTCATACCGGCAGAAGTGAAAGTGTTCGCGAGCTACCAACCTCGCCTCGACAGGGTTTGTGGGCGGACGAGTCACGATCAAATGAAGCCGACTCTCTGAGGCGAAGTAGACATTGGCGCCGAACCGCTTCTGGCACGACTCGAGCACAACCTTGGCGTCGGCACCCAGCATCCCGGCGTTCACCGCTCCAGTCCAACCAAGTTCGGCCAGGCAGTCCGAGGGATGCCGCACAGCAACCAGTGCTGGTCTCGCAGTCTCCTCGACTTCTCCGTGCATCGCACTGAGAATCGACCAGTCATTGGACTCGTCTCCGATGCATAGTTCTCCAGACCGGTCCGTCACGGCACCACATTCAAAGCAGTAGTCGTCTTCTTGAATGTCCCATTCGTCGTGCTCGAGCCCGAACTGTTCTCGGATACTCGTGGCCGCCTGTCGCTCTTCGCCTCCCCAATGAGAATGCACAGCCCAGGGGCGATCACGTTGCCCACGTTCGTAGAAAAAAATCGGCCACAATCCGGTTCTGGAAACCGTGAGGCAAGCGCACCCCACGCCTCCCCGGGCTCAGCGAATGTCAGTGGTGTCGGTTCGTACGTCAAATCAGTCATGAGCGCGAGATTAGGCGTCTTCGGGCGGTACTTCCCCGCTCAGAAAAGCGGATGTGGAGAACTCTTCGAATTCGATGCTTGTGGAGGAAGACGCGAGGACGCAAACCGCGGATCCGTCTAACGCGCCGAGGGTGACGGCGCAATCATGCCATCTCAGCAGCGTTGCACTGATGTTGCTCACAAACACCTCAGAAGATGACGGGCCGACCAGGCTGAGTGGTGTCGATCGCGGCACGGATTTCGTCGCCCCACGTTCGGCGAAGCCTATCCAGCATCCGACGCTCAGCCTTGTTTGCGCCCGAACGTTCGGCAATGTGGCGAAACCCCGTGTCTACATACTCCGGCAGTGCGTCTGGGTCAACAGCTGTGGCCTCGACAAGGATCGCGCATGCCGCGGCGGCGTCAACGCCCTTTTCCAGCAACCGAAGCAGTTCTCCAGCGTCTTTCGCGCCTTTTTCCGTCTCAGGCCTGTCGAGAACCGCAGCGAGCTTGGTGAGGGTGTGCGCTTCAATGGTGAGGAGCTTCCAGCCCACCCGGTCGACCGGATCGGTGTGGCGAGCAAGAACCTCGACCTTGAGACGCAGCTTCGCACCCAATTGGGACTGGTACGGAATGTAGATATCGATATGGATGCCCTCAACCACCCCGCGCCATTTCTTACCTTGCAGATGGTCGCTGGTGCTCAACTGCTCGACACGATCGAGAACCTTTTGGCGCACCTCGTCTGAGCCGATGATGAGATCAATGTCTTTACTGATTTCGCCGCCGACGATCTCGAATGTCGCCCATCCGCCAATCAGAACCGATGGGTCTAATGCCTCACCCAGGTAGTCAAGAATCTTCTGAATATGGTCTCGTTCTTGCGAGTCATTAGTCGCCACTTAGAGCCTCCGCGCGAGACCAATCGTCTACATCGAACAACTTGCGCCACAGCGCACGTCGAAACTCAGACGCTTGCCAGCCGGGCTGCGCAAAAAGGTCTGCGTATGTTTGCGCGATACTCGTGTACCCCGCGCGCCATGCCTTCAAGGCCTTAGCGTCTGCGGTGAAGACAATGACATCGGTGCCTTCTGTCAACGAAGAAACATCTGCCCCTTCAGGGATGTAAAGAATTCCCTGTCCAGGGTCAGCGACAGTGTTCACACCACCCAGATGATGAACCGCAGCGCGCGTTCCACCCACGGCATACGCAGGAAGCGACCCCGCCAGCGCCTCGGCTTCGGTGGCGCTTGTCGTCGCAACTGCGTCCCGGAAGGTTCGGTCGGCAGCAAGCACCGTGACGACCCGTTCGGGATCGAGAACGGTGAAACCGCCGCCGGGACGCTGCCAAACCGCCCCGATGTCGATGAGTGGTCGAATGGATTTGTAAGCAGTGGGCACCGCCACGCCTGCCTCCCAGGCAAGATCGGTGGCGTTGGCCCACGTACGCCTCCCCTGCAACGCGGCATCGGCCAGCACACGACGAACCGCGTCTGATCGCTTCATGTCCTGTTACCAATCTCGCAGCACGTGTTCCCTGTTTAGACGATTCAGTATATCCGTGTTTATGTTGATCGGTACAATTTGGATTATCCTAAACGGGAGAACATGGCCCGATTGCAGACTGAGCGGGCGACACGGCGCAGCAACGACTTCAGCACCGACCGCTGATGTCACTTTGATCACGGCGGCGAGGTCGATGCTGATGCTGTTCGGAGTGGTAACGCAGTATTCTGATCGCGATGAGTAGCGAGCCAAGAAACCGCGACCGTGATAGCGACGACCGCGTAGAAGACGAAACCGGTAGGTCGCCGGATTCCGAATCGACCGAGCAGTTCGTGGCGCGATTCCTGGCCGCAACCAAAGGCGTCGACCCGCGAGAGCTGCTTCATCAGCTCACCGCGCTCGCCTCTGAGGCACGAGTACCTGCCGCGAAGGCGTTCGAGTTGCCGCCGCGACCCGAGACCCCCGTGCGAATTCAGCTTCGCGCCGACCTCGTCGGTGCCCGGCCCCCGCTCTGGCGGCGATTGGTCATTCCTGGCGAATTCACGATGGCCGACGTTCACGATGTTCTGAAAGAGGCGTTTGGGTGGACCAACAGCCACCTGCATCGCTTCGACCTCGGCGCCGCCTACTCCCGTGATGTGCCTGGCATCGTCATGCAGTATGAGATCGATGAGGGCGATGACGGCATCCTCGAATCGACCGTCACGCTCGACCAGGTCGTCAGCGGCCCCGGCGACGCCTTCACGTACACCTACGACTTCGGCGACAACTGGAGTCATCGTATCGTCGTCGAGAAGGTCGAGTCTCTCGACGAAGCGGCACCGGATGCTCGACCTGCGCAGTGCCTCGTGGCCCGCCGCAACGGTCCGCCCGAAGACATCGGGGGCATCCACTCGTTCGATGAGCTGCTCGCAGCAGCTCGAGAGCCGAGCACGAACCAAGACGAATGGGTGCAGGAGCAGCTGGAGCATTACGGCCCTGAATTCCTCGAAGATGCGGATGCAGAGGTCAACATCGTCGACCTCAATGCGCGTCTTTCGTCTCTGAGCGCGGCGCGAGCAGTGCCGGCATGGTTGGCCGAGCATCCATCGCCCCTGGCAGACCTGATTCTGAAAACCCTCACTGACGACGCAAGCCGGTACGCAATGCGAGTTCTCGGCGCTTGCGGTGTCAACGACGATCGCCCAGCCCCCAGCGAGGCCGATGCGGCTCGTGCGACCGCGGTCATCGGAACGTTTTTGTCGTTCATTCCGCCTGAGGGTGTCTCGCTCACGACTGCCAGTTACCTTCGGCCATCGGTAGTCTCGGCGATGATGGCCGAGCTCGACCCGAAGAAGTGGTGGATCGGTGAAGCCAACCGCGAAATAGCGACGCCGCCGCTTCTCAATTTGCGAACCACCGTCTCGGCTCTCGGACTGACGCGCGTGCGCAAAGGACATTTCGGGCTGACTGTGGCGGGCGCGAAGGTGGCTCACGACCCCGTTGCGCTGTGGCGGCACATCGCGAAACGGTTGCCTGTCGAAAGCGGGCGGTGGGCTCCTGACATCGGCATGCTCTTGCTGCTGCTCGTCGGTGCGCAGCAGGAGGACTTCGCCGTTGACGACCTGTCAGTCTCAGCCGCGCCGTCGGGCGCGTCGGCGAGCTCGGCTGCTCTGACCACGCTGATCGACGAACTCGATTGGCTGACCGGTGCCGCAGGGTGGCACTTCGAACGCTCGAATTCGTACTCCAGGTCACAAGCCTTCGGCGCCGTTCGAAGCACCGTCGACGTGCTGACGTGGGCCGCGACCGGCGAACTCTTCGGTAGTCGAGGGATGAAGGCCGAAGCACTTCTGAGTGACGGCGCCCGAGAACTCGCGCGCGCTGCGTTGCGTGAGTGGTGACGAAAACCGAACGCCTCGCCTATGAATGCTTCAACGCCCTCCAAGCGATTTAGCATACCGAGCCCTGATCGCCGACCGCATGGCCGCGACGCTGTCGAACATGCGAGAGTCGTACCCCTCCGCGAACTGTGGATGCACGGGCTCACCCACCTCGAGATCGGCTCTACAACGACCCCCGCAGGCGCAAGCTACCAGGCGTACTGCTCGGGTGCCGGCTTCTTGCCGGGAAAGATCTCGTCGAGTCTGGCGAGGGCCGCAACATCCAATTTCAGGTCGACCGCACGAAGCGCGGAGTCGAGTTGCCCCTGGGTTCGTGGCCCGACGATCGGCGCGGTGACGGCAGGCTGGTGAAGCAGCCACGCGAGCGCGATGTCTCCCGGTTCGTGACCGAGCTCATCGGCGAACGCCTCGTACGCCTCGATCTGTGGGCGATGACTTGACAGACTCTCTGCAGAACGTGACTCGAGGCGGCGCTTGCCCTCGCGATCTTTCTTGAGCACACCCCCGAGCAGGCCACCCTGCAACGGCGACCACGGAATGATGCCCAGACCGTTCGCCTGTGCGGCCGGAATCACCTCGAGCTCGAGGTCGCGCGTAAGCAGGTTGTACAGCGACTGCTCGCTGACCAGCCCTACCGAGTTGCGCTTGCGCGCCGCTTCCTGAGCCGTTGCGATGTGCCAGCCAGCGAAGTTGCTGCTGCCCGCATAAAGAATCTTGCCCTGCTGAATCGCGACGTCGATCGCCTGCCAGATCTCATCCCACGGGGTGTCTCGATCAACGTGGTGAAACTGGTACAGGTCGACGTAATCGGTCTGCAGGCGCTTCAGGCTCGCATCCAGAGCCCTGCGAATGTTCAACGCTGACAGCTTGCCGTCGTTCGGGTAGTCGGTCATGTTGCCGTAGACCTTCGTCGCGAGCACCGTCTTCTCGCGGCGACCGTCGCCCTTCGCGAAGAAGCGGCCGACGATCTCTTCCGTGGCGCCGCGGCCCTTGTCTTGGCCGTATACGTTTGCGGTGTCGAAGAAGTTGATGCCGTTCTCGTGCGCCGAATCCATGATCGAGTGAGAATCGGGCTCGCTTGTCTGCGGTCCGAAGTTCATGGTGCCGAGGCACAGACGTGAAACGCTGAGGCCAGTACGGCCAAGGTGGGTGTATTCCATAGCTTCAGACTGCGCTCGGGCCGGCCCGGTTGTCCAATTACATCGGGGGGCTTGCGACAAGCGCGACCCGAGTCGAGCGAGTCGCGCGACTCGCCGGCCTAGCTCCGTCAGAAGTGAGTGGACCCGTAGACCGACGCGACCGGCGCAAGCAGAGCGCGAACGCGAAAGGCCGCGTTCGGAGTGTGTTCCACGAGCTGCCCTGCCGCGGCAAGCGTCACCGCGTCGACACCGCCAAGGTAGAGCGAGCCGAGCGTCGGCGCCTCAACAGAGACGTCGGGTGCTGCCGAATCGTCGCGAGTCACCGTCGCCCGACCATCCGCCACGGCGAGCCGGTACGTGCCGGTGGCGTAACCCAGAGCATCCGTGACCTGCAGAACCATCGACCCTGAACCGACATAGGCCCGCGCCTCGAATGCCGCCACGACGTCGAGTACGCGAATCCACAGCCAATCTTCGAGCCCCGTCAGCGCGAGCGAGCGCCAGTCGGCAACCGCCCAGCGCAGCGGATCGTCGGCAGGTGCGGCCTCCCACTCGACGCGTTCGACCAGGTCGACGGATGCGAGAAACTCCCACAAGCCCAGATACGCGTTGTCGTCTGCTGCCACCAGATCGATCACCTCGAGTGTCTGCGGCGCGGTATCCCACCCCTTGAACAGGTACGACACGTACCCATCGACCTGCCCGGCCTCGTCGTAGTGCGCAGCCGCATAGACGCCCGGGTTCGCATCGTCTTTCTCGGTGGCCGTGCCCGTGACACGGTTCCAGGTCGCTGCGTGCCGATCGACCGATCCGGGATGCGCCGCGTGGAAGGCCGCGAACACCTGCGGGCCCAGGGTGGCGAGGTCGGCGGCCTCGATCAACTCGCACCGCCCGCGAGGTTCGCCGAGCATCCGGAACCGCGTGTCAGTGGTGAGGGCGACGTGGCTGACCCAGGTCGCAACGCCGAAGCCGAACCGCCGGTAAATCGTGGCCTCCGACACCGTCAGGGCAACAATCGCCATGCCCGCGGCGGCAGCCTCACGCAAATGGTCGGTCATCATGCGGCGCAGAATGCCGTTGCGGCGGTGGGTAGGCCGCACGGTGACGTTAGAGACGAGGCTGACCGGCAGAAGCGCGTTCGGCCCGACGTTCAGGGTGCTCTCGAACGAGGCGAAGGTGGCCACCAGCTTGTCGCCGCGGTAAGCGCCGGTGAGCTGGCGTCGGTCGGTGACGAGATGGTCGGCCGTGCGTGCGAGCTGCTCGTCGGTCGCTCGGGTGTCGTGAAAGCCGCGGCGCTCGGCCTGGATCCAGGTATTCGTCGCCGAGTCGGCCGCCGCGGCGGGGAAGGTTCGGAAGCGGTAATCGTCGGTGGAGCCCATAGATCTAAGGTAGCGGGGCGCCTGGGTCGCGCACCTCTGTCGGCTCGGTTTCATTGGGGTGATTCCCGCGTCGACGACACGGAATCAGAACACCGGAAAAAACGGAGTTATGACGAGGCAACCTGGCCGATGCCGAGGCTCTTCTCACGAATCAGAATTCCCCGCTCAAGAAATTCCTCCGGCGTCTCGGAGCGAACCAACTCGCGCCAGCCCTGCTCGGTAGAGCGTTCCTATCCTACGAACCACTCCGATGCAAGCGGCGCATAGTCCGTCCACGAAGGCGCTTTCAAGCCGCGCTCGTGTGACTCCCACAGGACAACCGTCGCGAGAAACGTGTCCCACTCCGGCCTGCCTGTTGATGAGGGTGCCGATTGAAATGCCGAGAGGTCAGCGTCATCAGCAAGCTGCAGCCGCCTGGCCATCTCGGTCGCAACGCGAATGGCAACATCAGGGTTGCCCGCCGCGAGTTCACCCCGAATGAGCTCCGCCGTACGCGCGGGAGTCAGCAACTCCTTGCGCCAGCATCTTGCACGAACACGTACGTTCCTCGTATCCCTCGCGTCAGCTGGTAGCCGTAGGCAGCTGCCTGCCCCCACCTATCGCGTCAGAGCCAAACAACATCGGTCTTGGCTGACTATTTCTCAGGTTACCGATAAACTTGCTGCGACCAAAGACAAAGGGCCCACCAGCGGCAGCTGGCGGACCCTAGGCAATCTGCAACAGGAATCGAATCCTGTCTTCTCCTCAACTCTACATCGAGAAACCTCGCCCTGAAGCGACCCTTCAACCATCCCGTCAATCTAGCAGCGCCGAGCTCACGGTATCGTGACGAAGACGGCGACTTGAACGTCGTGGAACGGATGCTCTGATGGGCGCGAGGCGATCGTAATGACTGCCCCCTGGTCAAATCGAATCTCACAACGAACGTCGCCCGCAACAATTTCTGTCAACTCGGGCTGGCTGCCCCCGAGAACAAGAGCTTCGCCGACCAACTGATGAGCGGCAGACCGCGAAATACCGTTGTCCGCACGCAACAGGTCAAAAGCGTGAGCCGCAACGAGCGAATCGAATGCCCACGAATCGTCGAGAGCACGAGCACCGCGTGAGCCAAACCAACTACGCAAACTGATCTCGACGACGTCTCCTCCCACGTCAACGTCATACACAACGTCAACCATGTGTTGTCTCATGGGAAAACCAGCCGGAGCACTCCCCCGCCAGTAGTAGCCGCGGAATCTCACGGTATCGCTTTGAACGAGGTGGGCGACGGGCCGCCCAAGCTTGAGAGCGGCCCGTCGCTCATCCTGCACCGTGTTCAGCTCACCGCCGGCAGCCCTGTCTCCTGAGCGATCTGAAAAGAACACGGCGAGATCTTCTCTCAGGTTCCCGATGTCGGAGAGCCCGAGTAACAGACGTCGCCGTTAGTGAGCACGGCCAATGAACCTGGCCGTACGTTGCCGTGCGTGCCTGCACTATTGCCGACGTTCGTAGTCCACCCGTCATCCCACGTCGGTGCCGAGGGGCCACCATCGAGACCGAACGAGTAGCCGCCGTGGCTGCTGAAGATATCGACTGCCCAGTTGTGCCAGAGCGACGGAAGATACACGCTGTATCCGGTATTGAAGTAGACGCTGGATCCGCCGGCCCGTGCCATCTCGAGCCACGATGAGCCGCACGGGCCCCCGATTGTGCCGAGGTCAACGTGACCAGCTTGCGCGGCGGCTGCCACCAGCGCCTTGGCCGAGTCGCTCATTGGAACGGACTCTTGATTGCCCGCAGCATCGACTGTGATCTGGAAGCCGTTCTTCGCTGCCACATCGGCATCGAAGCCCCCGACCGTCATCGTCGCGCTACCCACCTTGGAGACTCCCCCACCTTGATCACCCTCTGATGCCTGGGCTCCAACCGGTTGGGCGAGGCAAACGAATAGCGCTCCGATCGCAATTATCGAGCCACAGATTTCTCTTTTCATGCATTACTCCTCAGATCTGCAACAGAACATCGTCGTCCTGCAGCTATACGAGTAAAGCTCATTAAACTAGACCGGTCAAGGCTTTTCAGTGACTGCGACCCCCAGAATAGGTACAGAACCGATCACAGGTCTCCTTGATCCCATTTGAAGACTCTCGCGGCGAGCAACGCGACGAAGACACCGACTACGGCCATCAGCGCCCACAGAAGATCGATGCTAACGAACGGCTCAGTACCCGCGAGTTGGCTGCTCATTGCCTGCATGAACCAGGTGCTCGGGATGAAATTGATCGCCGTTGAAACGAATGGTGGATAAATGCCGGGCGGAAGAACGGTTCCTGAAGTCAGGAGCATGATGACGGGCAAGATGCCTGTGATCTGAGTGATCAAATCTGTGTTCTTGGCGCGAGAGCCTAAGAGGTAGGCGAACGCGAAAAGCATGGCGAGCCCGAGAACGAACGTCACCGCTAACTGGAGCGCGTTCACAGACTCGATGTACCCCTGACTGATCGCGATACCGAGAATGATGACGCCCTCTCCGACGCCCAGCGCGAATCGTACGGGGGTCTGCGAGACGATGAAGGTCAGGCGACTGACTGGCGTGGTACCGAGAAGGCGCAGAGTTCCACGCTGACGCAGCGCGACAACGGGCACTGAGGTACCCATGAAAGCAATGGCCATGAGGCCGGCAATCAGCACTGTCGACAGATTCACACGGAGCAGGTCCACCTCGGGTGACCCATCAGCGTCGGCAACGGTGATTTTCGAGGTAGGGATGCCGGTAACCGAGTGCACCGTGTTCACGAGGGGTATCCATGCGGGTGGGTGCGGAGTGGACAAGATGACGTCTGCAGAATCGCCGGACAGCGTGACTTGCGCGGTCGTCGAACCTTCTGGGGCACCAGAGACCGCCACGACGCCCTGAGCATTCAGCTTGGCGACGAGATCTTGGGCTTGTTGCGTTGCGCCGGTCACGCTGACGTTCGGTGCGACGCGACTGTCATTGATTGCGACGTTGATACCGCCAATGATGAGCAGAAAGAAGAAGAACATGAAGAGCATCGCGATGATGGTCTTGGCGTTTCTGAAGAGTTCACGCGAGCTTGTGAGCGTGAGCTGCTGAAGGGGCGAGATCGAGCGGCGGCCTTCAATCGATTTGGGGTTCATGAGTGCGCCTTCTTCCACTTCGACGTAGATGCTGTCGGCTTTCTCCCGCGTTCAGACTGCTCTTCATGAGCCAGCTCGATAAAGATGTCTTCGAGTGTCCCGTTACGAATGTCGAATTCGCTTGCTTTGACTGACGGTTCGAATGTCACTCGCCGCAGAACTCTGTCGGGGTCGGAGGTAGCAATCGTCACACGAACGGCCCCGCGAATGACCGATGTCACTATGCCGCCCGGCTCAGCGAGTGCGGCCAGAGAATCGAGGTTCGTGTTGGTCGGAACAGTGAAGGAGACGGTACTTTCGGCGCTGCGCTGACGAACGAGTTCGGCAGGCGAACCGAGTGCCGCGACCCGACCGGCGACGAGAATCGCGACCCGGTCGCACAGCGACGTCGCCTCCTCCATGTCGTGTGTTGACAGCAGCACAGTGACACCCCGTTTGCGAAGGGCCGCAATGAGCATCCAGAGGTTTTGCCGTGCCGCGGGATCCAGCCCAGCCGAGGGTTCATCCAACACAACGATCTCCGGGTCACCGACAAGTGCGACGCCCAGAAGCAACCGTCTTGCTTGGCCACCAGAGAGATTCTTGGATCGATGATCGCGCTCATCTTGGAGCCCGACTTGATGAACAACGTCGTCGGGATCGAGCGGATTCTTGTGAAACGATCCGAAGAGCCTCAGCGTCTCGATGACGCTCAAAGTGTCGAAGAGGCTAGCTGATTGAGTCTGCACAGCCACATGGGCAGTCGTCTGTGGTCGGTTCGCAGCGGGATCGAGACCGAGCACCCTGACAGTTCCTTCGGTCGGGCGTCGAAGGCCGACGATGCACTCGATCGTCGTCGTCTTGCCCGCACCATTCGGGCCGACAAAACCGAAAACCTCCCCGCGGCCCACCTCGAATTCGATGCCGCGAAGTGCCTCAAATTCGCCATACCGTTTGACGAGACCCTCAACGGTAATGACAACCTCAGATTGCATGAAGCCTCTTTCAGACGCGATTATTCCTCACATATTATCATCGCGACCGATCGCTCAAGACCGAGTGAACATGCAGACCGGTTACATCACCGTCTTGCCCGTGCCCGGCTCCCGCTGATCACCGACATACTCGTCGCCGTCGACTCCAGATCGGCGAACAGCCCCTCGAGTATCCCCTCGACCGCGACAGCCTGATCCTGAGTCAAAGCCTTGAACGGCGACAATTTGAACAGGTCACTGTTCTCAATCTCAGGGATGCTCCGGACGAACACCCCATCGCTCTTCAGCTGTTCAAAAACCTGCTCGAAACTCTCCCGGTACCGATCCCGCTCGTAGTACTCCGACTCGGTGATGCCATCATTCCGATTGAGCACCTGATACACGCCATCGCCCGCGAGCATCCGGATCAGATGCGACTCCAAATCAAGACACACCGACTTGTTGAACGTCTCATCGATGATCACCCTCACCGTCGTCAGGTGCTTCTTCGCATCAGAGTCGAGATGCTGGCGCATCCCTGCAGCAGCCTTGGAATATGCCCGTCGCGACGCTGTAAGCCACAGAGCAGTCCTTCTCCGCACTCTGTATCCAAAACTCAGATACGCACGAGACGTCGAAACGGCCACGTTGAAATTTGGAACCTCGGCCCGACGGAATAGATCCGACGTCAGTCAGAGATTCCTGGGGTCAACTATCAATGGGCAGGCGTCGGCGCAGCGTGAGCAGCCCGCTTTTCCCCTATCGACGACGCAGGTTTTTGCGGCTGCTCGTGCTGAAGCAACTTCCAAGTCGTCTTCCGTTGCGAGCAACAAACCTAGGTCGATCACGTGGGCTGAAACGCGAGCTGCCTCAACGGCCTCTACCGTCGATTCAACGGAAGGCACTCCCCCTGTGTGTTCTTCTCTTGTAACAGCAGCCAGCATGTGAGCAGCGTTGGCCAGGCCCATGAGCGCTGAACCGATCGCGGCGCTTATGTGATCTTGACCGATTGCAGTGTCGGTGGGAATTGGTCCCAATGGCATGATTGGATGACCAGTCTCAGCGAGCACCTTCGATAGTTCCTGGATTGACCTAGGAGCCGCGTGTCCGGGCGATTCAATGATTACCATAACCCCCTCTGCAACGAGGCCGTCCGCCAGAGTGATCTGGCTTCGAATTTCCTCCTGCTGCGTTTGGTCGAAAGAGTCGAAGATGTTCGCGGATCGAAAGCTTGCTCCGATACTTAGAACGACATCCTTTGCTTTCGCCATCGAGGCCAAGGCGGGCATTATTCGCTGATACGCGTTATCTGTGCCCGCTCCTGAAATGAGGTCTCTGATCACAATGCCGCCACCTCGCGATGTCCACGGAACCATCCTCTTCTGCGCGAGGCCGATCAAGCGGGGCGTGGCCGTGGGATGAATGGTGAGCACTCTGGCACCTAGTTCGATGAGTGTCCGACATCTATCCAAAAGCTCCTGGTCATCTATTCGGCCGTCGCGCTTCCGCACGGCATAGATGGGGAGAGCGGAAGCTACAAACCCTCTCGAGATGATTTCGGGAAGAAGCTCTGGTGTATTCCGAGTAATGGAGAGATCGGCGACAACCTCCGGGCCACGTCGCATTGCGCTCAAAGCGTCAAGCTTGGCGAGTTGAATGCTGTGAGATCCTCGACTGTTATTTCCGATCAGCGCCATTACGCGTGTTGAATGGCCCGGTCCCACAGCAACAAGCTCGGAGGAAGGTGTTGTGAGGTAAGTGCCTTTCAATTTTCGAGAACTTCTGATATGCACGCCGTTAGTTCATCTACGGTTGGCTTCCGGGCCTGTACGATGGCGAGATACACCGGGGCGAGCGATTGAAGGACACTCGTGACTCGCGGATCGGTGAGTAGAAGCCTTGCGCTGCCGTCCTCTTGAAGTGGCACAGGAACGACTGTGCATCCCATATTAATGGCAGCTTCGACCTCTGCAGCGGTGCCCATGCCCCCATCGAATGCGAGCAGAACTCTGCAATCGCGAAGGAGCTGATCTCTCCAAGCAATTAGCACCGGAAGCAATGTTGCATCACCGGAAAGGTTGCCGTCGTACGCATACGGGTTTGGATAGAGTCGCGTACTCGTGAGGAGATCCAATCGCTCGTTCAGGGCCGAAACGCTGAATCCATTGATGACGCTTCGCGAAACGCCCTGAGACTGACCGTCCAAAATTATGACTTTCGGCAAAGTTCGTGCAATCGCATCGCCCAACGAAGCGCCGAACGCCGAATGCTCGATATGGCTTCCGGTCGGGAAGATCGTGCGACCTCTCGACATTGCCACCACTTTTGAAAGGAGTGCTTCTAGATCGTCATATTCATCGACGAGCGCGCATCTAATCCCAACGCGACGTAAGTCGTCTATCCAAAGTTCTTGTCGTCGTTGAAGATCCGGACTTCTTGTTTCCTTCTTGGAGACCATGAAGTGTTCGCGCGTATCGCCGCCCGCCAAACGGCTCGCCTGAACCATGACAGTTCGGATGTCCGGGTCAGAGTAGCTGTAGCCGAGGAAGAGGAAGGTTCGATGCATCAGGTCATGACGTAGTTTTTGAACCAGTGCGGGGCGTCGAATGTCGAGTTCGTCGTAATCTGAAGTTGTAATCACCAAACCGCCAGGCGCGCTCCGCTCTCGGCAGCCGTGAATCTTTGTGATCTCAACCCGCGAATCCGAGTTTCGGAAAGTCGCAAGATCTGAGTCTTCGATTCGAACGGCACCTACTCTAGCTCCATAGGTTTCTTCGAGCAGCGTGTCGTAATTTGTCGTCCAGATCGTGCTGATCGCTGTTCTTGCGATCGCGCGATGTAAGGCGTTAGGACCGGACGTCGCTGTTGTCAGATCGCGAATTGCGGATACTAGGGGCCCTCGATTTCCGAGGTTAGAGTTCACGACAAATTGCGCCAATTGTGGCAGATCATCGTCGGGTCGAAGTGTGATTCCTAGGTCAGTCGCAAAGCCACTGAATAGGTCACTCCATGAAGGCCCACCAGACGGTCGCGAAAACCCCGACCCGATAAAAAGTGCCGCGTCTCGCCTCAGGACTGCTTCCGAGAACCGCTCGGCTAGGTTGTTGGCGGTAAACATGCCTGAATCCTATTGCAGCAGTGTTTCGGCAAACTGTCGCGAGGGATCGACGGCCGAAACGCTGGTGCCTGCAACTTCGAATCGACCGTGTGGCACCACCAGCCCGAACGAGAGCCCCGCCAGCAGCTCCGGGTATCCCCCGACGAAGAACTCGGCGAACAACGAATCGCTGTCGAACTCCTCCGCCGGCGGAGCCGCCTGAATATCGACCAGCAACTTCAGCAGGTAGATCGCAATCACCGTCTTGCCCGTGCCCGGCTCCCCCTGAATCACCGACGTACTCGTCGCCGACGACTCCAGATCGGCGAACAGCCCCTCGAGTATCCCCTCGACCGCGACCGCCTGATCCTGCGTCAAAGCCTTAAACGGCGACAGCTTGAACAGGTCACTGTTCTCGATCTCAGGAATGCTCCGAATGAACACACCATCGTTCTTCAGCTGCTCAAAAACCTGCTCGAAACTCTCCCGGTACCGCTCCCGCTCGTAGTACTCGGACTCGGTGATGCCATCATTCCGATTGAGCACCTGATACACGCCATCGCCCGCGAGCATCCGGATCAGGTACGACTCCAAATCAAGACACACCGACTTGTTGAACGTCTCATCGATGATCACCCTCACCGTCGTCAGGTGCTTCTTCGCATCAGAGTCGAGATGCTGACGCATCCGCGCCGCAGCGTTCAGCGATTCGCCGACATACACGTCGCTGACACTCTGGTTCCGGATGCTCGGCTGCCCCTTCACGGCATTGGCGTTGTCGAGCACATAAACTACGGGCCAGTTCTTGTAACGCCAGTCAAGCGGTGCCCACGCGGTGATCTCTTCGCTCGTCAGCCCAAACGACGTGATGTCAAAGGGCGTCATACTTCGCGCTTCGCCCTCGAGACTTCTCGACGGGACACTTCTCACGCGTGATGGCCAGCTTGTCGCGCACGATTTGTTCCGGATCCGCCCCGATCCGCTGCGCAAGAAGCATGCGCGGGACAAATCACGATGAGTTACTTTCGACCCGGCAGTTACGGCGATCGATGCAAGTCTCTAGTCAGAATTTTTCGGCTGACGGTTTATCGCGAGTGACAGACCTCTCGGGCTAAGCCCAGTAACACTTTGGACCTGCACCCACGTCGCGCCGCTATCCAAAGCCGCACGAATGAGCTCGTCGCGGTGTCGCATCAGCGAGTCACGCTGTTCTGTGATGCTGAGCAACTCTCCAACGACCTTGGCGAGCTCTTCTAAGCATTCAGTCATATCGCCACTATACCAACTGAGTTTTAGTCACTATACTGGGTTTAGTGCCGACTGAGAGAAGGATCCGATGACCGTCCACCCGAGCGACCGAATCGCTCCACCAACTTTCGATGAAGTTGAATCCCTCACTGACTGTCTCTGCGAAGACCTATGCGAACTAGTCGACGGCCTATTCCCCTCCGATATTGTCAATCATGTTGTGCAAGCGGTAATCATGCTCGACTCGTTTGCGCGCCTTGCCGGTCCAGGAACAGCCGCACCCTGAGCCTGGTGTTCTGAGACTAGTCATGCCTACAAACGAATACGTATCCCGCCCATCATGCACGCGCGGCGCAGACCGGGTTCACAACTTCGCCCAATTGATTCCGATGGCGTGGACGATCGCGTAGACGTCCTCGTGCTCCCAGAACCTCAGCACAACCCATCCAAGCGACTCCAACTTGAAGGTCGTCTCACGATCTCGCTCGACGTTCCTTTCGAGCTTCGGTATCCAGTAGTCGGCGTTCCTTTTCGGTATCGTGGCGTGAATCGGGCATCCATGCCAAAAACATCCATCGATGTAGACAGCCAGCTTCTTTTTCGTGAACACGATGTCTGCCCGACCTCGGAGTTCAAGGCTCGGCCTAATATCCACGCGATATCGAAATCCCTCGGCATGTAGGGCCCGGCGAACGGCGAGTTCGGGTTTAGTGTTTCGAGCCTTGTTCCCCAGCATCGAGCGTCGAGTACCTTCGCTTGATGCCCACGACATGCTAACCAGATTACGCGTTGAAGTCCTCCGCAGGGTCGGCGCGAGCCAGAAGGCCTCCACCCAAAGCCTGACCCGACGACGAGGCGCTGTTTCGGCTGCTTTAGAGCTTGATCAACGCCCCATTCGCCCGCAGCGAGGTGAATCGCTGCCGAACTTTGGAGGCGAATTCGAGATCCCGGATCAGCACGCCCGCCTCGAGATTGCGATGTGCGGCCGCATCGCTGAAGTTAGCGCTCGTTATCAATGCGATTGAGGAGTCGACGATCACGACCTTCGAATGCTGGATGCCATACTTGCCGTCCGGAGCTACGTAAGCAAGAAAGCTTGCTCCCGTCAGCGCCTGCTGGAGCGCGGTCACAGTGTCCTTCATCTTCGTAGCTTCAACGAGAACCGTGACTGTGACACCTCGAGCGATCGCCCGCCACAGCGCTTCGACGAAAGGCGAGCCCAATGTGGCTGAGAACGTCGAGGCGAATACGTCTTCATTTGCTTCATCGATAAGGTGAGCGACCGCGGCAGTCGTATGGTCGCTGTCGCCGGGGAAGGTCGGCCCGCTCCACACGGTTCTTGGAGGATCTGGAGCCTTTCCAGCGGCGGCGGCGAATCCGCGCACCACAGCAGCCAGCAATCCCGCATCGCCTAGGAAAGAAAGGGCCTCACTCAACAGCCCAACTGCTTGGTGCGATCCGTGTGGAAGCACTGAGATTGCATAGTCGAGTCGCCCGTCGATCTCAAGAGAAGCTGCGATGCCCGTGGCCTGCGAGGGTGTGAGGGCTCGTGCTAGCCGAACAAGCACATCCATTCCCGTTACGCCTCGAACGCGGTGAGCACCGGCTGGAATAAGCCGTCGACCGCATGCTCGGGTCCGGCGTTAAGCGTCAGAGCAAAGCGACGGTCGAGGAATCGGTTCGCCTTCTCACACGAAGTCTCCGACACGAACACGCAGAAGTGACAGGCCGCCCCATGCAAGAAATCTTCCTGGCCGCTCGGCACTCTATGCGCGCAGATCGGGTCAGACGAGCAGCGTTCAGCGCGTCGCAGCGCGTCTCGGAACACGCTTGCCAGCCTCTCGGTTCGCGCAAGATCCACCAAGCCACCAAGCGTGCCCTCGCTATCGGGTGAGGTTGTGGCGATCAGGATTCCTGCTGCAGGCTTTCGCTCATCGGTTTCACGCCACGCATAAAGGCGCTCCGTGAGCGAGGCTGACCCGTATCCGCTCGACATCGCCATCTCGCGGATCAGCAAGTGCGACAACGTGTGTAACGCCCAATAGCGAGGCGGCGGCATCCGATCAGCTGCGACCAGCTCTACCGCGGTCAGGCTCTGGCGACGCTTTACGTTGCGCTCGTTTGCCGCCACGTGGGCTTGCCAGACCTTCGCTTTCATCACCTCGTCCTCCCACGTGCGGACGACATCCTCGTCGAACCTGAGAAACACTCCCTCGCCGCGGTCTTCCGTCGCCGGCACCCACTTCGGCTTACCCGACTGCACCAGAGGCGCAATGCGGCTGGGCGCATCCCCCACCCGGTCGAGCGCGTCGATTCGGGTGAATCCTATGAACGCATTTGCCTTCTTGACGCGCTCAACGGCTACTACATGAGAAGTTACGGGCTTGAGAGGCGCTGCCACGTCCACCGGACGCACTCGGAACCCGGCCTTGCGATCTTCCCTTTCGAAGTCCTCGGGATGCACGAGCGTGTCCCATTCAGGCTCCAACAAGCTAATCGGGTCGAAGCTCGTGGGCAACGGTGCCGCGTTCTCACCGGCGACGGCTTGCCCGCGAGCGATCAGAATTGCCTTCCACAGAGCCTCGTCGGGGATCCCATCAAAGAGCGCGCGGACCTCCTTAGGCCCATACTTGCGCCACCCGAGCAAGTCGTCGAGTGACAGCACGTCGATGAAGGTAGGGGCAGGCAGCCCTTTCACCGTCGCTGCGATGTCCGCCGACGTGATGTTCTTCCGGGCAGGCAGCACGAGCACGCTCACTGAAGCTGGGAACCACTGGTTCGCGGCCCCGAGAAGCATGAGTCGAACCTCCGCCTCACACGGTTTGTTCACTGGCGCGTATGTCGGGAGGTGCGGATGCCGCCCCCGGCACTTCGGCAGCATCTTCTCACCACCGGCTCGCGTCAGCTCCGCGATGTTGCGGGTTACGTCGCACGCCGCACATCTGATGGTCACCTGCGGACCGAGGTTCGATCGCCACTCGACCATCCTCAGCTCGGGTTTGGGTGCCTTTGAGCAGGCGCCACCGCCCTCATCTGCTCGATGCAGCCACTCCACGTAGGGGAACTCGTCGAGATGGCCGTTGGTGCATGCAATCAGGTATCTCGCGGGTACCGCCAGCCGCGCGCGTGCGTCCAGCGAGCCGAGCCTCTGGCCCTTCTTGGGCCGCCCCTTGCAGTCCTTGTGCACGAATTGAGCTTTATCAGGCCTGTGCTTACTTTTATTCACGAACTCGAATTTCTTCGATTCCGAGATGGGTGCTAGCAGGTCGCATCCCGTGCAGCGCAGCCACTGCGGGAACACCCGCGTTGGGATGCCGATCGGCGTACCAGTCTCGTAGGCCTTCTCCGGAACCCTTGGTGGCTGTCGCAGCTCATCCACTTGATGGCCGAGCTGGCTGCGCACCGCGGTCAGCAATCGTTCCACCAGCACCAACTGGGGGCTGCCCTGCCTCGCGTAGGCAAGTTCCCATGAGTCCAAGCCCTGGGGCATTACCGCAATGTGTGGCATGTCGACAGTTGCACCGATCCCCGAGGTATAGAGCAATGAGCTCGGGCGAACAGAGCCGACGCGACTATTGTTCTTCGATGGGACGTCATCGAGGTCACCGAATGGGTCGGCAACAACACCGGCGACAGCGATGATCTCTTCCACGACGATGGTTGGTTCCACCACATCAGTCATTTCGGTTCCTTCTCCGCAAATACCCATTTCGGTGCCGCAGACGTAATGGGTTCAGCAAGCTTTCCGACGAACGGTGTGACTAGCAAATTGATTTCCGGCTGTACCTCGCGCATGGAATTCGCCACTTGGAACAGGCGGCTGTTCTCGTCGGGTGCCACGGTCTCGGGGCTGACGAGAAGGGGGGAGACGATCTGACCGCCGGCCACGGTGTCCTTCTGGTAAGTGAGCGCACCCGACCATTTATCTGACTCGTCGGTCCATTTGTCGAGGCGAAGGATCAATTTGCCGCGTGCGGCTTCGGCCACATCATCATCCTGGCTCGCTACCGCGATCCGCTTGACGATCCGGTCGACCAGCGTGTCGACGAACGGTCGTCGGATCGCGATCGAGCCTGCCCCTGTCTCCGATGACAGCGACGGGGTGCTCCGCCCGTCGGCGACGCGCGCCGCAGAGACCAATAAGCCCGTCAACCCGCGCTCGAGCGCCGCATCGGAGAAAGGCGTCACCGAGAGCGCCTCGACGTGCGCGTAGAACGTCTCGTGGTAGTGCTGGAACTGTTCGCAGTGAGCCATGTCTCGTGGTCGCGAGCGGTTGGCGAGTGTCACCACGAGACCGGGCTTAGAGGCTTCACGACCGACACGCGACGACGCTTGAATGTACTCTGCGGTGTTTTTTGGCTGGCCGACCACAAGCATCAGCCCCAGGCGTGGCACGTCTACGCCGACCTGGAGCATGGAGGTCGCGAGCACGACATCGTAAGGGAAAGCGTCTCGCGACTTGAGCTTCTTTCCCGCCGCCTTGGCCGCAGCCGCTTGAGCCCCGTATTGCTGCTTTGCTTGCGTCGTGTCTCTTTCGGGATCGAACGGCACCGCGAGATTGGTCAGCGTCGCTGAGATGTCCGACGACGAAATGCGGGACGTGAGTTCACCGATCCGTAATCCGCTCGAACCCCGGCGAGGGTAGCCCGAGTCCTTGTCCGGGTTGCTGGTGCGGGTGACGATGTCGTCCTCAAGATATCGGCGCATGCCGGCAAGCTCGCGAGTGGCAGAGAAGTAGTCGACGAGGGTGGCATACGGCTCCGCCGCTTCGCCATGCTCGTCGAACAGTTTCTGCCCAGCGAGGAGGAGTATCTCGCTGACCCGGATCTCAGCGAGGGTGAGCCGCGCACCATGGGCGCACACACCGATGTAGCGGCGTCCAGGCTTTTCGGGTGTGATCGGCTCTTCCGCGGAGAAGAAGGTATCGGTGACCGAGAGTACCTGCGGAGGGAAGATCTGCACCCGCCGCGCGTAGAGCTTCTGCACCTGGTCGCGGGCATTTCGGACGGTCGCTGTCGAAGCGATGACCAGTGGTTTCACCAACGCCGCATCGTCAGTAGCACCGATCTCCCATGTCGAGAGAGTATCGACGGCCGCTTCGAACAGCCCAACAGCCGTCCCGAGGGCACCGGTGATGAGGTGCAACTCATCCTGAATGATAAGGTCCGGCGGCCGAAGGCGATCGACGGCCTTGACCGACGCTTTCGGGTAATTTCGACCGCCTTCCAACTTTGAAGCGTGATCGTTCGCGTTGCACACCGTCGAGGCGGTGTCCGGATGCTTGTAGCCGTGCCGTTCGCACCGCTTCGACACGTACCCGAAAAGGCTCGCCGCCTCGCCTTCGCGAGCGAGCCGCGCGAACTTGTCGACGGTGGCGAGCAGAAACGTCGGCGGATTCCGATAGATCTCGTCATCGACGGTGAGAACCGGCAGGCCGTCCGCGACGGTGCCGCCGGCGGAGAACGGGCAGGCGCCGAGCTTATCTCCGCAGTAGACGTGAATGCGCTGGGTCGCCTTCACAGCGACGACATCCGCCTTCGGGTTGATCGGCGTGCCGCACCAGGGGCAACTGCTGAATTGAAGCACGGTGAGCCCGTATGCCGTTTTGCCGTCGTCGTTGCGCACGTCCTTGACCTGCTGCTCGGCCTCGGCGAACCGCTTCGGACTCACGCTCGAACCGACCCAGAGTCCGATCCGGAACGGTTCAGCTCCCCAGGTCGCTGGGTCTTCACGCCGCACGATCTCAGCCGCGCACATGAGCGTGGTCGCACGTAGGAACTGCTGTGACGTAAGCAGCCGTAGGGTGTATCGCATCAGCACGGCCACCCCATCGCGGCCGTCGATGACTCCGCCTGGCGTCTCGATCACTCCCTGCAGTCGGCGGATGCCGAACGTGAAGGCCGCGAGCCCGAGGTAGGCCTCGGTCTTGCCACCGCCGGTCGGGAAGAACAGCAGCTCCGCCCGGGGCATGTCACCGGACCGCCGCGGCACCGTCGGGTCGACGATCGATGGCAGTTGCATCATGATGAACGCGAGCTGGAACGCGCGCCAGGACGCAGCAATATCCCCCTTGGACTCGATCGCCGCGGTCGCCTCGGCCACCGTCAGTGCCCGATCGGCCGCTCGGAGTCCTGCAATCTGGGAGCGGATCCGCTGATCGCGCATGGTGCGGTTCATGAACGCGAAAGCCTGCCGCGCCTGCGCGCTGTTCGGAGCATCCGAGGCGGTGTCTGTCAGGAGGGCGAGTCCCTCACGGAGACGCTTCAGTGCGTCTTCTCCGTCCTTGACCCCGCTTTCGGCGACTTCGTGAAGGTGCTCGGGAAGCGCGCGCGCGTCGACGCACCGCTCGCCGAGCCAGTCGTTATAGCCGTCGATCAATGGGGTGAGGTATTCGTCGAGCTGTTCGGGTGCCGCGTCCATCAGCAATCGCATGCTCATCTCAGCGCCTTCGATGGATGGCGCGAGCGTCTGTGGAACGTCTGCGCTCGGCAGCCAGGTAGTGCGCACGGCTATGGCGCGGCGGGAGTCCGGTTCGGGCAGCGTCCACGTGGCGGAGGCTGTGCGGCCAACGGCGAATTCGAGGCGGTCGCGGTAGAGCAGGTCGAGCTGCAGTACCTCTGCGTCGCCGAAGTCGCGCGCGTTCTCGAGTGCATCGCGCGTCGGCTGAAACACCGCCTCACCGTCGGGAGCGCTCACCTCCAGCTCGGTCTGGAAGAGCCAAACACGTGGTGGCAACTCCTTGCCGGTGACCTTGGTGTTCTGTAGCGCGGCTTCAATCACGCGCAGGCCGTCGTGCTCGAACACCTCAACCGAGATGGCGACGTGGCCCTCGACGATCACATCGGTATGGGTCGTTCTCGGCTCGATAGCCGAGATGTCGATCGTTCGCGACTCGGCATGACCGATACGGTCGTTGTAGGTCTTGGTGTAGCCGTCTTCGTCGGTCGTTCGACGCGACTCGTACTGCCCCCAGCGGGCCGTGAACACGAGACTGTTTACCTTAGGACTGACCTGGAACCGCAGCCCCATGGACGAGGGCGCGATTAGCTTGGACTCGGGGCCGCGGTCGTCATCTGTGTCGGCGCCGCCTGCGTCGGCAATCGTCTCGTCCGCTTCCTCAAGCACGCCTTTGACGTCACGCGTCGCGGCTGTGTCTACGACCGCTGTGCCCTCTGAGTCGCGAAAGTCGCCCGGGCTCTCGACATCCACAGTGGGTGGATGCTCGCGCACCGGAAGCGTCACCGGGTCGTCGTCGCCGATCGACACCGGCGCGAGCGCACCAACGAGGTATCGGCCGCGCGGCGTGCCGCTGATCGTTTCGTCCATGCCGCCCCACGGGCCCATCAAATCGCGCTGGAGCAGGCTAATGAGCTCGTCGCGTACCTTCGCAGAACTCGCTGTCGTGCCGGAGGTGATCTCGGTTGTCACTTAGAACATCGCTCCTTCCGGGGTTGACCCCGGATCCAGCGCAAGCTCAGATGACGGCGTCGGCTTTTCGCCTACACCGGTCTCGAGCGCCGAACGGCGGTGGTTCTCCTCAAGTAGTCGATCCAAGATTTCAACACGCGCATCCGGGCTCACGGTGAATCGCTCCATCTGTCGATAGACGTGGAAGCCATGTTCGAGCGCGATGTCAGTCCATCCGTAAGCCTGCATCATCGATACGTCGATGTCGCGATGAAGTTTACGGACTTGGTTGACGTCGGGATCACTGGCGACCGTCGGGTCATTTACGAGGTTATAAAGAGCTGTGATTCCAAGCTGGCGACGGAACATGATCTCCCTTCGCTCGCGATCGAGCACTTCACCGCAGAGGCTGAGTTCGGTGGACGCGTTTGGCCGTGGCAGAGTTTAAAATGAATCAGAAGGCGAGTAGCTGACTCGATCTTCAAGCGTCGAGGACAGAGAAATAGCCCAAAGTTGATGGACGGAAGAGGATAGGAGACCCAGATTCTCGTAAGAGTCATCAACAAAGACGGCAAGCTTGTGACTGAATACGCCACGATTCGGAATTCGCATCGGGACAACAGCTTTGCTCACAAAGGACATAGCAATCACGTGGCTTTGACCCCTGATCCGCGAGTAGAGACCGTTGGACTTCTCGGCGAACTGCCACCATTTTTCCGGCAGTGGTTTGCGCAAGACATATTTGCCGGCACTGTTGAGCCGCTGACGTTCCGGCCTCACCAGACTACGCACACGTTCAAACGCTGGGCCGTATAGCTGAGCAGCATCAAGGGTCAAGTCACGGAAGTTCACGACAAACCGACTTGCGGATGAGTCGGGACGAGAATTGAGATCCTCGCCCGTCAGGTAAGGCACTACCACTTCGCTCAATCTTGAGCGATCGAATGCCTCAAACATCGAATCCCTCTCTGGCTCCGTCAGCACAAACCCACGCCCAACTACGATCGAGCCCTGAAATACAAGCCGAGCGTTCTCATGGAGGCGTCGTGGTTCGCCGCGAACGCGGCCCTCCGCCTCAAGAAAGGAGGAAATCTTCGGAACTCTAACGCCGTCCGCGACGCAGAACACACCTTCGCTCGGAGAGCGCATCGAACACCACACCGCTGCATAACTCAGGCTGGCAGATCTCGACGGCCAAGGGGCGCTCCGAACGCTGCGAACAATACGCATTCTCGTCGATATGGGCAGCAGGCCCACAACCCGCGTCTCCCCTTGAGCGATTGTATTCGTACCGATGAGACCCAGAACTCCTGTATCCGGTCTTAGCAATTGACTGGCCCGCAAGAAGAAACTCGCAGCTAGATCGGCATTTCCCTTCCTGCCGTGGGCAACTTGGTTCACGAGCCACTCGCGCACATTGCTTCCCACAGCTCCCGACACTCTTTTTCCGCCGAGAAATGGCGGGTTTCCGATTATGGCGTCAAAACCGCCACGATCGATGAGAACGTCAGGCGTTTCGATGATCCAATGTAAAGGTCTCCAACGCCTCGCTCCGACCTCAACCTCCGGTGTAAGTCCGGCATTGAGGATCGCATCGAGCTGATTGCGATCACTGTCGCCGCGGTTCGGGGGGTGCGCGGCAAAGAGCGCGTCAGCGAGCTCGTTGTATCGGGCCTCAAGGGCACGCCCGGGGTGGCCACCCTCCAGCAATCCGGCCGCGATGATGCCGTCGGCAATGTCGCGGAGTTTTGCGGTGACCCCGCGCGACTCCTCCAAGAGCTTTCGCTTGGCGCGTGTGGACCGCATCCGGTCGGCGTTGTCAACTTGCCCACTGGAAAGTTCCCGGCGCAGCTGCGCCGCCTTCTCCAAATCGCTGTCGACATCGAGCTGCAAGAGTTTTGACGGTAAGAGGCGGCTGCGCCCAGGGTCAATATGCTGCGAGCGGAGCTGCCGTTCGGCCGTGACGCCGAGCAGCGAGTTGCCGTGGAAGACACGGTCATCGACGAACGAGAAGGGCTTGCCTGGGTCCATCGAGACGAGCCAGAGCGACAGTTTGCACATCTCAACGGCCATGCCATTGATGTCCGCACCATAGAGACACCGGGCGACGACTTCGCGGATCGCCCACCTTTTGACATCCTCATTCTCATCGATCGTCAGGCCCTCCTTCGATCTGGCCTCAATGACCCGCCCGGCCAGGTATCGTGCGGCAGCGACGAGGAAGGCTCCCGACCCGGCGGCGATGTCAGCCACTTTGAGGTTGAGGATCTCGGTGGAGCTCTTCAGCACCCAATCGTCCTGATTCTCGGTGTCGAGGGGGCCTGGCGAATACACGAGCGGTTCGAGCGCGTGTAGCACCACTTCCTCCGCGAGCGAGCGCGGGGTGTAGTGGGTGCCTGTGTTGGCGCGTTGCGCGGATTCCGTCATCACCAGGCCGCCTGCGGGCACGACGTAAGGGAAGTCGCGCAAATCGTTGCGGATCAGCGCATGGAGCGGGGCGAGCTGGTCGACGATGTCGGTGCGGCCGAGTAGCACGTACCGTAGGCGAGTGCGGGCGTCCGCGACATTCGTCGCCTCGTCGGCTTCGAACGCTTTGGCGATCTGACGTGCTGTCGCTGGCTTCGCATTGGCCTGGGACTTGCTGAGGTGGTCGGTGAGCTTCTTTGCGAAGTCGGCGCCGCTGGTAGCGGCGCCGACGAGTTCGTTCAGTTCGGTGAGCGCGATCTCGGGTTCGTAGCCGCTCTTGCCATGCAGGCCGACGACGACATCAGTGGTGTACTCGGCGGAGTAGCCGAGCAAGCCTTCGTAGACGTAGCCGATCTGTTCGACGTCGAGGTCGCGAAATGAAAGCTGGCGGGCCTCACCGCCGACGTGGGCGATCTGTACGGCCTGGAGTACCTTGAGCATGACCCGGTCGGAGACGCGCACAGTGAGCAATCCTTGCGCGTTGGTCGAGCGGAGCCAGGGGAAGCGTGTGGGGTCGAACATCGAGCCGCCGTAGGCCGGCATGCGGGTGTCCTCGAAGGTGGCGCCCGAGTAGATGGCGGTGCTCGCGGCGAGCAGGCGATGCCAGGTCTCCCACGTGTGGTCGAGAGCCTCTTCGGTGTCGTTCTGCGCCTCGCGTTCTAGGTCGACGCGGACACCGGCGATGGCGTAGGAGTCGCGGTACATCTGATGCTGCGGCAGGAGCCCGCGTTCCTCGGCGAACAGTAGGAACACGACACGCATCAGCACGGACACGGCAGCCTCGTACACCTCCTTGGAGTCCCCGGGCAGCGGGGAATCCTCACCGTTCGCGAGGGCACGCAGATGTGATTCCGACATGGCCTGCAAAACGAGCTCGACAGCGCGACGAACCTGGTCACCCAGGGCCTCGGTGATCGCCTCGGCGCTGGCGACGCTCGCCTCGAACAGCATCGGGAGCCGTTTCTCCGAGGCTCCGCCAGCGAGCGAGACCAGGCCAACAAGAGCAAAAAAAGCATCGCGGCTGCCCCGCTCCCCCCTCCAGATTAGCGAGTCGAACACGCCGCTCGCGGTGATGACGCCGCTAACCGCTGAGACGATCCCCCACCAACGTCCGTCCGTGACGAGGCCGGCGGTGATTCCGGTTTCGCGCAGCAGGGCGGCAGTGCGGTCGATCGAGTCCGCGGCCCAGCCGTCGGAACCGATCCGGTGGAGATCCTCCGTCGGATCGACGACCACGACGAGCGCTGCAGGACCATTGCCGACGTCGAGTGCGGCCCACGGGCGCACCGTCACGTCGCCGTCCGGCGAGCTTGCGACGAGTGTGGGGTCGGGGTTCTCGACGAGGTGCTCGCCCCACTGCAGCAGGTCGCGAAGCACCGCCGTGACCCAGCGGTCGCGCCAGCCGAGCCCGCCGGAGACATCCGTTCGACCGTGTCGATCAGTCCAGGCCTTGGCCCAGAGGGTGTGCTCGTACACGAACGTGCTGTTGACGTCGTCGATTGCGTTGAACGGCCGGTCGAGCCCCGACGGGAATACGGACTTCAACGCCGACTTGGAGAGGAACGGCCCGTCGATGTCGACGAGGGAGAGCCATTCCCACGGATCCTTAGTTGCCACTGTTCTCCCCCAGTTTCTCGGCATCTGCCGGGCTCAGGGCGAAAACCACCGCGGCAACGAATGTGTGCGGTTGCAGGTTGGCGTACCGACGGGAGACCGCCTCGCGTTCGTCGCGCTGCTCCTCGGTCAGCGCATCAAGCCGGCGACGGATGTTCGCGAGGTCTTTCTCGCGCTGCTGTTGTTCCTCGTGGAAGAGCATCTGCTTGAGCTCAAGTTTGCGCGATTCGGCGTTTTCGAGGGTATTAGCGAGCGTTTGTCGGAATCGAGCGAACACTTCGTCGACTCGGCCGAGGTCGGCGATCTTGCGCTTATCCAAATCCTGCCCAATCGCAGCTTGGAGTTTCACTGCGCGGGACTCGACTGCGTCAGCGACTCGCTGGCGGATACCTCCGTCCGCCGCGTCATCCTCGTTCCAGAGGTCGGCGAGCCCGGCCAGAACGGCAGGACTTGGCGCTGCAAGCCGCTCGGCGTCGAGCGCGCTGGCCAGAAGCTCTTCGGCTCTGTCGACCCCAATCTCCTGGCGACGCCTGAGTCGGGTACCGGCTAGGAACACTTCCTCATGGAGACGGGTGCCACCATCGCCGACGACGACAAGACGTACTACTCCGGCGACGAAAGACTGCTCCAGTCCGTCGATCACGACAGCACTCACACCGTGGATGTGGTTCGAGCGGGTCCATACCTGGCCACGCAGTTCTCGCGCGGCACGCTGGATGAGCGGGTGCCCGAGATGCGCGTATACGATGTCGGTTCGACCCTTCGCGTCTTCGCCCTCGAATGTGATGGGGCGCGTGACCTCAGGATGCAATCGAGTGCGCAGTCCCTCGAGACCCGGCGTCCACGTGCGGTCGAGGCCGCTAGGCAGCGCGTAGAGGTCAGCCTGTTCCTCGTCGTCGACGACTTCGATCAGGCCGGGCTGGCCGGAGACGCGCAGCCCAGCCTCGAGTACGCGGCGCAGGTTGCGGCCATGCAAGTGAAGGCGATCGCGGGATCCGTCGAGCCGGTCGGCGAGCGTTGTGAGCTCGCGCCCGAGGTTATGCTCGCCCTTCAGTACTGTATTGATGATCTGTTCGCCCGATCCCCTGACCGGCTTCGGACGGCTCGGCATGTTGCCGTACCCCAGATTCCGTTGAATATCGGGGTCGATGATGTCGCCCGCCGAACCGAGGTCTTCCTGCACCCGCGAAATCTTGCGAGCGACGCGCGCGAGGTAATCAGTGTCTCGTGCGTAATTCGAAGCCCCGGCCGACTTGTCCTCAGGGTCGGGATGGTAGATCTGCGGGCGCTCGGTCTGCCCGTATCGGTCGATGCGGCCGATACGCTGCTCGAGCCGGTTCGGGTTGAAAGGGATGTCAAAGCTGACGAGTCTGTGGCAGTGGGTCTGCAGGTCGATGCCCTCGCCTGCGGCATCCGTGGCCAGCAGAACACGCACCGGGTCTTTCGACGGGTCCTCGGTGAAGCGCACGCGGATGAGCTCGCGCTCGTCGGCGTCGGTCGCCCCCTCGATCACGGCGAGCCGGTCGCCTCCGAGGTCGAAGGCGTTGAGGACGTCGCGGATCCAATGCAGCGTGGCGACGTACTCGGTGAAGATGACGAGACGCTCGTTGAGCCAGGTTCCGTCGGGCGTGAGCAGCTGCGCTCGGATCTGGTCGATGAGCGCATGCAGCTTCGTGTCCGGCAAGGACGCATACCGCGATCCCCAGTCGATGAGCCACTCGAGATCGGTGACATCCTTCGCCGTCAACGGCACCTGTGCACGTTTGGCGCTGCGGAGCGCCTCGAGTTCTGGCTGTTCGATGCGGCCTTCTTCTTCATCGGAGGCCTCCTCGCCCAGCACTTCGTCGTAGTCGGGCATGTCCACGTCATCGTCGCCGCGCAGACGTGTGGCGAGGTAGGTCTCCGCTGTTGCGGCGAATGCGGTCGGCGAGGAGAAGAACCGTTTCTTCAGGATCAGCGTCGCAAGGTCAGCGGCACGCTTGCCCTTGTCTGCCTTCACGGCCTTGTTGCGCCGCGTCGCGAAGGCGATGAGCCGGTCATAGGCTTCGGATTCATCAGCGCTTGGCTGAAAGAACATCGCATGTACTTCTCGAAGCTGGAACCCTTCGTCGGGAAGGTCCTTCTTCAGCCGCCGCACCGCCACTTGGGCCAGCGCCTGTGGGTCGAGGTCGGCGCCTCGGGCAAAGCGCTGTGGGTCGACCATCTCCATGAGAGCCGTGAATGACTCGGTGTAGCCGTTATGCGGAGTAGCGCTCAGGAAGAGTCGGTGCTCGCAGCGCCGGGCGAGTTCACGAACAGCAACCGTTCTCTGGCTGTCGACCGCGTATCGGTTCGAGTCGGTACCGCCACGCGAAGGAGCTGAGGGTGCTACGTGGTGCGCCTCATCGATGATAACGACGTCGAAGGCGTAGCGGTCGGCGACGCGCTTGTCGTCAGCACGCGCGTACACATCGCGCAGCAAGCGCTCGGCTCGCGGGGACGGCAACCAGGACATCGAGACAATGACGCGAGGGAATACGACGAAAGGGTTGGCGTGCACGCCGAACCGGCGTCGGAAGTCGCGCATCGTGTTCGAGTTGATTATCTCGAACGTCAGCCCGAATTTCTCGGACATTTCCTCTTTCCACTTGATTACCAAGCCGGCGGGGCACACAACGATCACCGAGCGTGCGCGGTGGCGCAGCAGTAGCTCCTGAACCACCAGGCCCGCCTCGACTGTCTTTCCCAGACCGACGTCATCGGCGAGTAGCAAGCTTGCTCGAGGCGCGTCGAGCGCACGGCGAAGCGGCTCGAGCTGATAGGCCTCTACCGTCGCGCTGCTTCGAAAGGGTGCCTGCAGCGTACGTGCGTCAGCGGACGTCAGCGCACCCCATCGCAGGGCGTCGACGTACGCGGCGAAAGTGGTGGGGTCGTCAATGCGAGCCGGATCGATAGTGATGGGGAGGCCCTGCCCGAGGATGACGACTCGGCCGGGTTCGAGCTCCCAGACCACCGTGAGCTCGCGGCCGTAGTGCTCTTCCTCGATGGACTGCAGTGACACCGCGTGCTGAAGTTCTGCGGTGCCGTCATCGGCGCTCGAGCGCCGGAGCGCTTGCTGTGAGACGTCTGTGACGATCCACTTGGCCCCTCGCGCGCTGGCGAGCTGGCCGACTTCAGGAACCTCCGTCGTTCTCGTCTCGACGCGCCCTGTCAACTCAATCGTCATTAGCTCCCCTGGCAATGCGAAATCATCCTCATATTAGCTGTCTACACGATAGAGCGGACATCTACGCCCGCGAGTATTCCATCAGGTCGTTCATAAAGTCCCGGTCATAGGTAAGACGACTCCGCCCAAGACGTCCCGCGAATCCCCGCGCCGCCCCCGCAGATAGCGCGTGGGAGCCTCTCGTCTGAAGGAGGCGGGCAAGCGAATGACGTCTCGGAAGGGAACCCGTATTCAAGTGAGTCGGTATCTTGCCCGTGGCCTTACCGGATCCGGCGGAGACACCGGCCCAGTCCCATCCACTGGATTTAGACAGCCGCGAGTCGATTCCAACAGGGCTCAGCCTGTCGTAGGCGCGCAGCCCGTCGGCAATCCAGCGGACGACCGGAACCGCGACCGCGTTGCCGACGAGCTTCCATCGATCCCGAGTCGGAGCGGCACTGGTCCAGCCTGCTCTGAATCCTTGGAGCATCTCGAGAGACTCGATCGAGGGCGTCCTAAACCTGAGTTCGGGTTCGGCCCGAGGGATCCACACGGCCGGCGAACTTGGGATGCCGGCGGTCGTGGAGCCCTTTATCGTCGGGACCACTCCCGCTCCCCATCCGACGCCACGGTTACCTTCCGTCCAGTAGAAGCCATTGGCTTCGGCACGTGCTTTGCTGACTGGCCCTGTTGAACGCCCTAGAACGTTGAGATCACGAAAGAGCACGCGCGAAGGATCCTGATGAAGGCTCGCGAGGATGAAGACCCTCTTGCGCCGTTGCGCAACGCCGAAATGCTGAGCATCGAGCATGCGATACGCCCACTTGTAACCGGCCGTTGAAAGTGCACCCGTGATCACTTCCATGGCGTTGCCCTGCTTGAGCCAGAGCATGTTGGGCACATTCTCGAGCAAGACCCATTCGGGACGAGCTCTTTGAACGGCTTCCAGTACGCCAAGGATCAGTCCGGACGCCGACCCTTGGATCCCCGCCTGCCTTCCAGCCTGCGACAGGTCAGTGCACGGGAACCCCCCGAACACGATCTCGGCGTTGTGCAGGTCGTTTGGAATGCCGCGGACGTCTTCATGAAGTACGGAGTTCGGTAGCCGATGTTCAAGGACCGCGCGAGCAGCACCCCAGTTCTCATACGCATGAATCTCGCCGCTGAAACCGGCCTTCCGGAAGCCGAGTTCGAATCCACCAACGCCCGAGAAAAGGCTCAGGATCGGTGTTTCAGGGTGCATAGCTCGAGTATGCCAGACGGATCGAAGACGGCACTCGCAGGCTTCTGGAGGAGGTACAGCAAGGTCGTAAGATCGCTCCCGCATCCGCAGCCACAGCCGTACCCCTCGATTCAGTCGGACACGATGCTTTCAAGATCTCGGACACGTCGGTAAGCGAGAACAGAATTCCCCTTGGGTCGGCCGGCCGAAGGTGTCAGCGCTGACGGCTAAGACAAAACCTCAGTCGTAGGGCGTGCCGGGCTGCGCGGTCATAGTCATCGTCAGCGCCCGAGCCTCTGCCGAGCATCCATTGTGCTCGGGTTTGTGGTGAATGAGCAGACTGAGCCGTGCAATAGCTAGAGGCGAAAGGCTCAGATCGTGCCATGTTGCGACGTTGCGTGTGACAGAGCCGGCGTTTGACATTCTCGACAATCTCGTTGAAGGCGACTACGTAGTCGTCGAGGGTGAACTGCGGGCGCATCGATTTTATAGGGTTGGTCGTGGGCGCGACTCGGCGACGGTATCGATGCGGGCGGAGCGCGTCGGGCTCGACCTGCGGCGCGGGGTTACGAAGTTTTCTGCGGGTGGCTCAGGCTCCAGTCGCCTAGAGCGGCCCGAACGTCTCTTCGAGGATCACTTTGAAGGCTGCGGCGGCCTCGGCATAGAGATTGCGTCGGAGTGGAACCGGCCTTCGGGCCGCCTTGAGCATAGTTGTAGAGGTAGAGATAAACGGCCCCGTCCGGCCCGGTCACCGCCTGGACGTATCCGTCGACTTCTGTCTGCGGTGCTTTGACATCTCTGTCGCCCCAAATGAACTTTTGAATCCTGGCCATCGAATTCCCCTTTCGGCTCTCGTGAACCATATCGCGGTGACTTACGCACGGTCAGCAACCTAAAATGCACGGACAGCTGTCGCTTGGCACAATCTGGCGGAAGAGCCATCCTGAGGTCGAATTACCCGAGGCGATACCCGCGCCGAGCATTCGGTTCCGTCATGGGAGCAAACGGAGCGTTTCGAACGGCACAGCCCCGAGCATCCATTCGCCTCGGTTGTGTGGTTGAGAACGAGCAGACTGCGCCGGGGAAGAAGGGGCAGCGGAAGGCTCAGGTTGTGCCGTGGTGCGATGTTGTTTGTGACGGGGAGCTGGCGTCTAACGTTCTCGACAGTCTGGTTGAAGGTGACTATGTGGTCGTTGAGGGGGAACTGCGCGTGCATCGGTTGTATCCGGTTGACGATGGGCGCGACTCGGCGATGGTGTCGGTGCGGGCGGAGAGCGTGGGGCTCGACCTGCGGCGCGGGGTTGCGAAGTTTCTGCGGGTGAGGCGATGAGACGAGGTCGAGCTGCCGGGCATCCACTTGCTCAGCAACAGTGCGCGCGATTGCTACGCCGTGGTTTGCCACCGGGGCCAACCGTGAATGTCGGCTCGATTCAGTACCATTGGTTTGAGGAACGGAGGCTGTGATGACGATTGCCGAGTCGCGTGCGCTGCAGGTGGAAGAGGCACGTCACAGCGCCGAAATCGAGGGCCTGACGGTTTCGAAGGAGACCCTCGCCGACGCCGATTCTTACGTTGCGGGCGAGATCGATTCGAATGAACTCGTCGAGCGGGTTCGTGCCAGGTATGGCCTCTCCTGAGTTCGTTGATCCGTATCTAATCCCCGGGTCGAGCGTTCTTCGCAACCGCCTCGGGGTAACGTCTGGGTCGGAGCTGACGCGCGTAGAAGCAGATCTTTCGTTCGCCAGAGCATTGCAGCTGGTCAATTTTCCTGTCGGTGCGACAAACGATCTCGGCGAGTTGAAGCAGATCCATTTTCGGCTGTTTCAAGACGTGTACGACTGGGCCGGGCAGGTTCGGACTGTAGATGTTCGCAAGGATGTACCCGGTGCCGACTTCTTCATGCCGTGGGGCTTTATCGAGAACGCGGCCGCTATCTGTTTTGCTGAGCTTGCTCAGGAGCGCTTTCTGACGGGGCTTGCCCGAGACGAGTTCGTTGAGCGGCTGGCGTTTCATTACGAGAAGATCAATTACATTCATCCCTTTCGAGAAGGCAACGGTCGCACACAGCGGGTGTTCTGGAACCGAATCTCGTTGCGGGCGGGATGGCAGTTGGATTGGCGGCCGGTGCACGGCGAGGAGAACCACGCTGCGGCACGAGCTGGATCAGACGAGCTGGACTTGGGGCCGCTGATTCGAATGTTCGACAAGGTCGTGACGGCGCCGCAGGCTGTAGACGGCGAAGACTGGGCTGTTCAAGAGATCAAGCGGCTGTCGATCGGGCCGGCGGCAGATGGTTGATCCTGACCGCTCGCCGCACAAAACTGTTAGCTCAGTAGTCTCGACTGACATAGGAGTGGAGTGAGGGGCTACGGGTGCCAAAATTTCAAGAGCGCGTGACCGAGCAGTTCATCGAGCTGTTTTCGGAACAGGTTCAGATTGAGGTTGAGGTTGCGCCGGAATGGATGCGGCGCCCAGGCAAGTACGAGCTTGGGGACGGCTGGCCGCTCGCCTCGGCAGTCTACGGAGAGCTGACTGGTCTTGTGCTTCCCGACGTTGCGCCGCCGCGTGAACACCGCCGGCTCGACATGGTGCTGACATATTCAGACGGCACCAAGCGCGTTTTCGAATTCGACGAGATTCAACACTTCACGGGCGCTCGCGCTCAGACTCTCTCGTTCTACGGCGAATTTGAGGTCGCATTCGATTCTCAGGGGTGGCTTGCTCGATCGGTCGCGCTCACGGGGCGTGAGCCCGGCGGTGGATTCGGGGTCATGAAGCCGCCGCTGTTTCCAGAGGATGGAGGACGGCATCAGCAGCGTGCGTTTCGGGACTTTCTCGCCGACTACATGCCGAGCCTCCGCGAAAGTTGGCTGCCGACGGCCCGACTCCATTATGTGGAAGCTGGTACGGCACTTGGTTCGGCTTCACCCGGAGACGAGCTGGCGAAGCTGTGGAACCAACGAACAGGTGAGTCGCTGGGTCACCGCGAATCGAAACCTAGCGAGCCACTGACGATTCAAGAATGGTGGCCGCTCGTGAATCGGGCGATTCGGTCTCGGCTCATTGACGCGACGTTTTCACCCTTGGCGCAGTACTCGCTCGGCGAGATTGAAAAAGTCGGGGGGCCAGCTTCAGATAGCGACTACTGGATGCGCTATCCCGACGACACCGACGCATACCTTCCAAGCGAAGCAATCACTTGGATCGCAGGCCAAGCCGAGGAGGGATCCCGCCAGCTGAACCCAGGGCCGGATCCCCGCGCGGCGTACTTTCGGCGTAGCTGGCCGAGACGCCAGCCGTAGGGAGCCGGTTCTTGCACGCGAGTAGTGAGTGCGTTTCGTGGCAGTTTGATCCCGAGTATCCGTTCGCTTCAGAACCGAGCGAGCAACTCGGCCTTTTTCGCGGCGAATTCATCCTCGGTGAGAATGCCTTGATCACGCAGCCCAGCCAGCTTGGTCAGTTGCTTCCAAGTCCTCACCGAACGCGAAGAGAAAAACAGTGTCGCGATTGCATCAAACGAATCCCTCAGCGGCTGGGGCAAAACCTTCACCGACCCGCGCCTCTGCTCAGCAATCGTCGACCGGCTCACCTACGGCGGCAACATCATCGAAACCGGCACCCAGTCCTACCGACTCGCCCACACCAAGAACCAGCTACAGGCATAGGGAGGAGATTGAGAAACCGGTTGCGGTTATGTCCGCTGATCAGTCATTTCGGCGACGAGCAATTCGCGCCTGTCGAAGGTTAATGATCGCTAGGGGTAGACCCACGACGAAGATGACGGCAGTGAACCAGAGCTTGATCGAGTACTCGGTGACGAAGAAGTAAATCAGGCCAATACCAAGCGCGCCCATAACGAAAGTCATCACCCACCAGAAGACCTCCCTTGCTGCGCTCGGCTTTGCATTCGTCATAAGACCGAACCTAGATCGCTCTTCAATACCCACGCAACCCGCTTGCCATTTCGGGTCGACGCTCTGACCTGATACTCAAGCAACCCTGAACTCGCTCACCCCGTCGCACGCCCATTGCTCCATCAACTAGCAGGGGTGGTATCCACTTAGAGTGCCCCCTGATCCTTACTTACCTTGACATTCTCAGACGGGATCGCTCTCAACCTCGGCCCGGTACACCTGCCAGTGCGAGAATCTTCCAATACGAGACCACCGGATTAGCGTGATGTCATGCCACCACCACTTCTGGGGCATCAACCGTGGCCTCAGAACCGAGTACCCTCGGCTCAACGACCTTGAGAGGCGATGATGGCTGAAGCTGGCTGGTATGACGACGGCTCGGGACGTCAACGATGGTGGGACGGGTCAGTGTGGTCAGAACATTTCGCTCCGGACACAGACGCAGACCGAGACGCGAGGGTACTGGCGTCCGCCTCGAGGGCGAAGCCTTTGTACACATTCGTTTCGCACATCGGTGGGAGAAACGCGACCGTGGCCATCTGGCCAGACCGGATTGAGTGGGACCGCCCTCGCAGCGCTTCTGGCGGCAAGATGGTTCTGGGAGCAATGACCCTCGGCGTCTCCCTAGCCGCAACGGGAGTGAGCAAGAACCACAGCGGTGGATCGGAAATGATTCCCATTCGATCGATAACGTCGGTGTCAACGGCGCGCGACGGCTCGAACACGATCGTGCAGGTACTTACCGCGGGCGGTCAGATTGATTTTCGCGTCAAACACAGGGAGGCAACGCAAGTTCGAGCTGTGCTGAACGACTTGATTCTCCGAGGCCCCGAGCCAGTCAAGGTGAATGTCGTTGCGACTTCACCTGTTGTTGCGTCCCTGCCTCCTATCGACATACCCGCCCAGCTGAAACAGCTGAAGACTCTCTACGACGATGGGGTGCTGACGGATGACGAGTTCAACACGAAGAAGGCCGAGCTGTTAGCGCGCATGTGAGCGTTCGTTGGCGCAAGCGCAAGGAACGCGGCTGGACAGTGTTTGTGCGGGCGGCCGGGGCCGAGCATCCATTCGCCTCGCTCGGATGATCGGAATGGGCAACCCCGCCGGGCAGGGGCGGCAATACCGTGATGGAGCCTGACCTGTACAACGAGACGTCCGGCGAGATCGTCGAGGCCAAGAAGTCGTCGGCGCGCGGGTACGTGCGGAACGCGATCGGGCAGGTGCTGGATTACGTGCACACCGCACAGAAGGTGATGAACGGGGTGCGCCCGTCGATACTACTTCCGGGCATCCCGACGCCTGATCTTGTGGAACTCTGTGCGAGTCTGGGCATCACCGTTTGGGTCAGGGACTGAGATGGATTTACGTCCGTCAGTCCGACGTCTCCGCCGGCTCTTGAGCGATGAGACGCAAGACTGCGGTGAGGTCTGGCTTGGCCCAATCGAGCGACATCAGCTCGGCGATCGGTAGCCAGACCATGTCATCGTGGTCGGTGCTCGCCGCTGGCGCGTCTTGTTGGAGAGTTGCCCAGTAGCAGGCGAGATCAATCTCGCGCCCGTCTACCGGGGTGGTTGCGCGGAGGACCAGGTCGCCGACCAGGATCGGGACGCCCAGTTCTTCTCGGATCTCACGGGCCAGAGCCTGCTCGGGTGTTTCGTCGGCTTCGACTTTGCCGCCGGGGAACTCCCAGAGGCCAGCTGAAGCTTTGCCTGGGGCTCTGCGGCAGCACAAGACTTTCCCCGCGTCGGTGATAACCGCGCCTACAACAAACACACGTACCACCTCCGGATTCCATCTCGAGCTAAGCCCGTTCGGCCAACCATACCGAGTCGATCCGCAGCCCAATCGTGCCGTTTACTCAGCTTGCTTTGTGGCGCCGAATGTAGTCCTCGAGGGCCTCGCGAGCGATCGCTGAGACCGGGCGACCCTCCTCGGCTGCGAGGGCGTCTGCGTCAGAGCGCAACTGCGCCGTGAGCCTGAAGGCAACACTGGGTGACGATCCCGCACCATTAAGAGACGGGCGGCCAGCACTCTTGCGCTGCGCGGTGTATTCGGCAGTGTTCTGTTCGGTCATCGGCCGACCGTCGGGCCAGGTGTGCTGACCCTTGTCGAGGTCAGCTTCTGCCTCGACGAGCTGGCTATCGTCGGTCACACGGTACTTCTTGGTGTCAGTCATTTCGGTTCCCCTTGGTGAAATCTGTCGGCATTACGTGGATGATCAGCACAAGATCTTCGTCGGGGCGTGGAGACCCGACTATTTCAAGTTCGCGACCGCGGTCGTCTGATCCCACCCAACGAAGTGTGCCGTCTTCTTGCTCGGTTGGTTCTCCCGCGTCTTTCAACGCTTCCCACGCGGCGCCGCGGCCTATTCGATGCTTGCGTGCGGAACGGGTGAACTGGTATTTCATTCCTTGAGTTTAGTTTAGTTTGACAAAACTAATATCGTCAAACAAAATACAAAAGCCGGCCCGTTAGGTAGTCGCCAGCCCATGGGCTCGGGATCGCGCAACCGCTTCGTGCGTGCGGCTATGCCCCGGGCATCCAGTCGCCTCGGTTTTGTGGTTGAGAACGAGCAGATTGCGCCGGGTAGGAAGGGGCAGCGGACGGCTCGGGTTGTGCCGTGGTGCGATGTTGTTTGTGACGGGGAGCTGGCGTCTAACCTTCTCGATAGCCTTGACCCTCGGAATGGGGTCAAGGGTTGTGATGGAATCTCGACGCTCGTCCGCTAGCGTCGAGAATGCAACGAAGCGACCAGGGGGAAGCATGGATTTTGAAGAACGACTCGCGGCTTTGGCGGCCAAGGTCAAAAATCAGCGAGCAGCGATCCAGACAGAGGAAGCTACGAAGAACGCGTTCATCATGCCGTTCATCTCGACGATTTTAGGATATGACGTCTTCAATCCGCTTGAGGTCGTGCCGGAATTCACGGCCGATGTGGGAGTGAAGCGGGGAGAGAAAATCGACTACGCCATCATGCGAAATGGCGAGGTTCAGATTCTGATCGAATGCAAGAGTTCAACCGCTGCGCTCAGTCTCGAGCATGCGTCGCAGCTCTTCCGATATTTCGCCGTGACGAACGCTCGCATTGCGGTGCTGACAAACGGAGCGGTTTACAACTTCTATACCGATCTTGACGCGCCCAACCGAATGGATGAGAAGCCATTTCTCGTGCTCGATCTTGCCGACATTGATGAAACGCTGATCCCGGAACTTTCGAAGCTGACCAAGGAAGTCTTCGACCTGGATTCAGTCATCAACGCTGCAGAGGAGCTCAAGTATGTCGGGGCGTTGAAGCGAGAGATTGCTGCGCAATTTCGCGAGCCCTCTGCGGAATGGATCAAGTTCTTCACGGGTCTCGTTTACGACGGCTCTTTCACCCAGAAAGTCAGGGAGCAGTTCTCCGCGCTCGTACCCAAGGCGGCGAGGCAATATCTCAACGAGCAGGTCAACGATCGCTTGAAAACCGCTCTGGGTGCTTCTGCCGTTGCTGCGACGTCAGCGGAACCGACCGAGTCCATCACCAGTCATCCTGTCGTTCAGGGCGATCTCGACCGCGATACTGAAATCGACACGACCCCGGAGGAACTTGAGGGTTACCAGATCATCAAGGCGATCGCTTGCGCCGACGTCAAACCTCAACGTGTCACTCATCGCGACGCGAAGTCGTATTTTGCGGTGCTCCTCGATGACAACAATCGCCGGCCGATTGCTCGCCTCTGGTTCAACGGGAAGAAGCAGAAGTATCTCGGCATCTTTGACGAGGCGAAAAACGAAACTAAGCTTCCGATCGATTCGTTAGACGACATCTACGAGCATGCCGACCTGATTCGTTCCACAGTGCGCAGTTACGGCTGATGGCGATCCTCATTCTGGCGAGATGCCATCGGCGCTGAGTTCGCGAAGGCCCTGTAGAGAGGTTGACTGAGGCTCACTGACCGGCTTCGCCTGTTTGAGGTCGAGCTGGGGCGCGGTTGGCCCGACCGTGCCTGGATGGCTCACGCATGGGCGGCGGGGCAAGCACAAGGCATAGCTGCTAGACATCGTCGCGCGCGCGGCTTGGGCTCGGGCATCCATTCGCCTGGGTCGTGTGGTTGAGAACGAGCAGACTGCGCCGGGTAAGAAGGGGCAGCGGAAGGCTCAAGTTGTGCCGTGGTGCGATGTTGTTTGTGACGGCGAGCTGGCGTCTAACGTTCTCGACAGTCTGGTTGAAGGTGACTATGTCGTCGTTGAGGGAGAACTGCGCGTGCACCGGTTGTATCCGGTTGACGATGGGCGCGACTCGGCGATGGTGTCGGTGCGGGCGGAGAGCGTGGGACTCGACCTGCGGCATGGGGTTGCGAAGTTTCTGCGGGTGAAGCGGTGAGCGCGTCGGCATTGTCTAGCCTCTCGCAGAAATTCGGTCTGGACCCTACCTATCAATCGTGATACGATGTTGAGAGAAACTTGACTTCCGACTCCCCGACCAGTAGGCTACAGCGCATCCTCTATCTGTTCGGTGGGAGCGCTGTAGCCTACTGGTCGGGGACACCTGAGCCCCGGGTCCCAAACCTCATCAACCCGTTGTGTTATCCTCTTTTCAATACGACTAGTCGTCTTCTCTTCACAGAGGGGCGACTAGTTTTCTTTAACTACGCGATCGACGCCATGACAAGCAGTTACGCAAAGCCGTTTAAATCTGTTACCGAGCAGGTTGCGCTGATGCGCGCTCGTGGGATGGTTATCGTCGATGACAAGTGGGCCGAAGATCTGCTTCAAAAGGTCGGCTATTACCGACTGTCTGGCTACTCATACCCTTTTCGAAAATTCGATGAGTCTGCGCCTGCCGATCCACCGAAAAGGCTTTCTGAATTCGAGTCAGGCACCAACCTAACCACCGTCGCCGATATTTACGAGTTCGACCGCCAGCTTAGGATCAGGCTGTTTGATGCGATCGAGATGTTTGAAATCGCCTTCAGATTCAAGGTTGGCCATCTGCTTGGAAAGATTGGGGCATTCGCGCACCGCGACCCAACCAACTTCGATGCCGATTTCACAAAGCCACGTAGCAGTGCCATGAATGCCCCTGATGGAACCACGGTGAGCTTCACCGAGTCCCACTACGAAGAGTGGCTTCGAGATCTCAACAAACAAGAGAATCGATCGCAGGAGGCCTTTGTCGCCCACTTCAGGTCAAAATATGGCGAAGAACTTCCGGTATGGGCCGCAACCGAGGTCATGTCATTTGGAACAGTAATCCGTCTCTATGACGGTCTGACGCAGCGGGATCGGCGCACGATCGCGGCGCAATTCGATGTTCTCGATCACGTTCCCGACGGGGACATCGCAACATTCTCGAGCTGGCTCAACCACATCCGATATATCCGGAACACCTGCGCCCACCACTCACGACTATGGAACCGCAACTTCGACGTCATCATCGCGGAATCCCCCGCCATCGAAGAGCTTGCGCATCTGAGGGCTGACGAGTTGCGCAGACATCTCTACGGAACTCTTTCGATCTTGGGGTTCCTGCTTGCTCGCACTCATCCGAAAAGCGACTGGCGACTCCACACGGCCCTTTTCATTAAGTCTTGGGCAGGGCGGATCGATCAGCCACTTTCTGTGATGGGATTTCCTTCGCATTGGGATAGGGAAAGGCTGTGGCAACTTTCTTATTCACGCGATGAGGAACGCGCCAACCGCCTTGAACTCCTTGCGTCTGTCGATACCGTCGGCACCTCTGAAGCAAGAGATCTATTGTCGTCACTTCCTACAAAGGACCGACGAAGTCGCCTCGGCTACTACCGCCGAAAGCATGCCATTTTCGCACTCTCTCCGACGGAGACATTGCACTTTCCGCGGTTTCAGTTTGACGCCGAAACCGGAGATGCGAAGAGCATCGTGCTGGAAGCAAACCGACGACTGTACGTTGGGAATAGAGACGTGAACGAAGACGAGGCGTTTCCCTGGATTGCCCTTACTTGGTGGTTGACGAAGCAGGCCGAGCTAGAAGATCGGTCACCATTAGAGCTGCTGGAGGCCGGCAAGCTGAGCGAAGAGCACCTCGACTTGTCGCTGCCCTTTAGTAGCGAATAGTTCCCAATGACGGGCATGCGAACGCTCACTAGGTATTTGTGAGTCGGCGCCGCGACGGGGCATTGTTGCCACCGACTGGCCACGGGCACGTAATGCTCGAGCAAGTTCTCTGAGCGCAGCTGGCCCAGCGTGATGCGACAGCTCACCATGACGCCTACGCGGTGTGCTCACTAGCGCGAGAACTGTGCCAGTCCGTTGACCGAGAGCAACCCGACCGTGTTAGAACGGTTCAAGTATTTGGCGCCTGACATGTACGAGGACCCCGCCGAACGGTGTGGTTCGTGCGGCCTGGCTCGAGCATCCATTCACCTCGCTCTCGTGGCAGCAAATACGCAAACTGCGCGGGGTAGGGCGGCATCGCGACGCCGCGAGATTCAAACCGGATTATGACCACCCAGCGACTCCTACGAAATCATACCGTTCGAGCTGAGTGAGCTGGGGCGCACCGACTCTCGGATCGAGTTCGAGCTCCAAGCCGATTCCGGAGCATGGCTCATGGCGCGCGGCGACACTGTGCGGCGCTTGCGTGTGCCCGTCGGCAATACCGTGATGGAGCCTGACCTGTACAACGAGACGTCCGGCGAGATCGTCGAAGCCAAGAAGTCGTCGGCGCGCGGGTACGTGCGGAACGCGATCGGGCAGGTGCTGGATTACGTGCACACCGCACAGAAGGTGATGAACGGGGTGCGCCCGTCGATACTACTTCCGGGCATCCCGACGCCTGATCTTGTGGAACTCTGTGCGAGTCTGGGCATCACCGTTTGGGTCAGGGACTGAGATGGATTTACGTCCGTCAGTCCGACGTCTCCGCCGGCTCTTGAGCGATGAGACGCAAGACTGCGGTGAGGTCTGGCTTGGCCCAATCGAGCGACATCAGCTCGGCGATCGGTAGCCAGACCATGTCATCGTGGTCGGTGCTCGCCGCTGGCGCGTCTTGTTGGAGAGTTGCCCAGTAGCAGGCGAGATCAATCTCGCGCCCGTCTACCGGGGTGGTTGCGCGGAGGACCAGGTCGCCGACCAGGATCGGGACGCCCAGTTCTTCTCGGATCTCACGGGCCAGAGCCTGCTCAGGCGTTTCGTCGGCTTCGACTTTGCCGCCGGGGAACTCCCACAGGCCAGCTGAGGCTTTGCCTGGGGCTCGGCGGCAGCAAAAAACATGTCCGGCGTGCGCGATGACTGCGCCAACTACTAGCACGCGCAACCTGTCTCAGGAGGCAAGGGGATGAGACGCGCTCGGCGCGATTCGCTCGGAAAGCTGGATCAATACCCGGGCTTCTTCGGGGCGGAGACGCAGTGGATCGTTTTGAATCGGTTCTTGTGGGTTGGTCGTTGATGCAGAGATGCCCGCCAATTCGGCGTGCCTTTCGAGAAGCAACGTCAGCGCTTCGCGAAGAAGATCACTCTGATTTCGGCGTAACCTGACCGATAGCGCATCCAGCTCGACGACGCTCTCCTCCGGCACGCGGAAGCGAAGGGTTGGAGACACCGTTCCAGATGCTCCGAGAGACGGTGCTCCTCTGCGCAGTGCGCCAATGATCTCGGAGGCGGGCACTGCGTCGTCGAGAAGGAGGCGGCCCAGCTCTTTCGCAGCATCTCCGGTAGCGCCCTTGGGCCGCTCGGGCCAATCACTCAGCGCGACGGCTGGATCTGACAGTTGCTTCTCGCGAGAATCGCTTTTTGAACTCATTGTCTACCTCCCAAGAACGGTCGAAATTTGGAGCCGAGTTCCATCGCGTGGAATACCTTCTTATCGCCGTTCGGCAGCGCTCTGACCAAGATCTCTAGCCACCGTTCGGTCTGATCGTGCGGATGGCCGATGATGAGCACCACATCAGACTCCACCAGCTGTACGACGACGGGATTAGAAATTGCGTAGCGTTGGTCACTCTCCGAGATCGAATGTTTGAACGACGACTCCGCGAAGACGATTGGTGACATTTACTGTAGCGCACTTTCTATTTCTGTTCCACAGTTTGAGCGGGATTCCATCAATTATACTGAGGCTTATTCAGTATGTTTTGACTGTTAGACCTGGACTGTATGCCCAGATTGGAAACCATGAATGTCGCGCACGAACCCATTCATCCTGGGGAGATTTTGCTCGAGGATTTTCTCTACCCGATTGGCATCAGCGAATTCAGGTTGGCGAAGGGAATGTTTGTTACGACTCGTCGAATCAATGAGATCGTGCACGGGAAACGAGCTATAAGCCCTGACACTGCTTTGCGGCTATCTCGCGCGCTAGGTACGTGCGACCCAGTTCTGGATGAACTTGCAGAGTCGGTACGATCTTGATGTTGCGATCGCACAACATCACGCTGAGCTAGATCGGATTAGGCCGTTGCTCTCGTCCTGACCGCGGCTCGGCACTTCTGGGCGAAACGTCGACTGGCGACATCGTCGCCGTGCGCGAACTACTCAGTCAGATCGTCGGCCGACCACTTGACCTCGTCGTCGTTGAGGGGAACTGCGCGTGCATCGGTTGTATCCGGTTTACGATGGGCGCGACTCGGCGATGGTGTCAGTGCGGGCGGAGAGCGTGGGGCTCGACCTGCGGCGCGGGGTTGCGAAGTTTCTGCGGGTGGAGCGGTAAGGCCCGGGATGGTGGCTTTGATGCGCCTCGCTGCGCGATGCGGCTTAGCCAAGGGCGAGCGACGATTCGTACCGGCAAGCGCTTTCGGGCATCCGATTGCCGGGTCGTTTGGCGGATGACGTGAGGTATTGTCGGTGATAACAAACCCTGCCAGGGCTAGAGTGCAAGCTTCCCCAAGACCGGCGGGCCTTTTCGTTTGAGGCATCTTGGTAGAAGTAGTTTCCCACATGCCCAAATCCGCACCGGCAGCCCCTTTCGCGACCCAGCATCGAGATTACGGCATATCTGATTTTCTATCACCTATTGACTTGACTAGGCCCGAGATCAATACTGAGGGAATCCGAGCATGACTCGGTTCTCTGGGGTGAGATATTGGGGTACAAAATTGTTGAAAATTGCATCAACTGTATTGATCGCTGGAGCAATTTGTGTAGTCGGCGTCGCGGCGCCGGCCGAAGCATCAACAGGGCCCGGCGGCCAGGTCATTACTTGCACAATCAAGACGAACTACCCGCATAATTCTGGGCACGTTTTCGGTACCGTCAACGTCACTGCCGACGTTCTCTGTAGCGCCCCGGTCGGTGGACTGAATGTCAACGTAGCTTTGCAGCGAAATGGCGCGACCACGTCGACAGGCCGATCGCAGAATGGCGGTCAAAACTATCTCAGCGCAAACGCGGCAGTCGGATGCGTGAATGGCCGGTATCAGGGACTCAGTCACATCTCGGTGACATTCCCTGCTGGGTTCAGCCCTAGCGTTGCCGGAACCGATTCGTCGAGCATCTCGCGAAACATTGATTGTTCTGTGGCAGGGTTTGCGAATGATGACGGTGGCGAGACTGTCGTTACGACGATCGTCGCCAACCAGAACGAATAATTCAAATTCGACCGGACGAACACGATGAGTGCCTGGAGTGAAAGTGAAATATGAGCTGAAGGACTCCGGCCCTCATCTTTCTATTCGACCCTTCCCCGAATATCGGGCGCGGTTTTGGAACAGGCCGGTCGCCGCTGAAGGCGATTCCTTCACTTATGGCTACCAGTACCTCGAATGGCAACTCTCGGAAGTTCGGGATGTGCACGAGGCACAGCGATGGGTCGACGCACACGCCGACGAGTACGAGCAATACACCCTCTACGCGTGTGCCCAACCGGGTGACGACATTTGGCTGCAAGTCAGCGGAACCGATCCGAATCGGCAGCCGTAAGCGGGTGGCGATCCGCCTCGACCGGCCGAGGCTGGCCTCGCCACCACGAGACGGCGTCACGCGTGCGAGGCGACCGCGGGCATCCATTTGCCTCGGTCTTGTGGTGGAGAGCGAGCTGACTTCGCCGAACAGGAAGGGTCAGGCTGTGCCGTGGTGGGATGTTGTTTGTGACGGGGAACTGGCGCCTAACGTCCTCGACAGTCTGGTTGAAGGTGACTATGTGGCCGCCCCGGCGGAACTGCGCGTGCATCGGTTGTATCCGGTTGACGATGGGCGCGACTCGGCGATGGTGTCGGTGCGGGCGGAGAGCGAGCGGCTCCACCTCCGGCGCGGGGTTGCGAAGTTTCTGCGGGTGGGGCGATGAGGGTTGGGCGGTGTCGCTCGGGCGAACGTTCATGTTGGCACGCGACTGATTCACGACCCACGAGCAATAGCCGATGAACCCGTCGTCTTCAGCATCAGATTCAGTGTCGTGGGTCTTCGATATCGTGATTCCAAGTTGGCAATGTCTGCCATTGAGCATTGGAGAAGCGTCAAGTGAGCGACCGACTGTTTTCGCGCGGAGATCTGCGCGCCACCCTTGAGAACCATGAGCGGATCGAACTAGCGAAGGTGAATTCTCTTGAGCCTCAAAAGGTACGTGAGCATCCCGAAGTCGCGGTAGCGGAAGTAGTTGAAAGTGCCAGGGTCGAGCCACTCACCTTCAATTGGGAGGGCATCACGCGCGGGCCTGTCAGTGAAGCGGTAGTCGAACGGCGAGACTTCGGCGAACTGATTCAAATTCCAGGGCAGAAGGTGACGATCCATGTTCCATTTTCGGGTGACGAAATCCTGCTGGACTGCAGGGCAAGTACTTTCTCGCTAAGCGGCTTCCCCTTCGACGTTGACGTTACGCGGACACATGTCAATCTGCACATCAGCGAGACAACGCTCACTGCACAGTCAATTTCGACCGAACTCAGCCGATTCAAATCAGCAATTTCCGAAAAGGCCGGATGGGCGAACACCGATGTTTCCAAGTGGGCCGTCGAATTCGAAAGCAAGGCGCGGAACGCGGTGCTGCGACGCCAGGAAGAACTCGAGAAGATCGCCTCGCTCGAAAACGATATTGGCATCCCGCTCGCCTAGCTGAAAATTGTGGCGATGCATGTTCTTTGACAGAGGGCCATCGGCATACGGCAGTTGCCTTATCGCAGACACCGTCTAGACGGTGAGATCGAAACTTGCCCATCGTGTTGCGGCCCCGCACAATGCTGTTGTGGTCAACTTGAGGCATGCCCACCTCCTTGTTGATCGACCAACGCTCCGCGTCGCCTGCAGTCGATGAAGCGCAGCTACACGCTTGGGCGGCCGGCCGTCGCGTGTTTGTATCTAGTCTCATTCGCGACATGCCCAACGAACGGGCTTCCGTGCGCGACGCAATCGAATCAGTTGGAGCCATTCCAATATTGTTCGAAGACATCGGAGCCCAGGACATATCCGCCGAGGAGGCTTACCTTTCGGGCGTCCGAAGTTCCGACGTCTACGTGGGCTTGTTCGGCGCCCGATATGGCGTTCGGATGCAAGACGGTTACTCAGCCACGCATGCCGAATTTCTCGAAGCGGAACGGCAAGGGCTTCGTCTATGCCTGTTCGTTTCGAGTCAAGACTCGAGCCAGATGGACGGGTCCCAACGTGACCTCATCCAGGGTGCTCAAAATCTCTACACAACGAGCGGTTGGAGCGATTCGGATGATCTTCGGCGACGAGTTCGTCGCCGACTCACCGAGCTTGCTGCTGACGAACTCTCCCCTTGGGTACGCGTGGGTCCAACTATCTTTCGGGCGCATGAGATCACAAACGATGGGAATGCGATCGGGATCAGCGCCGCAGTGCGCAGCAACGCCATTCATAGCGAGCTAATGGGGATGCGCGACGGGCGAGCTGGCAGTATTGCTTTCGCGTCCCTCACAGACGCGCGTGCTGTGCGGTTCGAAGGATTGTCGACGCGCACGACGACAACGATCATCCATGAGGAACAGCTCCAGCTTCGAGGCGATCAATCTAGCTCGCCAACGATGCGTGCGTCGATGAGCGGCATTTCTGCCGACGAGATTGCGCGACGCGCACTCGTGGATGGGCTGTTTGGAACCTCCACTCTTGGAGACGCCTCTTGGGGCACGCGCCCAACGGATCCGTTAGAGCCGATACGCACAATGGGCCTAGACGACTCAGTATTGCGACCAGTCGCCCGTCTCCTGATCACCGAGCATCTCCTAGGCACCGGATCGGCAGCGACCGTCGATTCGTTTGCACTCGGGCCAGCGCATCAAAGAGTTCGGAGGCTGCGCATTTCGTGGACGCCGCGGCAACCACACGTCAATCAGCCTCGACCCGAGCCCCTGACGATAGACGGTCGCATTTCGGGTTTGTGATTGGCGGGTGCGTGCTCGCATTTTCTTGGCTTTGAAGTCCCAGTCACGAACCGTAGTGGTAGCGGCATCCAGCAATTCGGAGTTCGTCGCCTTCGACTCGATACACAAGTCGATGTTCATCCGTAATACGACGTGACCAATAGCCCTGAAACCCGTGCTTCAGAGGCTCAGGCTTCCCGATGCCTTCGTTTCCGTTGCGGGAAATGTCGTGGAGAAGCGTATTTATCCGTTTGACGAGCCTGCGATCTTGAACCTGCCACCACTCGTAGTCTGCCCACGCATCTTCGTCCCAGACGAACTTCACTCGATGAGATCCCGTTCGGTACCCCGGCCACTCTCAAGTCGATCGATTGCGCCGAGAAGGCGACGCGCGTTCGCGGGATTGCGAAGGAGGTACGCAGTTTCTTTGAGAGATTCGTACTCGGCGAGCGAGACGATCACGACAGGCTCGTGCCCTGCACGGGTGATGACAACCTCTTCACGGTCGTCGACAACCGCCGAGAGCGTTTCGGCGTAGTGCGCTCGTGACTCCGAGTAAGACATGGTTCGCATGGCAAACCTCCTTGTACGTAAAATTGTACGCTGTCGAAGGCCTGGTTGTGCTGACGAATTTCGCATGACTAGAGTTTAGCAATAATTGATCAATGCTCGCTTTAGTCGAACCGGCCTGAAGGTCAGACCGCAGAGTTTGACACGACCCGACAGCGTCTTGCGAGCGACTCGGATCTGGGCATCCATTCGCCTCGGTAGTGTGGGTTAAAACGAGCAGACTGCGAGCTCTGTGCGACTCCGGGCGCCACCATTTGGGTCAGGGACGGAGATGGATTTACGTCCGTCAGTCCGACGTCTCTGCCAGCTCTTGAGCGATGAGACGCGAGACTGCGGGGAGGTCTGGTTTGGCCAAATCGAGCGACATCAGGTCGGCGATAGGTAGCCAGACCATCTCATCGTGGTCGGTGCTCGCCGCTGGCGCGTTCTTTTGGAGAGTCGCCCAGTAGCAGGAGAGATCAAACTCGCGGCCGCTTACCGAGGTGGTCGCTCGGAGGACCAGGTCGCCGACCAGGATCGGGACGCCCAGTTCTTCTTGGATCTCGCGGGCCAGAGCTTGCTCAGGCGTTTCGTCGGCTTCGACTTTGCCGCCAGGGAACTCCCACAGGCCAGCTGAGGCTTTGCCTGGGGCTCTGCGGCAGCACAGAACTTTCCCGGCGCAGGTGACAACCGCGCCTACAACTAGCACGCGTTCCTCTCCTGGTCGGCGGTCAAGATGCTTTGCCGAGGTAGGCGGTGAGTGCCTCCCTTACGATTTCGCTGGGCTTGCGATGTTCAGATGCTGCGCGCTCAACGAGGGCTTGATCGAGGGCGCGCGGGAGGCGTACCTGGCGAACAGGGGATTCTCCCCTACCGGAGACACCGCTGAGATTCGGGCGACCGATTGCTTTGTCAACAGCTTCGGCTGAACCGAGAGCTGCTTCAAGGAGCGCTCGGCCGGAGTCTTTGCCGTTTCCACGCACGACGATCGCGTCGGAGGAAATGTGGTCGAGCGTCTCAGCCCACTCGCTGAGTTTTTCGCCGCGCTTGTTCTCGTTCTCAGTCGTGCTCATCAACATGCCCCTCTGCTAGGTCTAACATTTGCGTCTGGCCTCCATGACATGAAAAATCAACAGGTCGGCCGGTGGCGTCACCTCTGCCAACACTTCGATCAGCTGCGTGCGACTTCGATTCGGCCCGATCCACAAATCAGGCCGCAACCCGCCCTCAAATCTCGGCTCATCGAACGCCCTCAGCCAGTAAACGTGGAGCTCAATCGCGTTCAAGGCATCGGCCTGGTTGACTCCGTGTTTCGCTGCGCTCGGAGTCCACCTGATCGACACTTCAACTCATTTCAATATTGTAGTACAGAAGTCTTTCCCGAGCTACGCGAAGCGCCGATCGACCTCAAAATTACATATGAGATACCTCACTATTGTTTTCTTCAGGTCGAGGTACCCAGCGCACTACCCGCGACGAGCATCCGTTATCCCCATGCGGGCAATCGGATGTAGCCTGTCCCACTGACCAAATGAGGACTCCATCGCTGAATCACCCACCTTCCGCCCGGACCTCATTTCGCTGACACCTGCTGCGGCTGCCGTCCTCAACTCCATACGCACCGCTGGCGGGCGGCCTCTGATCGTGGGTGGTGCGGTCCGTGACGCGATCCTGGGCCTACGACCGAAGGACATTGACATTGAGATCCACGACACCACCGACAAGGCTCGTGTTATCACCGAACTTCGCTCAATCGGTCACGTCGACGAACGTGGGGCCTTCTTCGGTGTTCTCGCGTCCCGCGTCGATGGGCAAGACTTCGACATTTCCTTTCCACGCAGTCCGAGCCTCAGTATCGTCGACGCGTTCAGCCGACGAGACTTCACGATCAACGCCCTCGGTTACGACCCGAGCACGGGCGAGCTCATCGACCCTTTCAACGGCACAGCAGACCTCGAAAAGAAGGTAATCCGGCACACCTCAGACGCATTCACCGACGACCCCCTCCGGGTGCTTCGCGCGGTTCAATTCGCGGGACGGTTCGGATTCAGCGTTGCGCCGGAAACCGCCGTGCTCTGCCGCAAAATTGCAGCTTCTCTGCTCCCTGCCCCCAACGTCATATCGGTCGAGAGGATCTGGGGTGAATGGCGGAAACTTGCCCGCACCGGCACACACTGGGTTGCAGCGTTTCAAGCACTCGACGACACCGGCGCTGTTGACCTTTTTCCGGAACTCGGCGCCCTCCGAGGAGTGAAACAGGACCCTAACTGGCATGCAGAAGGTGACGTGTGGGTTCACTCCGCACTCGCAGCAGAACAGGCCGCCCACAAGGCCGAATTCGAGCACCTACCTGCCGAGGACCGGGAAATCGCCGTTCTCGGCGCTCTTGTCCACGACTTCGGCAAAGTCACCCACAGCCACACAGAGAATGATGGAAGGATCACCAATAGGGGTCACGCGTTCGCGGGAGCGGTGCCCGCAACATCGTTCCTTCACAGGATCGGAGCACCCGCACAACTAATCAACAAGATCATCCCAATCGTTCGCGAGCACATGTACCACGTCGGAATAGGCCGGCCCAGCAGGTCGCAAGTTCGACGGCTCCTCCGTCGGCTGAACCCAACCGGCACAGGCCCGACGATCTACGACTGGGCTCGGGTCGTTGACGCCGACTGCGGCGGCCGAGGAATCAGCTCGAAGCCCAGCCCCACCGCCGCCTGGCTCGAAGTCGCAACGACAACGGAAGTTGGCGACACCCCCAGGAAAGGCCTCCTGACCGGCCATCATCTGATTCAGCTGGGCCTCAAGCCCGGGCCGGCCTTCAAGGCAGTCCTCGCGAAAGCACTCGAAGCCCAGGACAACGGCGATTTCGAAGACGCAAATGGTGCGATCACCTGGGCGGAGAACCACCTCCAACGATGACCGGCCGGCAGTTAGCCCGCCGCGCACATGCACTATGAAATCATTTTTGAGAGCGCGTAACAGTAGAGGAAGAAAGCATTTCGTGAACGGCTTCGCGTACCCCCGCACACCCATCCTGGGAGGAATTGTTGGTTCGACCGCCTACGATCTCGCAACCGCGAATAGCGACCAAGACCGGCTCGGTGTTTACCAATTCACGGGCAGCGAGCTCCTCGGCTTAGATCAACCTGAGCAGTCCGTCGTCGAGCATGAACTATCCGATGTTCAAATGCATGAGCTCGGCAAATACGTTCGCCTCGCCCTGAAAACAAACCCAACCGCATACGAACTGCTTTGGCTACCAACCTTCGAAGTGTCGACGCCGGTCGGTGATGAACTCGTGAGCCTCCGAAGCGCATTCCTGTCTGCCCGGTACGTTCGGGACTCGTACCTCGGTTACGCTAACGCCCAGTTCACGAAACTGAAAGGTAACGACTACGAAAAATTTTCGGCAGGCGGAGCTGGCCGGGTCCGTAAAAACGCCCGACACATGTTCCGGCTCATCGAGCAGGGGTACGGTCTCTACACCACCGGGGTGCTCACCATTCAGGTTCGAAACCGTGACTGGTTCTTTCATCAGCTACCCGAAATGACGATCGAGCAGATCACCACCGAATTCGAACGTCAAGCGACCCTCTTCAACGACGCGGCGAGCGTGCTCCCAGAAAACGCAGACCGCGCACGAATCAACGAGTTTCTCATCCGCACACGACGCGCCTCAGTCTCCGATGACGCCGGAAACAAGTAACCACGTTCCTCTCCCACCTTCCGCCAGCCCCGCCCGCCAAGCAGAGATAATCGAGCTATCATCAGTTAAGCGATAGTGTCGAACGATGTACTTCGTGCCAGGAACCAATATCGTCGCCTACATTCTGACCGCCGCACTCTTGCTAGTGGCGGTTGTCAATCAGTTGGCCGCGAGCGGCAGGATCAGGCGGAACGGATTCGTGGGCATCCGAATTCCGCCGACTCTGGCCAGCGAAGTTGGGTGGTCGGCTGGTCACCGAGCCGCTGCGGCACCCTTGTGGATCGGGTCTGTGCTCACGGCGGTCGCCTGCGTCGTCGCTCAGTTCTCGGTGGTCGGCGGCATCCCGTGCATTGTGCTCTTCGTGCTCAGTCTCGCAGGGTCGGTCGTTGCGGCCTGGCGGGGCGCGAGCCGCGCGATCGATTCGAATTCGGGTGGTACGAAGTGAACACACTATTGAGGCCGAGGCTTGTATTGTGGTGGGGCATCGCAATCGCCGTGGGAGGGTCGCTGCTGGTGATAGTAACGCCGATGGTGATCGACTGGATGTTCGTCAGCGGTGCGACGGATGAAGGTCAAGGCGTTCACGCTGCCGTCGAAGTAGTTCTGAGTGCGGCGGCGAGCGTGTTGCCTCCGCTTGGGGCGGCATTGATCGGGGCCGCGATTGTGATGGTCTATCTCGAGCGATACGGATACGCGAGGATTGACGGGGCGGCCGATGAGACCGCGGGGGGAAACGGCGATGCTCCTGGGCCCCGTTCGGCGTAGCCTGCTCGTTATGACACGTCGAAGTGCTGTAACCGTGACGCCGGTGCGCGTCGCCACTCTGCTCGCCGGAAAAGAGCAGATGCCCGTCTATGTGCACATCATCGATCACCCGGGCGGGCGCGTGCTCGTCGATACCGGAATGACCGATTTACACCCCGCGGTTGCCGACATGGACCCTCGCTTTGAGCCGCTGACCGAGCGCAGCATCGAGCTCGACAGCATCACTGCGGTCGTCAACACCCATCTTCACTTCGACCACTGCGGCGGCAACCACTTGTTCGCCGGGAGGCCGATTTACGTGCAACGCCAGGAGTTGGAAGATGCGCGCACGCAAGACGACTACACGATTCGCGAATGGGTGGATGCTGCGGGGGTGTACTATGTCGAAGTCGACGGTGAGTTCGAACCGCTGCCAGGGGTTCGGCTGCTTCCGGCGCCCGGCCACACGCGCGGCTCGCAGATCGTGGTCGTCGAGACCGACGATGGTTCCGTCGTGATCGCCGGCGACACTGCAGTGTGGTTCGGCGAGTTAGACGAGCCCGCCACGGAGGGGCAGCGGCTCATCCGCTCGCTCAATCCGCACGAGGTGTGGCTCGCGCACGTCGCCGAACCTTGGGTCGCCGGGTCACCGGGCGGCAACACCGCCTGAGTGCGCGACACAAAGCTCTACACCGCTAACCGGAATCAACAGTTCCATTGGGTACCTCCGGGAAGAAACAGTTGATGGCGGGCTAATTCGTTCGATCGTCGCCAGTCGTCAACTATACTGATTATTGCTCATGATAACGCGAGCTAGAGTGTCAGGGCGGAGGCAATTGCTTGAACAGGATACGGAGCGTACACTTTCCAAGCATGAAGGCCGCGGAGATTGACCTTGTGCTTGGGAGCCTGTCAGCGGGTCAATGGGGCATGCTCACGGCAACCCAGGCGCGCAATCGAGGAGTCAGCCGATCGAATCTCGCGCATCGCGAACGGGATGGGCGGCTCGAGCGGCTCGCCCACGGGGTGTACCGACAAGCGAGCGCTCCTGCTCTGCCCCTCGACGACCTCCACGCAGCGTGGCTGTCGACTAACCCAGCAAAGGTCGCGTACGAGCGCGCGCTCGATCCCGATGTCGTTGTGGGGTCTGCCGCGGCCGCGTTCGTTCACGGCATCGGCGACATTGATCCTCTGCCTTACCGGATGCTTGCGCGGGAGCGACGACAGACGCAGCGGCAAGAAGTTGCCTACAGCGGGCGCGAGCTGGATTCGGCTGACGTCACCAGCCGGGATGGGCTCCCAGTCACCACAGTCGAGCGCACTCTCGCCGATCTACTGCGTGACTACGGCGATATCTCGCTGACCGCGGATGCTCTCCGCGATGCGACACGACTACACGACCTCGACGAGGTAAGACTCGTCGAGCTGCTCGCTCCGCTGGCACAACGGTACGGGCATCCGGCCGGCCGAGGCGATGAACTGCTGAGCCAGCTACGCGATGCGGTTCAGGGCCCAACGCAGGTTTCCGGTGAGTGAGTTCATCAACGGCCGCGCGATGGCCCATGCCATCAGTCAGGCCGCACGCAATGCCGCTGGTGGCAAAGGCCACGTCGACGTGAAGCGGCACATCGACCAGGCATATTACGACCGATTTTTATGCAGGGTGTTCAGCGAGCAAGACCAACGCCTGCTTCTGAAAGGGGGCACTCGAGTTCTTGCATCAGTGCCATCAGGCCGGGCCACGAAAGACATTGATCTCGAAGCGCGCGAGCACACGCTCGACGCGGCGATTGCCATGCTGAGAACGCGTGCGTCGGTCGATCTTGGCGACTTTCTCGTATTCACGTACGCCGGATCCCGCCGGGCCATAGGCACCAACCAACCAAGCGTTGAGGCCATGCAAGTGAAGTTCGACGTCCTGACGGGCAAGGATCGTCTCGCGCGAAAGACCTTGCCGACATCGTGATTCTCGCGCCGCACGAACACGTCGATGCCGCAGATCTGGGTCGCGCCATCCGCTCAGAGGCTGCGAATCGGCGGATACCGCCATTCACCTCAGTAACCGTGTCGGATGCGATTCGGGCCGGCTATGGCAGGTTGGCATCGACGATCCCCGCGCTCACCGGGTTTCGAACGTGGGAGGAATCAGCGGGGCGCATGAACCAGCTCATTGAGCCAGTACTGGGCGGCAGAATCAAGACGGGATGTTGGCGCCCGGAAGATCAAGTTTGGTATTAGCCATCAACGCCCACACGTCACTGGGCGCCGTTTTGAGTATCGAGGCGGAGCTGATCTGAGCTCTGGCAGACCCCAAGGCCGGCCAGAAACCAGGTGACGAACGGCGTGAGAGTTGGGATGATCGTGGCATGACCACGAACGCTTCCACCGAACCGACCGTCATCACCACCCGCGTGTGCATCGCCGGGGGCGGCCCCGCCGGGGTCATGCTGGGCCTGCTTCTGGCACGAGCCGGCATCGACGTTGTGGTGCTTGAGAAGCACACAGACTTCTTCCGCGATTTTCGGGGTGACACCGTGCATCCGTCGACTCTGAACGTGATCGATCAACTCGGGTTGCGTGAGGCATTCGACCAGGTCGCGCACACGCCGCTGCCCCGGCTAGACGTGGTGCTGAACGAGGTGCGGCTGCACGCGATCGACTTCAAGACCCTGCCCGAGCCGAATCAGGCGATCACGCTCATGCCGCAGTGGGACCTGCTGAATCTGCTCGCCGCCGAGGGCGCCCGCTCGCCGCACTTCGACCTGCGAATGAGGGCGGATGTGACCGATGTGGTGCGCCGCAACGGGCGCGTCGTCGGGGTCACGGCTCGCACCGAAAGCGGCCTTCTTCAGGTCGACGCCGAGCTCACCGTTGCCGCCGACGGGCGAGACTCTACCGTTCGAAAGGCGTTGGGCCTCCCTGAGCGCACGTTCGGCGTGCCCGTCGATGTGACATGGTTCCGTCTCGACAAGCCAGAGAACCTGCCCGACACCCTCGGCTACATCAGCGACACGTCGTTTCTGGTCACCATCCCCCGCCCGGACTATCTGCAGTGCGCGCTGCTCATCCCGAAGGGGTCATTCGAATCGCTGCGTGAAAGCGGACTCGACACTTTTCGCGAGCGGGTGCTTCGAGCGTCGCCGCGACTGAAGAGCGTCATCAACGGCCTTGACGATTGGCAACAGATCAAGCTTCTCACCGTACAGATCAACCGATTGAAGACCTGGGCGGTTCCGGGCGCTCTGTGTATCGGCGACGCAGCCCACGCGATGTCTCCGATCTTCGGCGTGGGCATCAACTACGCGGTTCAGGATGCCGTGCCACCGCCAATCTGCTCGTTCCCGTTCTGCGGGGTGAGGCTTCGGCCGAGGCTATCGACGCCGCGGCAAGGGCGGTGCAGCGGCGGCGCGAACGCCCGACGGCGAAGATGCAGCTCATCCAGCGCGCAGTGCACCGCTTGATCGGCGCCGGCAGTGGCATGCACGCTCTGAGCAATCCTCCGACGGCACTCCAGCGCGCGTTCCTCCGCACGGTGATGCCGTTGGTTCGCCCGCGCGCTGCGCGCATGGTGGGCTACGGGTTTCGGCCGGAGACCGTCGACGAGAGCGTGCTCAGGGTGCAGGTCTGAAGTACTCAGGCGCCAGCATCCGGAGCAGAGGCCAACTGCACGTAGCCGGCGAGAACGATCTGCCAGCCGTTGTTGTACTCATCGCGAGCCACGGCGGGGTCGGCGAACGACTCCCAGCCGTCATGGATGAGCGTGACAAGCGTTCCCTGGTCTGATTCAGCGAAGGTCACGGTGATGCGGCTGGCCTGCGACTCGTCTTTGCCGGGGTGCCAGGTGAACGAGAGCGAATGCGGCGGGAGCCATTCGGTTACGGTTCCCCACACCGTCTCTTCGCCGGTCGCCGAGTGCTCCACGATGCGATCATCGACGAAAGCTACAGTGCTGTTGTGAAAGACACTGATCGCAGGGATGGGCCACCAGCCGCCGATCTGCCGCGTAAAGACGTCGAACGCGATTGCAGGAGACCCCGGCACCATGACTTCACGCCGAACGGGTGCGAGGTCGCTCATTTCGCTGACTCCTCTTCGATTCGCAGCGCGACCGCGCGGGCGTACTCCGAGAGCACGTGATCCCAGGTGGCGACCAGCCACTGCTGAGCAGGCGCGAACCCATCGGGGGCGAGCGCGTAGAGGTTGCGGGTTCCGCGGGAGGTGTGCTGAACCAGCCCCGCCTCGCTGAGCACCCGCAGCTGTCTACTCACCGCCGATCGGCCAACGGGTACGTGCTCGGCTATCGCCCCGACGGGCTGTGGCCCGCCAGCGAGAACCTCGAGGATGCGCCGGCGCGCGGGTTCGCCGAGGGCGTCGAAGACACGGGCCTGTGATTGGTTACTCATGAGTAATGGTTACCACAGAGTAACGGATGGCGCAAGTGCTCGAACACGCCGCTGGGGCCTAAACCGCCAGCGAAGGCTCATGCGGGCGGCGCTTCGTGATGCGGGAGCAGAGCATCCGGAGACCGAGAGAGGCATCGGCCGCACGAGTTCAGGCGGGAAACGCGCGAAGTGCCCGTTCAGCCACGCGCAACAGGGCGACTCGGGATGCTCCCCCGGCAGCCTGCACGGCCAAGCCGCTCGAGACGGTGTTGAGGTATTTGGCGAGGTCGACGGGGTCTTCGTCGCGGCCGAGGTCGCCCTCGTCGATGGCTCTGGCGAAGCGGCCGGCGAAACGGGCCTCGCCGGCGGCACGACTCGACGCGAGAAAGTCGACGACGCGCTGATCGGTGGTCGCTCCGGCAAGGCCGCCTTGAATCGAGAGGCAGCCGGGCGGTTTGGCGGGGTCGGTGATCGCGAGCACATTGCTCTGGAGGTAGTGCTCGGCGACGGTGCGCGCTGTGGGCTGGTCGAGGGCTTCGTCGACGTAGGCCATGTCGACCCGGGCGTAGCGGCCGACGGCGAGCTTGAAGGTCTGCTCTTTGTTGCCGAAGGCGGCGTAGAGGCTCGGCCGGTTGATACCCATCGATCGGGTCAGGTCGTCGAGAGTGGTGCCCTCATAGCCCTGGCGCCAGAACACGTCGATCGCGGCATCCAGTGCGTCGTCGAGATCGAAGCCGCGCGGGCGCCCTCGTTCTGCCATGCTCTACCTCCTTGTCTTCGGGCCTGACGCGCCACCGCCAGCCATTCTGTACCGATCTGAACAATTTTAGTCGATTCGGGAATGCGGGTGCCTCCTTCCGCATTTATGTACTCAAGAGAACACAATCGGAGGAACATCATGACCACATCCCTTTCACTCCCCCTCGCCGGCAAGACCGCCCTCGTCACAGGCGCCTCCCGCGGAATCGGGGCCGGCATCGCCCGCGAGCTCGCCCGCCAAGGCGCAAAAGTCGCCATCACCTACTGGTCGTCGTCTGAGCGCGCCGAAGACGTGGTGCGAGAGATTCGCGAGGCGGGCGGCGAGGCTCTGGCGATTCGCGCAAACAATGGTGATGCCGATGCGGCTAGGCAGGGTGTGAAGGATGCCGTGATCGCGCTCGGCTCCCTCGACATTCTGGTGAACAACGCCGGCGGCGGCTGGTTCGAGTCGTTCGCCGACACTCCCGATGAGCACATCGAGCACACGATCGACCTCAACATCCGCGGCACGATCTACGCGACGCAGGAGGCGATCAAGCACCTGCCCGACGGCGGGCGCATCATCACGATCGGCAGCATCAACGCCGAGAGCATTCCCTTCCCCGGCGGAACGATCTACGGCATGAGCAAGGCCGCGATGGTGGGCTTCACCCAGGGGCTGGCGCGTGACCTCGGCGCTCGCGGCATCACGGTGAACAACGTGCAGCCGGGCCCCATCGACACAGACGGCAACCCGGCCGGCGGCGAATCGGGGGCGTTTCTTGCTGGGCTCACGGCGCTCGGGCGCTTCGGCACGGCAGCGGATGTCGGCGGGCTGGTGGCGTGGATCGCGAGCGACGCGGCCAGCTTCATGACGGGTTCGACCGTGACGATCGACGGGGGCTGGACGGCTTGAGGGCGGCGCGTGTCGGCGGCCTTCGGAGTGTCTTCGTGCCCCGACGCCTCTGGTAGTGACGCACGTGAACGGAGGAGGCAGGATGGGTGTATGAACATCGACGATCTGTACCGAGACCTGCACGAGCATCCTGAACTATCGTTCGAAGAGACGCGAACGGCTGCAATCGCAGCAACGGAGCTGCGCACTGCAGGCTTTGATGTGATCGAGCACATCGGGGTCACCGGGGTGGTCGGGGTTCTGCGAAACGGCGACGGGCCGACCGTGCTGCTTCGCGCAGATATGGATGCGTTGCCGGTCGACGAAGACACCGGCCTTGCGTACGCGAGCACGGTGCCGGGGGTCATGCACGCGTGCGGGCACGACGTACATGTGGCCTGCCTGGTGGGCGCCGCCCATGAGCTGGCCGCCACGCGAACCGAGTGGAGCGGCACGATCGTCGCCCTCTTTCAGCCGGCCGAGGAGGTCGGCAATGGCGCTCAATCGATGCTCGACGACGGGCTGTACGAGAGGGTTCCTCTGCCGGATGTGGTGCTCGGCCAACACGTGGGGCCGGCACCGGCGGGGATGCTCGGGGCTCACTCCGGCGCCGCGTTCGCTTCAGCCGACAGCCTCGACATCACGGTGCGCGGGCGCGGCGGCCATGGGTCACGGCCCGAGACGACGATCGACCCCATCGTGGTGGCGGCGGCCATCGTCGGCCGGCTGCAGACGATCATCTCGCGAGAGGTCGCGCCGCAGGAGGTCGCCGTCGTGACGGTCGGTCGGCTGAATTCGGGCACGAAGAACAACATCATTCCGGAGAGTGCCGAGCTCGGGTTGAGCGTTCGTGCGTACAGCGAGGAGGTGCGGGCGCGGTTGCTCAGTTCTATCGAGCGCATTGCGGGTGGCGAAGCCGCGGCGTCGGGTGCGCCTGAGCCGGCGATCGAGTTCGCCGAGTCGTTTCCGGTGACGGTCAACGATCCGGTTGCCACCGAGCGCACGATGGGCGCTTTTCGGTCGGCGTTCGGTGAGCAGGCCGTGCTCGACCCCGGGCAGGTCTCTGGCAGCGAAGACGTGGGGCTGCTCGCGACTGCCGCGAATGCGCCACTCGTGTACTGGATACTCGGGGGCGTGCATCCGGAGACCTACCTCGCGGCCGCGAGCGCGGGCACTGTCGACAGCGACATTCCGTCGAACCATTCGCCGAAGTTCGCGCCCGCGATTCAGCCGACGCTGGCGAGGGGCGTTGCCGCGCTCGTCACCGCAGCGCGGGAATGGTTGCAGTAGGTCGGCACCTCAGGCGAGTTCGTTCAACTCGGTCAGCGCCGCGTTCCAGTGGTAGGCCGAGATCGCGTCGGCGAAGGTCGACTGGCCTTCTCCCGAACCGAGGTGGATGCCCGTGGCGTCGTCTCGCAAACTGACGGTATAGGCGTTTTCGGTCTTGCCACTATTCACGTGAAACAGCAGGCTGAGGTCTCGTTTGTGCATTTTGCCCGTCACGACGCTTTCGTTCGCATCGCGGTCGGTGTCGGCCTCGACAAACGGCCCCTGGATGAACGGACCGCCGCCCTGGGCAGCTAAAGCCTCGTTCACGAGCTTGACGAGCGGTTCGATCTTCATCAGTGCTTCTTTCGAATTGACGTACAGAACAGGCGCGCTTACGAGACGTCGATGACGACTTGACGCCAGTCGGAGTCGGATTCGACCTGGCGGGAGGGCGTGGCGTTGTTGCCGACCCATTTGCCCTCGCGGCGGCTGATGTGAGCGATGAGCTCCTCTTCGGCGTGCAACGTCCAGGTCGGTTCGTCGTCTTCGGTGCCGTCGGCGCGCAAAGTGTGCTGCACGCCGTCGCGCCAGAAGGTCGCTTCGCCTGTCTCGGGAAGCTCGATGTCGGCAATGGTGGGTTGTGAATCAGGATCGGTCATGACCGCACATTAGACCCGCGCGCGACCGCGGGCAAGGGTTCACAGGCGTGAATCGCGCCTAGCACGTCAGAGGTGCCGGTCGGGTGCCTCGACGAAAAGTTTTCGAGGCACGCCCACCCGCTCAAACCTGACCATCGACCTCACGGGGCACCACGGGCAGCAGAAGGTGTGATGGATGCGTCGCGTCGTGGAAGATTTTCTGGGCCGCGACCCGGAAGTCGGTAGCGTCTCTCGCCTCGCCTTCTGAGGTATTGGTGTTCCGATCCCAGCGCGGAAAGTTGCTGGAAGTGACCTGCACTCGGAGGCGGTGGCCCTGTTTGAATACGAATGACGTAGACCAGAGGTCGATGTTCACTTCGGCGACTTCGTTCGGCTCTGCCGCGGTTCGAAGAATGCCATCCACGACGTTCAGCGAGATACCGTTTCGGTCGACATCGCACAGCCGCACAACCCAGTCCGTCGAGGGGCCATCGGTCGCCACATACAGTGTGGCAGCGACGCGTCCGGTGACTTCCACGTCGGCATCGAGCGGTTCAGAGGTGAAGACGAGCACATCGTCGCGCGCCTCGGTAGCAGCCTGATCGACAGGCCCGAAAGGGAACTCGCTCGACGTAAGGGTGTTGCCCCCTCGCGTAAGCACGGGATTCAGCGGGTCATAGCTGTAGGCAGATGGCGTGGTCTCCTCTGTGACGGGTTGCCAGCTCAAGCCCGATGATCCCGTCAAGAAGAGAGGCGTCGCCTCGGCGCGTGCGAGCGGCCAGTCCGATTCGTGACGCCACTGATTATCGCCCATGACGAAGATCAGCACCCCTGATTCATGCGCCTGCGTAGCGGGCTCGCCTTTCAGCCAATGGTCGTACCAGGCGAGATGCATATCTGTCAGCGGCGAACCGGCCGGAGCCAACGACGACAATCCAAAATTGACGTCGCCGACCTGAGGTGTCGAGTTCCCTAATGTCGTATGCGCCCATGGACCTACGATCAATCGGGTCGTCAGGCCCCGCGCCCTCATTCCGATGTAGTTGTCGAGCGAGCCCTGCTGAAACACATCGTTCCATCCCGCAAAGATCATGCTCGGTACCTCGATATCGCTGTACCTGTTCGCAATCCGCGACTCGTCACTCGCTGCCGAGTCATCCAAGGCACGAGCGACACCGATGTCTGGTTGCCCCGCTCTTTCGATGGCAGGGTGGTGCCCGGCGGGAAGCTCCCAGTAAACCCGCTCCGCTAAGTCATCGATGTCGCCGATGGTCGAAGAGAACTTCGTCATGAGTTGCTCGATCGGCAGACCGACCTTGGGGTACTGGGCGAAAGCTTGCCCCAGCCCCCACCAGGTATTCATACCGAGCTCAATCGCGCCGCTTCTGAACGTGAGACCATTCTCAGGGTCACTCCAGGTGACCCCCGGCACTATCGTGACGAGATGCGGGGGCTGCGAAACAGCCGCATTCCACTGAGTGCTCCCCATGTAGCTCACGCCGAACATGCCGACTTTGCCGTTGCTGCCCGGCAGCTGCGCGGCCCACTCGATCGTGTCGTACCCGTCTTCGCGTTCAAAGGCCCAGGGCAACCACTCCCCTTCCGATGCGAACCGACCACGGGTGTCTTGAATGACGACAATGTAGCCACGCCTCGCCGCCACTCGCACGTCGAACTGCGAATCGTAAAAGTAATTCTTTCCGTACGGTGTTCGTTGAACGAGCACCGGATGATCGTTCCCATCAGCTGGCCGGTAGACGTCTGCGCGCAGAATGGTTCCATCTCGCAGAGGCACATCAACGTCGAATTCGATCTCTACCTGGTGCATGTGTCTCCCTTGACGATGCATAAATTGATACGGACTTACTATCGACGGTACTGAATGCACCGCCTCTCTGCTACAGTACGAGAATCAAGATGAGTACGCAAGTATCTGCTTTCGTACTTCCGTACCTCTAGATCAAGGATGATTTATGCAAGGCCACGAGTTCTATGAACAAATCGCGGGCGCTTACCGGGATTCTGGCGCCACGGCCGCCGATATCCTGTGCGATCGGCACGACCCCGCAACTACCGCTTACACGATTGCCGATGGCGACTCCATCGTTCGTGTGACATACGGCGAACTGAGACGCCAATCCATTGAGCTCGCCAACGCCATGCGCCAACTCGGCATCAAGCCAGGTTCGCGGGTGGCGACGCTGCTCGGTAAAGGGCCAGAGCTGATCACGATCATGGTCGCGACATGGCGTATTGGTGCCGTTTACCTGCCGCTCTTCACTGCGTTCGCGACTCCCGCAATAGATTTCCGGCTTCGCACCGCAGATGCAGCCCTCGTCTTCACCGATCAGGCCCAGCGCGGCAAACTACCGGTTTCGAATTCGAACCCTTGGCGCGTGGTCGTCGTCGGAGAGTCGGCCGAGACCATCGACACCGACATCTCGTACACCGAACTCATCGACGGAGCGTCTCCCGATGAAGATTCGCCCTCGTACGTTCAAGGACCAGACGGCGAATTCGTGCACATCTTCACCTCGGGAACGACGGGGCAACCCAAGGGGGTCATTCACCCCCTCCGTCACGCTGCGGGTTGGCAGAGTTACCTCGAATACGGCCTTGGAGTCACAGCCGACGATACCTATTGGTGCGCCGCAGATCCCGGGTGGGCGTACGGCCTCTATTCGGCAGTCATCGCTCCACTCGCCGCGGGCACCGGCACCGTACTACAGACCGGCAATTTCGAGCCGCACCGTGCATGGTCGCTGATCACCGATGCGAAGGTCACGAACTTCAGCGCCGCTCCCACGGTGTACCGTGCCATCCGCAGCGCGTATCCCCACCTCTCCGGCACCACCACGCTGACGAAGCTATCCAGTTGTGGAGAGCCACTCACGCCCGAGGTGAATGTCTGGGCTCTCAGTGAGCTCGGCCAGTTGGTTTACGACGATTTCGGCCAAACCGAGGTCGGCATGATTTTCTCTAACCCACATCATCCTGACCTCGCGAAGCCCGTTGTGCCTGGCTCGATGGGATACCCTCTGCCGGGTTGGTCAGCCACCATATTGGCCGAAGAAAAAGAAGAGGTGTTGAGTGCCGGCGAGATCGGCCGGGTCGCAATCGACACTCACAACAGTCCTGCGATGACCTTCACGAACTACCAAGACCCCACAAAGTCGGCCTCGCGCTTCTCGGCAGACGGGCGATATTACATACTCGGTGATCTGGGATCGCAAGACGAGTCAGGCGCCTTCCGATTCTCCGCTCGCGATGACGACGTCATCATCATGGCCGGTTATCGCATCGGTCCGTTCGAGATCGAATCTGTACTGAGCAAGCACCCGTCAATAGCTGAAAGCGCAGCCATTGCCGCACCAGACAAAGAACGCGGCGAAGTGCTCGAGGCCTACATCGTGCTGCGTCCCGACGAGGTGCCATCCGACCAACTCGCCACCGACATTCAGGTCTTCGTCAAACAGAACTACGCCGCTCACGCCTACCCTCGCCGAATCCACTTCGTGCCCGAGTTGCCCAAGACACCGAGCGGGAAGATTCAAAGAGCAGTTCTTCGTCAACAGCGGCGGGAAGAGCTTGAGGCGGAGACTTCGGAGTGACAGCGCCCTCGGTGCTCGTCGAGCAACACGGCTCCGTTAGATGGCTCATTCTCAACCGCCCCGAGCATCGCAACGCGATGAACGACGACATGATCGGTCTGCTCAGTAGCCACGCGCGCGACGCCGAGCAAGATTCGGCTACCTCCGTCATCGTTGTGGCCGGAGAAGGAAAGAGCTTCAGCGCGGGTGGCGACTTCCGCCATTTTCTCGCCATGGACGAAAGCGAGGGCATCCTGCCGTTTCTCGAACGTGTCTCAGAGTGCTTCGCCCGAATTGAAGCCAGTACAAAGCCCTGGATCGCAGCTATCCAGGGTCATGCGGTCGCCGGGGGTCTGGAGCTTGCTCTGGTATGCGACGCCGTCATCGCCGCGCACGGAACCCTCATCGGTGACGCACACCTGAATAACCGGCTCCTCCCGGGTGCGGGCTCGAGTGTGCGGCTCGAGCGCGCGATCGGCAAGGCCAATGCACGCTGGATGCACCTCAGTGGCGAATTGCAGCAGGCCGAAGAGTTCACCGCGATCGGATGGATCCGAGACGTCGTGCCCATCAATGAACTGCGAAGCAGAGCACAACGTTTGGCTCTCCGCCTTGCCGCCCACGACCAGGCCGCCCAACAAAACATGAAACGCCTTCTTCTCTCACTCGAAGACCGGCGCGCGAGTGAGGGCCTCCGCCGTGAACTCGAAGCCTTCGGTGACAACTGGGTCGAGCACGATGTACCGTCAGCGCTTCGCGCATTTCTCAGCACACGAACCACGCAGAATTCGAGGGAAATTGACCATGACTGAAACTCGCGAAGCGACGACCGGGCGCTACGTCGGGCGCACAGTGCTCATCACCGGGGCGGCGCAAGGGCTGGGATTAGCGATGGCAGAACGATTCGCCTTCGAAGGCGCAAGCCTGGCGATAGGGGATCTCAGCGAAGACGCGATCACTGACGCGGCACGGCACATTCACGAGTCGTACGGCGTCGACGTTACTGCGACCAGAATGGATGTCACGGACTCGACTCACGTCACTGATTGGGTCGCGGCGTCTCGTGACCGTCACGGCACGATAGACGTGCTCATCAACAATGCAGGAATCATTCGCGATAACCGAATCGAGAACATCTCCGACGAGGATTGGGCTGCAGTCGTCGACGTCAGCCTCACCGGCGCGTTTCTCTGCTCTCGCGCGGTTTTCCCCCACATGCGCAACCAACGGTATGGGCGAATCATCTCGTTCTCATCGATGTCGTGGCGCGGCAACTTCGGGCAAGTGAACTACGTAGCAGCGAAGGCAGGGGTGGTCGGGCTCACACGAGGGTTGGCGCTCGAAGGCGCCCGCTACGGAATCACGGCCAATGCGATTGCGCCAGGGCTGATCAGCACACCCATGCTGGAATCGATGAATGCCGAAGCCCGTACCCTGCTGGTCGGCAAAGTGCCGATGAAACGTGCAGGTGATCCTTCCAACATCGCAGAAGGAGCGGCGTTCTTGGCCTCCGAGGCAGCCTCATACATCACAGGGGTCGTTCTCGATATCGACGGAGGCATCTCTATCGGGTCGTCACTCAGATGAACGGCGACGTCACTTCCTGACCGAAAGACCGTTGACGAGAAGTTCTCCGAGCTCGTAATAGGCTTCGCCGGCGCTGAGCCCAGTCTGCTGGAGAAGCTCGCCCGATTGCATTCCCTCGATCAAGAGGGCAGCCGCCTGGCCGGCTAAAGCTGCATCTGATCGACGGAAATGCCCAGACGTGACCCCCTCCTCGATAAAACCCCTGACGCGCCTTGCAGCGGCCTCGGAATTGAGGCGATAGATCGCCTCGGTGGGCTCGTAACTGACCATGTCGACGTAGAACTCCACCGAATTTCGCTGCATCGCCGTGCCGACCCCGTTGAGGTACCGGATGATGCGGCGGCCCGGATCCGGCTCGTCTGCCACTTCGCGCTCTACGGTCGCCGTTGTCTTTGCGAAAAAGTGTCGCGTTGCCGCCTGGATGATCTGCTCGCGCGAGTCAGCGACCGAGTACAGCGTTGTCTTCGAACAACGCAATCGCCGGCACAGGTCGTCGATGGTGAGAGAGCTGAAGCCCTGCTCGAGGAAGATCTCCTCGAGTTGATCGAGAAGAACCTCGCGTCGGGCGGACAATCCGTTTCGCCGGGCGCTTGCATCACGCCGCGCTTCGACGGGGGTACGAGTGTGTGCCATGACAGTAAAACTACCGTGGATCGGTACGAGAGGCCCGAATTCGGTATCCGCCTCGGCTGTCGGGTGCGAGAGGCCCGAAAAATGAAAGTGCCCGGTTTCCCTCAGAAAGGGAACCGGGCCTCGTCAGCTAATACAGTGTGACCCCAACCGGATTCGAACCGGTGTTACCGCCGTGAGAGGGCGATGTCCTAGGCCGCTAAACGATGGGGCCGATTAGACAACTTAACGAGTATGCCATACCTTCAAGGAGCTGCGCCAATTGGAGCGGTGGGCATCGTCGAAGGTGATTGTGTGAGGGGCAGAGGCATGGGCATCCGTTTCGCCAAAATCAGCGTGGGGCTTGCGATCGGGATGCTCGCTGTGACGGCGTTCACCGGATGCGCCTCGAACGACAGCTGCGCCACCGGGCGCACGGGCAGTGACTGCGGGGCGCCGGCAACGACCGCCGCGAGCACGACCCCCACGAACAATGGCGGCACCACGAACAGCACCGGAACCGGCATCACCACCGGCGCGCCAGGCGCAGGAGGTACAAGCGTGATCGCCCCGATCATCATCGACCCCACCGAGATCAGCGGTCAGGTCGTGACCGTGGGGCTCAATAACGTCATCGTGATCAGCGCCGGAACGACTCCCGTCACGTCATTCACAGCAACGGTGGGCGAGCCGACCATCGGAAAGTTCGTGCCCGGCAAGGTCGACGGTTCGGCCACGTTCAATCCGGGCATCCAGCCGCTCGCAGCCGGCGCATCGACGGTCACCATCACGAACACCGACACGGGGGTGTCGTCGCTGTTCGACATGATCGTCACGCCGTAAGCGCGATCGCGATCGCGGGGTCGGGCACGGGCACGGTCGCGAGCACGCGGGTGCCGAGCTCGGTCACTTGGCGAGCGGGGCGCCTGTCAACGCGATGAGGTTGCCGCAGGTGTCGTCGAACACGGCCATGGCTACCGGGCCCATTGTGGTGGGCGACTGGATGAACGTGACACCCTTTCGCGCGCGAGTCTGTGTAGCTCGCGGCGACGTCAGGCACCTCGAACGAGGTGAAGGCGACGCTGTCGGTCTTGAGCGCTGCCTTGAAGGTGGCGGCGGCAGGGTGTGCGTCGGGTTCGGGCAGCAGCTCTACGCCGTCGGAATTCTCTGCCGACACCACCGTGAGTCAGCGGTAATCGCCGAGGTCGACATCGTTCTTCGTTACGAATCCGGGGGTGTCGGTGTAGAAGGCGAGCGCCTTGGCCTGGTCGTCGACGAAAACGCTGGTGATGTTGATGGTGGGCATTGTGGATGGCACCTCCGTGCCCACAAGCTCCTCCGCGACCGAACCGGCCGAGGCTCACGTCGATTCAGTTCCGACTCGCGCGATATTCGGCTGCGTTAGCGCGCCACTGATCTGCTGCTTCATCGAAATTCGGAATGCTATCGAGGTCGGGACCGCCGATCGCGTAGTGCTCGGCGATAGCATCGTTCGCTGCTTTGCCCAGTGTGGCCCCGCGCGACACCATGCGTTCTTCATACTCCCGCACGACGTCGCCGATTGCAGTTCCCGTGCGGACAGCGTTGACAATACTCCGAGCGATTTCGGCACCGTCGAGGAGGGCGAGGTTGACGCCGTTTCCACCAAACGGCGACATCACGTGGGCTGCGTCACCGACCAAGGTAATGCCAGGGCGGTGCGCCCATGTGGTCGGGGTCGGCAATGCGAAGATCGGCCGGCTCGGGAGGGTTCCTTCGGTGTCGTCGATCACGCGAAGCAGTTCCGGTGAGAACTCGGCGAAGCGGTCTCTCAGGACGGCCCTTACTCGTTCGGTGTGTGTAGCACTCGTGCCGTTGGAGTCGAGTACACCGCCTCGACCATCTGCGGCTCCAAGGCCGGCTTCCGCGAGCCAGTCGAGCTCGACGCGAAATGAGATGTACCCCCGAACGACGTCGCCGCTGTTTCGTTGGAGCACGAGCGTCTTCCCGTCGCCGTTGGCCCACATATGACCGTCACCGACGAGGGCCGCGATGTCGGGGTGACTCTCGGTGACATTGGTGAAAAGTGCTTCAACGAAGGTGACACCGGTGTATATCGGAACGGCATCTGTCAGCACCGCCCGAACACGGGACCACGCGCCGTCAGCTCCGATCACCAGGTCGGCCGTTTCGACGCGGCCGTCCTCGAAGGTGAGGGTCGCATCATTCACACTCGCCAGTCGGCGACCCCAGCGGATCGTGTTCGGTATCAGCGACTCGGCGAGCATTCGGCGTAGCTGTGCCCTGTCTATCTCCGGCGCGGCGGTCTCATCGAGGGCAGGAGTTTGCTCCATCAAGACCGCGCCCTGAGGGTCGAGCAAGCGATGCGCCTGACCCTCTGGCCGCGCCAAGGCGGCGAACTCCTCCGCGAGCTGGGCGTCCTCCACAGCAATCTGGCCCGAATCCGCATGCAGGTCAAGGGTTCCGCCCTGGTCTCGGGATTCGAGCGATGCATCGGCGTCATAGACGGTCACGTCTACCCCGCCGAGCTGAAGCACGCGCGCAGCCACGAGCCCACCGGGGCCCGCCCCGACGATAGCGATGGAAGGATTCGCAATATTCGTCAAGATTTTCTCCATTATCTCGAGTTTGCCGAACGATCGTTCGGCAAACTCGACCATACCGACCGACCGACCGTTAGTCAACTAGAATGGTGACATGGAAGACAAGATGACGAGACGGCCAGGCCGCGAAACGAGATCGGAGATTCTTCAGGTGTCGTTGGAGCTGTTCACCGAACGTGGCTTCGAGGGCACCTCCGTTCGCGACATCGCCGAAGCGCTTGGCATCAGAAAGTCCTCGCTTTATTACCACTTCTCCAGCAAGGAGGCGATCATCCGAGCCCTCCTGGAGGGTCGCCGGGATGAGATCGACGCACTCCTCAGCTGGGTCGAGGAACAACCTGCCGGGCCGGACCTTCTTCGCCGCACCGCGTTGAGGTGGGTGGAGTCCACCGGCATAGAACGCGTGCAGGGCATGCGCTTCGCGCACGCCAACCGGGCGATCATGCAGAAGCTCGCCGAAGACGGCACTGATCGCCGGGCCTGGTTCGACGCCGTCGTTAATCGCGTACTTCCAGGCGAAGCCCCGATGGCCTCCAGGCTTCGGGCACAAATGGCGTTCGACACCGTTAGTGCTGCCCTCTTCGCCGCCCAAGGCACCGCCGCGACAGACGATGAGGTGCTGACAGCAGCCCGTGAAGCAACGATCTTGCTCACCTGACGGGCGTCACCGACTCAGAGGAGCGGAGACCGCTTGGGGGCGGCATGCCCGACGTGACGGGCCGGTGCGGCCACCTCGGGTCGCACCGGCCGCCGATAGCGAGCGGGCTGGCTAGCGAACCACCTTGATATTGAACTGCGGGCCACCGGCCTGCACGAGCGCGAAGAAGAGCACGAAGTAGTACTCGGCGCCCCGTGCGCTTGCGATGCCGCCGAGGTCGACGATGCTGTCAGATGCCCAGCCGAGGTCGCCAAGCAGGCCGCGCACGGTATCTTTGGCCCCGTCGTCATCACCCGAGACGAAGACTGAACTTTCACCCGACAGTGACGAGGGGTCGACGAGCACGGTCATGGCGGCGGTGTTGAGGGTTTTGACGACCTTGGCGGCGGGCAGGGCATCCTGCAGCACCTGGCCGAGGCTCGAGTCGGGGTAGATGAGGTCGAAGCTGGGGGAGGCTGCGTTCGCCACATCGATGACGGTTTTGCCCGCGAAAGTGTCGGCGCCGATGGAGGTGAAGATCTCGACGCTCTGGCCGCCGGGGGTGGCGTTCACGATGACGTCTGACGCGGCGACCGCGTCGGCGAGGGATGCGACCGGGTACTCGAACTGGCCGGCCTTGCTCTGCGGGTCGCGCGAGCCGAGGGTGATAGCGTGACCCGCCTTGCTCCACGAAGCCGCGAGAGTAGTGGCGACGTGGCCGGTGCCGATGATGGAGATGTTCATGAGGTGCCTTTCGTGAAGCGTTCGCCATTGAAACAGGCGCACGGTATGGCTGGTGGATGCGGAGGCGATGTTCCGCATCTGAGTCAACTCGCGTGCGGACGAATTATTCCGGTTATGGGGAGAAAGTTCGGCGGGCTGTCATACGCTGAGCAAATGGAACCCGTGCCCGCAGCGTCAGCGCCCGAGCCGCTGTCGGTGGCAGAGGTCGCGCGCGAGCCGGCGCCCGAGCGCGAGGCCGCCAGGCTGCCGGCGCTGGCAGCGGCGTCAGCGGGCGCCTCTCCGAGCCGCGCCTCCAGACGGCTGCGCAGCGACGCCGCCGTGAACCGCGATCGGCTGCTCACGGCCGCCGTTGCGGCGATGATTCGTGAGGGCCAGAACGTTCCGCTGGCCACCATCGCCGCCGACGCCAACGTGGGCGTCGGCACGCTCTACCGCCGCTACCCGAACCGCGAGGCGCTGCTCGACGCGCTGCAGCTTCGGGCCTATAGCATCGTTCTTTCGTCGCTCGACGACGTGCTGGCTCGGGATGCCTCGGGGCTCCGTTCGATCGAACTCTTTCTTGAGCGAACCATCGTCACGAGATCAGACCTGGTGCTGCCGATGCATGGAGCTCCCGAAACCACGAACCCCGAGGCGGTGCGGGCCCGGGGCGACGTGGCGCTACGTGTAGGGCGGCTGCTCGAGCGGGGGGTCGCCGATGGGTCGGTGCGGGCATCCGTCACCCCCGACGACGTCATTGTGTTCGGCGCCATGATTGCGCAGCAGCTGCCGAACGTGCCCGAGTGGAGCATCGTGGCGCGCGCCCAGGTGCAGATCTTCTTGGGCGGCATCGCGGCACCCGAGTAGCACCGCGCCTGCGCGCCCGACCAGCACCGCGGCATCGCCGCGCCCGAGTAGACTGCGCCTGCGCGCCCGACCAGCACCGCGGCATCGCCGCGCCCGAGTAGCACCGCGGCATCGCCGCACCTGAGTAGCATCGCGGCACCCGAGTAGCACCGCGCCTGCGCGCCCGACCGCCATCCGGCGGCGCGAGTGAGCCTCGTACGTCGAATTGAGCCCGTTATACCTGGCTCAATTCGGCGCAAGAGGCTCACCATCGCCGTGCACGGCACGGCACGGCAGGGCACGGCATGGCACGGCACGGCACGTGATGCGACCCGCAGAAGGGCTGGATGGGGCTCGTTCCGGCTCGGGCGGCGAACGGCTCCTCTCCTCCACAGGGGCACCGAAAATTTTTTTCTGCACCGTGTCGATATCGGGTCGTGCTGTTCGACGTCTTGATGAGCGATCATTAGTGCGATGCGAAAGGGCGGCGTCATGGCACCAGAAAACGGTAACGCGCAGAGCGTTGCGCACGCCGTCGAGTCTGTGTGGCGGGCCGAGGCCGCGCAGATCGTTGCGACGCTCGCTCGCTTCACGGGTGACCTCGGTTTCGCCGAAGACCTGGCTCAGGATGCCCTGACCGACGCTCTTGCGCAGTGGCCTGTCACGGGCATCCCGAGCAACGGCGCAGCCTGGCTCACGACGGTGGGCAAGCGTAAGGCGGTCGACGCGTGGCGGCGGCAGCAACGACTCGACACGCGCTATGAGTCGATGGGCCACGGATTGCTGACCGATCAGCAGCTCGAGAACGCGCCCGACGCCCGTGAGATGACTAGCGACGGCAGCGCCTGGAACCTCGACGAGATCGACGACGACGTGCTGCGCCTCGTCTTCGTCGCCTGCCACCCCGTGCTCTCCCGCGAAGCCCAGGTGTGCCTCACGTTGCGCGTGGTCGGCGGCCTGAGCAGCGCCGAGATCGCGCGGGCAGTGCTGGTTCCGGTAGCGACCGTGCAGCAGCGCATCGTGCGAGCCAAACGGGTCTTGCGGGTGGCGAAGGTTCCGTTCGAGGTGCCCGAACGCAGCGAGTTTCAGGCGCGGCTCGGCGCGGTGCTCGAGGTCGTGTACCTCATCTTCAACGAAGGCTATGTCGCAACCTCAGGCGACACCTGGGGTCGAGTGGATGTCGCGGCTGAAGCCATGCGCCTCGGCGTGCTGCTCGCCGGCCTGCTGCCCCGCGAACCCGAAGTGCACGCCCTCGTGGCACTGATGCAGTTTCAGTCATCGCGATTCGATGCCCGCACCACGCCAGACGGCGAACCCGTGCTGCTGTTCGACCAAGACCGATCGCTCTGGAACCACGCGCTCATCGCCCGCGGCGAAGTCTCGCTCGCCCGAGCTGACGCCCTCGGTCGTGGTCGCGGCCCGTATGCACTTCAGGCAGCCATCGCCGAGTGCCACGCCACCTCCCCCACCGCCGACGACACCGATTGGGCCCAGATCGTGCTGCTCTACGAAGCGCTCGGCCAGCTGAACCCGTCACCCGTCATCGACCTCAATCGTGCCGTGGCGGTGAGCATGGCCACGGGCCCGGCGAGCGCGCTCGTCATTGTCGACAGGCTCGTCGACGCGAATTCGCTGGCCGGGTACTCGCTTCTGCACGCCGTGCGCGGCGACCTGCTCGCGCGGCTCGGGCGTGCTCCGGATGCCCGGCTCGAGTTCGAGGCGGCCGCCGCCCTCACCTCGAACGAGCGTGAGCAAACACTGTTACTCGCCAAGGCCCGCGGCACCCCACCGACCGTTATTGCCCCAGAAGAACCACCCCACACCACACAGGAAGCCGCCACGGGCGTCTGAAGAACTCCAATCGCACTGCTGCCGCCCACACGTTCTAGCGAAACAAAATAAACCCAACGAAGGAACACATCATGCAATTCATCTTTTTCGTCTGCACAGACCCCAGCGCACCCGAATACAACGCCGCAGAAGACAACATCGAAGAATGGGTAGCCGAAATGGATGCCCGTGGCGTTCACGAAGGCGGCAACCGCATCCGCCCTCCGGCCGACGCCAAGACCGTGGTCGTGCGCGGCGGAGAAGTACGCGTGACCGACGGCCCCTTCGCCGAGACGAAGGAGTGGATCGCGGGCTACGACCTTATCGACTGCGCAGGCCTCGACGAGGCGATCGAGATCGCCGCGAAGCACCCCATGGCCCGTTTCGGCAAGATCGAAGTGCGAGCGGCGTGGCCCATGGGCTGAGCCTCACAACTCTGCAGCTGAGTAGCCCGGGTCGCGCCGGGACTCCTGTGCCGTACCGGGACGCCTGTGCCGCGCCGGGCCGCGCCCGGACACCTGGGCCGGGCCGCGCCGAGACCTGGGCCGTACCGTACCGGGGCGCGCCGCGACACCTGGGCCGAACCGGGCCCCTTGGGCAGATCGGGTCAGGCGAGCACGCGCAGGGCACCCGGCGCGACGGTGACGGTGACCGGCAGGGGCCCGACCCGCTCGCCGTCGGCGTAGGCGATGATGTCGGGCGCATCCACTTCGACCGTGTGCACCCGAGTCAGCTCGACGATGTCGAGGCCCGAGTGCGTGCCCTTGAACACACGCGGGAAGATGCGCAAGAACTTCAGCCGCGACACGGGCGCCACGATGAACAGGTCGAGCGCACCGTCGTCGAGCGAGGCGTCGGGGGCCACGAGCATTCCGCCGCCGATGGAGCGGTTGTTCGCCACCGTCAGCAGCACCGAGTCGACCTTCCGGGCGACCCCGTCGACCACGAGCGAGTAGGTGCGGGCGCGCAGACGCAGCAACTCGATTAGCAGGGCGATGGTGTACCGGCTCGCGCCGCGCGGGCGGCGCATCTGATTGGCTCGCTCGTTGATGAGCGCGTCGAGCCCCGCCGAGAGCGCTGACGCGAACCACAGCTCGCCGCCCGCGTGGCTGAGTCGCCCGAGGTCGATGGTGCGCACGCCGGGCGCTCCGGCTGGGGCCCCCGCGGCCGGAGACGCCAGCGCGCCGACCGATTCCTCAAGCGGTCGAGGCTCCGCAGCCGACAAGGCCGAGAGCACGGTGAGCCCCGCCCGCAGATGCGCGAGGGCCGCGTCGAACTCGAACGGAATACCGAGACCCAATGCGGAGTCGTTTCCCGTGCCGGTCGGAACGATTCCGAGCGGCGTCTGCGTCTCGGCGAGCAGGTTCACCCCGAGGCTGACCATTCCGTCACCTCCGACCACAATGAGGGCATCCGGATGCCCGGCGAGCGCCACCCCCGCCTCGGCCTTCAGCGTGGCGAAGTCAACGGCCTGCAGTTCGTCGACGTGGTGTCCGTCGTGGCGCAGCGCTTCGACCACCCGCGTTCCGGCCCCGTGGGTGCGCCCGAACGATGCCGACGGGTTAATGGCGACGACGAGTCTCAGCGCGCCTGACGGCGTTGTTTCGGGCACTCCCCGATTATGGCGCATCACCCCCGGCTGCGCCGTCAACGCTCACCACGCGACCACGGCCGACATGACAGCGACCACTGGGCGCCACCCGCACCACCCGCTCCCCACACCTGCTCCCGCGACCCGCACCACCGCCGCCGCTCCCGCCACCCGCCACCCGCACTAGCTCCACCGCTCCCCACACCCGCTCCCGCCACCCGCCACCCGCACTAGCTCCACCGCTCCCCACACCCGCTCCCGCCACCCGCACTAGCGCCGCCGCTCCCACACCTGCTCCCGCCACCCGCACTAGCGCCGTCGCTATCCCACCCGCTCCCGCGACCCGCACCACCGCCCCTACACCCTCGCCCCCGACACCCCCGCCGAGTACCTAAGCTGGAGACATGAGACTCACCAAGCTGGAGCATGCCACCCTCGTTCTCGAAGAGTCGGCCAAGACCCTCATCGTCGACCCGGGCTCGTTCACGTCACCCATCACCGATTCGCTCAGCGACCCGAGCAGCGTGGTCGCCGTCGTGGTCACCCACGAGCATGCCGACCACTGGACTCCCGAGCAGCTGAATCGTCTGCTCGAGAAGGCCCCGGGCATCCCCATCTTCGCGCCAGAGGGCGTGCAGCTCGCGGCTGACGGCTTCGACGTCACGGTAGTGAAAGAGGGCGATGAGTTCACCGTCGAACCCTTCACGCTGAAGTTCTTCGGCAGCAAGCACGCCGTGATTCACTCGAGCATTCCGGTGGTCGACAACGTGGGTGTTCTGATCAACGACGTTCTCTACTACCCGGGTGACTCGTTCACCGTTCCGGAAGGTGTCGATGTTGACGTGCTCGCGGTTCCGGTTGGCGCACCGTGGCTGAAGATCGGCGAAGTGCTCGACTACGTGCTCGAAGTGGCGCCCAAACGTAGCTTCGCGACGCACGAGATGGTGCTCTCTGCGGCGGGCAAGGCAATGGGCGGCGATCGCATTCGATGGGCGACCGAGCAGGGCGGCGGCGAGTATTTCGCGCTCGCGCCCGGCGACACGCTCGACCTCTAGGCACACCCGCTGGGCCGATGCGCCACTGGTGAGCCACCGGTGAGCCACCAGTGAGCCACTGACGCGCACGACGACCCAGCGCCGCCCGCACCGCCGCACCGCCCACACCAGCATCCGCACCAGCACCCGCACCCACCGAGAGGCGCACCCACACCGTGAGCACCACTGCGTCAACAATCGTGGTCTACCTCATCGCTCTCGCCATTCTCGTTCCGCTCGCCATGCTCGGCTATCGGCAGGCCAAACGCGCGGCCGCGGCGAGCGATGGCGACGTCGGAACAACGTTCCTCTCGGGCGTGGCCTTCTTGTTCGCCTTCATCGCGTCTCCGCTCGGCATACTGTTCGCCCACCTGTCGCTGCGGCAGATCGCGCACACCGGGGCATCCGGAGTTCGCCTCTCGGTCGCAGCGCTCTGCATCGCCTACGCCCTCACGGTGCTGCAGCTGACACTCTTGCTCTGGGGCTCGTTCACCGGCTACTTTCACTGAACCCATACACCACGGGTTGGAGTCGCCCCAGCGCGGCCTGTCAAGCCGAGCGCTCTCGCAGGTTGGGTTCAGTACCCTTAGCTGTACCGGTAAGCGAATTGGGAGGGTTCTGTGTCGAGCCTGCGAGCACTCGCCCTGGCTGCGCTTTGCGCAGTCGTGCTCTCGCTGACCGTCACGGCGTGTTCTGCTCCGGCTGCTCCGGCTCCGGATGCTCCGCAATACACTCCCGCGTCGACATCCACTCTCGCCGGGCGCTGGATCGTCAGCGACTCGTACAACTCGCCCGACCAGCCCTATCTGCAGTTCGAGCACGACGGAACCTGGAAGGGCTCCGACGGCTGCAACAACGCGACCGGCACCTGGTCGATGGACACGGCCGGCGTTCTCACCACCACCTCTGGCCCGCAGACCCGTATCTACTGCGACGGCGCGCAGCTGCCTCTCTACCTCATCGACTCGGCCTCGGCGCGGTACGACGGCACGAATCTCACCCTCGTCGGTCACGACGGAAAAGAGCTGGTCACGCTGCACCACCCCACGTCGACCCAAACCCCTGTGCCGCAAGGCACTCAGGTGGCCGTGGGGCTCTGGACGGGCGTGGAGAACGGCCGCCAGCGCCTTCTGCAGTTGTCGCTGGCGAACGACGGCACGGTGACGGGCAACGATGGATGCAACGACTTCACCAGCACGTGGCGGTTCGCCGAAGACGGGTCGATCTCGTTCTCGAAACTCGCCATCACCACCCGCACGTGCGAGGGGGTTGTGACGTGGTTGAGCGGTGCGTCATCCGCTGTTCTCGACGGCACCACAATGGTCATCCGCTCGCAGTATGGCGCGCAATTGGGTACTCTGACATATCACGGCGAACCGACCTCCAACTGACCCGCCGCTGGCTTTCTCAGCTTCGTGTTGCATAATGGATGGTCACGTTTGTGTAACGGCGCAGGGTTCAGTCAATACGTCCCTGAGGCCGATCGAGTAGCTGCAACCCGAAAGTGCAGCAGAGAGAAACGGATCACCGGATGGGTTTGCTGAACGGAACAGTGCGTCGCCGCGTCGTACAAGCCGCAGCCGTCGTAGCCGCCTTCGGGCTCGCCGGCACCCTCGCACTCCCGCTCGCGAACGCCTCGAGCCTCACCAGCGCTCCCCCGGTTCAGAAGCCGATGGCCGCCGGCCAAGACTACGAAACGTACGGTACCGGCGCCATTCTCGCTCAGCGCGACTCCTACGAGGCCACCGATCCGGCCGTTCTCGCCGCCCAAAGAGCAGCGGCGCAGGCTGCAGCCGCGGCGGCCGCTGCTGCCGCGGCAGCCGCGAAGACTGCCGCCCAGGAATCTTCGTCGTCTTCCTCATCGTCGTCGTCGTCCAGCGCGCCCGACGCACCTACCCCAAGCCCCGGTACGGCCCAGGCCATCGCACAGCAAATGGTTACAGATCGGGGGTGGGGGTCGGATCAATTCTCGTGCCTCGTCTCATTGTGGAACCGCGAGTCTGGCTGGCGCGTCAATGCTTTGAACGCCTCCTCCGGCGCAGCTGGCATTCCGCAAGCGCTCCCTGGTAGCAAGATGGCGAGCGCCGGAGCCGACTGGAAGACTAACCCAGCAACGCAAATCACATGGGGCTTGAACTACATCAGCGGTCAATACGGAACCCCCTGCGGTGCCTGGGGTCACAGCCAGTCAAACGGCTGGTACTAGTTCGCACGAGGGGCTTGTTTGCTCGGGCAAGAGCCGAGCATCCACTTGCCACGTAAAGGTGGCTCAGCACTCGCGGGCCGAGGGCCGAGGGCCTAGTCTCGCGTGATTCCTTAGACTTGATAACATGCCCGAGAGTGCATGCGCACGTCGACGACAGGAATCAGATGACCCCCTCCGTTCAGCCCATTGATTCTCGTTCGGTCACCGAACTGGTGACGAACGAGTTGCGGCGTTCGATCGTCAGCGGTGACCTCGCCCCTGGCGCGACTTTTTCGCTGCGCGAGATCGCCGACCTGCTGAACGTCAGCTTCATTCCCGTGCGCGAGGCGCTGCGCAACCTCGAAGGCGAAGGCCTCGTCATCACGAACCCGGGCAAGAGCGCGCGCGTCGCTCCGCTCGACCTCGAAGACTTGCACGCCATTTACACGTTGCGCGGGTACCTCGAGCCGCAGATCGCGCGAGCGTCGTGCCTGCTCATCACCGACAGCGAACTCGACCGCCTCTACGAACAGACGCAACATTTCGGCGACCCGACCCACACCATCGATACGGTGTACGAGTCGCATCACGCCTTTCACGCCGACCTGCTCGCCCCTGCCGCCACCACGTGGGATATGCGTACGCTGAATTCGCTCTGGCGGGCGGCAGAGCGCTACATCAGAATCGGGTTCAAGAAGGCCGTTCCCGACCCCGAAGAGAATCTGCGTCGGCAGCGCGAGCACGAGCACCTCGTCGTCACCTTCCGGCTCCGTGACCCCGATGCGGCCGCCGCGGCCGTCGCGCGCCACCTCAGCTTGAACGAGGCCACGGCGCAGCGCGGGCTCGCCGCCTACACCGAAACCGTCTGACGCGCGCGTTTCGCTCGGCGCACGAGGCAGCTAGCTAGCTGCCTGCTTCGTCACCCTCAGCTCGCGCAGCCTCGCGAGCCGTCGTTTCGAGGCGGTCGCGGTAGGAACTCCAGAACTCGGTGCCGCCGGGCGGCAAGTTGTCGTTCGACTTCTGCAGCCCGGCCGAGCCGTCGATGAGTTCGCGCACCAGGTCGGCGTGCCCCGCGTGACGGTGCGTTTCGGCGATCATGTGCGGGAGAATGCGCATCAAGGTGACCTGATTGCGCTCGGGCGGCCACCAGGGCACCACTCCGGGCGCGTCAAGGGGCAGCGCCTCGATCGTCGCGTCAGAATGCGCCCACACGCGGCGATAGAGCGCGATGATCGACTCACGTGATTCATCGCGAGTGGCCCACATATCGGCATTGGCTTCAGCGTCGTCGGCCATGAAGGGCAGCGGCTCTGTGAACGGGCGCCCGAACACCTCGCCGAAGTACCCCGCTTCGGTCGCGGCCACGTGCTTCACCAGCCCGAGAAGATTCGTTCCGGTGGGTACCAGCGGCCGGCGAGCGTCGTACTCCGACACTCCCTCGAGCTTCCACAGCAGCGCGTCGCGGCCGTTCTGCAGGTAGCGCTGGAGGTTTATCTTGGCGTCGACGTCATCCATGAAGCCAGCCTGACAGAGAACGCCTGGCCAAGCCGCCAGGTACCAAAAAAAGGCTCCGGAATTCCGGAGCCTTTGCTGCTGGGGTACCTGGACTCGAACCAAGAACAAAAGAATCAGAATCTTCCGTGTTGCCAATTACACCATACCCCAATGGCTAGAACCGAAGCCCGGGCCAGCTATCGACTTTAGCCTACGTTCGCCTTCTGCCCAAACCGAGGCGCGCTCAGGCCGCGGGTGCGCCCGCCACGTTCACCAGCCAGGCGATTCCGAAGGGATCCACGAGCATCCCGAAGCTGTCGCCCCAAGGGGCGGTGTTGAACGGCATCGTCACGGTACCGCCCTCTGAGAGCTTCGTGAAGTAGCCCGCGAGCTCGTCGAGGTCTTCGGCGCCACCGCTCAGCGAAACCGAGATGTTGTTGCCTGGTGTGTAGTCCATTCGGTTCGGCGTGTCAGAGACCATCAGGGTGAAGCCGCTCGGCGACGTCAGCTGCGAATGCATGATCTTGTCGGCCTCTGCGGGGTCTTCGCTGACCTGAAACTCACCGAAGGTGCTCCGGATGATCTCGCCCCCGAACACCGTCTGGTAGAAGTCGAGCGCAGCACGGGCTTCGCCGCGAAAGTTGAGGTACGGGTTGAGAATGGCCATCAGAGACTCCTTTGTTGACACTGTGCACGTACCGGGTCGCGAACCATTATTGCGCTCATCGGCTCGGTTAGGGAATGGCAATGATCGCGTCGGTAGTCGCGGCGCGGTTGGCGCTCGGCGGCGTCAGTAAGAACACCACGGCGCACGACTCGCTACAGAATGCCGATCAGGTGCCGGTTGATGGCCGCGGCCACCCGCGCGCCCTCCCCCGCCGCCACGATGAGCTGCTGCGCCCCTGGGGGTGTGGAATCTCCGGCCGCGAACACACCTGTGCAGGAGGTGCGGCCGTGCGTATCTACCACCAGCAGGTCGTCGACGCTCGTTTCGAGGCCGAGCATGGCGCGGTAGTCGAGGGCGGTCGTCCACTGCGGGCGCACAAAACCACCGCTTCTCACGATGACGGTTCCGTCGGTGAGCGACACCCCAGTCATCCCTTCGCGGTCGCCTTCGATGTCGGCGATGGGCCGGCGTTCGACGCCGATTCCGCGGGCATCGAGCGCGGCTTCGTCGGCTTTCGAGAGCTCTGCGACGCCGTTCGTGAACACGATGAGGTCGTTCGACCACTGCGAAATGAGCAGGGCGCGTTCGGCGAGGTCGTCGGTTTCGCCGATGAGGGCGAGCGGGGCATCCGATTTCTCGTAGCCGTCGCATTCGGTGCAGCTGTGCAGGCTTGTGCCGTAATAGGCGCGGATGCTCGGCAGCGCCGGCAGCGTCTCAAGCAACCCGGTGGCGATGAGAACCGTGCGGGCCCTGGCCACGCGATCACCCGACCCCCGGATGCCCTTCGAGCGCACCACGAACAACGACTCGACGTGCGCCCCGTGGTGCGCCGAGCGTTCGGCGCCTGCCGCAGCCTGCCCCACGGGCGGCACGGTCATGGTTTCGATCGACGAGACCATGGCTTGGTGAAAGCTGGCCTCGGGGTACGACTCGAACTCTTCGCGGCCGAGCTTTCGCAGCTCGAGGGGTGAAACGCCGTCGCGGGTGAGAAATCCGTGCGAGAGCAGGGTGGCCGAGTGCCGCGGGCGATTGCTGTCGAGCATCAGCACACGGCGCCGTGCGCGCACGAGGTTCAGACCGGCGCTCAGCCCGGCTGGCCCCGCGCCGATGATGATGACGTCGAAGACCTCATCGGGGTCGTGCACGACCTCGGTGGCGGCCGCGGCTCGGGCTGCTGGCGAGCCTATGACCACAGTGGGAGCGGCAGCGGCGGTGGCAGCGGCAGCGGCGGCAGCAGTGGCGGTGGCAGCGGCGGCAGCAGTGGCCGCAGCTGCACCGTCTGCGAGTGCTCCGACGGCCGCTGCTACGGCGTCAGACCGAATGAGCTTCGCCACGGTCAGGAGGCCGGCTGAGTCGAGCCGGGGCCGACGGGCGAGCCGGGGCCGACGGGCGAGCCGGGGGCGGCGGCCGAGCCGGGGGCGGCGGCCGAGCCGGGGGCGGCGGCCGAGCCGGGGGCGGCGGCCGGTGCCGCGTACGCCGCCGCCGTGCCGGCCTCGCTGTGCCACACCGCGAGCCGGTCGAGGCGCGCCAGCGTCTCAGCCTTGCCGAGAATCTCCATGCTCTCGAACAGCGGCGGCGAGATCTTGCGACCCGAGAGCGCCACGCGAAGCGGCCCGTACGCGTTGCGCGGCTTGAGGGCGAGGCCCTCGATCAGGGCGGTAGCGAGGTCGTCTTTAATGCGGTCGTGGGTGAACTCTGAGAGTTCGATGAGTTCGAGGGCTGTCACGGCGGCCGCGAGAATCTCGCCCGTGCTGCCGGTGAGGGTGGCCAGGGCATCCGGAGCGTACTCAAAGGCGTCGGTCGCCGCGAACAGCGGCCCGAGCAGCGCCGGAACCTCGCCGAGCAGCGCCACGCGCTCCTGCACGAGGGGAGCGGATGCCGCGAGCAGGCTCTGCTGGGCATCCGTCAGCGGCTCGGTCACCAGATTGGCGGCGGCCAGGTAGGGCACCGTTCGCGCTGCGAAATCCGAGACCTCGAGCAGGCGAATGTGGTCGCCGTTGATCGATTCGGCTTTCTTTTCGTCGAACCGCGCCGGGTTCGGGTTGACGTTCACTACGTCGAACGCCGCGATCATCTCCTCGATCGAGAACACATCACGGTCGTGCGTGAGCGACCAGCCGAGCAGGGCGAGGTAGTTGACGAGCCCCTCGGGAATGAACCCGTGCTCGCGGTGCAAGAACAGGTTCGCCTGCGGGTCGCGTTTGCTGAGCTTCTTGTTGCCGTCGCCCATCACGTAGGGCAGGTGCCCGAAGCGCGGGATGAACGTGGTGACGCCGATGTCGACGAGTGCGTCGTACAGGGCGATCTGCCGCGGGGTGGAGCTGAGCAGGTCTTCGCCGCGCAGCACGTGGGTGATTCCCATCAGCGCGTCGTCGACGGGGTTGACGAAGGTGTAGAGCGGGGCGCCGTTCGGGCGAACGACCACGAAGTCGACGAAACTGCCGGCCGGGAACGTGATCTCGCCGCGAACGAGGTCGTCGAAGCTCAAGTCGGTGTCGGGCACACGCAGGCGCAGGGCCGGCAGGCGGCCTTCTTCTCGGAAGCGTTTGCGGTCGTCGTCAGTCAGGTCGCGGTCGAAGTTGTCATAACCGAGCTGCTTGGCGCGGCCGTTGGCCTCGTTTCGGGCATCCACTTCTTCTGGCGTGGAGTAGCTCTCGTAGAGGTGACCGGATGCCTTCAGCTTCTCGATGAGGTCGAGGTAGATGGGCATGCGTTCGGACTGCCGATAGGGGCCGTGGGGGCCGCCGACGTTGACGCCCTCATCCCAGTCGATGCGCAGCCAGGTGAGCGCGTCGACGAGCTGCTCGTAGCTCTCTTCAGAGTCACGGGCCGCGTCAGTGTCTTCGATACGGAAGATCAGCTTGCCGCCGTTATGCCTGGCGTATGCCCAGTTGAAGAGCGCTGTGCGGATGAGCCCGACATGCGGGGTTCCGGTGGGCGACGGGCAGAACCTGACGCGAACGTCGGCGCCGGTGGCGGTGGAGAAGGGAGGGAGTTCTGAAGATGACATACTGCCAGCAATTGTACGGGCTGCGGCCGAGCCCTCGGTTGCGGAATGCGCCGACCGTGCAGGTGTGCACGACAAAGACTCCGGCGTCAGCCCGTTCTGGGGCGCATGCCTCCGTTAGTGAGCCCGTTAGCCCGTTTTGAGGCCGGTGTAGCGGTCTCAAAACGGGCTAATGGGCTCACCCGAGGTGCGTCCGCACGAGTGCACGACGCGGCGGGGGCAGGCGATCGTGTGAACGTCCCGAAGAGGGAAGGCGACCGCGTGAACGTCGCGCTGGCCCTCTCGGGTCAGAGGCCGCGCTCGACCATGTCGAGTACGCGTGTCGTGGCGGCGTCGACCATGGGGTCGCTGAGTCCGCGTAAGGGGCCGTCGATGACGAGCATCCCGAGACCATGCACCGCCGACCACGCATACAGCTCTGCATTCTCTCGCCGATCGGGCGGCAATATGCCTGCGGCGGCATATGCGTCGAGTGCGGCGCTCAAGATCGCAAAGGGGGTGCGACCTGCGGCTCCGGCTTTCGCCGGCGATGTGCTCTGAGCCAGGTGATCGGGCACGGAGAAGGCCACGCGAAAGAGCCCCGGTTCCTCGCGCGCAAACGCCAGGTAGCCTGTGCCGACCGCGCGCAGCATACGCTGCGCTTGCTCGGGCTCCGGATGCGCGTCGGCGAATGGCGAGGTGACGGGCGTCGGCGGCTGAGCGGAAACGACGACAGAACGCGGCAACAGTGCGGGTGCGGCGACGGATGGAGGCGTGGCGGGCGCCGGAGGCGCGGCGGTCGCAGAGGTGACGGGCATCGGGGCTGCAGTGGCTCGGGCTACCTCGGCTTCCATACGGTCGGCCGCCAGGGCCTGTGCCGCGTCGGAGACGGCGCGGAGGAGCGCGCCGCGGTCGGCGAAGTGGCGGTAGGCGGCGTTCGGCGTTACTCCGGCCTGGCGGGTTGCCTCCCTGAGCACGACGGCATCCGGCCCGCCCGCCCGCGCCATGGCCAGGCCGGCCGACACCAGGGCTCCACGCAGATCACCGTGCCGGTAGGTCGCGCGAGGGGTCGACGTCTCGGTACTCACCTGGCTCCTCTCTCGCTGGCATCGCTGGCATCGCTGGCATCGCTGGCATCGCCGGCATCACGGCCATCGCGGCCATCACGGCATCGCGCGCATCGCCGGCACCCATATCGTCGCGTCAGCGGTTCCGCCGGCGTGGCAGGCATGCGAGCCACCCACACCACTCGAACCGCGCAAACGCTAGACACGGCACGCGAGGCGTGTGATTGTAGACATTGTACACATGGCACCTTGGGGTGCCGCCGAGCATCCAGCGCAGGAGATCAGCATGTTCACAACGACCAACGCTTTCAGCGGGTTCTCTGTCAACGACATCGCGGCCGCGAAGACGTTCTACGGCGAGACTTTGGGGCTTGCCGTCACCGAGAACTCGATGGGTTTTCTCGAGTTGCAGCTCGACAGCGGAGCCACGATTCTGGCCTACTCGAAACCCGATCACAAGCCGGCATCGTTCACCATTCTGAACTTCGCGGTCGACGATGTTGAGGCCGCCGTCGACGACCTCAACTCGCGCGGCGTCGTCACCACCATCTACAACGGCGGCGAAATGCCCGTCGACGACAAAGGCATCATGCACGGCAACGGCCCCGACATCGCGTGGTTTCTCGACCCCGCGGGCAATGTGCTCTCAGTGCTGCAGGGCTCGTAGCCGTAACCGCGCCTGGCCGACGGATGCCCGGCAGCGCGTCACCAGATCACCGACCCGACCGCACAATCGAGCCGCGGTAGCCGCTGGGCAGCGGCCCGGGTCCGCGATGGCCGCCGGGCAGCGGCCCGGGTCCGCGGTGGCCGCCGGGCAGCGGCCCGGGTCCGCGGTGGCCGCTGGGCAGCGGCCTTGGGCCGCGGTGGCCGCCGGGCAGCGGCCTTGGGCCGCGGTGGCGCGCTACTCGGCGGCGGCGGCGGTGCCGATCAGCTCGTCGATGCGCTCCAGCTCGGGCGCGGTCAGCGCCGTGCCGTTGAGCGCCGCCACGTTCTGCTCGAGCTGCGACACCGAGCTCGCCCCGATGATCGCCGAGGTCACCGCGGGCGTGCGCAGCACCCAGGTGAGCGCGAGCTGCGCCAACGACTGCCCCCGCGACGCCGCGAGATCGTTGAGGCCCCGCGCCATGGTGAGGTAGTCGTCTTGCACGCGATCAGCCTTCAAAAAGTGCCCCACGGCGGCTCGCGAGTCCTCGGGAATATCGCCGCTCAGGTACCGGTCGGTCAGCAGCCCCTGCTCGAGCGGCGAGAACACGATCGCGCCGATCCCCGCTGAGGAGACGGTGTCGAGCAGCCCCGTGGTCTCGGGACGGCGGTCGAGCATCGAGTACCGAGGCTGGTGAATCAGCAGCGGAACGTTGAACGAAGCCAAAGCCTCCTGAGCCGCGAGCGTCTGCTCGGGCGAGTAGTTCGACACGCCCACGTAGAGCGCCTTGCCCTGCTGCACGGCGGTAGCGAGCGCACCCATGGTCTCTTCGATAGGCGTCTCGGGGTCGGGTCGGTGCGAGTAGAAGATGTCGACGTAGTCGAGCCCGAGCCGGCCGAGACTCTGATCGAGCGACGCGAGCATGTATTTGCGCGAGCCCCACTCGCCGTAGGGCCCCGCCCACATGTCGTAGCCGGCCTTTGACGACACCACGATCTCGTCGCGGAACGGCTTCAGGTCTGAGGCGAAGAGCTGCCCGAAGTTCGACTCCGCTGAGCCGTAGGGCGGCCCGTAGTTGTTCGCGAGGTCGAAGTGGGTGATTCCGAGGTCGAAGGCCCGCCGCACGATGGCTCGCTGAGCATCCAGCGGCTTGGTGAAACCGAAGTTGTGCCACAAGCCGAGCGACAGCGCAGGCAGTTTGAGGCCGCTCGAACCGACGCGGCGGTACTGCATCTCGTCGTAGCGGGTGGGGGCAGGCGAATACGTCATGCGGTCAACCTTCGTGAGTTGGTGAAACGAATACGGGCGAGCAAAAGCGAATCGGGCGAGACGGGGCAAGCGAGACGGGGCAACGAAAGGGGCAAGCGAGACGAATGCGGCGGCGAAGCGAATCGGGCTGGCGAGTGGATGCCCTACCGGGCCACATTCGACAGGGTACCGATTCCGGCAATACTGATCTCCACCGTCTGCCCCGAGGTGAACGCGCTCACGCCCGCGGGTGTTCCGGTGAGAATGAGGTCGCCCGGCAGCAGCGTGAACACCCGCGACACGAAGGCAACGAGCTCAGGGATCTTAAAGATGAGGTCGGCGGTTGTGCCCAGCTGCCGAACGTCGCCGTTCACGCGGGCTTCGATGCGGGCATCCGCCCAGTCGAATTCGGTCTCGATGACGGGGCCGATGGGGCAGAACGTGTCATACCCCTTGGCGCGCGCCCACTGGCCGTCGAGCTTCTGAATGTCGCGGGCGGTCACGTCGTTCGCCACGGTGTAGCCGAACACAACGTCGGCGTAGTCTTCGGCGCGCACGTTCTTCGCGATGCTGCCGATGACGACGGCGAGCTCTGCTTCGTGCTCGACCTGGTGGCTGTCGGGCGGCAGCACAATGGTGTCGCCCGGACCGATGACGCTCGTGTTGGGCTTCAGAAAGATGATGGGGTGATCAGGCACATCGTTGCCCAGTTCGTGGGCATGTTCGGCGTAATTGCGGCCAACGGCAACCACCTTCGAGCGCGGGATGACCGGGGCCAACAACTTCGCGCCCGCCAACGGTACGCGTTCTTCGGTGGTCTCGAATCCGTTGAACATGGGGTCGCCGACCAGCACCACCAGTTCGTCGCCGTCGACAATGCCGTACCGCGGGTCGCCGCCCGTGCTGAATCGTGCGATCTTCACGCGCTCAAGCCTATCCCCCGCCGCGGTGGCCGCTCACGTCTGAGATCGCGCGTGAGCGCCCGGCCCGAACCCGGCGCCGCCAGGTAGTTAGGTCGGAGCACAGCTCACATCGCCGCAATACGTGCCTATCTCGGCTCAGCTCCGACGATACTCCCGCACCCGCACCCGCAACCGCACCCTCACCCTCACCCTCACCCTCACCCTCACCCTCACCCGCACCCGCACCGACTGCGTAGCTGCAGCGCCGGCGCCGGCGAGCGTTACGCCAGGCGCGTCAGCCAGCCGTGCTTGTCGGGCAGGCGACCGTATTGGATGTCGGTGAGCTCTTGGCGCAGCGACATGGTGAGCTCGCCGGCGGGCGCGCCCGCCGCGCCGAGGGTGAAGTGCTCCGAGCGCAGTTGGGCGACCGGTGCGATGACCGCCGCCGTGCCGCAGGCGAACGCCTCGACGATGTCGCCCGACTCCGAGCCGGCTTTCCACTCCTCGATCGAGACCTGGCGAATCTCCACGTTGTGGCCGCGGTCACGGGCGAGCTGCATGATGCTGTCGCGCGTGATGCCCGCGAGAATGCTGTCGCTCTCGGGGGTGACGAGGGTGCCGTCGCGGTAGACAAGAAACAGGTTCATTCCACCGAGCTCTTCGATGTACTTGCCCTCTTGCGAGTCGAGAAAGAGCACCTGAGCGCAGCCCTTCTCGTAGGCAAGTTCTTGCGGCAGCAGCGACGAGGCGTAGTTTCCGCCCGTCTTCGCCGCGCCCATTCCGCCCCGGCCCGCACGGTTGTACTCGGTCGAGAGCCAGATGTTCACCGGCGAGACCCCGCCTGCGAAGTAGGTGCCGGCGGGCGACGCAATGACGAAGTAGCCCACCTTCTGCGCCGAGCGTACCCCGAGAAAGCTCTCGGTCGAAATCTCGAACGGCCGCAGGTACAGGCTGGTCTCGGGCGCGTCGGGCACCCACGAGCCATCGACGGCAACCAGCTGCCGCAGCGACTCGATGAAGTCGGCGGTCGAGAGCTCGGGCAGCGCAAGCCGAACGGCAGAGCGCTGCAGGCGCTGCGCATTCATCTCGGGCCTGAAGGTATAGATACCGCCATCTGCATGCCGGTACGCCTTCAGCCCCTCGAAGATCTCTTGCGCGTAGTGAAACACCGAGGCGGCCGGGTCGAGCGAGATCTTGCCGTACGGAATGACCTCGGCGTTGTGCCAGCCATCGGCCAGAGTCCATTCGATCTGCACCATGTGATCGGTGAAGTGTTTGCCGAAGCCGGGGTCGGCAAGGATAGCCTCGCGCTCGGCCTCGGCACGGGCATCCGTCGACGGCGTGAGTGCAAAGGCGAGCGGAAACTGGGTGGGTGTCGGTGCGGTGGTTGTCATCAGATCCTCAACAGGGAGAAATTCAGTGTGTGCGGCGCGAGCCGGGGGTGTGGATGTTCGATCCTGACGTCAGCGGCTGACGAGCGAGTGCAGCGAGGCCGCAATCGCATCGCCCACCTCGCTTGTGCTGCGCGAAGTGGATGCCGGGGTTCGCCCGGCGAGGTCGGCCGTCACGGCGTCACGTATGGCGGTGGCCGCCTCGGGCAGACCTTGTTGGTCGAGCAGGAGGGCGACCGACAGAATCGCGGCGGTGGGGTCGGCGATCTGCTGGCCTGCGATGTCGGGTGCTGACCCGTGAACAGGCTCGAACATGCTGGGGAAGGTGCCGGTCGGGTTGATGTTGCCCGAGGCTGCCAACCCGATGCCGCCGCTGATCGCGCCGGCCAAGTCGGTGAGAATGTCGCCAAAGAGGTTGTCTGTGACGATGACATCGAATTTAGCAGGATTCGTGACGAAAAAGATGGTCGCGGCATCCACATGCAGATAATCGACGGCAACGTCGGGGTATTCGGCGGCGACCGCATTGACCGTGCGCTGCCAGAGCTGCCCGGAGAACACCAGAACGTTGGTCTTGTGCACCAGCGTGAGCTTCTTGCGCGGGCGGGTCTGAGCGAGGTCGAACGCGTACCGCACCACCCGCTCGACGCCGAACGCCGTGTTCACCGAGACCTCGGTAGCGACCTCGTTCGGCGTGCCGACGCGCAGGGCGCCGCCGTTGCCGGTGTAGGGCCCCTCGGTTCCTTCGCGAACCACCACGAAATCGACCTCGCCGGGGTTCGCGAGCGGGCTCGTCACCCCGGGGTAGATGGTGGTGGGCCGCAGGTTCACGTAGTGGTCGAGCGAGAAGCGCAGTTTCAGCAGCAGGCCACGCTCGATGTTCGCGTTCTTCAGTCGCGGGTCGCCGGGCACGCCGCCGACCGCGCCGAGCAGAATCGCATCGTGCGAGGCGATGGATGCGAGGTCTTCGTCGGTCAGCACGTCGCCGGTCTCGAGAAAACGAGCGGCGCCGAGCTTGAACTCGGTTTTCTCGAAGACGACGCTCTCGCCAGCGCTGTCAGCCGTCGCCGCGACCGCCGCGTCGAGCACCTTCAGCGCTTCGGCGACGACCTCCACACCGATTCCGTCTCCGGGAATGACAGCAAGGCGAATGACGCGTGACATAAGGGCTCCAGCGCTGGATCGAAAAGGGTACCTCTAGGTTACAACCCGCCCTCGCACACGGGGAGCCGCGCCCAGGGGCCGGGTTCGCCGCACTCCGTGTCGGCGTCGCGGCCCCCACCGCCTCAGGTCAGCCGCGGGCCTTGCGCAGCGTGACGAGCGCCAGGATGCTCGCACTGACCATCAGCAGCACCGCGATCAACGACGTGGTGAACACCCCGCTGTCGAACGCATCACGCGCCGACTGCAGCAGCGTCGTTCCGAGGCTCCACGGAATCTCGTTCGACACCCCCACTGCCCCGCCGAGCGTTTCGCCCGCCGAGGTGGCCTGCTGATCGGTCAGCCCGATCGGCAGCACGACGCTGGCGCGGTAGAACGCCGTCAGAATGCTGCCGAGCACCGCAGTGCCGAGCACCGCGCCCAGTTCGTACGCCGTCTCCGACACGGCAGACGCCGCCCCGGCCTTGTGCTCCGGCACCACCGAGATGATGAGGTCGTTCGAAATGGTCTCTGCCGCCCCGATTCCGAGCCCGAGAATCGCGAACGCGGCGCCGAGGGTCACTGCAGTCGCGTTCTGCCCCGTGAACATCACGATGGCGTAGGCGATCGCCGAGAGCAGCAGGCCGCCGGCGACCACGAAACTCGGCCTCACGAACCGAACAAGAGGTACGACGGCGAGGCCTGCCACGACCATGACGATCAGGCCCGGCACTAAGGCGAGTGCGGCATCCATTGGCCGAAGACCGAGCACGAGCTGCAGATGCTGCGAGACGTAAAACAGGAAGCCCACGAGTGCCACGACGCTCATCAGGTTGACGAGCACCGCGCCACTGAACGCGCCCACGCGAAAGAGCCGCATGTCGAGCATGGGGTTCTCACGAGTGAGCTGGCGTCGCACAAACGCGAAGCCGGCAGCGAGCCCCAGTGCCAACAGCCCAATGGATGACCAGCTGAAGCCATCGGCCCCGATCTGTGTGATGGCGAAGACCGCCGGCACGAGCATCACCATCGAGAGCACGATGCTCAGCAGATCGAGCGCCCCCGGGTTCGGGTCTTTCGACTCCGGAATCAGCAGGGGCGCCAGAATCACGAGCGGAATCAGCACCGGCACCGCGATCAAGAACACCGAGCCCCACCAGAAGTGCTCGAGCAGCACCCCGCCCACGATGGGTCCGAGTGCGGCGCCAGCAGCGAAGCCGGCCGCCCAGATGGCAATCGCGAGGCGGCGCTGACGACGGTCGGCGAAGATGCTGCGCAGCAGCGACAGGGTGGAGGGCATGAGCATGGCGCCGAAGAACGCGAGCAGGGCACGGGCCGCGATGAGCAGCTCGGCGGTCGGCGCGAACGCCGCGACGACAGAGACCGCGCCGAAGCCGATGGCACCGATGAGCAGCAGCTTGCGGCGGCCGATGCGGTCGCCGAAGTTACCCATGGCCACGAGCAGGCCCGCGAGCACCAACGGGTAGGTGTCGATGATCCAGAGTTGAGCGGTGGCGCTCGGGTGCAGCGATTCGGAGATCACGGGCAGCGCAAAGCTCAGCACGGTGTTGTCGACGGAGATGAGCAGCACGGGCAGCATGAGTACGGCGAGCGCGAGCCAGCCGCGCTTGCCGACGCGGAGGTCGGGCAGGGCGGTGATCGCGCGGCGGTTGTGTGCGGCGGCGTTCGTCGAGGCGGCGTTCGTCGAGGCCGTCTTCGTCGAGATGGTGCGAATCGGGCGGGTGGCGGTGGAGCTAGACATGATGTGTTTCCTGGCAAAGTTCGAGTTCTGAAACTAGAGTATACCGTCTAGTCGGTACAGTACTCAACTCTACAACTGTTCAGACTATTCCCCAGCGCAGAGGCCGCTTCTCCCGGCGTGGGGGCCCGTGCTCACTACGATGAAGTCATGCCTCAAGCGCCGTCTGCTCGCGATCGTATTCTCGACTCGTTCGAGAACATTTTGATCAACCAGGGCGAACGCACGGCCACTCTCGACGCGGTGGCTGCCGAGGCAGGCGTCAGCAAGGGGGGCCTGCTCTACCATTTCGGGTCGAAAGAGGCTCTGGTCGATGGCCTCGTCGAGCGCCTCAGCGAACTCGTCAGCGCCGATGTGGTGAACATTCGCACCGCACCGGCCGGCGTGGTCGACTACTTCATTCGCAGCTCGGTCAACACCGAGAGCCCGCTCGACCGGGCCATCATCGCCGCCACCCGGCTCGCCCAGGGCTCGCAGCCGAAAGCGCAAGAAGCGCTCAAGTCGATGCAGCGGGCCTGGTTCGACGTGGTTTCTGAGGCGGTGGGCGACCCGGCTGTCGCACGAACGGTGATGCTCATCAGCGACGGCCTCTACTACAACTCGGCCCTTCTGCCTTCGGCGCTGAACGAAACCTCGCACCGCGCCACACAGAGCATGGATGAACTGGTGGGCGTCGTACAGAGCCTCGTGAAAAGTACGACGCCGAGCTGACCTGCCCTCTCAGCCAATGACTTGTAGTGTTGGCGGGTGCAAACACCCGAACCTCGAACGCGACCCGTGCGCCGCTGGCTTCTCGAGGTCTGTGCTGCCGTCGGCGCCGGGCTGATCAGCCTGGCCTTCGCCATTCTGGCGCTGCGCATCTCCCCTGCCGACCTCGCCGAGCGCTGGCAGGTGAGCAGTTCAGACGCCGTGCTGCACTACATGCTGTTCACGAACGCCACCCAGAACTTCTCGTACGCCACGAACCCGGGTCTCGGCTTTCCCACCGGATTCGACGCGTTCTTTCTCGCCCAGGTCGACCTGTCGTCGGCCGTCGTGATGAGCTTGCTCGCCCTGGTGATTCACAACGGCATTCTGCTGGCGAACGTCTTCACTCTGCTGACCTTCGTCACCGCCGCCTTCACAGGCTACTTCTTCTTTCGGGCGTTACGCGTGCGCCCCTGGGTTGCAATTCTGTTCGCCTCGCTGTTCAGCCTTGCGCCGTACCATTTCATTCGCGTCAGCTACGGGCACGCGTTCATCAGTAACTACTGGGCCATTCCCGTCATAGGCATTTTGGTGCTCATGGCTGCGGGGCCGAGTACCGACCCGTTCAGCGCGTGGGCCGCGCGGGCGACGAGCACGCGCGGCCGAGTGGTGCGTCGAATCGCTCCCGCGATCATCCTGGCCGCCCTGGTGGCAACGACTAGCAGCTACTACTTCGTGTTCGGGCTCATCGTGGTGGCAGGGGTGTGGCTCATCGGGGTGGTTTCTGCTCTGATCAGCCGGCAGCGCGTTCGGGGCTTGGGGTGGCAGAGCATTCCGCTCGCGGCGCTCGGTGTGTTCGTGGCAGTCAGCCTCTTTCTGACATCGCGCGACTTCGGTGCGCGGTATCTCTCGTACTCGAACGGGCGGCTGATCGCCGAATCAGAGCTCGATGCCGGCAAGCTGATCACGCTGCTTCTGCCGTGGACGGGCTCTGGCGTTCCCAAACTCATCGCTGCCACGAACAAGTACCTCGCCAACACCGGCGCCATTCCTACCACCGAAGAGCCCGGTTCATCGATCATCGCGTCGGTCGGAATCATCGCCCTTTTCGCCGTACTCGTGGTCTTCGCCGCGAGCAGCACAAAACTCATCGGGCAGACCTGGCTGGGGCGGCTGGTAGCGGATGCTCGCACCAGGGTTCTGGCGTCGGCGATGCTCTGGGCGTTTCTGTTCTACATCGTCACCGGGCTCGGCATTGCCGTGGCGCTCATCATCGGGCCGCAGATCAGAACGTGGGGCAGGCTCAGCATTGTGCTGATCTTGTTCGGTCTCGGGTTCATGGCGCTGCTGCTCGATAGGGTGCCGAAACGTTTCGGCGCGCGGATCATCGTGGCGGCGGCGCTCATTGTGCTGGCCTTCTTCGATCAGATCGCCGGGGTTTCGGCCCGGGTTCCCATCGGAGCGACGGCAGACACCGAGATGAAAGACTTCGTCGCCGCCACCGATGCGGCTCTGCCCGATGGCTGCGGAGTTGCTCAGCTGCCTATCGAGGGCTTTCCCGACCAAGGGCCCATCGGCAACCTCGCCGATTACGACCAGGCGTTGCCTTACCTCTACACGACGCCCGGGCATCTGCGCTTTATCTTCGGCTCAATCTACGGCACCTACGGCTGGGATGTGTGGAAGAACGCGGTCGACGACCCGGCCGCATTCGCGTCGGCCGTCGAATCGACGGGGGTCTGCGCCATTGAGGTCGATCTCGACGGTTATTCTGCCAATGTCGACGGCTGGAAGCCGTTCGTCGAGGCGGCGACCGGCGAGGCGAACCCGACGCCCGCGGTCACCTCGAGCTCAGGCAAGCTGCTGCTTTTCGTGCTGCCCTCTTCGTCGCACTAGTATTTTCACACGCGAACAGGGGGCAGATGTGGTGCAAGAAGTGCAGAAGAACGTCGGCGAATCGGTTGAACGGGAGCCACGGGCATCCGGTTTCACCAGACGCTCGGCGCTGAAGGGTGCGGCGTGGTCTGTGCCCGTCGTCGCTCTCGCGGTGGGCACACCCGCCGCCTCGGCGAGCGGAACGGCGCCGCTCACCTTCGACTTCGTCGCCGCACTGCTGCAGTTGCATACGTCAGACACGTTGGCGGTGCTGATCAAGATCACGAACTCGGGCACCGAGGCGGTCACCGACACGGCAAGCATCACGCTGATGGGAGTGCCTGACGACGAGGTGAGCGTGGCCTACGACCCCACCAAGACGCAGTACGTCGCGCCGCCAGAGTCGAACACCACGAACACGACGGTCGACAACGCGGCATTCATCTTGGCACCGCACACACCGGGCGGCAGCTACCTGCTGACGTCGGCCGGGCCCGTCACGGTGAACCCCGGGGCGCCGCTGTATATCTTCTTCACGGTCACCTGGCCGACGCACAACCACCGCGAGCGGCTGTTCGTCATCACGGGCAGCTTCACCTTCGGCACGCGCACGATCACCGATGCCGCCGACGACGTGGAGATCGACTTCGTCGACGCCTAGCCCGCCGACCGCCACGCTTACTCTCGCGCATGCTCGCGTTGCGCAAGAGCACCTTCGCCGAACTGGCGAGGTGCTCTTGTGCAACGCGGCCGTACGCGGTGGTTGTTACTCGGTGATGTCGATCTCGGTCAGAACGTCTGCCTCAATGGCCTGACGCACGCGCTCGAGTAGCTCGTCGGGGGCGGGCGAGTCGATGGTGAGAACGCTCAGCGCCTTGCCACCCGCATTCGTGCGCGCAATCTGCATGCCCGCGATGTTGATGGAGGCGTCGCCGAACTCTTTGCCGTAGACAGCGACGATGCCGGGGCGGTCGTCGTAGATCATCACGAGCAGGTGCTGCGCGAACGGAACCTCCACGTCGTATCCGTTGATCGAGGTGATCTTCTCGATCTGCTTCGTGCCCGTCAGCGTTCCCGACACCGAGACCTGCGTGCCGTCGCTCAGCGCACCCGAAAGGGTGAGCACGTTGCGGTACTCCTCTGATACGGGGTCGGTGATGAGCCGCACGGTGACCCCGCGCTGCTCGGCGAGCAGCGGAGCATTCACATACGACACCGATTCGCTGACCACATTCGTGAAGATGCCCTTCAGCGCAGCGAGCTTCAGCACGCTCACGTCGAACTCGGCGATCTCGCCCTTCACAATGACGTCGACGCTGGTGAGCGAGCTCGTCGCGAGCCCTGAGAACACCTGACCGAGCTTCTCGATGAGAGCGATACCCGGTCGCACCGAAGGCTCGATCACTCCCCCGGCCACGTTCACCGCGTCGGGCACGAGTTCGCCAGAGAGCGCGAGACGCACCGACTTCGCAACCGAGACGCCCGCCTTCTCTTGCGCTTCGTCAGTGGATGCCCCCAAGTGCGGCGTGACAATGACATTGTCGAGCGCCAGAAGTTCGAGGTTCTTCGGCGGTTCGCTCACGAACACATCGAGCCCGGCGCCCGCAATCACGTTGGTGCTCAGGGCGCGGTACAGGGCGTCTTCGTCGATCAGGCCGCCGCGTGCCACATTCACGATGAACGCCGTGGGCTTCATGAGGGCGAGCTGAGCATCCGAAATCATGCCCGTGGTCTCGGGCGTCTTCGGCATGTGGATGGTCACGAAGTCACTCTGCGCGAGAAGTTCGTCGAGCGACAGCAGGGTCACGCCGAGCTGCTGGGCGCGGGCCGAGGTCACGTAGGGGTCGTACGCGACCACGTTGACGCCGAACGCGTGCAGGCGCTCGGTGATGAGTGCGCCGATACGGCCGAGGCCGATGATGCCGAGCGTCTTCTCGTAGAGTTCGACGCCGGTGTACTTCGACCGCTTCCACTGCCCCTGGGCCAGCGCGGCGTGCGCTGCGGGAATGTGGCGGGCGAGGCTCAGAATGTGCCCGACGGTGAGCTCGGCAGCCGAGATGATGTTCGAGGTGGGCGCGTTGACCACCATAACGCCGGCCGACGTCGCGCTCTTGATGTCGACGTTGTCGAGCCCGACGCCTGCGCGAGCGATGACCTTGAGGTTCGGGGCCGCGGCGATCGCTTCGGCGTCGACCTTCGTTGCCGATCGCACGAGAATGGCGTCAGCCGAGGCCAGGGCGGCGAGCAACGCCGGGCGGTCGGTTCCGTCGACGTTGACCACGTCGAAATCGGGGCCGAGAGCCTCAACGGTAGCGGGTGAGAGTTCTTCTGCGATCAGCACGACCGGTTTTGACACGAAAGTGGTTCCTTACACGGGTTTCGGCATGGGCAGCTGCGCGGGGATCATCACAGCCTGTGGTCGGCGGCGAAATCGCGGGCGACGTTAGCCCCTCAACTTTAGTGCCTGCACAATGGGAGCATGGAACCCGCGACTTTCGACGTCATTCAGCTCGTGATCGCACTGGTTTTCGGGGTCGTGTTCGTGCTGATGGGCATCAACCATTTCGTGCCGGCTTCTCGCCGCACGATGGCGGCCATGATTCCGCCCTCGATGCGGCGCACGGGTCTGCTGCGGCCGGTGAACCTGGTGCTGTTCACGGGAGCGTGCGAGATCGCAGGTGGGGTGGGGCTGTTCATCCCGGAGCTTCGGCCGATTGCTGCCGTGGCTCTGGCCGTGTTCTTGGTGGCCGTATTTCCGGCGAACGCGTATGCGGCCTCACATAAAGACAGGTTCGGGATGCTCGCGGTGCCGCTCGTGCCGCGTGCGATCGCTCAGGTGGTGCTCATCGCGCTGCTACTCGTGGTGGCGTTCGGCTAGAAGCTCGCTATGGGTCAGCGATTCGCGTGGCGATGGCGCACCGGGTGAGGCCGGTGCCGCTAGAACCCGACCAGGCTGCGGAACACGCTCTGCAGGTCGAGCGTGATCACGGCGACCACGGCGAACCCCACGAGAAACACGAGCACGGCGGAACCCGAGCGAGCCCGTCTCGTACCCCACAGCGCAAGCACAAACACCACGACGGGCGCAGCGATCTGGCCGATGATGGTGAGCAGCGCGGGCGTCGGCAGGGCGACTCCGGCGTCGGAGTACGCCTGCAGAACCCCCACGAGGTTCGAGAGTGCCTCGAAGATGTCGAAGGCGTAGAAGACCGCGAACACCACGGCCACGATCCAGCCGGCGCGGCCACGGCGGCGCTTCGCTGTGGAGCGCACTTCGGGCTTTGCCGGCGTTGCGGATGCTTCGGGCACTGCGGATGCGGGCACAGTAGATTCGGCGTCGGTCACAGCTCTCACACTCCCAAGATGAAGGGCCAGGGCACCACCACGACGATGCCCACCAGCAACCAGATCAACCGAACCGCCACCCGCCGCCGAGCCGCGAGCAGCAGCGTCACCAAGAACCACAGAGCCGGAGCGGCAATGGCGGCAACACCTTGAACGTCTTGCCAGACCTCTGCGAATCCGCCCGGATGCAGCGGATTACGAATGAACGCAACCAGCCACCCGATCGTGTAGAGAAAGAAGACGCCGCCGACCACCCCGAAGGTGATGAGGGCGGCCGAGCTCAGCTGCGCGCTGGCCTCTTCGGCGTCGGCGAGTTCATCCTCAACCGCCGCGTCTTCGGCCGCGTCGGCCTGCCTGACTTTCGCGTCGCTGACGGCCACACGGTTCGCTTCGACGACCTCTGCTGTCGGTGCGGCTCCGGATGCCCAACGGGGCGAGCCCGCAGCATCCTGTTTCACCGGCTCGACACCCACGCTCGTCGCGTCTTCGATCGGCTGCTCGCCCGCACCCGTCGCGTCGTCGGCCGGCTCCGCGGAGTCGTGACCAACGTCGGCTCGATCGACCTCGGTGAGGTCGTCATCCGCGGGGTCGTCGTCAGCGAGGTCGGGTGCGACGTACGTCGGGTCGCTCTCGTCACCCCAGCTGAGTGCGTCGTCGTCGGGGCCGCGTTTCATGACTTCAGGTTACCTGCTGGCGGCGGTACACCGGCGCTTCACAACCGCGCACCCGTCGCCGCTCCCGCAGCCGGTGTCATGGCACCTCATGCCGGCGCATCGGTACGATGGGGCCATGACGGCGGTCGACTACTTCATCACGGGCGATCACGATTCGGCCCGCAACGTTCTGGCGGCGGCGCTACGGTCGCAGGGCTTCGAGGTGGCGACCTCGCCACTCGGCGGCTGGAGTGTCACGCGCGGCAGCGTGAGCGCCACGGTGTGGCTCGGCGCGTTCGCGGGCAAGAGCAATCAGCGGCTCGAGTACCAGATGCAGTTCTTCGACTACGAAGGCCAGCTCGTGGCTCGCCTCAATCGCACCAACGGCGCCGGAGCGATGGGCGGCGTGATCGGCGTCTCACGTTCGGCCGACGTCTTCACCGAGCTCGACCAGGCTGTGGGCTCCGAACTCACCCGCCTCGGCCTGCTCGCCAACGTCACCCACCACCCCTAATTCCCCCGCTATCACAAAAGTCCTCCACAACCTGAGGTCTGGAGGACTTTTCGTGATCGCGAGAAACGAACGGGTCAGCACGCAGCGCTACCTTCGGCGTGCGCCGGCCGGGGGCCGGTGCACCAAACAAGCACAGCGTCGGCGAAGCCGACTGCACCGAGGTCAGCGCGCAGCGCTACCTTCCGTGTAGTCGGAGTCGGTCTGCTTCCAGGCGAAGAGGGCACGCAGTTCGCGGCCGGTCTCTTCGATGGGGTGCTGAGCACCCTTCTCGCGCAGCGCCAAGAACTCGGGCGCGCCCGCGTCTTGGTCGGCGATGAAGCGGGCAGCGAACGCACCCGACTGGATGTCGGCCAGAACGGCCTTCATGTTCTCTTTCACGTCGGGCGTGATGACGCGCGGGCCTGAGACGTAGTCGCCGTACTCAGCGGTGTCGGAGACGCTCCAGCGCTGCTTCGCGATGCCGCCCTCCCACATCAGGTCGACGATGAGCTTCAGCTCGTGCAGCACTTCGAAGTACGCGATCTGCGGCTGGTAGCCAGCCTCGACCAGAGTCTCGAAGCCGTACATGACCAGCTGCGAGGTTCCGCCGCAGAGCACGGCCTGCTCGCCGAACAGGTCAGTCTCGGTCTCTTCGGTGAAGGTCGTCTTGATACCGCCGGCGCGGAGACCGCCGATGGCGCGGGCGTACGACCAAGCGAGCGCCCAGGCTGAGCCCGAGGCATCCTCTTCGACCGCAACGATCACGGGAACACCGCGACCGGCTTCGAACTCGCGGCGCACGGTGTGGCCCGGGCCCTTGGGTGCGACGAGCACGACATCGGTGCCCTCAGGCGCCTGAATGTAGCCGAAGCGAATGTTGAAGCCGTGCCCGAAGAGAAGCGTCGAACCCGGCTTGAGGTTCGGAGCGATGTCGGCCGCGTAGATGCCGCGCTGGTGCTGGTCGGGCGCGAGAATGACGATGACGTCAGCCCATGCAGTGGCCTCGGCTACCGAGACGACGTCGAAGCCGGCTTCTTGCGCCTTGGCAATCGACGTCGAGCCCTCTTTGAGGGCGACCTTGACCTCGACGCCCGAGTCGCGCAGGTTCAGCGCATGGGCGTGGCCCTGTGAGCCGTAACCGATGACGGCTACCTTTTTCGACTGGATGAGCGACAGATCGGCGTCTGCGTCATAGAAGATTTCAGTCACGAGTGTTCTTGCTCCTTGTTAGTTGTGTTGCGAATGAGTTAGTTCGATGGCGAATGGTTTGAACGTGAAGATCACGCAGCTGGCTCAGCGAAGATTTATTCGATGCGGCCGCTAGCGGCCGATCAATTCTTATAGACGCGCTCGGTGATCGACTTGCTGCCGCGCCCGATGGCGAGCAGACCCGATTGCGCCAGCTCTTTGATGCCGTACGGCTCGACTACCCGCAAGAACGCGTTCGTCTTGCCGGTGTCGCCGGTGACCTCGATCACCAGAGCATCCGTCGACACATCCACGACGCGAGCGCGGAACAGGTTCACGGCCTCGAGAACATGCGAACGGGTGGAGTTGTCGACCCGAACCTTCACAAGCAGGTGCTCGCGCTGCACCGACTGCGCCTGGTCGAGTTCGACGATCTTGATCACGTTGACCAGTTTGTTGAGCTGCTTCGTGACCTGCTCGAGCGGCAGTTCATCCACATCGACCACAACGGTGATGCGCGAGAGCCCCTCGATTTCGCTGGTGCCCACAGCGAGCGACTCGATGTTGAAGCCGCGGCGGGCAAAAAGCCCGGCGACGCGCGTCAGCAGACCGGGTTTGTCTTCGACGAGAAGTGACAGAACGTGGTGACTCATGGCGCCTACTCCTCTTCCCACTCGGGGGCGTGCTCGCGGGCGTACTGCACCGCTGAGTTGCTGAGCCCCTGCGGCACCATCGGCCAGACCATGGCGTCACGGCTGACCACGAAGTCGATCACCACGGGGCGGTCGTTTGTTTCGATGGCGAGCTTGATCGCGGCATCCACGTCTTCTTTCTTGGTGACACGAATACCGAGAGCACCGTAGGCGTCGGCCATCTTCACGAAGTCGGGAATCATGATGGTTCCGTCGCCCGTGTTGAGGTCGGTGAAGCTGTGGCGGCCGTCGTAGAACAGCGTCTGCCACTGCCGCACCATACCGAGCGACGAGTTGTTGATGATGGCGACCTTGATCGGAATCTTGTTGATGGTGCAGGTGGCCAGCTCTTGGTTGGTCATCTGAAAGCAGCCGTCGCCGTCGATCGCCCACACCGTGCGGTCGGGGTTGGCGACCTTCGCGCCCATGGCGGCAGGCACGCCGTAGCCCATGGTTCCGGCGCCGCCGGAGTTCAGCCACGCGTTCGGGCGCTCGTACTTGATGAACTGCGCGGCCCACATCTGATGCTGACCGACGCCCGAGGCGATGATGCCCTCGGGGCCCGTGATCTGGCCGATGCGCTCGATGACGTACTGCGGCGAAAGCAGGCCGTCTTCGGGCTCGTCGTAGCCGAGCGGGTATTGGCGCTTGAGTTCGCGCAGGCGATCCCACCAGTCAGCCAGCTCGGGCACGCCAGCGGCGGGCGCGGTGGATGCCGTGCCCCCAGCCGCACGCGATGAAGTGGCCGATTCGGCAGCAGCAATCGCAGTAGCGGCGGCGGCGAGATCGGCGAACGCCGACGTCAGATCGATGATGACCTCTTTCGCGTCGCCCACGATCGGCACATCAGCGACCCGGATCTTCGAGATCTCGGCCGGGTCGATGTCGACGTGCACGATCTTGGCGTCGGGCGCGAATTCGCTCACCTTGCCCGTGACCCGGTCGTCGAAGCGCGCGCCGAGCGACACGATGAGGTCGCTTTCTTGCAGCGCCAGAACGGCGGGTACGGTGCCGTGCATTCCGGGCATCCCGAGCGCCTGCGGGTGCGAGTCGGGGAAGGCTCCGCGGGCCATCAGGGTGGTGACCACGGGCACACCCGTAAGCTCGGCGAGCTTCAGCAACTCGGCCGATGCTTCGGCGCGAATGACGCCGCCGCCCACGTAGAAGACGGGGCGCTTGGCCTCTGCCAGCAGAGCGGCGGCAGCCAGAATCTGCTTGCCGTGCGCCTTCGTGACCGGCCGGTAGCCCGGCAGTTCGACCTTGGGCGGCCAGATGAACGGCGCCGAGTTCTGCTGGGTGTCTTTGGTGACGTCGACGAGCACGGGGCCTGGGCGCCCGGTCGAGGCGATGAGGTACGCCGCCGCGATGGTGGCCGGCACGTCTTCGGGGCGCGTCACCAAGAAGGAGTGCTTGGTGATGGGCATGGTGATGCCCACGATGTCGACCTCTTGAAAACCGTCGGTGCCCATCAGGTGCGAAAAGACCTGGCCGGTGATGCAGAGCAGCGGAACCGAATCCATGTAAGCGTCGGCGATGGCGGTGACGAGGTTGGTCGCGCCAGGGCCCGAGGTGGCGATGGCGACGCCCACTTTGCCCGTGGATGCCGCGTACCCCTCGGCAGCGTGACCGGCACCCTGCTCGTGGCGGGTCAAGATGTGCCGAATGGCCGTCGATGACATGAGCTCGTCGTAGAACGGCATGATGGCGCCACCGGGAATGCCGAAGACGTCTTTCACGCCCAGCATCTCGAGCGAGCGCAGAATGGCGCCCGATCCGGTGAGAACTTCGGGTTGGGCCTTCGGCGCGGGTGCGCGCGAGGGCGTGCGGGTATTCGAGGGCACGGGAAGAGATTCCGTGGTCATAAGAAGAAATCCTATTAATCGCAAGCGAGGTGTTGCCGTTTCGCGCCCAGCCCGAAGGCGAGTGCGGGTGAGGCAACCTGGTGAGGCCGTTACCCGGTGATCGCACCCTCAGCGGCTGAGTGCACGAGCTTGGAGTATTTGGCCAGAACGCCACGGGTATAGCGCGGAGGTAGCGGAGCCCAGCCTTCACGGCGGGCTGCAAGCTCAGCGGGTTCGACAAGTAGGTCGAGCGAGCGAGCTGCGATATCGACCCGTATCAGATCACCATCGCGCACGAAGGCAATCGGACCTGCGTCGACCGCTTCGGGTGCTATGTGGCCGATGCACAGGCCGGTTGTGCCGCCCGAGAATCGTCCGTCTGTCAAGAGTAGTACATCTTTGCCGAGCCCCGCGCCCTTGATGGCAGCCGTGATGGCTAGCATTTCGCGCATTCCGGGGCCGCCCTTGGGGCCCTCATAGCGAATCACCACGACGTCGCCGTGCTTGATGTCACCGTTGGTCAGAGCATCCATCGCCGCGCGCTCACGTTCGAAGACCTTCGCGGGGCCTTCGAACACGCTGGCGTCGAAACCGGCCGTCTTCACGACGCCGCCCTCGGGCGCCAGCGAACCCTTGAGCACGGTCAGGCCGCCGGTGGGGTGGATGGGGTTGTCGAGCTTGCGCAGCACGTTGCCGTCGAGCGCGGGGATGTCGAGTTCGGCGAGGTTCTCGGCGAGAGTCTTGCCCGTAACGGTGAGCGCGTCGCCGTGCAGCAGCCCGGCATCCAGCAGCGCCTTCATGAGCACCGGCAGGCCGCCGTGACGGTCGAGGTCGTTCATCACGTACTGGCCGAACGGCTTCATATCGGCGAGGTGCGGAATGGTGTCGCCGATGCGGTTGAAGTCGTCGATGCTGAGGTCGACCTCGGCCTCGTACGCGATGGCGAGCAGGTGCAGAATGACGTTGGTCGAACCGCCGAGCGCCATGGCGACGGCGATGGCGTTCTCGAAGGCGTCTTTGGTGAGGATGTCGCGGGTCGTGATGCCGAGGCGCAGCATGTTCACCACGGCCTCGCCCGACCGGTGTGCGTAGTAGTCACGGCGGCGGTCTGCGCTGGCAGGGGATGCACTGCCGGGCAGGCTCATTCCGAGTGCCTCAGCGACGCTTGCCATGGTGTTCGCCGTGTACATGCCGCCGCACGCGCCTTCGCCGGGCGCGAACGCACACTCGATGCGCTTGGCGTCGGCCTCGCTCATGGTGCCGGCCTTCACGCCGCCGACGGCCTCGAACGAGTCGATGATGGTGATGTCTTTCTCGGTGCCGTCTGACAGTTTCACCCAGCCGGGTGCGATGGAGCCGGCGTAGAGAAACACGCTCGCGAGGTCGAGCCGCGCGGCCGCCATCAGCATGCCGGGCAGCGACTTGTCACAGCCGGCGAGCAGAACTGAGCCATCCAGTCGCTCGGCCTGCATGACCGTTTCGACGGAGTCGGCGATGACCTCGCGCGAGACGAGCGAGAAGTGCATGCCTTCGTGGCCCATCGAGATGCCGTCGGAGACGGAAATGGTGCCGAACTGCAGCGGGTACCCGCCGCCCGAGTGAACGCCCTCTTTCGAGGCCTGCGCGAGGCGGTCGAGCGAGAGGTTGCACGGGGTGATCTCGTTCCACGAGCTCGCAATACCGATCTGCGGCTTCTCCCAGTCGGCGTCGCCCATACCGACCGCGCGCAGCATTCCGCGCGAGGTGGTGGCTTCGATTCCGTCGGTGACGACGCGCGAACGCGGCTTCATGTCTATTTCGGGCATGTTACGAGTCTAGAACGAGCGGAGGGTGCTCTTGCTCCGGCAACCGCCACTCTTGCTACGGTTAGGGGTACGTCACTGGCCGGCGACCTGGTCAGGGAAGGCAGCTCATACGTGAAGTCGTTCGCGAACCGCACTCCGAGGCAGTTACGCTCGCTCAGCCTGCAGATCGTGGCGATTCCCGGAGCGCTGTCGCTGCTCGTTCTGGCGCTCACCGCCGACTTCGACCCCGAGTGGGTTCGCGCGTTCGTCGTACTCGGTGCCATCGCCGGCGTCGGGGTCTGGGTAGTGGCACGGTTCACCAAGCGTGCAACCGGGTATTTCACCCTGCGGGTGATGGCGCTGACCATGATCTTGACGGCGTTGATCGGCATAACGATTCAGCCTGCCGCCATCGGAACCATCACCGCGTTCGTCTTTCTCGGCATCGCGGTTGCAGCATCGGCCTTTCTTTACGTGCGCATGGCCCTGGGTTTCAGCATCGCCTGCACGATTCTCGGCGTGCTGGTCATCATCGTGCGCTCGTCGATTCCGGTCGTGGCGAGCCTCATCTTCATAGCGCTTATGCTCATCACGATTCTTGTGGTTCTCGTACTGCGGCAGTCGCTGCAGGCGGCGCGCGACGAAGCCGTTGCGCTTTCGCTGGCCGACGCACTCACCGGGCTCGCCAACCGACGCAGCATGGAGCTCAACGTTCCGCTGATGAGCGCTTTGGCCGAACGCACCGACCAGCACCTGGGGTGCCTCGTGCTCGACCTCGACCACTTCAAGCGGGTCAACGACACGTACGGCCACCTTGTGGGCGACGATGTGCTGAAGGTCACAGCGGATGCCCTGATCAAAGCAACTCGAAACAGCGACCTCTGCGTGCGGGTCGGCGGCGACGAGTTCTCGGTGTTCACCATCGTGACCGGCAAGTCTGAACTGCAGGCCGTGGCGGAACGGCTTCGGGCGGCTATCGCCGAACTCGGTGTCACCCCGCCTACGACGGTGAGCGTCGGCGGCGCCATCCAGCGGCGCACCGACACACTCGACGCCGTCATGCTCGACGCCGACCGCGCGCTCTACCGGGCCAAATCGACCGGCCGTAACGCGGTACAGATCAGCTAGATCACAAAATCCGCCCTAAGCCCCGCCGCGAAGGGCGATTTTCGTGATCCATGTGTGGGGGCGGGTGGGGGTGGGGCGTCAGGCGCGGGCGCGGAGGGTCGCGAGCAGGGTCAAGACTCCGGCCACCTCGCGGGGGTCGGCCACGCGAAACTCGGCGATGGTTTTGCCGGGGCCGCTTTTGAGGCCGAAGTCGTGCGGGCGCAGCACCGCGAAAGCGTCTTCGTCGGTGACGTCGTCGCCGGCGTAGAAGACGGCGGTCGCCTTGGTGTACTCCTTCAGGTGCAGCAGCGCCTCACCCTTAGTGGCGCTGCGCACCGAGAACTCGATGACGTTCTTGCCCTCACGAACCGTGAGCCCGGCGATCTCGGCTTGCGTCTCGCTGAGCGCCTGCATGTGCGCAATGCGGCTGTCTTTCTCGGTCGCCAGACGGGTGTGCAGCGCAAAACCGGCGGGCTTCTGTTCGACCCACACCTGGTCGAGCCCGGCCGCTACGTCTTCGAGCACGTCGCTAAGCGCTTCGACCTGCTCGAGCTCGACGGTGTTGAGGTCGAGCGTCGTGTCGGGGCTGTCGAGCCGAAACTCCACCCCGTGCGAGCCCACCAGCAGCACCGAATCGGGAACGTTCGCGACGTGCTCCAAGCTGGCCATCGCGCGCCCGGAGATGAGCGCGACGCGGGTGTTGGGCAGCGCGAGCAGGCGTAAGAGAGCCGCGCGAGCCTCGGGCAGGGCGCGGGCGTGCTGCGGATCATCCACTTCGGGAGCAAGCGTGCCGTCGAAGTCGAGCGCGACCAGCAGTTTCGATTCGCGGCTCAGCAGGGTGAGCTTGTCGACGAGTGCGGCGCTGTCGTCAGAGTCGCGGATGCTCGGGGTTGACGCAAGCGTGCCACTCACGACTGCTCGTCGCCGCCATTCGCTGATTCACTGGCCGATTCGTCAGCCGCTGCCGCCGCGTCGGCCGAACTCTGAGCCAGGGTCTGGTCGGCGAGGGCGTCGAGAAACGACTTCGACCAGCGCGCCACGTCGTGCTCTTTGACCCGCTTGCGAAGCGATCGCATGCGGCGCGAACGCTCGTGCCGCGGCATCTGCATGGCACGCAAGATGGCCTCTTTGAGCCCCTCGATGTCGTGCGGATTGACGAGCAGCGCGGCCTTGAGTTCGTCTGCTGCACCGGCGAACTCGCTCAGCACGAGAACGCCGTCGTTGTCGAAGCGGGTGGCCACATACTCCTTGGCGACGAGGTTCATGCCGTCTCGAAGCGCGGTGACCAGCATGATGTCGGCCGCGAGATAAAGCGCCACCATCTCGTCGCGAGGGCGACCCTGGTGCAAGTAACTGATGGCCGTGTGGCTGATGGTGCTGAAGTCACCGTTGATGCGGCCGACCGTCAGCTCGATCTCGTCTCGCAGAGTCATGTAGGTCTGCACACGTTCACGACTCGGGCTGGCCACCTGAACCAGGCTCGCATCGGCCACACTGATCTTGCCCTCGGCGAGCAGCTCACCGTAGGCCTTCAGTCGGTGGCCGATGCCCTTCGTGTAATCGAGGCGGTCGACGCCCAGCATCACGATCTCGGGGTCGCCGAGTTCTTGCCTGATCTCGCGGGCCCGGGCCTGAATCTCGGGCCTGTGCGCCAGCTCTTCGAAGCTCGCGGCGTCGATCGAGATGGGAAAAGCGCGGGCCGTCACCGTGCGAACCTGGTGCCCACGGCGAGAGACTTTGGCGCGAAGTGGGTTGCCTTGAACCTCGGCCTCGTCTTCGATGGGCACCTCGATGGTGGCGCCTTTGGTGGTGTACCCGGTGAGACGCCGAACCGCTCGGCTGAAATTGCCGGCGTCTGCGACTCTTTGAAAACCGATGACATCGGCACCGAGCAGACCCTCGACGATCTGCGTTCGCCACGGCAGCTGGGAAAAGATGCCATATGCCGGAAACGGAATATGGTTGAAGAACCCGATGACGAGATCGGGGCGGCTCTCGCGCAGCATCTTCGGAACCAGCTGCAGTTGGTAATCCTGCACCCACACCGTGGCGCCCTGGGCTGCAACAGCCGCTGCCGCGTCTGCGAACCGCTGATTCACGATCAGGTAGGAATCCCACCAATCGCGGTGGTACGTGGGCGGCGCGATGACGTCGTGGTAGAGCGGCCAGAGCGTGTCGTTCGAGAAGCCCTCGTAGTAGAACTCCACGTCTTCGGCGCTGAGCGAAACCGGCACGATCGAGATGCCGTCGTTCTCGAACGGCTCGGAGTGATCGCCGGCGACGCCGGCCCAGCCGACCCAGGCTCCATCGCTCTCGCGCATCACTGGTTCGAGGGCCGTTACGAGGCCGCCCGGAGATGCCCGCCAACTCTCAGAACCGTCGGCTGCGACCACTTTGTCGACAGGCAATCGGTTCGACACGACCACGAGCGAGTAGGTGCCGCTCGCGTCGTCGGGAGTAGTTTCAGAAGAGATAGCGCATCCTTGTTCATCTCGATGCCCGGCATAGGGCACGGGCGATGCATCCACGGTACCAGCCACGCCCGCGCACTCGCTGGTCACCCTTGTGCTACGCGCTATTCAGCTTAAGGAGGCCGGGTGTTCGACGGGCACCTGCTGCCGGGCTACGGCGGCGAGCCTGTTCAGGAGGTGCTCGTCTAAGAAGGCGAAGAAGGCGCTGAATACCCAGCGCCAAGCTTCACAGTCTGCCTCACAGTAACCGGTTGCGGCAGCCCTATTTCTAGCGCCGCCACATGCCCTAACGTAGAACGAAACGGAAAGTGGCCCCTATGCGCAAGTTCATCTTCAACTCCAGCATCATCGGCGCGGTTGCGAGCGGATTCGCCGTGATTCAGACCACTCGCAAAGGCCCGCGCGACTGGCGCCTTGCACTCATGTGGGTGAGCTGGGCGCTCACCATCGCTCTCGCGGTAGGCAGCGTGCTGCAGGATGACCGTGACGCCCGCGAGCTAGAAAACTCCTGATCTGCAGCTGATTTTGCTCTGAGCTACGGCGTGTTGACCGGCTCATTCTGCGCGCGAGCGCACACTGTACCTACGTACGAGTCGTGAGAGGTGCAGGTCATGATCGGTTGGCGGCGTAAGGCCAAGGCAGAACGCGAGAACGTCATGAGTTCTGAGCGACTCTACGACCTCGTCAACCAGACTCTGCTGAGCAACTTCGGGCCGCTGGGTTCGTACGCGATTGCGCGCCGCGAAGCGAGCGACAACGACGACATCTTTCACACGATGCTCGCGTCATCGGTGGCCCACAACATCGTCTCGAGCTTGATCGAGCACAAGGCAGTGGTCGTGGATGAGTCGGCCGGTTCGACAGGTTCGGTGCCCGCCCCGGTGTCGCTTGCACCTATCGATCTCGTACCGGTGCCCGCCGAGCTGGCGGCCGCTGTCACCGCTCTGCGCGATAGACCGGTTGCACCAATTGCGCCGTTGCCCGTGGAGATCGCTGTGGTGGTGAGCAGCGGTGACTACGCGACTGCCGCCGTGGCCGAGCTCGCCGCAAGCGAAATGGCGCACGCCGAACCCGCGCGCCTCGCCTCGGCCGACGCTAGCTGACCGCGCGTCAAGATAGGTCGCAAGGGTCAGATGCGCGGCCAGAGGGTGGGGCCTTCGCTGCCGGCACGGTAGCTGTCGATGGGAACCTCGTCGTCGTGCCACGCCTTGACCACAGGCGCAACGATGCGCCAGCCCTCGACAGCCGAGTCTCCGCGAACCGAGAGTGACGAGTCACCATCGAGAATTCCGGCGAGAACCTCTCGGTAGGCGAGCAGCTGACCGTCGCCGAAGTGGGCGTCGAGGCTGATGCGCTCAAGCTCGTAGGGGTCACCCGGGCCGTTGACGTTGATTTCGAGCGACATTTGGTCTGGTGCGAGAAAAACTCGCAGCACCGTCGGATCGTTGTGCCCCTTAAGGCCCACCGGCAGCTGCCGGGCGGCACGGAACGTGATGACGATTTCACGCCGGCGTTCGGCGAGCGCCTTGCCCGAACGCAAGGTGAACGGAATGCCGGCCCACCGCCAGGTATTCACTTCGAACGTCACCTCGGCGAGCGTCTCGGTCTCGCGCTTGGGGTCGACGCCCTGTTCGTCGACGTACGACGGCAGGTTGCGGCCTTGCACCTCGCCGGCCGTGTACCTGGCCCGACGACTGCTGGCGATAGCGTCGCCCTGCCACACCCGCGTCGCCCGCAGCACGAGCTGTTTCGCGTCTCGCAGGTCGTGCGAGCGCAGAGTCGACGGCGGCTCCATGGCGACAACCGCCATCACCTGCAAGAGGTGACTCTGAATCATGTCGACCAGCGCGCCCGCGGTGTCGTAGTAACGGGCACGGCCCTCGAGCGCCAACTGCTCGTCGTAGATGATCTCGACCTTTTCGATGTGTTCGGCGTTCCACACCGGCTCGAAGATGCGGTTCGCAAAGCGCAGGCCCAAGAGGTTGAGCACCGTCGACCGGCCGAGAAAGTGGTCGACCCGATGAATCTGCTCTTCGGGCACGAGCTTCAGTAGAAGGGCATTGAGGTCAATGGCGCTCTGTTCATCAATGCCGAACGGCTTCTCCAGGGCGAGTGAGATGCCTTCAGGCAACGTCACCTCTTGCAGCGCGGCGCACGCGGCGGCAGCCACGGCTGGAGGCAACGCGAAGTAGATGGCCGGCACGCCCTCGCAGGCATCGAGAATCTTCTGCAAGTCGGCCGACTTCGTCACGTCTGCCTGAAAATAGTGCGAACCCTCGAGGATGCTCGCAACGGTCGCACCCGAAGCATTCTCTTCAGCGAACGAGCTCGTGATCACCTCGTGCCACTTCGCGTCATCCCACGCCTCGCTGCCTGCGCCGATGAGCGTGAGTTTGCGCTCGGGCTCAGACGTGAGAAGCTGCGCCAATCCGGGCAGCAGCAGACGCGCGGAAAGGTCTCCGCTCGCTCCGAGAATGACGAGGGTTCCGATCAATTGACTCATGTGCTCACCCTAGAACACCCGAGCTGGACTTACGGCGCAGGAACCACCGATGGCGCGTCGGAGGGCGTTGCAGACGAACCAGGGTCGGGCGCCGACGAATCGGGCGGCGTGCTCGGGTCGGGGCTGCTGGGGTCTGTCGGCGGGGTCGGGTCGCTCGTCGGCCCGGAATCGACCGGCGGCGCCGAGTCAGCCGGAGGAGCCGGGTCGACAGGGGGCGCGGGATCGACGGGGGCCGGATCGGTAGCGACGGGGTTGTCGGGCGTGCTGGCACCCGATTCGGAATCGCCCGATCCCGAACCTTGAGCGTCGGATGAATTACCCGAATTGTTCGAGTCGTACGAGCCCGAATCGTCGGAGTAACCCGAGTCGTCGCTCGACCCCGCGCTGGGGTCGGCCGACGGGGTGACGGGAGCCGGCGTACTCACCACCGCGACCGGAGGCGCAGCAACAGCGGCTGCAGCGCTCGGGGTAGGGGTAGGGGTAGGCGTCGCAATGATCGTGATCGACACCGGCGCCGAAGTCTCGTGCGGCGCGGTGCGTTCGAGAGCGACGCCGCAGAGCGCGGCAGTGCCCCCAGCGGCCACCACAAAGGCTGCCACCAGCGGAACACCGCGGGGAACCGCGCGCGCGACGCGCTTTCCACGCTGCGCCAAGTCATTCAGGAATGCCACCGTGCGATTTTACGTGAGAAAGCACGTTTTTGACCCGTTGGGGTTACAAATGGTTACATTGCCGTAATCAGGGCATCATGCTCGTCAAAGCTCATCGAGCGGCGTTCCGTCACTCAGTGTGAACGCAGCTGAGGTCAGTGCGTGACGGCGACGATGACGAGCACCGCGGTCACCGCCGTCAAGATCGTCAGGCCGGTCGCTGTGAAAGCACGCTTGACGCCTGCTCGTGGATCATTCGAGTGAGAAATTTCGCTCTGCGTCATGGCGGTCTCCTTCGACCGGTCAAATGGTGCAAATTGATGGTTGGGCACGTGCTGAACTGCAACATTTCGGTGCGAAATCGGGTAAATCGGGTCAAGCACCGAATGGAGCGTAGCAGCAAAACTCGGGTCGCTGTGCGAGCTTTGCGGCGTGGAATTAATATCGTCGCGATTCGTGTTTCAGACGACACCAGAACAAGGGGTGCACCCCCCGGGACTTGAACCCGGAACCCACTGATTAAGAGTCAGTTGCTCTGCCAATTGAGCTAGAGGTGCGCGCGACCCGGAGAATAACCCGAGCCGAGGATAAACATTAGCATGAGGAGATGGCCGGAGCGAACCGGCTGCGCGACAACCTCGAGGGCTCTCATGACTGACACTTCTGAACGACTGACCGCCGGAGCTGTCGCTCCCGATTTCACGCTCGACGACTCCACCGGCAAGCCCGTGAGCCTGGCCGACTACCGCGGGCAGAAGGTCGTGGTCTACTTCTATCCAGCCGCCGGAACGCCGGGCTGCACGAAAGAAGCGTGCGACTTTCGCGACAACATCAATTCACTGAAGAGCGCCGGCTACCAGGTGCTCGGCATCTCGAAAGACGCACCCGCAGCCCTGGCGAAGTTCGCCGAGGAGCAGGGTCTGAGCTTTCCGCTGCTCTCTGACGTCGACCACACCGTTCATAAGGCCTACGCCGCATACGGTGAGAAGTCGCTGTACGGCAAAACCGTGACCGGCGTGCTGCGGTCGACATTCGTGCTCGACGAAAACGGGGTCATCGCGCTCGCGCTCTACAACGTGAAAGCGACCGGACACGTGGCATCGCTTCGAAAGAAGCTCGGACTCGACGCGTAACCCGGGATCGCCTCCACTTGACGCAGAAGCCCGCTAAGCGGCAGCAAAAGGTGCTTCTTCGTCAACTGGTCGCGGGCGGGCGGGCGCGGGTCAGATTTCGCGGCGGGTGACGGCAACCACTTGGGGTGCCAGCAGCAGAGCGATGCCCAGGAGGCCAGCGATGAGAAGGGGCCAACCGTCGTCGGGGCTGCCGAAGATGCCCTGAAAGCAGCAGATGGCCACGATGATCTGAAGCACCTGCCAGGTGAGCGCCGAACCCCTCGTCCATGGGCGCAGACGGAAGACGCCGATGGCGGTCACCAGAACCCAGAGGCCGGCCGCGAGAACCATCACGATGAGCGCGATGGCCGATGAGTAAATCTCGGGCGGTGCCTGCAGCAGCTGCGTGATCTGCCAGGCACCCACAGCGAGCACTACGAATGACTCCGCGAGAAGTAACAGACCGAGAACGATTAGCAGCACGGGGCGGCGCTGCCGGGCATCCAATCGCCCGGATTCGGCGGAATTCTGCGTTTCTGAGTGATCGTCCATAGCTCCGTACCTTCAGAAAACCCTTGATTTGCCACTACCAGTATGCGACCATATTTGAGGTCGATTGTTGCTCACAATGTCGTGGGGGTGCGACGTGAGATTAATCCCAAGCACCCATTGCTGGTCTATACGCTGACGCGTTCATTTGAGTGCGTTCGTCGGGCTGAACGCACAGCGGGTTACACCCGTTTTCGCTGTGCTGACGGCGCGTGAAGTGCAGTCCAACACAAGCGTAAAGCGGTCGAACATACCCGAACTGAGGTCTCTCGACCGAAGCACCCGCAACACCAAGGAGTACCCCCGATGGATTGGCGCGACAAAGCCGCTTGCTTGACCGCAGACCCTGAACTGTTTTTTCCCGTAGGCAACACCGGCCCCGCCGTCGACCAGATCGACAAGGCTAAAGCTGTGTGTGCGCGCTGCTCGGTGACAGAGATCTGTCTGCAATACGCACTCGAAACCGGGCAAGACAGCGGCGTGTGGGGTGGCCTCAGCGAAGACGAGCGCCGTGCCCTCAAGCGTCGTGCGGCTCGCGCTCGCCGCGCTTCCTAGCCGCTCGCGCTCGTCAGCGCCTCGAACCAACCCTCGTTCGGCTCAGGCTGCGCGCTTCTTCAGCCACCGAAACGGAATTTCGATGGTCACGACTGTGCCGCTGCCGACCATGGTGTGCCAGTCGATGATGCCGCCCAGTTCGCCCTGGATCAGGGTTCGAACGATCTGGGTTCCGAGACCCGAGCCCACCTTGCCTTCGGGCAACCCTGAACCCGTGTCACGCACCTCGACCGTCAGGGTCTCTTCTGACCGGCTCGCCACGATCTCGACCTGACCCTCTTGGCCGGCCAGCCCGTGCTCGACCGCGTTCGTCACAAGCTCGGTGAGAGCGAGCGCGAGCGGTGTGGCGTATTCGCTCGGCAGCACCCCGAAGCTGCCGCTGAACTTCGGGTGCACGGTGGTGTTGTGCGCCGAAGCGACCTCGGTGACGAGCATCAGCACCCGCTCGAACACCACGTCGAAATCGACGCGCTGGCTCAGCCCCTCAGAGAGCGTGTCGTGCACCACCGCGATGGCGGCGACGCGGCGCATGGCCTGCGACAGGGCATCCTTCGCGTCGTCTGAATGCGTTCGGCGGGCCTGAATACGCAAGAGCGACGCCACGGTCTGCAAGTTGTTCTTGACACGGTGGTGAATCTCGCGAATCGTGGCGTCTTTGGTGATGAGCTCACGTTCGTCGTGCCGCAGCTCGGTGACGTCGCGGCAGAGCACAATGGCGCCGAACCGCTGACCTCTGGTGCGCAGCGGAATCGCGCGCAGCGAGACGGTAACGCCCTTCGCCTCGACATCGGTGCGCCATGGCGCCCGGCCGGTGACGACCAGCGGCAGAGATTCGTCGACGACGAGCGTTCCGTTCAGAAGCTGCGTGGTGACTTCGGCCAACGACTGACCCTCGAGTTCTTCGCCGAAACCCATTCGGTTGAAAGCCGACAGGCCGTTGGGGCTGGCAAACGTGACGGTTCCGTCGGCATCGAGCCGAATGAGACCATCGGATGCCCGGGGTGCGCCGCGCCGCGGCCCGGTCGGAGCACCCAGATCAGGAAAATCGCCGGCGGCGATCATGGCGAAGAGGTCGTTCGCGCACTCGTTGAAGGTCAGCTCTTGGCGGCTCGGCGTGCGTGCCTCGCTGAGGTTCGTGTGCCTCGTCACGACGGCAATGGGCGTTTCGGTGGTCTTCGTGTCGCTTTGGCTGAGGCGCCGCAAGACCGGAACCGCTCGCACTCTCGTGGGCGTCTCTTCGTACCAGTCAGGCGCGGCGGTGTCGACGATCTTCGCGCTCTGAAACGCATCAGTGACCTGTTTACGCCACTCTGCTTTGACGGCCTGACCGACGAAGTCGCGGTAGAAGAGCGTGGCCGAGCTGGATGGCCGGGCGTGCGCCACGGCAACGAAACTGCCATCGCTCGACGGCACCCAGAGCACGATATCGGCGAAGGCCAAGTCGGCGAGAAGCTGCCAGTCACCGACGAGCAGGTGCAGCCACTCGATATCAGCCTCAGTGGAATTGCCCTGCGCCAACACGAGATCGCTCAAAGTAGACACGAGAACTAGCCTACGGCCCAATGTGCCGAGCTCGTTGCGACGACCTCTCCTGCCCAGGATGCGGCCAGGCGCTCTTATCCACAATCGCGCCCGGGCGCTTTACACGAACAAGTGCACCTGCTTTAGTTGCAACACCCGAGAATCGAGGAACACTCACGAAGTCCGCGGTTCTGCGCCTGATCGAACACCCATCGAATCGGCGGAGAACGGCACGTTACCGGAGCCAAAATGATCCAAACCTTGCCTGTCGCCACCATGGAGCGGGCGCAAACCCTGCAGAGAGTTCCGTCGAGCGCCGGCGAATCACCGACCGCCAGCGAGGCATCATGTGCCCTCGCACTACCGACCGCGACGGAGTTTCTCGAGAGCCTGACGCGATGTGTGCTCGAGATTTTGGCCGGCGTTCGCGACCTCGATCAACTTGCCAGATGGGTTTCAGACGACGTTTACCGAAATCTTTCCAAGCGAGTAGTGCTCTCGTCGCGCGCTCGGCAGGTGAAAGGGCAGCGCTCGATGCGGCCGACATTCAGCATCGGCCGCATCGTGCTGAGCGAGCCGCTGCCCGGAGTCATCGAAGGTGTCGTCATCGTGCACGGCAAAGCGAGAACGCGGGCCGTGGCGGTGCGCCTGGAGCGCTTAGGGCCGAGATGGCGGGCAAGCGCCATCAACGTGCTCTAGCACGCGCGGTTTTCGGGCAGCATCAGATGCGGGCACCGAGCGTGTCGAACTCGGGCCGCATGAAGTGCGCGGGCGGGGAGGGGGCTACTTCTTCTTTTCGCTCGCTCGACGCTCGGCACGGTTGCCGGCAGGAGGTGCACCCGCCGGGGTCTTTTGGCCGAAGGCGCCAGTCGTCGTGGGAGCGGGGCGCTGCGGCTGCCCGCCCGGCCGCTGAGTGCGGGTGGCTGGTGCAACGGGAGGTACAGCGGTCTGGGCCGATGCCCCGGCGGGCTGCGCTTCTTGCTGGGCACGCTGGGCTCTGGCGGTTGCCGCCTGTTCGAGTTGACCGCGCTGGTTGCGAACTTCGACGCCGCCGGAATCGCTCGGAGCGGTGTAGCTGAGCTGGGTACCCTCGGTGTTGTGGCCCGTTTCGAGGCCCTTCGCCTGAACGCTCGGGGCATCCACTTCGCCCGCGGGAGCATTCACCTCGACCTCGAGGTTGAACAAGAAGCCGACGGCCTCTTCGCGAATCTGGCCCATCATCTGCTGAAAGAGCAGAAAGCCCTCACGCTGGTACTCGACGAGCGGGTCACGTTGCGCCATCGCACGCAAGCCGATGCCGTCTTTGAGGTAGTCCATTTCGTAGAGGTGATCGCGCCAACGGCGGTCGATGACGGTGAGCACCACGCGGCGTTCGAGCTCGCGCATAGCCGCCTCGCCGAGCGTCTCTTCGCGATTCTGGTAGGCGATCTGCGCGTCAGAGAGAATCTCTCGCCCCACGAACTCGCGGCTGATCTTGCCGCGGCTACCCGCCTCGGCAATGACCTCGTCGATAGAGATCGAGACCGGGTAGAGCGTCTTCAGCTCGGTCCACATCGCGTCGAAGTCCCAGTCGTCGCCGTTGCCTTCGCCAGCGTGGGTCTCGAGCACGTCGTCGATGACGTCATGCAAGAACTTCTGCGAGCGCTCGTGCAGGTCGTCGCCTTCGAGAATGGCGCGCCGGTCGTTGTAGATGGCTTCGCGCTGACGGTTCAGAACGTCGTCGTATTTGAGCACGTTCTTACGAATCTCTGCGTTTCGGCCCTCGACCTGCGACTGAGCGCTTCGAATGGCGCGTGAGACGACCTTCGACTCGATGGCCAGGTCGTCGGGCACATTGCCGCGGCCCATCAGGCTCTCGGCCGCGCCCGCGTTGAACAGGCGCATGAGGTCGTCGGTGAGAGAGAGGTAGAAGCGGCTTTCGCCCGGGTCGCCCTGGCGGCCGCTGCGGCCGCGAAGCTGGTTATCGATACGTCGCGATTCGTGACGCTCGGTACCGAGCACGTAGAGGCCACCGGCCTCGACGACCTTCTCGGCTTCTTCGTCGACACCGGCCTTGACGGTGGCGAGCACGTCGTCCCACGCCTCTTCGTATTCGTCTGGAGTTTCGACCGGGCTGAGGCCCCGGGTATTCATCTCGGAGACGGCGAGAAACTCGGTGTTGCCACCGAGCATGATGTCGGTGCCACGACCGGCCATGTTGGTTGCCACGGTCACGGCGCCGAGACGGCCGGCTTGGGCGATGATGGCTGCCTCGCGAGCGTGATTCTTGGCGTTCAGCACCTCGTGCCGCACACCCTTCTTCGCCAGCAGACGGGAGAGGTATTCGCTCTTCTCGACGCTCGTGGTACCCACGAGCACGGGCTGGCCGCCCGCGTGACGCTCGACGATGTCTTCGACGACCTGCTCGAACTTCGACTGCTCGTTCTTGTACACCAGGTCAGGCTGGTCTTTGCGCTGCATGGGGCGGTTGGTGGGAATGGCCACAACGCCGAGCTTGTAGGTGCTCATGAACTCGGCGGCCTCGGTTTCGGCCGTACCCGTCATGCCCGAGATCTTCTTGTAGAGCCGGAAGTAGTTCTGCAGCGTGACCGTCGCGAGCGTCTGGTTCTCGGCCTTGACCGTCACGCCCTCTTTGGCCTCGATGGCCTGGTGAATGCCCTCGTTGTAGCGACGGCCGGCGAGAATACGGCCGGTGTGCTCGTCGACGATGAGAACCTCGCCGTTCATCACCACGTAGTCTTTGTCTTTCTTGAACAGCGCAGAAGCCTTCAGCGAGTTGTTCAAGAACGAGATGAGCGGAGTGTTCGCCGACTCGTAGAGGTTGTCGATGCCGAGGTAGTCTTCGACCTTTTCGATGCCGGGCTCGAGAATTCCGACGGTGCGCTTCTTCTCGTCGACCTCGTAGTCTTCGTCGGCCACGAGCCGGGTGGCGACCTGCGCGAACTCGGTGAACCAGCGGTTCGCTTCACCCGACGCGGGGCCCGAAATGATGAGCGGGGTGCGAGCCTCGTCGATCAGAATGCTGTCGACCTCGTCGACGATGGCGAACTGGTGGCCGCGCTGAACCATGTCGCTCGCCTGCCACGCCATGTTGTCGCGAAGGTAATCGAAGCCGAATTCGTTGTTCGTGCCGTAGGTGATGTCGGCAGCGTATTGCTCACGGCGTTCTGCAGGCGTCTGCCCGCTCAAGATGACACCGGTGGTCATTCCGAGGGCGCGGAAGACGCGGCCCATGAGTTCACTCTGGTAGTTCGCGAGGTAGTCGTTGACCGTGACGATGTGCACGCCCTCGCCGGCGATGGCGTTGAGGTACGCGGGAAGGGTGGCGACGAGGGTCTTGCCCTCACCGGTTTTCATCTCGGCGATGTTGCCGAGGTGCAGGGCGGCACCGCCCATGAGCTGAACGTCGAAGTGACGAAGGCCGAGCGTGCGGCGGGATGCTTCGCGCACGGCCGCGAAGGCCTCGGGCAGCAGGTGGTCGAGACTCTCGCCCTCGGCATAGCGCTCACGCAGTCGAGGCGTCTCGTCTTTGAGTTCTTCGTCGCTCAGGTGAGTGAAGTCTTCTTCGAGCGCATTGATGGCCTTGGCGAAGTTTTCGAGCCGCCGAAGCACTCGCCCCTCGCCGACGCGAAGTACCTTTTCAAGAACTGAAGCCACGTGAAATCAATCTCCTACCGGAACCAGCCATGATCCAGCCGGTAATCTTAGCAATCTTAGTTGTCATTCCTGAAGGTCTTCAGAACGAGCGCTGGGGGCGCGACGATTGATCGTCGCGCCCCCAGGCGTCTCGTGGATCGGGGTAACTCAGGTGAGCACCCGATCTGACAGGGCTCGCTCTGCTTCGCGCGCATCACCCATCAGGGGCGTTGCGTGGTCATCGAGCCCGATGACCCCGTAATCCCAGCCCATGCGCCGATACACCACGCTCGGGCGCAGCGTTTCGGCGTCGATGAAGAGGTAGAAATCGTGACCCACCAGTTCCATCAAGTAGAGAGCGTCATCGACTGTCATCGGAGATGCTGCGAAGACCTTCTTGCGAATCACCACGGGCGACCAGTCTTCGTCGGCCGAGACCTCGGCCGCCCCTCGAGTGTCGTCAGCCGGCGCCTGCACAGCGATGGCGCCGGTGCTGGCCTTGGCCAGAACATCGGCCTCGGCAGGAACGACGTCGACGACGCTGAAACCGACCGTGCTCGCTTCGCGAAGCGACACCGGGCGGTGTTGACCGCGGTGCACCTTCTTACGATCTTTCGCTCGGCGCACCCGCTCCATCAGCTTGCCGATCGCGAGATCGAAAGCCACGTATTTGTCGCTGCCCGCGCTTTCTGCTCGTACAACCGGACCGGGGCCGATGAGGGTGAGTTCAACCCGATCGTCACCGCCTGAGGTGTTCGCCGAACTGTGGCGACAGACCTTGACCTCTAACACCAGTGCTCGATCAGCCAGGTGTGAAACCTTCTCGGCCTTCTCTGTCGCGTAACTGCGAAATCGATCAGTGATCCCTAGGTTGCGGCCCGTGATGTTGATCTCCATGGCAATCTCCTAGTCTCAAAAGACGCGCCGCCTTGGACCAAAGCGAGCTCTTCCGCGCCTTTTGACCCACCGTACTCGCCGCCCCTGTTTCTGTCACTGAATCTCACTGAGATTGTCTCATTCTCTCGACTATTCAGAGAATTCCACAACCGTCGATGTGCCGATTCGTCGCTCGGCGAACGCCAGCGTCGCAGCCGCGAGCACTCGCGCACCCGCGGCTTCAAGCGCCCTGCGGCACTCGATGAGGGTGGCGCCGGTGGTGACGACGTCATCGACGAGAATCAGATTTCTGCCCCGCAGAGAACCTTCTGAGAATCTCGTGCGAACGACCAGTGAGCCGTCGAGGTTCGCTTGGCGGTCGGCCACGCCGAGACCCGCCTGGTCGCGTGTAGCGCGAGCCACGCGAAGTGGGTTGAGGCACGGCATGTCGCTGCGGGCGCGTGCGGTGAGCAGCGCCACGGGGTTATAGCCGCGATGACGGTAGGCGGCGCGTGACGAGGGCGCCTCGGCGAGTTCGATGTTCGCGCCAGGGCCAAGTCGTTCGAGGGCGTGCTGCCGAGCATCCTGCAGCGCCGGTCGCAGGGCAGCAGAGAGCGGGCGCGCCACATCGGTGCGGCCCGACTCTTTGAACTTCGAGAGCGCGGCCGAGACGGTTTCGCGGTAGGGAAGCGCCGACCACACGTCGAGCGGAGGAGCGTTGGCCCGGCGTACGACGAGTCTGGTCACGGCAGGCGTGAGCTCGGCGAGGCAGGGCGTGCAGATGGCTCGATCGGGCGCGCCGCAGGCTGCGCAATCGGTTGGCAGAACGAGGGCGAGGGCATCAAGAAGAGCGGAACGGATCATGCTTCGATGCTGCCTGGAGCGGCCCACGTGGCGCGTCGAACTGAAGCGATCTGTGCAGAAGGTTCACCCCACCCGGATTGTGCAGGAGAAGTGCCTCGATTGCCGGCGCGACACGGCGGGGGCGCGGTGGCACAAGCCGCGAACCGAGCGCCATCGCACCAGGTCTTGTCTCGCCCGAAGCGGCTGATCAGGTCTGCGTCGCGAGCATTCCCACGCCTTTGGTGTTGGTCTGCCAGCCGCTGCCCCGTTGCTGCTGAAGGTCGCCGGTCGAGGTGAGCAACCAGAGCCCGCTCACGTCGTTGCCACCCGCGATGGTGACCGCCGAAACGGGCACACCGAGGTTGCTGCTGATTCCGCCGATCTGCTGCAGCACGATGCGGTCGTCGCCGCTCGCCGACGACGTGAGCGACGCGACATTCGACTCGTCGACCCACGTCGCGTCGACCGGCGTGCCCGGCCCGCTGGCGAGGGTGACCGGGTCGCCGAGGCGCTGCGGCACGCCGTCTTTGTCTCGAATCACCGCTGCGACCACGAGTTTCGGCTCGCCGTCGGCCAGGGTGAAGGCGAGCACCCGGGTTCCGTCGCGCGACACATCGAGTGACGCTATCGACTGGGCGCCATCCCAGTTCACGGCTACCGGGTGCATAGTGCCGTCACTGCCGTACGCGTGCACATCACCCGGCGAAGCAGCGGGCACCGTCCAGACGTATCCCGACGGGTCGAGCGAGGGCGGCACGAGCCCGGCCCGATTGTCAACCAGAGCGGGGTCGTTACCCCCCGGCTGAACGGCATACACACCCGCAGCCGTGCCGACGGCGAAGACATTCGCCGACGACGTAACTGAGAGGGGTGCGAGCGCCTGCACCTTGTCACTGATCGCGGGTATGGGCACGGCGGCGTTGTTCGACAAGTAGCCGAAGACGTTCGCCATGTCGACCAGCGGCTGCGGGTTCACCCGCGGTTGCACAATGGGCGCGGGCCCGGGGGCGATGGCCACCGGGTTCTGATTGACCGTGATGACCACGCTGGCGACCGATGAGACCGTGCTGAGGCTCTCATCGAGCTGGTATTGCATCCGTTCGAGGGCGAGCGGCGTCTGCGAAAGAATCTGACTCGAGAGGTCGACGCCCGCCTTGCCCGACTCGACCACGACCGGCGAAGCTTCGGTTCCGTCAGGAAACGCGGTGACCACCGCCCCCTGACCCAGCCACGGCGCGGGGCCGGCGAGCAGGGCTTTGACCACGCGCGTGCTCGTCGTTTCGTCTTTGGGAAACCACCGAACATCCGGAACCAAGTAGGTGTACGTGGGGTCGTAGAAATAGAGCGGATGCGAACTGAACACCTGGCTGAACCGCACTTGCTCGAGAATGATGCCCGGGTTCGCTGCGCTGATGCGCCACTGGCCGTCTTGCTGCGCGAAGGTGAACGGCAATGTGACGGTCGCGCTCGAACTGCTTTCGACGTATTCGCCGGTCGCGTCGACCTCGGCCTGCGGTGTCACGTTGATACTCATGGCGGTGTCGGAGATGGTGGTCTCGGCGGGCTGGCCGGAGTCGATGAGTACGCCTGCGTTCGGATCCCAGGTTTTTGCGAAGTCGTTCGTCAAATACGATCGAGCCACCTTGTAGTCGTTCTGGGGGCTCGCCGCCGCCTGCAGAAAGCCATTCAGAATCTGCGACTGGTTTGCACCGGGAACGGGGTTCGGTGGCAGCAGAATGACGTCACTGTCATCGGGGCTCGAGCTGACTTCTTGCGAGTGCACGGCGCCCGAGCTCGGGATGCCCGTGCATGCGCTCACCGCCAACACCGCTGTGAGGGTGGCGGCAAGGGTGAGGCTCACCCGACGCACGGTTCGGGTTCGGGTTCGGGTTCGGGTTCGGCGAGTGATCATGCTCCGCCCCGTTCGGGAAGTTCTGCGGCTTCGGAAAGTTCTGCGGCTTCGGGAAACTCCGCGGGCACCTCGACGGGCTCGTCATAGGTGTGCGTCGGGTCATACGACCTCGTGAAAAGATGCGCCCCGGTGTCGTCGGTGCGCACGAGACTGTCTGACTCGTCGGGGTCTTCTGGCGGCAAGGCGATGGGCGACTCGCCCACCTGGCGCCCGTGAACGCGCGGCAGGGTGAGGCGAAAGCAGCTGCCCTCGCCCTCGTGAGTCCAGACCTCGAGCTGGCCGCCGTGCAGCGCCGCGTCTTCGAGCGAGATGGCGAGGCCGAGCCCGGTGCCGCCGATGGTGCGTTTGCGCGACGGGTCAGCCCGCCAGAAGCGCTCGAACACGCGCTCGGCGTCGTCTTGGCTCATGCCGATTCCGTAGTCGCGCACGGCGATGGCGATGGCCGAGACATTGCTGTCGACCGAGACGAGAATGGGGCGGCCCTCGCCGTGTTCGATGGCGTTGCCGAGCAGATTCGTGACGATTCGACGGATTCGGCGGGCATCCATTTCGACCTCGATATGCCCGCCGGGTGCGTAGATTCGCACCTCTGAACCGGCGGCCTCGGCGAGCGGGCGCATCTGGTCGATGGCGTCGACGGCGAGGCGAACGAGGCTCGCGGGTTCGATGTTGAGGTCGGCAGAACCGGCATCGAACCGGCTGATCTCGAGCAGGTCGTTGAGCAGCAATTCGAACCGCACGGTCTGGGTGTGCAGCAGCTCAGCGGTTCGGCCGATGGCGGGTTCGAAGGTCTCGCGCTTGTCGTACAGCACATCTCCGGCCAACCGGATGGTCGTGAGCGGCGTTCTCAGCTCGTGTGACACGTCGGAGACGAATCGTTGCTGCAATTGGGAGAGTTCGGCGAGCTGGGTGATCTGGCCCTGCATGCTGTCGGCCATACCGTTGAACGAATGGGCGAGGGTCGCGATGATGTCTTCACCCTTTTCAGGAATACGCACTTCGAGTTCGCCCGCGGCGAGCTTCTCGCTGGTTTCGGCCGCCACCCGAATCGGCTCGATCACGAGGCGAACGATGACCCAAGCCACCAGCGCGATGAGCAAGGTGAGGAGCAGGCCGGCTATCCAGAGCGTCTGTTGAACGAAGCTGAGGGTCTGAGCCGAATCAGAGAGGTTGTAGCCGAGGTAGAGCTGGTATTGGCCGGCGCTCGGAATGGTGAGCGGCGAGCCGACGATGATGCCGGGGTCGAAGCCACCATTGTCGTTGGGCAACGAAACCGATTGCCAGTATTGAGTCTGCGTTCCGGCCCCGGCCGTCACCTCGGCACGCAGTTCGTCGGTGATGATGCCGGGCGTGACGAGCTCGGGGCTCGCGAACGGCAGAAACGACGTTGCGGTCTGGTCTTGGCCGGGGGCGGCGTAGATCGCGATGAGACGCGATGACGACGACGACGTGATCTTCGTCTGCGCCGAGTTCAGCAGGGTGCTGACCGACGAATCGGTGCTCGAGTCAGAGGCGTCGAAGATGGTCTGGGCGGTTTTGGCGGCCTGGTTCGCGTCGAGCAGCGTCTGGTTCAGCCGCGAGTGAAAGAGGTCGTTGCCGATGCTGACCGAGGTGTAGATGCCGGCGCCCAGAAGGGCGACCGTGGTGAGCCCGATAGTGATGACAATGGTGCGAAACTGCAGCGACAGCCGCCACCAGCCGGCGATCTGCCCCGGCCAGGCCCGCCATTCACGCGCGAGAAACGGGCCGATGTGACTGCGCCCCGATCGGCCCTCGGCCGCCGACGAGGTGGCCATCAGCCGCTATTACGGCTTGACGACGAATTAGGCATTGACGACGGCACCGGCCCGATAGCCTACGCCGCGAACGGTCATCACGATGCGCGGGTTGTCGGGGTCTTCCTCGACCTTCGCGCGCAACCGTTGCACGTGCACGTTCACGAGGCGCGTATCGGCCTTGTAGTGGTAGCCCCACACCTGCTCGAGCAGCATTTCGCGAGTGAACACCTGCTGCGGCTTCGCGGCGAGCGCGTGCAGCAGATCGAATTCGAGCGGGGTGAGGTTGATGCGCCCGGCTCCGCGGCGCACCTCGTGCCCGGCGACGTCGAGCTCGATGTCGCCGATCAACATCGGCCCGTTCGCGGCTGCCACGGCTGTGACACTCGGCCGCAGGCGGGTGCGGATGCGCGCGACCAGCTCTTTCGGGTTGAACGGTTTCACGATGTAGTCGTCAGCGCCTGATTCCAGGCCCTTGACCACATCGGTGGTGTCGCTCTTGGCGGTGAGCATGATGATGGGCACGCCCGATTCGGCGCGGATCTGGGCGCAGACCTCGATGCCATCCATTCCCGGAAGCATCAGGTCGAGCAGCACGAGGTCGGGGCGCGCGGCGGTGAAGGCGGCGAACGCCTCCGAGCCGTCGGCGCAGAAGACGGGCTCGAAGTTCTCTGCCTCGAGCACGATGCCGATCATTTCAGCGAGCGCGGGATCATCGTCGACCACGAGTATGCGAGCATCCATAGCTCATAGGGTAGTGGAGCGTACCCGGTAGGGGCTGAGTCGTGGCTGCGCGGCGGCTGACGACAGACTGTGCGAGCATGGGAGGGTGAAGCTGCCGCTGTGGCGCGGCGCGGGCTCGGGGGGTGCGGGCACGCTTCATGTGACTTCAGTTCTCGTAGCGAAAATGAGGAACACGGTTTGAGCGACGAACACGAGGCGGGCGCGCCAGGCGCTGGGCGCGCGGGGACGCCGAGTTCGGCTGAGGCAGCGGATGCTCAGCCGCCGCAGTTCGGGGTGCCGGAGGATTCGCAGCCGGTAGCACCGGCGGCCCCGCAGCCGGCCGCGCAGCCCGTTGAGCCGCCGCGCTACGGGGAATACGCGCCGCCACCGCAGGCTCCGCACTATGGTTCGCCGCCACCGCAATATGGGCAGTATGCGCCGCCGCCTCCACCCCCGCCGTACGACGGATACCCACCACCACCGCAGTACGGGCAGTACGCGCCGCCGCCCGCGCAGTACGGCGGCTACCCGCCGCCGCCAGGCCAGTACCCTGCGCCGCCCGCAGGGCCGCCCGGCCCCGGCGGCGCGAACTGGGCGCCGCCGCCCAAGCCGGGGCTCGTGCCGCTGCGCCCACTCGGGTTCGGCACGCTGCTGGGTGCGCCGTTTCAGGTGCTGCGGCGAAACCCGGGGCCGACCTTCGGCAGCGCCCTGATCATCCAATTCGCCATCTACCTCGTCTCTGTGGGAGTCATCGGCGGCGCCACCCTCTTCGCCTTCAACCGGGTGAGCCAGGCGAGCGTGGCCGACCGCAACTCGATCGCCGCCGGTTCGGTTGTGATCGTGCTGCTTTCGGCGCTGATTCCCGTGGCGCTGGCACTCATTTCGAGCGCGCTGCTGCAGGGCATCCTCGTCATCGAAGTGTCGCGCGAGGTATTGGGCGAGAAACGTAAGCTCGGCGAGCTGTGGCGGGCCGCCGCGAAGCGCATGTGGCCGCTGGTGCTGTGGATTCTGCTCGAGGGCATCGTCGTGGTGGTGGTTCTGGCCATCGCCGTGGGCATCGTTGTGGCCTTCGCGACCATCGGCGGGGCGGCAGGCATCGCGCTCGCCGTCATCTCGGGGCTTTTGTTCGCGCTCGGGCTCACGGTTCTCGCGGTCTGGATCACGACAAAAGTGTCGCTCGTCGCCTGCGCGATCGTACTCGAAGGCCTGGGCGCGCGCGCCGCGATCGCCCGCTCGTGGCGCCTCACCAGCGGTTCGTTCTGGAAGACGTTCGGCACCGAAGCCCTGGTCTACCTCATCGTGTACGTCGCCAGTTTGTTCGTGACACAGCCGGTGAGCCTCATTCTCGGGCTGGCCTTCGGAATCTTCAGCCCGAACGACACGAGCGATTCGGGCAGCCAGAGCGCCTTCATCGCAGCCCTGGCCATCAACCTCATCGTCGGCGTTCTGCAGATCGTGTTCGGCGCCATCTCTGCTGTCGTGCAGGCGGCAGCCATCTCGCTGATCTACGTCGACCTGCGCATGCGCAAAGAGGGCCTCGACCTTGAACTGATTCGGTTCGTCGAGGCTCAGCAGGCCGGGCTGGTCACGGCCGACGACGACCCGTATCGGGTGCAGAGGCCGCTCTGACCGTGATCAGTGCTGTGCCGTTCGGGGGCGTGGCGTCGCTGGGGTTTCTCGGCGACGTTCCTGTCGACCCGTCGGCTCCGGATGCCCGGCAGTGGCTCGTCAACGAACTCAGTAAGCCGCAGTATGCCGCCGCGAAGCCCACCTGGCTCGACCGGGCCGCCACCGCGTTCGGCGACTGGTTGTCGTCGCTCGTGATTCCCTCTGACGGCAACCTCGGCGGCCTCTTGCCCGCGCTCGGCGTCGTGATTCTGGTGGGGCTGATTGTGGCAGCGTTCATCGTGTTCGGTCGGCCCCGACGCAATCGGCAGGCGGCCACTCGAATCGAGGCGCTGTTCGGGTCGGATGATCGGCGAACGTCTGCCCAATTGCGAGCTTCCGCTGCTGCGGCAGCGAGCGCCGGAGACTTCTTGACCGCCATCGAGGAGATCTACCGCTCGATCGCCAGGCGGCAAGCCGAGCGCACCGTGATTCGGGTGAGCCCAGGAACGACAGCCCGTGACTTCGCGCTGCGGGCCGGAGTGGCGTACCCCGCTGCGGCCGACCGGCTGGCCGCGGCGGCGGCGGAATTCGATTCGGTGCGGTACCTCGGCGGGCGGGCTACCCGCTCGGGGTACGAGCAGCTTGCGGCGCTCGAAGCCGACCTTCGCGACAAGCCGCCGGCCGAACTCGAGACGGTTGGCGCTGGCGGCGCGGCCGATCGCAGGTCGTCATGAGCGCCGCGCCCATCGCTCCCGCCCCGCCTTCGACCGGCGAGCTCGGAGCCCCGAGTGCAACGCCGACGACGCGAGCCTTCGTCAAGCGGTGGTCGTTCTGGATCGCCGCCGGGGCGTTCGTGATCGTTGCGAGCATCGTGCTGCTGCTGGTGCGCGGCACAACTGAGGCAAGCGACGATGCACCGCTGTCGATCACCAGCCCGGCACCGAGCGGCAGCAAGGCCCTCGCCGAGGTACTACGGCAGCAGGGGGTGACGGTGACGGCGGTGAGCACGCTCGACGACGCGGAAGCTGCCGTCGCTGCGGCCGCGTCGGCGCCCGCCGGCACGGGTTCAGGCGCGACGAGCGGCCTTGGTCAACGGGGCAAGCAAGCCGCGGCAGACACCTCGGGCGCTGCTGGCGCGAGCACCGGCGGCGCAAACGAACCAGCGGCCGACGTGCCGACGCTGCTCATCTTCGACCCCGACCAGTACCTGCCCGGCGACCGGTACGCCCAGGTGAAGGGGCTCGCAGCGCGGCTCGTGCTGGTGCAGCCCGACGTGTTCGAGCTCGAGGGCATCGCCCCGTCGATCTCTGCGGCGGGCGCCCCCGACGGGCCCGCAGACAACACCGCGACGGTGGCTGCCGGATGCTCGTTGCCTGCCGCCGAGGCCGCCGGCAGCATCACGGTCTCGGGTACGACCTATCGTCAGACCGGCGCCGCATCCGGAACCGACACCTCGACCCCGGGGGCGACCCAGACCGGAATCACCTCGTGCTTCGCGAGCGGCGACGACGCGTATTCGCTGGTCAGCTCGAGCGGCGGGGCGCAGCAGGTGAGCGTGCTGGGTGCGGCTGATGTGTTGAACAACGAGCAGATCGTGAACGCCGGAAACGCCGCACTCGCGCTCGGACTGCTCGGGCACAGCACGACGCTCATCTGGTACACGCCGAGCACGGCTGACGTGGTGGCGAATGGGCCGCCGAGTCTGGGGGCGCTGACTCCGGGGTGGGTGACGCCGCTCATTCTGCTGCTCGTCGTGGTGTTCATCGCGGCCGCGGTGTGGCGCGGGCGGCGGCTCGGGCCTGTGGTCGTCGAGAACCTGCCCGTCATCGTGCGCGGTAACGAGACCGTACTCGGGCGCGCTCGCCTGTATGCGCGCTCGGGGGCTCGACTGCGTGCGGCCGATGCGCTGCGAATCGGCGCGAGCGGGCGACTGGCGCGGATGCTCGGCCTCCCCCGCACCGCCCCGCTCGACGACATCATTCTGCAGACCTCTGCCGCGCTAGGAATCGCGCCGGCCGCAGTCGCCGACGTGCTCGTCAACCGGCTGCCACGCTCGGAGGCAGACCTACTCGAGCTCTCCACCCAGCTCGCCGACCTCGAACGCGCCGTGCGTCTGAGCGTGTACGGAACGCCTGCGGCCCCGCCAGCGCGGCAGCCGACCGCCCTGCCCGCACTCTCCGGCTCGCCAACGACCGCCGCCGCGCCATCCGTGCAACCAGCCGCCCCGCCCGCGCCCCAGCCCACCGCTTCGCCGAACGACCCTTCAACGAAAGACGAATCGTGACCGATCAACCGATACCCGCACCCGCCGTGACCGATGCCTTCGGCACCGGCGTGCCGGGCATCCACTCGCCCCACAGCCCCCGGCCGAGCAGCAACGACGAGCTGCGGCAGGCCCTCTCACGCGTGCGCACTGAGGTGGGCAAGGCCGTCGTCGGCCAAGACGGCGCCGTCACCGGGCTGATGGTGGCGCTGCTGGCGCGCGGGCACGTGCTGCTCGAGGGGGTTCCGGGGGTGGCGAAGACGCTGCTCGTGCGTTCGCTGTCGGCCGCGCTCAGCCTCGACACCAAACGGGTGCAGTTCACGCCCGACCTGATGCCCGGTGACGTGACCGGTTCGCTGATTTACGACGCACGCTCGGGCGAATTTCAGTTTCGTGACGGGCCGGTGTTCACGAACATCCTGCTCGCCGATGAGATCAATCGCACTCCCCCGAAGACGCAGTCTGCCCTGCTCGAAGCTATGGAAGAGCGTCAGGTCAGCGTCGACGGAGTCAGCCGGCCCCTGCCCGACCCGTTCTTGGTCGCGGCGACCATGAACCCCATTGAATACGAGGGCACCTACACGCTTCCCGAGGCGCAACTCGACCGGTTTCTGCTGAAGCTGACGCTCGAGATTCCGGGTCGCGAGGCCGAGATCGCCGTGCTCGAGCGACACGCGGCGGGGTTCAATCCGCGTGATCTGGCGGCCGCCGGCGTCACACCCGTGCTCGATGCGCGGCAGCTGCACGAGGCGCAGGCGGCTGTCGCGGCGGTGCGGGCGACTCCGGATGTTCTGGCCTACGCCGTCGATCTGAGTCGTGCCACGCGCCAGAGCCCCTCAGTGAAACTCGGGGTGAGCCCGCGCGGCAGCACGGCGTTGCTCGCCTCGGCCAAAGCGTGGGCCTGGCTCAACGGCTTCGACTGGATCACACCCGACCACATTCAGGCGATGGTGCTGCCGGTGCTGCGGCACCGCATTCAATTGCGGCCAGAGGCCGAACTCGAGGGCGTGTCGGTCGACACGATTCTGCGCGGAATTCTCGCGCAGGTGCAGGTGCCCATCTGATGCGCGACATGCCTGGTCGCGGCGGCGGGCCGCGCCGTGAGGGCGCGAGGAGGGCGAGATGACCGTGTCTGGGAGGTTCGTGTTGCTGCTGGCGCTCGGCGTCGTGCCGGTGGTCGTACTGGGGCAGGCCTACGACATCGCGGGCGCTGTACTGGGGTGGTGGTTGGTGCTGTGCGTGTTACTGGGCATCGCCGACCTCTGCCTCGCCGCTTCGCCCAGGCGCCTGGGCATCGAGCGCGTGCTGCCCGCGCGGGTGCGGCTTGGTGAGGCCATTGTGGCCGAGCTGTACCTCACGAACAACGGCCGCCGGGCGCTGCGCGGGGTGGTACGTGATGCCTGGCAGCCGTCGGCGGGGGCGGTGCAGGCGCGGTTCGGGGTGCGTATTCCGGCCGGTGAACGGCGGCTCGTGAGCGTCGAACTTCGGCCGTTCAGGCGGGGCGAACGCCGGGTGCAGCTCACGAGCATCCGCTCGTTCGGGCCGCTCGGTCTGTGGGCTCGGCAAGCTTCGCTGGTCGCGCCGGGGCGAATTCGCGTGCTGCCGCCGTTCGCGTCTCGAAAGCATCTGCCGTCGAGGCTGGCGCGGCTGCGCGAACTCGACGGTCGCACGAGCGTGATGATTCGCGGGCAGGGTACCGAGTTCGATTCACTGCGCGAGTACGTGCGGGGCGACGACGTGCGCTCCATCGACTGGCGCGCGACAGCCCGGCGCGAGGAGGTGGTGGTGCGCACCTGGCGCCCCGAGCGCGACCGGCGCGTGGTCATCATCATCGACACCGGACGCACATCGGCCGCCCGCATCGACGACGAACCGCGCCTCGACACGGCCTTCGAGGCGACCTTGCTGCTCGCGGCGCTGGCCTCCGCCGCGGGCGACCGAGTGGATGTTCTCGCCTACGACCGCCGCGCCAGGGCCCGGGTGCAGGGCGCCACCGGCCCCGCCCTGCTCTCGCAACTCGTCGATGCGCTCGCCCCCGTCGAACCCGAGCTGCTCGAAATGGATTGGTCGTCGATCGCCGCCCAGGTGCGCCAGATCACCAACCAGCGCTCGCTCGTGGTGCTGCTCACCTCTATCGAGACCCCGGGCTCATCGCAGGGCCTGCTCGCGGCGCTCCCCCAGTTGACGCGGCGCCACACCGTCATGGTCGCCTCCGTGACCGACCCCGCTACCTTCGCAGCCGTTTCGGTTCGGGATGACCGCACCTCGACCTACCTCGCGGCCGCGGCCGAGCGTGCCCTGCTCGACGTGTCGCGGGTCTCTGCCGCCGTGCGCCAGCTCGGAGCCGAGGTCGTGACGGGCGCCCCCGCCGACCTCCCGCCTGCCGTAGCAGACGCCTACCTAGCCCTGAAGGCCGCCGGCCGCCTCTGACACGGCCAGAGTCAGGCAGCAACGAGGCGCTTGGCGCCGGCGTCGAAGTCGGCGAGGTCGCCGGTGTGCCCGGCACGGGATGCCCGGCCGCCCACGAAGACGATGTAGAAGATGAACGCGGCCAGAGCAAGAGCGCCGATTCCGATCTTGACGGGCCAGGGCCACGGCTGCGGCGTCACGAAGCCCTCGATGACTCCCGAGACCAGCAGCACGAAGATGAGACCGATGGCCACCGTGAACAGGGCCCGCCCGTCTTCGGCGAGCGCCTGCCCGCGCGTGCGAGCGCCAGGGGCGATCCACGCCCAGAAGATGCGGAGGCCTGCGGCCGCGCCCACGAAGATGGCCGTTAATTCGAGCATCCCGTGCGGCAGAATGTAGGCGAAGAAGACGTCGCCGCGCCCGAGGTGGAAGAGCACGCCCGCCGAAACGCCGATGTTCATGGCGTTCTGCAGCAGCAGGAAGGGCACGTAGACGCCGACGATGCCGAACGCCACGCACTGGGCGGTGATCCAGGCATTGTTGGTCCAGACCTGCCCGGTGAACGAGGCAGCGGGGTTCTCAGAGTAGTAGTTGACGAAGTCGTTCTGCGCGAACTTCTGCAGTTGGTCGTCGGTGCCGAAATTCGCGAGCACCTGCGGGTCGTTCAGCACCCAGAACGCATAAAGAACGCTCACGAGAATGGTGGCACCAGCGACCACGAGGATGATCCAGCGCAACCGGTAGAGCGCGGCCGGCAGCCGCAGGGCGAAGAACTCGGGTACGGCGGCGAACAGGTTCGTGCCAGAGCCGGTGAAGCGCGCACGCGCGCGCGACAACGACACCGAGAGCCGGTCGCCCGCAACGGTCGACCCGGCCGAGGTCTTGAGGGCCGAGAGCTCGGTGGCGCCGGCCTGGTATCGCTCAATGAGTTCGTCAGCCTCGGCACCAGAATACGTGCGGCGTCGGCCGAGCTCGTCGAGACGACTCCATTCGTCACGGTGGGCTGCGGTGTAGGCGTCGAGATCCATCTGCTTAGATGATAGCCATGGCTGAGCCCCTTCTCGCCCCCGCCGCCGCGGCCCACTCGCTCGAGCACAACGACGAGCTGCTGATCACCGGTGAGGCCGTTGCGCTCGACGTTCGGCCGGCGAGTTTCATTCTGCGAGCGGCCGGCGGAATCATCGATGTTCTCGTGTCGCTCTGGCTCTTAGTTCTGCTGATTCTTCTGCTCCCGCTGTGGGAAGGCCATGGCGATGCAGATCCGGACTTGGCCACAGCGCTCATGCTCTCGTCGCTCGTCTTCTGTATCGTGGTGGTGCCCACGGGTCTTGAGACGCTGATGCACGGGCGGTCGCTGGGCAAGCTCGTGATCGGCGCGCGCGTGGTTCGCGATGACGGCGGTGCGGCATCCTTTCGCCACGCCTTCATTCGCGCGCTCACCGGTGTGCTCGAGATCTACCTGACCTTCGGCGGGCTCGCCATCATCGTTGCGCTGCTGAACGCAAAGTCGAAGCGCCTCGGCGATCTGCTCGCCGGAACCTTCAGCCAGCACGAACGCGTACCCCGCCTCGTGTCGAACGCACTTCCCGTGCCGCCGCCGCTTCTCGGCTGGGCGCAGATCGCAGACGTAGCGAAGCTGCCCGACCGCCTCTCCCGCCGCATCGCACAGTTTCTGGCGCAGGCGCCGCGCATGACTCCGGATGCCCGTGCCCGCCACGCCTGGCAACTGATGAGTGAAGCCGCGCCCTACGTAGCTCCGCTCACGGCGGCGCCCCCCGAGGTGATGCTGACGGGTATCGCGGCTCTGCGCCGCGACCGGGAGTTTCAGGCGCTGCAACTCGAGCGCGCCCGGCTCGAGCGGCTGGCGCCGGTGCTCGCGGGGCTGCCGCACGGCTTTCCCGAGCGCTGACTCTTGAAACTACTGAGTCAGTAGCGGTAGTGCGAAACCTTGTACGGCCCCTCGACCGGCACGCCGATGTACGCGGCCTGCGAAGGCGTCAACACTGTGAGCTCCACGCCCAGCGCGTCGAGGTGCAGGCGTGCCACCTTCTCGTCGAGAATCTTCGGCAGCGTGTAGACGCCCACGGGGTAGTTCTCGGGGCTGCCCCAGAGCTCGATCTGAGCAAGCACCTGGTTCGTGAACGAGTTGCTCATCACGAAGCTCGGGTGGCCGGTGGCGTTGCCGAGGTTCATCAGACGCCCCTCGGAGAGCACCAGCACCGAGCGACCGGTGGGCAGACGCCACTCGTGCACCTGCGGCTTGATCTCGACCTTCACGGCACCCTCAATGCGTTCGAGGCCGGCGATGTCGATCTCGTCGTCGAAGTGGCCCACGTTCGCCACGATGGCGAGGTGCTTCATGCCGAGCAGGTGCTGCGTGGTGATGACGTGCTGATTGCCCGTGCCGGTGACGAAGATGTCGACCGTGTCGAGCACAGATTCGAGGCGGGCGACCTGAAAGCCGTCCATCGCGGCCTGCAGGGCGTTGATCGGGTCGACCTCGCTCACAATGACGCGAGCGCCCTGGCCGCGCAGCGCCTCGGCCGCACCCTTGCCTACGTCGCCGTAGCCCACCACGAACGCGACTTTTCCGCCGATCAGAACGTCGGTGGCGCGGTTCAGCCCGTCGGGCAGCGAGTGCCGAATACCGTACTTGTTGTCGAACTTCGACTTCGTCACGGAGTCGTTCACGTTCATCGCAGGGAAGAGCAGGGCATCCGAAGCCGCCAGCTCGTACAGACGGTGCACGCCGGTGGTGGTCTCTTCAGAGACGCCGCGAATGTCGGCTGCGATCGTGGTGAAGCGGTGGGGGCTCTCTTCGAGCGAGCGGCGCAGCAGGTCGAGAATGACGGTGTACTCGAACGTGTCGACCTCGGCAGCTGCGGGAACGGCGCCGGCGAGCTCGAACTCGCGGCCCTTGTGCACGAGCAGTGTGGCGTCACCGCCGTCGTCGAGAATCATGTTCGGGCCGATGTAGGTGTCGCCTGACTCTTCGGCTTCGGCGCTCCAGTCGAAGGCCTGGTCGGTGCACCACCAGTACTCTTCGAGAGTCTCGCCCTTCCAGGCGAAGACCGGCACGCCGTTCGGGGCGTCAGCAGTGCCGTCACGGCCGACGACGATGGCCGCCGCTGCCTCGTCTTGCGTGGAGAAGATGTTGCAGCTCACCCACCGCACCTGCGCGCCGAGGTCGACCAGCGTCTCGATGAGCACGGCGGTCTGCACGGTCATGTGCAGCGACCCCATGATGCGGGCGCCGGCCAGCGGCTTCGCGCCGCCGAACTCGGCGCGCAACGCCATCAGCCCGGGCATCTCGTTCTCGGCGAGACGAATCTGGTGGCGGCCCGCTTCGGCGAGGGTCAGATCGCGAACCTTGAACGGCAAAGCGGTGCGAGTGGATGCGGCGGCGAAAGTCATACCCCCATTATCGCTCACCAGGCTCAGAACTACGGAGAACTCAGCGCTTTAGAAGTCGTTGCCCACCGAAACGTAACGCATGATCTGCCAGCCCTGCGGAGCAGAGAGCCGCTCAGAGTGCCGCGCGCAGAGATCATAGCTGTGCGGTTCGTGCTGCGTGCTGAGCGGGCCGAGAACCGCCATGGAGTCGGCGTAGACGTAGGTGAGGGTCGAGACGGCTTCGCCTTGACATGACACGCGCGAGCAGGTTCTGGAGATCATCCATCTCAGACTAAGTCGGCAGGGGTCGATAGGCCCGGCGGGCGCGCCGTAAGCTTGGAGCATGCCTCGTTCACGGCGCAACAGCTCAGCGAAGACCTCCGCCGGTCGGTATCGCAATCGCCACGGGCGCACTCTGCGATCGTCGGTCACCGGGCCGCATCTGCCGCCGCTTCGCACCCGAATCGATCTGTTCGAGATGACTGTGGCGTCGACCGCCGACTACCTCAAGGGCGTCTGGCCCGACGAGCTGGCAGATGTGATCTTCGAGATCGGCGCTGTGCCGCTCGGGATGCCCGCTGAGGGCGCATCGGTCGATCGCTGGAGCGTCATCGGCAATCGCATCATCTTGTACCGGCTGCCCATTCAGCGCATGTCGAAGCTGCACCGCGACGACGAGTTGCACAAGCGCATGATCATCGAGAGCTGCGTCTTTCGGGCGGTCGCCGAGCTGCTCGGCAAAGACCCGTGGGATCTGGCGCCCGACCGCTTTCGGCACTTCTAAGGCGAAGAGGCCCCGCAGCGCATCCGCCCCGCCGCGCCGCGCCCGGCCGCTATTCGCCGGTGCCGCCGTAGATGGTGATCGGCGCCGCGAGGGGGCTCGCGGGGCTCACGCTGAACGCCGAAATGAGTCCGTCGCCGAGATAGCCGACGGAAGCCGTGAGCGGCGCCGACGTCACGACCGTATAGGGCGTGTTGGCCGCCACCGGCTGCCCTGCGGCACTGTTCGCGGCGACGGTGAACGTGATGGGCGTCGTATCGCCGGTCGTCGGCGTGACGGTGACTGCGGCATCGGTGTTCGTCGTATTAACCAGTTGCAGGCGCGGATTCGGCCCGGTCGCGGTGACGAACATGAACGTGCCGCCGATGGCCCGGCTCGACTGATACCACGCGAAGTCGGTTCCGCCGCTGACGACAGCCGAGCGTGCGCCCACGACCACGGGCTGGTCAGACGAGACGATGACGCTGTAACTGTCATCGGTGAGCGACGGAAACGGGAAGTCGGTGACGACTCCGCCAGCGGCACTGTAGCTCGCCGTCACATCGGCGACGCCGAGCGTTTCGCTCTTCAGGGTCACCGTCAGGGTCGCCCCGGCCGCCCCGGGCACGTAGACACGCAGTGCGGCGGGAAGGTCGCTCGATGCCGGGTCGGCCGCCTGCTCGGCGATGGCACTCGTGCTGATGATCTGCACGCCCGCGATGGTCTGGGTGAGCGCGGGCGCTCCGGTCGGGCCGGCCACGTCGATACCGCCGGGGGTGAGCCCTCGAATGACGCTCTGCTGAAGCGAGGCCAGTACGGTTCCGCCCGCTGCGGTGACGTGGATGACCGGCGAAACCACGCTGGGAGCGAACCCGGCCAGCGACAGAGCCCGCTGCGAGTGCGGTTGAACGGTGATGCCGCTGGTGCCGGGCGCATTCACGACTCCCGTTTCGTCGAAGATCGCGAGCGACACGGTTGACAGCACGCTGGTCGGGTTCGACAGTACAAGGTAGGCCGATCGCCCGGTCACGGTCGAACCCGCTGCGATCCAACTGTCGGCCGAAGCCTCAGAGCACTCCGAACTCGACAGCCCTACGAGATCTGACTGCGTGATCTGCTGCGATTGGCTGCCGCCGAGCAGGGTACCGTTCGCGCCAGGGGCGGTGAGGGTGAGCGGGTGCGACGGGCCGGTCGCCGCATCGGGAGTCGACAACGATCCGATGGTGAACTGCGTGCTCGACGGAGCGATACCGCCGATTACCGTAGGGGTGCCGAGCGAAACGAGCGAGGGTGCTGCGTTGTCTGACGAGGCTGCGCCGGGGTCGGCTGGCCCTACGTACGGCCCGGGGCAGGCCCGAGTCTGATCGGATGCCGCGGGCGTGACCAGCACGCTCGGCACCCCCGAGGCGACCGTCGGCAGCGACAACACCGCTGCGGCGCCCACCGTCGCGGCACCGAGGGCGAGCACGACAACACTCGTCGCGATGCGCAGACCCGTGCGCGCGGCAGAGCGCCCAGCGGCTCCGCTGCCAACACCGCTCGTCGCGCGCTCTTTCGCCGGCCTCGGAGCCCTCGCGGGCCGTGCGGCCTTCGGCTCTTTCACAGGTTTGGCGGCCTTTGCAGGTTTGGCGGGCTTTGCAGGTTTCGGCGCCTTCGTCGGCTTCGCGGTTCCGCCCGCGTTCGCCGAGTCGTCGGGCTGCCCAGCGTTCGCCGCGAGCACCCCCGGCTCAGCTTCAGCGGCCGTCGGGGCAGTCTCACCCGAGACGGCATTCCCGAGCTCCGCCGGCCCGGCTTGGGCCTCAGCGGCGGTCGGCGGCGCGTCGCCCGTGGCTACTTCTGCGGGAACCGAGTTCGGCGTCAACGACTCGGGGTTCGTCTCGGCGGCCGAGTTCTCGTCGAATTCACTCTGCACGACGCACCCCCTCCGCTACCACAACCTGTTGCTCGTCACTCTGCTCCACTTCGGCCGAAACCGGAGCATCGTCGGCGGCAGAACCCGACGCATCCGCAGGCCGCGGCTCCGCAACCGAGTCACCGTCAGCAACCGCGCCGTCGCCCGTTCCGCCGTCGGGCCCGGCACCGACCTCGTCGAGCGTGGTCGCCGCCCGCAACCCATGCGCCTCGAGCCGCCCAGCCGGCAGAGCGAGCAACAACGCCAGGCCGAAGATCACGGCCTGAATGATCAGGATCAGCACACCGATGGGCGTACCCGTGTTCGTCGGCGAGATGGCCGGCAGCGCCGAGAACCCGGGGGTTCCCGTGATCTGCCACAGCTCGCCCGCGAAGGTCTCACCGATCGAGGTGAGCGAAGAGTTGCTGTCGAAAGCGGTTTTCGAGCGAGCGAGAACGGCCTGAGCGTCCGGAGTCGCGGCCCCTCCCGTCGGCGGCGTCAGCACCACGAATTCGACGCCGAGTTGAGCGAGCTGAACGCTCGCGTCTGTTCCGCTTCGAGAGGCGAGGTTTCCGACCAGCTCGGCGACATTCTGGGCCTCTGGCGACACCGTGCTCGTCGTCGCCGCGAGCGTCGACTGCGTCTCGAGCGTGGCTCCCATGCCGTGCACGATCGACGCGGCCAGCCCGCCGTCGGCCTGCGGATTCAGCACCAGCGTGCCCACCCGCGGGTTCGACGCGGCCTCGGCCGTCACGAACGCGGGCAACGACTGCCCGGTGCTCGAGTGCACGTCGCTGGTCGCGGTCAGCGTCGACGTAGCCACCGGCACGGCCAGAATCGTAATGGCGAAGGCCGCCAGCACGGCCGGCAGGCTCGCGAACCGCTTGAAAGTCGACAGCCCGAAGGTGGCCGCGCCGACCAACCCGAGCCAGTACAGACTGAGACCGGCGCCCGGCCAGATAGAGACCTCGAGCGACCCAGTCGAACTCACCGAGATGAGTGTGGCCGCAACCGCCGTCGCGAAACCGAGAATGCCCACGACCGCCGCCACCGCAGCGAGGCCGGCGCGCCGCAGAAAGAGCGAGACGAGAGCGAGCAGAGCAAGTGGGGCGAGCAGGATGAACGCGATGAGCATCACCGTGTCAGACGACATTCCCACCGCAGAACCGATGCTCGCCCAGCCGCCCACGCCCGACTCGGGCAGCCCGAGCAGCAGGTCGAGCAAGCTGGTGGAGGCGTGCGCGTTCGGCAGCCCGGGGTCGGCGAACACGCCGAACAGATTGCCTCGCTGCAGCTGCTCCCAGGCGAGCGGTAGCACGAGCGCGAGGGCCGGAATCGGTATGCCGATGTACCTCATGACGGCCCGCCGGGAGAAGATCACGGCGCCGAGCCACAGCACCAGTAGCGCGGGCCAGAGCGACGGAGCGGCGGCGACCGTCGCAGCGAACAGCAGCGACGCGATAGCCGAGGCCGACCACGAGCGAGCCGCTGAGACGCCCGCGAGAAAAAGCCACGGCATGAGCAGGTGGGCGATGATGGCACCGGCTTGCCCGGCATCCATCGCGGCAAGAAACGGCGGCGCCACCGCCCAGAGCACTGCGGCGAAGATGCGAAGCCCCTGCCGGTTGGTGAACTTCGCAGCGCAGAACCAGGCCGCCAGCGCCGCGAGCGGAAACGAAATGAGATAGAGCACAACCATCGACACCGACGGTGACCAGAAGGTGAGCGAGCCGAAAATGGCGACGAGGTAGGCGAACGGGTCGGATGCCCCCCTGAACCCGAGGCCGAGATCACGCCAGCCGTAGCCGACTTGTGCCCAGAGGCCGCCCGGGTCTGAGCCGAGTGGCAGAAACGACCCACCGACGATGGCGCTCGAGCCGAAAAGGGGAAAGAAGAGCACGATGCCCACGACCGCGGCCGCCGCCACGATTGCCGCGCCGCCGCCCGAGAAGAACTGCAACTCTTCGCGCGAGCCACGGGCTTTCGACAGCGCAAGCTCACGAACGAGAGCATTACGGCGTCCAACCTCTGCACCGGGTATCCGCAGCGGAGCAAGCGCCTTCCAGCCGGCCTTCTTCGTCGTTCTGATCGACCGCCGAGCGGCACCCACCCGGCCGCTGAAGGCCGTTTTGAATGCCGCCGCGAATTCACCGGGCACCGCGCCGGGCTGCTTGCGCAAAACCTGAAAGAGGCTGCGCAAAACGGCGAGCGGAACGAGCGAAAGCCAGTGGAAAACCACGGCGAGGGGCGGCGCATAGACCAGCCGCCGGTGCAGTTGGGCTGCACGGCGGGTCGTCTGCCGCTTGCGGCGCGCAGACCCCTTGACCGAGGTGCCGGGGCCAGAGAGACCGTCTCCGGCCGTCGCGACCTTGGCCAACGGCACCGCGATCACCCGATGCCCGGCGAGCCGAACGCGAATCGAGAAGTCGAGACCGTTGTCGGCCGTGGGCAGTGCGGCGTCGAACCCGCCCAGTTCGTTGAACACGGTGTGACGCACCAGCATGCCAGCGGCGCCGAGGCCGAGCACATCGCTCATGCGTTCGTGCTGGGCCTGATCGAGCTCGCGCTCGACGATGGGCACGCTCGCGCCGAAGCGGGTCAGCGACTCACCGAAGCCCGCGATGAACGCAGAATCGTTCCACTCCATCTGTTTCGGGCCGGCAACCGCAACCGACGGGTTCACCTCGACCGCGGCGAGCAGAGCCGCGAGGGCTGACGGTTCTGGCGCGGTATCGTGCGCGAGCAGCCAAAGCCACTCGTCTTCTGATGCCGGCGGCGCAACCACACCGAGCGCGTGCGTCACCGCGACGCCAAACGAAAGTCGAGTGGATGCTGACAAGAACCCCGTGGGCTGCATCTCGGTGAGAAGCCGCGCAGAGCTGTCGGTCGAACCGGAGTCGACAACCACCAGCGAATCGGGCTGGCGCGTTTGGGCGCGAAGAGCCTCGAGCGTTCGCGAAAGACGCTCGGCCCCATTGTGGGCGACCAGTACGGCTGTTACTCGGGCTTGCATCCCTTAGACCTTAGACGCGGGCCAAGGCGAATCATCGTTGCTGCCCGGCGAGGCGCGAACCTCCGTGAACGCTGTGCGCGGGCTTAGCGGTCAGCCTGCTTCGCTCAGCCGGCTTGCTTACGCAGTTTGCGGCGTTCGCGCTCAGAAAGACCGCCCCAGATGCCGAAGCGTTCGTCGTTCGCCAGCGCGTACTCCAGGCATTGCGACTTGACCTCGCAGGTCTGGCAGATGCGCTTGGCATCGCGAGTGGAGCCGCCTTTTTCAGGAAAGAAGGCTTCAGGGTCGGTCTGGGCGCAGAGCGAATCGGTCTGCCAGGCGAGTGGGTTGTCATCGGCACCCGGTTGAGGCTGCCTGACACCGGGAACCCCCAGGTTGATGGGATCGACGAACCAGTCGTCTGGAGCCCCCGCGTGAAGGCCTGCAATCGGTCTTGGATTCACATCTGGCGACATATCACGCCCTCCCTTCTCTCAAGCTTCGGCGTGCCGAGTCTTTCTAGAAAACCCCTTGCAGTAATTACACCGGTGTAGTTCGCTCACGTCAAGTCGCAGATCGTAAACCCTCAACCGGGTATCTAAGGTTTCGACACGAGGCGTTTGAGCGAAACGTGTGGCGGTTTATCTACAGGTATCTATAAACTGCCACCATGCTGAGAAAAGTGGTGCTGATCGCGATGCCCCATGTCGCCCCGTTCGAATTCGGCGTCGTCTGCGAAGTGTTCGGAATCGACCGCACCGACATGGGTGGCCCGGCGTTCGACTTTCACATCGCAACCGCCGAGCCGGGCGCCGTGCCGACGAGCCTCGGGTACACGATGCAGATCGACGAGGGTCTCGCCGCGGCAGACGACGCTGACCTGATAGCGGTTCCGGCGCACCTGATCGACGACCCCGTGCATCCGGAGGTCGTACGCGTGCTGCGCGAAGCAGAGGCCCGCGGCGCGTGGATCGTGAGCGTCTGCAGCGGGGCCTTCACGCTCGCTGCCGCCGGTATTCTCGACGGCCGAAGCGCAACCACGCACTGGATGCACGCGGCCAGGCTCGCCCACGACTACCCCCTCACCGCGGTGAACCCCGACGTGCTGTTCGTCGAAGACCGGCGCGTCATCTCGAGCGCAGGCACCTCGGCCGGAATCGACGCCTGCCTGCACCTGGTGCGCACCGAACTCGGAGCGGCTGCCGCGAACGTCATCGCCCGCCGCATGGTGGTGCCTCCCCAGCGCTCGGGAGGCCAGTCGCAATACATCGCCGCGCCCGTCTCGCCCGTACAGAGCGACTCGTTCGCCGACGTCACCGAGTGGATGCTGCAGCACCTCGACGAAGAACTCTCGGTCGACGAACTCGCCCGCCGCGCCCTCATGTCACCGCGAACCTTCGCGCGCCGGTTTCGCGCCGACCTCGGCACCACCCCCGCGGCCTGGCTCAACAAGCAGCGCCTGCTGCGCGCACAACTGATGCTCGAGCAGAGCGATCTCGGGCTGGAGTCGGTGGCGGCCGAAACCGGTTTCGGGTCGGCCGCCGTGATGCGGCACCACTTCGTGAAGGTGCTGAAAACCACCCCGGCGGCCTACCGCCGCACCTTCAGCGTCACCACCGTGCCCGCTGCCGACCTCGAGCAGGCTCTCGCCCCCGTCTCGTGAGTGCCACCGTCTCGTGAGTGCCACCGTCTCGTGAGACCGTTGCGCCGGTTTGAGCCCGGCATAGCGATCTCAAGTCGTAGTAACGGTCTCACTATGTACGTGCGGAGCGTGAAGGGGGCGGCTCCCGTTAGTCGGCGCCGGGAGCAGCGAGAAAGAGCTCGCCAGATCCGGTGACGGTGAGGGCGCCCTCGTCGGGCGTGATGTAGAACGATTCGCCGCGCGTGACCGAGGTCTGGCCGGTAGCCGAGGTGACCGTCAGTGAACCCGCGGTGCAGAGAACGATGGCGGGGCCGTCGGGAGAGTACGAGGCCGACTTCGGGCCGGGGTGGCGCGCCTCGAGGGTGCCGCGACCGCCGTCGGCGTCGCCGGCGCGGTCACCGAGGGCGAACCGCACGAGCACGAAGTCGATGACGTCGGGCTGAAAGACCTCGACTCCGGGTGACGGATGCTCGGGCTCAAGATACGGCACCGGCACCGACGCGAACTGAAGTACGTGCAGCAGCTCGGGCACGTCGATGTATTTCGGGGTGAGCCCGCCGCGCAGCACGTTGTCGGAGGCCGCCATCAGCTCCACGCCGAGCCCCTGCAGATACGCGTGGATGTTGCCCGCCGGCAAATACAGCGCCTCGCCCCGCTTCAGCGTCACCCGGTTCAGCAGCAGAGACAGCACCACGCCGGGGTCGCCCGGGTACTCGACTGCGAGCGAGCGCACGGTAGCGAGCGCGTCGGCGAACTCGCCGGCTCCCGCACCGGCTCCCGAACCCGCATCATCACCGGCTCCCGCGCCCACCCCCACACGCACGCCGCCGCCGCCCAGCGCCGCGTCGCCCGCGACCAGCGCGGTCACCTGCGCCACGAGCGCTTCCACCTGCTCCGAGCCCGAGAGCAGCCACTCCACCGCGGTGCGCAGCGCCTCGGCCGTTGATCCGCGTAACCGCGACTCGAGCGCCTGAAGCGGCTCGGGCTCGGGAACCGCGGAACGGGCATCCGCTGCCCGAAGCAGAGCGAGTACGCCGCGAATCTCGTCGAGAGAACGGAAGCCGCAGAGCGCATCGAAGGTCTCGCTGAGTGCGTAGATGACTTCGGGTTTGTGCAGCGCGTCTTTGTAGTTGCGGTTCGGCGCATCGATGGCGAGCCCCTCGGCGTTCTCACGTTCGAAGCCGGCCTTCGCCATGCCGAGCGTGGGATGTGCCTGCAACGAGAGCGGCTTGGCCGCGGCCAGCACCTTGAGCAGAAACGGCAGCCGCCCGTGCGAGCCCGTTGCGGTCGCGGGGTCTGCAGCGATCCACTCGGTAAGCGTGCGGGCACCGCCCGTCAGCTCGGGGTGCACGATGACGCTCGGCGAACCCGCGTGCGCACCGAGCCAGAGCTCAGCCTCGGGCTTGCCGGTGGGCGGCAGGCCGAGCAGGTCGGTGATCGCCCGCGACGAGCCCCAGGCGTAGTCTCTGGGCGTGTTGGTGATCTGCACAAACATGGTGAACCTTCCCGAACGAGTCTTAGCCAAAACTACCAACGGGGTTTGATCAGCCGTGACCGCGTCTTAGGCTGGCCGAGATTTCGCAGGCGCTTGCCTGCTGCTTCGAGTACGCGAATGGATGATCGACCATGACTCTCACCACCGAACAGACCACCGCTTTCGAGCCTCTGGTCAGCGACTTCTACGGCTACCACAACCTGCTCAGCGCCCAGGAGAAAGAGACACTCGCGGCCCTGCGCGCGTACCTCGAGACCGAGGTGAAGCCCCTCGTGAACGACCTCTGGGAGCGCGCAGAGTTTCCCCACCAGGTCATCAAACGACTCGCAGAGCTCGGCCTCTACCGCTTCGCGTGGGAGGAGACGAAGACGTTCGAGAACTCGGCCGTCTTCCGCGGCTTCGTGGCGCTCGAACTCGCCCGAGTGGATGCCTCGGTTGCCACGCACGTCGGCGTGCACAACGGCCTCGCCATGGGCTCGATCAGCATCGCCGGCTCGGCCGAACAGAAGGCCGAGTGGCTGCCGAAGATGGCGGCCGGCGAGATCGTGGGCGCCTTCGGGCTCACCGAACCCGACTCCGGTTCTGACTCGGCGCAAGGCCTCCGCACGGTCGCCACACGCGACGAAGCGACCGGCGACTGGATTCTGAACGGCTCGAAGCGCTGGATCGGCAACGCCACGTTCAGCGACATCACCATCATCTGGGCGAAAAGTGCCGAAGACGGCCAGGTGAAAGGCTTCATCGTGAAGACCGACACACCCGGCTACACCGCCACGAAGATCGAGGGCAAGCAGGCCCTGCGCATCGTGCAGAACGCCGACATCACCCTCGAGAACGTTCGGGTGCCCGAGGCCCTGCGCCTGCAGAACGGCAACAGCTTCAAAGACACCGCCAAGGTGCTGCGCCTGACTCGCGCTGAGGTGGCCTGGGCGTCGGTGGGCAACTCCATCGGCGCGTACGACGCAGCGGTTCGGTACACGAAGCAGCGCGTTCAGTTCGGCAAGCCCATCGCGGCGCACCAGCTGGTGCAAGACCTGCTGGTGAAGAGCCTCGGCAACATCACCGCCAGCCTTGCCATGGTGGTTCGCGTCTCGCAGATGCTCGACGAGGGCACCCAGCGCGACGAGCACTCGGCGCTCGCCAAGGCCTACGCAACAGCGCGCATGCGCGAAACGGTCGCCTGGTGCCGCGAGGCGCTCGGCGGCAACGGAATCGTGCTCGAGTACGACGTTGCGCGCCACTTCGCCGACGCCGAGGCCCTCTACTCCTACGAGGGAACGCGCGAGATGAACACCCTCATCGTGGGCCGCTCGATCACGGGGTTCGCTGCGTTCGTGTAGCGGATGCCCGTGGGGGGCGCCGGTGGCTGCTCGTCAGGGTTTCGCCGCCTTCGGGTAGCGGATGCCCGGGGTCGCCGACGGCCGCGCGACCGGTTGTGCCACCTTCGTATAACAATTTCGGCCACGGGGGCCGCTGCCGAGCATCCTGACAGCAGCCCCTCGGTAGCCTTGAGCCCTGATGATGCTCTCTGCCTCCGACCCGGCTCTGCCTGCACCCGCACGCGTGCAGCCGGTGGTGGATGCCGCACCCAGCCCGCCCGGCCGAATCCGCCTGGCCGTGCTGGTGATCTTCACCTCGCTGGGCGGCGACGCCTGGCAGAGTCTGCTCGGCTGGCCGGCCTTCATCGTGCTGGTGGCCGCACTCAGCGCGGCGTGTGTCGTGTCGCTCGTGCGCAGCCACGCCGCGAACCCCCTGCCGCTGTCGAGGTACTCGAAGCCGCTCATCGCATTTCTGGTGCTCTGCACGCTGTCGATCATCTGGTCGCAGTACCCGAGTGCAACGGTGCTCGGCGTCGTTTCGCAGTGGCTGACGGCCATCGCCGGCGTCTTTGTTGCCATCTCGCTCTCGTGGGTCGAGATTCTGCGGGCGCTCGGAACGGCGCTGCGCTGGCTGCTCGGCCTCTCGCTGCTCTTCGAGTTCTTCGTGGCGGCCATCGTGCGCCATCAGGTGGGGGCCCCGTGGCTGCTCGACCCCTGGAATCGGCCGCCGGGCGATTACCAGTGGAGCGAGGGCAACCTCTTCAACGGCGGCGCCATTCAAGGCATCGTCGGCAACCGTAACCTGCTGGCGTTTCTGGTGCTGCTGGCGCTCATCGTGTTCACCATCGAGCTGATCGAGAAGACCCGGCCGATGGTGACGAGCGTCATCTGGATCGGAGTGGCGCTGCTCGAGCACGCCCTCACCCGTTCTGCCACGGTGCTCTTGGCTACGGCAGGTGTGGCCTTCGTCATGGTGGTGGTGCTGGTCGTTCGCCGGGTTCCGGTGGCCAAGCGGCTGATCATCTACCCGTTCGGTTTTCTCGGCCTGATCGGGCTCATCGCGGTCACGCTGAACCTCTCAGACCAGCTCTTTCCGCTGCTGCACCGCGGCGACAACCTCACCGGGCGAGTGGCGATCTGGAACACGGTGCTGAACCTCGCGTGGCAGCATCCGGTGCTCGGCTGGGGCTGGGTGAGCTACTGGGCGCCGTGGGTCGAACCGTTCAAGAACCTCATCGTCATCAACGGCACCGTGTACCTGCAGGCGCACAACGCCTGGATCGACGTGTTTCTGCAGCTCGGGCTGGTGGGCCTCTTCGTCTTCTCGTGCCTGATCGCTGCCACGGGCGTGCGGGCCTGGTGGATGGCCGTCGACCCTCCCCTCCAGCCACTCCACACGCCGCAAGCGGCGCGTGGAGCCTCCGGCCGTCGTGGGCCCACAAGTGCGTTGGTGGGGCGCCCGACGCCGTACCAGGCCATCGCACTCTTGCCGCTGCTCGTGCTGGCGGCCCTCGTCATCCAGAGCCTCACCGAGTCGAGGCTCATCGTGGAGGGCAACTTTCTGCTGCTCGTGCTGCTGGCGACCAAAGTGAAACTCGACCCGCTTCCGCTCGGGCCACCGCCCCGATCCATGCGATGATTCGTGTGACTCACGGTAGCGCCAAAGTGAGCTGATCTCGGTAGCGCTGCCAAGAAAGGACATGCATGAGCGACCGAAACATCTCCTACGCACAGAATGGTGAAGACATCGTGCTCTGGCGTGCGCTGCACTCCATTGACAACGGTATCTATCTCGACGTGGGAGCGAACGACCCGACGGTGATGTCGGTGACCCGAAAGTTCTACGACGCGGGCTGGCATGGCATTGCTATCGAACCGAATCCGGAATACGCGCAGCAGTTTCGCGCAGAACGCCCACGCGACATCGTGATCGAGGCGGTCGCCAGCGACCTGGATGCTCCTTCTGTCGAGTTTCATCTGATCGAGGGGTCTGGCCTCTCCACCCTCATCGACGACATCAGCTCTGAACACGCCGAGGCGGGCTGGACGGTGCGTGACATCACAGTGCCCGTCATCAGTCTCACCAAGGCCATCGAAGACGCCGGGCTGGCAGAGCGTGACTTGCACTTTCTGTCGATCGACACCGAGGGCGCTGAGGCCCAGGTGCTCGCATCGCTCGACTTCACCCGCTATCGCCCCTGGATTCTAATCGTCGAAGCGACAGCTCCACTTTCGACCCGTCAGGTGCATGGCGCATGGCAATCTGTGGTCGAGAAGGCGGGCTACACCTTTCAGATGTTCGATGGTCTGTCGCGCTTCTACGTGGCGAACGAACGACTCGAACAACTCGGCGACTCTGTCTCGTATTCGGCCGGAGTGCTCGACGAATATGTCGAGATCGGTCACGTCGAGCTTGAACGAGAGTTCGACAGAACACGCTCCGAACTCGAGGTGCAGGCATTGCGTGCGCTCGAACTGTCCGGTCTCTACGACGACCAGGTCGAGACCAACAGAGCACTCATCGCGCAGCTGTCGGCGGCAAGTGCCGATGCGGCCCAACTGGGCAAGCTCGTCTCAGACCTACAGCAGACCCTGTCGTGGCGCATCACCAAGCCGCTGCGCGGAGTCAAGAAGCTGGCGAGAAGGTCATGACGAGCGGCTCAGCGGCGCGCTAGTGGTCGAATGACTCGCGAAGCGCCGCAATTCCCTCGCGCGCGCCGCCGTCGAAGATGACGGAGCCGTGCGAGAGAACGACGACCCGATCGCAGAGCGATTCGACCTGCGACGACGAGTGGCTCACCAAGATGATGGTTCGGCCCTCTTGCTGAAACTCGCGGATCTTGTTCATGCACTTCTCTTGGAAAGGTTCGTCACCCACGGCGAGCACCTCGTCGACCAACAAGATGTCGGGGTCGACGTGCACAGCGATGGCGAATGCCAGCCGAACGTACATGCCTGAGGAGTAAAACTTCACCTGGGTGTCGATGAACGCTTCGATCTCAGAGAATTCGACGATCGAGTCGAAGTAGTCGTCGGTCTGTTTTCTGGTGAGACCGAGAATCGAGCTATTGAGATAGACGTTCTCGCGGCCGGTGAGGTCGGGGTGGAATCCCGCGCCGAGTTCGAGCAGTGCCGCCAGCCGACCGCGGCGCTGAACCGCACCATCGTTCGGCTCTATAATGCCGCCCAAGACCTTCAAAAGTGTGCTCTTGCCCGAACCGTTTGCGCCGACCAGGCCAATGGTCGTGCCTGCTTTGATCTCGAACGAGACATCGCGCAGAGCCCAGAAATCGTCTTTGTGCTTGTTCGAGCGCCCGAAGTTGACGATGCGCTCTTTCAACGACTTCTCTTTTCGAATGACGAATCGTTTAGAGACGTTGGTCGCCCTGACGACGGTCGGAGCGTTCGGAATTGCAACGGAAGGCATCAGATCTCCTGGGCGAAGTTGCCCTGCAGGCGCGAGAAGATGCGCTGAGCGATGAACAACGCGAGTATGCCCACGACGCCGCACACCAGCAACCGGAGATCCATGTAGCTCGGCCAGACCTGGGGCGGAATTGTGTTGCCGTCGATCACCACTGTCTCGCTACCGGCCTCCCAGATGCCGCGCTGAAAGGCGAGAACCGCGAGCGAGATGGGGTTGAGCAGATAGACCTCGAGCAACCAGGTGTGATTCTTCGCCGCGTTCACCACGAACGACCACGAATAGACGATGGGCGACGCCCAGAAAAGCAGCAACATGGCCACTTCGACAAGATACTGAATGTCTCGGAGGTAGACGTTGAGCGCCGAGAGCAGAATGCCGAACGCGACGCCCCAGATCAGCACGATGGCGAATCCAGCAGGCAGGTACAACAAGTCGAGCGAGACGGGGAAGCGGCCGAGCACCAGCGTGGCCCCGACCAGAATCACGAACTGAACGAAAAAGTTGAAGATCGCCGAACCCGTGGCAGCGAGGGGAAAGATCTCCCGCGGCAGGTAGATCTTCTTGATCAAGCCGCCGTTCGAGACGATGGAAGATGTGCCGGTAGCGATGATCTCCGAGTAGAGACCCCAGATCGTCAGACCCGAGAAGACGAAGATCGCAAAATCGGGAACTCCGCGCGACGCTCCGAGTACCGTTCCGATAAACACGTAGTAGATGAGCAACTGCGTCAGGGGCTTGATCAGGCTCCAGAAGAACCCGAGTGCACTGTCTTTGTAGCGTGACTTCAGTTCGCGCCGAATGAGAAGGTCAAGCAGCTGCCGGTGGCTTGCGATTTCTTTTATGGAGGCAAGAAAACCGCCCACCGATTTCGGGCCGGCACTCATCGAAACGTCGAAGGGAAGCTCCGCCAGTCGCGCGGCGCGCAGCTCGGCTTGACTCGTCATTCGTACTCTCTTCTCGGGCTGTCAGGCACAGCCCACCGATAGATACTACGCGGCCTGACCTGAACGTCGGCACGGTGCGCTACGACGAGACCGGCGATTCGTAAGGCCGGGCACCGGATTCGAAGTAGTGCCACAACTCGTCGGCGTACTCCGACCAGCCCCGTGCGGGCTGGTCGGCCGACTCGGCGACGAGCCGAGCGTGCAGTACGTCATCAACGAGGCCGGCCTTGATTGCGCGATAGATATCGTCGTCGTCTCTCGGGTCGACCAAGATCGCACCGCCCCGTTCGGCGATTTCTTTCATACTGCCGAAATTCGAGGTCACAACCGGCGTGCCGGCGGAAAGAGATTCACTGACCGGCAGCCCGAACCCTTCGTTCAGTGAGGGAAAGACCGAGAGCCGCGCCAATCGATAGGCGCTCCAGAGCAGTGCGTCTGAAATGGCTGAAATAGAGCGCACCGGTCGTTTGTCGCTGACCAGTTCGTCGAGCCGCGATCGAAACTCTTCACCGTGCCAGCCGTTACCGCCGATGAAAACCAGCTGAAACTCGAGACCTTCACGCCAGAGTCGCTCAGCGGCATACAAGACCGCGAGATGGTTCTTTCTCGGCTCATGGCTGCCGACCACCAGGACGAGGGGCGCATCTCCGGTCAGCAGACGCTCGCGCGCGGCCGCGAACTCGTCGGGAGTGACCTCGTCGGCCACGCTCGGCAGCAACAGCGGCTCGATCTGCGGGCCGGTCAGGCCCGCGCCCGCGAGCATCCGTTTCCAGCCCCGATATTCCGTGGCGGCCGCTTCTGAAATTGTCGAGATCTGGTCGAAATGCGCCAGGGCCGACAGGTTCTTAGAGAACGCCGCCGACATGCCCCCGCCCACGGTCTCCGACGACGTCAATGGCACGCAGTCGAACCCGATCACACAGCAGCGGTTGCCAGAGAACTCGGCGAAGCAACGCAGCCGCGCCGTTCGCTCATCTTCGATGGCGAGCTCGGGCAGAATGTACGTGCTGCGAAAGGGAATGGTGAGCACCCAGTTCTTTGGGCGGGCTATGCGCGGCACAGAGCCGTGAAGCGCATTCTGTCTTTCGGGCTCCGACAGCGCTCGAAGACCCGAGAAGCGCAGATCCCAGCCCACGAGCTCGACGCCTTTGCGACTCTGCCACTCGAGAATCGTCTGGCGGACGACGCGTTGGATGCCCGTGGCGAGCCCCGTGCGCGAGGTGTGGTGCACATCGACCACGACGCTCGACATGCTGATTCGAATGTGAACCGAACCGTTGGCCGCAAAGCGGCGACTGCTGTGCTTCACCGCCGCCGAGAGAGCCGCGTGAGCGCCCTCTTGTGCCGCCATACGGCGAAACTCCTGGAAGCGCTCTGCGGTCGGAAACTCAGCCGAAATGGCGGCCGAAGACAACCACAGCACGTCGGAGTCCGAACCGGTTCGCGCCGCTGTGTCGATTCTGCGGGCGATGAGTGCAACCATCGACGCCAGAGTCGGTGAACCCGTGGGCGTGAGTTCAAGAGCCCTCGCGAGCTCACGAAGGCGGGAAATCATCACTGCTTCACTCATCTTGTCTCACCACGCACTGCCCCATCATAGGGTCGGATTCGGACCTGGAGCGTCTGGAGACGCGTCGGCTGCCGCCGCTTGATCGTCTTCGAACAGAGCCGCTGCACCGAGTTCGGCTTTCTGCTCAGAATCCAGTGCAGGCCGTGTCTCGTCATCAGCTACCCGATGCTGGTTGAACACCCAGTAGCGATAGAGCACGAACCGAAAGATGGTCGCCAGGAGCGTGCCGATCAGTGTCCCGGAGATGTTGTCGGCTATCAGCGAGGTGTAGCCCAGCACGTAGTGCGAGATGTAGAGACACACGAGATTGATCAGCAGGCCTGAAACGGCGACCACCGAAAACTCGAAGAGTTCGCGCAGATAATTCGCTCTGCGGTGCTCACGAAATGTCCAGTAGCGGTTTCCGAACCACGTCACCAGGGTCGCCGCCGCAACGGAGACCACCTTTGCCCAGATCGGGCCAGAGAGCCAATGATCCGATCCGATTCCGCCGACGAGCAGCGCGTTGAAGACCACGACATCGACAACGAAGCCGACCGCTCCGACGACCCCGAACTTCAGGAGATACTTCAGCAGCCGCGAGTAGAGCGTCGCTATCAAGCCGAACTGGCCACGCAGCATACGCACCCTATCCGCAGCCGGGCGCGGTCATGGTCTGCGCCGGGGCGTTGATCATCGGTGTCACCTTCATGACGGGTGGGCCATAGGTACCGCTCGCTCCCGAGAAGGTCACGGTGACGGTGTTCGTCTCGCCCGGTGCCAGATCGACACCGAAATGGGCTACGGGCCTGCCGAGATCTTCAGAGTTGCCATACACACTGTGGTCGACACTCGTGTCGCCCGCGGCCGTGGAGACGACCGAGGCGCCAACCGGCCCGTAGACGAAGATCTCGGTGCTGAATTTCGCACCCTTGAACTTGGCTCCGCTCACGAATGGAGGCAATGCTGCCGCCTCGGCATCGGTCAGCGTCGAATGCAAGGTGACGGTAGCCGTGAAGGTGGGCGCCGTGGAATTCTGGCAGACATTCGTGGTCAGATCTGTCGAGGTATCAAGGTAGAAGTCGGTCTTCGACACGCTGACGTCTCTGAAATAGGTTCCAATCACTGTCGACTTGGCATTGTCGGTCGGTAACACGCCCTTGAGCGGCGAGTTGCCGAGTAGCTTCTCTTCATCATCGACTGGACTCCAGGCCAAGATGTTGCCGGAATCGATTCCCTTATTAATCGCAGCAAGAAGAGCAGCCGGATCTGCCGTGGTGGTTGTCAGTCCGGTGAAGATTGTCTTCGCCGCATCCGCGAAGAAGATGTCGGTCTGACTCTCGATCTGGCTCTCCGGATATCTCAGATAGATATCGTGCAGCAACAACGCCACGGCATTGTCAGCGGTGATCTGTTCGCCCGAGGCGAGCGTCATCGGCCCAGTCGCGCCCAACAAGTACGAGAGGGCGATCGGATCGATCGCGATGACTCCGTCGACGCTTGTGCCTTTGTATTTCTGCCACCATGCAGCGATGGTCTGACCTGCCGTCGGGAAATCCGGCCGTGCGGTCGACCAGTTCAAGGTCGAGTTGATGCCGGTGCCGTAGATGTTGATCAGATTCTGATCGACCGGTCGCACCGCCCCGTCGTTCGTCGGAAAGTCTTGGCTCGACCCTTGAGCGGTGATGGAGATCGCGCCGTTGTCGACGGTGATCATCGTGAGCGAGGCCGGGCCGCCGCCGAGCGCTGTGGTCTCGGCGTTGTTCAGAAAGGCCAGCACGTAGTGCCGTGGCCCGTTCATGCCGAGCACGTTTTTGACAGTGGCGACCATCGAGCGCACCGACGTGATCTCGGTGTGAGCCTTGGCCAGAGCACTGACGAATTGTTTTTGAGCGGCACCGATCTGGCCGACGGTGCCAGACGTGTTGATCGCCGCGACGGTGGACTGCTGAGCGACGATCGTCGCGTCGGCGTTGGCCAATGCAGTGTCACCGGCAGTAAGCAGATCGGTATTCAGTTTGCCGTTGACGGGTCGAAGTGCCGCCGGGGTGACGTTCGCCGAGAAGTCGGCAACCGGCATCAGAGCCTGACTGCCCAGCTGGTCGAGTGAACCCGACAGCTCTCGAACCGCGGTCAGATTCTTGCCGACGATCGGAAGCATCTCGGCCATGCGATAGAGCGGGTCGTTCGTGTGCACGCTCGCGTCGTGGGCGTCGGCCGCAAATGCTGCCGCCGACTTCTGCAGTGTCGCCACGTCGAGCGAGGTGAGCGACGTTTGAACCTCGGTCACCGAGGTCTGAGCAGCCTCGAGCGATGACTGGGCCTGCAGCGCCTGGTAGGCGACCCAGCCGCCGGCTGCCGCCAACGCGACCACCACGATTGCGATACTGCCGCCGATGATCCATCGCCGGCGTCTGCGCCGCGGAGTGCGCTGGCGTCGCGAGCGCGAAGAAGGCCGTGCGCTCGTTTCGAGGGCGCCGTCATCGCTCTCGGTTGCCTCATCGGAAAGGGAGGAGCCAGGATCGTCGGGATTGTTTTCGGCGTTGATGCTCGGCACTCCTCAGCCCATGGTCTACAGCTCAGACAGAAACAATGTCGGGGCGGAGCACGGCGCGCATCCCCTCGGAGGTGGGAGTTTAGCAATCGAAACCGAGAATCACCCCTTAGCGATACGCCGCCGAACAATTCGATATGCGGCCTGCGAAGCGGGAACAACACCCATTTCGCGCGAGCGTACGACGAAAAACTTGGCAAGCGGAACAATGCGCGACACTTTGCCGACCAGCGAGTTTCGGCGAATCTCCTGCAGCCGCACCTCCTCGGTGGCGTCTGCCCACCACTGTTCGAGAACGTGTTGAGCCGCCGTGCCGGCACCCGAAGCAGTGTTGTCTGCTTCGGCGAGCGACCGGACACCCGTCGCCTCTTCGATGCTGCCGGCGAGCACACTGGCCCGCGAGGGCGCGACGAGGCCCTGCCAGAGATCTGCGGCATAGTCGTTCCAGCTGCGGAACGACCGCTCGATCGCCTCGGTACGAAGCCGCTGGTACAGGTCTTCGTCGGTCAGCAGCGAGAGCATTGCCACTCGCAGCGCTTCGTCGTCTCGTGCATCGACGGTCAGGCACCCGCCACCGGCCGCGGCCTCAGCGAGGCTGCCGTGATCAGACGTGATCACCGGCGTGCCCAACGACAGCGACTCCGCCACGGGCAGCCCGAACCCTTCATGCAACGACGGGAAGATGGTGAATCGCGCCTCTTCATATGACTCGAGAAGCACTCGGTCGCTGGCACCGCGCAGCACCTCGACATCGGCTCCGGCGTGTCTGGCCAGCCGAACCTTCGCGTCGAAGTGATGCATCGTCGCCGCGCTGCCGCCCCCGATGAACCTCAGGCGAAACCGATGACCTGCCGACGCGAGCTGTTGCGCGGCGAAAAGAATGGATTCGTGGTTCTTTCGCGGCTCTTGGCTGCCCACCACAAGAACGAGCGGCGCCGCGCCCGCCGTCTGGGCCTTGACTGCGCCGGCTTCCTCACTGCTTCGCTCGGGTGCATTCATGGCCAGCGGCACGGTGAGCACCTCGGGGCCGGTGATGCCCTGTGCAGATACCGCCGAAACGAAACCTGCGAATTCGGCAGCAGCAGACGCGCTGACCCCGGCGATGCGGCTGGCGTTCTTCACCACCGTGAGGTAGCGGGCGAACCGTTCGATCTCAGCGGTCTCCTGGCTTTCAGCGCTCACGACGGGAATCGTGTCGTGGCCCACCATGACCACATCGCTTCCCGAGACTGCTGCCAGAGCGGCCAGCGGCGCAGCCACCGCGACCTGACTCACCTCGACTTCGACGATGACGCATCTGACCGGAACCACCACGGTGCGGTTGCTGGCGACCCGCGCGTCTTCGTTGAGCCTGTCACGCGCGAACCGTTCGTTGTCAGGCATCGCAGAGCGGGCGGCCCAGTCGGTGACGCGGGAGACCTCGTGGCCCACGAGGTACCGCATTCCGGTACCGCTGTCATTCCAGCAGACCAAAGTGAGCTCATGATCACGATCCCAGCGAGAGGCAGTCTCTCGAAGCACTCGCTGCACTCCCGTGTTGTGATCGGAGCGGCCTGTGAAATCAGCATCGATGATCACTCCACCCCGCACGGGTTCGAGCTCGTCGTTCAGTTGATATGAGCGCCGGATGATCGGCTCGAGTGAACCGAGCAGAGCGTCGAGTTCGCTTCCCTCTCGTGCGAGCCCGAGGGCTCGCCGTACCGCACGGTGCTCGTCTTGCGTGGGGTACACCGCCGTGAAGGTCACGATCATGAGCCACACGAGGTGATCACGGCGCTTCGTGTCGAATCGGTCACTCGCGGCGAACGCAGTGCGAGCGATCTGGCCGGCGAGCGCTCCGGCCCCGGAATCGTCGACGGTCGGTGCGGATTCGCCCAGAAAATACGGCGCCATCACATTCAGGCGAGCCGTGAGCGGCGCCAACAGCGGTGCGGGATCGTGTTGCAGAGCGCGACTCTCAGCCATGTCAGCCCTCCTCGGTTCGAGCATCATGGAATACTAGTTGATCGGCTGTCTCATTAAACGTCGACTGTCGTCGCGGCCGCGCCACAACCAACGCAGCCCACACCCACAAACAACGAGGAATGTATGCCCCGCGCTTTTATCACTGGAATCACCGGCCAAGACGGTCTGTACCTGGGAGAGCTTCTGCTCTCGAAGGGCTACGAGGTTTACGGCCTGATTCGCGGGCAGAACAACCCGAAGCGCGGCCTCGTCGAGCAGACCCTGCCGGGCGTGCATATTCTCACAGGTGACCTGACCGATCTGTCGAGCCTGATCAGAGCCCTCGAGGCGGCGAAGCCTGACGAGTTCTACAATCTGGGCGCGATCTCGTTCGTGGCCTATTCGTGGGAGAACGCCTCACTCACTACAGAGGTTACCGCGAAGGGTGTGCTGAACGCACTCGAGGCGGTACGCCTCTACTCGGGCGACAACCCCCGCAAGGTTCGGTTCTACCAGGCCTCGTCAAGCGAGATGTTCGGCAAGGTGCAGCAGGTGCCCCAAAACGAAGACACCCTGCTCTGGCCTCGGTCGCCCTACGGCGTGGCGAAGGTCTTTGGTCATTACATGACCATCAACTATCGCGAGTCGTACGGCATGCACGCGTCCTCGGGTGTGCTGTTCAACCACGAATCACCCCGCCGCGGGCCCGAATTCGTGACCCGCAAGGTGTCACAGGCCGTCGCCCGAATCTCGCTCGGGCTGCAGGAGAAGATCGTGCTCGGCAACCTCGACGCACGTCGTGACTGGGGCTTCGCCGGCGACTACGTCGAAGCCATGTGGCTGATGCTGCAGCAAGACGAGGCCGACGACTACGTCATCTCGACGGGCGAGACGCACTCGATTCGCGAACTGCTCGAGAAGGCGTTCCAGGCGGCGGGAATCTCCGATTGGGAGAACTACGTCGAGCAGAACCCCGAGTTCATGCGGCCCGCCGAGGTCGACCTGCTCATCGGCTCGAGCGCCAAGGCCAGCAAGGCGCTCGGCTGGTCGCCGAAAGTCGGTTTCGAAGAGCTCGTCACCATGATGGTGCAGAACGACATCGCCGAACAAAAAGCCCTTGCCGGGCTCTGACCGATGGCCCATTCGCACCCCGCTCAGGCTGCTGACTCTCGGCCCGGTCGAACGGCGTTGATCACCGGCATCTCGGGTCAAGACGGCTCATACCTCGCCGATTCGCTGCTGGCCGACGGCTACGAGGTACACGGCATCGTACGTTCGTCGATCGAAGAGAATCTTCCGCTGATCGGTGGGCGCGAAGGACTGACCCTGCACACCCTCGATCTGCTCGCCCCCGGCGAGCTCGAGCTTTTGGTCGCGCGCCTGCAACCGAACGAGATCTACAGCCTCGCCGCGGTCAGCTCGGTGTTCGAATCGTGGCGCAGCCCTCAGCTCACCGGCGCAGTGAACGGCCAGGTGGTGGTGCGACTGCTCGACAGTGCTCATACGCTGCAAGAAGCCGTCGGGCGCCCGGTGCACCTCGTGCACGCGTCGAGCGCAGAGATCTTCGGCCAGGCGGCCGACTCTCCGCAGACAGAAGAAACGAGCATCCGGCCCACCTCGCCTTACGGCGCGTCGAAAGCGTACGCGCACCTGTCTGTTGGCGTCTTTCGGGGCCGCAGCCTTTCTGCTTCGAACTGCATTCTGTACAACCACGAGTCGCCACGGCGACCCGAGACCTTCGTCACCCGAAAGATCACCGCCGGAGTCGCACGCATCAAGCGCGGGCTGCAAGAGACCATCGAACTCGGCAATCTCGACGCACGACGCGACTGGGGCTGGGCGCCCGACTACGTGCAGGCAATGCGCCTGGCTGCCGCCGCACCCGAATCGGGCGATTTCGTCATTGCGACAGGGGTCGCGCACACCATCGGCGAGTTTCTCGACGCCGCATTCTCGCGGGTTGGCATCTCTGACTGGTCGAAGCTCGTCAAGCAGAATCCCGAATTCGTTCGCCCGGTCGACCCCTCGGAGCAGCGGGGCGACGCCTCGAAGGCGGCCGAGGTGCTGGGCTGGCGCCCCACCGTCGGGTTCGAAGCGATCGTGCAACGCATGGTAGACAACGATCTCGCCCTGATCGACGCCGCCCAGAGCTCTGGCCGCCCAGTCGATGAATAGCCGCCCGAGAACGGCGAATGCGAAGACCGGGTTGACGGTGCTCGTCGATGCAAGTGCCATTCCCGCCGACCGCGGCGGCGTGGGTCGATACGTCGAGAACGTCGTGCCTCGCCTCGCGCAGGGCGACGTCACTGTGGTGGTGGCCTGTCAGCCGCGCGACCTCGACTTTTTCACCGGCGCAGGCTCGAGCACACCGGTCGCTGTGCCCTCATGGGCCGCGAGCACGCTCGGCCGGATGATCTGGGAACAGCTCGGGCTGCCCGCCCTTGCCCGCCGCTATCGGGCAAGCGTCGTGCATTCGCCGCACTACACGTTTCCGATTCTCAGCAGGGTTCGCCGCGTCGTGACCGTTCACGACCTCACCTTCTTCTCCAGCCCCGAGCTTCACACGCCTCTCAAGGCGGTTTTCTTTCGCACCTGGATTCGGGCGGCCAAGGCGTTTCGGGTAACGGTCGTCACTCCGAGCGCAGCCACCGCGGCCGAGTACGTTCGCATCACGAAGGCAGCAGCGGGCCGCGTCTTCGTGGCTCCGCTCGGCTACGACGAGAGCGTCTTCCGCCGGCCCACCGTCGGCGAGATCGAGGCCTTTCGCCAGAGTCTTCAGCCGGCTCCCGCGGCAGGATGGATAGCATTTCTCGGCACTCTCGAACCGCGCAAGAACGTGTCGGCGCTGGTGCACGGATACGCGAGCGCCGTCGCGTCTCTCGAGCCTTCTGAGCGCCCCGCTCTGCTGCTGGCCGGTGGCGCCGGCTGGGATGCGACGGCCGGCGAGGCCGTGAGCGAAGCGCGCGCTGCAGGTTCGGATGTTCGGCTGCTGGGCTATCTGCCGCTCGAGCACCTCCGTGCACTGCTGGGCGGCGCCGTGGTGACCGCCTACCCGAGTCTCGGCGAAGGATTCGGCCTGCCCGTGCTCGAGGCGATGGCGTGCGGCAGCCCCGTGCTCACAACCCGCCGGCTCTCGCTGCCTGAAGTCGGCGGTGACGCCGTGGCGTATTGCGAGGTAGATGCACGGAGCATCGGCAAAGCGCTCGGTTCACTTCTGGCCGACGAAGCCGAACGGTCGAAACTCAACGCTGCCGGTCTCGTGCGGGCCCGCGGCTTCACGTGGGAGGCATGCGCGAAACGGCACCTCGACGCCTACCGGTTCGCCGTGCATCCACCCGCCCGACGAAGAGGACGGAGCCGGCCATGACGACCCCTGACCCGGGCGCCGCGGCTAGTCGGGTGGCACTGGTCACCGTGAGCTACCACTCGGCCGACGACGTCACGACATGCCTGAGCTCGGTCGCTCGAGCGGCCACCGTTCAGCCGCGGCTTGTGGTCGTCAACAACGCGCGCGACGATGAGCTGGGCGAGATCGCCGCTCTGTTCCCGTCGGCCGACATCATTTCTGCGCCGACGAACCTCGGCTACGGCGGTGCCATCAATCTCGCGGCGCGTCAGCTCGCACCCGAAATTGACTGGATTCTCGTCACCAACCCCGATGTGACATTCAACCCAGCGAGTATCGACGAGTTGCTCGCCGTAGGCTCGAGCGACGATCGATTCGGAATCGTCGGGCCACGCATTCTGAACGACGACGGCAGCATCTACCCGTCGGCACGAGATCTGCCCTCGCTCACGGTGGGCGCCGGGCATGCGCTGCTGCATCGGCTGGTTCCGGGCAACCGCTGGTCGAAGCGCTATCTTCGAGCAGACAAATCGCGATCGACCGATTCTGAGACGATCGAATCGGGCTGGCTCTCGGGGGCCTGCATGATGATCCGGCGATCGGCTTTCGATGCGGTCTCGGGGTTCGACGATCGCTTCTTCATGTATTTCGAAGATGTCGATCTCGGCGAGCGCATCGGCAACGCCGGCTGGCGGGTGCTCTACGCGCCCACCGCTTCGGTGCATCACGCCGGCGGAACATCCACTCGCGCACATTCAGCGGCCATGCTGCGCGCCCACCATCGAAGCGCCTATCTGTATTTGGCGAAGCGTTACCATCGTTGGTATCAGCTGCCGATTCGCCTCGTTCTGCGCGGCGGCCTGGCAGCCCGCGCGGCACTGACAACGAGACGAGCATGAGCACCGAAGTCGCCCGCCCCTCGAGACTCTTTCGCATCGATCTGCGCCTGACGTCGATACTCTTCTGGGTTCTCCTGCTTGCCGGAGTAGCGCTGCGCATCTACCTGGTCTTCACCCCGGCGTTCGTGGTCGACTCTGACAACGCGGTCGTCTATCTGCAGACGAAGCACATCTCAGAAGGCGAACTCTCGTGGTTCTTCTGGGGGCAGAGCTACGGCGGCACACTGCTGCAGCTCGTCGCCGGAGCCGCGATGCTGGTCTTCGGGCAGCACATCGAAGTGCTCTCGGTCGTCAGCACGCTGATCTTCGCGGTGGTAGCGGTGATCATCCGGTACATCGGTACCCGCGCATTCGACCGAATGACGGGGCTCGTCGCCGGGATTCTGTTCTGGTTCTCGGGGTATTACATGCTGAAGATCTCGATCAGCGAGTCTGGATTCTACGGGCCGAGCCTCGCGCTCTCTCTGGGCGCGGTGGCGGCCGCCCTCAGCACCGGCTTTCGACGCCCCGCGCTGCAATGGATTGTGGTGGGCCTTCTGACGGGCCTGGCCTTCTGGCAGTCGCCGATGGGCGCCATGATCGCGGCGCCGGCAGTCGTCGTACTGATTGTGCGCCAACGATCGTGGCGCAATCTAGCGCTGGGTGCCGCAGCCATCGTCGTGGGCGCTCTGCCCTGGATCATCCAGCTCTTCGCGTCGCTCGACACCGTCACACCGAAAAGCACCCGGCCGAACCCGCTGAGCGTCGCGACGTTCTTCACCCAGCTGATGCCTGCGGTGCTCAGCACCTACGACACCGCCGGTCGAGTGGTGGTCGCGCTCGTCTGCGCCGCGCTGCTGGGTATGCTCACGCTGCTCGCGATACGTCGTCGTAGCGCCTGGCTGGCGGTGCTGGTGATCGGCTCGGTGCTCGTCGTCATCATCGTCTCGATCGGCGCAGGGGTGCTTCTCTCACGCTATGACGTGCGCTACGCGGTGTTCGTGATGCCGACCTTCGCGATCGCCGTCGCCTGGATCGTCACCAGAGTGCGGTTTCTCGGCGCGGTCGCGATGATTGTGGCGGCGCTGCTCACCGTCGTACAGACCACCCTCATCTATCCGAATCTCGCGGTCGACACGAGCTCGCGCTACATCGTCGGTGACATCGCCGGGCTCGGCGACTACCTCGAAGAGAACCACATCACGGCCGCCTGGGGCGACTACTGGATCTCGTATGCCGTGAGCGCCGAGACGAACGAGGCCGCCGAGGTCGCCGCGGTGTCTGCCGTTCGGCGCTACGAACCCTACGAGATCAAAGCGTCGGCGCAGCCGCGCGTCTACGTGATCGTCGAAGCGGGCAACGTCAACGACACGATGCTCCAGTCGAAACTGCCCGAGCTGACGGGATCTGAGCGTACCGAGGTCGACGGTTATGCCGTCTACTCCTTCGCCCAGCCGTTCGACGTCGATGACTACCAGTGGGCGCTCTACTAGTCCGCGGCGAACGACGCCCCGAGATACCATGAACTCCGTGCCTCCACCCTCAACCGATCAGACCACGCCCCGCCGCAGTGAAGTCGACGACTGGCTGATCAGCCTCACGCCGACGACGGAGTCGCTGCAGCCCGAAGACATCATGTCGAGCGTGAGCTGGCGCGTTACGGTACCGCTTCGAACTCTGCGTCTTCGGGAGCGAGTGCGTGCCGCACGATCGGGCACGCTTGTGCTCGACCGAAGCGGCCATGCCGCCGGTTCGGCGCTCAAGCGTGCCAGGCGTGCCCTGCATTCGAGGCTGACCGAGGTTGCGCCCGTGCTTCTGCCCTCGCGCGCGGCAACGGGGTTCTCAAGCGTCTCGCTGGAAGAGCTGATCGAGCTCTTGACGGCAGCGGTCTGTTCCAGCCCGAATAAGGCAGACCTGTGGCTGCTGATGATCGCGGTGAGCGGCTGTTTTCCCGATCAGGCACAGCTTCTCGGCCTCTGGCGCGACCTTCGAGGGGTGGCAGGCCGCGACGCTTCGATGCGCATTCTGCACCACTGCGGCGTCTGGACAGCGCGGCACCACTCACGCATGCGGTCGATGACCCTCGTGACCGATCAACCCGTGATCTTCGTCGATTCCACGTGCCGCTCTGGTTCGGTCTCGGCCATCGCGCGAATCACTCGCGGGCTGGCGACCGAATGGAAGAAGGTCGAGCCCGTCACCGTGGCCGCCCTCGACAGCGACGGCGTGGCGTTACGGGCACTCGGCTCTGCTGAACGCAAACGCGTGTTCGCCTGGAATCAGGGCATGATCGCCGAGCGTAGCGACGATCAAGAGTCCGCTGCCGCGCCATCGCTCGTGGTGCCGTGGAACACGACCGTGGTGCTGCCCGAGACGCCTTCCGGGCTCGGCGCAGAGACGCTCGCGGCTCTGGCACGATTCAGCAACAACCGCACGGTGGCTCTGGTCTACGACCTGATTCCCTCGATCAGCGGGCACCTCGTCGACCGGGAAACGAGTCTCCGCTTCGTGAACTACCTCTCTATGCTCAAGCATTTCGATCTGGCCATCGCCGTCTCCGAGTCAGCGCACACGGCGTTCAGTGAGTATTCGGCCGAGCTGGCCACGCAAGGCCTCGTCGGCCCTCGGATCGGCAGCGCGCAGCTGCCACTGACTCGTCTCGGTGCCAGTCTCGGTGACGACTCCAAACAGAAGCCGGGGCTTTCACCGACCACAGCACCGGAGCCTGACGACTCGCCGTCGCGCGCTGAGAACCTGCCGCTCGTGCTGACTGTCGGCAGCAACGAATATCGCCGGAATCAGCTCACCGTGATCTTCGCAGCCGAGGTACTCTGGCGCGAAGGCAAGCGATTCCGGTTGCGCATCATGGGGGGCGAGGGTGATGCCGAGTATTCCGCCGTGCGAGACGCCGTGGCAACCCTGAGCGCTGCGGGCCGGGAGATCGAGTTGAGCACAGACGTGACCGACGACGAATTAGCGCTTGCTTACGACGCGGCCAGATTCACGGTGTACGTTCCACTGCACGACGGCGCGCCCCTCGTTCTGGCAGAATCTCTCGCCTGGCGAACCCCTGCCGTGACCACGAACTACGGCAGCACCGCCGACCTCGCGGCCGCTGGCGGCTGCCTCGTCGTCGACCCGCACAGCGACGACGAGGTCATCGCGGCAGTTCGAACGCTGCTGAACGATGAAGAACTGAGCCTGCTCCATCGCGAGATCGATGAACGCCCCGCCCGCACGTGGGCCGACTTCTGTTCGGATGTTCGAACGGCTCTCACCGACGAAAGCGCTGTAGCCCGATGAGCGACAATCTCAACACCCACCTCAACCTCGTCACGATCGTCACCCAGTTCGGCGGTTCTGCCGAGGGCCGTGGCGATACCCAGCTGATCGGTGAACTCGCGCGCCTGCTCGATGCAGATGCGGCGTGGCCCCGGCTCTGGCTGACCTGGGCGACGCTTCGCGGCGAGCTGCCACTCGAACACGATCTCATCGAATTCAGCCGCCACCTTCGGCTCTCCGGAGCCGCTCCGGCGATCGCCGCCATCAATCGGCGGCACGATCTCACCGTCTTCGGGTATGCCGGTACGGTCGAGATCGTCAGTAATGCGGTCATCGTCGACGTGCATCACACCGCGCAAACCGATGCCATCTCTGGAATCCAACGGGTCGTGCGCGAGACCGTAGGTCGGTGGAAGCAGAACCACGACGTCGTTCTCGTCGCGTGGACGCACGATCACCGCGCCCTTCGGCGTCTCACTGAAGCCGAATCGGCTCGCATCAGACCGACGAGTTCGGGCGACGGAATCGTGCTCAGCAGCACGGAACACGACGCCGAGTCATCGCGCTCGGCCCGCGCGATGCCGATTTTCGTTCCGAACGGCGGCGCGCTGATCGTTCCCGAATTGGCGGCCGACTCCGGCCGCGCCGAACGATTGCTGGCGCTCTCGAGATTCTCAGGCATACCGACGTCGTATATCGTGCATGACCGCGTACCGGTGACGTCGGGCGAGACCACGCCGGCCCCGATCGCCGCACAGTTTCCGCTCTATCTCGACGCGCTCGCCTACTCCGGCACGCTCGCCGCCAACTCCGCGTCGACCGCGCGCGAATTCGAGTCGTGGAGGAAGACGCTGGCCGCGTCCGGCCGCACCAGTCCGAACATCATCACCGTGCCGCTCGGCGGTGAAACCGTGAGAATCACCGACGACGAGCACGATGCCGCTGGCGAGAACCTGTTGGTCGGTGAGGTGACGCTGTCGCTCACCGACCCGCCGATGGTGCTCGTGGTGGGCTCGCACGAACCACGCAAGAACCATCTGCAGGTGCTACATGCGGCACGGTCGTTGTGGGTGCGCGGGGTCGATTTTCAGCTGGTATTCGTTGGTGGAGCCGGGTGGAACAGCGGCGAATTCGACCATCTCGCCGTGTCGTTGAAGAGTGACGGGCATCCACTCACCATCGTGAAGGTCGCAACCGACGAACTGCTTTCGCGGGTCTACCGGCACGCCGTGGTCTCTGTGTTCACATCGTTGCACGAGGGGTTCGGCCTCCCCATCGTCGAGTCGCTGCGCGCGGGAACGCCGGTCATCACGTCTGCCGTAGGCAGCATGCAAGAGCTGGCAGACACGTATTCCGGGGTCGTCACCGTCGACCCTCGCTCTGACGAGGCGCTCGAAGAGGTTCTGTTCGGTCTGCTGACCGAGCCCGATCGACTGGCCGAGCTCACGACCGCACTCGACTCCAACGTCTACGTCACCTGGGACGAGTACGCCGAACGCACCTGGCACGAACTGGTCTAGTAGACCTGCGCGCCGTCGACATACAAGGTCGAGTTCGTGCTCATCTCATAGATCTCGAGTTTGAGCGTGTCGTGGTCTGCATTGGTGATGGGCAGATCGACCCGCACCAGAGTCCAATCAGCGCCGACGGTGAACGGCACAGAGGCATTCTCTGTCGTGCCGCCGAGACCCCACAGCGCAAGGATGCCCGTGAAAGTCTTCGTGGGATCTGCTGATCTCACCCACACCTCGGCGGTGAAATCTTCTCCCACGAGCGGGGTTCGCGAAATGGACTGCGCCAGCGAACTGTTCGCGGTCTGCGTGTTCGTCGCGGCGAAATAGCTGCCGAACTTGGGTACGATGCCCGTTTGACTCTGGCTGTACACTGCGAAATTGATGCTGCCGTTACCGGCGGTCCAGTTCGTCGACGAGTTGTTCTCGAACCCGCCGGCGGTGGTCAGGTTCTTGCTCAGAATGCCGTTGTCGAGCCAGAGCGTCGTGTTCACGGTGTTCTCGTAGATCTCAGGCTTCAACTGGGTCACCGAGAGGTCGCTCGCGTCGTAGGTGACAGTGATCTTCTGCCAGGCCTGACCCACTGTGAACGGGGTCACCGAGTTCGTCGACCCCGAAGGCGACAAGCCCCAGAGGGCGAGCATGCCGGTCACCTGCTGATTCGGGTCTGACGAGCGCAACCACATCGAGAACGAGTAGCGATCGCCCTGTTTGAGCGTCACCGGAATCTGCTGGGCAAGCGACCGGTCAGCGACCGTGGTGTTCATCGCGGCGTACGACGAGCCCGATTCAGCAATAGACGGGTCTTGATAGACCGCTCTGTTGACGAAGCCGTTTCCCGGCTGCCAGAGCCCCCAGGCTCCTCCTTCGAACGAAGGGTACGACAGCATGTTCTGAAGCGGTGGCGCGGTGCCGAAGGCCAGAGCGGCACTGTCGATATTCAGGGTGCCGTCGGTAGAGGCCATGTAGATATCGAGCCGGATGGTCGAATGCGGTGACTGACGAATGGGCAGTTTCACCGTGATCTGCTGCCACGTGTTACCGACGCTGAAGTTCGTCGATGCGACCTCGGTCGCCCCGTCGAGACCCCACAGCGCAACGGTGCCATTGAACGGTTTCGGAAACGCAGATTTCAGCCAGACCGTGGCGGTGACCTGGTCGCCGACCGCCACCGGTCGCTGCACGTCTTGAGAGTCGGCCCGGCCAGAGACTGGGGTGTTCGATGCCATGTAGTACGAGCCGGCTTGAGCCCCGGCCGGGTCTCGGTAGACCACCCGGTTCACGTCGCCGTTGCTGGAGAACCAGCCAGCAGAAGATCCGTTCTCAAAACCCGGCGAAAGCAGAGAACCGCCGGTCGGGTCGCCGAACCAGGTCGAGAACAACACCCAGAAATTGCGGTTGCCGTAGGCCGAGCATGAGTCGCCGGTGCCGTACAGATTCGCAAGGGCGGCGGCGTTGGGCTGATACGGAGTGTAGATGTACAGATTCGCCGTGGCCTGATTTTGAATGTACACGGGAGCCGAGCCGCACGAGACGCTCGGGTTGTACAGGATGTTGTTCACGCGCCCGGGCTGATAGCTCCACGACGTGCTGTTCTGGGTGTAGATCTGGAATTGGCGAGCGGCCGAGTAGATCTGGTTGAAGAACCCGGCGTAGGCCGGGTCGCACGGCGCGCTGTCGGTGCACAAGAAGCCGAGCGCGGCGTTGTACATGTACGCCGTGGGTGACGAACTCGAAACCAGACCCTGTTCTTTCTCGAGCATCACCAGCAGAACCTGGGGATTGATATTGCACGCCTGGCCGACTTTGACGATCAGCTGTGCTGCAGACTCATTCGCCGACCCCGAATACGCCGAACAATATCGGGTCGCTGCCAGACTCGGCGTCGCCTGAGAGAAGTTCTTCAGGCAGGGCTGGCCGTTCGACGCTCGGCAGGTGGGTTCTTGAGCGTTCAGGAAGGCCTGGGCCTGATCGGCGCTGATGGCGCCCGCATCATAGAAGGTCGAGTCGCTGATGATGTTGCCGGCATTGAACGAACTGCCGCTGAGCGCCTGCGCCGGCGGCGCAGAACTCACCCCGACGGCGACCCCCGCGCACACTAGAAGGGCAGCCGTGATCACTGCGCCGACCAGGCGCTTGAGACGACCCCGGCGTTCGAGTCGTGAGGCTGTGGAGGTCTGCACTAGGGAATCTCGACGATCGTCGCGGCCGATTCACCGGCTGAGGTCGCCGAGCTGTACGACACGACCACCTGCCACGAACCCGTGGTAAGTGAAGCTGAACTCACACTCAGCTGACCGCAGTCGGTGGAGGCCGCGGAGGCACTCGACACGGCGGTTCCGCTGACCTGAGTCTGCCCGAGTGTCGCCGTTGCCGTGCAGGTTCCGCCCGATTCGGCGATTTCGGGGATGAGAGCCGAGACAGAGATCGCCGACGAGGCCGCGTCCCAGGTCGCAGACGTGATGAACGGCGTCACGGCGCCGATCGCCGGTGCCGCCGAGGCGGTGGGAGTCGCCGTCGCGGTGGGTGTCGGGGTGGCGGTGTGCGTGCCGCCAGGCGTCGTACCCGGCGTCGAAGTGATGGTCGCCGCCGCTGTCGGCGAGGCGCTCGGGTCAGCCGAAGTCGCGCCCCGAGAGCCGCCCTGCACCAGCCAAAACCCGAGCCCTGCGAGAACCACAAAGACTACGATCACGACGACGATGATCACGACACGGTTGCGGCGGCGGTTCTGCATCGGCTTCGATGACCCTTTCGCTCGGCGCAAATCAGATGCCAGCATAAGTCGCATGCCCGGCCTGCCGAGGTCCATCCGATCGGCGAGTCGAAATCTCCCGTTACCATTGAACCCATGCCCGACCACGCAACACCTGCTTCCGCCGCGCATCTGAGTCGTGCCCACGTCGATTCCTGGCTGCTGAGCCTTGGCGCAGAGGTCGGCGAGAATCCACCGAGCATCGAAGAATTGCGAGCGAGCGCGAGCTGGCGGGTGACCAAGCCGTTGCGGGCTGTGCGTGGCCGGGAACGACTCTCGCGCGTTCGTTCGCGCCGGCTGCCGTTCAGACTGCCGAGCCTCGACGCCTCCAGCGATCTCGAGTCGAGCCGCGAAGCCCTGCACCAGAGGCTGAGAGCGATTGAGCCGCACCTCCTGCCTCATCAGCCGTCAGCACACCGACCCGCGCTTTCGGTCGAAGAACTGCTGGGTGAGCTGTGCGCTCGAGCTCTTGCCGATCAGTCTTCCGAAGACTCCGAGCACCCACGCGCCTCACTCTGGCTCGTCATCGTGGCGGTCAGCGGCTGCTTTCCAGACCACAACCTGCTTCTGGGGCTGAGCCGCGACATCTCCGAGGCAACCGAACGCGAGGCTGTTGCACGAATTCTTCATCACTGCGGTGTCTGGGCCACACGCCACGGCTCGGCCCAGCGCCGCATCTCTGTGGTCGACGACAAGATCGTCGCCTTCGTCAACCTCACCGGGCGCTTCGGGTTCAACTCGGGGGTGCAGCGGGTTACCCGCGAGACCTTGGCTCGCTGGTATCCGTCTGGCGAGATAGAGCTCACGGTCATGACCGACGACGGCACGGCACTTCGCGCGCTGGGCGAGAGCGAGGCCGACCGGGTGATCGCCTGGAATCAGACCAAGAGTGACGACACGTCAGAACTCGACGACGATGATTTCGCGCTCATCGTGCCCTGGCGCACCACCCTGTTCCTACCCGAGATCGTCTCTGGCACGAATGCACTGACGCTCGGCGCCCTCGCCCGATTCACACCGAATACCTGCGTCGCGCTCGTCTACGACAGCATTCCGGCCTCGACAGGCTTCGCCGTTCCGCGGCTCGAGAATCTACGCTTCTCGACCTACCTTTCGATGCTCAAGTATTTCGATAAAGGCATCGCCATCTCAGCTTCGTCAGCCGAAGAATTTCAGGGGTTCACCGCCGCTCTCGAGGCACAGGGGCTTCGCGGGCCAGAGATCACGAGCGTTCTGCTGCCCATCGAACACATTCCAGAAACAGACGGTGCTGATGAGCCGTCGGCAGACGAACTGCCTCTCGTTCTGTCTGTGGGCAGCAACGAGCCGCGCAAGAACCAGCTCGCCGTGATCTACGCGGCAGAGGTGCTCTGGCGCCGAGGCCTCGCTTTTCGGCTGCAGATCGTCGGAGGCCGAGGCGACACGGGTCTGACCGAGATCGGCGAGGCCGCACGTGCACTTCGTTCCCTCGGTAGAAGCATCGAGGTGCTTCGCGACGTTGATGAGTCGACGCTTTCGCGCGCGTACAAAAGCGCTCGGTTCAGCGTCTTCGTCTCGCTGCACGAGGGCTACGGCCTGCCCGTCGCAGAGTCTCTCGCGGTGGGCACTCCGGTCGTCACAACGAGGTACGGCAGCACGGCTGAGATCGCCGAGGGTGGTGGCTGCATTCTGGTCGACCCGCGCGACGACGACGAGATCGTCGAGGCCATAGCGAGTTTGCTCACCGATGACACCCTGCTCGGCTCACTGAACGAACAGATCGACGCTCGGCGCGACGCGACCTGGGATGACTATGCCGTCGCGATTCGAGCGAGCGTCACCGGCGAATCCGGAGCGCTCGCATGATCGCGTCAGACGACCGCCTGCAGAGTCTCGAAGAACTGATCGGCTACCTCGGCGGCTCGGTGCGCGGTTCGACATCAGACGACCACTTCGAACAGCTCGGTGAACTACTCGACGAACGCACCGACTATGCCCGGCTGTGGCTGGTGTGGTGCACCCTGCGAGGCGAACTTGCCGTAGAAGGTGACATTCTGGCGTTTCGGCGCGATGTGAAGCTGAACGGGGGTCGCTTCGCCCTCGACGGGCTCGGCCAACGAGTCGACCACTCCATCTTCGGGTACGGCACCACCGTCGACATCGTGACTGGCGCCATTCTGGTCGACGTGCACGACACGTGCCGAACCGACAAGATCTCGGGCATTCAGCGGGTCGTTCGAGAAACGGTCTCACGATGGGCCCAGCAGAACGATCTGCAGCTCGTGGCGTGGACACACGATCGGCAAGGGTTGCGCCATCTCAGCGCCACCGAGAAAAGCCGAGTGCTCGATAAAACCGCTGCAACCAGCGCGGCCGACGACCCGATCGAACGCGAACGGCTGATCGTTCCCAACGGCGGTCTTCTGATCGTTCCCGAGCTCGCCCTCGAAAGCGAACGCGCGGCACGGCTGTTGTGCATGGGCAGATTCGCCGAAACGCGAACGGCTTTCATCGGCCACGATCTCGTTCCTATTACCTCGGGCGAGACGTCGATCGACTCGGTGGCCTCTCACTTTCCGCTCTACCTCGACGCGGTCGGCTACGCTGCGGGCGTGGCGGGCAACTCGGCGTCGACCAGCGCCGAGTTCGACGCCTTCAAGCTGATGCTCGCGGCCTCCGGTCGATCCGGCCCGGTCGTGAAGCCGGTGTTCTTGGCCGCAGACATCGTCGAACCGAGCGCGGCAGACCTGGCCGCGGCGCGCAAGCGGCTCAACCTGGGCGACGAGCCGCTGGTACTCGTCGTCGGCACGCACGAGCCGCGCAAGAACCACTTGGCCGTTCTTCAGGCAGCGCGGAGCCTCTGGCGATCCGGCCTGTCGTTTCGGCTCGCCTTTCTCGGCAGCTCGGCGTGGGGAAGCGACGCGTTCGATCAGTTCGCCGCGGTGCTTCACGAGCAGGGCTACCCGATCGTCGTCTTGCGCACCGTCACCGATTCTTTGCTTGCGGCCAGCTACCGGCTAGCCAGCGTGTCTGTCTTCGTGTCGTTTCACGAAGGCTTCGGATTGCCTGTCGTCGAATCGCTGCGGTCGGGCACCCCGGTGATCGCGTCGAACTTCGGCAGCATGAAAGAGATCGCCGATCGCTACGCCGGGGTGCTCACCGTTGACCCGCGCTCCGATCGGCAGATCGCTAAGACGCTCTCCCGAGTGCTCTCTGAACCGGCGATCTTGACTGAAATGCAACAACTGCTGAGCAAAAACCATTACCGTAGCTGGGACGACTACGCGAACGAAACATGGCAGTTCTTCACCGCGCTCACTGAAGACCCCTCGGTGCTGCCCGTCGCGGCAGACGAGAATGGAACACAGAATGCCTAAGTACGCTCTCGTCGCGGGAGGATCCGGATTCCTCGGTTCTCACCTGTCTGACGAACTCCTTGCGAGAGGCTACAACGTCGTAGCGATCGACAACTTCATCACGGGCTCACCGTCGAACGTGGCACACCTCGCCGACAACCCCGCCTTCACACTGATCGAACTCGACGCGGCCGACGCTGAAACCGTGCCGTTTCGATTCGATCTGGTGCTGCACTTCGCGAGCCCCGCCTCGCCGCCACTGTACCTGCAGCACCCGATCGAAACGCTTCACGCCGGTTCGAACGCCACCGAAGCGCTGTTGAATGTGACTCGCCGCGACGGAGCCCGCTTCGTGATGGCCTCCACCTCAGAGATCTACGGCGACCCTTCGGTGCACCCGCAGGTGGAGGAATACTGGGGCAACGTCAATTCGATCGGCGTGCGCAGCGTCTACGACGAGGCGAAGCGGTACGCCGAGGCGATCACCTTCGCCTACCGGCGCACATTCGAGACCAATACAGCGGTGGCACGGCTCTTCAACACCTACGGGCCACGCATGTCGTACAACGACGGGCGAGCGATTCCGAGCTTCGTCAAGGCGGCGCTGAGCAACGAGCCGATTCCGTTGCACGGCGACGGCAGCCAGACCCGATCACTGTGTTTCGTCAGCGATCAGGTGGCGGGAATTCTCGCCCTCGCAGAGAGCAGCGAAGCTGGTCCCATCAACATCGGCAACCCGCACGAACAGACCGTCTTAGAAATCGCCGAAGCGGTGGTACGAATCGCGGGCAGCTCGTCGGTCGTCGAAGTGCAGCCTCGTCCGCTCGACGACCCCGAGCGTCGCCAGCCCGATATCAGCAAGGCCAAGCGCCTGCTCGGCTGGAGCCCCAAGGTCGGCGTCGAAGAAGGCCTCACCATCACCGTCGACTGGTTTCGCAACAATCGAGAGGGCACAGGAATCAGCCCAGTATGAAGCTCTCTGTGCTGATGCCCGTCTATAACGAACAAGCCACCCTCGAACGCGTGATCGCGCGGGTGCTCGCCATCCGGTGGCAACAAGAACTCGACGTCGAATTCGTCATCGTCGACGACGGAAGCGCAGACCGCACCGCCGAGATCCTCGATGCACTGACCGATGACCGTGTCGTGGTCTTTCATCAGCCCGTGAACCGTGGCAAGGGAGCCGCGATTCGAAAGGCCGCTCAGCTTGCGACGGGCGATTACATGATCGTCTGCGATGCCGACGAAGAATATCGGCCGGAACAGATTCCGGAGCTGGTTCAAGCGGTGCTAGACGACGAGGCTCTCGTCGTCTACGGCACGCGCACGTTCAGCAGCCATACGTCGTTCTCGTACTGGTATGTGATCGGCAATCGTGGCGTGAACCTGGCAGCGAACATCCTGTTCAACTCGTACATTTCAGACGTGGAGACGTGTTTCAAACTGATGCCCCTCTCGCTTTACCGTTCGCTCTCGATCACGTCGAACGGTTTCGGTATGGAGGCCGAGGTGACGGGCAAGCTGTTGGCCCGTGGTTACCGACCGTACGAGATTCAGATCTCATACAAAGCGAGGTCTCGCGCAGAAGGTAAGAAGATCACCGCTCGCGACGGGTTCGAAGCACTGTGGATTCTGCTGAAGATCAGATTGAGAGAAGGGTCGCGGAGTCGGCCGGCCGATGCGAAATGACGACGATGCCAAGCTTTTGGGTGACACGGTGAGCGACCCGATCGCGGGCGCCGAGTCGGCCATACCCGAACCCCCAGCGGGAATGCAAGGAACCCCCGGGTTCATGCTGCGCGTGGTCAAAGACTACCGAGTGGCCTTTCTGATTGTGGGAACGGCGAACACGGTCATCGGCTTTCTCTGGTTCGCGCTCTTTCAGGCGACCATCGGCCAGGTCTGGGGCTACATGGCCACCCTGCTCTTCGCGCACGTGGCGAGCGTGCTCTGCGCGTTCATCCTGTACCGCCGCTTCGTCTTTCGCGTTCGTGGGCATGTCTGGCGAGATCTGGCTCGCTTCGAGTCGGTCTATCTGGTCGCCCTCGGCATCAACGCCATTCTGCTGCCGTTGCTCGTGGAATTCGGCCATCTGATTCCCATCGTCGCTCAGGCGCTGATTGTGTTCGTGACCACCCTGGTGAGCTTCTTCGGGCACAGAAACTTCTCATTCAGGCGAAAATCTGCGGCTTCAGAAGCAGAAAAGACCGACAAACCTCAGGTGAGCGACTCATGACCCACAAGATCTCGGTGGTCGTTCCGGCCTACAACAACGCCGATTACATCGCCGAAACGATCGATTCGATCCTCGCGCAGACCTATCAGAACTTCGAACTGATCATCGCCGATCACTCTTCGACCGACGAGACCAAAGCGGTGCTCGCCCGCTACTCCGACCCCAGAATCACTCTGCTCGACACCCCGGCAGGCGGCGGGGCCCTTCGCAACTGGAACCGAGTCACCGAGGCAGCCACCGGCGAGTATCTCAAGCTCGTCTGCGGCGATGACATTCTCTACCCGCGCGCACTCGAGGTTCAGCTTGCCGCCATCGAGAACGAACCCGCGGTGACGCTGGTTGCATCGACACGAGACATCGTGGATGCTCGGGGCACGGTTGTCGTCGCCAAGCGCGGCCTCGCGGGAATCTCGGGCACAGTACCCGGAGCGCAGGCCGTTCGGCGTACGGTCGTCGTCGGCAGCAACATCTTCGGCGAGCCGGCCTGCACGCTCATCCGTCGAAGTGCTCTGGTCGAGGCCGGCCTCTGGGACGCGCAGTTTCCGTACCTGATCGACGAGACGACCTACTCGCGGGTACTTCTCACGGGTGATTTTCACGCAATCAGCGAACCGCTGGCGGCCTTTCGGATCAGCGACTCTCAGTGGAGTGTCAGACTCGTTCAGCAACAATCGTCACAGGCGGCTGCATTCCATCGGTGGCTGCACAGCGAGCACCCGGGCGTCATTTCTTCGCTCGACGTTCGCGTGGGAAATTCTCGTGCGTGGTTGATGGCGCGCATACGCCGGTTTGCCTACCTCTGGCTTCGCAGAAGGATGAATACGATCGATGAGTAAACCGCGCTTCGCCACCAGGCTGCTGCATTCAGACGCCCCCTGGTATGCGCTCACCGCCGGTATCACGGCACTGCTGACGTATTTCGCTCTCGGTCTTCGCTACGCGGCGCTCTCGATTCCGTGGCTCTACAACGGCGATGCGCTCTCGACCGCCGACCATTTCAAGACCACGCTCGAACAGGGCTGGTACGAACACAACCCCAATCTCGGCGCACCGTCGGGCCAGTTCTACAACGACTTTCCCGTTGCTGACAATCTGCACATGATCGCGGCGAAGGTGCTTGGCCTCTTCAACGGCCAGTGGCCGATCGTGCTGAACATGTACTACTTCATCGGCTTCATTCTGGCCGCCTTGGGGGGGTACTGGTTTTTTCGGGTCTGCAACATGTGGCGGCCTCTCTCCGTGGCACTGGCCGTTCTCTATGCACTGGCGCCGTACCACTTCATTCGCGGCGAATCCCACCTGTTTCTGGCTTCGTACTACTGCGTGCCGCTCGGCCTGGGCATTCTGATCTGGATCATGCGCGGGGAATCCGTCTGGACCGCCCGCACCTCGCGCTATCGCTGGTGGGGAGTGCTCACGGGCCGAGGGGCGTTCACGGTGGTCGCTCTCGCGCTGCTGGCCACGTCGTCGACCTATTACGGCGTCTTCTTGATCATCCTGCTCGCGTTCGCAACGCTGTTCGTGCTGATTCGCGATAGGAACTGGCGAAAGTTTCTCGGCGCGATCGGGGTCGGTGCCGTGACCGTTGTCGTCATGCTGATCAATATGGCGCCTGACGTCATTTTCGGCTGGACCAATGGTGCGAACCCCGGCGGCTTCTTTCGAAACGCAGACGACTCCGAGGTGTATGCCCTCAAAATCACGCAGCTCCTGCTGCCGTGGACCGGCAACAGAATCGCCTTTCTGCGAGATTTTCGGGCTCACTACGACCAGACTTTCCCGCTGCCGTCCGAGGAACCCGCGCTCGGCTTGGTCGCGGCACTCGGCCTCATCATCACATTCCTCGTTGTCGCCTACATGGTGGTCGCGTGGCGGCGAACGCGTGCTCTTCGCGCCGAATCGGCCCACCATGTCGAGACGATCGGTTATGTCTCTGTTCTCACCCTGATCGCCTTTCTGTTCTCGACGGTCGGCGGCCTCTCCACCCTCATTTCGTTCGTGACCACCGCACTGCGCGGCTGGAACCGCATGTCGATCGTCATCGCCGCCCTGTGCCTTGTTGCATTCGGTCTATCGCTCCAATTGCTGCTCACCTGGATGTTCAAACGGTTCAAGCTGCACAAAGTCGTAGCTGGAGTCACCGTCGGGGTGATCTCGCTCGGCATTCTCGGAGTGGGCTACTACGACCAGACACCCGGAACCTTGGGCAGCGGATACGCGGGTATCGCCGCCACATACAACTCCGACAAGACGTTCTTCGCGGGCATTCAAGAATCGCTCCCGGCCGGTGCGAACGTGCTGCAATTGCCGTACATCCCGTTTCCTGAGAATCTCGCAGCTAATGGTCTGGTGGGCAGCGATGAACTCATTCCGTTCTTGCAAACGACGACCGTCGACTGGAGCGCGGGTGGTATCAAGGGGCGGCCGAAGTCTGATTGGCCGTATGCCGTCTCACAAGAACCGGGTGCCGATCTGGTCAAGCTCGCGGCGGGGTCAGACATGTCGGGCATTCTCGTCGACACGTGGGCATACGACGACAAGGGCGCCGCTGTCGTCAGCGCGCTCACGGCGGCCATAAGTGAGGCGCCGATCACCAGCGCAGACGGCCACTGGGTGTATTTCGACATCCGTTCTGAGCGAGCTGCGCTGTTGACGCAGTACACGCCCGAACAATTGGCGGCGATCGAGACCGCGGTGACCGACCCGATCGACCTCAGCCTACTGCCCGACTTCCACCCGACCTCGGCGGCCGATCTCACGGCGGGCGACTCGTCTCTGCCATCGCCGTCGTTCTCGCTTTTGAACGACCGGAGCGACTCCCCGACGGTGACGCTGTCATTCACTCTCGCCTTGCCGGCGACGGCGGGCGGTACTGCGACAGTCGCGTTCCCCGACGGTCAGAGTCAGACGGTGACGGTCGCTCCAGAAGGCACCGTGGTGACCCACAGGATGGTCGTTTCGCCCGGAACCAGCAAGGTTCAGGTGAATGTCGCCGGTGCGACAGCCGCCGCACCGCCGTTGGTTCACATCAGCGAACTGACTATCGCGCAGCAAGCAGTGACCGAATTTCTCGGGCAGTGACGCAGGCCAACAGTGATAAAGTCGACACCCGTGACAGATGACACCCCCGCTGCGGCGATCCAACCGCACGAGATCTCGATCGTCATCCCCGTCTACCAAGGCGAGCGCACCCTGGAATCGCTGATGCGCGAGATCGCTCCACTGACGACCGTTCAGCTGACCGCCGAGGGGTACCCCTATGTCGTTCGCGAGGCACTGCTCGTGTACGACAACGGCCCAGACGACTCTGCGCGGGTGATTCGCGAGCAGAGCGCCGAGCACCCATTCGTTCGTGCGGTCTGGTTGAGCAAGAACTCCGGGCAGCACGCGGCGACGCTGGCCGGTATGGCCTCGGCGGGCAGCGAGTGGATCGTCACGCTCGACGAAGACGGCCAGCACAACCCTGCCGATATACCCAATCTGCTCGACACAGCTCTCACCCGCCAGGCCACTGTGGTCTACGCGAAGCCGACGAACCCGCCACCGCACGGGTGGCTCCGCAACTCGGCGTCGAAGGGCGCCAAGTGGTTCTTGAGCACTGTCGCAGGCGGCGGCAATGCCTCGGATTTTCAGAGTTTTCGCCTTGTTCTCGGCAGTGTGGGCCGAAGTGTGGCCGCCTACTCCGGTTCGGGCGTGTACCTCGATATAGCGATGGGCTGGATCGCAGGACGGGTGACGACGTCTCCCGTCGAGCTGCGGTCGGAGGGCGATCGCCCATCGGGCTATTCCGCGCGGCGACTCTTCGGGCATTTCTGGCGCATGGTGCTGACCAACGGCACCCGGGGCCTGCGCTTGGTGAGCATTCTCGGGGTGCTGTTCGGGCTGTTCGGAATCGTGGTCGCTCTCTACATTCTCATCGCCCGGCTTACCTCTTCAGAAGTGCCGGCCGGCTGGGCTTCGACGATCGTGATCGTCTTATTCGGCACGGGTGCCATTCTGTTCTCGCTCGGGGTGATCGCCGAATATATCGGTATCAACGTGAACATGGCGATGGGCAAACCCCCCTACCTCATCACGACCGACCCCGAACTGGGCCCGTTGGGCCGTGCTCATCTGAAAAGCAATTCGGGTCTCTCGACTCCGCCCGTCGTCGAGCAGACACCTGTCGTCGTCGAGCAGACACCTGTCGTCGTCGAGCAGGCACCTGTCGTCGTCGAGCAGACGAAGCCGTCTGAATGACGGTCGCGACCTGGGTCGTCGGGTCGGGTGGGCTGTTGGGCAAAGCTCTCATGCGGCAGATCGCGGCACGCGATCACTGGCAGCTTCTGCCGCCAGAACCGCTCGATTGGCTCGACCAGCGCAGCGTCTTCGAAACGAGCACGAGCCAATTGCGACTTCTATTCGGTCAGCTCGGGCCCGATGATGAATGGTGCGTGCTCTGGGTGGCGGGCTCGGGGGTTATCGGCACCTCGCGAGACCACCTGAATCTCGAACGTGAACAATTTCGAGACGTTCTCGGCCTGATCGAGAAATCAGCGCGCGATGCCGGAGTGACGTCGCGCGGCACGGTTTTTCTCGCGTCTTCGGCCGGCGGGGTCTACGGCGGCTCAGCCAACCCGCCGTACACCGAGAACACGGCCGCTGTTCCGCTCTCGCCCTACGGCGAAACCAAGCTGGCCATGGAGGCCGAGCTCGATCGATTCGCCTCGAGCTCTGGCGTCTCGGTTCTCAAGGGCCGCATCGCCAATCTCTACGGCCCGGGCCAGAAGCTCAGCAAAATGCAAGGGCTGATCTCCACGCTGGCGAAGGCACAGTTCTCGCCCACCCCTGCTTCGATTTTCGTTCCGCTCGACACCGTGCGCGATTACCTCTTCGTCGACGACTGCGCCCAGCTGATCTGCGACGCGATCGACATGCTGCGGCAGACCGCCGCACTCGTCGGGCCGATCAACGTGACGAAAATACTCGCCAGCGGCGAAGGCGTCACGATCGGTGCGCTGGTGGGCTATTTTCAGGCCCTCACTAGAAGGCGCCCGCACGTCATGCTCGGCAGTTCGCCGACCATCTCGATGCAGGCACTCGATCTGCGCCTGAAGTCGGTCGTCTGGCCCGAGCTCGACGAGCGGTCGCTGACCTCGTTGCCGGCGGGCATCCACGCCACCATGCTCGATATTCTGGCGCATATTCAGGGCAGCCAGAACGAGGTCTGAGCAGTTCGAACTAGGCCCCGAGCATCCGGAGCAGGTATGTGCCGTAGCCGCTCTTGACGAGGGGCTTCGCAAGTTCGCGCACCTCGTCGTCGGTGATCCAGCCCGAACGCCAGGCGATCTCTTCGATGCAGCCGATTTTGAACCCCTGCCGGTCTTCGATGACGCGAACGAACTCGCTGGCCTGCACCATCGACTCGAACGTGCCAGTGTCGAGCCAGGCGGTGCCGCGGTCGAGCACGGTCACGCGTAAGGTGCCGGCCTCGAGGTAGCGTTCGTTGACGGTCGAAATCTCGAGTTCGCCCCGGGCACTCGGTTCGATCGACTTGGCGATGGCGATGACGCTGTTGTCGTAGAAGTAGAGGCCGGGCACGGCGAAGTTGCTCTTCGGATGCTCGGGCTTCTCTTCGATCGAAACGACGGTGCCCGACGCGTCGAACTCGACCACCCCGTACGCCTTCGGAGTCGACACTTGGTAGGCGAAGATGAGCGCGCCCTCGATCTCGAGGTTCTGCTGCATCGCCGAGCCGAGACCGGTGCCGTGAAAGATGTTGTCTCCGAGAACGAGCGCGACGCTCTGGTCGCCGATGAACTCTTCACCGATGAGAAAGGCCTGGGCCAGCCCGTCGGGGCTCTCTTGCACCGCGTACTCGAGGCGAATGCCCAGGTCTGACCCGTCGCCCAGCAGGTTTTCGAACTGACTGCGGTATTCGGGAGTGGTGATGACGAGAATCTCACGAATGCCGGCCAGCATCAGCGTGGCCAGCGGATAGTAGATCATCGGCTTGTCGTAGATGGGCATCAACTGCTTGCTGATGCCCTTGGTAATGGGCCAGAGCCGGGTGCCGCTGCCGCCGGCGAGAATGATTCCACGCATGAGGTGGGGAGCCTTATCTGTTCAGCGAAGCGTGAGTCAGCGAGTCGTAGTACGCGCGGCAGTCGGCCCAGGTGGGCAGCAGACCAGCTTCGGCCGCCGCGGTGAGGCCCGGCGCCTCGGTGTCTTTCGGGCTGAGCAGCGGGGTGCCCGCCTCGGGCGGAAAGGCCAGGGCGATCTGCTCGTCGAGCGGGTTGATGGCGTGCTCACGCTGGGGCTGAAAGACGTCGGTCACGAGGTAACTGATGGTCGCGTCGTCAGTGAGCGCCACAAAAGCGTGCCCGAGCCCCTCGGCGAGGTATACCGACCGGTGGTGGGTCTGGTCGAGCAACACCGCATCCCATTGCCCGAATGTGGGCGAACCTACCCTGATGTCGATGATGTAGTCGAGCACCGAACCCGCCATCGCGGTCACGAACTTGGCCTGCCCGAGCGGAATGTCGGCGAAATGAATGCCCCGCACCACCCCGCGCTTCGACACCGACACGTTCGCCTGCCGCAAGGCGAGTGGATGCCCGATCACAGCTTCGAGCTCGTCGAACCGGTACCACTCGAAAAACAGACCTCTGTCGTCTTCGTGCAGCCGCGGAGTGATTTCGTAGGAGTCTGGTATCGACAGTTCGCGAATATTCACCCCCGAATCTTACCCGGCGAAGGCTTTACTAAACTGGGGGCTTTGGTTCCCAGAAGAAAGTAAGCCATTCCTCATGAAGATCTTGGTCACGGGCGCAGCCGGCTTCATCGGCTCAAATTTCGTTCGCCGCACTCTCGCTGACGAGTACCCGGGGCTCGAGGGGGCCGAGGTGGTGGTGCTCGACGCGCTCACCTATTCGGGCAATCTCGAGAACCTCGCGCCTATCTCTTCGTCACCTCGGTACCGGTTCGTGCACGGCGACATTCGCGACGCGGCACTGCTCGACGAGCTGCTGCCCGGCATCGACGCGGTGGTGCACTTCGCGGCCGAATCGCACGTCGACCGTTCGGTGCGCGACGCGAGCATCTTCGTCGAGACGAACGTGCTGGGAACGCAGCGCCTGCTCGACGCGGCGCTCCGCAGCGGGCTCAAGCGCTTCGTGCACGTCTCGACCGATGAGGTATACGGGTCGATCTCAGAGGGCTCGTGGAGCGAAGACCACCTGCTCGAGCCGAACTCGCCGTACTCCGCGTCGAAGGCGTCGAGCGATCTGCTGGCCCGCTCGTATTACCGCACTCACGGCCTGAACGTGTCGGTCACGCGGTGCTCGAACAACTACGGGCCGTACCACTTTCCTGAAAAACTCATTCCGCTGTTCGTCACGAACCTCATCGACGGCGGCCGCGTGCCGCTCTACGGTGACGGAACGAACGTGCGCGACTGGCTGCACGTCGACGACCACACTCGCGCCATCGCGATGGTGCTGGTCGACGGCCGCGCCGGCGAGATCTACAACATCGGCGGCGGAACCGAGCTGTCGAACATCGAACTCACGAACCTGCTGCTCGACGCCACCGGGCGCGATTGGTCGGCGGTCGACCACGTCGAAGACCGCAAAGGCCACGACCAGCGCTACTCGGTCGACATCACGAAGATCAATCGTGAGCTGGGGTACACGCCGCTGGTTCCGTTCGAGCAGGGGCTCGCTGACGTGGTGCAGTGGTACCGCGACAACCGGGCGTGGTGGCAGCCACTGAAAGAGCGGGCGGCGCTGTGACGCGCTACCTGATCGCCGGTGCGGGCGGGATGCTCGGGCGAGACCTGCAGGCGGCGCTCGTCGCTCGCGGGGCTGTGGTCGCGCCGCACTCGAAGGGCGCCCCGCGCGCGACCGGCGGGGGCGAGATCTCGCCCGATACCGTCACCGCGCTGACCCGTGCCGAGCTCGACATCGCCGATCGCGAGGCCGTGCTGCGTGCGGCAGAAGGCGCCGATGTCATCGTGAACGCTGCCGCTTATACGAAGGTCGATGACGCAGAGACCCATGAGACCGATGCGTTCGCCGTGAATGCCACGGGCGCCGGCAACCTCGCCGTTGCCGCTCGCGAGAACGGGGCGGCGATCATCCAGGTGTCGACCGATTACGTGTTCGACGGGCGGGCCACCACCCCGTATGCCGAAGATTCGCCGCGAAACCCGGTGTCGGCGTACGGGCGCAGCAAGGCCGAGGGTGAGCTCGAGGTGCTGGGCGAGCATCCACTCGGCGCCTATGTCGTGCGCTCGGCCTGGCTGTGCGGCGAGCACGGCCCGAACTTCGCCCGCACGATGCTGCGGCTGATCGGCGAGCGCGAGACGGTGAGCGTGGTCACCGACCAGCACGGGCAGCCCACGTTCACGGCCGATCTGGCCGCGCACCTGCTGCTGCTCGTCGAGAGAGAGGCCCCCGTGGGCATCTACCACGGCACGAATTCGGGCGAAGCGTCATGGTTCGACTTCACACAGGCTCTGTTCATAGAAGCCGGTATCGATGCTGCTAGGGTCATGCCCACAGACAGTTCGCAGTTTGTTCGCCCCGCCACGCGGCCGCAGTACTCGGTACTGGGGCATGACGCGTGGTCCCGAGCGGGAATCGAACCCATGCGCAGCTGGCAGGTGGCTTTACACGAGGCCACCCAATCGGGAGTTTTTGGAGACAGATGGCAACGCTTCGGGTGATCGTTGACCAGATCGTAGCGCCGGTTCCGGGGGGAATCGGGCGTTATACCGAAGAACTCACGCGTGAGCTGATCAGCACGGCCCCGCGTGACTGCGTTGTTCAGGGAATCGTCTCCCGTCAGCCGCACGAGGCGATCGCCGACCTCGAAGCGCGGCTTCCGGGTCTGGCCGGCATCGAACGAACCTCGCTGGCCCGCCGTGAACTCTCGGCGGCCTGGCAGTACGGGCTGCTGACCGGCGCGAGCTCGGGAATGGTGCACGCCACCTCGCTGCTCGCCCCGCTCAAGAAGCACACTCAGCTGCACCAGCCCGGCGACCAGATCGCCGTGACGATTCACGATGTGGTGCCGTGGACGCACCCCGAAACCCTTACTCCGCACGGCGTCGCGTGGCACAAGGCCATGGCGAAGCGGGCGCGAAAGTACGCCGACGCCGTCGTGGTGCCGACCCACGCGGTGGCCGAAGAGCTGGCCCACTACGTCAACTTCGGCGACCGCGTTCGTGTCATCGGGGGTGCGGTCTCGTCGAAACTTCGGTTGCCGGTCGATGCGGATGCCCGAGCTTCAGCCCTGGGCCTGCCCTCCTCGTACGTGCTCGCCGTCGGCACCCTCGAACCGCGTAAGGGGCTCACTTCGCTCATCCAGGCCATGGCGCGGTCGGATGCCCCCGAGCTGCCGCTGGTGATCGCGGGGCCGAAGGGCTGGGGCGACCTCGATGTTTCTGCGGTGGCTTCCGAGGCCGGGCTTGAGGAGTCTCGGCTGATCGTGCTGGGCTTCGTGAGCGATGAAGATCTGGCGCTGGTGATCTCTCGCGCCACGGTGTTCGTCTACCCGAGCATGGCAGAGGGGTTCGGGCTGCCCGTGGTTGAGGCGCTGCATTTCGGTACCCCGGTCATCCACACCGATGTGCCTGCGCTGATGGAGGTGGCCGACGACGCGAGCATCGTGGTGCCCCGCGACGATGCGGCCGGCTTGCCCGAGCGCCTCGCGGCTGCGATCTCGCAGGTGGTGAACCATCCCGAGCTCGCCGAGCGCCTGCGCATCGTGGGTCTTGACCGCGCCCGTGCGTTCAGCTGGCGCGACTCCGCCGAAAAGGTCTGGCAGCTGCACGCCGACATCTGACGCAGACCCCTCTCTCATCTCGAGAGGGAGACATGGATCACGATATTCGCCCTAAAACGCGCTCGAGAGGGCGGTTTTCGCGATCCACCCTTCCGCGAGGGGGGCGGGGAGGGCGAGGGCGAGGTTAGAGGCGCTGCTGGAGGGCGGCGTTTTTGGTGGCGACGGTGTCTTCGAGGGTTGCGCGGTAGGCGGCGAGGGCGTCGGCCAGGGCCGGGTTCGCGGTGGCGAGGATGCTCACCGCCAGTAACCCGGCATTAGTGGCCCCCCCGATCGAAACGGTGGCTACCGGAACCCCTGCGGGCATCTGCACGATCGACAGCAGTGAGTCGAGCCCGTCGAGTCGCGACAGCGGCACCGGAACGCCGACCACGGGCAGAGTGGTGACGGCTGCGAGCATTCCGGGCAGATGCGCGGCGCCGCCGGCCCCCGCGATGATCACCTTGAGGCCTCGGCCTCGGGCTGATCTGCCGTACGCGATCATCTTCTCGGGCGTGCGGTGCGCCGAGACGACCTCGACCTCGTGGGCGACCCCGAACTGGGTCAGCACCGTCACGGCGTCACTCATGACGCTGAAATCAGAATCGCTGCCCATGACGACGCCCACCACGGCGGCTCGCTCGCCCTCATGCTCCACACTGCTCATGCCCCGAGCCTACCGACCCCGGACTGGCACATGGATCACCGCGGGGGTAGGCCTAGAGGTCGGAGCCGAGGAGCGCCGCTACCGAGCGTGCGCGGAAGACCGCGTCGTCGAGGTCGTCGGAGACGGCGGTGACGTGGCCGACCTTGCGGCCGGGGCGCGGCGCCTTGCCGTAGGTGTGCACTTTTACGGTGGGCTGGTCTGCGAGTGCGGCGCCGTACGTGTCGGTGAGAGAGCCTGAGTCGGGGCCGCCGAGCACATTCACCATCACCGACCAGGGGGCCCGAACATCGGTCGCACCGAGCGGCAGATCGAGCACCGCCCGAAGGTGCTGCTCGAATTGGCTGGTCAGCGATCCGTCGAGACTCCAGTGCCCACTGTTGTGCGGGCGCATTGCGAGCTCGTTGACGAGCAGCCGATCATCCGTCGTCTCGAACAACTCGACGGCGAGCACACCCGTCACGCCCAGTTCTTCGGCGATGAGGGTGGCGATGGATGCCGCGACCTGAGCCAGCCGTTCGCTGGCCCCGGGCGCCGGCGCGAAGACCTCGCTGCACACTCCCCCGCGCTGCACGGTTTCGACTACCGGCCAGAGCGCCACCTGCCCCGACGGTCGCCGGGCCACCAGCTGAGCGAGTTCGCGGCGAAAGTCGACCAACTCTTCGACGAGCAGAGCGCCGCCATTGGCGTCTTCGTCGAGAATGCGAAGCCAGTCGGCGGCCTCGGCGGCGTCACGGATGACCCGCACACCTTTGCCGTCATACCCGCCACGAGCGGTCTTCAGCACGGCTTCGCCGCCGTGCGCCTCGAGAAACTCAGCCAGTTCGTCTTCGCTGGTCACGGCAGCCCACTCGGGCATCGCAACCCCGAGTTCGCCGAGCCGTTGCCGCATGCGAATCTTGTCTTGCGCGAACTGCAGCGCATCGGGCCCGGGGTGCACAGCATGCCCTCGAGCCACGAGTTGCCTGAGAATCGACTCAGGCACATGTTCGTGGTCGAACGTCACCACATCGACGGTCGACGCGAACTCGAGAACCGTCTGCGGGTCGTGGTAGTCACCCACCTGAGTGGCCGCCAACTGCGCCGAAGAGCCCTCGTTCTCAGCAAGCACGCGGATCTCGAGGCCTAGGTTCACCGCCGCCGGAATCATCATTCGTGCCAGCTGGCCACCACCGATTACTCCTACGCGCACACTCACCCGCCTACTTTACCCGTGCGGGCGGTTTCACGGCAGCGTGTCAACCCTCCTGCAGATTTCGCAGGTCATCCCATATAGTCGAAGAACAGTTGTCACGTGCAAAGTAGTGAGCCCCGAGTCTGGGTGCCCAAACGCACTGTGCCTTACGAAAGCAGCCAGGTTCAACGAGATGAAAAATCTTGCAGCCCGCGTCTGGGAGGGTTTCCTCACCTACGCCCTCAAGTTCGGTGTCGTCGGCATTCTCGGCATGGTGCTCGACGTCGGCATTTTCAACTTGCTGCTGGTCGGCACGTTCGGCACCGGCCACTTCTACTCCACCGCCATCGGCGCCAAGCTCATCAGCACCTCGGTCGCCATCATCTTCAACTGGATCGGCAACCGATACTGGACTTTTCGCGAGAACCGCCGCACCCGCGTGTGGCTCGAACTGCTCGAGTACTCCATCGTCTCCATCGGCGGCCTCGCCATCGCTGAAGCCTGCATCTGGTTCACCCACCACGTGCTCGGCCAGACCAGCCTGCTCGCCACGAACATCGCGGCGAACGTCGTGGGTCTCGCGCTCGGCACCGCGTTTCGGTTCGTGCTCTACCGCTACTGGGTCTACGGCACTCAGCGCAGCGACGGCCTGCAGAACCTCACCGCGGCAGCGGCTCTGGAGCCCGAACCCGAAGACGCACTCGTCAAGAGCTGAACCCGCGCTCTAACGCTCCACGCTCGCTGAGGTCGGTCAACACCGACACGATCAGTCTCGCGTCGGGCACGTCGCGCATGACGAGTGGATGCTCGCTGCCCGAGTGAATGGTCACATCGCCGCTTCGAAACAGCGCTTGCAGCCCTCGCCGCCGCAGGGTCACATCGAACCCTCGCCGCAGTGACACCTCCTGACGCTCGCGCACGAACAGGCCGCGCACCGCGATGACGCGGCGCGTCGTGACCGTGTACCGATGAGCGAGCCACGCGACGAACGGCAGCAGCCACAGAAAAACGAACATCGCTACAGCCAGGGCGGTTGCCGCGAGGTTCTGCCACGCTTCGGGCAGGCGCCCGAGAAAGTAGCCGCTCGCCGCCGCCACGGCGATCAGCAGAATCGTCGGCCAGAACAGCACTCTGGCGCTCGTTCGCACCCGCGCGACGACCCGCTCACTGACGATCTGGTCGAACTCCTCGCCGCGAAACACCGTGGTGAAGTCGGCGTCATCAGGTTCGAGCACAGTGCCGGGCTCGAGCGCTGACTCAGGCTCGGCGGCAGAGGTGGCGGGGCGGCGGCGAGGTGACATCGGCGGGGTCAGTACCTCAGGTGGGTCACGTCGCCGGCCGAGACGGCGATGGTACGGGCATCCGTATCGCGAACGACCACGAGCCGGCCCGATTCGTCGAGACCGCTGGCGATTCCGGTGAGCACGTCGCCGGCCGGCAGTTCTACCGAAACGGGCTGACCGAGCGTGCTGCAGGCGTCGGCGACGATCGCCGCTATGCCGCTCTCGGCTGCGTCGCCGCCCCACAGAACGAACAGCTCGTAGAGTTCGGTGAACGAGCGCAGGTACGCCGAGAGCAGGTCGTCGGCGGTGAAGTCGACGCCGCCGGCGAGCGCGATGGAGGTTGCGGTGGGCACCGGCAGCTGCTCTTCGGTGAGAAAGAGGTTTACGCCCGAGCCCACAACGACGCCGGTGGCGCCGGGCAGCAGCTCAGACAGGATGCCCGAGACCTTCGCCCGCCCGATGAGCACGTCATTCGGCCATTTCACCGTCGCAACGGCGGCCGCCGGGGACACCGCCGCCGCATCTTCGATGGCTTCGTTCGCGGTGATGTCGGCGACGCTGAGTTCACGGTAGGGGTGGGCGTCGTCAGCGTCAGCCGAGCTCTCGCCGTCGTCTGCCACGGGTGTGACGCCGAGAATCTCATTCACCGCACGCGACATGGCCACGCCCGCGACGAGCGGCAGCCACGCAAGCGATTCGATGGGCAGCGGCTTCGACGGCCGCACCAGTACCGAGATGGCAAGCGACGCCCCGGCAGGTGCCGACCAGACGCGCCCGAGGCGGCCGCGACCCGCGGTCTGGTTGTCGGTGAGCATGACCGAGAGGTCTGGCCACGACGCCGCATCCGGGCCCGTGACGGCCGCGACCAGCTCGGTGTTCGTCGACGCCGACTCTGCCAGCCAGACGAGTCGGGGTACGACGGCTTCGCTCTGCGGGAGGTTCATACAAGTCAGATTACGGCGTGCATGGGCGCGAAACTCTGGCGACACCGAGAGCATCCATGAGAAATGAAGCTTTATCTGTAGGAATTCGTCAACAGAAGGCGATGAGTCTTGGCCGGTAGAGTGAACGGCGTGACTGATGAAACAACCTCGGGCCCCGACATGTACACCACCGCCGGCAAACTGGTCGATCTGAAGAACCGGTACCACGAGGCGGTCACCCAGAGCGGTGAGGCCGCTATTGCCAAACAGCACGCCAAGGGCAAGAAGACGGCCCGCGAGCGCATCGAGCAGTTGCTCGATCACGGTTCGTTCGTCGAGCTCGACGAGTTCGTCAGGCACCGCACTCACGCGTTCGGCATGGAGAAGAGCCGCCCCTTCGGTGACGCGGTGGTCACCGGAACCGGAACGATCCACGGCCGGCAGGTGGCGGTCTACGCGCAAGACTTCACCATTTTCGGCGGATCGCTCGGCGAGGTGGCCGGCGAGAAGATCATCAAGGTGATGGATCTCGCGCTGAAGACCGGCGTGCCCATCATCGGCATGCTCGACTCGGGCGGCGCGCGCATTCAAGAGGGCGTCGTGGCGCTCGGCAAGTACGGCGAGATCTTTCGCCGCAACACCGCCGCGTCGGGCGTCATTCCGCAGATCTCCATCATCATGGGGCCCGCGGCGGGCGGTGCGGTGTACTCCCCCGCGCTCACCGACTTCGTGATCATGGTCGACAAGACCAGCCAGATGTTCGTCACCGGCCCCGACGTGATCAAGACCGTCACCGGCGAAGACGTGGGTATGGAAGAGCTCGGTGGCGCGCTCACTCACAACACGATCTCGGGCGTCTCGCATTACCTCGCAAGCGATGAGGATGACGCACTCGACTATGTGCGCACCCTGCTCGGTTTCTTGCCCGACAACAACCTCGCCGACCTCCCGGTCTACGAATCGACCGCCGAGCTCGAGATCACCGATGCCGACCACAAGCTGAACACGATCATTCCTGACAGCCCGAACCAGCCGTACGACATGCACACCATCATCGAGCACATCGTCGATCACGCCGACTTTCTCGAGGTTCAGCCGTTGTACGCCCCGAACATCCTCATCGGCTTCGCGCGGGTTGAAGGGCGCTCGGTGGGCATCATCGCCAATCAGCCGAATGCCATGGCCGGCACGCTGAACATCGAGGCCGGCGAGAAGGCGGCGCGGTTCGTGCGGTTCTGCGACGCGTTCTCGATTCCGATCTTGACGCTCGTCGACGTTCCGGGGTACCTGCCGGGCACCGATCAGGAGTGGACGGGTGTCATTCGCCGCGGAGCGAAGCTGCTCTACGCCTACGCCGAGGCCACCGTGCCGCTGATCACCGTGATCGTGCGCAAGGCCTACGGCGGCGCCTACATCGTGATGGGCTCGAAGCAGCTGGGCGCAGACCTCAACCTGGCCTGGCCGACCGCCGAGATCGCGGTCATGGGCGGCCAGGGCGCGGTGAACATCCTCTACCGCGGCGAGATCAAGCGCGCAGAGGCGGCCGGCGAAGACGTGGCAGCGGTGCGCACCAAGCTCGCCAACGAATACACCTACAACGTGGCGTCACCGTTTCTCGCGGCTGAGCGCGGCGAGCTCGACGGCGTCATCGAACCGGCGGCAACGCGGGTTGCCATCGTCAAGGGGTTGCGTGCGCTGCGTACAAAGCGAGCGTCACTTCCGGCGAAGAAACACGGCAATATTCCGCTGTAGCAGCGTGTTTGTTGACTATTTTTCAAATGTAAGGCATCTGCCCCAAAACGGGGGCTTATTGACAGCTTCTCACTCGGGTTAGGGTATCTGAACAACCCGATAGAGGCTGCACCAGCCGACGTAATCCTAGCTACGCACGGTGAGCCAGCCGAAGAGATACCCGGTATTCGGCGACCCGTTTTTCCTAGAAACGAGTCACCGGTTCTGGGTTGAGACGAACTCTCCGGCGTTGGTGGTAGAGACACCGGTGCCTCTACCACCAACGAGAGTTCTGCCCATCTAGTTCCATCCCTGTCATCCCGAAACACAGGTTGATCACGTGGCCATAGACGTTCGCAGTACCTCTGTTGTTCCGTTCGAGCTTCCCGCTTTCACTCGATCTGCAGCCAGCAACGGGCAACACGCCGCCAGCTGGTCGGTGAGCTACTCGCGCCGCCTGCTGTACTTCGACGCAGCCGTCGTGGTTTTCGTCACCGGCGTGACGTTCGCCGTGATGGTGGCCTTCGACCGCATCGACGAGCAGTCAGCCCCGGCCTATGCGCTGCTCTCGGCCGCAATCGCGGTGTGCTGGATGCTCGCCCTCTCGCTCTCGCGCAGCCGCGACTTTCGACTGGTGGGCGTGGGTTTCGATGAGTACCGCCGCGCGTTCATCGCCACCTGCGTGGTGTACGGAGCCACGGCGGTGGGTGCTGCGCTGGCGCAACTGATCGTTCCGCGCAGCTACTTCGTGGTGGGGCTGCCGCTGGGCATCCTGGCCCTCATCATCGAACGCAACCTGAACCGCATGTGGCTGGCGAAACGGCGGCAGAAGGGGCTCTACCTCACGAAAGTGGTGGTGGTCGGCGAGCCGAACGACGTGCAGTACGTCATCGATCAGATCTCAAGGCGCCCGGGGCGGGTCGAGTACGACATCGTGGGGGCGGTGCTGCCGGTGGGCGACGCCTCGACCAGCGTGACCGGTCATGGGAATACCGTTCCGGTGATCGGGTTCGCCAATGCCGTGCCCTCGGTGATAGCGCGCGTCGGTGCGACAGCCGTGATCGTGGCGGGCCGGCTCGATGGCGGCAGCGCCTTTGTGCGGGAGTTGGGCTGGCAGCTCGAGACGACGTCGACCGAACTGGTGCTGGCGCCGGGGCTGACGAATGTGGCTGGCCCGCGCATCCACTGGCGACCGGTTGACGGGCTGCCGCTGATGCACGTCGAGATGCCGCACTACAACGGGCTGAAACACGTGGCGAAGCGGGCGATGGATGTGGTGCTGGCCTCGCTGGCACTGCTGGTCATCGCACCCGTGCTCGCGGTGATTGCGCTGCTCATCAAGCATGGCGACCACGGCCCCGTGTTCTTCACCCAGAAGCGCATGGGGCGGGGCGGTGTGCCGTTCACCATGATCAAGTTTCGAACCATGTGCCTCGACGCCGAAGCGAAAAAGGCCGAACTCGAGCACCTCAACGAGGGCGCGGGAGCCATGTTCAAGCTCGCACACGACCCGCGCATCACTACGGTCGGGCACCGACTACGGCACTATTCGCTCGACGAGCTACCGCAATTCATCAACGTGCTGCGCGGCGATATGAGTCTGGTCGGGCCGCGGCCGTGGCCCGAAAAAGACATTCCCACCGGCGATCGAATGGTGATTCGGCGGCTGTACTCGAAGCCCGGCATCACCGGTCTCTGGCAGACGGCCGGGCGCTCCGACCTCGATTGGGAAGAGAGTGTGCGACTCGACCTCTTCTATGTGGAGAACTGGTCGATCACAGGTGATGTGGCGCTGCTCTGCCGCACCGCGAAACAGCTACTGCACCCATCGGGAGCGTACTGATGGCCGACGTGATTCTGATCGGAACATCGAGTCTCGCGCGGGAGGCCGTGAACGTGGTGCGTGCGGCGAGCACGCTTGACCCCATCGGGTTTCTCGACGACTCACCCGAACGGTGGGGAACGCTCGTGGCCGGGCTGCCGGTGCTCGGGGGGCTCGATTCTGCCGCCGAGCATCCGGATGCCCTGCTGCTCATCTGCGTCACGGCGGGTACCACCAGGTCACGCCTTGCGGCGCGGTTGCGTGAGTTCGACGTGGATGACGACCGGTACGCCACGGCAGTTCACCCGAGCGTCGAGCTACCGCGCGGCTGCCGGGTGTCGCCGGGCAGTCTGCTGTTCGCCGGAGTGGTGATGACGTCAGACGTGAGCATCGGGCGACACGTAATGGTGCTGCCGAATGTGAGCTTCAGCCACGGCAATCGCGTTCAATCGTTCGCGACGATCGGAGCCGGGGTGGCGGTGGGTGCCGGCGCTCGCATCGGCGAAGAGGCGACGGTGGGCATGAACGCGAGCATTCGCGATCGGGTGCGGGTGGGGCGGCGCGCAACGCTCGCCATGGGCAGCGCACTGTTTCGCGACCTGCCGCCCGGCGAAACCTGGCTTGGCGTGCCGGCGGCGCCGGTGCTGGTGGAGGAGACCACAGAGACTGTCGCTCCAGCGACACCGGAGCATCACCATGTCTGAGCGGATGCCCGAACCCACACCTGGGCCCGTGACGGAGCCCCTGCTCAACGCCCGGGCGGCGCACACCGGAGGGCGGCCGCTGCGCATCGCCATGCTGGGCACCCGCGGGGTTCCGGCCGCGTACAGCGGATTCGAGACCGCCGTCGAAGAGATCGGCCAGCGCCTGGTAGCCAAGGGCCACCACGTCACGGTCTACTGCCGCACCGGAGCCGTGGAACGTCACCGCGAGTACCTCGGCATGAACCTGGTTCACCTGCCGGCGGTGAAGTCGAAAACCATGGAGACGCTCAGCCACACCACACTGTCTGCCTTGCACTTGTTCGTGCATCGCCGGCACGACGTGGCGTTCGTGTTCAACGCGGCGAACGCACCGCTGGTTCCGCTCATTCGGGTTCGCGGCGCAGCAACCGCAGTGCACGTCGACGGGTTGGAGTGGAAACGCGACAAGTGGAGCGGCACGGGCAAGAAGTACTACCGCCTGGCCGAGCAGTTCGCCGTGCGCTCGGCCGATGCGCTGATCGCCGACGCGGCCGGAATCGCCGACTACTACGACCACGAATTCGGGGTTGCCACCGAGCTGCTCACCTACGGATCGACCATTCTGCGCTCGGGCGAACACGACCGGCTCGCCGAACTCGGGTTGCAGCCGGGCCAGTACCACCTCGTGGTGGCTCGCTTCGAACCCGAGAACCACGTCGATGTCATCGTCGAGGGGTACCGCGCCAGCGTCGCGACGCTGCCGCTCGTGGTGGTGGGTTCTGCGCCGTATTCGCATGAATACACCCAGCGCATTCAGGCGATGGCGGCGACGGATGCCCGCATTCACCTTCTGGGCGGGGTGTGGGATCAGCAGCAGCTGAACCAGCTCTACGCCAACGCGCTCACGTATTCACACGGTCACTCGGTGGGTGGAACGAACCCCTCGCTGCTGCGCGCGATGGGCGCCGGCACCTCGGTGCTGGCCTGGAACGTGGTCTTCAACCGCGAGGTGCTGGGTGAAAACGGCCGGTACTTCGACACGCCAGACGAGCTGGGGCGGCTGCAGGTGGCCGCCGAGGCCGATCGCACCGGCGCTCTTCGTCGCGGCGAGCGCCTGCGCGACCGTGCCAAGGCTCGATACGACTGGAACGCCGTGAGCGCGGGCTACGAGCGCCTGGCGCAGATGCTCGCGGCCGGTTACTCCATTCGCGGCCTGAGTAAGGGCCGCCGCGCGCCCGTCGCCTGGAACCCCGCGACCAGCACGGCCACTCTCGACGACGCGATTCGCGCGCCCCGGGTGGCCGGCGCCGCCCCAGAGCCTGCCCGACACAGCGAGGGCCGCACGGTGGCCAGTGCAGACACGTCGGCCCGGAGGGCCTCGTGAGCGCGATCGACGATTCCGAACAGGCCGTTCCGGAGCAGGGGCCGCGGCTCGCAGCGGCCCCAGGTGGCGTATCGCGTCCGGCCGCAGGGCGGGCGGCGGCTGCGCGTGAGACGTATCGGCAGACCGTGGGGCGGCTCGCCAGCGCGCAGAAGCGCGCCGCGCCCGGGTCGCCCGCGTACTCGGTGTACGTCAACCGGCGCATCGGCAAATACCTCGCCGCCTGGGCGTACCGGGCCGGGCTCACGCCGAACGCCGTCACCGCCATCAGTGCGGTGTTCACGTTCAGCGGCATCGTGGTGCTGGCGCTCGCGCCGCTCGAGTGGTTCACCGGGCTCGTGGTGGCCGCTCTTCTCGTGGTGGGGTACGCGTTCGACTCGGCCGACGGGCAGGTCGCCAGGCTGCGCGGCGGTGGTTCGCTCGCGGGTGAGTGGCTCGATCACGTGGTCGACGCCGTGAAGATCGCCACGCTGCATGTGGCCGTGCTCGTGACCCTGTTTCTGCACGTGGAGGCGCTGCCGACCGCCGTGCTGCTCATTCCGCTCGGCTATTCGGTGGTGGCGACCGTGTCGTTCTTCGCCTTCATCTTGAGCGATCAGCTCAGAAGCGTGTACGCCTCGCGCGGATTCGGGCGGGCTCCGCGCGGCGAGAGCACGATCATCCGGTCGCTCATGGTGGTGCCGACCGACTACGGCGTGCTCTGCCTGGTGTTCGTGTTGCTCGCGGCGCCGGCCGTCTTTCTGGTGGTGTACGCCCTGATGTTTCTGGCGAACGCGGGCTATCTGGTGCTGGCGAGTCACAAATGGTTTCGCGATATGGGCCGGCTCGATGAACGGACGGCGCACTGATGTCGAAGAGTGACTCGATGAGCGGCGACGCGATGGGCAGTGACCCGAAGGGCAGTGACGAAATGGGCGACGACCCGATGGGCGATGCAGCGATGCGAAACCTCCGCGGGCTCATCGTGCTGTTCGCGCACCCGATGGCCGAGCTCTACGGCTCCGACCGGGTACTGCTCGAAAGCGTGCGGAGTGTGCTCGACGCCGGTGGCCGGGCGGTCGTGGTGCTGCCCGAGGCGGGACCGCTCGCTGAGGTGCTGGTGGATGCCGGTGCCTCCGTGCGGTTCTGCCCCACGCCGGTGCTGCGTAAGACCAGCCTGCGCCCGCGCGGCCTGCTGAACCTCGCCGCCGAGCTGCTGCCCGATCTGCGGGCGGCCCGCACGATCATCCGGAGCGTGCGGCCCGACGTGGTCTACGTGAACACCGTCACGATTCCGCTCTGGATCGCCGCCGCGCGGTCACTTCGCGTGCCCGTGCTGAACCACATTCACGAGGCCGAGGCCTCGGTGCCGAAACCCATTGCGCTGGCGCTGAACCTGCCGCTGCTGTTCTGTTCGCGCCTGATCGCCAATTCGCGGTTCAGCGTAGGCGTGCTGGCGAAAACGTTTCCGCGGCTTGCGACCCGCACGACCGTTGTGCTCAACGGGGTCGCGGGGCCGCAACTGCCGCCCCTGGCCCGCGAGAACCTCGGCGGCGGGCTGCGCGTCGTCTACGTGGGCCGATTGTCAGAACGCAAAGGCCCGCTGGTGGCCGTCGATGCACTCGGTCTGCTCAGCGCTCGCGGCGTCGCCGCCACGCTCGACCTCGTCGGGGGCGCGATACCCGGGCGTCACGACTACGAGAACGCTCTGCACGAGCATGTGCACGCGGCCGGCATCACCGATCGCGTGTGGTTCTACGGCTTCGACGCCGACATTTGGCATCATCTCGAGCGCGCCGATGTCGTGGTGGTTCCGTCGCTGTACAACGAGCCGTTCGGCAACACGGCCGTGGAGGCGCTGCTGGCCGCGCGGCCGGTGATCGTGAGCGACACCTCGGGCCTTCGCGAGGCGACCGAGGGGTACCGTTCGGCGTTGCGAGTCACGCCGGGCGATCCGGGCGCTCTGGCCGATGCCCTCGAGGCGCTCATTCCGGTGTGGCCGGTGGCGCGAATGGATGCGTGTTCCGACCGCCGGCTCGCCAGCCAACGCCACTCGCCAGAGGCCTACCGCCGCACCATCGCGGGCGTGCTGTTCGAGCTGGCCACTCCAGCGCGTCATGCCGCCGCCAGGCATCCGCACCTCGCGACGGTGTCGGCCGCGGCCCAGCCCGTGACGCCCGAAGTGACCGCCGCCGGGCATCCGCACACCGCCGCAGCCGCAGCCGCACACGTGGCCAAGCCCACCCACGTCGAATCCCCGACCGCCGCGCACTCGCGCGTTGAACGCTCCACCACGCAAGGAAGCCCACCATGGACCCACACGACTACCTGAAAGCTCTGCGCAAACGCTGGCTCGTCATCACGATTCTGGGCCTGGTGGGTGCAGGCGTGGGGTACGTCTATGCGAATTCGCTGCCCGACGTCTACCAGTCGACCAGTGCGGTGTTCGTGTCGTCGACCCAGGGCGACACCACCAGCGAGCTTGTGCAAGGGTCGACCTACACCCAGAACCTCGTGCAGTCGTATGCGGCGCTCGCCACGACGCCGAAGGTTCTGGCGCCGGTGATCACCGAGCTCGGCCTGACGACGACGCCAACCCAGCTGGCCAAACAGATCTCGGCGAACACTCCGCTGAACACAGTGCTGATCGAGATCACGGTGACCGATGCGTCACCGCAGAAGGCGGCCGCCATCGCCAACAGCGTGAGCGAGTCGCTCACCACCACGGCCACCGCCCTCTCGCCGGTCTCCACGGGCGCGAAGTCGTCGATCGCCATGAGCGTGGTCACTCCGGCGCAGGTCAGTGCCAACCCGGTGGCGCCGAATCGGCGACTCATTCAGCTCAGCGGGCTGGTAGTGGGGCTGGCCATCGGTGTGCTCTACGCCCTCGGTCGCACGCTGTTCGACACGCGCATCCGCACCGACCGTGACATTGAGCGCATCACCGAGATTCCGGTGATCGGCAATGTCGAGCGGCGTCGACGGGGCAGCGCTCAGCCCACCGGAGTCACCATGCGATTGGCGCCGCACAGTCTGATGGCCGAAGACTACCGGCGCGTGCGCACCAATCTCGAGTTCGCCGATGTCGACAACGCCATCCGGTCGATCACCGTGACCAGTGCGGTGCCGGGCGAGGGTAAGACGACCATGTCGCTGAACATCGCACTGGCCATGGCCGAGCGTTCGCTGCGTGTACTGATTGTCGATGCCGACCTTCGCCGACCATCCATTGCCACCTACGCGCAGATCGAGGGAGCAGCGGGGCTCACCAGCGTTCTCGTGGGCTCGGCACTGCTCGAAGAGGTCATTCAGCCCTGGGCGCCGAACGTCGACATTCTGCCGTCGGGAGTTGTGCCGCCGAACCCGAACCAGCTGCTCGGGTCGACGGCCATGGCGCGGCTGGTGCAGAGCGTGAAGTCGACGTACGACTTCGTGATCATCGACACTCCCCCGCTACTGCCCGCGTCAGACGCCTTGACACTCACGCACATGACCGATGGCGCGGTGCTGGTGACGCTCTACAACTCGACCACCCGGCAGAAACTGAGCGATGCGCTGGCGGCGCTGGCTGCGGTACGGGCGCGCACCATCGGAATCGTGCTGAACCAGACCAGGCCGAAGGCGCTCACGGGCTACTACGGGCGCGAGTCATCGGCCGCGGCCGCCGATGCCAGGGCGGGGGCCGAGGCTGCGGGCGCGCGGGCCTCCCAGGGTGTGACCGACGGAGGTGCTGACGAATCCCCCCTCGCCGACGCGGGCACTGCTCGTCGCGGGCGGGTACCGGATGCCGGGCCACCGGTGACCGAACCAGAACCCTCGGCAACCGTGCACCGAACTCGCGCGCTGCTGAGGCCCACTCCATGAGCCGCTCGGCCAAACGCGCGGCGCGTCACCCCTTACTACCTCGGGTTCGGCTCTACCAGACCCTGCGCTCGGCGCACCTCGAACGCGCGCACCAGCTCGAACCGGCGAGCATCGTGTATCAGAACAAGAGGTATGACTTCGAAGATCCGCTGACGGTAGGGCTCGACATCAGGCAGCTCGGCCCGCTGGCGGGAGCCTGGCAACTCTTACGCTCGCCCATCAGCACGCTCGAGATCAACGAGCCGCTGATGCTCTCGAGCTTGTCGACCTCGGCGCTTGCGCTCATCGCTCTTACCCTGCGTCGTGCCACCGGGCGCCCGCGCACCTCGGTGGTCACCTACGCCATCGCCAATTCCGACCCGTTCGCCGGCGGGCGCGAGCCGAAACACGGCCTCGGGCTGAAAAGGCAGGCCAATCGGATGCTCGCCCGCCGCGTCTGGCACCGAGTAGACCGAGCCGCCTTCGGCACCAGCGCCGCGCGTGAAACGTACGAAACCGTGCTCGGAACCGTGTCGCTGCGCTCGAGCGCCCTCCTCTTTCCGGCCCTGCCCGCGCCGTTCGAACGCGCCGCTGCGTGCGCGACACCCACCCGCGAGCCCGAGCGCGTGATCTTCGTGGGCAACTTCACCGACCGCAAAGGGGTGCGTCAGCTGTTGGCGGCGTGGCCCGAGGTGCGCAAAGAGCGACCCGGCGCCGATCTCGTAATGGTGGGCAAAGGGCGGCTGACCGACGAGGTGATGGCGGCCGCACAGGGTGACACGGGCATCCACATCGACCTCGACCCTCAACGCCTGGAGATTCACGACCTGCTCGACACGGCGGCCGTGCTGGTGCTGCCGTCGCAGCCGTCGCCCGCCTGGCGCGAGCAGGTGGGGTTGCCCATTGTCGAAGGGCTCTCGCACGGGCTGACCATCGTCACGACCGAGCAGACCGGGCTGGCCGAGTGGCTCGACGAGAACGGGCATCTCGTCGTGCACGACCCGGGGTCGAGCAGCGAGCTCAGCTCCGCCATCGTGCGGGCCCTCACCGCGGGCCTGTCGCCTGACGATGTACTCGCCAGCCTGCCGGCGCGAGACGGGCGCCTCGCCGCCGACGACTGGCTGTTCTCGCGCACGCCCACCATCTCTGATCTCGCTCGGGCGTTCGACGGATGACGCGGCCAGACCTCACCTCGAAGCGCCGCCCGGCCCCGGCGCCGACGAAGCGGTCGACTATGTCGATGGTCAGCAGCACCGCCCTCACCAAGGTGGGCGTGATGGGGCTGGCCGGCGTGCTCGGAATCATCACCAGCCGCATGATCATCGCAAATTTCGGCACCGAGGCGTACGCCCAATACGGGTTGCTCTCGAGCTTTCCCACCCTGCTGCCGTTCGCCGACCTCGGCATTGCGGCCGTGGTGATTAACGCCGTTGCGGGGTCTGCTGCCCCGCGAACCGACGACTTCGTGCGGCGCACCATCGTCACCGCTTTTCGAATACTGCTGGTATCGGGCGGCATTCTCATCGCCATCGGCGCCCTGATCACCGTGGCCGGCTGGTGGCCCGCGCTGCTCGGTAAGGGGCTCATCTCCGACGGCGGCAGTACCGCGGCGTTTCTCTGCCTCGCCGTGTTCGGGCTGGTGATTCCGCTGACGGTGGGGCAGCGCATCCTCGTCGGCCTGAAGAAAACCAACGTTCAAGTGGCAACCCAGGCGGTGGTCGCGCCTTTCATGCTGCTGGTCATCGGCGCGTTCGTGGTGTTCGCTGTTCCGGCCGGAACGTATCTCGCCGTCGTTTCGTATGTCGCGAGCGCGCTGGTCTCGGTGATCTGCCTGCTGATTGCGGCGCACGCGCTTAAACCGCAGGTGGGGGCGGCTATTCGCGAGATACCGCACGTGCGGTCGTATCGCGGAGTACCCGCGATCGGCCTGGCCTGGCCGATGCTCGTGCAGATGGTGGCGCTGCCCGTGGCGATGCAGACCGGGCGACTGATGCTCAGCCACTTCGGAACCGTCGACGAACTCGCCCAATACAACCTCTCGTCTCAGCTTTTCGGCATCGTGCTGCAGACCATCGCGGCGGCGGGGCTCAGCCTCTGGCCCATCTACGCGGCGGCGCGTTCGGCGAACCGCATCGAGTCGCCGGCCCGCCCGGTGCTGTGGTTCATGGCGGGTGGGCTCGTGATGGGCATCGGGCTCGCCCTCGTGTCGCCGCTGCTGGCGCAATTCGTCTCGGGCGGCAAGATTCAGCTGAACGGCTGGCTGCTGGCGTCGTTCGTGGTTTTCGTGGCGCTGCAGGCGGCGAAGTATCCGCTCGGAATGTACATGACCGACAAGCGCGGGCTCACCTTTCAGGTGGCGCCGATTCTGGTGATGGTGCCGCTGAATCTCGGGTTGTCGTGGCTGCTGATTCCCTTCGTGGGGGCCGCGGGGCCGGTCATCGCTTCGGCGGCGAGCGTCGCCCTCTGCCAGGTGGCGCCGAACTTCTGGTACGTCTGGCGTGACCTCGGGGCGCGCCGCGCGGCCGCAGCGCCGGGGCCGGCTGCCGAGACGAAAGCGGGGTCAGAGCCGATTTCGGGCACAGTCACGATGTCGAGCACGCAGACGAAGGCCGGCACGCAGACGGGCGGTGGCCATGTCTGACGTCACCCTCGACATCGCCTTTCCCGTCGAACGCCACGTCGACGATTGGCAGTATCGACACGCGCAAGGCAAAGTGCCGGGCTTCTGGCCGTATGGTCTCGACGGACTCGGCCGGTACGTCGACCGTCTTCGAGCCCAGGCGGTGGCCGAGCCCGACACGCTCGCCCGCGCGCGTGCCCGCTTGACGAGGCGTGGGCGGCATCCCGAGCCTGCACTGCGCTGGAATGCCGGCGAGACTCGGCCTACCCGTGACATTGCGTTGAGCTGGGATGAGAATGCGGCCAGACGGATGCTCGCCGCCTGCCCGCGCCCCGAAATGTATTGCGGGGTGATCTGGGCGACCGATGCGGCCGCGCGCGGTGCCGATATCTCCGCTATTCGGCGCGTGCTGCGGCTGATGTCAGGTATGTGGGTGATCAGCAGCGGGCAGCAGGCGGCACTCGTCGAGCTCGTGGGCGAGAACGGGCCGCCCGTCGGCTTTTTTCGATTCGGCGTCGACGAGACGTTCTTCACGTTTCACCGGCCACCCACAACCCCGCTGGTGCTCAGCATCGGCGGTGATCGCGATCGTGACACCGAAACCTTGTTCGCCGCGCTGGGTCGGGTGCACGAGCTGGCACCCGAGACCGAAATCGTGGTGCAGACATCGAGCACGCTGCCGCCGCCGGCCGGGGTGCGCACCATCGAACGAGTCAGTCACGTCGAGTTGGCAGCGCTCTACGCACGGGCGAGTGTGGTTGCCATTGCCACTCGGCAGAATCTGCACGCGTCAGGCATGACGGTGAGCCTCGAGGCGATGGCGTCAGGGCGGCCCGTTGTGATCAGCGACACGCCGGGCATCCGCGACTACGTGCAAGGCAGCCCGATAGGCCGCAGCCCGCAGACCGGTCTGCTCGTGCCCGTGGGTGATGCCGGGGCGATGGCGGCGCAAATCGTGGCGTTGCTGAACGACCCCGAGCTGTGTGCCGCCCTCGGCCGCGGCGGTCGCCAGGTCGTAGAAACCGAGCTGAACACGACGCACATGGTGCGCGAACTGGCCGCTTTCATCGGCCTCTGACCGCGGCCTGCCGACGGGTTTCGGTAGAGTCGAGGCCATGGATGAACCCACACACGAACAGCTCGAGGCCTCTGACAAGGTGGAGAAGCGCACCGTCGGCGGCGAGCTTCGGTACTACGTGAAAAACATTCGCGAGCATTGGCCGGCCGTGGTCGAGCAGCACCCCGACGCTGCGGGGCACGAGGCCTGGTGGACTCGCGACGGTAAGTTCCACGCGACCCACGACCAGCTGCGGCGCGACGCGATGGTCGGCGGCATCGTCTAACGGTGTCGCGTTTTTGCGGCGCAGTAGTCACGTCTGCACCTCGCAGTCGGCGCGATAGGTTCCGATCGGCGGCGGTCGGTCGAGTGAGGTTGCGTTCGGTCTAGGCCAGGGTCGCTCAGCCAGAGATCGGCGGCGCCCAGCCGGGCCGAGAGATGAGGCAGAACGGATGCCCGGCGGGGTCGTAGAGCACGTGGTCGCCGTGCTCTGACAGCCGAGCACCGAGTCTCACCGCTGCAGCAGTTGCTCCGTCGAGATCGTCGACCATGAAGTCGATGTGCATCTGCTGCGGCACAGCGTCGTTCGGCCACGTGGGCGCCGTATGGTCAGGCGCCCGTTGAAACGCCAGGCCCGAGGTCGTTTCGTTCTGCGCGACGACTACCCAGTCGTCGGAGGCGAAGGTAACGGGCATCCCGAGCATCTGCGAGTAGAACGCCGCAAGGGCCGCGGGGTCGCGCGTGTCGATGACGAGGTGGTGCATGCGCGCGAACATGAACCGATCATCACCCCCTCGAGCAAAGCGCGCAAGCTGCGGACGCGCAAAGGCGACGCACTCACCGAGCGATCTGAACCGCCCGTGAGGTTATGCTGAGTGAGGCGGTGGGGTTCCGCTTCTCGAGGGGGTCTTCTGCGTGTCTACATTTCAGCCCGACGAGCCGCCGAATCGCAGTGGCCGGCCAGCACGAGTGACAGCTCTCAGCGTGTTCCTGCGGGCCGGGTCTCGTGAAAAGGGGAACTTTATGGGCAAGATCTCTCAGCGTCTGGTGATTTCGGCGGCTGCGGTGGTGGTGTCGGTGAGCCTCGCGGGCTGCGCTGATCTGCCCGCGCAGGTCGCCGCTCAGATTCACCCGCCGGGCCTCAGCGCGAGCGCAGACCCCAACGGTAGTGGCCAGCAGACGGCCCTCGATCGATTCACTGCGGCGGCTCAGACGAAGATTCCCTCGATTCTCGCTTCGGCCAACGGTGTCTTCTCTGCCATCGACATTGCGTCGTCACCCCCAGACACCATCGACTACACCTACACCTACGCGAAACAGATCGACCCGGTAGCCGCGTCGCAGTATTTCGACGGCAAGAGCGCCACGCTTCAGGCCTCGTGCGACTCAGATGTCTTTCCGGCCATGAAGTTGGCTGGCATCACGGGCACCGTTCACGTGGTCTACACCTATGTCAACGCAGACGGATCTCAGATTTGGAGCAAAGACTTCACGCCGTCGGCAGGCTAGTCGAAGCGCAGAAGCGCAGAAGCGGCGAGGCTCAGCCCGAGGCAGCCTGGCGGCGCCTCATTTTGAGTTCGTCTTTTGTCAGGCGGCGGCCATCCCGAACCCCTCGGTAGGCGGCGAAAAGAGGCGAGAGCGAACGCAGAAACTGGCGGCGGCCGCCACGAAGTAGCACCTCCCAAGCGATGGGCAGCGTCACCCGCCGCCACCGCTCGATGCTCTCGGAGTCGAGGTGCCGGGCCGCATAGAGCAGGCGGTTGCGAATGTTGTAGTAGTAGTAGACGTCAGATTTCGGGTCGCCGTAGCTTGCGGCGCCTGAACCCTGGGTGCCTCCGGGCGAGTGGATGGCGATGGCCTCGTTCACCACGGCGATCGCCCCGCCGGCGGCTACCACACGGCGCGAGAAGTCGACGTCTTCCCAGTAGAGAAAGTACTCTTCGTCGAAACCGCCGATGCGCCGCCAGAGGGCGTCTGACAGTAGCAAGCAGGCGCCCGAGAGCCACGGCTGCACATCGACGAACGTACTGGGTCGGCGCTTCGCCGAACGGGTGCGGCCGTCTTCGAGGTAGAGGTCTGAGCCGTCGAACCACACCGTGCCGTCGGGGCGCAGGATCTGCGGCGAAAACAGGGTTTCGGGCGATTGCCGGCTCAACGCGAGCAGCAGTCGAAGGGCGGGTTCGGCGATTTCGGCGTCGGGATTCAGCAGCAGCAGCCACCGCGCCCCGAGCTGTTCTGCGCGCAGCACGCCGCGGTTCATGCCGCCACCGAACCCCGTGTTGCCGGTGGGCAGAACGGTCTGCCACCCTTCACGCTGGGCCAGATCAGACAGTGTCGCTCGTTCGACGTCTGACGAGAAATTGTCGACCACGACCGTCAGCAGGTCGGGCCTGCGCCTGGTGAGTGGTGCGAGGTGCTCAGCGAGCAGCGCGCACGAACCGTAGTTGACCACAATGATGGCCACGCCGTCGAATTCGCCGGGATTCATGTTGTTCGCCCCCGTTTCTGGCCATACTGGGGGGTGTGAAGCCCACCGAAGAGCTCGAGCCGCCTTCGTTGGCCATTGCTGTGCTCACCTTTCGGCGCCCGAGTGATCTCGCCGAGGTGATTCCGCTGTTGCTCGAGCAGGCTCTGCAGGTGGCGGCTCTGGCTCGCGGCCACGTTCTGGTCGTCGACAATGACCCGGGTGCCTCGGCCAGAGAGTTCGTCGAGTCGTACCCGCCGCAGACCACTCCTCTTATATACGTGCACGAACCGCAGCCGGGCATCACCGCCGCCCGCAATCGCGCCCTGAGCGCGTCGGCCGAGAACGACATGCTCGTGTTCATCGACGATGACGAGCGGCCCTCTGCCGAATGGCTTCGTTCGTTGCTGGAGGTTCGCCGGGCATCCGGTTGCGCCGCCGTCGCCGGGCCCGTGATTTCGGCGTACGACCGCGAACCCGAGGCCTGGATCACGGCCGGCCGTTACTTCGAACGCCTGCGGCACGAAACGGGGGCAGAACTGATTGTCGCCGCCACGAACAACCTGCTGCTCGACCTGCGGCAGATTCGCGCGTTCGGGCTGAGCTTCGACCCGGGCCTTGGCATCAGTGGGGGCGGTGACACACTGTTCACGCGCCAGATCGTCGCACACGGCGGCCGGATGCTCTGGAGCGCTGAGGCATCGGTGACCGATGTTGTACCTCGCGCCAGGGTAACTCGGCGCTGGGTGGTCTTGCGGGCGTTTCGCAGCGGAAACAGTTGGAGCGTTACCTCCCTGCTGCTCGCACCCGACACGCTCTCGCGGGCCCGCACCCGGCTCACGTTGAGCGCGCGCGGTGGCGCCCGCGCGGGCCTCGGTCTGGCGCAGATCGTTGCGGGCATGCTGCGAGTGAGCCCGGCTTGGCGCGCGCGCGGCACTCGTACCCTGGCCCGCGGCGCCGGCATGCTGAGTGGCGCCTGGGGCTACGGCTACCGCGAGTACCGCCGCCGCTGACGCCGCCGCACGTGCGGCCGTCACGAAGCGCCCCGCAGGGCGAGCGCGCGACGGTAGGCCGCTACGTGCCGAGCGCCAGCGTCAGCCCAGTCGCGGCGACTCAGGTCGGGATGCTCGTGCCGGCCGACGTGTGTCGACGAGGCCAGCGAGACCGCCGGACTGTAGTGAGACGGGCTTGAACCTCGGTCGTCGGAAGGCTCGATCTGACGCAGCGCGCGCTCGAGCGTCTCGGCGGAGAGGGGCCCGTCGTAGCGGTAGACCCAGCCCGGGCCGACCTCGGCGCACAGGGCGTCGGTCACCGGGTTGGCGGGCACGAGCACGGGCCGATCGAGCGAGAGCGCGGCCAGAACCGCTCCCGAATTGTGCAGCTCGTGGTAGGGCAACACCACCACTTCGGCTGCGGTGACAACGGCTATGAATTCGGCATCTCCGACGAATCTGAGGTCGAGAGTCACCCGCGAATCGAGTTCGGCCAGCCGTCGCAACTGCGCCTCGAGCTCTGGCGTGCGGGGCTGCCCGGCCACATGCAGACTCATCGCGGGAGCATCGCCCGCAGCGCGCACGCGACCCGCCGTGCGAAACGCATCGACCAACTGCGTGACGCCCTTGTACGGCAGAATGTGGCCCACGAAAGCCAGCCGCCCGGGCACCGGCACTGCACCAACCGCGGCCGCGTGCGCCACACGCGCGAACCAGTCGCGGTAGTGTCCGTGCAGAATCACCTCGTACGGGCGGCCCGGCTGCGGCGGCGGTTCGGCGTTCAGGCAGATGAACAGCTCGGTCTGGGCATCGATGCGTTCGAGCAGCGCGCGCTGCCCCCGAGTCAGGGTCGAGTGCGGCGCGGGATTGTGCAGCGTTCGCACCAGCGGCACCCCGGTCATCCGGAGCCGCAATAGGAGTAGCGCGGTGAGCACTCCCCTGCCGAACGATTTCACTGGGCCGCTGCCCGTGATGAGAACGTCGGGCCAGTGCAGGTGAAAAACGTCGTACCGGCCGAACAGAGCGCCTGGCCACGAAAAGGTGCGCACCGAGATGCCGGGCTGCACGGCGAGGCTCTCGGCGAGCAGCACCAGGTACGGGTTCGTCGTCGGCCGCGGCGCCGCGAACGACTGCTGCACAATCAACTCGCCCCCGTCGCCTAACACCTCGCCCGCATCGCCGCCACGCTTGTGCGACCTACGGCTTGAAGGCACTGAGTTCCTGCACGCTGAGGTTCTGCGGCGCGTTGGTGGCACTGCCCGAGAGGTACCCGATCACACCGATTCCGCCCGGCGCCTGCAACCCCGCATACGTGTCGGTCGCCTGCACCGTCCAGGCCGTGGGCTCTTGCGTGCCCGCCACCCAGACCTTGGCCTTGATCGTGGTCGGGTTCGTGCCCGTCACCTGCAGCCTGATGCTCAACGCTGTGCCGGCCACGATGGTACCTGGCACCACCACCTCGTTCACGAGCGTCACCCCGGTGGCCGATCCCTTCAGCGCAACGAGCCCGACTGCGACTGTTCCGTTGTTCTTCAGGTGAATGGATGCCCGGTACTCGTTATTGGCCGACACCTTTCGCCCTGTGGCGTAGAGGTACGTGCCCCCGCCCGTCGCGGCCTTATCGACGCTGAACTGCACCCGCAGGTCGGTGTCTTGCTGAACGACGCTGTCCATCGAGGCACCGGCCTGGGCACCGGGGGTCGAAAGGAGCACCGTGCCGCTGCCGCCACCCACCGAGAGGTTGCTCGCGGCTCCCCAGCGGGTCCACGCGCCGCCGACGTCTGCCGTGCCGAAGCCGTTCGCTACCGTTCGGGTGAAGCTGTCGAGCGCGAACGGAGTGGCGGGCGGGGCCGTCGTCGTGACGGTGGCCGTCGCGGTTCCGGTGGCTCCCCCGTTGTCGGTGACGGTGAGCGTCACCGTATAGGTTCCTGCAGAGGTGTACGAGTGCGAGACCGTCTTGCCCGTGCCCGTCGTGGTGTCACCGAAGTTCCAGGCATACCCGGTGATCGTACCGTCGGTGTCAGCTGAGGCCGATGCGTCGAGCGCCACCGAGAGGTTCGTCACGGTCGAAGCGATGGCGGCGGTCGGCGGCTTGTTCACCACCACCGGGGCGGTCACCATGACCGAGGCGGTCGAGGTGCCGGTCGCTCCCTGGTTGTCGGTGACGGTGAGGGTGACCGAGTAGGTGCCGGCCGAAGCGTAGGCGTGGCTCGCGGTGACGCCGGTCGCAGTCGCGCCGTCACCGAACTTCCATGCGTAGGAGGCGATCGTGCCGTCGGAGTCGGTGGAGCCCGAGGCGTCGAAGGTCGCGGTGAGGTCGGTATGACCCGAGGTGAACGATGCCGTGGGCGGTACGTTCGGCGGCGGCGCGGCCACGGCCGTGACCGACGTGGTCGACGTGCCGGTGGCCCCGCTGTTGTCGGTCACCGTGAGTTTCACCTGGTAGGTGCCTGCTGTGGCATAGGTGTGGGTCCCGGTGGCCGTCGTTGCCGAACCGCCGTCGCCGAAGTTCCACAGGTAGCTGGCCACCGTTCCGTCAGAGTCGCTCGAACCGGTGCCGTCGACCGTCAGGGCGAGGTGGTTGATCGAGTTCGTGAACGACGCCGTCGGCGCCACGTTCACGTGCGGCGCGACTGCGGTCACCGACTGGGTGAAGACGCCGGTGGCGCCCTTGTTGTCGGTGACAGTGAGCGTGACCGTGTAGGTGCCCGCTGCCGCATAGACATGCGTCGGCGTCTTCGAGGTGTCGGTGCCACCGTCGCCGAAGTTCCACGCGTAGCTCGCGATCGATCCGTCGGAGTCGGCCGAAGCCGAGCCGTCGAACGCGACCGAGAGGTTCGTCACGGTCTGGGTGAACGAGGCCGTCGGGGCGACATTCGCCGGGGTGGCGGTGCCGAGCGCATAGTGCTGACTGACCGTCGCCGCCGGCAGTGCGGTGTCGTAGACCGCGGCTTCGTCGATGGTGCCCGCGAAGAACGCGCTCGACGAACCCCATGTGGTGTCACCGCCCACCCGCCAGTACCCGGTGTACGGCTGCGCACTGGTGGCGCCATTCGTACCCATCAGGGCGCCGTCGACGTAGAGCTTCAGCCCGTCACTCGACTGCGTGCCTACCACGTGATGCCAGAGCCCGTCGTTGTACGAGCCGGGAGTCGTGATGGTGTTGAGCTGCCCCGTGTAGGTGCCGAACACGAGCTGACCGTTGTTCTGCATGTAGACATGCCGGTCGTAGCTGCCTGAGGTTCCGCTCGGCGACGAGCCGAAGCCGATGATCTTGCCACCCACCGTGGTCGTGGTCTTGAACCACGCTTCTACCGAGTAGATCTCGGGGTCGTTGTACTGCTGGGCGCTCGAGACTCCGCCGCTCTGGCCATCGAACATGGTGGCCGTGTCGGGGTTGTTCGCCAGTGCCCCAGCAACCCCCTGGGTGTAGCCGCCGAAATAGTTACCTGGGGCCGCCGAAGGGCTGGAGTCGGCAGCGGTGCTGCCCGAGTCATCCAGTCTCCAGTACAGGCTCGGCGCATCGGTGAAAATGCGGTTGCCGTAGTTGTCGGCCGGCGGTTGCGGCAGCTTCGAGGTGCGACCGGATGCGACCCAGTGTGCGTCGACCTGCTGCTTCGACAGTGGCTGGCTGTAGATCGACACATCGTCGATGGCGCCGGCGAAGTAGTTGCCGCCGCTCCATGAGCTGTCACCGCCGATGCGCCAGTAGCCCTGGTACGGCTGAGCCGACGTGGTGTCGGTACGGTTGCCCACTCGAATGCCGTCGACGAAGAGCTGCATGCCCGTCGGGCCGAGGGTGCCCACCACTTGATGCCACTGGCCGTCGTTCAGAGCCGTCGGGCTGGTCAGCACTCGAGAGCTGCCGGGGTAGACCCCGAAGTTCACGTTGCCTGACGTATCCATGTAGATGTGCCGGTCATAGTTGCTCGAGTTGCCGGTGTTGGCATTGCCGAAGCCGACGATCTTGCCGCCCGCGGTCGTGGTCGTTTTGAACCAGGCCTCGATCGAGAAGACCTGTGGGCCGTCGATCAGACTCTGCGTGGCCGAGATTCCGCTGGCGTCACTGGCGCCAGAGAAGGTCGACGCCGTGTTCGAGTCACCGCCGATGGCTCCCGCCGTGCCGCGGGTGACTCCGCTTCCTGCGATCTGGTCGGAGTAGCCCGCCCAGTCGTAGACCGTGCTGCCGCTGGCCTCGCCGAGCCGCCAGAAGTCGGTCGGCGTGTCGGCGCTGACCGCCGAAGAATAGGTACTCGGGGTGGCCGACGTGACCGTGACGCTCACGCCGTCACCGATGACGGTATTGCCCAGCGGATCTGTCGCTCGTATTCGATAGCTGTAGGTCGCACCGGGAGTCAGACCGGTATCGGTGAAGCCCATCGCGGGCTGATTCCAGACCGACGAAGCCGCCGTTGTCGTGTAGACCGGCGTCGTCAGGTTGCCGTTGCGGTACACGTTGTAGGTGAGGTTCTCGTTGTCGCGGTCGGCGTTGGCCGTCCAGCTGACACGCGCCGTGCCCGAGGCGAGCGAGACGACAGAGGGTTTGAAGGTGCCGCCCGAGTACAGCGGGCCCATCTTGTTCGGGGCGAGGGCGCGCACGGCGAATCGCACGAGGCCCTGCTGGCGCACTCCGTTCACGGTGGTGAACTCACCTCCGTAGACCACGTAGTTGCTGTTCGCGGCGACGCTCCACGGGCCCTGCGACTGGCCAGTGTAGGTGCCGACGTTGAAGTCGGGGTACCAGTTCAAGAGGGTCGGCGCGGGGGTGCCGGCGAAGTTGTAGTAGCCGCCGGGGTCGGTGCCGATGGTCTGGGTGGCCGCCTTGCTGAAGGCGATGGCCCGATGGAACGTCCACGACGGGCTGGTGTTCTGAAAACCGCCGATGTTGCCGCAGTAGTGCGGGTGGCCGGCCACATAGAGCGCGGTGCCGTTCGATGCCTGCGAGTAGGTGTCTCCATGGCAGTCTTCGACCCAGGTCAGATTGCCGTTCCAGTCTGAGCGGAACGAGCCCTCGAGATTGCCGCCCGAACCGTACACATAGCCTGAACCGTAAACGCTGTCGCCGTCGGTGCTGAGGCTTTCGATCGACGACTGGCTGCCACCGTTTCGAATCAGATTGTTGACCGGGTACGGCAGCATCGCGCCGCTGTTCGCATCGACTTCACCGAGCCCGTAACCGGGATTCGATGATCCGCCCAGCGTGGTGAAGTTACCGCCGACGATGACCTTGCTGCCATCGGGCGACACGACCAGGGCTGTGACGCTGCCGCCCTGCGCGTTCGGGTCGAACGCGGTGTTCGACCCGGTGGCGGCCGTCACGGCCGCGACTTTATTGCGAACATCCTTGCCGACACTGCTGAAGGCGCCGCCGAGAAAGACCGTGCTGTTCGTGGCCGTGATGGCGTTGACCGTTGCATTCGTGCCGGCGTTGAAGGTGGTGATGACAGCACCGGTGGTGGGGTCGAGAGCGGCGATGCGGTAGCGGTTCACACCGTTCACGGTGGTGAATTGGCCGCCGATGTAGATGCGCGACCCATCGGGTGAGGCGGCGACCGATTTGACCTGACCGTTGAGCACCGGGGCGAATGCGGTGTTGAGCACGCCGGTTGTGAGGTTGTACGAAAGCACGTAGGTGCGTGAGACCGTATTGGCCCCCGCCGCCGAACCCGCCGGTTGCGCGGTGGTGAAGTCGCCGCCCGCGTAGACCGTGTTGCCGACGATGGTCTGAGACCACACGACGCCGTTGATCTGCACGGTGGGCAGCGCGTCAGCCGACACCGTGGCCGGCGACGAAGGCGCGGTCGGATCAGCGGGTGCGGTGTCTGCGAAGGCAGACTCTGCGACGGTCAATGAACTGATGACTACTGCGGCAACTGTTGCTAGGACAACAAAAAACCGACGAGTAGGCGTCTTTTTCCCCATAGGGATGCCTCATTCGTATCAGATGTGAGGTTCGGGGCTCACATGTGTAAGCCGATAGTAAGTCAACTCCTGCGTCTGGCGCTTCCCCCCAAATAAGGGCATTTCGCCGTCGACCGCGGTCAGGGCGTTGTGCCCGCGAACACCACGACCGGCACGCCGGCCTGGTAGTCGACACTGATCTGCACCTGATCGCGCTGATCTGCCGGAATCGTGAACACGTAGCTGCCGGAGACAGTTGCCCCCGCCGCCACATCGACGGGCAGCGACGTGCTGGCGCTGGTCAACTCGTCGGCCGGCGTCAGCGCCGACCCGTAGGTCACACCGACCACGGTGCTGGCGAGTGAAACCGACGCCGTGCCAGTGTTGACGGCCGTCACGGTGAACGCCAGCGCCGGGCCGCTGACCTCGCCGACGCCGTTCGCCACACCGTTGACGGCGGCAAGGCCCGAGATACTGACAGTCAAGCCGGGTGCCGGGGTGGCCGTTGCGGTCAGCGGCACGGCGGGCAGCACGTCGGGCTGGGCCGGGTCGGATGCCACGGGCGAACCGGTCGCGGCGGCCGGCCCCCCGGTCGACGGCGGTAGCACCGCACCCGCACCAGAACTCGGCGCGATCGCCGCGCCCGTTGCGCTCGCGGCGGCACTTGCGGAACCGTTCGAACCGGAGCCGTGAGAGATCGACACCACCACGACCACGGCCACAACAGCGAGCACCACGACGCCCACAATGATGCCGACGACCGTGCGCCGCCGGGTGGGCCGGTGGGCCTCCGGCACGTCGTTTTTGGGGCTGGCCATTGTGTTCTCCTCAGCAAACCGTTACGTTTCGGGTCACGATAGTCGACGCTCGAACGCGCGGAAACCCCCGCGTTCGAGGTGTACAACGAAAGCGCACCAGCCCCGAGAGCCGCCGAACATGTCAACGACCGACGCCCACCCCGCTCGGCCCGTGCTCGCTGAAAATCGGGGTGCATCCATTCGCCAGGCGCTCATTCTCGGGCTGGTGGGCGTGGCGGTGTTTCTCATCGGGTCGTGGAATGTCTCGCTCTGGAACGACGAGGCGTTCACCATCACAGCGGCCAGCAGAACGCCGGCCGAGCTCTGGGCGATGCTGCAGCAGATCGACGCGGTGCACGGCGTGTACTACGCGTTCATGCACGTGTGGGGGTCGATCTTCGGGTTCGGCCCCGTGGCCCTGCGCGTACCGAGCGCACTCGCCGCGGGCGCTGCGGTGATGGGTGTCTACGTGCTGGCGAAGTCGCTCGGTGGGGCGCGCGTCGGCGTGCTGGCCGGCATCGTGGCCATCGTGCTGCCGCGGTTCACCTGGATGGGAATCGAGGGCCGCTCGTATGCGTTCAGCACGGCGCTAGCGGTGTGGGCGAGCGTGGCGCTGCTCATCGCGCTGCGCCGGGGCCGCTGGTTCTGGGTGCTCTACGCGGGGCTGCTCGCGGCCGGAATCGCGGTGAGCATCTACGTAGCCCTGTTGGCGATGGCGCACGCGGTGACGGTGCTGTTCCTCGGCGAGTTCGCCTGGCGCCGCAAGCTCGGCTGGCTCATCGCCGCCGCTGTGGCCGGGATCGTCGCGTCGCCGGTGATCGTGACCGCGGCCGGTCAGCAGGGGCAGCTCGGCGATCTCTCGGCGACCGCCTTCTCGATGGTGCGCCAGACGGTGGTGAATCAGTGGTTCTTGGGCGCGACGCCCACTCGCGTCGACGATTCGAACGACGGCGGCGCGCTCTGGGCGAGCGCTGCACTTGCCCTGGCGCTGGTCTGCTGGGCGCTGATGGTGCTGGCGGTTCTGCCGGCATTTCAGCGTGCGAACACGGTCACTCGGCGGGCGGTTCTGGTGCTGGTGCCGTGGATGCTCGTGCCGAGCCTTCTCGTCATCGGCTACTCCCTCGTGGTCAGCCCGCTCTTCAATCCGCGCTATTTCAGCTTCACCACCCCCGCGGCCGCCGTGCTCATCGCCCTCGGAATCAGCCGCTTCTGGCGGCGTTGGCAGCGCATCGCCGCCCTCGCACTGATCGCCGTTCTGGCGCTGCCCATCTACGTTTCGCAGCGCGAGGTCACCGGCAAAAGCGGCACCGACTGGTCAGAAGCCGCGGCCTTCGTGGGCAGCCACGCGGCTCCGGGCGACGGGGTCTACTTCGGCCCGCTGAACGTGCCGAATGCAACGGTCTACTCGCGTGACACCCGGTTCATCGAGGTGACCTATCCCGGCGATTTCACCGGGCTGACCGATCTCACCCTGCTGAAAACGGGTGCCGCCGACAACAGTCTGCGGGGACTCTCGACCGCGCTGAGCGGCCAGACGGCCGAGCTGGCCGGCGTCGATCGGGTCTTCGTGGTTCGCCCGGTCGACTACCCCGCAGCGTCGGCCGCCGCCGATGACGCGGTGCTCACCACCGCTGGGTTCACCGCCGGCGCGCGCTGGGCAGGGCCGATGACCGAGGTAGTGGAGTTCAGCCGAGGGTGAACGCTGCCGGCGACCGGCACCACGAGCATCCCGAGCATGAGCATGAACAGCGGCTCAGCGCTGAAGAACGGGCTGAACAACACTCCCCACAGGCTCGTGGCCGACACGAACAGAATCACACCACTGGCGCGCCTGTCGGCGATGCGCACGGCGAGCCCCCAGATGGCCACGCCCACGGCAATGGCCAGAAACAGCAGCCCGGCGATGCCGAAATGCGCCCACAGATCGCCCATCATCGAGTGCAGTTCGAAGTGGCCGCCCATCATGTAGCGCTCCACGTAGCCGTTGTCGGGCTGGTAGTTGATCGAGGCCATTCCGGCCTTCGCCGTCACCACATCGCTCAGGTTGGGCACCGAGCCCGCACCGAAGCCGAATGGATGCTCGTTCATCAGCGCGAGCGTGGCGGTGAGTTCTGGCCGGCCGCCCAGAATCAGCGACCCCGAGGTGCGCAATTGCTCGAGCGACCGAGCCTCGGTGGCCTTGCCGAGATACCCGTCAAGAATGAGGGATTGCCCGAGGTTGTAGATCACCGCCGTCAGCCCCGCCAGCCCCACGATGACCTTCAGCGCGGCGAACTTGCGCCCTGACTGCCGCGGAATCAGCTGCACCGCCACGATCACCGTGCCGAGCAGCAGAATCGCAAAGGCCGATCGGGCGTCGCTGACCGCCGAAATCACCGTCAGCACGGCGAGTACCACGAGCTCCAACCAGCGCTGACCCGACTTCCAGGCCAACGAGAGCGAGATCACCGCGATCGGCACCGCGAACCCGAACTTCCACGGGTTCGAGGCGAACAGCGAACTGCTCGGGGTGATGCCGATGGCCAGGCCGATGCCGAACCACAGACCCACGCTCGACTCGGTGAGCACGCGGCGCGCCCACAGCACGAGCCCGAAGCCGAGCAGTCCGCCGACGAGCAGCGCAGTCGTGCTCGTGAACAGCGACGAATCGGTGTCACGCGATGCCTGGTTGAACACGTCGAGCCACCAGCCCATCACGGCGGCGACCACCCCGGTGCCGAGCAGCGCCCAGCCCCAGCGGTACGTTCGCACCGCCGGCACCCACACCGGAATCAGCACGGCCGCTGCCACAAAACCCACCTCGATGCCCTGCGGCAGCATGATTCTGGCGCCGAGCAGAACCAGTGCGATCGCCGCAATGGCGCGCACCCAGCGCCTCGGGTCACGGTCGTCGATGGCGGGCAGCGCTCCGGGTTCGGGGCGCCGCGCTGGCCTCCGGATGCTCGCCGGAGCCGCCTGTACTGACACGGTCATGGCACCCACCTTAGATCGAAGTGAGCGGCGAGTCTCTAGCGCAGAGTAAGACTTTGTGCTAAGCCCACCCCCCAAAGGGGTGTAACCTCATTCGATAGCTGATACCCGAGGAGCCACCCGAATGCCCCAACAGCCCCAGCGCTTTGGCGCGCGATTTTTCCTAGATTCGCGCACAACTCCACCCCGTCACCGCCGGCCACGCCGGTTGCTGCCCACCCCGAAAGCCCTGCTGGCGACCCTTGCCGCAGGGCTTCTCGTCACCTCCGCCATCGCGGTCATCGCACCGGCACCTGCGACCGCAGCACAGACCGTGCTGGTCAATGACACGTTCACCCGAACGATCGCGTCGGGCTGGGGAACAGCGCCCGGGGGCGCCGCCTACACCGTCTCGCCGTCGAGCGCGGCGTCGCTTTCGGTCGCCTCGAACACCGGTGTGATCGGCGGTCTGAAGCCCGGAGGCTCGGCAACCGTCACGCTGGCCAGCGAATCGGTGGCCGATGTCGACCTCACCGCGAACATTCAGGTGCCCGCCGCGCCGGTGTCACTTTTTCACGCCTTCGAGCTGCGCCGGCAAGCCGACGGTTCGACCTATCGAGGCCGGCTGCAGGTCGGGTCGACCGGCAGCACCTCGCTCGCTATCTCACGGGTGAACGGCGCCGTGGAGACCGGCCTCGGGCGCGTCGCACTTCCCTTCATCGCCACGAAGGCCACGACCATCTCGGTGGAGTTTCGCGTCACCGGTGGCAGCTCGGGGTCAGGCGCCATCACCATCGGCGGCCGAGCCTGGGTGGCAGGCAGCAGCATGCCTGATTGGCAGAGCATCGTCACCGACTCCTCGAGCAGTCGCATCACGAAAGCGGGCGCTGCCGGCTTGTGGGAGTACGCCAGCTCGTCGAATGCCGCTGCGGTGACAAGCCGCTACGACAACCTGGTGTTGAGCGCGAACCCGGCGCCGGCGGCGCTCGCCCCGGTGTCGACGCCGACGCCCACCCCGACTGCGACCACGACCCCCACCGCCACACCAACCCCGACACCCACCACGACCCCTGCTCCGGCGGCGAACCCTCAGCCCGCTCAGGGCGCGACGCCGGTCGGCACGGCCACGTACGCAGCCCCGGCCACGGCGCTCTACGTTTCGCCCACCTCGGGCTCCGACACCAATGCCGGCACGCTGGCCAAACCCTTCAAGACCGTCGCGGCGGCCATCACCGCGTCGAAAACGGGGCAGACCATCGTGCTGCGCGCCGGTGTCTACCACGAGGCCGTCACGATTCCCACGAACAAGACCCTGAGCATCCAGGCGTACCCGAAAGAGGCCGTCTGGTTCGACGGTTCGACGGCCGTCACGTCGTGGAGCGCCTCGGGTTCGACGTGGAAGACGAGTGGATGGTCGTTCTTCGGTGATTCCAGCATGGACGGGGTTGCTGACAACCCGGGTTTCGTCGACCCCGCGCATCCGATGGCCGCGCGCCCCGACCAGGTGTTCATCGACGGAACAGCACTGCGCCAGGTGGCGACTGCGGCTGAGGTCACCGCCGGCACATTCGCCGTCGACGCGGCGTCTAAGTCGATCACCATCGGCAGTAATCCGGCCGGCCACGACGTTCGCGCCAGCAACCTGACGCAGGCCATCGCAGTGCTCTCACCCGGCTCTACCCTGCAGGGTTTCGGCGTGCGGCGATATGCGACGTCGTACAGCGAGAAGGGCGCGGTACGCCTCGGCAGCACGAGCGAAACCGCCCGCGACTTGGTTATTCAAGACAACGCGATGATCGGCATCAACGTGCAGAACAACGCCGCGACGCTCGACCATCTGACGGTTCAGCGCAATGGTTTGATGGGCATCGGGGTCAACGCGTCGTACGGCCTGGTGATCAAGAATTCGCTGGTCACGGGCAACAACTCCGAGCAGTTCAAGCCCGCGCCGGTGTCGGGCGGAATGAAGATCACCCGCTCGCGCGGAGTGACCATCACGAACAACAACACCAGCAACAATTACGGCTCGGGAATCTGGCTCGACGAGTCGTGTTACAACGCCACCATCACGAAGAACACCTCGTCGTCGAACCAGTACACCGGCATACAGCTCGAGCTCGGCAGCACGGCCATCATTGCCGACAACGATCTGTCGAATGAGCAATTCGCCATGCAGATCATCGACTCGTCGAACGTGAAGATCTTCAACAACACCATGGGCGGCAACTCGAAGTTCGACGTGCGCATCGAGCAAGACGAACGCCGCCAGGCTGCGCCGGGCGCCGTGGGCCGAGACCCGCGGCAGCCGGTGCCCGACCCTACGGTCACCTGGTTGACCAAGAACATCACGGTGGCGAACAACGTGTTCGGTAGCGGCGGGTACTGGCAGGTCTACGCGTTCGACGCAGAGACCCATGTGTCGGCTGACGCGATGGCGCTGACCATCAGCGGAAACCTGTTCAATCAGCGAACCACCACCGCGCAGCCGACGCTCGTTGGCTGGGGGCAGGGCGACAACGTCACCGTGACGAGACTCGATACGGTGGCGGCGATAAACGCGAAGAACCCCGCGTTCGTCAACGTCGAAACGAGCTCGAGCCTGCCGCTTTCGGGCATGACGAGTGCGATCGCGGGCGCGCAATCGGGTGCTGTGCCGCTGCCGGCCGACGTCGCCGCCGCACTCGGCCAACGCGCCGGCACCAAGAAACTCGGCCACCTCTAACCCCCACCCCCACCCCGCCCCTCCCGCCCGACCAATCGAGAGGTCGAAATCTCTCCCAAAAGCCGGTTTTTGGGAGAGATTTCGACCTCTCGATTGGTGGGCGGGGCGGGGCGGGGGTGCCACCCCCAGAAACGGGGGTCGCGTCGGCCTGCGGCGGCGTTTAGTGTGGGGGGCACTCACGGTGACGCGGCTTTCCTAGGGCCGCCCGCCGATTCCCCTCGGGCCCCCTCCCCCGAGCTGTACCGACTATCCCGAAGTAGTCATCGATGAGCCTGAAAATCGGATACGCCGCGGGTGCTTTCGACCTGTTCCACGTCGGGCACCTGAACCTGCTGAAACACGCGAAGAGCCAGTGCGACTACCTGATTGCGGGGGTCGTCTCTGACGAGATGCTCGAGCTGACCAAGGGCATCACCCCGGTCATCCCGTTAGCCGAACGGTTGGAGATCGTGGCCAACATCAAATTCGTCGACGAGGCGCACGCCGAGGTTCACGAACACAAGCTCGACACCTGGGCAGACGTGCGATTCGACGTGTTCTTCAAGGGCGACGACTGGCGAGGCACCGAGAAAGGCCTGCGTCTCGAAGCAGAGTTCGGCGCTGTGGGGGTGCAGGTCGTGTACTTTCCATACACCGTTCACACGTCGAGCACGAAGCTGCGGCAGGCTCTGGAATCGCTCGAGAAAAGTGGTGCGGCCCGGCGTTCTAGAAACACCGGGCCACACCGGAACGCGACTCAAGACCCCCACAGAGTTCCTAGCTCAACGAGATCTGTCGACGTTCCCCCCAGCTTCGAAAAACCCGAACGATTTGAAGCTGGCAGCCATATTTTATAGGCACGCGGGTGACGTCTCAGCACCACACGCGTGACTTTCCGATTAAGAACTCACACAGAGTTCGCCGAACGTGTGCAAGAAACCGGTAGGTTCGTACGATGAGCGACGAGGCAGCCCCTGAAAACGTACCGGTCATCGTGACCACGAAGAACGTCACAGTTACCGAGCTGGCGGCGGTGTCGGCCGTGGTGCGCGGAATGCTCATCGAAGAGAACGATTCGTTGCGCGCCGAAAAGACGGCGGCTCCCTCACGCTGGCAGCGCAGTCAGCGCACCGTGCGGGGCGAACTGCACCGAGCGACGCACTCCTGGGTCGACGAATAGACAGCGCTCGTGGGCGCGTCGTGTCCACCAAAGTGACGACTAGGCATGCCCCCCGAGTAGGGCCAGTATTACTAGTGCTAGGTGTCTCTCTTTGAGTTACATCGCCAAACATTCGCTGTCTAGGGTAAGTGAGCGAATGCTTGGGGGCGAGTCAGGGCGTTATTCGGGTTAGCAACCTGACTCGAAAAAACAGCTGGGGGTTGGCGTTTCGCCGGCCCCCAGTTTTTTATTCGCGGCTGATCTCCGTGAACTGCGACACCTCGTCTTCGGTGGCGTCGGAGCCGAGCGCGGCCGCGCTGCCGTCGTCGCTCACGGTCAGCCCGACCACCGTCACCGCGGCTGTGCTGTCGTCGACTCCTGTTCGCACGATGAGCCGGTCGGCCTGCGAGCGCGCGATCTCGCCGGCGACACGCGATTGAATGCGGTCGCGAGCGCCGTCGGTCAGATCATCCAGCCCTCCGTCGTCGAGCAGGGTGACGTCGATTCCGCGTCGCCTGGCCGCCAGCACCTCTGTTCGCACGTCTTCGTTCAGCAGGTGGCGGCCCCGAATTTCGTCTCGAATCGCGCCTTCGAGGTGCAGACACTCGCGCCGGTCTTCGGCACTGAGCCGGCCGCCGCTTTCGACGATGTGGTGAAGCATCGGGCCTGCGACCCGGTTCATCTGGTCGAGTCGGTGACGACCCTCGGTGAGTTGAGCGTCTTGGATGGCCTGCCACGCCGCGGCCTCGCGCTCGGCCACGGCGAAGAGCCTGGCATCCCGAGCCGCACGGGCGGTCGCACGAGTGAGCGCGTGCCCCACGCCCACCCAGACGGCGCTGCCGATGACTCCGGTGGTGAAAACCGCGAGGGGGCCGCCCCAGATATCGACGGCCACGGCGAGGGCTGCGATGCCCAACCAGGCGAAGGCAGCCTGCTGGCGAACAACAGTGATGGTCAGAAGCGTTCCGACCGCTGCGACCGACCAGGTGGCGTAGCCGTTGAAGGCCTGGCCGTTCAATTGCGAGAGCACCAAGATCGAGATGACCAGGCTGACGGCGAAGTTGAGCGCGGCCATCCAGAGCGGCATGATCAGCGGGCTCGTGGGCCAGAGGCTCATGACGGTGGCGGCGGCATACAACACCATGGCGACGATGACCGGGCCCACTGAATCGGGGTATTGCATCGAGTTCAGCGCGAGCACGAGGTGATAGGCCGAGAACAGGGCGGCGAGAATGGTGATGAGGGCGCGAGGTGGCGAGATCATGAGTCGGCCGGCCGCCAGCTGACGATGATGGATGTTCCGCCACCTAGCATCGAATGAACCACCGCCGAGCCGCCAACCGACTCCACGCGTTCGCGAATCGATACTCGCAGGCCCAACCGCTCTTTGGGTACGGCGTGAACATCGAACCCGATGCCGGTGTCAGAGACCTGCACCGTCAGTTCGACAGCTGACGCCGTCAGGGCGGGCGGCAGCGCGGCCGATCCGACAACGGCGACGAAATCGGGCCGAGATGGCACCGAAGTGACGTGCACCGAAACGGTTCTCAGCACGTCGTCGGCGGCATCGGAATCGGCCGCATGCTGAAGCGAGTTGATGAGAGCCTGCACTGCCGCAGAGAACAGGGCGTCGGCGACTCGGCCCGGAATGCGGCCCGCGATCTGACCCTCCGTCGAGAACGAAACTCGCGGGCTGAGCAGCTGGGTGGCATCGACCAGCCGGGCGGCGAAATCATTCAGGCTGACGTCGGAGTCGAGGTCGAAGGCGCCCGGAGCATCTTGCAGCGTTTCGAGCGCGGCGGCCGAGAGCGCGACTGCCGCGTCACGTTCGGTCTCCGTCTCGGCGCGTGCGGCCGTGATGAGAGTGGTGAGCACCGAGTCGTGCACGAGGGCGTCGACCTTGGTGCGCTCGACCTCGGTGGCGTGGTTTCGTGCGGCCCGCGCATATCGCTGCATGGCGGTCTGCTGGGCGGCATCCACTCTGTCGGCTGCTCGGCGCAGCGTTGTGGTCAGCATGAGCATGAAAGCGCCGATCAGCAGCACATAGAAGGCATCGAGCAGGCTGCCCTTGAGCTCTGCGGAGCCGCCAGAAGGCTGAACGTGAATGCCCACGTAGACCGCGGTGACGGCGACGATGTAGGCCGCGGCCCAGGGCACTGGCAGCGCGACCGCGACATAGGCCATCGCCACCGCAATGCCCGACCACAGCCACGGCTGCGTGCCGAGCGCGGCCGACGTGTTCGAGACGCACAATGGCCAGATGGCGAAGGCTACAAAGTAGAGCAGCGCGAAGACGGTCATCATCACCCGAACACCGCGCTTCAGAACGGCAGCCAGCACCACCAACAGAAGCACGGCGAGCAGAACTTCGGGCTCGACGCTCAACCAGACGGGGTCGACGTAGGTCGTCGAACTGGCGATGACGGGAATGGCCTGCAGAGACAGAACGAGCCCGAAGACGGCCGCCGCTCGGGTCAGAATGCGCTCGACGGTCGATCGGCTGAGCGCTCCGCGCAGGCGATCCAGGGTCGAAGCGAGCTCGGCCGGAGCCGGCTCGACAGCGATGGAACCCGGCGACTCGCTAACGCGGCGCATTGCGAACGTCATCGATCACGAGAATTCCGTCTTCAACGGCCCTGCGCAGAAGGTCGACCTTGGTGGGCGCCGGGCGCCCCACTTCGACATACTTGGCTCGCACGCGGCCAAGATACTCTTTCGCCGTCGAGGGGGCTATGCCGAGCTGCACCGCCACCGCTTTCAACGGCAGGCCAGAGGCATACAGATGCAGAACGTCTTGTTCGCGACGGCCGAGCTGGGCGCGAGCGAACTCCTGATCGGCATCGATCGCACTCGCCCATTCGAGATTGTTGAGCACTTCACCACGAGCGACCGTGGCGATGGCCGCCATCACAATGCTGGTCGCGCTGGTCTTCGGAATCACTCCGGCGGCTCCAGCAGCAAGAGCTTCGCGAATGCTGGTGGTGCGGTCGGCAATGCTGTGAATGAGCACATCAGCCCCGGTCGCCCTGGCCCTGGTGACATTCTCGGTCACCGACGAACCATCGCCGAGGCTCAGATCCATAACCACCACGCCGACGCTCTGGCCGTCGATCGCATCGAGCAGTTCGTCGACCGTGGCGCCCACGCCCACCACCTCGTAGCCCGCGTCACGACAGGCGGCGCGGATGCCCAACAGCACAGATTCGTGATCATCGACGATGGCCACTCGCACGTTCGGCGACTCGGGCGCGGCCGCCGCCGAGGCTGCGCGGGCGCGCACGGCACGGCTTCGAGGGGCAGAGGCAGGTGGTGCGGAATCTGTCACGAGCGAGCTCCTCTCCCGGCACATTCACACCGAACGTTAAGCCAATCGTATTGGCTGAGCCGCCGGGCACGACCCCTATCGGGGTGTCAGCACCCCTACGGCTTCCACATGATGCGTGTGCGGAAAAAGATCGAAGGCGGTGAGCGACCGCAATTCGTAGCCTCCGGCGTCGAGCTGGCCGAGGTCGCGGGCGAACGCCACAGGGTCGCACGCCACATATACCAACTGGGCGGGGCGCAGTTCGAGCAAGCTCTTCACGACCTGCTTGCCCGCACCCGAGCGCGGTGGGTCGATGACCACGGATGCCCGCTCGAACCGCCCCCGGTCAGCCGACGTCATGGTGCGTAACATCTGGCCGAGGTACCGATCGACGCGAGCGGTCACGGCTGTCGCCTTGGCGAAATCACGCAGGTTGAAGCCGGCGTTCTCGGTGGCCCGCGCATCGCTTTCTACCGACTCGATGCGAGTGCCGGCGCCGAATCGATCTCCGACCGCGGCGGTCAAGAGGCCCACGCCGCCGTAGAGGTCGAGGTTCGGGGCGTCAGCGTCGAAAAGCTGCTCGATGAGCTGCCGTTGCACGGCGCCGGTAAGTGTGGCCGCAGCTCTGTGGTGCACCTGCCAGAAGCCCAGTTCGTCGAGCCGAAACTCGCGCTCACCGACCCGTTCGACGATCGGTTTGCCCACTGGGGGTTTGCCGGCCGGGGGCGTACGTTCGCCCGCTGCGGGCGCGTGCACCACCACACGGGCGCCGCGGCGACCATCTGAGATGACGTCGACACTTTCGGCGCCGAAGAGCCGTTCATCCAGCGGCGAAGCGTATTCGACGGCAGGCGTCGCGAGAGGCAGGTCGGGTACGGCCACGACGCGGTGCGATCGGGCGGCGTAGGGCCCGACGATGCCATCGGAGTCGACGTGCAGGCTCACCCGTGAGCGCCAGCCGAGCCCGTTGGCTGCGTCATCGCCTGCGACGGGTTCGACAACGACATCGAGCGCAGTGTGGTCGGTGAGCTTGGCGAACCGCTGCAACGAGTCGACGATCACCTGACGCTTGAGTTCGCGCTGCCACGGCAGGTCGATGTGCCCGAACTCGGCGCCGCCGGCCCGGGCATCAGGGTCTCGTTCGAGGGCCGCCGACTGCCACACGTGCGGTCGGCGGTGCGGCGAGGGGTCGATGACCGAGGTCGTTTCCGCACGCCAGAACGAGGCATGGTCGTCGGCAGAGATGCGGGCGAGCACCGTTTCGCCCGGAATCGCGTCGGCCACGAACACCACCCGGCCGTCGAGCCGGGCGACGCCGACGCCGCCGTGCGCCACGTTCGTGACCTCGAGTTCAACGGTCGTGCCCAGCAATTCGCCCATCGCCCCAGCATTGCACAGCGCCTCGGTTGGTTAGTATTGCGGGCTATGCGGCTCTATCTCGCCTCCACCTCGCCGGCTCGTCTCGCCTTGCTTCGACAAGTGGGCATCGAGCCCGTCGTCGTGCCGTCGTTCGTCGACGAAGAAGCCGCCGTGGTGGCTGCCGAAGCGGCGAACGGCCCGCTCTCTGCGGGTGAGCTCGTGCAGCTTCTGGCCCGATTGAAAGCGGAGGCCGTTGTTGACGCGCTGCCGGGCGGCTCGCCCATCGATGGTTTCATTCTGGGCGGCGACTCGGCCTTCGAATTCGGCGGTGTCATCTACGGCAAACCGCACCTGCCCGAGCTGGCCGTCGAACGTTGGCGTGCCTACCGCGGGCGTTCTGGCGTTCTGCACAGCGGGCATTGGATGATCGACCACCGCACCGCGCAGGCCGGCCCCTCTGCGGTGGCCGCAGCAGCGGTAGGCGCCGTCACCTCGGCCACGGTCTCTTTCGCGGCAGACATCACCGACGCCGAAATCGACGCGTACGTGGCGACCGGCGAACCGCTCGAGGTGGCCGGAGCCTTCACCGTCGACGGGCGAGCAGCTCCCTTTATCACCAGCGTGACCGGGGCGCCGTCGACGGTCATCGGAATGTCGTTGCCGACCCTGCGAGACCTGGTCGGCAGGCTGGGCGAACCCCTGACCGCGTTTCAGGGGGTCTGACGGGGCAACGGTCATGACAGCCTTCGGCTGCTGGCGTTGTAGGGTTTCGCGCCGTTTGCCACAGCATTTTTGTGGGCACATACCAAAGCCACGGGCATCCGTGCGAATAGGCTAAGGAACTATGCCCCGAATAACGAAAGTTCTGATTGCCAACCGTGGCGAAATAGCGGTGCGGGTGATTCGGGCGGCACGTGACTCGAATATCGGGTCGGTCGCGGTCTACGCCGATCAAGATCGCGAGTCGATGCACGTACAGCTCGCCGACGAAGCGTACGCACTCGGCGGCACGACCAGCGCCGAAACGTACCTGGTCATCGACAAGATCTTGTCGATCGCCAAACGCTCTGGCGCAGACGCGGTTCACCCGGGCTACGGGTTTCTGGCCGAGAACGCCGCATTCGCGCAGGCCGTCATCGATGCCGGGCTGATCTGGATCGGCCCCTCGCCCGACGCCATCGAGCTGCTGGGCGACAAAGTCTCTGCGCGGCACATCGCCGAGCGGGTCGGCGCACCACTCGCTCCCGGAACCCTCGACCCCGTATCGGGTGCCGACGACGTGCTCGAATTCGCCCGCCAATACGGGCTGCCCGTTGCGATCAAGGCGGCCTTCGGCGGCGGCGGGCGCGGACTCAAGGTCGCCCGAACCGTGGAAGAGATTCCCGAGCTGTTCGAATCGGCCACTCGCGAGGCCATCGCGGCCTTCGGGCGCGGCGAATGCTTCGTGGAGAAATACCTCGACCAGCCGCGCCATGTCGAGACCCAGTGTCTTGCCGATGCGCATGGCAACGTCGTGGTGGTGTCGACCCGCGACTGCTCGCTGCAGCGGCGGCACCAGAAACTCGTCGAAGAGGCTCCCGCTCCCTATCTGAGCGATGCGCAGAACGCCGAGCTCTACCGCGCTTCGAAGGCCATTCTGCGTGAAGTCGGGTACGTCGGCGCCGGCACCTGCGAGTTCTTGGTCGCGAAAGACGGCACGGTGTCGTTTCTCGAGGTGAACACGAGACTGCAGGTCGAGCATCCGGTGTCTGAAGAAGTCACCGGAATCGACCTGGTGCGCGAACAATTCAGGCTGGCCGAGGGCGGCATTCTGGGGTACGACGACCCCGAGCCGCGCGGCCACTCATTCGAATTCCGCATCAACGGCGAAGACGCCGGCCGCGGCTTCTTGCCGAGCCCGGGGCCGATTCACGTGTTCAAAGCCCCCGGTGGCCCTGGCGTGCGGGTGGATTCGGGCGTGACCGCGGGCGACGTGATCACCGGCTCGTTCGACTCACTGCTCGCGAAGCTCATCGTCACCGGAGCAACCCGCGAAGAAGCACTCGAACGCTCGCGGCGCGCTCTCGACGAGTTCGAGGTGGCCGGCCTGCCGACCGTTCTGCCCTTTCATCGCGCGATCGTTCGCGACAAGGCGTTCGCACCCGACGCGGGGCAGCCGTTCGGCGTGTACACGCTGTGGATCGAGACCGAGTTCGTAAACGAGATCGAGCCGTGGAGCGGTTCGCTCGAAGAGGCCACTCCGGCCGCTGGGCGCAGCACGGTGGTCGTCGAAGTGGATGGCAAGCGAATCGAAGTGGTTCTGCCCGAACGGCTGCTGACGGCCGCGGGTGGTGGCGCCCCTGCCGGCGGTTCGGTGACCACGTTGGGAGCGCCGCCTCGGCGACGCGCCACGAGCAGCGGCGCCCGGTCGTCGACGGGCAATGCCGTGAAGGCGCCCATGCAGGCGACCATTGTGAAGCTCGCGGTCGCTGAGGGCGACAAGGTGGTCAAGGGCGACCTGATTCTGGTGCTCGAAGCCATGAAGATGGAGCAGCCGATTCAGGCTCACAAAGACGGTGTCGTCGGCGCGATCGATGCGACGGTGGGCACCACGGTGTCGTCGGGGCATCGGCTTCTGGAGATCGCAGACCACGCGGCGTAGCGGCCGGCGCGTGGTCATCGGCCTGCGCGCGGCGGGTTCGGCGGGGCGCAGGTGCGGGCTCAGGCCTGAGTGCGGCGTCTGTCGGGTGCGGCGTCTGTCGCGCGTGAGAGCATTGACGTATGCCGAGTGATGCGTTTCCGCTCGTCGATGTCGCCGACATCGTGCGGCTCGTCGGGCCGCCGGCGTTCGAGCGCGGGCGCGGGTACGCGCGTGGTTCCGAGATCGTCGACGTGCTCTGGAACCCCGAGAACGGGATGCTCGAGGGAGTCGTTCAGGGCAGCGCTGCGCTTCCTTACCACTGCCGAATCTCCTTGACAGAGGCCGGCTCGAAGTTTCTGATCGAGCACGAATCTGCCTGCAGCTGCCCGGTCGCTTTCGACTGCAAGCACGTCGCCGCAACCCTGTTGGCCAGCAATGCCCGGCATCTGCGCGAAACGGCGGCAGCCTCAGGCCTGACGCCGGCGCGCGAGCTCGGCTCTCGCGCTCGCTTCGATTCCCGGTACGAACCGCAAACCCGAGGCGAACGCGATTCGGGTTCAGCCGCCATGACGAAGTGGCACGTCGACGATCAGGCCGCAGACCTCGTGCGGGCCGCCGACGAGACGTGGTACCCGCCCGAGCCTCGGCACCGACCTGCGCCGGCCTTTGATCCATCAGACTGGCGAGCGGCGCTGACCGGCAACCGAAGCCGCGTAGAGCCGCCCGCCCCGACGCCGATGGGGTTGCAGTTCGAGATTCGCGAGTTCGTGACCCGCACGAAAGAGCAGTGGCGCGGCCTGCAGTCGCAGACGGCCAAGCCGGGGCGCCCGGGTGACGACGCGGGCAGGCCGCCACGACGGCTTGCCGTGCGCCCCGTCATTCGCAACCATGCCGGCACCTTTGTGAAGGCGAACGTCAGCTGGGCGACGTTCGCTCACCACGTCAATCGACTGAATCTCGACGAGCGTCAATTGCGCTGGTTCGCCCAATTTCAGGCACTGCATCGCGCCACTCGCGAGCTCTACAGCGCGAATGAGGCCGACTGGCTCTACCTCGACGATTTCGCGAGCCCCTTGATGTGGAACCTGCTCGGCGAAGCCGGATCGCTCGGCATTCCGCTGCTCGGATCGAAAAAGAGCGTGGCCGTTCACGTCGAAGCACATGCCTCCGTTCGACTCGACGCTGCTGGCGGAGCGGCAGATGACCTGGTGCTGACCCCGGTGGTCACCATCGACGGTCACGATTTCGCGGCCGATACGGCCGGCGCGATCGGTGATCACGGCGTGTATTTCTACGAGCTCGGAGAGGGTGCGCGCATCGTTCTGGCGCCGCTCGGCGCGGAATCGGCCGACACCTTTGCGGCCGGCGCGGGTGCTGTGCCGGTGGCCCAGCGATCGGCGTTGGGGTCGACTGCGCCACGACTTACACCTGACGTTCGCGAGTTGCTCGGCCGAGCATCCGTCATCACCGTGCCCGCAGCCGACCGAACGGAGTTCTTCGAGAACTACTTCGGCCGCCTTCGGCGCGAGGTCACCGTGACACCCGTCGACGACTCGGTACAGCTGCCAGCCGTGGTGACGCCCACCCTGCTTCTCACAGCGCGATTTCGGCCGAAGAACGTGCTTCAGCTCGACTGGTCGTGGCGGTACGGCGACGTCGCGGCGGCCGCCTGGAACGAGCGAGACCCGGCGGCAGAAGAAACGATCAGCGAGAGCGTCACACGACTTCTCGAACGGCTGATCGACGATCACAGCGGGCAGGGCATCGAGGGCGCGATGCTGGGCTTCGACGACACCAGCCAAAGGGATGCTCGGGGCTCGCAGTTCGGCGCTCTGAGCCCGAACCTCGTGCTTCAGGGCTTCGAAGCAGCGGTATTCGCCGAGAAGGTGCTGCCCGCACTCGAAGGCCAGGTCGACGTTCGAGTGCAGATCGTGGGCACCCGGCCGCCGTACCGCGAACTCACCGGATCGCCCGAGCTCACCATCACCACCGTCGAGAGCGACAAGCGCGACTGGTTCGACCTCGGCATCGTGGTCAACATGAACGGGTACCGAATTCCGTTCGCGCCGCTGTTCAAGGCGCTGGCCCGCAAGCAGAAGAAGCTGCTGATGGTCGATAAGACCTACCTCACGCTCGATCATCCGGTGTTCGACCGACTTCGCGAGCTGCTCGAAGAGGCTTCCGCCCTCGATGAATGGCAGACCGGGGTTCGCATCAGCCGCTACCAGGCCGATTTGTGGAGTGAATTCGAAGACCTGGCAGAAGAGACGGTGCAGGCCGTGGCCTGGCGCGAGGCCGTTTCGGCGCTCAACGACACCGAACTCATCGCGCCGACCCCGTTGCCAACCGGGCTGGCCGCGAGTCTGCGGCCCTACCAGCTTGCGGGCTTCGAGTGGCTGGCCTTCTTGCATCAGCATGGGCTCGGCGGCGTGCTGGCCGACGACATGGGGCTCGGCAAGACGCTTCAGACGCTGGCGCTCTTCGCGCACGCGCGGCAGAGCGGGGCGCGCGACGCCCCACCGTTTCTTGTGGTGGCGCCCACCTCGGTGGTCTCGAATTGGGCCAGCGAAGCTGCTCGGTTCACGCCCGGCCTCAGCGTGAAGGCTATTGCGGCCACTCAAGCGAAGAGCCCTACCTCCCTCGCTGATGCCGCGCGCGGCGCAGACATCGTGGTGACGAGTTACACCCTGTTTCGACTCGATGAGCAGCACTACCGCAACCTCGGCTGGTCGGGGCTGGTGCTCGACGAGGCGCAGTTCGTCAAGAACCACACGTCGAAACTGCACCGATGCGCCAAAGAGTTCGACGCTCCGTTCAAGCTGGCGATCACCGGAACGCCGCTTGAGAACAACCTGATGGAGCTGTGGTCGTTGTTCGACATCGTGGCTCCGGGGCTGTTCGCTTCGGCGCGAAAGTTCACCGAAGACTATGTTCGCCCCATCGAGCGAGGGCTCGACACCGAGTTGCTCGGTCGGCTTCGCCGGCGCATCCGCCCGTTTCTGATGCGGCGAACCAAAGAGCTGGTGGCACCCGAGCTGCCGGCGAAGCAGGAGCAGGTGCTGAACATCGCCCTCACACCCGCACATCGCACTCTGTACGACACGTTCTTTCAGCGTGAGCGGCAAAAGCTCCTCGGGCTCATCGACGACCTCGACCGAAACCGGCTCATCGTCTTTCGATCGCTCACCCTGCTTCGCATGCTGAGCCTTGATGCCTCGCTGATCGACGAAAAGTACGCCGGTCTCGGGTCGGCAAAGCTCGACGCGCTTCTCGAGCAGATCGAAGACGTGGCCGCAGAAGGTCATCGCGCGCTGGTCTTCAGCCAGTTCACGTCGTTTCTCGGCAAAGCCGCAGAGCGGCTCACCGAACGGGGTGTCGAATTCGATTACCTCGATGGTTCGACGAGACGCCGTGCCGACGTGATCGCTCATTTCAAGGCGGGCACGGCACCGGTCTTTCTCATCAGCTTGAAGGCGGGTGGGTTCGGCCTGAATCTCACCGAAGCCGACTATGTGTTCTTGCTCGACCCATGGTGGAACCCGGCGACGGAATCGCAGGCCATCGACAGAACTCATCGCATCGGCCAGCAGAAGAGCGTCAACGTGTATCGCCTGGTCGCCAGCGACACCATCGAAGAGAAGGTGATGGCACTGAAAGCGAAGAAGGCGCAACTCTTCGACGCGGTACTCGACGACGATGCCGCCTTCAGCACCGCCCTCAGCACAGACGACATTCGCGGCCTGCTCGACGCCTGAACCAACCTGCGCAGCTCGTCGGCGGGCGCGGCCCGGCCGGCTCACTCCTCTCGGCCGGGTCAGAGGCCGCACGGCTCCGGCCAGAACCAGCACCCCGTGCTTCCGGCGGGCAGCGACACCACGATGGTCGAGTGCTGCCACTCCGACGACCCCGCCACGTTCGTCGCCACGATGTCGAAGTCGAACGCGCCCGGCCCTGCCGGCGTGCCCGAGAGCTTTCCGGTGAGCCGGTTCACCGAGAGACCGGGCGGCAGCGCCCCGATGGCGACGAACGAGATCACATCGACCCCCGAAGCGGCAACGGTCTGGTCGTAGCCCACACCCACCGTCGCCGACCCCGCGACCGCCGTCGACGTGATTCGGGGAGCCACGTCGACCCGCGCAACAGAGCTCGTGTCACTATTGGCCAGATACACCGAACCAGTGCCATCGACCGCCATCGATTGCGCGAAAGGCGTCAAGCCGAGCGTGGCTACTTTCCCGGCCACAGACCCGTCGATCGCAATCATCGACAGCGAGTTCGTACCGACGTCGCTGATGTAGACGTTGCCGAGCAGATCGCTGGCGAGAGCGAATGGGCGCGAGCCGGGAGTGACCGTATTCGAAACCACATTGAGCCCAGACGGCAGGCCGAGATCGACCTTCGTCACCGTGTCGCCCACGAAACTGACCGAGTAGGCGAAGCCGTGGTGATCGAACGCAAGTGCCAGCGGATGCAGACCGGCCGGCAGATCTGCCCAGTCGTCGACAACGCTCGCGCCGCCGTGCATGTCGAAACTAATTCTCGAAATCGTGTGATCGCCCGCATTGGCGATGTACAGCTGCCCGTCGTCAGCGAACTGAAGAGATTGCGATTCTGCACCTGCCGCCAACCGGTATTCGCCGAGCACAATGCCGAGCGGCGAGATCTGGGTGACCGTCTCGTCGGCGGAGTTCAGCGTGAAAACGTTTCCGCTGGGGCCGGTCGCCACGGCGATGGGATGTCGCGAAGTGAGCGCCGAGCCCAGCGCGCGAGTGAACGTGTCGTCGATCTTGCCCGTCACGGGGTCGAGTTTGTAGAGGGCGCTCAGGGTGAGGCTCGTCACGTAGAGGCTGCCCCGGGCATCCTGAGCCATGCTCTGTGGCAGCGAAAAGGTCGGCAGCGCCCCGTCGAACAGAGGGTCGACTGAGCCGTCTGGAAGCAGCTTCGACACCGAATCGGTTCCGCTGTTCGCAGTGAACACGCTGCCATCTGCCGCCGCAACGACCGCACTCGGCGCAGAGCCCGTGGGTAACGCCCCGAACCAATCGTTGACGCTCGGGGCCGCGGCTGCCACGAGTGGCGCACCGCCGAACATCAGCGCAATGACCGTCACCATGGCCGTGGCTGAGCCGGCTAACGCCCTCGTTGTGCGCGAAATCATGATGCTCCTTCTTCTCTGGCCGAGAGCCTCGGCTCGACATAACACGAGACTAACTCATGTTTAAAACGTCGCCGAACGCCTGTGGATAACTCCGTGGGCGGCGAGTGCCCTTGTCGACAGCACAGTGATCAATTTCACCATTCTGCATTGCTTTTACCACTGCGGCATTGTTACGGTGGTGTGCGGCCCTGCGCCGCCCAGCCGAATTGCCCAGCGTCGGGCAAAGAGAGGAGCATTCTCATGAGTACCGAGAGAACAGACCCCCGTGAGTACGATGTGATCGTTGTGGGGTACGGGCCCACTGGAATGGTGCTGGCGCCGCTGCTCGCGCAGGCAGGCCACCGCGTCGCCGTTCTCGAGCGTTTCGCAGGCCTGTACAACCTGCCGCGCGCCGCTACCTTCGATGACGAGACGCAACGAATCATGCAGAAGCTCGGTCTGGGCGACGCAATCGCGGCGGGCACCCGGCCGGTGTTCACCTACGACTGGACCAACGGCACCGGCGATCTGCTCGACCGGCACATCTTCGCCGAGTCGGGCATCTCGGGCTGGCCCGAGTTCAACATGGTGTACCAGCCCTGGCTCGAAGACCAGCTCGACGCCCTCGGCCGGTCGTTGCCGGGCATCGACATCTTGCACGAGCACCGCGTCACCGGCCTGGTTCAGCATGACGACCATGTGAGTCTCAGCGTCGAGACTCCCGACGGACCGAAAACCATCAACGCTGAGTACGTGGTCGGCAGCGATGGTGGCAACAGCACCATTCGAGAGCTTCTGGGCATCGAGAGCGACGACTATGGATTTCGCGAACCGTGGCTCGTCTGCGATTTTCGGCTCACGCACCCCATGCAGGGGTTGCCTCAGGCGTTGCAGCTCGGCGACCCGGCAGGGCCCGTCTCGATCTTCTCCATCGACGACGAACACCAACGGTTCGCGTTCATGCTCGACGGCGCGAATGAGTTCGACGAGCTGACCGAGGCTGACGTCTGGCACAAAGTGGCACGGTGGTTGACCCCCGAAGACGCCGAGCCGCTGAGAATCGCGACCTATACCTTTCGCTCGCGTTCGGCGCAGCAGTGGCGAGTCGGCCGTGTGCTGCTCGCCGGCGACGCCGCCCACGAAATGCCGCCCTTTCTCGGCCAGGGCATGTGCTCCGGCATTCGGGATGCGAACAATCTGGCGTGGAAGCTCGACCTCGTGCTGTCGGGCAGGGCCGCCCCGAGCATCCTCGACACCTACCAGCAAGAGCGCGCACCGCACGTGGAGAAGATCACACGCAAAGCGATCGAGATGGGTCGGTTGCAGACCATTCGCGACCCTGAGCTGGCGCGCGCACGTGACGAGTGGATGCTCAGAGCCCTCGCCACCTCGGGTGCGCCGGCCGCCTACGCTTTTCCCGGCTACGACGACGGGTTCTTCTCAGCAGAGAGTTGCGATCACGGCACTGGAGTGCTGTTTCCGCAGGGCTTCGTGACGGGGATCGACCAGGCGCCGCACCGGCTCGACGACCTGTTCGGCACGGGCTTTCACCTCGTGACCACTGACGCGGGTGTTCTGGGCGACGAGCACCTGGCGGCCGCTGCACGGGGCGGCCTCGACGTGTTCGTGCTCACCTCACGCGACGACGCGGCTCGCTCTCGGGCGTTGCTGGCCGAAGAGCCTGGCGTTCACGTACTGACCGACGCCGATGGTCGGTACCTCCGCTGGTTCGAGGCGAATGGATGCTCGGCCGCCCTCGTTCGCCCCGACAGCTATGTCTTCGGAACAACACGCGATGCTGACGGCCTGACGGCGGTGCTGGCCGAACTCGCCGAGCTGAGTTCGCTGACCGTCGGCTAGGCGGCGATGGGCGGCACGGCGTCGGCCCGTGGGCTGCACGGCGTCGGCCCGACGTCGGCAGCGAAGCCAGCCCGCCGGGCTCGCCCAGCTCGCTACAGAACGATGTGCATCGCCCGGGCAGCGTCGGTGATCGACGTCGTCAGCGACGGGTACACCGAGAATGCGCGGGAGAGCTGGTCGACCGTCAGGCGATGCTCCACCGCGAGCGCGATCGAGAAGATCAGCTCGCTCGCCTTCGGCGCTACGACCACACCCCCGATGACCGTGCCCGAGCCCGTGCGCGCGAACAGCTTCACGAAGCCGTCTTTGATGCCCATCATCTTGGCGCGCGGGTTCTCTGACAGCGGCAGTTTGTAGATGTCGCCCTGCGCGATGCCCTCTTCGATCTGCCGCTGAGTCCAGCCCACGGTCGCGATCTCGGGCTGGGTGAAGATGTTCGAGGCGACGTTTCGAATCTCGGTGGGATTCACGGCATCGCCCATCGCGTGAAACACCGCCGTGCGGCCCTGCATCGACGCAACGGATGCGAGTGGCAAGAAGGTCGTGCAGTCACCGGCCGCGTAAATGCTCGGCACGCTCGTTCGCGCTACCCGATTGACCCGGATATGCCCTGACTCGGTGAGCTGAACGCCCGCCTCTTCAAGACCGATGCCCGCTGTGTTCGGAATCGCGCCGACCGCCATGAGGCAGTGCGAGCCCTCGACCGTGCGGCCGTCGGAGAGGGTGGCCACGACGCCGTTCTCGGTTCGAACGACCGAATCGGCCCGCGACTTATTGAGCACGGTCATGCCGTTGCGGCGAAACACGTTCTCGATCACGGCCGCTGCATCGGCGTCTTCACCGGGCAGAACCTGGTCGCGACTCGAGATGAGGGTGACCTTCGAGCCGAGCGCCGTATAGGCCGAAGCGAACTCGGCGCCCGTCACGCCCGACCCCACCACAATCAGGTGCTCGGGAATCGCCTCGAGCGAGTAGAGCTGAGTCCAGGTGAAGATGCGTTCGCCGTCGGGCATGGCGCTGGTCAGGAGCCTCGGGCTCGCGCCGACCGAGATGACGGTCGTGTCTCCCTCGATACGGTCGAAGTCGATGCCGTTGGGGCCCGTACCGGTTGAGACGATGACGGCGTCACGGCCATCCAATCGGCCTTCACCCTGCACGATGCGCACGCCCGAACGAATGAGAGTGGACTTCATGTCTTCAGACTGCTGGCGAGCGAGGCCGAGCAGTCGCTTGTTCACGGCCGCGATGTTCACGGCGACGTCGGGTCGCACGGGGCGCCCTGCGTCGGTGCGGCTGAAGAACTGCACACCGAGATCGGCTGCCTCACCGATGGCGCTGGCCGCTTCTGCAGTAGAGATGAGTGTCTTCGACGGAACGACGTCGGTCAGCACGGCCGCGCCGCCCACTCCGACCCGTTCGACAAGGGTCACATCGGCACCCAACTGGGCACCCGCGATGGCCGCTTCATACCCACCCGGGCCCCCACCGAGAATGGTGATTCTCTGCTTACGCTCGAATTCATAGGCCATATCGTCCATTCTTCCCCAGGCCGAGGTTCGCGGCCAAACTGCACAGGTTTCGGCATCGGCCGAATGAGCACTGCTCGGGGTAACTAAAGTGGTGTAATGTCTTCTGAAGTAACGAATCCCCTCGACCAGCCCGACCTGTCGCCGTTCGATATCGCACGCGAAGCCGCGGGCCAGATCGCCGAGAAAACGGGTATCGACAAGCACGACATTGCTCTCACCTTGGGCAGCGGCTGGGCGAAGGCCGCCGACCTCATCGGTGAGACCGTGGCCACCATTCCGGCCACCGAGATCGTGGGGTTCAGTGCGCCGGCCGTGGTGGGGCACGTCGGTTCGCTGCGGTCGGTGCGGCTGCCGGGCGGCAAGCACGCGCTGGTGATCGGGGCGCGAACGCACTACTACGAGAATCACGGGGTGCGCCGCGTCGTGCACAGTGTTCGCACCGCTGCTGCGGCGGGGGCATCCATCATGATCTTGACCAACGGCGCCGGCGGAATACGCGAAACCTGGTCGCCAGGGCAACCCGTGCTGATCAGCGACCACATCAACCTCACCGCGAACTCACCGCTCGAGGGCGCCACGTTCATCGACCTCACCGACCTCTATTCGAAGCGTCTGCGCGGCATCGCACGAGAAGTGGATGCTTCGCTCGACGAGGGCGTCTACGTTCAGTTTCGCGGGCCTCACTACGAAACTCCCGCAGAAGTGCAGATGGCGAAGACCATCGGCGGCCACATCGTGGGCATGTCGACCGCCCTCGAGGCAATCGCGGCACGCGAGGCCGGTATGGAGGTGCTGGGCATGTCGCTCATCACCAACCTCGCCGCCGGTATCTCACCGACCCCGCTATCACACGTCGAGGTTATCGACGCCGGCCGCTCGGCCGAGCCCGTCATCAGCGCCCTGCTCGCACGCATCGTGGCGGCTCTGTGAACATCAAAGCGGTGAATATGAAAGCGGTGAACAACAAAGCGGTGAACAACGAAGCGGGGAGCGATGCGGCTGCGCAGAGCGCGGCGGGCAAAACGGCGCCGGGCGAGAGCGATGTGGCGCTACTTGCCGTCGCGCAAGCCTGGCGCGAGCAAGACCCCGACGATGAGACGCGGGCCGAACTCGGCGCACTGATCGATGATGTGCTGGCGAGTGGCAGGACCTCTGCCGAGGCGGCCGCGAGCGGCACGGCTCCGGCCGAGACGGCTGCCAGCGGCACGACCTCTACCGAGGCGGCCGCGAGCGGCACTGCTCCGGCCGACGCGGCTGCCAGCGGCACGGCTGCGGCCGAGGCGCCGGCCGCCGGCTCGCTTGCCGCTGCCCACACGGATTCGGCCGCCGCTCAGGCGCTCGAGACGCTGCGGCAGCGGTTCGACGGGCGTCTGAAGTTCGGCACAGCGGGCCTCCGCGGCGAGATCGCGGCTGGGCCGACCCGTATGAACAGGGCGGTGGTCGGTCAGGCGGCGGCAGGGCTCGCCGCGTACCTCGTGCAGAAGGCGCAGCCGGGCGTCACACCATCGGTCGTCATCGGCTACGACGGCCGCAAGAACTCTGCCGTGTTCGCACGGGATTCGGCCGAGCTGATGGCGGGGGCGGGCATCCGTGCCGTCTTGCTGCCGCGTCTCCTGCCCACCCCGCTGGTGGCTTTTGCTGTGCGTCACCTCGGCGTGAGTGCCGGCATCATGGTGACGGCGTCACACAACCCGCCGAACGACAACGGCTACAAGGTCTACCTCGGCGGCGCAGACGAAGGCGCCCAGATCGTTACGCCGGCCGACGAAGAGATCGAGGCCGAGATCGTGCGCGTGGCGACCACGCTGAAGGTCACTGAACTGCCGCGCTCGACTCACTACGAAACGGCACCCGAGTCGCTCATCGAGGCCTACATCACCGAGACCGCCCGCGTGGGCTGGCTGCCGCCCGCCGAAATCGGCGCACAACCCCGGGTGGTCTACACGGCCATGCACGGAGTGGGCTGGCACACGTTCAGTCGAGTACTCGGCGCGGCCGGATTCATCGAACCCGACGTGGTGACGGCACAGTTGCAGCCAGACCCGCGCTTTCCCACCGTCGCTTTTCCGAACCCCGAAGAGCCGGGCGCGCTCGACCTCGCGTACGAAACCGCGCGGTCGGCCGGCGCACAGCTCATCATGGCGAACGACCCCGACGCCGACCGGCTGGCCATCGCCATTCCCGACGCCTCTAGCGCGTCGGGGTATCGCCGCCTCACGGGCAACCAGGTGGGCGCGCTGCTCGGCTGGCGAGCCGCCGAGGCGGCCGCTCGAGGCAGCGCGACTAGCGCGGATGCCCCACCGACGCTCGCGTGCTCCGTAGTCTCCTCGCCGGCACTCGCCGCAGTCGCTGCAGCGTACGGGCTCCGTTTTCGCGAGACGCTTACCGGCTTCAAGTGGGTGTCGCGTGTGCCCGGATTGATCTTCGGCTACGAAGAAGCACTCGGCTACCTTGTGAACCCCACCACGCTGCGCGACAAAGACGGAATCTCTGCCGCGGTCGCTTTTCTTTCGCTCGCCAGCGACCTCGCAGTCGACGGGTACACCATCGCCGACCAGCTCGACCGATTCAGCGAGAAGTTCGGCCACTTCGATTCGGCTCAGATCTCGCTTCGGGTCACCGATCTGGCCCGAATCGACGAGATCATGGCGTCGTTGCGTCGAACGCCACCCCGATTGATCGGTGGGCTCACGGTAGCAAGCATCGACGATCTGTCGGCCGGCTCCGCTGAGCTTCCCGCCAGCGACATTCTTCGCATACGCACCTCAGACGGCTCGCGCATCATGGTTCGCCCGAGCGGCACCGAACCCAAGCTCAAGGTGTACATCGACGTGTCGAGCACCGAGGGCTCGGTCAAAAAGCGCAAGAAGTCGGTGGCCACACGGCTGCAGGCGCTCGAGACCGGAATGCGCGAGCTGGTCGCGTGAGCGACGTGATCGACGCGACCGACGCGCTTGGCGCTACCGAGCCACCTGACGCGGGCGCGGCGAGCACCGAGTCGGCCAGCCCCGGCAGCGAGATCGTCACTGCCGAGCTGCCTGGCCCCAGCAGCGGGTTCGTGCAGTCGCTCGCGCGGGGGCTGTCGGTCATCCGTGTCTTCGGCCACGACAACCCGCTCATGACCCTCAGCGACATCGCTCGTGCAACGGGTCTCACCCGGGCCACCACACGGCGGTTCTTGATGACACTGATAGAGCTGGGCTACGTGCGAACCGACGGCAAGACCTTCGCACTCACGGCGCAAGTGCTCGAGCTGGGCTTCAGTTACCTTTCGGGCATCACGCTGCCCGAAATCGCGCAACCGCAACTCGAAGAGCTGTCGCACGCGATCGGCGAATCGACCTCTGCCGCCATTCTCGACGGCTCAGACATCGTTTACATCGTGCGCGTGCCGACGCATCGAATCATGAGTGTCGGAATCAATCTCGGCACACGGCTGCCCGCCTACGCCACGTCGATGGGCCGGGTTCTGCTGGCGGGTTTGACACCAGACGAACTCGCGCTGTACCTGCACGATGTGAAGCTGCAAGCTCTCACGAAACGCACTGTTGTATCAGAGAGCGCGTTGATCGCCGAACTCGACCGCGTGCGCGAGCAGGGCTGGGCCCTGGCCGACCAAGAGCTCGAACCGGGCCTGCGGTCGATCGCAGCGCCCATCCACAACGCCGCCGGCAGTGTTATCGCGGCCATAAACGTGTCGACGGCCGCGTCCTCCGGCACGAGCGCCTCCTTGCGCGCCGCAGCTCTGCCCTCGCTGCGCGCCACCGCCGCCCACATCGAGGCCGACTACGCGACGGCTCAGCGCGCCGCCCACTAGCTCCTGCAACCTGGCGAGCTAGCCGAGCGCCGCCTCGAGCTTCGCCACCAGCTCGTCGACGTCGAAGTAGTTCTGCACCACGATCACGTCGGCGTTCGTCGCACCGAGCTTCGACACGAACTCCGGCGAGGTCAGAATCACCTGGGCATCCGCTGCCGCAACCGCCACGCTCGCCAGGTCGGCCGCAGTGACGTCTGCCTCAATGTCGAGCCGCGCTAGCGCGCGTTCGGCGTTCACCTTGAGAATTCCGGAGGTTCCTACCCCCGCCCCGCAGATCGCCACGATCTTCATACGGCCGCCGTCGCACTACACAACGCACTCGCCGCACTGACGGCATTCACCGCACCCACACCACTCACCGCGCAGCGCCCAGCGCCGCACGCACGCCGGCCGCACTCGTCGCCGCCGCGATGCGCTCGATCACACTCTGATCGTTGAACACGTTCGCCAGCTCTGCGATCTCACCGACGTGCTCATCAGCCGTCAGCACCGCGAGCCCCAGCACCACCGACACCGGGTCGTTGTACGGATGCCCGAACACCACCGGCTCGGCCAGCGTCACGACCGACATTCCTGCCTTCAGCACGTCATCTCCGGGCCGAGCATGAGCGAGCGCGAGCCCCGGAGCGATGACGATGTACGCGCCGAACTGCTCGACCATGGCGACCATGCGCGGGCCGTACTCCGCCGTGACACAGCCCGCGGCCTCAAGCGCGGTGCCTGCCAACAGCACGGCACCTCGCCAGTCGGCAGCTGAGGCGTGCAACAGTATCGCTGCGTCGGGAAGGTCGAGCATCCTGCTACCTGCTTACGCGTCTTCGAAGCCCTCAGAGATGATCTCTGCGAGCTCTTCACGGTCTTCGAGGGGTAAGAACGTGGCCGCGGCGGCGTTCTGCTGAAACACTTCAAGGTCTGACAGGTCGTACTCGAACGCGTCGGCGAGCAGGGCGAGCTCACGGCTGATGCTCGTGTTGCTCATCAGGCGGTTGTCGGTGTTGACGGTCACCTTGAAACCCAACTGGTAGAGCAGGTCGAATGGATGCTCGGAAAGGTCTGTTCCCCAGGCCGAAATCGCCCCCGTCTGCAGGTTCGACGAGGGCGCCAGCTCTAGCGCGATCTCACGGTCTTTCACCCACTGCGAAAGGCGACCGAGGGTTACATACGTGTTCTCGTCGTCTTGCCGTTCGATGGTGATGTCTTCGGCGAGCCGCACCCCGTGCCCGAGCCGCAGCGCACGGCCGTCGAACAACGCGCCGCGAATGCTCTCGAGCCCGTCTGCCTCGCCTGCGTGCACGGTGACCGGAAAGAAGTTCTGCGCGAGGTAGTCGAACGCGGCGCGGTGATTGCCTGCCGGAAAACCGAGTTCGGCACCGGCGATGTCGAAGCCCACTACTCCGCGTTCACGGTGGCGAACCGCCAGCTCGGCGATCTCGAGACCGCGGTCGGCATGCCGCATCGCGGTGACCAGCTGGCCGACCCGAATGATCTGCCCGGCCGGCCCGTAGCCGCCCGCGCGCGCGTCGTCGATGCCCGCCTCGATGCCCTCTTGCACGGCGTCGACGACCTCGTCGAGGCTGAGCCCGGTGCCGAGATGCTGCTCGGGTGCCCAGCGCACTTCGCCGTAGATCACGCCGTCGAGCGCAAGGTCTTGCACGAACTCGCGGGCGACACGGCTGAGGCCTTCGCGCGTCTGCATGACGGCCGTCGTGACGTCGAACGTCTTCAGGTACGAGACGAGCGAGCCCGAATCGGCGCTGTTCTCGAACCAATCTGCGAGCGCGGTCTCACCCGCGGCCGGCAGTTCGAGCCCGATAGCGTCGGCCAGCTCGATGATGGTCTCGGCCCGCGGCCCGCCGTCGAGATGATCGTGCAATGAGATCTTCGGCAGCCCGCTGATGCTGATATCGGTTGACGCCAAGAAGTACTCTTCGGCTGCGGCAGACATCGGTGTTCCTCCAGAAGCGAGGCGGGGCTGCCTCATCGCGGCGCAGGTGCTGTGCCTCACACAATCTATCGGAACGCCCCCACCCCCGCCCAGGTCAGTTGGTGCCCGGCCGCCCAGTACCGAGCAGACTGTCAGCTATCGCACGGGCCGCGAAGGATGCCCGCTCCCCCACGAACTCGGCCGACCGCTCACTGAAGCTCGTCGCCACGTACGGCACCGTCAGCACGGCGACCGCGCCCTCTCCCGACGCATCGAGCACCGGATACACGATGTCGGTGATGCCCGGCTGCAGGGCATCGGGTCTCACGAGGTGGCCGCGCACGGCGATCTCGGCGAGCGTTGGCGAAGCAACTGAGGAAGCAGTTGAGGCGCGCCCCGCGGCGCCACCCTCGACCCGAACCGCAGCGGCTCCCGCGCCGCGGCCGGCCATCACGGGGGTCGGAAACGCGAGCTGAACCTGCCCCGACGCGGTCGTCTCCAGTTCGAACAGGGCGCCGACCCGAACCTGAAACCCGAAATCGCTCGGGCTCACGACTTGCGCCACCACGCGCATCCGGTCGGCGTCGTACACGCTGAGGTTGCACGACGAACGCGTTTCGTCGGCCAGCCTGCGCAACACCGGCAGCGCTGCCGCGATGAGCGAACGCAACGGTTCGTGCCGGTGCGCGAGGTCGAAGAGCCGCGTCGACAGGAGATACAGGCCCGACTGCGCGTCTCGATACAGATACCCGCGGCGTTCGAGCGTGGCCAAGACCCGAAAGATCTGGCTGACGCTTCGGCCCACGGCAGCCGCGATGTCGGCCTGGCTGAGTGGACCGTCGGCAGAACTCAGCACCTCGAGAATGTCGAGGGCCTTGTCGAGCGCCGGGGCGGCGTATTCGGGCGGCGCGGGGCGCGCCGAACTCACGGGGCCGGCCGGGTGCGCGGTGTCGGCAGGGTTCGCGGTGTCGGCAGGGTTCGCGGTTTCGGCAGGGTTCGCGGTTTCGGCAGGTTCCACGGGGCCGGCCGGGCTCACAACGAGGCAGCCATCGACGCGAGCAGCCGGCGCGCAATGGTGCGTTCAATATCGTCGGGAACGGGTTGCGCGCCCGCCACGAGACCCGCGGCGCCGAGCGCCACTCGTTCGAGCGAAAGGGCCTGCAGCATGAACCCGAGATCCATCGACTGAATCGAATTGCCCTTCGGCTCCCTGCCGGCGAGGTTGAACATGCGGCCCTGGGCGATGAGCACCACCGATCGGCCGTCGGGCAGCTCGATTCGGTCGATCGCCTCGTCGACCGCGACCGCCTTGGTCGCCGATGCCATGAGCGCTGGCACGTCGATCTCCCACGGAAAGTGCCCGCAATTGGCCAGAACGACTCCGTCTGACAGCTCGGCGAACACCTCCGGCCCCACCACGCCAGGCTGCCCTGTCGCGGTGATCACGACATCGGCCCACGAAGCGAGACCCACGGCCGAATCGACCCGATAGCCGTCGAGCGCGGCCTCGAAGGCCTTCAATTCGTCGATCTCGGCGATGGCCACCTTGCCGCCCAATGACCGCAGATACTGTGCCACGCCCCGGCCGCACCAGCCGTAGCCCACCACGACAAACCGAGCGCCCGGAATCATCAGGTTCGTGATGCGCATGAAACTCTCCACCACCGACTGCCCCACCGCATGCCGATTCTCGCCGATCTGCTTGAGCACGCTGTCGTTGATGACGATCACCGGAAACGGCACGCGACCGGCCAATTCGGCGCGCAATCGATTGGCGCCCGAGGTGGTCTCTTCGGTGCCACCGAGAACCGCGGCGCCGCCGAGGTCAGCTGAGCCCTCCGAAGACTCACCGCCACCCACACCCGCCACCGAACCGCGCGCGATGACTCCCGCTGCCAGGTCGGCCCCGTTGTCGAGCAGGATGCTCGGCCGCGCATCGAGCACGGCCGCCACATTCTCGTGGTGCTGCTCGAGCGTGTCATCACGGCGCCCGAATATCGTCAGCCCCTGACTGCGCAGAAACGCGGCGATATCGTCTTGAGTCGACCCATGGTTGCCGGTGCCCACCACCGTGGCCCCGCCCGCCGCGAGCGTTTCGACCAGAATCGCCGTCTTCGGTTCGAGGTGCAGCGACATTCCGATGGTGTGACCCGCGAACGGCTGCGTCTGGGCGAAGTGCTCACGAGCCCCCGCGAGCAGCGGCATGCGCGAGCGGATCCATTCGAGACGCCGTGCCGCCCGCTCGACCAGCGCGGAGTCGTCATTCACCTGTGTACTCATGACCAGAGTATTTCATAGGTGAATGTCAGTTTCATATACGCTAACACTATGCCCCGAAAAATCATTCTCGACTGCGACCCCGGCCATGACGACGCGATCGCCCTGCTGCTCGCCCACGGCAACCCCGACATCGAACTCGTAGCCGTGACAACAGTGGTCGGCAATCAGACGCTCGAGAAGGTGACGCGAAACGCCCTCTCGGTGGCACGCGTTGCGGGCATCACCGGTGTGCCGTTCGCTGCAGGATGCTCGCGCCCGCTCGTTCGCGCCGCAGAAGTAGCGGGCGCCATCCACGGCGACTCAGGTCTCGACGGCCCGGTGCTTCCCGAACCGACCCTCGAGCTCGACCCCAGGCACGCCGTCGATCTCATCATCGACACCGTAATGGCGCACGAGCCCGGCGAGATCACCCTCGTTCCCACCGGCGGGCTCACGAACATCGCCATGGCCGTGCGTAAAGAGCCGCGCATCGCCTCGCGCGTGCGGGAGGTCGTGCTGATGGGCGGCGCCTACGCCGGCGGAAACTGGAGCGCCACCAGCGAATTCAACATCATCATCGACCCGGAGGCCGCCCACATCGTCTTCAACGAGACGTGGCCGCTCACCATGGTCGGCCTCGATCTGACGCATCAGGCCCTGGCGACGCCCGAGGTGGCCGCGGCGATCGAGGCGGTCGGCACCGCGCCAGCCCGATTCGTTGGCGAGCTGCTCGAGTTCTTCGGCGAGACCTATCGCGAGCACCAGGGGTTCGACTACCCGCCCGTGCACGACCCCTGCGCGGTCGCCTATGTCATCGACCCGAGCGTCATGACCGTACGCAAAACTCCACTCGACGTCGAACTCACCGGCACGCTCACGCTCGGGATGACCGTGGCCGACTTCAGAGCGCCGGCACCCTCAGACTGCACGACCCAGGTCGCCACCGCCCTCGATCATCCACGTTTCTGGGCCCTCATCGTCGACGCCCTCGAACGCATCGGCGACCCCACCCCCTAACGCGAGAGCACTTCCGCACAAACCACCCCCCGCGCAGGTTGCGCAAAGGCACCTCCACCGCGCCGCGAAGGTGCTTCTGCGCAACCCACGCGTGTGACGCGGGAGGCCGAGCGCGAGTAGCGCAGCGGCTAGCCGATGCGTTCGGCGACCAGCGGCCCACGCGCCGTGTATTCGGCGGCGGGGCCGATGGCGTAGGCGCCGTCGAGCGCTTCGAGGGCTCGCTCGAAGCGGGCGGGCTCGTCAGCGCTGAGGGTGAAGAGGGGCTGCCCCGCAGTGACGGCCTCGCCGGCCTTCACGTGCAGGTCGATTCCGGCCGCGTGCTGCACGGGGTCGGATGCCCGTGCCCGCCCCGCGCCGAGCCGCCACGCCGCAATACCGAACGGCAACGCGAGCTGCTCGAGCAGAACGCCCGAGGCGTCGGCGTACACCGTGTGGGTTTCGCGGGCGACAGGTAGCGCGGCATCCGGGTCGCCGCCTTGGGCTCGAATCACGGCGCGCCAGGTGTCCATCGCCCGACCCGAGGCCAGCGCGCCTTCAACGTCGGCATCGGGATGCCCGGCCTGCGTGAGCATCTCGCGAGCGAGCGCCAACGTGAGCTCGATGATGTCGGCAGGCCCCCCACCAGCCAGCACCTCCACCGACTCACGCACCTCGTTCGCGTTGCCGATCGCGAGCCCGAGCGGACGGTGCATGTCGGTGAGCAGCGCCGACGTGCGAACGCCGGCGTCGTTACCGAGATCGACCATCGTCTGCGCCAGTTCGCGCGACAGAGCGATGTCTTGCATGAACGCGCCCGAGCCGAACTTCACATCGAGCACCAGAGCCTGAGTGCCCTCGGCGATCTTCTTGCTCATGATCGACGACGCGATGAGCGGAATCGCCTCGACCGTTCCCGTGGTGTCGCGCAGCGCGTAGAGCTTCTTGTCGGCCGGCGCGAGCCCGCCGCCGGCCGCGCAGATCACGCCGCCCACATCACGAAGTTGCGCGAACATCTCCTCATTCGTGATCTCCGCACGCCAGCCCGGGATGCTCTCGAGCTTGTCGAGCGTGCCGCCGGTGTGACCCAGCCCCCGCCCCGACAGTTGCGGAACAGCGACCCCGAACGACGCCACCAATGGCATCAGCGGCAGCGTGATCTTGTCGCCGACGCCGCCCGTCGAGTGCTTGTCGACCGTCGTTTTACCGAGCCCATCGAAGCTCATGGTCTCGCCACTGGCGATCATGGCGAGCGTGAGATCGCGAATCTCGCGTCGTTCCATACCGTTCAGCAGAATGGCCATCGCCATGGCTGACATCTGAGAGTCTTCGACGTACCCGCGGGTGTAGGCATCGATCATCCAGTCGATCTGAGACGTGGTGAGCAGCCCCTTGTCGCGCTTGGTGCGAATGAGGTCGACAATGTCGTGCGCTTCGGTGGTCATGACGCAGATTCTCCTTCGGCGAGCTCGCGCTCGGCCCGCTCTTCACGGATCTCTTCGGGGCCTTCGGGCTCCACACCGGTCGCCTCCGAGTACGCCACCAGCGTGCGCGGCCCGAACGCGTCGGGCAGCACCTCGTCGATGGTGCGAATGCCCGAAACAGTTTCGAGGAGCATCCCTTCGGCCGAGTGTTCGTAGAGCAACTGCCGACAGCGACCGCACGGCATCAACGCCCCGCCTTGCCCGTCGACACAGGTGAACGCCACGAGCTTGCCGCCGCCTGTCATGTGTAACGACGACACCAGCGCACACTCGGCGCAGAGCGTCAGCCCGTACGACGCGTTCTCGACGTTGCACCCCGAGATCACCCGCCCGTCGTCGACGATCGCGGCCACCCCCACCGGAAACTTCGAGTACGGCACGTACGCATGCCTCATGGCCTGCAGCGCCACCTCCCGCAGGTCATCCCAATCCACATCAGAACTTTTCACGTGAGCTCCTCAATCGTTTTTGTGATCCATGATGCGAGGTCGAGGGGAGGCAGGGTTAGGGTCAGGATTTTATGTAGGGGCGCCCGGAGGCCGCTGGGCCGCGAGAGCGGCCGACGAGACCGGCCACGGCGAAGATCGTGAGCAGGTACGGCAGCATGAGCATGAACTCGCTCGGCACGGGCGACCCGATGATGCCGAGCGCATTCTGCAGGTTCGACGCGAAACCGAACAAGAGTGCGGCGAGCGTCGCCCTGATCGGATCCCACTGCCCGAAGATCACCGCCGCCAGCGCGATATAACCGGCGCCAGCCGTCATCTCTTTATTGAACGCACCGACCGATCCCAGGGTGAAGTACGCCCCTCCCAGCCCGGTGATCGCACCGGCCAGCAGCACGTTCCAGAACCGGGTGCCGTTGACGTTGATGCCCACGGTGTCGGCGGCCTGTGGATGCTCGCCCACAGCCCGCACGCGCAGCCCCCACTTCGTGTGGAACAACGCGAAGTACACGGCGGCGACGGCGATGTACATCAGGTACACGATGATCGTCTGCCGAAACAGGGTTGGCCCGATGATCGGTATCTCCGACAGAATCGGAATGTTGATGCGGTCGAACCGAGGCGGCGAGTTCAGCAGCTCGGCGTTCTTCGAGAGCACCTGCGAGTACAAGAAGTTCGTCAGCCCGATCACCAGCACGTTCAGCACGACGCCCACGATCACCTGGTCGACGAGGTACTTGATCGCGAAGGCCGCGAGCACGAACGAGACCGCCGCACCTGCGATGGCTGCCGCGCCGAGCCCGAGCAGAGGTTGTCCGGTGATCGAGGCGACCACCGCCGCGACGAAGGCACCGCCGAGCAGCTGACCCTCGATGGCAACGTTCACCACGCCGACGCGTTCAGAGATGACGCCGCCCAGCGCGCCGAAGATCAGCGGTACTGAGAGCGAAACGGTTCCCACGAGAAGGCCCGGCACCTGCACCGGAAGCGAGGCACCCGCATCCACCCAGGTGAGAAACGCGATCAGAAACAGCACGCCCAGAAGCGCAGACGCCCAGAGCGGAACCCGCCGGTCAGAGCGCACCCGAAGGTAGGCGAAGACCGTGAGCAGCGCCAGGAGCACCGTGATCACGATGCCGGTCACCCGCGCCGGAACCGTGACATCGGGCAGTTGAATCAGGTCGTTATCGGCCGAAAGCGTGAAGGTCGACGACCCGTCTCGCCCGAGAATGACGAACAGCACAAGCGCGATGATCGTGAAGGCCAGAAAGGCGATCGGCGCCTTCCAGCTCGTGACGACGGTCTTCTCGAGGCCGTTCGAGCTGTCGGGCCGCTCGTGCTGGGTGGCGGTCGGCGGCCCTGACGAATCGAGAGTCTGCGTTACGTTCGGCACTCCGGTGTCGATTCCCGTCGAATTGAGGTCGCTCATTTTGCCACCACCGCCTCGCCGGTCGACGCAGCCACAGGCGATGATGTACTCGCCTTGGGCGGCTTGGGCTTTTTCGCCACCCCCGGCGTCGGCAGCCGGAACACCGCGCGCACCAACGGCGGCGCGGCAATGAACAGCACAATCAGCGACTGCACCACAAGCACGATGTCGACCGGGATGCCCTGGCCCGCCTGCATGGCGAACCCGCCGGCCTTGAATGCGCCGAAGAGGATGCCCGCCACGAAGATGCCCCACGGCTTCGAGCGCCCGAGCAGCGCCACCGTGATGGCGTCGAACCCGATGCCGGCGTCGATTCCCGAGCTGAAGCCCGATGTCACGGTGCCAAGCACCTGAGCCACGCCCGCGAGCCCCACGAGTCCGCCCGAAAGCAGCATGACGTAGATGTAGCTGCGCTTCACGTTGATGCCAGCGACGCGCGCGGCGTTCGGGTTCACCCCGACGGCCCGGAACTTGAAGCCGAGGCTCGAGCGCGTCAGCAACCACCACACGAACACCGTGGCGGCAATCGAGACCAGCAGACCGGCATGGAGATTGAAATCGCCGCCCAACAGATCGGGGTAGACCGCGGTCGGCAGGTCGGCCGGCGTCTTCGGGTTGCTCGACCCCGGAGCCTGCAGCGCGCCCGGTGTGCGAAGCAGATACGAGATCAGATAGACCGCGATGTAGTTCAGCATGATGGTGACGATGACCTCATGCGCCCCGGTTCGAGCCTTCAAGACACCGACGATGCCGCCCCAGACCGCACCGCCCACGACCCCCGCGAGCACCGCCACGATGAGGTGGATGCCGTACGGCAGCGGAAACGAGTAAGCAACCCACCCCGAGCAGGCCGCAGCGATCAGCATCTGCCCTTGGCCGCCGATGTTGAACATGCCGGCGCGAAACGCCAGCCCCACGCCGAGGCCCGCCACGATCAGCGGGGTCGCGAACGTCAACGTGTCGGTGATCGGTTTGATCTGCTTGACGAACGTGTTGCCGCCGAAGTTGTAGATCGCCCCTTGGAACAGAGCGCCATAGGCGCCCGACACCGAAACCCAGATGGCGTTGATCGTGTCGCCCGGCCGCGAGAAGAAGTAACCCGAGGCAGCCTGAACGTTCTCATCGGTCAGGGCGATCAAGATTCCGCCGACCACCAAGGCCAGCAGCACGGCGAGAATCGAGATGACGACACTGCCACCCATGATGTCTCGCAGCACCTGGTTCGACTTGGGGGCCGGTGGAATCTCGGCCCCTGGCGTCGGGGCGGCCCCTGATGATGCTGCGGGCGTCGGCGACGCGAGTGCACTATCGCTCACAGCAGAACTCCTTCACTGTCGTCTGTCGTGGTGATCACGTGGGGAACCTCGCCGGTCATCATGAGCCCGAGCACGTCGCGAGACGTGTTGCCCGGCACGATGCCGACGATGCTGCCGCGGTACATCACCGCGATACGGTCGGCGAGCGCGGTCACCTCGTCGAGTTCGGTCGACACCACGATCACCGGAACCCCGGCGTCTCGCGTCTCGACGATGCGCTTGTGCACGAACTCGATCGACCCCACGTCGATGCCTCGGGTGGGTTGCGCCGCCAGAAACAGCCGAAGCTCGCGGCTCAGTTCACGCGCCAGCACCACCTTCTGCTGGTTGCCGCCCGAGAGTTTGCCGACGGGGGTCTGGATGCCCTGCGAACGCACATCGAACTCCTTCGACTTCTCGGTTGCGAACGTGCTCAGGTAGCTCAGCTGCAGTGACCCGCGCTTGACGAACGGCGCGTTGCTCGAGCGATCGAGCATCAGATTCTCGGCGATGGTGAACTCCCCCACCAACCCGTCGACGTTGCGGTCTTCGGGTACGAACCCGACACCCGCGTCGAGCACCTTCTGCACACTCAAACCCACGAGCGACTGGCCGTCGAGGGTGATCGAGCCGAGCACCCGTTCTTGCAGCCCGATGATCGCCTCCGAGAGCTCGGTCTGCCCATTGCCCTGCACGCCCGCGATTGCGAGAATCTCGCCGCGGTGCACCTCGAACGACACCGAGTTGACCACGAGCTGACCGACGGCGTCGACCACCGAGAGGTTCTTGACCACAAGTGCTGCTTCACCGGGATTCGCGTGTTCTTTGTGCACGGTCAGCTCGACCGAGCGGCCCACCATGAGCGACGCCAGTTCGGCGTTGGTGGCGGTGGGTTCGGCCTCGCCGACGACCTTGCCGAGGCGGATGATCGTGATGCGGTCGGCTATCTCCCGCACTTCGCGCAGCTTGTGGGTGATGAACACGATCGAGGTACCGGCGTCGCGCAACTGCCCCATGATGACCATGAGTTCGTCGGTCTCTTGCGGAGTCAACACGGCAGTCGGCTCGTCGAACACCAGCACCTTGGCATTGCGCGACAGGGCCTTGATGATCTCGACCCGCTGCTGCACACCCACCGGCAGGTCTTCGACCAGCGCATCCGGATCGACGTCGAACCCGAACTGCGAGCCGATCTCGCGCACCTTCGCGCGAGCCGCCGCCAAATCGAGGCGCCCGAGGCCCTTCGTCTGCTCGTGACCGAGCATCACGTTCTCAGCCACAGTGAACACCGGAATCAGCATGAAGTGCTGATGCACCATGCCGATTCCCGAATTCATGGCGTCACCCGGGCCGGCGAAATGCTGCACCTCATCGTCGAGGAGAATTTCGCCTTCGTCGGCCTGATAGAGGCCGTACAGAACATTCATCAGGGTGGACTTACCCGCACCGTTCTCACCGAGAAGGGCATGGATCTCACCGGGCTTCACGACAAGGTCGATGTGGTCGTTCGCAACGAGCGACCCGAAACGCTTAGTGATGCCGCGCAATTCGAGCTTCATAGAGTCAATCTACTCAGGGGGTGGGCGTTCAACGAGACCGGGGAGCCAGTTGCCCTGGCCCCCCGGTCTCGTGCTATGCGTGTTGGCGCGGAATGCCTACAGCCTCCGCATCAGCTGCCGCTACTTCGTCGGCGTGAGGTACGACTTCACCGGGATGGAACCCGAAATGATGCCCGCCTTGATGGTGTCGAGCTCGCCCTGCAGACCGCTGTCGACCTTGCTCTGGAAGTTGTGGAACGGAGCGATACCGACGCCGTCGTTCGACAGGTCACCGATGTACGTGGTGGTGTCGAACGTGGTTGCGGTGCCGGCGTTCTGCACGACGGCGGCCGTCGCCTGAGCGATGCCCTTCTCCACCGAGGTGAAGTAGAGGCTGTCGTAGGTGGGGAACGTGTTGTACACGTCGGCGTCGGCACCGAGCAGCGCGACATCTTTACCCGAGTCGGTGATGGCTGCGCCAGCGCTCTGGAAGATGGGCCCACCGACGGGCAGCAGAACGTCTGCACCCTGGTCGATGAAGTTCTGCGCCGTGGTCTTGGCGGTGTCGTTGGCCTCGAAGCCACCCGTGAACGTTGCCGCGTCAGGGTTCTTCTCGTCGTAACCGAGAACCTGAACCGACTTCGACTTCTGTGCGTTGTAGTAGTCGACGCCCTGCGCGAAGCCATCCATGAAGATGGTGACGGTGGGGTAGTTCATTCCGCCGTAGGTGGCGACCTTGCCGGCCTTCGAGTAGTCGGCCGAGGCGTACCCGGCGAGGAACGCGGCCTGAGCCGTGTTGAAGAGAATCGGCTTGATGTTCGGCGCGTCGGTCTTGCCGTCGAAGTTGTTGTCGGCCGCGTCGTCGATGATGGCGAAGTCGACGGTGGGGTTTGCAAGCGCTGCAGTGACAGTGGCCGCCGAAAGGGCGAAGCCTACCGTGATGATGAGCGAGCAGTTCTGCGAGATGAGACTGTCGATGTTCGGCGCGTAGTCGGTCTCAGCGTTCGACTGAACGGTGATGGCCTTGACGCCGAGAGCAGCAGAGGCGGTCTGCAGACCTTCGTAGCCCAGCTGGTTGAACGACTTGTCATCGAAACCGCCGAGGTCTGAGACCATGCACGGCTTGAAGCCGGCGACGGCGGTGGCCGTGGGAGTCGCGGTCGATGCGGTGGGGGCTGATGCGCAGCCGGCGAGAAGCGCCAGGCTGGCGACCGTGGCCAGGCCGCCGAAGGCGACACGACGTTTGGTGATGCTCAAGATGTCCTCCAAAGTGCTGCCCTGCCCGAGGAGGGTCAGGTGCTGTGGAAGTACACGTTACCTAATATGACGAACTCTCTTGTGCACCAATTTCGCTTTGCAGCCCAAGCGTTACAAACCCGGGATGCCAGCGAAATCTCACCGAAATGTCCACGCAAAAATTCCTCACAGGTTGCCGCTTTTCCGCGTGGCTGATCGGCTACAGTACGTCGCCCGATCCCGAGAGCCGCAGAGCATCCACAACCGCCTTCACTCGCTGAGCGTGCGCGCTCGTCGTCACCAGCAGCGCGTCGGGAGTGTCGACCACCACGATGTCTTCGACCCCGATGAGGCTGATCACGCGGTTGCTGTGCGACACCACGACCCCGCTCGACGAATCGGAGAGGATGCGCGCGTTCTTGCCGAGTATGGCGAGCTCTGACTTGCGGCCGCCCGAGTGCAGCTTGGCGATGGAGGCGAAGTCACCCACGTCGTCCCAGCTGAAGGTGCCGGGAACCACTGCGAGCTTGCCTTCGAGCGCACTCGGCTCGGCCACGGTGTAGTCGATGGCGATCTTCTCGAGGTCGGGCCAGACCTGGTCGACGACGGCGCCGCGACGCGGGGTGTCCCATGCCTCGGCGAGTTCGAGCAGGCCGGCGAGCAGCTCGGGGCGCGAGCGGCCGATCTGCTCGAGCAGCACATCGGCGCGCGAGATGAACATGCCCGCGTTCCACATGTAGTTACCTGCAGCCAGGTACTTCTCGGCGGTGGGCAGATCGGGCTTCTCGACGAACGTGTCGACGAAGCAGGCGTCGGGAGCACCCTCGACACCGAGCGGCTTCACGGCGTGAATGTAGCCGAAGCCGATGGAGGGCTCGGTGGGCATGATGCCGATGGTGGTGATGAACCCCGCGTCGGCGGTGACCATGGCCTGCCGAACGGTCTGCCGAAAGCGCTCCGGCTCACCGATCACGTGATCGGCCGCGAACGAACCAACGATGACACCCGGCTGGCGACGCTCGAGAATGGCGGCGGCGAGCCCGATGGCCGCCGTCGACTCGCGCGGCTCACTCTCGAGCACCACGTTCGCGTCTTGCAGTGCGGGCAGCTGCTTCTCGACGGCGGCACGGTGCGCGCGCCCAGTGACCACCATGATGCGCTGTTCGCCGGCCAGCGGGGCCAGCCTGTCCCACGTGTCACGAAGAAGGCTCTGACCCGAGCCACTCAGGTCGTGCAAGAACTTGGGGGCATCCGCTCGCGACAACGGCCAGAGGCGAGAACCGATGCCGCCGGCGGGAATCACACTGTAATAACGGTCGAGCAGATCGTTGTCGTTGGGCATGCGACCTACCTTATATGTGCACACCGTTATGCCCCTCGACAGAGGCACGTCACCCTTCGTTCATGGGGGTTTCTTAGCGTTTGACCATGAGGGTTGCGATTGTCACCGAAAGCTTTCTGCCCACCGTCAACGGAGTCACCAACAGCGTCTGCAAGGTGCTCGATCACCTGCGAGAGAACGGCCACGAGGCCATCGTCATCTGCCCAGCCGCTCACGCCCCGAGTCACTACCGTGGTTTCGCGGTTCATCAGGTCGCGGCCTTCGCCTACCGAGAGTTTCCGGTCGGGCTGCCGAACCTGCAGGTGCTGCGCCTGCTCGCCGACTTCGCCCCCGACGTGGTGCACGCGGCCTCCCCTTTCATGCTCGGTGCGCAGGGCATCGCCTCGGCCAACCGGCTCGGAGTGCCCTCGGTCGCCGTTTTTCAGACCGACGTCGCCGGGTATGCTCGCCGAAACCACCTCGGGCCCGCCACGAAGCTCGCCTGGCGTTTCGTGAAATGGGTGCACGACGGCGCGACGCTCACTCTCGTTCCGTCGACGGCGTCGATGGATGATCTGCAGAAGCTCGGCGTCAAGCACCTTCGCCACTGGGCTCGAGGCGTCGATCTCGCTGCCTTTCACCCGAACAACCGAACACTGCCCGAGGCCGCCGCGTTACGTTCGCGGCTCAGCCCCCGGGGCGAGGTGGTGGTGGGATACGTGGGGCGCATCGCGCCAGAGAAGCAGCTCGAGCGCGTTGCTGCCCTTCGGGGGATGCCGGGCATCCACCTCGCCGTCGTAGGAGACGGGCCCGCGCTCGGGCAGATCACCGCACTGAGCAAGGGCATGCCCATCACCTTTCTCGGCCGGCTCGGCGGCGAAGACCTCTCGGCGGCGTACGGCAGTTTCGACCTCTTCTTACACACCGGCGCCGAAGAAACGTTCGGCCAGACTCTGCAAGAGGCGCACGCGAGCGGGCTGCCCGTGATCGCACCCCGCGCGGGAGGCCCCATCGACCTGGTTTCAGACGGCGAGACCGGCTACCTCTTCGACCCGAACGACCCTCGGGAAATGCGCGATCTCGTCGCCGATCTCGTTGCGAGCCCGACGCTGCGCCGGCGAATGGGAGAGGCCGGGCGCAGGCAGGTGCTCGGGCGCACCTGGGCGAGTGTCTGCGGTGAGCTCGTCAAGCACTACGAGTCGGTGCTGAACGTGCCTACACTGGAAGCGAAACGGGCGGCTCGGGCCCGAATTCAGTAAGCACAGCCCGTGATGTGGTAAGGGTTGCCTTACAAGACATTTCACGATGCGAACATTATGCTGAAAAAGATTTCGCACCGGGCACAGCGCTTCTGTGTCAGGCTGCAAACCCATACCGAACCAAAGGGGGTTGCTCGTGCCCAATGAAGCGGCATCGACACTCACCACCGCAAGAAGCTCGTCGAAACGGCCAGCGGGAACGCTGTACCGCGGTAACACGGGTATGTGGTCGTGGGTACTGCACCGCATCACCGGTGTCTCCATCTACTTCTTCTTGCTGGTGCACGTTCTCGACACAGCAATGATCAGGGTCAGCCCCCAGGCCTACGACGCGGTCATGAGCACCTATAAGAACCCGATCATGGGGCTCGGTGAGACCGCACTGGTCATCGCCATAATGTTCCACGCGTTCAACGGCATTCGCATCATCTTGATCGACTTCTGGAGCAAGGGCGCGAAGTACCAGCGCCTGATGTTCTGGATCGTCATCGCCCTCTGGGTGATCGGCACCGCAGGGTTCGCACCCATTCACTTGCACAACGTCTTCACGGAGCCGCAGTAATGTCGACGATCATCGAGGCACCCCGTACGCCGCGGGAACGCTCAAGCAAAGGCCGGGTCAACTGGGAGAAGTGGGGCTGGCTGTACATGCGCCTCTCTGGCGTGCTGCTGCTCATCCTCATTTTCGGTCATCTCTTCGTGAACTTGGTTCTGGGTGAAGGCATCAAAGAGATCGACTTCGCCTTCGTCGCCGGCAAGTACGCCACGCCGTTCTGGCAGTGGTGGGATGTTGTCATGCTCTGGCTCGCCATGATCCACGGCTCGAACGGTATGCGCACCATCGTGAACGACTACGCATCGCACCGCACGGTTCGCCGAGTTCTGCTGATCGGCATCGCCGCCGCGGCCATCATTCTCATTGTTCTCGGAACGCTGGTGGTCTTCACCTTCGACCCCTGCAACACCTTCATTCCCGCAGATCAGGCTCTGACCTTCTGCCCGGTGAACTAAGCACCTTTTCACAACCGCAAGGAACCCAATTCAGTGACTGACTATGCAGACGGCACCGTCGTCGATGGCGTGACCTATCACCAGCACGACGTTGTCATCGTCGGCGCGGGCGGCGCGGGAATGCGCGCAGCTATCGAGGCCGGGCCCAAGGCTCGCACCGCCGTCATCTCGAAGCTCTACCCCACGCGCTCGCACACCGGTGCGGCGCAGGGCGGAATGGCTGCAGCCCTCGCCAACGTCGAAGAAGACAACTGGGAGTGGCACACCTTCGACACCGTGAAAGGCGGTGACTATCTGGTCGATCAGGATGCCGCCGAGATTCTGGCGAAAGAAGCCATCGACGCGGTCTACGACCTCGAGAACATGGGTCTGCCTTTCAACCGCACCCCTGAGGGCAAGATCGACCAGCGCCGCTTCGGTGGTCACACGCGTGACCACGGCAAGGCGCCGGTTCGCCGGGCCTGCTATGCCGCAGACCGCACCGGTCACATGATTCTGCAGACCTTGTACCAGAACTGCGTCAAGCACGGCATCAACTTCTTCAACGAGTACTACGTGCTCGACCTGGTCATGGTCGAGGTCGACGGCGTGAAGCGCCCCTCGGCGGTCGTGGCTTACGAGCTCGCCACCGGCGACCTGCACATCTTCCAGGGCAAGTCGATCGTCTTCGCGACCGGCGGATTCGGCAAGATCTTCAAGACCACCTCGAACGCCCACACCCTCACGGGAGACGGCGTGGGCATCATCTGGCGCAAGGGTCTGCCGCTTGAAGACATGGAGTTCTTCCAGTTCCACCCGACGGGGTTGGCGGGCCTCGGCATCCTGCTCTCTGAAGCAGCCCGTGGTGAGGGCGCGATACTCCGTAACAGCGAGGGTGAACGCTTCATGGAGCGCTACGCCCCCACCATCAAAGACCTCGCCCCGCGTGACATCGTCGCTCGCTGCATGGCCACTGAGATTCGTGAAGGCCGAGGTGGCGGCCCGAACAAAGACTACGTGTACCTCGACATCACCCACCTCGAACCGGCCGTCATCGACGCGAAGCTGCCCGACATCACCGAGTTCGCCCGCACCTACCTGGGCGTCGAGCCGTACACCGAACCGGTGCCCGTGCTGCCGACGGCCCACTACGCGATGGGCGGCATCCCGACCAACGTGGCAGCCGAGGTTCTGAGCGACAACAGCACCGTCGTGCCCGGTCTCTACGCCGCCGGCGAGTGCGCCTGCGTCTCGGTACACGGCTCGAACCGGCTCGGCACCAACTCGCTGCTCGACATCAACGTTTTCGGCAAGCGCGCCGGTAACAACGCGGTGGAGTACGCACTGACCGCTGAATACGTTCCGCTGCCCGACGACCCCGCGAAACCGATTCGCGACCTGGTAGAGATGCTTCGGGCATCCAACGGCACCGAGCGCATGTCGGCCATGCGTAAAGAGCTGCAAGACTCAATGGACCGCAACGCCCAGGTGTATCGCACCGAGACGTCGCTGATCGAGGTCACCAAGGTGATCGCCGACCTGCGCGAGCGCTACAAGAACGTGATGGTGCAAGACAAAGGCAAGCGGTTCAACACCGACCTGCTCGAAGCCATCGAACTCGGCTTCTTGCTCGACCTCGCCGAGGTGCTCGTCTACTCGGCGCTCTACCGCAAAGAAAGCCGCGGCGGGCACTTCAGAGAAGACTTCCCGAAGCGCGACGACGAGAACTACATGGTGCACACCATGGCGTACCTCACAGGCGACGCGCACTCGACCGACGCCGGCGACCACATCAAGCTAGAAACGAAGCCGGTAGTGGTCACCCGCTACCAGCCCATGGAGAGGAAGTACTAAAGATGAGTACGGCAACTCTGGACTCTCCCCCGGCCCCGGCCGAGGCGCCCATTCCTACGTTCACCGTCACCATGATGGTGCGCCGCTTCAACCCCGAGGTCGACGAAGAGCCGCGCTGGCAAGACTTCGACGTCGAGCTCTACCCCACAGACCGCGTGCTGGATGCTCTGCACAAGATCAAGTGGGAGCAAGACGGTTCTCTCACCTTCCGCCGCTCCTGCGCCCATGGCGTGTGCGGTTCAGACGCCATGCGCATCAACGGCCGCAATCGTCTCGCGTGCAAGACGCTGATGAAAGACCTCGACATCACGAAGCCCATCTACGTCGAGGCCATCAAGGGCCTGCCGCTGGAAAAAGACCTCGTGGTCGACATGGAGCCGTTCTTCGCGTCGTACCGCGAGGTGCAGCCGTTCTTGCAGGCTTCGTCGAAGCCCGAGAAAGAGCGTATTCAGTCGGCCGAGCAGCGTGCGCGCTTCGATGACACCACCAAGTGCATCCTCTGCGCCGCGTGCACCTCATCGTGCCCCGTGTTCTGGACAGACGGGCAGTACTTCGGCCCGGCCGCCATCGTGAACGCACACCGCTTCATCTTCGACTCGCGCGACGAGGCCTCCTCGGTGCGTCTCGACATTCTGAACGACAAAGAGGGCGTGTGGCGCTGCCGCACCACCTTCAACTGCTCTGAGGCGTGCCCCCGTGGCATCCAGGTCACCCAGGCCATCGCCGAGGTCAAGCAGGCCATCATGTTCGGCAAGCGCTAACCCTCTCTTACAGATCGCGAAAAGTGGCTCAAAAACGTATTTTTGGGCCACTTTTCGTGATCTACACGCATCGCGTTAGGAGCGCAAGCCGTGCGGCGGGTGCGCTAGGGCGGCTTTAGGGTGAGAGGGTGAGCACAACGCAGACCGCCAAGAGTGCCAAAGACCCGAAACCGTCAGACGCCGTTCAGGTGGCGACCGACGAGGCTTCTGCCGACGCGAAACCGAAACCCGGCGGAATCAAGGGGCTCGTTGCGTGGGTGCAGCAGTCGAGGCCTGTTCGCGTGTTTCAGAACTACGGCAACAACGGCGGACCATTACTCGCCTCAGGCATGAGCTATCAGGCCGTCTTCGCCATCTTTGCGGCGCTGGCTGCGACATTCTCCATCTTCGGTCTGGCGCTCGCGTCGAACCCGCAGCTGCAGCAGGCCATCATCGATCAGCTCAACACCAGTGTGCCTGGGTTGATCGGCCCAGATGGCGCCATCAAACCGGATGCTCTGACGAACGCCACGCCTGCCCTCGGCTGGACAGGGGTCATCGCGGTGGCTGGCCTCATCTTCACGGCCGTCGGATTTCTCGGCTCGACCCGCAGCGCGATTCGGCTCATCTTCAACCTGCCGGGGCCGAAAACCAACTTTGTTCTGCTGAAGCTCAGAGACTTCGGGCTCGCCATCGCCTTCGCGATTCTGCTTCTGATCTCGGCTGGCATGTCGATCGCGTCGAGTTCTGCCCTCGGGTTCGTGTTCGGGCTTTTCGGCTGGGATCAGTCATCGCCCGCAGCCGAGATCATCGCGCGAATAGTGGGCCTTCTTCTGGTGTACGTGTTCGACACGATCGTGCTAGCCGGGGTCTACCGAGTGCTGTCGGGAGTGCCGATTCCGTTCCAGCAACTGCTGCAGGGCGCGGCGCTCGGCGCGGTCGCGATGGGCATTCTGAAGGTGCTCGGTTCGTCGCTACTCGGGGGAGCAACAAAAAATCCGCTGCTCGCATCGTTTGCCGTCATCATCGGCATTCTCATCTGGTTCAACCTCATCTGCCAGGTACTGCTGATCTTCGCCTCGTGGATTCAGGTCAGCATGGCAGACGCCCACATCGACCCGCGCAACCTCAGCCCCGAAGAGGCCGAGCGCGAGGCGCTGCAGACCGAGGCCGAGGCGCATCGCGCCGCGCTGGTCGCGCAGCGCACCCAGGTCGAGGCCGAACTCGAGCGTGCCCACGGCCTGCGCGCGGTGAACCTGCGCCGTACCCTGCGCCGCCTCGACCGCGAGCTCGCCCACGAGCCGGTCGACCCCGACATCGCGACTTCCACCCCGGCGGCTGCTCCGCCGCCCCCGAAGTAGCGCGGGCCGCCGGGCCCCGCTCCGCAGCCCGGGGTGACGCGGCGGCAGATCTCCGGTGTCGGCGCGGGCCGGTACAGTTGCGGGTATGGTTTCGGGCTCCAAGAATCTGCGTATTGCTTCTGTCAACGTGAACGGCGTGCGCGCCGCGTTTCGCAAAGGCATGGGCGGGTGGCTGGATGCCCGGGGGGTCGACATTCTGGCGTTGCAAGAGGTACGGGCATCCACTGAAGACCTCGAAGCTCTGCTCGGGCCCGAGTGGAGCATTCTGCACGACGCGGCCACGGCCAAAGGCCGCGCGGGGGTGGCCATTGCGTCAAGAGACAAGGCGAGCATCCACCGCGTCACCATCGGCGACGAAGAGTTCGACAGCGCCGGACGCTGGCTCGAGGCCGACTACGAGGTGAACGGCCAGATCGTCACCGTGGTGAGCGCATATGTGCACTCGGGTGACGACGGCACGCCGAAACAGGTAGAGAAGTACAAGTTTCTCGACGGCATGACCGTGCGTCTGCCCGAGATCAAGGCGCACAGTTCGCTGGCGGTGGTGGTCGGCGACCTCAACGTGGGGCACAAGCCGCTCGACATCAAGAACTGGAAGGGCAACGTGAAGCGCGCTGGCTTCTTGCCGCGCGAGCGCGCCTACTTCGACCGGTTCTTCGGCGAGGCGGGCGCAACCGTCGAGGGCGTCGACGGCTCGACCGGCCCGGGCCTTGGCTGGGTCGATATCGGCAGGCGCTCGGCCGGCGAAGTCGACGGGCCGTACACCTGGTGGTCATGGCGCGGCCAGGCGTTCGACAACGACACCGGCTGGCGCATCGACTACCAGATGGCCACCGCGGCACTCGCCGATCGCGTGGTGAACTACTCGGTCGACCGGGCCGCGTCGCACGACGAGCGATGGTCGGATCACACGCCTGTCGTCGTCGACTATTCCATTTGATGCGCCGCCGCCCTTTCATCGATTCCGTTGCGGTCGAACGCACTGTCGTTTGCTTTACTTCTCTTACCCCTATTTAGGACTTTTCTCATGACGAACAAACCGCGCCTGCTCTCGGGCATGCAGCCCTCAGCCGAATCGCTGCACATCGGCAACTACGTGGGCGCCCTGCTGAGCTGGAAGGCACTGCAGGCCAGCCACGACGCGTTCTACATGCTCGCCGACCTGCACGCCATCACCGTGCCCCAAGACCCCGCAGAGCTGCGCGAGAACACGCGCCGTACGGTTGCGCAGTACATCGCCGCCGGCATCGACCCTGCCGAGTCGACCCTTTTCGTACAATCGCAGGTACCGGCGCACGCTGAACTCGCCTGGGTGCTGAACAGCATCACCGGTTTCGGCGAGGCGAGCCGCATGACGCAGTTCAAAGACAAGGCCTCGAAGCAGGGTTCTGACGCCGCCTCGGTGGGGCTCTTCACCTACCCGATTCTGCAGGCCGGCGACATTCTGCTCTACCAGGCCGAAGACGTTCCGGTGGGCGAAGACCAGCGCCAGCACGTCGAGCTGACCCGTGACCTGGCCACGCGGTTCAACAGCCGTTTCGGCGAGACCTTCGTCATTCCCGAGCCGTACATCGTCAAAGAGACGGCGAAGATCTTCGATCTGCAGAACCCCACCGCCAAAATGTCGAAGTCGGCAGAGTCACCGGCCGGCATCATCTGGATGCTCGACGACCCGGCCATCACACAGAAGAAGATCATGCGCGCCGTCACCGACGCCGACGGCGCAATCGTGTTCGACCCGGCCAGCAAACCCGGCGTCTCGAACCTCTTGACCATCTACTCGGTGCTCTCGGGCCAGTCGATCGAATCGCTCGAGGCGGAGTTCGCCGGCCGCGGCTACGGCGACTTCAAAAAAGCCTTGGCCACCGTGGTCATCGACACCATCACGCCCATTCGCACCCGCGCGCTCGAGCTGCTCGCCGACCCGGCCGAACTCGACCGTATTCTGGGCACCGCGGCCGATCGCGCCAACGAGGTGGCGAACGGAACGCTCGCCACGGTCTACGACCGCGTCGGCTTTCTGCCCCGCCGCCGCATCCACCTCGTCTGACACCCCGCCCCCGGCGCGCCCGGCCCGCCCCCGGCCCGCCCCCGGCCCGCCCCCGGCTCAATCGAGAGGTCGAAATCTCTCCCAAAATGCCCCGTATTGGAGAGATTTCGACCTCTCGATTGTGAGGCAGGGCCGAGCGTGCTGCCAGGCGGCAAGGCGCATAATGGAAGGGAATCGGAAGTCGCGATCCACCGCCCTGAGGAGCCCCCACGCCTGACATTCTCACGTTTCTCACGACGTGGCAGTTCAACGCTGTCGGCGTCGTCGCGATCGTACTCGCCGGGCTCGCGTACCTGGCGGGCATCCTTGCTATCAGGCATCGCGGCGAACACTGGCGGCTGAAGCCCACCGCCGGTTTCTACTTGCTCGGGTTGGGCTCGTACGCGTTCATCGAATTCGGGTTTCTGGGTGCGTACAGCGAAGAGCTGCGCTTCGCCTTCACCACGCGAATCGCGCTGCTGCTCTTCGCCGTGCCGGCTCTACTCGCCACCGGCAAACCCGTCGAGCTCGCTCGCACGGCGCTTTCTGGGGCCCCACTACGGGCGCTGAACCGGTTTCTCGACTCCAAGCTCATCGGAATCATGGGCAACGCGGTCTTCGGCCCGGTGTTCGCTCTCGCAGCGTTCTCTGTCTTTCTGACGCCGATCGCAGGCACGCTGCGCGAGTCGCCCGGAGCCCAGGGCGCCATCAGCATCATCGTGCCAGTCGTGGGGCTCATCATGGTGCTGCCGCTCACCGAGCTCGTGGTGGTGCGTACGAGCCTGTTCATCGTGGCTGAGTTCATGCTGGCCTTCGTCGAACTCGTCATCGACGCCATTCCGGGCATTCTGCTGCGGCTGAACGACAACATTCTCGACCACGCGGCACCCATCACTGCCGCCGTGCCCGGCTGGTTTCCGAACGCTCTGCGCGACCAACAGCTCTCGGGCGATCTGCTCTGGTTCATCGCCGAAGTCGCCGACATTCCCATTTTGATTCTGCTGTTCATCCGCTGGTCGCAACATGACCGCAAAGAGGCCAAAGAGATCGACGAGCTGAGCGACGAAGAAATGGATGCGCTGACCCAGGCCCACCTGAAGTCATTCGGCAACCGCAGCGACTGACGCTCACGTCAGATCGACCGCCCGCGTCAGACCGACGCGGACTCCTCGGTGGCCGCCACAAGCTCTTCGTGAATTCGCCGCAGGTCTTCGAGCAAGAACCCCAGCAACACCCAGTGCTCTGAGCGCGGAACGCCGATGTCGAGCGGGGCCGTGAGGGCCGGCATTTCGTCTGTCACCGTGTCAGGCTCGGTGCCCGGCAGTTCGGCGTTCTGAATCACCAGGCGCAGGTCGTGGGCCGCTCGACGCAGCTCTGAAACGATCTCGCCCACAATCGGTTCGTCGAGCAGATCGTCGTCGTACAGGTCGTACACCCCTCGCGCCATGCCGGTCACCCGGGTCACCAGTATCGTCAGCATGGCGAGCAACTGCCCGTCGCGCTCGAGCAGGTCTCGGTGCACCGAACGCCTCGGGTTGTACTTCAGACTCTCTTCGCCGTTCGCGAGCGCCGCAGCGGCCTTCGCGCGCATCGGGGTGAGCAGCCGCGCCTCCACCAGCAGTTCGGTGCGGTCTTTCGGCAGCGTCGGCGCGCTCAGCACCTGTGCCATCGAGTCCAGGATGTTCGAGACCTCGTTACCCAGACCGGCAACCGCTTCGTGCACCGGTTGCAACGCCACCGGCGGAACGATGAGCAGGTTCACAGCCACCCCGATGACCGCGCCGATGATCGTCTCGATGATGCGGTCGAGAGCGTAGCCCGGGGTCGTGGTTCCCAACGCCAGCACGAGCATCGCGCTGATCGGAATCTGGGCCGCAGATGTGACTCCGAGCCGCAGCACCCAGCCGAGCAGCAACGCCAGCACGACCGCCAGCGGAATCACCCACGACGACCCCTGCCCGAACACCAACCCCACGAAATAGGCAACAATGACGCCGATGATCACCCCGACGACGCGTTCGAGCGCCTTGCCGAACGACTGCGTCACACTCGGCTGCACCACGAGAATCGCGGCGATCACCGCGAACAACGGGGTCAGCCCGGTCAGCAGCCAGACGCAGACGAACCAGGCGACAACCGCGGCGACACTGGTCTTCAGCACCTGCAAAAAGGGTATGCGGGTGGTCGACAGAATGAGCTTGGCGTATCGGTCAGGAGAAAGAGCGGCCACGTTCATCCGGCGCCCCCTGAACCAGTTGGTGGCGTTCACACAACAACCCTAGGAGGGTGTGCCGTATATTGGGTCAGTCATAAAGAAAGGTAGCCCATTGCCTGGAGCTGTCGTCGTCATACCCACGTACAACGAAAAAGAGACCATCACGGCCATCGTCGACCGTATTCTGGCCGCCGATTCTGAGGTTCACATTCTCGTCGTCGACGACAATTCGCCCGACGGCACCGGGCAGATCGTCGACGGCATCGCCGCTTCGAACCCTCGCGTGAACGTGATGCACCGCACCGAGAAGAACGGTCTGGGCACGGCGTATGTCAACGGTTTCGGCTGGGCGCTCGAGCAGGGTTACGACTACATCATCGAAATGGATGCCGACGGGTCGCACCAGCCCGAAGAGCTCTCACGCCTGCTGAAGCTGCTCGACGGTGGGGCGAACCTCGCCATCGGTGCGCGGTGGATTCCTGGCGGCAAGACCGAGAACTGGCCCTGGTACCGCCAGCTCATCTCGCGCTCAGGCACCACGTATGCGCGCATGATGCTCTCGTCGAAGCTGCACGACATCACCTCGGGCTACCGCGGGTTCAGCGCCGACACCCTGCGCGCCCTCGACCTGTCGAAGCTCGATAGCGCCGGCTACTGCTTTCAAATCGAGCTCGCCTGGCTCGTGGAGCGCTCGGGGGGGGTCGTGCGCGAGTTTCCCATCACGTTCGTCGAGCGGCTCGAGGGCCACTCGAAAATGACCACGGGCATCGTGGTCGAGGCGCTCTCCAAGGTCACCTCGTGGGGCATCGCCTCCCGCCTCGGCCGCATCCCCAAGTCGCAGCCCTTGGCGAACCGCGCGAGCTGAATTTTCTTGTGCGCCGCCGCGGCGACAAGCTGAGAATTTCGTAACAAATCGCATGCAGTGCGCCGCAGGGGCGGCGGGGCACACAACGTAATCGGAGTGCAGGGCGGCGTGTACGGCGCTGCACTCGTTTCCGCGGCACGTGCGAAAGCTGTGAAACAAATCGCAGCATTGGCCGCAGGGGCGGCGGCCAATATAAACTAGTGGCGTGCTCCGGGGTCGGTGAGAATCCGAACCGGCGGTTATAGTCCGCGAACTGAGGTTCGCCCTGCGACGCAGGGTGCCGAGGTTGATCTGGTGAAACTCCAGAACCGACGGTCATGAAGGTGCTTCGGTGCCTTCAGTAGTCCGGATGAGAGGTGCACACGCGCTGTGCGGTTTTCTCGAACCCCGCAGTTCGAGCGCATCGCGCATTTCCCGGAGCTCGTCAACGACGAGGATTTGGGATGACCGCCGCACCAGGCACAGACTCGAGCAGCCTGCTCGGGCTCGCCTCCGTCGCGCCTGCCGTGCCATCCGAAGTGGCAACCCGTAGCGCCCTCGCGTCCACCCCCGGCCTCCTCGCAGCCACCCCCGGCCTCCTCGCAGCCACCCCCGGCCTCCTCGCAGCCACCCTGAGCAGCACGCCGCCCAGCGCTCTCAGCACCGAGGCCGTACCGCCGGCCATCATCGCGGCCATGCGCCGCGCCATCGAACTGTCGCAGAACGGCCCAGCCTGGGGCATCAACCCTCAGGTCGGCTGCGTACTACTGAGCCCCGACGGCGAAACGCTCGCCGAGGGCTGGCACCGCGGCGCCGGCACCCCCCACGCCGAAGTGGATGCTCTGACGAACCTCGCCGCCATGACGCTGCCACCCGCCACCGACGCATCCGCATCCACCTGTACCGACGCCGCGCCGGCGGCCTCCACCACCCCCACGCCCGCGGCCGCCCGCGGCGCCATCGCCGTGGTCACCCTCGAGCCGTGCAACCACGTCGGCCGCACCGGGCCCTGCAGCCAAGCGCTCATCGCGGCGGGTATCGCCGAAGTGTACTTCGCCGTCAGTGACCCGGGCGCGAGTTCCGGTGGCGGCGCAGACACGCTCGCTGCAGCGGGAGTTCGGGTGCACAGCGGTGTTCTCGCCGACGAGGTGGAGCAGAGCATCCATTCGTGGCTCACAGCGACTCGAACCGGCCGCCCGTTCGTCACTGTGAAGTGGGCGTCGAGTCTCGACGGACGAGCGGCGGCAGCTGACGGCACGAGCCAATGGGTGACCGGTTCGGATGCCCGTGCCGACGTGCACGCCCGCCGCAGCCGCTCTGACGCCATTCTCGTCGGCACCGGAACCCTTGCTATCGACGACCCCAGCCTCACCGCACGAACCCCTGAGGGCACACTGCTGCCGCACCAGCCGGTTGCCGTCGTGATCGGAGAGCGGGGCATCCACCCCGGTGCAGCCGTTCTCGACCACCCCGAACCCGCCCTCGAGTTCCGCACGCACGACCTCCCCGCGGTGCTCGATGATCTCTTCGCGCGCGGATTTCGCTCAGCCTTCGTCGAAGGCGGCCCCACCCTGGCCAGTGCCCTGCTCGCAGCCGGCCTGGTCGACGAACTCGTGGTCTACGTTGCCCCCCTGCTGCTCGGTGGCCCGCGCACAGCTCTGACCGACCTCGGCATCACCTCGATGGTGGATGCTCGGCAGCTCGACTTCGTTTCGGTCGACCTGCTCGGGCCCGACCTGCGCCTCGTGGCGCGTCCGCGCCGGCGCGCGACCGACGTCACCACCACCACCAGCCGCGCCGTCACCGACGACCACACCGACGCCTCCAGCCGCGCCGCCACCGGCCGCGGTCTCGGTCTCGGTGAAGCAGCCGCCGCCACCTCACCACTCACCCTCGTCACACCGAAGGAGACACCCGATGTTCACCGGAATCATTGAAGAAAAAGGCGAAGTCATCGCCCTCGAACCCAGCGCCGACGTCATTCGGCTGACCCTGCGCGCCCCGCTCGCGGTCGTCGGGGCGAAACACGGCGACTCGATTTCGGTGAGCGGCGTCTGTCTCACCGTGGTCGACCAGTCTGCCGACGGGTTCACCGCCGACGTCATGCAGCAGACCCTCGACATGAGCACCATCGGCGCCCTCAAGCCGGGCGACAAGGTGAACCTCGAACGCGCCGCGCTCGTCGGCGACCGGCTCGGCGGCCACATCGTGCAGGGCCACATCGACGGAACCAGCACGGTTCTCGCGGTGACTCCGGGCGAGGCGTGGAGCGTTCTGCGCTTCAGTCTCAACCCCGAGCTGGCCGCGCTGGTGGTCGATAAGGGGTCGATCGCGGTGTCGGGAGTGTCGTTGACGGTGTCGAACGTCGATGGGGGGCACGGGCATCCACTCGCCGACAGCGTGCAGGCCGGCGGCCAGCACTGGTTCGAGGTCTCGCTCATTCCCGAAACCCTGGCCGCCACCACTCTCGGCACACTCGAGGTGGGCGACGTGGTCAACATCGAGACCGACATTCTGGCTCGGCACGTCGAACGGCTCTTGGCCGTTCGGGGCAGTGCAGCGGGTTACGAGGCCGGCTTGCAGAACGAAGTGAGGAACATCTGATGGCACTCTCGAGCATTCCCGAGGTTCTGGAGGCGTTGCGGGCCGGCAAACCCGTCATCGTGGCCGACGACGAGAACCGTGAAAACGAAGGCGACGCCATTCTGGCCGCCGAACTCGCCAGCCCCGAATGGATCGCCTGGATGGTGCGCCATACCTCCGGCTTTCTCTGCGCACCCATGACGACGGCGCGCGCCGCGGCGCTCGGCCTGCCGCCGATGGTCGTGCGAAACGAAGACTCCCTGCGCACGGCCTACACGATTACGGTCGACGCTTCGAGCGGCGTCACCACCGGAATCAGCGCCGCCGACCGCGCCTACACCTTGCGCGCGCTGGCAGACCCGTCGTCGACTCCGGCGAGCTTCATCCGGCCCGGGCACGTGCTGCCCGTGGTCGCGGTCGACGGCGGCGTCAGGCAACGCGCCGGCCACACCGAGGCCACCACAGATCTGCTGAAGCTGGCCGGGCTCACCCCGGTAGGCGTGATCGGCGAGATCGTGGCCGACGACGGTTCGATGGCGCGGATGCCCGGGCTCATCGCTCTCGGCGAGCGCGACGGTCTCGCGGTGACGACGATCGCCGCCCTCATCGAGTGGCTCGATGCGGCAGACGCCGCTGCGCCCGGCGCCACCGGCGCACCCACCGCCACAGCTTCGGCGCGGGCAGTGCCGCTCGCTGACGCTCCGGCCTTCGCCGCGGCCTCTGAGTCTCACGCGGAGCCCGCGGAGCGGGAGGTGGCCGCGGCCGGAGCAGGCGCTCCATCGCGCGCAACCGTAGCCGCCCCCGCCCCGGCCACCTGGGGCGGCGCAACCGCGCCCGGCATCGGCGACCGGGTGCAGTTTCAGGTCGAGACCGTCGTGCCGACCATCCACGGCGCCTTTCGGTTCAGGGCCTACCACGACCTCGTCACCGGCGCCGATCACCTGGCCGTCATCTCGGGCCAGCCGGCCCGCGAGGGCGCACTCGTGCGGGTGCACTCGGAGTGCCTCACCGGCGAAGCGTTCGGCTCGCTGAAGTGCGAGTGCGGCCCGCAGCTGCACGCGGCGCTCGACCTGATCGATGCCGAGGGCGGTGTCGTCATTTACCTGCGCGGGCAGGAGGGGCGCGGAATCGGCCTGATCAACAAACTCCGCGCCTACCGATTGCAAGAAGACGGGCTCGACACCTACGACGCGAACCTCGCGCTCGGCCTGGCCGTCGATTCGCGCGACTACACCGCCGCGGCCGCCATTCTCGACGACCTGCACATCGAATCGGTGCGTCTGCTCACCAACAACCCCGACAAGGTGCATCAGCTCGAACAGCACGGAATCACGATCGCCTCTCGCGAGCCGCTGATCGTGGGCCAGGGCGCCGCGAACGCGGCCTACCTCGACGCAAAACGCGACCGCATGGGCCACCTCTTCCCGGTGCGCGCCAGCTAGCCCCATGGATGCCCGGGGGAGCCCCGAGCGCAGCGACCGCCCGGCGCGACCTAGCCTCACCGCATCACCGCATCACCGCATCACCGCATCACCGCATCACCGACACCAGAGCACCACGCGCGCGCACCACCCCGCATCCCGCATCATCCCGCACCACACACCACCCACACCGAGAGGCAGATCGCATGAGCGGCGCCGGCACACCCACCACCACCCCACTCGACGGCAGCGGGCTCAGCGTCACCATCGTCGCCGGCCGCTGGCACGAAGAGATCACCAACGGCCTCCTCGCCGGCGCCCGCCGCGCCCTGGCCGAGGCGCACGTCGACGTCACCGAGATTCGCGTTCCCGGCAGCTTCGAGTTGCCCGTGGTCAGCCGCGCTGCCCTCGAAGCCGGCGCCGACGCCGTTGTGGCGCTCGGCGTCATCATTCGCGGCGGTACCCCGCACTTCGAATACGTCTCAGACGCCGCCACCAGCGGCCTCACTCAGGTCAGCGTTCTGACCGGAAAGCCGGTCGGGTTCGGCGTTCTGACCCTCGACGACGAAGCGCAGGGCCTCGACCGCGCCGGACTCCCCGACTCACGCGAAGACAAAGGCGCCGAGGCGGCCCAGGCTGCGGTCGCCACGGCGCTCGCGCTGCGGGCGCTGCGTTCCGGGCATCCACTCGCCGACTGACCGTCGAGGCTGCGCCGTCAGGGGTAGATAGTAGATGCAGGGTACTCTCGGCGCAGTACGTTCTGCCGTGCATCCATGTTGCCCCAAGCCGCGCACGATAGAAAGTAGTCATGACCACAGCACAACCTGCAGCGCGATCGGGCCGAGGTGCTCGTCGCGGGCGCGGTCGCGGGCGCGACCCAGAGGGCCCTCGCGCGAAGTTCAGCGACCTCTTGCCCTACCTCACCGAACACAAGAAGGTTCTGGCGCTGGTGATCGCGCTGAGCCTCGTGGGCGCCGCCGCAAGCCTTGCGCAGCCCCTGCTCGTCAGCCAGGTGATCACGCTCGTCGGTGCCGGCTCGAGCCTCAACGGGCTCGTCTGGCTGCTGGTGCTACTCGTCGTCGTTTCGGGTCTCATCAGCGGTTTTCAGCATTACCTACTGCAGCGCACCGGTGAAGGTGTGGTGCTCTCGTCTCGCCGTCAGTTGGTCAGACGGATGCTCAACCTCCCCATTCGCGAATTCGACACCCGGCGCACCGGCGACCTCGTTTCGCGCGTCGGCAGTGACACCACGCTGCTGCGCGCGGTACTGACGCAGGGGTTTGTCGACTCCATCGGCGGAGCCTTCGTTTTCATCGGCGCCCTGATCGCCATGCTCATCATCGACCCCGTGCTGCTCGGGCTGACCGTGCTCGTGGTCGGCATCTCGGTGGTCGTTGTCGTGCTGCTGTCGAGTCGAATCCGCACCGCCAGTCGTCAGGCGCAGGAGAAGGTCGGCGACCTCGCGGCGAGCGTCGAACGCGCCATCAGTGCGGTGCGCACCGTGCGGGCGGCGAACGCGACCGATCGCGAAGTCGAAGCCGTGGAGAAAGACGCCTACGGGGCTTACCTGATGGGCATCAAGGTCGCGAAAATCTCAGCGCTGGTGGTTCCGGTGGCGGGAATCGCGTTGCAAGTCGCGTTTCTCACCGTGATCGGCGTCGGCGGGTACCGAGTCGCGTCGGGCGCCATCACCATCGCCTCTCTGGTGTCGTTCATTCTGTTTCTCTTCATGATGGTCATGCCCTTGGGGCAGGCTTTCGGGGCGTTCACCTCGGTCAACTCGGCGCTGGGCGCACTCGGTCGCATACAGGAGATCATCGCTCTGCCGAGCGAGGGCCAGTTCGACCGGCAGGTAGCGCCACTGGCGACCAATGAGCAGCAAATCGCCGCCGCGGGCGGCGGCTCGGCAGCCGCAGCACTCGGCGACGGTACGGCCGGTGGCGGCGGCGCAGCGGGCAGCAGTAGCGCAGTGGGCAGCAGCGGCACAGCGGGCGCCGACGCCCGGGCCGCCATCGTGTCTGCGCCGATCGCGGTCGAATTCGTCGACGTGCAGTTCGCCTATGCCGAATCGGCGGCCCCCGGCGATGGTTCGCCCGACGCCGCAGGCCGGTTGAGCGGGCCTGGCACGGAGCTGTTGGCGGCCGGAGCGCCAGGCGGTGTGGATGCCGAACCGTCGGGCGCGGGCATCCTGAGCCAGACGGTGCTGCGTGGGGTGAGTTTCACCGTGCCACGAGGCAAGCGTGTTGCGCTCGTCGGGCCCTCGGGGGCCGGCAAGAGCACCATTCTGGCTCTCATCGAGCGGTTCTACGATCCGACCGCGGGGGCCATCAAAGTGGGCGGAATCGACGTGAAACAGCTCGACCGACGCGCCTTGCGCTCACAGATCGGCTACGTGGAGCAAGACGCGCCCGTTCTCGCCGGCAGCATCAGATCGAACCTGCTGCTGGCCTCGCCAGAGGCCACCGACGCTCAATGCGTCGATGTGCTGCGCGCGGTGAACCTGCTCGAGGTGCTCGAACGGTCGCCTCGTGGTCTGGACGCACCGGTAGGCGAAGAGGGTGTCATGCTGTCGGGCGGTGAGCGTCAGCGCTTAGCAATTGCCAGGGCATTGCTCGTGGCGCCGCCCATTCTGCTGCTCGACGAGTCGACGTCGAGCCTCGACGGGCTGAACGAGCAGATGCTGCGCGAGGCCATCGACGCGGTGGCCGAGAATCGCACGCTCATCGTCATCGCGCATCGGCTGTCTACCGTGGTCGACTCCGACCAGATCGTGGTGCTCGACCACGGCCGAGTGGTGGGCGTGGGCACGCACTCCGAACTCGTCGTCTCGACGCCGCTCTACCGCGAACTCGCGAAGCGTCAGCTGCTCGTCTAGCCCTCTGCCGCCCTCGACGTCAGCCGCAGCCGCGCGCGATCTGCGGTCAGCCGCAGCGACATCGTGAGCCTCCTCGACCGCGCGCGCCAGCCGGGCATCAGACCGCCGCGAGTTCGTGCTGAAGCTGTGCGGCACGAAGAGTATTGGCGAGCAGCATCGCTATGGTCATAGGCCCCACCCCGCCGGGCACGGGCGTGATCAGGCCGGCAACCTCGGCCACCCCTGCAAAGTCGACGTCGCCGCTCAGCCCCTCGGGCCCGCGATGAATGCCCACGTCGATCACGGTCGCGCCGGGCTTCACGAATTCGGCCGTGATCAGGCCCTTCACTCCAACGGCAGCCACGATGATGTCGGCACCCCGGCACACTTCTGCGAGGTTCTTCGTGCGCGAGTGCGCGATCGTCACGGTGGCATTGCGGTTCACCAGCAGTTGAGCCACCGGGCGCCCCACGAGCTCTGAGCGCCCGATGACCACAACGTTCGCACCCTCGATGGGCACCTCATACGAATCGAGCAATTCGATCACACCCGACGGCGTGCACGGTCGAAGCCCTGGCTTGTTCTGCGCCAGCAGACCAACGCTCATCGTCGTGAGCCCGTCAACGTCTTTCTCGAACGGAATCAACTCCACCAACGACGCCGCATCGAGGTGCTTCGGCACCGGCAACTGCAACAGGATGCCCGAAACCGAAGAATCGGCCGCCAACCCTTTGAGCAGCTCTTCGACCTCTGCCTGGCTGGCATCGTCGGCCAGATGCTGGTGCAGATCTGCCATTCCCGCCGCCACCGACGACTTGCGCTTGCTCGCGACGTACACCTCGGAGGCGGGGTCGCCGCCCACCAACACCGTGGCCAGCCCCGGTTGTATGCCTGTAGCGGCATGAAAGGCCGCGACCTCGGTTTTCAGACCTTCGCGAACCCGCGCCGCCACGGCTTTGCCGTCGATAATGCCTGCGGTCATCTACTTCTCCCTCACAATTCTCACGACTCGCGCACTGTGCCCAGAAGCCGTGAACGTCACGCTGTGGTCTACAAGATGGTGGTGGAATTGCCGAATGTCATCACACGGTCTTCACAGTGCCACTGCACAGCACGAGCCAGCACACTTCGCTCTACCTCGGCGCCCCGGCGCTCCAGCTCCGCCACGCTCTCTCGGTGCGACACCCGCACCACATCTTGTTCGATGATCGGCCCCTCGTCGAGATTGGCCGTGGCGTAGTGCGCCGTCGCCCCGATGAGCTTCACACCGCGTTCTTTCGCCTTGAGGTACGGGCCCGCCCCGGCGAAGGCCGGCAGAAAGGAGTGGTGAATGTTGATGACCGGGCAGCCGACGGAGTTCAAGAACTCGGCCGAGAGAATCTGCATATACCGCGCCATGACCACCAGATCGGCCTTGCCTTGCAACAGTTCGAGTTGCTGGGCCTCAGCTTCGGCCTTCGTGGCTTTCGAGATGGGAATGTGAATGAACGGAATACCGAAGCTCGCCACATCGGCCTCGAGGTCGGGGTGGTTCGAGATGACCTGCGTGATGTTCATGTCGAGGTCGCCGCGCTTGTTGCGCCAGAGCAACTCGAGCAGACAGTGATCGTACTTCGACACCATGATGGTGACGCGCTTCGGCGTGGCCGCGCTCGTGAAGGTGTAGGTCATGTCGAACCGCTTGCCCACCTGCTCGGCGAAGTCGCGATCGAGTTCGGCAAGCACCTGCGCCAGCCCTTCGCGGTGAAATACGGTGCGCTGAAAGAACTCCCCCGCCTCGGAGTCGGTCGAGAACTGCCCGAGCTCGACGATGTTCGCACGATGCTCGGCCAGAAATCCTGCGACGGCCGCGACGATTCCCGGCTGGTCGGCGCAATGAATCGTCAGACGCCCAATGTCGCTCTGCGGCACCTCAGCATCGGTGTTTGCGAAACGCAGTGCGGGTTCGGGAGCCATCGAAGCAACTTTCTTTCACGACAGATCAGAAACTACTACGCTAACGGGTTTTCAGCCGGCCACTGCCCAGAGCGCCACCGCGCTGGCCGCGGCCACGTTGAGGGAGTCGATTCCGTGGGCCATCGGGATGCTCAGCACGGTGTCGGCCGCGGCAAGAGCTTCTGGCGTGAGCCCGTCGCCTTCGGCACCGAGCACCAGGGCCAAACGCTCCGGCCGGGCATCCTGAGCCACGAAGTCGCGCAGCGAAACGGCGTCGGGCGTGAGCGCCAAAGCGGCGATGTGAAAGCCGGCGGCGTGCAGTTGGGGGGCGAGCGCGTTCCATTCGCCGACTCTGCTCCACGGGGTCTGCAACACGGTGCCCATGCTCACCCGAATGGCGCGGCGGTAGAACGGGTCAGAGCAGCGTGGGGTGACCAACACCGCGTCGGCTCCGATGGCGCCGACCGAACGGAAGATCGCCCCGACGTTCGTCGGGTCGGCCACGTTCTCGAGCACTACCACCAGGCGCGCCTCGCGAATCAGATCGGCCGGGTCGGCGAGCGCGGGCCGGTTCAGCGAGGCGATGATTCCGCGATGGAGAATATAGCCTGTCAACTCGGCGAGCAGCTCGCCCGGGCCCACGAAAATGGGCACCGTGTCGGCCCAAGGGCCGAGTGCGGCCCGGGCGTCGTCGACCGAACCGCCGAGGGCGAGCACAGAGCGCGGCACGTGGCCGGCGCGCACGGCCCGCTCGAGCACCAGCGCAGACTCGGCGAGGTAGAGGCCGTGCTCAGAGCCGCGGGCCTTGCGCAGTGCGACGTCGGTCTGGTGCGCATAGTCGGCCAGTCGCGGGTCGCTGAGGTCGGTGACGTCGATCACCGTGCTCGCGGTGTTCACCCGCCTGGCACCCGTCGCGACAGTCACGCTGTGCGCGCTGTTCGCAGCGCTCGCGTCGGGCGCACCGGTAGCGTCGGGCGTACCGCTAGCGTCGCTCACGCGAGGGTACCGGAACGAACGGTGCTCACGCGAAGGGGTCTGGCGTGAGCGTGTACTTGGTTTCGAGGTACTCGTGAATGCCTTCAAGGCCGCCCTCGCGGCCTACGCCCGACTGTTTCACTCCGCCGAACGGCGCCGCCGCGTTGGAGACGACCCCCACGTTCAGGCCCATCATTCCGGTTTCGAGGCGGTCGATCATCCGCTGCCCTCTGGCGAAGTCTTCGGTGAACACATAACTGACGAGGCCGAACTCGGTGTCGTTCGCGATTCGAACGGCGTCGTCTTCGGTTTCGAACGGAACGATGCTCACCACCGGGCCGAAGATCTCTTCGCGCAGAATCTCGCTGCCCGCCCGCACATCGGTGAGAACAGTGGGCTCATAGAAGGTTCCGGCGCGGTCGATGGGCGATCCGCCGACAAGAAGTGTCGCACCGCGCGAAACGGCGTCATCGACAAGATGCGATGCCTTCGACACCGCCTTTTCGTTGATCAGGGGCCCGATGGTCACGCCCTCGTCGGTTCCGCGGCCCACTCTGAACTCGTTGACGCGCGCCGTCACTCGTGTCGCGAACTCTGCGGCCACCGACTCATGCACAATGAAACGGTTCGCCGCCGTGCAGGCTTGCCCGATGTTGCGAAACTTTGCCAGCATCGCGCCGTCGACAGCCTTGTCGAGGTCGGCGTCGCCGAACACCACGAACGGGGCGTTGCCGCCCAACTCCATCGACGTGCGCAGAACGTTCTCGGCCGCCTGCTTCATCAGTCGGCGACCCACCGGAGTCGAGCCGGTGAAACTCAACTTACGCAGGCGCGGGTCGGCGATGATCGGCTCAGAGACTCCGGCCGAATCGGTGGTGGTGATGACGTTCACCACTCCGGCCGGCAATCCGGCCTCGGCGAGCAGCGACACGAGGTACATGGTCGTCAGCGGGGTCAACTCGGCCGGCTTGATGACAACCGTGCACCCTGCCGCAAGAGCAGGAGCCAGCTTGCGCGTGGCCATGGCGAGCGGAAAGTTCCACGGCGTGATGAGGTAGCACGGCCCCACGGGTCGCTGCGACACGATCATGCGGCCAGTACCCTCGGGGTTGCTGCCGTATCGGCCAGAAATGCGCACGGCCTCTTCGCTGAACCAGCGCAGAAACTCACCGCCGTAGGCGATTTCGCCGTACGCCTCCGCGAGCGGCTTGCCCATTTCGAGCGTCATCAGCAATGCAACCTCGTCACGACGCTGCTGCAGCAGGTCGAAGGCTCGCCGCAAGATCTCGGCCCGCACCCGCGGCGGGGTCGAGGCCCACCCGGGTGCCGCTTCGACCGCGGCGTCGAGAGCCGCCCGACCGTCGGCAGGCGAACCGTCTGCCACGGTCTTGATACTCAGGCCCGTCGAGGGATCGAACACATCGAACGTAGCCTCGCCGGTCGCCGGTCGCCACTCGCCAGCGATGAAGAGCCCCGACGGCGCAGCTTCGAGCAGGTCGGATTCGGTTGGAACAGTCATTCTCAGGCATCTCCGTCTATGGTCGATTCGTGAAGCGAGTCTGTCGCATCTCCGAGCCCCGAAACGCGTACTCGTGCACCCGGCTCCCGGTCGGAGCCGTCGCCATCGACACCACCTGCGCCCGCGCACTGATTCGCGCCCGTGCCCTCGTCGCCCTCGTCGCCCTCGAAGTCGTGCGATGAAATGAGTTCTGCGCCGGCATGAGCGAGTTCGGCGAGCGCGGCCTCACTCGATGACGCATCGACCCCGGCGACGAGATCGGTGATCACGCGAACGGTGCGCCCGTGTTCGATGGCATCGAGCGCAGACGCGCGCACGCAGTAATCGGTGGCGAGCCCCACCACATCGATCTCGGTGACGGCGTGCTCGTCGAGCAGCTGATGCACCGAACTGCCCTCTTCGGTGGTGCCTTCGTAGATCGAATACGCCGGCACGCCCTGGCCTTTGCGCACGTGAAAGTCGATGCTCTCCGCCGTCAGATCGTCGTGATACTCCGCCCCCGCGGTGCCGGCGACACAGTGAATGGGCCAGGTATTCACGAAGTCGGGCGCCGAGCCGTCGAGAGCAAAATGGCCGCCGTTGTCGTTGTCAGGGTCGTGCCAGTCACGCGAGGCGATGATGAGCTCGTACTCGTGTGGGTGCTCGGCAATCAGTTTCGAGATACCCGCCGCCACGGCGCCCCCGCCAGCCACAGCAAGCGCACCGCCCTCGGTGAAGTCGTTCTGAACGTCGATGATGAACAGTGCCTTTTTCATCGTTTCGCTCCTCGCCTTGCTACTACCGATTCTAATTGTTCGAGAGGGCGTTACCGCAGTTGTAGATGCCCACCGTCAGGCTGTCGAGTGCCTCACGCCCCGCGTCGAGAGTGCTGTTGAGCGAGAAAAAGGCGAACGTCAACGTGGTGCCATCTTTCGCATGAACCACGCCGGCGAGGGTGTTCGCCGTGTCGATCGACCCGGTTTTCGCAATCACCTTGCCGTTGACGACAGAGTTCGCCCCCGTGAACCGATACGAGAGCGTTCCGGTCTGGTCGGCGACAGGCAGCCCGTCGAGAATCACCCCGAGATTACCGACCCGGGCGTTGATCTTGTCGAACAGCGTCGTCAGAAAATCGGCCGAAACGGCGTCGTCATTGCTCAGCCCCGAACCGTCGACGATGACCAAGTTGCTCACGTCGAGCCCGTAGTTGTCGTGCAGCGCAGACGTGATCGCCTTTTGCAGTGAGCTGAACGAGCTGCCGTCGCCCAGCTTGATGGCGGTGAGCCGCGCAAGCATCTCGGCTTCGGTGTTGTCAGAGCGCAGAATCGCCTCTTGCACCATCGTCGACACGGGCGCCGACTGAACGACGCCGAGCGTGATCGCCCCCGGCAGAGCGGTTCCGGCCACCAGCTGCGCCCCCGAGGCAACCGACCCGAGCGAACTCTTGAATGCCTCACCCGCGCGGCTCACCGGGTCGGCGCTTCGCGGCGAGGTGTCTGCGTTCGGATCGGCGCGATCGCCGTCGACCATGAGCGCTGTCACTTCTGCGGTAGAGCCTTCGGTCTGCTCGATCCGATCCCACGACGACTGCCAGTTGTCTCCCGAGAACAGCGAACTGTCGAGCACGATGGTCGAAATCGGTACGCCCGCGTTCGCCGGGTTCGCCGCCCAGGCAGCCTTGACCTGAGTGGCCAGGTCGCCCATGGTCGCCGTGTTGTTGTAGATGTTCGATGAGCCGCTCGACAGCGTCACGTCTCCACCGCCGACGAGCACAACGGTTCCCGGAGCCGACCCGGCCACCACGGTCGTCGACACGCGATAGTCGGGCCCGAGCACGGCGAGCGCCGCCGACGACGTGAGAATCTTCATCACGCTCGCTGTGCGCGAATAGACGTCTCCGCTTCGATCGAACAGCACCTCACCGGTGTCTGCCTGACGAACGGTGCCCTGAAAAGTCGCCAACCCTGCCGCGGTGGCCAAATCGTTCACCGAGCAGGTACGAACGATGCTCGCACCCGAGGCCGAGACGGGTTGAGGCCGCCGAGTCGCAACGGGTTCGGTAGAGATGGGCCCGAGGGTGGGCGTCGGCGATGCCGTCGCTGCGACAGCCGAGGTGCTCGCCGACGCAACGACCGCTCCCGAACCGAGAGAGCCGAGCGCCAGAACCCCGAAGGCTACCCACGCACCCGCGACGAGCCAGCCGCGACGAGGTCGTCGATGCGAAGGGGCGTGGTCGGGCATCCGGTCAATTTACCATTCGAAGCTGGCAGCAGAAGTGCCCGCAGCACCCCGTCATTCGTTCGGGTACGTCAGCCCGATGTGGTGACGCACCTCGTCGAGCACGCCCATAATGGCAACCGACTGGTCGAGGGGCATCAGCGGGCTGACCCGCTCGCCCGACGTGATGAGCCGCTCGAATTCGAACGCCTGGTACTGCATGCCTCGTGAGGTCACCGGATGCTCGTACCGCTCGATCACGTCGCCGTCTGAGGTGATGACGCGAAACGTCGTGGGCGCGTACCACGTGCGGTCGATCTCGATGCGGGCCTCGGTTCCGAGCACCGTCGCCTCATTGCGGCCAACCGTGTCGAGCGCGAAGTGCGACACCGACTGGCGGCCGCCCTCATGCTCGAGCACCACCACGGTCTGCCGGTCGACGCCCGTCGCGGTGGGACTCGACGACGCCTGAACGCGCGTGGGCAGGCCCAGAATGTCGACGGCGAACGACAGCGGGTAGATACCCAGGTCGAGCAACGCCCCGCCACCGAGTTCAGGGTTGTTGATGCGATGCGCCGGGTCGGTCGGCAGACGCTGATTGTGGTCTGCGACGACCGTGCGCACATCGCCGAGCGTGCCGGCCGCAATGATTTCGCGAATGCGAACCATGTGGGGCAAAAAACGCGTCCACATGGCTTCGAGAACCACCACGTCGTGAGCGACTGCCTCGTCGGCGAGGGTTTGTGCCTCACGCTCGTTCACGGTGAAGGCCTTCTCGACGAGCACGTGCTTGCCGGCGCGAATCGCCAGCAGCGCGTTCTCGGCGTGCATCGGATGCGGCGTGGCCACGTAGATCGCGTCGACCTCAGGGTCGGCGGCGAGCGCCTCATAGCTGCCGTGAGCGGTGGGGTTGCCGAACCGGCCGGCGAATTCTCGTGCCGACTGCTCGGTGCGGGAGCCGACGGCGGTGACGGTGAAGCCGTTCGCAATCAGGTCGCTGGTGAACGCCGAAGCGATTCCTCCGGTGCCCAGAATTCCCCATCTAATGTCGCTCACGTCGCGCCTTTCTCAGTGCGGGGTTCGGCTGGCTCACCAGCAATCGTGCACGCATCACCAATCGTGCATGGTGCCGTCGAGCAGCCGGTTGACCGGCAAATATGCCTGCACGTAAGGATAGGCTGCGGCGGCATCCTCATCGAGCGAAACCCCCAGCCCCGGCGTCTCGCCCGGGTGCAGCAGGCCGTTCTCGAACGTATAGCTCGTGTGGAATACGTCGAGCGCGGCTGCGCTGTGCTTCATGTACTCCTGAATGCCGAAGTTGTGAATCGCCAAGCCGAGGTGCAGCGCGGCCGCCTGGCCGACGGGCGAGATGTCGGTGGGCCCATGAAAGCCCGACTTGATCTGGTAGATGGCCGCGAAATCCATCAGCTTCTTCATCGCGGTGATTCCACCGGTGTGCGTCACCGCCGAGCGAACGTAGTCGATCAACTGGTTCGTGATGAGGTACTGGTAGTCCCACACCGTGTTGAAGATCTCACCGATGGCGAGCGGGGTGGTGGTGTGCTGGCGAACGAGTTTCAGGGCATCCTGATTCTCTGCCGGCGTGCAGTCTTCGAGCCAGAACAGGTCGAACTCTTCGAGCGACTTGCCGAGTTTCGCAGCCTGAATGGGCGTCATGCGGTGGTGGCCGTCGTGCAGCAGCGGCAGCTCGGGGCCGTACTTCGAGCGAACCGCCTCGAAGACCGTCGGCAGGTGTCGCAGGTACGCCCGGGTATCCCATTGCTCTTCGCTCGGCACTCCCAGCGGCTGGGCCGGCTCGTAGTCGTAGCGCACCGTGCCTGCTGTGCCCGCACCGCCGCTCGAGGCGACGCCGTACACCGAACCCAGGCCCGGGATGCCTGTCTGCACCCTGATCGCCCGGTACCCCAACTCGAGGTGCTCATCGATCGAGTCGTAGATCGCGGGGAGGTCTGCTCCACTCGCGTGACCGTACGCCAAGCAGCCGATTCGGCTGGCCCCGCCGAGCAATTGATACAGCGGCACCCCGGCCAGCTTCGCCTTGATGTCCCACAGCGCCATGTCGACCGCGGCGATGGCTGCCATCGTGACAGGGCCCCTGCGCCAATACGCCCCACGGTAGAGGTACTGCCACGTGTCTTCGATGTTCTGCGGGTCTCGACCGATGAGCGTGGGCACCACGTGCTCGCTCAGGTAGGTGGCGACCGCGAGCTCGCGCCCGTTGAGCGTGGCATCGCCGAGACCGGTCACGCCGTCGCTCGTCGTGATCTTCAGAGTGACGAAGTTGCGGCCCGGGCTGGTGACGATGACGGTAGCGCTTTCGATCTTCATGATGCTCCATTTGGTAGGATGTTTACGAGATCAATGGTAATAGTAGGATGTTCGCAGGTCAACCGACCCGAGAGGATGAGCTCATGCCCCCCGCAGCACGTACCCGCGGCCAGGAAGTGTCTCAGCGCCTGCTGAACGACATTCGCTCGGGCGCCTTCGCCGTCGGCGCCAAGCTGCCCCCCGAACGTGAACTCATGGTGCGATATGCCGTGGGCCGCAACACGCTGCGCGAAGCCGTACAGGGGTTGGCGGCGCTCGGCCTCGTGTCAGTCAGAGCCGGATCGGGAACCACCGTCTTGGAGCCCGACGGCACCCCCGCCATCGCGCACAGCGTGGCGACGACCACGTTCGCAGATCGGGCGGTCGACGATTTGCTCGAGTTTCGGCTGCTGCTCGAACCCGATGCGGCCGCGAAGGCGGCTGAACGGGCATCCACTGCCGATCATTCCGCCCTGCGCCAGGCGCTGGCCGACTATCAGGGGGCAGCGCGCGAGCGGTCGGAGCGTCGCGCCGACATCTACGACCTCGATGTGGCGTTTCATCGCACGGTGGCGGTCGCGGCGCACAACGCCGTCTACCTCAGCGTCATCGACACCACCGCACAGCTTCTGCGCGGCGCCATGCGCGAGGCCGATCGCAGTGAGGGCGACATCTCACTGGCAGCCGAGGAGCACGCGATGATCGCGCACCACATACTGCTCGGAGATGCCGCAGCCGCGAAGTCGGCGATGGCCGAGCACATCGCTGCGGGTCATGCCCGCCGGCTGAGCGCGGTGCCCAAAAAACAGGGCCGCCTATCAGAATCGAACTGATGACCTATTCATTACGAGTGAATCGCTCTACCGACTGAGCTAAGGCGGCCTGGCCGATGGTAGCCATCGACACAGCAAGCAAGCCTATATGAGAGTGTGAAGCTCACGAAACGAGTTGGCGAGCAGAACGGGCATCGAGAGGCTCTCGGCACTCTCTGCCCAGCAGCCCCACGAATGCCGCATGGCGGCGAGGGCGACCTGGGTAGTGAGCGAGGCGCGGTCGTGAATGAGTGCCTGATCAGGTTTTTCTTTGCCTTTGGCGTGCGCCCGGGCATCCATCGCCAACCGCTGTTCGACGATCGCGGTGAGTTCGACCTCGAATTCACGCATTCTGCTAATTCGCTGAATCAACAAATGCGGCGACTTATGGATGACCTGCTTACGCAATTGGTGCAATTCGAAGTCTTCGGTGTCGGGCACCGACACCACGAGCATGATGTCGCGCAGGCCATCGAGAACTGACGCGCCGGGGCCGGCCGCGAGAAACTCGTCGACGAGCTCGTCTGGCAGTGATGTCAGATGCGACTCGCCGAGTACCGCCGACTCTTTCGAGTCGAAATAGTTGAAGAAAGTGCGCGGAGAGATGTCGGCGCGGCGGCTGATGTCGTCGACGGTGACGTTCTCCAGCCCCTTTTCGTGACTCAGTTCGAGCACGGCGAACTGTATGGCGCGGCTGGTCGCCTGGCGCTTGCGCTCGCGCAGCCCCGGTTCGGCCGCTGCGACGGGAGAAATGGTAGTGGACACCCTGCAATTATTGCAGACTGCGCAATTTTGCACACCCCTTGAGCACGAACTGACAGGTCAGCTCGTGCACTTCGGGTCAGTACTCGGCACCGCACCGGTCAAGAAGTACGCATCTACCAGGGCTTTGACGCAATTCGACGAGTTGTAGGCCGTGTGCCCCTCACCGACGAACGTGATGAGTTGTGCACTTTCGAGCTGTTTCGCCACCGACTGGGCGTCTGCGTACGGCGTCGCCGGGTCGTCGGTGGTGCCGACGACGAGAATCGGTTTCGCGCCTGGCGCACTGACGGGAGCCGGCGTGCGCGTCGCAGGTACGGGCCACGCGGCGCAGCCGATGTCACCATACGTCCACCACGGGCCGAAGGTGGGAGACGCGGCAACCAGTTCGGCGTTCTGGCTGGCGATCGTCGCCGGGTCGGTCACAGCCGGGTAGTCGAGGCAGTTGATGGCCGTGAACGCCTCGGTCTGATTGTTCTGATAGCTGCCATCTGAGTTGCGCCCGTTGTATGCGTCAGCCAAGTTGAAGGCGAGGTCTGCGTCACCCTTCTTCACCTGGGCGATCATCTGCGAGAGGTACGGCCAGCTGTCTTTGCTGTAGAGCGGGTAGAAGATCGCTGTGAGCAGTGACGATGAACCCAGCTTGCGGCCGTCGCTCGCGGTGATGGGGCTCTGATCCACCGCCTTCAGAAGCGTCTGCACCTGTTGCGAAGCATTGTCGACCGTTCCAGAGAACGGGCAATCAGACCCACTGAGGCAGTCGGCAAGGTACGCGCGCATCGCCCCTTCGAATCCCTTCGCCTGCCCGATGGTCGAATCGAATCCGGTCGACGTGGGGTCGACCACGCCATCGAGCACGAGCCGGTTCACTTTGGTGGGAAAGAGGTTCGCGTATTCGCTGCCGATGAACGTGCCGTACGAGTAGCCGAGGTAATTGAGCCCGGTGTCGCCGACGGATGCTCGGAGAGCGTCAAGGTCACGAACCGTGCTCTCGGTGTCGACGTGACCGAGCAGTGCACCCGTCTTCTGCTCACAGCCGGCGCCGAACGCCGAGGCGCTGGCCTGCGACGCGGCGAGCCATTCGGCAGAACCTCGAGTGCCCGGAATGATGTCGTAGAGGTAGGCATCCATCTGCTTCGGAGTCACACACGAAACCGCTGACGACGATCCAACACCGCGCGGGTCGAAAGCCACCACGTCGTATTGCTTCTGCAGTTCAGGAGCCACTGCGAAATTGACGTTGTCTTTCACGAAGTCGACAGCCGAGACGCCGGGGCCGCCGGGGTTCACGAAGAGGGTGCCGAGCCGTGTGCCGCCGCCCGTGGCGGGCTGCTTGATGAGCGCAAGCGAAATGGTCTGGCCTGAGGGGTCGCTCCAGTCGAGCGGAACCGTCGCGGTGGCGCACTCAAACGAGCCGTTACAGCTCGTCCACTGCAGCGACTGATCGTAGAACGGCTGAAGTGCCGCGTCGACCTTCTCGCCCGTGGGAGTCGATGCGCCGGCACTCTGCCCCGAGGTGGCCCCGCTGCCCGAACCGAACCAGGTCGAGCATCCGGAGAGCACCAGTGCCGCGGCGACCGCAACGGCGACGACACCGAGTGCCCTGCCGCGCCGAGCACCTCGTCGAGGCCCGCGGGGGCTCTGCTCGGCAGCGTTTCGCGGGCTTCGCCCTGGGCGGAGAACAGTCACAGTGTTGCCTTTCGCTGTGGTGACGCGACGGTGACTAGCATGGCCTCAAGCGCCAGCGCCGGAGTCACATTTCGCGATATTCTCAGCCTCGCCGCAGCAATCGCATCCATGACTGCCAGGGTTTCGGCAGGTTCAGACGTGCGAGCCAGCTGCTCGAGCCTGCCTTCGATAGCGAGATTGATCGGTTCGAGGTGCGAGCCCAGCTGAATCAGCAGCACGTCACGGTAGAGCGACAGCAGGTCGACCAGAATGCGATCGATTCCGTCGCGCAAGCTGCGGGTCGAGCGCCGCTTCTGGTCGTCTTCGAGAGCCTTGACCTGTGACCGCAGACCCATCGGCACGGCCTGACCTGGTTCGACGCCGAGGGTACGCAGCGTCGATTCGCGTTCTTCTGCGTCGCGCTCTTCGGTGATGGCATCGGCGTCGTCTTTGGCCAGGTCGAGCAGCCGGGCAGCCGCCAGCACCGCTTCTGGAACAGAGTGGATGCCCAGGGCGATGTTCAGCGTCTCATCTCTTCTGGCGCGAGCGTCTTCGTTCGTGGCCAGGCGATGTGCCATGCCGATGTGGCTCTGCGCCTCGCGCGCCGCGCGCTCGGCCGTTTCGCGGTCGACGCCGTCGCGTCGTTCGAGCAGCTGGGCGACATCGCCGGCGCTTGGCACCCGCAGACGAACCGAGCGCACCCTCGAGCGCACGGTGGGCAGCAGATCTGCCTCGCTCGGCGCGCAGAGAATCCAGACCGTGCGCTCGGGCGGCTCTTCGAGGGCCTTCAGCAGCACGTTCGAGGTGCGCTCGACCATGCGGTCGGCGTCTTCGATGACCATGACGCGGTAGCGCGAAACAGAGGGAGAGAACTGCGAGCTCGTGACGAGCGTGCGCACCTCGTCGATGGAGATGATGACACGATCGGTGGTGAGCACGGCAAGATCAGGATGGGTTCGGGCCGCGACCTGTCGGCAGTCGGGGCAGACGCCGCAGCCGCCGTTGCGGCAGAGCAATGCAGATGCGAAGGCGTAGGCGAGGTTGGAACGGCCGGAGCCGGGTGGGCCGGTGATGAGCCAGGAGTGAGTCATAGCGCCCGCGTGCGGCGCAGTGGGGGCTGCTGGCGTTGTCGGCGCCGCGGCACCGCTCGCGGCCGCGCGGAAGAGCGCGATGGCCTCGGGCTGGCCGGTCAGTTCATCCCACACGCTCATACTGACAACCTACCGGGCGGCACCGACACCGCGGCACGCTCGATGAGCGGCACGCGCAATGCCACCCGGGTGCTAGGCGAGTCGTCAGTCGCGGCGAAGCAGCGGTTCGAGGCGAGCCTGAACCTGAGTCGCGATCTCGTCGGGGCTGAGTGTTCCGTCGACCACAACGAACCGCTCGGGGTCGGCCGCCGCGATGTCGAGAAACGCCTGGCGCACGCGCTGGTGAAAGTCGTTCTCCTCGGCTTCGAGTCGATCGAACCGCTTGTGATCGCTGTCGAGTCGCGCGCGCGCCGCCTTCTCGTCGAGATCGATCAGTACGGTCAAATCGGGCACGAGATTCTCGGTCGCCCACTCTGAGAGCGAACGAATATCGTCGGCGCCGAGCACACGACCGCTGCCCTGATAGGCGACTGACGAATCGATGTACCGATCTTGAATCACGATTTCGCCGCGGTGGAGCGCTGGGCGCACCTTCGTTGCAATGTGCTGGGCACGATCTGCCGCATACAGCAGCGCTTCGGCGCGCGGCGTGATGAATCCGCGACTGTGCAGCACGATTTCGCGCACTTCCACGCCGAACTCGGTGCCGCCCGGTTCGCGAGTGCGCATGACGGTGTGCCCGCCATCAACCAGCCACCGCTCGAGCAGTGCTGCCTGAGTCGACTTTCCTGAACCGTCGCCGCCCTCGAACGTGACGAACAGGCCACGGTCGAGGGCATCCTGAACCGTGGCCTCGGTATCACTCACGCACGACTCACTTCTTCGGTGCGGCCTTTCGTGCGGGTGCTTTGCGGGCAGGAGCCTTTCGGGCCGCCGCCGCTCGCGGCTTCGCCGGGCCCTTCGCTCGTTTGTCAGCCAGCATCTGAACGGCGCGAGCGAAATCGATCTCTTCGATGGTTTCGGCCTTCGGAATGGTGGCATTTGTGATGCCGTCAGTCACGTACGCGCCGAATCGCCCATCTTTGATCTTGATGGCCTTGCCGCTTTCGGGGTCTGGCTCGTCGAAGTCTTTCAGGGCACTGGATGCCCGGCGAGCGCCATACTTCGGCTGGGCGAACAGCTCTAGAGCACCGGGCAGATCGATATCGAAGATCAGGTCTTCGTTTTCGAGTGAACGGGTGTCGGTGCCGCGCTTGAGGTACGGCCCGAACTTTCCGTTCTGGGCGGTGATCGGCTCTTTCAGCTCAGGGTCTTCGCCCACTGTGCGCGGCAGATCGAGTAGCCGCAGGGCAGTTTCGAGGTCGATCGCGGCGAGATCCATCGTCTTGAACAGCGAAGCTGTGCGGGGTTTGGGCGCGGCCGCCGCTTTTGCCGGCTTCTTGGCCGCCGGCTTTTTCGCGGCTGTCTTCTTAGCCGCTGTCGTGGTCGTCGTCGACCCGCCCGAGGCCGCGGCAGCGACTTCGTCGACCTTCGGCTCGGCGAGAAGGGCGGCCGCCGCCTCGGCGAGGGCGAGAGTTGCCTCCATATCGACCACCGGTTCGGGCTCGAGTTCGGTGACGTAGGGGCCGAAACGGCCGTCTTTCGCCACGATGTTCTTGCCGTTCGCCGGATTGACGCCGATCACACGATCGGTGACGATGGGCGCGTCGATCAGTTCTTGCGCCTTCGCGAGAGTGAGCTCGTCGGGCGCCAACTCCGGCGGAATGTTCACTCGCCGTGGAGTCTCGACTTCACCCGTGGCAGGGTTGGCGGCCTCGGTGTCGGTGACCTCGAGGTAAGGCCCGTACTTGCCGATGCGCAGGGTTATCTCGTCAGAGAGCGGAATCGAGTTGATGGCACGGGCATCGATGTCACCGAGATTGTCGATGACATCACGCAGGCCTTTGTGACCCTCGTTACCGAAATAGAAGCCGTTCAGCCAGTCGACACGATCTTCTTCGCCGTCGGCGATCTTGTCGAGGTCTGACTCGAGTTCGGCCGTGAATTCATAGTTCACCAGTTCGGCGAAATACTCTTCGAGCAGCCGCACGACCGAGAAGGCAATCCAGTTGGGCACGAGCGCCTGACCACGCGGCGTTACGTAGCCTCGGTCGATGATCGTCGAGATGATCGAGGCGTAGGTCGACGGCCGGCCGATGCCGAGCTCATCGAGGGTCTTCACCAGGCTCGCTTCGGTGTAACGCGGTGGCGGGCTCGTCTCGTGCCCAGCCGCGTCGACCGTGATGGCCTTCAGCGCCTGACCTGCCGTGAGCGGAGGCAGTTTCGATTCCGTCGGCTCGGTGGCGGCGTTGCGTTCTTCGTCTTGACTCTCTTCGTAGGCGAGCATGAAGCCGCGAAAAGTGATCACGGTGCCGCTGGCCGAGAATTCAGCGGTCGTGGCGTCGGTGATGCCCGCCACGGGCGTGGGGCCGGCGGTGATGGTCACAGAGGCCGTCGAACCCTTGGCGTCTGCCATCTGCGAGGCGACCGTGCGCTTCCAGATGAGTTCGTAGAGCTTGAAGTCGTTGCCGCGAAGCACGCTCGCCACCTGCGAAGGCGTGCGGAACGTCTCGCCGGCCGGCCGAACGGCCTCGTGCGCCTCCTGGGCGTTTTTACCCTTGCCCGAGTACAGGCGCGGCTTGTCAGGTACGGTCTCTGCTCCGTACAACGCGCGGGCCTGGGTGCGAGCGGCGTTCAGCGCTTGCTGCGACAACGATGGCGAGTCGGTTCGCATATAAGTGATGTAGCCGTTTTCGTAGAGCGACTGCGCCACGCTCATCGTCTGGCGCGCTGAGAACCTCAGCTTACGAGCGGCCTCCTGCTGCAACGTCGAGGTGGTGAACGGCGCCGCCGGGCGACGCGTGTAGGGCTTCGACTCGACGCTGGCGACGTGGATGTTCACGCTCGGGCTCGCGAGCGCATCGGCCAGTGACGTTGCCTGCGTTTCACTCAGCAGCGTGGCCTTGCTCTTCAGGGCGCCTGACTCATCGAAGTCGCGCCCGGTGGCGATTCGCTCGCCGTTCAGCCGAACGAGCCTGGCGCCGAACTGCACCGTCGCGGCGTCTGAGGCGGTGGCCTTGTCGGCCAGAACTGCGTTCAGATCCCAATAACTCGCCGCGGTGAAGGCGAGTCGCTCGCGTTCACGCTCGACCACCAGACGGGTTGCAGCAGACTGCACCCGACCCGCAGAGAGACCCGGGCCCACCTTGCGCCAGAGCACAGGCGAAACCTCATAGCCGTACAGCCGATCGAGAATACGGCGAGTCTCTTGTGCGTCAACGAGTGCCTCGTCGATGTCGCGTGTGTTGTCTCTGGCGTGTTCGATCGCCTCTTTGGTGATCTCGTGAAAGACCATACGGCGCACCGGAACTTTGGGCTTCAGCACTTCGAGCAGGTGCCAGGCGATAGCTTCGCCTTCGCGGTCTTCATCAGTTGCGAGGTAGAGCTCGTCGGCCCCGGCTAGTGCGCGCTTCAGCTCAGCGACGGTTTTCTTCTTGGCGTCAGACACGACGTAGTAGGGGGCGAAGCCGTTCTCGACATCGACCGAGAACTTGCCGAGCGAGCCCTTTTTCAGCTCGGGCGGAAGGTTTTTAGGCTCGACGAGGTCTCGAATGTGGCCGACCGAGGCGTGTACCTCGTAGCCATCGCCCAAGTATTGGGCGATGGATTTCACCTTGGTAGGCGACTCGACGATGACGAGCTTTCTCGGGCCAGACACGGGCGCTCCTAGAAACACGATTGTGGGGTGTGGGTTTACTGAAAGACCCGTGGGCCTATCAGGCACACCATACACACCTTGAGCCGTGCAATGCCTAATTGCGGCTTGGCATCGGCTCAGGGTGGCGGGGTGTCGAGGCCGTTCTCGGGCGGTGGCCCCGCGCGTGCGAGAGCCCCGACCTCGAAGCCGAGCACGGATCGAGAAACACGCACGGTGACGATCGCCCCCACCACGTCGCACGAGTCGAGCGAGGCCCCACCGAGCGCCGCGGCCGTCGCGGCGCGATCACACGGGTAGCCGCCGACCGAGCCCGAGGCGACGTCGGCTGCGGCCAACGCGGCCGATTCGGCAGTGGATTCAACGGTGTGTTTCACGCCAAGCGCCGCGGCGAGCGTCAGCAGGAGTGCGGTGACGCCCAGCACTGCGCCGATGAGGGCCAGGGCCAGCACCGAGCCAGAGCCTCGGTCGTCGCGGAACAGGCTGCGGTGTCGAAACAGGCTGCCGCGTGTCTCGAGCACCAACGCGCGCTCATCCCAGCCGGTAGGCGCCCGACTGGTGAATGTGCGCATCACTTGCCACCCGCCAGCGCGCACGACCGAGCAGAGACGCTGAGGCCGGTGGCCGAGAACCCGCCCAAAGCAATGGGGGCCGAGACACTCGCGCACACGAAATCGCCATCGGTCGAGCTCGAGAACTCGTGCGCACCGAGCAAAGTCGACACCCGGGCGTCTGCATCCGCAGACGATTCTGCTCTGCCGAGACTGCGCGCCGCGATGGAGGCCGCATCGACGACGCGCAGCTGCAAGGCGCTGGCTTGAATCGCACCGAGGGCGAGAATCAGCACCACACCAACTGCGGGCAGTGCTGCCGCGAATTCCGCCGTGACCGTTCCCCTCTCATCTGCGAGGGTTCTCACCCAGCACGCTTTCACCCTGACACCGTGAGGGCACGGTGAATGAGGTCGGTCAGCATGCCTCTGACCTCATCGCCTCGAAGAATGACGACCAGAAGGCCGGCGAAGCCGACCGCGGCCATGGTGGCTATGGCGTATTCGGCGGTGACCGAGCCGCTTTCGTCGGCGAGTGCCGCTGCGATAGCGCGCGCACGACTCGAGATCGGCAACGATGTGTGGAGTTTCATGAAGTGATGCTTTCTGTGTGGGTTGAGCATGGTGTGGTGACGCGAGCGGGGCCGAGAAGCTCGTGAGAGTGTCGCGGCCGAGCTGGAGTGGGGTGATCAGAGCGAAGTGAACGTCGAGGTCACCACCGAAATGAGCAGTGGGGCAACACCGAGCAGCATGAAAGCGGGAAGAACGCAGAGCGCCAGGGGCAGCATCAAACGCACAGAAAGACTGGCAGCGCGCTTTTGACTGGCGGTGAGCGCTTCGCGTCGGGCGTGAGCGCCCTCGGCGCGAAGAAGTTCTGCCGCCGGAACACCGGCGCGGCGAGCTAGGTCGATGACGGCATCCACTCTCACCTCGTCGCCCGGCTCTGTCATCTGATGCGCGACGAGCGCTGCACTGGTCGTGCTGCGAGCTCGCGACACCGAGGCTCCCCCTGCCATGGCAATAGCCATCAGTTCGACAGCCATACCCGCTGCGAAACGTCGGGGAAGGGCTGCCCTGATGAGCAGCGAGTTCCACCACCGCGAAACGAGCAGCATCGTCACGCCCGCGCCGACGCAGACCAGCCCGGGAACGGTGGTGAACAGCGTCGCGACCGTGTCGAAGCCCAGAAGCGTGCCGAAGATGAGCCCTACGAGCGGCAAGAAGGTCATCAGACGTGCGGTCGAGACGGGGGCCGCGAGCGCGACGTCGATGGAGCGCTGCACGTCGCCGAGCTCGAGAAGCGCGCGCGAGACGTCACGGAGACACCCGGCTAGAGGTGCGCCGCTCTCGGTCGCCACGAGCCACGCTGCCGCGATCACACTCCATGCCCGACGAGTTCGTGCATCACAAGCTCGAGCTGCTGACGCAATCGCCTGGTCGATGGGCGCACCCCGCTCTACCGCAGAAGCGACAGTGGCCACAGTCGCCGTGATAAGAGGTACCCCCGACGTGCGGCTGCCCTCGCCCAGGTAGGCCCACGCGCGAGCCGGCGCCACTCCGGCCTCGAGCATGACGGCGAGCCGGTGAACGGTGGCCGAGACGTCATCGATCTGCGACAGACGCTCACGCATGTCTGCCTCCGGCTGGGCGCCCGTTGTTCAGGTCGTAAGCAAACGCACCGATTGTCGACCCTCGCGGGTACGGCATCGTTCGGGCCGAATCACTTCGTGGCGGGCGACGGGCAACGCCTTCACGGGTCTCCAGTCGGCCGCGAGCATCCACTCTGAAATGCCCGACCTGGGTGAGACGACGGTGACCCGCCGATCGCTCGATGTGAAACACCGTTTGAATCGCGCTCACGGCCTGCCGAGCCGTCGCCTCGGGAGTGAGGCCGGCGAGAGCGCCCAGCGCTTCGAGTCGGGTAGACACATCGGCCAACGAATTGGCATGCAGAGTGCCTGCTCCGCCGTCGTGGCCGGTGTTCAGCGCCGAAAAGAGCTCGCGCACCTCTGGCCCGCGGCACTCGCCGAGCACCAGGCGATCGGGTCGCATTCGAAGGGCCTCGCGCAGAAGCCGTTGCAGCGAGATTTCGCCCGCGCCCTCGAGGTTGGCCTGCCGCGCCTCGAGAGAAACGAAATGTGAGTGTTCGACTCGCAACTCGGCCACATCTTCGATGGCCACTATGCGTTCGTCGGCGGGGGCCGCCGACAGGAGCGCCGAGAGCAGGGTCGTCTTTCCAGAACCTCCGGCGCCTGTGATGAGAATGTTCGAGCGAGCGTGAACTTCGGCCCTAACGAGATCGAGCGACGTGTCGCCGGCGAAGAACCCCCGGTCGTTGAGATCGTCGAGGCTCAGGCGGCCCACCGGGGGAATACGAATCGAGAGCAAGGTGCCGTGCGGTGCCGCGGGTGGCAACACAGCGTGCAGGCGAACGCCGTCATGCAGCCGAACATCGACGCAGGGGTTGGCCTCGTCGATGTGACGGCCACCGAGCGCGATGAGCCGCACGGCAAGCTGTCGTAATTCGGCCTCGCCCGGGCACGACCATGTTGAATCGCGAACCAAGCCCGCGCCACGGTCGAACCACAGATCGTTGGGCCCGTTGATGAAGAGGTCGGTGACCGCATGATCTCGCAGGTATGCGGCGAGCGGGCCGAAATCGGCGGCGCCGGCCCTCTCGAGTGGGAAAGGCGTCGCAGATGCAGTTCGAGTGCCTGCGCTCAGAGTGCGCTGAGCGACGAAAGGAGTGAGAGCGATCGATGTCATGCTGCGAGCGTAGAAACCGCAGACCGATGCGCGTGGGCCATCAGCGAGTTCTGGGGAGAACGCGCCATCGCCTCGGCCTGTGGAGAACGAGCGCACATCGAGCGGCGACGCCGAACAGAACAAGCGGCACTGAGGCGAATAGCTGCGGGTTAAATGAAGGGGGCGGCACCATTTGGGGGAAAAGGTGCCGCCGTAGCACCGCATGATTGGGGGGAATCAGAATTGCGGTGCATCCAAGCCAGAATCAGCTTGGTAAGTACGAGTTTACCTATCGGAAACATGGTCGCAAACCGTAACAGAGAATTCTCAGCAAGATGGCACCGGATGCCCGGGCTCGGGCCGTGAGTTCTGCACGCACATCGCTGCGGCGCTACGCGACCTCGTGCGGCAGAATGAAACAAAGCGAGCAGGCGTCACGCGGCGAACCCGCAAGCGCAGCGCACACGGAGCAAGGGAGCACCATGACGGGCAGCATCGACAACCTCCTGCACGAGACACGACGATTCGCGCCGAGTGAAGAATTTCAAGCGAATGCTGTTGCACACGCCGAGCTTTACGAACGGGCATCCGCTGACCGACCCGCCTTCTGGGGTGAGCAGGCACAAGCGCTACTGCACTGGCATACACCGTTCACCAAGACACTGAACTGGAGCAACCCGCCGTTCGCTCAGTGGTTCGAAGACGGCGAACTGAACGTGGCCTATAACTGCCTCGATCGGCATGTGGAAGCGGGCAATGGAGACCGAATCGCTCTCAATTGGGAGGGCGAACCCGGCGATAGCGCTACGTTCACCTACGCCGAGCTCACGGCAGACGTCAAGAAGGCCGCGAACGTGCTGCTCTCGCTCGGCATTGGCCAGGGCGATCGAGTGGCGATCTACCTGCCGATGATTCCCGAGGCCGTCATTTCGATGCTTGCCGTGGCGAGAATCGGGGCAGTTCATTCCGTGGTGTTCGGCGGTTTCAGCGCCGAAAGTCTGCGCGCACGAATCGACGATGCGAGCGCGAAGCTCGTCATCACGGCCGACGGAGGATGGCGAAAAGGCAAGGTCTCGGCGCTGAAGCCGGCCGTCGACGCCTCCCTCACAATCGGTGGCGACGAGAATCCCTCCACAGTCGAACATGTGCTCGTCGTGAAGCGCGGAAACAACGACATAGATTGGCACGAAGGCCGCGACCTCTGGTGGCACGAGCAGATCGCCGCAGCCGAAACTGAACACGAAGCCCAGCCGTTTCCGGCCGAGAACCCCCTTTTCATTCTCTACACCAGCGGAACGACCGGCAAACCGAAAGGAATTCTGCACACGAGCGGTGGTTACCTCACTCAAGCCGCGTTCACTCATCTGAACGTCTTCGACCTTCACCCAGAAACCGATGTCTACTGGTCGACGGCAGATGTCGGGTGGATCACCGGCCACACCTATGTGGTGTACGGCCCACTGGCGAACGGAGCCACCCAGGTCATCTACGAAGGCACCCCCGATTCGCCGCACACCGGGCGTTGGTGGGAGATCATCGAGAAGTACGGTGTGACGATTCTGTATGCGGCGCCCACCGCGATTCGAACCTTCATGAAGCTCGGGCGCCACATTCCCGACGCGTTCGACCTCACGAGTCTGCGATTGCTCGGTTCAGTCGGCGAGCCGATCAATCCCGAAGCGTGGATCTGGTACCGCGATGTCATCGGTGCCGCAAAGACTCCGGTGGTCGACACCTGGTGGCAGACCGAGACGGGCGGCATGATGATTTCGGCACTGCCGGGGGTCACCACGCTGAAGCCGGGGTCGGCGCAGGTGGCGCTGCCGGGCATCCACATCGAAGTGCTTGATGAGCAGGGAACGCCGGTCGGCAAGAATTCGGGCGGTCTCTTAGTGGTGTCTGAGCCCTGGCCGGCAATGCTGCGCGGCATTTGGGGCGACCCAGACCGCTTCGTCGAGACCTATTGGAGCACCTTCCCTGGAAAGTATTTCGCGGGTGATGGTGCGCGACTCGACCGCGACGGCGACTTCTGGTTGCTGGGGCGGGTCGACGACGTGATGAACGTCTCGGGGCACCGCCTCTCGACCGCCGAGATCGAGTCGTCGCTCGTGTCGCACCCGAAGGTCGCCGAAGCCGCGGTGGTCGGCGCGACCGATGAAACCACAGGGCAGGCGGTGGTGGCTTTTGTCATCGTGCGCTCTGAAGACGTCGGCGATGGCGCGGCGGCAGGCGCTGAGCCCGATGCCGCCGCCATCGACGCCCTCGCGAGCGAGCTTCGAGCTCACGTGGCGACGCAGATCGGTGCGATTGCCCGGCCGAAGAAAGTCTTCATCGTCGCCGAGCTGCCGAAGACCCGATCGGGCAAGATCATGCGGCGGCTGCTGCGAGACGTGGCCGAAGGCCGCGACGTCGGCGACACCACCACTCTGGCCGACACTCAGGTCATGAAGGTGATCAGCGGCACGGTCCGCTGATCAGCGGCACGGTCCGCCGATCAGCTCGGCGCGACTACTCGAACGAAACGATCAGCTCCACCTCGACCGGCGAGTCGAGAGGCAGAACTGCGACTCCTACTGCTGAACGCGCATGGATGCCCGCCGAACCGAACACGTCGACGAGAAACTCCGAGGCGCCGTTGATCACGCCGGGCTGGCCCGTGAACGCAGGGTCAGACGCGACGAACCCCGTCACTTTCACCACCTGCGTGACACGGTCGAGCGAGCCGATGACGCTCTGCACGGCCGCGAGCGCGTTGAGTGCCGCAATCTGCGCCATGGCCTTCGCATCGGAGGGCGACACGAGAGCGGCGCCCGAAGCGCCCGCTCCGGCGCCCAAAGCGCCCGCTCCGGCGCCCGAAGCCACATCCGAGGCGTCGCCGCCATCGCCCTCGGAGCTCTCGCCCACCTTGCCCGTCTGCCCCAGCAGTCCTCCGACGAACGGGAGTTGCCCCGCCGTGAACACCAGGTTTCCCGAGACGACCGCCGGCACGTAGGCGCCAGCCGGCGCCGATACCTCAGGCAGCGCAATGCCCAGCTCAGCCAGCCGCTCGGTGACCCTGCCGCTCACGCCGCGCCGCCCGACACACCAGCATCCGCAACGCCCGCACCGGCACCGGCGCCTGCACCCGAACCGCCCCCACTAGCCCCACCGGCGCCACCGCCCCCACCGTCGTTCCACGACCCCGCCGCCGCGGCAGCCGACGCAGCAGCAGCTGCCGGCTCGCTTCCCGCCAGCGGCCGCTTCAGATACGCCACCATGCCACCCTCGGGCCCCGTCACCACCTGCACCAGCTCCCAGCCGTCAGACCCCCAGTTGTTCAAAATGGCGGCCGTGTTGTGAATCATCAGGGGCGTGGTCAGGTATTCCCACTTACCACTAGTTGCTGGCAACGGCATCTCCTTTGGCTATTTATCAGCTTTGTGAATTAGGGTCATCATATGTCTGCCCCCAAACGTAAGGTTAGCGGTGCGGTCGGAGCCATCCTCGGGCTGGTGGGCATGAGCGTCATCGCTGGCGTCTTAGTCACAGCTATGGTCACTCCGGCTCTCGCCGTCACCGGCCTCGGAGCCAACAGCACCATCAGCGTGTTCGAGAACTTGCCGAGCTACATCAAGCCCGACGCGCTGAGCCAGACCTCGAGCGTTTACGGCAAGAACCAAGACGGCTCTGAGGTGCTACTGGCCTCGTTCTTCGAGCAGAACCGCCAAACCATCGGCTGGAACGACATCAGCCAGTACGTCAAAGACGCGTTGGTCGCCACGGAAGACCCTCGTTTCTATGTGCATGGCGGGGTGGATGTTCAGAGCACCACCCGCGCCCTGATCGGCAACTTCGTGTCGGGCGACATCCAATCCGGTGCCTCCACCATCTCGCAGCAGTACGTCAAGAACATCCTCGTTCAACGAGCCGAGGCCATCACCGACCCCGACCAGGAGAAGGCCGCCTATGCCGAGGCCACGGCGACGACATTCGATCGCAAGCTGAAAGAGATGAAGCTCGCCATCGGGCTCGAGAAGGAATACAGCAAAGACGACATTCTGCTCGGGTACCTGAACATCTCGCTCTTCGGCGGTCGGGTGTACGGCATTCAGGCCGCGTCTGAGTACTACTTCGGCGTCAGCGCGAAAGACCTCACCCTGCCTCAGGCAGCCAGCCTCGTCGCAACCGTGAACGAGCCCGAGGGTCTGCGCATCGACGACCCCGACAACATTCCGGCGAACCAAGCCCGGCGCGACAAAGACGTGCTCGCCTCCATGCTCAAAGAGCACGTCATCACCCAGCAGCAGCACGACGACGCCGTGGCCACACCCGTGACCCCGAACATCACTCCCCCGTCGACCGGCTGCCAGACCGCCATCGACGGCGCTGGCTTCTTCTGCGACTACGTCAAGAAGATCATCGAGCAAGACCCCGCGTTCGGTGACACAGCGGATGCCCGTGAGCACGCCCTCAACACCGGCGGCTACCACATCAGCACCACTCTCGACATGAATCTGCAGAAGTCTGCAGATGACACCGTCAAGTACTACATTCCCTACTCAGACCCTGATCTCGACCTCGGCGCGGTACTCGTCACCGTTGAGCCCGGCACCGGGCGCGTCACGAGCATGGCGCAGAACAAGAACTTCTCTGAAGACCCCGCTGCGCCCGCCGACGCCACCTCCATCAACTACTCCACCGACGTCGACTACGGCGGTTCGACGGGCTTCCAAGTCGGCTCGACGTACAAGTTGTTCACGCTCATCAACTGGCTGCAGACCGGTCACTCCCTCGGCGACATCGTGAACGGCTCGAACGGACAGAAGTTCAACCAGTCCACCTTCAGAAACTGCGAAGGCACCGGAGGCGGAACCTATTCACCCCAGAACGACGCCGGCGAGGCGGGCGGCAGAGCATCCGTTCTCACCCAGTTCGAGGAGTCGGTGAACAACGCCTTCATCGCCATGTCGCAACAGCTCGACGCCTGCGACATTCGCGACGTCGCCAAGTCGCTTGGCGTGCATCGCGCCGACAACGGGCCGCTGCAGACGAACATCACTGCAGTACTCGGCACGAACGAAATCGCGCCGCTGACGATGGCCGCCGCGTATGCCGGCGTCATCAACAAGGGCATGTTCTGCAGTCCGGTCGCAATCGACAGCATCACAGACGCTAGCGGCGCACCGGTCGACGTTCCCAAGTCGACCTGCACACAGGCGATCGACCCGAAGATCGCTGTCGCGGCAACGTACGCCATGCAAGGCGTCATTCAGAGCGGTACGGCAACCCCCGCCAACCCCTATGACGGCACCTCACACGCCGGCAAAACCGGCACGACAGACAACGAAGAGAGCGTCTGGCTCGTCGGTGGCACGACCAAGCTGGTCACGGCATCGTGGACGGGTAACGTCACCGGTCACGTTTCGATTCGGCACACCGCCATCGACGGCCCCGGCAGCGGCAATGTTTACAGCGGCCTCTCGCGCCTGTACATGTGGCGCGATTTCTATAAGAATACCGCTGATGCTTACGGCGGCGACGGCTTCCCGACCCCCGATCGCAACCTCACCAACGGCACCTCCGTCACCGTTCCCGACGTGTCGGGCTTGTCGATGGATGCCGCACAGTCGAAACTCAACAGCGCCGGCTTCAACCCCAGCGACGGCGGCGCAGTCGACTCTGACAAGCCTGCCGGCCAGGTTGCCCGCACCGATCCTCCGGGCGGCTCGAGCATCACCAAGGGCTCGAACATCACGGTGTACACCAGCAACGGAAAGCTCGTGAACCTGCCCGACACGACGGGTGACTCGATTTCGAGCGCCACGAGCGCCCTGAAGGGCTTCACGGTGACCACCGCCGTCAGCCCCGACCCGACCTGTAAACCAGACACGGTTGTCAGCCAGACACCCGGTGCCGGCTTGGTGAACCCGTCGACAACGCCCGTTAGCCTTGTCATATGCCCCAAGAAGTAGAACTCTGAGCGTGAGGCGCCACATCGACTCGCCGGTCACCACCGGTGCGGCCTCGCTTCAGGATGCACTGCAGCAGAACACGCGTAGCCAGGGGCCCTCGTTCTCACCCGTCGGCGCTGCGCTCACCGCCGTGGGCGTCGTCGCGGCTGCGGGCGTGGGCGCCTTCGCCTGGGGTTCGCTCGTCGAACGCCGGCTCTTCACCCTGCGACGCGTCAGCGCCCCCGTGCTGGCCAAGGGCGCCGAGCCCATCAGAGTGCTGCACATCTCCGATTTTCACCTCGCTCCGTGGCAGAACCAGAAGCAGGCCTGGATTCGTCAGCTCGCGAACCTCAAGCCCGACCTCATCGTCGACACCGGCGATAACCTCGGACACGTCGACAGTTACGACGCACTCGAATACGCGCTCGAACCGCTGCGGGGCATCCCTGGTGTCTTCGTCAACGGCTCGAACGACTACTGGGCTCCCGGGTTCAAGAACCCGCTGCGCTACTTCATGGGCCCGTCGAAGGCGCACCCCGAACCGGTCGCCCTCGACATCGAGCGCGAGCATGGCATTTTCGCCTCGCTCGGCTGGAAAGACCTGAACAACAAGGCCGCGTCGCTGGATGTTCGGGGCACCCACATCGAGCTTTTCGGCGTCAACGATCCCCACCGCCGCTACGACAAACTCGAACGTATTTCGGGCGCACTCGACGACCTTCGTGAAGAAGAGTCAGACGATGACAATGCGAACGAAAACAATACGGTCGCAGGTCGCAGCACCTTGACCATCGGAGTGGCCCACGCGCCCTACCAGCGCGTACTGAACTCGTTCGTGAATCACGGCGCCGAGGTCATTTTCGCCGGCCACACCCACGGCGGCCAGGTCTGTGTGCCCGGATTCGGCGCGCTCGTGACCAACTGCGATATTCCGCGCAAACAGGTCAAGGGCCTGAGCCTCTGGCGGCGCGGCCGGCGAGCGGCATACCTGAACGTGTCGGCGGGCCTCGGCACCTCCATCTACGCTCCCGTGCGCTTCGCCTGCCTGCCCGAGGCAACGCTGCTGACGCTGACGCCGGCCCACTAGGCCGCTGCGCCGCGCGCCGGCCAGACGCCTCAGGCTCCGGATGTTCGGAGCAACACCGCATCGCGTACCGCGGCACCCCATTCATCAGGTATTCTAGATAAGTTGTTCGGGCTGGTTCACCGGCTCGAAGATCGATCGGGGTATGGCGCAGCTTGGTAGCGCGCGTCGTTCGGGACGACGAGGTCGCAGGTTCAAATCCTGTTACCCCGACAGTAAAAGGGTCACCTTCGGGTGGCCCTTTTCGCGTTCGGTCACCTTCGCGGGGTTCTTCCCGGGCTAATGAGGCCACTACGGCGAATTGAGCCACCTATAACGGCCTCAAAAGGCCGCAGGAGGCTCACTTGTCGCCTGGGGAAAGCGAAACGGTCGCCGTTCGAGCGACCAAGCGGGGCAGGTGCAGCGGCGGGGCGGGTGCAGCGACGGGCGCACCTCAGCCTCACACGCCGAGGTGCGGGGCGGGGCAGGTGCAGCAGCGGGGCGGGTGCAGCGACGGGCGCACCTCAGCCTCACACGCCGAGGTGCGGCGCGCCGAGCATCCCGTCGCTCTCGTCGAGGTAGCACGCGCCGCAGAGTGATTCGTAGGTGACCGCGTCACCGTCGATGGCGACCTGAGCGCCGTCGAACACGAAGCGACCGTTGATGAGGCGCGCGTTGAAGATGGCCTTGCGGCCGCAGCGGCAGATGGTTTTCAGTTCTTCGAGGCTGTGCGCCACCTCGAGCAGCCGCGCGCTACCCGGAAAAGCTTCGGTGAGAAAGTCGGTACGAATTCCGTACGCCAAGACGGGCACCTCGTCGATGAGCGCGATACGTAGGGCGTCATCGACCTGCTCCCGGGTCAGAAACTGGGCCTCGTCGATGAGCAGGCAGCTCACCCCGTCGAGGGTGGCTCGCCGCCGCTCGAACTCCTGCCGCAGCGATGCACCGGGCTCGATCAGAAAGTCGACCTCACGCGACACTCCGAGGCGCGACACGATCTGGTGATCGCCGCGCGTGTCGGCCGCCGGTTTGGCGATCAGCACGCGATGACCGCGCTCTTCGTAGTTGTAGGCCGCCTGCAGCAGCGCCGTGCTTTTGCCGCTGTTCATCGCGCCATACCGAAAGTAGAGTTTTGCCACCGTATGAGCCTAAACGCTCTCAGAACAGGGTCGGCGGTTCGAGAGCGGATGCTCCCCCGCCCGCCCTCGTCGCGCCCCGCGAGCTCGGCCGTGGCGCACCGCGCTCACTCACCGTTGTCGCGGCCGGTTCACTCGGGGCCGACAATCGCTTCACGGATGCGCGCAACTCGGCCGAGGTCGGCGCAGACGCCACGATCGCGCCGTCGTCGAGCTGAAAGACCCGTTCGTCATCCATCTGAGGCAAGAACCCGAGAGCTTTCAGGCCAGGCGCAATGCCAGGCCGCCCACCCACACCAACACCCACACCAGCGTCGCCCGCGCGCGCCAGCGCACTCGACCGCACGCCACCCGTAGCGGGGTCTTCTTCGCCCCGCGTCAGCCGATGCCGCGCGATCAGCGGCTTGATGCGCGCCGACAGCCACTTTCGATACTCTTTCGGCGCATACGAGGTGGCCCCGAAATACATCTTTCGGTACGGCTCCACGAGCTCCGGATGCTCGCGCGCGAGCCACTGCATGAACCACGGCTTCACGCCCGGCCGCAAGTGCAGTGCCGTGTAGAGCACGCTCGTGGCACCGGCAGCCTTGATCTGCTCGAGCGCCGAATCGAGGTGCGTGGTGGTGTCGGTGAGGTAGGGAAGAATCGGCATCATGAAGACCGAGCAGTCGAGCCCGGCATCCCGAACCGCCGACACCGTGGCGAGTCGAGCTTTCGCGGTGGGAGTGCCGGGCTCGATCGACTGCTGAAGCTCGTCGTCGTACACCGCGATCGACATCGCCAAATCGACCGGCACGACTTCGGCCGCCGATGCCAGCAGCGCCAGGTCTCGGCGCAGCAGGGTGCCCTTGGTGAGAATGGAGAACGGCGTACCCGACGAAGCAAGCGCCTCGATGATTCCGGGCATCAGCTTGTACCGCCCCTCAGCGCGCTGGTAGGGGTCGGTATTCGTTCCGAGAGCTACCGGATGCTTCGCCCAAGACGGCTTTTTCACCTCACGTGCCAGCACCTCGGCCACGTTGACCTTCACAATGATCTGGCTGTCGAAGTCTTTGCCAGCGTCGAGGTCGAGGTACGTGTGCGTCGGGCGCGCGAAGCAGTACGTGCACGCGTGACTGCACCCGCGGTAGGGGTTGATGGTCCAGCCGAACGGCATCGAACTCTGCCCCGGAACCTTGTTCAGCGCCGACTTCGCCAGCACCTCGTGAAAAGTGATACCGGCGAACTCGGGCGTCTGCACCGAGCGTACGAGGTTGTTCAGCTGGGCGAGCCCGGGCAGGGCAGAAGCCGTTTCGACCCCGAGTTCTTGCCCACTCCACCGCATACCGACATTCGAACATATCTTCGAATCATCGTCAAGCCCGGCGCGCCGAAGCGACGGTGAAGTGGATGCCCGAAACCGCAGTTTAGAGACACCAAGCGTTCCACGCAGTGAGGGGTACCGACGCGGGGAACGCTTGGTGTCTACGCATACAGGGTGATTTCCATCGCAGTTAGAAACCAGAATCCCCGCACAATTGATCATTCGAAACCGATGTCAGATCGGATTGGAACTTTTTCACACTATTTTTCCGGATGCTCCGGCTCGTTTTTCGGCAGCGATTCCGTGGCTGCGACTGAGGGTGTGCCTGAGCGTCGCGAGAGCACCAGAATTACCACCACCCCAACGATCGCCAGCACCACAATTCCTCCGGCCACGCCGAGAATCACCCACGGGTCGACGCTCTCGCCCAAAGAGCCGTTCGCTCCCGATGACCCCGCTGCAGTACTCGGCAGCGCCGCCACTCCGGTCGATCCGATCGAACTGCCACAGGCCGGCCCGTTCGCAGAACCCGCTGACGGGCTGCTGTCTGCGGTCGCGCTCGCGCTGGCCCCTCCCGCCGACGGCGCCCCGCTAGCTCCCGTATCAGCGGGCACAGCACCAGCAGCGGCAGTCGCGCCGGCCGTCGCGTCAGCGCTCGCCCCAGCGGCAGGCGCATACGTGAAATCGATCGCATTCGACACCGGATGCCCGTCAGAAGACACGATCTGCCAGCTCACCTGATACTTTCCGGGTGCACCGAGTGTCACGGGGGCGGTTACCGTGCGACCCAGGATGGTCGGGCATCCGGTCTCGTAGTGAGTGCTCGCGCCGTCAGGCCCGGTCACCTCGAGCACGGCCGAAGCTCCGTCACCCGACAGGTCGAGCACGAGGTCGTTGAAGGTGAGCGAAACTGTGCTGAGCGGCTCAGTGATGGTCGAATTCACGGCCGGAGTGCTGTCGACGAGAAAGTCGTGCGCACTCGCGCTGGTCACCGGAACCAGCGCCAACACACCGGCGACGACACCGCCGAACAGCACAGAAACGACCTTGGCGCGCAGCCCGCGCGTCGGCGCGCCCGACCTACTCACCGTCAGACCCAGTCGACTTCTCCGGCCCTTCCGACCCGTTCAAACCGTCCGATCCGGCCGACCTGCCCGATCCGTCAGACCCGACCGATCCGGCCGACCTGCCCGATCCGTCAGACCCGACCGATCCGGCCGGCCTGCCCGATCCGTCAGACCCGACCGATCCAGCCGATCCAGCCGACCCAGCCGACCCGGCCGACGGCGCCGCCGCTGCGGCCACCGCCGGCCGACGCGTGCGCGTCACAGCCAGCACAGCCACCACGAGCGCGATCGCAGCGAGCGCAAGCCCCGCGATTCCTACGCTCAGCGCGACCACATCAGCGCTGCTCGGTGATGCGCTCGTCGAGGTGGTCGTGTCCGATCCACTGACCGCCGAGCCACCGCCCGACCCCGACCCAGCACCAGCACCGGGCGTTGCCGCCACGGTCGCGGTCGCGCCACCAGCACCCGCGGCAGCAGCATCCGGGTCCACGGGCGGAGCGTCGTTGATGTACAGCGTCGGTGCCGGATGCTCGGGCTCAACCCCTGAGGCCGGAGTCGCATCGACCCAGTCGACCACCGTGCCATCGGAGTACGTCTGGTGCACCGGAAACATCACGCTCCCGGTGTCGGGAACGGGCCCCGCCGACAGAACGAACTGCTGAAACTGCCCCGGCGCAATGGCCGAATTGGCGTCAGCAGTGAAGGTGATCTTGGTGGGTGCTTCGGTGATGGTTCCGTCGTCGGTGGTCACCGGGGTGGCGAGGGTCGACGTGATGACATCTGCCGACCATCCTGCAACCGGCTGATACGAAACACTGCCAAATGGAGTGTCAGTCGGCAGGTCTATCTCGAGTTTCACCGTACTTGCGGTGGCTGATTCGGTGGGCACCTTGAAGGTGAGCGTGCTGTAGCTGCCCGCCGACGCCTGGTTGGGGCTGACCGGCACGTGGGCGCTGGCCGCGAGCGGTGCCGCGGCGGCCAAGGCGAGGGCGAATGTTGCTGTGGTGACCGCGCGCGCGATCGTTTTTTTCTGCATGAAAGGGTTTCCGTCTCTCGACCGTGCAATCGCAGCGGTCGGTACAAGTGAACAGTTCTAAAGCAAGGAGAACTGCCACTGCGGCGGGCCACGGTGACGCAGGTGCCCAATGAGCACGATGAGGGCGGTGGGATGATCGGGGTCACGCCGCACGGCCGCAACCTCGAGCGCGCGGGCCCTCAGCGGCTCGACGAACGGAATTCGCACGAGGCGCAGCACGTGCATCCGCGCGCCCTCGTACAGGCCGAAAAACGCTTGCTGGCCCCGCCGCAGCGCCAGCACCGTGATCAGACCGGCTACGATGTGCGCCACCCACATGTAATCGCAGCCGGCAGCCATGGCGCCCGTGAGTGATGTCGCGGGCGGCGCGCCGCTCGACGAAAGCAGCTCGAACAGGCCGTTGCCCGTGCCGGTTGCGGCGCCGACGCCGTGGCTCATGCCAGGCATGCCGCTCATACCCGTGCCGGTGCCCAGGCCCATTCCGGGAATGCCACCGCCCATGCCCATGCCAGCCATGCCGCCGCTGCTGCCGCCGCTGCTTCCACCGCCAGGCAGAACAGCTTCGCCGCCACCTACGCCGCCGACCGCACCACCAGATGAGGCCCCAACACCCGCGCCCGCCCCCACCGAGAACAGCAAATGAAAGGCCAGTTGGCTGAAAGCCACGGCAATAGCCAGCCGAACCAGCGACAACGTCTTACCGGCGAGCGCAACGCACACCACTGCCGAAAACGCGAGTGCGAGCGCCACCCCCACCGTTCCGGGCGCCTCACCCCCGCCGACGACGTGCGAGAACCCGGCCACGAACACCGCAACGAACGCAGCAGTGAGTCCGCGCAGTACGCGCGCCCACCTGCTGCTCATGTTGCTCCTGCCGCCGTGCCTGACGTAGACGTTCGTCGCCCCCAGTCTACGTTTGCCACCGCCCCCGCCTTTCGCGCCCGCCTCCCCGCCCTCCCGCCCTCCCACGCTCCCGCGCCCCCGCCCTCCCGCGCTCCCACGCCCCACCCAGCCGCCCGCCTCCCCAGCCCCACCGGCCCACACTCAGCCACCCGCCCCCGAATGAGATACCCTCGCAGATTGTGTACGACTCCCTGCTGGCGCTCAACATCGTGCGCGGCCCCATCATCATCACCTTCGCCGTACTCAGTCTCGCCGCCGCGCTCTACCTCCTCCTTCGCCGCCCCACCCGCCGCTGGATCGTCACCGCAGCCTCCGGCCTCCTCGGCGGCGCAGCCGCGGGCGCCCTCACCCTCTACATCACGGTCACGGCTCTCAACCTCTTCGGAACGAAGCTCTCACCCCTCGTCATCACCACGATCATCCTCACCTTCGCCGGCGTCGGCCTGGCCCTCGTGAACCTCTGGAGTTCGCGGTGGTGGCGCAAACTCATCGCGGTCGCAGCCATCGCTGTGTTCATCGTCACCGGAACCCTCGGCGTCAACGCCATCTACGGCCTCAACAAGACGGTCGCCGCCTTCTTCGGCGTTACGAATGAAAAGCCGCTCGTGCTTCCGTTGCCCGCGGGTCAGGATGCGGCGGGCTCCCCCGCGCCCACCGACGCCGCGACCGGCCTGCCTACCGCAGGTGAGCTGGGCACCATCGACATTCCGCACTCTGAGTCAGGGTTCATCGCGCGCACAGGTCTCGCTTACGTTCCCCCTGCCGGGCTCGTCGCGAACCCGCCCGCACTGCCGGTCATCATCCAGTTGAACGGCCAGCCGGGCAGCCCAGGCCTCGACGACCCGCGTGTCATTCTCGATCGGCTCGCGAATGCCAACCACGGGCTCGCCCCCATCGTGATCAACCCCGACCAGCTCGGCGACGACAGCCGCGACCCGCTCTGCCTCGACACCGCTCGCGGAAACGTCGAGACCTACATCATGAAAGACGTCGTGCCGTGGGTGAAGTCGCACTTTCACGTGCTGCAAGACCCCGCCGACTGGAGCATCATGGGCTTCTCGAACGGCGGCATGTGCGCCGCCTACTTCGGAGCCAAATACCCCGAAACGTTCGGCAACTTCGTCGACATCTCAGGCGACGAGCACCAAGGTGTCGATGAGGCCGGCACCGTCGACAAGGTGTTCGGCGGCGACCAGGGCGCCTACGAATCCTTCTGGCCCGTGAATGTCATGGCACGCGAAACCTACCCCGACTCGAGCGCCGTCTTCGCCGTGGGGGCGGGGGATGATCAGGCCATACCCGGGGTGAAGAAGACCTTCGACGCGGCGGTGGCGGCGGGCATCCACTCGACCTACACCGAAATTGCCGGCAGCGCTCACGACAACACGGCCCTCGATGGCGGCCTCACCGCGGGCTACGCCCTCATCTTCGCCCGCACAGGCTGGGCGTAGCGCCCACACGGCCTCGCTGCCGCCCTCACCCGAGCCGGCGCCCCTCTCACCCGCGCCCGCCGCAGCGACCGCAGCGCGCTGAGGTTGCGCAAAAGCACCTGCACCACCCCCGGAAAGTGCTTTCGCGCAACGCCGAGCCTACGTCTGAATCGCTACGCCGGCTGCCCGCTCACAGCGCAAACCCAGGTCAGTGCGCGCACTTGATGGTTTTGCCGCCGACGAACACGCTACACGTGTTCGCTTTGGCGGAATTGAAGTGATCCAAATCGCCACCGGTGGGGTCGTCGCCATCTGGGCGAGCATATTCGTACCCGTCGCTGTCGTGGCTGACCTGCACGTAGTAGGGAACCATGTCAGCCGGCACGCCGTTGACGTAGGTGCCAGTATTGGTGCCGCCCCCGCCACCAGCGCCATGGCTGCAGCCCTGTCCACTGTCGCTGAGAACGCATTTGGGCGGTGGCACTGCTTGCGCGGTCTGAGCGGCCGCCATTGACAAGGTTCCGGCTACCGCCAGCGCGACAAGCCCCTGAAGCATCCGGCCTCTGATTGTTTTGATATTCATGGTGTTCCCTCGTTCAGGGTGAAGATCAGGCTTCACCTTCGATTGTCGAGAGGTCTTCTCTCTTCATAACGAGAGCCAGCGAAGGCACTTTCATTACGCGCAATTCACATTTTTCTGACATATGCTCAGCAGGGAAACGCAGCGAACTACACCACGCAGACGCCCTCAGAGCCCGCGCTCCCAGTCGAGCGGATACTCGTACAACCAGCTCTGGTCGCGCTCGCGCGGCGGCCGGGCGAGCATCCGGCGCAGAAACGCATCGCGTAGCGCACGCCCGAAACGCCCTGGAGTCTTGCCGCTGCCGTTGCGCTTGCCCTGCCGCACGATGCGGCTCACCCGCGGCCGCCGCACCGCCTCATACTGAGCGAACGCCTGCTCGATGCTGCCCGAATCGCGAAGCGCCAACGCCAGCACCGCCGCGTCTTCAATGGCCATCGACGCTCCCTGCCCCGACGACGGCGCCGCGGCATGAGCGGCGTCGCCTACAATGATCATGCGCGCACGACTCCACACCTTCACTTTCGCGAAATCGTGCGTGGGCCACGGTGCGAAAAGCTCGTCGCTGCTCCGGATGATCGTGGCCGCCGGCCCCGCATCACCCTCCACCAGCCGCAGTAGTCGCTCACGCCACTCGCCCGCACTGATCGCCGCTAGTTCGCCGCGCGCCGGCTCCCGCTTCATCGCCGGGTTGGCGAACCACCACACCCCGCCCTCCCCGTCGCTGAACCACGAGAAGAACATCTGCGTGCCGAACATCATGTGCATCACGCCCTCGTCTCCCCAGCGCACGGCCGCTGCCGATTGCGCCCGAGGCCCGGCGTCGGTGCCGCCGATCCGCGCAGCGTCACCGTCGCGCGCTGCCGCCCCGGCCGAAAGCGCCCGCGGGTGCACATACCCGCCCGCGTTCAGCAAGCCGAGGTACCGCGGCTTCACGGCGTGAGCGTCGATGATGCCGCGCACGCTCGAGTGCAGCCCATCTGCACCGATCAGCAGATCACCGCGGGCCGTCGACCTATCGTCGAAACGCGCCTCAACCCCGCCCTCTGGCGTGGAGTCGGCAGCCACAATTCGCTTCGAATACGAGATGCGGATGCCCAGTTCCTCCGCCCGCGCCCGAAGTGCCCCGTACAGCTCAGCCCGCTTCACCGTGCGCGTCGTCGTCGACGAAGCTGCACCTGCGATCACCGCTTCCGCACCGACACCCGCACCCCCTGCCGAACCACCTGCACCCGTGCTCGTCACCGACCCACTGGCACCCCGGCTGGCCGCGCCAATCGTCGAGCCCTCGACCGTGGCCACCCCCGGGCCGAGGGGAAACTCCGTGAGCGGCTTCGCATCGCTCACCATGAGCTGCATGCGAGGCGTGTCGATACCCGGCACACGCGCGATGTCGAGCCCGAGCATCCGGAGCGTTGCGATGCCGTTGACCGCGAGTGTCAGGAAGGCTCCTACTCCATCGGAGTGACTGCCTCGTGCCTCGAAGACCTCGCACTCGATGCCGGCCTTGTGCAGCGCAAGCGCCGTAGACATTCCGGCGACGCCGCCTCCGATGATCAGCGCTTTCATCGTCACTCCTTAACTAGTTATTTAATAACTAGTAATATCGTGAATACTCATCAGACGCAATCTAGACTTTGGTCATGCCTGTTTCGCCCGCACCACGTTCGCCGCTCGCGCTCGTGGTTCTCGGGCTTCTCGCCGAACGGCCGATGCACCCGTACCTGATGTTTCAGCTCATTCAGCAGCGCGAAAAGACCTCGATCGTGAACGTCTCGCAGCGCAACAGCCTGTACCAGGTCATCAATCGGCTCGTAAAGGCCGGGCTCGCCGCCCCCGACACGACCGAGCGCGAAGCGAACCGCCCCGAGCGCACCGTCTACCGCATCACCGACGACGGAACCGAAACAGTTCACCGCTGGCTGCGGGAGATGCTCGCGACCGACAACCCCGAGTTTCCGCAGTTCGCCGCGGCCCTGTCGATGCTCGCGCTGCTCTCACCCGACGACGCCCAAAAAGCGCTGACCGCACGGCTCGAGCAGCTCGACGCCAAGTTGCGAACCATCACGGGGTCACTGGCGTACGCAGCATCCATTGGCCTGCCGAGGCTCTTTCTGCTTGACGACGACTACCGCCTCACACTTCTGCGCGCCGAAATCGCCTGGGTGAAAGCTCAGGTGACCGCGCTTGCGGCGGGCGATCTCACGTGGTCGGCAGAATGGATCGCGAACGTAGCGGCCACCTTCGAGCCGCCCCCTGCCTAGCCGCACGAGCCCCAGCCGACCGCGGCCTGACGGCGCTCAGTGCGCCCCCGCACCCCCGAAACTCAAAATCGTGTTCAGCGCGAACACCACGATCAGCCCGTTGAAGAAGAAGCTCAGCACCGAATGCCACACCACCCGCCACCGCATGCGCGTGCTCTGCACCTCGATGTCTGAGGCCGCGAACGACGTTCCGAGCGTGTAGGAGAAGTACACGAACTCGATCACCCCCGGGTTCGGCGTCGACGGAAACCGCAGCGGCGGCACCTCGCTCACGAAGTACAGCTGCTGGTAGATCTGCACGAAACCCCAGTGCAGAAACCCCCACGACACCAGCATCGCCCACACCCCGACCACCGCGAACAGCGGCCCGTAGTCGGGGTCTGAGCGCAGCGTCAACAGCTGAAAGGCGGCGATAAGGCCCACCAGGCTGGCCGAGAAGGTTCCGATGAACGAAATCACCCGCGCCAGCAGGCTCAGTTCGAGGCGCGAAGGTCGCCCGGTGAAAGCCCGTTTGCGCCGGCTCACCACTCCCAACGCGATGAGCGCCGTCACGGCGTAAACGGTGCCGAGCCCGCACCACAGCACCAGCGCGGCAAGCGATGTCGCGGTGTCGTCGGTGACCACGAAGCTCAACCCGATCACCACCATGACCGCCTGCACCGCGATGCTCACCGCGTAGGTGGCGATGACCGCCCGCCGCCGCTCGTTCGGGTCGTCGGCTCGGGATGCTCGGGATGCTCGGCTCGCGCCCTCGGGTGTCGCTGCGGGCATCCGCTCACCGCCGCCAGGCGCAGCCGAACCGCCGCCGTCACTCAACGAACGCCTCCACTACAGCCCCCGCCAATGACCCGGCGGCAGCACTACCGCGAACGCACGCCCCACAATGTCGTTGCGCCCCACCATCTTCAAACAGTCAGACGTCGACGCCGTGGGGGGCCTGCCCCGGCACGCGTAGATCGAATCGTTCGAGTTCGACCGGTGATCGCCCATCACGAAATACTGCCCCGCCGGCACGGTGACCGTGGGGAAGCACCGCTGCGACTCCGGAACCGTCGTGCAGTCGAGCACCCCCGGCTCGTACGCGTAATCCTGGTAGATGTACGGCTCATCGAGCGGCACCCCGTCGACGCTCACCCGACCCTGCGAATCGCAGCACGACACCGTCTGCCCCGGCCCCGCGATCACCCGTTTCACGAGCGTATGGTCGAGCGACGGCCCCACGCCCACCACCCCGCCCAACCATTTCAGCGCATACGAGAACGGATTCGACGGCACAGGCGCCTGCTCGCCCCACAGATCAGACGCCGTGAACACCACCACATCGCCCGGCTTCGGGTTCGCGCCGAACTCGAACGAAACCCGATCCACCAGAATGCGGTCGCCGATCGCCAGCGTCTGCTGCATCGACCCCGACGGAACGTAATACAACTTCACCACAAACGCCTGCAGCAGCGCCAAAACCACGAACGCGGCAACCAGGTTGAACCAAAAACTCCCCGTGATGCGCCGGATGCCCGTGCGTCGCCCGCCCGAACGACCCCCTTTCGGCGCAGATGTCGCAGCCGCGTCCACGGCGCCGCCGACCCCTACCGCCTGACCCCGTTCGGTCGCTCCACTCGTGCGCGCATCCTGCGGCTCCCGAGACCCCGCGCCCGCTGCCGCGGCATCCGCGCCCGCTGCGCGACCGCCGACCCCGCCTGACTCTCCCGCACCACCAGCACCCGCACCCTCACTCATTTCGCACCAACCACTTTCAGCAACCCGATCTCCGTCAGCTCCTGAACCGCGGCCGCAACCAGCTCCCCCGCGTCGGCCCCACCGGGGCTTCCATGCACCTCGACCACCCGTCGAACCACCTCCGCCATCGTCAGAGCCGCCCCCGAAGTCTCCTCCACAATCGTCGGCGCGATCCCGCCCAGCACGCGCACAGTGGTGCCGCTCAGTACCACGAGCGCTTCCCCGTCACGAACGGCGTCGATGTACGACGCCTGCAGCCCTTCGACCCCGCCCCGAGCATCCACTTCGCCCGCACCTGTTGCCGTCGCACGGCCGCCCGACTCAGCGGCACCGACGTCATCCGCCACACCCGCACCCGCCCCGCGCGCCGCGGCCGCCGCGAACAACTTCGCGAACACCTCGGGCAGCGTCGCCGCCTCCCCATACGTCACCTGCTGCAGCCCTCCGCACGCGCCCAGCACCTCGACCAACCGTTGCAGCGGACGCTCCCGCTCGGGCAGATAACTGATCTGCGGAACCAGCTCCTCCACCGACTCCGCAACCCCCACCGGCCGCACGCTCGGCAACCGTTCGGCCTCGAACGAAGCCTGCCGGTCGAGCATCACCACGCCCACCAACCGCAACGGCACAGCCCCCGGCCGGTTCAACCCCAGCGCGGTCGGCGAAACCTGGTCTTTGAACGCCTCGGGCGGCGCGGGTTTCACCGACAGCGGCTTTCCGTACGCAATCACCTCGAGATCATCGCGCACCGCCAGCGTCTCATCGGTCACATAGTCGAACACCGACCCCAACGCGATAGACGCCGTGGTCTTGCCCCGCCCCGACGGACCGATGAACGCAATCACCGCCCCCGTCTCCGGGTCGGCCACCCCGCCGGCGTGAAACATCAGCAAATCGCCGCGCCGTTCATCAATCGCGAGTCGCGTGATCAACCCCGACAAATGGTCGGCGAGCGCTCGGTACGAGTGCGCCGTAATGCGCTGCTCGCGCGCGCCCGAACCCGGCTCGGCCGCCGCCACCCCGCGGTCGTCGCCTCGGGCCGCGCCGCGATCTCCGCCCGATGCACCCCGGCCACTTCGCCCATCGTCGACGGCGGCGCGGATGATCGTGGCCCCCCTGGGCACTGAGTCAGTCGAGCGTGCCCCACACCACTGCCACGCCTCGACGAACTGCCGGGCATCCGCTTCGCCCACGCCCTCGAGCGCCACGGCGAACTCGACCCCCAGCGCACTCAGCGTGACCCACGACCCCATGCCCCCAAACTACCGTGCCCGCGCCACCCCGCCGTTGCGAGCCCTCAAACGAGCGGCGCTAGCGAGAGCGGCACCCTCAAGGTCACACCCAGCCGGGTCGCACCCGAGCGGGCGGCACCCGCACCGGCGGCACTCGGCAAAGTCGCACCCAAGCGAGCGGCACCCAGCCGAGCGGCACTCGCTTTAGGGCTTTTGTGCTGGTCAGGCGGCGAATTAGCGTCGTAATACATCCGACTGGGTTTGACGCAGCGAAGCCAGCTCGAGGCCCATGTTCGCGCCACCGACACCGACGGAACCCATGACTCTGCGCACCCACAACCCTGCCCCCGAAGCATCCGCAGCACCCGCGAACACAGCCCCCGCCGCGAGCGCCTCGGCCAACCCGGGCCCCTCCAGCACCGACACCGGCACCCAAGCCCCACCACGCCGCATCCCCCGCCGCACCCTCATCACGGGCGCCGCCTGGTCGGTTCCGGTCATCGCCATCGCCGTCGCAGCCCCCGCGGCCGCCGCCTCTACCACCTCACCGCCCCCACCCCCTTCCACCTGGACCCCGGTCATCTGCGGCGGCCCCTCGAGCATCAACGGCCAGAACGACAACGGCCAATACCTCGTCGAGCAGCACGAACTCGTCATCACGTACCGCACCATCCCGCAGAACCAGATCGACGTGAACGTGCGCTTTCTCGACGGAACCAGCCACAACGTCCACTACGACTTCAAGAACTGGCCCCTGGCCCCCGGCTCGAACGTGCTCACCATCAACCTCGCCGGCTTCTCCCTCACCGGCCCCGCCTGGGTTCAGGTCGACACCTTCAACTCGCACTACTCCGACCCGGCCTGCCCCGCCCCCGCATCGAACAAGTAGCACCCGCGCTCGCACGCTGCGGTGAGTGGATGCCCGGCAGCACCCCCTCGCACCCACCCCTCCTGCGCGCCTTCGTCTGCTCCGACACCCCATTGGGGGCGTAGCGCCCCCCGGGTCACCCTGACTATGGTTATTTCGAGGGTTGGGGGATCCGATGCTGCCCGATGGGCCGCCCACAGTAGATGAGCCGCGCGATGGCAGAGCTGCGCCCACCCCACCCGCGCCCGCCGCGCACCCCCGTGCGGCGCACCCGTCATCCGCGCATCCGCCCGGTCACGGCACGCCCCGCATGAGCACCGAAGCCGACACCTCAGGCCCTCACGCTCAGCACCCGGGCCACGCCGCGCATGCCGTAGCGCATCCCTACCCGCACGTGAGCGGCGGCAGCGGCGACGATGCGCATCCCCGAGTCGCCGCTCCAGCAGTCGCTCTGGCGCAACCACAACCTCTGCAGCAGCAGCAACAACAGCAACAGCGCCCCCGCACCCTCCCCGCCCTCTGGCGCGCCATGAACGCACCCCCCGCCGAGCTCGCCCGTGGCCGCCGCATCCCCGGCACCGTCGCCGTCTTCTGGGCCGTCATCGTTATCGGAACCATCGCCAGCATCATCTCCGTCTCCTCCGGCGCCAGCACCGCCTACCGAGACGAACAGCTGCACCTCACCATCGCCCGCCGAATCACCGACAGCACCGGACCGGGCTTTCAGCAGCTCGGCACCGTCTGGCTGCCCGCCCCGCACCTGCTCCTTCTGCCGTTCGTGCAGAACTTCTGGCTCTGGAACACCGGCATCGCCGCCGCCATTCTCAGCACCCTCTGCCTCGGCGCATCCGGCGCAGCCCTCTACCGCATCGGTGCGCGCCTGGGTTTCGGGCGTAACGCCCGCCTCATCGGCGTTCTGGTCTTCGTGTCGAGCCCGGGCATCCTCTACGTCTTCACGACAGCCCTCACCGAGCCCGTGCTCATTGCGGGCATGCTCTGCTGTTTCGCCGGCCTCGCGAGGTGGATGACCAGCCCCCGCTCGCTCTCGGCCGGCGAACTCGCGGTGTTCGCCGGCATACCCCTCGCCGTGGCCACCATGTCGCGCTACGAAGGCTGGGCGCTGATCGCCGGTGGCACCCTTTTCGTCGCCATCGTTCAACTTCGCAAACGCCAGGGCTTCAAGCGTGTTGTCATCATGACGAGCGCCTTCGCCGCGCTCCCCATTGCTGCTATCGCCTGGTGGCTCTCGTACAACTGGGCGCTTTACGGCAACCCGCTCGAGTTCATCAACGGCCAGTTCTCGGCCGCCGCTCTGCAGGCCACCATCACCACGGGCGGGCTCGTCACCACCAAAGGCAACCTCGGCATGAGCTCGTGGGTGTACTTCTGGGTGCTGGTGCAATCGTTCGGCGCCATCACTCTGGCACTCGCGGGTGTGGGCGCGGTCATCCTCGCCGCCCGTGAAGGCCTCAGCAACCGTGCCCTGCTCATCTGGCTGACGGCGGTGGCCATGGTGTTCTCGCTCGTCAGCCTCGCCACCGGTCAGACCGTCATCTACAGCGACCACACCCTGCCTCCCGGCTGGTGGAACACCCGTTACGCCCTGTCGAGCGCCCCCTTTCTGGCCCTGCTCATTGCGTACCTGTGTCATACGGCGACAGAGTGGATGCCCGCCCTGCGCCACCGCGGCCGCCCCATCGCCCTGGCGCTAGCCCTGTCACTCGCGTTGCAAACCTGCTTCATGCTTGCCGAGCCTTTCACCCGGGTCGCCGTCATCGCCGAAGTACACGACCAGCAGTCGAGCTTCTCCGACATGCGCGGCACCCTCACCTGGCTCGGAGCCAACTATGACGGCGGCAAGATTCTCATCGACGAGAGCAACAACCCCTTCGTTCTCGACTTGAAACTGCCCCTGGTCGACCTCGTCGACTACTCAGCCGGCGCCGACTTCATCGACGCGCGCAAGTCGCCCGCCTCGCACGCGCGGTGGATTTTCTTGCACGAAGGCGAGCCCGCAGACGTGGTGGCCGCCTCGATGGCCGAAGACCCGGCGCGCCTGTCGAGCTACTCGCTGGTCTACTCCGACGGCCCCTACCGCGTCTATCGCCTCGTCGACTGACCCCCGCGAGCGCCTTCGCCACAATAACTAATTACTTGTTCTACGTCGCCAACCCGTGCACCGTGGTCTCCGTTCTGGTGCCCGCGCGCATTCTCGACGAGAGCGCAGACAGCAATTACGAACTGCCCATCGTCGCGAGCCAGAATCTGTCATTACGCGACCCCGTGCGTGAATTCGTGCGCGCCGTCACCGCCGAGAACGCCCCGCGCGAGCGCCTGCCCTCTTACCTCGTCGAGAAGCTGCTCTTCGAAATGACCCTCTCGCTGCTGCTCGAAACCCAGGGCATGCGCAAAATCTCTTCGAGCGCCGAGCAGAGCCTGCACGCCCGAGCCATGGCCTACATCGCCGCCTACAAATCAGACCCCGACCTCACCCCGAGCACTGTGGCCAGCACCATGAACATCTCCCTGCGCCAACTGCAGCGCTCCTTCGCCGCGCACAACTCCTCGGTCACCGACGAGATTCGCCGCCAACGCGTCGAAACCGCCGCGGGCCTTCTCACCGACCCGGCCTACCGCCACCTCGACCTCGGGCAGGTAGCTCACCACGCCGGCTTCGGCGGCCCGGCAGAACTCCGCCGCGCCATCGCCGCCGTGCACAACTGCACCCCCAGCCAGCTTCGCGCGCAGGCAGCCAACTCGCGTTACGTCGGCTCCAGCATCCACAGTTCTGACTTTCGGTCGTCGCGCGTCAGCTGACCGCGCATTCACGATTCGGCCCCTGACGGGGTGCCCCTCGTCGCGGCGGCACTCCGTCGGGCGGCACCCAGCAAGGTCGCACCCGAGCGAGCGGCACCTACTCTAGCGGCACCGGTTTTGGGATCTGTGCGGCACAGTCGCCAGCCCATAGCGTCGTATACGAACGCATAATCAGGCGCCACAGCGCGGTTCGCGTTTCACCGGCCCGCCCCTTCGCGCGGGTTCGGCTCGCTCTCGACGAATCGATACACTCCCGTGAACTCGCCCCTCGAAGATCTCTCTGTCGTGCCCAAAACCGGCCTGAGCCGTCGCACCCTCATCAGCGGTGCGGCCTGGTCGGTTCCAGTCATCGCCATCGCCGTCGCCGCGCCCGCAGCGTCAGCAAGCGTTGCCGCCCCGCCGCCCACCACCAGCGCCATGCGCATCAGCTTCAACAACTTCGGCTTCTCAAACTCGGGCAAAGAGCTCGACGCAGGCATTCAGTTCATTTATGTCGACTACCGCAACACGATCTCTCTGACCTCGGTCACCATGCAGGTCACCCTGCCGAAGGCCGACTACACCGGCGCCTACACAATCACCCTGGGCGCCAACTGGTCAGGCGCCGCGGCCACTTCGAGCGGCATCAACTGGATCATCACCTTCACCTTCGCCAAAACCCTCTTCCAAAGCGACTCCACCGGCAACCTGCGCGCCATCTTCACCACCATCCCCGACACCGTCTCCTCAGGCGCCCCCGCCGGCACCACCCAAACCGGCACGGCTTACGCCATCGACAGCATGGGCTCCATCACCCCCGTAATCGCGGCCTCCTCGCACGTGTACTGACGGGCGTCGGTTGGATGAGGCAATCCGATGGCGAAGTCCGTTCCGAATGCTCTGGTGAAGTTCAGAGGATCCGTTCCGCTCGCTATATTCCTGGTCTTGTTGCTCACCGGTTGCGCTGGTGCTGGTTCACAACCTGCGAGCGTGACAACTTCAACAATCGGCGCTGTTTCGAGCGACTCACACACGTGTGAATCGCTGTACGGAGCCGCTCTCGAGGGTCCCGAAGCACGTGCCATCGATATTGTCAAACGGTTCGAGCAACGGCCCGATCTCTCGTCGATCAGCAACGATGAAGTGAAGTCGGCTTCCGACGAACTGGTCGCATTCCGCCTCCGAGCATCGCCCGCGGCCGGAACGCTCATCGCAGAGCAAGAATCGCCTCTCAATCAGATGCTCACGATTATTCAATCAGGTGAAAACCAGACGATCGACACTCTTGCGTTCAAGACTGCCGGCATGGAGCTCCTCAGCTTCTGCCAGCCATACCCGTCGAAACACGACTCGTCGCATACTCAAGCGGCTCCCGCAGCAGGCTGAATAAGCCCGCTCGAGTGGCGCCTTACCTACTGCGAGGCGGCCGGCACCCAGATCGTCTGTACGAGGTCGGGATACCCCGCCTTCTCTGCCCGCATTGTAAGCAGAATTCGGCCGCCACCGATAACAGTCGGAATGCTGTAGGTCAGCTGCGCCCCGAACTGTCTGCCGCGACCGAGAGGATCGTCGGGGCGCCAAGAGTAGTAGACGACATCGGGCGTTACATTGAATTCGGGTGGCGAGACCGCCAAAGTTTGTCCGTTTTCGTTGGTTCCACTCACGGTCATCAGTTTCGTCTGGGTAAGTGTTCGGGGTAGAACCGTTAACGTGACGGTGAAGACATTTCCACCCGTTGGCAAGTTTGTTCGCTGGGTCACGGTGATTGTCTTTCCGACATCCAGAGCGGTTGGCGTGTAGGTATCGGCGCAGCTCGAACCACCACGCTGAAACCTCCAACTGTAAACTCCACCCGAGATACCTGAACTCCAGCGAGCCGGATTCAGGGTCAGAGTTTCGCCCTGAACCACGGTGCCATTCACCGCTTCATTGACGATCAATCCGTGCACCAGCGTTCCGGGCATCAGTAGGATCGGCCCCACAACGGCACTAGTGCGCGAAACCGGTGCATGGCCAGGTTGGCTACCTGTCACGACAACGTACACAGTCTTGCCCGCCGAGTCGTTGAAGACGCTAAGGCGCGAAATAGAGCTACTGAGAACGCCACCGACATACCAACGGTACGTGAAGGTCACTGCTGGCTCATCCGCCGCACCCCACGTGCCTGTCGAGGCCATTAACTCGGTGTATGCAATCAGATTTCCCAATACTGTTGGCCCGGATATTGTTGGCAACGGGGCTGGCGAGATTACTGGAAGCGTCACCGCTGCGGTTGGCTCGCTGGTTCTGCTTGCGGTCGCAAAGCCGGTCTGCGACGCCGTCACTCTCAACGTGAGCCGCTTTCCTGCGTCAGCTGCGAGTGGCTGATATGTGCCAGAGGTGGCACCGGCAATGAGATCGCCATTTGCCGCCCACTGAAAAGTGAGAGTGGTGCCGGGGCCCCAATGACCGGATACTGCAGTCAGAGTGCCACCCAGAAGTGGAGTGCCGAGAATAGTCGGTGTTGGTGCCGGATCGAAGGTGGCAAGTGACGCAATTGCCGTATCGACCCGTTGCGAGTTCATGGCATAGCCGATTTTGGTTGCGCTGGCCAAAGCAGTGTTCGAATGACCAAGATCACCGGCGGTGATCGTGTAAGAGGTTGCTCCATAGGTGAGCAGAGTCATGCCGTCTCGTCTCCAGGCATATTGCACCATATCGGCTTGAGGCGACCACGACGGCAGATGCATGGTGAGAGTACCTCCCAATTTCGTACCCCCGGTGACGGTCAATGGCGTGGCGACCGTCAACGCTCCGACTGTCACGGCTTGAGTCGGGGCCGAGAACATGGCGACCGATGTGTAGCCCTCTTTGATGCCGGTTACGGTCACGGAGATCCGCGCGCCAAGGTCAAATTCGGTAAGCCTGTAGGTGCGATTGATGGCGTTCGCCACCGGTTGCCCAGAACGCAACCACTGGTAAGCCAACCCGACGGTTTGCGGCCCCCAGACACCAGGATGGGCGTTCAGGGTAATACCTACATAAGATTGGCCCTCGATGGTCGGAACGGCCATGGGTGAAAACACGCCCGCATTCGTAACGGTATCTGTCTCGATAGTCATTTATGCCTGCGCCCCTGAAGCCGGGCTGACGGCTAGCGCGACGGCCAGTCCGAAGCTAGCAAATACAGTGAGAATATGAGCAGAGTTCACAATGGCTCCCCCGAGTCGCCCTACAGCATCGACTAATCCTCGCACATCGAGAAGAGAGCAGTCAGCGTCGGCGCATCGCGTCTTAAACCCGCGGTTACTTGGAGGCTATCTTCAGATGGTTTCAGCTTGCGACGCTTACGATTGTTTGCAATGTCTCCCACGAAAGGAGTACGACATCTGGGTTAGTCGACGGTCACGACTAAGGCCACTCATCGCGTTCGTTATCGTTGTCGTTGCCTTGATTCCTGCGACCCTGGCGGGTGCCAGCGCCGGAGCAGCTCAGCCCGATTCACCGACCCTGAATTGCTCACCTGCCTCAACGAATGCGTCGTATTCGCTTCCAAGCGCTCCCGCCCAGCACGTGGTCGAGCGGAGTCAAGTGGGCACGACCTGGTCAGGCGACTACGTTCAACAAGCGCTCGTCACCGATAACGAGAATCAGTACGTGGGCTACTACGACGCCGACCGCAGAATGACGATTGCACACCGCAATATCAGTCAAACTTCTTGGCAGACGTACGCTATTCCCGGTTCGCTTGCTGTGACGGGCTGGGATTCACACGACTACATTGCCCTCGCGGTCGACAGTGATGGCCAACTGCACGTGTCGGGCAATATGCACGATTCGGCGATGGCCTACTGGATAACTACGACGCCCGGAGACGTGACTACCCTGGTCAACGTTCCGGTACTAGTCGATCAAGCAATCGAATCGCATGTTTCTTACCCCGCCTTTGTTCGCACGGCGAAGAATGGGCTGATCTTCAGTTATCGGCAGGGCGGAAGTGGCGACGGCGACACCTACCTAGATTCGTACAACACAGAATCTAAGTCTTGGTCGCCGCTGCTCGGCACCGCCTTGTTCAGTGGAGCGTCTGACTCACCCAGCCGAAGCGCCTACTCCACTATCAGTTCAGTTCCTGACGCCAACGGCTTTTTCAATATGACGTGGGTTTGGCGGCGAACCGGCGATATCGTGACCAACAGCAGGTTGTCATTCATGCGAAGCCGTGACCTTGTGCACTGGCAGACCGCCGCCGGCGACGCAGTTAGCCTGCCGGTCACCTTCGAAACTCCAGGCGTCGTTGTCGATGACTTTCCCGAAAATAGTGGCGTGTTCAACAACCAGGAGAAGGTAGGAGTCGATGCCGCTGGACTACCCACGATCTCGTACTCGAAGTTCGACTCCTCGGGATCCAACCAGCTCTATGTAGCGCACCTCGATTCGTCTGACCGATGGCTCTCGACTCAAATAACCCACTGGACTGGTGAGTGGAGATTTTCCGGATTCGGCACACTCGATGCTCAGATCGGGGTGAGTGCAACGAGCGTTCTTCCCGATGGCAACTTGCAAGTCACGTTCAGATGTTCTGGTTCGATACCCAACGCGAGCGGTGCGATCGTGCTCGATCGCTCTTATCGCGCTTTGGCACAGGTTCCAATCCCAGCAAGTGGCATTCCAGCTGAGATCACCCGATTGAGTGCCACAACTCCGTATACACGGATACGCCTCGCCTATGACGCATCCGGCGACACCAGTTACATTCTGAAATGGCAATCACAGTACTTCAATCAAGATCAACCATTTCCCGGAATACCACCCGCGCAGCCCATCATCGTTTATTCGTTAGGAACCCAGACCCTAAGCCCGCCGGGTCATGACAACGCGAGCACATCAAATCCGCCGAATGCGCAATTTGGCATACCTCTCAGCGCGCCAATCGGCCTGCTGGTTCTATTGGCCCTCGCTCTCGGGCTCGGCATCCTATGGCTGCTAATTCGAAACGGCTCCAAACTGCCATGATCGAAGCTGGTCGTACACATACGCAGCGTGTGAATCGCCACACACTTACATGAAATCCCGGTCGTTTCCTGGATATTCGCTGTCAGAGATTGCGTGGTTCATACAGGCGAAATCTCCCCGTTATATTCAGGCAATACTCTCAAAATGGTGGCAGCGATCGCAGCGTTAGCCATCGCGGATTCGCGCAGTTCCTCCTGTGAAAGACACTCATCCCGAGAATGTTGGAGGCAAAACCATGCCCAAAAGACGACGGCACCGTCGATCTGTCTCACTTGTAGAACTCGAAGACCTCGGTCCGTATGTCATTCGGCCTCAACAGAATCTCGACGCGCTCGAAGACATGGCCCGAGGCCAGGCGGCATTCGGCGGTGGAATGCGTGCACGCATTCTTCCCGAAAGAGTTGACGGTACGCGTGTTCTCACCGTTATGGTGCTCTACACCTCTACTCGGGCGCGAGTCGCTACGCTCGACCCCAAAATAGCGAAGAAGATGAGCAGAAAAGTGCGCTGGCTTTGGCTCATTCAGCGCGTCGTCTCCTGCGAGGCTGCCGTAGACGCCGACCCGAATTCACCGAACTACCTCGACATCACCCTGAATCCCGGCACTCCGACGCTGCCAGTGCGAGACCTTTCTTCTCGCGCAAACTAGCGAGCAGCTCCCGACACCGAGTCGGAGTTCTTGTCGCGAAGACAGAACGGGCACAAGATTTCGTTCCCACGAACCATGATGAGGTTGTGTTGAGAGCAAGACTTAGCGATGGTTAGCATGAATCCCCCGGTGAGTCGACTTGCTCCCGAGTCTGCGACATTCGATCGTCAGTTTCAATACTCGACACAACTCTTAACCCAACCGTCAATCGCCTGAAACTCAACTTTCGAGCAACGCCTCGATGTACTCACGCAGCGATTCATCAACTTGGCGCGGAAAGAAACCAAGCGACTCGATCTTCTCGAGCGAAAGCGTACTGTTCGCGGGTCGCGGTGACACAACCTTTCCCGCGTAGTAGGCCGACGTACTGACGCCTTCGACCGAGTACGGGTCGCGACCGACAAGCTCGAAAACGCGCCGCGCTACGTCTGCCCAGGTTTGTGGGGGTCCTTCACCAGACACGTTGTAAGTGCCGAACGGGGCGGTCGTTCTGAGCAAAAAGTCGATCGCTGCGGTAATATCTGTCGTGAACGTGAGTCTGCCGACTTGATCGTCGACGACACTCGGAGAGACCCTGCGCGCTGCGAGGGCCATCATCGCCCGCACGAAGTTCGGACCGTCACCGACCACCCAGCTCGTTCGAATGATGTAGTGCCGCGGTACCGTCGATATGAGCGCGTCGCCGGCGGCTTTGGTTTGACCGTAAACTCCGAGCGGGCTGAGGGGCTCGTCTTCAGAATGCTCGCTGGCTCGACCATCGAAGACGTAGTCGCTTGAGACGTGAATCACTACGAAGGAATGATTTTGAGCCTCAGCCACCAGCCGAGCTACTCCGGACACGTTTGTTTGCCAGGCCTCAACAAGCCCTTCAGGTGACTCTGCAGAATCGGTCGCCGTGTAGGCCGACGCGTTGACGACAACCCCATAGTCTGACCAAGATACGCCAACGAAATCCTCCTCAACGGTGAGGTCGAACTCGTCTCGACTACGAAAATCTGCTGCCGGCCAAGCCTTCCGCAATTCTTTGCCCAATTGACCATTCGCGCCGAGTACGAGCGTCTTTTTGGGCTTGACCGGCATCACCTCGCGAAGCCGAGGGTGAGCTCGATCTTTGTCGCTAAGCTCAACGTCGGCAAGTGCAATCGGCCACGAAATGGCAGCAGTCTCGTCAGCCAGATTCAAAAATGTATACGAGGCGTGAGGGCTCCAGTGCTCGTTGACAAGGTATGAATAAGACGTGTTATCTTCTAGCGTCTGATACGAGTTCCCAACTCCACGAGGCACGAAGACCGCCTGAGCCGAGCCAATCTCCGCGGTGAAAACGGCCCCAAAGCTTTCACCCTCGCGAAGGTCGACCCACGCACCGAATGCTCGGCCAGCAGTTACCGAGACGAATTTGTCCCACGGTTCGGCGTGGATTCCTCGGGTCGTACCCGAGAGCGCATTGAACGATACGTTGTTTTGCACAGGGCCGAAGTCAGGCAACCCGGCGGCAATCATCTTCTCTCGCTGCCAGTTTTCCTTGAACCATCCCCGGTTGTCGGCATGAACCGCCAAGTGAACGAGTAACAGTCCCGGAATCGCTGTCGCAGTCACCGATAAAGCTGCCGGTTCGCCACTCATCTACTGCCCCTGCTGCTTATACCGCGATTCGGCCGCCGCCTTTTGGGGATGCCACCACATTTCGTTGTCGCGGTACCAGTCGATTGTCGATGACAAGCCGCTCTCGAAACTCGAATATGCCGGCAGCCATCCCAACTCGCGGCGGAGCTTAGACGAATCGATGGCATACCGCTTGTCGTGCCCAACGCGATCAACAACGTGATCGTAGGCGTCTTTAGGTTGCCCAAGAAGGGAAAGAATCAACTCAACCACGGCGATGTTGTCCTTTTCCCCGTCGGCACCGATTAGATACGTCTCACCGGGTATGCCGCGTTCGAGTATCGCGAGCACAGCTGATGAATGATCGTTGGCATGTATCCAATCGCGCACGTTCTCGCCCGCTCCGTAAAGTTTGGGGCGCTCTCCGGTCAGAATGTTGGTGATCTGTCGAGGAATGAACTTCTCCACGTGCTGGTACGGCCCATAGTTATTAGAACAATTACTGATTGTGGCCTGAACCCCGAACGACCGCACCCACGCCCGAACCAGCAGGTCAGAACTCGCCTTGGTCGAAGAATAAGGGCTTGACGGGTTGTAGGGGGTCAGCTCAGTGAATCGCTCGGGATCATCGAGCTCGAGATCACCGTAGACTTCGTCAGTCGAAATATGGTGAAATCGCGTGCCATACCGACGGGCGGCCTCAAGAAGCGTGTAAGTGCCGATGATGTTGGTGTCGAGGAACGGGCGCGGGTCATGCAGAGAATTGTCATTGTGAGATTCGGCCGCGTAGTGAACCACTTGACTGTGCCGAGCGAACAATTCATCTACAAGGGGTGCGTCACAGATGTCGCCTTGGACGAAATCAAACCGGTCAATTGGCAGACCGTCGAGAGAAGCGCGATTCCCTGCGTAAGTGAGCGAGTCGAGGACGGTAACTGAGTAATCGGTGTTCTCGATGATGTAATGAACAAAATTCGAACCGATGAAGCCCGCTCCACCGGTCACCAGGATTTTGCTCATAGGTTCATTTCCCCCGCTCGATTGCCTCAATCAAGTAGGCACCGTAGCCCGATTTCATAAGCTTATCTGCTCTATCGCGGAGTTCGTCATCACTAAGAAAGCCTTGGCGCCAGGCCACCTCTTCAGGAGACCCGATCTTCAGTCCCTGTCGACGTTCAATCGTACGCACGTACTCGCTTGCATCCGTCATCGAATCGAAAGTGCCCGTATCCAGCCAGGCGGTTCCTCGCGGGAGGACTTCGACTTTAAGGAGCCCCGCAGCCAGGTAGGCGCTGTTCACGTCGGTGATCTCATACTCACCACGCGCCGACGGTGAGAGACCTGAAGCAATTTCAATGACATCGTTGTCATAGAAGTAGAGTCCCGGCACGGCGTAATTGCTCTTCGGATGCCGAGGCTTTTCTTCAAGCGAAATGGCATTGCCCTCGCCATCGAATTCAACTACGCCGTATGACGACGGCTCAGCAACCCAATACGCGAAAACTGCGCCACCAACGAGCCCATTAAAACGAGACAGTCTCGCGCCGAGTCCTGGTCCATAGAAAATGTTGTCACCAAGCACGAGCGCCACCGATTCACTGCCGATGAACGAGGCGCCGATGACGAACGCCTGGGCCAGGCCGTTTGGCGTTTCCTGTACAGCGAACGTGAGAGATATTCCGAATTGACTTCCATCGCCGAGGAGTCTCTTGAACTGATCAGCATCGTGAGGAGTTGTTATTATCAAAATTTCGCGAATGCCCGCATTTATCAAAGTAGACAATGGGTAATAGATCATCGGCTTGTCGTATATAGGCACTAGCTGTTTCGAAATTCCTAGCGTGATCGGATGCAGTCTGGTGCCCGAGCCGCCCGCCAAGATGATTCCCCGCATGGCACCAGCATGGAGGATGAGGCGGTGTTGCGCCAAATCGGCCAACTGCACAGAGTAACTGGCAGGGAGGTAATGCCTGCCCGTAAGCTTGGAAGCCCCTAATAATCTCCGTCGACGAAGCCGGTTCACGACGAACTCCGGAGGACTTACGTGCAATTAGATTCGATCGAACTACCTTGGGTAGTCTGATGGCAGAGAAACGGACCGGCCGCGCGTCATGGCTAGTCGCCAGCATCGTAGCCTTTCTGTGTCTTGACATCGCACTCGTCGTGATTGCACTTCAACCGCGCACAGATTCCCAAGACTCAGCCAACCCGCCGTCAGCGGCGATCTCCAGCGTGATCCCCACCGGCACGCCTGCGTCTACGCCTTCACCGACGCCAACTTCCTTACCAACATCGACAAACTCAGCGATCCCCGCCGTGAGCCTCGGCGCCGATTTTCGATTCCTCGGCCTGACGACAGACGGAATCGGATTCAGAGCGACGAAGGGTAGTTGTGTTAGTGACACAAGCGTCGTCGAAAAAACGGGTGACGGGGGCGTCACGTGGGAGAAGACCAACCCGAGCGACCTCGATATTCGCGAAACCGACTCGTTGGCAGTAGTCGACGAATCACATGTCGACCTACTGGCTCGCATTGGCGACACCTGCACTGCGTCGGCTGTATCGACGTACACGCAAGGAGAGTTCTGGCAGGCGTACCCCAATCGAACCTCATCACTCAGTTCGGCACCCATGCCGACAAGCAGCCCACTTGGCGGCGTCTATGCGGTCGCCTCCTCAGACAACCTGACCGTCGTCGCCCGATTCGGAGAGGCGGCCTGTGCCGGTCTTCTGGTCCAAAGTGTGCCTTCCATAACTTCCGCCGACCCGACTTCACTTGGCTGTCTAACGCAGGTCACACAGCCAACTCCGATCGCCGTGGCGGTCGAGGGATCTACTCTATGGGTCTGGGCCGCCTCGTCCGTTTACACATCGACAGATCTGGGTGCCAATTGGAAAGCGGCAAGCTGACCCTCCTTGCTGTAGCGATCAGACGGAGATGTCGAGCACCTTCGCGGTCTCTGCAAGAGTCTTTTTCGCCTCCTTCGGATCGTCATTCAGAGGTGTGCCGAGAGACGGAATCATTTTCTTGAGTAACGGCAGCCAGCTGCTGTACTGCTGCGGAAAGCATCGGCCGATCAGATCGAGCATGATCGGCACGGCCGTTGACGCACCTGGAGATGCGCCGAGCAGCCCAGCTATCGAACCGTCCGCGGCCGTGATCACCTCGGTGCCGAACTGTAGTACACCGCCGCGTTCCGCGTCTCTCTTCATCACCTGAACGCGCTGACCGGCCGTGATCAGGTACCAGTCCTTCGCCTCCGCAGTGGGCATGAACTCGCGAAGCGCTTCCAATTTCTTCGAGCGACTCGCAAAAAGCTCGCTAACGAGATATTTCAAGAGATCGAAGTTGTCGCGAGCCACGGCTAGCATGGGACCGATATTGCCTGGCCGAATGGAGCGTGGAAGGTCGAGCCACGAGCCTGACTTCAGAAATTTTGGGCTGAAGCCGGCATAGGGCCCGAAGAGCAAAGACGATTCTCCGTCGACGACCCGCCTGTCGAGATGCGGAACGGACATCGGCGGCGCACCGACCGCCGCCTTTCCGTAAACCTTAGCCTGGTGCTCGCGCACGACGCTCGGGTTGTCGGTTCTCAGAAACTCTCCGCTAATAGGAAATCCACCGAATCCCTTGGCTTCGGATATGCCCGATTTCTGCAGTAGGTGCAAAGCACCGCCGCCAGCACCGACGAACACGAATCTAGCGTTTATGGTCGCGCGAGTTCCACCGACAAGTTGACGCACCGCCACGTTCCACGTTCCGTCTTTCTGTTTCTTCAAGCCGGTCACCTTTCGGCCGGTGAGCAGATCGGCGCCGTTCGACGTTAGATATTCGAACAGTTGTTTAGTCAGCGATCCGAAATCGACATCGGTGCCAGCAGCCACGCGTGTAGCCGCCACAACCTCGCTTTTCGCACGGTCGCGTATCAATAAAGGAGACCAACCATAGATGACGCGCGGGTCATCTGAGAATTCGATGCCGTCGAACAGTGGCTCTGCGCGCAGCGCTTCATAGCGCTTTCGCAAGTAGTCGACGTTAGCCTCTCCTGAGACGAATGTCATGTGCGGAGTCGCATTGATGAATGTCTCAGGCGCAGCAATTAGGCCGTGTTCGATGAGGTACGACCAAAGCTGTCGGCTCACCTGAAATTGTTCGTTGATCGCCACGGCCTTTGAACTCTCGACCGAACCGTCTTTGGCCTGTGGCATGTAGTTCAGCTCGCAGAGCGCAGCGTGGCCCGTGCCCGCGTTATTCCACGGGTTTGAACTCTCGAGCGCAACGCCCGCAAGGGTTTCGTAAATCGTGATAGACCAGTCGGGCTGAAGCAATTTAATCAGTGCGCCAAGTGTGGCACTCATGATGCCACCGCCGATCAGAACGACGTCAGTGGGTTCCGTAGTCAAAGTCACTCGACAATCCTAAGACCTCACCGCTGTCGACGAGATCCGACCGACTACGGCCTACCCAAACCTCGGTACTCCCAACCCGCCGAGCGCCAGGCCACCGGATCTAGGCAATTGCGGCCGTCGATGACGTAGGCCCTCTTCACGAGTTTGGCGGCGTCTGCCGGAACGAGATCACGAAAGTGTTTCCACTCGGTGACCACAACCACCGCGTCTGCGCCGGTAAGCGCAACCGCAATGTCAGGCGTATAGACGAGTTGTGGGTGCGTTTTCTCGGCGTTCGAGATTGCCTCAGGGTCGGTAGCGATGACATCTGCGCCAAGACCCTTGAGCTTTGCCGCCACGTCGAGTGCCGGTGAGTCTCGGATGTCGTCGGAATCAGGCTTAAACGCCAAACCGAGCACAGCGACTCGCTTTCCAAATACGTCGCCACCGAATGACTCGACAACGAGATCGACCACCTTTTGGCGGCGACGAAGATTTATCGCGTCGACCTCTTTCAGGAAGGCCACTGACTCGCCGCGACCCAGCTCTTCAGCGCGGGCAGTGAACGCGCGGATGTCTTTCGGCAGGCAGCCGCCGCCGAAGCCGACGCCCGCGTTCAAGAAGCGGCGACCGATTCGTGCATCGAAACCGATCGCGTCGGCCAGTCGGGTAACGTCGGCGCCAGTGCTTTCGGCGATTTCGGCCATGGCGTTGATGAAAGAGATCTTGGTGGCTAGAAACGCATTGGCCGAGACCTTCACGAGTTCCGCGGTGGCGTAATCAGTGACGACGAGCGGGGTGCCGCTTGATAATGCAACTGCGTACACTTCGTCGAGGAGTTCCTTGGCCTTTTCGCCTTCACCACCGCCTGGAACGCCGTAAACAAGCCGATCCGGGCTGATGGTGTCTTGCACTGCGAAACCCTCCCGCAGGAACTCGGGGTTCCAGGCCAGCAAGGCTTTGGAACCCGAATCGGCAATCAGTGTTGCGAGACGGGCCGCCGTACCCACTGGCACGGTCGACTTGCCCGCAACGAGATCGCCGTCACTCAAATAAGGAATGAGCGATTCGATTGCCGCATCGACGAAGGTGAGATCGGCGGCGTACTCCCCCTTTTTCTGCGGCGTTCCAACGGCCACGAAATGGATTTGCGCATCCTTGACCGCCGACATATCGGTGGTGAAGGAAAGCCTGCCCGAACCGATGCCTGCCGTAAGAATTTCGGGAAGCCCCGGCTCAAAGAATGGCGCCTTACCAGACGCAAGCATGGCAACCTTGTTTTCGTCGACATCAATGCCGACAACGTCGTGACCCAGTTCGGCCATCGCTGCCGCGTGAACTGCCCCCAAATAGCCACACCCGATGACCGAAACCTTCATATTCGCTACCCTTTGTTGCCGACTTGAATACCACAACGCTGTGCCTACGAGTCATTCATACCAGTTGCGTGTTTCGATTAGGTCTCGTCAGGTGCCCGTCTCAGTGCGACGGATTCGTCGATAGCACGCCGATACGCAGCGAAAGCTAGACTCGACAAGTATGGGCGTACCACACTTGACGGAACGCAAAACCGCGCTCCATCAACGCGACGCCATCAATCTCGCCACCGCATGGGTGTCGTATCGAGCGGCCCGGCTCGGTATCCGCGCACTGATTCTTAAGGGCCCCATCGCCTCGCGGCAGCGATTGAGGGCAGAAAAACTCTCCACCGACGTCGACATTCTGGTCGAACCCGGGCAGATGAAACGACTCATCGACGAACTGCAAGTTGCGGGCTGGCAAGAGCGTTTCAGTCCAGCCATACCGTGGCTGATCGAACTGCACTCGATAACGCTGATTCACGCGAACTGGCCGGTCGACATCGACGCCCACCACTACTGGCCCGGGTTTCTCGGTGACAGAAGGGCGGTGTTCGACGACCTCTGGAACGCAAGGTCATCTCATCAGATCGCGGGAGTCACAATCTTCGCTCCCGATCGAGTTTCGAATTGCCTTGTTCTCGCGTTACACGCACTTCGTCGGCCCGCCGCAGAAGGCCGCCTCGACGAGATTCCCACACTTGTCGATGCGGCAAAACGCGAGGGCATCACCGTTCACGAGTTGACGTTCCGAGCTCGCGCACTTGGGGCCACACAGACTGCACGGCCTTTTCTCCAACGCTTCGGCGCGGAGATACCCGCTGAGATGTCACCAAGCGACGACTTGCGGCTGTGGAACCTGAATGCGAACTCTAGAGGCCACACCCGCGCTTGGCTGTTGGCCGTTGCTCGAGCGCCCTGGCAGAGAAAGCCTGCGCTTCTATTTCGGGCTGCCCTCCCCCGGCCGACCGAACTAAGAGGACTTCATCCTGAGCTCGAAGCCGGTTGGCTTGGACTCATTCGCGGATGGGCGAGGCGAATCGCTAACGGGTTTCGAGAAATTCCGGGCGCGTTCTCAGAAGTTTCGAGATTTGCCACAATCAACCGAACGCGCGGGCGAAAGCGATGACTGCATGGGCCCGCGACACCATGGTTCGAAGGCGTGAAAACATCGCAATCGTCACACGCACGAACCAGCTGGTCGTTCTTGCTTTAGATCAACCCTCTTGCGAGCCATTCTCGATCTCTGGCAGCGGGGTGGACGTCTGGCAATCAATCGAAAGTTCATTTCAGTCGATTTCAGATTTGTCGAATCGCATCTCGCGTATCGCACACATCGACCCTCGCAGCATTGAGGGCGACATCATCAATTTCGTCTCGGTTCTCTTTTCCAAAGGTCTCATCGAACGCGGTGACGAAGCATAATGGGAAGTAAGGGAAGATATCTGGAGGCGGTTGCGCAGTGGCTGACACGAGTTGGGCTGTCTACTTGATCGCTATCGTTTCTGCCATCGCAACCGTGTGGGTCGTTATCGGAACCATCATTCTGTCGCGAAAGAAGTGAGTTCCCGCTTTATAGGCTCACGATCGCTCCGTTCGAAGAAAGTGTGGACTGCAGTGCAACGGCATTGAGTTGATGCAGTGCATCGCCCGATTTCACTGACATGGCCGCCGCAACGCCTGCAGCTTCACCGAGCGCAAGAAATGTCGGTTCAACTCGAAGCGAGGCCCACGCGACGTGCGAGGCCGAAATGCAGACCGACGAAATGAGGTTGCTCGCCTCGGTCTTTTTGGGTAAGAGCGCCCCGAAAGGTATCTGGTATCCAGTAACGGTGTCGGTTGAGGGCATCGTTCCCTCCATGACCACGTTGCCACTCCGATCGACGAACCGCTGAACATAATGACAATCGATCGCGTAAGCCCCGACGGCGATCGCATCCGACTTACGGTTCTCGGCAAGAAGATCAGATTCGACCATAACTACGTCGCCAATCATTCGTAAATTCTCCCGAATGTATAGCTGAGTCGGAAAATTGTCGGAGGACGTGAACTCATCTTTAGCCAGTCCATACAGTCGAGTTTGGTCTCGAACTGCCTTCGGAATCGACGGATCGTTCGACAAGAAGTACAGGAGATTCATTGTGTAATCACGGTGAACTGCTGCGATCGATTTGCGACCGTCGAGATCCGCAATCGGGAACCCCCAGCTGCCACCGACGAGGTCGGTGTCAAAAAAGCCGCCCCCGTTGAGATCGAACTTATGAGGGGCTACGGGAAGGGCCCGAACCGCGTAGGGAACACCGCTCGAGAAGCTTCTTGCAAGCACGTCGAATTGCGATGAGTCGTAGTTCGATGATCGGCTGAAAGGCACCGCGTTAGACGGATCGTCAGTGAGGCAAAGCCGGTAGTTGAATGCCATGATTTTGGAGTCGGCCGTGCCGACACGCTGCGTCGGGGTCGCAGACAATCCTGCAGACACCACTCCGTCTTCACTTTCACTTGACACGGGAAATTCGGAGAAATGGTAGCCGTAACCGGCGCGCTTTTCTCCAAAAGTGGTCGTCGCTTCCCGCCCATAAGTCATCTGAACACCAGCCTGCTGAAGCAATAGGCCCTCGTAGGATGAATCGATAAACACATCAGCGGTCAGCACGGTTCCGTCGATCAAGACGACACCACTGAGCGCCAACCCATTTCTGAGAACATGGTCTACCACACCTGAAATCGGCTTGATCGAGTACTGGTCCAACATGGATTGGAACGCCTGTAGCGCGACATGGGGTTCGAAGTTGTAGACCGGGCCAGTCTGACCGTACGCCTTGCCGACAAGCCGAAAGAAAGCGTCCGCGAGCCCGCCGATAAGAGCTGGATTGGCGATGTCGGATCTGCCCAACCCGTTCGTCATCATTCCACCGAGTGGGCTTTCGCCGAGAACCAATTGAACGTCGATGCCCGCTCTCGCTATGGCGACGGCCGCAGCGATCCCCGAAGGCGTGGCCCCATAGACCAGCGCTCGCTTGGCAGCCGGAGTCGAGTCAGGTGCGCAACCCGAAACCAACGTGACCGCAGCACCCGCTAGAACAGAAACCCCGATCGATCTGATCAACGTTCGCCTTGACATTTCCGGCAACCCATACCCCCATAGTTTCTTGTGCTATTGCCGCCCACTTGGCGTGTGGCGAGCACAGCGATCGTCTCGCAAAACCTGACACTGGCTTTGTGAGGATACTAATCACGTAGAGCAGCTAGAGCCGATGGCCTTGAAGAACGCACCAGTTTGATAAATGTATTGCGCGACCCAGACGGTCAAAGGCAATGACGCGGCATCGTTCACCATCTCAAGCTGACCCGAGTAACACTGTTCGATGACAAAGCGCGCGCGAGAAACATGGTACGTCGCCGTTATGACCGTGATCTTATTCCAACCACGCTCGGCTGAGAGTTCAGAGATGTAGCGAGCTTCACCCTCAGTCGTGAATGGACTAGGAGTAAAACAGCGAACCAAATAACTGGTTTCGCCGTCGCACGCCTGGCGGGTCCACTCATCACTGGAGCCACCCGCGGGTACTGAAATGACAATTGAATCGGAAAGCCCGGCATCTACCATACTCCTGGCAATACTCACTCTGGATTGCAGGGAAGGCCCCAAGACGAAAATCGCATCAGTGTACTGACGCTCATCGACCCGTGGAAAGACGTAAAGCGGCAGCCCCGCAACAACGACAATGATCAGAATTCCGAAGACGACGCTAGAAGTGATGAGCACTTGCATCCCACGTTTGGTCAACTCGTAACTCCAACCCGACTAGGTTTGATAATCACCTCATCGTGCGTATTCCAACCAAACCCGAGCCCGTCAGATTTGTCAACGCTGAGCCGAAACAGCGTGGCCGGTACAATTCACACACTGGATCAGCCCAGCCACAAGGCGCGGCAACAATCGCGCCTTGCACACTTTCGTCAAGACCCGAAACTGCGAAGAGATTGGACTTGTTGTTGGTCAGCAAACTGAAGGCACACTGGTGGTCACCTCGACGGTCGTTTAGGACCTTCAGCGCAGAAATGAAGCAACATCCAAGCGCATGGATACGTCTGACCCGGCCAAAGACTTCTCTTCTTTCGAACTATGGTGACGAGCTTAACCACATCCTCCTCGCCGAAGTGTCGGCTCGTCCGGTCGAATGGGTTCCGCTGGGTCAAGAAGACGTCGTTGCTGTCGGCTCAATTCTGGTGCCGTATTTCACGCAAGGGGGTGTCGGCTTAATTTGGGGTAGCGGATTGAATCAACCATCGGTGACCCCCGGCGAGGCCGCTCCGATAGCCGATAGATTCCTGGCCGTTCGAGGCCCGCGTACTCGTGACGCGCTTGGTCTGACAACCGATATGCCGCTTGGCGACCCGGGCCTACTCGTGCGGAACTTCGGAGTTCACGCGAGTGCGCGACGCATTCCGAAGCTTCTGATTCCACATTTCACTGTTTACAACACCCGCAGGGGTCGTCGAAGGATCGGTGAACTCGTCTCCGCAGGGTTCACGGTTGCGGCTCCGAATCTCCCTGTGCGGCAAATGCTGCATCTGATTGCCAGCTCAGACTTTGTCGCGAGTTCGGGGATGCACGGAATGATCTTGTCGCATGCCCTGAGCCGGCCCGTTCAATTGATCTCGTTTGCAGAACAAGTCGATGCGGTGCCGGGATACAAATATGGCGACTACCTGGCGTCGGTACAACTCGAGGTAAAGGTCATTTCGTTCACCGAGCTGCTGGAACCTGGCAAGCGTGCCAATACGATTACCTTTCAGGCGCTCCAGGACACTGAATCTGTCTCCGCGGCCATTGACGAGTTGAATAGCGGACTTCTCAGGGCTTCCCTGCCACTGCGATGAACTAAAGCAGAGTTTTTCCGCCATAGCCCTTTCGCGTGTTGCGATAGACTCACCCTGTTCGGGGGAAGCAGCGTCGCATCAATTGCCCACAAAGTCGAATTGCCATCGCGGCAAGTGACAACGATTGGAGCGCTTGTGGCCAGTACTGTCTTATCAAAACCTGCCACGCGCCAACTTTTTCGTTTCGATATACAAGGCCTCCGTGCGATCGCCATTTTGCTAGTGGTCATCGACCACATGAACGTTGTCGTTTTCAGCGGCGGTTTCATCGGAGTCGACGTCTTCTTCGTCATATCAGGTTTTCTGATTACGAGCCATCTGTTGTCACAACTGCGGCAAACCGGCACAATCAGGTTCGCCGATTTCTATGCTCGTCGAATGCGGCGAATCCTTCCTGCCTCGTTTTTCGTTCTCATCGTCACGACCGTCGCAAGCTTCATTTTCATGCCGCCGCTCGTACGGTCGAGCATCGTTCAGGGTGCCATTGCCACGGCGCTATACGTGCCAAATATGCTTCTTGCCGCCCTTGGAACGGACTATCAAGCCGAGACTGCGCCGTCGCCATTTCAGCACTATTGGTCACTCGGTGTCGAAGAGCAGTTCTACCTTTTTTGGCCGATTATCCTGTTCGTCTTGTGGCGTGTGCTGCGAAATTCGAGGCGCGGTCTCGCAATTGCGGTTGCACTGCTTGCTCTGATTTCGTTCATTCTGTGCATCGTTATTCTCGGGCGCTCCCAGCCATACGCGTTCTTTTCGCTGCCAACTCGAGCGTGGGAATTCGCTATCGGCGGCCTCGTGGGCATCGCGTCTTCTACGGGCCGAGTCTTCGGTAAGAACTCCGCTATTGCCGCGGCTTTGGGGTGGGCCGGAATAGCCGTTCTGGTCGTCACCGGTCTCGTGTTTACCGACACGACGCTATACCCTGGGTTCCCCTCACTTCTGCCGGTACTCTCGACCGCGCTCGTCATTTTCGTCGGCACCAATACGCAGTCCTTTGGCCCTGAGGCCGGTCTTAGATGGAGGCCTCTTCAGTACATCGGCAAGATCTCGTACTCTCTCTACCTCTGGCACTTTCCCTTACTCGTGATTCCTCAGGCCGCCGTCGGGCTCGATCATCCCCTGCCGGTCTGGGTCAAAGTCGTATTGATGGTAGTGGCGGTGGGGCTTGCTGACCTCACCTACCGTTTCATCGAGGAACCGTTTCGAAAGAACAAGCGGATCACCTCGATCCGGCCATCGCGCACTCTGCTGGCAGGTCTCGCCGCGTCTGTGCTCGTTGTGGGTCTCACGGCGGCGGCAGCGATACCGCTTTCAAACTTTCCCACCAGTTCGGGGCAGGTTGCTGCGTCCGGCCCTCTCACCGTGCCCCCTGTCGCGACGGGTTTCGTGCCATCTAACATGCAGCCCACACTTGAGGGTGCCCCGACTTCGACTTCCGAGATCCATCGCGACGGCTGCCACATCGACTCGAACGACGGCACCAAAGTGAACGATTGCGAGTTCGGCGATTTATCGTCTGCCACGACCGTCGTGCTCTTCGGCGATTCTCACGCGGCGCATTGGTTTCCTGCAGTCGACGCGTGGGCCGAAGGCGCGGGGGTTCGATTGCTCGCCTACACGAAGGTCGGATGCCCAGGCATAGACGTGAGTGTCACCTCACGTAACGCACCTTATATGGCCTGCGATACATGGCGTGACGGCGTCATGAAACAACTCGATTCGGTTCAACCAGCCTTGGTGATTTTGTCGTACTCACGTGAAGACCCCTTGACCTCAGCGAGCGATCCTGAATTAGTTTGGTCGCAGGGCCTCGCGCAGACTCGCGCGCAGCTTCCCGCGACGACAAAAATCATGGTCGTCAGCGATACACCAGAATTCAACGAGTCAGCGCCGGATTGCCTGTCTGCCAACCTCACAGATGCACTCGCCTGTAGTGCTCCACGAGTGGAAGCCCTGGACTCCACATGGGCAGCCGCTCAGAAGGCGACGGTCGAACAGCTGGGGGGCAGTTACCTCGATCTCAGTGATTACTTTTGCACGCCTACCGAATGCGATCCGGTGATCGGAAACACCCTCGTTTATCGTGACACTAGTCACATCACAGAGGTGTGGTCCGCCAAGTTCGGCGGCGTTTTCGGTGAGGAAGCAGAGAAAATCCTGCACTAGCCCGCGAAACAAGTTAGTCACACCTGGCTGATAGCATCGTCCACACCTCGAACTCGTCTCGCCCGGAAATGCAGGAGCCCTTGGCACGTACAGTTTCACGCACTGCAGGCCCTGGAGACGTCGGCCACAATATGGCCGTAGCCGCGATCACCAACTTGATCGCTCCTGCCGCGGCATTCGCTAGCGCACCGATTCTCGCCCGGGCCCTCGGTGTCGAAGCGCGAGGAGCCGTTGGAGCGGCCACCTCTCCCTTGCTTCTCATGACGGCACTGGCAACCGTCGGCTTGCCCGCGGCGGTGACGGTTTTGACTGCGAAGCGACCCGAGATCGCACGCTTCGCGCTTGCCCACGCAACCCTGCTGGTGGGTGTGAGCGGCGTGATTGGCACGATCGTCTCAATAATGCTTGCGCCATTCCTGGCAGGCGGATCGATGGAAATCGCTCATCTCATCTCCATCACCTCGCTCGCCATCGTTCCCGCCCTGCTCATCTCAGTGCTGAGGGGCGCGGCGTCGGGCCATCACGAGTGGCGCTTGGTCAACCGTGAGAAGTACATCACCGCCTTTGTGCGTCTGGGCGGCGTCATCGCACTTTGGCTGGCCGGTGCGCTCACTGTCGAGACATCTATCGCCGCAATCGCCCTCTCGCCCATCATCGGCGGCCTTGCATATCTGAATATCGGCAGGCTCTCAGTTCCCCACGCGGGTGGCATAAAAAGTCGCACGATTTCGGGAGACTTGCTCGGTTTCGGTACACGAGTGTGGGTCGGTTCTCTCTCGGGAATCTTGCTTAGCAGGCTAGATCAGGTGCTTATCATCCCGCTTTCCAACACACAACAGCTGGGCTATTACGTCACAGCGGTCAGTGTGGCCGAAGTCGCTCTGGTCGTGAATAATGCCGTTCGCGATGTGATTCTCGCCTCGGATGCCGCACAAGCGGACACGGCCAAACTCACCATGAGCGCGCGCGTGTCTTTTCTGGTTTCCATTGTCATTGGCATCGTGCTGGTCGGTTCGATGTGGGTCTGGTTCCCATGGCTCTTCGGCCAGGAATTCCAGCCTGCTGTCGCGGTTTCGTCAGTTCTGGTGCTCGCCGGCACGATCGGAGTGCCCGGGTCTGTGGCAGGTGCCGGACTCAGTTCTCGCGGCAGACCGGGTCTCAGAAGCTCGGCGCTCGTCATTGCGGTCGTCATCAACGTACTGGCGCTCCTGGTGCTGGTTCCGCCGATGGGGGCAATGGGAGCTGCGATTGCGACGCTAATTGGCAACATCGTGTCGGCAAATCTCAGCATCACGTTCTTCTGCCGTCTCTCGAAAACGAACCCACTCGACCTCTACCTCATCAGGCCGTCAGACGTGCGAGTGCTGCTCGGAGTCTCTAAGCGCGTGCTCAAACGCCAACCCAAATAGGTTGATTCACTGCGCCGATCCCTGTAACAAGGTAGGCGTTCGACGCCTAAGAAGCAGGGAAAAGCTGGCCGGCGAGCGGCGATATCAGCAACGTAGCGTGCTGCTTACTTGGGTGACCGTTGTCCCAACGCTACGGGGTTGTACCCGAAAACGACGGAAGGTTGTCTCCGGCGGAAAACCAATTTTGGTCAACGAAGTACTCCACGCCCGCCAGAGTCGCAGCCGTCCGGTCGCCGTCAGCGTGTTCGTGCCACTCGGTTTCGATCTTGAAATCGCAGTCAGAGGGCGACGAGACTGGCGTATCGCAGACGTTCATATCGGCTCCACCAGGATTCGGTTCCATCAAAAATTATGCGCCGGCCGTCAGTTTTGATCTTGTTGAGCATGTCGACTCGTGCTGAGATCCACGCCGACGTCAGGGCCGACCCGGTCAGGCTTGTGTCTTGAAGCCTCGTCGAGGAGCTCGACACGTTCATCATCTGGCAAGTCACGAGCATCTGAGGAGCGACCTGTGGGCACATCAGTAGCGATCATCGACCTCAGCGCAGCCCAACCCGGGAACATCGGAGCCACGGTTGCCACTGCGATTGGCGCCGCCGACATTCCTGACCAGTCAACCGCCGCCGTAAACACAGCTCTCGCGAGCAACCCGCGTGTGCCGACCTACCTCGGCAGCCCGCCCCATTCATGGTCGGACCCCCGAGGGCGTATTAGCCTCTTCGACCAGGTCACCGGTGAAGTCGTCGCGCCCGCAGGGCTGATTGCTCCGTACGCGGGGTCGCCGATCACGAACGGAGCGCCATACCTCGGCGGCACGTTTGACCCCGTCACAAGGCGGTGAGGTCAGAACGTCATCGGTCTCGACGGTATGACCCCCAACGATGTCCTGAAGGAATGGTTCTCCCGAGCTGGCACGAACGGCTACTACCCGGCTGGCGTCGGCTCGACCTACCGCCTCGCCGGAACCCCCCTGAATTGCTCCGCCTCGAACGTGTCATCATTTATCGATACGCAGACGAATGTGCAGATTCGGTGGCCGAAGAAGCTGGCTGTGAAGACGAACCGGTGGCGGGTACACACCCGGAATTACTGCGACCGCGCAGCGATCGCCGACACGGGTGCGCTGAGTGTCACGGGTATCTGGTTCGGCACGCAGGTCATCGCGTCTGATGGTTCGTTGTCGGGCACGTGGGCACCCGCTCCGACTCAGGTGCAAGGCGCGTTCACTACCGATGCCGGCGGCGTAGAATACGTCAGCCCCTGGGTCACCACTGCAGGGTCACAGTTCGTTCCCTACGCGGAACACATGATCTCCCTCGGCTACACCCGCGCGGCACAGAACAACCAGAAGGGCGTCGGCGGGTGATGGACCTCCGCCTCATCTACTGACGCTGCGACGGTCGGTGCTGTATCGGGTCAGATGCTGGAGGAGTACACACCCCTCGATGTGTGGATCGAGTGCGAGATCGACTCGAAAGTGCACGTCGTCATGTTCCACGGCGACTCTCTCACCGCTGCGTCTGAGTCACCGATCCCGGTCTACGACTCGTACGCGACCCCGTGGGCGCTGATGAACGGGTGCTTCGCGCAGATTCTCGCGAACCACGGCTCCCTGTACGCGACGTGGAACGACTCGACAGCGTGGAAGTGGGCGAAGTACTACGGGCTGACCCTCCCGGATGCGGTGTTCGAAGATCTCGGATCGAACGATGTATTCAGCGGGAACAGTCTGGCCACTGTGCAGGCATCACAGAACGTTGTGATGGGCATCCTCCGGGTAAACTTCTCGAACGCGATCTTCTACGGCACGATCTCGCCCCGGAACGGCACCGCGACCGACAGCGCACGAGAAACGGTGCGGCTCGCGTTCAACGAGTCCAACCGCGGACTCGCAGGGGGCGCCGTGCAGGCATTCGACACCGGTCATCAGGTTGAATCGGCCGCCGGCGGGACCCTCGACCCGAGGTATATCGCCGCGGCGGAGTCGCCGAACAACATCCATCTCGGCCGGGAAGGCCAAGCTTTCAAGGCGATCGGTATTCCCGCACATCTCGGAACGAGGGCGCTGTAATGGCAACAGGAATCAGCCAAAAATCACCCGTCGCGTTCACGGGCCCGAACCTCTCGCTCCTGCCCGTCGGGATCCCGGATCTCGCGGTAGCTGGCGCGACACGGAACTTCGACCCGGCGTACCCGATCGGAAACGCGGGCGACGCTGTCACATCGTGGCTTGACGCGGCCGTTTCGGGCACGGCACTCACTGTCGCTGGCAGCACGATGGTCGGAGCCACTGCTCCGATTCTCGCGACCGACGATGGTGTGCGGTTCTTCGTGCGATTCAAAAAAGCCAGTTCCGCGTCGCTCGGGCAGGCGCTCGCCCGGGTGCAGCCCCACACCATGTTCACGGTGGCCAGGTGGCAGAGCGTTCCGACCGTCCTAGAGGCGGCGACCGGGTCTGGAGTTGGAACGACGGTAGTGCAGGGCAACAGCGTCGGCACGGCCTTCCGCACATACGCAGGCACGACGCTCGCCGTGGCTACAGCGCTCGGCACAGGCTGGCACGTCCTCACGTCGGTCTCGACTCAGGCTCATCGTCTGTGGCTCGCGTCGACGACCAACCGGAGAGCATCGGCAGCGCAGGCACGACGCCCGCGAGCGTGCTCTCCCTTGCGGGTTTCGCGACGACGTTCTCGAACGTTGACATCGCCAAGGTCGCCTATTACCCATTCGCCCTGACATTCTCGCAGCGCAATGCCGTTGTGACGGGTCTTCGAGCAACCTACGGAATCTGATGGCACTCTTCAAGGTCACCCTCATCCGAAACCGCGACCCTGGCTTTCAATACTGGATAGACGTCGAAGCGAAGACGAAGACGGAAGCCAAGCGATCGACTATCACGCAGATGATCCTGGTGACTTCACCGTCATCGACGTTCTAGCTACTGAAACCTCGACCGCGAACGTCGAGATCTAAACAAAGCCCCCTTCCACTTGCTCTCCGAGCATGGTGGAAGGGGGCTTTTGATATTTTGGAGGCTTTACTCCGAAATTCCTCTGTGGATCGTATCGGTGCACGCGCAGTAATCCCAGGTGTCGACCAACGCATCCTGATTTATGGTCACGTGGTCGCAAAGCACCGTACGCGGTCGACCAGTGACCAAAGCAAGGAATCAATTCGACTTACGACCAGTGAGACCATGACAAACGGGGCACTTCAAACCATCTTCGACAGGGCCGCTACCGACCCGGAATACGATGTCGTTCTCTTTGACCTTCATGCCCTGACCCCCGTCGCTTCTGGCGTTGAGACTACATCAGGCTCCTCGACAGATTCAATCGAGCTCGGCAACCATTTCGCGGTGGCGATCGCGGCGAACATCCACATGAACATCCCCGCAGCCGTTCCGCTTCCCACCGAGCTGAACGTTTGAACGGCACCAACAACGAATGCCGCGCTGAGGCCCGCCCCCGGCAGATGGCCTTTCCCGAGCCCACGCAGAGATAGCACTGCGAGCACTCCGAAATAAACGACAGCGAACAGAATTCCAAAGTCGATCGAGTACATGATGATGGCGCTCTCGAAACTGGTCGCCAACCCGCCATTCAAGCCGACCGTGTACGACGAGGTGATTCCGCCACCGAATATCGTGAATTGGTGGGCGATTTGGAAGAACAAAGACCATGCGTCGTTCCGCGCTCCCGATGAACCTCCGTCGTCGGTTGTAAGTCGCGTGAGGACGCTCGTCCCGATGCTCGTGGTGAACACGATAACGACCAGAACCACCGCACCCACTCCTATAGCAAGTCGGGCTGTGAAGGATGTGCGAGTCCTCACCATCAAGTAGATGACGCCCAGAAGTGCCAGGAACAATGATGTTCGGCTCGATGTGAGCAAGATACCGCTGAAGAAGATGACGACCAGTGCGAGCTGCAAGCTGGGCCGTTTGATCGAGGCGAGAAGTGGGATGCATGCAGCCAAGAAAAGCGCCAAGGTAAGCGGGTCATCGAACGTTCCGAGCGCGCGCGTGACCCCGGTGGTTGAGAACCAGTATTTAGTCGAAAGTTGTGCGACGTAGAACAGTGGGCCGCCGAGGAAACTCCCGATCAGTGAAATGCCGACTTGGATTACGCCGCATATGAGGATCACATTTCGCATCAGGATAGCGCCACGAGGATTGTCGTGGAGGTGAATCCCGATCAGCATGAAGAACAGGATTGGGGCGATGATCACATCCACCATCAGAGTTCGCCCTGTTGGGATGCTGTTGATGACAAAGCTTGAGCCCACCATGCCCACAAGCGCGAAACCGATGGCCATATAGGCGAGAGGGTGTCGGCCTATTTCGTGGAAGATCTTCTGCGGTTTCGTCAGAAGCGTGACACCGACGGTTACGAACACGAGCCACGACGCGGGGTGGAAAGTACTCCCGCCCGTTAGCAGACTCCCGGCGACGTAGGGCACAAAAACGAATAGCAGGATCGTTACGATGATCGACGCATAAGGTCTTCGAACCGAAATGAACGTGATGATCGCACAGACGACCAGCCATATTGCCAACTGCATCGAGGACTCCCCACCGCCAAAGACAAGTGGTTGAATACTACCTTGCTGCTCGCGCCTCAACTCTCACGAGGCCGGGCATGTATCTTTACCTACGGCTGAACCAAATCAACGACGACCAGAGTCGCCATGGCGATGCCTGCCAAGACCATCGCGACCACCATCGGACCGGTAATCCTCACCTCGTCAGGAGCAGGCTCATCTTCCTTGGACGGTCGCGCCAGGGTGATATTCACACTGGCACTATATCCACGCGCGTCTCTAAATGCTCCCCAAGAGGGGGAATCCCTTGCTCGTCTGTCAATCTCGGAAGTTACGAACTAGCTGTCGTTTCACCGCCGATGGGATCGCAGACAGGCGGACTAGTGGCCTGTCGCTTGCGAGATCACAATCGCGAGGAAACTATTCACGGAGGCGATCATGACGGCAGGCACTGCTTTGATCTCAGCCAGTCAGTCGTCTTTCGAATGAACGTCTCGTCAGGATTGGCGTTCACTGCGACTTCGGATGCAACATGCTCGAGCGCGAGTATCCATTCGTTGACCAACTGCCCGGCCGCGTTGGCCTGTTCTTGTGACCCGAATAGTAATTGAGAAGTGGCGTTAGGTGGACGGGCTGCTCGATGAAGTAATACGACGTCATCGAAACGGCAAGTATCGCGGCCAAGATGATTACGTTCACGGCGAAGGTCTGATCGGGCATGAGTACCAAGGTGAAAAGATGGGAAAATGTCATAGATACAACGAATAAAAAACATCCCCGAGAAATACGCTCACTCAATTGGTAAGCGGAAAGAGGAATCGTTGAGTCCCTGCAATGCCGGACAAGATGACGAGAGCGGAGGGCGCGACGGGAAAGGCCGCCCACGGGGCGGGGAACGGCAGTGTGTCGTTAATCACAAAATACGATGCGACGATTCCGATGAGTCCAAGCCAGCCAATGACGGTGCGAGCAATCGGCGGAATGCCTTGAAACAAAGGCAAAGCGATCGCAAACAGCGCTCCGAATCCCAGCTCCCACGCTCTCGAGAACGTCGAGAAATACGCGAACGTCGGATTAGTGTTCGTCTCCCAGAGCGCGTAGACGAACGAAGCGATGACGATCAGCCCCATTGTCGTGCCGATGATCACCCGGTTGCGGCCGTCTTTTCGCAGCACTCGTCCGGTAAAGAAAAAACCAGGAGCATGAGCCATGGCCAAACAAGATAGAACTGTTCTTACACCGAAAGAGACCAATAGTTCTGTAACGGCGAGATCGGCCCCGTGGACTGAAAAATAGCCCGTGCCTGCCGCAGCGAAGTGCCAGTTCGCCATGAAGAAAAACGAATGGATGGCATCCCAGAAAGTCTTATTTTCACCGTTGCAATCGGTTCATTTCTGGCCACCAAATCTCGAGAGATGCAAGATACCAGTGATCAAAAACCCCGAGATCACAAAGAATACGTCGACACCTGCGAACCCACCCGAGGGCAATGAATCAGGTGGTCGAAGATGAAGGCGATCACGGCGAAGGCGCGCAGACTCTGAACATCTGTTCTGAAGGAGGTTTTCTTCACTCCGGACAGACTATTCCGACCGTTACGTACAGCTGATGGCAATACGTTCCCCCGATGCATACCCGTTTTTTACACGCGATCCGGGCATTATTTCAGCGCAGTTTCACGGGCGAATCTAACGTCCGTTAAGGTTCGACTGAGGCTAAACGCTTTCGTTTCGATGCGGTGCCAACGAGCCAGGGAGCTAGGGGCGTTCTCACGACGATCAGCGCGACAGTCCAGGGAACCACCAGGGCGAGAATAAGAGCAATCGCAGAACCGCTCGGCGGAGTTCCCAAAACCCAGAGAACCACGGCGTGAGTCTGCACGACCATCATGCCAACCCCCGCAAGCGAGATGATGACTCTTGATGCCCGGCTGCCGAGTTTCGGTACCCATGTTTCGCCTAACAAGACCAGTGCCACGCTGATCGCGACGGCCACGAGCACACTTAGGATCGGCGTTCCGAAGTTGGCCTGCTTCATATGCCTCGATCGGGGTGGGGAGACCCGTAACAAGTTGTTGACATTCGACTGCTAGCATCCTGAACGCCCCTCAAACGCACGCAAACGAGAGTCGAGTTCCATTCGATGAGAAGGTCTGCAGACAAGACTGTTCGGATCCTGGGATCGCACGGCGTGCCGGCAAATTATGGCGGCTTCGAAACTGCCGCCGAAAATGTCGCCAAGTTTCTCGTTGGGCGAGGCTGGCGTGTCGTCGTCTACTGTCAGTCTGAAGGCACCGGACCGATCGTCAACGACACGTGGCAGGGAATCGAGCGCGTGACTATTCCGATCGACACCGACGGTTGGCTCGGAACGTCGAGATTCGACTTCGTCTCTATCAAGCATGCAATGCGTTTTCGCGACATCAATCTCACTCTGGGCTACAACACTGGGGTCTTCAACATTTGGCAGCGTCTCCGTGGGGTACCGAACGTCATCAACATGGACGGCATCGAATGGTCCCGTGCACGCTGGGGGTTCGTCAAGCAGGCGATCTTGTATGTGAACGAGCGATTCTCGGCGTTGTACGGCGATCATCTCATCGCCGATCATCCGCTCATCGAAAAGTACCTATGGAGCAGGGCGCCCAAGCGCAAAGTCAGCACCATCACGTACGGGGCTCACGAAATAGTCGACCCGAGCGCCGAAATCGTTCGGAATTTTGGGCTGGAGCCGGGCGGCTACGTGACGATAATTGCGCGGCCGATTCCCGAGAATAATATTCTCGAGCTCGTGCGAGCATTCTCCGCAAAGCCGCGGGGCGTGAAGCTCGCTGTGCTCGGAAATTTCAAGCGCGACGAAGATCCTTACCACGGCGAGGTACTTGACGCCGCGAGCGAAGAAGTCGTCTTTCTCGGGGCCATATTCGAGCCCGACAATGTTCAGGCATTGCGGTACTTCGCGCGGGCCTACTTGCATGGTCACACCGTTGGCGGTACGAACCCATCGCTCGTCGAAGCACTTGCCGCGGGCAATCCCGTCATCGCTCATGACAATGGGTATAACAGATGGGTAGCTGCTGATGCCGCGCTCTACTTCGCATCAGAGTCAGACATTGACGCGCACCTCACAACCATTCTGTCGAACACGCAGACGGCGACAACCATGAGCTCTGCGGCAACGGAACGATTCGAAGCCGAGTTCACCTGGGAACGGATCGGCGGCCAGTATGAGGCTTTGCTCTCGCGTTACCTGAAACATCAGTCCTGAATATCGCCTAAACGAAGCATGGAGAAATCGATGATCAGAATCGGAATGGTCGGGCTCGGCAAGATGGGGTTGTCGCATTACTCGATGGTGAATGCCCATCCTGACGTCGAAGTGGTCGCAGTATGCGACTCTTCCGCGTATCTACTCGGGCTGCTCAATCGCTATACCGGGGTCGAAACGTTCAACGACATGAGCAAGATGCTCGCCCAATCCAACCTCGACGCAGTGATCATCTCGACACCTTCGGTGCTGCATGCGCAAATGGTCAAAACTGCCCTGGAAGCCGGTGTGAATGTCTTCTGCGAAAAGCCCTTCAGCCTCAACCCGAGCACGTCGAGGGACCTGACCGAACTGGCACGTTCGAAAAAGCTCGTCACGCAAGTGGGCTACCACTACCGATTCGTCGGGGCCTTCAAAGAGGTGAAGCGTCTCCTGGACAGCGGGGCGATCGGCAAGGTCAGCCATATTCTCGCTGAAGCGTATGGCCCCGTCGTCTTAAAGCCGAAGGGTTCGACGTGGCGGAGCAAGAAATCCGAGGGTGGCGGAAGTCTTTATGACTACGCCGCTCATCCCATCGACCTCGTGAACTGGTATCTCGGAGTTCCATCTGAGGTACGTGGAACGATTCTTGGTCAGGTGTTTTCCAGAGAAACCGATGATGAGGTCTTCAGCACGATGGTGTGGCCCGATGAAACCACTGCACAGCTCTCTGTCAGTTGGTCTGACCCCTCACAACGCAAGATGTCGACGAAGATCACCGTGTTCGGCAGCAACGGACGCATTACAGCCGATCGACAAGAGTGCCAAACCTTCCTTACTGACGCGACAGCGGCACCAGAGGGTTACGTCGAGGGGTGGAACGTGCGCTACACCACAGATCTCACAGACGAGGTCTACTTTTATGTCAGGGGCGAGGAATACAGTGCCCAGCTCGACGCGTTCGTCAAACGAATCGAAAGTGGCGAGATCGAGGGCCAAAACAGCTTCGGCAGCGCTACGGGCGCCGACGAGGTACTAGCCATGATGGTCGCAGACGCAAACCGCGACTACGCGGGCATAGCGGCGGGCCCTGCCCCACAGGTCGATCGCGGCCTATTTCGCCGCCGCACCAAGAGCTAATCAAACCACTTCAAGAGGAGAGTTTTTATGGATAGGTTGCTTTTCGGCGACAATCAATTCTTCGGCGTGAATCACATGTCCGAAGAGAAGGCTCGCGCGCAATCCATGAAGTTCCAAGATCTGAGCGCCGTCATTGACGTGCTCGACGCAGCTTACGACGAAGGCATACACACCTTCATGTGCACGACGCATGATCGTGTTGGCGAGATTGTCGACTACATGCGCACAAAACCGGAGCGCTACGCGGAGCAGATTTTCTATCCCGGCATGCCTTATGCCCACAAGTACGCCAACGCTATGACCGAAGACGGAATGGTCGGCGCAATCAAGCGCTTCCTGCCCGACGGTGGCTTGCTCGACGCCGCGTTCAAAGGTGGAATGTCCGTCGCGAAAAAGGATATCGAGGGCATCACCACTCTGTTGATTGACGCAGAGATGAAAATGTTCCAGGGTCTGCCGACGCCCGTGATCTTTTTACAGAACGTGGTCGTTGATCTGCTTCTCGGCCTCGGATTCAAAGACGCCTTCCGTATCTTCGCCGAGCATGTGAGAAAGAAATATAACGCCGAACCCGGATTCATTTCGATGAATTTGCCGACGCTCCTAAAGGTTCTGAAGGAAGTCGGAGTCGAGAATCCTGTCGTGTGCTCGAATATCAATAAGGTCGGTTTTCGCATGTCGGGAGGCGGCGTGACTGCCTACGAAAAAGCGCTCAATGAATACGAATTTCAGGCCATTGCCATGTCGGTCTTCGCTTCCGGCGCTATCCCTCCGCGCGAAGCCATCGAATGGGTCTGTAAGTTGCCTAACTTGAAATCGATCGTGTTCGGGGCTTCGAGCCGATCGAACATCCACTCGACAAAGGTTCTTGTTGACGAATACTGGGTTGGCTGACCTTTGCTGAACTGCCCGCCAACGAACGACGCTTCGCGCCATTCGTTGGCGGGTCGCTTTTTGCGGCTGGCAACTCAGCTTGCAGGGACGAGCGTAACGAGCAGGTAAGGTCGGTTCGCGACGGTCAACGTGCGCTTGCTGGTAATTGAAACCACCAGGCTCGTTCCAACCCCAGCGTCGTCTTGGGTGAACGCGACGCTGGCGGAACCTCCCTGATTAGCCTTCACATACGACGTGATGTCGAGCGACCTGAGGCTCGAGCTTGAATCAACTGTCGTGTATCCGACGGATGCACCCATCGTCGGTTTCGTGTTGAAAGTGACCGTCGACTCCGACCATGCAGACGTAACCGAATTGGCCCGAATGTGCGAGCTGGTGCCACCGGAGTCTGTGACACTCGCGTAGAACATGAGCTTTGCGGATTGGATGTTTTTACCGGAAAGCGAAGACAAGTCGAGCCCCATGTAGGTGTACCTGTCGAACGAGGGATACGCCGCAGAATGACGATCAAATAGTGTCACTGCGGTCTTAAAGTTCGACGCCGCCCAATCACCGCCTTGAACGTACGCATCTTGGGTCGTGGGCAGGGAGAGCTGAACACTGACGCCGGGTGCAGCCACTACGGTGGTACACCCGGACAACTCCGACGAGCGCGGGCCAACCGCGGTGACGGTGCCGAAGACTTTATCGCCGATGTTCAGATTTCCGTTGACTATGAACGAGGCTTGGCCGGCCGAATTCGTCGTGACCGACACAGCACCGAGCGAAGTTCCAGAGTATCGAGATATGGGGCAGGTTGAGGCGCTCGTCGAGTACAGGTCGACCGACATGGCGGTAGATGCCGGGCCCGTCACAGTACCCGTGACAGCACCTGGCCCGCTGGAGGTGTTCGAAAGCGCCGACGATATGGCAGGAACCGCAAGGGTCGCATAAGCGCGTAGCGTGACGACGATGTACGGTTTGTTCATCGAGCGTCTCCCGTCAATCGACACCACCGAGCCTGTGCCCACGCCGCTGTCATCTTGGCTGAAGGCTAGGCTCCCCACCGCCCCCTTCATCTGACGAACATAATCAGTGATATCCATGCTACGTAGCGAAGCGGTCTTGTCGACTGGCACTGTGCCGATGCGGTCGCCTGTCGTTGGTTTGGTGTTGAACGTCACGGTCGACTCCGACCACGGTGAAGTCACCGCGAATGCAGTCAGATGTGTGTTGGTAGTCGTTGTACTCGTGTTGGTTGCCATGAAGTACATCTGCGCCGATTCGATTGACTTATTCGCCAACGAACTAAGGTCAAAATCCATGAATGTTTCGCGATCGTACTGAGGATAGGCCGTTGTATGGCTTGATAGCAGAGCAACCGCAGTCTTAAAGTTACTGTCCGACGACGTTCCGCCCTGCACATATCCGTCTTGGCTCGACATCAACGTGAGTTTCTGGCCCACCCCGGGAGCGGCTGTTACTTGCATGCAAGACGACATGTTCGACGATTTCGGCTCAGCGTCTGAGACCACCCCATACACCCAATCACCCATCGTCAAAGCGCCGTTGACCGTGAACGACGCCGTTCCCGAGCCATTGGTCGTAACCGAGACGACGCCAAGCGAGCGACCAGATGCCCTAGCGACGGGGCACGTCGCGGCGGTTGCTGCGGCCAGGTCGACAGTCATCTTCGTCGAGGCTGGCCCTGCTACGGTACCGGTGATCACCCCGGGGGCCGACGGAGAGGTTGAAACGGCCGTAGTGAGGGTCGGGGCCGCCAGCGGCGAACCTGAACGCAGTCTGATTTGCAGATACGGCTTGTCAGCAGACCTGCGGCTGTCGATGGAGACCACTAACCCCTGACCGACGCCCCCGTCGTCCTGGCTGAACGCCAAGTCAGCCGAACCGCCCACTTTTGCACGTACATAATCGGTCACATCCATGGTGCGGGGGACAAGATTTTCGTCGACGGCGACGTAACCGACTCGGTCGCCGGTCGTCGGCTTCGTGTTGTAAGTTACCGTCGACTCACTCCAAGGCGAGCTGACAGCGAGAGCGTCGAGATGCGAGGCAGTCGCGCCACTACTATCGGTCACATTCGCGCCGAATACGACCGACGCCGATTCGATCTGCTTGCCCGCGAGTGATGAGAGGTCAAAGCCCATGAGGGTTGTGCGGTCGAATTGGGGATAGGGAGTGCTATGGCTCACCAATAGCTTGACAGCAGTCTTGAAATTCGAGGCCGTCCAGTTGCCTCCCTGCACGTACGAATCCTGATTCGACATGATAACGACGTCGAGAGGGTCTTTTATAGTGACTCCTCGCACCGCCCACACCCATTGATTCGCAACCCAGACTTTTACACCCACGGTAACTATCCCTGGTTTGAGGGCAGTCATCACACCCGACGAATTGATCGACGCGATGGCCGAGTTCGAACTCGTGAATGACATCGGAAGTGTCGAACCAGGCACGGTGGCACCCGACGGGTCGAGCAAGGAGTAGGTCAACGTAGTTTTGTCTCCCAGGTTGAACTGGGTCGCGCCGGCCGAAAGCGTTGCCGAATAGTGACCGGTAGTCGGGCTCACCGGCGTGGGCTTGTCTTCAGACATGAACTTAACGTCTCGAATGATGGTCTTCTTGTTTGTCGGATCACCGTATACAAGAATTCGCACGTAACGCCGAACGATCGGCCCCGTGGTGAACGACGCGTATTGATCGTCAGCGCTCTGCTTCGCGGTACCGTTGTAGACAGCGGTCCAATTTATGTTGTCGTTGGACACACTGATGGCGTACTTCGCCCCCGTCACACCGACATCCCCCCAGTAGATCTCTGCGTGCTGCACCGTCTGTGGCCTACCAAGGTCGAAAGCGATCCACTGTTCACCTGTCACCGACCAATTCGTATAGAGCGAATTGTCGACAACGGCTGATACCGGATTGGATGCTGTATCGACGCTGGCGGTCAGTGAGACCCAGGGCACAGCCCCGGGCATGAAAGAAACCGTGTAAGTGACGGGGCTCTTGCCGGGTTCCGTGACCACGATCTTCGCCTGACCGGGAGTAGCCGACGCCTGAGTGATGGCCACGGTCGCTCCGCTTGTCGATGCCCCCGAGACAGTCGGTGGGGTGCTCACGGAGGATGCCTGAACCTGGTAGGCGAGCGTACCCGGAGTGAAAGTTGAAAGAGGCTTGCCATCAAGAGCGAGAGATGTCAGCGCAGAGTATTGAGTTGCGGCGGTTCCCCAGTTCGCCAGCGGAGTGACAGTTGCTAACGCGGGAGTCGCAGCTCCGGTAATGGGCGTGAACTGCACGGCCAATTTGACCGTCGAGGTTCCGCTGATTCTGATCGAGAGTTTGTTGATGCCCGCATTCGTACTCTGGCCATCAACTTGCGGGGAGGTCCAGAGTGGCGCGGCGGCCATCATTGAGAACGTTGCGGTACTCGGTGATGCTATTCGTGCCAAGAGTTGCTGACCGTTCTGAGAAAGCACGGCCGACTTTCCGTCTGGGGCGATATTTATGTCTGCCGCGGTATGCATGTACCACCACGTGTCGAGATTCGATTTGCCAGACAGCTCGTCTTGAACCAAAACCTGCGTACGGTTGTCGAAAAGAGAAACTCCGCGCTTCCACGAGTTCAGAGCGCTTGGGTAGGACGAAGTCAAGTCAGTGACCGCACTCGCTGTCGTCGCGTCTGCTCTCACAATCTGCACAGTCGACGAAGCGGACGGATCGCTGTCTGGCCCGCTGGTGGTCGTGCCGGGATTGAGCACGATGCGGTTTTGGCCCTCGGCCCGCTTCTTGTAGATGTTCCATCGCCCACCGTTCGTGACGTCGAAATATCCGGGCAGCGAGTAGCTGTCTGCACCGAGGTCGACAGCCCATTGCTGCCCCAGTGCGTCGAGCGTGAACGATCCGCCGTCAAGGTCTGAATGACCAGGCGCCGTGTCGGTAGCAGTCTTGAGCGCAACGAAGGTCGCCTGCCGTTGCGCCCATGACGATCGGAGAGTCGAAACTCCATACTCGGCAAAGGTTGTATCGAGCGGAAGTGCGGGTACTGTCGGCACGGGTGTCGCGCGAACTGCCGCATACCAAATGAGCGCCTTCGGTGTGGGGTCGACAGCGTCGGGGCCGGTGGTGGCCGCAATAGCTCGCGTTCGCAAGGTCGAATCGCCGTATAACGACTCTAACCCGAGCAGCGGGGTGGTCATCGGCTCATTCACCCAAGCGTCTCCGAAGTTTGCGAAGTTGCCGCTCGGGCCAGAAAGGTTGAGCGCAAACAGACCGGTCTGCGACAGTCCTGGAGTAGCTAGAAGCCCGTAGTCGTTGCCTGTCGAGGACTCGAGCGATGAGATGTACGTCGTGAGATAATTCGAGGCGTATGACCAGTAGGTTATGCCTTCCGTGTATCCCCCGTCGGGTGAGTATTCCGCGAGCCCGTTCACTATGCTCGCCCGAGCATCATCGAGAATCTGACCGGACATGCTCGAGCTGTCTTGAGCAAACGCGAGAGCAGCGATGCTCAGCCCGGAGTTGCTCACGACATTCCAGTTCGAGGTGTCAGTAGACCAGTAATTCTGGGCAGCATAAGTTGTGAGCGCAGGAGTGAATGCTTTACTCTCCACAGCCGCCGTCAGCGTACTGCGTTGAGTCGCCGAGAGATAACTGTACAACCAGTCATAGCCAATGCCGAATGCGTGGGCCATTTCAGCGGTGTCTAAGAAATGAGAGGGGTTCCAGTCAGGAAATGACGCTGCCGCATTCAATTCGGCCCATAGACGATCGGCGTACTTAGTATTGCCGGTGATCTGCCACATCAAACCAAGAGTATAGGTTCGCATGAGAATCTGTCGACTTGCCGAAAGTAAGTCACCCGATGAGGTGTCATAAGTCGTGACCGCGAGGGGAATGATCGCGTCAGCAGACGCTTGAATGGTGCTGTACCAAGACATGGCCGTCGCATCCGTAATCACAGCGACCTTGAGATCTGCCAGCGATGCAGACGTGAGAAGCAATCGAGGATGAGCGGTCGAAACGTCTGCGATGATATCTGTTGGTGTGGCCGCAGTGGCGACCGTCGCGGCTGCGGCCGAAGGCAGGGGCTGGAACGGCGTAAGAACCGCCCCAAGAACCGCTGCGAGAGCGATCATCACAACTATTGTTGTCGCTCGAATGTTCAGCAAAGCTACCCCCAAACAGAACCCGCATTACCTCCTCGGAGACCCGTGCGCAATCCCCTAAAAAGGTGTCGACTTGCCCCTAGTATGGCCCCGAAATGGGGGGTATGAAATTTACGCAGTAAACTCTCAGGTTAGTCGCGACACATGCGCGACACACGTCGTTGCTAGCATTCGGCAAGACACGAGATTGATGATCGGAGTTTGTGTGCCTGCGGTGACCGCCCCTGAATCTATTCGACTGATCCCCGAACTTCGCTCGGTACACATCACGAGGTATTACGAGACAACCCCCGCCCACATGCTCTACTTCACCGAGAAATACGACCTCGCCGGGTCGGAGGTGCCCAAACAATTCAGAAAAGTAAATCTGAAGCAGGCACTCAGGCTGCTTCGAGGTTCACGAGCGACCGTGCTCGAGATGCCGGAACCGCTTTGGGTGCGATTCCTTCCGACAGGAATCGCTATCGCACTCACATGGAAACTTTCGGGATTCATCACAGGCCGAAAGCGGGTGTTGGTCACTTACGCAATGGAAAACAATGATCTGGGCAATCTCATCGGCGGAAATCGAAGGGTTCCTGCCGCCTGCGTGAGGGCTTTCGGCCTCGGTCTTGGTCTTTATATCCGACTCGTGCTCGACAAGATCGCATTCGCTAGCGAAGGCTCGCGGAACCTCTACCTCTCTATCCCGTTCGTCAAGTCAGTCGAAAACCGAGTTTTCGAGGAGCTTCCATCTGATGCCAGCGGCGACCAAGAAATCACTCCCGACCCTGATTCGTGCATTTTTGTCGGAGTTTTGGAAGAGCGGAAAGGGGTTCTCGAACTACTTAAGGCCTGGGAAGAAGTCGAAGAGTTAAACCCGACCGCTACGCTAACAATCATCGGCCCGGGACCACTCGCCGATTTAGTGGTCTCATGGGTGGCCTTGAACCCAAGCCGACGTACCTATGTCGGCCAACTCCCCCGTGCGCAAGTGCAGAAGACGATCGCTACGGCGGTGACGTTGATCGCCCCTTCCATGCCAGATGGCCGATGGCGAGAACAGGTCGGGCTGCCCATCAAAGAAGGGTTGGCACAAGGGCTCACAGTGGTCACAACGGACCAGACCGGATTGGATTCGTGGCTTCAGCGCCACGGTCATCACGTCGTATCCGCATCGAACATCGACGCCGAACTGCCGACTGCGATCCAGAAGGCGATCGAGCATCCACTGAACCGCGTGACGGTGATCGAATCGCTCCCGCGCGTCGAAGGCAGATATCAGGCCGACTCATGGATTCACGAGCGCTGACGTACAGGACGGGCGAGCACCTTGGAGAATATAGAAAGTGACTCAATGCATAAGCCGGATCAGGTGAGCGAACATCGCATTCTCGTCTTGAACACGTTGGGTGGCGCACTGCTCCACTACACAAAGGCACTGCGTGACAATCTCGAGGGAGCGGGCTACGAAGTTTCGATTGCTACCATCTATGAACCGTCACAGGCTACGGGGGGTCGTTTGACGTGGATTCTCCGTTATGCGCGCATGCTACTTTCTGCGCGGCGAATGGCCAAGAACGACAAGAAGAACACCGTGCTTGTGACCTGGCCGGTGCTCGGATATCTCGACATACTCCTGGGCGCAGTTCTCGGGCGCCGCGCGGTGATCGAGTTCATAGTTCATGATCCAGAGCCGCTCGTTTCGGCGATTGGCTACGATCGCCGCTCCCAGTTCCTCTCACGTCGGGCACCGTTCAAGCGAGGTTTAGTCGTTCATAGTGACGCGGCGCTCGCCGACGTTGTAAAGCACGGTTTCGAAAACATGGTTACCAAACTGCCTCACCCCATTCTGCCGATCGATTACGCCCAGAGCACGCGTGCCAACGATCCAAAAATCGTTCGTGTTCTCGGGCAATTCAAGCCCGATCGAGACGTCACGGCCCTCGAGGAAATCGGCAAATCTATTGGTCCTGGCGTCTCCCTCGAAATCCGAGGGAGACGATGGCCACAGATTGCCGGATGGCATGTCATTGAAGGATTTGTCGAAGAAACCGAACTACAAGATCTGTTGCGAACCAGCGACGCGGTCGTGGTTCCGTACAAACGGTTTTATCAGAGCGGAATTGCGATCAGATCCCTCGAGTACGGAGTGCCTATCGTAGGGCCCGCGGACACAAGCCTCGAAGATTTAGTTGGACATGAATCCCCGCTGCTCGTATCCGAGACGGACGGTTGGACATCAGCCATCGCCAGCGCAATACAAACCGATAGAGACGAGGTGCTCATGATGGTAAATAAACTTCGACTGGAGTCTCGCGCAGCCTGGCACGAATTCGTTGATCGGGCAGGACACTCCTGACCGAGCTTCGAACCCGCATCAAGCCGACGGTTGCCCGAGTCTCTCGATGTCGGCCACGGTGTACGTCGCCTGGATTTGAGGGTCGTTTTGATTATCGAGAACATTAGTCTTCATGAGACTCGTTTCGAACGTACCGCGAACTGTCGGATAGCCTTCAGGCGATGCCGAGACCTGGGCGACTAAAAATCCGGTTCTGACAGCAACGGCGTGTAACCAGATGTCATCTGCTCTCGGACTGACCAGGCGAAACGAGTCGCCCGCGACGTGCAATTCCTCAAGGAACGCCGGTGGATAAATTACCCCCGAGACCCCCAAAGCCAAGTTGAGTACGCTCGCGTCGACTGAGGCAACAGCTTTCCAGGTGGTATAGGGCGCGAAGCCGTTGCTGAGCAGCTCGACTCGACGAACTTTCATCGCACGAATGAGATCGGGTCGGGAGTTGTGCGCCGCGTTGAGCCTGCTTAGCCAATCGATCGGATAGATCACATCGTCGTCTGCTGTAACCAGCGCCGTCGTATGGCGATCCCGAGACTGCACGTAGGGGAAGTACTTCGTATGCGGGCCATAGTTTGAGGTAGTCAGGATCTCTAAACCGCGAGCAACCAAACGCGCGAGCTCAGGCGGTCTAGGTTTCCGTGCGTCTCTTTCGTCAATCCAAAGAATGAGGCGCGATGGCCTCAATTCGCCACGCCCAATGCTCTCGATCGCGTAGTACACCGTCTGGAGCCGCAAACCATGCGTTGTCAATGAGACAACAGGTCCTGCCTCACAGAGAAGAGATTGATCACTCGTCTTGTTGCGATTTCGCAATTCCCGCATGCTCTTGTTGACTGCGAGGTACTTTTTTGCGCGCCCTAGCAGGGATGTGAGGTCTGAGATCTTCGTCACCAATCGTAGTTCGAGTGCCGGCTCAGTATGCTCCCGAGCTTCCGACGACGGCGCGGGCGGTTTTCAAAAGTATGACAAGGTCGCCGACCATCGACCAGTTTTCCACGTAGTAGAGATCGAGACGAACCGAGTCGTCCCAAGACAGATCAGATCTGCCGCTTACCTGCCACAGCCCCGTTATTCCCGGCTTCATGAGGAACCTACGGTGCACGTGGCTGTCGTACTGATCGACCTCCTTCTGCAGCGGTGGCCGAGGACCTATGAGTGACATCTCCCCGCGAAGAACATTCAGAAGTTGCGGCAGCTCATCAAGGCTGTATCGTCTCAGCCACTTGCCGATGGGGGTGATTCGGGGGTCATCCTTCATCTTGAACAGAACTGCATTGCCCGAGTCGCGCGACTCGTTTTGTAAATTCTTCAGCAAGGCTTCAGCATTCGGCACCATGGTTCGAAACTTCATCATGAAGAAAGTCGACCCGTTGAGCCCGACGCGCTCTTGCAGAAAGAAAACGGGCCCCTCGGTGCTGAGCCGAACGGTCGTGGCAATGAGCAACAAGACCGGCGAAAGGATGAGAAGCAGGAGAGCGCTGGAAATAACGTCGAAGAGCCGCTTTTGATAGCGCTTGAACCCCTCGTATCGTGGGGTCTCCACGTGGATCAAAGGAAGTCCCGCAACCGGCCGGGTGTGGATGCGTGGACCACCAATATCCGTGAGACTTGGAGCAACGACGAGGTGCTGGCGGCCGGGTTCTAGTGACCAGCTCAGTTCGCGAATGCGTTCAGGAGACAATTCGTCTGAGCTGGTGATCACCACGGTATCCGCACCGCTGGCCCTCAGGACCGCGGCAACGTCTTCCACTCCCCCGGCGACGGGAACTCGAGTCTCCCCAAGATTCTGCGTCGTGCGACCGTGTGGAATACACGCTGCAATCACCCGATAGCCCGCCTGAGGCTGACCGGCCAACTGTTTCGCAGTGTGTAAAACGGAGACTTCAGAGCCGACGAGCAAGACGCGAGCTGAATACTCACCGAGGCGCCTGCGGTGATTCAGCCAACGCCGCCAAAGAACACGCGTGGCAAGAAGAATCACAGTTCCCACTGGAAAGGCGATGATGAAGTAGCCACGGCTGAAGTCCACCTGAAAGAGAAAGGCCAAGATTGCGAAAACACCGAATAGCCGAAGACTTGCATCGAAAACGATGCGATACTCAGCGCTCCCTGTACCGAGAACTCGGTCACCGCGCGAACCGTAGACGCTCAGTATGCCTGTCCAGCAGACCGCGAGAAGGAGCGACAGCGACGTATAGCTGATCGTGAAAGACCTGAGGTTGCTGGCGACACTCGTCTCATTCGAGACGGTGCCGAACCACAGCGCCTGCGTCGCGAACACCGCGCAAAGTATCACGAGAAAGTCAGTGATTGCGAGGCGGGCCCGATACGAGCGTCGCCAATCATGGTGTGCGGTGTTCGATTTCTCTATAGCAGGTAACACCCCGCCAAGCACTTCAGCACTCATACTTTTCCCCCAAAGCCCCTGTTTCAAACGGGTGATTCCGCGTATTGGGTCAGAGACCCAATTTACCGAAGTCAATCGCTCAAGAGTTAGCCCTTCGCGAAGAAATTAACGTATTCGACATCTGTCGCGCATGCTCAATACGCGCCACTGCTACCAACGACAGCTCTCGCGGTTTTCATCAGAATGACGAAATCGCCGACCATCGACCAATTCTCAACATAGTAAAGATCAAGCCTAACAGAGTCTTCCCACGAGAGGTCTGACCGACCACTGACTTGCCAAAGTCCTGTGATCCCCGGCTTCATCAAGAACCGGCGGTGCACATGGGATTCGTAAAGGTCTACCTCTTTCTGCAAGGGCGGCCTCGGCCCAATCAGCGACATCTCACCTCGAAAAACATTGAAGAGTTGGGGTAACTCATCGAGCGAATATCGCCTCAACACTTTCCCAATCGGAGTGACACGGGGGTCATCCTTCATTTTGAAGAGGATGGAGTTGCCCTCGGAACGTTCTTCTTGTTCGAGACCGGCGAGCAGCGCTTCAGCATTCGGCACCATCGATCGGAACTTCAGCATATCGAAATGGGTTCCATCTAACCCGACACGTTCTTGCCGAAAGAACACTCCACCGGGGGTACTCAACCGAACGATCATGGCTATTCCGAGGAGCACTGGGCCCAGCAAGGCGATTAGAAGAGCCGATGACATCACATCGAAAAGCCGCTTCTGATAGCGCTTAAATCCCTCGTAACGGGGTGTCTCCACATGAATGAGCGGAAGGCCGGCCACCGGGCGCGTGTGAAGCCTCGGTCCACCGATGTCTGTAAGGCTCGGAGCAACCACGAGATGCTGACGACCGGGCTCGAGAGACCAGCTGAGTTCGCGGATGCGCGCCGGTGACAATTCGTCAGAACTTGTGATTACGACGGTGTCCGCCCCCGTCGCTTCGAGCGCGGGACCGATCAGTTCGACGCTTCCGGCCACAGGAATGTCCGTGCCGGGCAAGTAGTCGGCAACCATGCCGCTAGGGATACACGCCCCTACAACCCGATACCCAGCTTCTGGATGACGGGCGAGCTCTTTGGCTGTGTGCAGAGCCGTGACTTCAGAACCGACCAGCAGCACGCTCGCGGAATACTCTCCTCTACGGCGCTTTCCTTTGAGCCATCGCCTCCAGGTGACCCTGCTGAAGAGCAGTGCGAGAGCACCAAGCGGAAGCGCAATGATGAAGTAGCCGCGACTGAAATCGATCTGAAAGAGAAACGCGATGATTGCAAAGAGCCCGAACAGCCGCAGCGTTGCATCGACGATTATCTTGTACTCCGTCGTGCCTGTGCCGACCACCCGGTCGCCTCGAGAACCATAGACGCCAAGCACGACCATCCAACTCAGGATGACAATGACAGAGATAACAGAATACGTGCCCAGAGAAACATTTCCGTTACCGCCTGCGAATTGCGCTGCGTCGGCCAAGTCGAGTCCGAGCCAGACGATTTGCGTGACGACAGTCGCGATGGAAATAGCTATCAGGTCGGACACCATGAGGCGTAGGGCATAGCCCATTCGCCAATCAGACCCGCGCAAAGGTAAGGCCCCGTCGCGCGAGGTTGCGGCCGTCTCCGCTTCGCGAGTCATGCGATGGCGGGCTTGCGCTTTTTCGCGCGCTTCGCTTCGGTTCTCTCTTTTTTGGATTGCTCCGTATCTACGCCGTATCCGTATCCGTAGCCATATCCATACCGGCCATAGCCATAAGAATCGGGCCCCTTCGTCGGGAGCATCGTCAGCACGATTCCAGCGATACTCGAGCCGACGTTCTGGAGTGCCGCGATTGACCCCTTGAGTTGACCGCGATGCACCCGCCCCGAACCAACCATCACGAGAGCGCCACCGGTGTGTTTGGCAAGAATAGCGGCATCGGTTACGGGCAAGAGGGGCGGAGCGTCGAAGAGAACCAGGTCGTAGTCCTTCTCGAGCTGGGCGATTAATTCGATCATCGCCGATGAACCCAACAGTTCGCTCGGGTTCGGCGGGATTCGGCCGGCCGGCAAGACGTCAAGCGAATGGGTGCCCCAGCGCTGGACTACATCAGCTAGTTCGACCCTGCCCACCAACACGTCGGTTAGGCCCGCACCGCCTTCGATGCCCATATACTCGGCGAGCTTAGGCTTTCGTAGGTCGGCGTCGATCATGATGACACGCGTACCAGCGGCCGCGGTCACAATGGCCAGGTTCGCCGACGAGGTACTTTTCCCCTCACCGGGCACTGATGATGTGATCACGTAACTACGAGGCTTGTTCGTGGCGGCAATAAACTGAAGGTTCGTTCGGAGTGTTCGAAAGGACTCAGCACGAGGGCTGCGAGGATCGTCTTGCACGACCAAGGGGCGCTCGGTCGTTCTTGAGTCGTAAGCGATTCCGCCAAGGATCGGGGCGGCGGACACAAGCTCGACGTCGTGCTCGTTGCGTACTCGGGTGTCGAGAGCGTAACGAAGGATCGCGACGACGATGCCGAGCACGAGACCGATCATCGCACCGATCAGGATATTGATCCGAGTGTTAGGCGAGTATGGAGTCGTCGGAACAAGTGCCTGCTGGAGCACCGTGATCTTGACTGGGGAGACCCCTGTCGAGTCAACCGGCACAATCTTCGCTACGGTCGCCTCGAAGCTAGCGGCGATCGCATTCGCCACTTCTGCCGCAAGCTCCGGCGACGGGTCAGAGACACCGATTTCGACGACGACCGTACCGACGGTTGTCGTTGCGGAGACATGATCAGCCAAGCTCTGCGCGTTTGTCTTTAGCCCAAGCTGATCGATGACCGGCTGCAGCACTGCCGGGGTGGCGATGATGTCGGCGTAAGACTTGACTTGGCCCTGCGTGAAGTTGCTGCCCTGAGTCAGCTCGGTGACCGTTCCGGCCGACTGAACCGACACGAAAACTTTACTGGAAGCGGAGTACTGCGGCACGGCCAGGATAGAGAACAATGAACCCACAGCAATTCCCACCAGAACGAGGGCGAGAATAATCACCCAGCCCTTGCGGAGAATCCTCAGGTAATCGCGAAGCTCCAAGTGTTCTGCCTTCCATCGTTTGCCTCAAAGTAGCGATGCTCACTTTGCCGCACCTCAACTCAAACGTAATTTCGTTTCCAACGCGTTACAGGATCAACCGAATAGCGATCAATTGCTCCCCTAATGTAAAATCCTTGCCCCGATCGACGGATTCTTGGTGGCCTGTCTGAGGAGTTTGGCGGAGTCGCTCGCGGCCGGTGAGAGTTGACTCAGAGATTCTGAATACATTTCTGCACCGCGACGATACGGGTCAACAACGTCGTCGTCTGCCGGAATCTCAATTTGCCCGGCCGCGCCCCGCCTTGTCGTGACCAGTTTTACAATCGCGACTAGCCTCTCCCTCGTCGTCGAAAGTGGTTCGATCGTCCTCGTCACCTCGTCATCGGAGATGAGGGCAGCAAGCCGAGCAAACTCTCGCAGAGTGAAAGTCACATTCACTTTTCTCGGCACAAGCTGCACGATCTCTCTTCGGTGAGCTCGAGAAAGTGCCAATATCAGATCCGCGGACTCGATGTACGGTTCGACGAGGTACCTAGCACGATGCGCAGAAGGGTCGAGGCCAAGAGCGAGTGCAATTTCGGCCGCTTCAGGTGTCATGAGATCGCCGTCGCCAGCAAACGTGCCCGCACTTGAAATCGAAAAGACATCGGAACGATCCAGTTCCGATCTCAGTATCAACTCAGTGAGGGGGGAACGAATGATATTTCCGGAGCACACTGTCAGAATTGAAAAATCCGGCACATTACCCCCATTTCGGGCACAAGACTTACGCTTCTGCAAGCATAAGCCACAGATCGAGACACCCCGAACGACCTATCAACGACTAAATCGCAAACATCTCGCTGACCATCGTTGAAACAGCGATCTCAATCATGTCGGCCACGTGTCGATGCATCGCGTCTCCTTTGCAATAGGGATCGGGAATATCATCGTCGATGGCTTGCACCGCAAATGAAGAGCGAATAGTCGATGCTTTCTCGACGGTGAGAATACTTCTTCGGGCGATAGTTTCACTTTCAGCCTCGATCTTGGGCCCGAAAGAGAGGATGCGCGCAAACTCCCGAACGGTGAAAGTTCGGCGCAGCAGAACTGGATAGCGCTTGACGAGGTCGATCTGCTGTTCCCTGGTCATAGTAAGAAGGACGTTGGCTTTCATACTGATTGGTCGATCAAGTACCCTGCTCTTCACACCAGAAGTTTGAGCTCCCAGACGCAGACCCTCCCGAGCCGCAGTCGCGTCCATAGCGATGCCATTCGCGGTTTGAAGACCTGCGCTTTCGACACGAATCGACCCGCGATCATCGTCTCCGAGCGACGCAAGCTTAGAGGTCAGCAATCGTTCCGCCAGGGGCGAACGGCAAATATTGCCCGTGCAAACAAAAAGGATTGTGAATGAACCGGCGCGAACGATTTCGGGAATCGGACGCGACGATCGGCGAGACGAGGGCGGCAACGAGGGGCTCGAATGCGATCCCATAGGCGAGAACTCAGTTCGAATCGGTGCCGGTGCGGATCGGCACGACGTTGTTTACCACTTCTGCCGTCTCTTCTTGGTCAAGGCGAGGCGTAGCATGCTTTGTCTTCTTGTCTGTGCCGTAATAGGAACCGTAGTAATAGCCGTAGCCACGGCCTAGCGCACCCTTCGTAGGAACGCGGTTTAGAATGACGCCGAGAGTTTTACCTGAAGTCTTCGCGATATTTGCGAGCGCCTTGCCCAACTCGTCTGTCGTTGTCTTTCCCGCCGAGACGACCACGAGTGCACCATCGGTGCGAGCTGCGAGCACCGCGGCATCGGTAACTGGCAGTAAAGGTGGGGCGTCCACCAGAACCATCGCATCGCGCGCCAGCTCATGAAGCAGAACATTCATTCCCTGCGAGCCCAGAAGTTCGCTGGGGTTTGGCGGGATCGAACCCGCGCCCAAGACCAGAAGATTTCCCGACGAGCCCCAGGGCTGGAGCACATCTTGGATCTCCGCCTTTCCGATCAGCAGGTCGGTGATTCCAACGCCGGGCACGATGCCGAAGGCAGATGTCACCGAGGGTTTACGAAGGTCTCCGTCGACTACGATGACCTTTTGGCCGGCGGCCGCGAGGGTCACTGCCAGGTTCGCAGTAACCGTGCTCTTTCCGTCATTGGGAAGCGGGCTCGTGACGACGATGATTCGAGGTGGGTCATCCACATTCATGAATTGAAGATTTGTACGCAACTCTCGGAGGGCTTCGGGTAAAGCGTGACCACTGGATTGAGTTGAATAATCCGTCGTGTCGGACTCGGGCACAATTCGGTTGTCATCATCGAGGCGCTTGTCTTTCGGCAGACTTCCGATCACGGAAAGCCCGAATTGACGCTCGATCGATTCGGCCGTTCGAATTCGCCGATCGAGGAGATTGCGCACCACAGCGTAAACCAAGCCCAAGATGAGACCGATGAGTGCACCCAGGGCCACGGCCAGTTTCACGTTCGGTGAGATTGGGCTGGACGGGACGATCGCCGACTCTACTGGCACGAGAAAAATTGAGTCGCTGCCGCTGTTGTTCGCCGGATCAGCCACAACACTCTGGGCCTCGATCGACTTGATCTGAGTCGCCAGCGCTGTAATCCAGGCATCTGCCAAATCTTTGGCGCCGATTGCAGTAGGCGCGGTTGCGCTCACATTGATGGTCGGCGTGTCTTTGACGTTAGTGACCGTGACGTGAGACACCAGGCTCTCGGGGCTCGTGCTCAACCCAAGCGAATCTATGACGAGCTGAGCGACGGCCCGAGATTCACCAACATTAACATAAGTAGTCGCCTTTGACTTCGAGAGAGATTCAGCCACCGAACTCGACCCAACATCTCCAGAGGTAGCCAACGACACAATTCCGCTCGAATTTGCCGAATAGACCTTTGGCTGGGTAAAAGTCCAGCCGAACGCGATGACTGCACCGACAACGGTGATCAGGATAATCCCCACCCAGTGTGCACGAAGCACACGCAAATAGTCAGATAGCTCCAAAACACTCCCCTTGCTACGACGGCTATCCACAGAGCCTAGGTCAACGGTGCAGATTTGCTCAATCCTGAGCGAATCCGCAGTTCTCTACATACGGGAAATGCGCTCCAACAATCCGGCGATTGATGGAGCGCATTCGAATAGATTGCTACGGTGCGAACCGGGCTAGCTTAGAGACAAGCCGAGGGCAGACACGTCGTCGTTGTCCGATTCGAGATCGATGCCGAGCACCGGCTTCGTGCTGCCTTTGGGGGCGTTCCAAACGACGGAGGGCATGGTCACTACGGCTCCGTTCGTGACAGCGGTGTGAGCGAAGACGTAGGTCTGAGTGGTGATGTTTGCCGAAACCAACGTCCACCCGGCCGAAACATAGGCAGCCGTGCTGATGGTGGTAGTCCAGATTGTTGGCTTGGTGTTGTACACCGTCAAAGTCAGGTTTCCTGAGTCTTGGCCTGATACGCCGGCGCTGTTATACGTCATTGAACCGCCGCTATATGTTGCGCTTCGTGCGGTCGCGCTGGTGCCTGTAGCGGTGAGCGTGCCAGTCACATAAGCCGTTGGGCTATCGAAAACGACGCTCGCCGCCGCAAACGGAGTTGCGACGGCGAGTGCCACGACGGGGGCTGCCCATGCGGCGCCGACGGCGACCTGGCGGCGGGTGAGGCCCTTCTTCGTGGTGGGCTCGGTGGTCTCGATGTCGATGTTCGACGCGCTGTGGTCTTCCACGGTGGTGGCCTTTCTTCGAAGGTTCGTTGGGCGGTGCTGGGTTAGTCAAAGCAGGCACACAAGAATCTACAAAGCGGCGGCGGCACTTCTCCCCCACAAGCTGCTCCGTCGCATGTTGCTGCTCTACGAAAGCTAGCAGAGCGAATGTGGCCCACAGAAGCGAAACTGACGAATTGCCGATAGAAAAATTGCATTATCCGGGGTTTGCGTCGAAAATCAACCCAATATGGGGGGCAAAGTCGAGGTTTGGGGGCCGATGTAACGCAATAGTGACGAGATCAGCAGTCAAACGCGATTGAGACCGCTTCAGACGAGACAGAGTCGGTCACATTAGCGAACGCGAGCTGAATGAGCCCCACAAAGGGGGTAGCGCGAAAACCGATCGTTCGATCGCTGGAAACGGCGCAGGCGAGGGTGCCTCGACAGCCCGACACCGTCGCCTCGAACCTGAGGGTGATGTCTTTGCGCCGCACCGTGGGCTGTTCCGCGAGAAAGGCAAGCACGGCGCGAAGTGCGGTGCGTTGCGGTTCGCTCAGGCGGCGGGAGAGGTGTTCTGGGTCATCGAGGCGCCCGACGACTTCAGAGAGGGGCTCGGCCGACAGATTCGAAACGAGAGACGCTCGCAGCTTGGTTTGCAGTTCGGCGGCTCGGTCGATGTTGGCGAGGGTCAGGGCATCCTGAGTCTTCACGGTTCTGAAGTAGGGCAGCACATCGCTTCGAAGGGCCTTGATGTCGTGACCGAGAAACTCTTCGATGGCTTCGCGGCGATCGGCGAGTTCACGGTGTTCGCGCAGTTCGGCGGCGGCCACGCGATCGGCTCGCAACCCAGAGATGAGGTAGTGCGAGTAGATGGCCGAACCCACGCCGAGGGCAAAGGCTGGGGTGCCGGCGATGGTCAGCGAGATGAAGGTCATGGTGCCATTGCGGGCAATGATTTCGATGGCGGTGGTGAGGCTGATCACAATCAGGCTGATGAGGGTGTAGCCCACAATGTCGAGCGGTGGGCGGTACGGGCCGGCGAGCATGAGAACAAGGGCGATGCAGATGGGGCCCCAGTCGTTTCTGATAAGTGTGTCTGAGCCGAGCTGGCTCAGAGTGTCGATGAGGCTGGCAAGCAGAACGGCAGCGAACACGATGGTGAACGAGCGAGCCGTGACGCGGCGACGGTAGGGCTCAGCCGCCCAAACGAAGTAGACGTAGGCTGCCGCAAGAATGACAATCGCGAGAACTTGGATGCCCGGCCGGCCCACCTCGTTCGCATTACTGAAGGCGAGGGTGACGGCGGTGGCGAGGCTGATGACACCGACCACGAACACGAAGATGCGCGCGGTGATGCCACTCAACGGGTCGATCTGCTGGGCGGTCTCGCGGCGCCGAAGTGTCGCGGCGGTGACGGGCGGAGCTTGAGCGAGCGGCGGAGACATGGTCAGCTCACCAACTCGTAGGTGGTGCGCGGAACCGACATGAGAACTGCGGTGCCTGCGCCGGGAGTCGACCAGATCTTGACGGTTCCGCCGAGGCCTTCGATGCGCTGACGCACCGAAACGCGAAGACCGATGCGCTGCTCGTCGACCCGCTTGGGGTCGAAGCCCGTGCCCGAGTCGCTGACGACCACGTTGATGGTGTCGACTCCGGCGACCACGGCAAGTTCGGCCACATCGGTGTTGGCGTGTTTGCTCACGTTGACGAGTGACTGGTCGATGGCCTTCACGATTTCGGCGATGACGTTCGGGGTGAGCTCAGAGAGAATGCCGGGGTCGCCGCTGATGGTGACTTTGAGGCCACGAGATCTGGCCGACTGGATGATCGGGGCGAGGCCAGAGGTCACAATGGCCTCACCACTTGCCCGAACTTTGAGCATGGCCTCGTCGACGAGGAGGCCGGGGTGGGCTAGCGCGGCAATATCCCTCGCGAGAAACGCGCGGTGGGCTACGGTGAGCGGGCCGGGGTTCGTGAGCGTCAACGCGTGAAGGTCGTTCAAGACGGTGTCGTGCAGGGCGGCCGAGGCGCGAGACGCGATGCGAGTTCGTTCGATCATCCGCTCTTCGACTTCTGCTGCGGCCTGCATGGTTGCGGCGCCGCGAATGGCATGACGGCGGCCGAGCCAGAGTGTCGTCAGCAGAAGCACGAGGCCGACGCAGGTTGCGATTGCAGGGATGTCGACAGCGAAGGCGATGCCGGCGAAGTGGGCGGCGAATTGCACGGCGACGGAGGCGAGAACGAACCCGATGACGCAGCGGGCAATGGCCGAGCCGAGGGTGCGGCCGGCGACGCCGACCACGGTCATGGCGATTTTGGGGAAGGAGAAGAGAACGGCGTCAGACTTCCAGCTGTCTGGAACCTCGGTGCCGATTTCGTAGGTGAAGAGGTAGAGACCAGCTGCGGCCGCGAGCATGAGGGCGAAAATGCCGATGCGGTTGGTGAGCATGAGGGCGGCAGCCACGGCGACGCCTGTGATGGCGAGGCCGGCGAGGGCAAGGGCGATGTCAGACTGCGGAACGGCGACGCGGTAACCGATGACCAACATGAAGGTTGCGGCGAGCAGAACGCTGCTGACCCAGATGGCGGCCTTGCCGAGGGCTCGGCTCGTGACGACACCCTCAACGTCGGTTGGTAGAGCCAGAGACATGAAACCCTTCGGTGCTTTTGCCGTTCACCCCCGAATAGGGCAGAAGCCACGTGTTCATACTAGGCACCTGGCTGTGCAGGAGTGAAGTTTGCACGATTTTGCAAGGTGTTGCTCGGGTGGCTGTTGGGTTCGGAGCCGGGGTGACGTTCGGATTGGGGTGGAGGGGATTTTGTTCGGGGGTGCGGCCATGGCGGGCGAAACGTTTTCTCTTGGAACCGGCCAATTCATGTATCGGCAGTCTGCGGGAGCTGGGTCCATCCATCAATGGAGTCTGCTGGAGCCGGCCCATCCATCAATGGCAGTCTCCTGAATCCGGCCCATCCATCAATGGCAGTCTCCTGAATCCGGCCCATCCATCAATGGCAGTCTCCGGAAGCCGGCCCATCCATCAATGGCAGTCTCCGGAAGCCGGCCCATCCATCTGAAGGCAAGCCCTTTGGGCGCGGCAGTGCGGGTCGGAGTGTCGGTGGTTTCGGCCATAATTTTAGTGAGTGTTACTCGTGTTTGTGGTAGAATCGTTCTATGAACGTGAACCCCAACCCCGCTCCCGGCCCGGCATCAGCCGGGTCAGCCGGTGCGCGGTTGGAAGGGGCCTTGCACGCTGCGGTCGATGCGTTGGCTTCGTGTGGGGGGTTCCGGGCTGCCGCGCCCGCTGGGCTTGCCGATGAGGATGCGGTGGCTGGTCTGGCAGCGGTCGAGGTGTTGGGCCGGCTGGTGGATGGGTTACGGGTTTCGTACGCGGCTGAGATCGCCTACCGCGGCCGACACGACCTCGGTAACGACGGGCTCACGGTGCGCAACAACTTCAGCTCTCCTGCCGCGATGATCGCCGCTGTCACCTCGGTGTCAATAAGAACGGCCCGGGGGCGGGTGCGGCTCGGGGAACAGGTACGAGTTTCGGAGTCGTTCCTCGGGCAACCATTACCAAGCAAATACGAACCCGTACGGGAAGCACTCACCTCAGGGCGGATCGGGGTTGATGTTGCTGATGCGATCATCCGGCCGCTCGACGACATCAGCGGCGGCGCCCTCACCGACGAAGTACACGCTGCCGCCGTGCGGCTTGTCGAGCAGGCCGGGATGAGTGTGGGCGGGTTCGGGTTCACCGCCGACCAAATCAAAGGGCTCGCTGTACGGGTGCGGGAGAACATCGACCCCGACGGTGCTGAACCCCGCTACACAGATTTGGAAGAACAACGCGGCCTCACGTTCTCACGAATGCGGTCAGGGAACACCAAAATGGTCGCGATCTTCACCCCCGACCAAGCCGCGGTATGGAAAGCGATCGACAACGCCGCGTTCAGCCCCCGCATCACACCCACCTTCACCAACGGCAACGACACCGACGACGCCACCGCTCAAGGTAACGCCGAGGCCGACGTTGCTGCCGCTGAAGGTCATGGTGAGGCTGGCGGGGCTGCCGCCGAACCAGAGTTTCTCGGTGGGCTGGAAACACCGGAAGGTCAGAACGTTGATACTCGTACGCTGTCGAAACGGCGGGTGGACTTCTACACCGAGCTTGCACGGAAAAGCTCAGGGCTACCGGGCATGCCGGTCATCAACGGTGCCGCACCCACGATCAACGTTCATGCGACCCTCGAAGACATCATCGCCGGCCGCGGCGTCGGCTGGGTCGACGGCATCGACGAATCCGTACCCGCATCCGTTGTCGAACAGCTGATCTGCCACGGCGATGTCATCACCACCCTGTTCGGGCAGCACGGCCACGTGTTGCAGCACGGCAAGACCCGGCGCTACTTCACTGCCGCACAAAACCGGGCGTTAGCCGCCCGCGACGGCGGCTGCGTCTGGCCCGGCTGCGACCGGCCACCCTCGTTCTGCGAAAGTCATCATGTTGATGAATGGAAACACGACAACCACGCCCCCGGCCGAACCGACATCAACAACGGCGCCCTCGTCTGCAGCTTCCATCATCGGCATTTGCACCAATCCGACTGGAAACTCGTCATGCGATACGGGGTACCACACATGATCCCCCCGAAATGGGTCGACCCAACACAGACACCACGAAGATGCATCCAACAAACAGACCGACTCAACCCACCCACCCCCTACCGATTCGATGAAAAAGCACGCATCGGCAGCGCACCACCACGAGCCGGGATCGCCTGAGTTGGCAAGGCCGGAGTCGGCGACGTCTGAAGCCGCGGCGCCCGCATCGAAGCTGCCCGGCCGACACGACCGAGCGGACACGAGCGCCGCGAGCACGCGCTGTGAGTGCGGGGCCACTCAGCTCGAACAGCTATACCGGGGCGTACGGGAAGACCCTGGTGGGGTCGTACTCGACGCGCAAGGTGGCGAGGCGGTCGAAGATGGCGGGCGGCCAGGCTTCGGCGAACTCTACGGGGTCGAGGTAGGCGGTGGTGGTCATGTTCACCATGGTCTGCGGCGAAAGCCACGGGCCAAGCGTCGTGACGAGTTCGGCGCAGGCCGCTTTGACAGTGGGCACGTGCTCGGGCTCGGCGAGAATGCCGACGGCGTAGTAGGTGAAGGCGCCGATTCTGCCGCCGGCCGCGGAGCCTTCGGGCACATCGACGGCGGCCGCAGCGCCGAGGTGGCGCAACTCCACCGAGACGAGGGCGATGTCTTCGCCGGCACCCACCAGGCCGAGCAGGGCAGTGGCGAAGTCGTGGTCGACGCTGCTCAGAAGGCCGCCGACACCCGTCGACGGGGCCGGGTCGGTGGGGTCTTCGTGGATGCTCGGCACATCCATCGGGCCCATCGGCCGCACCGAATCGACGACCGACGGGGCGAGCGCGCGCAACGGAGCGACAAGCGCGGCACCCTCGTCGGCGCCGCCGGGAAACGCGAACCGAAGTGCGATGAGCGTCTTGCCGGAGAGGAACGGCGGCAGCTCGGGCAGCGGAGGGAAGCGCATGATGGCGACGCTGGTGCTCACCGACGCCGGCGCCGTGGCGGTGTAGTCGACCCAGCCGCGCAAAACCGCCTCGATGTGCTCTTCGGCGAACATGATGTTGCCGGCGTACAGCGCGGGCAACTCGACGAGGCGAATCGTTGCCTCGGTGACGACTCCGAAGCCGCCTTTGCCGCCTCGCAAGGCCCAGAACAGGTCAGGGTTGGTGGCGGCGTCGGCGGTGACGATGTCGGCGTCGGCGGTGACGAGGGTGAGGCTCGTGAGGTAATCAGAACTGATGCCGTGGCTGCGCACGAGGGGGCCGATTCCGCCGCCGAGCAGGTAGCCGACTGCGCCAATGCCTGGTGCGGCTCCGGTGATGGCGGCGAGATGGTGGGCGTCGGCGGCCGCAACGATGTCAGCCCAGGTGGTTCCCGCGCTGAACGTTGCGGTCTTCGCTTCGGGGTTGACAGTGACGCCGAGCAGATGCTTGGTGCTGATGACGATTCCGTCGGTGATGGCCGACTCATCGCCGTGACCGGTGGCAAGCACGCGAATGGGCAGAGTGTGCTCGGCGGCGAACCGCACGACCGCTGCTATGTCGTCGACGCTCGTCACGGCGACAACCGCTTCGGGGGTGTGCTGCCAGAACCGATTATTGCTGAGCAGTTCGGTGGCGTAACCCGAGTCGCCGGGGGTCAGAACGGGGGCCGTTGTTGCTTCGCGAAGGGGCGTGAAGTCGGTCATGGCGCCAGTTTAGAGGCGGCGGGTACCGCTTGAGAAGTGCTCAGTGAAGCGAAAAGCGAAGTGAAAACTGATGAGACCGAGAGTGGATGCTCTGAGCTACCCCATCAGGTGAGGTAGCCGTCTTCGGCGGCACGGCGAATGAGGCTCTCACGATCATCCACTGGCCTGCCCTCGCGTTGGTAGCGGGCGCGAAAACGGTCGAGTGCACGGTTCACGGCGGCGGGTTTGGCCCGCAGCAGCAGGGCGACCTCGACGGGCGAGTTGCCGTTGGCGTAGAGGTTCAGCATTTCGAGTTCGGTGGGGGTGAAGCGGTCGTCGTCGTAGGCGGCCGGCTGGATGCCCGCGGAGTCGTCATCGCCGACGAGTGCTGCACGCGCTGCAGCTATGACATCGGCGGCCGGTCGAGACTTGGCGACGAAAGCCGCTGCGCCGGCTGCCATGATGCGGTCAACCGAGGCGGGGTCGTCGAGTGCGCTCATCACGACAACGGCGGTGCCGGCGGCGCGGCAGATGCCGAGGCGGGCTTCGATGGAGATGGGCTCGGCGAGCTGGTAATCCATGACGATGACGTCGGGCGGAAAGGCCGGGTCGTGCAGCAGCTTCGCCCAGGAGTCGGCCACGATGACCAGGTCGAAATCGGGTGCGTTGTGGGTGACCCAGGTGGCGAGGCCGTCGAGCACGAGGGCATGGTCGTCGATGAGAGCGAGTGTGGCAGTGGGCTGATGAGCGACCATAGTTGAGCCAGTGTAACAAATGCCCCCGAACAGGGGGTGTTCGCGCTCTACCGCTAATGTTGGGGGCAATGACTACTCTTCGAGCTTCAGAAACCTCGTTCATTGTGGCCGTTCAGCGCACGCGGTGGGCCACTGCGTTGGTACCCGTCGGCAAGGCGCTCAGTTTCTTCGGCGAACACGCTGCGGGGTGGATTCTGCTCGGGCTACTCGGGGCGGCCCTCGACTGGTCGCACGCGGGGGCGTGGCTGCTCAGCGTGCTGGCGGTGGTTGTGGCGCACGGGCTCTCGGTGGTCATTAAGCGGTTCGTTCGGCGGCCTCGGCCCGGCGCGGTGCTCGACGCTTCAGGAAAGCTCGATGCCGGCAGAGGTGGGTACCCCGTGAATGTGTCTGAGCCCGGCGGGGCTGGTGGCACGGCGGGGGTCGTCAGCGGGGTCAAGATCTACGCGTCGGCGCCGAGCAAGCTGAGCTTTCCGAGTTCGCATGCGTCGTCGACCATGGCGGCATGCGTCGTCTATACCGCGTTCTTTCCGTGGCTGTGGCCGGTTGCGGTGATCGTTGCGCTCGCCATGGGGGTGAGCCGGGTGATTCTCGGCATGCACTTCGTGACCGATGTGCTCGCGGGGTACGCCATCGGGCTCATCGTGGGTGTGCCGACCATCCTGCTGCTGCACTGATTTTGGCGTGGGGGGAGGTTCCGCCGCGCGGGGCCTAGCTCAAGTTCGGCACTTGCCAACCGTATTGCCGAGCTAGAACGCTCAGGAGAAAAAGCGCGGCCCAGATCGCTCCGCAGACGAGCAGCCGAACATCCTTCAGCACGACGTCTTCTGGAGCGCTCGCCTCGCCGCGTTCGATGTCGTAGGCGTAGAGCAGCAGGGCGGTGCCGAAGGGAAAGACGGAGATGATGGAGCCGATGGAGGTTCCGCCGTTGAGGTCGAACGCCCAGAGGCCGTAGCTCAGCATGGTGAGGGTGGCGGCGACGGTCCAGACGAAACGCAGATAGCCGAGCGAATAGAGGTTCAGCGTTTTGCGGGTGTGCGATTGCTCTTTGCCGACGCTCTCGACCTTCTCTGAGTAGCGCTTGCCGGCGACCATGAAGAGCGAGCCAGAGGAGATGACGAGAATGAACCACTGAGTGATGGGCACGCCCACGATGGCTGCACCGGCTACGGCTCGCAACACGAAACCGCTGGCCACGATGATGATGTCGATGACCGGCTGGTGCTTCAGCCAGATGCAGTACGAGAGCTGAATAATGACGTAGGCGATGAGCACGCCCGCGAAGGTGAAGAAACCGAAGGCGGCGGCGATGCCGGCGGGGGCGACCAGCAGAACGATGGCGGTGGGCCAGGCTATTCGGGCCGGAAACTCGCCAGAAGGAATAGGTCTGAAACGCTTCTTCGGGTGGAGCTTGTCGCTCTCGATGTCGAGCAGGTCGTTGACGATGTACCCGCCCGAAGAGGTGAGCGAGAACGCGATGATGCCGAGCACCACCTCGAGCAGCACGGTGGGCTGAAAGAGAACCCCGGCGGCCAGGGGCGCGAGCGCGAGCAGGGCATTCTTCGCCCACTGCTTCGGGCGCATCGCGCGAAGAAAGGGTGGTGCGCTCGGCATGTGTGGTCTCCCCCGGCTGGTGGTCGAACTCTCCCCTGAAATGAACCGCATTCGTGCGTTCGCGCCAGCCCGCGCGAGGCCGCACGTGCGTTCGTGACAAACTGGGTGTTCACCATAATCGTAGTTGTGCCGGTCACCTCGCGAGAGCATGCCACACCCCCGAACGGGTGTGAGCATTTCGTAGGCGGTTGCGCGCTGCTGCTGCAGCCATCAGAAAGGCGGCCATGAAGACCAGCGCTCTGTATGTGCTCTTCGCCGCCATCTCGACCGGCACGAACCTCGGTTCTCAGGTGCTGATTCAGATTCTCGGCGCGGCCATGGGCATCAGCACGGGCCTTTCGCTGATCGCGTCGGTTCTGGTGGGCACCGGCATCGGCGTGATCACCAAATACATTCTCGATAAACGCTTCATTTTTCGCTTCGAGGTGAAGAGCATGAAGCATCAGGCCCGAACGCTGGGGCTCTACACGATCATGAGCGGCATCACCACCCTCATCTTCTGGGGCTTCGAGTTCGGCGCGTTCTTCGTGTTCGGCACGAATGCGGCCAAATACACCGGGGCGATCATCGGTTTGGCTATCGGGTACGTCATCAAGTACTTTCTCGACAAGAACATCACCTTCAAAGAAGACAAGAGCGGGGTCAATTCGCTGTGAGCCGGCAGAAGGTTTCATCATGGGGGCGCCTCAGTGACGCCGAGCATACTGTTGTGCCTATTACCTCGGTCGAGGGTGCGGGCGCTGTGCTGGCTGCCACCGCTCCGGGTATCGCGCGCGGCATGGAACGCAGTTACGGCGACGCGGCCCTGAACCCCGGCGGCACGTTGTGGGACGCCCGGTCGCTCAACAGATTTCTGGCGTTCGACGAAGAAACGGGCATCCTGCGCTGCGAACCCGGGGTGCTGTTGCGCGACATTCAGCAGACGTTCTCTGGGCGCGGGTGGATGCTCGCCGTCACCCCTGGCACCTCGGTGGTCACCGTGGCCGGCGCCATCGCGAACGACGTTCACGGCAAGAACCACGCCACGCGCGGCACGTTCGCCGACCATGTGCAGTCGATAACGCTCGTGCGTACCGACGGATCTGTCATCACGTGCGGGCCGTCGCTCGAACGCGAGTGGTTCGAGGCGACGTGCGGAGGGCTCGGGCTGACCGGGTTGATCGTGGAGGCCTCCATTCGCCTGAAACGAGTGCCGGGCCCCTGGTTGCTCGCCGAGAACATTGCGTACCAGTCGTTGGCTGAGTTCTTTACGTTGTCAGACGAGTCTGAGGCCGAGTTCGAGCACGTGGTGTCGTGGATCGACATCACGACCGATGGGGGGCGGCGGGGCATCCTGTCTCGGGCGAACCCGACGCCGTCGCCGCACCGGCCGCTGCCGTCGAATGCGACCGTGCTGGGCGGGGTGCGTGGCGGGCCGACGGTGCCGTTCGTGCCGCCGTTCTCACTGGTGAACAAGGCCACGCTGCCGGCGCTCAATCGGGCGTATTACCGCATGCAGCGGCTGTCACTCGGGTCGTCGGTGGTGCACTACAAGCCCTTCTTCTACCCGCTCGACGCGATTCAGGAGTGGAACCGGGCCTACGGGCCACGCGGGTTCTTTCAGCACCAGTGCGTGCTGCCGCGGTCGGTCGGGGCTGAGGCGGTGGCCGAGATTCTCGGGCACGTTGCCGCGTCTGGGCAGGGGTCTTTTCTCGGGGTGTTGAAGACGATGGGCGACCGTTCGGCACTCGGCATGCTGAGCTACGCGCGACCAGGGGTGAACCTCACCATCGACTTTCCGAACCTCGGCAACTCGACGCTGCGGCTGCTGACGCGGCTCGATTCGGTTGTCGAACAGGCCGGCGGGCGGCTCTACCTGGCCAAAGACGCACGGATGCCCGTTTCGCTGTTTCAGGCGGGGTACCCGCGGTGGCAAGAGTTTTTGCAGTACAAAGACCCGGGCATGAGCTCGGAAATGTCGCGACGACTGTTAGGAAGTTAGATGTCTGGGATTGTGAGCAGGGTGACCGGGTCTAAGGGTTCTGGGTCTGGGTCTGGCGCTTCTTCGCGGGGTAACTCGGGAACGTGGCCGACCGACGTGGTGGTGATCGGGGCGACCTCAGCGATCGCCGAGCAGTGCACTCGATTGTGGTTGGAGGGTGGGGCATCCACTGCCCTGCTCATTGGGCGCGATGAGGCTCGGCTTGCGGCGATCGCCACCGACCTCGGGGTGCGGTTTCCGTCGGCCGCGGTGACGACGTTGGTCGCCGATCTGGTGTCGCCTGCCTCGATTGCGTCTGTCGTGGCTGATTTCGCGGGACCCGGGTCGGCAGGTGCCGCGGCGGGCGCGGGGCTGACCGTGCTCGTGGCGCACGGGTCGATGACCGAGCAGGAGGTGTCGCAGGCCTCGCTGGTCGAGGCCGCTTCGGTGCTCGAGGTGACGGGGGTGTCGCCGTCGCTCTGGATCGAGGCCGCGGCCGACACGATGACGGCCGGCACCATTGCGGTGATCGGCTCGGTGGCGGGCGACCGTGGGCGCAAGAAGAACTACATCTACGGGGCCGCGAAGGCGCTCATCGAGGCGATGGCCGAGGGGCTGCAGCACCGGCTCGCCGGTTCAGCCCTGCGCGTGGTGCTGGTGAAGCCGGGGCCGACCGCCACACCCATGACGGCGTCGATGCCGCAGAAGGGGCTCGCGCCGGTCGAGGCGGTGGCGGGCGAGATCGTGGCGGGCGTGAACGCGGGCCGTGCGGTGGTCTACGCCCCCCTGAAGTGGATGCTCATCATGGGTGTCGTGCGCAACATCCCTTCCCCCGTCTTCAATAAGCTCGACTTCTGACCCGCCTCACCTCGGCCTCCAGCCCTCGGGGGTGCCCGCCGCTGCCGAAACCCCTTCGGGTTGCGCAAAAGCACCTTCAGGGTGCCGCGAATGTGCTTTTGCGCAACGCCGAAGGCATCGCCGCGAGGGAGGTCCGAGACGGGCGGGGCTATGCGCGAACTGGAGGCTGTGGATAACTTCGGGGCGATGCAGAGCTGTTGAGGCAGCATGGGTCGATGACTCATCGCAACGCGCTCTCGGCGCCACTTGATCAACGCGCATTCTCCGTACAAGAGGCACGCCAGGCCGGGTTTGGGCGGGCACGGATGCGCAACGGCGAGCTGCAGCGACCCTTTCATGGCGTTCGAGTTCAAGCAAACAGGGTGTCTCCGATCGCGGCGTTCGCGCCACGCCTCAGGCAGTCGGAGTGGTTCAGCCACGAGTCTGCGGCGGTGCTCTGGGGTGTTCCGCTGCCTTCGGTCGCTCGGACAGCTGCCGATTTTCGCACAGCGGCAGAGATGCGCAGCGCGGGCGGGGTCGCGGCAGTTCTGAACGAGAGCGTCGGCCGATCGGTCGACGTCACGATCTCCGACCCCGGCGCACCGTCGAGAGCGAAGGGCGCACACGGATACCGCACGGAACCGGTGAACGCTCGAGTGGTGCGCCGATACGGCTTCCCGTGCAGCGACGCCGCCGCGACGTGGCTCAGTCTTGCCTCACGATTGAGCCTCGCCGACCTGGTCGTGGCGGGCGACCACTTTGTTCTCGACCCCGAGGTGCTCGATCCTAGCGATCCCAGACCATACGTGACGTTCAACGAGCTCCAGCAGCGCACCGAGTGCTTTCACGGGGTGGGCAAACCCCGGGCATCCCGAGCCCTGCAACTGCTGAGGCAGGGGGCGGAGTCGCGGCCCGAGACGCTCTTGCGCCTCTTGATTCGGGATGCCCGGCTGCCCGAACCCGAGGTGAACCCTGTCATCGTCGATTCGAACGGCCGGCGCATCGGGCGTGCCGACCTCGTCTTTCGTGACTTTCGCGTAATCGTGGAGTACGACGGCGACCAGCACCGAACCGACAAGGTGCAGTATCGCAAAGATGTCATCAGGTGGCAGCGTTTCATGCGCAACGACTGGGACGTGCTTCGCTTTCACGACGATGAACTGTCACACCGCTCCGACCTGACGCAACTCGAGATCGCGGAGGCGCTAGCCCGTGGCGGATGCGCTCGAGGCGCACAGGTTGCGCAAAAGCTCCTTCGGGCCGCCCTGTAGGTGCTTTTGTGCAGCGCGTTAATGCTGGCATGGCTGCCGAACGTCAAGGGATGAGGTTTTGCGAGTGGTGAGACTTGTGACGCAGAAGGGGCTGGCGATGGCTGCGAGGGCGGGCATCGCGCGTCGCGAGACGTGCGGCCAGATACTCACAAGCGGTTGCGTCAGTTGCGTCGGCGAGAAGCGTGCGTTGCGCAAAAGCACCTCCCCGGCGCGGCGGAGGTGCTTTTGCGCAACGTGGGCGAGGGAACGTCGCGAGATGCGGGGAGGGCGGGAGGGGGCGGGGCGCGGGGCGGGAGGGGGGAGGGGGCGGGGGAGGGGGCGGGGGCGGAGCCGGGGTCAGGCGGCGGCGCTGTTGCCCTCGAAGGCGGAGTCTTCGTACTCTTCGGTGAGGCCGTGGGGGGTCTTCTCCCAGTGGTGGGGGCTGAAGACGATTTGGTAGGCGGCGCGCCAGGCCGCGATGGAGTGGAGGATCCAGTACGCAGGGTTCAGGCAGGCGAACATGGCGACGCGCCAGTTGTACCGCCGCCAGGCCGCGATGCCCGAGATGATGATGATGGCGCCGTTGGAGAAGAGCATGTTGACCGTGCCGCCCACGATAAGCCAATCGGGCAGGTTGAGGCCGATGAACTGCACCCCGATGTAGGTGAACACCGTGAAACCGAGCACGAGCGGGTAGAGCATGAACGCGATGGGGGTGCCGAGGATGAGCGCGACGAGCGAGAGCGCCCCGAGAACTCCGTTCACGCGAAACCATCGCACGGGGTGCCTCGTGTTGACCGCGCCCGTCATGATGTAGCCCTTGATCCAGCGGGTGCGCTGGCGAATCCACGCGCCCACCTCGGCGCAGGCCTCTTCGGCGGTCGACGCCTTGACGACTCCGACGCGGTAGCCGTGGGCGGCCACACGGAGGCCGAGGTCGGCGTCTTCGGTGACGTTGTAGGGATCCCACGCGCCGAGCTGCCGCAAGACCTTGGTGTCGAAGTGGTTCGAGGTGCCCCCGAGCGGAATCGGCAGGTGCGACTGGTCGAGGCCCGGCAGCATCGAGTCGAACCACGCGGCGTACTCCACGGCGAAAAGCCTGGTCAGCACGTTGTAGTCGGCGTTGAAGTAAATGAGCGCGCCCTGCAGGCAGACGAGCTTCTTCTGGTTCGGGTCGACGTGCAGGCGCTCGAACTCGTCTTGCCGAAACGCAGCGACGGTGTCGCGCAGCTGTGACGGGTTCGGCCGGTCTTCGGCGTCGTAGATGACCACGAACTCACCGCGGGCGAATGACAGCCCGTAGTTGCAGGCGCGCGGCTTCGTCTGCGGGCCGCCGGGCGGCACGATGACCATGCGCACGTATTCCGGCGGCCGCATGGTGCGAACCGCCGCGATGGTCTCTTCGTCGTCGGCCTCGAGTAGCACCATGACCTCGAGTTTGGCTTTCGGGTAGTCGATGGCGCCGAGGTTCGTCAGCAGTTTGCTGATGATGTTCGCCTCTTTGTAGGCCGGCACGAGAATGGTGTAAATCGGCAGCTCGTTGTCGGGAATGCGTGACGGCAACGGCTTCAGCCCCCGCTTCACGCGCTCGAGCGCCACCTCGTCGAGCCAGCGCTCTTTGTCGCGGTTGTTGAACGGCGCCCGAAGTGCAGCCACCACCTTGAAGACGATATTCATGGCGAAGAGGATGTTCGCCCCCGCCAGCACCACGACAAGAGTGGTCGTGAGGCTCATCACACAGCCGATAATCACCAGCAGCACGACGACGCCCGGCACGATGAGCTGCCAGCGCCTCAGCCCCGACTTGGCTGATTCGTCGCTCGAGTCGGTGGCCAGAGCATCCGATGCCCCGAAGAGAAGCTGGGTGCGGCAAGCGGCCTCGACGGCCTGGTTGAGATCCCAGTCGGTGGTGGTTCGCACGGTGATGTCGCTGACCCCGAGCTGCTCGCGCGCCGAAAGCAACAGTTCTGGGGTGGGCGGAACCGTGGTGGCGATGATGGCGCCGGTACCCGACCGCTTCCACGGCACCCAGCCGGCCTCGATGAGCTGCTCGGGCGGGAGCACCGAGAGAAGGCCCGCCTCTGGCGGTTCGGCGAGCAGGTCGATGAGCGGCGCGTTCCACTGCGTCGCGAGCGCGTCGTACATTTCGCGGCGAGTGACTGCCCCCGAGAGAATGAGGTGCCGCCCAATGAGGCCGCCCTCGCGTGATTGCAGCTCGAGAGCATCCGTCAGCTCGCGCTCGTCGATGAGACCGGCGTCGAGCAGAATCTCGCCGATGCGCCCGGAGTTGTTGACCATGTCGCCGCTGGCATGAGACCCGCGGTGTTCGTGCAGCCCGAGAACAGGCGAGGCATTGCCGGCGCCGCGGGTAGGCGGAACCGACGGCGGCGAGCCGGGCGTGATGTCGGTCAACTGTCTATCCGCTCGTAGATTCGGTAGGAGCCCTGCTCGAAGACGACCCGGTACATCGTGGTGAACGACGGATCTTTCTTGATGGCATCGTAAACCAGGTCGGCGACACCCGTCTGCGAGAGTTCGGGCGCATCGGCCGTCGACACGAACACCCACTTCGCGTGCGTGGCCGGGTCGGCGATGGCCTGGTAGAACAGGTCGCCGGTCGAGCGGTTGTAGTAGTCGACCAGCGGAATGCCGATTTCGGGCAGCAGGGCGCTGCCGGCTGCAGACTCGTCCATCAGCACATCGCCGCCGTCGTAGTTGTCGCGCAGATAGGCCGCAGCCGCGGTCGCCCCGCTGGCCGCCTTGAGCTGCACGTAGCCGTTGGCTTCGGCGATGACGGATGATCGGCTCGGGTCAGCGCCCCACCACGCCGTTTGCACCAGAAGTGCCAGCCCGACTAACGCGAGCGCGGGCATCCACACCCTCGTCTTCCGAAGGGCGTCGACGAGCACCGCCGCAAGCGTCGCGAGCCACGGGATCACCGCGAGGGTGTACCTGCTGTTCCACCAGTTCTGCGGCAGCGAGTGGTCGTTGTTCATGTGCGTCTGACCGAGAAACAGGCTGAGCAGCGAGAACGCGTAGGCGACGCCCATGATCCAGACGACCAAGGCTTCGTTCGAGAGCCCGCGTTTGTAGGCCAGCACGATGGCGCCGAGAATGCCCATCACCACGGTCAGGAGGCCCGCGGTTTCGAGTACCGACCAGTCGTACGTCCAGAGGGTCAGGCCGGCATTGTGCGTGTAGGCGAGCAGACCGGCATCGGCGGTGGCCTTCTGCAGATTCGAGGCCGAGTACTGCCCGTTGGCGAACTCGAGCGGGTTGCCGTAGACCGTGAAGTTGTAGACCAGCCACCACGCGATGGCAACGCCCGGCAGCGCCGCGAAGGCGAGGCCCATCTTGACGCAGTAACGCCAGGCTTTTTTGCGTCGCCAGGCAACCCAGGCCACGAGAAGCGTGCCGGCGAACACGAGCACCCAGCCCTCGTAGCGCGAGAGCGTTGCGCCGGCGGCCGGCAGCCCGCAGAACACCATCACCTCGCCGGCCTGCAGGTTGCGTTTGCTGGTGACCCAGTGCGCCAGGCCCGCGAAACAGCCCATCATGCAGACGATCAGCACCGGCTCGGTGAGCGCCGTCGTGTACATGTACAGAATGCTGGGGTTCAGGATGATCAGCAGCACGCCCACGATGCGCGCCGCCCGCCCGAGCCCGATGCGCGCCGCGATGCGGTACACGCCCGTGGCGGTGCCCATCAGGCAGATCAACCCGAGAAGCCCCGCGCCGAGCCCGCTCGACCAGAGCCAGAGGTTCGTGACGAACGGAACGAGAATGAGGCTCGGCACCGGCAACCACACGGTGCCGAGCTGGGTGAAGCCCGGCGCCTTGCTGTCGAAGATGCGCCGCGAGATGGTGAGGTGGCTCTGCGAGTCGGCGTAGGCGATGTTCAGACCGCTCGAGGTGGTGATGATGACGGCGACGATGCCGATGGCGAGCGCCGCGAAAGCCACCACCATGGTGCCAGGAACACGGCGGCCCGCTACGGGGGCGCCGAGCGATACCCAGCGGGCGAGCATCCACTCGCCGAAGCGGGAGGGGGGTTTCGCGGGGGCCGTGGCGGCGACGCGGGCGGGTGACGCGGCAGCCGGGGCGGTGGCGGTGACTCGGTCGGCGCCGGGCGGAGTGGCACCGGGAGCGGTGACGAGGCCTGAGCGCGGCGAATCGTCCAGCCACTCTTCGGCCGGCGACTCGGGCTTCGTCAGAGAGACCACGGTCTACTCCGGCTTGGAACTCTCGGGGGCCTCGGCGCCGTCTGCTGCTGGCTCCGCGCCTTCTGAGGCGATCTGCGCGTCGACGTACTTCTTCAGCTTGGCCTTGCGGCGGCGGCGCGTGATCTCACCGACGACGCCGGCGAGAATCAGAATGATGGCGATGACGGCAATCCACACGGCATACCCGCGGTAGTCGTCGGTCACGGCCGTCTGCGGAACGATGGCGTTGCTCGAAATGAGCACCGGATCGCCCTGGTTCGGCTGCGCAATGAGCACGTCGCCCGACAGCCCGAACCAGCCGTCGGGGTTCGAAGTGGTGTAGCTCGCGGCCTGCACCTGCAGCCCCTGCACGGCGTCGCTCGACGAATCGGGTGCCCAGCCGCCGAGCATCAGCACGTTACGGCCGCCGCTCTGAAACGACTGCAGTGCGGCGTAGGGCTCGGTGGTTCCGACACCGAACGACACGGCATTCGAGTCGATGGCCTTGAAGCTGTCGAGCCGCAAGGGCGACCCGAGGGCATTCGAATCGCTGCTCGTGGCGCCGACGAACAACCCCGACTGCGACGAGCTGATGAACGAACCCGGCGAAACCACGGTGACGGCGAGTTGGATGCTCGAATTACGCTGCACCGACGCCACGATGTCACCCGCGCTCGCCACGGCCGTGGCGGCTGAGGCTCCCGTGCCGAAGGCTACCGGCAACGTGCTGCCGAGCACCTGCGGAAAGCGCTGGAACCCGGGGGTCAGCGTCTGACCCCGCACGCCCGACACCGTCGAAGCTTGGGAGTCGACGAACAGCTCGATAGGAATCTGGTTGATGGGCCCGGTGCAGTTACCCGTTACCGGCACCGCGCTGAGCTCGATTTTCAGGCCGTTGGCCGCGGTGAGCAGGGTGCCCGAAACCGGCAGCGTGAGGTCGATGGGCGTGCTGTGGGCGAGCACCTGCGAGCCGATCAGAAAGTTGTTCCAGTACACGTTCGCCGTGGCGATGACCGAGTCGGGAATGTCGGAGTGCATGCCGACGATGTGCACGGTGGCTGAGCTGACGGGGCCGCCGAACGAGGCCTGACTGATGTTCGTGAACGAGCTCGACTGCCCGAAGCCGGCGAGGGCGATCTGGTTCGGTGAACCGAAGTAGGAGAGGTTCTGGGTGAGGGCCGGAGTGCTGGTTCCGGTCTGGCTGAGGCCGGTGGTGTCGGCGGAGTTCGCCAAGACGAGGTAGTCGGAGCCGAGTGCCGCGCCGGCAGGGGCGAGGGTGGCTTCGGGGCCCGTGATGGTGAGGGTGGGCACCCCCCCGTCGCCAGAAGAGAGCGCCGTGGTCGCGGTGGTGACCGAGGAGTCGGTTGAGGGTGCGAGCACGATGATGCGGCCGCGAATGGGGGCGACCGTGGTGCGGTTCGCGGTGTCGCTTGTGGTGGTGAGACTGAGCGAGTCGCTCTGCGGCAGGGCGTGGGCGAGTGATGCGATGGTGGCAAGGCCGGCCTGCTCGAGGGCCTGGGAGGGAGCATCCGGAATCACGACCGACACCGCGTTCACTGAAGGCGACAAGAAGTCGGCCACGGTGCTCGGCGCTGCGGCGGCGCCGTCGACGTTCATCACCGCGTCGGTGAGCGACACGCTCGCGTTCGAGGGAACGGTGCAAACGGCGTTGTCACTGCCCGAAAGCGTGGCGTAGGTGAGCCCGATGGTGACGACACCCTTGACCTCGTCTGACGCCTGCAATGGCACGTTCAGCGTGCCGGGCATGGTGGGGTCGAGCGTCTGCAGCACGGCGCCGTTCACGGTGACGAGCAACTGGCCGCCCGGTGTGGCGACGGCCGACGAACCGCTGGTTGCCGCAGGAGTGACCGGTTTGATGGCGCCGGTGAGCGAGGTGGGGGTGAGGCCGTCAGGTACCTGCAGGTTCACGAAGACGGCGCCTGTGCCAGCCGGAACGGTGGTCTCGACGGGAAAAGAGAGGGTGCCCGGCGCGTCGGTAGCTGAAACTGCGGGGGCCGAAACTGCGGGCGACGCGAGCGCGGTGGATGCTGCAGCGGTGGTGCTCGCTGACGCAGCCGTTGCAGCGGCGAGCGGTGCCAGCAGCGTCACTGCGGCGACACTGACGACAGAAAGAAGTCGCAGAGAGGTTCGACGGGGTGGTTTCGAAGAGGTTCTCATGGACTATCCGATGGTAAGGCACCTGAACGCGGTTGCTGGTTGACACGACGTTTGCACTGCAGGGCGGTCAAGATGCCTACGAGAATCTCTACCCCCCAACGGGCACCCCTACCCTCGAATCTTAGCGGGTAAACCACTACGAGATGACGGCCGCCGTACCGTGTTTGCTGAGCCTGGCGATGACCTGCTCATAGGTGGCGGGCACGCCGTAGTAGAAGCCCTGGGCGTTGCGAACTCCGAGCGCCCGCAGAATCCCAGCGGTCTCGGCGCTCTCGATGCCTTCGACAATGGTGAGGTAGTCGAGGGCGTCGCTGAAGCCCTGTAGCGCCTTCACGACTTCGCGCTGACGGTGATCGCCAGGTTCGTCGATGAGGCTGCGGTCGAGCTTCAGAATGTCCATCGGAATGCGAACGAGCGACCCCACCGACGAGTTCTCCGACCCGTAGTCGTCGAGCGCAATGATGATTCCGAGATCGCGCAGCGCTTGCGCCTGAAGGCGCAGGTCGTCGGTGACGTGCCGAAGCGAGCGCTCGTTCAGCTCCAGACACAGGGAGATGGCGGGGTAGCGCGCGGCGATCTCTTTGGCGAAGGCGCCGACATGAGCATCCGTGATCTGCCCCACCTCGAGGTTCACCGCGATAGTGGCGATGCTCGGTTCGATGAGCTGGATGGCGCGGGCACCGCTCATGGCCTTGGCCATCACTTGGCGGGTGAGTTCATCCATTCGGCCGAGGCTCTTCGCCCGCTCGACGATTGCCCCCGGCGAAATGGCGCCGAGTTCTGCGTCAGTGTGACGCACGAGCGCTTCGAACGCCCAGATGCGGTTCTCGGCCATGTTGACAATGGGCTGAAACACCACAGTGAGCATTTCGTTGTCGATGGCTTCGGCCACGATGTCGTTGATGCGAGCCGAGCGATGCGGCGAGATGTTGATGGTGCTTTCGGCCGCAGGGCCGCCCTGGTGGCGCGATCGTTTCACCGCGAGCATGCTGCGGTCGGCGTCGACGACCAACGACGCGGCATCGGTTTCACGGTGCGCGGAGTAGGCGAGACCTACGCTCAGCAACGGGCGCAGATCGACACCTTCGACGGTGAAGGCGGCACTCGTTTTCTCGGTGATGCGCTCGGCGACGGTCTTCGCCTCGGCAAGCGACTTGAGTGCGGTCAGAATGACCACGAACTCGTCGCCGCCGATGCGGGCCACCACATCGTGCGGGCGGCTGGTTTCGCGCAGGCGATCAGCGACCGTGACGAGCATGGCGTCGCCGATGTGGTGGCCGTGCCGGTCGTTGAGCTGCTTGAAGCTGTCGAGGTCGATGAAGAGCACCGCGATGGCGCCCGAGTACGGGCGGTTCTCGTTCGCGTCGGCCAGAGCGCGGCGAAACGAGTTGTAGTTCGGCAGGCCGGTGAGCGAATCGCTGTTCGCGCGCAGGGTGAGGTCTGCCATGTCTTCGGTGACGCGAGCGGCCTCGGTTGCCAAGTGCGCGAGCGCTTCGAGCACTCGTTCGTCTTCACGCGTGAAAGGTATGCCGCTCAACTCGCGGGTCGCCACGACGTAGGCCTCGGCATCCGGAGCCAGACGAACCGGGTAACCGATCTCGTTCGAGCCAGGAGCGGCTTGCCTGATGGTGATGGCGTCAGCGCTCACGGCCGTCTGTACGCGCTGACTGAGAATGGCGCCGAGGTCGTCGCCCTGGTTCCACGGCAGGGTGAGGGCGGCGTCGGTGAGCCCCTTGAGGCGGCGCTGAATGCCGCGCAGCTGACGAACGCGGGCGAGGGCGAAAATGGCGCCGGCGACCACGATGAGAATTCCGGCGCCGTGGTGGTTCTGATCGGCCTCGAGCAGCAACGGGTAGACGCCGACATAGGTGAACGAGATGGCGATGGCGAGGCCGGCGATGACGACGAGGATGCCCAGCAGACGCCTGAGGCTCAGTTCGCTCACCCCGCGGCGGCCGTCGGGGCCCCAGCGGCCGCCTTGCCTCGCGAACTCCACGGCGAGTATCACCGCGAGGTAGACGGCGGTGGCGACGAACGGCATCAGCAGCGGTAGTACTCCGATGGAGCCCGACGAGCTGGCTGTGGCCGTCATGACGAGGCACCAGCCGACGGCGCCGAGGCTTGCGATGCCGGTCGCGTACACCGAGACGATGATGTCGCGCGAGTTGAAGATGGCGCCGCAGAAGAAACCGAGAACCCAGATGGCGAGGGCGATGAAGAACTGGTCGTTGAGGTTCGCGGTGGCGAGCAGGGCGACAGCTGGGCTCACTGACGGCAGGCTCGAGAGACGGCCCACCGGCAGGCGGAAGTCGGTCACGAGAGCGGTGCTCACGAAGAGGGCGGCGAGGTAGAGAAAGTCGGTGGGGGTGTGGCTGGGCTGCTGGGTTCCGGCGGCGGCGGCTTGGGCCGCGGTGGCGGCTTGGGCTCCGGCGGCTTGGGCCGCGGTCTGGGCGGCAGAAATGACGCCGAGAATCACGATGACGACCGCTACGGCCGAAACGGGAAAGAAGAAGAGCGAGCGGCGGATGCTGGTCGCGCCGGTGCGGGGTGCGGCCGGAGGCCCGGGTTCGGTCAGCGACTGGGTTGGTGCTTGGATGGTGGCGGGCCGTTGACCCGGTTGATCTGCCGCTGCTGCCATGCCGGCGTCACCCCAGCCGGAAGTGAGACGTCTGCCGGCACAGGGGAGGCAGCTGCACGGTCATTCACACAATGTACCGCGCTCAGCGGATTCGCGGTGTCGTCACGGGCTGCAGGGCGGGCTGCATGGCGGGCTTCGTCGCGTGCCGCAACGGTAGCTGCGTCGCGGGCTGAGCTGAGCGCGAGCATCCGCCCCACCAGAAGTGCGACACCAACAGATACACCACACCACAAAGCGCCGACCCCCAGCACCCAGGCAAGAAAAGTAATCATCGAGAGTGAAGCCTAGTTGAGTGAAGCTCACTATGCTAGCCCTCGAGTGCCTCGAATGGGGGGTGCTGCCGCGCGAACGCGGTCTGCGTCAGCGGTAGCGGTTGCGCCCCGAGTCGCGGGTACCTCCGGCGTAAACGATGATGGCGGTGATGGGAACGAGCAGAAACCAGAGCCAGCTGTACGTCCAGCCGCCGAGTGCGCCGGTGATCAGAAACAAGATCAGCGCGACGAACGGCGAAATCGACACGGCCACCGTGCCGACGGCTCCCCCGAGCGGGCCTCTGCGGCCCGAGCCTGAGTCGCCGGGCGAGTGGATGCTCGGCGGCCCGTAGCCCGCTGCGCCGAACTCTGAGGGCGAAGTCGGCGGGGCCGCGTACGGCTGCTGCGGCGGCGGGGTCGACGCGTGCGGCTGCTGCACCGGCAGATCGTTGAAGAGAGGCGCGAGATCGCCCCGCGTCACCGCTGAGCGCACGGCGGCCGACCGTTTCACGAATTCGGCTTCGTCGAGGCGGCCTTCGCGCAGGTTGGCGTTCAGCTGCGCCACTGCCTCGTCGCGTTCGGAATTCGTCAGACGCACATGGGCGGTCTGCGGGTCGCTGAAGTCGGTCATGCGTCTGTTGTGTCGCGCGCGGGCATCCGCGGCCAGATGCTCTTTGCGGGTTGCTGTCGATCGCACGTGGGTGCGCCGCACCCGTGACCTGGGCCCGCCGACGATGCTACCCGAGAGCAGCGATTGCAGCGCGCTGCGCTGCGGGTGAGGCGGGCGCGGCGGGGGCGCGAAGGTCAGCCCGCGATGAAGGCCGGTGCGGCATCCACTTCGGTCGGGGCGGCTAGGGCGGCTGCGGTGGCAGCCGAGGCGGCCGAGGCGGCGCGCGCGGCGAAGATCTCGGCGATCTGCACGGCATTGAGGGCGGCGCCCTTGCGGAGGTTGTCGTTGCTGATGAAGAGGGCGATTCCGCGGCCGTTCGGAACGCCTTCGTCGGTACGGATGCGACCCACGAAGCTCGGGTCTTTGCCGGCCGCCTCGAGGGGGGTCGGAACATCCGTCACCGTGACGCCGGCCGCCGTCTGTAGCAACTCGGTCGCGCGCTCGGGGCTGAGGGGGCGGCTGAATTCGGCGTTGATCGAGAGGGAATGGCCGGTGAAGACGGGAACGCGCACGCAGGTTCCGCTGACGAGAAGGCCAGGCAGCTCGAGGATCTTGCGGCTCTCGTTGCGGAGCTTCTTCTCCTCGTCGGTCTCGTTGAGGCCGTCGTCAACCAGGTTTCCGGCGAACGGAATGACGTCGAACGCGATGGGGCGCACGTACTTCACGGGCTCGGGCAGCTCGATGGCGCTGCCGTCGTGCACGAGGTCGAGCAGGTGGCCCGACGCGATGGCGGCTTCGGCTTGCGTTGCGAGCTCTTCGGCGCCGGCGAGCCCACTGCCTGAGACGGCCTGGTAGGTGCTGACGATGAGGCGTTCGAGGCCGGCTTCGGCGTCGAGAACCTTCAGCACGGGCATGGCGGCCATGGTGGTGCAGTTCGGGTTCGCGATGATTCCCTTGCGCGCCTCATCGATGGCGTGCGGGTTGACTTCGCTCACCACGAGGGGCACGTCTGGGTCCATCCGCCAGGCGCTCGAGTTGTCAATGACGGTGACTCCGGCGGCGGCGAACTTCGGCGCGAGCGCCCGCGAGCCGGTGGCGCCGGCCGAGAAGAGGGCGATGTCGAGCCCGCTCGGGTCGGCGGTGGCGGAGTCTTCGACGGTGATCTCTTCACCCCGGAAGGTCAGCGTGGTGCCAGCCGAACGAGCAGTAGCGAAGAAGCGGATGCTCGCAATCGGAAAGTCTCGATCATCCAGCAGCTGGCGCATGACTTTGCCCACCTGGCCGGTGGCGCCGACGACGCCCACGTTGAGGCCGACCTTGTGGCCTGCGCCGTCGTTGCTCGACTGTGCTGAAGTGCTCACTGCGTTCATCCCTTTGCTCGAACGTCTACTTTACCAAGCGTCGGGCAGTGGATGCCCGGGTAGGGTGCGAGCATGAGCGAAATGCCGGGTGAAGACGGGGAGCACGGCCAAGCGCACGATGCGAGGGCGGGCTCAGCGCCGCCCGAGGGGCTGCCGCAGGCCGAGGCAGAGGCGGGCGCCGGAGCAGTGCGGCACGGCGCGGCGATGCCGGGGTATGTGGTGCGGTGGGGCATCCCGAGCAGTGTCGTGGGGCTGGTGGCGTTCGTTGTTGCGCTCGCGGCGGGGGTGGCACTCTACATATTTGGCGTGATTTCGAACTCGAGTGCGGCGCAATTCGTGACGAACGTGCTGGGGTATGGCGCGATGTTCGGCGTGGTGGTACTCGTGGTGCGGCGGCGCGGATCGGGGTCGCTCGCCACCGATCTCGGGCTGCGCTTCCGGTGGATCGACCTCGCTCTCGGGCTCGGCGCGGCGTTCGCGGCGAAGGCGATCGCGGTGTTCTTCGCGGCGATGGCACAGCGGCTGGCGGGCGATACGCCCGTGCAGGGCAATCTGACGCTCGACTCCGACACCTTCTGGATCGTGCTCAACGCCCTGCTCTTCGCGTGCCTGATCGGGCCTTTTGTTGAAGAGGTATTCTTTCGGGGGTTGGTGCTGCGGGGCATCCGCAACCGAGTCTTACGCAGCTCGCCTGGGGCAGTGGATGCGGCCGGCTACGCGGTCGACGCCGCCCGAGTGCGGGTCGCGAACACGACCGCGATCGTACTGAGTGCGGTGGTGTTCGCCGCGCTGCATCTGTACGAGTCGTCGTCGTGGGCGTCGGCGCTCGCGCTGGGTGGGTCGACGCTGTTTCTCGGGCTGATCAACGCGAGGCTCGCCGTGTCGACGGGGCGGCTCGGGGCGGGCATCGTGGCGCACATTCTGTTCAACGCGTCGAGCGTGCTGGCGCTGCTCGCGGCGAGCTGACGCTCCGTGGTGGCGGTGGTGGTGGCGGTGGTGCGGGTGCGGGCACCCGGCAGCGCCACCGGCGTGCCGCACCCTTGGCAGGCCTCGCGGTTTGACGCAAAGGGCCGCTAAGGCTCGTGATAGCGCGCTTTTGGGGCAATCGCGCCGCGTCGAGCGCGGCGCGGCGGGGGCGGCGCGTTAGCGGCCGGGGTGGGGCGGCGCGTTAGCGGCCGGTGCCGCCGTGCACGACCGCCTCGGTGTCGGAGTCGAGGCCGAAGGCCGTGTGCACCACGCGCAGGGCGTCGTTCACGGTGTCGGCGCGCGTGACCACCGAGATGCGGATCTCGCTGGTGGAGATCATCTCGATGTTGATGCCGGCCTCGTAGAGGGCGGTGAAGAGCTTCGCCGAGACGCCGGCGTTGGTGCGCATTCCGGCGCCCACCAGCGCGAGCTTGCCGATCTGGTCGTCGTACTGCAGCGACGAGAACCCCACCTCGGGCTGCGACGAGGTGAGCGTCTGCAACACCTGCTGCCCGTCTGACTTCGGCAGCGTGAACGAGATGTCGGTGAGCCCGGTGGCCGCAGCCGACACGTTCTGCACGATCATGTCGATGTTCGCGCCGGTCTTGGCGACGATGTTGAAGATCTGCGCAGCCTTACCCGGAATATCGGGCACGCCCACCACGGTGATCTTCGCTTCGCTGAGGTCGGCGGCGACGCCGGCGATGAGTGGCTCTTCCACGGATTTCTCGCTGTTCTCTGAAGGTAGTTCTGCCGTTTGGGGGGTGGTGCCGAGGTTCGGGATGCCCGGCCCGCCGCTCGCGCCCGAACCGGCCTGCCCGGCGGCATCCGGAGCCAGCTCGTTGAAGACGATGGTGCCTTCATTGTTGTTGAACGACGAGCGAACGTGAAGGGTCACACCGTGCCGGCGGGCATATTCCACTGCGCGAATATAAAGAACTTTGGCCCCGTTTGCCGCCAGTTCGAGCATTTCTTCGCTCGAGATGCGATCGATCTTGTGGGCGCGGGGCACGACACGCGGGTCGGCTGTAAAGATACCGTCTACGTCGGTGTAGATCTCGCAGACGTCGGCGCCGAGGGCTGCGGCGAGGGCGACGGCAGTAGTGTCTGATCCGCCGCGACCGAGGGTGGTGATGTCGCCGGTGCCACGGTTGAAGCCCTGAAAGCCGGCGACGATGGCGATGGCGCCTTCGTCGAGAGCGCTTCGAACTCGGCCGGGGGTCACGTCGACGATGCGGGCTTGGCCGTGCCGAGCATCCGTGATCATGCCGGCCTGGCTGCCGGTGAACGAGCGGGCGTCGTGACCCATGCTGCGAATCGACATGGCCAGCAGCGCCATGGAGATGCGCTCGCCCGCGGTGAGCAGCATGTCGAGTTCGCGGGGATGCGGAATGGGGGTGACCTGGTGGGCGAGGTCGAGCAGTTCGTCGGTGGTGTCGCCCATGGCGCTCACAGCGACGACGACCTCATTGCCCGCCTTGCGGGTTTCGACGATGCGCTTGGCCACGCGTTTGATGCTCTCGGCGTCGGCGACGGATGATCCGCCGTACTTCTGAACGATCAAGGCCACGGGGTGTACTCCTGGGGGTTGGTGCGGGGTGCGGTGCTGGGTTTCGGGGTGTTACTTTCGCGTGGTTCGCAGGGGATCAGAGTTCGCGGTGCAGAGGGTTGCCGCACAGAATCGCTGATCGCGGTGGCGACAGATGGATGAAGTCGACTACTAATTGTAGGCGGGGGCGATCTGTGCTGCGCACGAACGGGTGTCGGCGGGTGGTGCCGCGCGCCGGTGACCGCGAGGCGAGTACGCTCGCGGGGCCCGGCGAGCTGGGCCCCGCCGGCAATCCCAGCAAGGTGACGGCCGCAGCTACGCGCGGGGTCGGGCGAGCTGGCCCCGGCCGACGAACAGAGCGAGGTGATGCCCACGGCTACGCGCGGGGGCGAGCGAGTGCGAGCAGGGCGAGGTCGGCGCCCCGGGAGCCGAGCAGGCAGAGCCCGACGGGCAGGGTGCCGACGCGCCCGTAGGGCAGAGTGAACGCCGGCAGGCCCGAGAGTGATGCGAGGCAGGTGAGGCGTAGGGTGGCCGCTCGAATCCGTTCGATTTCGGTGGGGTCGGCCCCGATCTTCGGTGCGGGCGACGAGGTCGAGGGCAGCGCGAGCGCAGTGCCGGGCGCGACGGCGGCCTCGAGGGCGGCGGTCGCGCGGGCAAGGGTGGCACGGGCATCCGTCGCAGCCTGCTCGGTGAGAGTGGATGCCGCGGCGAACCTCGCCGCGATGGCCGGGTCGAGGGCGCCGGGGTTGGCGGTGACGAAATCGCCGTCTTCGGCCCAGGCCTCGAACTGCTGCACGACGCGGAAGGCATCGAACCACTGCTCGAGATCTTCTGCGGCAAAGGCTGACGCTGCGGCAGCGACCTCGACGGTTGCGCCCGAGTTCAGCGCCAGGGCGCGAACGGCGGCCTCGAACGTGAGCTGCGCGTCGGGGTCGGCGAGGGCGACGAGCCCCGGGTCGATGAGGATGCGCGTGATGGGTTCGGGGTGGGCGGTGTCGGTCGCGGGCGCGGCGGAGGTGGCAGGGGCGGCGGACGCCGATTCGATGGCGGGTGAGATGGGGGCCACGGGCATCCGCTCGCCCGTCGCCAGCAGCGCCAGAACGCCCCGCTCGAGCGTGGGAAGCTCGCGGGCCAGCAGCCCCACGGTGTCGAAGCTCGGCGCGAGGCCGACCAGACCCGAGCGCGAGACGGCGTTGTGCGTGGTGCGCAGCCCGTAGAGGCCCGTGTACGAGCCCGGAACCCGAATCGAGCCGGCGGTATCGGTGCCGAGCCCAAGGTCGGCGAGCCCGAGAGCGACCGCTGACGCGGGGCCGCTGGTCGATCCGCCCGAGATGCGCCCCGGAGCCGCTGGGTTCGGTGGGGTGCCGAAGTGCACGTTCGTTCCGGCGATGGAGAAGGCGAGCTCGTCGGTCTGGGCGAGCCCCGTGATCTCGGCGCCCGCGTCGATGAGGGCCTGCACAGCGGGGGCGGTTTCAGATTCGGGCGCACGGCCGGCGGCGAACGCGGGGTTTCCGGCGCCGATGGTCTCGCCTGCGATGGCGAACAGGTCTTTCACGGCGACGCGGATGCCCGCCAGCGGCCCGACGCTCGAACCGTTGCCCGGGTACGCCTCCGACTCCACGAGTGGACGGCGCGAGGCGGGCGTCGCCCAGATGGCGCGTTCTTCGGCGGCGGTGAGTTCGTGCCCGCCGAACTGCACGCCCGGAACAGTGGAAACGTGAGCGACCGTGACGGCCCAGGGTGAGTGCTCGTCGGCACGTTGCCAGAGTTGGGTCTGGCTGCCGGTTCCGTTGTCGTTGCGAATCGATTCGGCCACGATTACGGCTGCATTCGCGTCGATGGGGCGCACGTGCACGCGGCGCAGATAGCGCTGAGGAACGGCGGGCCGGCCGGCGCGGAACGCGGCTATGGCGTGATGCCCGACGAGGGCAGAACCCGCCTCGCTGCGCACGGTGAGCGGGCTTGTTGCGAACAGCTCGTCGAGTTCTGGGATGTCGTTGGTCATCAGCGCGCGCTCGTAGCGCCAGAAGGCGGCGAGCACGGTGGGGTCGCCGAGCGGGTGCGGGTCGTCTGCGGTGGGCGCGAGGGTGTCGGCGGGCTCGGGCGCCCCGGCGGGCTCGAGTGGATCGGCGGCCTCGCGCGGGCCGGCGGGCTCGGGCGCCCCGGCGGGCTCGGGCGCCCCGGCGGGCTCGGGCGCCCCGGCGGGCTCGAGTGGATCGGCGGCCTCAGGCGAGCCGGCCGGCTCGGATTGACTAGCAGGCTCGGGCGCCCCGGCGGGCCCGATGGGCTGGCCGGGAACCGGCGGACGCCAACCCATGTCGCCCCGCCTTACCGCTCGACCAGTCGACGACCCTCGAAGGCGCGCCCGAGCGTCACTTCGTCGGCGTATTCGAGGTCGCCGCCCACCGGGAGGCCGGAAGCGAGCCGGGTCACCCTGATGTCGAGGGTGGTGAGCAGCCGCGAGAGGTACGCCGCAGTCGCCTCGCCCTCGAGGTTCGGGTCGGTGGCGATGATGACCTCTTCGATGGTCGCATCGGCGAGGCGCTGCATGAGCTCTCGAATGCGCAGGTTGTCGGGCCCGATGCCGTCGATCGGGCTGATCGCCCCCCCGAGCACGTGATAGCGGCCACGAAATTCGCGGGTGCGCTCGATGGCGACCACGTCTTTCGCCTCTTCGACCACGCAGATGACGTTCAGCGAGCGTCGCGGGTCGCGGCAGATGGTGCAGGTGTCTTGCTCAGACACGTTGCCGCAGATCGAGCAGAAGTGAACCTTGTCGCGCACCTCGATCAGAACTTCGGCAAGCCGCGTAACGTCGAAACTTTCTGTTTGCAAGATGTGAAAGGCGATGCGCTGCGCCGATTTCGGGCCGATTCCCGGCAGTCGGCCCAGCTCGTCGATCAGTTCTTGAACGATTCCTTCGTACATGCTCTAGCCCTCCCGGCCTGGGCCGGCGCCTGGCGCGGGGCGCGGGGCGACGGGGCGTTCTTCGATGAAACTCGCGCCGAGAATCTCGCGCACGACTGCTTCGCCGTACCGCTGCTTCTCGCCGAAACGCGGCATCGGGCGGTCAGGCGTTGCTCGCTCGGCTCGCTGCGGAGCCCGGTCGCGTGGGGCCGGTGCCGCGTTCGGTGTCGTCGCGGCAGCGCCGGGCTGCGCCATCTCGGCGCGGGCAGGCGCGGCGGGGGGCGCCGCGATGGCGGCAGCCGCGGCAGACTCGGGGCGGCTCGATGTGAAGGGCTCGGCAGGAGCGGCAGACTCACCGTTGCTCGACGTGTCGAGCCAGACAGGGCCACCGGATGCCCGGCCAGACGTTTCAGCGGTCGCCAACGTCTGCGCACCTACGCCGCGCGGCCCCACCGGGAGAAAATCTGACGGGTCGACATCGGTAGGCCCATCGCCGAGCGGAATGTCATCGCCCGGAACATACCAGCCGGCACCCTCGTCGTATTCAGCTATCGGGCTCTCGGGAATGTCTTCAGGAATCTGCTCGGCACCGGCCGGCGCAACGCCACCTCGCTCGGCGACGCCTCGCTCTGCCATACCCTGGGCCGTCGCACCTCGCTCTGCCGAAGCCTGGGCCGTCGCACCCCGGTCTGCCACACCCCGCTCTGCCGAACCATGGGCAGCGTCGCTCTGCAGCGGGATGCCCGCGGCGATCACACCCGCGCGCACCGGCTCGTCACCGGGCTCGGGCGCCGACATGGGAATGGCAACGGTCGGCCACGACGTCGTTGAGCCACCTGCTGCTGGGGCGGCCTCGGCCTGTCTGGGCACCGTGCGGCTAGCGGTGGGGCGGCCAGTGACGGGTTGGCCAGTGACGGGTCGCGGCGCTTTCGGCGCCGCAACAGGAGGCGACGCCACCGGCGGGGCCACCACAGAGGGAGCAGCGACCGGTGCCGAAGCAACAGCGGGCTGCGCCGCAGGCGCCCCACCCGACGAGTCGACGCGGGCGATGAACTTAACGCGCACGCCGATGATGTCGACGATCGCCTGCCGCAACACCTCGCTGACACCTTGGCCCGGAGTCTGCTGCTGCTTGAAGCTCGCCACATCGTTCTCGCTCGGAAAGCTGAGCGTGAGCACGTCACCCTCGAGCCCCCGCACACTCGCCGTGTACACCACGAGCCACGCACTTCGCCGAGCCTTCTCGACAGCTTCGAGAATCTCGGGCCACGCGTCTTTGAGCAGCTGCGTAGTGGCCGGCGTGCGACCAGTGGATGCCCGGCTGCCGTCGGAGGCGCCCACAGACGCCGAGTCTCCCCCACCTTCGGCCCTGTTCGCGGCTTCTGCATCACCGGCCGAATCCGCACGGGCGGCCGCTGCCGCATCAGCCGAAGACGCCGGGCCAGCCGCCACTTCCACCGTCGATTTCTGCGCAGACGCAGACCCAGGCGCAGGCGCAGACCCAGGCACCGACGCGAACGCAGGCGCAGACGGAACGCCCGAAACCGGCTGGGCCACGCGCGTGGACGGAACGCCCGAAACGGGCTCGGCCACGCGCGTGACCGGAAGCGCGGCCGCTGGTGCGTTCGAAGTCTCGGCGGGGGTCGACGAAGTGAGGGGTGGCCGAGCATCCACTGTGGGCGATGGCGATGGCGATGGCGATGGCGTCGGCGCAACCTGCGCCGCACCACCTGCCGTCACCGAGCCGCGCGCCGGCGCATCCGAACCGTCACTGACGCCGACTCGCCGTTCGAGGCGCTCGACCCGCGCGAGCGCGCCCCGCGCCGTGTCGTCGCTCGCCGGAACCAGCACCCGCGCGATCATCAGCTCGAGGTGCAGCCGAGGCGAGGTCGCACCCGTCATCTCGGTGAGCGCCGCGTTCACGATGTCGGCGGTGCGCGAGAGCTCGGCGGCACCGAACAGGCCGGCCTGCTGCTGCATCTGCAGAATGTCGTCGCTCGGCATTCCGCGAAGAACCGCCGCAGCACCTTCGGCCGAGCGCGACGCCGCCACGATGATCACATCGCGAAGCCGCTCGAGCAGGTCTTCGACGAATCGGCGCGGATCTTGACCGGTCTGAATGACCCGATCGACCGCCCCGAACGCCGCCGCCGAGTCGTGGTTGCCGAGGGCATCGATGACCTCGCCCAGCAGCGACGCGTGGGTGTAGCCGAGCAGCGCGACCGCACGCTCGTACTCGATGCGATTGCTCTCTGAGCCCGCAATGAGCTGGTCGAGCAGAGACAGAGTGTCTCTGGCCGAGCCGCCGCCCGCTCGAACGACGAGCGGCAGCACGCCGGGCGCCACCGCAACACCCTCGATCTCACACAGCGCCTGCACGTATTCGAGCAACTGCGCCGGCGGAATGAGCCTGAACGGGTAATGATGCGTACGCGACCGGATGGTGCCGATCACCTTGTCGGGCTCGGTCGTGGCGAAGATGAACTTGATGTGCTCTGGCGGCTCTTCGACGATCTTGAGCAGCGCGTTGAAGCCCTGCGGCGTCACCATGTGTGCCTCGTCGAGAATGAAGATCTTGTAGCGGTCGCGGGCGGGCGCGAAGACCGCTCGTTCGCGAAGGTCGCGTGCATCATCCACACCGTTGTGGCTGGCGGCGTCGATCTCGACCACATCGAGCGAACCCGAGCCGTCTCGGGCGAGTTCGACGCAGCTCGGGCAGACACCGCAGGGCGTGTCGGTGGGGCCCTCGGCGCAGTTCAGGCAGCGCGCGAGGATGCGCGCCGACGTGGTCTTGCCGCAGCCGCGTGGGCCGGAGAAGAGGTAGGCGTGGTTGACGCGGTTGGTTCGAAGCGCCGTCATGAGCGGCTCCGTCACCTGAGACTGGCCGATCATTTCGCCGAACGTCTCAGGCCGGTAGCGTCGATAGAGGGCTGTGACCATGGCACCAATCGTATCCGCAGCCACCGACACCGAAGCCCCTCGCGGCCAACCTGTGCACAGCTGCAGGATGCCCGGCGGCGGCCTGCCCTCAAACCTCAGTTTTCGCTGTAGACGATCGACGACAGCGCATCGTCGGTGGCGTTCACCGCGGCAGCGGCAGCGCCCACCGGCGCGTTCGCCGCCGAAAGCCCCTCGCCGAGCAGTCGCAGCAGGCGCGGCGAATCGAGCGGGGGCAGAATCACTTCGATCAGCACGAGTTTGTCGGTCGTGCGGGTGGCGAGGGCGAGAGCATCCGTCAGCTCAGACTCGGTGCGAACCGAGCGCGTGACAGCCCGGTCTGCGGCGCCGAAAGCCGCGGGGAGGGCGGTGAAGTTCCAGGGCGTGACGTCTTGGTACACCGCGCTCGGGCTCTGAATGGCGCGCTCGATGGTGTAGCCGCCGTTGTTCAGCACGAAGATCACCGGCGTGAGGCCACGATGCAGGATGCTCGCCAGTTCTTGCACCGTCAGCTGAGCCGACCCGTCGCCGATCAGCAGCACAGTGCGTTTGCTCGGTTCGGCGATGCAGGCGCCCAGGGTGGCCGGCAGAGTGAAGCCGATCGACGACCAGATGGGCTGGCCGAGCAGGTCGCAGTTGTCGGGCAGGGTGAGGTCGATGGCGCCGAAGAACGCGGTGCCGGCCTCGGCGACCACGATGGTGTTCGGGGCGATGAAGCTCTGAACTCCGCGCCAGAACGACTCGTGTACGAGTGGTTCTGCGGCTATGGCGACTTCTGCGGTGGCGCTGGCGTCGGTAAGCGTGGCGTCGGCAGCCAGCGTGGCGGGTGCCGCAGCGACTGTGCCGGGTGTCGCAACGGGCGCCTGAGCCGGGCTGCTCGGTGCCGGCCACGTGAGCGAGATCGGCGGCGCCGGGTCGAGCCGGGCATCCTGCAGCACCTCGTTCACGATGCGCAATGAGTCGCCGAGGTGCACCCCGAAGAAGGTGGTTTCGCCGATGCGCGCCCAGGTCAGCCCGAGTTCGACCGCGCGATCGGGGTCGAAGCGGTGCGTGAAGAAGCCGGTGAGCAGGTCGCTCATGATGGTGCCGGCCAGAATGAGCAGCGGGGCATCGTCGATGGTGCGGCGTGCGGCATCCACTCGGGTGTGAGCGCCCAAATACGTGCCGACGCTAGCCGGATGCGACTCGTCGAGAATGGCTTTCGAGCCGCTTTGCGTTGCGATGTAGACGCCGGGGGCGTCGGCGAGCGAGCGGATGATCGGCTCGAGTGACGCGCGATGAACCCGCGGCCCCACCAGAACTCCGACGCGCGGCACCGAGTAGACGGCCGCACGCAGCGCCTCGGCGAACCGCAGCAGTTGGCGTGAGTCGCTGGTGAACGCCGCGAGCGGTTCGCGCAGGTTCGCGGCCGACACCCGCGCAACCGCAACATCTGACGGAACGCCGATGTACACCGGTTTCGACTCGGTGAGCGCGGTGAGCAGAATGCGGTCGATATCGGCCGGCGCGGTGTGGGTCTTGAGCACGATCGACGCAGCCGTGACCTGCTCGTACGCCCTCACGAAGTGTTCGAAGTTGCCGTCGACGAGCGAGTGATGCACCAGGGCGCCGTCTCGTTGAGCGGCTGTGGAGGGCATTCCGGTGATCTGCACGACAGGCACGTCTTCGGCAAAACTGCCGGCCACACCGTTTATGGCGCTGAGCTCGCCGACGCCGAACGTGGTGACGACGGCACCGATGCCGCGGCGCACGCGCGCGTAACCATCGGCGGCATACGCCGCGTTGAGTTCATTCGCCGTGCCAACCCACTCGACTCCGTCGACGGTGAGCATCTCGTCGAGCAGGCTGAGGTTGAAGTCGCCGGGCAGGCCGAAGAGGTGCGGCGAGCCGAGCTGAGCGAGGCGGGTGGCGAGATAGGCGCCCACCGAAATGGTGTCTGTCATGGTGCTAGTACAACAACGACCGACCGCATTGCGCAACAGAGCTCGCACTCATCTGGCAGATTGACTAGTCTGTGCACGAATGACTAACAGAATGGCAGCACCGTGACCACTCTCGACCCCACCGACCGCCGCATCTTGCGCGCGCTCGACGACGATTCGCGCGCTCCGGTCTTGTTGCTCGCTCAACGCCTGGGGCTCGCGCGCGGCACAGTGCAGGCCCGACTCGAACGGATGGGCCGCGCCGACGTCTTGCGAGCCCACAGCGTGCGCGTCGAACCTCGTCCGCTGGGCTTCAACCTGCGCGCCTTTGTGACGGCCGAAGTCGACCAAGAGACCTTCGACCAGACGATCGAGGCGCTGGCGGGCATCCGGGAGGTCATCGAATGCTCGGCCATTGCCGGGGCAGACGACATCATCTGCCAGGTGGTCGCCCGCGATGCCGACGATTTGTACAGCGTAGGGCAGCAGATTCTGCGCTGCGCGGGCATTCGGCGCACCTCGACCTCGATCGTGTTGCGGCAGCTGATGCCGTATCGCACGGCGCAGTTGCTAGCCGACTGAGCGGGCGCGGTCGCTGCTTCCTGGCCCGGTCGCTGGAGCAGGCGCAGTCACTGGAGCAGGCGCAGTCACTGGAGCCGGCACAATCACGGCACTTGGCGCGACCACCGCGTCGGGCGTACCGGTGGCCACCGCGACAGCTCGTAGGCTGATGCAATGGAGATTCGCGCGTTCAACGTGGCCGACACTGAGGCGGTAGTGACGCTCTGGGCCGAGTGCGGACTCACCCGCCCGTGGAACAACCCGCGCGCCGATATCGAGCGCAAACTCACCGTGCAGCCTGAACTCTTTCTCGTGGGCGTTGAGCCCGATCTCGCAACGGGCGATCACATCGTCGCCAGCGCAATGATCGGGTACGACGGGCACCGCGGCTGGGTCAACTATCTCGCGGTGAGCCCGGCCTGGCAGCGGCGTGGTTATGCGCGCACCTTGATGGCTGAGGCCGAGCGTCTCTTGACGGCTCGCGGATGCCCGAAACTCAACCTCCAGGTACGCTCAGGTAACACCGAGGCGCAGGGCTTTTACGCTGCTCTCGGATACGAACCAGACCTCGCCATCAGCTTCGGCAAACGGCTCATCGCCGACTGACCGAGGCCCGCTGCCCACTCGACCTCCATCGCGGCGCTCGGATCGCCGCAGCCGCAACTCGGGCCGCCGCCTCAGCGCCGACATCTCCGCGCCGACGTCTCCGCGCCGACGTCTCCGCCGGAATTCTCAGATCACCGTCAGACACTGCCTCGCGATCTCGAGTTCTTCGTTCGTCGGAACGACCAGCACCGCCACCGGCGAGCCTTCGGGCGAGATACGCCGCGCTCCCCCGCCACGAACAGAATTCAGCTCGGCGTCGACGCTGATTCCGAGGCCCTCGAGGCCGGCGAGCGCTCCGGCCCGCACGACGTCGCTGTTTTCGCCCACACCAGCGGTAAAGACGATTGCATCGACGCCGCCGAGTTCGGCCATGTACGCGCCCACGTAGTGCTTGATGCGATGAAGGTACACGTCGAGAGCGACCCGCGCCGCCTCGTCGCCGTCGTTCGCCGCAGACACCACATCACGCATGTCGCCTCGGCCACTCAGCCCGAGGAGACCACTTTTGCGGTTCAGCAATTCGTCGAGCTCGTCGAAACCAAGGTTCGCCTTGCGGTGGAGATGAATGAGTACGGCAGGGTCGATATCGCCCGATCGTGTTCCCATCACCAGACCCTCCAGCGGTGTGAGGCCCATCGACGTGTCGATCGACTTTCCGCCGGCTACTGCGCAGGCAGAAGCACCGTTGCCAAGATGCAGCACGATGATCTTCAACTCCTCGACGGGTTGCCCGAGAAATTCAGCTGCCGCCCCGGAGACGTATTTGTGCGAGGTGCCATGAAAGCCGTACCGGCGCACCCGGTATTTATCGGCCAGGTCGGCATCAATGGCATAACTGTAGGCAGCGGGTGAAAGTGTGGAGTGAAAGGCCGTGTCGAACACTGCAACCTGCGGTATCGACGGAAACGCCTGCTGCGCGGCATTGATGCCTTCGAGGTTCGCCGGATTGTGCAGCGGAGCCAACTCAGAAAGGTCTTCGATGTTGATCTTCACCAGATCGGTGACCACGGTCGGCCCGAAGAACCGCTTACCGCCGTGCACCACTCGGTGCCCGATTGCGATGGGCGGATCGTTCTTCATCGACGGCCCGTGCTTCTCGAAAGCGTCGATCATCACCCTGAAGGCCTCGGCGTGGTCGGCGATGGGGCTCTCGCTGCTGAACGACTCGGGCGACTGACCATCGACCGTCACCGTGTGTTTCGATGACCCCGCCGACCCGCCATCCCCGATGCGTTCGATCAGCCCATTCGCCAGAACCGACTCGGTGGTCATCTCGACCAGCTGATATTTCAGCGACGATGAGCCGCTATTGACCACCAGCACGGTGCTCATGCGAGCACCTCCCGCTCTGCGGAGCCTTGCGTTTCAACCACCGCTGCCGCGACATCTCCGGTCGCGGCCTGAATCGCGGTGATGGCAATCGTGTTCACAATGTCTTGCACAAGGGCTCCTCGAGACAGATCGTTGATGGGTTTATTGAGCCCCTGCAGAACCGGGCCCACCGCGATGGCTCCCGCACTTCGCTGAACAGCCTTGTAGGTGTTGTTACCGGTGTTCAGGTCGGGAAAGATGAACACGGTCGCTCGGCCGGCGACCTGCGACTCAGGCATCTTCGCTGCCGCTACTGCGGCGTCTGCCGCCGCATCGTACTGAATGGGGCCTTCAACCAAGAGGGCGGGTCGACGCGAACGCACGAGAGCAGTCGCCTCACGCACCTTCTCGACATCTGCACCCGCGCCCGACTCCCCCGTCGAGTACGACAGCATGGCCACACGCGGATCGATGCCGAACTGCACCGCCGTTTCCGACGACGAGATCGCGATGTCGGCCAGCTGCTCAGACGTGGGGTCGGGAATGACGGCGCAGTCGCCATAAACCAGCACCCGGTCGGCGAGCGCCATCAAGAACACACTCGACACCACCGACACCTCGGGCCGCGTCTTGATGATCTCGAACGCGGGCCGAATGGTGTGTGCCGTGGTGTGGGCTGCGCCTGAAACCATGCCGTCGGCAAGGCCGAGCTGCACCATCATCGTGCCGAAATACGACACGTCAGAGACGGTGTCGCGTGCCATGTCGAGCGTGATTCCGCGGTGCGAGCGGATGCGCGCGTATTCCTCAGCGAAACGCTCCCGCAGCTCGGGGTCGAACGGGCTGACGATGGCGGCCGCGTCGAGGTCGACCCCGAGACTCATAGCGCGGGAACGAACCTCGTCTTCTTCACCCAGAATGGTGAGCCGCGCTATGCCCCGAGTGAGCACTGTCGCCGCAGCACGAAGCACCCGATCATCCGACCCCTCGGGCAAAACGATGTGCTTCTTCACTGAACGCGCACGATCGATGAGGCCGTATTCGAACATCAGCGGGGTGACCACGACCGAAGAACTCACATCGAGCAGTTCGAGCAGCTTCGCGCCGTCGACGTATTGTTCGAAAAGCGACAGTGCGCTGTCGTATTTGCGCTGCGAGTCGGCGGCCAGCCGGCCGCGGGTTCCGGTGATACGTACTGCCGTGTCGTAGGTGCCGAGCGGCGTGCTGATGATGGGCAGGGTGGGATTGAGGCCGTCGATCAGCCGCTCGATGGGTTCGGGTAGGTCGAACCCTCCGTTCAAGATGATGCCCGAGATGTTGGGGAAGGTCGCCGCCGCGTTAGCCATGAGAACCGCGAGCAACACTTCGGTGCGGTCGCCCGGAATGACCACCACCATGCCGTCGGTGATGCGCTGAAGCACGTTCACCATCGACATGCCCGCCACCAGAACGCCGAGCGCTTCGCGGCCGAGCAGGCGGGGGTCGCCCTTGATCATGGTGCCGTTCGTCGATTCGACGAGGTTGGCCATGCTCGGCGCAACGAGTAGGCGGTCTTCGGGAATCGACCAGATAGGTATGCGCGACCGGCGCTTCTTGCCGCCCGTCGTTGCGACGACCGCCGGCGCCGCCAACCCGGCGAGCGCATCGCCCGCTGCACGACCAATAGCATCGCGAATCTTCTCGAGGTTTTCGGGGTCTGAACGGTTCGCCACGATGCCGAGCAGGGTCGCGTGCGCGGCTTTCAGCTCTACGAGCGCCAGTTCGGTGATGTGTCGCATGTCGTCGGGGCTGCGAGCTTCGGAGTGCCCGAGCATCTCGGTGGAGCCCTGGCCCGCTCGGCCGCCGAGCACAAGCAGAACGGGGGCACCGAGGTTGGCCGCGATACGCGCGTTGAAGGTGAGTTCGGTAGGGCTGCCGACGTCGGTGTAGTCGGAGCCGAGAATCACTACGGAATCGCAGAGCCGCTCTACCTCCTTGTAGCGTTCGACGATGCGCGACAGTGCCGCATCGGGGTCGGCGTGTACATCATCGTACGAGACGCCGATGACCTGCTCGTAGCTGAGGTCGATGCTGTCGTGGGCGAGCAGCATTTCGAGAACGTAGTCGCGCTCAGACACCGAGCGTGCTATGGGGCGGAACACCCCGACGCGCCCGACGCTGCGCCCGAGAATGTCGAGCACCCCGAGCGCAATCGTCGATTTGCCCGAATGCCCTTCGGCTGAGGTGATGTAGATGCTGCGGGCCACGCGACTCCTTCGAACGTCGGCGAGACGGTTTCTCGTTCGCCTGTTCCAGACTATGGAGTCAGCGCTCCCTCCGCACGGCGCACCCCGAATCTGTGCACTACCTCACGCTTCGCGCCCCTGTGGAGAACTCTTCCGCCGCCACAGCCCGACGCCCCACCACCACACCACTGCCGCCCGCCCGCGGCGCTGCTCGGCCGAACTGAGACCATTACTTCCAATGGAGCCCGTTACACCTGGCTGAATTGCGCGTACCAGGCTCACCAAACGCGAGGGCCGGAGCAGCGCCCGGCCGGCGCAAGGAGCACCGTGCCACAGCGGGCCGGAGAGGCGCCGGCCTCGCAAAATAGAGGAGACTCCCCGCGCACCCGCCAGAGCCCGGTTACCCTTGCTGCATTTCTGCCCTGGGGGAGTTGGCCTGGATGGCGCCACGCGGGGAGCCGACACCAAGTTTAGCGTCTCAAACGCCCACGCGCGACGCACCCGCGAATCTGCCCGCCCGAGTTGGCTTCCGCGCCCCACAGCGCTTGTATTGAGCTATGAGAATCGCCATCGCCGGAGGCCACGGAGCCATTGCCCTACACATCGAACGCCAACTGTCAGCAGCGGGTCACGAGGCGATTGCGATCGTCCGCAACCCCGAACATGCCAGCGATGTGCTGGCGGCCGGCGGCATCCCCGTCATCATCGACCTTGAAAAAGTGGATGCCCGCACCCTAGCCCTCGACCTGCAAGGCATCGACGCCGTCGTTTTCGCGGCTGGTGCCGGGCCGAACTCGTCGGCTGAGCGTAAGTACACCGTCGATCGTGACGGCGCAATTCTGCTGGCTGACGCGGCGGATCTTGCGGGCATCCGCCGCTACGTACTCATCTCGTCGATGGGCGCCGACTCGTTCGACCCCGACTCTGACGACGTGTTTCAGATCTACCTGCGAGCGAAGTCGGAGGCCGACGCGAACGTGCGTCAACGCGATTTCGACTACACGATCATCCGCCCCGGTGCACTGACGAACGACCCGCCCACCGGCGAGGTCGAGCTCGCCGAGTCGACCGGCCGCGGCACCATTGCCCGGGCCGATGTGGCCGCGCTCGTGGTAGCCGCCCTCGTCGATGGCATCGCCCTCAACGCTCAGTTCGAGGCGATCTCGGGCGACACCCCCATTCCAGACGCGCTCGCCGCTGTGCGCTACTAGCGCGCGGCCGTGTGTGCCCGCATGCCGTAGGATGCTCTTTGGCCGTTTCTGCTCCCACAGAAGCAGCTCGCCAGGAGGATTCGCCTAGTGGCCTATGGCGCACGCTTGGAAAGCGTGTTGAGTGAAAGCTCTCGGGGGTTCGAATCCCCCATCCTCCGCTCCAGCTCGAGTGACGCGCCACCCCCCGAGCATCGAAGCCCTGACCGAGCGCCTGCCCACCACCATCCAGGCAATCAGGGAGTACTTCTCCACCGGCCGCATCTCAGACGACCTCTTCCGCGACACAGCGCGCCTCATCCTCGCCTCCGCCCAACCAATACCACCGTGATGGGCGACCGGCAGCGCGTCTGAATGCATCAACCACACCGGAATCCATCAAGATAGAGGAATGCTCGCATTCATCGACGACTCCGGAGACCCCGGCTTCAAGGTCGCCCAGGGTTCGTCACCTTTTCTGGTCATGGCAGCGTGCGTTTTCACCGACAACCTCGAAATCGAGCGCACGGCAGCGAGCATCGCCGATTCAAGAACGCGCTTGGCTGGTCTGATCGCTCTGAGTTTCACTTCACGAAATGCAGCCGCGATATCAGAGTCGGTTTTCTCAACGCGATCGGTCAGCACCAGTTCTTCATCCGCGCCATCGTCATCGAAAAGCCTGCGCTGGTGAGCACTCACCTCCGTGAGCGGCCAGCTGAAATGCACAACTACGCGATCAGGTCGCTTCTCACCCACACCCACGGAACCATCGCCGACGCCAAGATCAAGATCGACGGCAACGATACCAAAACGTTCAGGCTGCAGAATGCAGCGTATTTTCGCCGGGTGGTCAATGACGAATGCCCTGGCACTATCCGTGAAATCTCGACAGCAGACTCGAGCAAGAACGTCATGATTCAGCTAGCCGACATGGTGGTCGGCGCGATCCATCGCTCGTACAAACCCGATAAAAACGATTGCCGCCTCTACAGGGCGCTTCTGGCTAAACGACTCAACGACCGCCGGAGTTCGGTCTGGGAGTTCAAGTGAGGGGGCGACCCGTTGTCTTAGCCTATTTGTGAGGCACGCACACACCATACGGAGACTATTCAGACAACGGGTCTCGGTAGACACAGCTTAACACAACTCGATTCGGTGCGTGACATTTTGTCAGCATTCACCCTGCGCGAGCCCGCGGTATGCGGCACCAGAACAGAGCGCGGCCGTCAGACCACGACGGAGTCGACGATGCTCACGTGTTGCGCTGCGGCGCGCGTCGGCACGCCCGCGAAGGCTTCGGCACGAGCATCCGACGCCATGTAGGCCGCGTCGATCTGCTCGAACGCCGCCCGGTCGCCGGGAGCGCTCACCGCCCACACGAACTCGTTCGTCTCACGCACGGCATAGGCGAACTCGATGGTGAAACCCAAGGCTGTTCGCGCAGCGACGAGCCGCGCCTGCCACCACTCGACGAAGGCGTCGAGTTCACCGGCGACGATCTCGTAGCGCCGAAATTGAACTGTTTTGGTGGGCGCAGTCGCGTCGCTCATCTGATCCTCCATCGGCCGCGGGCGGGCGCATCCCACCGGGCACTATCGAATGTACACACCGAATGGATGCCCGGCAGAGCCCACCCCGCTAGACAGCGCCCCGGCGCCAGCACACGCGCCGGCCTGCCCTGCTCAGCGCTCACGCTCAGCCCAAACCAAACCAAACCAAACCAAGCTCAGCCCAGCTCACGCTCGGTGATCGTGTCGGTGTGCAGCGCAATCCACACCTCGGCGGCGTGGCGGTCGGCCAGCTCTTTGAGCACTTTGCCGTTAGGGCTCTCGACGATGAAGGGCCGATCACCGTGCCCGTGCTCTTCGCGAATATTCGCAACGTGAACGTCGCCGATCCATATTTCGTCGGAATTTCTAGATTCGGCCATAAACCCACAATACTCATTGCATGAGCACCGAGCGCGGCCGAGACACGCGCACCACCCAAGAGCGCTGGCGCGCCGCAACCCAGTGGCCGCTGAACATCGCCGCGGTGCTCTTTCTGCTCGCCTACTCGTTCAAAGTCATCCTGAACGATAGAGACTTCGTCGCAACCGTTTCGTACACGGTGATGATCATCGTCTGGGCAGCGTTCTTGGTCAACTACGTGGTCAACGTGATTCTGGCCGGCGACCATCGCCGAACCTGGATTCGCACGAACTGGTACCAGATTCCCATCACGCTCCTTCCCGCGCTCGAGCCGCTGCGCCTCTTGCGCCTCGTGCAGCTCACCGACCTCTTACCCAGCAAAACCGCGGGCAACAGGCTGCGCAGCAGAGTCGGCCTTTACGTGTTCTCCACGCTCATTCTGGCCATCTACGTGGGTGCATTGGGGGTACTGGATGCCGAGCAGAACGCCTCGGGCGCGAACATCCGCACTCTGGGTGACGCCCTGTGGTGGGCTGTCGTCACCGTGACAACGGTGGGCTACGGAGACTTCGTACCCGTGACCCCTCAGGGTCGCTTCGTGGCGGCGGCACTCATGCTGAGCGGAGTCGCCCTGATCGGCACCATCACCGGCACCCTGGCGTCGTTTCTGAGCGAGAAGACGCGCGCGGGTGACGCGAGCCGCGTGGCGGCGAGCCAGAAGCAGGTCGACGAGCTGGGGCAGCAGCTCGCGTCGCTCGAGAAGCTGCTGAACGACCGCACGGCGGCTGAGCGCGCCTATGTGAAGCGAGCGCACCCCGAGGCGCAGCCACCGGCCACGACCGCGCAGCCGCCCGCCGACACCGACGCTGACGCCTGAGCGGGCGAGACTGCGTCCCCCTTAAGGCGGCCTATACAGCGCGGCTTTCGTACGCAATGCTTGTTTTCACTGCCTCGCAGGGCAGTCGGGGGGCGCCGATACGCTCCGGGGGGTGAAATTGGAATCAGTAGTGGCACGAACAACAGGTACGTCACCGGTTACAGTGCGATCGGGCGGCCAAGCGCCGCGGCGCACTCTTCGACCGAGCCGCCACCTGTTCGTGCAGTCGCGCATCGTCGCCGCCGCACTCACGCTTCCGGTTTTCGCTGCCATGCTCTGGTTCGCGATTCCCCGCGGCACCTGGATTCGCGTGCTGATCGCCATGGCCATGATCGCGGCCATCTACGGCGGCGCCGTCTACCTGCTCTCCCGGGTGCGCATCGACATCGAACCCGACGGGCTCATCGAGAACGGTTTCTTCGCGCACGACCGCAGAATCGCCGCCAAGCGAATCGCGAGCGCCGTCTTCATTCCCGTCTACCGGGGCCAGTCACTCGAAACCACTCCGCAGTTGTTCCTGCTCGATGCGTCGGGCGAATTGCTGGTGCGCATGCGCGGGCAGTACTGGAGCACCGCCGACATCAACGCCGTCGCTTCGGCGTTCGGCGCGCCCGTGCGCACGGTCGACGAACCGCTCACCCGAGCGCAGTTGCGCGTCGACTACGTCGACCACCTGTACTGGTTCGAGCGCTGGCCGTGGGTGCGGGTAGCGTGCCTCGTCGGCGGAATCGCCGCGCTATCGCTGGTGCTGATCGTTCTACTGTCGTCGACGACGGTCGACTAGCCGGGGGCTGCTGCCGCGTCGGGGTGCGGATGCCCGTGCGGGCGTAACCCCGGGTCGAGTTGCCATCGCGGCGGCCGCAACGAAGGGCCGGGCATCCACTACCCGCGTCAGACCGCGCGGTCTTCGAGGCCCCAGGCTTGGCCGTAACCGCCCTCGTCGACGGGCAGCGCCATCAGCTCGAGAAAGGGCAGGGCGTCGAAGGCCTCGGGGCCGAGAACTCCGCTGCCGCCCCAGACGCCGAGCGAGAGCAACTCGAGCGCGATCACGGGGTTCAGCGCGGTCTGCCACACCACGCATTGCGATTCGTACTCTGCCATGGTCCACTCGTTGTCGGCCACATGGTAGAGGTATACCTCGCGCGGGTAGCCGTCGATTCCGGTGCCGGTGACCCAGAGGCCCGCGCAGGTTTTGCCGGTCATCCGCGGCCCCAAAGTAGCCGGGTCGGGCAGGCCTGCTGCGACGACGTCGCGCGGGGCGACCTGTACGGGGCCGTTCGCCGAACGCACGGTGAGCGGGGCGGTTTTGTCGAGCCCGAGCTGGTGCAGTGTCTTCAGAATTCCGATGAATTCGTTGCCGAGCCCGTACTTGAAGGTGACGCGCTTGGCGTCGACCCAGCGCGGCATCAGCAGCACTTCTTCGTGCTCGACGTTGACGCATTCGACGGGGCCGATGCCACCCGGAAAGTCGAAGACCTCGGGCTCGCTGAACGGCGGCGTGGTGAACCAGCCGCGCTCTTTCTCCCAGATCACGGGAGGGTTGAGGCACTCTTCGATGGTCGTCCAAATAGAGAACGAGGGGGCGAAGATCTCGTTGCCGTCGTCGTCTGTCACCACGAGGTTGGCGCCGTCACGAGTGCCGAGCTCATCGATCTCGCTGAAGAGATGGTCGGCGGCGTACCGCGCGAACACATCGGAGAGGCCCGGCTCGACGCCCATGCCCACGAGGGCGAGCGTGCCCTTCTGCTCCCAGTCTGCGGCTTGCGCGAACTGGTCGTCGCCGAGCTTGATGCCGGTTTCGCTGTGCGGGTCGGTCGCGTGCGGCTCCGAGAGGCTCATCGCCATGTCGAGGTAGTTCGCATCGGCCGCGAGGGCGCCGGCGAAGATGGTCTGCACGAATTTCGGCTCGACGGCGTTCATCACATAATCGGCTCCGTGGCGGCGCGCGACCTCTTCGACACTCGCCGGGTCTGAGGCGTCGATGCGGTCGGCCACGAACTTCGCGGCGATCTCGGGGGTGTGCCGGGCGGCGATCCACGCCACCGTGCGTTCGGCCCGTGCGAGGTCGTAATCGGTCACGATGATCTGCTCGTAGAACGCCCGCCGCGCGGCGATCTTCGCAATCGAGTCGCCCACGCCGCCGGCACCCACCAAAAGAATCTTCATGGCCCGAGGGTATCGCGAACCGCTCCCCTCTAGCGTCAGCGGGCGGCTCCGGATGCTCGGCGGCGGCCCAGAGCGAACGGGTGCGGCCGCGCCCGCTCCTCGAAGAGCTTCGCGGCGAACGGAGCCCACACGATGACGGCCACGCCCGCCCCGATCAGCAGCCCAGCGAACGTATCGGTGAGCCAGTGCGCGCCCAGGTACGTGCGGCTCAGGAGCATCAGCACCACGTATGCCGCGCCCACCGCCCACACCCACACGCGCGGAAAGATGATCGCGAGGCACACCGCGATGGTCGCGGCGTTCGCCGTGTGCCCGCTCGGAAACGATCCGAAGTCGGCCGTCACGAGAATCTCGCTGGGCCGGGCGCGGCCGAACGTCGCCTTGAGCAGTTGCACGAGCCCCGCGCTCAGCACCGACGCCACGAGAAAGTAGAGGGCGGCCCACCGCCGCCGAAAGAGCAGCAGCGCCACGATAATGGCGATGGGCACCACGAAGACCCCCACGATTCCGCCGCCGAGATAGTTCATGAAGAGCGAGGGCAGCGTCCAGACCGGCGAGCGGTGCTCGATGATCTCGTTCATCCAGTCGGTGTCGATCTCGGTGGGGGCGCCGTTGTCGCGCAGGGCGATGAACAGCCCCACCACGGCGGCAAGCAGCACCGCAACCACCCCCGAGATGAGCGGCCAGAACCGGTGAACGCGCCGCGCTGCAACGGGGTCGGTGAGGGGGCCAGGAGCGGTCATCCATCGACCCTACGTGTTCGCGCCGGACGTTCGCCCGGCAGTTAGGTCGGAGCTGACGGTCTATGGTCGCAATACGTCGACATAACGCGTCAGTTCCGACGTAACTACCCGGCCCTGACCGACGCAAGACGCACGACCGACCGTCAGCACCGCACGCGCGCGTTGTGCCGATTCAGAACGCGGTACCAGCGGGGTCGGCGAGCAGGTCGCTGAACGCGAGCTCGGCGGCACCGATCGTCAGCAGCCGCGAGCGCAACTGCGCGCGCTCGATGCGCACCGACTCGCCCAGCGACCCCAGGGTCAGCTCGGCCACCGCGGCGCGCAACCGCTCGGGGTTCGCCTCGTACAGCGACCCGAGAAACCCGCCTAGCACGAACGATTCCGGATTGAACACGCTGATGAAGTTGCCGATCGCCACCGCCAACACGTCGAGCTGCCGGTCGACTTCCCGCTGCACCTCCGGCGCAAGTCGCCCGCCAAAGCCGCCCGCCGTCACGCCATCCCCAGCCGCTTGTGAAGCGACCGCGCGACCAGCGACGCCCGGCGAAGCTACCGAACCATCCGCTCGCCCGTCCGCATCCACATTGGTCACAGCGACAGCCGAGCCCGCCCGCGAACCACCGCCCGGCACGAGCAGCGCATCGAGCTCATCGAGCCCCAGCGCGCTCTGCCCGAGCGCCGCGAGCAGCCGCCCCAGGTTCACCTCGGTTTCGAGGCAGCCCACCTTGCCGCAGTGGCACCGGATGCCCGCACTGTTCACGAGCGTATGACCCAGCTCCCCGGCGAAACCTTGCGCCCCGCGCAGCATCGAGCCGCCCACCAGCACTCCCCCGCCGATGCCGCTCGCGCTGCCGTTGAGGTACACCAGATCGTTCACTCCGCGCCCGCTGCCGAACAGGCTCTCGGCAACCGTCGCCAGCCCGGCATCGTTCGCCGCCCTCGCCGCGTACCCGAGCGCGGCAGCCATCGGCTCCGCCACCGCCTCATCACGCCAGCCGAGGTGCGGCGCCAGCAGAACCGTTCCGTCGTCAGAGTTCACCAGCCCCGGAATCGCAATCCCCACCCCCACGACCCGAAACCGCGCGTCGAGCTCACTGCGCATGCCGGCCACCACCGCCGACACCACGTTCACGGCCTCGCGAACGGTCGGCACCGAGGCCGTCTCGAACCGAATCCGCTTGTGCAGCACCGCCCCGAGCCCCACCACGCCGATGGTGATGGCGTCGACATCGGGGTTCACTGTCACCGCGACGATTTTCTCGTTCGCGTGCACCAGAGGGCTCGGCCGCCCCACCAGCCCCGAATCTTCGGGCTCGGTCTCATACGCGAGCCCGAGCTCACCGAGCTCCGTGACGAGCGCGCCGATGGTCGAGCGGTTCAGCCCCGACCGCCGTGTCAGCTGAGCCCGGGTTTGCGCGCCGCCGTGGTGCAGCATGGTGAGAATCGTCGAGAGGTTGTGGCGCCTGGTCTGGTCGTTGCTGTTGCCGACGCCGGCGCTCAGGGGTCGGGATGCCCGGGTCAGCGTCATCGCGCACCCTCCTGTTCACGGCATCCTGAGCGGGCCGAAGCACCACGCTCAACTTTGTTGACCCCTCAAACTTATACCGCGATACCCGCCCGAGCCAACGCGTGCGGCAGCGCCCCGACACGCGCGAACTCGCAGATTGCCTTTGACAGGAGCCGGGCATCCGGAATATGTTGGGAGAGGTAACTATTTACGCCTTACCCACTCGACGACCTGTATCACCAACGATGCTGACTGGAGCACTACGGCATGTCTCTCACGCCCACTCGCGACGATAAATTCTCTTTCGGACTCTGGACCATCGGCTACAACGGCGCCGACCCGTTCGGTGGGCCGACCCGGGCTCCGCTCGACGTGGTCGAGGCCGTCACGAAGCTCAGCGAGCTCGGCGCCTACGGCCTGACGTTTCACGACGACGACCTCTTCGCGTTCGGCTCGACCGACACCGAGCGCCAGAACCAGATCGACCGCCTGAAGGGCGCGCTCGCCGACACCGGCCTGATCATTCCGATGATCACCACGAACCTATTCAGCGCTCCGGTGTTCAAAGACGGCGGATTCACCTCGAACGACCGCGCCGTGCGCCGGTTTGCGCTGCGCAAGGTTCTGCGCAACATCGACCTGGCCGCCGAGCTGGGCGCGAAGACCTTCGTGATGTGGGGCGGCCGCGAGGGTGCCGAGTATGACGCGGCGAAAGACATTAGGTCAGCGCTCGAGCGTTACCGCGAAGCCGTGAACCTGCTGGGCGACTACGTCACCGACAAGGGCTACGACATCCGTTTCGCCATCGAGCCGAAGCCGAACGAACCCCGCGGCGACATTCTGCTGCCGACCGTCGGGCACGCGATGGCCTTCATCCAGACCCTCGAGCGGCCCGAACTTGTCGGCGTGAACCCCGAGGTCGGGCACGAGCAGATGGCCGGGCTGAACTTCGCGTCGGGCATCGCCCAGGCGCTCTACCAGGGCAAGCTCTACCACATCGACCTCAACGGCCAGCGCGGAATCAAGTACGACCAAGACCTCGTGTTCGGCCACGGCGACCTCTACAACGCCTTCGCGCTGGTCGACCTGCTCGAGAACGGATCGCCCGACGGCGGGCCCACCTACGACGGCCCCCGCCACTTCGACTACAAGCCGAGCCGCACCGAAGACATCACGGGCGTCTGGGATTCGGCTGCCGCGAACATGCGCACCTACCTCCTGCTGAAAGAGCGCACCGCGGCCTTCCGTGCAGACCCCGAGGTTCAGGATGCCCTGCAGTTCTCGAAGGTGAACGAACTCGCCGAGCCCACCCTCGCCGCGGGTGAATCGTACGCCGAGCTGCTCGCCGACCGCAGTGCCTACGAAGACTTCGACGCCTCCCCCTACTTCGACGGCAAGGGCTTCGGCTTCGTGCGCCTGCAGCAGCTCGCGCTCGAGCACCTCACGGGCGCGAGCTAACCCGCGCCCCCTCCCCGCCCGCCCCCATCGATCACGAATTCCGCCCTAAGATCGCCGTTATGGGGCGGAATTCGTGATCCATGTGCAACAAGGTTAGGAAACCTCGTGAGTCTCGTCGCCGGTGTCGATTCGAGTACGCAGAGCTGCAAGGTCGTGATTCGCGACTCCGAAACGGGCGCGTTGGTGCGCGAGGGGCGGGCCGGGCATCCCGAGGGCACCGAGGTCGACCCTGCGGCCTGGTGGGATGCCCTGCAGAACGCCATCGCCGACGCGGGCGGTCTCGCCGATGTCTCTGCGGTGTCGATCGGCGGGCAGCAGCACGGCATGGTGGTGCTCGACGCAGGCGGCCGCGTCATTCGCGACGCAGTGCTCTGGAACGACACCCGCAGCGCCGCAGCGGCCACGGCCCTGATCGCCGAGGCCGGCCGAGCGGCTCAGACCGACTCGGCAACAGCCGCCGAGGCCGGCGCGGAGGTTTACGCCGAGCGCACCGGGTCGGTGCCGGTGGCATCGTTCACCGCCACGAAGCTGCGCTGGCTGCGAGACGCCGAGCCGGCGAACGCCGCCCGGGTCGCTGCAGTTGCACTTCCGCACGACTGGCTCACCTGGCGTTTGCTCGGTTATGGTCCGGCTGACGAGTCACCCCTCGGGCCGGTTCTGGATGCCCTGACCACCGACCGCTCCGACGCGAGTGGCACTTCCTACTGGAGCCCCGCGGCCACCGCCTACGACTTCGACCTGTTCGAGCTCGCCTTCGGGCGCCCCGCCGTCGAAGCACTCGGAGTCGCCGAAGCGGCCATCGAAGAGATCGAGGGCTCCTCAGCCGAGCTCGTCGACGAGTTGCTCGACGGCCTGCAGCCCGGTTTCGGCAGCTTCGGCGTCGATGGCGCGAGCGGCGAGGCCCCCCTCGAACCCCCGGCCGTGGGCGAAGACTCGGCCGAGGCGGCAGCAACCCCGGTCATCCTCCCGCGCATCGTGCAGAGCGGCGACGTCGCCGGCGTCACCGTCGACCACCCCGGCGACGCCGCGTTCCGCGACGGAACCGCAGAAGGTTTCCCGGCGTCGTTGATTCCCGCGGGCATCCTCGTCGGCGCAGGAGCAGGCGACAACGCCGGCGCCGCCCTCGGCCTCGGCCTCAACGCCACCGCGGGCGACGTCGTCATCAGCATCGGAACCTCAGGCACCGCGTTCGCCGTCACCGATCATCCGGTCGCCGACGCCACCGGCACCGTCGCCGGGTTCGCCGACGCCGCCGGAGCGTTCTTGCCCCTCATCGCCACCCTCAACGCGGCGCGTATCCTCGCCTCCATCAGCACCGTGCTCGGCGTCGACTACGACGAATTCGCCCGCCTCGCCCTCGCCGCCGAACCCGGCTCGGGCGGAGTCGTGCTCGTGCCCTATTTCGAGGGCGAACGCACCCCGAACCTGCCCGACGCGACCGCGACCTTCGCCGGACTCACCCTCGCCAACTCCACCCGCGAGAACTTCGCCCGGGCTGCCATCGAGGGCATGCTCTGCGCGCTGGCCGACGGTCTCGCTGCTGTTCGTTCGCTGGGTGTGGATGCTCGGCGGGTCTTACTCGTGGGCGGCGCCGCCCAGAACGCCGCTGTACAAGCTGTCGCGGCAGAGGTCTTCGACGTGCCGGTCTCCATCCCAGCCCCCGGCGAGTACGTTGCCGACGGTGCCGCCCGCCAGGCCGCCTGGACTCTCACCGGCACCCGCCCCACCTGGCCCGTGGCGTTCGCCGCCGAACTCGCTGCCGCCACCGTACCTCTCATCACCCAGCAGTACCGCCGCGCCCAATCCCTCGGTTCCCTCCCCCGCTAACCCGCGCCCGCCCCGCCCCGCGATGGCGCCCTCACGCCCTCGCGCCCTCGGCATGGCGCCCTCACGCCCTCGCGCCCTCCCCATGCCACCCTCGCGCTCTCGGTATGGTGCCCTCACACGCCCTCGCGCCCTCCTCACACGCCCTCGCGCCCTCCTCACGCCGCCCTCACACGCCCTCGCACCCTCCTCACGCTGCCCTCGCACCCTGTCCACGCCACCCGGGCCATCCCGCGGCACCGCAGGTTTGACGCAAAGGCCCCCAAAGCGGCTTCATAAGGCGCTTTTGCGTCAAACGGAACGCGCCGAAGAGGTTGACCCGCGCGGGCGGCGGCGCGGATGATGTGGGCATGACCATCACGCACGTTCAGCTCTTTTCGGTTCCGGTGAGCGATCAAGATCGGGCTCGTGACTTCTACGTCGACACGCTCGGCTTCGACCTGGTCAGCGACGTGCAGATGAGCCCCGATATGCGCTGGATGCTCGTTTCCCCACCCGGATCGCAAACCGCCATCACACTCGTCACCTGGTTCGACACAATGCCGCCCGGATCGACCAAAGGCATCGTGCTAGAAACCGACGACCTCGACGGCGAAATCGAACGCCTCCGCACCCACGGCCTGACCATCAGCGCCCCCGAACGCGCCCCCTGGGGCACCTTCGTCACCTTCGACGACCCCGACGGCAACGGCATAGTGCTGCAGGCTACAAACCTTTAGTGCGCCGCCGCCCCTGCGGCGCACTATGCGACTGGTAGCTCGCGGCCCGGTAATTGCCGCGACCAACACCGGATGCGACGTACACGCCGCCGCATCCCGCCGACCACGCTGTGCGCAGAACTAGACGCCCGCCACCATCCGCGCCGCCCTTGCCTGCACGCCAGCCATCCGCTTCCGCAAGCGGCCACGACCAACACCCCACACGACCCGCACCCCGCCACCATCCACGCCGTCCTTGCCTGCACGCCAGCCATCCGCTTCCGCAAGCGGCCACAACCAACGCCGCACACGACCTGCCCTCGGCCACATCCCCGGAGCATTTGCCTGCACGCCAGCCACCCGCACCCGCGAGCGGCCACGACCAACCCCCCACACGACCCGCACCCGGCCACACCCCGCCGCATTCGCCTGCACGCCAACCACCCACTCCGACGAGCGGCCACGACCGGCGTCACACACCATCCGCATCGGCTGCATCCGCGGCCCATTTGCCTGCACGCAGGCCATCCGCACGTCACGCGCCCGCCCGCAGAGCCAGCAGGTTGCGGTGTCAGGGGGCGGGCGGCCCGCCGACCATGTGACGCAGGAGCGACGCGGGGGTCGCGCCGTCGGTGGGGCCCGACCAGGTGACCGCGCCGTCGGCAAAAGTGTAGACGCGAGAGGTCATGATGAGCAGCTCCGAGAGGTCGTCTGACGCCAGCAGCACGCCGGTGCCGCCGGCCGCGAGCTCGAAGATGAGGTCGCGCAGCTGCTCGATCGCACCGCCCACAAGCCCTCTCGTGGGGTGATCGAGAATCACCATCGCGGGCCTTGACCCCAGCGGCAGACTCAGCCACGCCTCGAGCGCCAGCCGATGCCCACCCGCAGCCCCGGCCGCCGCACCTCGCGCAGAACCCGGCCCGACACCACCGCCACCGCCGCCCGCACCCGATCGTGACGCCGCACCAGCACCACCACCACCAGCCCCGCCCGCAGCACCATGACCACCACCACCAGCTCCACCCGCAGCACCACCCCGCGGCCCGAGCAGCGCCGACATACCGCCGAGCCCGAAGGCCGGCGCCGCCGTCTGGTAATCACGATTCGAATCGACCAACCCGAGCCGCGCCAACCGCGCGATCCCCGACGGCGTCACCCGCGACGGAACTCCCCCGATCAGCTGAAGGTCATACCGCAGGTCGGCCTCGGTCGACAATCCCAACCCCGCCGCGACCGCCTCCTGCGGGTTCTTCGCGACAAGTGGATGCCCGCCCAGCACCGCCTCGCCCGACACCGCCGACCCATACGAGCGCCCGAACAGGCTGAGCCCGAACTCCGCCACGCCAGACCCTTCGAGCCCGGCCAGCCCCACGATCTCGCCTCGGCGCACCGTCAACGACACCCCGTGCACGACTTCGAGCGCCGCGTTCGCGGGGTGGCACACGCTCCACTTTCGCACGTCAAGCACCTCGGGCCCGTCATCGAGCCGCTCCCGCACCGGCCGCCGCACCACCGGAACATGCGCCGTCATCAACTCCACCAGCGCGTCGACCGAGCTCTCCTGAGCGCCCTCACCGCTGGCCAACCCAAACCCACCCGAACCCACTCCAGCAGCACCGCCACCGCCAGCAGCACCGCCACCACCACCTGCACCCGCACCGCCGCCGCCACCGCCGCCCGCACCGCGGCCGCTACCGCCAGCAGCCCCACCGCCACCGCCAGCAGCACCGCCACCGCCCGCAGCGCGGCCGCCCTGCCCGCCGCGCAGCGCCAGCGTCGCCACCGCCTCACCCCGCGACAGCACCGTCACGCCAGACGCCACCTGCCGCACCACGTCGATGCGGTGCGTCGCCAGCACCACGGTGACCCCAGCGGCCGCGAGCCCCGAAATACCCGATACGACCACGGCGAGCTGCCGAGAATCCAGCCCGGTGAACGCCTCATCGAGCAGCACCACCCGCCGCTCGGAGGCGAGCTGCCGCGCCAACTCCACGAGGCGTCGCCCGCCCGCGTCGAGCGTCGACGCCATCGACGCGGGGTTCAGCGTGTGCGGGTCGCCGAGCTGCTCGAGCAGCGCCCCCGCGTCAGCGTAGAGCTTGCGAAACCGAATGAACCCCCGCGTCGATTTCTCGTGCCCCAGGTACACGTTCTCGGCAATAGAGAGGTGCGGCACAATCGCCGCCGGCCCCCGAATCAGGCCGACCCCGGCCGCCACCGCATCAGCGGGCCCCGAAGGCCCAAGAAAATTGCGCACCCGCTCGTCGATCTCGAGCACTCCGTCGGGCGCCGGCAGGTAGCCCGAGATGACCGCGAGAACCTCTGACGCACCAGACAGGTTCTCGCCGAGCAGCGCGTGCACCTGCCCCGCGCCGACGTCGATCGAGACATGACGGACGCCCGTGCCCGCCGACGACCGCGCCGAGACAGATCTCAGCCGCAGCATCACTCGGGGCACGGGCATCCGTTCAGACTACGAGATCTACCGACCACCCGAGCGGCGCTTGTTGTACACGTCGAACGCCACGGCCAGCAGCAGCACGAGACCCTTCACGGCCTGCTGCCATTCGATGCCGATACCCATGATCGACATACCGTTGTTCAGCACACCGATGATCAGACCACCGACGATGGCACCGCCGATGGTTCCGACGCCACCGGTCACCGCAGCGCCACCGATGAACGCTGCCGAGATGGCCTCGAGCTCGAACCCGTCACCGGCCTTCGGCCCTGCGAGGTTCAGTCGGGCAGTGAACACCAGACCGGCGAGCCCTGCCAAGAAGCCCATGTTCACGAACAGCCAGAACGTCACCACGCGGGTCTTGATGCCTGAGAGCTCGGCAGCGTGCAGGTTGCCGCCGATGGCGTAGATGTGCCGGCCGAACACCGAACGGTTCATGACGATGCCGTAGATCAGAATCAGCACCGCGAGCACGATGAGGGTGACCGGGATGCCCTTGAAGGTGGCCAGCGCGTAGGCGAACAGCAACACGGCAGCACTCACGAGCACCAACTTGGCGACGAACCAGCCGAGCGGCTCCACCGCCTGTGCGTAGCTCTGACGACCTCGGCGAGTGCGAATGGACTGCACCACCAGCAGCACAATCGCGATGACGGCGACACCGATCGACAGCGGGTCGATGTTGTACTTGCCGAACACATCGGTCAAGAACCCGTTACCGAGTGCGCGGTAGAAGTCGGGGAACGAGCCGATGTTCTGGTTGCCCAGAACAACGAGGGTCAACCCTCTGAAGATGAGCATGCCCGCCAGGGTCACGATGAACGCCGGTATGCCGACATAGGCGATCCAGAAGCCCTGCCAGGCCCCCACCACCGCCCCGATGAGCAGCGAGAGCACAATGGCAAGCCAGGCCGGCAGCCCCATGTTCACGGCGAACACACCCGAAAGCGCACCGACGAACGCCGCCACCGAACCCACCGACAGGTCGATGTGGCCGGCCACGATGACCATCACCATACCGATGGCGAGAATCAGAATGTAGCCGTTCTGAACGATGAGGTTCGATACGTTCTGCGGGCGCAGCAGCACCCCGTTGGTCAGAATCTCGAACACCACCACCACCAGAATCAGGGCGATGAAGATGCCGTTCTTGCCCAGGTCGCTGAGCACGTGGCTGAGCGAGCGGGTGAACTTGTTGTCGACCGGGTTAACTCGGCCACCGGCGGCGGTGTCGTCTGCCGGCTTCGTCTCGAGATCAGACATCAGATTCGTTCCTTTTCCATGGTCATGTATTTGATGAGCGTTTCGGGAGTGGCCTCTGCGATCGGCACTTCTCCAGTGATGCGACCTTCGGCGATGGCGTAGATGCGGTCGCAGATGCCGATGAGTTCGGGCAGTTCGCTCGAGATCACGATGACGCCCTTACCTTCGGCGGCGAGGCGGTTGATGATCGTGTAAATCTCGTACTTCGCACCCACGTCGATTCCGCGGGTGGGCTCGTCGAGTATCAGCACGTCGGGGTCGGAGTAGATCCACTTGCTCAGCACGACCTTCTGCTGGTTGCCACCGCTGAGCTTGCCGACCTTCGCGAGCACCGAGGGCGCCTTGATGTTCATCGATTTGCGGTAGCCGTCGGCGACCTTGTATTCCTCGTTGTCATCGACCAGCCCCCCGCGTTCGAGCTTCTTCAGCGACGCCATCGAGATGTTGCGCTTGATGTCTTCGATGAGGTTCAGGCCGTAGTACTTGCGGTCTTCCGTGGCGTAGGCGAGCCCGTTGTCGATGGCTTCTGACACCGTGCGGGTCTTGATCTCTTTGCCATTCTTGAAGACCTGGCCCGAGATCTTAGTGCCGTACGACCGCCCGAACAGGCTCATGGCGAATTCGGTTCGCCCCGCGCCCATGAGCCCCGCGATACCCACGATCTCGCCGCGCTTCACGTTGAGGTTCACGTTGTCGACCATCACGCGGTTGGGGTCTTGCGGGTGATAGGCCGTCCAGTTCTCTACCCGAAGAATCTCTTCGCCGATGTGCGGCGTGTGGTCGGGGTAACGGTGTTCGAGGTCTCGACCCACCATGTCTTTGATGATGCGGTCTTCGGTGACGTCGACCTTCGGAATGGTCTCGATGGCCTTGCCGTCGCGAATCACAGTCACCGTGTCGGCGATCTTCTTGATCTCGTTGAGCTTGTGGCTGATGATGATCGACGTGATGTTCTGGCCCTTGAGCGAGAGAATCAGGTCGAGCAAGTGGTCACTGTCTTCGTCGTTCAAGGCGGCGGTCGGTTCATCCAGAATCAGCAGCTTCACCCGCTTCGAGAGCGCCTTGGCGATCTCGACGAGCTGCTGCTTGCCCACGCCGAGGTCGCGCACCTTCGTGGTGGGGTTCTCACGAAGGCCCACCCTGGCGAGCAGCTTCGATGCCTCGATGTTGGTCTTGTTCCAGTCGATCAGGCCGAATGAGCCCTTGATTTCGTTGTTCAGAAAGATGTTCTCGGCGATAGAGAGGTAGGGGCTGAGCGCCAACTCCTGGTGAATGATGACGACGCCTACGGCCTCGCTGTCACTGATGTCACGAAACTCCATCGTTTCGTTCTCGAAGACGATGTCGCCTTCATAGGTACCGAAGGGGTAGACGCCGCTCAGCACTTTCATGAGCGTCGACTTGCCGGCTCCGTTCTCGCCGCAGATGGCGTGCACTTCGCCGCGGGCGACGTCGAGCGTGACTTCTTGAAGCGCTTTCACGCCCGGAAAGGTCTTGGTGATGTTACGCATTTCCAGGATATTGGTGGTCACAATATCTCTCCCTTAGGTAGGTACGGATGCTCGGGGTTGGTGCTGCTCGGGGTGATGAAGGGCGGCTGACCCGGCCCGTGGTGACGGGCCGGGTCAGCGCTCTTCGGGTGCTACGAACTAGCCGTTGACCTGTGCCGCGGTGTAGTAGCCACCGTCGATCAGCACGCTCTGAATGTTGTCTTTGGTGACGACAACAGGCTGCAGCAGCTCAGCCGGAACGACCTTCTTGCCGTTGTCGTACGTCTTCGAGTCGTTCGTCTCAGGCGTCTGGCCGTTCAGAACAGCGGTGGCCATGGCAACAGCGACCTTCGCGAGCTCACGAGTGTCTTTGTAGATGGTGCTGTACTGCTCACCGGCGTTGATGGCCTTGACCGAGTCGATCTCAGCGTCTTGACCGGTGATGATGGGGATGTCGGCGGCCGTGTAGCCAGCCGACGTCAGAGCCGAGATGATGCCTCGTGACAGACCGTCGTACGGTGACAGAACGCCGTTGACCTTCGAGCCGTCGGAGTACGTCGAGGTGAGGATGTTCTCCATGCGGGCCTGAGCGGTAGCCGGGTCCCAACGCAGTGTTGCCACGGTGTTGAAGTCAGTCTGGCCGCTCTTGATCACGACAGAGCCATCAGCGATGTACGGCTTCAGCGTGTCCATTGCGCCGTTGAAGAAGAACGTCGCGTTGTTGTCGTCGGGGCTACCGGCGAACAGCTCGACGTTGAACGGGCCCTTGACCGCGGTCTTGTTGCCGCTCGCGTCAACCAGGCCGAGACCGGTGAGCAGCGAGGTAGCCTGCTCGACGCCGACCTTGTAGTTGTCGAACGTCGCGTAGTAGTCCACGTTCTCCGAGTCACGAATCAGTCGGTCGTAGGCAATAACGGGAATGTTGTTGTCTTTGGCGTTCTGCAGCGTGTTCGTCAGCGTGGTGCCGTCGATCGAGGCGATGATCAGGGCCTTTGCGCCCTTGGTGATCATGTTCTCGAGCTGGCTGACCTGGGTGGGAATGTCGTCTTCGGCGTACTCGAGGTCGACGGTGTAACCGGCTGCCTCGAGCTGGGTCTTGATGTTGTTGCCGTCAGCGATCCAGCGCTCAGATGACTTGGTGGGCATGGCCACACCGATGAGCCCGCCTGCGTTGGCCCCAGCGGAGCTGGTCGATGAACCTGAAGAGCCGCCGCTCGAGCAGGCAGCTAGAGAAATAACCATGGCCCCGGCGGCCAGGAGGGAAAGAACTACTTTTTTCTTCACAGTATTTCCTTTTCTTTGATGTGAATGACTTCGTCGTCAGCAGGTGTGCTGTGTGAAGGTGGTGCGCTCGTGCTGTGTTTATTGCCGTTTTCAGTTGTGATCACAGGCCTCCGGCTAAGCGGTAGTAGGCCTGGTTCCAACGCACTTCGTGTTCGAACGTGCGCAGGTTTGTGCTCTCGTCGATGACGAGAAGTTCTGTTTTCGCGATGTCGGCGAAGTCGGTGAAGGCTTCGAGGCCCACTGCCGTCGACATCACGGTGTGATGCGCGGCGCCGGCCGTCAGCCAGGCCGCGGCGCTGGTCGCGAAGTCGGGCGCGGGCTTCCAGACCGCGCGGCCCACCGGGAGCTTCGGCAGCGGTGCTGTCGGCTGCACAACCTCGACCACGTTCGCCACGAGGCGAAAGCGGTCACGCAGGTCGCTCATGGCCACCACGATGCCTGGGCCCGAGTCGGCCGTGAAGACGAGCCGAACCGGGTCTTCGCGCCCGCCGATGCCGAGCGGGTGAATTTCGAGCGACGGCTTCGAGGTGGTGAGCGACGGCGAGACCTCGAGCATGTGAGCGCCCAGAATCAGCTCGGCGCCGGGCGTGAGGTCGTAGGTGTAATCCTCCATCAGCGACGCCCCGCCGGGCAGGCCCGAACCCATCACGTTGGCGGCGTGCACCAGAATGGCGGTCTTCCAGTCTCCCTCTGCGCCGAAACCGTAGCCGTCGGCCATCAGCCGCTGCACGGCGAGACCCGGCAACTGCCGAAGCGCTCCGAGGTCTTCGAAGCTCGTGGTGAACGCCCCGAAGCCTCCCGCCTCGAGAAAGGATCGCAACCCGATTTCAATGGCGGCGCCGTAGCGCAGCGAGTCGTGACGGGGTGCGCCGGGCAGCAATTCGGCGGCGACGTCGTATGCCTCGAGGTATTCGGCGACGAGGGCGTCGATCTGGGCATCCGTCGCCTCAGCGACAGCCTGCGCGAGCTCGTTCACTCCCCAGGTGTTGACCTGCACGCCGAACCGCAGCTCGGCCTCGGTCTTGTCACCCTCGGTCACTGCGACGTAGCGCATGTTGTCGCCGAACCGGGCGAGCTTCAGCGATCGGGTTGCCGCCCAGCCCGCGGCAGCGCGCGACCAGGTGCCGATCGAGGCGGTGACGGCCGGGTTCGTCGCGTGACCGACGACGGTCTTGCGAGCGACACCGAGGCGGGTCTGAATGTAGCCGAACTCGCGGTCGCCGTGCGCCGCCTGATTCAGGTTCATGAAGTCGAAGTCGATCTCGGCCCAGGGCAACTCGACGTTCGCCTGAGTGTGCAGGTGCAGCAGGGGCTTCTGCAGGGCGTTGAGGCCCGAGATCCACATTTTCGCGGGGCTGAAGGTGTGCATCCAGGCAATCAGGCCGATGACCTGGTCGTTCGCGTTGGCCTCGAGCACGGCGCGCTTGATCGACTCGGAGTCTTTCAGCACCGGCTTCCACACCACGGTCACCGGAATATCGGTCGAACCCTGCAAGGTCGCGGCGATCTCGGCCGACTGCTCGGCCACCTGACGCAGGGTCTCGTCGCCGTACAGGTTCTGACTGCCCGTAAAGAACCACACCTCGAACGAAGCGAGGTCGGGCGTGATCGAGGTGCTCATCGTGCCGACTTCCTGCCCTGGCCAGAGCCGGTAGAGGTGGATGCGGCCCGCTTGGCCGCGCCCGACGTGCCAGACCGGCCGCCGGTGGGTGCGCCCCGATTCGCCGCTGCCGACGGCAGTGCCGTGACGGGTGCTTTGCCATAGACGTTCTGGTAGCGATCGAACAACGCGTCGATGGCCGGCTGCGGAATGACCTTCACCTCGCCGAGCTGCCGGGCGATGTGCACGGTGCGCGCCACGTCTTCGGCCATCACGGCCGCTTTGACGGCGTCACGGGCATCCGTGCCGATGGTGAAGACACCGTGGTTCTGCATCAGCACCGCACGAGAACGGTGGCCGGTGAGCGTTTCGACGATGCCGACGCCGATGGAGTCGTCGCCGATGATGGCGAACGGCGCCACCGGAATGGGGCCGCCGAATTCGTCGGCCATGGCAGTGATGACGCAGGGAATCTCTTCGCCGCGCGCCGCCCAGGCCGTGGCGTAGGTGGAGTGCGTGTGCACCACACCGCCGACGTGCGACATGTTTCGGTAGACGTAGGCGTGCGCGGCGGTGTCGCTCGAGGGCGAACGGTGGCTGCCGGGGGTGTCTTCGATGACGACACCATTGAGGTCGCAGAGAATCATGTTCTCGGGGCTCAGGTCGTCGTAGCTCACGCCTGATGGCTTGATCACGAAAAGATCGGCGCCGGGCACACGGGCAGAGATGTTGCCGCCCGTCCAGATGACCAGGCCGTACTTGGTGAGCTCGTCGTGCAGGTGTGCCACGTCAGAGCGCACCCGGGCGATGGCCACTTCGATTTCGGGGCCGTAGTTCACTTCGCGGCCTCCATGCTCTGTGCGGTTGCACCAGCGCTGTGTTCGGGTTTGTGCTCGGGTTCGGGTTCGAGCGATTGCTGTTCGAGGCTGTCGAGATCGGTGCCGCCCGCGCCGACGCTGGCGGCGCCGGCTGACGCCGCAGCGAATCCTTCGCGGCGAAGCGCGGCGAGGCGGTGCATCACGTCGTTCGCGCCGCGACCGAAGTAGTCGTGCAGCAGCGAATACTCGGCGTAGAGCCGGTCGTAGGCGTCTGCCGCCTCGTCGTTCGGCTGGTAGACGTTCGTGTTCACCTTGCCCATGGCCTCGCCGGCCGCGAGCACGTTCGGGTAGACCCCGGCCGCCACGGCGGCGTGAATGGCAGAGCCCAGCGCCGGGCCCTGATCGCTCGCGATGGTGCTGATGGGCATCCGGAGCACATCGCTGTAGACCTGCATGAGAAAGGCATTCTTGAGCAAGCCGCCGGCCACGATGAACTCGGTGACGGGCACGCCAGCGGCCGTGAACGTTTCGACGATCTTGCGGGTGCCGAATGCGGTGCTCTCGAGCAGAGCGCGGTAGATCTCTTCGGTGCGAGTGGTGAGCGTGGTGCCGAGTACGAGCCCCGAAAGCTCGTGGTCGACGAGCACCGAGCGGTTGCCACTCGCCCAATCAAGCGCGACCAGCCCGTGGCCACCAACGGGCTGGCCGGCGATCAGCTCGGTGAGGTACTGGTGCACGCTGAGGCCTGCGGCGGCGGCTTCAGTGGAGTACCTCGCCGGCACCTGGTTCTCTACGAACCAGGCGAAAATGTCGCCGACGCCCGACTGGCCGGCCTCATAGCCGTACAGCCCGTCGACAATGCCGCCGTCGACGACGCCGCACATTCCCGGCACCTCCACCAGGCGGTCGGAGTTCATCACGTGACACGTCGAGGTGCCCATGATGGCGACCATCTGACCCGGTTTCACGGCACGAGCTGCTGGCGCGGTCACGTGCGCATCGACGTTGCCGACCGCCACGGCGATGCCCTCGGGCAGCCCGGTGAGCGCGGCCGCTTCGGCACTCAGCCGGCCAGCGGATGCGCCGAGCTGGCCGATCTGGTGCGCCACCTTGGTCTCGGCGAAGGTCTCGAACCCGGGGTTCAGTGCCTTCAAGAAATCGCGACTCGGGTACTCGCCGTCTTGCAGCATGCCCTTGTAGCCGGCCGTGCACGCGTTGCGAACGTAGGTGCCGGTGAGTTGCCAGACGATCCAGTCGGCGGCTTCGACCCAGTGCTGCATGCGGTCGTAGATTTCGGGATCTTCTTCGAGAAGCTGCAGGCCCTTGGCGAACTCCCACTCGCTCGAAATGAGGCCGCCGTAGCGGGGCGACCACGATTCGCCCCGCACGGCAGCCAGCTCATTGATTCGATCGGCCTGCGGCTGCGCGGCGTGATGCTTCCACAGCTTCACGTAGGCGTGCGGGCGATCGGCGAACTCCGGTAGCTCGTTCAGCGGTGTGCCGTCTGAGAGCGTCGGAATCATGGTGCAGGCCGTGAAGTCGGTGCCGATGCCCACAACGTTTGCGGGGTCGATACCGGCTGCGGCGATGGCGTCTGGAACGGCGTGCTTCAGCACGTCGACGTAGTCGCTCGGCACCTGAAGCGCCCAATCGGGCGGCAATGTGACCCCGCTGCGCGCGAGGATTCGATCCATCACCGCATGCGGGTAAGCGAAGGCGGCCGAACCGAGTTCTGCGCCGTCTGATACGCGAACCACGACCGCACGGCCCGAGAGGGTGCCGTAGTCGACGCCGACCACGTAGCGCTCGTCGACGAGGCCAGATGCCTCCTGGTCGGCGGCACGTTCGGTGGTGGGCACAGCATTCACGCGGGCAAACTCCTTTGTCTGATTGCGAATGAAAAGCTCGTTGGCGTTCGTGGCGCGAAACGACATAATTGCCGCGTGCGAACGTTATGTGAACGGTCACATTGGCTGCACTTATGCTGCCTTACGTCTCGCACGCATGTCAACCCGAGATGGTCACGTTTCTGTAACCGCCCGAAAACGCTCGGGCAACGCTCGGGCAATGGGCATCGGTCGCGCCTAGAAAGCGGGGCGCGCGGTGCTCTTTCGCACAATGAGGTCAGGAACCAGGGTGGCCGGAGACGCGCCCTGATCGTCGATATTGCCGAGCAGCAGCGCAATGGCTCGGCGGCCGAGCTCGCCGAAGTCTTGCTGCACTGTGGTCAGCGGCGGCCAGAAATGAGCCGCCTCAGGAATGTCGTCGAAGCCCACCACACTCACGTCGCGAGGCACATCGAGGCCGGATTCGCGGATGGCGTGAATCAGCCCCAACGCCATCTGGTCGTTCGACGAGAAGATGGCTGTGAAGTCGCGCACACGCAGCAGCTCGCGGCCGGCGTAGTAGCCGAACTCCGCCGTCCAGTCGCCGAGAATCGGCGCTGTCGCCGGCACATCGTTGGCCGAGAGCTCGGTGAGAAAGCCGTGCATACGGGCTTCGGCTTCAATCCAGTCTTGCGGGCCGGCCAGATGGTAAATACTGCGGTGACCCAGCTCGATCAGGTGCCGGGTGGCCAGGCGCGCTCCCGAGATCTGGTCGACCGAGAGGGCATGTTCGGTGGTTCCGGTGCTCTGCAGCGTCACGAAGGGCAGCGAGATGTTCATGTCGTGAAAGGTCTCGAACACTCGAACCTGTGGCGCGATAACCACAAGACCTTCTACCGCCTGGTCGAGCAAGTGGTTGAGGCCGCGTTCGATCGACGCTCGGTCTGTGCCGTCGAGATTCGTCGTGTTCACGAAGTATCCCTCAGCGCGAGCCGCCTTCTCGAGCGCTTGAATGCTCGAGGCAGGCCCGTACTGAGTGGCGGCGGCAGCCAGAACGCCGATGGTTCGAGTGCGGCTGGTGACAAGCACGCGAGCGGCCCGGTTCGGGCGGTACTGCAGGTCATCCATCACCTGCTGAACGCGCGCTTTGGTTTCGACACGGATGCTCGGGTGGTTGTTCAGCACCCTCGAAACGGTTTGGTGCGACACACCGGCGAGGCGGGCCACATCGCGGATGCTCGGCGCCCGCCCGGTCTGCGCATCACTTGCCACGATCTGCCCGTTCTGACTCGAATTCGGCTCTTTCGGTGGTTCTGCCCTGCCCGAACTCGATGCAATTCGATGTGCACGGTCACATCGTGTTCTGCGTCAATTATGCTCCTCGGCTGAGCGGCGTGTGGCTAGCGCGATGTTACTGTCACATTTCTCAGAAAATTCATGTGACAGTCACATGTTGAGCCTCAATCGCCCGTGGCAACTGGTCTTCCCGGTGAGTTCGACCACGCCGACCACGACCCTGCGTAGAGAGCCGGGTCGAAACCGGCGATGGTGAGGGCCACCGCGTCGGCCGCGGCAGACACACCGGAGCCGCAGTAGACGGCAACCGGTCGGTCTTCGCTCACCCCGATTGCTTCGAACTGAGCTCGCAGCTGCTCGGCACTGAGAAAACGGCCGGATGAGTCGAAATTCGCCGTCGCCGGAGCGTTTCGCGCGCCGGGAATGTGCCCCGCGACGGGGTCGATGGGCTCTTCATCGCCCCGAAAACGCTCGGGCGCTCGGGCGTCGAGCAGAACACCGGTCTCAGGGAAGGCGGCCGCCTCCTCGATGCTCAGCGAAATTTCTGCGCTGTACGCGAGCGTGACCGTGCCCGGTTCGCCCTCGGCCTCGCCCGCTGCCACGTCGTAGCCCGCCTCTTTCCAGGCTCGAAGCGAACCGTCGAGAAGTCGAACGTCGGCCACGCCGGCATTCGTGAGCAGCCACCAGGCGCGTGCGGCCGACAGATTCTTCAGATCGTCATAAACCACGACGGTTTCGCCGTCGTTCAGACCCCAGCGCCGTGCCGCAGCCTGCAGGTCAGCGGCATCGGGCAGCGGGTGGCGCCCTTCGTGCGGCTCGCCGTGCCGCGCGAGTTCAGTTTCGAGATCGACGTAGACGGCGGTGGGAATGTGCCCGGCACGATACTCGGGGTACCCCTCGGGGCCGCCTAGACGCCAGCGCACGTCAAGCACGCGCACCGTCTCGGGTGATTCGATGAGCGACTTCAGCTCTTCAGCTGTGATCAGAATGGGCACCGTGCTGCGCTCCTTCGGCTGGGGGGTGTGGCAGAGCTTTGTGGGGTGGGGTCGGGTGGGGTGGGCTTGTGGTTTGGTGGGGGCGGGGTGGGGTGGGGCGGGAGCTTATGACGCTTCGCCTGACGTTCGTGCGTCGCCTTTCGCGAGCGCGCGGCCTGCCGCCCACAGAAACGGTTTGGGGTTGCCGATAGCAGCTTCTGCGCTCCCAGCGAGCTCGGTCAAGGAGACAGAGGCGGCGAAGTCGTCGGGGTCGGTTTCGATGCTGCCGGCCACGAGCAGTGCGAACGCGTCGTACTGCCGCGCCAACCCGAGCACGTAGCTCGCGACCTTGCCCGCCGCCGACTGGTTGTCAAAACGGCCCTCGCCGGTAATGACCACGTCGGCGCGCTCGATCTGGGCCGGCAGCCCGAGAGCTGTGCCAACTGCGTCTGCGCCCGGGTGGATGCTCGCTCCCCACGCCGCGAGCCCGAAGCCGGTGCCGCCCGCGGCTCCCGCGCCCGGTGCGGTGACGTCGGGTGCGGGAGCGAGAGCGGGCGCGGCGGCCGCGGGCGGCGAGGATGCGGCCGGCGTTGCATGTGCCACGGCGGGTGCTGCCGTGTCGGCCGAACCAACGGGGTCGGTCGGGGTGGGGGGAGGAACGTCAGAATCCGCCTCGCCGGTTAGAGGGTCGGCGAGGTAACCGAGGTCGCCCTCAGACCACTCGGCGAGGTCTACCGGGGCGTCGGCGACCACGATGAGCGACGGGTCGGCACCGAGGGCCCGTGCGAGGGTGGCGAGTGCGGCATCCAACCCGTGTACTTGTATTGCATCGGCGCCCTTCTGAGGCCCGAACACCGCGGCGGCACCGTTCTCGCCGAGCAAGGGATTCGTGACGTCGGTGATGACGTGGGCGCCATCAACTGGAAGCGGGCGCAAACCGCGGAGGTCGGCTCTGGCCAGAGCGGCAAGCCCGCGCGCGCCGGGAGCAACGGGTGCGCCGGTCGCATCGAGAAAGCGTGCGCCGAGCGCCGTCAGGGCACCCGCGCCACCGTCTGTCGAGGCGCTGCCGCCGATGGCGAGTAAGAGCTTGTCGACGCCGTGGTCGAGCGCCGCGGCGATGGCTTGACCAAAACCGGTGGTATGGGCATCCCACGGCCGAAGCTCGTCGAGCAACGTTATGCCGCTGGTGTTCGCGACTTCGACCACGCCTGTTCCGCCGGTGCCCGTGTCACCCGGTGCGGGCGGCAACCACAACCATTCGGCGGTGACGGGGCGGTCGTCTGGCCCCGTGACGGTCACCGGTATGCGCACGGCACCCGGCACGGCAAGCACGAAGGCGTCGATCGTTCCTTCACCCCCGTCGGCCATCGGCAGCACCACGACCGTGTCGCCTGGCCGCACCTCGCCCCAGCCCCCGGCAATGGCGGCTGCCACCTGCACGGCGCTCGCACTTCCCTTGAACGAATCGGGCGCGACAACGACGTTCAACGATGGACTCATGTCTTTATCCTGCCCTACCCGGCCTGCGGCGCGCCGCTCATCTCGCACTGCCCGCCGACGCGCGATGCGGTTACGGTGGGGAGTGCCGAAACTCCTTTTTCGGCTCTGCCCCAACGTCGAAGGAATGGTCATGTTCGGCAGCAACCGTCGCAACAGAGCCGAACGCCCGGCTACGGCCTTTTCCCTGCCCGACTCCGTCGGCGTCGGGGCGCTCGTGGTGGTGTCAGGCTCGCCCGAGTCGGGCTGGGTCGGCGAACCCACCGGCGTCGTGATCGCCCCAGGCGACAACGAAATGGCGGGTTACCCCGGTCTCGCGCCCGGCGGCCCGGTCAGCTGGCTGATCGCCTTCGACGAGCCCGCCTTCCGCACCGGCATCGACGCCCCCTTCGACGAGGGCACCGTAGCGAGCCGTTACGTCGCGCCCCTGCCGGGCGCTGTTACCGACGCACCTGCGGATGCGGCTGACTAGCTGATACCGAAGTCAGCCATCGCCTCCACCAGCTTTCGAGCTTCTTTGGTCATCGACCTCGCCACGGCAGCAGAACAATAGCCTCCATATTGGAGCTCACTTTTATCGGCAAGGAGTCGACGCAGGCGCATTGCGAGCTGGGCGCCCGAGGGTTTCACCGACCCGAGCAAATCGACCGCTAGGCGATGGTCACCATCGTTCGCGCGTTGACCGAGTGTCTTGCCGCAAATCGCATAGCACGCGGAGATTCCCGCGTTGATAGCATTCGACGCGGCAACCTGAGCTTCCGCCGATTCGCCAGAATCAGCGCGAATGAGTTCTATCCGTTCTTCGGCCACCTGAAGAAACTCGTGAGCGGCTCCGGCTCGCTGACGAACGAGAGCCAGGGTCATGTCGGCAAAGCGAGCCATGCTCAGATTATCTCACAGTCGATCTCCAGTGCGCGCCGACGACAAGGTGCGAATGAGTCGCTTAACGTCTGACCCGTTGAAAGTTCGAGCATCAGCCAGCCATGAGGCGATCATCGCATCGTTGCGTGCTATCAATTCCGTGAGTTGCTCGCGCGTGAGGCAGTAGACGTTGCACACGTTTCCTGTGGCACGAGCGATGGTCGAAGACACGATGTCCACGAGCGGCGCAGTGACCTCATCGATTGTCATACTCGGAAGTATCATCAGCACGTCAACATCACTCGCGGCCGTGCTTTCTCCGCGCGCCACTGAGCCGAAGAAAGCGAGCGATATGTCTCTCACCGATATCGAATCGGAGTCTTGCATCTCCAACGAATTCACCACAGCCGCTTGGAGGCGCTCCATCGCCGAGTCTGCCGAGCTAACAAGCGCTTCGATCACCGGCCACATGACGTGGTCGCGATTAGCCGTGTAAACAAGAGAGGGGCCCACCTTACGAACGTCGACGACACCGTTTTCAACCAGTCGTGCCAGAGCGAGCCGCATGCCCACCGTTGAGCCGCTGCCAGAGAGGCGCGCGATGGCAGACCCCGTCAGGGGTTCGGTGGTGTGCGCGAGCACGCGAAACGCCTGACCCTCGAGTGTTGTGACCACCGATGTAATGGGCTCACTCAGGTTCATGTTCGGGGCCCCGGTCATCCGCAGGTCGTCAGCTAATGACACAATTATTTCTCTATGGAAACAATCATGTCAATAGCCGGACGATGATGGTGCCTAGAAGTCCCAGTCTTCGTCTTCGGTGTTGACCGCCTTGCCGATCACGTAGGAGGAGCCCGAGCCCGAGAAGAAGTCGTGGTTCTCGTCGGCGTTGGGCGAGAGGGCCGAGAGGATGGCCGGGTTCACGTCGGTCACCGTCTTCGGGAACATCGGCTCGTAGCCGAGGTTCATCAGCGCCTTGTTCGCGTTGTAGTGCAAGAACTTCTTCACGTCTTCGGTCAGCCCGACCTCGTCGTAGAGGTCTTGCGTGTACTGCGTCTCGTTCTCGTAGAGGTCGTAGACGAGCGAGAACGTGTAGTCCTTGATCTCGTCGCGCGTGGTCTGGTCGACCCGCTCGAGACCACGCTGAAACTTGTAGCCGATGTAGTAGCCGTGCACTGCTTCGTCGCGGATGATCAAACGAATGAGGTCAGCCGTGTTCGTCAGCTTCGCCCGGCTCGACCAGTACATCGGCAGGTAGAAGCCGGAGTAGAAGAGAAACGACTCGAGCAGGGTCGACGCGACCTTACGCTTCAGCGGGTCATTGCCGTGATAATCGTCGAGAACGATGTCTGCCTTCTTCTGCAGGTTGGGGTTCTCGGTCGACCAACGGAACGCCTCGTCGATGTCTTTCGTGTTCGACAGCGTCGAGAAGATCGACGAGTACGACTTGGCGTGCACCGATTCCATGAAAGCGATGTTGGTGTACACCGCCTCCTCGTGGGGGGTCAGAGCATCCGGAATCAACGACACCGCACCCACCGTGCCCTGAATCGTGTCAAGCAGCGTCAACCCGGTGAATACCCGCATGGTGAGCTGCTGCTCGGCCGGCGTCAGCGTGGCCCACGACTGCACGTCATTCGAGAGCGGAACCTTCTCGGGCAACCAGAAATTGTTGACGAGCCTGTTCCACACCTCGACGTCTTTGTCGTCTTGAATCTTGTTCCAGTTGATGGCCTGCACATTGCGGGCCAGTCGAAGCTGTTCAGCCATTGGGATTTTCTCCGGTCGGTGGGGTGGGACTCTGTGCCGCGTCATCGACGCAGTGACGGCATTCGGGCTTCACTACGCCCTTGTTGGTGTGGTGGAACCGGTGAAGAGAGATCGAAACCTTTTCACGCGTCTCAGCGCTGGGCGATTTGCCGAAGTTCGGGTTGCCCGCACCTCGCCGCTGCTCAGCTAACGCGGCCTTCGATTCAGCAGACATCGTGTGACCGTAACCTGGATGATCTTGCCCGAACTTGCCGTAATTGGGGTTTTTCTCGCCAGTGATCGAGCCTTTGCGAATCTCCGACCAGCGAGCCTTCTGCTCCTCGCTGTGGTGCTTTCCGAACATCGGCGAGTCTGGCCCGAAGCGATGCAATCCCGGTCGACCAGTCGCACGGATCGCCGCGGCCTTTCTCTGTTCGCCGGTCCAGACGTATCCGTTCGGGCCTTTGCCACCCTCCGCCAGATTCAGCAGCCGGTGTCCGCCCGCTTTCAGACGTTCGATCCACGCCACTTCTGATCTCGCGAGATCGTCGAGAGAAGAGGTGACGACCTCCAACGACTCTACGTAAACGTGCTGCTCGGATGCCTTGCGCAACCAATCGTAGAAGGCGGTCTTCCGGCCTGCCGCGGCATTCTTGAAGTGCTGCTGGGTTCGCCGTCTAATACTCGTGGAAGTCATTCCGACATAGCGGAACTCACCCGAGGTTTCGAGGCGAAAGCCGTAGACGACGCCGATGAAACCGACGTACGCCGGCCTCTCTAAGACATCATCCACAACTCACTCCTCAATCCAATATGAACGCATCACAGCGTGCAGGAAACACAGCCCTCCACGCTCGTGCCCTCGAGGGCCATCTGGCGGAGGCGAATGTAGTAGATCGTCTTGATGCCCTTGCGCCACGCGTAGATCTGCGCCTTGTTGATGTCGCGGGTGGTCGCGGTGTCGCGGAAGAACAGCGTCAGCGAGAGGCCCTGGTCGACGTGCTGCGTCGCCGCAGCGTAGGTGTCGATGACCTTCTCGTAGCCGATTTCATACGCGTCCTGGTAGTACTCCAGGTTGTCGTTCGTCAAAAACGCAGCCGGGTAGTAGACGCGCCCGATCTTGCCTTCTTTGCGAATCTCGATCTTCGACGCGATGGGGTGAATGGATGCCGTCGAGTTGTTGATGTACGAGATCGAGCCGGTCGGGGGTACGGCCTGCAGGTTCTGGTTGTAGATGCCGTGGGCCTGAACAGAAGCCTTCAGCTCTTCCCAGTCGGCCTGCGTCGGAATATGGATCGACGCGGTGTCGAACAGCGACGCGACCTTGACGGTCGACGGGGTCCACGACGCAGAGGTGTACTTGTCGAAGAACTCGCCCGACGCGTAGGTGGAGTCGGCGAACCCGTCGAACACCTCGCCACGCTCGATGGCGATGCGGTTCGAGGCCCGCAGCGCGTGAAAGAGCACCGTGTAGAAGTAGATGTTCGTGAAGTCGATGCCCTCTTCGCTGCCGTAGAAGACGCGCTCACGAGCGAGGTACCCGTGCAGGTTCATCTGGCCGAGACCGATGGCGTGCGAACGGTCGTTGCCCGCCTCGATCGACCGCACCGACGAGATGTGGCTCTGGTTCGACACCGAGGTGAGGCCACGAATCGCGGTTTCGACCGTGAGACCGAAGTCAGGCGAATCCATCGTCAGCGCGATGTTCAGCGAGCCCAGGTTGCACGAGATGTCTTTGCCGATGTAGTCGTACGACAGATCTTCGTTGTAGGTCGTCGGCGTGTTGACCTGCAGTATCTCCGAGCAGAGGTTCGACATGTTGATGCGGCCCTTGATGGGGTTCGCTTTGTTCACCGTGTCTTCGTACATGATGTACGGGTAACCCGACTCGAACTGAATCTCGGCAAGGGTCTGGAAGAACTCGCGGGCCTTGATCTTCGATTTACGGATGCGCGGGTCATCCACCATCTCGCGATACTTCTCGGTGACCGAGATGTCGCCGAACGGCACGCCGTAAACGCGCTCGACGTCGTACGGCGAGAACAGGTACATGTCTTCGTCGTTCTTGGCGAGCTCGAACGTGATGTCGGGAACGACGACACCCAACGACAGCGTCTTGATACGGATCTTCTCGTCGGCGTTCTCACGCTTCGTGTCGAGAAAACGCAGAATGTCGGGGTGGTGAGCGCTGAGGTACACCGCACCCGCACCCTGACGAGCGCCGAGCTGGTTGGCGTAGCTGAAGGAGTCTTCGAGCAGCTTCATCACGGGGATGATGCCCGACGACTGGTTCTCGATCTGCTTGATGGGCGCACCGGCCTCACGGATGTTCGACAGCAGCAACGCGACACCGCCGCCGCGCTTCGACAGCTGCAACGACGAGTTGATGGCGCGGGAGATCGACTCCATGTTGTCTTCGATGCGCAGCAGGAAGCACGACACGAGCTCGCCGCGCTGCGCCTTGCCCGTGTTGAGGAAGGTGGGGGTAGCCGGCTGGAAGCGGCCGCCGATGATCTCTTCGACGAGGTTGATCGCGAGCGTCTCGTCGCCGTCGGCCAGGCCGAGGGCGGTCATCACGACGCGGTCTTCGAAGCGCTCGAGGTAACGCTTGCCGTCGAACGTCTTCAGCGTGTACGAGGTGTAGTACTTGAACGCCCCGAGGAACGTCTCGAAGCGGAACTTCTTCGAGTACGCGAGGTCGTTGAGCTTCTGGATGAACTCGAACGAGTACTGATCGAGCACGGCCTGCTCGTAGTACTCCTTCTCAACCAGGTAGTCGAGCCGCTCTTTCAGGTTGTGAAAGAAGACGGTGTTCTGGTTGACGTGCTGCAGGAAGTACTGCTTGGCCGCCTCTTTGTCTTTGTCGAACTGGATGTTGCCGTCGGCGTCATAGAGGTTCAGCATCGCGTTCAGCGAGTGATAGTCGAGGGCCGATACCGCCGCGGGCGCCTCGATCAGTGTGCTTTCCAAAATTCATCCAATCCTGTTGTTACGGCCTCGACATCGTCGGGCGTACCGAATACTTCAAACCTGTAGAGGGTGTTCACCTTGCACTTGCGCGCAACGATGTCGCCCGCAAGACCGTAGGCCTCGCCGAAGTTCGTGTTACCTGCTGCTATGACGCCCCGAATGAGCGACCGGTTGTGCTCATCGTTGAGAAACGTGATCACCTGCTTCGGGACTGCTCCCCCGTTGGTTCCGCCCCCGTAGGTCGGCAAGATCAGCACGTACGGGTCGTCGACCCGAAGCTGCTCTTGCCGAGCATAAATAGGGATGCGATGAGCGGGTTTCCCCAGCCGCTCGATGAACCGGTGTGTGTTACCTGAGACCGAAGAGAAATAGACGAGATTCGTCACAAGCACACGTCAATCAAGTGAAAACGATTACGCCACGCGAGCTGCCAGCTCGGCGATCTTGTCGGGGCGAAAACCCGACCAGTGGTCGTCGTCAGTGATGACGACGGGAGCCTGGAGATAACCCAGCTCCTTGACGGCCGCGAGGGCCTTCTCGTCGACGGAAACATCGAAGATCTCGAATTCGAGGCCCTTGTTCTCGAGGGCGCGGTAGGTCGCAGTGCACTGTACGCAGGAGGGCTTGGTGTAAACCGTGATTGCCATGGAGTTAGCGCCTTTCATTCATCACAACTGATGTCACAAAACTGGTGAAAATCATTGCCGACTCGGTAACGCCGTGCCGGGAATCCAACACTACATCTAGTTGTCAGGTTCTGAACATACCCCTAGATGAAGTAGTTACACCGATGTAATTTTCCACAGGTTTCGTCGACTTTCCACACTTATTCAACAACCGTCATCCACAGGTAATTCCGCGAAAAACCGCCACCGAATCGCGATCTGTGGATAAGTCGGCCACCCTGAAAAAATTCTAAACAGAGCCACCGACATTGAACCTCTCGGCGTGTCGCGGGGCACTACGAGCGAGCGCGCCCGCTCAACACCAGCGCACCAAGCGCGAGCACGCCAGACAAGGCGAAACACCCGGTGAATGCAAGTACATTGACGGTGTCGAGCGAGCCGGCCGACGCTCCGGCAGCGCCACCGCCGAGGGTTGCGAAGACGGCAGCGGTGAGCGCCAGCGCCACGGCCGCGCCCGTCGAGTCGGAGATGGAGAGCGCAGACGAATTGAATCCCTGCCTCTCTGGCGCCGAGAGCCGCAGCATCGCCACCGACATGCGCGGATACATCGCACCCATGCCAGCCCCCGCGAACACCCAGCCCGCGATGGCGTAGGCGGCGGGCCAGGCGAACACCGAGCATCCGAGTGCCACCAGAATCGCGAACAACACCAGCAGCGTGCCGACACGGATGCTCGCCACGTCACTGATGCGTGCCGAGTACTTGCCCTGCGCCCACGAAGCCCCCGCCCACGAGAGCCCGGCGACCGACAACGCGAGCCCGGCCAGCGCCGGCGTCAGACCGTATTGGCTGGTGAAGAAGTACGGCAAGTACGTCTCAGACGCGAAGTACGCGCCGGCCACGATGCCACGCAGCAGGATGATCGCGGGTAGCCCTGCGGCCGCGCGCAATGCTCCTGGCGGCAACAGTGGTCGCAAAGCGACCATGGCCACCACGACAGCACCGATCGACAACACCCAGACGAAAGCGCCATTCACCTGACCGGCCAGGCTCGCGATCAGCACGGCTGCCGCCGCGAGACCAGACCACAGAATGCGCGAAATCTGCCACCGCTCAGTTGCCTTCGTCGAAGGGAAGCCGCGCATCACCGGCACCACCATGAACATGGCCAGCAGCACAAGAACCACGACACCGAGAAACACCCAGCGCCAGCCCACGGTCTCGGCCACGATTCCGGCGATGAGAGGGCCGACCAGCGACGGAATGACCCAGGCGGCCGCGAACGCAGCGAACACCCGGGGGTGCAGCCGCTCGGGAAAAACGCGCGCGACCAGCACGAACAAGGCGACCGTCAGTGCTCCACCGCCGAGCCCCGAGATGAGGCGGCCGAGCACCAGCATGGGCATGCTGACGGCCAGACCGGCAATGAGCAGGCCGCCCGCGAAGGTGAACACAGCGGCGAAGATGGCGCGGCGCGGGCCGCTGCGATCAGACCAGTTTCCCGCGACCACCATGCCCACCACGCCGATGGCGAGCGGCCCCGAGAATGCCAGCGCGTAGAGCGTGCCGCCGTCGAGTTCGCGGCTGATCGTGGGCATCACCGTGGTGACCGCGAGCGCCTCGAACGCCGTCAGCAGAATCATCGCGAGCATGCCCACGGTGACCCAGCGGTAGGGGCGGCTCAGGATGCCCGCGGCCCCGTTGCCCGTGGCCTCGTTGCCCATGGCCTCGTTGCCCATGGCCTCGTTGCCCGCGGCCTCGTCATCTGACGGGCCACCGCCCAACTCGGTCTTCGGCTCTGAACTCACTGCATCAACGTTACCGCCGCCACCGGCACCCAGGTGGTTCGTCTGCAGGCCCCGGCGCCCGCCGCCACCGCCTTCGCTACCTGAGCATCATCGGCCGAGCGGCGAGTCAGGGGCCGTCTACGGTTGCGAAGGCGCGCACGGGAAAGGTGCCGAATCCCTTGACTTTGGGCGGCACTGCAGTGAACCGCGCGCCGCGAAAGGGTAACGCCTTGAGGTTCGTGAGGTGCTCCACCACGTGGATGCCCGCGTCGAGCAACAACGAATGCGCCGGCCTGGTGCCGCCCGACGCCGCCGACGCGTCGTCGATGTTCAGCGAATCGATGGCCACAAGGGCCACTTCGCGCTCGACAAGCGCCCGAGCGCCGTCTTCACTGAGATAAGGCGCCCCGGTGGCGTATTCGGGGGTGCCGAACAGAGCATCCCACCCCGTGCTGAGCAGCACGGCCGTGCCGCGCAGGTCTTCGGTGCCGAACGCGTCGGCCGTGATGGCGCGGCCATCGAAGGCGAATTCCGACTGATCTTCGGGGGCCGGCCCGTCGAGCGAGGTGCCGGCCACGCCCGGAAATTGAAACACGACGGCCGGCAGCTCAGCCAGCGTCTCGAGCGCGAGGGTCGACAGGTCGCCCCCGTCGGCGTACCGGTGAAAGGGGCTGTCGAGGTAGGTGCCCGTGTTGCCGATCATGGTGATGATGTCCATCTGAAACTGCGTACCGGGCGCGTAGTTGGCGCGCGACGCCTCACGGGTGAGATGCGAGGTGAAGGTCGGCGCAGGCAGCCCCGGGTAGGTCACCAATCCTTCGGTGATGGTGTGGCTGAGGTCGATGAATCGGCGTGACATGTGCTTGAGCCTACTTTCTCTGTGGTCGTGTCGCGGTGGCGGGAGTGGCCGCGACTGCGGTCGGGGCAGCGGGCGCTGTGGTGGCCGCGATGGTCGTCGAGGTCGCTGCCAGGGTGGCCGCGGCCGCGTGGTTGGCCGCGGACGCAATAGCGGGCGAAGCCGCGCGGCGGCCCGGGCGCGGGCGGGCGCGCCGCGCCGCGATGGCCGCCACGAGCAGGGCGGCTGCCGCGAGAATGGCGGGCGCGAGCAGGTTGGGGCCGGCCAGCACGAGTAGGCCGGCGACTAAGAGAGTGGATGCCCCGGCCATCCACCAGCCCACCGAATACCGCCGAAGCAACCGCAGCGCCGCCACCACCCCGAGGGCGTAGACGGCCACCATGCAGCTCGTGTGCACCAGGATGAACGGGGCGAGCGCTCCGCCCGAGCGCACCATCAGCGTATAGTCGACGCTCGCGATGGCGGCCACCAGCAGCAGCGCGCGGCGCGGGAGTCCGCCCGACTCGGCTCCCGGCCCGAACCAGCGCGGCAGGTCGCCGTCGCGCCCGAGCGAAGCGCCGAGCTTGGCGAAGGCGCCGACGTACGCGTTCAGCACGCCGAGGGCGACAATGGCCGCGATGGATGCCACGGCAATACGCCCCCAGACCGGTGCGGCGCCCGAAACCAGGTCGAGCAGCGGCACCGAACTAGTGCCCGCCGCGCTGCCGAGCACGCCGACCGACACCACTTGAAGCGCGAGATACGCGGCACCCACGACCACGACCGCAATGGCGGTGGCGCGCGGAATAGTGCGCCGCGGGTTCACGAACTCCCCGGCGATATGGGTCACCGCCTCCCAGCCGGCGAACGCCCAGACGAAAAGGCTGATCGCCACGCCCACACCGGCCCAGCCGTGCGGCAGAAACGGCTCGAAGTTCGACGCCTGACCGGCGGGCGCCGCGACCACCACGACCCCGATGACGACCGCAACGAGCAACCCCGACAGCACGAGCTGCACCCGACCCGAAAGCCGTAGCCCGAACGCATTGAGCATGAACGACGGCACCAGCAGCACGGGCGCAACGACGAAGGCGACCCACGAGGGCGAACCGAGCACTGCGATCACGTACTCAGCGCCGAGCAGCGCTACGACGGGCGTGCCGACGGAGACGCCGAAGAAGAACCAGTACCCGGTCATCCGTGCTGCTGTGCGCCCCAGCGCGAGCCGCACGAACGTGGCGACCCCGCCCGCATCGGGATGCCGTGCGGCGAGCGCCGCGAACGTGCCGGCGAGCGGCACCGACAGCACGATGAGCACGCCGACGGCAACGATCGACGCTGGCCCCGCTACCTGAACGGCGAGCGCAGGCAGCACGAGAATGCCCGTTCCGAGCACCGCAGCGATGTACAGCGCCGAGCCCTGGGCGAGCCCCACCGTGCCCTGTCGCGCGGTGCCCGGTCGCCGCCTGCCCTCGTCTTCATGAGGCGACGTTGCCGTTGGCGACGTTGCCGTTGGCGAGTCTGGCAGCGGCGTTGCTTGTGTTGCCTTCGGGCGAGCGGATGCCCGGCCCTTCTCATCGCCACCGAACGCCGTCATGCACCTATCGTTGCGCAGACCGGCGACCTCCGAAATGGCAGACGAGCCACTCTTCGCTTCATTCCTGCCATCCGTGCGGGAGCCTTGCAGACGCCCGCCTGCAGGCGAGGCGCCGCGTTCGCGGGCCAGCTCGACGCCCTCAACCCGAGTAGACCTCGCGACGATGCGCCGCCCTCACCACCGTCACTGTCATCAGCTCGTCGACAAGATCGTAGATGACGCGGTAGTCGCCGACCCGCAGGCGCCACGCGACGTCTTCTCCGACCAATTTCGTCGATGCTTGCGGGCGCGGTTCTACCGCCAACGACTCGATCGCTGCGAGCACCCGGCGCCGAACTGGAGGGTCGAACTTCACGACCTGTTTTGCGGCCGCGGTCGTGAACTCGACGACGTACCGCGTCACCCGTCGTTTGATTCGCGAACGGCGCCTTCGTGAGCGGCGCCTTCGTGAGCGGCGCCTTCGTGAGCGGCGAGTGCCCGAACCTCGTCGAGGGTCAGCCGAACGCCATCGTCCGCGGCGCGAGCAGCGCGATACGCGGCGAGATCATTCGCGTCTTCAAGGCGCTCCAGCAGTTCGAGATCGTCTACTCCGATCACCACGGCAGCGAGCTTTCCGTTGCGGGTCACGCCGATGCGCTCATGGCCGAACGACACACGGCCGACAATCGCCGAGAGGTCGGCCCGAAGCTCGCGAGCGCTGATTGACGATGTCACCGAGTCCATGGGGTCGATTGTAGCAGTTGTGTACACGATGACCTGTTTTCCTCTACTTGATTACTCCTCATTATATGCCAGAGACTCGGCGCCGCTCCACCAGCGCGAGAAATGCGGTCACCGCCGGGCCCGGGAGCGTGGTCGACCGCCGCACGAAGCTGAGGTTCCACTCGATGGGCGGCCCTTCGATGGGCACGATGGTCGTGCCCGCGACGCGCGCCACGAGCGCCGCAGGCAATCGGAGAAGTTGGGCGTGAGCCTGAGCGCACTCGCGCGCCCCGAAGCTCTGCCATCAGAGCGTCGGAGTCACGGGCGGAAGAAACATGCACGCCGAAAACGCCTGATCCTCCGGCCCCTCCATGTCACCGGTAGGAGTCCACGGCGATCCAGCGTGACCGTTTGTCGGCAACACCGCGAACATCGTCGAGTCGAGGTCTGAGCCGTGATCGAGACCCAGAACGTGCCCGATCTCGTGCCCGACTGCCATTGGTGTGTCTTTTCCGGGCACGATATTCACCCTGCCGCTGACCCATCGCTGACCGCCCGAAAGGCGACTTCCGCTCGACTCGCCGATGAATGTTTCTGCAGCAGTGTCGTCGTCTACCGCATTCGCGGTGAAGGTAATGGTCGGGGCACGCGAATCGGATGGGTCGTGGGGCACGATCTGTTCGGGGTAGAGCGCCGCTGCGTCTTCATATCGCACCGCGTCGGGGTATTGCGAAATGGCATTCAAGATCGTCGCCTTCACATCGTCAGGAACGTCGGCAGCGAAGGCATACGTTATTTGAGACGGCTGGCCCGCTGGAGCCGTGCTCGCAGGGGGAAGCCACCCGGCCTGGCCGCCTGCAAGCAGTTTGAGCGCCGAATACGCGACTGATCTCGTGCGACAGGCGTCTTTCGCCCGCGTGTCTTGTCTGTTCAAGAGCGCCTGCGCCTTTTGCTGAGCGAGGTCCTTTTTTTCTTTGAGCTTCTCGGCATCAGTAAGTGTCACAACCCCCGAAGCCACATTCTTGAACGCTGTGATGATTGCGTACGGGTCGATCTTCTTGAGGTCGAAGAAATCCGAGACATTGATGCCGTATTTCGACTCCTTCGGGTCTTGTACTGTCTCGTTGATCGTCAGAGTATCTGGCGCGGCATTGACTGTGCCGACAGAGACCCATTCCCCGCTCAGGCACGACTGCACTTCGATCGCAGATGAATCGTCGGTCGCCAGGGTGCGGGGCGGCTGCCCCTTCGTGCACGCTTCCGCGTGTGCGCCCGACGGACCGGCGAACGTCATCAGCGAGCAGACCGCTAAGGCTGCGATACCCAGCGCCAGTGCACGGCGACGCATCGAGGTGGGCCGCAGAGCCGAATGCCGAGGCCCAATCGAATGTAGTGATTTCATGATTTCCTACTTAGAAGTGATGTGGATCGTCACCGTGACGATGCCGGTTTTGATGCCGTCGTAACGACCGGAGCCGGTCACGATGTATTTGAACGAGGTGTCACCGACGTAGCCCGCTTCTGGCGCAAAGATCAACGCTCCGGTGGCCGCGTCGAGGGTAAGAGTGCCGTGCGCTGGCGGCGTCGCCCCCTGCTGAATACGCCACAGCGAGGGGTCGGTTCCGGCTGGAATCGAGTCGTTCGCGAGCACGCCATTGGCGGCCGTGATATTCAGCGTCTGGCCAGCAGTTACCGAGTAGCTGTCGTCTTTCACTGCGGGCGGTGGGGCAACTGTGATCGGGATGCTCGCTGGCACACTTGTGCGGCCGTACCACGTGAGCGTAGTGAACGTGATGCTATCGGCACCGACATAGGTGGCATCGGGAGTGTATTTCACGAGTCCAGACTTCGAATCGACGGTGACCGAACCATGCCCGGCCGACGCGAAGATCGGCAGAGCCGCCGTGCACTGCGTGGATGGCAGAATCGACGAGACGCCAGCGACTACCGGGTCGAGCTTGGGCGGAACGATGCAAGCGACAGGCGCCGGCCGAATGTCGATGGGAGAGGTGATCGTTGTCTCGACATCGTTGTTCACCGTTGTGACGATGTTCGTCGACTGAGCCAGATAAGACGTGTCTTGAGCGAACTGCAGCGAGAATTCGTTCGTATCACCAGCGTGCATCGTGGTGGTCGTGTAGGTGAGTTCATCGGGCGCGTCACTCTTCGCGCGGGTCCAAGTGGCGGGAATAAGTAGTTCCTTGTCGAGTTTCAGCCCGGCGGTGTCGAAGGTGACCTCGGCAGATCCCGCGGCAGTCGCTGTCACCGAAACGTCATAGACGGCGGTGCCACCGGGGGCCACCCATGAGTTCGTCCACTGGCCGGTCGGCTTCGCTAGCGCCGGAGCATTATCGAGCTCTGGCAACACATCGGCGCGTGTCTCATACTGCGTAAGCGCGGTCGGGTTCAGCGTCAGCGACGCCAGGTTCGCGGGATTCATGTGCAGGTGGGAGTTGAAGGCGTTCGTCTCGACAGTGAACGTGCGTACTGGTTCAGTGTGACCATCCGGTACGCCACCATCGACGTACACCGGCAAGAATTCGGTCGAGAGGTTGGCAGGAGGCCCGCTCGACGAGATCTGTTGCGCTCCGGTCATTCCGCGAAGATCGCCGGCCTGCGATGCGAAAGCGACAAGACTGCCATCGTCGGTGGTCGGCGTTTTTCCGTCGGCGACCGAGTCACCTCCGCCGGTGCTAGACGACCGAACAAGCAGACCGACCTCGGTCGTGTACGTGTTCTGGTTGGTGCGCTTCATGCTGATGGGCCGCACGTCTTCCGGCTGGGCATCCGCATTCAGACGCACGTCGTACACGTCGAGCGCACTATTGTCGTCGGCGAACTTCTGGCAGCCGGCGCACGCACCCGTGATGGCGAGCAGCGGCGACATCGACGTGACGATGGCGCTCGACCCATCCGCCGAAAGGCTGATTCGGGTTGACGAGACCTGAGCCTCGAACCACCCCCGCATCCGCGTCATCGAAGGACTACGACCGGCCGAGTCGGGAACGGTCGGCCAACCCTCGTCGATGAGAGCAAGAGACACTCGATGCGTCACACCCGCACTCATCGTGCGCACGTAGGCGTCGGTCATGTGATTAACCGTCTTCTTGACATCCCCGGTGCCGAGCAGATTGGTGGCTCCTGAGATGAAGCCCACCTTGCCACCGTCGGCAGACATGGTGGGCAGATACGACGTGTCGTCGGCCTTGACGGCGCCCGAGCTTGCGTCAGAGACGCTCACCAGCGCGCTCGAACCCGACTGCGCATCCCAGCGGTAGACAAAGCTGCGTGGGTCGGTTGCGTCGGGGGCGTCGGCGTTCGTCTGCGCGACACCGAGGTTCGTGGCTACCGAGTCGTAGGCGACATATCTGCCGTCGGCCGAAGGCACTCCGTCGTCGCTCGGGCCGTTGGGCGCTTCTGCCTTGCCGCTGGTCTTGTTGACACCGCCCGTGATATTCGTGATGTGGCCGGATGCCCGATCGTATTCTTCGATCGTCTGCATCGAGGTCGTCGGCACTCCCTTGTCACTCATGCCCGCCTGCGCCGAGCTGAACACGACGTGGCTGCCGTCGGCCGACACCATCGGATTCGTATTGCCGCCCGACGTCGGGTCGGGCACTTGCCCGGTGACCGGGTCAGGCAACAAGCCCTTTGGAGCCGACACCTGAGTGATCTTGCCCGTCGACATGTCGACGAGCGCAATCTGCGAAGCGCCACCCGGATGCGGGTCGGTTGCAAACACGCCGGGATCTGTGGTTTCGAACGCGATCCAGTTGCCATCGTGCGAGATCGACGCATTGTACGAGGCGCCCGCGGGCTGATCGGTTCGAACGTCTTTCGATACCAAGACCAGGCTGCCATCGGCGGCGGAGCGGCGATAGACGTGGCGCAGATCGCCGGCCGCATCGGGTGTCAGCTTTTCATCTGACTCGAAGACGGTGTAACGGCCATCGCCGGAGTACGACTGGGCCATACCCACGGCGGTGAGGGCGGGACCAGCGCCTTCATAGACCGACTGGTCGCCACCTCCCGCAGAAACGGCCCCGGCGCTAGCGATGCCGCCCGAGACGGCAGCGAACAGCCCGATTACCACCGCGGGTGCCGCGCACATGGCGACGTATTTGAATTTTTTCGACACAGAATTCCCTCTGGCTCAACCGATAGAGCCACCGATCGATAGCGCAGGGTGTGCTAGATGTAAGGAAGGCTCCACAAGAGAGATGGCAAACCAACGCCTTCATTACGTCACTTGTCTAGATTCGCCAGAAATATTTCGCACTGAAGGATGGATGTTCGCACTTTCGCACCAGCGCGAGAATCGGCGCGACCGCCGGGCTCAGGCGCGAGGCCGCGCGACTCATTCTCGTTTTGGTACTGTTCTCAGGTCGCCGGATGATCGTTCGAGCGTCGTAGCGCCGCACCAACCACCTCGACGAAAGCCTGAGAGCCCCTCGATGCCCCACGACCTGCCCGTTCACGTCATGGACATCGGCGGCAGCCACATCACGGCCGCTCTCACCCTCGGCGGCACGGTGCTCGCGCGGGCGCACCGCGACATCGACCCGCACGGGTCGGTCGACGAGATCGTGGGCGGCTGGGCGGCGGCGTGCCTCGAGCTCGCTGGTGCTGGCGCTGGCGCCGCCAGTGGCGGTGCCGCCGAAGCTGCCGGTGCAAGCCCACCGACGAGCATAGCCGGCGCATCGTGGGGCATCGCGATGCCCGATCCGTTCGACTTCGAGCGGGGCGTTGGCACCTTCGACAACGTGGGCAAGTTCGAGCAGCTCGCGAACGTCGACCTGCGCGGCGAACTGGCGAGACGCCTCGACACCGCGCCCGATCGCATCCGCTTCGTTCATGATGCCGGAGCATACGGAATCGGCGAATGGGTCTACGGCGAGGCCGTCGGCTTCGACCGCGCCGTCTGCATCACGCTTGGCACCGGCGTCGGCTCATCGTTTCTCGACCACGGCGTGCCCGTAAAAACCCGCGGCGATGTGCCAACCAACGGTACCGCTCACCTGCTCAGCATCGACGGCAGGCCGCTCGAAGAGACCGTCTCGACGCGTGCACTCATCGCCGGGTATGAGCGGATGACCGGCGAAACCATCACCGTCAAAACCATCGCTGAGCGCAGTCGCGCCGGCGATCAGCGTGCCACAGACCTGCTCGACTCCACGTACTTCGCCCTCGGCAGCGCTCTGGCACCCTGGATCGACGCCTTCGACGCCGCCGTACTCGTGGCGGGTGGCTCCATCTCGCGTTCGTGGAACATTCTCGAGCCCCCCTTTCGCGCGGGCATCGCGGCCGCCTACCCGGAGCGCGCGGCAGCCATCTCGTTGCGCGCCTCGCACCTGCTCGACGACGCGCCCCTGCTCGGCGCCGCGTATTGGCTCACGCACCCCTGACCCACGCAAGCTCCTCGCGCACTGAAGAACTTACGGAGCAGAGCGAAGGTGCGACCGTATAGGCCTCGTTTCGCTCTGCTCCGTCCGTTCTCACCTTGTGCGGTGGTCGAGCGCAGCGCGGCGGCTCAGATGCCGAGCAGCTTGCCCTTCGCGGCCGAGAACTCCTCGTCAGAGAGGATGCCCTGCGAGTGCAACCCGGCGAGCTTCTGCAACTGCGCGATGACGTCGTCTTCGCCACCAGCCACAGGGGCAGCAGGCGCGGCCGGGGCTGCGGCAGCTGCGGGCGTCTGAGCGGCGACCGCAGCTGCGGCGGCGGCATCGATCTGCGCCTGCTGCTGCTGAGCCTCGTACTGCTGCTGTTCGGCCTGGCCTTCTTGTTTCTCTTCGCTGCGGCGGCGCATTCCGCCCGAGACCGCGGTGGCAGTTCCCGCGACGACGGCTGTGCGAGCGGCGAGGCCGATGAGGCCGGGGCGGCCCATTCTTCTCATCATCATGATGTGACTCCTTGGTTTCGGTTGACTAGTCGGTGACTTCGGCGAGCGCCGCGTTCACGATGGGTGCCGGGATGCGCTCAGAGGCCAGAACGACACCGTTCGACTGAGCGAGTTTCGACGCGAGGTGCTTGGCCCACACCAGCTCGACGACCACCAGGGCCGCCGACGTTCCGGGCGGAATCGCCTCGGCGAACTCTGCAATGTCTTCATCGGCCGCGAGACCGGTTGCTTCGAGCTCGACGCCACCGAAGCCGTATTCGTCTGAGACGTCTTCGATCTCGATGGTGCTGACCTCGCCCAGCTCATTGCGCGAGACGAAGGTCAGGTCGAGCAGACGAACCAAGCCGCCCTCGATGAGGTCGCCGATCGCCTCGACCACAGCGGGCCCGGGGCGATCGCCCTCGAACCCGATGAGAAGCATCTCGACGGGGCCGTATTCGAAATCTGCCATTGTGTACTCCTAGTTTTCCGGTGGTGCGGTTTCGATCGTGCAGTTTCGTACTGAGTGAGTTGAGCGTTTGCGCAGGGCGCGAGAATGTGCGGTCAGAAGTTCTCCAGACCCTTCCCGATGACGACGACCCCGATGACGAGCAGCAGAATGCTCATCACCGTTGCGTTGTTGTGCACCAGCCAGGTGCGCAGCGCCTGAAGTGGCGCGGCCATGCGCGACGACGCCGCGAGGTACCCGATCACCGGAATCGCGACCGTCGACGCCGCAATCACCACGAAGATCACGATGGTGAGGGTCGCCTCGCCCGCCGTGACTCCTGCTGCGCCGATGGCCACGCCGGCAGCCACACCCATCAGCAGGTTTTTGGGGTTCAGCGCCGAAAGCAGAAAGCCCAGCCCGAGAGCTTTGCCGGCTGTCATGGTGTCGATGGCGGTCATCCACTTCGGCAATGCCGGCTCGGCATCGCCCTTGGGCCGTGAGCGCCACTGGCGAGCCGCCAAGAACAGCAGCGCAGCCCCCAGCACGAGCTTGATGACGCCGGCGGTGGGCTTCGACCCGTCTGAGCTGGCCGGAATCAGCGACGACAGCAACGTGAAAACGACGACTGCCACGATGATGCCGAGCACCCAGCCGAGCAGAAACCCGAGACTCGTGCCGCGCGCCTTGGGCGAGAGCAGCATCAGAATGGCTGCGATGATGGGAATCGGGCTGATGGCGATGCCCAGCGCAAGGGGCAGAATGCTGCCGATTGCTGAACCCATGTCGGTCTCCTGTTAGTTCTCTGCCGAAACACCGGCGGGCGCGGCGGGCCCTGCGGTCGCCAGGTCGGCTATCGCCGCCCGGTTCGTTGGGTACACCGTAACGCCTTCGAGCAAACCGTAGTGATCGAGTTTCGCCTCGAGGTCGGGGCGAAGGCGACTGTAGGCGAGCGTGACGTTCTGGGTGACGAGCCAGGCGCGGGTGTTGGTGAAGCTCTCGGCCCCCGTGACATCAAGATCGGTGACCGCTTCGAGGTCGAGCACGAGGTGTTCGACGGGCGCTGCTGCGGGCGCAGTCGAAGCGATGCCTGCGCCGCCGTTGGTGCCGCCGCTTGTGCGGCCGTTGGTGCCGGTCTTGGTGCCGTCGTTCGTGCCGCTGCCTACTGCTCCGGATGCCGCACCACCGCCAGGCGCCGACACCGCCTTGTGTACCGCCGACTCGAACACGCTCGCGTTCGCGAAGAACAGCGGCGCCGCGAACCGCAGCACCACGAGCCCCGGAGCCGTCATCGCGCCGCCGCCCGCACCGCCGCCCGCAGCGCCACCAGCGCCCGAAGAACGGGCCGCACGGGCAGCGCTCGTGTCGAGCACCGACGTACCCGTTCCCTCGTTGGCACTCAGCACATCGATGGCCGGGTTCGCCGCGCGGCGAGCCAGGTTGATCAGCGAGAGCACGAAGGCGATGACGATGCCCGCGATCGGCCCGAGCAACAGCGCGCCCAAAAAGCACACGGCCCCGATGATGAACTCGAACTTCTGCTGCCGCCAGAGCACCCTGAACTCGGCGATGCCGAGGAGGGGAATGATGGCCACCGCGACGATTGCGCCGATGGCGGGCGACGGAATGTGTTCGAGCAGCGCGGTGCCGAAGATGACGAGCAGCAGCGTGCCCACCGCCGTGACGATGGAGGGGAGCTGGGTGCGGCTGCCGGCCTGATCCATGGCCGCTGTGCGTGAGGTCGACGAGCCCACGGTGAAGCCGCCCGAGACCCCAGCTGCGACGTTGGCCGCGCCGAACGCGAGCAGGTCGCGGTTGGGGCTGGTGGGGTAGCCGTGTTTCTCGCCGTAGCTGCGCGCCACGAGCAGCCCCTCGGCCATGGTCACGAGCACCAACGCGATGGCCGACGGAACAAGCTGCAGCCAGGTGATCCAGTCGAGAATGGGCCAGGTGAAGCTCGGCGGGCCGGCGTCGACCTTGCCGAGCACTTTCACGCCGGCGTCTTCGAGCCCTGCCAGCACGGTGACGATGGTGGAGACGATGAGCACGATGAGCGCCCACGGCACCGCCCGTGCCACACGGCGGCCCACAACGAGAACCGCGATCGACGCCACCGAGATGAGCACCGCCCAGCCGTTGGTGGTCGAGAGCCCCGTGATGAGGTCGCCCAGCTTCTCGACGAATTCGCCGCCGCTGTTGATCGAGACGCCGAGCATCTTCGCCACCTGGCTCACCAGAATGTCGAGCGCCAGGCCGCCGACGAAACCGATGAGGATGGGTTTCGAGAGAAAGTTCGCCAAGAATCCGAGCTTGAAGATAGAACAAAGAGCGAACAGAACACCGGCGATGATGGCCTGCGCGAACGCCATGGTGAGGTAGCTCTGACTGCCGGCTACGGCGAGCCCGCCGAGGGAGGAGGCGACGAGGGCGGCGGCAGCGGCATCCGGAGACGCCACCAACTGACGAGACGACACCAGCAGCGCATAGACGATGGCCGGCACGATGAGGGCGTAGAGCCCAGCCGTGGCCGGCAGGCCGGCGATCTGGGCGTAGCCGATGTTCAGCGGCACGGCGATGGCGAGCAGGGTGACTCCGGCTAGGGCTTCGCGGCCCGTGTTTCGCAGCGTCAACCCGGGTAGAACCCGCACACGACCCTCCTCTGCGCTCTGGCGATACGCCTGCTCCGCGTAAAACGAGCGTAGCGTCACGGGCCCGCGCCGCGAACCCAAATCAGCAAAGCTCTCTTCTTGACCTTGTCGGTCGCACGCCGTCGACGCCCCGGATGCCCGACTCGACCACCCTCGACACGGCCTCAGCGCTCGTTGCCGCCAGCAACGCCTCCCTCTTCTGGTGAAGCGTAGGAGACCAGCCGTCTGGCGTGGTCGGGGGCGTGCGGGTGGTGGCAGAATTGTGCGATGGAAGCTTCGCTGGAGACGACCACGGGTGACGCTGGTGCGGCGCCGAGCCGAATGGTTGCGGTTCCTGGTGGGCGATACCTGATGGGGTCTGATGCGTTCTATCCCGAAGAGGGCCCCATGCACGAAGTGGATGTTGCGGGGTTCGAGCTCGACGAGCATCCGGTGACCGTGGCGCAGTTTTGCGCATTCGTCGAGGCGACGGGGTACGTCACCGTGGCCGAGCGGCCGCTCGACCCGGCCGATTTTCCGGGCGCAGACCCTGCCGATCTCGTGCCGGGCGGGCTGGTGTTCGTGCCCGCGTCGGGGCCCGTTCCGCTCGACAATTGGCGGCAATGGTGGGCGTGGGGGCCAAACGCCTCCTGGCGCGAGCCGTTTGGCGACGGTGCCAGGCCGGCGGGGTGGGCGGATGCTCTCGACGAGCATCCGGTCACGCAAGTGAGCTTCGAAGACGCGCAGGCCTATGCGGCCTGGGCCGGCAAGCGGCTGCCCAGCGAAGAGGAATGGGAGTATGCGGCGCGCGGGGGCGCCACCGAGCAGACCATCTACGCATGGGGCGACGAGGTGCGCCCGGGCGGACAGGTGATGGCGAACAGCTGGCAGGGGCGGTTTCCGTACCTCAACACCGGGGCCGAGGGCTGGCGCGGAACGGCGCCCGTGGGCTCGTTCGCGCCCAACGGTTACGGTCTCGTCGACATGATCGGCAACGTGTGGGAGTGGACGTCGAGCTACTTCACCGCGCGCCACGAGCCGGTGGCGGCGGCGGCCGGCACGGTCGGTACGACCGGCGCGACCGGGGCGGAGCCAGCTGCGCCCGCGAGCGCCGACGAAGCGTGTGACTGCGGCTGCGGGTGTAGCCCGAGTGATGCCGGGCGGGATTTGGCGGCGCCGACTACCGCATCAGCTGTGGGCCGCGCAGACCGGACACGCGCCTCGGCGGCCGACGCGGAACGCGAAGTGCGGCTGCGGGCGGCGAGCGACGCGGAACGCGAAGCGCTGCAGCGGGCGGCGAGCGCCGAACCGGGGTCGCGGATGCCCAGGCGAGCACTCAAGGGCGGGTCGCACCTGTGCGCTCCGGAGTACTGCCTGCGGTACCGGCCGGCCGCGCGCTCGCCTCAGGCCGACGACACCGCCACCACACACATCGGCTTTCGCTGCGCTCGCTCCCTCGCCTGACTCGCCGCTCCTCTCTACCACTCGGAACGATTGCCGCGCTCCCCGCATCGCGCGGCACGCCGAGCGCACCGCGCGGGCTCAGGTGTGGAGCGCGTTCGCGATACCAGCCATACTGAGAACGTCGCACTGTGCGGCACCGCGGCACTTTCGTCGCCTCAGCAGCATCCGCGTCTCACCCGGGGCGCAACGTAAAAGGGGTACACCATGGATTTTTTCAGCAACGTCTGGAACGTCATCGGCATTTTCTTCTGGAGCTTCGTCTTCATCGCCTACCTGATGATGTTGTTCTCGATCATCGGTGACCTCTTTCGTGATCACTCCCTGAACGGCTGGTACAAAGCCATCTGGGTGATCTTCTTGATCTTCGTGCCGTTCCTCACGGCGCTGGTCTACCTGATCGCTCGCGGCCGCGGCATGGCCGAGCGTTCGCAGGCCGCCGCAAAGCAGGCCCAGTCGGCACAGAACAACTACATTCGCGAGGTCGCCGGCCAGACCCCCACCGACGAGATCCACAAGGCGAAGGCCCTGCTCGACTCGGGTGCCATAACCCAGACCGAGTACGACGCCCTCAAGGCAAAGGCGCTCACCAAAACCACCGCATAACCCGCGCACGCGCGAAAGGGTCCTCCGTCATCTCCGGATGCTCGGCGGGCCCTTTTCGCGTGAACACGCAAACCGTTTGACGCAGAAGCACGCTATGACGCCCCATAGCGTGCTTCTGCGTCAAATCGGGGGCTACTGGTGGCGCATGGCCGCCGCGAGCCACTCCTCGGGGTCGATCAGGTGGGAGTGGTCGTCGAGGCCGAGGTGAATTTCGGCCCAATCGATTTTCGCCGTGAACTCGCCCTTCGGCACCGTGTATCCCTCGTAGGCGGGCATGCCCGTGTCGATTCCCACGTCGAGTCCTTCGTCGAACGAGAAGTACATCGGGTGGGTGCGTTCCACGTGCGCCGTCGCTACGGATGTGCCGTCGATGAACACCGTCACGTCACCGCCGCGGCCGATACCACCGCCGTCGTAGGCGAATTCCGCGCGAACTTGGTGGGTTCCGGCATCCACTTTCTGCTCAGAGAGGGCCGTGCTTCGCAGCAGCCCGCAGAAGTTGTAGTGAAAACCGATGCGCCCGGCGTCGGCGAAGAACGACCAGCCGCCCGTGCGGCCGCCCTGCGCCACGATGGCGCCGTCGAGACTGCCGTCGTCGGGTACCGTGATCTCGGCTGTCACCGACCATGACCGGTTCTTCACGTTGATGGCCACGTTCTCGTTGAGCCGCGTCATTCCCTCGAACAGGCGCAGAGTATCGCCCTTGACGATGGTGGGCCGGCCCGCGAACTCGGGGTTCATGCGCTGGGCGGCACGATCGTCGAGCGGAATCACGTTGTACCGGGTCGCCTCGATCAAGAACAGCTGCTGCAACTCGGCGAGTTTCGCCGGGTTCGAAGCTGCGAGGTTGTTCGACTGCGTCCAGTCGACCGTGGTGTCGTAGAGCTCCCACACGTCGTCGCTGAAGTCGGGTGCGGCGCTCACCACATCCCACGGGGTGCGGTGACGGGTTTGCGCGGTCCAGCCGCGGTGGTAGATACCGCGGTTGCCCATGATCTCGAAGTATTGCGTGTTGTGCCGCTCGGCCGCCGCAGCGTCGTTGAACGTGTAGGCCATCGACACCCCGTGCATCGGAATCTGCGTGACCCCGTTCACCGTGTGCGGCTGCGCCAGGCCCGCCAGCTCCAGGATGGTCGGGGCCACGTCGATCACGTGATGCCACTGATTGCGCACTTCACCCTTGGCAGTGATCGTGGCCGGCCAGTGCACGATGGTGCCGTTGCGCGTTCCGCCGTAGTGGCTCGCCACCTGCTTGGTCCACTGGTACGGAGTGCACATCGCGTGCGCCCAGCCCACGGCGTAGTGGTTGTAGGCCTCCGGCCCGCCGATCTTGTCGAGATTCTCTTGCCAGAACTCGGTGGTCTCATACTCGGCCCCGCCATTGGCAGCGGTCGACAGCATGAACGCCCCCTCGAGGCCGCCCTCGGCCGACGCCCCGTTGTCACCGATGATGTACATGATCAACGTGTCGTCGAGCATCCCGAGCTTCTCGACAGCGTCGACCACGCGGCCGGTGTGGAAGTCGGCGTATTCGAGAAAGGCGCCGTAGACCTCCATCTGGTGCGCCAGAATCGGCTTGCGCTCTGCGGGCACTTCATCCCAGCTCGGGATGCCCTGCGAACGTTCGGTGAGAACCGAGTCAGCACCGATCACCCCGAGGGCCACTTGGCGCGCGAAGGTCTCGTCTCGCAGGGCATCCCAGCCCTGGTCGTACTTGCCTTTGTGCTTGGCGATCCACTCTTTCGGCACGTGGTGCGGGGCGTGCGTGGCGCCCGGAGCGAAGTAGATGAAGAACGGCTTGTCAGGCGTGAGCGCCTTCTGCTGGTTGATGTAGTCGATCGCTTTGTCAGCCAGGTCGGGCATCAGGTGGTAGTCGGGATCGTCGGGCGGTTCGATCATCGACACACCGTCGATCAGCGCGGGAGTCCACTGGTTCGTCTCGCCGCCAATGAACCCGTAGAACTTCTCGAACCCGCTGAACGCGGGCCAGTGGTCGAACGGCCCGGTCGGGCCCGACTCCCACACGGGCACCTCGTGGCACTTGCCGAACTGGGCCGTGTTGTAGCCCGACTGCCGCAAGATCTCGGGCAGCGGCACACACGAGTTCGGCCGGGTCGAGCGGTAGCCAGGAGACGGCGTGGCGGTCTCGGTGATCTGCCCCATGCCCACCTGGTGGTGGTTGCGGCCCGAGAGCATCGCGGCGCGCGTCGGCGAGCAGATCGCCGTGGTGTGAAAGCGGCTGTAACGGAGGCCATCGTTCGCGAGACGTTCGGCGGTCGGCATCGGCACTGGCCCGCCGAAGGCACTGGATGCCCCGAACCCCACATCGTCGAGCATGATCAGCAGCACGTTGGGAGCTTGCTTCGGCGGGCGCTTCATCTCGATCGGGGGCAGTTTCTCCTCCGTCTTCTTCGCGTCCATCACCATTTCGCCGGTGAAAACCTGGTCTGGAATGGGAAGAACACTCCCGGGCAGAACGTCAGCCATCGATACCTCTCTTGTTTGTTCCATAGTGCACTGTGCGGGGCCGGTCTCGCTGCGCCTCCGCACAGAATCGATCAACTCAGAAGGCTCAACAGCTCTGCTTCGTCGAAATCTGACAGGCCCGCGTGCCGCTTGTAGCGCCGGTGCCCGTATTCGGGTCGCGCGCGCTCCCAGGCCAGCGTGTCGGCGAGGGTCTCCTCGAGCGGGCGGTGCCGCAAGCCTGCGGCGCGCGCGGCCGCGCTGTCTCGCGAACTGAACCCGGCGTATTCGGGTACCGGCAGCCAGAGCGGCAGTGACCGTTCACCGGCCCATGGCTCGATGTCTTGCGCCATCAGCCAGTGCGGCCGGGCCTTCACCACGGGCCCCGTATGACCGGCGACATGCCGGGCCACGTCGAGGTGCTCAGGCAACGGGATGCTCTCGCCGGTCGTGTTGAACGTGCCATGCACCTTGTTCTCCGCTGCATCGACCAGCCAGTTGGCGAGGTCACGTACGTCGATGACCTGCGTCAGCAGCTCGGGAACGTCAGGCACGAGCACCCGCCCGTCAGAAACGGCGGGCCGCGAGAAACGCAGGGGCCAGTACCCCGTGCGGTCGAAGGTGTCACCGGGGCCGCCGATTAAGCCAGAACGGGCGACGAGCATCCGGTCACCCCCGAACGTGTCGCGAACCGCGTTCTCGCAGGCTACCTTGGCTTCGCCGTAAGTCTCCATCGACTCCATCACGTCGCCGGTGAGCGGGTCGAGCACGGGCGCGTTCTCGTTCTGATGCGGCACCGACGTGTCGGCATAGACGTTGCCCGACGAAACGAAGATGTAGGTCTGGCTGCGCTCGTGCAGTGCGGCGGTGGCCTGCCGCACCTGGCCCGGCTGGCGCGAGACGTCGAGCACCGCATCCCAGTCTTGGGTGCGCACGACTTCGTAGGCGTCGGGGCGGCTGCGGTCGGCGCGCACCACCACGGCGCCCGGGGGCACCGAACCCGACTCGCCCCGCGCGAGTGCGGCGACGAAGTGCCCACGCTTCAGAGCGGTCACCACCACCTGCTGACCGAGCCACGCTGTTCCGCCGAGCACGAGGAGCCGCATGCGTTTCAGTCAACACGCCACGGCTCGCCAGGGCAAGACCGGATGCCCGTTCGGCTCGCCCGGGCCAGGTAGCGTCTTGGCACGGCACGGCACGGTCTTGGCGCGGCAGCGTCTTGGCACGGCGCGGTCTTGGCGCGGCAGCGTCTTGGCACGGCGGCACCGTCTTGGCACGGCACCCGCCGGGGTTGCCACCCGCCCAAGACGCGCCTAGCGTTGAGACACCTCCGCCACCACACCGCGGTGACTGCAACAGCCTCAGAAGGGTTCACCATGACCGACATTCCAGGAATTCTGGCCAGCGAATTCGACGACGACGCTCGCTCGGTGCCCGGGCAGGAGGCGTTCACGAACCGCAAGAACGCCACCGAAGAGGGCCAAACCGCCGAAGCCATCGCCAACTCTGAGCACGACGATGCCCGCCCCATCTTCTACAAAGAAGACCCCGTCGACTTCACCGACACTGCCGAAGAGGCCCGCGAGGCCGCCGTGGCGGCCGACGGCTCCTCCGCCGACGAATCGACGTACGGCGCCGCTGACCTCTGAATATATTGCCTGGCCGCCGCCCCTGCGGCCAGGCGTGCGCGCTCGGCGCGCGCCGCACCACCCACGCACTGGGAACGGCCCCTGCGGCCAGGCCTGCCCGCCGCGTCGCGCCGCTGACGCCCGCGTCACCCGATGACCCCGCGGGGAGGCGGTGGGCGGGCTAGAGTGTCGCCAACGGGAAGGGCGCGCATGAGCGAACTGGTTTCGGCGACATACGGGGTTCATTCTGAGGTCGGGCAGCTGCGAAAAGTGCTCGTCTGCGCGCCGGGGCTCGCGCACCGCCGACTCACGCCGACCAACGCCGATGCCCTGCTCTTCGACGACGTGATGTGGGTCGAGAACGCTCAGCACGACCACGCCGCCTTCGTCGCCAGCCTGCGCTCGAACGGCGTCGACGTGGTCGAATTGCACGACCTGCTCGCCGAGACCATGGCCATTCCTGCCGCCAAAGACTGGCTGCTCAGCCGCAAGATCGTGCCGAACGAAGTGGGCCTCGGCCTCGTCGACGACACCCTCGCCTTTCTCGACTCCTTAGAGCCGCGGATGCTCGCCGACTACCTCATCGGAGGCCTCGCCACCTCTGACCTCCCCGACGAGTATCGCAACCCTTACCTCTCGCTGGCCCGCGAGACCACCGGGGTGGGTGAGTACCTCATGCCTCCGTTGCCCAACACCCTCTACACTCGCGACACCACCTGCTGGCTCTACGGCGGCGTGACGCTCAACCCGCTGTACTGGGGCGCCCGCAAAGCAGAAACCCTGCTGATGAAGGCCATCTATCTGCACCACCCCGACTACGTCGGATCAACCGTCTGGTGGGGCGACCCCGAACAGCAGTGGGGCCAGTCGAGCCTCGAGGGCGGCGACATCATGCCCGTCGGCAACGGCGTGGTGCTGATGGGCATGAGCGAGCGCACCTCGCGGCAAGCGATCACGCAAGTGGCAGCCGCGCTCTTCGAGTCGGGTGCCGCCGAGCAGATCGTCGTCGCCGGCATGCCCAAACTCCGCGCCGCCATGCACCTCGACACGGTCTTCACCTTCGCCGACCGCGACATCGTCACCCTGTACCCGCGCATCGTCGACGAGGTGCACACCTTCACGCTGCGCCCCGCAACCGCACTGCGCTCACGCGGTTCTGGGCCGCAGAGTTTGGCGCGGTCATCCACTTCGCCTCGCCCGGGCGCCAGCGCAGGCACCCTTGACGTCACCGACGAGGGGTCGACACCCTTCACCGATGTTGTGGCCCGCGCCCTCGGCCTGCCAGCGCTGAACGTCATCGCCACCGGCGGCGACGCCTACGCCTCCGAGCGCCAGCAGTGGGATAGCGGCAACAACGCGGTGGCCCTCCGCCCCGGCGTGGTCTACACCTACGATCGCAACACGCAGACGAACGACCTACTCACCCGCGCCGGCGTGGAGGTCATTCCCATCGTCGGCGCAGAGCTCGGTCGCGGACGCGGCGGGGGCCACTGCATGACGTGCCCGATCATCCGCGACCCCGTCGCCTTCTGACCGCGCAGACCGAGGTACTTTCGTCGGAGCTGAGCGAACACGTCGACAATACGTGCTCAGCTTCGCTCTGCTCCGACGAAACTCCCATGCGCGAACATCGGCGCGGGTCAGCTCACGGCGGCAAGCGCCTCGTCGAGGTCAGCGAGCAGGTCGTTGACGTTCTCGATGCCCACCGAGAGGCGAATGAGGTTCTCTGGCACCTCGAGCGCCGTGCCGCGCACCGAGGCGTGCGTCATTTCGCTGGGGTAACCGATGAGCGACTCGACGCCGCCGAGCGACTCGGCCAGCGAGAAGAGCTTCGTCGACTCGGCGAAGCGACGCGCAGCCGATGGCCCGCCCACCAGCTGCACCGAGAGCATTCCGCCGAAACCCGACATCTGGCGCGCGGCCAGCTCGTGCCCGGGGTGGGCCTCGAGGCCGGGATAGTAGATGCGCTCGAGGGCCGGATGCCCGACCAGATGCTCGGCGATGGCTTGCGCATTGGCGCTGTGCCTATCCATTCGCACGGCCAGAGTCTTGATGCCGCGAACGGTGAGCCACGCATCCATCGGGCCCGACACCGCACCTGCGGCGAACTGCTGGTAGCCGACCTTCTCGTTGAGTTCGCCGTCGTTCAGCACCAGAGCGCCACCGAGCACGTCGGAGTGGCCGCCCAGGTATTTCGTGGTTGAGTGCACCACGACGTCGGCGCCGAGCGCCAGTGGCTGCTGCAGGTACGGCGACGCGAACGTGTTGTCGACCACCACGATCGCCCCCGCCGCGTGCCCGATCTCGGCGAGCGCCGCAACATCGCTGATCTTCATCAACGGGTTGCTGGGCGTCTCGAGCCAGAGAATCTTCGTCGTGCCCGGGATGACCGCCGCACGAACAGCGTCAAGATCCATCATCTCGACCGTGTCGTTCAGGATGCCCGACTTCTTGTGAATCGTATTGATCAGCCGGTGGGTTCCGCCGTACACATCGTTGCCGAGCACCACGTGATCGCCGGGCTCGAGCGCCGCGCGCAGCAGCGCGTCTTCGGCCGCGAGCCCTGACGCGAACGAGTACCCGTGCGCACCGCCCTCAAGCGCCGCGAGCAGCGTTTCGAGTGAGCTACGCGTGGGGTTGCCGCCGCGGGCGTACTCGTAGCCGCCGCGAAACCCGCCGATGCCGTCTTGCACGAACGTCGAGGTCTGGTAGATGGGCGGAATGATCGCGCCCGTCGTCGGGTCGAACTCCTGCCCGGCGTGAATGGCGGTGGTCTCGAAGTGCTGTTCAGACATGGTTTCCGTTTCGGTCATTCGCTCAAAAAGCTCAGCAGGTCTTGCCGCGTGACAACCGACACGGGTTTGCCGTCATCGGTCACGAGCAGCGCCTGTGCGGTGGTCAGCGCGGCCCGCGCGGCCGACACCGACTCGTTGATGCCGATCAGCGGCAGCGCCTCGCTCGCGAACGCACCCACCTTGTCAGGCATCTGCGCCGCCCCGCTGAACACCTGCTCGAGCAGAGTCTGCTCGTTGATCGACCCGACCACCTCGCCGATCACTACGGGTGGTTCGGCGCTCAGCATCGGCAGCTGCGACACCCCGTATTTCGTCATGATCTCGATGGCGTCGTGCACCGTGTCAGTCGGATGCGCGTGCACCAGGTCGGGTAGCGAACCGTTCTTCAGCCCGAGCAGATCGCGCACCGTACTCTCGCTCGACTCCGCGGTGAAGCCGTACGATCGCATCCACTTCTCGTTGAAGATCTTGCCGAGGTAACCGCGCCCGCCGTCGGGCAGCAGCACCACCACGACTGCATCAGATGGCAGATCTGCCGCGACCTTGAGCGCCACCGAAACTGCGAGCCCACTCGACCCGCCCACGAGCAGACCTTCTTCGCGCGCAAGCCGGCGCGTGAGTTCGAACGACTCGGCGTCGCTCGACGCGATGACCCGGTCGACCACGCTCGGGTCGTACGCACTCGGCCAGAAGTCTTCGCCCACACCCTCGACGAGGTAAGGCCGCCCGGTTCCCCCGGAATACACCGACCCCTCGGGGTCGGCCCCGATGACCTGCACCCGGGCATCCGACACCTCTTTCAGATACCGGCCGACACCGCTGATGGTGCCGCCCGTGCCCACGCCCGCCACGAAGTGCGTGACCTGGCCGTCGGTGTCGCGCCAGATCTCGGGCCCGGTGGTCTCGTAGTGGCTGAGCGGCCCGTTCGGGTTGGCGTACTGATTGGGCTTGAACGCACCCGGAATCTCGCGCGCCAGCCGGTCAGACACCGAATAATACGAGTCGGGATGCTCGGGGGCCACCGCCGTCGGAGTCACCACTATCTCGGCACCGTACGCCGTCAAAACGTTGCGTTTATCTTCACCCACCTTGTCGGGCAGCACGAACACGCACCGGTAGCCGCGCTGCTGCGCCACCAGCGCCAGCCCGACCCCCGTGTTACCCGAGGTGGGTTCGACGATGGTGCCGCCCGGCTTCAACAGCCCGTCGCGCTCGGCGGCGTCGATGATGCGCGTGGCGATGCGGTCTTTCGACGACCCACCAGGGTTCAGGTATTCGATTTTCGCCAGAACCGTGGCACCGACGCCCTTCGTCACGCTATTGAGGCGAACGAGCGGGGTGTTGCCGATCAGGTCGAGAACTGTTTCTGCGTACTTCACCCATTCACTGTAGTTGACGGCCGCGCGCTGATTCGTGGTGTTACGTTGGTGCTGTGCAGAGAGCTTTGATCGTCATAGATGTGCAGAACGAGTATGTCGACGGGAAGCTGCCCATCGGGTATCCGTCGCTTCATGTCAGCATTCCGAACATCATGATGGCCATGGACGCCGCTACCGATGCCGGTGTGCCGATCGTGGTAGTGCAGCATGTCGCCCCCGAGTCGTCGCCGATCTTCGCGAAGGGCAGCCAGGGCGGGGCCTTGCACGAGTCGATTGCCGGGCATCCACGCGCCCTGCTTGTAGAGAAGACCGAAGATTCGGCGCTCGACGGCACCGAGTTGGCGGCCTGGCTCGCGTCGAACAACATCGACACGCTCACGCTGACGGGCTACATGACGCAGAACTGCGTCGAGGCGACGGCTCGGGATGCCACGCAGCGCGGCCTCACAGCCGAAGTGCTCAGTGACGCCACCGGCACCCTCGACGTCAGCAACACGGCTGGAGCCCTCTCGGCCCGAGCCTTGCACGAGAGCGTTCTCGTCGTACTGCAGTCGGGATTCGCTGCCGTGGCCACCACCGAGGCCTGGCTCGACGCCGTTCGCGCCACCGCAGCCTTGCCCACCTCTGACATCTTCGCCAGCACCGAGCCCGCGCGGCACCTCACCGCTCGCGAGAAGCTCGAACGTTTCGGCGCGGCGGCCCGTGAAAAGGGCGAAGAAGCAGAATCGAGCGTCGAAGCAACTGAGATCGAAGCCGCCGGCCCCGGCGAAACCCTCGGCACGCGCCTCGGCTTCTGAACCTCGGTGAGCCCGTTACGGCGTTTTGAGGCCGGTATAACGGCCTCAAAACGGCGTAACGGTCTCACAAAATGGCCGGGGATAGGCTCGGCGGGGCAGCGGCGTCGGGCGGGGTCACGCGGCGTCCCGTAGGCGGGGCCGCGCGGCGTCGGGCGGTCGCCGCGAAGCGAAGGGCGCGCAGCGGCGGGCGCGCAGCGGCGGGCGCGGCGGCACAGCCGCCGCGCTCAGGCGGTCGCCGCCACCTGCTCCGAGTACAGGTCGGAGTAGGCCCCGCCCGCCGCCAGGAGCTCGGCGTGGGTTCCGCGCTCTACGATCTGGCCCTCGTCGATGACGAAGATCACGTCGGCGGCCACCACGGTCGAGAGCCGGTGTGCGATCGCGATGGTCGTGCGCCCGCGGGCCGCGGTGTCGAGCGCCTGCTGCACGATGCGCTCTGAGATGGAGTCGAGCGCACTGGTCGCTTCGTCGAGAATCAGCACCGCGGGGTCTTTCAGCAGCACCCGCGCAATGGCGATGCGCTGCTTCTCGCCGCCCGAAAGGCGGTATCCGCGCTCCCCCACGATGGTGTCGTAGCCGTCGTCGAAGCTCATAATGCGGTCGTGGATGTTCGCCTGCTTCGACGCCGCTTCGAGTTCGTTCTGCGTGGCATCCGGCTTCGCGTATCTCAGGTTCTCGGCGATGGAGGCGTGAAAGAGGTACGTTTCCTGGCTCACGATGCCGAGGTGCGCCACGAGAGACTCCTGCTTCAGGTCGCGCACGTCGATGCCGCCGAAGAGCACGCGCCCACCCGTCGCCTCGTAGAACCGGGGTATGAGGTACGAAATCGTGGTCTTACCCGCTCCGGATGCTCCGACGAACGCCGCAAACTGTCCGGGCTCGATCTCGAACGAGACGCCGTCGAGGGTCGGGCGCGTGGTCGGCGAAGCGTCGGCATAGCGAAACGTGACGTCGTCGAACGCGACCCGGCCCGCGGCATCCGGATCGAAGGCGGCCGCCGCAGACGACATGCTCGTGGGCACCTCGACGGCACCGGTACGGTCGGCGATCGACGGCTTCAGGTCGAGGTACTCGAAGATGCGAGCGAACAGCGCGCCCGAGGTCTGCAGGTCGAGCGCCACCCGCATCAGGCCGAGCAACGGGAAGAGCAACCGCGCCTGCACAGTGGTGAAGGCCACGATCGTTCCGGCTGTAATGTCGACGGCCCCGTTGTTGAGCAGAAACCCGGCCACCAGATACACGATCGCCGGGATGCTCGACAAGAAAATGCTGACCATGGCGAAGAACCACTGCCCGCTCATCTGCTGGCTCACCTGCAATCGCACCTGGTTCGCGTTCTCGTCGGCGTACCGCGCGATTTCGGTGTTCTGCCGATTGAAACTCTTCGAGAGCAGAATGCCTGACACGCTGAGGGTCTCTTGCGTGATCGCGGTCATATCTGACAGCGACTCCTGCGTCTTCGTGGCGATACGCGCTCGTACCTGACCCACCCGCCGCTGGGCGATCACCAGAATCGGCATCAGCACGATGGCCACCACCGTGAGCTGCCAGTTCAGCAGCAGCATGGCGACGAACGCCGCGATGACCGTGACGGTGTTGCCCAGCACGCTCGAGATCGTGTTGGTCAGCACCGAGGCGACCCCACCGACATCGTTCTGCAGCCGCGACTGAATGACCCCGGTCTTCGTCTTGGTGAAAAAGCTCAGCTCCATCGCCTGCAGGTGGCTGAACAGCCGCACCCGCAGCGCGCCCATCACCTTGTTGCCGACGGTCGCGGTGAGGTAGGTCTGCCACACCCCGAGCAGCGTCGAAATGACGTAGAGCGCAATCATCGCGCCGACGATCGCACCGAGCGCGCCCACGTTGGGCTTACCGCCCGGCGGAAACAGCCCCACGTCAAAAGCCCGCGCGGTGAGCAGCGGCGGAATCACCGAAAGCGCCGCTGCCACCAGCACCAGAATGATGGTCAGGATGATCGGCATGCGGTACGGCTGAAACAACTCCGCAATTCGCCTGAGCAGATGCTCGACTTTGGGCGCCGCAGCGTTGGCGGCCCGCTGCGCCTTGACGTCGCCGCCGCTCACGCGGCCGCCGCCACCGCCACCGCCACCGCCGCCGCCAGCGCCAGCGCCACCGCGCCCGCCTCTACCTACACCGCTCATCCACTCAGATTACGCGCGAAACACCCTGCCCCTACCCCTTGGTCGACCCCGCGAGCAGCCCACGAACGAAGTATCGCTGCAAGCTGAAAAACACGATCAACGGCACCACGATCGACACGAACGCCGCCGCCGTCAAGCGCTGCCAGTCTTGGCCTCTGCTGCCGGTGAGTTCAGCGAGCCTCTGGGTGAGGGGCGCGACATCCGGTGACCCGCCAGAGAACACCAGTGCCACCAGCAGATCGTTCCAGACCCACAAAAACTGGAAGATGGCGAACGACGCGAGCGCCGGCATCGCGAGCGGAATGATGATGCGCAAGAAGATCTGCCCGTGCGACGCCCCGTCTACTCGAGCCGCCTCAATCACCTCGCCCGGCACCTGCGAAATGAAGTTGTAGAGCAAGAAGATCGCGAGCGGCAGAGCGAACGCGGTGTGCGCGAACCAGAGCTGGGCGTACGTTCCCGAGGGCGTGGGTGGGATGATCAGCGCGTTGCCGATGGTGATGCCTCGCGAGAAGAACGAAAGCAACGGAATCAGCGCCATCTGCAGCGGCACGATCTGCAGCGCGAAGACGAGCACGAAAACGATGTCGCGCCCTTTCCAGTTCATCCACGCGAACGCATAGGCCGCCATCGAGGCCAGCACCAGCGGAAACACGGTGGCCGGAATGCTGATGGCCACCGAGTTCACGAAGTACTGGCCGAGCTGCGGCGCCGTTGCCGACGACGAGAAGAGCACGTCGCGGTAATTGTCGAGGGTCAAGCCGGGGTTACTGAAAATGGTCCACCAGCCGGTGGTTTTGATCAGTATCGACGGCCTGAACGACGAGAGCAGCAACCCGAAGGTCGGAATGGTCCAGAGCACCGCGATCAGCAGTGCGGCAACCGTCGCCCACTTCGATGTGAGGTTGCGCCTGACCCTTCCGGCCTTCGTGGTGGCCTCGACATACTCTTCTTCAAGCGACGGAGCCCGACCGGCAGTAGAACTGCCCGGAATCGGAAGCTCGACCGGTGCGACGCTCATCGAATCTCCCTCTGCTTACGCAACACTCTGACGTTGTAAATGACCACGGGCAGCACCAGCACGAACAGAATGAGCGCCAGGGCCGAGCCGCGCCCTGGCTCACCGGCGCGAAACGCCTGGGTATACATCTCATTCGCCAGCACGCTGGTATCGAAGTTGCCCGCGGTCATGGTGCGCACAATGTCGAAAACCTTCAGGGTGGCAATCGAAATGGTGGTCACCACCACAACAAGCGAGCCCTGGATGCCCGGAATAGTCACATTCGTAAACCGCTGCCACGCGTTCGTGCCATCGAGTTGCGCGGCCTCCACAATCTCGGTCGGCACGCCCTTAATGGCTGCCGACAAGACCACCATCGCGAATCCGGTCTGTATCCACACCATCACCACAATCAAGAAGATGGTGTTCGCCGGTACAGCCTGCAACCACTGCACAGGCTGACCGCCGAGCCACACCACCACCTGATTGAGCAGACCGATCTGGTTCGCACTGCTCGGGCGGTATTCGTACACGAACTTCCAGATGATGCTGGCGCCCACGAACGAAATGGCCATCGGCATGAACACCAGCGCTTTGAAATACTTCTCGCCGCGCGACTTGTCGATGAACACCGCGTACGCCAGCCCGATTGCCGTTGAGGCCAACGGCGTCAGAATCACCCAGATGACAGTGTTTCGAAGGCTCACCAACGAGTCGGGCTGGGTAAATGCCCACACGAAGTTGTCTAGCCCGATGAAGTTGCCCTTGGCATCGTAGAGCGACTGAATCGCCGTGCGGATGGCCGGATACACCAGCCCGATGATCAAAAGGATGAACGCCGGGGCGACGAACCCGACCAGCTGAAAGAAGTCTTTTCGCTTCTTCGGAGCCCGGTCGATGATGAACAGGAGGAGACCGATGACAGCCGCAAAGGCCGCCAGAGCGATCACCACCTGTTCGATCTTGTTGAGCAGATCTGCGGTGGTCACAGCTGTGCCGTGCTACTGCGGCCAGGTCGACTGGATGAACGTGGTCACCGTCTGGGTGTCGTCACCGTTGATCCAGTTGACGATGCCCTTCCAGAACGAGTTCGAGCCGACCGCGGCGGGCATCAGGTCAGATGCATCGAACCGGAACGTGGTGTTCGGGTCTTGCAGAATCTTGATGCTGTCGACGGCGAGCGGCGACTTCGCATTAGCCGGGTCGAGACCCTTGTTGGCGCTGATCACACCACCGATCGACACGCGGTTGTTGGCCCAGAGTGCGCTCGAAAGGTAGGTCTGAACGGCAGTGATCTCGTCGCTCGTCTTGAACGCGCCGACCATCTCGCCACCGCCTGTGACCGCCTGCGGGTCTCCAGCCTTGGCCGGCGGCATCAAGAAGCCGTAGACGTCTCCGTCGGGCGCGACCTTCGTGCCTTCTGGCCACTGGGCCTCGTAGAACGAGGCCTGGTGCATCATGGCGCATTGGTCTTGCAGAATCGGCAGGCCCGCGTCTTGGAACGTGGTGGAGTTAATGCTCGTCACGTCACCGAAGCCGGCATTCACGTAAGCCGGGTTCTTCAAGATGTTGCCCACGTAATCGAACGCCTTTGTGATCTGCGGGTCAGTGAATTTGATGTCGTTCGAGACCCACTTGTCGTAGGCGTCGGGGCCGGCCTGGCGAAGAACGGTGTCTTCGATCCAGTCTGTGCCCGGCCATCCACTCGCCTCGCCCGAAGCGAAACCAGCACACCACGGCTTCACCTTGCCGTCGGCGGCGATCTTTGCGGTGAGGGTGGTCAGCTCGTCGAGCGTGGTGGGAACGGTGTAACCGTTGTCGCTGAAGTAGGTCGGTGAATACCAGATGTAGCCCTTGACGCTCGCCATCAGGGGCGCGGCGTAGAAGGTGCCGTCGACGGTGCCGTACTTCTTCCAGTCGGCTGACCAGTTCTTATCGACGTTGTCTTCGACGCTCTTCGCAGGCGCCTTGATGTAGCCGCCGCCGACCATGGAGGCGAGCAGGCCCGGCTGCGGGAAGATGGCGAGGTCGGGCGGGTTGCCGCCCTGAGCGCGAACGTTGATCTGCGTCTCGAACTCTTGACTGCCCTCGTACTTGATGGTGATTCCCGTGCACTTCTCGAAGTCAGTCCACGACTGGTTCAGCTGGTCGGCTTCGACGTCGACGATAGTGCCGTAGATGTTGACGGTCGGCGAGCCGGTGAAGGTGCCGTAGCTGGAGTAGTCGTCGCAGCCGGCGGCAGCGGTGCCACCCGACGACGCGGGGGCGTCGCCCGTGCATCCGGTGAGTGCGAGCGCTACTGCGGCCGCGCCTGCCAGGGGAATGATCACTCGCTTGCAACGGGTGACTCTCATGGTTTCCTCCTCATTGAGTGAACATGGTTTCATGTGAGCATACACAGAAATTGAGAGCGCGCTCATCGCCGAGTCAGAAGCATTGCCAGAATGTTACTTACCTGATAGCGAGCGAAGTTCTGAGAAATACCTGGGCGCGTGGATGCCCGGGGCCGAGACCGGCGAAGGCGCTGAGCATCCCGTGCTTAAAGCAGAAATGCCCGAGCCGAAGCCCGGGCATTTCTGCGAAATGAAGCGTGATTACTTGAGGGTAACCGTGGCGCCAGCCTCTTCGAGCTGAGCCTTCGCCTTGTCGGCAGCTTCCTTGTTGACACCCTCGAGAACAGGCTTGGGTGCACCGTCAACGAGAGCCTTCGCCTCACCGAGGCCGAGGCTGGTGATCGAACGCACCTCCTTGATGACCTGGATCTTCTTCTCGCCGGCGGCCTCGAGAATGACGTCGAACGACGTCTTCTCTTCAACCTCTTCAACAGCGGCGGCGGGGCCAGCGGCACCGGCAGCAGCGACCGGAGCCGCAGCGGTGACCTCGAAGACCTCTTCGAACTTCTTCACGAACTCGCTGAGCTCAATGAGCGTGAGCTCCTTGAAGGCGTCGATGAGCTCGTCTTGTGACAGCTTTGCCATTAGTTATTCTCCTTTTGTGATTCTTTTTCGCGCAGAGCTTCGACCGTGCGAACGGCCTTCGAGAGCGGTGCGTTGAACAGGTAGGCGACACCGAACAGCGAGGCCTTGGCGGCACCCGCGAATTTCGCGAGCAGCACCTCCCGGCTTTCGAGGTCGGCGAGCTTGGTGACCTCTTCAGCGGTCAGCGGGTTACCGTCGAAGTAACCGCCCTTCACGCTCAGAAGAGGGTTTGCCTTGGCAAAGTCGCGCAGTGCCTTTGCCACGGTCACGGGGTCACCGTGAACGAAAGCGATAGCTGAAGGGCCAACGAGCTCGTCATCGAACGAATCGATGCCGGCCTTGTTAGCCGCAATCTTGGTCAGCGTGTTCTTTACCACGGCGTAGGTGGCGTGCTCACTGATAGAGCGACGCAAGCTTGTCAGCTGCGACACAGTGAGACCGCGGTACTCAGTAAGCAGTACGGCAGTCGAACTCTCGAACAGGTCGGTGAGTTCGGCAACCGTGGCTTCTTTGTTCGCCATGGCGCTCCTTGATGAAATAGTGCTGGCAGCCCCGGCCCCGAACACTAAAAAAGCTCCACACAGGAGTGCGGAGCTTGGGAGACTCGCCATGCTTTCGCACCACGATCTATCGAACTTCGAACACCTGCGCGGGCTTCGCGTGAGCGAAACTTCGACCGATGTGCTTGCGTTCTCCTTGCGGATCCTGCGCGCACTCCGATAACCAGCGGTCTTTGGCTTCGTCTAATCTAACCCGTGGGCGCCGGGTGCGCAAGTCGCGGCGCACGAGCTCACGGTATGCGGGTCGCTGTTATCGGGGTCGCAGGGGTCGCAACGTCTGCGGGGCACCGAACACGGCATCGACTCCCGGGGCGAACAACACGGAGTCGGGCATCCGGTTCGCCACCCCCGGCAACCCCGCGCGAGTGAGCAGCGTGTCAGAGAAGTCGAGCAGCTCGGCCTCGTGCAACGCCCACGGCTGATGCGAGTTGGGCAGGTAGAGGGTGCGGCCGAGATGCCGCGAGAAGAGCGCCCAGCGCGCGGTGAGAAAGTCGGCGAGGGCATCGGGATGCTCGATTCGGGCCCCCGGGCGCACCGACACCGCCGAGTCGACCTCACCCCTGGGCGTCGTGTGCCGGCGCGAGGTGTACACGATGGTGCCACCTGTTCGTCGCACGCGCATGCGCGACCACACGTAGGGCAAGCCGAACGCGGTCTGCGCTCCGATCACAGCGGCCAGCCGCTCGGCCTCGAGCGAGAGAAAGACCACACCGCGGCGCCCGTCGGCGTCTTTCGCGTACAGCCGCACGTTCGTCTCGTGGAAGGTGCCGAAGAACGGCAGCGCCGGGCTGGGCCCGAAGCGGGTGTTGCGCAGACTGAACGGCACGAGCCCCACCCACGAACTGCCGTCGAACTCGTCGGGCTCCACGCCGGCAGGCATCAGCGACGCGGCGTCGGCCGTGTTGATGCGCCAGTGCAGAAACGTCAGGTTGCGCCACTGCTGGCTCAGAATCGGCTTCGTAATGTCGTGCGGAGAAAAACTCACTCCGCCATTCTCTCCGCACAGGCCGGTCTCGCCAATTCCGCTCGGTGGGAGTTAGGTCGGAACTGGCGCGACATGCTCGCAATACGTGGGGATGCGCGCTGCGCTCCGACGAAACTCCCACCCACACCGGTCTCACAGGCCAGCATCAGCCGCGCCGTCGGGCAGGTCAGCCGTGCAGCAGGGCGCCTTCGCGGTTGAGCACGTTCTTCTCGCCCGCAGCGATGGGTACCGTGAGGCGGTTCTGCGCCGGTGGCATGGGGCAGTTGAAGTGGTACGAGAACGCGCAGGGCGGCAGGTAGGCACGATTGAAGTCGAGGGTGACGTGGCCGGCGGGGCGGGCATCCGGTGCCAGAGCAGCGGCCGCCCGAGTTTCGGGGGTGCGGGCATCCGGCGCGAGAGTATCTGGGGCCACGGCAGCGGGGGCCACGGCATCGGGAACGGGGCGCAAGAAGCGGCCAACGCCGTAGGTCGTGTCGCCGCTGGTCGCGTCAGAGAACACGAGCAGCAGGCCGCCGTCGTCTTGGAAGGCAGCGAGGTTGTAAAAGACGCCGTCTTTGGTGAACGTGATCTCGGCCGGAACCACCCGCTCCCGGGTCACTCCGCCGTCTTTGAGGTGCTCGATGCCGATGGCTCGGCCGCCTTCGATGGGAGTGAAGCTTGCCTCGACCACCCAGTCGGGGTTGTAGTCGAAGGCGTCGATACCGCCGAATTCGGCGTTGGCTTCTGACGCGGAATCCCATACCCGCAGCGCGTATTCGCCGTCTTCGTTGGCGATGACGAACCCCGTCACGGTGTCGCTGAATCGAACAGTGGATGCCCGGGGGTCGTCTTTGCCCCGAACGAGTGCGGTGCCGTCGACGAGTTGCCCGTCAACCTCGATGCCGTCGCTCGCCTGCGCCTTCAGTTTCAGCCCCGACTCACCCGCAGCCAGCGGATACCACGTGCCCGGCACGCCATAAGCGGTCTGACCGGTCGCGGGGTCGCCGGTGATCCACTCGGTGTTCACCAGGGCGAGCGGGCCTTGCGCGCCGGCGACGAATCGGCGGCGCGCTTCGCGAAACGCAGCAAGACGGGTTGCTTCGTCTCGAACGTCTGTTACATCAGCTTCTGTTACTTCGGCTTCCATACTCCCCTCAACCTCTCTGCGCCGCACTTTATGCCGGTGGCGCAGCTGCTGCTGCCGCCGACGCGAGCGGGGCGGGGGCAGAGGCGGTGGCGGGGGCGCTGGCGCCCGCCGCGTACACAACCGGCAGCAGTACGCGAAACACTGTGCGCCCCGGGGCGCTTTCGACCGTGACCGTGCCGCCGTGCGCCTCGGCCACCGCGTAGACGATCGCCAGGCCGAGGCCCGTACTGCCCGCGTGCCGCGAGCGCGACACGTCGCCGCGCACGAACCGTTCGAACAGCGTGGGCAGCAGAGCCGGGTCGATTCCCGGCCCGTCGTCGGCCACGCTGATGACGCCGTACTCGATGCCGGCGATCACCTCGCGCGACAATCCTGCTGTCACGTGCGTTCCGGGCGGCGTATGCACCCTGGCGTTCGCCAGCAGATTGGCCGTGATCTGGTAGATGCGCGGCCCATCACCCTGAATCTCGACCGGTTCTTCTGGCAGATCGAGAATCCATTCGTGATCACGACCGGCCACATGCGCGTCGCTGACCGCATCGACCACGGTGAGCGTCAAATCGACGGGGTCGTGCGCCACATCTGGCCGCGAATCGAGCCGCGCGAGCAGCAGCAGGTCTTCGACCAGCGACGTCATTCGGGTCGCCTCCGACTCGATGCGACCGAGGGAATGCGTCACGTCTTCGGGCAGGGCGTACTGGCCGCGACGGGTCAGCTCGGCGTAGCCGCGAATAGAGGCGAGCGGCGTGCGCAACTCGTGGCTGGCGTCGGCCACGAATTGCCGCACTTTGTCTTCGCTCTGTTGCCGCGAAGTGAGGGCGGATGCCACGTGCTCGAGCATGCGGTTCAACGCCGAGCCGACGCGCCCCACCTCGGTTTTCGGGTTCGTGTCGCGCTCGGGCACGCGCACGGCGAGCGCCACCTCACCTCGGTCGAGCGGCAACTCGGCCACATTCGCGGCGGTGTCGGCCACTCGTTGCAACGGCCGCAGGGCGAGCCGGATGATCAGCCCACCGAGCACGACCGCGATGATCAGCCCGGCGACCGTCACGATGATCGTCACGATCACCTGTTGGGTGACCGTGGCCTGAACCGACGACAGCGACAGCCCGAGCACGACGGTGTACCCGTTGTTCGTCATCAGCGAGACCGCACGGTACTGCCCGAACCCCGTGCCCAGGTCGACGGTGTGCGGCGCTGTTCCTGTCGGCAGCGCTTCGAGCTGGGTGATCTGCGTCGCAGAAAGGCCGATGATCGTGGCGCCCGAAACCGAGCCGCTCGAGGTTGATCCGGTCTGCACGACGGCTCCCGACGAGAGCACTTGGCCGCCGGAGACGATCATGCCGACGGTTCCCACCGGCTGCCGTTCGAGAAACGTGGTGGGGTCGCCGTTACGAAGCTGCAGCGAGTACCCGCCGGGGGGTGTGGGCGCAGAGTTGCTGACTCCGCCACCGGGCAGCTGAGCATCCAGTCGCCCCACCAGAATGCTGTTCAGCGTGAGAGTGCTGACCAGGCCGATGGTGAGACCGAGCAGCACCACCAAGGCGGCGACGCTCAGAATCAGGCGGCGACGAAGGGTCACGGTGCCGTTTTCAGCATGTAGCCGGCGCCGCGCACGGTGTGGATCATGGGTGCGTGACCGGCATCCACTTTCTTGCGCAAGTACGAGATGTAGATCTCGACGACACTCGAGCGACCGCCGAAGTCGTAGCTCCACACGCGGTCGAGAATCTGCGCCTTGCTGAGAACGCGGCGCGGGTTGCGCATGAGAAAACGCAGAAGTTCGAACTCGGTCGCCGTCAGTTCGATGGGCTCGCCGGCGCGATGCACCTCATGGCTGTCTTCGTTCAGAACCAGGTCGCCAACCACGACCTCGGGGTCGACGGCGTCGGTGACCAGCACCGTCGAGCGACGCAGCAGTCCGCGCAGGCGGGCGACAAGCTCTTCGAGGCTGAACGGCTTGGTGACATAGTCGTCGCCACCGGCGGTCAGCCCGGCGATGCGATCGTCGAGCGAGTCTTTGGCGGTGAGAAAGAGCACCGGAGTCTCTTGCCCGTCGGCGCGCACGCGCTGCAGCACCTGCAAGCCGTCGATATCGGGCAACATCACATCGAGCACAATGACGTCAGGGCGAAACTCGCGGGCAACGGTGACGGCCTGGCGCCCCTCGCTCGCGGTCTTCACCTCCCACCCTTCATAGCGCAGTGCCATCGACAGCAGGTCGGTAAGGGTGGGCTCGTCGTCGACGACGAGTGCGCGAACGGCAGTGCCATCGGCCCGCGAGAGACGCGGGCGGGCGGCAGAAGAACTGGATGAAAGCCTTGAGTTGTCTATGGTCACACCCCTAAGTAAGCGCTCCTAGCTAAGAGCAGCCTATGAACAACCTACGTCGAACCTGTGAATCCTACTGAGGCATTCTCTGTGAATGGTTCTGAGCAAATCTTCATACCCAGCCTATTCATAGGTTTTTCTTGGGCTTTCGATAAGCATGCTCCATAGGTTTTCTCCCGTTCGTACCCCATTCGTACCGGGCATACCCGTTCGTAACCCCGTTTGGCACCAAAGGAGCACCTGTGTTCAGAACCTATTTGCGGCGAGAGCTCGTCAACCGCCGCAGGCAGACCATCATCATCGCCATCGGCATGGGCCTGGCCATCGGGCTGGTCATTCTGGTCAACTCATTCTCGGCCGGGGTGCAGAACGCGCAGGCTTCGGTGCTGCAATCGGTCTACGGTGTCGGCACCGACATCACCATCAGCCAAGCGCCCACGCCGCCCACCGCGGGTGCGACCGGTGGCGGGGGTCGCCAAGGCTTCAACTTCGGTTCCGGCTCGGGCCAGACCTCGGGCGGCACCACCAACCTCAGCCAATCGCGGCTGACGAGCACGCCCACCCAGACCGTCTTCGCGTCGAGCCAGCTCGCCACGGTGCAAGGGGTGAGCGGAGTCGCAGCCGCGACCGGAACGCTCTCGCTCGAGAACATCACGTTCAGCGGGCAGATTCCGGGCGGGGGCACCGGCAATCGCCAAGGCGGTACGGGCGGCACGGCCGGGGGCACCGGCGGCACTGCGGGCGGCACCGGCACCACGGGCGGCGCTGATGGCGCGGGCGGTAGCTCGTTCAACCTCGACCGATTCACGGTGCTCGGTCTCGACCCGGCCGGCGACTCAGTCGGCCCGCTCTCAGCCGTTGCGCTCAGCACGGGTCGTCTGCTGACCACAGCGGATGCCGGAACCGACGTAGCGGTGCTTGACAGCGCCTATGCGACCAGCGCATCTCTGGCCACCGGCGGAACCATCACCATCGGCGGCACTGCCTTCACCATCGTGGGTACCGTCGACTCGACGAGCACAGACTCGGCCACTGCGTCGAACGTCTACATTCCGCTCGACGTGGCTCAGACGCTGTCGAGCAACCCCGGCATGATCAGCAATATCTACGTCACCGCCAGTTCATCGAGCGGAGTCGACCAGCTCGCCTCCGACCTCAAGACCGCACTGCCGACGGCTACTGTCGACACACAGGCCGACCTCGCTGCCACCGTCTCCGGTTCGCTCTCGACCGCCTCATCGCTGGTCACGAACCTCGGCACCTGGCTCTCGATTCTGGTGCTCGCCGCCGCGTTCCTCATCGCCATTCTGTTCACCATCTCGGGCGTCACCCGGCGAACCCGTGAATTCGGCACACTCAAGGCCATCGGCTGGAGCAACAACCGCATCGTCGGGCAGGTTGCCGGCGAGTCGATCGTTCAGGGCCTGATCGGCGGTGTGCTCGGAATTCTGATCGGCATCGTCGGAATCGTGATCATCAACATCATCTCCCCCACGCTGAGCGGTTCGGCCTCGACCGGCACCGGCGTGGCCGGGGCGGCTCGCCGGGCGGCCGGCGGCGCCATCACGGGCGGCGGCGGTGAAGGTGGCGGCACGGGCGGCGGATTCGGCCAGCGCGGTGCGGGCGGCGGCGGATTCGGCGCGGCAGCTCAGCAGGCCACCACGTCGGTTGCTCTGCACGCACCCTTCACGCTCGAAGTCGTTCTCATCGCCGTAGGCCTCGCCATTCTCGGCGGACTGCTCGCGGGTGCGATCGGCGGCTGGCGTGCGGCTCGACTTCGCCCCGCTGAAGCTCTGCGCTCGGTCGGCTAGCCCGACGGTGCTGGCCGCCATGCATTCAGAAATCGCCACGGCCAGCACCGTTACTCTCGGGTCGCGCTGCCGACCAGAGTGCCACACCCCGCATCACCCACACACTTCGCCCGCCACAAGGAGAGCACCCCATGTACGAACTCGTGAACGTGACCAAGACCTACAACGCCACCAAGCGAAAGGTCACGGCGCTCGATAACGTGACCCTGAGCATCCCGAACGGACAAATGGTTGCCGTTCAAGGCCCGACCGGCGGTGGCAAATCGACCCTGCTGCAGATGCTCGGGGCCCTCGACCGACCAACCTCGGGCGACGTGTCGCTCGGCGAATCGAGGCTCTCGAAGCTCGGCGACCACAAGCTGGCCGAGATTCGCGCCAAAGAGATCGGTTTCGTGTTTCAGGGCTTCAACCTGATTCCCACGCTGACCGCGCTCGAGAACGTCGAGACGGCTCTCGCACCCCTGCACGTGTCGGGCTCTGAGCGCCGCGACCGCTCGCAGGCCGCGCTCGCCTCAGTGGGGCTCGCCGACCGCCTCACCCACCTGCCGGCCGAGCTCTCGGGCGGGCAGCAGCAGCGCGTCGCCATCGCTCGCGCTCTGGTGAAGTCACCGGATGTTCTGCTCGCCGATGAGCCCACCGGGGCCCTCGACGAAGAAACCCGCGACGAGATCATGACGCTGCTCGAGGGTTTCTGGCGCGAGCAGGGCCTCACGCTCATCATCGTGACGCACGACACCGCCGTGGCGCGCCGAGCCGAGCGCCGCCTGCACATCAAGGCCGGCAAGGTCAAAGACGCCTGACCCGCGCGACGCCTGACCCGCGCTGCGTCGTCACGGATGCACGTGGCTAGGGCAGCTCGTCGTCGGCGGCGTCGAGCGGCAGCAGCGAGTCGCGCCACGAGTGCTGCGGGTCGTAACCGAGCACGCGGCGTGCCTTCGTGATCGAGAGCAGAGTGGTGTTCACGCCGAGGTCGCCGCGCAGCGGGGTGTCGGCAAAGACCTCGGCGACGAGTTCGGCGTTCGGCCGCGTCATCACGGTGTCTGCTGCCGCGATGATGAAGCGCTCAAAGCCCGTGCCCTGCCATTCGAGAGCCCGCAGCACGGCTTGGGCGCCGTCGCGGGCGTCGATGTAGCCCCAGAGGTTCCACTTGCGCAGGCGCGCGTCGGCGTCGAACGCCGGGAAGGCCGCGTAGTCGGCCTCGTACATAACGTTCGAGAATCTCAGTGCCACGATCTTCAGCCGGGCATCCCACCGCGTCAGCTCGATCGCGAGTTGCTCTTCGAGGTGTTTCGTCAGCGAGTACGTGCTTTCGGGCCTTGCCGGGTACTCTTCGTCGACCGGGATGTACGGCGGCGCCACATCGAACGGCAACCCCAGCACGGTCTCGCTCGAGGCTGTGACGATGTTCGTGATGCCGGCCCGCTTCGCCGCCTGCAGCACGTGAAACGTCGAGAGCATGTTGTTGTCGAAGGTCGCCACGTCGCTCCGGATGCCCGGCGCCGGTATCGCGGCCAAGTGCACCAGGGCATCTACCCCCGCGTACCGGTCGTTCACCCCCATCAGTGCGTCGAGCGTCTCGCCGTAGTTCGTGAAGTCGACGCGCACGAACCCGGGTTCGCGCTGCCCCGCCACATCGAGGTTGAAGACGTCGTGGCCCGCTTCGCGCAGGTAGCTCACGACCACCGAACCGAGCTTGCCTGAACCGCCGGTGACCGCAATACGCATGATGCTCCCTCGTGTTGGTTCCATTCTGACACCGAAGTCGAGGCAGAATAGGGGAGTGACAACTGCCGTGATGCTGACCTTCCCGTGGGAAGAAGACGAGCATCCGGTCGCCCCGCCTCAGCCTGCGCACCTTTCGCGTATCGTCGCCGATTCGACCGACCGGGTGGCGTGGATTCGCGCCCGAAGCCGGGGGGTCACCGCCACCGATGCGGCTCGCCTCACGACGCGCAAGTCGGTGGAGAACACCGCCTACGACAAGCTGAACGGCAACAATTTCGGCGGCAACGCTTACACCGACCACGGCAAGATTCGTGAGCCGAAGATCGCCGCGTGGGTCAAGGCTCACTACCAGATCGCCCCGAGCACGACACTTTTTCACGCGCACGGCCGCCCGCTGCACCTCGCGACCCCAGACGGAATCGCGGTGAACCAGACATCAGGCGAGGTCGAACTCGCCGAGATCAAGACCACGAACAAGGCGTGGAAGTCGATTCCGCGCCACTACCTGCGCCAGGTCTGGTGGCAGCAGTACGTGCTCGGAGCCGAACGCACCCTCGTGGTGTGGGAACAGCACGCAGAGTTCGTGCCGATCGCCCGCGAGCCCGAGTGCCGCTGGGTCGACCGCGACGACAACGAAATCGCCCAGCTCGTGCGTCTGGCCGACCAGCTGCTAGATCTGATGCGCAGGCGCTAGCCGCGCCTAATCCGTTCGGCGTCGCCCACCTCGCGTTACACGGTTCGGTCGTCTCACTCGAAGTAGTGCCCGAGTTCGATGTCGTCTAGCAGCCCGGGGTGTGTGGGGTTCCAGCCGAGCAGCTGCCGGGTCAGTGCGCTTGATGCGGGCATGTCGCCAGCCAGCAATGCGCCGAGAGGCATACCGAACTCGGTGGCGGGGCGTGGCTCGGCCGGGATGCCCAGCTGTCGCCCGATCGCTTCGGCGATCTCGCGCACCCGAACGCCTTCTTCACCGACAGCGTTCAGTACTGAGCCTGTCGGCGCATTCTCCACCGCCAGTCGGTAGAGCGTCGCGGCATCGGCGATATGCACGGCAGGCCAACGATTCATCCCCTCGCCGACGTAGGCCGAAATACCGGTGGCGCGAGCTCGAGCGACGAGCTGCGGGATGAATCCATGACGTTCACCGTTGCCATGCACGGTGCGAGGAATCATCACCAGACTTACCTGCACCCCGGATCGGGCCGCAGCGAGGGCATTGCGAAGGTTCGCAATTCTCGCCGCGATCGGGCCAGCCGGCACGAGCTCGTCTTTCTCGGTGGCGGCACGGTCGGGCACCGAGATCGTCGCTCCGGTGATGACAACGCGCTTACCCGTGCCTGCGGCCGTCTCGATGAATGCCGTGATCGCCTTCGCGTCAGTCTCGGCACCGCCGATCTGCCCGAGGTCGTGACGGTAGGCCAGGTGGATGACCGCGTCTGTGTTAGCGGTGGCGGTTCGAAGCAGCTCGCTGTCATCGAGGTCGCCCCTGAGCACCTCGGCGCTCACTATGGGCAGGTGGGCACCGAACGCGCGGGATCGACTGGAAGAAGCAGCCTTCGACCTCTTCGAGGAGCACGGGTACGAGTCGACGACCGTCGCGCAGATCGCAGAACGGGCAGGCCTGAACCGGGCGACCTTCTTCCGGCACTTCGCCGACAAGCGCGAGGTGATCCTTGCTGGAGAAGACGTTCTCGAGGGCCTGTTCGTCGACGCGATATCCGGTGCGAGCCCTTCGTTGGAAACGAGGGAATACCTGCGGATCGCTCTCACCGCCACCGACGTGGTCATGACGCCTCGTCGTCGCGCTGTGGCGCTGCGGCGGATCGCCGTCACCGCCGGTAACGCGGAGCTTCAGGAACGTGGGTAGCTGAAACTCGCGCATCTCGCAGCATCGATCGCGACGGCCCTAGAAGGCAAGGGCGCCGATGAACTCAGCGCTCGACTTGCTGCTCAGGTGGTACTGCTCGCATTCCGGGTCGGTTTCGAACGCTGGCTTCGCGCGGCAGAGCGCGACGCATTCGCCCCACTCGCACTCGAGGCGTTAGACGACCTGCGCGAGCACCTGCTGCGCCTCTGACGCCCTCGCCGCCGCCGCAACGGCAACCGCATCCGCTGCTAGACGAGCTGGGCCTCGCGCGCCTTGGCGGCGCGGCGGGTGCGGTGGAGGATCGGCTCGGTGTATCCAGAGGGCTGAGTCGTACCCTCGACGATGAGCGCGCGAGCCGCGAGAAACGCCAGGCCGTCGAAGTCGGGAGCCATCTGCAGGTACAGCGCATCGCCGGCGTTCTGGCCGTCGACGATGGCCGCCATGCGCCGCAGCGACTCGTCGACCTGCTCGCTCGTCACGAGACCGTGCAGCAGCCAGTTCGCCACGTGCTGTGATGAGATGCGGCAGGTCGCCCGGTCTTCCATGAGGGCGACGTCGTGGATGTCGGGTACTTTCGAGCATCCGATGCCCTGGTCGACCCAACGCACCACGTAGCCGAGAATGCCTTGCACGTTGTTGTCGAGCTCGGCCTGGCGTTCTGACGCGTCGTACTCGCGCGTGGCGAGTGGAATCCGCAGAATCTCGGTGACCTCGGCGGGCGTGCGCGATGACAACTCCTGCTGCACCGTGGGCACATCGACCCGGTGGTAGTGCAGCGCGTGCAGCGTCGCGGCGGTCGGCGACGGCACCCACGCGGTGGTGGCACCCGCCAGCGGATGCTGAATCTTCTGCTCGAGCATGTCGGCCATCAGGTCGGGCATGGCCCACATGCCCTTGCCGATCTGCGCGCGGCCCGGCAGCCCCGAGGCGATGCCGATGTCGACGTTCGACGCCTCGTACGCGGCGATCCACGGCTGCGACTTCATCTCTGACTTGCGAACGAACGCACCGGCGAGCATCGAGGTGTGAATCTCGTCGCCCGTTCGGTCGAGAAAGCCCGTGTTGATGAACACGATGCGGTCTGCGGCCGCCTGGATGCAGGCGCGCAGGTTCACCGAGGTGCGCCGCTCCTCATCCATGATGCCCAGCTTGATCGAGCGCTCGGGCAGCTCGAGAAGCCGCTCGACCTGCGCGAAAAGGTCGACCGTGAAGGCGACCTCGGCCGGCCCGTGCATCTTGGGCTTCACGATGTACATCGAGCCCGTCAGCGAGTTGGGCAGCGCGCTGCCCGCGCCCGCCCCGCGAATGTCGCCGACCGAGCCGAGCGCGGTCATGATCGCGTCGAGAATGCCCTCGAACACCTCGTCGCCGTTTTCGTCGAGAATCGCGTCGCTGGTCATGAGGTGACCCACGTTGCGAATGAAGAGCAGCGAGCGCCCGCGCAGAGTAGCGGCACGGGCATCCAGCGTCGTGTATTGGCGGTCGGCGTTCATACCGCGAACGAATGTGCGGCCGCCCTTCGACACCTCTTCAGACAAGGTTCCACTCATCAGTTCGAGCCAGTTGCGGTAGCCCACGACCTTGTCTTCGGCGTCGACTGCGGCCACGGAATCTTCGAGATCCATGATGGTCGTCACGGCAGACTCGAGCAGCACGTCGAACACCCCTGCGCTGTCGGTCTGGCCGATGGGATGCTCGTGGTCGACCAACACCTCGAAGTGCAGCCCGTGGTGCCCGAACACCAGCGCTTCTGGCGCGGCAACCTCACCGCGGTACCCCAGCAACGCGGCGCCGTCAGCGAGTCGCGCGGGGCCAGACGGCAGCTCGACATTCAGGCCGCCGTCGTCAATCGAGTAGCTGAGAACATCGGCGTGGCTGCCCGCCTCGAGCGGAATGGTCTCGTCGAGAAACGCGCGTGCCGCCGCGACGACAGCGGCGCCGCGAAGCGGGTTGTACTCGGCCCCGACAGCGAGGTCACCGGTGCGGTCGATCGCGTCAGTGCCGTACAGCGCGTCATAGAGCGAACCCCAGCGCGCGTTCACGGCGTTCGCCGCGAACCGACGGTTGAGAAGCGGCACCACGAGCTGAGGCCCTGACTGCAGACGAATTTCGTCATCGACACCTTCGGTCGTCACGGTCACCGCGTCGGCAGCCGGTTCGTCGACCAGATAGCCGATCTCGCGCAGCACGGCCAGGTACGTGTCTGCATCGACCGAGCCCGGGTTCTCGCGGTGAAAGTCGTCGATCAGGCTCTGCAGATCGTCTCGCACCCGCAGTAGTTCGACGTTTCGCGGGGTGAAGTCGCGAAGCAACGACGCGACGTCGGCCCAGAAACGATCGGCGTCGAGGCCGGCCAACGCGACGGCCTCGGCAGCGAAGTCGTACAGCGGTTCGGCGATAGACAGCCCTGCGGCTTCGATTCTTTTGGTCACAGTGCACTTTCTTTCTGCGAAGGAGTTGGGGTCTGCAGGGAGCAATTCATCAGGCCGCCATCGCCTCGGGAGCCGAAATGTCGACCAGGTAGTGCGCGTACGCGGGAATGGTCAGGTAGGTCGGGAAGTCTTCTTCCAATGCTACGAGACGCACAATGTCGGCCGCGGCGTCGAACTGGTCACCGTCGAAGCGTTCGGCGGTGCGCACCTGCTCGTCGAGTTCAGCGATCACCGACTCCGTCGTGATGCGAGTGCCCTCGGCCGTGACGGTGGAGTAGTGAATCCACTGCCACAGCTGTGCCCGCGAGATCTCTGCAGCCGATGCGTCGGCCACGATGTTCTCGAGTTCGACTGCTCCGATACCGCGCAGCCAGCTCTCGATGTACCGCAGGGCTACCGAGACGTTCGAGCGCACCCCGGCATCAGTCACGACCTTGTCGAGCGAGCGCACATCGAGCAGCTGCTCCGCGGTCACCTGAACCTCGGGGCGCTGCCGCTCGATTTGATTCGGGTGGCTGCCGAGCACGGCGTCGAATTCTGCGCGGGCCGTCAGAATGAGCGCGGGGTTCGCGACCCACGTTCCGTCGAATCCGTCGTTCACCTCGCGGTTCTTGTCTTCAGAAACGCGCGCCAACGACTCCTGGGTGAGCTCAGGTTTGGCTGCGTCGGGAATGAACGCACTCATGCCGCCAATGGCATATGCCCCACGCTTGTGGCAGGTCGACACCAAGAGTTCGGTGTAGCTCCGCATGAACGGCACGGTCATCGTGATGCTGGTGCGGTCGGGAAAGACGAACTGGCGGCCGCGCTCGCGGTAAGCCTTGATGAAGCTGAACAGGTAGTCCCAGCGGCCCGCATTGAGCCCGGCGCAGTGCTCGCGCAGCTCGAAGAGAATCTCTTCCATCTCGAACGCCGCCGAGATGGTCTCGATGAGCACGGTGGCACGAATCGTGCCGTGCGCCAGGCCCAGTGCGTTCTCGCTGAAGGTGAAAATGTCATCCCACAGTCGCGCCTCGAGGTGGTCTTCGAGTTTCGGCAGGTAGAAGTACGGGCCCTTGCCCGAGTCGATCAGCTTCTGCGCGTTGTGAAAGAGGTACAGCCCGAAGTCGACCAGCGAAGCGGATGCCGCCTGACGCTGCCCCGCACGGTCAGTGAACTTCACGTGCTTCTCCACCAGGTGCCAGCCGCGGGGCCGCATCACGATGGTGGGCAGCTCACCGGTGTGCAGCCGGCGAATCTCACCGTCGTCATCGGTGTAGGCGAGCTGGCGGCGAACCGCATCGAACAAGGTCAGCTGGCCGTCGATGATGTTGATCCAGGTGGGGCTGGTGGCATCTTCGAGGTCGGCACCCCACGCCTTCGCGCCAGAGTTCAGTGCCTTGACGGCGCTTTCTCGATCGACCGGGCCGGTGATCTCAACACGACGATCTTCGAGGCCCGGGCCGGCACCGGCCACGCGCCACGACGCGTCGCTGCGAACAGGCGCGGTTTCGGCGAGAAAGTGAAAGTCGCGACCGTTCTCAACGGCGAGACGGCGACGCATGCGCTCGTGCAGCCGCTCTTGGCGGCGGTGCGCGAACTGGTCGTGCAGGCGAGCGACGAAGGCGAGAGCATCCGGAGTCAGAATCTCGTCGAACCGAGCTTCTTCTGGCCCATGGATCTCGATGCGGGTGTGTGCTGACATGACATATTCCTTAGTGAGAATGTAACCGCAAAGCGGCTGAGTGAAACTGTTCTGATTCGGTCGAACTCGCGCTGTTGGCATAAACATCGGCGAATTTGCCTGTTGAATCCACTATCGGGTCGCCGCAACCCCTGCCAGCGAGAAAGTTCGGTAGAAAAACCCCAATTCTTCTGTTTCACGCAAAAAGCGTCGATGTCGCCAGCACGACTTGTGCTCACCTACCCGTGTGGGCCGCCACGATGAATACATGCTTGATTCACTTACCGTCGGCCGACGAATTCGGCAGTTACGATCAGACCGCGGGCTGACGCTCGACGCGCTCGGCACGGCCATTGGGCGTGCGGCGTCGCAGGTTTCGGTGGTCGAGAACGGTAAGCGCGAACTCAAGCTCGGCGAGATGCAGAAGTTCGCCGAAGCACTCGACGTCACGGTCGAGCAGCTGCTCAGCGAAGAGGCGCCGAGCGAGCGGGCAGCGCTCGAAATCGCCCTCGAGCGCATTCAGCGCGGGCAGCTGTACGCCACTCTCGGGTTACCCCCGGTGCCGGTGCGTAAGGCGTTGAGCGACGAGGCGATTCAGACGATTCTCGGGCTGCATGCTGAACTCGAACGGATGCACGGCGAGCGCATCGCGACCCCCGAAGAAGCACGCCGCGCCAATACCGTGTTGCGGGCGCAGATGCGTCAGCGTGGCAATCACTTCGCCGAACTCGAAACCACGGCCCGCGAGTTGCTCGATGCAGTCGGACATCTCGGCGGGCCCCTCTCGCAGCGCGTCGCCTCAGACCTCGCCACGCACCTCGGCTTCAGCCTGCACTACGTCGCCGACCTGCCCGGGTCGACCAGGTCGATCACCGACTTGAAGAACGGGCGCATCTACGTTCCGCGCGGGCAGAGCCCTGACGCCGACCCGCGAACCGTGCTGTTGCAGGCACTGGCGAGCCACGTGCTCGGCCACGAAGAGCCGAAGGGGTACGCCGAGTTCTTGCGGCAGCGTGTCGAAACGAACTACCTCGCCGGGGCTCTGCTCATCCCCGAGAACACCGCGGTCGAGTTCTTACAGCGCGCCAAAGCACAGCGCGAGCTGAGCGTCGAAGACCTGCGCGATGCGTTCAGCACCACCTACGAAACCGCTGCGCACCGGTTCACGAACCTGGCCACCGAGCACCTCGGTATTCCGGTGCACTTCTTGAAGGTGCACGAGTCGGGTTCGGTCGTCAAAGCGTACGAGAACGACGATGTGGTGCTGCCGACGGATGCCCTGGGCAGCGTCGAAGGCATGATCGTGTGCCGCTACTGGAGTGCCCGGCAGGTGTTCGACGCCGAAGACCGGTTCAGCCCGTACCACCAGTACACGGATAAGCCCACGGGTACGTATTGGTGCACCTCGCGCATCCAATCGTCGTCGCGTGGGCACTTCTCCATCAGCGTGGGCACCCCGTTCGCCGACGCTCGCTGGTTTCGCGGGCGTGACACAACCACTCGGTTCGCGTCGACGTGCCCCGACCCCACCTGCTGCCGCAAGCCGCCGACCGATCTCTCGCGCAAGTGGCAGCACCAGTCGTGGCCGAGCGCCCGCCTCAACTCGAGCCTGCTCGCGGCCCTGCCCACCGGCAGTTTCGCGGGCGTCGACAGCACAGAGGTCTACGAGTTTCTCGAGCGCCACGCTCCAGCCGCTCAGTGAGCCCATTGCGCCCACATGAGGCCGGTATACCCGACTCAAGTGGGCACAACGGGCTCACCCACACCGTCTTTCCCCCACACCCAGCGAAACGAAAGTGCAGCATCATGAACCACGGCGACCCGGAAGTCACCCTGAGGTTTCTCGCCTCGCCCACCGACGTGTCGAGCCTTGGCGGCAAGGTGCACGCGGGTCGGGTGCTCGAATGGATCGACAAGGCAGCCTACGCCTGTGCCGTGGGCTGGAGCGCAAGCTACTGCGTCACGGCGTACGTCGGCAGCATCAGCTTCGTGGCACCTATCGACTCGGGAAACCTCGTCGAAGTGCGCGCGAAACTCGTCTATACCGGGCGCACGAGCATGCACATTCGCGTCAACGTTTCGTCGGCCGACCCGAAGGTGGGTCGGTACGTGACCTCCACCGACTGCATGGTGATCTTCGTCGCGGTGGGTGCGGATGCCCGGCCGACCGAAGTCGCACCCTGGGTACCTCAGAACGACGAAGACGCAGCCCTCTACAACGACGCCGTCAATCGCATCGACATTCGCCACCGCATCGAAGCCGCCATGAAAGAGCAGACGTACACCTCGGAAAGCGAAGCCGAGATCATCACCTTTCGTTTCTTCGCGGCCCCCACCGATGTGAACTGGGGCGGCAAGACCCACGGTGGCACGGTGATGCGCTGGATCGACGAAGCCGCCCTCGCCTGCGCCTCGACCTGGAGCGGGCTCGATGCCATCACGGTGTACTCGGGCGGAATTCGCTTCTACCGGCCCATACCCATCGGCCACATCGTCGAGATCGAGGCACGGCTGCTGCACACCGGCCAATCGTCGATGCACATCAGCACGCACGTGCGCTCTCGCGACCCGAAAGAGCGCGAGTTTCAGCTCACCACACACTGCCTCACCATCATGGCGGCGCTCGACGACACCGGTCACACCACTGCGGTGCGCAGTTGGGTGCCCGAGACCGACGAAGACAAGCGGCTGGATGCCCACGCTCGCCAATTGACCCAAATACGTTCACCTGCAACCCATCTCCCTCCGCTTCTCGCCACCCATTAGGGGGTATTGAGCACTGCTCATTAATGCTACTGTCGGCCCATGACAGTCAGCATGACGAGGCGCCGGGTCGGGCCGAACCGCACATCGGCGGTCGCCGCGGGAGTTCTTTTCGCCGTGCTCGCGCTCATACTCTTCGCCGTACCGCATACCGCGCGTGCCGAGGGCGACGGCGAGTCAACCCACACGGCGGCGCGCATCACCCTGCCCGTCGGCATGTCGAGCATGGCAACCGGAGTGGCCAGCGACCCGAAAGCGCACATTCTGTATACGGCCGATCATGACCAGGTTCTGGCCGTCAATGAACTGACCGGCGTCATCACGGTGTTCGGCCTGGGGCTTGGCGGGCCTGTAGATGCTGTGGCCGTCGACCCCGACTACGACGAAGTTTTCGCAACGCAGACCGACGAGTACGGCAACACGTGGGTGCACGTCTTCGCGGGCAGCGCACACAGTAACATCGCGACGATTCCCGTCCCCGGCGGTGCGAGCGCGCTCGCCGTCGACCACCGAACGCACACCCTCGTAGCCGTGGGCTACGGCAGCGGCGGCACCGGGTCTGCGGGCACTCTGACTTTCATCAACGAAGACACCAATTCGGTCAGCTCGACCCTGGCCATCGGGCGAGACCCCGAAGCCGTGGCCATCGATCAATTCGCGCGCGTCGCCTACGCGACAAGCCAGGTCGACAACTCCGTGTGGGTCATCGACCTCGACGGCCGGGCGGTGAAATCGGTCGTCGCAGTAGGGGGTGCGCCCGCGGGCGTGGCGGTCGATCAGGTGAGCCATGAGGCGTTCGTCACGAACTGGGCTGATGATTCGGTGTCGGTCATCACGAGCATCCACAGCCCGCTCGGTGAAGACCCCGTGTATTCGGTCGCTGAAACCATTGGGGTGCCCGACCAGCCGTGGGGTGTTGCGGTCGATTCGTCGACTCAGTTGGTCTACGTCGCACCCGAAGGCGCGCACGCCGTCACGATGATCAACGAGCGCTCGGGCGCCATCAGCGAATCAGTGGGGCCGGTCGACGGCAACCCGTGGTTCGTCGCCGTCGACGAAACGTTGCACGCCGCCTTCGTGACGAGTCGGAGCGGCACCGCCATCGTGGTGGTGTCGACTGCGCCAGAGCTGGCACCGTCGCCGACCTGCACTCTCAGTTGGTGCTGAGCGCGCACAATCGTGCGCCCCGGTTCGGGTTCGGCATGACCGGTATGACGCAGGCCTGCGTAACTCGATACAGCGCGTTTGCGGGCGTCGGCGAAGTACAGTGAATGGATGACCGTCGACCGCGTTGATCGCGCCATCATCGCCGAGCTGAGCATTGATGCTCGCCTCTCGATTCGCACGCTCGCCGACCGAGTGCACATTTCGCGCACGCAGACGCACAACCGCGTGCAGCGTCTCATCGCCGACGGAGTGCTCACCAGCTTCGCCGCTCAGGTCGATCGTAAGGCGCTCGGCCTCAACGTGACAGCGATTGTGATCGTGAAGATCGGCAACGTGCCGTGGCCCGGAATGGCCGCTGCGCTGGCCGAACTTCCGTTCGTCGAACGGGTTCAGGCGGTGAGTGGCGACATCGATTTTGTGCTCACCGTGAGCGCGCCCGACAATGAGCAACTGAGTGCGGTCATCCTGTCTCAGATTCACGACATGCCCGGCGTAGTCTCCACACGATCGCACGTGATTCTCGACGAAAGAGTGGGCACGGCGCCCGGTGCGGCGCCGGACGTTTGGCCCGTTTAGGCTGCCCCACGAGAGCCGAATGGCTCGCAGTTTCGGCCGGCTCGGGCCATCTGTCGCGACCCTCCCGCGGACCATAGCGCGGGCTCTCGCGGTGCCCGAGCATTGCTTCATGAGCGACGACGTTGTAGTGCCCCCGCTTCCCACCACGAAGCCGATTCGACTGATCGCCGAAACCGGTCGGGCAGTCAAGGGCGCTCAGACGGCCGGCTTCGCCATGCCGAGCGTCGAGACCCTTCTGGGGCTCTACCGGCAGATGGTTCTGGCCCGCCGGTTCGACGCCCAGGTCACCGCCCTCACTCGTCAGGGCCGACTCGCCACCTACCCCTCGGCGCTGGGCCAAGAGGCGTGCGAGATCGCTGCCGTGGCGTCGCTGGCCCCGAACGACTGGCTGTTTCCGACCTACCGCGACACCATCGCGCTGCTTACGCGCGGTGTCAGCCCGGTGGAGATTCTCTCGTTCTTTCGCGGTGACTGGCACACCGGGTTCGACCCGCACGCGCACCACATCTCACCGCAGTCGACGCCGCTCGCCACGCAGGCTCTGCACGCCGTAGGCCTTGCCACCGCGGCGAAACTGAAGCACGACGACGTTGTCGCGCTGACCTTTCTGGGTGACGGATCGACCAGCGAAGGCGATGCACACGAGGCGTTCAACTTCGCTTCGGTGTGGCAATCGCCCACGGTCTTCGTCATTCAGAACAACCAGTACGCCATCAGCGTGCCGTTCTCGAAGCAGTCGCATGCCCGAACGCTGGCTGACCGGGCAATTGGGTACGGCATGCCGGGCTATTTCGTCGACGGCAACGATGTCGCCGCGATGTACGCCGTGATCACGGCTGCCGTCGAACGCGCTCGAAGCGGAGGGGGCCCGACCATGATCGAAGGTCTGACCTACCGCATGGAGGCGCACACGAACTCCGACGACCCCACGCGCTACCGCGAGAAGGGCGAGGTCGCCGAGTGGCAGGGGCGCGATCCGGTCGACCGGCTGGAGAAGTACCTGACCGCGGCCGGCGCACTGACCGACGATGTACGAGGCAGTATTGCCGCAGACGCCGAGGTTCTGGCTGCTGCGACGAGGGGTGCCATGAACGAGACTCCGGTGCTCGATCCACTCGAACTCTTCGACCACGTGTACTCGGCCGAACGGCCCGCGTTACTCGAGCAGCGGGCGTTTCTCGCCCATGAGCTCGCCCAGACCGAACAGACTCTCACCGAAATGGCAGGCCGCGCATGACGCTCATCGACGAGACCGCGCCGGCGGTCATCCACTCACCGCAGGCTAAGAACGAGCCTGCCGCAGCGACCTCGATCAGTATTGCCGGGGCGCTGAACGCTGCGCTACGAGACGCTCTGGCCGAAGACCCGAACGTGGTGGTGTTCGGTGAAGACGTGGGCCCGCTCGGCGGTGTTTTCAGAATCACGGATGCCCTGAATGCCGAATTCGGCGAAAACCGCGTCTGGGATTCCCCCCTCGCCGAGTCGGGCATCGTGGGAACCGCGATCGGCATGGCGATGTACGGGCTGCGCCCGGTGATCGAGATGCAGTTCGACGCGTTCGCTTACCCGGCCTTCGAGCAGATCACCTCGCACCTCGCGAAGATGCGCAACCGCACCAAGGGTCGGGTGACGCTGCCGATCGTCATTCGCATTCCGTACGCGGGCGGAATAGGCGGGGTCGAGCACCACTCCGACTCGTCGGAGGCGTACTACACGCACACGCCTGGTCTCACTGTGGTGACGCCGTCGAACCCGGCCGACGCCTATTCGATGCTGCGCGAGGCCATCAGAAGCGACGACCCGGTGATCTTTCTCGAGCCGAAGAGCCGGTACTGGGCGAAAGACACGGTGTCGCTGCCGGTAGAGACCCCGCCGATGAACCGCGCGGTGGTGCTGCGCGAGGGAACCGATGTGACGCTGCTGGCCTATGGGCCTACGGTCAAGACCGCGCTGCACGCCGCCGAATTAGGCGCTGCCGAAGGGTTGTCGATCGAGGTCGTCGACCTGCGCAGCCTGTCGCCATTCGACGACGAGACCGTGGGGGCGTCGGTTCGCAAGACGTCTCGGGCTGCCATCATGCACGAAGCCGCGCAATTCGGCGGGTACGGCGCCGAGGTTGCCGCGCGGGTCACCGAGCGGCAGTTCTTTCACCTCGCCGCACCCGTGCTGCGCATCACCGGGTTCGACATTCCCTTTCCTTCGCCCAAGCTCGAAGAGCACTACCTGCCGACCGCCGAGCGTGTGCTCGCGGCCCTCGACACTTGGGAATGGTGAGCACCGTGACCGACCTTCTCGCTCCTGTTTCGGCTTCGGCCTCCATTACCGCCACCGCGCTTGCGCGCGAATTTCTGCTGCCCGACCTCGGTGAAGGTCTCGAAGAGGCCGAAGTGGTGTCGTGGCTGGTCGCCGTGGGCGACGTGATCGCGATCGATCAGCTCGTGGTGGAGGTCGAGTCGGCGAAATCGATCGTCGAGTTGCCGTCGCCGTACGGCGGGCGTGTCGAGGTTCTGCACGCGGCCACGGGGCAGGTCGTGCAGAAGGGGTCACCGCTCATCACGGTCGTGCCGGTAGATGCGCTGGTGGCTTCGGGCGCTCCTGTTGCTCCGACCGCATCGGCTGCCCCTGGTGGTCCCGCGGCTCCGGATGCTCTCGCGCCGGCCGAAGGCGCCGACATCGTTCCCGGCACAGCGCTGCGGCCTGCGGCCGCGTCTGATCCCGAGCCCACCAGTTCGGGCGCGGTGCTCGTGGGTTACGGAACCAAGGAGTCGACGGTTCGCCTGAAGCGCCCCGAGGGTGGCCGTTTCGGCAATCGTGTGGCGGCGCCGAGTGGATCGGCGTCTGCGCCGTCTGCGCCGGCGTCCGCATCTGCGTCTGCGCCGAACGCAGTTGCCACCCCGGTCGAAGACGAGCTGATAGATGGATCGCGCCAGTCACCCGTCGTGTCGCCGATCGTGCGCAAGCGCGCCCGTGAGAACGGGTTCGATGCGAGTCACCTGCTCGGTTCTGGGCGTGATGGGCTGGTCGTTCGTGATGACGTGGAGGCGGTCATCCGGCAGCGTAAGACTGCACCGACGACAGTCGCAGCAACAGGCGCATCCGATGTGGCAACAGCGGATTCGGCGCCAGCCCGGAATGCCGACGCGCTAGCCAGTTCCGCATCGGCAAGCGCTTCGGCGACCGTCGTCGTGCCGTCGGTCGCGAGTGTCATCGGCGGCGGAGATGTGCGAATTCCGATCACCGGGCTGCGCAAGCTCGTGGCCGCGCGGTTGAGCGAGTCTCGCAGGGTCATTCCCGAGGCGACCATCTGGATGGACGTCGACGCCACCGAGCTCTTCACCGCGAAAGACCGGCTGCAGAAGTCGACCGGTGAGCGGTTCAGTCTCACCGCCCTCATTGCGCGTTTTGCGGTCGCCGGGCTCAAGCAGTACCCCATTCTGAATTCGTCGGTGAGCCAAGACGGCCGCGAGATCATTCAGCACGGGTCGATCAACCTCGGGCTGGCTGCGCAGACTCCGCGGGGGCTGATGGTTCCGGTGGTGCACGGTGCCCACGACCTGACGACGCGAAAGCTGCGTGACGCCATCGCCGACCTCGTCACCACGAGCGAGAAGGGCGATTTCGCGCCAGCGACGCTCAGCGGCGGAACCTTCACGCTCAACAACTACGGCGGGTTCGGCGTCGACGGCTCGACCCCCATCATCAACTATCCCGAGGTGGCGATGCTCGGAATCGGGCGCGTACTCGAACGCCCGTGGGTGGTCGACCACCAGTTGGCCGTGCGCCGGGTCATGCAGCTCTCGTTCGTGTTCGACCACCGCGTGTGCGACGGCGACGTGGCCTCGGGCTTCTTGACCTACGTCGCGCGCTGCATCGAAGAGCCGCTGTTGTTACTCGGCAACGTCTGACGTAGATCTGGCGTTAGTTGAGTTTTACTTATATTCTGGAGACATGGCGCAACCCCTTCTCCCCCGCATCTTCGGCGCCGGCAAGCTGCCGGCCGTCGTTCGAGACGACATTGCGACCGAAGTCGTGCTCTTTCGAGTCGAAGGCATCTGGGTGTCGGGTGAAGGCTCGTTCAAGAGCCCTGGCCGCTCGCAGGGTGCCGGGGTGCGGATGCACTTCGGTGCTTTTCGCCGTAACGTCGACTCGAATCGTGGCCACGGTCGGCAAGATGAAGCTCGCTGACGCCCCCTTCTCGGTCGACACGCCAGGGTCAGCAGCGACTCTCGCGCTCGGCGCCGACGGGTTGCACTTCACCATCGACGTCGGCCGCGCCCTTCCCCAGGGCGAAGGCACCTTCGATATTCACTGGCGAACCAGTGTGCCCGACCTGACGCTCGCGGGCTTTCCGGGCCGAAGCATCTCGCTCGCCCCCGGGGTCGAGGGCACGCAAAACCTCTTGCGCTGGATGTAACGTCGGTCGCGGCTGTGCCGCTCAATCGACTCGTCGGAACCGACATGCCAAAGCCGACGTGTCAAAGCCGACGTTTCGACTCGCTGATTTCAGCTCCGGCTCTCAGACGCGTCACGTTCCACTGCACGTGCGTGACCATGCCCGGCGATGCTCCCTTCGGCGGTTCGATAGCCGACACCGCATCAGCTAACGTGCTCAGCGTTTCGTCGACAATCGTCTCCGCGCGTCGGCCAGCAACAAGCCCCCATGAGGCAACCTCGGCGAGTATTACTTCGACAGATAATCTTCGATGGTCGAAAACGCCGTTTACTGCGAGGGCAAGATCCCACTTCACAAGACCGTCTTGAAACAGATTGGGTAGGGCGTCGTACACCTGCGCCAATTCGGTGCCACTCTCGAGATGCATGAGGGCGACGTTTTTCGCATGGGCATCGTTATCGCCGATTGAGACGGCATAGGTGAGCTGACGAATCCACTGATCAACCGCAGCATCGCCACCCGGTATGGAGCCCAGCAGCTCGGCGATGCGACGAAGCGTTGCCCTTTTCGGGTCGGCCGGCCAGGTCGCATCTTGAAACTTCACATCGGTGTTGCGCCAGTCCAAATCCATTGCTTGTGCCAGGTCTTCTTGATGCAGAAGGTGAACCTCCCCGGCCTCGACGGTGCGGTCGAATCGTTCGATGGCCAGATATTTCGTTGTGCCCGCCGTTCGAATCTCACTGTGGTACCGCGATAAACCGATTCGGCGAGTCAGTTCATGGCTGTAGAACTCGTCAAAGAGTCGACTGGGCCGCGACGCGACCTGTGGTTTCAGGATGTACGTGGAGTGCGCACGAGAATGGGGATACGCCCACGTGCCATCGAACTCGGCGACCAGAACTTTCGGTTGATAACCCGGCAGCGTGGAGCGACTGTCGTCGGGAATACCTTGGTCGCTGTCTTTAAGCGCTTGTTTCAGTCGAACCTCAAGCATGCGCTCTGAGAGGGGTTGGTAGCTCGGCTGATACGAGAGGGCTTCGTCAGCACTGCGCAGAGAAACCGCGCCCGCAATCGAACCGCCGAACTCTCGCAACAACGCGAAGAGGTCACCGGGGTCGATATGCCGCTTGGCCGCCATCTGTTCACGATGGTTACCTTCAGGAACGTAGCCCCCGAGAAAATTCGACACCGCAGCGACCGGTGGACGACGCCCGGGAAGGGTTGCGAACGACTCACTCAACAAGACGCCATCGTTGTCAAAATTCGCGTCTACCTCCAGCGCAACTCTGCTTCGATCTCGCGACACAGGTTCGACGACGCCCACGAGGCGGTCGTGAACGAATAGCTCAAGGCTCGGCACGGTCGTCTCCGTAGTGCAGCGTGATAGAGATGCCCAGCTCATGAAGCACGCGAAAAAGACGCGTCGTGTAGGTATTTGCCCTGCCAGATTCCAGCTCGACGAGATAGTCCCGGGAGAAAGCCAGGCGCTCAGCGAGGTCGCTTTGACTGAGGCCCTGATCGTCTCGCGCCGCTTTGATGACCGCAGAGATGTCGGCGGGTTTGCGAGCAGGAAGGGAGGGCATATTGTCTCCGTTGTGGGAATATCACCACAATAGTACATGTGGGGATATTCCCACAATGCTCGATGTGGGGATATTCCCACAGTGCACAATGTGGGAATATTCCCACAAAACGTGTTGCCCGGGGGCCCGCGGAGCATGTCAGCGGGTGGCCAGCGCCTCGGCAGCGGCCACGCGGCCCGCGATACGGCCCGAGTAGAGCGCCGGGCCGAACATCGTGCCCTCGAGACCGGCGACTCCGTTGATGGTGCCGCCCGCCATGCCTGCCACCTCGCCCGCGGCGAAGAGTCCCGCGATGGGTGAGCCCGCGCCATCCAGCACCCGGCAGTCGAGGTCGGTGCGCACGCCGCCGAAATTCTTCTGCGCCATGGGAAACATCTGCACTGCGACGATGCCGCCGGGCCCTACGGGGCTCAAACCGGCAAGACTGCGCCCGGTGACCGGATCGGTTTCGAGGCCGTCGGCCAGCGCCTGGTTGAAGGCGGCGATGGCGGCGACGACGCGCTCGACAGGCAGGCCGGCCCGCTCGGCGAACTCGGCCGGTGTGTCGGCCAGAATCACGTAATTCGACTCACGCCAGAACTCCGCCGTGGTCACCGGGTTGGGGCCGGCCGGCCTGGCGTAATACTCATTGTCGATCAGCAGGATGCTCGGCAGCTCTGAAGCGTCGAAAACGTTCCAGCAGGTCTGACCCGGCTGCTCGAGCAGAGCGTTCGTGCCCGAATGACCGCCCCGCTGCACTTCGTCGGAGAAGCGATCGCCGTCGAGATTGAACCAGAGCTCGGTCGTGGCGCCGCGAATTCCAAGTCCCCGTGACCCCGAAGCGTCTTGCGGATCTGGCGTTCCGGTGGGGTACACCCAGATGTTCTGCAGCGAGGCGAATTCTCCGCCGGCCTCTCGAACGAGCTGATGCCCGCTGCCGGTGGCGGTCTGAGCGCCCCCCGACAAGAAACGCGGCAACGCGGCGAGCCGAGGGCTCAGCTCTTCGAGCATGCTCCGGTTGTTGACGAAACCCCCGGTGGCGACGATGATCGCCTCGGCCGAGAGCTCGTCGAAGTCGGGCGACCCTGTGACGCGCACCCCTGCGATGCGAGCACCATTCGTGCTGCGAGCGCCATCGCCGCCCCCGTCATCGTCACCGTCACCGTCGTCGCCGTTTTCACGGCCACCGTCACCGCCCCTGACCACGTCACCGTTGTCACCTCGCACGAGCTCTACCACCGCGACCCCGGTGAGCACAACAACGCCGAGCACCCGCAATCGGTCGAGCAGAGCATCCACGATGCCCGGCCCGAACGTCACCGGAATATGCCATCTGGGCACCGAATTGCCCTCTGCGAACTGCGGAACGTTCCAGCGAATACCCATGCCCGAAAGCCAGTCGTGCACGTCGGCATTGCTGTCTCGCAGGTACGCCTCGGCCCACGTCAGGTCGGCGCTCGGGCCACCCATGCGCTGCCAGTCGGCGAGGGCGAGCTCAACACTGTCGTCGACGCCGAGGGCGGTCTGCTCGGGCGTGCCCACCATGCAGCAGGCCGCACCGCTCATCACCGAGGCGCCGCCGATCGTGGAGTTCGCGTCGAGCACGATCGTTCGCGCTCCCCGCTCGGCGCTCTCGACCGCGGCAGAGAGCCCGGCCACGCCTGAGCCAACTACCACCACGTCGTACTCGCGATTGGTCACCACTGACATTCTCCTTCGTTGTGAGCATTCGTTGTGAGCGTTCTTTGTGTGCGCGGCCGCCGAACCGGCACGCCCGCAGCTGGGTGCCTGAAACGGGCATCCACTGGCCGCTATGCGAAACCACGGCGAGTGGATGCCCGCCACCTGCTACGGCGTATAGAGAATGCCGCTCGAGGTCAGGTTGTTCGGGTTCTGGCCGTACTTCGAGTACAGCTGCAGCAGTTCGTCGTACTTGTCTGCCGTGACCTCGGTGGCCGCGTAGGCGCCGAGGGCATTCACGGGCGGAACAGCGGTCGACAGGCCTGTGTTGGGCACGAAGTTCGCGGTCTCTTGCTGATTGCTCTGTGCGTATGCGTACGACTCGAGCACCGCGGCCTGGAATGACGACACGATTTGCGGATTGGCCTTCATGTAGTCTTCGGCGCCGATGAAAACCGCGCCGGGCGTGCCGGGCAGCGACTGGTCAGGCCCGATGTAGTTGAACAGTTTCAGACCGGGTTCGGCGATCGCTTGCGCGAGGAAGGGCTGTTGAAGCAGCCCGACGTCAGCCGAGCCCGCCTTGATCGCATCGGCGATGGAGGTCAGTGGCGTCTGCAGAATCGTCAGCTTGGAGTAGTCGCCGCCGAACTTCGTCACCGAGTCGGCCTGAACAGGGTCGACCAGAGCCGACTGCGCCGCGATGATCTTCGCACTCGCCAGGGTCGAGTCGGTGTAGTCGCTTCTCACCACGAAACCCTGAAACTGGGAGTCGCTCGTCGGAATGATGTTCGCCGCGCCGACCACCTTGATGGGCAGCCCTTGCGCGACCGCCGCGACCACCGGGGCGAGGCTGGCCATGCTGAACTGGTTCTGACCGCTCACAACTTGGGGAATCGCGACCGTGCCGTTGGTGAGAACTGAGAGCGTCACGTCGAGGCCGTGCTCGGCGAAGAAGCCCTTGTTCACGCCCAAGTACATCGGCACGCTGGTCGTTGCTGAGGGGCTCACCGCAACGTTGATCTTGGTGAGGGCGCCGCTGGCACCCGGGGTGCTTGCCGCCGAGCCGGAGTCGCCTGAGGAGCTGGCGCATCCGGTCATAAGAAGGGCTGCGGCTGCCAGTATCGCGGCGGCCGCTGAAATTCGATGCTTCATTGGATCTCCATTTCACAAGTGGTGCTGTGCTGTGTGGTGACGTCGTGCGCGGCAAACGGGCACGACGACGAGCGCTCTGTGCGAACAGTGCGCTGCTACGCCGATCAGTCGACCGGCGCTGTACGGTGCTGGCGGGTCGGCTCGACGCCGACCGGCCTTCAGGTGCTGACTACGGCGAAGGCTCACCTACCGGGCGGCGTACCGCAGTGAGCACGGTGTTCCGGAGTTCGACGAACTCCGGAAGCGATTTGGTGACCAGTTGGTCACGCTGACCGCCGAGCTTCACGTCGACGACCTGGCGCACGCTGGTGGGCGATCCACTCAGCACGATAACGCGGTCAGACATGTACACGGCTTCGTCGATGTCATGCGTCACGACCACGATGGTCATGCCGTACTGCTTCTTCAGCGCCAGAATGAGGTCTTCGAGGTCGGAGCGGGTCTGGGCGTCGACGGAGGCGAACGGCTCATCCATGAGCAGGGCATCCGGCTGGTAGGCGATCGCCCTCGCGATGGCGACGCGCTGCTGCATGCCGCCCGACAGCTGCCAGGGGTAGTGCGAGCCGATGTCGCCGAGGCCGACCGCGCTGAGCGCCTCGGCCGCGAGCCGCTTCTGTTCGTCTTTCGACAGCTTCTTGCGGCGCAGCGGCAGGGTGACGTTCTTCTCGATGGTCATCCAGGGCATCAGCGAGCGGCTGTAGTCCTGAAAGACCAGGGCGAGGCGTTCGGGCGGCCCGGTCACCTCGTCGCCGTCGAAGAAGATCTCGCCCGAGGTCGGCAGCATCAGCCCGGCGATCGTGCGCAGCAGCGTGGTCTTGCCGGCGCCTGAGGGGCCGACGATAGCCACGAACTCTTCGGGCGCGACATTGAAGCTGACGGATGCGAGCACCCGCTTCACGACCCCGCGGTCGCTCGTGTACGACTTCGAGACGCTGCGCACCGACATGCGTGGTTCGGCGGTGAGGGTGGGGGTGCTGGGGCTGATCCCGGCGCTGCTGCCGGCGCCGGCGTTGGCCCCTCCCGAGGTGAGTGTGTCGCTCATCGTCTGTTCCCTTCATACATGGCCCGGTGCCAGCGCAGCACGCGCCGTTCGACGAGCTCGAAAATCACATTCAGCAGGTAGCCGATGATGCCCATCAGAATGAGCCCCGACCACATTCCGGTCAGGTCGAAACCGGCCTGCGCCTTCAGCAAGAAGTTGCCGATGCCGTTGATCGACACCACCATCTCGGTGGCGATCACCACGATCACCGAGATCGAAAGCGACACCTTCATGCCGGCCATGATCTGCGGCGAAGCACTCGGCAGCACCACCCGAAAGAGCCGGTCGCGAAACCGCAGTCGGTACGAGAAGACGGTGTCGCGAATCGTCAGATCCTGACTCCGGATGCCGTCGACCGTGTTCAGCAGAATCGGCCAGACCGCGCCGAAGATGACCAGCCCGATCTTCGTTTCGATACCCACACCGAGCGCGATCACGAACAGCGGAATCAGCGCGAGGCCCGGAACGGCCCGCACGAACTCGAGCAGCGGAGCGAAGAAGCGGTTGACGCTGGGCAGCAACGCGAACACGACGCCGAGCGTGATGCCGACCAGTGTCGCCGCGGCGTAACCGAGGAAGAGGCTCGAGAGGGTCGGCCAGATCTCAGCGGTGGCACCGCCGAGTAGCCAGGTGTGCACGAAGCGATCCCAAATGGTCGCAAGCGAGGGAAAGTAGAACGACGGCTTCTGCGCCGAGAGTATCCACCACGCCGTCACACCGATGACGGGAATGATCAGGCCGACGAACGGAAGCAGCAACCGCCTCGCGTTGATCGATCGGCGGACGCCGAGGGTTTCGGCGCTCATGAGTTCGCTCCTCGGCGAGACGGGTGCCAGTACATGGCGCGGCGTTCGATGAACGTGAAGACGCCCGTGATGATGAGGCCGATGACGGCTGCGGTAATGAGGTACACGAACGACGACGCAGCGAGTCCGTTCGCCTGTTTCACGCCGATCTGGTAGCCGAGGCCCGGTGCCGAGGCGATGATCTCGATGCCGATCGCGACGAGCAGACTCGAAACGGCGGCGAGTCGCAGGCCGGTCGCCAGGTACGGGCTCGCCGTGGGCAGGTACAGAAACCGCACCCGGTCGCGCCAGCGAATGCCGTACGCCGAGAACGTTTCGCGGGCCACCGGCTCCACGGCGCGAATGCCGTAGACCGCCTGCAGCAGCAAGGGCCAGACGCTCGCGAACACGATCAGAATGATCTTCATTTGGTTCGTCGATCCGTAGAGCAGCACGGCCAGAGGCACGAGGATGATCGACGGAATCGTTCGCATGAAGTCGACCGTCGGCGTGGTGAGCCGCCGCAGAAACGCCGTCGAGCCGATGAGAAGACCCACCGGAATCGCGATGATCACCGAGATGGCCAAACCGACGGCCCAACTGATCATGGTGTTGGCGATCGCCACCCAGTAGGCCTGCGTCGGAACCGTTTCGACAGCCGTCGACCAAAACAACCCGAGCGTGGGCCACGAGTTCTGCCCGAAGACGCCCGAGGTCGCGGCGACCTGCCAGGCCACGAGGCAGAGCACAATCAGCAGCACGATCTCGATCGTGCGCCGCAGCCGGGTGGGCTTACGGCTTCCGGATGCCCGGCGAGCCGTACTCCGATGCCGGCCGTCTGGGGCCGCGCTTCCAACCGCGACCTCGGCGGCAGCCGAGAGGGTCGACGCCGTCATGATCGCACCGTGCTTTCGGTGATGCACGAGCGGCTGATGGCGGCGATCGTGGGGGTGCCGATGGTGCCCATGGTGCTGACCAGCTGGCGCCGATAGAGCTCGAGCAGTGAAGCGAGCCCGGCCGATCCGCCCGCGGCGAGCCCCCAGACCACGGGGCGGCCGAGCAGCACTGCGCGGGCGCCGAGGGAGAGCGCCACGACGACCTCTGCGCCGTGGCGAAATCCGCCGTCGACGTAGACCTCGGTCGCTGTGCCGACGGTCGCCGCTACGACTTCGGGCAGGGCATCCAGCGTGCCCCGCGGAGTGTCGAGCGAGCGGCCGCCGTGATTCGAAACGATGACCGCTTCGACTCCGTGTTCGGCGGCGAGGGCGGCGTCTTCGCCCGTCATAATGCCCTTGAGAATGAGAGGCAGGGTGGTCTGCTCGCGAAGCCAGGCGAGGTCGTTCCAGGTGAGACTGGCGTCGTGATCCCAGGCGCCGCCGGCCAGATGAGCGCCGCGAGGCATCACGTACATCGGGCGTTCGGCGGCCACGCTCTGCACTCCGGCGATCATCGAGGGGCCGAGCAGGGGGCGCACGGGCAGATCGACCGTGATGCAGAGGGCCGAGCATCCGGTGGCCTCGGCGTTGGCGATGAGACGCGCAGTGCGTTCGCGATCGGCGCCCCAATACATTTGAAACCAGGTGGTGCCGCCCACGGCCCGCACGTCTTCCATGCTCTGGCTCGAGCCGGCGCTCAGCACCATCACGGTGTCGGCGTCACGGGCGCCGATGGCCGTGCCGACCTCGGCCTCGGTATGTGAGAGGTTGTGCAGGCCAGAGGGCCCCACGATGATGGGCATCGAAATCTCGTGGCCGAGCACGGTTGTCGTCGTGTCGATGTGGCTCACATCGACGAGAACCCGTGACCGCAGCGCCCAGCGGGTGTGCGCGGCAAGATTGGCGGCGATCGAACGCCCAGAGCCTGCGCCCTCTTGGATGAACGCGCGGGGGCCCGGCGCCCAGAGCGCTTCAGCGGCCTGCTCGAACTCTGCCACGCTGACGAAGGTTCGTGCGGCGGCGACGGCGGCGGCCTTCGTCTCGGCGTCGGCTGCGCTCTCGGCGAGGGGGCCGAAACGTGTTGCATCGGGCACCGCCTGCCGGGCATCCGAAACCGCCTGCTGGCTGCTCATCAGCGAATCTTCTCGTCTCGAATCGGCGTCTCGAGCACGCCGAGGCCGCTGATCTCCATGCGCACCACGTCGCCCTCGAAGAGAAACACGGGCGGGTCTTGAAAGGCGCCGCAGCCGGTGGTGGTTCCGGTCATGATCATGTCGCCCGGCTGAAACTCGATGACCTTGCTGAAGTCTTCGATGAGGCCCGGAATGTCGACGATCATCTCGCTGCTATTGCCCACCTGTCGCAGGTCGCCGTTCACCCAGCAGCGCAGATCGAGGTTGTGCGGGTCGGGAATCTCGTCTTTCGTGACCAGCCAGGGGCCTGTCGGGGCGCCGGTGGGGATGCCCTTCGCCCGGGTGATCTGCGAGAACATCGGGTGCAACGCCATATCTTTGAACGCCATATCGCGAGCGGTCACGTCGTTGCAGATCATGTAACCGGCGATGTGCTGGTAGGCGTCTTCGCGAGAGATACGAAACCCGCCGCGGCCGATGACAACGGCGATCTCGGTCTCGTAGTCGAGCTGCTGGGTCTGCTGCGGCCTGACGAGTGCGTCGTAAGGGCCGATGACGGTGTTCGACGGCTTGAAGATGAGTAGTGGCTCCGACGGCGACGGCGCGTTCTTCTTGCCGGCCGCCTCGTCGACGTGCGACTGGTAGTTGCCACCGGCGACGATGATCTTCGGCGGGTTCGGCACCGGCGGCCCGAGGCGCACCTCGCTCGCGGTCACTGTTTCGGTCGCCTCGGGCAACGCCGCCTCGATGATGGGCTGCAAAAAGTCGAGCATCGAGATGATGTCGTTCGTCGAGAGGTTCGTGAACCCCTGCGAGACGAGCAGCGGGCCGAGCGGCACGATCTGGCCGTTGTCGAGAAGGATGCCCGGCGCCTCTGCGCGAACTGCTCCGTAGCTGACGATCTTCACGAGTGTGCCTTTCTCTGGGGCAACGCGTGCTGACTCTGGGGTCAACCTCGGTGCCACGTTGCATTCGAACTGATGCCATCTTACAGACATCAGAGATATATTTTGGTTATTCAGAGAAAATTAAGTATGAATGCCAGCAACGTTGGGCCGCGCTGATATTCTGCTGAGACATTTACCGTGAGGAAGTCAGCCGTGGAGCACAGAAAGACCATCGAGCTTGCTCCTACACCCGTGGCGGCCGAAAAACTGCTCTCGCTGACCGACCAGGTCTACGAGCGTGTGAAGCAAGAAATCATTGAGGCGAAGTGGCGGCCGGGCACGATTCTGCTCGAACCCGAACTCGCTGCGCTGTACGGAGTCTCGAAGACGCCGGTTCGAGAAGCGCTTCGATTGCTCGTACAAGAAGACTGGGTGGTCATTCTGCCGCGCAAAGGCTATCTCGTGCGGCCTCTTCGGCTCGGTGACATCAGCGAGATCTTCAACCTGCGCCTGATGATCGAGCCCGCGCTCTTCGCCGATACGGCGCGCAATGGGGGCGCCGCCGGCGTGACCGAACTGACCAGCAGACTTTCGGAACAGCGTGCGGCAGAAGGCGACCTGCACGCCTCACTCGAGGCGGCTCGGCTCTTCCACTTGGCCGGAGCGCAGCTCGCGCGCAATCGCCGCGCCGAGAACATTCTCGAACGATTGCTCGCCGAGGTGCGGCGGCTGCACCACCTCATGCCCGACGTGGAGTCGCACATCACCTCCTCGGTCGAGATCGATGCGCATGCCGCGATTCTGCACGCCATCGAGTCGCGCGACGAGGCCGCGGCATCGGAGTTGATGCGTGAGCATCTCGCCGAGGTGGCGCGCACCATGCTCGACGCGTTCTCGGTCATCCGCATCGACTAATGCGTTCGCCGGCTCCGCGCAGGGTTGGTGTCGGCTCGACCCGTCTGGGCCTTCGTGCTGGCGCGTCTAGCCCGGCTAGCGGCCGAGCATGGTCGCCGTCTAAAGCGTTGAACCCGGCTAGCGGCCGAGCACGGTCGCCCGCTGAAGTGGCGCACCGACGATGCCGGTTGCGAGTAGCTCGGTAATCGCGTCGCTCAGCGGGCGCTCGGTGCCTTCGTCGTGAGTGATCCAGGCGACATGGCCGTCGGGGCGAATGAGTCCGGCTCCGACGTCGCCGAAATCGTAGCGTTCGGCTAGCGCAGCGTCGGCCGCGAGCAGGGGGCCCGAGCCGATGCGCACCGTTTGCAGGGCGAGGTTCGGCGGCAGGGCGGCGGCGGCTTCGATCCAGGCGTCACCGTGGGGGGCGACCACGAGCGTCAGGCGGCCCTCGAAGAGGTCGTGCGTCGACCGCTCGCCCCTCTGCGTCAGAACTCGAGCATGTGGGGCGCGGGCGCCGAGGGTCAGACGAGTGAAGGAGGGCCGGGCATCCGGAGCGGGCGCGGCAGGCACCGCGGGGGTCGCGGTCGCCGAGGGGGTCGCGGTCGCCGCCGGGGTCGCGTACGTGAAGCCAAGGTCTTGGTCGAGGGGGTCGACGTGCCCGGCCTGCTCGGCGACGAGGCGCACGATTTCGGGGCGATCGTTGGCCGCGAGCGCCTTCTTCAACGCGATCATGCGCTTGGCGTTCACGCTCGACCACTCGGCGTTCGAGCGTGCCACCAGCTGCCGCTCGCTCTCGTAGCTGTCGAGCAGCGAGTCAGGTGCGACCCCGCGCAGCACCCAGGCGAGCTTGAAGACGAGGTTGTGAATGTCGGCGAAGCCGGTGTTGATGCCGAATCCGCCGGTCGGTGGCAGGGAATGCGCGGAGTCTCCGGCGAAGAAGACGCGGCCGACGCGGTAGTGCTCGAGCACGTCGGCGCTGATGCGAAAGGTGGCGCTCGAAACGACATCGACCGTCAGATCGTCGACACCCACGGCCGAGCGGATGAGCGCCACTGCCTCATCACACGTCAAGGCGTCTGGGCGGGCATCCGTCACCGGGCGTTGCACAATGGTCACCCACCGATCGCGCCCGCCGGCCGGCGCAATGCCCACGAGCGAGTCGCCGCCCGTCTGGGTGTAGTACATGATGGCGGGCCTGTCGGCCGTATACGCACTGAGGTCACCGCGCCAGTACACGCTCTGCCAGTACGGTGCCGGGCGACCGTCGCCGAGCGTCAGGCCGAGCAGGGTTCGCACGCGGCTGCCCACCCCGTCTGCAGCGATGAGATACGACGAGTGGATGCTCAGCCGCGCTCCCCCGGGCCCGAGCACGGTCGCGATGACACCATCTGCCACGTTTTCGACCCCGACAACCTCGTAACCGCGAAGTACGTCAACCGCTTCGCACTCGATCGCGACCTGCCCGTCGAGAACCGCTTCGAGCTCGTCTTGAGCAACGCGATACCGCTCGGCGCTCGCCCAGTCGTCATCTCCCGCCGGGCCCGGGGGCGTTCGGGCGATCTCTTCGCCGCTGAGAGCTTCAGTGTAGATGAACCGGTGAGTCTCGCCGGGCATCGACCGCGCTCGGAGAGCCTCGTCGAAGCCCCAGATGCGCATCAGTTCGCTGGCGCGAAGGCGTATTCCGCGGGCCTTCGGGTGGTGGCCGAGCTCGGTTTTGCGTTCGAGCACGGCGCCGGTGAGGCCGGCGCGCTGCAGAAGGAGGGCGGCAGCCAGGCCAACAGGGCCTGCTCCGACCACGAGCACGTCGACGTGGGCGGGAACGGATGGCCGTTCCTGTTCTGCTGCTGAACCGGGGGTGACGTTCATGCGCTGTGGTCTCCTTGCGGAACGGGTTCACGCAGCGAGCGCCACAGTTCGGCGGGTCGCGCGAGGGCCGCGAGTTCGTCGGGGCCTGGGGTGTACTCGAGCCCGATCATCCCGTCATACCCGGTGATGGCGAGGGTGTCGAGGGTTTCGCGAATCGGGATGGTTCCGGTGCCTGGCCTGCCTCGACCGGGGTCGTCGGCGAGTTGCACGTGGCGTACGAGGTCAGCGTGCGCGGCGACGAAGCTCGCCGGGTCGGTGCCGGCCCGCGCCAGGTGGTAGACGTCGCTCAGCAGACCGATGTTCGCTTGCTTCGAGGCAGAACGCGCGCGACGAGTGACCAGCACGGCATCGTCGGGGTCGGTGAGCAGGTAATTCGCATGGTCGAAACGGTTGAGCTGCTCGATCACGACACCTGCGCCCACCTCGTGCGCCTGGTCGGCGAGCACAGCGAGTCGTTCGGTGAGGCGCGCGAGCGTGTCGCCGTGTTCGGAGCCGGCTGCGCTGCGGTCGCCGATCCGGCTCCCCAATAAACGCGGGTCGCCTCTGTGCGCCCCTGCGCCGGGAGCGGCCGCTCTCGCGGCTCGGGCCGAGTCGCCTCTGCGTGCCGATGCGACGGGAGCGGCTCGGGCCGAGTCGCCGACGAGTACGTTGATGTGGCGCGCCCCGGTTCGTTCTGCGAGAGCGAGCACCGACTCCCAATTACGCCAGAACGCGTCATCGGCGCCCACGACTCCGGCCAGGCCGCGGCCGCCGTACTGGGCGTCGCCCTCGCAGACGTTCAGCAACAGCAACTGCGTGCCGGCGGCCTCGAGCGAACCGGCGAACGCCGCTAGCTCGCGGCGCGATGCAACCTCGTGGGCCCACGGCCACCACGATTCCACGCTCTCATAGCCCAACCGCCTCGCGAGGGCAGGCCGCTCGAGCAGCGGTACGTCGGCCAACAGAATCGACATCGACAACGAGAACGGATGCTCGTGCATCCCCATCACGGCCGTACCCCGGCCGGCGTGGCCGACGTTTCTGCTTCGGCCCGCGGTTTGGCGGCGGCTTCGCCACGTGCGCCGGTCGCCTCTGCCGCGCTCGCGGTGGCGGCCGCTCCTGCCGAGGCGTCTGCTCGGTAGAGCTCGATGAGGGCCGCCGGGTCGGAGTCGCCGAGCCCCGCTTGCGTTGCGTCTGCGAAGAGTGCCACCGTCGTCGGCAGCAGCCGCGCACTGACGCCGGCATCAGCAAATGCCGCAGCGATCATCGTCTGCACGTGAATCAGACCGCCAATGGATGCGCCCCGGTTCGCGAAGTCGCCCCGCAACGCGAGCGGCAGCTCGCGGGTCAGCATGGTGCTGGCCGCCCATCCGGCACCGAGCACTGCCGTCGCGACTGCAGCATCGACGCCCGAGGCGCGCAGCAGAGCGGCCGCTTCGGCCGCGGCCGCCATGTGCACGCTCACCAGCAACTGATTGACGAGCTTGAGTTCGGCGCCCGTACCCACCTGGCCCGTGACATGAGTCTCACGCGAGTACACAGCGAAAAGGTCGAGCACGTGCTGCGAGAGAGCGGAGGTCGTCGGTGCAGCTTCGGCTGCGCTGGCCCCCGCTGCGGCGGCCACTCCTGCGCCGGCCTCAGCTGCACCGGCGACTCCTGCGCTGGCCACTCCTGCACCGGCCACCCCTGCACCGGCCATGATGACGAGGGTGCCGTCGGCCGCCCCTTCGGGGCCGCCCGTGACGGGTGCGTCGATGAACCGCGCGCCGCGATCTGCAGCGACGCGAGCGATGCGCCGCGCGAGACCGGGGCTGAACGTTCCGTGTTCGATGAACACCTGACCCGAGCGGCCGTTACTGACGAGTGCGAAGGGCTTTGCCGGGCCACCGGCCGCGTCTGCGGTATTGCCGATCTCAGACCGCGAACCGGGGGCGCCCAGGTAGACCGAATCTACAGCCGGGTCGTCGAGCAGGCAGCCGAGCACGATGTCGCACCGCTCTCCCACCTCTCGGAGGTCTGCTGTGCACTCGGCTCCCGCGGCGATGAGATCGGCCGCCTTCTCCGGGCTTCGGGCGAAGACGAGCACGTCGATGCCGGCGCCGAGCAGGCGGCGAACGATGTGTGACCCCATCACACCCGCGCCCACGAAACCGATGGGGGCGGTCACGACGTGACGCCTTCGAGTGCAGGTGCTCGCCCGCCGGAGAAGTCAGCACGCAGAAAGTCGAAGTCGCAGCCCCGGTCGGGTTGGAGCACGTGCTGGTAGTGCAGCCAGGAGAATCCGCGACTGGGGATGCTCGTGGTTGGTGCACGAGATGAGCCGGCGGCATCCGACGCAGCCGCAGACGGCGCGCTCGAGTGACCGCTAAGCGTCGCGGCCCTGCGCGCAGCGAGCTCGTCATCGCCCACGAGCAGATCGACGCGCCCGGCCTCGACGTCTACTTCGATGAGGTCTCCGTCGCGAACGAAAGCCAGCGGCCCACCCACGGCCGCTTCGGGGGTGATGTGCACGATCACTGTTCCGGTGGCGGTGCCGCTCATGCGGGCATCCGTGAGCCGCATCATGTCGGTGACGCCGGCTTTCGCGAGCTTGGCGGGAATGGGAATGTGCCCGACTTCGGGCATGCCCATCGCGCCGCGCACGCCGACTCCACGCAGAATCAGGATGCTCGACGCATCGACCTCGAGCGCGGGGTCGTCGATGCGGGCATTGACGTCGGCCACGCCGTCGAAAACCACCGCGCGGCCTCGGTGCTGCCGCAGCGCACTCGACGCGGCGCTCGTTTTCAGCACGGCACCACCAGGGGCAAGGGTTCCGGTGAGCAGGGCGAGCCCGCCGCCCGCGGGCGCGACCGGGTCGGCGAGGGTTCGAAGTGCGGGCACGGGCACGGCCGGCGCTCCGTTTCGTCGTTCGACGGAGCCGCCGCCCCTCGAGCCGAGATTGCGGGCGCCGCGGCGCGCCGGCTGGGCACTGCCCTGAGCCGCTTCCGTGACGGTGTCTGCCCAGGATGCGCCCGTCACGGTGGGGCGCGAGGTGTCGAGCAGCGGCGCGAGTTCGCGCACGAGGGCAGGCACCCCGCCGGAGCGCTCGAAATCGGCGAGCAGGTAGCGGCCGGAGGGGCGCACATCGGTGAGGAGGGGTGTCGTGGCGGCCCAGGTGCGAAGGGTATCGACGGTGAGTGTGAGTCCGGCGCGCCCCGCGAGGGCAACGAGATGGATCACGGCGTTCGTCGAACCACCGAGCGCGCAGACGACGCGAAACGCATTCTCGAGGGCAGCGAGGGTCACGAGGGTGGAGGGCCGGGCATCCCGAGCCACCACGTCGACGATGAGCTCACCGGCGCGTTCGGCCAGCGTGTTCTGCGCCGCACTGGTGGCCAGCAAAAGTGCCGCCCCGGGCACCGCGAAACCGAGCACCTCGGCAATGGCGGCCATGGTGGTGGCGGTGCCGAGCACGTTGCAGGTGCCGACGCCCACGTTGAGATCGCCCTCGAGTTTCAGCCACTCGTCGTCGCCGAGGCGGCCGATGCGGCGCTCGTCGATGAGCGGCCAGACGTCATCGATGGTCATCGGTTCGCCGTGCCAGCACGAGGTGGGCCGCGGGCCGGCGGTGACCATGACGGCGGGCTTGTCTGCGCTGAGGGCGCCCATGAGCTGAGCCGGAACGGTTTTGTCGCAACCCGCGAGCAAAACGACGCCGTCGATGGGTGAGGAGGAGATCATCTCTTCGACATCCATCGACATCAGGTTGCGCAGGTACATGCTGGTGGGGCGCGAGAACGGTTCGCTGAGTGAGATGGTCGGAAACTCGAGGCCGAGGCCGCCGCGGCTGGCGATACCGCGCTTGACCGCTTGGGCGAGCGTCGCGAGGCCGGCGTTACAGGGGTTGAGTTCGCTGAAGCTGGTGCAGATGCCGATCACCGGGCGTCGGCGCACCTCGTCGGCGGAGAGGCCCTCGCCGCGCAGAAAAGCGCGGTGCAGCAGGCCGTCGGGGCCGTCGTCGGCGAACAGCGATGCGCCGCCGCGAACGAGATCACGTTGCGACATTCTCCGCCTCCTGACAGCCCTCCGACACTGGTGCCTTGCGGCCCGGGCTTCTCATACACTATAGAAATATCTCTGGAATGTCTAATGTGGGCTGAGCGTTCGGCTCGTGTCAGGGATCGAGGTTGCGCAGACGCGTGTGCGGGCGCGGTCAGCGCGCGGGTGTGCCGTGGAAGACCGGCGACCGCTTCTGCTGGAAGGCCGCGAAGCCTTCGCGGTAGTCGTCGGTCAGGCAGAGGTCGCCCTGGGCGCGGTTCTCATCGGCGAGCGACGTCCACAGTCCGATGCGGTCGTCGCGGATGCTCGCGATAAGTGCTTTGCTCGCTAGAAACGCCTCGGTCGCGCCCTGCGCCACGCGGGCGACCTTCGCGCGAGTGAACGTGAGCAGATCATCCGCCGGCAGCACGCGGCTGAAGAGGCCGGCAGCCACGGCATCGGCGCCGCTCATCAGCTCAGCCGTGTAGATGAGGTCGAGGGTGCGGTGGGCGCCGAGGCGCTCGAAGAAGAGGGCGTGACCGCCGGAGTCGAGGGTGGCGCCGAGGTTCGCGAACGGCGAGCCGATCTTGGCGGTGTCAGCCACGTAGACCACGTCGGTGGCGACGAGCAGACCGAGCCCGACGCCGAGGCAGGCGCCGTGGGCGGCCGCGAAGGTGGGGGCCGGAAAGGCGGCGATCTGGCGAAGGAGCGGGGTCACGACGGTGTCGAGGTAGCCCCGCGCGTCATCGGTGGCGGGGTCGACGTTCGAGATGTCGCGCCCGGCGCAGAAGGCTCGGCCCTCGCCGCGCAACAGCAGGGCGCGCACGCCCGCGTCGGCGGCCGCCTTCAGGGCCGCCGAGAGCTCGGCGATCGCATCAGCGTCGAGCGAGTTCAGTTTGCCCGGGTCGTTGAGAGCGATCTCGGCGACATCGTCAACGATGGTGAGTGAGACAGTCATGGGTTCTCCTCGGTGAGAATCGGATGTGCGACCAGTGCTGAGCCGATGGTCACGCGCATGGCGAGCGCACGAGCATCCATTCGCCTACGCGTCGTAGTTGACCGAGACGGCGTCGCTCGTCGGAATCGCCTGGCAGGTGAGCACATACCCGCGCGCCAGTTCTTCGGGCTCGAGCGCGTAGTTCTCGACCATGTCGACGGTTCCCGAGGTGACGACGGCCCGGCAGGTGCCGCACACTCCCCCGGCGCAGGCGAACGGAACATCACCACGCACACGCAGGGCGGCGTTCAAAATGCTCTCATTGCTGTGCACCGGGCTCGTGACCGTTGCCGTGGTGCCGTCGAGGGTGAAGCTGATGGTGTGCACGGCCTGGTCTGAGCCCACCTCGACGGGCCGCCCCGCCTGACCCGCGGGGCGGTCGGGCCGCCCCGTGGTGAACAACTCATACCGAATGGCCGAGATGTCGACTCCGAGGTCGGTGAGCGTGTCGCGGCAGAGCTGCACGAGGTCGAACGGGCCGCAGATGAACCATTCGTCGATGTCAGACGGTCGGATGAGCGTGCCGAGTATCTCGCGAAACTTCTCCGCATCCAGCCTCCCCGAGAGCAACTCAGAGCTGCGACGTTCGCGGGTGAGCACGTGATAGAGCGCGAGGCGCGCGGGGTAGCGGTCTTTGAGGTCGGCGAGTTCGTCGACGAACATGGTGTCCATGGCCGTGCGGTTCGAATAGACCAGCGAGAACTGGTTCGCCGGGCTCGCCTGCAGGGTGCTTTCGATCAGCGCCATCATGGGCGTGATGCCTGAGCCGGCGGCGATGCCGACGAAATGCGTGGCAGTGGCGAGGGTGTCTAAGTCGGTCTGCGATGTGAACCGGCCCTCGGGGCTCATCACCTCGAGCTCCATACCTGCCGCGAGGTTCTCGACGGCCCAGGTGGAGAACACGCCGCCGAGGTCACGCTTGATGGCGACCTTCAGCTCGCCGCGCACGGGCGCCTGGCAGATCGAGTAGCTACGGCGCACGTCTTCGCCTTCGACGGATGTTCGAATGGCGATGTATTGACCGGGCGCGTAATCGTAGGCGTCGGCGAGCTCGTCGGGTACGTCGAACGACACCTCGATGGAGTCGTCGGTGAGTGGGCGCACCCGCGACACGGGCAGGGCGTGGAAGGTGGCGCGGCGGCGGGCGGGTGTGGCTGGGTCGTCGGCAGCGCCATCTGCGGCGAACGTTTCGTCGGCGGGGGGCCCATCGGTCAGCGCGCCGTGATCGGCGGCGCGACCCGTCTCGGCGACCTCGAAAGCCGCGTCATTGTCGAGTTCGCCGACGGTCTGGCCGGCCTCATCGGTGGTCGTGGGGGTACCGCTCATGGCTAGTGATCCTTGAAGTAGTCGAAGGGCTCCTGGCAGCGCTGGCACACGTAGAGCGCCTTGCACGAGGTGGAGCCGAAGCGGGAGAGTACACGAGTGTGCATCGACCCGCAGTGCGGGCACTGGATGCCGAGCCCTAAGTTGATGCGGCCACCAGCCGCACCCCCGACCCCTGCGCCACGCGGAGCCGGGGCGGCGATGCCGTACTCCTGCAGTTTTGCGCGGCCGGATTCGCTCATCCAGTCCGTGGTCCACGCCGGGCTCAGCACGACGTTCACCGTCGCTCCGGGGTACCCGTTCGAGGCAAGCGCCGTAACGATGTCATCGCGCATGGCGTCGATGGCCGGGCATCCGGAATATGTCGGAGTGATGTCGACGACGACGTGGGGAACACCGGGTGCGACAGTCGTAGAGCTGTTGACGAACGAAGCATCGCGCTCGCCGACGACCCGAACCGCGCGCAGCACGCCGAGGTCTTCGATCGTCAGCACGGGCACTTCGGGGTCGACGACAGTGGCCGCGACATTCCACAGCGACCGCTCGAGCTCACCCTCGGGCCGGGGCCGCGCCTCGCGCTCGAGGTCTGCCACGGCTACCATGACGCACCCGGATGCTGCCGCGCGAGCACCTGCATCTCGGCGAGCAAGGGCCCGAACGCTTCAGAGTGGATGCCCTGCCGACCCCCGCCGCGAACGGCCGACGTCTGGGGTACCGTGAGTCCGGCATCCCGAACCAGCTGAGGCACAACCGCATCGAACTCGGCCCGCAACGCCCGCGGATCGACCGCAATGCCCTCAAGCCCTTCGGCGAGCTCGGCGCCGAAGTCGCCCGACGCCACCGGCTCAGCACGGTACAACTCGTCGACGAACGGCCACATCGCGTCGAGCCCGCGCTGCATGCGAAAGGCCGACTCGTCGGTGCCGAGCCCCAGGCGCAGCAGCCATTGCGTGCTGTGGTCGAGGTGATAGTCGACCTCTTTGGTGGCCTTCGCGGCGATGGCGGCGAGCGTCTTGTCTGACGAGTGCATCAGAGCCCGGTACAGGCTGTCGAAGTACACCGATGCGATCAGCTGGCGGGCGATGGTCTGCCCGAAATCGCCGATGGGCTGCTCGAAGAGCTGGCGGCAGCGAAACTCGGGCTCGCTGCGGAAGTACGCGAGGTCGTCTTCGGTCTTACCCCAGGCGCTGCCCGCATAGGTGAGCAGGCTGCGGGCGTGGCCCAGAATGTCGAGCCCGATGTTGCCGAGCGCAATGTCTTCTTCGAGCTCGGGCCCATTGGCGATCCACTCGCCGAGCCGGTGCGCCAAGATGAGCGCGTCGTCACCGAGCCCCAGTGCGTACTGCGCCACCGCCTCGGTCGCGACGAGCCCGCCCTCGATCTCGGCTTCGATGAGTTCGGGCGTCACGATTCCGGTGGGTGCCTGCCGCTGCTTCACACTCACAGGTGCGCCACCCCTTCAGACTTCGTGTAGTAGATGGCGTGCCTGAAGTCTTTGCCCTGCGGCGACTCGAAGAACGCGCCCTTCGCGTCAGGGTCTGATGCGGTGATGTCGGATGCCCGAACCACCCACACCGAAACTCCCTCGTTGCGACGGGTGTACAAATCGCGCGCGTTACGCACCGCCATCGTTTCGTCGGGCGCGTGCAGCGACCCGGCGTGCACGTGTGAGAGGCCACGAGATGACCGCACGAACACCTCCCACAGGGGCCACTCTTCGCGGGCGCCTGAATCTCCGGGGCTCGGCATCAGCGGTTCTCCTTCGTCGTTACGGCTCGTGGGCGAGCGGATGCACGGGCATCCATCAGGCGGCCACCATCTCGTTCGCGGCGAGCGCTGCGGCCTCGGCAGCTGCGGCCTGCTTGTCGGCATAGGCACGAGCTGCCTCGCGAACCCACGCACCGTTCTCGTGGGCGGCGCGGCGCTTGGCCACACGAACCGTGTTGGCCTGGCCATTTCCCTTCAGCACCTCGTAGAACTCCGACCAGTCGAGCTCGCCGAAGTCGTAGTGCCCGGTCTCCTCGTTGAACTTCAGATCGGGGTCGGGCAGCGTCACACCCAGAATCTCGGCCTGCGGAACCAACATGTCGACGAAGCGCTGGCGCAGGTCGTCGTTGCTGAAGCGTTTGATCTTCCACGCCATACTCTGCTGCGAGTTGGGCGAGTCTTCGTCGGGCGGCCCGAACATCATGAGCGCCGGGGCGTACCAGCGGTTGACCGATTCTTGCGCCATCTGCCGCTGAGCATCCGTACCGTTCATGAGGCTGAGCAGAATCTCGAAGCCCTGACGCTGGTGGAAGCTCTCTTCTTTGCAGATGCGAACCATGGCGCGGCCGTAGGGCCCATAGGATGCCCGGCAGAGCGGCACCTGGTTACAAATGGCTGCCCCGTCGACGAGCCAGCCGATGGAACCCATATCGGCCCAGGTGGGCGTGAGGTAGTTGAAGATCGAGGAGTACTTAGCCTTGCCCGTGATCAGCTGCTCGAACATGGTGTCGCGATCGGTGCCGAGCGTCTGGGCGGCGGAGTAGAGGTAGAGGCCGTGCCCCGCTTCGTCTTGCACCTTCGCCATGAGAATGGCTTTGCGCTTGAGGCTGGGGGCGCGCGTGATCCAGTTGCCCTCGGGCTGCATGCCGATGATCTCGGAGTGCGCGTGCTGCGAGATCTGCCTCACGAGGGTCTTGCGGTAGGCAGCGGGCATCCAGTCGGTGGGTTCGACGCGCGCGTCGCTTTCGATCAACTCGAGGAAGCGGGCGAGGCCCTGCTCGTCTTCTGCGGTCGGCGCGCCGGTCGAGGCTGCGGCGGTCTGCGTGGCTGCCGCCGACTCGGGCGCGGTGCCGGGGGCTTCGAATACGTCCATCAGAGTCTCCTCGTCTGAGGCTCATCGAAGCCTCACTACTTACCGATCGTTCAGTAAAACTATCACGTGTGGGAGCGCGGGGCAAGTAGCCAATTCGGCTAGAGTCGAGTGCAAATGAACCGTGCATCCAGCCCCGAGACCGTCACGCCCACGGGCGGCGGCAACGGGCGCAACGGGCGCGCGGCCTACGACTTGCCGGCGGTGCTCGACATCGCTGTGGGTGCCTTCAACGACTACGGCTACGACGCCACCTCGATGGGGCTTCTCGCTGAGCGCCTCGGCACGAGCAAGTCGGCCGTCTACTATCACGTCAGCGGCAAAGAAGATCTGCTGCGCCTCGCGCTCGAGCGTGCGCTCGGGGGGCTGGAGGGCATCCTGACTCTGCCCGGCGCCACCGCGGGCCCGGCCGAAGATCGGCTGCGGTTCGTGCTGCGCGGGGCCGTGCAGGTGCTGGTCGATGATCTGCCCTACGTCACCCTGCTGCTGCGCCTGCGCGGCAACACCGAGATCGAACGCAACGCCCTCGAACGACGCCGCGCCTTCGACCACCAGGTTTCGCAGCTCGTCGATCAGGCTCGCGCCGACGGCTCGCTGCGTGCCGATGTCGACTCGGGAACCATCACGCGACTGCTCTTCGGCATGATCAACTCCATCGTGGAGTGGTACAAGCCCGGCGGCACCCTCACGCCCGCCCAACTCGCCGACGACGTCATCTCGGTGGCCTTCGACGGCTTGCACCGCCCCGCCTAGCCTCCATTCAAACTGTCGGGCGTCATTGGCTCGAATGCACGCACGAGCAATTCCTCGGAGGGTAGCGCCGCTTTCTCGGGGTGCGGGAGGAGGTCATAGCTCGCGATAGCGACTGGCTTGGAACTGCCCCCTAACGCGTAACGCACCACGCGGTCGTTCTTGTTGCTGCACAGCAACAGACCGACAGTCGGTTGGTGATTTGGTTTGCGAAGAACATCATCAACGAGGGTCACCTAAAAACCGAGTTGGCCCGAGTATTCCGACTTGAACTTCCCTACCTTGAGCTCAACCACGACGTAGCGAAGCTGGTCGACATGAAAGAAAAGCAAGTCTATGTAGAAGTCGTCGCCTGCGACAGCGACGTGAATTTGCCGCCCCACGTAGGCGAAGCCCGTGCCGAATTCGCCAAGGGTGTGGCTGATGCGCTCGACCATAGCGTTTTCAATCTCGGGAGCTCGGCATCGTTGAAGCTGCTGACCAGTACTCTCACGTGCCCCCAAGGCAATTGGTCCACAAGCTGTGGACCAATTGAGGTCTCGTCGGGCCAGGTCTCTGCAAATGACCGCATGTACTTCAGGTTTGTGACTGAGAACCCGGTCGTTCCGGGAAACTCCGCCTTCAGATCGGAGGAGAGACGATCGAGCACTTTGCCGCCCCACCCCTGGCTCGCGGTCTCGATTACCAGGGTTTTGCCGATCTGCCAATACAGGTGAATGAGTTCAGCATTCACGACACGTTGCACCCTATACCGCGACTCATGCAGACGCCGTTTCACTTCGCCGAACACGGCGCTGTAATTCGACGGCATGGCCTCTTGTCGAGTGCCGTCAGTCGTGAACTCGCTCATCCACCGATTATAGGCGAGTTATATTCACCTTCAGACTCGGGTCAGGCTACTCCTTGGAGACGAGGGTGAGAACGTCGTAGGTTGCCACGGGCTCGTCGTGTTGGTTGCGCAGCACGGCGTCCCAGCGCACCTCGCCATACGATTCGTTCTCGCGCGGGGTGATCTGCTTGGCGGTGAGGGTCACGTGCACGCGGTCACCGGGCGAGACGGGGGTGACGAAGCGCAGGTTCTCGAGGCCGTAGTTCGCCAAGACGGGCCCGGGCTCCGGGTCGACGAAGAGTCCGGCCGCCCACGAGAGCAGCAGGTAGCCGTGGGCGACACGCCCCGGAAAGAAGGGATTCGCCGCCGCGGCCTCCTCGTTCGTGTGCGCATAGAAGGTGTCGCCAGTGAATTCGGCGAAGTGGCTGATGTCGTCGAGGGTGATCTCACGGGCATCCGAAGCCACGGCGTCGCCTAACCGCAGCCGTGACAGCGGCTTTCTGAACGGATGCTCGGCAGCGCTCACGCCTGCCGCACCACTCTCGTCAACCGAGTCGACGCTCTCTTCGTCAGCCGACGCCGGGGCTGCACCCGCGCCCGACTGACTCGTGGGCGCGCCTTCACGCCACTCGCCCGTCAGCGCGGTGAGTACTGCGGGCGTGCCTTGCACCGCGGTTCGTTGCATGAAGTGCTTCACGGCGCGGATTCCGCCGAGCTCCTCACCCCCGCCCGCACGCCCGGGGCCGCCGTGCACCAGGTGCGGAACGGGTGACCCGTGCCCGGTGCTCGTGCGCGCGTCGTCGCGGTCGAGCACGAGTACGCGCCCGTGGAAGGGAGCGATTCCGCCGAATAACGTCGCCACGGCGGCCGGGTCGACGCTCGCGATCGTGGCAACCAGCGAGCCACCACCGAGGTTCGCGAGGCGAACGGCGTCGTCGACATCGTCGTACCCGATCACCGAGCACACCGGCCCGAAGGCCTCGATCTCGTGCACGGCCGCCGAGTCGGAGTCGTCGAACCGCAGCACGACGGGCGCAAGAAACGCGCCATCGGGCGACTCCCCCACGCTGCCGTCGGCACGCACAACCTGCGGCCCTGTGAACGCGGCGCGCTGCTCGCCCTCAGCAGCAGCATCATCAGCAGCGAACGCGATGCGCCCGCCGCCCGCCAGCAGCGCGTCGATCGAGCGCAGCACTTCGTCGCGCTGCTCGATGCTCGCGAGCGGCCCCATGGTGACGCCGTCAGCGCGCGGGTCGCCCACTACGGTGCGGGCCGTGATGCGCGCGCCCACTGCGTCGATGACGGCGTCCATCTGCGCACGCGGAACGATGACGCGCCGGATGCACGTGCACTTCTGCCCCGCCTTCGAGGTGATCTCGGTGACGACAGACGCCACGAACGCATCGAACTCAGGGGTGCCGGGCGCGGCATCCGGGCCCAAGATCGCGGCATTCAGCGAGTCGGTCTCGGCCGTGAGCCCCACCCCACCCGAAATGACGTTCGCATGCTCGAAGAGTGAGCGGGCCGTCGAGGCCGACCCCGTGAACCCGACCCGGTCGCGCAAGTCGAGGTGGTCGAGAAAGCCGCGCACCGAGCCCGAGATCAGCTGCAGCGAACCCGAAGGCAGCAGCCCCGATGCATCCATCAGCCGCACGCACGCCTCGGTGAGGTAGGCGGTCGGCGTCGCCGGCTTCGCGATGCTCGGCACCCCGGCCAGAAACGCAGGAGCGAACTTCTCGAGCATGCCCCACACCGGAAAGTTGAAGGCGTTCACCTGAAACGCCACACCAGGCACCCGCGTGTACACGTGCTGCCCGCCGAACGACCCGTCGCGCGCGAGGTTCTCGGGTGCTCCATCGACGATGACGGTCGAGTTCGGCAGCTCGCGCCGGCCCTTCGAGCCGTAGGTGAAGAGCACGCCGATTCCGCCGTCGATATCGACCCCCGAGTCGCGCTTCGTCGCGCCGGTCTGGGTGCTGACGGCGTAGAGCTCCGCCTTGTGCTCGGTGAGGTAGGCGCCGAGCGCCTTCAGAATGAGCGCGCGCTGGTGAAAGGTGAGCGCGCCGAGGCTCTTCTGCCCGACGGTGCGGGCGTACCTGACTGCGGCTTCGACGTCGAGACCCGCACTCGAGACCAGCGAGACGAGTTCACCCGTCGAGGCGTCGCGCACCGGGGCAGCGGATGCCCGGGCATCCACCCCCGGGCTCCACCACTCGCCCTCGACAAAACTGGGCAGCAGCGGCACCTCGGTGGCCGACGTCGCCGCTACGAGCGTGGAGGTTTCGGTGGTGGTCATGACGTGCCCTTCGATTGCTGAAACTGCAGAGGTTACATCGCCGCGACGATGAGGTTCGTGATTCGCACAGTGCAGAGCCGCTCGCCCGCCTCGTTGCTGATCACGACTTCATGCGAGGCGATGGTGCGGCCGAGCGAAATGGCGGTGGCGACGCCCGTAATAGTGCCGCCTCGCGCACCCTTGTGATGCGTCGCGTTGATGTCGAGCCCCACCGCGCTCTTACCGAGCGTCGAGGCGTGGATCACCGCGGCCCACGATCCGAGCGCTTCACCGAGGGCGACGGATGCTCCCCCGTGCAACAGCCCGAACGACTGGGTATTGCCGCTCACCGGCATCGTCGCCACCACTCGTTCGGCCGACTGCTCGAGCACCACGATGCCCATCTTGCGGTCGAGCTCGCCGAGCTCGATGACCCACGGCGAAGCCGGCTGGCCGCTCTGACCCGGCTCACTCTTATGGCCCGGCTGGCCCGGCCGGCCCGACTGTTCCGGCTGACCCGGCCGACCGCTCTCACCCGGCCGACCCAGACGCGCCCGCACCTCACTCATCGCTCACGCCTCCCCGTCGGCCCACACGAAGAAGCCCTCGCCGCTCTTGCGGCCGAGCTTGCCCTCGGCCACCTTCTCGCGCAGCAGCGCGGGCGGTTCGAACCGCGAACCCAGTGTCGAGGCGAGGTACTCCGAGATTCCGAGCCGAACGTCGAGGCCCACGAGATCGGTGAGCCGCAGCGGGCCTACGGGAAATTTGTAGCCCAAAACCATGGCCGCGTCGATGTCTTCGGCCGAAGCGACGCCCTCTTCGAGCATCCTGATCGCCTCGATCGCAATGACCACACCGAGCCTCGAGCTGGCGAACCCCGGCGAGTTCTTCACCGTGATGGGCGTCTTGCCGAGCGCTTCGACCCAGCCCTGAGCGGCCTCGATGAGCGACGGCAGGCTGGCCTCGCCGCGCACGATCTCAACGAGCGTCGACGACGGAACGGGGTTGAAGAAGTGCAGCCCGCAGAACCGCTCAGGCCGGCTGAGGGTCGCGGCAAGGTCGTCGATCGAGAGCGATGACGTGTTCGAGGCGAGCCACGCGTCGTCACCGAGCACCGCCTCAACCCGCTGCAACATCGACGACTTGAGCGCGAAGTCTTCGGGAACCGCCTCCACGACGAGCCCTGCGCTGGCGAACGCAGAAACGTCGGTGGTGACGTCGATGCGATCGCGCAGCGCGTCGGCATTCTCGTTCGTCGTGCCTCGAGAAACGCTCTTCAGAAGAGCACTGATGAACGCCTCGCGTGCGTGCGCTGCCGCAGCATCGTCACGCTCCAGGATGATCGCCCTGCTGCCCGCGAGCAGAAACGCATGAGCGATTCCCACGCCCATGCGGCCCCCGCCGAGCACACCCACGACGTCGGGCACGGCTACTACCTCGAGCACATCCGCCACGTCGGGCACGGAGCTCATCGTGTCTTCCTCTCGAGGAACGCTGTCATACGCTCGAACTTCGCGTCGCTTTCGAAGAGCACGGCCTGCGCCTGCTCGTCGATGGCGGGGTGCGCCGTACGCGGCGCGTGGATCATGCTCTTCGTGAAGCGCAGTGCCAGGGGGTCTTGTTTCGCGATGCGGTCGGCAAGGGCATCCGCTGCCGCCAGCAACTCGGCGGGCTCGTGCACCGACGAGACGAGACGGGCCGCGAGCGCTTCGGAGGCGTCGAGTACTCGCCCCGCGAGCAGTATCTCTTTGGCCAGCGGCTCCCCCACGAGTTCGACGAGCCGCCAGGTCGCGCCGGCCGCCGCGACGATTCCGAGGCTCGTCTCGGGGTTGCCGATCTTCGCCCTCGACGAGGCGACGCGAAAGTCGGCCGCATACGCAAGCTCTGCGCCGCCGCCCAGCGCCCAGCCATCGATCGCGGCGATCACCGGCAGCGGCAGCGCCGCAATGCGCACCATGATGCGGGAGTTGATTCCGGCAAGGGCGTCATCGCGCCGGCGTTCGCGCAGCTGCGCGATGTCGGCACCTGAGGCAAACACTCCGTCGCCGCCTGACACGATGAGAATGCGCGGCGACCGCTCGAGGTCAGCACACACGGCGTGCATCTCCGTCACCATGGTCAGGTCGATGGCGTTGCGAACTTCGGGGCGGTTCAGCGCGATATGCAAACGGTCGGCGCGATCATCCACGACCCGCAGAGTGCTCAACTCGGGTAGCTCAGTCATGCGTCGGCACCCCTTCGACGAGTGTGCCCGACTCGGGGCGACCCTGCGGCGCGGGCTCGAAGCGCGCCCCTCGTGTGCGGTTGCTGCGCCGCAGATACACAAGCGGGCACCGAGTCAAAGCGAGCGACGCGAGTATTCACGAGCATCCGCTACACCGCCTCGACCACGAGCGCCGCGCCTTGGCCGACGCCTACGCACATGGTCGCGAGGCCGCGCGCTGCGCCTTCGCGCTGCATGCGGCCCAGCAGAGTAACGAGAATCCGGGTGCCCGATGCGCCAAGTGGATGCCCGAGCGCAATAGCGCCCCCGTCAGCGTTCACGATCGACTCGTCGAGCCCGAGGCGGCGAACCACGGCGAGCGCTTGCGTCGCAAACGCTTCGTTCAGCTCGATGGCACCGATGCTGTCAAGCGACAGCCCGGTGCGTGCCATCAGCTTCTGAACGGCCGGAACCGGCCCGAGCCCCATAACTTCGGGCGAGACCCCCGCCGACGACCCGCCGATGACCCGAGCACGCGGCGTCAGCCCGAATCGCTCGACGGCCGACTCGCTCGCCACCAGAATCGCGGCGGCCCCGTCGTTCAGCGGCGATGCATTTCCGGCCGTCACGAGCGTTCCGCCCTTGACCACTGGGCGCAGGCCCGCAAGAACTTCGAGCGACGTGTTGGCGCGCGGCCCCTCATCAGCGGTGACCAGCCCGGCCTTCGTCGGCACCGAAACGATCTCGTCATCGAAGTGCCCAGCGGCCGCAGCTGCGAGCGCGCGCTGGTGCGATCGCAGCGAGAAGGCATCGGCATCCTCCCGCGAGATGCCCTCTTGAATGCCCACCTCTTCGCCCGTTTCGGGCATGCTGAACGTGAACTTGTCGCGCTTTAGAAACTCCGGGTTCGGAAACCGCCAGCCGATCGACGTGTCATACGCCAGCCCCGGCTTCGCCCACGCCTTCTCGGGCTTCGCCTGCACCCATGGTGCACGGGTCATCGACTCGACCCCGCCCGCGATCACGATGTCTGCTTCGCCCGACTTGACCATCGCCGACGCCAGCTGCACGGCCGAGAGACCGGATGCACAAAGGCGGTTCACCGTAATGCCCGGTACCGTCACCGGCAGCCCGGCGAGAAGCGCGGCCATTCGTGCCACGTTTCGATTGTCTTCACCGGCCTGGTTCGCATCACCGAAGATCACGTCGTCGATCTGATCAGGATCAACCCCGGTGCGGGCTACCAGCTCACGAATCGCGATGGCGGCGAGGTCGTCGGGCCGAACCGTCGCCAGCGAGCCGCCGTATCGCCCGATCGGAGTGCGCACCCCGCCGATCACAAATGCTTCTGCCATGGCTCCGTTACCTCGCTGACCCAACTTACTGACCGTTCGTTCTGTAAACAATGCCACGTCAACGACGCCGTCGTCAACTCCACTTACCGTACGTTCAGTCAGTGATGTAGAGTGAACGCGAACGAGCGCGATGATCAACGCGCACCCCCCACGCAACGAGGCAGAGGTTTCGGGTGAAGAGTACGAACGCCGCGGGCAACACGGGCGCTACTGGCGCTACTGGCGCTACTGGCGCTACTGGCGCTACTGGCGCTACTGGCGCTACTGCGATGATGGGCAGGGATCGAGCATCCGCTGCCCTCGGCATGACGGTCGTCACGGGCGAGCCCGGCTCTGCGGTCGTCACCATGCTCGTGCGCGACGACATGCTGAACGGATTCGACGTGATGCACGGCGGCTTCATCTTCGCCGTCGCCGACACCGCTTTCGCCATCGCCTGTAACGAAAACGAGGCCGTGACCCTAGCAGCCGGCGCCGAGATCTCGTTTCTGCGACCGGTGAGATCAGGGCAGTTGCTCACTGCCACGGCAGCCCGCCGCACGCTCAGCGGCCGAACCGGAATCTACGACGTGCAAGTCACCGACGAATCAGGTGCCATCGTCGCCGAATTCCGTGGCCGCAGCCGCACCACCAACCTGCCCATCCCTGCGCGCTGACGCGCATCCATCGCACGACACCTACACCCAACGGAGGGCCCCATGTCACCGGTCACGAACAAGACGCGAGCGCACGCCCCGGCGGCCGCCGAACTCGACCCCGAAGAGCGCATGTCGCGCGACGAACTCGAGGCACTGCAACTGAGCCGGCTGCAGCAGACGGTGCGAAGGGCCTACGAGAACGTTCCGCTCTACACCCGCAAGTTCGACGCGGTCGGCATGCACCCCGACGACATTCGCGAGCTGTCAGACCTCGAAAAGCTTCCGTTCACCACCAAAGACGACCTGCGGGAGACCTACCCGTTCGGCATGTTTGCTGTGCCGCGCAGCGAGGTCACGCGCATCCACGCCTCATCGGGCACCACCGGGCTGCCCACCGTCGTCGGCTACACGCAGGGCGACCTCGATCGCTGGGCGAACCTCGTCGCCCGCTCGTTGCGCGCCGCGGGCATCCGCCCCGGCCAGATGGTGCATAACGCCTACGGCTACGGCCTCTTCACCGGCGGCCTCGGCGCGCACGCCGGCATCGAGCGGCTCGGCTGCACGGTGGTACCCATGTCGGGCGGCAACACCCTGAAGCAGGTGCAACTCATTCGCGACTTCGAACCCGACGCCATCATGTGCACCCCCACCTACCTGCTCACCATCATCGACGCCCTTCGCGCCAGCGGAATCGACCCGCGCGACAGCTCCATCACAGTGGGCGTGCTCGGCGCCGAACCCTGGACCAACGAGATGCGCACCACCATCGAAGAGAGCTTCGGTATCGACGCCCTCGACATCTACGGCCTCAGCGAGGTCATGGGCCCCGGCGTCGGCAGCGAATGCATCGAAAGCAAAGACGGCCCGCACATCTGGGAAGACGAGTTTCGGCCCGAAATCGTCGACGCGTTGGGTCACGCGGTTCCGGATGGTCGGCAGGGCGAACTCGTCTTCACCACTCTCACCAAAGAAGCGCTGCCGATCATCCGGTACCGCACACACGACATCTCGACGTTGCTACCCGGAACCGCCAGGCCGAACATGCGCCGCATCATGAAGATCACCGGCCGCAACGACGACATGATCATCTTGCGCGGCGTCAATCTCTTTCCGACGCAGATCGAGGAGATCGCGCTCACCATCGACGGGCTGTCGCCGCATTTCGTGCTCGAACTCACCAAGCAGGGCCGCATGGATTGCATGACCGTGCGCATCGAACCGACCCCCGGCCTCAGCGCCGCCGAGGGCGAGCGCGCCTCGGCCGCCCTCGTTCGCGACATCAAGACCCGCATCGGCTCGAGCGTCACCGTCGAACTCGCGGCCCCCGGCTCGCTCGAGCGCTCGGGCGGCAAACTCAAGCGCGTCTACGACAACCGCTAAACCATACGAACGAAAGTGAGGTTTGCTGCCGGTTTGTTAGCAACAAGGTGACACCCTCGTAACATCTTTGTATCAATGGGGGGCTTTACTGGTTCACGGGGCCCCCGCGAATGCGCTACAGAGCAAGTCGATACCTCGCGATCACCAGCGGAGTTGGTCGCACCACACGGAAGGTTACCGATGACGCATCAAACAACCGGAGTGAGCCACTTGTCGAATCCGAAGGCAGACGTCTTAAGCCGCGACAACCTCCCGACCACCATGACAGCGGCGGTCATCGACAGCACCGGGTCGGCGGAGGTTCTGCACACCGCCGACGTGCCGATGCCCATTCGAATCAACGCCGAAGTGCTCGTCAAGGTCGCTGGCGCGGGCCTCAACCCGCTCGACGCCAAGACTCGAGCGGGGCGCGGCGTTGCGGCGGCCATCCCGAGCTTTCCCTACATTCTGGGCCAAGACTTCAGCGGAGTCGTCGTCGAAGCACCGTACGAGGGCCACTTTCTGAAGCCCGGCGACGAGGTCTACGGCATGCTCACCGCGCCACGCGGCCAAGGCTCGTACGCCGAATACGTCACAGTGCCGAGCCTGCAACTCTGCAAGAAGCCAGGTCGCCTGTCGCTCATCGAAGCGGCAGGAGTACCCCTCGCCGCCCTCACCGCCTGGGGCATGGTGGTCGACGTGGCAAAAGCTCACGAAGGCCAGCGGATGCTCATCCACGCCGCCTCCGGAGGGGTCGGCCACTTCGCGGTTCAGTTCGCCGCCTACTTCGGTGCCTACGTCATCGCCACCTCGTCGGCCCGTAACGCCAGCTGGCTGCGCGAGCTCGGCGCCGCGGAGGTGATCGACTACACCACGAAGAACTTCGAAGACGAGGTATCGAACGTCGACGTGGTCATCGACCTCATCGGCAACACCCACAACGACACCGGAACCCGTTCACTGCCGACCCTGCGCCCCGGCGGCCTGCTCGTCAATGCGCCGACCGGCAGCTGGCCCACGGTCATCGAAGACGCCCACCGCCTCGGCATTCGCGCCACCACCTATAAGGTCTCGCCCGACGCGTCGACGCTCACCATCATCACCCGGCTCATCAACTCGGGCGACGTACTCGTTCACGTCGACGAGGTCTTCGACCTGGCCGACGCCGCGGCCGCCCACCGCGCCCTCGAGTCGGGACACACCCGCGGCAAACTCGTGCTCAACGTAGCCGACCAAATCTAGAGCGAGCTTTCCGGACGAAAGCGACCGCCCCAACGACGCACCTCGTCCGCAACAGTCGCTCGGGCGTCGCCGCGTGACCTCGCCGAGCTAGAGGGCGCGTTCGCGCACGAAGTCCGACTCGAGTTCGGCGCCTAGCTGGAAGGTCTTGGCGCCGACGACGGCGAAGCCGCTTTTCTCGTAGAAGCGGTTGGCGCGCACGTTTTCGTTGTTCACTCCGAGCCAGATTCCGGATGCGCCCGCCTCGCGCGCGGCCTCCACCGAGAGCGACATCAGGTGCGCCGCGACCCCACGCCCATGGTGGCCTGAGAAGACGTACATCTTGCTCAACTCCGCGGTCGGCCGCAGCGTGATCGACGCAGCGACGTCAGCGTCAGTCGGCTCGCCGAGAATCACCATGGTGTAGCCGATGGGCACGCCGTCGTCTTCGGCGAGGAAAAGGATTCGGTTATCGTCGGCCAGGTACCCCACGAACCGGTCTTCGGTGAGATTGGTGGTCACGAAGTGGTTTACGTCGCCGGCTCGCGCGCGATCGGGGCAGGCGAGTGCGAAGGTGGCGGAGGCGATGAGCGCCAGGCGGGCGGCGTCGCCGTGGCCGGCGCGGCGAAATTCGAGAGTCACAGCTTCAGCCTATTGGGCTGCCCCGGGCATCCGGAAACCAAAAAGGGGCCCGCCGAAGCGAACCCCTTTTTTCGTGATCAGACCTTACGCAAGTGCGTTGACGTCGACCGGGATGCCCGGGCCGAACGTCGTCGAAACGGTGCCCTTGGTGATGTAGCGGCCCTTCGACGAGCTCGGCTTCTGGCGAACGATCTCGTCGAGCGCAGCGCCCACGTTCTCGCGCAGCTGGTCAGGGGTGAAGCTGGCCTTGCCTGCGACGAAGTGCACGTTGGAGTGCTTGTCGACGCGAAATTCGATCTTGCCGCCCTTGATCTCGGTGACAGCCTTCGCCACGTCGGGCGTAACGGTACCGGTCTTCGGGTTGGGCATGAGCCCGCGCGGGCCGAGTACCTTACCGAGACGACCGACCTTGCCCATGAGCTCAGGGGTCGAGACGGCAGAGTCGAACGAGGTGTAACCGGCGGCTACCTTCTCGATGAGCTCGTCGCCACCGACCTCGTCGGCGCCGGCAGCGATGGCTGCTTCGGCCGCGGGGCCCGTTGCGAACACGATGACGCGGGCGGTCTTACCGGTACCGTGAGGAAGGATCACGGTGCCGCGAACCATCTGGTCAGCCTTGCGGGGGTCAACACCGAGCTTGAGGGCGACCTCAACGGTGCTGTCGAACTTGGCCGAGCCGGTCTCTTTTGCAAGAACGACGGCTTCGGCGGCGGTGTAGAGCTTGCCTTCTTCGATCTTCGAAGCGGCAGCGCGGTAAGCCTTTGATTTCTGTGCCATGAGAGCCTCCTACGCCTCGACCGTGATGCCCATGGAACGGGCAGTACCTGCGATGATCAGCGACGCAGCGTCGAGATCGTTGGCGTTGAGGTCGGCCAGTTTGATCTGGGCGATCTCGCGAACCTGGTCTTTGGTGAGCTTCGCAACCTTGACGGTGTGCGGAGTACCTGAACCCTTGGCAACGCCGGCGGCCTTCTTGATGAGCTCGGCGGCGGGCGGGGTCTTCAGGATGAACGTGAACGAACGGTCTTCGTACACGGTGATCTCAACCGGAATGACGTTGCCGCGCTGGTCTTCAGTCGCAGCGTTGTACGCCTTGCAGAACTCCATGATGTTCACGCCGTGCTGACCCAGCGCAGGCCCGATGGGCGGTGCGGGGTTGGCGGCGCCGGCCTTGATCTGAAGCTTAATCAGACCTGTGACCTTCTTCTTCGGTGCCATTTTTTCTCTTCTCTTTCGTGCCGCGTCGTGCGGCGCTCCCACGGCCGGGCAATTCCCTGCAGTGGTGGTGTCGATCGCCCGTAGGCAACCTACATACTTTAGCCGATGAATGACGCGATCGCATCGTGTCATTCATCGGACGACGTCGCGCCGCAGCAGCGGCGGCGCGACCATAAACTCAGAGCTTGGTGACCTGGTCGAAGCTGAGCTCGACCGGAGTCTCGCGCTCGAAGAGCGAAACGAGAACCGTGAGCTTGCCGCTCTCGGGCTTGATCTCGCTGATCGTGCCGGGAAGACCTGCGAACGAACCCTCTTTGATGGTGATCGTCTCACCGATCTCGAAGTCGATCTCGGCCGGAATGGAACGCGAAACGGCCTTGCCGCCCTTGCCACCCGCCGACTTCGCCACCGGAACCTCGACGATCTCGACCAGGCTCTTCAACATATTGAAGGCCTCTTCGAAGCGAAGCGGTGTGGGGTTGTGCGAGTTGCCGACGAAGCCGGTCACACCGGGGGTGTGGCGAACGACCGACCAGCTGTCTTCGTTCAGATCCATACGAACGAGCACGTAACCGGGAATGCGAACGCGAGTGACCAGCTTGCGCTGACCGTTCTTGATCTCGACCACGTCTTCCATCGGTACCTCGACCTGGTAGACGTAATCTTCCATGCCCATGGAGCTCTTGCGGCTCTCGATGTTCTGCTTGACGCGCTTCTCGAATCCGGCGTACGAGTGAATGACGTACCACTTGCCCGGCATGAAACGCAGCTCGGTGCGGAACGCCTCGTAGGGGTCGACCTCTGCGGCCTCGGCCAGTTCGGCCTCCAGCTCGAGTTCGCCGGCGTCGTCGGCCGAGACGACCGCGTCAGAAACGAAGTCGTCGTCTTCGGCGTCTGTTTCGACGCCGTCGATCTCTTCTTCGTCTTCGATCGCTTCGAGGGCGGCCTCGGTGTCGAGTGCGTCACCCGATTCGAGGGCTTCGTTCACCTCATTGTCGGCCTCTAAGTCGTCGACCTCGGTCTCGATGCCGTCGGAGTTCTCATCGATGAAGTGCTCGTCGTTCGTACCGCCGTCGATGGCACGCAGAAGTGCATCAAGATCGCTCGGTGACTCGATCTCGATGTTGTCGCCCTCTTGCGCCTCTTCGACCTCACTCGACTGCTCTTCAGCAGCCCCGAGGTCGAGATCGTCGCGGTTTGACTTAGACACTAAATACGTTCCATTTCTTAGTTTTGGCTGTACGTGCGGAACTTGCGTTCCGGACCGCCCGGCGAGGACGGGCGGTCAATTGGAACTGGTCAGGAACCTAGTGGAGTGGTTCCCGGATCACCGAACACGATGACGGCCGCCCAGCTGAACAACCAGTCGAGGCCACCAACGAGCGCCATCATGATGACCACGAAGACCAGCACGACCAGCGTGTAGCTGATCAGCTCTTTTCGCGTCGGCGTGACGACTTTTTTCAGTTCTGTGAAGACCTGCTGAACGAAAAGCACGATGCGAGAGAACGGGTTGCGCCGGGCATCCCGATCGGTCTTGGCGCGTTCGACGACAGCCTCACTGGGTTCGTCGACTATCTTTCGTGCCACCGTTAGTACCTTTCACAAGCGATCGAAGAAGAGCAAGCGCCCTTTTCGATGTGCAGGGCGGACAGGACTCGAACCTGCAACCTGCGGTTTTGGAGACCGCTGCTCTACCAATTGAGCCACCACCCTAGGATGAGAAATCGCACTGCTTCACTACACTCGATGACGAGCCGGGCTGCGACAAATGGGCATAGAAAAGCATGGCAGATTTCAACTACCTTCACCTAGTGTAAGTCACATCGAAGACGACCGCAAAGAGAGCCCGGCGATGAAAACGAATGCGTTCAGAATCGGCTTCATCGCCACCCTCGGCGGCTTGCTCGCCGTTCTGCTCGGCCTGGCGCTGTCGTCGATCGCCACGATTCTGGTCTATCTCGCCGCCGCCTTGTTCATTGCGCTCGGCCTCGACCCCATTGTGCGGCTGCTCGAAAGCCGCGGGCTGAAGCGGATGCTCGCCATCGCCATTGTGTTCGTGCTCTTCATTCTGCTCATCATCGGCATTCTCTTTCTCATCGTGCCCGTGGTGTTCAAAGAAGGCACCGCGCTGGTGAACGGCCTGCCGCAGGCCATTACGAACGTGTCGCAGCAGTCGTGGTTCATCTCGCTGAACAATTCGCTTGGCGGAGCCATCAACATGTCGTCTCTGTCATCGTCGCTCGGCAGCTTTCTCAGCAACCCCACGAACCTCGCCACCCTGGGCGGCGGCATTCTGAAGGTGGGCAGCGACGTCATCGGCGGGGTCTTCGGCGGCGTCACCATCGTGATTCTGTCGCTATTCTTTCTGGGCTCGCTCGACGCCGCAAAGACAGGCATGTACAGCCTGATACCGGCATCCAGACGCCAGGGTTTCATCTCGATCACCGAGCAGATCGTCAACTCCGTCGGCAAATACGTCATCGGTCAGGTCATTCTGGCCGCCTCGAACGGCATTCTCGGATTCATCGCCATGAGCATCATCGGGGTGCCGTTCGCCGGGGTGCTCGCCGTTGTCGCCTTCATGCTGGCGTTGATTCCGCTGGTCGGCACGGTCATCAGTGCCATTCTGGTCACCGCTGTCGCACTCACTGCTTCGCCCGGCACGGCCATCGCCATCGCGATCTACTTCTTGATCTACATGCAGGTCGAGGCATACGTCTTCAGCCCACGAGTGATGAGCAAGGCAGTGGATGTTCCGGGCATCCTCGTGGTCATCGGAGCCCTGGTGGGCGGCACTCTGCTCGGCATTCTCGGGGCGCTCGTGGCCGTGCCGGTGACGGCCTCGATTCTGATCATCGTGAAACAGGTGATCGTGCCTAGACAGCAGCGGCTCTGAGCTGCGCCAAGCACGCCCTGGCCTACGCTGAGCGGGCTCTGGCTTCGGCAGGGCGTACGTTATAACGCATGAAAGCTGTAGTGATTTCGTCGTTCGGCGGCCCCGAGGTGCTTCGAATTGCTGACGTACCCGACCCCACGGTCGGCGCGGGAGACGTGCTCATCGAGGTGGCCGCGGCTGGCGTGAACAGAGCCGACATCAGCCAGCGCGAGGGGCATTACCCGGCGCCCGTCGGAGCCCCTGAGTGGCCCGGGCTCGAGGTTTCGGGTGTGATCTCCGAGGTTGGCAGCGAGGTCACCGGCTTCGCCGTGGGCGACCGGGTCTGTGCGCTGCTGAGCGGCGGCGGCTACGCCGAGAAGGTCAGCGTGCCCGCGGGGCAGGTGCTCAAGGTTCCGCAGAACGTCGACCTGATCGACGCAGCGGGGCTGCTCGAGGTGGCCTGTACGGTGTGGTCGAACGTGTTTCTGCTCGCCGATTTGCGGCGCGGCGAGACGTTGCTCGTGCATGGGGGGTCGAGCGGAATCGGCACCATGGGCATCCAACTCGGCAAAGCATTCGGCGCAACAGTCGCGGTCACTGCAGGGTCGGAAGCCAAATTGGCGGCGTGCGCCGCACTCGGCGCCGACATTCTCATCAACTACAAGACCGACGACTTCGTGGCGCGCCTGAAGGCGGAGGGGCCGGGAGCGCACGTCATTCTCGACTCGATCGGCGGTTCATACCTCGACCGCAACATTCGGGCGCTGACCACCGATGGCCACATTCTGAACATCGGCAACCTCAGCGGAGAGCCGGGCAGCCTCAATTTCGGCGTGCTGATGATGAAGCGTGGCACCATTCACGGCACGAGCCTGCGGGCGCGATCGGCGGCGGCAAAGGCGGCGATTGTGGCGAGCGTGGGCGAGAACGTCTGGCCGCTGGTAGCCAACGGCGCGGTGCGGCCCATTATCGACACACGCGTGCCGCTGGCCGATGCGACCAAAGCGCACCATCTAGTGGAATCTTCAGCTCACATCGGAAAGGTATTGCTTACTATTACAGAGTGAATCGCTAGTAAAAGCGAAGTAACTCTATTGTCAGTAAGAGCGAGCTGCGCCAACACCGTCGTGGCTTTCGAAACGAGCACCGTTCTATTCCAGGAGCAACCGTGAGCGACCCGCAGCCTTCGAACCCGTTCAACCGCGCGAACCGTGACGACGATGAGCACGCCGTGACCACCGAACACCAGCTGGTGCAGCACCCCAGTTCAGAGACGGTGACGCCCGATGAGTTCAAGGCGGCGTTTCGCAATCACCCCGCCGGTGTCGCTGTCATCACCGCCGACGCGGGCGATGGGCCGGTCGCGTTGACTGCCACCTCGGTGTTCTCGGTGAGCGCTGTTCCGCCGCTGCTGGTGTTCTCCATCTCTGAGTTGTCGTCGAGCTCGCCCACGATTCGCAGGGCAGACACCGTGGTGGTGCACTTGCTCGGCGCCGACCAGATCGACATCGCCAAGCTCGGCGCTACGAGCGGTATCGACCGCTTCGCCGACACCAGCATCTGGACCCGCCTGCCCACCGGCGAGCCGTACTTTCCGGCGGCTCACGCCTGGATTCGCGGGCGCATCGTGAACAAGATGGAGGCCGGCGGCTCGACCGTTGTCGCCGTGCAGGCCCTCGAAACGAAGGCCCCGGCACCGGGCGACGCTTCGGCAGACGCCAACCTCGCGCATCCGTTGGTGTACCACAACCGCACCTGGCACCGCCTCGACGAGAACTCGAAGATTCAGTAACGCTTCGGGCTCGCTACAGAATGCCCGTGGGCGCGCCCTCTAAGCTTGACGGGTGACTGAAAGCTCCAGAATCTCGCGCCGTATCTCTGCCATCTCCGAATCGGCGACCCTCAAGGTCGATGCCAAGGCAAAGGCACTGAAGGCGGCCGGCCGGCCGATCATCAGCTATGCCGCGGGTGAACCCGACTTCGCGACGCCCGACTTCATCGTCGAGGCCGCCGTAGAGGCGGCGCGCGACCCGAAGAACCACCGCTACACCCCGGCGGCCGGGCTGCCCGAGCTGCGCGAGGCGATTGCGGAGAAGACGCTCCGCGACAGCGGGCTCGAGGTTTCAGCCGCGCAGGTCATCGTCACAAACGGCGGCAAGCAGGCCGTCTACCAGGCGTTTCAGACGCTGCTCGACCCGGGTGACGAAGTTCTGGTGCCGACTCCGTTCTGGACGACCTACCCCGAGGCCATCGCCCTCGCCGACGGTGTGCCGGTCGAGGTGTTCGCGGGCAGCGACCAGGGCTACCTCGTCACCGTGGAGCAGCTCGAGGCCGCACGCACGCCGCGCACCAAGGTGTTGCTGTTCGTCTCACCGTCGAACCCCACCGGCGCGGTGTACTCGCCCGAACAGACCCGCGCCATCGGCGAGTGGGCCGACTCGAACGGGCTCTGGGTCGTCACCGACGAGATCTACCAGAACCTCACCTACGACGGGGTTCGGGCCATCTCTATCGTCGAGGCTGTGCCGACGCTCGCCGACCGCACCATTCTCGTGAACGGTGTGGCGAAGACCTACGCCATGACAGGCTGGCGGGTCGGCTGGATGGTCGGCCCTTCCGATGCCATCAAGGGCGCCGCAAACCTGCAATCGCACCTCTCGTCGAACGTGGCCAACGTTTCACAACGAGCTGCGCTCGCCGCCCTCACGGGGCCGCAGACCGCCGTGGAAGAGATGCGCCAGGCGTTCGACCGCCGCCGCAAGAGCATCGTGGCTTCGCTGAACCAGATTTCGGGCATCCTGACGCCCACCCCAGAGGGAGCGTTCTACGTCTACCCTGACGTGAGCGGGCTGCTCGGGCGCTCGTGGGGCGGCGTAACACCGACGACATCGCTCGAACTCGCCGACCTCATTCTCGAGCAGGCCGACGTTGCCGTGGTTCCGGGCGAGGCATTCGGGCCGAGCGGTTTCGTGCGCATGTCGTACGCCCTCGGCGACGACGCTCTCGCAGAGGGCGTAGCGCGTCTCGCGCGCCTCTTCGGCTAGCGCTACGCGCTTAGCGACGTGAGGAGGGAGTCGAACGTGTGGAAATACTCCTCATGACCGCCTGTGGCGTGATTTTGAAACCTGGCGTGAATCATGCGCTCGCGCAGAGTGCCGCCCGGTAGAAAGTGAGCGGGCAGCGCGGCGAAACCGACTTTTTCAAAAAACTGCATGGCAAAAACGTAGACGGCGCGCGAATTGCCGTCTCGAAACGCGTGAATCGTCTGCACCTCGCCCGCCAGTTCAGCCATATGGTCGAGAACCTCTTTTCTCGGCAGGTCAGTTCTGCGGGCAAGAGCAGCCAGTTGCTGATAGATCACTGAGGCGGCGTCGGCGATCTCTGGGCCAGAGAAGTAGCAGTACTTGATCATTGGAGCGCGCGAATCTCCTGGCGCGAAATTCACCGCGTCGGGCGCGAATCTGATCATCGCCCCATCGGGCCCGACGCGCTCTTTACCAGCCCACTCGAAAATGTCGCAGAAGATTCGACGGTGAATTTCTTTCATGTGATCGTAATCGAGCACACCCTCGACGGGCCGAATGGCCAATTCGACCAACCTGATTCTCGAAATCTCGAGCTCCAGGCGGCGAAATAGCTCACTGTCGTCAATTCCATTCGGGTGGGCTGAGTCGATGAGCTTGTTGCGCAGAGTCAACGTTTTCGGAATCAGATAGTCTTCGAACTCGTCGATGGCGAACGGTGCAGTCGTGGAGACGAGACCCGCGCGCGCCGCCGTAATGGCGACCGCCTGATCAGCAGTCATCGTTTCGCTCGCCACTCGACGAACGAGCACGCGGTGCCTCAGGTCGCCTGGTGCGGCGTTCACGAGAGCGAGCGCCGCGTCTGCGTAGTTGATTCGTCGCTGAACTTCGTCGGAGCTCACGCAGTAACGCTCATCGTCGACCGCGCGACGCTGTGCCTGTGAATTCTCGACCATGAGAACCTCCCCCTCATCAAACTCCGACATTTAAGGAGCGCTCAACTATCTCAGCGCTTTTGTGCCTCAAGCGCGATCCCCCAATGGGGGGATGCCCGCGTCGGCCAGGCGGAGGCTGTTGCAAACGGTCGAGGCACGCCAGCATGGTGACATGACCTCAAACGACATCGCCGTGAGCGTTCAGAACCTCACGAAGACGTACGGCGCCTTCGCCGCCCTCAAGGGAATCACCTTCGACATCGAGCGCGGCGAGACGTTCGCGCTGCTGGGGCCCAATGGGGCCGGCAAGAGCACCACCATCGAGATTCTCGAGGGCTACCGCGACCGCAGCGGCGGCGAGGTTCGCGTGCTCGGCGTCGACCCTCAGCACGGCGGCCTACCGTGGAAGGCCAAGCTCGGCATCGTGCTGCAGAGCTCGGGTGAGAGCGGCAACGTGACCGTGCGCGAGCAGCTCACCCAGTTCGCCGGCATGTACCCGAACTCGCGCGACGTCAACGAAGTCATCGCCGCCATCGGCCTCGAAGAAAAAGCCAACACGCGCATCAAGAACCTCTCCGGCGGTCAGCAACGACGAGTGGATGTTGGGCTCGGCGTCATCGGGCGCCCCGAGTTGCTCTTTCTCGACGAACCGACCACGGGGTTCGACCCCGAGGCGAGACGCCAGTTCTGGGAGCTGATTCGCTCGCTCAAGCGTGAGGGAACGACCATCCTGCTCACCACTCACTACCTCGACGAAGCAGCCCAGCTGAGCGACCGCGCGGCTGTCGTGGCCGGGGGCAAGCTCGTCGATATCGGGCCCGTCGGGTCTCTCGGGTCAGCCGAGGCGCGCGTTCCGCTTGTGCGGTGGCGCGAGAGCGGCATCGTGCGCGAGCAACGCGCCACCGATCCGGGCGCAGTGGTCGCCGGCCTCGTCGCACGTCTCGGCGAACCGGTCGAACTCGAGGTGGTGCGCCCGAGCCTCGAAGACATCTACCTCGAACTCGTCACGGCCGAGAACGCCGAAGCCGAGGCCCGAGTGGCCGCGAACACCACGGCGACCGACGGCGCGGTCATCGCGGGCACGAACCCTGCCGCGGGCGCCTCGCCCACCACCACGTCTTTCACCACCACGAAGGAGAACGAACGAGCATGAGCACCGCAACCCACACCTCACCCGCGCTCTCAGCGAGCGCCGCCGCCTTCGGCATGGGCCGCACTGTTCGGCTCGGCCTCAGCCGCATCGGCTACGAGACGAAGATCTACTTTCGGCAGACCGACACGCTGTTCTTCACCTTTCTGTTCCCCGTCATCATGCTGACCATCTTCTCGGTGGCCTTTCAGGGCATGGGCAACGTGGGGGCGAACCCCGACGGCACCGGGGGCATCAGCCAGGCAGCGGCGTACCTGCCGGGAATGATCGCCGCGGGCATCCTGCTCTCTGGCGTACAGAATCTCGGCGTCGACATCGCCGCCGAACGCAGCGACGGCACGTTGAAGCGCCTCGGCGGCACACCGCTGCCGGTACTCTCGTACTTCTTCGGCAAGATGGGGCAGGTCTTCGCCACCTCGATTCTGCAGATCGCTCTGCTGCTGCTCGTCGCCGTGGTGGCGTTCGGCGTCTCGCTTCCGACCGACCCGGCCAAGTGGATGACCTTCGCCTGGGTCTATCTGCTCGGAATCGCCACCTCGGCGATTCTCGGCATCGCCATCTCGCGCCTGCCGCGCACCGGTAAGAGCGCCACGGCGGTCATCATTCCGCCGGTGCTGATTCTGCAGTTCATCTCGGGCGTCTACCTGCAGTTCTCGCTGCTGCCGAACTGGTTGCAGACCGTGGCCAGCATTTTTCCGCTGAAGTGGATCGCACAGGGAATGCGCTCGGTCTTTCTGCCCGAGACGTTCGCCTCGGTGGAGCCGGGCGGCAGCTGGAATCTGGGCGCCGTGGCCATCGCGCTACTGATTTGGCTGGTCGCCGGGCTGGTCATCTGCCGCGTGACGTTCCGCTGGATCCGCAAAGATAGCTGAATGACTCGCTTCAGCTGGTGGCACGTAGCAGTCGGGGCGACCGTTCTCGCCCTGGCTCTCGTGGTTCTGCCAGACCTCGCCGACTCGCCAGGCACGACCATCGGTGCGTGGAGTTGCCTTGCCGTGCTCGGCGGCGGCTACGCACTGTTCGGCTGGCGCAGCTTCACGGCCGACGACCCCGCTACCGACGAATTCGCGGCGGCGGCCGGTGACCGCAGAGCGCGCGCCTCCGCCCTCGTCTTTCCGCTGCTGGCCATCGCGTGCACGAGCGTGGGCGTGGCGCTCAACCCGTCGATGGCCATTCTGCAGGCCATCACCTTTCCCATCATCTGGTTCTCGATCGAACCGCTGAGCCGGGCGGTGGTGCTCAACGTGCTGCTCGCGGTGGGTGTGACGGTGGGGTTCGTGGTGTGGGGTGGCACGGGCCTCCAGAACGTCGTGCAATCTGCGGTGATCGAAGGCATCTCGTTGCTGTTCAGCCTCGCGCTCGGCTTCTGGTTCAGCTTCGCCCTCGACAAAGGGCGCGAAAACACCAGGCTGCTGAACGAGCTGCGGGCGGCTCAAGACGAACTCGCGGCCCTGAACCGCGACAGCGGCATTCTGAGCGAACGCGAACGGCTCGCCGGCGAAATACACGACACCATTGCGCAGAGCCTCACCGGGCTTGTCATGGTCGCTCAGCGAACCAGCACGCTGCTGCCGGATGATCTGACCACCGCCCGGGAAAACCTCGGCCTCATCGAAGACATCGCCCGTGATGCGCTCGTTGAAACCCGGGCGCTGGTCGCCGCCAGCGCGCCGGTCGACCCCGCCGGGGGTCTGCTGCCCGCGCTCGACCGGCTTATCGCGCGTTTCACGCGCGAAACGTCGGTGGCCATCACGCTCGATGCGGCCGACTACGTGACTCAATCGAACGAGGTGGAGGTGGTGCTCTTGCGGTCGGCTCAAGAGGCTCTCGCGAACGTGCGCAAGCACTCGGGCGCGACGACGGTGACGATGCGGCTGTCGACAGCCTCGGATGGTGCGGTGGTACTGACGGTGGGCGACAACGGCTCGGGAATCGATGGCGCGGAACCCCTCGACAACGGCTTCGGCCTGACCGGAATGCAGCAGCGGCTGGCGCTGCTCGGCGGCACCCTCACGGTGGGGCAATCGGCGGCCGGCGGGGTGCAGCTCGCGGTGACGTTGCCAGGTGCCTCGGGTACCAGCACGGCGGGAGGGGTGCAGCTCGCGGTGAGAGTGCCGGGCCTGGCGGGTACCGGCACGCAAGCCGGCGGCACGGCCGTCACCAGCGCGGGTGAGTTCGAACCGGGCGACTCCGCCAGCCCCGGCGACGGCAGCCCGACAGAGGTGGCGTCGTGATTCGGGTGTTGGTGGCCGACGATCATCCCATTGTGCGCAGCGGGATTGTGGCGCTGCTGGCCGGCGAAGCCGACATCGACGTGGTGGGGCAAGCGGCCGACGGGCTTGAGGCCGTCAGGCTAGCCGCCGAACTCGCACCAGACCTGGTAGTGATCGACCTGCGGATGCCCGGCCTCGGTGGCGCCGACGCCACTGCTCAGATCGTGGGCCGCCAGCCGAGCATTCGCGTGCTGGTGCTCACCACCTACGAAACCGACGACGACATTCTGCCGGCCATTGAGGCCGGCGCAAGCGGGTACCTCGTGAAGGCCGCACCTCAAGGCGAGATACTCGCCGGTGTGCGGGCGGTCGCGGCGGGGCAGACCGTCTTGGCGCCCTCGATCGCCACGAAACTCGTCGAGCGGATGCGCGGCGAGCGCACCCCGGCCCCCAAGCTCAGCGCACGCGAACTCGACGTTCTGCGGCTGGTGGCCGCGGGCAGCAGCAACCCCGAAATAGCCAAGGCTCTCTTCATCGGCGACGCCACCGTGAAAACGCACCTGCAGCACACCTTCGAGAAGCTCGCCGTGACCGACCGCACCCGAGCTGTCACCCGCGCCATGGAGCTCGGCCTGCTCTGAGCCCGCCCCACGATCTGAGCCCGCCCCACGATCTGAACCCGCCGCACGAGGGGTCGGCGCGGAGGCACGGCTAGCCGTGTGTTGCTGCGCCGCCCGCCGCGCAGCCCAACCATCAGGCGTTTTGCAGACGGAACGTGCGGGTACCCACCCAGATACCCGCCGCGAAGAGACTCAACGTCCACACCCCACAACGTCGTCACCGTACTCATGACCTCTGACACCAGCAGAAACCCCTGATCAGACGCGCACTCAGTCGTCGTCTGCAGTGCCGAAGCCCACGAACACCGGCTCGGGCGAGAGGTTCACGCCGAACTCGGCCTGAACGCGCCATTGAATCAATCGCGCGAGTTCGGCGATCTGCTCAGCCGTCGCGCCGCCGCGGTTCACAATGGCCAGAGTGTGTTTGCTCGAGATGGCAGCCTGCGACCCCGGTAGCGCGAACCCGCGCCGAATTCCGGCCTGCTCGATCAACCACGCCGCACTCAACTTCACCGTGTAGCCACCCCCGGCCGCGGCTCGCGCGGCAGGTAGCTCTGCGTAGGCGCCAGAACCGGCGAGCGGGATGATCGTGTCGGGCTCTTCGGGCTCGGTGAACCACCGCGGGGCATCCGATGGCAGCGCACGGGCGAACGATTCGCTGACGACGGGGTTCGTGAAGAACGACCCCGCGCTCACCGAGTCGGGGTCGGCGGGGTCGAGAACCATGCCCTTGCTGGCTCGTAGCCTGAGCACGGCCTCACGAACCGCCCCCACGGCGACGCGCGCGCCGAGCTCGACCCCGAGGGCCTTCGCCAGCTGGTCGTATTCGATGGGCCGCCCGAGGGCCAGCGCTTCGCGCCTGTCGTCGCTCTCGCTCAGCCGCAGATCGAGCGACACGACCACGCCCCTGCGCCCGCGCTTGAATACCGACGTGCGATACCCGAAGCCGAGCTCGCCCGCCGCCAGCCACTGAAGCTCGCCCGTCTCGTAGTCGAGAAACTCGACGCCAACGAGGGCTGTCGCGAGTTCTTGCCCGTACGCGCCGATGTTCTGAACGGGCGCGGCCCCCGTCGAGCCCGGAATACCCGACAGCGCCTCGATACCGCTGAGGCCCTGACTCACGGCGTAGGCCACCACCTGATCCCAGGGCTCGCCGGCTTGAACGCGCAGAATCGCGGCGCCGGGCGCATCCGCTGGCCCGGGCTGGAGGCGTTCGATGCCGCTGGTCGCTACCAGAATCACGGTGCCGGCGAACCCCTCGTCTGAGACGACCACGTTCGACCCGCCGCCGAGCACCAGCCACGGCTCACCGTCGCCCCATACCGAGAGGCACGTGTTGACGAGCTCACGGGCATCCGTCACCCTGATCAGTCGCTCGGCCGGGCCCCCGACACGAAGGGTCGTGTAGGGCGCCAACAGAGTCGCTGCGGCGTCGGTCATTTCGCCGCGCGAACGCGCACCTGGGCTTTGCCGAGCACCGTCTGGTCGTTGAAGGTCACCACGAGGTCGATGCGTGCCGTACCCAGCTCTGCGTCGACCTGACCGACCTTCGCCACCACACTGACGGTCGCGCCCGTTTCGGCGTCGACGTAGACCGGCCGGGTGAATCGCACCTGGTAGTCGTCGATCAGGGCCGGGTCGCCCAGCCAGTCGAGAACGGGCTGAACGGCGAGGCCCATGGTGAGCATGCCGTGCGCGAGCACTCCGTCGAGCCCGACCGACTTCGCGATGTCGTCGCGGTAGTGAATGGTATTGAAGTCACCGGATGCCCCCGCGTACCTCACCAGTGAATCTCTCGTGAGGCTGAACTCCCGCTCGGCCACCACATCGCCCACGCTGAGTTCGGCGAAGCGGTTCTCGCTGCGAGGCGCGCTCCGCACACCCTCACCCGCGCTCGCTGCTGTTCCTGTTCCGCCCCCGCCGCTCACGAGTCACCTCGCACAACCAGCGTCGACGTCGACGTCACAACGTGCTGACCCGAAGCGTCTTCGATGCGCGACTCTGAGGTGATCATGGCATTGCCGCCGAGCGTCTTCACGCTGGCGATGGTCATGGTGGCCGTGAGCTCATCGCCGGCGACGATCGGCCTCGTCTGCGTGAATCGCTGGTCGCCGTGCACCACGTGCGACAACTCGATGCCCGCGTCTTCGTCGGCCAGCAGCTGCGCCAGGGTGAGCTCTTGCAGCACGATGGCGAAGGTCGGCGGCGCCACCACGTCGGCATAGCCCGCCTGTTGCGCGGCCGCCACATCGAAGTTCAGCGCATTGGTCGAGAAGACGGCCCGCGAGAACTCACGAATCTTCTCCCGCCCGACGAGATAGCTCGGGGTCGTGGGGTAGACCCGCCCCTGCAATTCTGGGTTGATTGGCACCGGTCAAGTCTACGAGGCAGCCGCGCGGGGCGCTGTGCTGCTCGACGCCGCTCGCGAACACGCGGGCCGAACGTGCCGCAGACGAGAGGTGCCGCGTTCAGCCGGCCGGCCCGGAGGTGGGCGACTTCTGCGGTGAAGAACTGACGCCGTACGACCCGTCGGGGTTCCAGAACACCACGTCTTGCGCCGCCGACCGGTACGGGTAGCTGCTGCTCACGCCATTCACTCGCAGACTTGTGATGCGCAACTCGATGCCCATCGACGCGAACTCCTCTTTAGTGACGCAGGTGGCACTCTGCGTGCCGTCGGTGTACACGGCGAGCAGGCACGGTTGGTCGATGCGGTTCTCCACCGCATAGACCGTGAGATCGGTGTCGGCCACACCGAGCAATCGCAACGAATCCGGCTTGTAGTACGGGTCGATGTTCGCCGGCGGAATCGACGGCGCCAACGTCGGGTCTTCGAAAATGGTCAGTCCGAGGCTCGTTCCTCCTGCGGTCTCGGTGGCCGACGGGCTCGGGATGCCCGTACCAGCTGCCCCCGGCAGAAGCGCGAACCCGGGCGTGGCTTCTGGCGCCACCTGCTCGACCACCACGAGCGCCACTCCACCGAGCAACAGCACCCCACAGGCCACGGCCGTCCACATCCACACCTGTGAGCGCCTGCGCCAGGTCGTAGCGCTGCGGCCGTTCGCGCGCGTGCCGCCGAGCGCACCCTCGGCATTCGCCGCGGCCCCGTCGTCGAATTCGTCATCGAGCGATTCGTCATCGGCGAGGGCAGCGGCACGGGCGAGTGCCGCGCTGCGTTCTGCCGCGCGCGTCTCGGCGCGGGCAAGTTCTGCTCGGGCATCCTGAACCGCGGCGTCGAGCGCCTCAGCATCGGCCTCGAGCTGGCGTTCGAGCACAAAGAGAGGCGCAGCGCGTGCCGGCATCAGCACGCTCTCGTTCGTCGCCGGGTCGACAATGCTCACGTCTGGCGAGTCGACGCCCGAGCGTGAGTACGCCCGAACCTGCAAATCGGCGCGCTCTGACGCGGGGTCGATGGCACCGCTCGGGGCGTCGGTGAGTGGATGCGCCCGCCACCACAGCGCGTCGGCCACCGTGTGACGCCCCCGGTATGCGTCGGCGAGCGCCGTGGCCGCCCGGTCGTCTTCGACGATTATTTTTAGAAATCGGGCAGCGTTGGCCGCGCTCACGGGCGCAGCGGGCGGCTTTCGGGCCGCCTCGGGCGCGGCCTGGGCCTCCGCCACTGCAGCGGTGACAGGTGCATCGGCGCCTTCTGCGTCTGCCCTCCGCAGCTCGGGCGAAGCCTGCGGCGAGCGCGGCGGGTCGTCAGGTGTCTCCGCCGACATACCCGCACCTCCTGCACTGCTGACGTGTTCTTCATTCTGCTCCCGCAACGAGCGCGGCGGGTCGCTGCGCAGAGAAAACGTCAATGAATCGGCGCAGCGAGCATCACGTATTCGGCGCCGACCGGGTTTGGGAAGGGTCAGCCCACACAGTTGACGACCATCGCGCAGCAGAACGTGGCCGAGATGAGGCGTTCTGTGACTGCGATTCGCCGTTTCGCCCCCGCGGTCTCGGCCAGAATGGGGGCATGACAGCGCGCGCGAACTCGTACGACTATGCCCTCGACTGGGTGAAACGCTCGGTAGAGACGGGCCCGCTGCCCGTCGCCGTGTTCGGGGCCGCCACCTCCACCGGCATTCAAGAGATCGCCGCATTCGGCACCGACGAGGGTCGCCGGGCTGCGGTCGACGACACGTTCGCGCTCTTCTCGGTCACGAAACCCCTGGTGGGCCTCGCGGCGATGCGTGCCGTCGAACGTGGCCAGCTCAGCCTGAACGCGCAGCTCGCTCAAGCCGTACCTTCGCTCGCGGCGACCGCGGCGGGCCAGGTCACCCTCGAACAGCTGCTCAGCCACACGAGCGGCCTCGCGGAGTCGCCGCTCGACGCGCCCGACCCTCGGGCGCTGCTCGAGCAGGCGAGCGTCATCTTTCCGCCTGGAACAATGACGCAGTACTGCAACCTCGGCTTCGTGGGCGTCGAGAAGCTGCTCGAACAGGCGACCGGAGTTTCGCTCGCAGAGCACATCGCCGCGTTCAACGACCTCGACGGCGTGAACACTCTCGAGCTCTCGACCGGGGCTGGCCGCGACGCTCACCGGGTGCACGGCACAGAGGCCGCGGGGCTCGACTTCGACCAGATGGCGCGGGTCGTGCATCCGGCAGCCGGCGCCTACGCCACCGCCTCAGACCTGCTGGCGCTTGGCAGTGCACTGCTGCGAACGAGCACCGAACGCTCGAGCGCGGTCGTGCATCCGGCCACCCTCGACGCCATGCGGGTCAACCGAACCGCCGGCCTGCCGCGCCTGAACTCGCGCCCGAACGACCCGCTCGAACAAGACTGGGGCCTCGCGTTCAACCTCCAGAAGTCATCGGCGCTGCTCGAGCACACCTTCTACGGGCACGGTGGATGGTCGGGGTGCCAGCTCTCGATCTACCCCGAACACGACGCCTGCCTGGTGCTCATGACCAACATTCTCGACCTGCCCGACCTGGGTGTGCGCACCGACGAACTGCACAACGCCTTCGTGACCGGCCTGCACTGAGGGCTCGTTCTGCCCTAGTTCGTCTGCAACTCCCAGCGCAAGAGGGCGACCGCAATCGCCTGCTCGTGCAAACATGAGGGTAGCTTTCAGCACAAACCGCTGAGCCCTCACGCCAAGGAGCTGACAAATGACCATCGAGACCCCGCCTCCAGGCCCTCCTGTTCCTCCCGGTCCGCCTGTTCCTCCGGGCGGCGGAGTGCCCCCGGGCGACCCTTACGGCACACCCGACCCGTACGGCGCACCGAACCCTTATTACGCGCCGCCCGCGGCCGACAAGACCAACGTGCTGGCCATCGTCTCACTCATTCTCGGCGTCGTTTCGTACTTCACCGGATTCTTCTTGGGCATCGGGGCCGTCATCACCGGGCACATCGCCCTCAGCCAGATCAAGAAGACCGGCACCAAGGGTCGCGGGTTTGCCATCGCCGGCCTGATTCTCGGCTACCTCAGCATTCTGGCCGGCATCATCACGGTCATCGTGCTGATTTTCGTGTTCGCCGCCATCGGGGCGGCACACAACAATCTCAACAACCTCAACAACTCGCTGCTGAACCCCACCTCCTCGAGTTCGCCCGACGACGGATCGAACGACGGCTCCATTCAGACCACCGACCAGGCCTGCACGCTGCTGAACAGCGAGGTCTCCGATTCGGCCACGGCGCTGAGCAACAATTTCTCTGAGCTCGAGAGCGACCCCGCCGCCGCCGTCAATGCTCTGCAGAACCTGTCAGACGACTTCACCACGGCCGAGGGTGAATTGACGAACCCCGACGTGCTCGAGGCCGCCACCCAGGCGAACGAAGATCTCGAGACGATGATCGCCGACATTCAGGCGTTTCAGGCCGACCCGACCGTGGGCACAGACACTATCGTCACCGACTCGCAGGCGGTGCAGACCTCGTTCAGCGCCATCGGAACGCTCTGCCCGTAACGCCGCTGTGCCCGTAACGGTGCTCTGCCCGTAACGCTGCTGTGCCCGCAATGCTTCGCGAGTCGGTGATTCAGCGAGTCGGTGATTCAGTGATTCAGAAAGAGCCACACGGCGAGCGCTAGCCCGCACGCGGCGATTGCCGGTCGCAATACAGCGGCCGGCACCCGCCGCGCAACCGAGGGGCCGATCAAACCGCCGGCGAGCGCTCCGATGCCGAGCGGCCACACTGCGGGCCACACCACCGAGCCGACCACCGCGAACAGCACGGCCGGCAGAATGTCAGACGCCACCAGAATCACATTCTTCAGCGCGTTCGCCCGGTGCAGCACGGGTTCGGTGGTGAACAGCAGCAAGGCGATCAGCAGAATGCCTGAACCCGCGCCGAAGTAGCCGTTGTACACAGCCACGCCTGCTCCGGATGCCCGAACCACCGTCTTGTTCGCCCTCGAACCCACTCGCGCCTGCCACCGCGAAATGGCGGGCTGCACGAGCAAGATCACCGAGCCCGTTGCCACCAGAAAAGGCACCACGTTGTCGAACACCGCACTCGGGGTCACCACGAGAAGCACCGCTCCGGCAAGAGAGAACAGTGCCGTCGGCGGCAGCCAGGTGCGCAGGGTCGACGAGTGCCCGGTGAGATCTAACCGGGCGCGCAGGGCTGATCCGAACCCGCTGCCGAGCAGCGCCACCGAGTTCGTGACGTTCGCGGCGAGCGGCGGAATGCCTACGGCGAGCAGCGCCGGGTACGCCACCAGCGACGTGATTCCGCCGGCCGTGCCGATCACGCCCGCGACGACCCCTGCTCCCAGCAGAAACCACCACTGAATCGCGCTATCCACTCCCCTACCCTGTCACGGGTGCCGGGGCTGCGCGGTCACTGCTCAGCCGGGTGCTGCGCGGCCATGGCTCGGCCGGGGGCTGCGCGGTCACTGCTCGGCCGGGGGCTGTGCGGCCATGGCTCGGCCGAGGGCTGCGCGAAAACGCGGGCGACCGGTGCGGGCACGGCCCGGGTGAGGGCGGCCCTACTCCGCCCCGTGAGTGGCGCGGTAGTGGGCCCCGGGGTGCGTCTCAGGGAGCCGGCTACTACCGTTGCCGAGAATCCGCTCGCGCATCGTGCCACCCCGCGGCGTCTCGGGAACCAGGCCGCGCTCACGAAGAAGCGGCATGACTGTGTCGATGAAATCACGATAGGTGGGCATGCCGCCGTAGGTGTATTCGATGAGAAAGCCATCGATGTCGGTCTGCTCGACGATGGCCTGCAGCTGGTCGGCCACCGATTCGGGCGTGCCCGTCACGCGCATTCCGCCGATGGAGCTGGTGATCTCGGCGAGAATCTGCGCCACGGTGGGGCTCTCGTCGCCCTTCTGAAAAACGCCGAGCATGCTCTTGCCGATTTCGGTCGTGACGTCGGCGAGGGTCGCGTCGAGCGGAAATGACATCAGATCGACGCCGCTCCAGCCCATGAACAGGGCCGCAGCCGCCTCCCAGCTCGGCGTGGCATCCAATTCGGCTCGCAATCGTAGAGCCTCTTCTTCGGTGTCGGCGACGATGATCGATACCGCGTCGATGACCTTGATGTCTGATGCGCTGCGCCCGTTCTCCACAGCTCGGGCACGCAGGTCGGCGACGACGCTCGCGGCCACCTCGGGGTCACGGTCTTGAATGAAGATGCACTCACCGAACCGGCCGGCGAACGTGCGCCCCGCGGGCGAAGTGCCGGCCTGCAGCAACAACGGCGTGCGCTGGGGCGACGGGATGGCCGTGAAATACCCATCGAGATCGAAATAGTCACCGTGGTGGGTGATGCGGTGCACCTTGCTCGGGTCGGCGAACGTGCGCGTGGACTTGTCGAAGACGACGGCGTCGTCTTCCCAGGCGCCCTCCCACAGCTTCAGCGAGAGTTCGATGAATTCGGTCGCCCGCTTGTACCGTTCGGCGTGCGGGGTGACGCTGGACTGACCGAGCATCTTCGACAAGGCGATCTGGTTGTCGCTCGTCACGATGTTCCACGCGATTCTGCCGTTAGTGATGTGGTCGAGGGTCGTGAACGCGCGCGCATTGAGGTAGGGCTGCTGCGCCGTCGTCGACGCCGTCACGACGAAACCGAGCCTGTCGACGGTTGCCGCCAGCCCGCTGACGAGCATGAGCGGGTCGTGCACGGGAATCTGCACGGCCTCCTTGATGACCACTTCGGGCACCGATCCGTCGGGTCGCATGGGGTACCCGAGCGCTTCGGCCAAGAACAGAAAGTCGAAGCCGCCCGCCTCGAGTTCTCGTGCCATGTTCTGCCAATACGGCAGAGTGGCGAATCCCTCGGTGTCGCCCTTCGGGTGGCTCCACCCGTTGCTGATGAAGTTCGGGGTGAATTCCTCGAACGCACCGAGAAAGATCTGCTTGGTCACTGCGGGTACGGCCTTTCGTTGTGTCGTGCTGAGCCAGCTACCCTGAACACATGGGGTTCTCAGCATCAACTGACATCGTGATTGCTGTCACTACTCAGAATCGCTCTTTCGTGTTACCCCAGCATTCACAGTTTGTTACGATCCGATGACATCTGACCCTTCTGATTCAGCCGACTCGGCCCTCGTTCAGCGTCTCGGCGCGCAACTCAAAGCGCTCCGCGAGCGTCGTGGCCTGACAACGCGGCAGCTCGCGGCCCAAGCCGGCATCAGCCAAGCCTTTCTCAGCCAGCTCGAACGTGGCCTCAGCTCGCCCTCCATCGTCACCACCTACCGCCTGGCCGACGCGCTCGACGTACTGCCGGGCGCCCTCCTTCCGGCCCCCGCAGGTGAACTCGTGACCGTCGTGCGCGCCGACGAGGGCAGAATGCTCTCGGTGGCGAACCGCCCCGACGCCGTTCAAGGCCGGGTACTGTCGATGGGCAGCAACAGTGCCCTCGAGGTGATCGACTACGTCATCGAACCGGGCAAATACATCTCCGAATGGTTTCAAACGGCCGGAGACCTCGCCGTCTACGTGATCAGTGGCGAACTCGACGTAGAGGTCGAGTCGGCCGGCACCTGGCGCCTCGGCCCCCGCGACCTCATGATGCACCCGTCGTCACTCCGGCACAGATGGATGCTCCCCGGCACTCACCCCGCCCACGTGCTGCTCACGGTGGCGCACCCGCCAAAAGCCTGACCCGGGCATCCCGCCGACCTCTGTAACACGATGCGCTAGGTGCCGCGGGCCGGGCATCCATCGGCCTGGTGAGGCTGCTACGACGAAAAGCGGCAGGTGTACCGGCCTCATTGCGGAGTAGTGGACTCACTTCGTCAATCAGCGGCGCGCGGGAAGCGGGCGGCGGCAGAGGCGGCAGGCACGGTCGGCACATAAAAGAAGCCCCCGAGACGGCGAGATCTCGAGGGCTTCGTAGCGGGAGCGGGACTTGAACCCGCGACCCCACGATTATGAGCCGTGTGCTCTAACCAACTGAGCTACCCCGCCATACCCCCCATACTCTCACGAGCAGAAGGGCGGTGCGCTGCGCCCGAGGCCGAAGGCCGATGGAGCTAGCACAGAGCCCCCTGTGGGAATCGGACCCACTACCTCTTCCTTACCAAGGAAGTGCTCTACCAATGAGCTAAGGGGGCGCACATACTTACCGCCGACTGGCGGTGTTTTGGCACCGTAAGAGAATAGCATCCCGTGGTGGCCCGAAAAGACGAAGAGACGCCCAGTAGGGTTTTAGCATGACCACCGCGCAGAATCCCGAGGTCGGCGACCCGACCGAAACGCTCACCTTTGTCGGCCTCGACGCCGAAACGCTGGTGACCACGGGCAGCGAATGGTGGCGTTCTGCGGTCATTTACCAGATCTACCCGCGCTCGTTCGCCGATTCAGACGGCGACGGCCTCGGCGACCTGGCCGGAATCACCGGCCGCCTGCCTGCTTTGAAAGAGCTGGGAGTCGACGCGATTTGGCTGTCGCCGTTCTTCACGTCGCCCCAGCACGACGCTGGGTATGACGTTGCCGACTACTGCGACGTCGACCCGCGGTTCGGCACGTTGGCCGATTTCGACTTTCTGCTGGCTAAAAGTCACGCCCTGGGCATTCGGGTCATCGTCGATCTCGTGCCGAACCATACGTCGTGGGATCATCAGTGGTTCAGGGAGGCCAAGGCCGCGGCTCCCGGCAGCCTTGAGCGCGATCGCTACATCTTTCGAAACGGCCTCGGCCCGAACGGCGACACTCCCCCGAACAATTGGGAGTCGGTGTTCGGCGGCGCCGCCTGGACGCGGCTGACCAACGACGACGGCACCCCCGGCCAGTGGTACCTGCACCTCTTCGACCAGAGCCAGCCCGATCTGAACTGGCAGAACCAGTGGGTGCGCGAGCAGTTTCGGGGCATTCTGCGCTTCTGGCTCGACCGCGGCGCCGACGGTTTTCGCGTCGACGTCGCCCACGGCCTCGTCAAGGCTGACGGCCTGCCCGACTACACACCCCCCGCAGAGGCGGGCAGCATGGGCGGCGGCGCGAGCATTGCAGACGCCCTGTCAGAGAAAGTGGATGCTCCCACCCCGCCTTACTGGGCGCAAGAGGGCGTTCATGAGATCTACCGTGACTGGAACCACGTGCTGAGCGAATACGCCGGCGAACGCGTGCTGTGCGCAGAGGCGTGGGTCGAGCCGCTGCACAAACTCGCGCACTGGGTGCGCGACGACGAGATGCAGCAGGCCTTCAACTTCACCTACCTCGAGGCGAACTGGTCGGCCCGCGAACTGCGACTAGTGATCGACGGATCGATCGAGGCGTTCGCGAGCGTCGGCGCCCCGAGCACCTGGGTGCTCTCGAACCACGACGTGGTGCGGCACGCCACGCGCCTCTCGCTCGGCCCCGGCCACCTGCAGGGTGACGGCGTCGGGCCGAAGTCGACCGGCCTACCCGACCCCGTCGACGGGCTGCGCCGAGCGCGTGCAGCAACCGCCGTGATGCTCTCGCTGCCCGGCAGCGCCTACATCTACCAGGGCGAAGAGCTCGGCCTGCCCGAATCGATCTACCTGCCTGACGAGGCGCGCCAAGACCCCACCTGGTTTCGCACGCACGGTGAACGCTACGGGCGAGACGGATGCCGCGTGCCCATCCCCTGGCAGGCCGACGCCCCGAGTTACGGCTTCGGCCCCGGCGACGCCTCGTGGTTGCCGCAGCCCGATGACTGGAACCAGTACGCCCGCGACCAGGAGAGCGGCGTCACCGGCTCCACGCTCGAGCTCTACAAGCTCGCCCTCGCCCTTCGCGCCGAACACGATCTCGGGTTCGGCGCGATCACCTGGCTCGACGATCTCGGCTTCGGCCCCGACGTCATCGCGTTCACGAATCGCGACGTAACCGTCATCGCGAACACCGGCGCAATGCCGGTGGAGATTCCCGTCGAGGTGCTCGGCGAGCTGCTGCTCGCCAGCGGGGCGGTCGACGAGGCCGTCGTCGGCCCCGACACCACGGTCTGGCTCCGCACGCTCTGACCCACCCCTCACCCGCGCCACCGTCTCACGCCCGGCGAGTGCCTCTCGTGGGCTGCGCTGACTAGAGGCCGGCCTCGTCGAAGAGGGTGCGGATGATCGGCTCGAGCAGCGCCGCGAGCAGCGGTTCGGCCGCGAGCGTGAAGTCACGCCCGGCCGCCGCCTGGCCGAAACCTGACACCCGGGCTCCGGCCTCGGCGGCGATGAGTGCTCCCGCGGCGTGATCCCACGGGTTGAGCCCGCGTTCGTAGTACGCGTCGTAACGGCCCGCGGCGAGGTAACACAGGTCGAGTGCCGCTGCGCCGATGCGGCGGATGTCGCGAACCTGGCCGATCAATCCGGCCAGAACGAGACCCTGTTTCACACGAACGTCAGAGTTGTAACCGAACCCGGTCGCAACGAGAGCCTGCGAGAGGTCGACCGGCGGGTTCACGTGCAGCGGTTTCGTGCCCAAGTGGGCTCCCCGGGCATCCGTCGCCGTGAACACCTCGCCGAGAACTGGGTTGACGACGCAACCGGCGAGCGGCCGCCAGGTTTGCGGGTCGGGTTCGCCCTCGACGACGGCGATGCTGATGTTGTAGGCCGGAATTCCGTAGAGGTAGTTCACGGTGCCGTCGATGGGGTCGACCACCCAGGTCAGGCCAGAGGTGCCGGCCGACGCCGAATCGATCGACTCTTCGCCGAAGAATCCGTCATTCGGGCGGGCTTCGGCGAGCGAACGGCGGATGAACTGCTCCACCTCGCGGTCGGCGAACGTCACCACGTCTTCTGGTGACGACTTGCTCGCCGCAACCTCCACGCCGGCGGCGCGTCTCGCAGCCGCCAACTCGCCGGCCGCTACGGCGATGCGGCGGGCGATCTCGAGCAGTTCGCGGTTCGGGTCAGCGGTCATAGCTGCTCTCGTTTGGATCGATGTGCCGGTACAGGACCGAAGGGACAGCGGCGGGGGTGAGGGCGGGGCGGGGGCGGAAACGAAGGGTGGCTTACCCAGCGTTGACCACGACCCCCACTGCGCCGCACTCGGTGCCAAGGCCGGTGAAGGCCTTCTGCCCCTGCGCGACGCCCTCGGCGCTCGTGTCGGGAATGAGTGATATCAAAAGCTGCATGGTGACCACGACCGGCTGCCACTGAGCGTCGGCCGCCGCGGCGGATTGGGCGATCGTGAGCGCCTGCGCTTGGGTCGCAGGGAACGTCGACGAGTCTTGGCTGAGGCTGGTCTGCCAGGCCTGGCATGCCAAGACCACATTCGCCCGCGCGGCAGCCGGGTCGGCACCTGGCGCGGGGATCTGAGTGGGCGAGCTGGTCACCGGAGCGGTCGTTGCCGTCGGCGACGAGCTGTTCGTGGCACTGGATGTAGGCGTCGGCGACCCCGTCGAGGTCGATGTGGCCGTCACCGGCGGGCTCGTCTGCTGAGCCGAACACGCCGTCGCACCCGCCATCAGAGCGAGCGCACAAACGACCGCCGCGACCGATGTGATTTTCATGTGTGGCGGCCTCATTTGTGTTTTCGAAGGAGCACTCGCCGACGAGTGAAGCGAGTTGTTTGTATTCTAAGTATGTAAGCACAGGGGGACATGCAATGAAGCGCACCGTAATCGCGGCTTTGACGGCACTCGTCGTCGCGGCATCGGCCGTGACGGGTTTCGGTGCCACGCTGAGCGCAGCGAGCGCTTCGAGCGCCGTGAGCGCGGCAACCACGTCGAGTGCTGCATCCGAGGTGAGCGCATCGGCGCTCACCGCCGTCTCGCCCGTCACCGGTGATCCGCAGCAACTCGCCAAGGTGATCGTGGCTGCGCACAACGCAGGCAACTTCTCCACCGACCCCACCAGCATCTACGATCGCGAGGTCGCCCCGGTCGCTTCGGGGCAGGTCATCAGCGGCTGCGCAGTGGATGTTCGCATTCTGCAGGTCATCGTGCTGACCCTCAACCGCTTCGGCTCATTGCGGGTGTCTGACCTCGAGCGCCCGTGTATCGGATCGAGCCTCAACTGCGGACCGCCCACCTATTCCGTGCACTGCCTGAACCCAGGCGAAGCAATCGATTTCGCGAACGTAGGCGGGGTCGGGCTCGACGGCAATAACACACAAACCCGCAACCTTCTTTCGTACCTCGACTTCTTCGTGCCGCCAGGAACCAATGCCGGCCAGCAGGAATGCCGGTCGAACAATCCGTTGCCGCTGAACAACATCAACCAGTTCTCTGACACGTGCAACCATCAGCATCTCGACTTCAGAAACACCAACGCGCCGCTGAGCGCCTCCGCGCTCGCCACCATTCTCCCGAGCCTGTCGCAGGCCTCGGCCTACGTGACGCTGTTGTACAACGACTACCTGAACCGCGTGCCGTCAAGCGACGAAGTGCGCGGGTGGGCAGTGCAGTTGGCCAACGGGTCGCCCCGAAGCTCGGTCTCTGACGGGTTCGTCAACAGCGACGAGTACCGTCTCATCCGTATCACCAACGCCTACCGCACGGTGCTCGGCCGCAGCCCGGATGCCCCGGGGGAGCAGAACTGGCTCGACGGAATGCACAAGGGACTGCTGACGACAGACGACGTCGACAAGTCGTTCTACGCCTCCGATGAGTACTACGCACAGCACGGCGGCACCGACCTCGGATTCGTCACTTCGCTTTACCAGACGCTGCTTCACCGCTCGGCCGGGAGCAGCGAGTACGCGTTCTGGACGAACCTGGTGGCGCAGTACGGCCGCACTTGGGTCATCACCCAATTCTGGTCATCGACCGAAACCATCTCAGAACGCATCAGCCTGATGTACCAAAAGTATCTCGGTCGAGTGCCCGACCCGGGCGGTCTGCAGCACTGGGTGGGGCTGGCACTGCAGATCGGCGATTCCGGGCTGCGCAGCGCTCTCACGAGTAGCGATGAGTACTGGGCCATCGCTCAGGCGGGAGCAGGCTCGAGAGCGTCCATCTCACCGCAGGCGGTCGCCCAAACGGCACCTCAGCTCGCTCCGGCTCCTGTTGCGCCGACGCCGATCGCGCCGCCGCCCGCCGCTCCAACATCGACCACTCCCACGCCGGTGACACCCACGCCCGTCACGCCCACGCCTTCGCCCGTCACGCCTTCGCCGCTGGCAAGCCCGCCGACCCCGAAGCCGACATCCACACCCTCGCCTACACCGTCAACCGCGACACCGCCGCCGGCAGCACCAGCCTCCGTCGCTCCCACGCCGTCGGTGCCTCCGAAGTCGACGCCGAGCGCGGCACCGAAGTAGTCGGGCTCAACCCACAGATTTCAGCCAGCGTCAGGCATTCGTGAGGCTAATGACCGCATCACGCCAGGACTGAGGTTCACCAGGCACGTCGTGCTTATGAGCGTGACCCGTCACATGAACCGAGTAGGCTCCCCCGGCAAAAGCAGCCTCAGCACACTCGCCCGCGGGTAGCTGATGAATACGGCCCACCTCGTGCCAATCGACGAGCCGGTAGACGCTCAGACCCCAGCGATCGTCATGCTCGTTCGTCAGCAGGTACTGGTGCTTGCCGTACGTAAAGTACGTCTCTTCGTGATGTTTGCGGGGCAGGTCATCGATCTCGTCGAGATTCGGCGGCAGGTCGCTCATGCCCAGAACTCTACCGGCCCAGAACTCTACGGGTGAGTGGATGCTCGGCAGGCCAGCGATCGTACTCCCGCGCTCAGCGCGTCAGAGCGTAGGCCACGACCACCGCGAGGTACGTCGCGGCAGCTGAAAACATCAGAACGCGCTCGCGGCGGCGTTTCTCCCGAACATGCTCGTTGTCACCGAACTTGTCACTCATCTCGGGGTTCGATCGGGTGAATCCGACCCGGTCGACGGCGTTGCCGCGATCTCGGTTCGAAACTCGAGCAGATCGCGCAGCGCACCGGGGGGATTCACCGTTTCGGCTGCGGCCTCGAGAAAGGCCTGCGCCAATTCGTCGTCGATTGTGTCGCTGACAGCAGGGGCATCCACCAGCTTGCCGGTGAGGGCGTCAACGTGCACGATGACGATGACTCGCTGCCCATCGGCCGAGCGAGACGAATATGCCAATCGGAGCATATTACCGTCGCGCGAGCCCACGGGGCTGACGGAGACGGCATCGATGGGGCGGCTGGGCGCGAGTGGGGCGTGCACCGTGCGGTCGGGCAGATAACACTCGAAGCCGTTGGCTTCTCTGTCGTAGGAGAGGGCAAGTTGGGTCATAACGCATATCCTTCAATCGAAGCGGCACGCGAGCGAGATGATCTCGTCGACATCGCAATCGATGGGCGTTTTCGAACAACTCGCACTCGTGGTCAGGCGGGCGACTACCCCATCGCCCGGCCGGGCCCCAGCAATCTTTGAGCCACTGCGAAGCAGAAAGTAATTGCGGTTTACGTAGGATATGGGGCGGCGATGCCACGCCGCATCCCCCCTTCCGGGGCAGCGCTATGGGAGAGAGACTACCCCCTCATGGGGGTCAGACGTCAAGGCACTTCCTGGCGAGCAAAAACCCTACTAGCGGCATCCAACCCAAACGACGCAGCTTAACGAACGAAGGGCTCCCGGATGAACCGTGGAGCCCTGCGACGAACGTGGCAAGTGAGGGATTCGAACCCCCGAAGGCTCAGCCGTCTGATTTACAGAGAACTGGCACGGGTCTCAGCTAGTCACTTTGATTCGTCTCTAGCCCGCAATACCGCGCGTATTTCACGCTCTCGACGCGACCAGCTACCTTCAGTTCCCACCTGTTCCCGGGCAGTTTGCACACACAAACGCACACACGCTAGCGAGGCTGCGCTATGGTCACAAGAATCACTTCAAGGGGGAGAACATTGCTGCGCTCTGATTTCGAAAATCACCCACTCTGGGAGCTACTTCGCGAATCCGGGCGATTGGTGTCCGAGATTCTCGACGAAGGCGACCCGAGCGACGTGGCATCCCTCGAAGTTGTCTCGATCATTCAGGCGCATCTGTGGAGCTTTCACAAACAGCGTGCCCGAAATTCGACGATGTTCACCGCTCGAATGCTCATTGACACGCAAGCCGCATGGCAGGGTGTTGTCGATCATCTGACAAGCAGATCAGCCATCAATCCGGATGCCGGCGCAGAGGTTGCCGCTGCTGCCGCGAGCGCAGAATTAGCTCTCCTGACTCTCGCTCCGTGGCCCCGCCTATTTGCTGCGCCGGCAGAGGCTGAACGGGAGCAGACCATATTCGAAGATCTTCTCGAAGCGCAACGACTTTCGATCGCTTCCCTCGGCATCTCTCATGGGCACCTGCGCGAAGAAATCGATGAGTTCATCGAAGAGACAACGCGGGTCAAAGATGAAGCAATTGCTGAATTGAGTAGCACCACGGCGAGAGCAGTCACGCTCGAGGGACAGCTAGTCAATCAAGCAGCCCGCGTCGACTCGGCTGTCGATCGAGCAGAAGCCACCACGAGTGAACTCAGGAAAAAGGACGACGATGCGTGGGAGGCGTGGGTCGCCGAGGCTCGTGTGAAGTTCGATGAACGGTTCGATCCTCTACTCAACGAAATCGGATCAAAACTCACCATCGCCCAGGAACGGCTTACAGAGTTAGAGAAAACGGAGGGCGAGTTCAAAGCTTTAGCGTCGGCCTCAGCTGCCGACAAGCTCGCCGGTCACTATAAGAAGGAGGCGGATAGCGGGCGTAGTTATGGAATCCGCCTGTATATAGGTGGCGTGGCAGCATTACTACTCGGTGCGATACCGCTGGTTCTTTCCGCCTTCGGAATCCCACACGAGATCAGCTCGTCAGAATGGCAAGAAGTCGCTATTCGACTATCGATCGGCGCACTATTTGTCACTGCCGCGACCGTAGCCATCAAACTTGGCGCTGACTTCTTTCGCGAGGCAACCAAAGCAAAGCGCATGGAGCTAGAAATGCGCACGATCGGCCCATTTTTGTCGACGGTTGCGGATCGGACAGAAGTCGACCGAGTTCAGCTAGCAATCGTTGAGAGCGTATTCGGTCAGGGCTACTCCATCCAAAACGTTGACGCCAAGGACGAGACAGTCAACGTGACGGCAGTTGGATCATTGCTGGACTCTCTCACGAAGCTCTTCAAGACCACCTCTGGATCGTAGCTAGGTGATCCGGAAGCTCTCGTTGCGGGCGCAGTCGGGGTTGAAGCACATGTAGTCGATCGCGTGGTTCGGGTCCTGAGGAACGAAATGATCGACCTCACGTACAAAGCCGCTCCGCTTACAAGTTGGACACTTGATTTCTGCTTTCATATTTCGATCATTCACCTCTCCGGGGCGACACGCCGATGCAAAAAAGCTGAATCACTCACGCCCGCCCCACAAGTCCGCGTGCCGGGTCGCCGGAATCGGCGAAGCAGTCGAAAGGACCACCGGCGAGGTGAGCAACTAGTTGAGCTATCCTCCAATTGTGGCGCATTGTCGTGCCCCGTGTCTATTGTTGAACCCACGTTGGCCGGAACGCTCTTGAGAGGGCGCAGATGGTCGGTGACGGGCCTATCCGTATCGGGTGGCACGAATGGGTGATCGTGCGGAATAACCCGCGCTACCCGAAGGCCTTGATACGTCGCATCGACCCGGGTGAACCTACCGAACACTTCAGAGTCGTTTCGTTCGATCATGATCCGACTCGACGCAAACTGTTGGGCCGGTACCGCACCCTCGAAGCCGCGAATGACTCCGTGCTCTACGACACACCCGTGACTAATGTGCCGTCGCATTTCGGGATGTACGAGAACAGGCCAGGATACATGTAGCCCAGATCCTAAAGAGCCGCCAAGTCCAAATCTTCTGGAACAGCGATGAACTTCTGAGCCAGCTTGCTTCGAGCCTTCCGTGTAGCACTAGTACCGAAGCTAATCACCTCCTGAACCAACACATGTGCGACATCAATTCGGGGGCCTTGTCCGGCACCAGCGGGCGGCCAATAGTCTTCGACAGCCTCGAACGGATGCTCCTCTTGATGCTCGACCTCGCGCACTTCGAAGGCGCTGGCCATCGCCAGAGCAGTGCGAATCTCGTCCGTGACCTCTGAACAGGGAATCGTTGCAGCGTTGAGTCGTGAGACTTGGAAGGCGGAACAACCGACTTCGCCAGCGTCATCTGAATCGAAAACGAGGGCACCCGACCGTAAGCGCGTCAGTGCAGGATTCATCTCATCAGTGATGCAATGACTCTCATCAGACGGGTTAAAGCGTCGTATGAGGACTTCCTGTTCCCCGAGCGCTCCCATCGACGTCGCCTTAGTCGGCAAGAATGCTGACTAAGGGCACGTCAAAAGATTGGTTCCTAAGCTCTCTGCTCATGCTCTTAAGCAGCTTTAGGCCCTGGTTCTTCCAGGTGCTAGAAAGGAAGCGCTCAATAGGAAGCGGTTCGCCTTCAAACAGAAGGTCTCCGTTAGCATCTGTCGCCCACGCCTCAATGCCCTCTTCTGGTGAGCATGAAATAGTCAAGGAACGACCGCCGACGAGCCACTCGATCTCCAACGCGCCACCGCCCACGTATGCAATCTTGGGTGTCGGCGAATTATCGAAAACCATTGCCTCGACCGCCTGATACGTCTCCATCACTACATTCCGACCCACTGGATTCGACGCGGCAATGATCTCGACAAGCCGGTTCAGGCTGCGTTCGAGGTGTTCTTGCTTACTCACGTACCTGCCGCGACGATAGACGAGCACACGAACGGAGCTAGTCAATAGAGCATTCGACGTGCCCTCGCGAAACCCAGTAAAGAGAAGTGTCGCTGGAAGCGCGTTACCAAAAGCCTGCGCGAAGTCCCACCGCGACTCAACATGCGATCTTCCTATCAAAGTGTCGCCCGTTATCGCAGTCATCAGATTTCCATTCCCCACCTAGAGTGCATCTCAGATGTGGTAGCTGCCGCAAATGCAACGACGCTTGTCTCATGCGCAAAAGCTAGGCCATCGTAAGTTGCGTCCAGACTATCCGCGCTGTCAAGCGCGATGCGCGTGACCACCGTCAATATAACGCCGACCGCATTCGGCTCCGCAAAGGGCTCGGCCGTAATCGTCAAATGCCCACCAAAACGGGAATCTTCGGAAGAGACCGCCCTAATCGTCTGAAAATGCGTTGCCACATGCGCGCCAGGAAGAGCTTCACCGTCAGTCAGAAGCGAAAAGTATTCGTGTGCTTGCTCGCCGGCGTCGAATTCAATCCGGTTGACATAAGTGCTCTCGGCTATCAACGGGATTACCTCTTCGTCGCCAAGCCCAGCGACAGATGACCCGAGCCGATCGAACAACTCACGATGCTTGGCCACGTGCACTGCGTAATGCGGGTACTCGCGACCGTTCGGCGCTTGACGCCAATTGAGAGTCAATCGGTCGTTCTGCAATTGCGCGACTGATGACTGATCTTCCGTGATCATCCGCAGCCGAACTACGGGCTGAATCGGCTGAAATCCGGCAAAGGTAGACGTTTGCGGGACGAAGATCATCTCTTCGTGGCGCGGGAATTCGGCTTGAATCTGTTGGTTGAAAGCTCCAAGAAACAGGAATCCTATCGCCGCGACCGGGGCGAATTCGACGGAAACGACTGCCTCAGTGACAGGCGGATGAGCGAACGAGGGCACCCGACTAAGCCCGTTCCCAGCCACCATGCTGCAACTCTACCCACATGACGTGGGCTTCGGCTGGAAACGACAGGCTCACTCCAATGCAATACGTGTTTATTGCCCCGTACCTCCGCACTTAGAACGTGCCTCCCTGAGGACCACCACTAGCCACAGTCGCATCAGTCTCGTAGGGCATCAGAACGCAGCTTTCTGCTGACCAGTCGACAAACCGATCTGCCTCGACTTGGCTGCCTGGTTGACGACGATGCGTGCTTCACCGTTCGCCATTTCCCGCAGCATCCCAAACAGGGAGCCGTCCATGTAGATAGGTCGGTCGCCTGGTGCCTGCTGTGCCGGCTGAGCCGACGCCTGCGCAACCTTGTAGGGGTCGACGCCAGCGTTCATCATCTTCAGCTCGGGTCGGAACTGGGTTGCGTACGGTTCCTTCGTTACCTCTTCGCCAACCGACAACATCGCGGGCACCGAATCGGACTTCGCCGAACCTCGACCCCACACCGTTCCTGCTTGGCCGCCGTCAGCGAAGTGAGAGACAATCGTGCCGCCATTCGCGTCGTTCGCTATCGCTGCTGCCTGCTGTTTCGCCGCAGAGGATGAACTGGAATTGAGGGAACCCGAGGGTGCATTAGTCTCCACGAAATGCTCTTCGGTCATCACAGTGGTGATGCTGCGGGGCAGGTTGGCGTACTCAGCGGCGAGGGCCGCGACGGTCGCGGAGGCGTTATCGATGACGTTTGTGACCGTGTTCACTTCAGGCTTGATTTTCAACTGCGAGTCCACGAACGCATCAACCGCGGCGGTATCGAACCCGAGAGCGGTGAGGTCATCTTCGATCGCCTGCTTCGACGCCATCAGAGCCGCCTGGCCGTCCTGATTCGCTTTCACCGTCGCGATGCTCTTAGCAACCTCAGACGAGACCACGTTCGCTGCAGACGACTCAGCGTCTTGGATCTGCTGGGTGATCATCTGATGATTCGCCAACCCGGTGGCCGTGTTGATGTCCAGGCTGGTGACCGTCGCGTTGTCCATGGTCTTGCGGTTCGTGTTGATGGTGTCAGCCATCGTCTGGAAATCACCCGCGGTCTTCTCGGCGATCTGTTCCGTGGTTTGGGCGACCCCGTTGATCAGATCCATTTCGGCCTTGTACGCCTTCGCCGCATCCGATGCCGCGCTCTGCTGGGTGGTCAGGTTCTTGTACGCGTCAGCGGTCAGGCCCAGGGTTCCCGTGAGCGCATCCGCCGCCAATGATGCTGCGGTGACTTGCTGGATACCGAGCTTCTGCGAATCGGCGAGACCGTCCGTCGATACTGCCGCCACCTTGTGGGCACCCGAGAGTATGGCCAGGTCAACCGAAAGCCCCCTGGCGACGGTGCCCTCCGAATCCATGCTCTGAACCAGAACATCACCCAGAGGCTTCAGAGCGGTCACCACGTCGATTACGGCCGTCGCCGCATCCTGAATCGTCTGCACCACGGGAGGCAGTTCCGTGGTGGCGTAATCGACGAACTTCTGCAGACCGCCGTCCTTTGTCCACTCGTCGAAACCGGCAGCCATCTTGTCGACAACCTGCGCACCCTCGATGAACAGCGGGTTCATGACCTGCAAACCGTTCACAGTGCCATCGACCACGGAAGATAAACCGTCACCGAGCAAACCCGTGAACCGTGACACCTCAGAGTTCAAGGTCGGCATCGCCGAATTGATGTCATCCTCGATCTTCTTGAAAGCCCCCAGCGCTCCCGTCGCCGCCGTCGAGGCAAGCCCGTCGAGATCGCCCTTCAGCTCCTGCAAACCGGACGAATACACTTCACCAGTCGCAGTACCGTCATCCATCGCATTCTTGATACCCACCACCGCGAGGACACCCGCAGCGCCCATACCAGCGAGACCACCCGCGATACCGGCTGTAGCGGCGACCGCAGGGCCAGCCAGCGAGATGACAGCCACGACCGCACTGGCCATCAGAGCGATCTGCGGGCCTGAGCTTGCCGCGGCATCCCCCAAAGCTGTCGTCGACACTGACGCGGCATCTTGCGCGGCAGCCTCTTCGACAGCCGATACGCCCGCTTCCTGCTGCGCGGCAGTAAGCGCCTCCGTGGCTGCTACGGCTTTCGCTGCGGCGGCCGCTGACCTGTTCTGTGTTTCGGTGACTGCGAGTTCAGCGGCGGCGAGACGTGCGCCCGAGTCCGCGCCGCTGCTGCGTAATTCGTCAAGACGCATCTGCGCGATAGACGCCCTCGCAGCAGCCGACTCAGCCGAAGTCAACGCCGCCGCCAAACGGGCCTCCGCAGCCGACTCAGCGTCCGTCTTAGATGAGTCACCGCCGCCCGTGGTCTCCGTGTTGATACGGATGGTGGAGGTTGTCGTGCCGCCGAGGCTTTTCTCGGCCGCTTTCACGGTCTCGATCGCGGTGAGAGCTTCGCTTACCTCAGCGTCGACCTTGATCTTCGGGTCGACCGCGCCGAGTTCTTTCGCTCTCGCCTCAACCTCATCGAATTTCGCGAGAATATCGGACGGGTCAGCTTTGATCTTCGCGACAATGCTGCCCTCTTCGGTCGACATCACAACCCCACTTTCATGTCACCAAACACCGCATCAACGTCATGAGACAACAACTGCTGCTGCGCCGTCGCGAGAGCCTGCTCCTGGCCGTAAATATCGACCATCGTCGCCGAGAACGAACCGATCGCGAACGTCGCCAGCGCGTGCAGCTCGAGCACAGGATCATCCGTGCCGTTCACATGCGCCTGAATCGACGCAGCCAACGTCCGAGCGTTCGGAGAAGCGATTTGTTCAACCATCACAGCCTCAAAAAACCGTGCCGCAGAACGAAGCTCGGGGGGCGGCCAATTCGTCATCACTGAACCGCCTCTCGAATCGCGTCCTCTTGCGCCGCGACCTCTTCGTTTGTGCTCTTACCCACCCAATCCAAAAGCGCCAACTTCGCCGCCGGCATATCCGCCCGCAACGACGCGAACACCGTCGAATCAACCTGTGCCCGCGCCTGGGGAAGTGACATTCCGTAAAACTCGGCCGTCAGGCGATCCTTCACCGTCGCCACCCTCACAGACTCCGCCGCATCAGCCCGGTACCTCGTCGCCCCAAGGTAGTCGTCAAGCTCACCAGCCTTACGAGCGGCAACCCGCTGCTCAGGGGTAGCCGTCTTGCACCACGCATCATCCCGCTGCACCGTCATCAGTACGCCTTCCCGATGTGGTCCAGCACGTTGTATGCGTCACGATTCTCAGCCGGAACAGGCATCAAATAGCCGTTCATCTGCTGGTTGAACTTCAGGCGAAACACGTTCCCGACCTCGGCCGACTTGATCGTCACATCATCGATGTTCAGATCGCCTCCGTAGCTGCGGTTCATGCCATCCACACGCTCAGCGGTTCCGTTCGGGATACCCAGCGCATCCATCCGTGCACGCCAACCCTGAAGCTGCGCATCGTGTTCCGCACCCGCATCGACCAGTGCACGAGCCGCGGCATCGAATGTCTCGAGGAGTTCGATCATGTGCGACCCGTTCTCAGGAGCCTCGCGCAGAATCTCCGCTTTCAGCGCCATTCGCTTCGCGTCAAGCGACTTTTCTTCAGCGCGAACCAGCTTCCGGTCAGCGGCAGCCTTCCGAAGCTTCGCGAACCGCGACAACGACTCCGCCGCCGAAATATGTTCCGCCTCGATCGACTCGTCACCATCCTCAACCGCAGCCTCAAGACGCTGAATGTCACCCTCGGTCTGCGCCACCAGCTTCGCCGCGATCTCCGCGTCCGCCTTTGCCAGTTCCAACTCATCAACAGCAGCCTGCGCCGCCAACTTGGTACTCATAACTTCCCTCTCGTAAACCTGTAACTATCGAAATCTGTTGAGCTGATGCGCCAATCACGCCCAGCCTTCGAAGCAATCAGCCGGCCCGACGAGATCTGCTTACGGACGGCCCGGGCAGTACATCCGTAAGCATCTGCAACCTCGTTCACTGTGAGCCAGCTGATCGGCTCAATATCAAGCCTATTCGCCCTCTCATCAGGGGTTCCGCTAGGGGAACCATCGTCGGACTCAGCGAAATCAGTCGCCTTTTGCAACGCTTCGAGCAGCAAAATCACGTCATTCTGTAAGCCACCCCCACGGCCCGACTGCCGCATCCCATTCAGATCAGCCACCGCAACACGCACCAGCCAGCCTGCAAGTCGAGGAGGCACCACCACCGAGCCGTCAGGACGCAGCAGAGCCGCCACTAAGCGAGACGATTCCTCGCTCACGTCACAGCCCCTACGCTGAGAGACATGCATTGGTGGGATGTAGTAATCCTCGTAACCTCCGTCATCGCCGCACTCGGCGTCATCCTTGAGATCTGGTACCGCTGGTGGTCAGCGCCGCCCCGGCAAGTGAAATTTGTTCTCGTCATCGCAGCCCAATCGGTCAATGGAATGCACGAAATCCAGGTGCGGGTCAGGGCGATGGGTTCGCTCGTGATGTTCGAACCTGTTATGGAAATAACCGGGTCAGATGCCGCCAAAATGCCGCGCCCGCCGAATATGCCGAACGTCTTCGACAGTCGATCCGAGACGGTGGCGTTCACACTGTCCATTCCCGACGACGCACCGCCGGCCTACGCCACGGTCGAAATAAGGTGGGTGGATCAGAGCAATCGATCAACTCGACCACGTGCGACCCGGGCGGAAATTCCGGGAGGGGCTCGCGAGGACTGGAAGCCTTACCGGCTTCCGAAACTGCATAAGCAGCCCGGACGCTGGCAGCAACGCCGAGAAGCCCAAGGCCAAACGCGAAACCAACTCCGCTAGCAACCCAAAAACGAGATCTCAAAAACACCTCGCAAAAATTTCGGGCACTCCTGCGGCTCACTCGATCCGAAAAAGGGGGGGTGGGGTGGGGTGTCATGATTGTCGCCGCCGATCCCAGTCGGCCGCGATCGACTCGCGAAGGTTCGCCTGTAGCTGCTTAGCGTCAGCCCTCTTGGCCAGCGTCTTACGTGCGGCTGCTATCTGCTCCTGCACATCCTCAGGCACGTCTGGGTAGAGGCCGATGCGGATGGCTAACCCGCGTGCACGTACTTCGGCCTGGCGTAGCATCTCGAGCGGTGGATCTCCGACACGGCCAGCGCCGGCTTGCTTCTCCATGCTCATGTCTTGCATCCACACCTCGAGCAGGCGGGCGCGAGCTTCAGCGCGGCAGTAGTCCATCAGCGGGCCAGCGAAGCGTGGCGTGCTCAGATAGTCCAGGCCCGCGGTGGCTCGGAGATCCTTAGCTATCTGCCTCGCTATCGGCTCTACGTGGCGTTCGCTGCGGCTGCCGTGAATGACAGTGCCACGATTGCCGAGCGCAACTTGGTTACCTGGTTGGAATGGTGGCCGTTGACCCTTGAACTCAGGAACCCAACCTTCTGGTGCATCCATCACAACACCTCCGCAATTGACTCGGAGTCAGATGCCCAGCCCAGAACCGTTGCGAACACTGGGAACTTCAGCGTGTGTGTGCGCCGTGTGTGCAGTTCAGTGGGGAAATTCTCCAGCAGGTTCGTGCGCGGGGTGTGTGCCGTTCTCGCGAGACCGACGCAGACAGACCGCCCACGACTCGTTTTGGTGTTCATCGGTAGTTCTCCTCTGTTGTTTCGTGGTGTTGGTTGTCGTCTGCTCGGGGTGTGTGTTTGAGATCCGAGAAGATCGGTTCGAGGTCTTTTGGCATTGGTACTTTTCTCCGTTTCGGGGTGGGCGTTTCCCGTTACCCTCCTAAAGGAGGGGGTAACAGGTAACAGACGCTGGTTACCCGTTTCCCGAGCGTTACCGGGTAACAGGGTTGGCCTTTGTTTTGGCGGAAGTTGAGCCGTTTCAGGGGTGGTGCGGGTAACGCTTTTCATCGGGTAACACCGTTGGTGGTCGGGTAACGCTTTTCGCGCCATATTGCGAGTGCTGGGGCTGCTCGTCTGGGTGACCATTTGAGGCGTGCTTGGACGTCTCGGACGCTTCTGGGTTTGGGGTTGAGTTGGTCGAGTTCGGCGGCGTCTGATTCGACGGTTGGGTCGGTTGTGGTGTCGTCGGCTTTCGGTGCCCAGAATTTCCAGTTCGTGGCTTCGCCGTTTTGGATGAGTTGGAAGACGGCGGCGAGTGGTTCGCGTTCACCGTGTGGCGAGTTGGCGCGTAGAGCTCCGTGGCGGTCTTTGGCGATGGTGAGTGCTGCTTTTCCTCCTCTTCCTGGTGCGAAGGCATCCTTTACGGTGAAGCGGAGCATGGCCCCGTCTACTGCCCGCTTTTTCGCCGCCGTTCCGCTGCTGCCGTAGCTTCTCGAGTCGGTGCCTTTCGCTTCGTGGTCGATGGCGAGTACGGCGGTGCCGGCGAGTGTGAAGGGTGTTATCGCTGCTCGGTGTACGCGGGTGTAGTCGTCGGCGTCGTTGGAGTTGGCTCCGAACATGGGGAGCAGTTCGCCAATGGAATCGAGTACGCAGAGGGCGGGTGCCCAAGTTTTGGTGTCTTCGATGATGGCGAGCAGTTCGGTGGAGTCTTCGGGTGCCGCGTACCTGAATTTGTTGGTGTCGCTGAGGGTGTCAGCGCCGATGCCGAAGCTTCTGAATCGTGCGATTGTGGCGGGTGCGCCGTTGTGGTCGATGTCGATGATCAGTACGGCTCCGTCGGCGAAGAGTTCGTCTGCTGCCACGCACGACGCTGCGAGCGTTTTCCCGCTCTCTGGTGGGCCGAAGAAGACGTTCGCCGCGGCCGGGTAGATGAGCGACAGCCCGTCGGTTCGGTTCCCAATCGTGGGCTGAGGGGGTTCAGGGGCACCTCCTGAGAGCAGCAACCCAACGTCGGCGTAAAGCCTCGGCGTGAACCCTGTTGAGTTGTTCGACGGGAAGCCCTGACTCAGCAACCAGTCGGCCTGCATCTGGTCGTCAGCAGCGGTCGACGTTTCGTAGCTTTCGGCGGTCACGCGGCGCGCCCTCCGTAGCTGCCGCCCTCTGCGTACATCGCCTCACGGATGTTCTCGAGTTCGGGGAACGGGAGGCCAACCTTGAGAATCGTGCGCGGGTTGAAGTGAAGCGCGTACAAACGGTTGGCGTCAGCATTGGCCTGGTCGATTTCTGGCCGCTTGTTCCGCTCACCCTGCCGAACCCCGAATTCCCAGAACTGCAGAAGAGCAGGGCTGAGCTGGTGCGTGCTTACGGTGCCGACAATGAGTGCGACGCCAAGCTGTTCGATGAACGTCTCACCTCTCGGACTGAGGGTGATGCACTCGGGGAAGTCGGTCGGTGGTGCTATCGTGTGGTTCAAGAGATCGCTTCCTAAGCTTCGGTGGCGTGGCCCTGGCGATGTTCCAGCACCGATGCCAGGGCTTTCTTGTTTTCGCGGTATCTCTCGATGTCGCACTCGAGCTTGTCGAGTAGCCGAGACAGAACGCGGTCGGGGATCGGCTGGATGTGGCGGAATCCGCCACGCATGACATTTCTGACCGCCGTGTTGCCTGTCGGGTCCGAGTACCAGAGCGGTGTTTTGTCCTCTCGCATCAGCTCTCCTCCAGCCCGAGAAGTTTGAGCAGCGGCGCAACTGGCACGATGTACCTCTGCCCGATGCGCAAGGTGGGTATCTCGCCAACTTTGGCCGCTGCATACACGGAATTCTTAGAGAGATTCAATAGCTCCCCTGTGTCGGGCCAGAGATTGATCGTGGCTTTGGTGCGGATCTCGTCGATGGTCATTTCTCGCCTGCTCTCTGAAGAGTCATGAGGAGCGCCCACGACTTCAGCGCGTGTTCGCCGATTGGGCTTCGACCGCCCGACTCCCACAGCGAGATCGTCGCTGGGCTGACTCCGACCCCCTTCGAAAATTCGGCCTGACTGATTCCCGCCTCAGTTCGAATGCGGGTGGCCTCCCCCTCGCGGAAGAGGCGGCGAGCTTCGACGATCCGTCGAATCCGTAGCTGGCTTTGTCTCATGACCTGAACGTAACAAGGGCTTTGCATAACCACTACCCTCCAGTAGGCGCGCAAAGGTAAGGGTATTGACAGAACCATTACTCAGTGGTTACATCAGTACATGGCACCAAGAAAATCCGCGCAGGCTCATCAACTGGCATGGATGGTAGGCGAGGCTCTCGACGACACACCAGCTGAGGTTGCCCACGGCATCTTTCTGCCCCACACTCGTGCGAAAGTGACGACTAAATTCAAGGGCTACGACTTGGAGGTGATCGTTCGAATCGAAGACCGCCAGCCCGTCTGCGATCTGTTGTCGATCAAGGCATCTCGTGGGGGCCCCTCGGTCACGGCGACCACGCTGCGCGAAATCCCTGTCGCCTCCATCATCGAACAGACTCTCGCAGGCGTGTTCGGTTATCCATTTCGTTTCGATGGTGACGAACGTGTGGAGGTTGCCACACAGAGTCTGGTGAATGAGCGCGCAAGTCGAGAACCTCGGCGCGTGCTCATGCCGAGGGTGGTAGCGGCATACCGCGAGGCGCTCGCGAACGAAGCGACTCGATCGAAGCCAATCGTCGCTGTCGCGCAAAGGCTCAACTATCAGCCTGGTTACATCAGCCGCCTCGTTAGTGAGGCCAGAAAAGAAGGGCTACTAGGAGCTGCCAGCCCCGGCATGGCCGGTGAACAAGAACTTCCTTCCCCATCTGAGAAGGACAGGCCTACGGGCCAATGAGAAAACCCCCGAATCTGCGCTAACAGACCGGGGGCAAATGAAACGCAACAACCAACCAAGGAAGAAGCAGAATCATGAACACTGTAACAAACGACCTCATCATGGCCGAAGCCGAAGCGCGCGAAGCGCTCGTTCTGGAAGCCATGGCCGAGCAAGCGGAGGCTGTGGCTGCCGTCTGCCCGTTTCGCTCCCTCGGCTGCGACGGTTTCGGCCATGAAGTCGACCCAGACGAACCAAAAAACTGGCGTCACAGAGTCTTCAATGAGCAATACAACAACAACTTGGTCATCGAAATTCACTGGCACCCAGAGACACAGCGATTTTTTGGGGCGTATTGGATCACCGATGCCGCCGAAGACATGGATGCCGAATCCATCAGAACGCGGAGCGACGAGTGGGCCGGGTTCCATGAGTATGCCGAGAGGATTGCCGCCAGGATCGATGCGTTAAATTCGCTCAACATTGAGGGAGTCAACTCGTGAGCGCCACAACCATCCGGGTCGAGTTTCCTCCCCGAATGATGAGCCGCGAACTTGCCGCCTACTACATCGGCAAGTCTGTGCGCGATCTAGACGCTTTGCGTGAGCAGAACGAGATCACGCCGAAAGGTACGGGGCGGCGCGTTCTGTACGACAAGCGCGATCTAGACCGGCACTGCGACAACCTGCCCGAGCGTTCTTCTTCGAGGAGCCAGAAACAATGAACACGATAGTCGTCGTTGACCGCCCGGAACTCTCCGCCTATTACCTCCGAACGGCGGTGAAGTGATGGCTGTCGCGTATTCCGTCAAAGGTGCCGCTAAAACTGCGGCCATCTCCGAACAGACCGTTGTAATGGCGATACGAAACGGTGAGCTAATCGCGAGAAGGGTCGCGGGAAAGATCGTCATCGTGAAGCGCGACATCAAATCGTGGCTCAACTCATGCCCAGATGCTATGGCGCACCTCAGCAGCAATTTGGGTGAGGAGGATGCATCTTGAGCGTCGTAGATGCCCGTTTCTCGGGGGGCCATCTCACCGTCGACACCCACGAACTGCCGTCAGGCGACCTGCTCGGTGTCAGATTCAGCACACCCGGCCTCGACCTCCCGTTGTTCCCAGACGAAGCCCGAACCCTCGCCGTGAAGCTCATCGAAGCAGCGGCACAAGCAGAACGAAACGAACCCAACGATTGGACAGACGATGAGTGAGACGTGCGGAATTTCCGCTCAGGTGGTGCAGGGTGTACCACCTGAGCAACATTGCTCACCCGCTGTCATCCGAGGTGTCAGAAATCTGCCAACTCGAGAGGAGCGATCATGAGTGACATCTACCGGCGCTGCGGGTGCCGAACGGCCGACGGCAAGGCCTTCGGCCCGCTCCCTGATCGTGCCACCGACAAACAGAAGGCCGCGGCGTGCCCGACGCTTGTTCGCGATTCCAAGCACGGCTCATGGGGATTCGCGGTCTCAGCGGGCACCAGCGCTGGCAGCGGTAAGCGTGTGCAGGTGCGCAAGATGGGCTTCGCGACGAAACGTGAGGCGCAGCAGGAACGCGCGAAAGTCATCGACCAGATCGCCACGGGCAGGTACAAGGGCGACCAGAAAATTACGATGGCCGCATACCTGCCCGACTGGCTCGACAGGCGTGTCAGAGATGGCATGCGACCATCAACGGAGCTGATGTATCGACGCTACGTCCTGCAGGATATTCTGCCCGCTCTGGGTGCTGTGAAGCTCGCAGAGCTGCGCAAGTTCCACGTCGATAAGTTCGTTCAACAGCTACGTGCTGACGGTCGTGGAGCCACCACAATGCGGCGGATACACGCTGTCCTGTCGTCGGCGTTATCGTCCGCTGAGCGGCTTGATCTCGTCGACTTCAACGCCGCATCGAAGATCGAACTACCCTCAACAAGCAAGTCGAAAACGAGAATCTGGGAGCCGGATCAGGTGCGCGCGTTCCTCGACGCAATCGCCGACTCGCGCCTAGCACCCGTCTTCGAGTTGGCGATCTTCACCGGGCTACGTCGAGGGGAGCTGGCTGGCCTCCGTTGGGCCGATGTCGACTTCACCAAACGGGAACTCGTGGTGAGGCAGCAACGTGTCCAAGTTGGACACACGGTGCTCGACGGTGCGATCAAGACCGACTCGGGGCAGGATCGCAAAGTGTCGCTCGGAAGCGAAGCGATCGGCGCTCTGGTCGCATGGCAGATCAGGCAAGAGGGCGAGCGGGCCGAGTGGGCAGCCGCCTACCAAGGCGCGGGTCACGTGTTCAGCTACGAGGACGGTCGACCGCTGCGGCCGGCGCACATCTCGAGAACGTTCGATACCCTCGTGGAACGGTCAGGGCTGCCGCACATGCGCCTGCACGATCTACGCCACGAGCACGCTTCTTTGCTTCTCTCAGGCGGCGTCGACATCGCAGTAGTCAGTAAACGGCTGGGGCACTCGACGATTGCCGTGACGAGTGATCTCTATAGTCATTTGCTGGCGGACGCGAACCGTGCAGCGGCGGATGCCATGGAGTCTGTGCTACCCCCGAAAACCTCAGTTGCACACAAACTGCACACATTTGCCGAATAGAGGACCTCTAGAACAAATGAAAAGAGCCCTGGTCTTTGCGGAAAACCGCATCTGACCAGGGCTTTTATCTTGAGTGGCAAGTGAGGGATTCGAACCCCCGAAGGCTCAGCCGTCTGATTTACAGTCAGATCCCTTTGGCCGCTAGGGTAACTTGCCAGGCGCACCCGACCACGTTCAACAACATAACCGAAGGCGCTTGACAACAATACTTGCCCAAGCCGCTGCTGCGAAATCGAGAACGGGGTGGTCGGGGTACTTTTTCGCGACCAGACGCGACCAATCAGACGCCGGCGCGATCAGGTTGCAGTAGCCGCGGCGAAACGGTTGGCCGCCTGCGAAACCTTGAGCGCGTAAGAGCCGGCGTCGTTGTATGCCGCGACGGCCTTCTTCCACCCAGCATCGGTCGAGAGGTCTCCGCCGGCATGGCAGAGGTAGTTCGCGGTGGCGAGAGTCGCGTCGTCGATGTTCTGCGGGTCTACTTTTCCGTCGGCGTTGGCGTCGGTACCCCAGTTTCGCCACGCCTGCGGAATCATCTGCATCGGCCCCACGGCACGGTCGCCCGTAGCGTCGGCGTCGATCGCTCCGGCATCACTGTCAGGCACGGTGTTGAACCCGTTGCCGTCGAGCGCTGGGCCATAGATGGGTGGGGTGACGGCCCCGTCAACGCCCACCGTGCTGCCGCCGTGGGTGCCGTTGCCCGACTCGACTGAGCCGATTGCAGCAAGAGTGTTCCAGCCCAGATGGCAGCCCGGGTTCTCTGTTTGCTTCGCGATGGCGACGCCAGCGTAGGCCTGAATGGCGCGCACCGAAATGTTGGTCTCGGTCGAGATGCGAGTCGCCCACGCCACGTCGGCCAGCCCCGGAAGCCCGGGCAGCGCTCCGGCGGTGTCGCCCGCCTGGCTCACCGCGGCAGACTGCGGCGGAACGACGATGCTCTGCGGGGCATCCGGAACCTCGTTCTTGGCACCCACGCTCAAGGCGCCATTCACCGCCTGACCGATGGCATCGCCGAGCGGCGCCGCAACGATCACGCCGGTCACGAGCATGGCAGCGATGACACCCGTGACCGACAGCGCGATAACAACCCCGCGGCGACGGATGCCCGTAAGGGCCCTTTTCGAGCGTGAACTCTTCGCGGCCTGCCTGGTGCCGCTCTGTGCCGCCCGGGTCGCGCCAGACCGTTGACCCTGTGGCGCGCCGCGTGGTGCGGCTTTCGCTGAGAGGCGACGATTGGCTGAGGCGTTCACCTGCGCCACCCTACAGACGAGAACTCCGAAGACGCCCGAGGGTGTCTGAGAGGTCGACTAGGTGAAACGTGCGGGCGCGTTGTGAACGGAAAGGCGTTATTTGTTCCAGTGGTAGCGACCCTTGGAGTCGGGGCCGCTGCCGCCACAGGTGTAGCTGCGGCCGTTGGAGTTCGTGACGGTGACGCCGACATCGGAGTCGGAGCAGTAGCCGCCGGGGTCGACGTCGGCAGAGGCGGGGGCGGGTGCCGGGGCCGCGGGTGCAGGCACGGCGGGAGCGGCCGGGGCGGCGGGAGCGGGTGCCGCCGGGGCTGGCACCGCGGGCGCCGGTGCCGGGGCCGCGGGGGCCGCTGGGGCCGAGGTCGCCGGGGCTGGTGCCGGCGGGTTCAGCACGAGGGCGACCGCCGAGCCGGGCGCGATGAGGGTTCCCGGTGCGGGCTTCTGGGCGGCAACCGTCCAGCCCGTCCAGTCGGCGTGGGCCGAACCGTCGGCCGCCGCCACGGTCACGACGAAACCTGCCGTGGTGAGAGATTTTAGGGCATCCGCCGCCGCCTGCCCCAGGTAGCCGACCTCGGGAACAGGTTTGGCCGTGGGAGTTGGCGTGGGGCTGGGCTTCGGAGTCGCTGAGGGCGTGGGGGTGTGCGAAGACACCTGGGCCGCGGCGACGTCGGGCGCGGGGGCGGCGTTACCGGAATGCGGAGAGGCAATGGCTCCGACGATGAGCAAAATCGCTCCGAGACCAACGGTGAGACCGCCGGCACCCCGGCTGCGGGCGAGGTTCAGCCAGCTCGGGCGTCTGGTGACGACGGTGTAGATTCCCGCCGCGCCGACGAATAGACCGGCCGTGAGCAAAAAGGCACCGAACCCGCTCGACACGAGGGCGATCAACGCCACGATCACGGCGATTGCGCCCACCACGTACGTCGCGACGGTGGGGCGCCAGGCCGCTCGACTCGCCCCGACAGGCGACGCGGCGAGCACGGGCGCAGCCACGGCGGGCGCAGCCGCAGCCACGGTGGCGGGCACGGGCACGGCCAGCGCGGGCGCAGGCACGGCGGCCGGCGCAGGCGCAGGGTTAGCGGCGCGCGCAGGCGCAGGCCGGGCGGCCGGCGCGGGCGCCGCGGCGGGCGCGAACTGCTGCGTCCAGCTCGTGCCGTTCCACCAGCGCAACTGCGCCGGGTTCTCGGGGTCGGGGTACCACGCTGCGGGAATGGCGGGAGTCGTCATCGAATCACAATCGGTCGGCTGGTGCGGGCGTCGCGGAGGATGCGCCGAACGCGCGTGGCGCAACCGCGCCGGTGATTCCCCCGAACGAACTCTATGGTCGATGGGGGCTCGCCGAGCATCCCCTCTTCTAGGGGCGATCTCGGGGCAAGCGGGGCATTCACACCGCCCTGAGTAGAATCGGGCTATGGCAGATTCAAGTTTTGACATCGTGAGCAAGGTCGACAAGATGGAGGCCGATAACGCCCTGCACCAGGCGCAGAAAGAGGTCGAGCAGCGCTACGACTTCAAGAACGTGGGCGCGTCGATCGACTACAGCGGCGAGAAAGTGCTGATCAAGGCGAACTCCGAAGAGCGCGCCAAGGCCATTCTCGAGGTGTTCGAGGCGAAGCTCATCAAGCGCAGTATCAGTCTGCGCAGCCTCGATGCCGGCGAACCGTTCGCCAGCGGCAAGGAGTACCGCATCGAAGCGAGCTTCAAGAACGGCATCGAGCAAGATGCGGCAAAGAAGATCTCGAAGATCATTCGTGACGAAGCGCCGAAGACGGTCAAATCGCAGATTCAGGGCGACGAGCTTCGGGTGTCTTCCAAGTCTCGGGATGACCTGCAAGCCACCATGGCCCTGCTGAAGTCAACTGATCTCGACGTGGCCGTGCAGTTCGTCAATTTCCGCTGAGCGCTGGCCCGCCGCCACCCGCTTCCGCACCCCTTTGGAACAACTGCACCCACTCGACGGGGTGCACATGTTCCAAAGCGGTGCGCATTGCGTCGAAAAGCGCGGACGCGCCGAGGAGCGCGGCTCGACTCGCGAGCTAGCGCACGATGCGGCCGTACACCTTGCGCGGAATGCTCGCCAAGCGCCACGTCTTCGTGTGCGTGATGGCGTCGATCTCGCGCTGAAGCGCTGCCTGCTGCTCGGCCGCCTCTGAGCGAAGCGCGTCTCGCTGAGCCTCAGCCTCGGCGAGCTGGTGCCGAAGCGCATCGGCGTCGTGCCTCAGCACGTCAGCCGATTGCTCCGCAACAGCCCCGGCCGCCTGCGCTGCTGCAAGATCGAACTCGAGTTCGCCGAACAGAGAGTCGCGTGCTCGCACGTGAGACACGGGCACGACGAAATCGCTGTCTCTCGGGTCGAACGAGACGACGATCAGGCCATCGCCGCTCGCCGACTCCCCCACCGAGTGTTCAGCGATGATGTGCGCACCCGATTCGATCAAGAGCGCCAAGGCATTCTGATGCGTCAGCGCATCACCCGAGATGCGATAGTGGTGAGTCGAGACGATGAGAAAGCGAACCCGCCCCGCTGCGAAGTCTCCGCGGGCGCGCGCCAGCGCGATCGTTTCGGCGCCCTGGACATCGCACAGCACCACATCCACGTGGTCGAGTGCAGCATCCGCCATCAGCGACGCCAGATCTGCCGTGACGATGTCGCGCTCGAGATTGTCGCTCTCAGTGCGGATTCGAATCGTCGCGCCCGGGTCATCGCCGATGGCCGCCTGGATGAACGTGATGCGGTCAGCCACTCCGTTCAGTTCAGCGTTGCGGCGACCGAGGTCGAGATTCACCGGGTCGGGTTCGATCGCCAATACGCGACCGTCGGCGAACTCCGTGCAGAACCAGATGCTGTAGTAGCTCCAGAAGCTGCCGAACTCGATCATGGCCTGAGCGCCGCCGGTGTCGTGCAATCGCTGCATGATGCGAGCGAATGCGAGCTCCTCCTGCGGTTCATGATGCCCGTTCAGCACTCGGATGATCTCGGTCATCCATGGGCCGGCATACCCGTCTGCCTCCACGAGCACTCCGTTGTGCATGATCTGAACGGGCGTGCCTTCGTGGTCATAGACCTCGCCCGCGCGGTCTACCTTGGGAAGGTCGTCGGCGTCGTGGCAGTCGATCGTCGTCTGCATGCGGTGCACGAGGTCGGGGCTGAACGGCTCGAACTGAGGAACCTGACTGTGCACGAATGAACCTCGACTCTGTGGCGATGCGACTGGGTGAATACGGGCCGTGGCGACGTATCTGCGGCGATGCAGAATCGGTAGTCTATCGGCTCTCGGTCAATTGACCGGGGTAGCGCGGCGCAGGATACGGAAGCCGAAGAACGCCGAGATGACGGTGATCACGAGCGACCACAGCACCACTCCGTACACGCCCGCGTTGAGAAACCAGGTGCCGACGGCAGGCCAGCCGTTCGCGAAGGTGATGAGTGCCGCCGCCGCGACGCCGATCAGAACGATCGAACCCCAGAGCACGATCATCCCGGTGGCGCGCCACCGCAGGTATACCGTTGAGATCGCCGCCCCCACGAAGAAGAAGAATAAAAAGGCGAAGAACTCCGATGACAGGCGCTGGCCGAGGCTGCCAGTGCCGAACCACACCGTCGAGAACATGTGCCCGCCAAGGCCCCAGCCGGTCGTGGCTTCTTCGATATAGCTCATGATCGTCAAGATCACCGAGTAGATGGCTGCGAGCACTCCGAAGAGGAGGGCGGTTCCGAGGTAGAAGTCGCGCCGGGTGATGCTGAAGCCGAGCGCGAACGGAAAGGTTCGCAAGACCACTTGGATGGCGATGACGAGCATGTAGATGAAGATGTAGAAGGTCGACCCGCTGTACTGAGTACCCTCGACGTATTGGTTGCCCCCGGCCGCCGTTCGCGCGGCTTCGGGCGTCGACGTGTAGATCAGCAGCCAGATCACGTAGTTCACCGCGAAGATGAACGTCAGAATGAGTAACGGGGTGCCGAGGGTGGTCCACTTATTGGTGAGGTGCAGTCGCAGCACGTTGATTGCACGAGGGGCGCTGGAGGCGACACGTGCGGTGGCCGGCTGATCTGCGGCGAGGGTTGTCATCGGTCTACTTCTCTCTCTGCGTCGAGGTCGTCGAGGTACCGAGCTGCGCCGAGGTACCGGAGTGCGCCGAGGCGGCCTGAGCCGTTTCGCTCAGCGAGACCACAAGTTGTTGCAGCGAAACAGGGGTGATGTCGAGACCGGCCGCCGCTGCCGCAGCCCGGTCTTCATCGCTCAGTCGGGAGAGCGTGGCCTGGGCGAGTGCGCCGAGGCCTTGCCGACTGAGTACGGTACGCCCCAGGGTGAAGGCGTCGACTGCGCGAGCCGTGCCCGCCACGGTGGTTGCCGACCCGCGCAACTCTTCGGCATCCGAATCGACCAAGATGCGACCCTCGTCGATGACGATGACGTGCTGCAAGAGGTTCTGCACTTCATCGATGAGGTGCGTCGACAAGATGACGGTGCGTGGATGCTCGGCGAAATCTTCGAGCAACCGGTCGTAGAACAGCTGACGCGCTACCGCATCGAGCCCGAGGTACGGCTCGTCGAAGAACGTGAGGGGGGCGCGTGACGCCAGCCCCACGATGACGCCGAGCGACGAGAGCTGCCCGCGCGAGAGCTTCTTGATACGGCGGTTCAGCGGCAGTCGAAACTCGGCGACGAGCTGCTCCGCGAATGCGGAATCCCAGTTCTCGAAGAACAGCGGAGCGTTCGTGAAGACGTGCTTGGCGCGAAAGTCTTCGGGGTACTTCTGGCTCTCTTTGATGAAGCAGATGTTCTGCAGCACCCGTGCATTCTCAACCGGCGGGGCACCGAACACGCTGATCGAGCCCGAACTCGCGAAGTCTTGCCCGGTGAGCAGCTGCATGAGGGTGGTCTTACCGGCGCCATTGCGACCGAGCAGGCCGTGGATGATGTCTTGTTCGAGCGAGAGAGTCACGTCGTTCACGGCGAGAACGCTGCCGTAGCGTTTGGTGAGGTTCGCGATTTCGACGACACTCATGATTCACACCTCGTCTTTCTGAAGAAGCTTTGCGATCTGGTCTCTGGTGATGCCGAGCTTCGCTGCCTCGGCGATGAGCGGGCGCAGGTACTGTTTTTCGAACATGTCGCGCCGGGCGGCAAGCAGGCGCTCACGCGCGCCGGGTGAAACGAACATGCCGATGCCCCTCTTCTTGTAGAGAGTGCCGTTCTCGACGAGCACGTTCACGCCCCTGCCGGCGGTGGCCGGGTTGATGCGGTGAAAGGCGGCGAACTCGTTCGTCGATGGAACCTGGCCCTCTTCGGGCAGGCTGCCGTCGATGATGTCGTTCTCGATCTGCTCGGCGATCTGAACGAAGATGGGTCGGCCGTCTTCGATCATCGTGGCTCACTCTCGGTTGCTTGGTTAGTTACTACAGTAGTTAACCAACCACGTTGGGATGCCCGTGTCAAGAGTGAACGCGAAAAAGGGCGGCGATTTCGCTAGAGCTCGGCGTAGAGGCCGGTGCTGGTGCGAAATCGCCGCCCATTTTGCGCGACGTTGGGTGTGCGGCGGCTACGCCTCGGGGGTCTGGTTCGAGACGGCGACCATCTCGTCGCGGGCGACCACCTTAATGCGGGTGCGCCCGGCCGCGGCGCCGAGGCCGAGCTCGTACTGGTCGAGGTGGTGCCAGCCGTCGACGGTGGTGAAAACCACCCCACGCGAGTCGAGCAGGGTCACGATCGACTCTTCCGCGGGGTCGGCCGGCGTCCACCACGAGGCCTGGTCACGCACGAGGTGCGAGAGGGTCTCCATGGCGTCAGACTTGGTGTGCCCGATGAGCCCCACGGGGCCGCGCTTGATCCACCCCGTGGCGTACACGCCAGGAACCACTTCGTCATGATCATCCAGAACCCGCCCTTCACGGTTCGGAATCACCCCACGCCGCTCGTCGAACGGCACGTCGGGCAGCGGCGAACCGAAGTACCCCACCGCGCGGTAGAGCGCCTGAATCGGCAGCTCGCGAATCTCGCCGGTGCCTTCGACTCCCCCGGCGCCATCGGGCCGGGTTCGTTCGTACCGGATGCCCGTGACCGCACCATCGGCACCGAGTACCTCAAGGGGCTTGGCGTAGAAGTGCAGATGAAGCCGCCTCGACGCGGTGCCGGCCGGGCGCGTACGCCATTGGTTCATGACCCGGTTGATCACCATGACCTGCTTGTTCGACGCTATCGCCGCCTCTGACGCGGGGTCGAGGTCGAAGTCTTCATCGGCCACCACGATGTCGACGTCGGGCACCTCGCCGAGCTCGCGCAGCTCGAGCGGCGTGAACTTCACCTGCGCGGGGCCGCGGCGCCCGAAGACGTGCACGTCGGTCACGGGCGATTCTTGCAGCCCCTCGTAGACGTTCGCCGGAATCTCGGTGGGCAGCAGATCGTCGGGGTGCTTCGCCAGAATGCGAGCCACGTCGAGCGCCACGTTGCCGTTACCAAGCACCGCAACCGACGAGGCCGTCAGCGGCCAGGTGCGCGGCACATCGGGGTGCCCGTCGAACCAGCTCACGAAATCGGCGGCGCCGTACGATCCATCGAGGTCGATGCCCGCAATGTCGAGCGTCGCATCGCGAATGGCGCCGGTGGCGAAGATGACCGCGTTGTAGTGCTTTTTCAGGTCAGAAAGAGTCAGATCGACGCCGTACCGCACGTTGCCGAAGAACCTGATGTCGCCGCGGTCGAGCACCTCACGCAGCGCGCCGATGATGCCCTTGATGCGCGGATGATCGGGGGCGACCCCATACCGAACCAGCCCGTAAGGCGCAGGCAGGTGGTCGAAGAGGTCGATCGACACGTCGAAGTGCCGCTCGGCTTTGATGAGCAGGTCGGCGGCGTAAATACCGGCCGGCCCTGCGCCGACGATGGCCAGGCGGAGCTTGGTCATGAGGGTGATTCCTTACGTTGTCTGTTCGCGGGCGATCTCCGTCGCAGCGCGAGTGGTCAAGTGCGAGCCGCGCGCGGCTCAGGCCGAGCGCTCGACCATGGTCTCGGCGAACCGCATGAGAGCCTTTTTGACGGTGCCCTCGGGCAGCGGGTCGAGCGCCGACACGGCGTCTGCCGCCCACCGGTGCGCCTCGGCAGTGGTCTCGAGAGTCACCGGATGCGCGCGAAGCTCTGCGATCAGAGCGTCGACCTCTGCCGCGGGGGTGGCCGCGATGGTGTCGGGGTCGAGCCGACGAAGCAGTTCAGCGGCCTGGGGGTCGGTGGGGGCATCCCGTCGCAGGTACAACAGCGGCAGAGTCACGACGCCGGCACGAATGTCGGTTCCGGCGGTTTTGCCCGTCTTGTCGCTGGGCGGCGCGAGGTCGATGACGTCGTCGATGAGCTGAAACGCGATGCCCACCTTTTCGCCGAAGTCGAAGACGGCTTGCTGGTAGGCCTCGGGCGCGTTCGATACCAGCACGCCGAGCTGAGCGGATGCTGCGATGAGCGACCCCGTTTTGTCGGCGAGCACGCGCAGGTAGTGTTCGATCTCGTCTTCGCCGGGCCGCGGGCCGACGGTTTCGTGCAACTGCCCGAGGCAGAGCCGCTCGAAGGTATCGGCCTGCAGGCGGATGGCCCGTTCGCCGAGAATGGAGAGCAGTTTGCTGGCCCTGGCGAAGAGCAGGTCGCCGGTGAGAATGGCGATGGAGTTGCTCCATACGGTGTGCGCTGTGGGTACGCCGCGGCGCTGCTCTGCTTCGTCCATCACGTCATCGTGGTAGAGCGAGGCCAAGTGAATCAGTTCGATAGAGGTCGCGGCCGTCACCACGTCATCTGTAACGCCGTCGCCGAGCTGGGCGGTGAGAAAGGCGAGGATGGGGCGAATTCGCTTTCCGCCCGCGTCGAGCAGGTAGCGCGCAGACACCTCGGCCATGCCGTCGTGAAAAGCGGTTTCTGAGACGAGGCGCTCTTCGAGGCGCACGATGCCGTTGTCGATGGCCTTCGAGGCTTTACGGTCATCCGCTGACGCGAAAAGACGCTCGGTGAGCGAAAACGGCGATGACGGGGTCTGGCTGCGGCGTGCGCCCTTCGACAGGCTGGCGCCCCCGGAAAGGTTCAGGGACCGATTGGTCGGGTTCACGGAGTCAAGCCTACTGAGTCACGTCGGCGTCGAAAGACTCGGGCGGGGGGCTTGCGGTTGCCGAAACCGTCGCCGGATGCGGCTTTGTGCCCCGGTGGAGGGCCACGATGCCGGCAGTCAGGTTGCGGTAGCCGACGTTTGCGAACCCGGTTTCGCGCAGCCACTTCGAGAGGGTGCTCTGGTTCGGCCAGTCTTTGATCGAGTCGGCGAGGTAGAGGTAAGCGGCGGGGTTCGAGCTGGCGAGCTTGGCGAGCGCCGGCATCACGCGTTGCAAGTAGGCCGAGTAGCCGATGCGAATGGGCGCGATGGGCGGGGTGCTGAACTCGCAGATCACGATGCGGCCGCCCGGCTTGGTGACACGAAAGAGTTCGGCGAGCGCGACTTTCGGCTCGACGATGTTGCGGAGGCCGAACGAAATGGTCACGGCGTCGAATTCGTCGTTCTCGAACGGCAGGTTCATGCCGTCGGCCACCACGAATTCGACGTTCTGGTTGCCGGCCTGCTGGCGTTTGCCCACCTCGATCATTCCGGGCGAGAAGTCGGCGGCCACCACGTGGGCGCCGGTCTTCGCGAGGGAGGCGCTCGAGGTGCCTGTGCCGGCGGCGAGGTCGAGAATGCGTTCGCCGGGCTTCGGGCCCACTGCGTTCGTGGTGGCCACCCGCCAGAGCAGCGCGTTACCGACCGAGAGCACGTTGTTGGTGCGGTCGTAGTGGGTCGACACGTCGTCGAACATCGCAGAAACCTGCGCGGGTTGCTTGCTGAGGTCGGCCTTAGACACGCCTTCAGTTTACGGGGCGCATCTGCGGCTCTCGGCAAAGGCTCAGCATGAGCGCAGGTGCGCGGCTGCTGCGCGGCCACGAGGGGTGCGGAGCAGCGCAACCGGCGAGGTGGCCGGGCGAGGCTTGAGCGCAGGTGCGCGAGGATGGAGGCGTGAAGGTACGAGTGCGAGAAAGCAGGCCGGTATGACGTCGAGTGCCGGAGTGAACTGGGCGGGCAATTATGAGTTCGGGGCCGCGCGAGTGCATTCGCCGCGCGACGTGGGCGAGGTTCAAGCCCTTGTGGCCGGCTCGCCTCACGTGCGCGCCCTCGGCACTCGTCATTCGTTCAATGATCTGGCCGATGCATCCGCTGACCTGATCAGCCTGGTCGACCTGCCGCCCGACATCTCGATCGATGAGGATGCCCGTACCGTCACCCTCGCGGCCGGCACCCGCTATGGCACCCTCGCCGCGGCGCTGCAGCAGCAGGGCTGGGCGCTGCACAACATGGGCTCGCTGCCGCACATCTCGGTGGCGGGCGCTATCTCGACAGCGACCCACGGCTCAGGCAACCGCAACGGCAACCTCGCCACCGCCGTCAGCGGCCTCGAGTTCGTGACCGGGCGCGGTGAACTCGCCACGGTTACTCGGGCAACGCCGGCGTTCTCAGGCATGGTGGTTTCGCTCGGTGCGCTGGGCGTCATCACGCGCCTGACTCTCGACATTCAGCCGAGTTTTCAGATGCAGCAAGACGTCTACGTCGATGTGCCGTGGCATGCCCTGCTCGAGTCATTCGACGAGATCACCGGCGCGGCATACAGCGTGAGCCTGTTCACCGATTGGCAGGGCGACTCGCTCGCTCAACTCTGGCTGAAGACCAGGCTGGGCGGCGCAGAACCTCGAGTGCTGCCGGCGACCCTGTTCGGCGCCCGGGCTGCCGCATCGAAGGTCATGTCGCCGGCCGATGCGAGTCGCGACAACACCACGGTGCAGGGCGGCGTGCCCGGGCCGTGGTCTGAGCGACTGCCGCATTTCAGGTTCGAAGAGACGCCGAGCAACGGTGACGAATTGCAGAGCGAGTTCTTCGTCGATCGCGCGCATGCCGCAGCAGCGCTCAGCGTCGTGCGATCGATGAGCGACCAGATCGCGCCGCTGCTGCACGTTACCGAGCTGCGCACCGTCGCGGCCGACGAATTGTGGCTGAGCATGGCATACGACAGAGATTCGCTCGCCATCCATTTCACCTGGAAGAATTCGCCCGCCGCCGTGCACTCTCTGCTTCCCGAGCTCGAGGCCGCGCTCGCACCGTTCGGAGCCCGGCCGCACTGGGGCAAGGTGTTCACTCAGACGGCCGAGAGCATTGCGCCGTTATACGAGCGGATGCCCGACTTCGCCGCCCTCGCCGACGTGTACGACCCCGACCGGCAGTTTCGCAACACGTATCTCGAACGGGTGCTGGGGCTGTCGCAGTAGAAGCGGTTCATTCGGGTCGACCGCCAAGCGACCGCATCCTGCGCCGCAGCTGAACGCCGGCCGCGAGCCTGCTGCGCGGTCGGCCGTCGCGCGACGCTCTGCACAGTAAGGCGCCCGGCGGCGCGTAGCCTTGATTCGTGACCGAAACTGCACGCGCGACCCCCCGGCTGTACGTAGAAACTCAGGCGGTCGGTGACATTCGGCTGCTGATTCCGCTGCTGAACGCTCAGTCCCCGCTGCTCTGGATTCGCAAAGGCCAGGGCATGGCCGGCCTCGGCACGGCCCTGCGCCTCGAGTTCTCAGGCGCCGATCGCTTCACCGCCGCGTGCGAGGCCTGGCGCGAGGTTGCAGCGGCCGCAACCGTTCACGATCCACTCGATTCGCCCGGCACAGGCCTCATTGCGTTCGGAACCTTCGCGTTCTCCGCGAAATCCGCTCACAGCAGTGTGTTGATCGTTCCCGAGGTCGTCATCGGCAAACGCGACGGCGTCTTCTGGGTGACGCGGGTGCGGGTGCTGGCCGAAGGCGAGAGCGCACCCGCGTCGCCCACTGCCGCCGGGCCGACGGCTCGGGGCGAGGTGCGCTCGGGCGGGCATCCGGTGCCCCCCGCGACCTCATTCGGGCCCGAATACCGCATCTCGCTGCTTCCGGGCGAGGCGAAACCCGACTCGTACCGCGAAGCCGTCGAGGCCGCCGTGGGGCACATCAACGCGGGCGAACTCGAGAAGGTCGTGCTCGCGCGTGACCTCGTGGGGCATCTGCCGAAAGACTCCGACCTGCGGCGCGTGCTGCTCGACCTCGCGCTCGGTTACCCCGACTGCTTCACGTTCGCGGTCGACGGGCTTGTCGGTTCGAGCCCCGAAACGCTCGTGCGGGTCTACCACGGCACCGTGAGCGCGCGCGTGCTGGCCGGAACCATTTCGCGCGGCCGCGACGCCGAAGCCGACCACGACCAGGCCGTCGCCCTCGCCACCAGCCCGAAAGATCAAGACGAGCACCGGTTCGCGGTGGCAAGCGTGATGAACGCGCTCGCGCCGCACTCACGCACGCTCATTGCGAGCGAGTTGCCCTTCACCTTGAAGCTGCCGAACCTCTGGCACCTTGCAAGTGACATCGAGGGCACCCTCAGCGACGGATCCACCTCGCTCGATCTCATCGCGTCGCTGCACCCCACAGCGGCTGTGGCCGGCACGCCGACTCAGGATGCCCTGCGGCTCATCGACGAACTCGAACCCTTCGACCGTGGTCGCTACGCGGGCCCGGTGGGCTGGGTCGGCGCCGACGGTGACGGCGAGTGGGCGGTCGCCCTCCGCTGCGCCCAAGTCGATGCCGAAGGCACCATCACGGCGTATGCCGGCGCGGGCATCGTCTCGGAGTCGAACCCCGAGCGCGAGTACCTCGAGACGCGCATGAAATTCCGCCCCATCGTCGAGGCCTTCGGCTGACGCCCGGCGTTCACAGAAACTCCCCTCAACTGCGGGTTTTTGAGGAGTTTCGTGATCGCAGGGGCTTAGGTGAGGTCGAGGCGGGCGCGTTGCTCTTCGACGTCGAAGGTGGCCGCAGGCCAGTCTTGGTTGAGGTTTCGCAGGGCATCCATCATCAGACGCTGCACGGCGAGCCGGGCGTACCATTTGCGGTTGGCCGGAATGACGTACCAGGGCGCCGTGGTGGTCGAGGTCTTGTCGAAGACGGCCTGATAGGCGTCTTGATACTGATTCCACAGCTCGCGTGAGTCGATGTCGTCGGGGTTGAACTTCCAGTACTTGTCGGGCCGGTCAAGGCGTTCGGCCAGCCGGCCCTTCTGCTCATCGGCGCTGATATTCAGCATCACTTTCACCACCGTTGTGCCGTGCGCCATGAGCTCTGACTCGAATTCGTTGATCTGACGGTAGCGCTCCTCGATCACGTCTGCGGGGGCGAGGTTCAGCACCTTGCCCGCCAGAACGTCTTCGTAGTGCGAACGGTCGAACACCCCGATCTGGCCCGGAGTGGGAACATGTTTTCGGATGCGCCAGAGAAAGTCGTGCTTGAGTTCTTCGGGCGTGGGCTTCTTGAAGCTGGCGTGCATGACGCCCTGCGGGTCGACAGAACCCACCACGTGCTTCACGATGCCGCCCTTGCCGGCCGAATCCATGCCCTGAAGCACCAGCAGAATCGAGCGGGAGTCGTCGTACAGGCTGTTGGCGAAAAGCTTCTCCTGCAGATTGCCCACCTCGGTAGCGTTCGCGGCCAGAGCGGCCTCGCCGGCGGTCTTCGTGCCCGCGAATCCCGGAGTGGCACTGGCGTCGCTGCCGTGCAGTTCGTAACCGGCACCAGCCCGCAGCAGTGGAGCCGGGTCTTCGTTCCAGTTCTTCGCAGCCTTCATGACTCACCCTTCGTCAGATCAGTTCAGGCTACTGGCCAGCGGCTCACCGAGCGAGAGGCACTTCGAGAATGCTCGGACCGGTGACGGGAGCCGTCAGAGCACTGTCGAGCTCGCTCCGGGTCGCCGCCTTCGAGTACGCCCAGCCGTAGGCAGCCGCGAGGGCTGCCAGGTCGACGTTCTGCGGGGTCATCATGACGCGGTCGAAGGCATCGCGATGGGCTGTGGCGGCGACTTCGAGGGTGTCGAAGATTGTGCCGCCCCCGTCGTTACCCACGATGAGCTGAATCCTCGGGCGACGCTCGCCCACGCCGAACAGCAGACTGCCGACGTCGTGCAGCAGGGTGAGGTCGCCGAGCAGCACCCGGGTGACGCCGGTCTGTGCCGCGAGATCTCTGTCGGCCGCGCGCGCCGGCCGGCCGGCAGCTACGCCAGCAGGGCGGGCGGCATCGGCAGCTTCGCCAGCCGGGCGGGCCGTGAGGCTTTCCACGCTGTGCAGCGAACCGCCGGGGTTTTCTGCGACGAGCAGCGAGGCGGCGGGGCGCTGACTTGCCAGGGCGATTCCCGCGGCGGTGGCGATGGTACCGTCGATGCCGGCGAGCCCCCGATTGGAATGCACCGAAATCTTCTTGCCCGGTGCTGAACGGTCGAGATCACGAATGAGGCGTGATGCACCGATGATGAGGCGATCGTGCGGCCAGGTCACCCGCCAGGCGGCGAGCACGAGCATCCGCCGGGTGACCGGAGCACGTAACGCTGCCAGCTCGGCGACGCGGTAGTCGCGGCGTTCGGCGATGTCTACTGAACGCGCCGCTTCGATGTTCGGCGGAGCGATGTCGTCGTGCTGCGCCTCAACGATGGCGCGGCTGGTGAGCACCCAGTCGCGAAGCCAGGTGCGGTTTCGTTCTCGTTCTCTGTCTCGTTCTCGTTCGAGCTCGCCCACGCGTTCGGGGCCGTGTTCGGCTTCGGCGACGAGCGATGGCTCGACGCCGTCGTCGGGCGACAGGGGCGCTACCGTCACCTCGTCTGCGAAGGTCGCCACCCGGTGACCGGGGTTGAACACGGCGAGGTCGTCGGCGCGCTGGCCCACCACGGTCACCTCGACGTCGGCGCGAAGCAGTAGTTGCGGCACTTCGCGCGAGAGAGATGGATGCCCGAACACGACTGCTCGCGTGACCCGACCCCCGAATTCGGGGTCGGCCAGCAACTCGCGGTAGGCGATCACGAGATTGCGGCCGTAGCGCGCGCCGCTCGACGGCTCAGCGATGAGCGGCCAGCCACCCTGATGGGCGAGCTCTTCGGCCGCAGCGCCCGCACCGTCGCCCGCGATCACCACGGTGCGTGCTTCGCGCGTGAGCTGGAGCGATACGAGGTCACGCTCGACTGCGCGGGCGTTCGTGGGTTCGTGGGTTGGAGCTTCGAGAGCAGTCAGATCGGCAACAACGCCCGAGAGCGGTTCGCGAAACTGCAGATTCACGTGCACCGGGCCAGGAGCAGAGGCGGCAGTGACTGACGAGCCGCCACCGACCGCGGCCGCCCAGGATCGTTCGGCAATGTCGCGGGCGACTTCGGCTTCACCTTCGGCGCCGGTTGGAGCATCCACGTCGAATGAGGCGCGAACGAAGCGGCCGAAGATGTCGGGCTGCCAGGTGGTCTGGTTGCTTCCCGTGCCGCGTAGCTCGGCCGGCCGGTCTGATGTCACGAGCAGCATCGGAACGTTCGAGTGGCTCGCCTCGAGTACCGCGGGCAGGAGATTCGCTACCGCGGTGCCGGAGGTGGTCACGACAATGGCGGGTCTTCTCGTTTCGGCAGCCACACCGAGGGCGGTGAACCCCGCGGTGCGTTCGTCGAGGCGAACCTGGAGGTCGAGCATCCGTGCCCGGTCGAATTCGGCCAGAACGAGGGCGAGGGCCTGCGAGCGAGAGCCAGGAGTCAGAACCGCGTCAGTCACGCCGAGGGCGACGAATTCGCGCAGGATGGCGAGCGCGAAGTCTGCCGCAGGGCTCGAAGCCGCGGTCACCGGTCAGATCTGCCGTTGTCGGTTCTCGTGTCGGGGTCGTCTTTCTCGGCGAACTGCTGCTCGAGCTCGCGAAGCTGCGCGTCAGAAACCGGATCGGCCCTGAGCGCCCCCAGAAACTCGGGGTCGTCGTCAGGCCCTACGGTGCGGTACTGCACCTGACGCTTCGAGGCTTTGCGCCCGCGACCGATCAAGAACCACAGCACCCCGCCGACGACGGGAAAGAGAAGAACGATGAACACCCACGCGATCTTCGGCAGACCACGAACGCGCACTCGGGCAAACAATATGCAGTCGACGAGCGCGTACACGTAGAAAGCCACCGCAAGTGCGACGAGACCAACCAGGAGACGAGCCATAGTCAAACCTTACGCCTTGAAAATGGGGAGTTCGCTGCGCATGAAGATGTGCTCGGCGCTCTCGCAGGGAGCGGTCAGAACCGCGCTTGTAAGCTGTATCTGTGAAAACAGGACGTACATGGGTGGTCTACACGCTGATTCGCCTCGGCATCTTCGCCGTGGTGCTGGCGATCCTGCTGATCACCCAGATGACGCCGTGGATCGCCGCCGCCGTGGCTGCCGTGATTTCGCTCTGCGCCTCGTACATTTTTCTGAAGAAGCCGCGCGAAGAACTCGCCAACGGGCTCTACGAGGCACGCCACGGCAACGGCAAAGTCGCACCACGCGCACCTGAGAAGGCCGGGTCTGACGAAGACCTCGAAGACACAGTGGTCGACGAAGCGGGCACGGGTAAGGGCACGAGCACCGCCACAGGCACGGCCGCCAGCACAGGCGCAGACACGGCGGCCGGCACTGCCGCCGCTACCGCGTCAGAACGTCAGCGCAGCAGCGAGGCCTAGGCCGAACAGCAGCCCCGTCAGACTGGTGAGTTGCAACGCCAGAATGAACTCTTTCGCGGTCTTGCCGGTGAGCACGATGAGCATCGCCGGCAGCGACAGCAACAGCGTGAAGAACACCAGCGGGGCCAGCGGAAACACCAGCGAGAAGAACCCGAGTATCAGGTACGCGATCACCAAGAAGACCACGAAGATGATGCGGGCGGCGCGGTGATCGACCAGCACCGCGAGGGTGCGTTTGCGGGCGATCTTGTCTTGATCGATGTCGCGGATGTTGTTGACCATCAGCACCGCGCACGCGATGAACCCCGCGGCAGCGCCCGCGAGCACGCTCCAGTCGTTGTAGGTTCCTGAGAGGATGTACGTCGTTCCGACGGTCGCCACTAGGCCGAAGAAGATGAACACGAAAACTTCGCCCAGGCCGTAGTAGCCGTAGGGTCGCTTGCCTCCGGTGTAGAAGTAGGCGGCCGCAATGGCCACAGCGCCAGGAATCAGCAGCCACCAGTACTGCGTGAGCACAACGATGGTGATTCCGGCTGCAGCGGCGAGCCCGAAGAACACCAGCGCAACCACGAGAACCCGCCTCGGATTCGCAACGCCCGACCCGGTCAGTCGCGGCGGCCCCACACGGAATTCGTCGGTTCCGCGCACCCCGTCTGAGTAGTCGTTGGAGTAGTTCACGCCGATCTGCAAGAACAGGGCCACTGCCAAGCACAGCAGCGCAAGACCCCAGTCGATGGTGCCCAGCCGCGCGAGACCGCCGATCACACCGTCACCCGTGATGAGCGTCGCCGCCCCTACGCCGAGCGCCACGGGGGCAATGGCCAGAGGCAGGGTGCGGATGCGCGCGCCCGCGATCCACATCGCCGGGGTCGGTTTCGTCAGCTTGTTCGGGGCCGAGTGCTGCCTTTTGCCCGCCGGATGCCCGGATTTCTTACGCTTCGTTTGAGCCACCAGAAGATACTACCGAGCACACTTCGGCGCGGGCCGCGCGGCCGCTAAGCGCATGGCCTGCTTCGCGTCGATGCCGCGCGGCGGGGGTGGCTTCGTTCGCACTGCCTGTCAGTCGCGCGCCTGCTACGGCTTCGCGAGCGTGCGCGCCACCGCGAGACGGTCGGGCTTGCCCGAGGCGAGCGTCGGCAGCGGTTCCAGCCGAACGATTCGCGAGGGTGCCGCCGGCCGACCGACAGCTTCAGTCACCGCCGACTGCAGCACGGCGAGGTCGCCATCACCGAACGGCTCACTGGTCACCACCACTGAGGTCTGCCCCCACTGCTCGCTCGGCACCGGAACCACGATTGCCGTGTGAAAACCCTCATGCGCCTGAACAATGCGTTCGACTCGGTCGAGCGCCACCTTGATTCCACCCGAGATGATCACGTTGTCGAGCCGGCCCGAGACCGCCACCTGCACGCCTGCCGGCCCACTCGTGACCTCACCGCTGTCAGCGGTGCGATACCACCGCCGGCCCGCATCGCTGTAGAACTTTCGAGCCGTCAGCTCGTCGTCACCGAGGTACCCCTCGGCGAGCATCGGGCCCGCGAGTTCGAGTTCCCCTCCGGTGGTTCGCGCCGACGCCTGCCCAATGGGGTGGCCGTCGTAGACGCATCCGCCGCTCGTCTCGCTCGACCCGTACGTTCGCTTCACGTTCAGGCCGAGATCAGTCGCGCGGGTGAACAACGCTGCGGGTACTGCTTGGCCACCGATGAGCAGAGCATCCAGTGCCCGCAGCGACTCGCGGATGCCCGTGTCGCTCTCACCCGCATCAACCAGCCGCGCGAGCTGAGCCGGCACGATCGACGAGAACTTCAGCCCTGCCTGCAACTCATCGACGCAAGCGGCGAAGGCCCGCGCGCTGAAGTGGCCGGGCGGCAGCACCACCGGCTTCGTGGCGGCGACGATCGAACGGATCAGCACCTGGGTTCCGGCGATGTAGTGCGTCGGCAGTGCGAGCACCCACTGCCCAGGGCCGCCGAGCTCAGACTCGGTGGCTCCCGCGCTGGCCAGCAGAGCGTCGGCGCTCAACGCCACGCGCTTCGGAACGCCCGAACTGCCCGAGGTCTCGATCACGAGCGCGACGTTCTTCGGCACCTCGTCGGGTAGTTCGGCGGGCCCCGGGGCGCCCGAAGCGTGCCGCGAGTGGGGCGCGACCGCAGGTTCTCGCGGCAGAATGGCGGGCCCTGTTCCGCTCAGCGCGGCGCGCACAGCGATCGAAACCTCAGCAGCGTCGCCGGCCGGCAGAACCTCAAGTCGCCTCGTCATTTTTCTACCCTAATTCGGCGGCAACCCACCCGAGCGTCAGTAGTGGTACGGAAACGGCGCCCAGTCGGGTGCGCGCTTTTCGAGAAACGAATCACGCCCCTCGACGGCCTCGTCGGTGCCATATGCCAGCCGCGTCGCCTCGCCGGCGAACACTTGCTGCCCCACGAGCCCATCATCGACCGCATTGAAAGCGAACTTGAGCATGCGGATGGCCGTGGGTGACTTCGTGAGAATGGTGCGCGCCCAGTCGAGCGCCTCCACCTCGAGCGACGCGTGCGGCACCACCGCGTTCACGGCGCCCATCTCATAGGCCCGTTGGGCGCTGTACTCCCGCGCCAAGAAGAACACCTCGCGAGCGTTCTTCTGCCCGATCTGCCGGGCGAAGTACGCGCTGCCGTACCCGGCATCGAACGAACCCACGTCGGCATCCGTCTGCTTGAATTTGGCGTGCTCTGCGCTGGCGATCGTGAGGTCGCACACCACATGCAGCGAATGGCCGCCGCCCGCAGCCCAGCCCGGAACCACCGCTATCACCACCTTCGGCATGAATCGAATCAGCCGTTGCACTTCGAGAATGTGCAGCCGGCCCGTGGATGCCGCGTTCGCACCAGCCCCGTCACCCTCGGCGTATTGGTACCCATCACGCCCCCGAATGCGCTGATCGCCGCCGCTGCAGAACGCCCAGCCGCCGTCTTTGGGGCTCGGACCATTGCCGGTCAGCAACACCACCCCGATTCGAGGATTCTGCCGCGCGTCATCAAGTGCCCGGTACAACTCATCCACGGTGTGCGGGCGAAAAGCGTTTCGCACCTCTGGCCTGTTGAACGCTATGCGAGCTACCTGGCCGGCGCGGTCGTGATGGTAGGTGATGTCGGTCATCGCCTCTGAGCCCGGCGCGAGCATCCATTCTGCGGGGTCGAAGATCTCAGAGACGAATGCTGCTTCAGTGGCCATGTCTTCAGCCTAACGGCGCGGGTTCGGGCTCGAACCGCTGAGTGCGACACGGCGCGAATCGGCCCAGGCCCCGAGCACCCGGTCGCCAGACCGGGCACAATGAGGCATGGCCTTCACGCACCGCCCCTTGCCGACGCTGACCGAATTGCTCGCCTCAGCCAGTGTCGTCTCTCTTCCGCTCAACACCCGGTTCAGGGGGGTGGATGCCCGTGAAGCCCTTATTCTGCGCGGCCCCGAAGGCGCCACCGAGTTCTCGCCCTTCGTCGAGTACGACGACGTGGAATCGCTGGCGTGGCTGGCCGGAGCCATCGACTTCGGCTGGGTGCCCACCCCCGCGCTGCTGCGCGAAAGCGTCGCCGTGAACGCGACCCTGCCGGCCGTCGCTCCGAGCGCCGTAGTCGGCGTTCTCGCCCGGTACCCGGGCTGCCGCACCATCAAAGTGAAGGTGGCCGAGCGCGGGCAGACGCTCGACGACGATCTCGCCCGTGTGCGCGAAGCCCGCGCGATTCTCGGCTCGGAGGGCCGCATCAGGCTCGACGCGAACGGCGGCTGGAACGTCGATGAGGCCGAGAAAGCGATTCACGCTCTGGCCGAGTACGACCTCGAATACGTCGAACAGCCGTGCCCCAGTATCGACGATCTGTGGGAGATTCGGCAGCGCGTGAAGTACATGGGTATTCCCATTGCGGCTGACGAGAGCGTGCGAAAAGTGGATGATCCGCTGGAGGTTGCGCGCCGGGGCGCCGCTGATCTCCTCGTCATCAAGGCGCAACCGCTGGGGGGCATCCACTCTGCCCTCGACATCGTCGAACGCGCCGGGCTGCCGGTTGTGGTGTCATCGGCGCTCGATTCGTCGATCGGTATCGCCATGGGAGCGCACCTCGCCGCGAGTATTCCCGTTCTGGAATATGACTGCGGCCTCGCCACCGCCGCGCTGCTCACGACCGACGTGACCGCAGAGCCGCTCATTCCGGTCGACGGCGCCATACCTGTGCGCCGCCCCACCCTCGACGAGTCACTCGTGCAGCAGTCACTCGCTGCGCCCGACCGTGACGCGTGGTGGCGCGACCGCCTCACCCGCGTCTACGGCTTGCTCGTCGAACTCTCGGAGTCATCAGGCCGCCACGGCGCCTAATTCGCGCGCCTGAGGAGCCCGGGCTGGTTTACAGGCCCGAGTATGAGTGCAGGCCGTGGAAGAAGACGTTCACAATGCCGAAGTTGAACAGCACGGCCGCGAAGCCGATGATGGCGAGCCATGCCGAGCGTGAACCGCGCCAGCCCCGCGTGGCCCTGGCATGAATGTACCCGGCGTAGATGACCCAGATGATGAAGGTCCACACCTCTTTGGTGTCCCACCCCCAGTACCGGCCCCAGGCGCGCTCGGCCCAAATAGCGCCGGCGATGAGCGTGAAGGTCCAGAACACGAACCCGACGATGTTCACCCGGTAAGCGAGATTCTCGAGCCGAGTCGAATCGGGCAGTGACGCTAAGAACCTGAGCTTCAAGAACTTCAGCGCAGAACCTGACACCTCACGCCGCGACTGCAGCAACTGGATGCCCGACAGCGCGAACCCGAGCGCGAAGAACGCCGTGCCGAGGCTCGCCACGAATACGTGGATGACCAGCCACGCCGACTGCAGCGCCGGCGGCAGCGGAGCGATGACCACGTAGTAGTTGACCGTCGAAATGCCGAGCAGAACGAGAACGAGACCAGTGATGAACGTGCCGAGAAAGCGCAGATCGACACGGGTGTTGACGACTAAGAACACGCCCACGATCAGCACGGTTCCGGTCATCGAGAACTCGTACATGTTGGCCCACGGAACCCGCTGAGCCGCGATACCGCGCAGCACGTCGGCCGTTACCTCGAGGGCCAGACCGATGACAGTGAACGCCATGCCGAGGCGCAGGCTGAGCGATCGTTTCGACACGCTTCCGTCAGCGGCGACGCGGCCGCCCTTGAGCGTAGAAGTGCCGCCCGATCCGCCGGTCTCGCCCGTGTCGGTTGCGGATGCCCGGCCTGCCGTGCTCGTACTGACGACGCTCTCGGGCCTCTCGACGACCGCAGTGGTACCCGCGCTTGCTGCACCAGAACCCACCGCGCTAGCTCCCACGGCACCGGCACCGGCAGCCGTGCCAACGGTCTCGAGCACATGCGGGGCCGTCGTCACCGTTCCGTCGATGCCGACCGAGTTGCCCGCCGACACCTGCGACGACCGGCGTGCAAGATCGAGCGCGAACGCGATGAAGGCAACCGCGTACACCACGATCGCGGCGTACAAGAAGAAGATCGAATACTCGTCAAGTGTCACGGGGTAAGCCTAAGCGTTTGTATCGGCGGCGGGAACGTCGCTGAGAACTTTGGAATGGCGCTCGGCGATCTCGGCTACAGCCGAAGCAAGCCGCGGATCTTCGCCGCGAGCGAGGCCGGCGTACTCGAGGCTGAGTGTGCCGTCGGCGTTTTCGCTCGCCTTGACCCACACCCGGCGGCGCGGAATGAACAGCGAAATGAGCAGGCCCGCTAGCGCAGACGCCGCGAACAGCAGCACCCAGCCCTGCGTCGGGTCGTGGTGGATGTCGAGCGAGGCATACCGTTTGACCGAATCGAAGCTGATCGTTCCGAGCCCACCCGGCAGCGCCTGGCTGTCGCCGGGCTTCAGCTCGATCGACTGCACACCGGTCGTTCCGCCGGTCAGCTGCGTCATCTTGTCGGTATCGAGCGAGTACACCGAGGTGGGTACGCCGCCGTTCAGCCCGAGGTCTCCGTCATAGACGTTGAGGGTGAGCACGGGATAGTCATCGTCGGGGTATGTCGAGTAGAAAGCGCCGGTGGTCGAGGTCGCCTGAGTCGGGTAGAAGAAGCCGATCATGCCCAATTGAGCGGCCAGACCATCCGGAATCTTCACCACACCCACGCTCGTGAGGTTGGCGTCTTGCGGCAAGAACGGCACCGAATCGGTGAACACCACTTTGCCGTTCGGGTCTTTCACGGTGATCTGCGGCGCGTAGCCGTTGCCGAGCAAGTACACGTCGGTGCCGCCGATCTCGAGCGGCGAGTTCACCTTGATATCGGATTGCTGCGGCGCCTGGCCACGTTCTTGCGTGGTCACCTCGGCGTTGTAGTCGATCGGCTGGCCGAACGCCCCATCGGCCTTCGTTTCGTAGGTCGCCGTGAACTGGTCGAGCTTGATCGAGTACGGGTCGAGCGAGTTCTCGGTGAAGAAGCGCCCGGGGTTGAAGGAGTCGTACGCTGCCAGCGTGTTCACGAACACACCGCCGTTCTCGACCACCACGCGCTGCCCGCTGAAACCGAACCCGCCCCCCACACCCACCGTGATGAGGATGCCCACCAGCGCTGCGTGGAACACGAGGTTTCCCGTTTCGCGGGCATAGCCGCGCTCGGCCGAGACCGACGCGGTTTCGTGCCCGTTCTTGTCGGCAGAACTGAATACCACGACGCGGTAGCCCGACTTACGCAGCAGCTTGCGTGCCGAGTCGACCGCTTCGACGGCGCCGACGTTCACCTCGGCAGTGCGTTTCTGAAAGCCCGCGAGGCGCGACAGACGCGCCGGGGTGCGTGGCGGCTTGGCGCGCAGTGCGTCGAAGTGGTGCTTCGCACGCGGAATGACGCACCCGACGAGCGAGATGAACAGCAACAGGTAGATGGCCGAGAACCACACCGACGTGTAGACGTCGAAGGCCTGAAACTTGTCGAGAATCGGTGCGAGCGAGGGGTTGTCGGTGAAGTACTGCGTCACGCCGTTCGGGTCGGCGGCGCGCTGCGGCACCAGCGACCCCGGCACCGCGGCCAGAGCGAGTAGCAGCAGCAAGAAGAGTGCCGTGCGCATGCTCGTGAGCTGGCGCCAGAACCAGCGCAGCCAGCCGACGAAGCCGAGCTTCGGCTGAACGATGATTCCGTCGTCGTTCGGGGCCGGCGCTTGAGGCGCCGGGGAATCGAAATGATCAGATGGCCGGGACAAAACCGGTGATCACCGCCTGCAGTTGGTAGGTCCAGATGGTCCACAGGCCGCTCACCATCAAAATGCCGATGACGACGAGGCCCACACCCCCCAGAATGTTGATGAAGCGTATATGCCGCTTGAGGAATTTAACGGTGTGCGTGACCCAGTTCAGGCCGAGCGCCACCAGCAAGAAGGGAATGCCGAGGCCGAGGCAATAGAACAGGCCGAGCAGGGCGCCGCTCCACGCGGAACCGCCGCTGAGGCTGAGCGCCTGAATGGCGCCGAGGGTCGGGCCGATGCACGGGGTCCAGCCGAGACCGAACACGATGCCGAGTATCGGAGCGCCGGCGAGGCCGGTGGCCGGCCGCCACGACGGTTTGAACGTGCGCTGCATGAAGCTGAACTGCCCGATGAAGACGAGACCGAGCAGAATCACCACAACGCCGAGCACGCGGGTGATGATGTCACTCCACACCAGCAGCCAGACACCCAGGGCGCCGAAGAGAGCGGATGCCGATACGAACACCAGCGAGAAGCCGAGCACGAACAGGCTGATGCCGAGCAGAATTCGACGCCGGTTGGCCCGCTCACCCGGCTCGCTCAGGCCCCCGACGTAGGCGAGATAACCCGGAACCAGCGGCAGCACGCACGGTGACGCGAACGACACCAGTCCGGCCAGAATCGCAATGGGAATCGCCACGATCAGCTGGCCGTTCAGCACCTCATTGGCGAACGGGTTCATCGCGGGTCAGCTCGTCTCAGCGACGGCATCGCCGATCAGCGTGTCGAGAATGTCTGGAGCGGTCGCCTGACCGAGAATTCGCGCCGCGACGCGGCCCTTTTTGTCGATCACCAGCGTGGTGGGCACCGCGTTGGGAGCGACCTCGCCGCTCAAAGCGAGCTGCACAGCACCATCGGTGTCGATAACCGACGAGTAGGTGATGCCGAACGCGGTGTTGAAGGCCTGGGCCGTCGCCGTCTGGTCTCGCACGTTCACGCCGAGAAACGTCGCGCCGTTGCCGGTGTACTTGGCGTTCAGCTTCTCGAGGGCGGGAGCTTCGGCGCGGCAGGGTGCGCAGCCGGCGTACCAGAAGTTCAGAACGAGCACCTGACCCAGGTACTGCGACGAACTCACCGTCTGGCCCGTGTCGGTTGTGCCCGTGAAGGTGACCGGAGCGCCCCGATTCTCAGCGGCGATCTCCGTCACTGTTCCGTCACCGGCGATGTACTGCTTGCTGTCGCCGCTTCGGTATTGCGCCGCGAGTGGGTCGCTCGAGCAACCGGCGAGCAGCCCCACCGCGATCACGGCGGCGGCAACAGCGAGAAGGTGACGGCGTCGCTTCAGCGGCCGGGCAGAGTTCACGTGCGTCATAGTGGTGGTCGTCTCATACTGCTCCGTCGTCGACGGCGTCGGCGAGCAGGTCGGCGGCAGGGTCTTCGTAACCAACCTCGACGAACGCGCTACCGCGACGTTCGAAGGTCGTAATACTCGACAGGTTGCAGCGGCGTTTGCGCGGGTCGTGCCACAAGCGCAGCCCGGCTACTTTCAGGTGCGTGGCCCAGATGGGCAGCTGGTGGCTCACCATGATGACATCGCCGCCCTCGACGGAGTCATAGGCGTCGTTCATTGCGGCGAGCATCCGCGTTGTGACACTTGCGTAGGCCTCACCCCAGCTGGGCTTGAAGGGGTTGGCGACCCACGACCAGTTCTTCGGATTGCGAAGCGCTCTATTTCGCATGTGCGGGCTCATGTCTTCGAACTTGTTCGTGGGTTCGATGATTCGCGGCTCGGTTTGGATGGGCAGATCGAACGCGGCCTGCTGCGGTGCCGCCGATTCCTGAGCGCGCTGAAGCGGTGAGGCGAAGAGCGCTGAAACCGAACGATTACGGGCCACAAGCTCGTCGGCAGCCGACTGCGCGATCTGCCGGCCGAGGTCAGAGAGACCGAATCCGGGCAGGCGGCCGTACAGAACATGTTCGGGGTTGAAGACCTCGCCGTGACGAACGAGGTGTAATTGGCTGGCTACCACGCCCATTAGTTTACGTAGCGTAGAAGTCGCGAAGCTGCTCAGCACCTGAACGCCCCCCAAGACAACGCCGCAGTAAGCTGTATTCCCGTGACTGAACGCACCCTCATCAAAGACCTTTCTGCTCTGCCCGACGGCCCCGTGACTGTTTCGGGGTGGGTCGAGACGGTGCGAGATCAGAAGAAGGTGCAATTCGTCGTGCTGCGCGACGAGAGTGGTGCACTGCAACTGGTGAACCCCCGCTCGGTCGACGACCAGGGTGTTGTTTTGGCCGACGAGCCCGCAACCACCATCTCTGCCCTCACGCAGGGCTCTTTCGTCACGGCCACGGGTGAGCTCAAACACGACGAGCGCGTGAAACTGGGCGGCATCGAAGTGAAGCTCGACTCTCTCACCGTCGCCACGCTGGCGAACCCCGAAACACCGATCGCCGCCGACAGCGGCATCGATAAGCGCATGGACTGGCGCTTTCTCGACCTTCGCGTACCGCGCAACGCACTGATTTTTCGCATTCAGACGACTCTCGAGCACGCTTTTCGCACGTACTGGATCGAACGCGACTATGTAGAGATTCACACCCCGAAGCTCATGGCGAGCCCCTCGGAGTCGAACGCCGAGCTGTTCAAGCTCGACTACTTCGACACCACTGCGTACCTCGCGCAGAGCCCGCAGTTCTTCAAGCAGATGGCGCAGTCTGCCGGGTTCGGCAAGATCTTCGACATCGGGCCGGTGTTTCGCGCAGACCCGTCGTTCACGTCGCGGCACGCCACTGAGTACACGGGTGTCGACGCCGAGATCAGCTGGATCGACAGCCACGAAGACGTCATGCGCATGCAAGAAGAATTGATTGTGGCCGGGTTCTCTGCGGTCGCGGCGAAGCACGGTGCTGAGATCAGAGAGCTGTTCGACGTCGAGATCGTTGTGCCGAGCATCCCGTTTCCCCGAATTCCGCTGCTCGAAGCGAAAGACATCGTGGCGGCCAGAGGGCATGTGGTCGACCGCAATGACGACGACCTCGACCCCGAGGGTGAGCGTCAGATCGCCGCCTACGTTGCCGAGACATTCGGGCACGAGTTCGTGTTTCTCACCGACTACCCCGCGAGCATTCGGCCGTTCTACCACATGCGAAACGACGAAGACACGTCGCTCACCAAGAGCTACGACCTGGTCTACCGGGGCACCGAGATCACCACGGGCGCTCAGCGCGAGCACCGAGTCGACATTCTCGAGGCTCAGGCCGTTGAAAAGGGGCTCGACCCGCACGAGCTCGACTACTACCTCGACTTCTTTCGCTTCGGAGTGCCGCCGCACGGCGGATTCGGCATGGGCCTCGCCCGCGTGCTGATGCTGATGCTGCACCAGGGCAACCTGCGCGAGGTGACGTACCTCTTTCGCGGCCCGACCCGCCTGCAGCCGTAACTCTCGTCGTAGCCGCACGGGCCGGCGCCGATGCGGATGCACGGGTCGGCGCCCCCGCCGCCACGGTTCACACCCCGCCAGGCACTGGGTGCGCGGCCGACTCCTCAATCGCCGGCTAGTCAAGAGCTGACCACGAAGTGGGCGACACGATGACCGTTGACAAGTAGCGCAAACCCACGGTCGCAGCGGCGAGTTTGAGCACGTCGCGGGTGGCTCCGAGGTCGTGATCGTCTGCTCGAGCGAGGGTTTCGGCCACGCAGATGGCGAGCGCGAATGCGCCGCCGCCTCGATAGAGCACTTCGTGCAGCACCCGTGGCACCAGCGACGGGATGCCCTCACCTTCGCCCCTGGCCAACGGCACCACCACGAGCACGCGCATCTCCTCGTCTGCAACCACCACGCAGATGCCTTCAGGCGGAGGCACCTCGAGCGAAGCGGCGGGTACGCCCGGAACGACGGGTTCGCCCGGAACGGCGGGTTCGCCCGAAACGGCGGGTTCGCCCGAAACGGCGGGTTCGCCCGAAACGCACATCGTTGCGGCCTCCCTCTGCTCGCGAGACTGACCCGGCTCGCTGCGCGCGTCAGAACCGTCTGCCAGCGAGCGCGGCCCGCGCGGGGCTGAGCGCGTCGCCACGAAGGCGCGCACGATGGCAACCACGTCGGCGGGGCCCTCGATTACAACACCCGGCAACGGGTTGTGTGCTCTGCGCCATAGTTCGGCGACCGCAACCACTCGCCCGGCCGTTGCCACCCCCACGCCCATCAGCGACATCAGTTCACGCACGGTCATCACCATGAGTTCTTGCACGCCCCCGGCCTGCTCGAGCAGTGATGCGGCATTGTCGAGCACATTCACACCGGGTAGGCCAGAGCCGAGTACCAGCGCGACCAATTCGGAGTCGGTCAGACCGCCAGGCCCCAGCCGCGCCAGCTTTTCGCGGGGCCGGTCACTCGGGGCGACCGCCCACAACGATTCGCGAGTCGATTTCATGACCAAACGCTAGTAGGCGCCTGGGGAGGCGAACCGGCCCATCACCATATCTGTGGATAACTCGGCCGCGCACTGCCTGTGGAATCGCCCCGCAGCGCTAGCGAACGGCAAGCACCGCAGTGCGCAGACGATCAGGGTCGACCCGCCAGAACGTGTGCACCTTGCCGTTGATGAGAATCACCGGAATGTCTTCGACGTGCTCGTCGTAGAGCGTCTGATCGTCGAAGATCGACAGCTCGCCAACCACGATCTCTGGGGCCCCTTCGGTGTGCCCGAGATCGGAGACGACTTTCGTCACCACCTGACGGGCGTCGTCGCAGAGATGACAACCGGGCTTGCCGATGAGAGTGATTTCTGCGCGGGCCATGTCACTAGCCTACGTGCGCTGCATTCCGGTTTCGATACGCGGCTTTATCGCTACCCAAGCAGCGGCGAAGCCGCGGGCGCCGCGACTTTCGCGGGGAGTTCTGCCGGGCATCCACGCCCCGCGCGAGCACGAAGCTCTGGGCAAGCAAAAAGCGCCAGGCCGAAAGCCTGACGCCCGAGCAACCATCAGCCGAACACCACGCGGTGTCGGCAGAGAGCGCTTGCCTACTTCTTGTTGCGACGCTGGTGACGAGTCTTACGAAGCAGCTTGCGGTGCTTCTTCTTCGCCATACGCTTACGACGCTTCTTAATTACGGAACCCACTGATACCTCACAAGATTTGGGTTGACCAGCGCAGTGCGCGCGGCCGAGAAGGAAAAATTGCCTCGAAGCAGTCTAGCGCACCAGGGCGTGTCTTCACGCGCCGGGGGCCGCCGAACGACTATGCGGCTCCACGTGCGACTGGCTCGCGGGCGTCTCGATGGCCGCCTGCACGGCTGTCTCGGGCACGCGAAACGAACGGCCGAAGCGGATGGCCGGCAGATCTCCGGAGTGCACCATGCGGTACACCGTCATTTTCGACACGCGCATCATGTCGGCGACTTCGGCGACGGTGAGAAAGCGCACGTCTGACAGCTCGTTGGCCACGCGCACCCTTTCTCGTCGTGCTTGGTGTTACCTGTGTGGTAACTGGTAACTCTAGGGGCTGGTGATAGCCGCTGTAAAGTCAGTCGCTGCTGCGCGAGATGGTCGGAAACCGACGCGACGCTTCGCCAAAGAGCGAACGGGCGCGCTCGGCAGCAGTGGCCACCGTCTGGCCAACACGCTCGCCGGCCAGAGCGGCCTGCGACTTGACCTTCGAAGCCGCCTCGGTTACATCAGACGAGATCGAATCGGCCGACGCCGCAGCTGACGACACCGCCGAGCCGGCAGCCGCCGCCACCTCGTCGAGCTCGGCCTCGAAATCGATTCCGTCTTCTTCTGCCGCCTCGTCGAAGTCGGCGCTCAGAAACGGAATGAGCCAGTCTTCGACCTCTTCGAGGGGAGCGGATTCGAGGGTGTAGTAGCGGTGCTGGCCCACCTCGCGAACACTCACGAGCCCGGCATCCCGAAGCACTTTGAGATGCTTCGACACGGTCGGCTGACTCAGTTCGAGCAACTCGACGATTTCAGACACGCTGACCTCGCCCATCGGTGTGTTAGCGGGCGCGTCAGCCGCATCGCCGGCAGCCTTACCGCTGTCGTCGTCGGAATCAGACCCGACGTAACGCTCGAGCAACAGCGAGAGCACGTGGCGCCGCGTGGGGTCAGCTATCACAGAGAAAATGTCGGCCATGGCTACAGGGTAGTTGGTTGGCGTGTGTTGTGGCAGTCATGCGGCTGGTGCCATGCTGAGACGGCGTTCGCGTCGAGGTTCGACGGCAACGGCAACAGGGGTGCGAATGGCTGGTGGTCAGACGCGGGGCACTCGGGCCATCAGGGCACCGCGTTACGGTTCGCGCTCGCTCCCCGTGCGCATCCGTGATGCCGTCGACGACTTCTCCGGGCGTTCGCCCGCGCGCTTCGCAATACTCATTTTCTTGGTGCTGATCGGCATTTTCACCTTCTTGTTCACGTTGCCGGTGGCGAGCGCCACAGACCAGCCGACAAGCTTCGCCGACGCACTGTTCACCGCCGTTTCGGTGATCTGTGTGACCGGGCTCTCGACCGTCGACATGGCCACGCACTGGTCGGTTTTCGGTGAGGCGCTCATCTATATCGGAGTTCAGATCGGCGCGCTGGGGGTACTGACCGTCGCGTCTCTTCTCGGCTTGGTCATCTCGCGGCGGCTCGGCTTGCGCTCGCGCTTGCTCGCGGCGGGCGAGGCCGACCCCTCACGAAACGTTCGGGGGAGCAGCTCGGCACTGCGGCTCGGCGATGTCGGCGGCCTGCTCGCCACCGTCGCCGTGAGCGCCTTAGTCATCGAAGTGGTTCTCGCTGCGCTCATTTTTCCCCGGATGCTCATCGAAGGCGTGCAGCCGGCGCAGGCTGCACTGCAGAGCTTCTACTACTCGGCGATGGCGTTCACCAACACGGGGTTCAGCCCTAACGCTGCCGGCCTCGCGCCGTTCGCGTCGGACTACTACTTTCTGAGCATCCTGATGATCGGGGTGTTTCTCGGCAGCATCGGGTTTCCCGTGATCTATGCGTGGTCGCGGGCGATTCGCATCCGCGGGCGGCAGCGCTGGTCGCTGCACGTCAAGCTCACCGTGGTGACGTCGGTCATCTTGCTCGCCGGCGGAACCGTGGCGTACTTCAGCCTCGAATTCTCGAACCCTGCCACGTTCGGCAGCATGGGCTTCGGCGACAAGCTTTTTCAGTCGTTGTTCTTGTCGACGATGACCCGCTCAGGCGGGTTCGCGACCATCAACGTCGACCAGCTGAACGGCTCGAGCATGCTCATCACCGACATGCTCATGTTCATCGGCGGCGGTTCGGCCTCGACGGCCGGCGGTATCAAGGTCACAACCATCGCCGTACTCTTTCTCGCAGCGTTCGCGGAGGCGCGAGGCAACGACCCCATCGAAGCGTTTCGGCGGCGCATTCCCGTCGACATTCTGCGACTCGCGGTGAGCATCGTGCTCTGGGGGGCGACGACGGTCGCGGTCGCAACCATCGTCATTCTGCAGCTCACCCGCGCCTCGCTCGACGACGTGCTCTTCGACGTCATTTCTGCCTTCGGCACGTCAGGCCTGTCGACCGGGCTCACCGCGAGCCTGCCCGACCCCGGAATCTACGTCATGGCGGGCGTCATGTTCATGGGCCGCATTGGTACAGTGACGTTCGCGGCCGCGCTGGCCTCACGGCAGCGCCGCCAGCTCTACCTGAACCCTGAAGAGAGGCCGATCGTTGGCTAGGCAGGCAACACCGCACCCGCGCAAAGTTTCGGCCGACGCACCGGTTCTGGTCATCGGCCTGGGGCGCTTCGGCGCGGCCGCGGCGGCGAAACTCGAACAACTCGGGCGCGAAGTGCTCGTCATCGACTCCGACCCGGTGCTGGTGCAGAAATGGTCTGACAAGGTGACGCACGCTGTGCAAGCGGATGCCCGAGACCTCGACGCACTCAAGCAGGTGGGGGGCTCTAACTTCTCGGTGGCCATCGTCGCCGTGGGGGCGTCGCTCGAGGGCAGCGTGGTGATCACGGCGAACCTCGTCGACCTGGGAATACCGCAGATCTGGGCGAAGGCCATGTCGCCCTCGCACGGCACCATTCTCGAGCGCATCGGCGCCAACCACGTGATCTACGCCGAGGCGGAGGCCGGCGACAGGCTAGCGCACCTCGTGTCAGGGCAGGTGCTCGACTTCATCGAGTTCGACGACGAGCTCTCGGTGGCGAAGTTGCGGCCGCCGCATGTGGCGCAGGGGGCCGCGATCTCTGAGCTCGGGCTGCGCCGCAAATACGGCATCACGATTGTGGGTGTTCGGGCGCCCGATCAGGTGTTCGTCTACGCGAGCTCAGACACGGTGGTGGGGCCAGACGACTTCATCGTGGTCGCGGGAACGGCGTCAGACATCGACGCGTTCGCCCGCTTGCAGCGTTGATTGTGCGCCGCGGAGGTGGCGTCAGCCGGCCGCGAGTTCGCGGGCTCGGGCTAAGGCCGCGTCAGTGGCCGCAGTGAAGAGGGTGTCGAGCCGGGCATCCTGCAGCACGGCGATGGCGCGCTCGGTGGTTCCCTTGGGGCTGGTGACTTGGATGCGCAGTTCTTCTGGCGTTTTGCCTGATTGGCGCAGCAACTCGGTCGCGCCGATGAACGTGCCGTTCACGAGCAGGGCTGCTTCGTCGGCGCTGAACCCCTTCTCCACAGCCGCAGTGGTCAGTGCTTCTATCAACAGATAGACGTAAGCGGGGCCTGAGCCAGAGATCGTGCTGAGAGCATCGAGCTGTGACTCAGAAACCTCCAGAACTTCACCGACCGTCTCGAACAGGCGCCGCACCGTCTCGAGCTGCTCGGGCGTCGAACGGGTGCCCGCACTCACTCCGGTTACGGCGCGGCCCACCGTAGCCGGGGTGTTCGGCATCGAACGGATGACCGACACCCCCTCTGGCAGATGCTTCTCGAACGTGGCGATGCTCACGCCTGCCGCGACGCTCACCACGACGGTGCCCGGCGCAAGAGCATCGGCGATCTCGTCGAGCAGATCGGGCACCATGGCCGGCTTCACGGCGACGAGCACGATCGCTGCGCCCTTGACGGCTGCACTGTTCGCGTTCTCGTCAGACTCGGTCAGGAGCGAGACGAGACGATCGTCGTCGGGAAGCTTCGCCGCGCTCGCGGCCGATCGGTTCGTGACGCGAATCGGGCCGTCGACCTCGACCCCCGGGGCCAGCAGCCCGCTCAGAATGGCTCGACCCATCGAGCCCACGCCGAGAATCGAAATGGCGGGCAGTGAAACGGGCGAATGCTCAGTCATTCGTCCATCCTAGGATTGACGACAACCACGAAACGAAAGAACGAGGCCTCACCCGTGAGCACTTCAGGCGGCAGCAGAGCGATTCTGGCGGCACTGGGGGCGAACGTGGGAATCGCCATCATCAAGTTCATCGCCTTCATCATTTCGGGCTCGTCGTCGATGCTCGCCGAGAGTGTGCACTCGCTCGCCGACTCGGGCAACCAGGTGCTTCTGCTGCTCGGCGGGCGAAAGTCACGCAAACAGGCTGACGTCGAGCATCCGTTCGGGTACGGGCGCGAGCGGTATGTGTACGCCTTCGTGGTGTCGATCATCCTGTTCTCGGTGGGTGGTGTGTTCTCGCTCTACGAGGGAGTCGAGAAGATCAGCCACCCGCACCCCATCGACTCGCCATGGGTGCCCATCGTGGTGCTGCTGGCCGCGATGGTGCTCGAGGGTTTCTCGCTTCGAACGGCGATGAAAGAGAGCAATCACACCCGGGGCAAGCTGAGCTGGGTGCAGTTCGTGCGGCGCGCGAAGGCGCCCGAGCTGCCCGTGGTGCTGCTCGAAGACGTTGCCGCGCTGACCGGGCTCACGTTCGCGTTCGTGGGCATCGTCATCGCAGTCGCGACGGGCAATGGGGTGTGGGATGGCATCGGAACGATCGCCATCGGTACCCTTCTCGTGGCCGTCGCTGTGGTACTCGGCATCGAGACGAAGAGCTTGCTCGTGGGCGAGGGCGCGTCGGCGGTCGACGTGACCGCCATTCAGGATGCCATCGATGCTGGGCACGATGTCGAGCGGGTCATTCACATGAAGACGCTCTACCTCGGGCCAGACGAGCTGATGGTGGCGGCGAAGATCGCGCTGCCTGCATCGGCGCGGCTCGATGACGTGGCGAACACCATCAACGCCGTCGAGGCTCGTATTCGCGCGGCCGTTCCGATTGCGCGAGTGATCTACATCGAGCCCGATGTCTATGTGGCAGAGGCGAGCCCGGCCACCCCCACCGAAGCGATCGTGATTAAGGCCTCAGACTGAGGGCCGGGCGCGAAAGAAGTCGGTCAGCAGGGCCGCGCACTCCGCGGCTCTGACCCCCGCGAACACCTCGACGCGGTGGTTCAGGCGGCGGTCGCGCAGCACGTCGTAGACCGAACCGGCGGCGCCGGCTTTATCGTCCCATGCGCCAAAGACCACGCACTCGACTCGAGCTGCGAGAATCGCGCCGGCACACATTACGCACGGCTCGAGCGTGACCACAAGCGTGGTTCCCGGCAGCTGCCAGTCGCCTCGATGGCGCGCGGCCGCGCGAAGCGCCACGATCTCCGCGTGAGCGGTGGGGTCGTTGTGCAGCTCGCGCTCGTTATGGCCGAGAGCGAGAAGCTCACCCGAATTCGAGATGAGCACTGCTCCGACCGGCACATCACCCGAGGTGAGGGCGCCGCGCGCCTCGGTGAGGGCGGCGAGCATCCATTGGTCGTGTTGTTCTGATGCGGGGAACACGGTTTCTGTCACCGTCACAACCCCTCTCGTCGCCTGCCGCAGATGCTGGGTCGAAAGACCACCCTGACGGTAGGTTTACTTTATGCGAGTACACGTTGCCGACCACCCGCTCATCACCCACAAATTGACCGTGCTGCGTGATAAGACGACTTCGTCGGCGACCTTTCGGGCGCTCACCGAAGAACTCGTGACGCTGCTCGCCTATGAGGCGACGCGCGGGGTTCGGGTCAACGAAGTCACCATCACGACGCCCGTCGCCGAAACCACCGGGGTTGCGCTCAGCGAACCGCGGCCACTCGTCGTGCCGATTCTTCGTGCTGGGCTCGGGATGCTCGAGGGAATGGTGAAACTCGTTCCGACGGCCGAGGTGGGCTTTCTCGGCATGGTTCGCAACGAAGAGACCCTCGAACCGTCGACGTATGCCGAACGGCTGCCCGACGACCTTTCAGATCGGCAGTGTTTCGTGCTCGATCCGATGCTCGCGACGGGCGGATCGCTCGGCGCCGCCATCGAGTTCTTGTTCAATCGAGGTGCGATCGACGTCACGGCCATCTGCTTGCTGGCGGCACCTGAGGGAGTTGCTGCTCTCGAGGCCCGCACGGCCGGCCGTGACGTGACGCTCGTTCTCGGCGCGCTGGATGAACGGCTGAACGATCAGGGCTACATCGTGCCGGGCCTGGGTGATGCCGGCGACCGCCTTTATGGGCTCGCCTAACCCTCTCTTCGCAGCCAATCGCCGATGGATCGCGGTCAATCGCGCAAAAGAATTGACTTTGACGCCGATTCTTTGCTTTACTTCTAGACATGTATGACAACACGCCTTCCACTGCTGCCGCTTCGGCCTTTGGGAACGCCGGCATGATGATGCCCGGCGCCGTTGCCATGCCCTGTCGAATGTGTCGCTGACGAGAGCGTCTTCACCCAAAGACACCCCTCGCCGAGTCTCTGGCCGTAGAGCCGCGCCGTTCGACTGCGCGCTGGTCTGAGCTCCCGAAAGACCCGCACCCCGGTCTCTCGCACACGGCCTCAGCTTTTTGCAGCTGACCGGCCCTCGACAAACCTGCACAGACATCTCGCCCTTTCGTCGGCGGCTGTGCGCATCATCACCCAAAGGACTCCTCCCGTGTCAATCGCTCACCTTTCAACGCCGCTCGCCACCTCGTACAACGCACCGAGCATCTCGGCTGCACCCGGCGCATCCACCGGCTCGGCCGGCACAGCTGCTACCGCCACTGCGACCGCCGGTTCGGCCGCACCGCACATTCGCGCGGTGCCCGCCGGCACCGAGGCTCGCGGCTTCGTTCTCTACGTAGGCATCGACGAGGAGAAGGCCGAACAAGACGGCACCGAGCTCGGCTCGATCGTGTCGCAGATCAAGGCGCTGGTCGCTCAGCTCGCCCCGAGCTCAGAAACGTATGCGGCAGTAGCGCTCGCGCCCCGCGGCTCCGGTGGCCGCGACGTCGACGTTGTTCGGCTCGCGTTGCAAGACCCCGCCGCGCTCGCGAAGCACCGCCAGAGCACCGAGCCCGACCCGGCCGACCGCGCACACGCGGGCGTCGTCATCGACCTTTCGCGCAAGCGCCTCCTGCTCGACAACGAGTCGGCCAACCTGACCTACAAAGAATTCGAGCTGCTGCAGTACCTGGTGCTGCGCGAAGGCCGCACCATCGAGCGCGCCGAATTGATCTCGGCCCTCTGGAGCTCAGGCGACGACGACATTCCCAACGAGCGCACCATCGACGTGCACGTGCGTCGCCTGCGCTCGAAGCTCGGCAGCTACGAAGACATCGTGCGCACCGTGCGCGGCGTCGGCTACCGCTTCGATCGCCACGCTGATGTCTCAGTGCGCCAGACCAGCACCCCTTCGCCCGACCTGTTCTGAGTTGTTTTGTGCGCCGCCGCCTCTGCGGCGCACAACTTGCGTCGGGAATCGCAGGTCGCGAGGAGCGAGATCCTCGCGATACACCGAATTCACTCGCTGCGTCGCGCGTCTCCAGGTACGAGCTGAATTGCCGCATCAGCGGTCGCACAAATCAGAGACGGCCGCCGCTTCCACGCGCAATCGATGAAGCCAGAGCGGATGCCTGACCTCTGTCATGTGCCGCACCGGGTTCATCTCGGGGATCGAGCCGTCGCGCAAAGTCACGCGAGCGACGTTGGCGAAGGGTCAGCACCAACGTAAGCCCGGCCACTATGACCACCAAGCCCACAATTGCGTAAATGATGAACATCCGCATCCTTTGCTCGAGAATTACTCAGAGTCTAGGATCTTTGCTCAGATTCCGCATGCAGGCTCTCGAACCTGCCTCATTTGCAAAGCCTCTACTCGGGTGCCGGAGCGCCATTCGAGCGGGAGGTTTTGACGCCAACGCGAACTCTGGGCAAACGCTTAGGAAAATAACGTTTTGATAACTTGATTACCGTTACATAAACGTTATATGGTTCTAGAGCGTTAGTTGTTTGCTGTGGCAGCGAAGCGCGGAATGTGATTGCAGGACACTCTTGGTGCAAGGGAAAGAGCCGGTCGTTAGCCTCTACGACCGGCTCTTGTCTGTTTAACCGCCGCCGCACAGTCTGGCTCAGGCCCTTCCGGTCAAGCCCACGGTGAAACTCCCCTGCGGAGAGCGCGGCAGCCTAATCTGTAGGTGAGAGGTGCAGTGATGGTTGAAAAAGAGTTGTCTGCCGAGACGAGCGAGCACGGTGCGACCGCCGAGCGGGTCAGCCCGGTCGGCGCCTGGGAGGCGCTGTTCCGCGCCCAGGTCACTGTCATGCGTAAGCTCGCCGAAGACTTTCCCTCGCACGTGATCTCGCTGACTGAGTATGACGTGCTCTACACCCTCTCGATTCAACCGCACCGCCGCATGCGCATCCGTGACCTCAACAGGCGAACCCTACTCACCCAGCCGAGCGTTTCGCGACTGGTCGACCGACTTTCGGCGAAAGGCATTCTCTCCAAGGCCGTCGACCCCTCTGACGGTCGCGGCACGATTGTGAGCCTCACCGACCAGGGCTTTGCCATCTACCGCGATGCCGCACGCGTGCACGGTCGGTCTATCACGGGCCAAATGACCAAGGCACTCGATGCTGACGAACTGGCGCAATTACTCGCCCTCTGCGACAAGTTGCGCATCGGCGTCAGCGGGGGCTCGGATGACTGCGTCGTCGACCCCGAGGCCGAGTAACCGGTGGCATCGCCCACGCTGGTCTGGTTTCGTGACGATCTGAGGGTTGCCGATCATCCGGCCCTCCACAACGCGGTCGAGCGCGGCGAACCCATCGTCTGCGTCTATGTTTTCGACGAGGTCAGTGACGGCATTCGCCCGCTCGGCGGGGCGACAAGGTGGTGGCTGCATCACTCGCTCGAGGCGCTGGCGGGCGAGTTGGATGCCCGTGGCCTCACCCTCACCCTGCGATCGGGCCGCGCGGCCGACGTCATCGCAGAACTCCAGGCTGAGACAAGTGCTGGTGCCGTGTACTGGAACCGCCGCTACGGTCTGGCTGAGCGTGAGATCGACACGGGCATCAAAGCCGAACTGGCCGCGCAGGGTGTCGAGGCGCGCAGTTTTCACGCGAACGTGCTCTTCGAGCCCTGGACTCTGCAGACCGGCCAGGGCCAGCCGTACCGCGTGTTCACGCCGTTCTGGCGCGCCTGCCTCTCTGCGCCCGCGCCCCGGAAGCCGCTGCCCGCGCCGAGCCGCGAGACGGTGCAGCGGCTCGGCAGCGCCGGCGCAGGTGGCGACGGCGCCCTCACGAACGGGAGCGACACCCAGCCCACTCGCGCCCGGGCCCCGCACCCCACAACCGAGAACCTCGACGACTGGCACCTGCTCCCTACCCACCCCGACTGGGCCGGCGGCTTGCGCGAGGCCTGGGTTCCCGGCGAAAAGGCAGCGCACGCCCAACTGCAGCGTTTCGTGAAGAACGACCTCACCGACTACCTCGACGATCGCGACCTGCCGGCGAGAGACGCCACCTCGCGCATGTCACCGCGGCTGCGCTTCGGTGAGATCAGCCCCTTTCAGCTCTGGCACGCGACCGAACATAGTGCGCCAGGGGCAGCGGGCTTTCTGCGTGAAGTGGGGTGGCGCGAGTTCGCGTACCACTTGCTGTACCACTTTCCGTCGATCACGACCGAGAACATGCGGCCCGCCTTCAACGCCTTTCCGTGGGCGAAACCCACCGACGAGGTGCTGCAGAGGTGGCAGCGGGGGCACACGGGCATCCCCCTCGTCGACGCGGGTATGCGCGAACTGTGGCAGACCGGCGTGATGCACAATCGCATCCGCATGGTCGCGGCCTCGTTTCTGGTGAAGAACCTGCTGCTCGACTGGCGCATCGGCGAGGCCTGGTTCTGGGACACGCTGGTCGACGCCGACCCTGCCAGTAACAGCATGAACTGGCAGTGGGTCGCCGGTTCGGGGGTGGATGCCGCACCCTACTTTCGCGTCTTCAACCCCGCACTGCAGGCGAAGAAATTCGACCCCGAGGGTGAGTACATCAACGCCTACGTGCCCGAGGCCGGCACCCCCGAGTACCCCGAGCCGATGGTCGACCTCGGCGAATCGCGCAAGCGCGCCCTCGAGGCCTACGACGTCGTTCGCGGTACCTGACCACGGGGTGGGTGGCCCCACGAGGGCTACTGCCGAGCATCCGCGATTCTGGCGCGCCAGCCCCCGCGGCCACTAGATTGAAGTGACAACGGAAAGGGCAACTCATGGGCATCTTTTCACCCGGCTTCGTCGGCCGCCGGCGCGACGCCAACCCGCTGCTGCCGCCAGGGCAGTACGAGGTCTCGAACTTTCCGGTGCTCTCGGCCGGCCCCACCCCGAAGATCAAGCTCGACGACTGGGCGTTCTCGCTGCGGGCGGGCAACGGCGACCTGAAGGCGTGGAGCTGGGAGACCCTGATGGGCCAGCCCATCGAAGAGATCACCGTCGACCTGCACTGCGTCACGCGCTGGTCGCAGTTCGGCATGGGCTGGCGCGGCGTTTCGCTCGATGTGCTGCTCGACGGCGTCGACACGTCGACCACGCCGTACGCGATGGCGGGCTGCTACGGCGGCTACACCACGAACGTGCGCACCTCAGACCTGCTGGGCGGCAAAGCCTGGATCGCCTTCGAGTTCGACGGCAAGCCCCTCGCGCCCGAGCACGGCGGGCCTGCGCGCCTGCTGATTCCGCACCTGTACCTCTGGAAGAGCGCGAAGTGGCTCAATAGCCTCACCATGATGGATCATCACGAACTCGGCTTCTGGGAGATGTACGGCTACAACGACATCGGTGATCCCTGGAAAGAAGAGCGTTACAGCTAGTGGTCGATTGGCACATGGCGACGGTCGCCGAGATTCACGACGAAACCGACACCGCTCGTTCGCTGCGCCTCAAGATAGCCGACTGGCCGGGGCAACTGTCGGGGCAGCACCTCGACATTCGGGTGACGGCGCCCGACGGGTACCAGGCGTCGCGCGAGTACTCCATTGCCTCTGGTGCGTCGACAGATAAGGATGCCCTGGTCGAGGTTTCGATCGAAGAACTCGCCGATGGCGAGCTTTCACCGTACCTGGTGCGCGGTGTCGAGGTGGGTGACCAGCTCGAAGTGCGCGGCCCGGTAGGGGGATACTTCGTGTGGCGCCCCGAACAGACTGAGCCCGTGCAGTTGATTGCGGGCGGGTCGGGGGTTGTTCCGCTGATGTCGATGTTGCGCACGCATGCTGCTGCCGGGCATCCGACGCCCATGCGGTTGCTGTACTCGGTGCGGGCGCCGCAGTTCGTGTTCTACATGGACGAGTTGATGAAACTCGCCGAAGACTCGAACGACACGGTAATGCTCGATTACGCGTACACCCGTGAGGCGCCGAACGGCTGGGCCCGTTCGGTTGGGCGACTGACTCGTGACGAAATTGTGGAGCTGTCGCTGCCGCCCTCGGCGAATCCCATGACCTACATCTGCGGGCCGAACAGTTTCGTCGAGAGCATCGCGATGTGGCTCGTAGAGCTCGGCCACCCCGCCGACCGCGTGCGCACGGAGCGCTTCGGCGGCGCGTAGCCCCCGGTCACCACCCACCCCGGCTCGGCGCGGCGGTGCGCTGCCGATTGGTGTCGCTAACTCGGGCCACAGACGATTTCTTCGCCCCTACACGCGCGGGGATGCGCATGGCCTCTGTAGCGCCAGGTCAGGCCAAGTGCTCAGTGAAGAAGGCATCGATGCGGGCCCACGCGTCGGCGGCCGCCTCGGGGTTCGGGCCGGCACCCAAGATGAGCGCCGTCAGCGGGCGCAATGCCCGCGGACCCGTGGGGGCATCGTTCAAGAACGAGTGGCCCGCTGTGGGGTATTCCTTCACATCGTGGGGCACACCACGGGCCGCGAGTTCGAGCTCGAGCTTGGCCGCCGCGCCGCGCTGAGTGAGGTCACGAGCACCATAGCTCGCCACGATGGGGCACGGGTCGGTGAGCGCCTTCGCGAGATCGCGCGGCGGCGGCCCGTAGTTCACACTTGCCGCGTCGAACCCTCGGCCCGACGCAGCGACCAGGGCGAACCCGCCGCCCATGCAGAAACCCAGGATTCCGACTTTGCCGTTGCAGTCGTCTCGCGCCACGAGATAGGCGCGCGCCGCCTCCACGTCGACCCAGGCACGGCCCTCGCCGCTCGTGATGGCCGCGAACGTCGACCGCACGCACTTTCGAACTCCGCCGTCGACGAAGATGTCGGGCATCAGCACGAGATACCCCATCGCCGCCATTCGGTCGACCTGCCTGCGCATCACGTCGGTCATGCCGAACGCCTCGAACACCATAACCGCCGCCGGCCACGGACCCTCGCCGGCCGGCACCGCCAGCACACCGTACAGCCCCGGGCTCATGCCGGGCAGATCGGCACCGGCCAGGTCGACATCGCTCACGGTTGGGCCAGTGGATGCTGCGGCGGCGCTCATTCGGGCTCCTTCAGGTCACTCGGGGTTGCTCTGAATCCTAGGCCCGCCATCGAGAGAAGGTCATGCAGACGAGAGAAGGTGGCGCGACGGCTTCTCTCGTCTGAAGCGGGTTCTCTCGAGGGCGGACGAGGTGGGGTGGGCAGGCAGGCGAGTTACAGCGCGCGCAGCTTCTCGAGCAGCGGCTCGGCCACGGTGTCGAGAAACTCCTGCTGGCGGGCATCCCCCACCTGAACGAGCGCGATGTCGGTGAAGCCCGCGTCGAGAAACGGCCGCACGCTCTCGGCGAGCTCGTCGAGGTCGGGGCCGCAGGCGATGGAGTCGGCCACGTCTTCGGGGCGCACGAACTGGCTTGCGCCGGCGAACCCGGCCGGGGTCGGCAGGTCGGCGTTGACGGCCCAGCCGCCGCCGAACCAGCGGAATTGGTCGTGGGCGAGCGCAATGGCCTCGTCTTTGTCGGGCCCCCAGCACACCGGAATCTGCCCGATGGAACGCGTCTGATTGGCCGGCGGCCGAACCGTCGCGGTGTCTCCCCCGGCGACGCCCGGATTCGCGGACGCCGAGGCAGCGGCCCGAGCGGCAGCCGACTCCGAGGCAGCAGACGCCGACGCATTACCCGCCGAACGCGACTCCGACTCCGACCCCGATTGCTCTGCGGCACGCACGTCGGCCAGCGCCGCCGACCGAGCCTCGCCCCAGCCCGACACGAGGTCGCCGTCGGGCTCGGTAGCAATGAGGTGGTCACCGAGCGGCGCGAACCGCGCAATCGACTTGTCGCCCGAAACGGCGAGGGCGAGGGGCACGCCGCCTTCGGGAAGATCCCAGACGCGGGCAGAGTCGACCCGAAAATACTCACCCTGCCACGTTACGAGTTCGCCGGTGTGTAACGCGCGGATGATCTGCACCGCCTCTTCGAACATGTCTTGCCGGGCATCCACCATGGGCCAGCCCTCGCCCACGATGTGCTCATTGAGGTTCTCGCCAGCGCCGAGCCCCAGAATGAAACGGCCATCGGCGAGTAGCTGCAACGTGGCGGCCTTCTGGGCGACCACCGCTGGGTGGTACCGGATGCTCGGGCACGTCACATAGGTCGCAATCTCTACTCGGCTGGTGGCCTGCGCTACCGCGCCGAGCACCGCCCACGCGTACGGAGCGTGCCCCTGGCTCGTGAGCCACGGCGAGTAGTGATCACTTGAGACTTCGAAGTCGAATCCCACGTTCTCGGCGGCGACGGCATAGTTCACGAGGTCTTTCGGCCCGCTCTGCTCGGTCATGAGGGTGTAGCCAAAACGTGTCATGGGGTGCCTCCGGTGCGTAGTCGTGCGGGTACCCTCTCTACGATTTGCCTGCGCCGGGCATCCGTCAACCCGGCGGCACACCCGTTGCGCGGAGCCTCGCGCTCGGCTACGCGCGCCCGCGCGCACGACGGGCCGGGCGGTGACGGGCGGCCCCGCATCGCAGTCGAACCCTGCCTGCCTCTGCGATTACGGGGGCCGCCCTTTTACTCGCCGAACGGTACCTGCCTCGCGCCCGAACGCACGGCAGCTCAACGTCTCGACGAATTCTCTGCGGGTTACCTCCCCGCGACTACCTTCTCCTTCTGCGCCGCACGAAAACGACGACCCCGAACACCACTGCACCGAGCGCTACCGCGCTCGCCCCGCCCACCATGAATCCGGGGCCGGCCAGCGCGATGTGCACTTCATGAGCTTAGCTCATCTTGTGAAGGCGAGCAAACCGAAAGAGCGTGAACTCCGAATGAATCTCATGTGGCCTCTTGAGGCACGCATAACGACCCCAGTGAAGCTCGGTAGAATGAGCAGAGTTATTGGGGCACGACCGTTGGGCGGTTTGAACTGAAGATCATGAGCTACAACCTGCGCAGGCACGCAGCAACCGCTGAACTGCTTGAGCTGATTGAGCGTTACCCCGTTGACGCGCTGACCCTGCAAGAGGGCGACGGCGTGAGAATGCCCACCGAGATCGGTGATCTGCGTCTGGCGAGCGCCACCTATAAGAGCGAACTCGGCCTGGCCATCTACTACCGGCCGAGCCGCTTCACGGCGCTCGATTCGCACGCCTTCGCGCTGCGCCGAGCCATGCACGACCGCATGCTGCTGCCGGGCATCGAGCGACTGCTCACTACACACCTGGTCGACACCGAAACCGGGCAAGACGTTCAGCTCGCGTCGTTTCACGCCTCTCCGCTTTCGGCGACGAACCTGCTGCGGCGCCGTCAGATCAGGTCTGCCCTCACCCACCTCAGCGACCTGAGCCACGGCGCTGCGACGCTCATGGCGGGCGACTTCAACTACCCCATCTTGCGCAACAAGCTCATCAAGCAGGTCGAGTCGGCCGGCTACTCGCTGTCGCTGAGCGACGGCCCCACCTACTTCTACACGAAGTCGATCGCGTACCACTTCGACTTTCTCACCTCGAAGGGCCTCGACATCCAACTCGTCGAAACCCTCCCGCAGGGCCTCAGCGACCACCGCCCCATCATGGTGACCGCAGAGCTGTTGCAGCGCGCCAAGCTGCAGTCTCCGGCCGAGCCCGCCACGCACACGGGCCCCATCTTCGACGAGGTCGAGTAACCTGTCCCCTCCCCGAGATCACAAAAAGTGCCTCAAAACATCGTTTTTGGGGCACTTTTTGTGATCTCGGGGCCGTGAGCGGCTACCGCGGGAGGATTTTGCCGGGGTTGAGGTTGTTGCCGGGGTCTACCGCGGTGAACATGCCCTGCACGAGGTCGGCGCCCGCGGGCGAGATGTCTTGCTCTGTCCACTGCGAGTGCTCTACGCCCACGCTGTGGTGGTGCGAGAGCGTTGCCCCCGAGTCGATGAAGGCTTGCTGGATGGCCGACTTCACCACATCGTACTGAGCGAGTGGGTCGACCCCATCGTGCGTGAACGCGAACGTGAAGTACAGGCACGCGCCGGAATGCATCGAGTGCGACAGGTGGCACATGATCCAGCCGTCGCCTTCGAGACCGATCTCGGCGTAGGCCTTGTTCGCGGCAGCGAACACGTTGTCGTAGAGCGGCTTGAGTTTCGACCACGGCGCAGAGGTCTCTGACACGTCGGCGGCAGCACCGCGGTCGAGCAGGAAGTCGCGCAGGTACGGGGTGTCGAACTTCTTCTGGTCGTACAGTGCACCGGGGCCCTTGCCGAGCGTGATGGCGCCGTGCTTTTTCAGAATGTCGCCGACGACCGACTTCTGGTGCGAAACGTTCGCCGCTGAACCTTCGTAGCCGATGAATGAGAGGCACACCTCGTCGAGGTTCCAGCCGCGACGCTGCAAAAACGCGAAGAGGGCCTTCTGCACCTGACCGCTGATGCCGTGCGATGCCTTCGAGGTCGAGAACGAGAAGGCCGTCTCACGGGCATCCGAAACCCGGGTGATGGAGGGCGCGGCGTCGCTCTTGTTTATGTCGTGCATGGCGGCGAGGCCCGAATCCCAGTCGCGAAAGAGGTAGCCGATGACTTCGCGCTTGGCGGGCAGCTTGTGCACCTGAACGGTCGCTTCGGTGATGACGCCGAGGCGACCCTCGCTGCCGAGAATGGCCTCACGAACGCTCGGCCCGGTGGCCGACGACGGAATCGGCCGCACGACGAGCAGTTTGCCCGGCTGAACAACGCGCAGACCCTTGGTGATCTCGGCGATGTCGCCGTACTTGTCGCTCTGCATGCCCGACGAGCGTGTGGCGATCCAGCCACCGAGCGTCGAGTAGGTGAAGCTATCGGGCTGGTGACCCATGGTCCAGCCGCGGGCGTTCAGCTGCTCTTCCATGTCGGGCCCAAGCACGCCGGCCTGAATCACGGCCAGCCCCGAGTACTCGTCGATGTCGAGTACACGTGACATGCGGCCCATGTCGAGCGAGATGACGGGGCGCGTCTCGGTGGGTATCGGCTCGAGCGAACCCACGATGTTGCTGCCACCGCCGAACGGAATGATCACGGCATCTGACGCCACAGCGAGGTCGACGATGCGCTGCACTGCGCTCTCGTCGGCCGGGTAGACGACCACATCGGGAATGCGGGGCAGAACGCTGGCGCGCAACCGAATCAGGTCTCGGATGCTCTTGCCATACGTGTGCACCACACGCTCTTCATCGTCTTTCGTCGCGAACTCGGGGCCGACGATGGTCGTCAGAGCATCGAACAGCTCGTCGGGCGTCTGGCTCACCGGAACGTCGAGCTCGTCGAACGAGATCGGCGGAACCGGCTCCTTCCACACATCGATACCGACGGCATTCACAACGAATGGCGCAAACCCCGGCTTGTCTTCGTGGTGAAAACCCACACCTTCGACGCCCCAGCCCCACCATTTCATGTGCTTGACGTCGGTCATGCGGCTCCTCTTGTTGAATCGTTGTCGTCTGCCTGGCCCTCGGGTGCGCCGGCATCTGCTTCGAGCTGTGGGTAGTCATGCACGTTCGTGCCGGCAGCGGCGGCCTGCAACGCCTTCTGAGCCACATGCATCTCGCGAACGGTCTTCTCGATGCGCTGGTTGAAGTCGTCGACACTCTCGCCCTCGCCCGCCACCAGCGGGTCACCGAAGGCGACGTAGACGGGCGGGCGACCCGGAACCGGCCAGTTGCGGCCACGCGGCATTGCCTCGGTGGCACCGACCAGGGCCATCGGGATGCACGGAATGCCGGCCTTGATGCAGAGCGCGGCCGCACCACCCTTGAACGGCGCAATGGTGCCGTCTTTCGAGCGCGTGCCTTCGGGAAAGATCAGCAGCGGTACGCCGCGCTTGAGCAGCTTGGTTGTGAAGCCGTTCGACTTGGCGTTCGCACTGCGATCGACCGGAAAAGCGTTGAAGAAAAGGGCAGTGAGGCCTTTGCGCCACCACACGTCGAAGAAGTAGTCAGCCGCAGCCGCAGCCGCGAGATACCTCGAGAGCCTGCTGGGCATCGACCCCAGAATCAAGGGCGCATCGAGGTGGCTGGAGTGGTTCGCCACCACGATGTAGCCGCCCTTCACCTCGCGAACCTTCTCACGACCAGTGATGTTCACCTGCACCAGCGACCAGATGACGGGTTTCAGCAGCATTCGCTGCGCGACGAAGCGGGCACCGGCCTGCGCCTTTGACGTGTAACGATTGCCGAACTCCACCTGCCCAGCGTACTCAATAGCTCAGCGGAACCGAAACGGCACCAAAAACCTGGCAAAGTGCCTGGAGGATACTATTTAGGTCAGTGCGATCTGCTCGACGAGATGCGACCCGAAATGGCACGGATGGTGCTGCGCGGCAGATGCCGAGTGAAGAACGTCAAGAATTTGAATCGGCCGGAGGGGATGGAGATGACCTTGCCTTTTGCCACGTCTGCCAGGCAGTCGGCAACCAGCTCGTCGACGTCGATCCACAAGAAGTTGGGTATCGACGATTCTCGTATGCCTGCACGTTCATGGAATTCGGTGTGCACCCAACCCGGGCAGAGCGCCGTGACCTGCACGCCGCTGCCCTTCAATTCAACGGCCAGGCCTTCGGTGTACGACGTCACCCACGCCTTGATCGCCGAGTAGCTGCCCATGGTGATGTACCCGGCGACACTCGAGATGTTGATGATGGTTCCCGTGCCGCGCGTTCGCATTCCGCGCCCTGCGGCTGCACCCAGCATCAGCACGGCGCGGCCCATCACGTCGAGCGCTCGCTCGTGCGGAGCGGTGTCTTCGGCCAGCAACGGAGTGTGTATGCCGAATCCGGCATTGTTCACCAGCACGCCGATGGGGTTCGTCTCTCGCGAGAGAACCTCGGCGACACGCACCACATCGGCACGATCAGAGAGATCGGCCGACACCGTCTCGACCTCGACGCCATATGCCTGGCGCAGCGATTCGGCCGTCTCATCGAGGCGCGTCTGGTCACGCGCCACCAGCACGAGGTTCTCACCCCGCTCTGCGAATGCGCGCGCGAACGCCGCACCGATGCCCGACGTGCCGCCTGTAACCAAAGCCGTAACCATGGCAACCAAGATACGTCACCGCAGCGAACGACTACTGTGCATACAGAGAAATCTGGGTGTTCGACACGCTCGCACCGCTCCCACCGGCCTTGGAGGCCCCCGATGACTGACCTGCCCACCACCCCCGAAAACACGTTCGACGACGCCGCTGCGACCGACGATGCGGCTGAGTGGATGCCCGTGCCAGAAGATTCGGGCGACTTCGACATTCGTGCCTATACCCGCACTGCTGCCGGCAGTCATGCAGATTCATTGCCGCTCGAAGCCTTCGCCGAGCATCCACTCGCCGGCAAGACCTTGCGTGCCATAGCGTACCTGCGCGACCTCGAGCGTTTCACCATGCACCACATGCGTGACGTGTTGGTGACTCCCTCGCATAAAGACGCGCGCCTCACCGCGTTTCTGGCTACCTGGGCGTTCGAGAAGTACTGGATCGCCGACGCCTTCGACCGCATTCTCGCGGCGCACAGTTCGTTCGTGCCCGCCAAGAACCGGGCGCGGCTGAGGGTCGTGCGCTTCGGCCGCGAGTTCGCCGACCGCGTCTCGCCCATCTTCACCGCCGTACGGGCCAACCTGATCGGCGAAGACTTCATTGCGATTCACGTCACGCGCGGCTTCATTGATGAACTGGTCAGCCGGGCCACGTACAGTCAGATTCTGAAAAAAGATGACAACGAGGCGCTGACCGAGGTTCTCGAGGGCTTTCAGGTACTGCGCAACCGCCATTTGCAGTTTTTTGAAGGCGAAACCCTTCGGCGGCTGGAAGAATCGAATTCGGCTCGCAAACTCACCCGCTCTTCTTTGAAGCGTGCGTGGGCGCCCACCGGCACCGCCGAACAACCAACCCAGGAGACCCGATTCATGATGACCTACCTGTTCAGTGATGCCTCAGGGCGCGCTGACATCGCGGCCGTAGATCGGGTCGTCGACTCCCTGCCCGGCCAGCGCGGCCTGAAAGTGATGAGCAAAGCCGCTCGTCGCTTCGGCGTGAAGGTGACCGCGTGAGCCCGCGCACCGCTGAGTTCGCGCCCCTCGAGGGCCAGCACATCATGCTCACCGGAGCTACCGGCTTCGTGGGCCAGGCCATTCTCGAGAAACTGCTCGCCGACTACCCGACCACCCGCGTCACCCTGCTGATTCGCCCGAAGGGTTCGCTGACCGGCCAGGCGCGACTCACGAGCCTCTTACGCAAACCGGTTTTCGCCACGTGGCGCGAGCGGGTCGGCAAAGAAGAGGTCGAGCGTGCCGCTGCCGAGCGCATCACGGTGGTCGAGTCGACCATGGGAGACGTGGCCAGCCTGCCGTCAGACCTCGACGTGCTGATTCACAGCGCCTCGACCGTGTCGTTCGACCCGCCCATCGACGAGGCCTTCAAGACCAACGTCGGCGGGGCCGTCGGCCTCTACGAAGCACTGCTGCGCACCGGCTCAGACCCGCACGTCGTGCACGTGTCGACCGCGTATGTGGGCGGCATTCGCAAGGGCACGACCGTCGAGGCGTCGCTCAAGCACAGCGTGAACTGGCGGGTCGAGATGGATGCCGCGATCGCCGCCCGGGCGCAGGTCGAGGCCTCGTCGCGGCGCCCCGAAATCCTCCGCAAAGTCATCGCCGAAGCCCGTACCGTGTCGGGCAAGGTCGGCCCGCAGGCCGTGGCCGCTGCCGCCGAAGAAGGCCGCAACGCCTGGGTCACCGCACGCCTGGTCGACTACGGTCGGGTGCGCGCGCAGAGCCTCGGCTGGGCCGACGTGTACGCCCTCACCAAGTCGATGAGCGAGCGTGTCGCCGAAGAACTCTGGGCCGGCAACGGGCACCGCCTCTCGGTGGTGCGGCCGGCGATCATCGAAAGCGCCCTGCGACACCCCTACCCCGGCTGGATCGACGGCTTCAAGGTCGCCGACCCGCTGATCATCGCCTACGGTCGCGGCCTGCTGCCCGAGTTTCCGGGCCTGCCTGACAGCATTCTCGACATCATTCCGGTCGACATCGTGGTGAACGCCACCCTCGCCGTTGCCGCCAACCCGGCGCCGCGCGACGAGCCGAAGTACTTTCACCTCAGTTCGGGCGGGCGCAACCCGCTGACGTTTCGCGACATCTACGAGAACGTGCTCACCTACTTTCGGGCGAATCCGATTCCGGATGATCAGCGAGGGCACATTCGCGCACCGCTCTGGGCCTTTCCGGGCGCCCGCGCCATCGCCCGTTCGCTGAAGTTCGGCGAGCGCTCGAACAAGTACGCTCAGCGAGCCCTGCTGCGACTGCCCTCTGGCAAGACCACCCGCAACTGGCAGCGCCAGGTCTCTGCTCGGCAGACGGACCTCGAACTGCTTCGCGCCTACTCCGACCTGTACCAGAACTACACGCAGGCCGAGATCATCTACGACGACAGCAAGACCGCAGCGCTGAACGAGACCCTGCCGAAGTCGCAACTGGAGAAGTTCGGTTTCGACGCGACCGACATCGACTGGGATCACTACCTGCAGCAGGTGCACTTTCCGGCCATCACGACGCTCATGCGCACCTTCAGCTCGCGCCCCCGGGCCAAGGAGCAGAAAGAGAAGCCGCTGCCGCAGGTGCCGAACGTGGTCGCCGTGTTCGACCTCGAGGGCACGGTGCTGGCCACGAACATCATCGAGCAGTACCTCTGGGTGCGGCTCGCGAGTGTCGACAAATCGAAGTGGCCGGCCGAGCTGGCCAATCTGTTCGGCTCGCTGCCGCGCTACATTGCTACCGATCGACGCGATCGCGGCGAGTTTCTCCGTACATTCCTCAGGCGGTATGAAGGCGTCGACGAGGCGGCGCTGCGTTCGCTGATTCACGACTCCATCGGCGATGTGCTGCTGCAGCGCATCCGCCCCGAGGCTGTTCGGCAGATTCGCAAGCACCGCGAGGCCGGGCACCGCACCGTGCTCGTCACCGGTGCGATCAATGTGTTCACCGAGCCGTTCACCTCGCTCTTCGACGAGGTGGTCGCCAGCACCATGCACTCGAAAGACGGCGTGTGGACGGGTTACCTTTCGAAGCCGCCGCTCGTCGATGAGGCTCGGGCCGCCTGGCTCAGACTCTACGCCGAGCGTGAAGGCCTCGACCTCTCGAAGTCGTACGCCTACGGCGACTCTCACGCCGACCGCGCCTGGCTCGAGCTGGTGGGCAACCCGCAGGCCGTGAACCCCGACGCCGCGCTCTTTCAGCACGCCACCACCAAGCACTGGCGCATTCACCAGTGGAACGATCAGGCCCGTTCGCGCCTGAACACCATCAACGAACTCGTGCGCGGCGACATGGCGAGCACCACCCACGCGCCGGCGCACACTCCACTCACCCTCGAAAGCCCGAAAGAGACAACTCATGAGTAGACCAGGCTTCGTTCTGAGCGTCGACGCCCAGACCCCGCCGCTCGTCGTATTTCAGGGCGAGAAGGTGCTGCTCGAGCGGCTGCCGAGCGGCGCGAGCGTGCTCTACCCGCCCGATGCGCTGCCGGGCATCCATCAACTCGACGCCGAAGTCGCGCACGCACTCGCCAACCCGGTCGACAGCGAACCACTCGCCGCCCTTTTGCAGCGCGGCTCTCGCGTCACCGTGGTTTTCGACGACCTCTCGCAGCCCATCACGTCTCGCACGGCTCCAGATGTTCGGCAGCGCGTCATCGAGCATGTGCTCGAACTGGCGGCAGCCGCGGGCGTCGACGACGTCGAGTTGATCGCTGCAACCGGTCTGCGCCGAAGGCTCACCCCGTACGACCTGCAGCGCGTGCTCGGCGAGCGTGTGTTCGCCTCGTTCTTTCCCGACCAGTTGCACAGCCACGACGCCGAAGACGGCAACCTCGTGGAGGTCGGCAAGGCTGCCGACGGCACGCCCATCGAGATCAATGCGCGGGTGGTGTCGAGCGATCTGGTGATCTCGGTTCGGCTCGCGACAGCGGTCGGAAACGAGGGTGCGCCTGCCGTCGCCACAAAGCTGGCAAGCGCTCGAACGGCTCGTGCTCTGACCTCGCCGTTGGCGGCTGCCGCTGGTGCTTCGGCGTTCGAATCGCTCGTCGACACCATCGGCGACAAGGCCACGGTCTTCACCATCGATGTGACGCTGACGCCCGAACCGACGGGGCCCGCGACGGCGTTTCTGAGCAAGCGCGAGCGCGAGTGGAGCATCACCGACCGGGTGCTGTCGGCCGGCATTCAGGCCGCGACCAAGGTGCTGCCGTCACGGGCGCGGCTCGGGTTGTCTCAGGTATCGGGCGTGGGTTTCGGGGTGACGTCGGTTCTTGCGGGCAAGCCGAGTTCCGTGCATCCACTCACCGAAGCGTTCTTGGCCCAGCAGCAGGTGGGCGTGGTCGATTCGCCCGCAGATGTTGCGTTGTTCGGCATTCCGAACCCGAATGGGGTGGGCACCGCGCTGAATCCGGTGACTGCTGCGAGCCTGGGGCTCGGCCAGATCTTCAACGGTCAGGCCGCGAAACCCGTGGTCAGGGCCGGCGGCACGGCCATTTTCTATCACCCGCTGACACCATGGTTTCACCCGCTCTACCACCCGGCATACGTCGACTTCTTCGCCGAAGCGCTGAGTGCCACCACCGACCCGGCCGTGCTCGCCGCCGACTTCGAGGGCCGGTTCGCCGCTGACTCGTGGTACCGCCACCTCTACCAGACGAGCTACGCGCACCACGCGCTGCACCCGTTTCACGCCTGGTACTCGGCAGCACCGGCCATCGAGCACCTCGGCGAGATCATCTTCGTGGGCGGCAACCTCGAGTCGACCAGGCGCATGGGCTTCAAGGCCGCGACCACGCTGAACGATGCTCTCGAAATGGCGTCAGACTCTGTGGGCCTCAGCCCCTCGATCACGTACGTGCACGGTGCGCCAGTGAGCATCTCTGAGGTGAGCTGATGGCTGCACCCTCGCGCCAGGCGGTGCGGCTGCTGGTGAACCCGGTGGTACGCGGCCGCGAATATCTGACCGAGCTGCCGGGGCCGTTCATCTTCGTGGCGAACCATCCGAGCGAGTTGGATGCTCCGCTCGTGTCGCAGGTGCTGCAGGGCGTTGTGCGGCGAGTGGTCAGCGTGAGTGCTGCGCCCGAGACGGGGCTGCGTGCCGCGGCGGTCAAATCGCTCGGGCTGCGCACGACGCGAACACTCACCTCCATGCTCGCGCACGGGGGGAGCCTGCTGCTCTTCGCCGAGAACTACCGCGCAGACGACGGCACGCTGACCGAGTTCAATCTGGGGGCTGCTCGGCTGGGCATCCAGACCGGCGTGCAGATCGTGCCGGTGACACTCGTTGGCACGTACCGGGCGCTGCCGCCATGGCGACGGTTGCCCGAAACCTCGCGGCCGAAAGTGAGCGTTATTTTCGGGCGACCAATCCAGGCGGCGCCGGGCTCCGAACCCTCTGCGGTGAATGACCAGATCGTGAAGGCTATTACGCTCGGGCTCGCTGAGGCCGAGGCAGGGTGGTACGGAGCGCTTCGGGCTGAAGCAGAAGGCACGTTTGCTGCGGTTGCGGGCTCGAGTGCTGGTTCGAGCACTGGCGACGTCGGCGATTCGGCTCGCTGGCAGCGCATCTGGAAGGCAACCGCACCCGATAAGTCGACCAGGCGAACCGTCTGGGTGAAGTAGAACTTTTCACACCACGCAAATTTTCAGCAAAGCACAGCAGAATAGAAGCACGGCAGAATAGTCAGTAGACCTGGCGAACGGAATACGACAGAACGGGAGGGATGAGACCGAAGCGCCTCGCGCGGTTCGTCTCAAGCACTCATGGCCTTCGACATCGACAACTACACCAAGACCAGCAAGAATGTGGCGTGGGAAGACCTCGACTTCGAAGACTTCCGCACCAACCCGCTGCCCCCCGACACTCTGCGTGTCGTTCGCTACATGGCTGACGTCGAGTACCACACCGTCTGCTACATGCGCGACATGCTCGTCACCCCTTCGCACCGCGACTCTGACGTGACCGGCTTCATGACCATGTGGAACCGCGAGGAGTTCTGGCACGGCGAAGCACTCGCCGACGTGCTGCGGATGCACGACATCACCCTCGAGTTCGACGAACTCAAGTCGAAGCGCTTGAAGCTCGGCTGGAAAGACCGCATCGACCCGGTGAAGCAGTCTGTGCTGTCGAACCTGGTGGGCAAAGACTTCATCGCCGTGCACATGATCTGGGGTGCGGCCAACGAATGGTCGGCCGTGGCCGCCTACAAGCGCCTCGCCGAGATCGAAGGCAACCCGGTGCTCGCCGAGCTGCTGAAGCGCATCGCCATGCAAGAGGCACGGCACGTTGCCTTCTACGCGACTCAGGCCCGCGAACGTCTCGCGAAGAGTGTCGTAGCGCAGAAGTTCGCGCGGTTCGCTCTGGGCAAGTTCTGGGGGCCCGTGGGTTCGACCATCATGGACAAGGCCGAGGTCAAACACGTGATGGGCCACATCTTCGGTGGCCCCGACGGGCGCAAAGCCATCAACGCTATCGACGCCCACATCGCGAAGATGCCGGGGCTCGGCGGGTTGACGATTGTGTCTGACTCGCTCGACGCGAACGGCATCGCGGCTTAGCGCCGTCTGCGAGACGGCCGGCCTCCTGCTGATGACGGGCTGCTGATCGTGTCGAATGTGCCGAGACCGCGCGCCGCAATCGTCTACAACCCCACAAAGGTCGATGCGGGCCGGCTGCGGGCCCAGGTCGAGCGAATCGAGGCCGAAAAGTCGTGGGGGCCGAGCCTATGGGCTGCGACAACTCTCGACGACGCCGGAGAGGGCGCCACGCTGAGGTTGCTCGAGCAGCAACCCGATGTGGTAATTGCGGCGGGCGGCGACGGAACAGTGAGCGCGGTGGCGCAGGCGCTTCGGCACCAGGGGGTGCCGCTGGGCATCCTGCCGACCGGAACGACGAACCTCTTCGCACGGGCACTCGGCCTGCCGCTCGGCAGTCGTAAGGCAGCTCTACGGGCGGCGTTCGGCGACACCGTGCGCTCAGTCGACGCCGGGCGAGTGGATGCGACGCTCGAGTCGGGCGAAACCGTGCAGCGGGCGTTCCTGGTGATGGCGGGCATGGGTGTCGACGCGCAAATGGTGGTGAACACGTCAGACCGGGGCAAGAGCACGCTCGGCTGGACGGGCTACATCGCCGCCATTGTGGGATCGTTTCGCAACAACGAGCGGTTCGAGCTGACCTATTCGCTCGACGAGGTGGCAGAGCGGCCCGAACCGGCGCACACGATCGTGATCGGTAATGCGGGGGTGCTGCCGGCGGGCATCCGCATGATTCCGGGCGCACGCATCGACGACGGGTTGCTCGACGTGGTGGTTCTGCGCCCGCTCGGCGCGCTCGAATGGGCCCGCGCAGTGGGCTGGTTCGTGCGCACCAATACGCCGTATCTGCCGAGGCGAGCGGATGCCCGTGCCGCCGCCACGGGCACGGCCCCCGTTTCGACCACCTCGGTAGTTCACGGGCGCGCTCGGGCCGTGACGCTCGCGGCGGGCGAGGCGCAAGACTTCGAGATCGACGGCGAGTACCTCGGTCGCGTCACTGCGGCCTCTGCGTGGATCGAGCCTGCGGCGCTGCGCGTGCGCGGGAGCGTCGGGCCCGACGCGGTCGCGGTGGGTGCGGTCGCGGCGCGAGCGGTCGCCGCGGGAGCGCCGCGTGCGGTGCGTACTGCGGCGGTGAATGAGCCTCAGGTGAGTGAGTTACACCCCAACTGAGGTCGGCGTAGGTGTCTCACGCGGCGCACAGGCGCCCCACTGCCACCCAAAGTGGCGGCTGGGGAACTCGAGTACGCGGTGAGTCACACGCTAGACGTTCGGCTTCGCAAACCGCTCGACGGAGTTGCGATCGATCATCGTCTGACGTATGCTCATTAGTGCGGTCGGCATTAGCTGGCTGAAGTGAACTCGGTAGCCTTCCGGACGGTCGGTGAGCCGAGTTTTGCGTTTTAACACTGCCGGGCGAACTGCCGCTCACACACCGATGACGCTCTCGACGAGGGGATCGACCCGGCGCTTCCAGTGACCGCCTCGCGCAACACACCACGCGATTGCGTCGGGAACCCAAAGTAACGGTTCGCTCGCCGCCCGTTCGTGAACGTACGTCATCGCGTTCGTCTCTCCAAGTCGAGAGAGCTCTTCATACATAACGTGACGATCAAACTTCTCAATCGACAGATCACTCTCCAATGTGATTCGAGTGACGCTTTGTCTTGCCGAATCGCGCACAACGGCGGCTAGACAGAGACGGCGCGACTGAAGATCATCGAACCCGCCAGCTCGATAGACACTGACCTTCAGGTTCAGAGACGCAAGGGTCGAAAGAATGTGTCTACGCCGTGAATCACTTTCTTTCACAAAGTGCACGCGTCTCTGCCCCGATTTTCGCAAGCCCGAGACAGCCTTGCGCAGGCGGTTCGCATTGGCGGGCTCGACACACAGGGTGACGATGTAGTAGTCAGAGCTCTTGCTCTCGTCGAGAAAGAGCAGAGTCACTCGAGGCCTTTCGTCTTTAGTTCAAGAAGGGACGACATCATCATACGTGGGGATTTGTCACTTGCCATTTGCCACCACGGTGGCGGGTAGCCTCGAATCGTGAACGAAGCGGGCAACACAGCGAGCCGGGATGAGGGGCGAGACGAGGTGGCGCGCGTCGCGCGGGAGGTGTTCGGGTGGGCGACCTTCAGGCCCGGGCTCGACGACGCTATGCGCACCCTTGTGGCGGGGCGCGACGTGCTCGCGATCATGCCCACGGGGTACGGAAAGTCGTCGATCTACGAAGTCACGGGTACAGTGCTCGGCGGCGTCACGATCGTCATCTCGCCGCTCATTGCGCTGCAAGAAGATCAGGTGCGGGTTCTGGGCGAGGTTACGGATGCCCCGGCGGCGGTAGCCCTCAACTCGAGCCATGGGCAGTCCGCCGCGCGCGCCGCGTGGCGGCTCATCGAGCAGGCGCGGGCCGGGTTCGTGTTTCTCGCGCCAGAGCAGCTCGCCAACCCTGACGTGCGCGAGCGGCTTGCAGCGCTGCCGATTTCGTTGTTCGTCGTCGACGAGGCGCACTGCGTCTCATCGTGGGGGCACGATTTCAGGCCCGACTACCTGACTCTGGGCGAGTCGATCGAGGCGCTCGGTCGTCCGCCCGTGCTGGCCATGACGGCAACGGGGCCGGCGCCGGTGCGCGATGAGATCGTCGCGCGGCTCGGCATGCGTGATCCGCAGCTCGTGGCGCGCGGGTTCGATCGACCGAATCTGCATTTCAGCGTGGTGCGGCACGAATCCGACGCCGAGAAACGGCGGGCCGTGGTGACCCAGGTCGAGGCACTCGAGCGGCCCGGGCTCGTTTACGTTGCGACGCGTGCCGACACCGAGCGGTATGCGGGCGAGGTGGTGGGGGCGGGCATCCACGCGGCCGGGTACAACGGCGCAATGCCGGCGGCCGAACGCGACGACGTGTACGAGAAGTTCATCGGTGACGACCTCGAGGTGGTGGTGGCGACCAGCGCATTCGGCATGGGAATCAACAAACCGAACGTGCGTTTCGTTGTGCATGCGGCGGTCACCGACTCACTTGACAGCTATTACCAAGAGGTGGGGCGCGCGGGGCGCGACGGGTTGCCTGCCGCAGTGACCCTGCATTACCGCCCGGAAGACTTCGCGGTGACCCGGTTCTTCGAGGGCGGTAGACCCGACGAGGCCGAAGTGAAACGCATCTTCAGCGCCATCAAGAATGCACCGGGCGTTTCGCGGGTCGAGCTGGCCATCGCCCTCGATACGCATGAGCGCGCGATCGGCCGGATGCTCGGGCTGCTCGACGAGGCGGGAGTGATCAGTATCGACGACGGCGCTCTCACCGCAGCTCACGTCGGCGCTGCAACCGCCGCCAAACGGGCGACGGAGCAGGCCGCAACCCGGCAGCGCATCGAGCACTCGCGCGCCGCGATCATGCAGGAGTTCGCCGAGACGCGCGCCTGCCGACGACAGGTTCTGCTGGGGTATTTCGGCGAGAACCTGCCCGAGCCGTGCGGCAATTGCGACACCTGCGACTCGGGGAGTGCGTACGAGGTCGCGGCGCACGGCTCGGCGTCGAGCAGTACGGGTGCGGGTGCGGGTGCGGGTGCGGGTGCGGCCAGCGTGGCCCGCGCGGCCGGCCAACCAGAGGGGGCGGGCGCGGCAGGCGGCGCGGGCGGGGCGGTCGGCGCAGGCAGCACTGTCGCGACTTCGGCGTTCGCGGTCGACGCCCACGTGAAGCACAAGGCGTGGGGGGCGGGCGTGGTGATGCGTGTCGAGCCCGACCGCATCACCGTGTTCTTCGAGCACGAGGGCTACCGGGTTCTCTCGCTCGACGATGTCGAGCGATATCACCTGCTCACGCTCACGGCGTAGGCTGAAAGCGATGCGTCTTCTACTAATTCGACACGGCCAAACCATCGACAACGTCAACGGGGCCATCGGTACCACCGTTCCAGGGCCCGCACTCACCGAACTCGGGGCCGCCCAGGCCGCCGCAATTCCTGCGGCACTAGACGGCGAACGTATCGACGCGATCTACGTGTCGGCCATGCAGCGCACCCGCCTCACGGCCGAACCGCTGGCCGCCGCCCGCGGCATCGAGCCTCAGGTCGTCGAGGGCCTGCATGAGATCAGTGCGGGAGAGCTCGAGCAGCGCACCGACACAGAGTCGATCAAGGTCTACATCGGCACGATCTTCGCCTGGTGGAACGACTTCTCGGCACGCATTCCGGGCGGCGAGAACGGCGCTGAGTTCTACGCCCGTTACGACGGAGCCATCGAGTGGATTGCGGCGCAGCACGCGGCAGACCCTGAGAGCACCGTGGCGATCGTCAGCCACGGAGCCGCGATCAGGGCGTGGGCGTCGTTCACCTCGCAGAATCTCGATGCGCAATTCAGCCGCGATCATCCGCTCGACAACACTGCGGTCGTCGTGCTCGAGGGTTCGCCCGAGGCGGGCTGGGTCACCACCGCGTGGGCGGGCGAGCCGCTCGGTGGGCCGGCCCTCGAAGACGCCACCGCGGTCGATCCGACCGGTGAGGCCACGCCGTAGCGTTCGCGCGACCAGCGCCTGCGCCTGCAGCTGCCAGCGCGTGCCGCAGGCTGCACTCGCGCCAGCGCCTGCGCCTGCCGGCGCGTGCTGCAGGCGAGCCCGTGACGAGTTCTGCGACAGTCCGACCGATAGGCTACGCGGCGGCAGCGTTCGCCCAGCGACCGCCTGCCCGCACCGCGTTTGTTGCAGGCGCAGATCAGTCGACGGCCACCATCACGTCAGACGCCTTCACGACGGCGTAGGCGTCGGCCCCCACCACGAGCCCGAGTTCGTCGACCGCCTCGTTCGTGATCGAAGCAGTGACGATCGACCCGCCGATGTCGATGCGAACGTGCGAGGTCGTTGCGCCCTTCGTCACCTCGACGATGGTTCCTTTGAGCTGATTACGTGCGCTGATTTTCATAATGTCCCTCTCGTAGTGATTTGAGACTAGCGCCCCCACAGTTTGCGACTGGAGCGCGGGTTCCCGCCACGGAAGCCCGATGACGATCGCCCGTTGCCCCGCCCGAAGACCGCCGGTCGGCACCTCGAGCAGCCCGTCGGCGTCGGCCAGCCCGCGCATCATCGCCGAGCCACGCCACGCACTCGGGTACGCCAGGGCGTCGGCAAGACTGTAGGGCACGAGCAGCGCAGACGGGCCCGAGCCTGCGATGTCTGCCCCGACGGTGACTTCTGCGAGGTCACCGGATGCCCGGCCGCCGAGCCCGCGAACAAGCGGCACCACGGTTATGACCAACCCGACCATCGCGGCCAGCGGGTTGCCCGGCAGACAGGCGACGACGCATCCATTCGCCGCTCGAGCGAGCAGAGTCGGCCCGCCCGGCCGAACAGCGATGCCGTCGAACAGAACTGTCGCATCGAGCTCGTTCAGAGCATCGCGAAGGTGATCGGCCGACGAACGGCCGGTGCCACCCGTCGTGATGACGAGCTGGGCGTCTCGGATGCTCGCGGCGAGAGTCTCGACCGTGCCCGAGAGAGTGTCGCCCACTCTGCGCTGGCCGAGAACCCGTGCCCCGAGCATTTCGAGCAGGGCCGGCAGTTGCGGGCCGAAGGTGTCTCGCACCCGCCCGGATTGTGGAACGCCTACGGAATCAACCTCGTCGCCGCTGAAGACGAAGCGCACGCGAGGCTTCGCTCTGACAGAGAGTTCGTCGCGCCCGGCCAAAGCGGCCAAAGCGATGTGGGCGGGGTTCAGCAGCGTTCCGCTGGCGATCACGGTTTCGTCTGCCGCCGCTTCTTCGCCCGCCCGGCGAATGTGCTGACCGGTGAAGGGTTCGCCGGGTTTGGCCGCATCGCTCACAGCAAGGTGGCCGCGAGCGGTGGCCGGCTCACACGATTCGTCGGGGGTCGCCGAAGCGCCGGGCGTGGCTGCGCAGGGCGTGACCGGCCGAAGCGGTTCAGTCGGCGCGGCGAGTGAACCCGGGTCGACGCTTACGCTGCCGAGGGCCGGGGACGCGGAGGTGATCACGGCGTGTTCGCTGCGCAGCACGGCCGTGGTGCCGGGCGGAATGACGGCGCCAGTGACGATGGGTGTGGCGTGCCCGGGGCGAAGGCCTCGGGCACCCGTCGACGGCGCGGCGACGTCGATGACAACCCACGGCCCAGAACCTGCCACGGCCCAGCCATCCATGGCCGACGACGCGAAGTGGGGCACGTCTTGCGCCGCCTGCACAGCGGCAGCGGTGACGCGGCCGAGCGCCTCCGCGATCGGAACGGACTCAGCTTCGACCGGCGCGCCCGATTCTGCCCGGATGGCTGCGTCGGCGGAGATCGCCATGGCCGCACGCCACCCGACAGCTCGGTGCGAACCGGCCGGCACCGCCGACGTTGAGCCGGGCTGCCGAAGAGACGCGGCGGTGGCCTCCGGCGGAGAGCCGGGCTGCCGAAGCGACGAATCCGTCACGGGGTCGGGAGTTCGTCGGAACCGTCGGCTTGCCAGCCGTCGGCGAAGGCGTTTGCGGCAGCAATGGGCTGGGCGAATGTGCTCGGCGCGCTGACATCCGACGTGCCCGCGACCGTCGACGAGGCGGCAGCTTCAGCCTGGTCAGGCTTCGACGCGTCGCGAGCGGCCAAACCTGCTGCGTAGCCCACAACGAAAGTCGTCAGGGGGGCCGCCGGGCGAATGACGGATCGGGCGGCGGTGCCCGCGAGCGCCAAGATCGAGTCGATCTGAGAAACGAGTTCGGCGCGAGTCTCAGCGGATGCGCGACTACCGAGAAGTTCGTCGGCAAGCGCAGCGACCCACCGCTCGAGCACCTCGCTCTGGTCGACGTCAGACATGGGTTTCGGGGTGGAATCGCTCATGACGCCAACTCTTTTCTCGAAATACCGAAGGTCAGGGCGTCATGCCAGGTGTCGACATCGTGCGTCAGCGCGTTCTGCACCGGCGATTCGATGAGGTCGAGATGGCCCAGCAGCGCTCGCACCGAGAGATCGACGATCGGGCCCGCCGCTTGTGCCCGTTCGACTGCCCCCATGAGGGCCTGACGACGATAGAGGCCGGCGAGCAGCTGTCTGCGGCCATCGTCGTCGACAGCGACAATTCCATCTCGAACTGCTGAGAAGTTCGATTCCGCGGGGCCCGGATCGGGTTCAACCCCGCTGTCGGCCGTAGCCCCATCGACAGCCGCGACCACGGCTCCAACCACGGCCGATCGCAGCAGTTCGACGACCGCACCCACCTCGGGCATGTCGCACGCGAGAACGAACACCCAATCGACACCCGGCCCCTCGAGAGCTCCGGCGCGGGCGGCTCCGGCACCGAAAACACCGGCATCAAGCACTTCAGCGCCGCGTTCACCGGCACCGCGCTTGTCGAACGCGTCGAGGCCGGCAAGTGCGTCGAGGCCCGCGGCGACAGCCGCAGCTGGCCCTGCGAACGGCGGATCTTCACGCACGAAGGTGATGCTGCGCGCAGGTGCCGCGTTGCCGAGCTGAGCGCGCAGAGCGGTGTCGCCGACGACGATGGTGCGCCGGGCATCCGGTACCGCATCGAGTGTGCGCTGCAACAGCGTTCGGCCCTCGAAGACCAGGCCCGCTTTGGCCACGCCACCGAGTCGTGAGGAGCGGCCGCCCGCGAGCACAATGGCGTCGACATTCATGAGAGCAACTTTCGAGTGTGTACCGATTCATTGTGTCACCTCTGCAGGCCTGATATGTATTAACAATGGGCAGGATCACGGCACGAAGACGAGTCACTCGAATCACCGTCGGGTCGCCCGGCGTGCGCCGCGAAGACGTGCTCGCCGTCGAAGAGCCGCTCGAGATTCGGGTGGGCGGAACAGCCCTCGTGATCACGATGCGCACCCCGGGGCATGACTTCGATCTGGCCGCCGGCTTCTTGGTCTCTGAGGGCGTCATCTCGCACAACGACCACTTCGGCGCTGCCCGATACTGCGCCGGCGCGACGGCAGAGGGCGAGAACACCTACAACGTGCTCGATGTGACGCTCGGATTCGGCGTGCCGGCTCCAGACCCGAGCCTCGAGCGCAACTTCTACACCACGAGCTCATGTGGCATCTGCGGCAAGGCCAGCATCGACGCGGTTCGCACGCTCTCGAGCTACCCGGTCGCCGACGACGAAACGCGCATCAGCGCCGGGCTGTTAGCTTCTTTTCCCGACCTGCTGCGCAAAGGGCAAGACGTGTTCGAGAAGACCGGCGGCCTGCACGCTGCGGCGCTCTTCGATGCGGTAACCGGCGAACTGCTGGTGCTGCGCGAAGACGTCGGCCGGCACAATGCGGTCGACAAGGTGGTCGGTTGGGCGGTGACGAACGCGCTGCTCCCCCTGCGTGCGACGGTGTTGATGGTGTCAGGGCGGGCGAGTTTTGAGTTGGTACAGAAGGCATCGATGGCGGGCATCCCGATTCTGGCGGCCGTTTCGGCGCCCTCATCGCTTGCGGTCGAGCTCGCCAGCGAGGTCGGGATGACCGTGGTCGGCTTTCTGCGCGGCCCCTCGATGGTCGTCTACAGCGCCGACGAGCGCATCGTGTCGGAGGCGGCCGACGAGCGCATCGTTTCAGAGTCTACCGACGGGCGCGACGCCAGCACCCGCGAGGCCAGCACCCGGCACGCCGACGAGCACAACGCCAGTACCACCGAACAAGAGAAGGTCACCTCGTGAGCAAGAAGCCGCTGAACGACGGATCGAGCTACCCCGATCTGAAGGTGGGGCACAACAAGCACGAAGCAGTCGGGCTGCCGGGCATCTTTCACTCCATGGAGCCGGCGCTCACCAAGCTCGGGCCCGCCCGCACCGCGAAGTTGCTCACGTCGATCAACCAGAAAGACGGCTTCGACTGCATGAGTTGCGCGTGGCCAGACCCCGACCACCGCAAGGCGCTCGAGTTCTGCGAGAACGGCGCAAAGGCGGTGACCTGGGAGGCGACTCCCGTCACGGTTCCGACGAGTTTCTGGGCCGAGAACTCGCTCACCTCGCTGCTCGACAAGTCAGAGTACTGGCTCGGAATGCAGGGGCGACTGACGCAGCCCGTGTACAAGCCGGCGGGCTCGGACTTCTACGAACCAGTGAGCTGGGAGCGAGCATTCGAGCTCATCGCCGAAGAGCTGAACGGGCTCGATTCGCCCGACCGGGCATCCTTCTACACCAGCGGCCGCACGGCGAACGAGACTGCGTTCAGCTACCAGTTGTTCGTGCGAGCGTTCGGCACGAACAACCTGCCCGACTGCTCGAACATGTGCCACGAATCGACCGGTACCGCGCTGGGTGAGACCATTGGCATCGGCAAGTCGACCATCGCCTACGACGATTTCGAGCACACCGATCTGATCATCATCATGGGGCAGAACCCGGGCACGAATCATCCACGGATGCTCACTGCGCTCGAAGACGCGAAGAAGTCGGGCGCCACCATCGTGGCGGTGAATCCGCTGCCTGAGGCAGGGCTGTTCCGGTATAAGAACCCGCAGACCGTGCGAGGGCTCATCGGGCATGGCACTGCGCTGGCCGACCAGTTTCTGCAGATTCGCTCGGGCGGCGACATGGCGCTGCTGCAGGCGCTCGCGAAACGGGTGCTCGACGCCGAAACGGCAGCGCCCGGAACGGTGCTCGACCACGCCTTTCTCGCCGACTACACTCTCGGACTCGAAGAGCTGAAGGCGCACCTGGCGAGCCTCGACGAAGCCGATGTTCTGACGGCCACCGGGCTGTCGTCAGACGAGATCGACGAGTTGGCGGCGCGCTACATCGCCGCCGACCGGACCATCATCACCTGGGCGATGGGGCTCACGCAGCAGAAGAAGGCCGTCGAGACGCTGCGCGACCTGATCAACCTCTTGCTGCTGCGCGGCAACATCGGCAGACCGGGGGCGGGGGCATCGCCCATCCGGGGCCACAGTAACGTTCAGGGCGACCGCACCATGGGCGTGTGGGAGCAGATGAGCGACACGTTTCTCGACGCGCTCGGCCGCGAGTTCGATTTCGAGCCGCCGCGCAAACACGGTACGGATGCCCTGCAGACCATCGAGGCGATGCAGCGCGGTGACATTTCAGTCTTCTTCGCCATGGGTGGCAACTTCGTGGGCGCGATCTCTGATACCGCTGCGGCAGAGGCCGCGATGCGTGGAACCTCCCTCAGCGTGCAGGTCTCGACCAAACTCAATCGTTCGCATGTGGTCACGGGTGCCGCAGCCCTGATTCTGCCGACGCTCGGGCGCACCGAGATCGACATTCAAGAGTCGGGAGCGCAATTCGTTTCGGTCGAAGACAGCGTGTGCGCTGTGCACGGGTCACACGGGCGCATCCCTCCCGTTGCGCCGGGCATTTTGTCAGAGATCGCGATCGTGTCTCGGCTCGCCCGGGCCACCCTCGGTGAGGGCTCGGGCATCGACTGGGCGGGGTTCGAAGCCGATTACGACGTGATTCGCGACCACATTTCGCGCGTCGTTCCCGGCTTCGAGAGCTTCAACGCCGATGTACGGCGCAAGGGCGGGTTCATTCTGCCGAACGGCCCGCGCGACTCACGCACCTTCAACACGGCCACCGGCAAGGCGATGATCACGGTCAATCATCTCGAGCCGATCGTTCGCCCGCCGGGCCGGCTCATTCTGCAGACCCTTCGTTCGCACGACCAGTTCAACACGACCATCTACAGCCTCAACGACCGGTATCGCGGCATCAAGAACGGCCGTGATGTCATTTTCGTGAACCCCGACGACATCACCGAGCTCGGGCTAACCGACGGCCAGCGGGTCGACATCTACAGCGAGTGGCCGGGCGAGCCCGACCGCGTACTGCCGAACTATCGTGTGGTGTCGTACCCGACGGCGAAGGGATGCGCGGCGGCGTACTATCCCGAAGCGAACGTGCTCATTCCGCTGGCCAGTGCGGCCGACCGCAGTAACACGCCCGTGTCGAAGGCGATTCTGGTGCGGCTGGAGCCGGTGGGTGCGCTCGTGCGCTGAGCGCGGCCAGGCCCGGGTGTGAGGCGATGATCACGCAATCGTCGGCCCTGCGCTCATCCGAGCGAAATAGCGGCCCGGTTGGAACGAGGGCCGCCCATTGGGTTTTCGCCGCGGGAGTCAGGGGAACGTTTACCGAAGCATCGAGGGTTCGTGCTCGAGAGCGTCGAGGCCGGCGATGAAGAGGCGCACCCCGAATTCGAACTCAGCGGCGCCATCGGCAATAAGACCAGCGGGAGCGTCCATACCCGCCACACCCGCCGCGTCGTCTGCGCCGCCCCGGGCCGCCACGCCGATGCTGTCGTACTGCATGCGCTGCTGCTCGTGCGAAACGTGCCCGAGAATGAAGTGCAGTAGGGCAGTGGATGCCCGCCGGCACATCTCGTCATCGAACCCGCTCAGGCGCACAGCCCGCGTGAGTCGAACCAGCGGAACGGATTCGCCGAGGCCCAGCGCGAGCGTGCTCGACACGACCTCTGCGCCATCGCGATAGGCCAGCAACGCGTCACGGAGGCTCGACGCCTCGGCGGCGGTGACGAGCATCCAGTCGGCGGATGCCTCAGATACGGCGGATGCCTCAGATGCCTCGGATCCAGACGACTGCGGCCCGGCGCTGCCCCGCGCCGAGATGCGGTCGGCGAGCTCGGCGAGCAGGGTCTGCTTGTTCGGAAAGTGCCAGTACAAGGCGCTCGGTTGCACGTCGAGGGCGGCGGCAAGGCGACGCATGGTGAGGTCGGGCAGGCCGTATTCGTCGAGAATGCGCAGGGCGGCGTTGGCGACGTCGTCGCGCGAATGTCTGCCGTTCTTCGCCGATGAGCCGTGCGCTGAGGTCATGTTTCCTACTATAGTGAACAGCGTTCAGGTGAACACCGTTCAGGTTGCGGTTTCACAAGGTTCAGACGACGAAGTTGAGACGCGCAGATGAGCGACCACACCACGACCCCGGCGAAGCAGACGGGCGCCACAAGCGCCTCTGGCGCGGCCGCCACAAGTGCCGGCACGGGCGCCGCCGGCACGGCCGCCGCCGCCGGAAACGCGACCAGCGCTGCGAGCGCAGGGAGCGCCAGCAGCACGACCAGCCCCGCATCCGCACGCCCCACCGGCCAGAGCCGCCTGCGCATCGACGCCACCGACATCGCGCGCATCGCAGTATTCGCCGCGATCATGGCCGTGCTAGGCCTGCCCGCCGGAATCGCCGTCGGCTCGGTGCCCATCACGGCCCAAACGCTCGGCGTCATGCTCGCCGGCGCGATTCTCGGTGCCTGGCGCGGCGCGCTGTCGATGGTCGTGTTTCTGGTTCTCGTGGCGATCGGCCTGCCCCTGCTCGCGGGCGGCCACGGCGGCATCGGGGTGTTCGTCGGCCCGTCGGCCGGGTACCTGTTCGGCTGGATCATCGGCGCCTTCGTGGTGGGCGCCATCGTTCACGCGGCCGGCCGCAAACTCACCTGGCTGCGCACGAGCATCGGCGTGGTGATCGGGGGCATCGTGGTGGTCTATGCCGTGGGAATTCCCGTTCAAGCAGCCGTCACCCGCTTGCCCCTTGGCCAGACCGCCGTGCAGAGCCTGATCTTCATTCCGGGTGACCTCATCAAGGCCGTCATTGCCGTCGCCATCACCATGACTCTGGTTCGCGCATACCCGCGCGCGTTCCGCTCCCGTTCGCGGGCGTGATCGAGCGGGCGACGCATGCGCCGCAGACGGGGTCGGTAGCCGGATGACCGCCCCGATCATCCTGAACAACGTGTCTGTGCGGCTCGGCGAAAGCCTGGCCCTCGACGACGTGTCTCTGCGCCTCGACCAGCAGCGCATCGCCGTCATCGGATCGAACGGATCGGGCAAGTCGACCTTCGCCCGCCTGCTCGGCGGTCTCGTGCCGCCGACGACCGGCTCGCTGTCGGTACATGGCGTCGACCCGGTGACGCAGAGCAAGGAGCTGCGCCGCCTGGTCGGAGTCGTGTTCAGCAACCCCGACGCCCAGATCATCATGCCCACGGTGGCCGAAGACGCCGCCTTCTCACTGCGCGGCGAGAAGCTGCCGAAGGCCGAGAGCGCCGAACGGGTGCGCATCGCCCTCGAAGAGTTCGGCCTAACCGACCTCGCCGATCGCGCGGCCCACGACCTCTCGGGCGGCCAGAAGCAGCTGCTCGCGCTCTGCGGCGCAGTCATCCGTCGCCCTCAGCTCATGATCGCCGACGAGCCGACGGCCTATTTGGATGCCCGCAACAGCCGCCTGATCGCTAACCACCTGCTCGCACCGAACGACCGCCGACTCGTGCTCGTCACCCACGATCTGACCCTCGCCGAGCGGTGCGACGTGGCGGTGCTCTTCGAAAACGGACGACTCACCGGCGTCGGAGACCCGGCCGAGATCGCCGCGCGGTACGAGGCGAGCCTGCAATGCTGACGTCGTTCGTGCGGGGTCGCCTCCCTCGTGGCGGTTCTGCTCGCATCGCGGGGGCGGCATCGTGCTGACGCTCTACCGCCCGGGCACGTCGTGGTTCTACCGCGCACCCGCTGGCCCGAAGGCGTTCGCCCTCTTGCTCGTGGTGCTCGGTGTTTCGCTGCTGCCGTCGACGTATTCGTGTGCCGCCCTCGCGGGCGGCGTGACGGTGTTGGCGTACCTCGTTTCGGGCGTGGGCCTCGTCGAGCTCGGGCGGCAGGTCGTGGGGGTGCGGTGGATCATCGTGATCACGCTCGCGTTTCAAGTGCTCTTCGTGCCGATGGAGCCCGCCATCGCGAACACCGCACGAGTCACTGCGGCGATCGTCATCGCGGCGCTGCTGGTGCTGACCACGCGGGTGGCAGACCTGCTTGACGCGTTAGAGCGGGGGCTGCGGCCGTTCATCCGGTTCGGCCTCGACCCGGCGCGAATCGCTCTCGTGCTCGCGGTCGCCATTACGACGGTGCCCGTGCTCACGCGACTCGCGGTGGGGGTTCGTGAGGCACAGCGCGCGCGGGGCGTTCGGGCAGGGCTCGTTTCATTCGTGATTCCGTTTCTGGTGGTGTCACTGAAGCACGCCGATGAGCTCGGCGATGCGCTGACCGCGCGCGGGGTGAACTGAGGTGCGCATTCACGGAGCCGTAGTCGATGAGCAGACCCGGTGCATCCACTATCACTCGGCGCTCGACGTGATCGCAATCAAATTCGCTTGCTGCGGCGACTATTACCCGTGCCACCTCTGCCACGAAGAAGCGGCGGGTCATCCGGCCCGCACGTGGCCGGTCGCGGCGTTCGACACCCCGGCGGTGCTCTGCGGTGTGTGCGACTCAGAACTGACCATCGCCGAGTACCTCGGCGTTGACGACTGCCCTCGGTGCGGCGCATTCTTCAACCCCGGCTGCCGCCTGCACTCGCACCTCTACTTCGCCCAGGCGTGAGCCGATTTTCAGCGCTTCGGCGACCTGAGGGTCGCGTTTACCGAGGATTCAGGGTTATGTTTACCGAGGCGGCGACGACGCTCGCGCCACTCCGAGAAGCCCATGAAGGCGGCGTTACCCGAAGAGCGCGACCGCTACGTGGGGCACGACGTAAGCCCGCGAGGGGCCGGTGATCCACGTGTTCACATAGCCGATGAGGGGCACGTCGTACCAGAGGGCGCCCTCGGGGCGGCCGGGCATCCACGCTGTCGGAATAGCGATAATCATTATTCCGATTTTGGCCGTAAATCGGAATAGTAAAGGCTGCTATTCCTATTTTGGTGATAAATCGGAATAACGAGATAGGCTATTCCTATGGCAGTGGCACGCAACACAGAAGCGAGAGCGATAAACAGCACAGGCCTACCGCAACCCGACGACACATGGCCGCCGCACGAGCGCGAAGTTCTGACATGGAGTTCGCGTAGCTACCACCAAGGCTCGCCGCCACGCGAAGACCGGGATTTTTCGAGCTACTCTGCTTCGATTCCGCCCCGTATCGCCCGGCTCGAATTTCGGCCCTCGACAGAAACGGCCGCGCTGCTCGAGCGCGCGGCGGCCGATGTCTCCTCGCTCGACGCCGGAGCGGGAACATACCTGAGCGGGCTGGGTGGCTTTCTCATTCGCACAGAGTCGGTGGCGTCATCGAAGATCGAGAGCATCGATGCCGCCCCCGACGAGTTTCTTCGATCAATGGCAGGCTCAGTGGCAAGCCGGTCGGCCGACGAGACCGTAGCAGCCATCACGGCGCTCACTGCCTTCGTAGACGCGGTAGGCGAGGCGGGCAGAATCAACCTCGACGACATGCTCCACGCCCACCGAGCCCTGATGGCCGATGATCTCACCGAATCGTCGTACGCCGGGCGCATCAGAGACGTGCAGAACTGGATCGGCGGCAGCGACTACACCCCTCGCGATGCAATCCACGTTCCGCCAGCCCCTTCACGTCTGCCAGGCCTGATGGATGATCTGCTGGCCTTCTGTGCCCGTGACGACATTTCGGCCATCGCCCAGGCCGCAATTGCCCATGCACAGTTCGAGTCGATCCACCCCTTCACCGACGGCAACGGGCGCATCGGGCGCGCACTCATTTCGGCGGTGCTGCGCCGACGCGGCCTGACCACCACGACGGTGCCACCGATCGCGTCTGCGATGCTGGCCGATACGACGAGGTACTTCTCACTCGTCAACGACTACCGCGAAGGTGCCGCAGACGAATTCGTCGCCTACCTCGCGCGGTCTGCCTCATTGGCATCAACAGAGGCCGTGAAATCGGCCGCCGCTCTCGCCGCGTTGCCCGCTCAGTGGAAGGCACTGGCAGAGCCGCGCTCTGGGTCGGCCGACGAGCACATCATCGAGAGCTTGCTTGCTGTTCCCGTCTTGACGTCGGCGCGGGCATCCACTCTCTCGAGCGCCTCGACGTCGACGACGTTTCTGGCGCTCGACCGCCTCACCAGAAGCTCGGTGCTGCGCGAACTCACGGGTAAGCGTCGCGACCGGGTATGGGTGGCTCAAGAGGTGATGGATGAGCTCGACCGCTTGAACGAGCGCATCGGTCGTCGCGTGCGAGCGAGTTGAACGCGCACCTACGAACACCTTCAGCTGGGTGCAGTTCGCTCGGATAGTCTGAAACGACACCGTGCGTTTGACGATCGATACAGAGTAGGAACACATGCCCGCCGTTCGACTGCCGGCGATCGGTAACTCCCGAACGATCGCCGAACCGGCCGTGAGCCAGGCGTTCACGCCCAGCGACGATGCGATTGCGCGCGCCCTGGTGAGTGCCCGGGCGGAGACTCCCGACGCACACACCGCCGAGACGCTACTGCACGCCAGGGGGCGGCGTCTCGAAGAACTGCTCGACATCGCGAGCGCCCTGCGCGATGAGGGTCTTGCGGCCGCGGGCCGGCCGCGCGTCATTACATACTCGCGCAAGGTGTTCATTCCGCTGACGCACCTCTGCCAAGACCGCTGCCACTACTGCATTTTCGTGTCGACGCCCGGCAAGCTGGCCAAAGAGGGCAAGGCGCCGTTTTTGCCTATCGATGAGGTGATCGAGGTCGCCCGGCAGGGGGCGGCGATGGGTTGCAAAGAGGCGCTGTTCACGCTCGGCGACCGTCCCGAGAACCGCTGGCCGGCGGCACGCGAGTGGCTGGATGCGCACGGCTACGATTCCACCCTCGACTACGTGCGCGACGCGGCCGAGCAGGTGCTCGCCCAGACAGGGCTGCTACCGCATCTCAACCCCGGGGTGATGACGTGGGCCGAAATGCAGCGCCTCAAACCGGTCGGGCCGTCGATGGGCATGATGCTCGAGACCACCGCAACGCGGCTCTGGTCGGAGAAGAGCGGCGCGCACTACGGCTCGCCCGACAAAGACCCAGCCGTCAGGCTGCGGGTGCTCGACGATGCGGGGCGCTCGAAGATTCCGTTCACCACCGGGGTGCTGTTCGGCATCGGTGAGAACTACGCCGAACGGGTTGATTCGATGCTGGCTATACGGGCATCCGCTCGCCTGCACGGGCACATTCAAGAGACCATTGTGCAGAACTTTCGGGCCAAAGACGCTACGGCGATGATGCACGAGATCGACCTCGAGACTGAGGAGTACATCGCGGCGGTAGCGGTGACGCGGCTCGTGATGGGAGCGAATGCGCGCATTCAGGCTCCGCCGAACCTCACCGACGCGGCCGAATTGGCGCTGCTGATTCGGGCCGGAATCGACGATTGGGGCGGGGTCAGCCCGCTGACGCCCGATCACGTGAACCCCGAGCGGCCGTGGCCGCAGATCGACGAGCTGGCGCGGCTGACTTCGTCGAGCGGGTTCGAGTTGCGCGAACGACTGACGGCGCACCCACATTTCGTGCGCGAACCCGAAGAGTGGATCGATGAGGGCGTGCTGCCGGCCGTGCTTGCCCTGGCCGACGCGTCGGGGCTGGCGCGAGCGGATGCTCGGCCGCAGCCGGTCGGTCAAGCTGAACTGGCGCCCCGTCATTCCTCTGTCGCCCGCGATTCCGGGTTTGCCGCTGTGCTCGCGGCTGCCGAGCGCACGCCCGCGGAACTTGATGATGCCGACTACGTGCTTCTGCTGTCTGCGACGGAGGCCGAACTCGACGCGCTGACAGATCTCGCTGACTCGGTTCGCGAGACGCGACTCGGGTCGACCCTCACCTACGCGGTGAATCGCAACCTCGATGCGACGCTCGTTCGCGCTCGGCGGGGCGATGCGACTGGGGTGGCACATACTCTTGCGGGGCGCACCCTGGCATCTCCGGCTCTTGCGACTGTGGCCAGCCCGGCGCCGACCGCGCCGCGTCTCGACATCGCGGCGACGCTGACCCTCGACGACGTGTCGGCGCTGACGGCCGAGGCGTGGATGCTCGGGGCGACCGAAATCTGCATGCAGGGCCTGGCGCACCGTGACCTCGGGGCGACCGCGTACTTCGACCTGGCGCGTGCCGTGAAGGCCGGGGCACCCGGCATCCACCTGCATGCCTTTCGGCCAGCTGAGTTGGCAGATGGCGCTGCCCGCGCGGGGTTGTCTCTCGACGAGTACCTGGTGGCGTTGCGCGCGGCTGGGGTCGATTCTGTTCCGGGTACGGGCGCCCGAATTCTCGACGACGCCGTTCGGGCCGAGCTGAGTGCAAGCACCGACATGCCGGTTGCCGAATGGATCAGCAACCTCACTGCGGCTCACCGCGCCGGCCTGCGGTCGACCGCGACCATGGTCTACGGCCACGTCGAGAGCCCCGCGCAGCAGGTCGCGCACCTGCGCGCGCTCGCATCGATTCAGGATGCGACGGGTGGCTTCACCGAGTTCATCCCCATGCCGTTCGTTGCTGCTGACGCACAGCCGCTACCGCAGCCGGAGCCATCTGGCGTCGACGCGCGGCGGGGATCCGAGGCCTTCGATGTGTGGCCGACGCCGTCTAGCGCCGACGCGGAGCCGACGCTGTCGGAACTCGCGGCGCGGCGGCGCTCGGGCCCCGACCTTCGGGAGACCCGAGCGGTGCACGCCGTCAGCCGGCTGATGCTCGCGGGGCGCATCGACCACATTCAGGCCGCATGGACGAAGCTGGGCCTCGCCACCACGACCGCGGTGCTGCGAGGCGGCGCCGATGACCTCGGTGGGCTCCTGCTCGACGGAACCCTGAATCCCGCTGCCGGGCCAGAAGACGGCCGAACCCTTACCGTCGCAGACGCTCATGCCATCGCGGCTGCCCTCGGCCGAGAAGCCCGCCAACGCACAACACTGTACGAGACGCCCAACGGTGAGTGACGCGAGCAGCACTCACGCCGACGTCATCATCATCGGCGCCGGGTTCGCCGGGCTTGGCATGGGCGTGCGCCTGCGCCGCCAGGCCGAGCGCACGTTTCTCATTCTCGAGCGCGCCGACGACGTGGGCGGCACCTGGCGCGCAAACACCTACCCGGGCGTCGCTTGCGACATTCCGTCTCAGCTTTACTCGTTTTCGTTTCGCCAGAAGGCCGACTGGTCGCGGGTGTTCGCTTCGGGATCCGAGATACACGGGTATCTGCGCGAGGTCGCCGCAAGCGAGGGTTTGCTGCCGAGCATCCGCTTCGGCACCTCCCTGCAGAATGCGCGGTGGGATGCCCGGCAGAACCTCTGGCACCTGACCACCTCTCGCGGGGCGTTCACCGCGCGGGTGCTGATCAGCGCGGCCGGCCGGCTTTCTGAGCCGCGCATCGCCGCGATCGACGGGCTAGAAACGTTCGAAGGGCCGCAGTTTCACACCGCCGAATGGCGACACGATGTCGATGTCTCCGGAAAACGCGTGGGCGTGGTGGGCACGGGGGCATCAGCGGTTCAGGTGGTTCCGCAGCTGGTTGCGCTAGGCGCCGAAGTAGTGGTGTTTCAGCGCAGTGCGCCGTACGTGATTGCGCGGCTCGATCGCGCTTTCAGTGAGGCCGAGCGGGCCCGATTCGCCGAGCATCCGGAGTCGCTCGACGCTCGGCGCGCCGAATACTTCGCCGAGGCCGAGCAGGGGTTCGCGCAGAAACTGCACGACAGCAATGCCGCGCGAAGCCATCGTGCGCGGGCGCTGGCTCACCTCGAAGCGCAGGTCGACGACCCCGTACTGCGGCGGCAGCTGACGCCCGACTACGAGATCGGCTGCAAGCGAGTGCTGATCTCAAGCGACTACTACCCGGCGATGGCGTCGACACAGGTCACCCTCGAAACCTCGCCGCTCGTGAGTGTCGAGGGGCGCGTCGCCACAGCCGGCTCGGGAGCGTCGTTCGAACTCGACGTACTCGTGCTGGCCACCGGGTTCGAGGCGACCGAGCTGGCGTTCGCGCGGCTCGTTCACGGGCTCGGCGGTCAGACGCTCGCCGAGCATTGGGCCGGCGGCATGACGGCATTCGCGTCGACCGCTGTGCATGGCTTTCCGAACCTGTTCATCATCGACGGCCCGCTCGCCAGCCTCGGCCACAACTCGTCGATCGTGATGATCGAAACCCAGATCGACTACATTCTGGGTGCGCTGGCCGATGCCCGCGAGACGCTCGAGGTGAGCGCCGACGCCGAACAGTCGTACACAGCCGAGCTCGACAGAACGAGCGCCGAAACGGTATGGCTGCGCGGTGGATGCTCGAGCTGGTACCTCGACGCACGAAGTGGCCGGCAGACCCTGCTCTGGCCGGGTACGGCTGCATCTTTTCGCGCCCAGAACGGTCACTTCGACCCGGCGCCGTACCGCACGGTCTCGCGAGCGGAGTTGACGAGCACGCTCAGTGCGTGAAGGGTGGCGGCGGCACGTCGAGGTTCGCGCCGCCGCGATAGCGCGCCGCGAGGTGTCGCCCTGGCAGGCGCGGGCCGGCGCCGAACAGCCGCTCGCGCAGAGTCTCACCCGCGGGGCGCGACGTCGATACGAGCCCCCGTCGCCGCAGCTCGGGCACCACGAGCTCGACGAAATCGCGCAACGTCTCGAAGCTGTGGTACTGCCGCAGGTTGATGCCGTCGATGTTCTCTTCGGCTAACCAGCGCTCGATTTCGTCGACGACTACCTTTGGTGTTCCCGCCACGAAGAAGTGCTTCTGCCAAGCCTGATCGAGGCTCGCCGCAAACTGCCCGACCGCCATGTTCAATGGCAGGCCGCCGGCCTCGATGAGGTCGAAGAGACCCTCACGCTCGAGCGCTTCACGAACCGTGATGTCGGCCGGGTGCAGCAGCGGATCGAACGGGATGCTCTGCTGAACGAACGTGCCCTGCACGCTGGTGAATCGGCGGTACCGCTCGAGTTTTTCGGCGACCTCCGCATCTGTTCGGCCCACGATCACGGCCGCCTGCACGACGAACTTGGTGTCGGTAGCGAGCCTGCCGTTTCGTTCGTTCGCAGCGCGTATGGCGGCCACGTTTCGTGCCGCGTCGCCCGGCGCGCGGCCGCCCGTGAAGATGACTTCGGCGTGCCGGCCGGCCAACTCGATGCCTACCTTCGAGCCTGTCGCCTGAAAGATGACCGGAGTGCGCTGCGGCGATGGTTCAGAAAGATGCGGGCCGGCCACCCTGAAATGCTCGCCGACATGATTGATCGCCCGAACCTTGCTGGGGTCGGTATAGACACCCGTCACCGAATCGCCCACGACCGCATCGTCATCCCACGAACCCTCCCATAGCTTGTAGACCACATCGAGAAACTCGTCAGCAATTTCGTACCGCTCGTCGTGCGGAATCTGGTCGGTCAGCCCGAAGTTGCGCGCAGCGTTGGGCAGATACGAGGTGACGACGTTCCAGCCCACGCGCCCGTTCGTGAGGTGATCGAGCGTCGACATGCGCCTGGCGAAAGCGAACGGAGGCTCGTAGCTCGTCGAGAACGTAACTCCGAACCCGAGGTGCTCGGTGACCGCCGCCATCGCCGGTATCAGCAGCATCGGGTCGTTGTTCGGAATCTGAATGCCCTCACGAAGAGCGACCTCCGCAGACCCTTGGTAAACGTCATACGCCCCGAGCACGTCGGCCAGAAAGATCGTGTCGAATCCGCCCTGCTCTGCCAGCGTCGCAAGCTCGATCCAATACGACAGGTCGGCGTAACGCGACCGATTGTTGCCGGGCTGACGCCAGAGACCATGGGTGATGTGCCCCACGGTGTTCATTTCGAAGAGATTCAGCACGAGCCGCGTGGGCTCCGATGACGCGGTACCGCGGGGCGGCGCAGGGTTGAGGGGCGCTTCGGTCATCAACGAGTCAGTCGAGCTCGAGGGCGCGCAAGCGAGGAATGACCTCTTCGCCGTACAGCTTGATGAACCGCGCCTGGTCGTGGCCGGGGGCATGAAACACGAGGTGCCGAAAGCCGAGGTCGATGTACTGCTGAATGCGTTCGACGTGCTCATCGGCATCCGTCGACACGATCCAGCGCGACGCCACCCGTTCGATGGGCAGCTCGTCGGCCAAGCGCTCCATCTCTGACGGGTCTTCGACGCTGACCTTCTCTTCGGGGCTCAACGCGAGCGCTCCCCAGAACCGCGTGTCTTCGAGGGCACGGTCGCCGTCGTGGTCGAACGAGACCTTCATCTCCATCAGCCGGTCGACGTCTTTCTCGGCACGCCCGCCCTTCTCGATGCCGTCTTCGAGCGCGGGCACGAGCGTGTCGGCGTAGAGACTCGGCGCTTTGCCCGAGGTGGTGATGAACCCGTCGGCAATACGCCCGGCGAGCCTGGTAGCGGCCGGCCCCGACGCCCCGATGTAGATAGGCACAGGCTTCTCGGGCCGGTCGTAAATGGTGACGTTCTCGACGGTGTAATACTCGCCGTGGTGCGTGACGCGCTCGTCGCGCCAGAGCTGCTGAATGAGCTGAACGGCCTCTTTCAGCCTGGCGAAACGCTCTTTGATGTCAGGCCACGGGATGCCCAGGGCAGACTCATTCAGCGATTCACCCGTACCGACCCCGAGTATGACGCGCTCAGGAAACATCGCCCCCAGGGTGCCGAACGCCTGAGCAATCACGGCGGGGTGGTATCGGAAGGTCGGAGTCAGCACCGACGTTCCCATCACGATGCGCTCAGTGCGGGCCCCGAGCGCGCCCATCCATGGAATAGCGGCAGGGGCGTGGCCGCCCGTGTGCCGCCACGGCTGCAGGTGGTCAGAGATGAAGATCGATTCGAAACCGGCCTGTTCGGCAAGCACCCCGAAGTCGAGCAGCTGGCTCGGGGTGAATTGTTCGGCCGAAGCCTTGTAGCCGATGGTCAGGGGTGGTCGGGTCATTCGGGTAGCTCCATCTTCTCCGTGCATCCTGCCGAACATCGTACGCTCGCCCGGTGCCATCACGAACTGCGTCGCGGTCGCATCGCGAACTGCGTCACGGTAGCATCGAGAACCCGGCGACAGGGCTCACCAGCCGCAGAGAGAGTAGCGTGGTAGGTGACGACGGAGGTGAGAATCTGTGAACGCCCGCTCTCGCACCCGCCTGGCCATTCTCGTTCCGGCAACCGTTGCCGCGGTCGCTCTGGTGATGGCTTTCAGCCTCAGCACTTCGCACTCAGCGTTGGCGAGACCCGAGGCCGGGCCCACGAGCACGCCGAGCGCAGCCGTCGCATCGGGCGCACCTGACGCAGCTGGCACATCCGGCACATCCGGCACAGCTGGCGCTTCGCAAACCACCGCACCCTTTTCCACTCCGCTGGTGAGCTCGCCAGCCGCTGACGCAGCGCCCGGCCCCACCGTCGTCGCTATCGGCGATTCGATCATGGACGGCCACGGCGTCGACCCCGCCGAGGCCTGGCCCCTCGTGGCCGCCGAGCAGAACAACTGGCAGCTCACCGACCTCGCCGTCGACGGCACCGGATTTCTGCAGCTCGGCAACGACGACAACACCTTTCAGGCTCAGGTCGATGAGGCCCAAACCCTGAGCCCCTCCGTCGTCATCATCTCGGCCAGCAGCAACGACCTCGGCCAAGACGACTCGGCACTGGCAGCGGCGACCCTCAGCACAATGCAGTCGTTGCGCGCCGCACTGCCGCAGGCCCAGATCATCGCCCTGAGCGCGTTCTGGGGCGACACGACGGCTCCCCCGCAGCTCGACTCCGTCGACTCCGCGCTCGTCATCGCGGCGAATGCTACGGGCGCAACCTACGTCGATATCGGCCAGCCCCTCGCCGGCCGGCCCGACCTCATGCAATCCGACGATGTACACCCCACTGCAGACGGTCTGCGGATGCTCGGCGAAGCCATCTCGTCAGACCTCGCCCTCGAGGCCCCCGTCGCGCAGAACCCGGGCGGTTGACGCGCGTGTCAGCACCGTCGCACGACCCGCAGCCGTTCGTCTCGCACACAGACCCGGCAGCGCTCGACGACTTACGTGCACGGCTACGTGCAACGCAGTTGCCCGATCAGCCCGAAGAGGCGGGGTGGTCGCTCGGCACCGACGTGGGCTACATTCGTGAACTGGTGAGCTACTGGGCTGAGGAGTTCGATTGGCTGGGGGCGGAGAAACGTCTCAACGAGTTGCCGCGGTTTCGTGTCGAGGTGGGGGGCACGGGCATCCACTTCGTACACGCTCGTGCCGCTGGGCGTACTGGTTCGGCGCTGCCCATTGTACTGAGCCACGGCTGGCCCGATTCGTTCTGGCGCTATTCGAAGGTCATCGAGTTACTGATAGACCCCGGTGCGCAGGGCGCCGACCCAGCCGACGCGTTCGACGTCATCGTGCCCGACATGCCGGGCTTCGGCTACTCTGATCGACTCCCGGGGGCGCCCCTCGATTCAATCGCGGTCGCTGGCCTCTGGGCTGAACTCATGACGCGACTCGGCTATGCGCGCTTCGGCGCGGCAGGCGGAGATATCGGCAGCCACGTGAGCCGTTACCTCGCGCTCGATCACCCCGACCGAGTGGTCGCCGTGCACCGAATGGATGCCGGTGTTCCACTCTTCACGGGCGACGTGGCCGAACTCACGCCCGAAGAGCGCGCCTGGATTGCCCGCGGCGCCTCATGGGGGCAAAGCGAGGGCGCTTACGCCGCTCTGCACCGCACCAAACCGCAGACCGCCGCCGTGGGGCTGACCGACTCGCCCGCGGGTTTGGCGGCCTGGATCGTCGAGAAACTGCGCGCGTGGAGCGATAGCGACGGCAGCATCGAGAACAGCTTCACGAAAGACGAGATTCTCACCAATCTCACGATCTACTGGCTGACGCAGACCATCGGTTCGTCGATGCGAATGTACAGCGCAAATGGCGCTATCGCCCCAGCGCAGCTCGCACGTCGGGTAGAAGTACCTTCGGGCTTTGCGCTTTTTCCGGGCGACATTCTGACACCACCCCAAGCGTGGCTCGAGCGCACGGCGAACGTTGTTCGGGTCTCGCGGCCAGCTCGCGGCGGCCACTTCGCGCCGTTCGAAGAGCCGCATCTGTACGCCGAAGAGTTGCGCGCCTTTTTTCGCCCGTACCGATAGCGGGATGCTCAACGCGAGCTGGGCAGAACCCTCGGTAGAGCATCCGGTGCGCCGTCGACTGTGATGCCGTAGGCGGCCGCGCCCGCCAGGGGAATCGCGCCCTGCAGAAGGCCGACGAGAGATAGGCCAGGGCCGGTGACGGTCGCCCCGGGAGTGGCATCGAGGCGGCAGGGTTCGACGGCGGTCGTTCCGTTCGCCACGACGAGGTCGAAACCGTCGCGCGGGTCGCCGAACCGAATGGTGATGGGGGCGTCGTCTGGGCGTGAGTCTTTCAGCAAGAACCGGGCCGGCAGGCTGAGCCAGTGCATCTGAAAGGTGGCGTCGGGTGGGGCATCGACGATGGTCGGCGCGCCCCACTTGACCAGTTCGCGCACCACGCCGTCGAGTTCACGGCCGCGCTCGGTGAGGGCGTAGAGCAGCCCGGTGGCAGGCGCGACTGCGGTGTCGCGCCGCACGACTCCGTTCTCCTCTAGCTCGCGCAGCCGTGAGACGAGGAGATTCGGGGCGATGCCCGGCAGCCCGGCCTGCAGGTCGGTGAATCGAATCTGCCGCCGAATGAGCAGCTCGCGCACGATGAGCAGATTCCACCGATCACCGACGATGTCGAGAGCACGCGCGGCTGAGCACAATTGCCCATACGATTTCATGAACATCCCTACTTGACAAAATCAACTTTGCACTTCATATTTTATAGTAATTCAACGAAGGAAGGAAGCAACATGTCGAAATCCCTTTCAGCCTCAGCGCCCGAGGCGCTGCAGGAGTACTACCGAATTCTCACCGGCGGCCCGGCGGAGTTCGGTACGGGCGACACGCTGCGCCCGATACTCTCGCCGCACCTCGATTTCACCGGATCGCTCGCCGGCCACCGCCCCGACTCCACCGAGGGCTTCTTGCACGGGGTGAGCGGTTTCATCGCCACGGTGCAGAGCATCGACATCGTGCGCGAAGTTCACGATGACACCGCCTCGGCCGTGCTGTATGACTCCACTCTGCCTGGCGGCGAGGTGCGGTTCGCCGAATTCTTCACGTTCGAGGGTGGCGTCATCGCCACTCTCGACCTGCATTACGACGGCCAGCACTACATTGCGAGTGGCGGCCGCTGAGTACGCCGACGACGACCCGCCCACGCAAGGAATGCGCGCCGAACGGCCGACCGGGGCAGACACCGTGGCACGGGTGCAGAATTGAACTATGACCACCACACTTGTCACCGGAGCCACTCGTGGGGTCGGGCGCGAAGTCGCCCGACGTCTCGCGGCAGCCGGCCACACCGTTTACCTCGGCGCCCGCAATCTCGAGAGCGGCACCGAGGTCGCCGCCGAGATCGGCGCCACGCCGATTCAACTCGACGCTACTGACGCCGCCTCCATCGCCGAAGCTGTCGCGCGCATTCGCTCGGAGGCCGGGGCGCTCGATGTGCTTGTGAACAACGCCGGAATCGCGGGAGCCCAGCGGCCGCCGGGCGAGGCGACCATCGACGACCTGCGCCTCGTGTTCGACACGAATGTGTTCGGCGCGGCTGCCGTGCTCGATGCGTTCACTCCGCTGCTCGAGGCGAGCGAGACCCCGGTCGTCGTGAACGTGTCGAGCGCCGTCGGGTCGCTCACACTGAACGCGAGCCCGGATACCCGCTGGAGCATGCTCGCCTACCCCATGTCGAAGGCGGCCCTCAACATGCTGACCATCCAGTACGCCCAGGCGCACCCCCGCTGGCGCGTGAATTCGGCGACGCCCGGTCTCACCGCCACCGAATTCACCGGGCCGCGCCCCGCCGACGCGCCCTCCATCGACGAACTGCGCGCCTCGGGAATGCAAATCAACACCGTCGAGCAGGGCGCCGAGATCATCGTGCAGCTGGCGCAACTCGGCCCCGATGGCCAGACCGGCACCTTCGTCGGTAACGAGGGCCCGCTGCCCTGGTAACCGGGGGCTGAAAGGTTGCCTGGATCGCCCGGCACCCTTTTGTCGACGTGCCTGATCGCCCGGCATCCTTTCGTCGACGTGCCCCGGTTCGCCTCCGGTTACGTCGGTTCCGGTCGGCGGTGGCCCCGGCCGCAGGATGCCCGGCTCACCCCTCGGGCGTGTAAATCGTGAGAACTGTCGGCCCCATGCGCTCGGCGCTGACCAGCTCGAGCCGCTGACCACGCGGGAACAGCCGGCGCCCCGCGCCCGCGGCCGTCGAAAACACGCGCAACCGGTACTCGCCGACAGCCCCGGCCTCCACAAAGAGGTCGACCAGCGAACTGCTGCCGATCACCACCACGTCGCGATGCGCCGCCTCTCGCCGCGCCCACTCGAGCACGTCGCCGTCGACGACGCGGGAATTCTGCCACTGGGCGGCATCCACTTCTGACCGAGTGGCCACCGCCTTGTCGGCCGCGTTGAGCGCCTTCGCGAAGGAATCGTCGCGCCCCGGCCAGAGCGTCGAGAAGTGCTGCCAGGTCGTGCGGCCGAACAGAAAGACGCCGGTCTGCAAGATCGAGCCGTAGCCGAACTTGTCGCCTGCGACCGCTTCGCGGCCGTGCCTGAACGCCCAGCCGCCGAACGGGGTGCCGTCAGACCCGTCGGGGTCTTCGATCACGCCGTCGAGAGTGATGAATTGCGCAACGATGATGCGTGCCATGGTGTGGGCTCCTTGCCTGGGGGCCGGCGAGCGCAGAATCGCTGCCGGCGAATGGATGCTTCACCAAGGTTTACGAGCGACAACACCGAAACTCATCGGTCGACGACGAACTCGTTCTCGAAGAGAGCGAACAGACGAGGGTCTTGGTAGACCAGCACGTGCCCGATTCTCTGGCCGGCGGCATCCGCTTCGAATACTTGAACGGTGTGCGGCTCGAGGCCGGCGGCGGTGACGAGGTAGAGCAGAAAGCCTGGCTGCCCGTTCGCAGAAATCGGCCGGGTTGCCCAGCTCGACCCGCGCCAGACGAACAGCTGGGCCATGAAGGCCGCATAGGTTTCGCGGCCGATCGACCACTGCGGCACGGGTGGCATCTCGAAGAGAACGTCATCGGCGACCAAGCCTGCGAGGGCCGTGACGTCTGCCCGTTCGATGGCGCGTGCGTAGCGCTCGACCGCGTCGCTGCTCAACGGCGCCGGGCGAGCAGTTCGGTCGCCGATCGCCACCCGCGCCCGCTGCAGCGCCGAATTGGCTGCGGCCACACTGATTTCGAGAACGGCCGCCGTCTCGGCTGCCGAATATCCGAACACATCACGAAGAATGAAAACCCCACGTTGCCGCGGCGGCAGGGCCTGAAGCACCGCAGTGACGGCGAGTCGTACGCTGTCTGCCCTGATGACAGCGCGCTCAGGCCCAGATTCGTCGAACCACTTCGTGGGGGCGGGCATCAGCCACGGCACGTCGAACGCCGGCACGAGTGGCGCGCCCACGTCGATGCCGGGCTCGCTCAGGTCACGAGGCAGCGGCCGCCGGGGCGCATCCCGCAACCGGTCGAAGCAGACGTTGCGCGCAATACGAAAGACCCACGTCGTGAGCGCCGCGACGGCCGGATCGAACGACCCACGCGCGCGCCACGCTCGCTCGAGCGTGTCTTGCACGGCGTCTTCGGCATCGAACGGCGAACCGAGCAATTGGTAGCAGAACGCGAGCAGCCCCCCACGCAGTTCGGCGAGCCCCTCAGCGGTCACGGTCACCCTCGGATCATACCCACCGCAGACTCGCAGACGCCTTACTCTTGCCGTTCTCGAACGAACGAAGCGAATCCGGGAATCGTGAATTCGAGCATCCCTCGCGCTGAAGCTTGAATGAACCCTTTGTCGATCAATCGCGCACGGGGAACGGAGAAACTCGCTATCGTCACCCCGAGGCGCTGTGCGAGTTCGGCCCGACCGACTGGCGCGTCACCGAACTCTGCCATTGCCGTCATCAGATCGCGCTCAAGCGGCGTCGCGTTCGACCATCGAGCGCGGAAGAGTGCGTCGAGGTCACCGCGCATCGCCTGCTGCCCCTCGCGTACGTCGTCAACCGTGATCTCGCCGCCGGAGTCGGGCCTGCCCGCCGCGGACCATGAAGCGTCTGCGATGAGCTGCAGCGTATACGGGTAGCCGCCCGCCACTTCGACGGCCGAGACAAGGGCGTCTGTCTGCCAAGAAACCCCGAGGAGCTGGGCGGGAACGCCGATGGCGATCTCCTCGGCGTCTGCGCTGAGCCGCTCGAGCGGTCGAAACGCGATTCGCTCGGCGAAGGTGACGACCGCGGATATTTTCTCTGGGGCGTCGGGCAGACCAGCAGCGAACACAGCCGCGGGCACATCTGTACCTTCGGCTTGCAAATGTTGCCATGCATAAGCCAACGTTCGAAGGCCTGCCGCGTCGGCGGCCTGAATCTCATCGATGAAAAGAACCAAGCCAGCGGAGTCGCCCTGACCCGCTGTCGTACGGATCACTTGTTCGAATTCGCGAACCCCGACAGGCTGTGCGACCCCGGGTTTTCTGTCGAATGTTGCGTCGAGTTTAGCGAAACCCGGAACACCCACGCTGAGCGCGAGCGAGTCGAGCAAGCCCACCAATCGCGCGCGATTCTTGGCGCCCCAGCCCGCTGTCGCGGTGCGGATTGCCGCGACTATCTGCCCGATGAGGCCCAGCTCTTCGCCCGCGGTCACCCAGATTGTCAGCACATCGCGCTCTGTGGCACGGCGTTGGTACTGTCTCAGCAGTGAAGTCTTGCCAAACCCGCGAGGTGCAAGATCCACGTGAATGCGGCCGACGAGTCGTTTGAGGTCGACCAGGTACGAGAGTCGCTCTTCAAACTCGGCGAGTTGAAGCACCCGGCCGGGCACACTACTGGCCACCTCGCCGGGTGTGTATGGGCTGGGTTGCACCACGATCCTTTGTTATAGATTGTTATACTTCTGGGGTTCTATAACAAACTATAACAAGCGCTTTTGCTCTGTGTCGGCAATGTCACGTGCGCCGCAGTCCGTACGGCTGCTTGATGGGGTGGAGGGTCAGGTCGGTGAGGGCGCCATCGGCGATGACCGCGGTGAGGTAGGTGCCGTGGGGCTGACGGCGGCGGTCTGTCGGCGAGCCGGGGTTGAGCATCCGTGTGCCCGCGGGGGTCAGGGTGTTCCAAGGAATGTGGCTATGCCCGAAGACGAGCACATCGATGCCCGGGAAGGCCTCGTCCGCGCGACGTTCGCGACCGGATGCGGCGCCGGTCTCATGCACCACCGCGAACCGCAGACCGTCGAGCGTCAACCGCGCGACCTCGGGCAGGCGCACGCGCAGTTCGGCGCCGTCGTTGTTGCCCACCACGCCGACGAGCCTCGCCGCCCGCGACTCGAGTGCGTCGAGGGTGGCGGCATCCACCCAGTCACCGGCGTGAATCACCACGTCGGCTTCGTCGACCGCCCGCCACACCTCGTCGGGCAACGCCCGCGCGCGCTTGGGCACGTGGGTGTCGGCCATCAACAGCAGTTTCATGGCCCCATCATGCCGCAGTGCGGGTCATAGGCCCCGTCATAGGCGCCCTCATAGGCAAACGCAGCACTGCGGCCGAATCTGGCGCCACGCTCGCATCGCTCGTCACAGGCACCGAGTTCGCAGACACCACGGGCGCCTACATCGACCGCGGCACCATCATGAAATCGTCACCCCTCTCGTACGACCACGGCAACGCCGAAGACCTGTGGCTGGCGAGCGAACGCCTGACCGCTCTGGTCAGCGCGGGATGATCGGCAGCTGTATGTAGCCGGGGTGCACTCCGCCCGTGAAGACCGTGTTCGTCGCGCCGTCGTGGTAGCTCGGGTCGTAGGCGTGATGCATGCCGTGGGCCACCCCGTCGTAAGGCTGAATGTCGACGCGCAGACGGTGCCCCGCGCGAACCAGCCCCGTGTTGGGAATCAACTCGATCTCGACAGGCACCAGCTCGCCAGGGGTCAGCGGCGCGTAGTCGGCCACCCGGTGGGTGTGCTTGGGGCTGTACTCGGTGCTGCGCTCGGGGTCGAGCGTGCGGTGCGACGCCTTCAGCCAGCCTTTCATCAAGGGCGTCGGCCGATCGCCGAACCCCATGGTGGCGAAGCTGGTGTAGTCGACCTCGCGGCCATCTTCGCTTACAGCCCGCACTGACACGTAGATGTCGAGGTCGGTGCTGCTCGACGACACCCAGAAGCCGGCCTTACCGTAGCCCGCGAGCACCAGATCTTCGGTGAGCGGCTCGCTGATGAACGAGATGCCGTTCACGCTCGGGTGCGACTGGGGTGAAGCAGGGTCGAGACGGATGGCCGCTCCCACGCCCGGCGGCAAAAGTGCTACCTCGGCAGAGTAGCTCGCGTCGCGCTCGGTGGCAGGCTCGGTTGCCGCCAATGTCAAGAAGTCTGAGCGCGCGCTCGTGCCTGCCCAGTCGGCGGCCGCGGCATCCAGATACCACCGGGTGTACTGCGTGCGGGCGACAGGCCACTCGTGTTCACTCAGCACGAACGATGCGCCGTTGCCGGTGCGCACTTCGAGGCGAATCGGCGGCTCGCTCATGATGCCGTTGTCGATGCCCTTCAGCCAGTGGTCGAAGAACGCCTTGTGGCTCGCAACCGTTTCGGCCGCGTAGGCCTTCTGAAACCAGTCTTCCCAGAAGTCAAACTTCTTGTTCGGGGTGGGCGTGGCAAGGTAGGCCCCGCTGCCGCCGAGCTGGTGAAAGTGAGCGACGTGGGTTGTCGCCGCGACCGCCCAGAGCGGAACCGTCACGTCGCTGAGGTCTGGGCTCATGAAGATGTTCGCCCGCGGGCCGAAGGCGGTTTCGGGGTCTGAGTCGCGAAAAGGCAGCTTCTTCAGCGTGGTCGTGAAATCGGCGACGTCGGGTTCACCGACGACGGCCGGCATGATTCCTGACATCTTCCAGATCGACCAGAACTGCTCGTTGAAGATTCCGCCGCCGTAGGCCACTTCTTCGTACAGATCAACGTCGGTGCCGATGGCGATCATCGCCGTGAGGTGTTTCGGTTTGAGGCTCGCCGCCTGGTGTTGACTCATGGCGAGGTACGACATGCCCCAAGTGCCCACGTTTCCGTTCGACCAGTCTTGCTCGCCTGCCCAGTCGATGGAGTCGCGCAACGCCTCCGCGCCCGCGATTCCCCAGGGTGCGACCTGGCCCGGGTTGTTGCCCGAGCCCGGCATGTCGACGCGAACGACCGCGTACCCGTCGGGCACCCAGGCCGCGGTGTTGACCGTTTCGTGGTTCTCGAACTGCAGGCCGCCCGAGTTGCCCAGAAAATAGTCTTCTTCCATCAGCTCGTGCTTTTCGAGGTCTGCGTCGCTGCCGAAGGCGATGGAGTGGTGGTTGAAGGCCTTGCCGTACGGGCCGCAGCTGATGATGACCGGGTAGGTTCCCTCGGCGGCCGGCCGAAAGACGTCGGCGAGAACGTACGAACCGTTGGCCAGCTCGATCTTCACATCGCGAAAACGCAGAATGCCTTGCACGTTTCGCCGCACCTCGTTTCGGGCGTTGGCCGGAGTGCACAGCTCACGCGGCTCGTCGCCGGCGAAGACTCCGGCCGCGTTGAGGTCGTTGAGCAGCTCGAGCACGACAGGGTCGACGCTGAACTGCTGCACCTTGTCGAGCAGCGTGGTGGCCTCGAAGTTCACGTCGTGACGAAAGTCGAGCATCCGGTCGCCGATGATGTCGTGCACCTCGGGCGCGATGTGCGTGCCGTGGTCGCGAATCGGGTCGCGGCCGAGAGTGAAGACGAAACGAGCGACGTTCGTCACGCCGGCGTCTTTGAGCTTGGCGATGTCGCCGTCGACCCGCGCCACGATCTGCGCCAGGTTCACGTTCGGCCTGCCGGTGACGTTGCCGATGGCGGTGTTGCCCACTAGAAACGCGACACGTTCGCCCTCTTCGTAGAAGAACTCACCCCGCTCGCCGGTCAGCCCGCTGTGGGTGGGGGTCTCGTATTTGAGGCCGGAGATCGGCCCCGCTAGTGCGCCCGTGAGCGTCATGAGTGTCTCCTCGTCTTCGTCGACTAGTGGTGATGACTGGTGGTGAAAGTGGTGCCTGCGTTTCGCCTTGCGCTCGCGCCCCCCTTGCGCCCGCGGCTGCGATTACGCTTTGCGCTCGAGCACGCTCATCGACGACGGCCCGGCTACGACGCCGGCCAGCGAGCGCCCGAGGTTCTCGAGCCACGTGTCGACGTTGTTCGCCGCGTGCATGCTGCCGGCTCTGGCGTTTCGCGCGATCAACTGCAACGGCATCCGCTTGCTGATCGCCGAGGCACCGGATGCCCGAAATAACGTTTCGACGGCCGTGGCGCACTCGTTCCAGATGTAGGCGGCATCGGTGTGAAACTGCAGAATCTCGTCTTCGGTGGGGTCGATTCCCGCTGCGTCGAGTCGATCGAACTCGGCCACAGCGGCATCTGCCAGCCGGCCCGCAGCGCGAATCTGCATCGCGGCGCGGCCGATGATGTGGTGCGCAACGGGCGAGTCGAGCTGCTTGGTGTACGGCGAATAGGGCACACTGCGGCGGCCGATGGAACCGAGAAAGACTTCGAGCGCCTGGTCGGCCATGCCGAGTGCGACTCCGGTGCTCGAGACGATGGAGCGCGCGAGGCCGCCCCGGCGCGGGCCACGGCCCTCGGCCATCAGGGCCGCCGTGCGCTTGGCCAGTTCGGCGGGAAATCCGAATCGCTCATCGGGCACGAAGAGCTCACCGTCGGTCGCCATGGTTTGGCTGCCGGTGGCGGCGAGCCCCGAGGCATCCCAGTCGTTTCGGCTGATCAGCTGGTCTTTCGGCACGAGAACCATGCCCACTTTGGAGTCGTCGGTGTCGTCGTAGAACACGGCGAGGTAGCCGTGCGAGGCGTGCACACTGCCGGTGGCGAACGGCCACACGCCCTGCACTATCCAGCCACCCTCGACCTTGCGCGCGGTACCCGACATGTGGCGGCTGGTGCCGCCCACGGCGAAGGTGCGGTTGCCGACCCATGGCGACTCGTAGACCGGTGCCACCACTTCTTCGTCGAAAGCGTTGCTCCACATATTGCCGCCGGCCGTGGCCCAGACCACCCACCCGGTCGCGCCGCATCCGGCACCCAGAGCGCGGTAGATGGCCAGCAACTCACGGGTCTCGAAATCGGCGCCGCCGAAGCGTTTCGGCGCACACAACGCGAAGACGCCGGCAGCGTCGAGCCGCTCGATGGTCTCTTGCGGAATGCGGCGTTCTTGCTCGGCGAGCGCCTGCTGGTCGCGCAGCCAGGGCTGCAGTTCGACGATGCGGGCGATGAGGTCTGCGGCGCGGGTTGGTGCGAGGTCGGTGATCACGGCCATTCCTTTCGTGCAACGGGGGCGCCGCCGAACCCTGCGACGGGTTCGAGGCTCGGATCGGCGCCATCGCGCCCTGCGGCTGAGGCATCAGGATGATCGTCGAAGAAGCCCTCGGCCGGGTACCGGTACATCCACCCGGTGGCGAGCTTGCGCCGGGCGATCAGCCAGACGCCATCGCGCTCTTCGAAGCGGTCGAGGTAGCGCGCCCAGAGTTTCACGTGCTCGTTCTTCCACTGGTGCACCTCTGAGCCTTGGTGGTCGGCGTTGAGGTAGGTCTCCACGTGGGCGACGTGCGGGCCGTCGAATTCGATGAACGTGTTGGCGAGAAGATGCATGGTGCGCACGAAGCGCGGCATTTCACCGCTCAAGAAGTCGAGAAAGCCGTCGACCGAGCCGACGTGCAAGCTCGAGGGAAATTGGATGTACGCGTCGGGGTGAAAGGCGCTGCGCACCAGCTTCATGTCGACTCGGTCGAGCCCACGGGTATAGCGCAGCAGAGCATCCTGAATCTCTGCTCGTGCGCTCAGTTCTTCGATCTTCAGCATCGGTACTCCTTCGTAGTGATGGGCGGCCGACAGGCCGTAGTGATAGGTGGCTGTCGGGCCTGGTGTCAGTTGGACCTGATGTCAGTTGGACGCCACCGCGTTTTCGGCGGCGGCTTTCGCAGCGTTTCGGGCGGCCGCTTCGATGAACGGGGCGGGGTCGAAGTAGAACGGGCGAATCTCGCTGATCTGCTCGCCCCGAAACCACACCACTTCGGCGACCTCGACGGGCGTGTCGCCGCCGCCTTCGAGCGTGAACTCGACGAGCTCGACGGCGTGATCGTCACCGACCGTCGTCGCCACATAGGTCAGCGTCTTCACCGATACCGACTTCGCCACAATCGGAATCAACTCGACGAACGCATTCTTTCCCCGGTAGACCCCGGCGAACGGCATGTAGTCGGGAATGGTGATAGAGAAGTCGTCGGTCAGCAGCTTCTGCGCTTCGTCGAAGTCACCCGCCTTGTTCAGGGAATAGTGCTTCTTCACCAGTTCGAGCTGTTCTTGGGGGGTCATGTCGGTCTCCTCGTTGATGACGTCGGGATCAGCATACGAGCAAATCGTCATCTTCTCAACACGTGTTGAGACAAAAGTTGCCTACACTTTGGCTTATGGTCGATTTTGCTCAGACAGAGCCGCAACCGCTGAAGAAGCGGCGGCTCGGTGCCGGCCCCACCCGCAAGGTGATTCTCGACGCCGCCCGCACCCGCTTCGCGAAAGACGGCTTCTCTCGTTCGACCATTCGCGGTATCGCCGGCGACGCAGGTGTCGACGCCTCGCTGGTCATGCAGTACTTCGGTTCGAAAGACGAGCTGTTCACCGCCGTCATGGATTCGTCGGGCCCGAGCACCATGTCGCGCATAGCCGAGGCGTTCGACGGCCCGGCGGAGGGTCTCGGCGAACGCGTCACCCGCGCCTTTCTCGAGGTGTGGGATGGTGACCCGCACATCTCAGAACCCCTGCTCGCCTTACTGCGAGCCGCCATCGGCACCCAGCAGGCCACCGTTCAGCTGCGCGAACTCATTCAGAAGAGAGTCATCGACGACCTCGGCGCGCGCCTGCGCGACGACCCCGACATGACCACCAGAATCGAGCTCGCCTGCTCCATGCTCGTCGGCGTGGTCGTCGGTCTTCGCCTGGTGGAGATCGACGCCCTCGTCAGGCAAGAGCGAGAGGCGCTGGTGGCGTACGTCGCGCCGTCGATTCAGGCCGTTCTGGTGCGGCACTGAGTCTCTGGTTAGGCACTGAGCCCGGGGCCCGTCTCTTACCTCTGGCCTCGCAACGCTTTCGATTTGACGCAAAAGCACGCTAAACCGCGCTGTGGGGTGCTTGTGCGTCAAGTCGATCGCGTTGCGGCGCGGGCACGCGCGCGAAAGGGGCCTGTGCCGAGTGGATGCTCGGCACAGACCCCTGACGCACGTCATCTGTTCGGGTGTCAGATGTTGGTGGCGGCTTTGCCTTTCAAGCCAAGCATGTCGCGGGCCTCGTCAGGGGTCGCGATGTCACGGCCGAGGTCTTCGAGCACCCCGACCATCTTCGTGACCTGCTCCGCATTCGACGACGACTTCACACCCTTGCGAATGTAAAGGTTGTCTTCGAGCCCGACCCGCACATGCCCACCCAACCACGCACTGTGCGTGGCGAACTGAAACTGGGTGCGCCCGGCAGCGAACGCCGAGAAATGATAATCGTTGCCGAACAGCTTGTCGGCGATGGTCACCATGTGACTGAGGTTCGCGTGGTCAGCGCCGATACCGCCCAGCACCCCGAACACGCCCTGAATCAGAAACGGCGCCTTCACCAACCCGCGGTCGACGAAGTGCGCCAACGAGTACAAATGCCCGATGTCGTAACACTCGAACTCGAACCGGGTACCCTGACCCTCACCCAACTCCTTGAGCGTGTACTCGATCTGATCGAACGTGTTCTTGAACGGGTTCTTATACGTGTTCTCGAGAAACTGCTTCTCCCACTCGAACCGCCAATCCGTGATGCGTGCAGCAGCACCCGCGGCCACGAAGTTCATCGTGCCCATGTTCAACGACGCCAACTCCGGGCTGAACGTCGTCGCCGCAGCAAGCCGCTCCTGCACCGTCATCGACGACGCACCACCGGTAGAGATGTTCACCACCGCATCAGTCTCGGCCGCGATCCGCGGCAAGAACTCACCAAACACCTCCGGCTCGAACGCCGGGCTACCATCCACCGCATGCCGGGCATGCAAATGGATGATCGCAGCCCCAGCCTGAGCCGACTCCACCGCCGCCTGACCAATCTGATCAGGCGTGATAGGCAAAAACTCACTCATCGACGGAACATGAACCGACCCCGTCACGGCAGTCGAAATAATCACTTTCCTAGCAGAAATCATCAGCGAACAGCCTCCTGCGACGCGGTGACGATGGCGCGACCTGCCGCGCCGAGCATCGTGGCGTCGTTGCTTGTGAGTACGAAGCCGAATCCTTGTGCGCCGAGGCGCGCGGCACGGGCACCGTCGGCGCCGATCGCAGTGCCGCAGGGCACACCCGCGGCCTGGCACTGCGCCAGAACGGTGCTGATGAGTGAGGTGACGCCCGGGTCATCCATCGCCAAGCCGAGCGACACCGAAAGGTCGGCCGCGCCTACGAGCACGGCGTCGACGGAGCCGTCGGCGAGCATGTCACCGACGGCGTTCACCCCGGCCATGCTCTCGATCTGCGCGATCACGGCCACGTCGGCATCGCTGGCCAGGTAACCGGCAAACGATGCGAGCCCCCAGTCGCCCGCGCGGCTGGTCGGGCCGACGCCCCGCTTGCCTTTCGGCTCGAACCGGGCCGCCGCGTTGACGGCTCTCGCCTCGTCGACCGAGTCGACGTGCGGCACCACGATTCCCGAGGCTCCGGCGTCGAGGCAGCGTTGGATGCCCGCGTACCCATGATCGGGAACCCGAACAAGCACCACCAACCCGCGCCCGCGCCCCACGGCAATGAGCGTCGCCGCGGTCTCGAACGACATCGGCGAGTGCTCGAGGTCGATGACCACGAACCCGAACCCGGCCACCGACATGAGCTCGATCGACTCCACCACCGGCAACTTCACCCAGGTGCCGAGCGCCGGCGTACCCTGTTCGAGCAGAGAAGCGAACGTGATCATGAGTCTGCCCCGAGGTCGGCGGGTGCCGGGTAGTCGGCGGCGTTCAGCACCCAGCCCGGCTTCAGCGAGAAGTCGACCCGGGGCGGGCTGAAAATGTCGATCAGCGAGTTCACGCCCAACCCGATGGCCTCGCTGGTGTGCACAACGGGCGGTGGGATGATCGCGACCGACGGGCTCCCCACGAACCGGTGTTCATCGGCTCGCCACTGACTGCGCTTGGGCCCCCACGGGGTGCGAATGTGGTGCACCCAGTCACCGCCCACCGCGAGCGAGCACTGCTCGAAGTCGTCGTGGTGGTGCGGAGACAACTGCTCTGCGTCACGCGGACCGTCGTGCGGGTCGAAGAAGTTGATCATGAAGGTCGAGGTGCGAAAGATGTTGCCGAACCGCCCCGCCTCTGGCGCGTAGTCGGCCAGCGGATAGACCCGCAGTTGGCGGCCACCCACGGGTTCTGGCCACGGTTCGACTGGCGCAACGCGGGCGTCAGCTTGCGTGTAGGCACCCGCGTTGAGGGCTGCCGTTACGACGGTGAGCTCGCGCCCATCGAACAGGCGCACGATCTTCGCCGGGCCCGACGCGATGACGCGGCTCTCGCCCGGCGGCACCACGATGACACCGCGGCCGGTGAGCGAGACGGTGTTCGGGGTGGCGCTGACCGTCACCGAACTCGAGTCGTCGGTGACGAGCACCACATACTCGAACTCGCCGACGTGCGCGAGTTCATCGCCGTCGGCGAGTTCGCTGTACACCAGGGTCAGGTTCTGCGCGCGGCTGTTCCAGCTGCGGCCGCCGAGGGGCGTCACCGTGGTGGGCGATTCGTCGAGGTACTCGATGTATTGCGTAGCGGCGATGGGGGCGGTGACGAGTGTCACGGGCATCCTTTCGTAGATGAAGCGGCCTGACGGCCACGGATATGAGGGGCGGTGATGAGGGGCGGTTAGGAAGCCACGGTCACGGGGCGACGGTTCGCGCGGTGATCAGGCTGGTCGGCTCGCCGCCGGCCAGCAGCTCGACCATGTTGGTCACGGCCATGCGCTCCATGTCTGCTTCGGCCTCGACCACGTTGGCTGCGCAGTGCGGAGTCGTGAGCAGGTTCGAGTTCGTGAAGAGCTCGAGGTCACCGGGCGGCGGCTCAGGCTCGAAGACGTCGAGCGCGGCAACCGACACCTGTCCGCTGGCGAGGGCTTGGCTCAGGGCATCCTGATCGACCAGCACACCCCGAGCCGTGTTGACGACGATCGCCCCGCGCTTCAGCCGGCCGATGGCGCCGGCGTCGAGCACCGGCTTGCCACCCGCGAAACTGGGGGCGTGAAGCGACACGACGTCGGAGACGCTCAGCAATTCGTCGAGCGAAACCATGCGAACGCCCTCGCTGTCTTCTATCGATGCGACGTCGTACGCGACAATGTTCACACCCCACGGAGCCAGGCGACTGGCCACCGCACGGGCGATGCGACCGTAGCCGACAAGCCCCAGCGTGCTGCCGTAGAGATTTCGCGAGCGAATCACCGAATCGGTCCAGCCGCCCGACCGGATGCGGTCGAGACTGTAGTAGTCGAGCCGTTTCGCCGCCGCCAGAATCAAGGTCACCGCGTGCTCTGCCACGCTGATGATCTCGATGGGCGACGGCGTGTTGGTGACCTTCACGCCAAGATCGTTCGCCGCATCGATGTCGATGACGTCGTAGCCGATGCCGATCTTCGACACGTACTTCAGCTGAGGCAGCGCCTCGAAGACCCGGCGAGTGAGCTTCGAACCGCTGATGCCGATGAGCCCGTCATACCCGGCAGCGAGCTCGATCATGCGGTCTTCGCTGATAGGAGCGTGCCTGAGCAGCGTCGACTCGGGCCCGAACGGCTGATCTGCGTCGATGCCGTGCGTCGCAAGCTCCTCGACAAGATGCGTGCCGGGGCCGATCTTCTCGTAGATCATCACGCGCGGTCGCGGCGAAGCGCTGCGGGTCGTGGTCAATTGATTCCCCAGATCTTCTTGTACTGGTCGCGGTAACCGTTGTCGGGATCGAACGTTCCTTGCGCGCCACCCTCGAGATCGACGTTCTCTTTGGTGACGAGGCGCGGGTAGGTGACGAAGCCCGAGGGTGCACTGTTGTTCAGTGCACGGTTGATTTCGTCGGCCATCTGCCAGCCGTGCTCGTTGAGCGGCTCGGCCACTGTGGCGATCTGAAACTGGCCTTGGCGAATGCGGTCGAAGGCGGCGGGGCTGCCGTCACCTGCGGCGATCATCAGGGGCGGGCCCGAAGGCTGCGCGCCGACGGCCTGCAGGGCAGGAATCGCGGCATCCCAATAGTTGTCGTTGATGGCGAGCATGTAACCCAATGGGCTGCCGTATTGCTGGTAATCAGCGGTGGCAACGCCAGCCTCTTGGCTGTTGATGCTTTCGAACGGAAACTCGTTGACCTTCAGAACCTTCGCGTTCGGGCTGGTCTCGATCTCTTTCTTCATAGCGGCTTCTTTGGTCGAGCAGATGATCGCTTCTGACCCGCAGCCGGTGATAGTGACCTGGGCCGTACCGTTGCTCGCAACGAGGGCGCAGTCAGCTGTCACTTGGGCGATGGTGGTGGGGTCGCTCGTGACGTTGGCGGCCAGGTCAGGGTAGGTCGAGTTGAAGCCGGGCGTGTTTCCCGTGTGATTTCCGACTACCGGGATGCCCGCAGCCTTCGCCGCAGCGAACGCCGGCTCCATGGCGTTGGGGTCGAAGCTCGACACGGCGATGGCGTCGGGCTTCAGCGCGATGGCTTGGTTGAGCGCCGCAAGGTTACCGCTGGTCGAGTTCTGGCCGTCGATCTCGGTCACGTTCCAGCCGATGGCGGTGGCTGCCTCTTTGAACCCGGCGTACACCCCGGTGTCGCCCGTGTTCGACTCGGCTGAGACGATGAACACGATGTTCTTGCCCGCCTGAGTCTTGGGCCCGGTTGTCGGGCCATCCCACGTGGTCACCGGCAGCGACGACTTGTTGACGATGGCTTGCGCGGCGGCAACCGACGGGTCGCTCGGCGTCGCGGTGCTGCTGGCGCAGGTGCCCGACGATGCCGCCGACGCCGTGCCGGTGGCAGCCGCGTCAGAGCTCGTGGTGGTACACGCCGAGAGCCCGGCCATGGTGCCGAGACAGACGATGGCGAGCACCGCCAACTGCTTTTTCTTCAGGGGTTTCTTCGGTGCCGATGATGGCGCGACGTTGCGAATCAAGGTGTGACCTTTCTCTACGGGTTGTGTGGTGCGGGTGTCGGGTGATGAATTCAGTTATTGAGTGGTGACTTTTCGGTAGGTGAATCGGTTGGCGCCCCGCTGGGCGCGAGAGCGGGTTGAGGGGTCGGGATGCTCGTCTTGTTCGATTTGCGAATGCGCCGGCTCGCGTACCCCGCCACCCCGACGCCCACGATGAGGGTGATGCCGTTGAAGAGTGGTTGCACGAAGTACGAGGCGCCGATCTGCTGCAGCCCCGCGATTCCGATTCCGAGCAGCACAACGGCCACCACGGTTCCCCACGCGTTCGGGCGACCCGGCTTGATGGTGGCCGAGCCGAGCACCGCGCCGACGAACACGGGCAGCAAGAAGTCGGGGCCCGTGCTCACCGATCCGATGCGCAGCTGAGAGGCGAGCACGATTCCGGCGAAGGCGACGATGAGGCCCGACACGGCGAAGACACCGATGACGATCTTGCGCGACGAGATGCCAGTGAGTTCGGCCGCTCGACGGTTCGCGCCAAGGGCATAGAGGTACCGACCCGTGGGGGTGTATTCGAGAACGAACCAGCAGATGGCCGCGAGGCCGACCACGTAGAAGGCCGGCGCCGGAATGCCGAACAGTTTCGCGGAGTAGATATTGATGAAGCCCTGCGGCAGAGTACCGAACAGCTGATTGCCCTGGGTGTACCAGTTCGCCACAGCGAAGGCGATGGTGCCCACGCCGAGGGTGACGATGAACGAGTCGATCTTGAAGATGTAGATCAAGACGCCGTTCAGAATGCCCACACCGATGCCGATCAGCAAGATCAGCACCACGACGAGGGGCCAGGGCATCCCTTGTTTCACAATGAACCCAATGGTGAGAATGCTCTGCAGCCCCGCCATGTACCCCACCGACAGGTCGTACTCGCCGATGATGACGACGAGCATTTCTGCCAATGCGAGCAAGGCGATCAGAGCCGTGCTGTTCAGAATGGCCTGCATGGTGGTCACCGTGGGAAAAGTGCGCGGCAGAACGATGGAGAAGATCACGATGAGGGCTAGCGCGATCATCGGCAGCAGAAAGCGCGACAAGAGGTCGCGCCGACTTGCCCGGTGCACCGGAGTGAGGGTGGTGCTGGTGACGGAGGTCGGGTTGGTCACGAGAGAAGGCCTTTCTGGGCAGAGCCGCTGGCATGGTGGGTCAATGAGTCGACGGTGAGCTGATCGCCGTGCAGGTCGCTGCCGATGACACCCCGGTCGAAGACGAGCGCGCGGTCGCAGACCAGGGTCAGTTCTTCGAAGTCGCTCGAGACGACGATGAGTGCGAGACCGTCGTCGGCGAGCGACTGAATGAGCGCATAGATCTCGGCGCGCGCCCCCACGTCGATGCCCATGGTGGGCTCTTCGAGAATGAGAACGTTCAGCTCGATGCTGAGCCAGCGCCCGAGCACGACCTTCTGCTGGTTGCCGCCTGAGAACGTGGCGACAATGGCTTCGGGGTCGTTCGGGCGCAAGCGAACTTCGGTGGCCAGCCCCGCGGCACGTCTGCGTTCGTCGGCCCCGATGAGTCGCCTTGTGCTCGCGCCTTTGAGCACGCCGGGGTTCAGGTAGAAGTTCTCACGCGCGGTAAGCGTCATGGCCAGCGCCTCTTCTTCTCGGCGGCTGGTGGCGAAGCCGATTCCGAGGCCGATGGCGGTGCGAACACTGCTGATCTCAATAGTGCGGCCGCCGAGCACGATGTCGCCTTCGTCAAGCGGTGAGATACCGGCGAGTGCGCGCCCGACCTCTTCGTGCCCGGCGCCGCGCAGGCCGGCAAGGCCCACGATCTCGCCGCGATGGAGCTCAAAACCGAATACTCCCGAGTCGGGCGAGACACGGGCATCCGCAACCTTGAGCACTGTTTCGGTAGAGACTGCAGTGCGCCTTCGCCGCGAATGGATGAGCGCGCCGCCCACGATGGCAGCGACGATCTGCTGGTCAGAGATGTCAGTGATCGCTGCGTCAGCGATCACCTGGCCGTCTCGCAGAACTGTCACCTGATCGGCGATCTGGCGAATCTCGTCGAGTCGGTGCGACACGTAGATAACACTGACGCCGTTGCTTCGGAGGCGACGGATGATCGTGAAGAGCCGTTCGACGTCGGCATCGGGCAGACTCGCCGTCGGTTCATCGAGCACCAGCACCTGGCAGTTCATCGAGACCCCGCGGGCGATGGCCACGAGAGACTGATCGGCTCGGGACAACGCGCTGACCTTATCATCAGGGTCGATACCCCCGCCTACCGCGTCGAGGGCATCGACAGCCTGCTTGCGAACCGCGCGCCAGGCGATGTGGCCTGCGCGACGGGGGTAACCCCGAACCAAGGCGATGTTCTCGGCGACCGTGAGGTCACCGACGAGCGCGAGATCTTGATGGATGAACGCGACCGCCGACGAACTGGTTGCCGGCTCGCCGTCGATCAGTATCTGGCCCGAATCTGCCTTGTAGAAGCCCGCGAGAATCTTGATCAGAGTCGACTTGCCCGCGCCGTTGGCGCCGAGCAGGGCGTGCACCGAGCCGGCCGACACGTCGAAGCTGACGAAAGACAGGGCTCTGGCACCGTCGAATGATTTGCTGACGTTCTGGAACGACATCCTCGTCAGCCCCAAGTGGTCTTGTTGCATGAATGTAAGAGTGGATCCACTTTTGATGGTTGTCAAGTGTGAATCTACGATCTAGCGCCGAAGAGTTGCTCATTTGCTGAAAAAGTGGATACGCTACGAGACATCATGACCGACGCAATGACCAACAAAACCGAGTCTCGGCCCCTGCCTGCCCGGGGTGGAGCCCGAGCAGGCGAGACGATGATCGACGTTCGAAACGAACTTCGGCAGGCGATTCTCACCGGCGAACTCGTTGCCGGCTCGGTGATTTCGAGCGTGCAACTGGCCAACAAGTACGGGGTCAGTAGAACGCCGATGCGCGAGGCGTTACGCATGCTGCAAGAAGAAGGCTTCGTCACCATCGCGCACAATCAACGCCCGCGCGTTGCGACCTTCTCGTCAGAAGAGCTCGAGGCGGTGTTCGCTCAGCGCATGCTGCTGAGCGCCCTCTGCACGAGCATGACCGTTCCGGCGCTGACCGCCGCCGATCTCGACGAGATGGGCCGGCTACTCGACGAGGTGACCGCGGCAGAGCAGCGCGGCGACCTCGAGGCGTGGCAGGAGGCCGACCCCGCATTTCACAACTCGCACACGATGCACGCGCCGGCGGCCATCCAGTCAGACCTCGACAAGCTCACCGAGCGGTCGCAGATGTTTCGCTACATGTGGCTCGGGCAGCGGCTGACGTCGATGGATTTGTCGATGGATGACCATCACGACATCTACGAGGCGTGCGTCGCACGCGACGCGCCACGAGCTGCAGCGGTAGCCGCGCGCCACCTCGCCACGGTGGCCATCACGCTACTGGCCAGAACCGACCCCGCCCACGAACCCATCGCCGTTCGGCAGGCTTTACGCCTGGCCAGTTCGGCGAGCGCCTAGCTCGGCGCACTCGCCCCGCCACTCGGCGAGCCTCACTCCAGAAACAGCCTCACCCCAGAAAGAAAGACAACGATGTCACAGTCAGACCTGATGATTCCCGAAAGCGCATCTGGAATCTCGTTCGTCGGCCACTCCGATGTGAACGGGCTCGGCGACACCTGTCAGGTGATGATCGCCAACGGTCACGCCTACGTGGGGCACGTCTTCAGCGGCGGGGTCAGCGTGATCGACGTTCGCAACCCGCGCGATCCGCGAACGGTGAACTTTCTGCCGACTCCCCCGAACACCTGGTCGATTCACCTGCAGACGCACGGCGACCTGATGCTCGTCATCAACGAATTCGACTTCTATTCGCAATATCAGGAGGAGAGCGACTACTACGGCCGCTCGATCAACGAGACCGGCGGGCGAAACTTCGCGGCGGGCATCCGGGTGTTCGACATTTCAACGCCGGCTCGCCCTCGTGAAATCGGTTTCATGCCGGTCGACGGCAAAGGCGTGCACCGCATCTGGTGGGACGGCGGGCGGTATGCCTACGCGTCGATCATGCCCTGGGGGTTCACCGACCACATCTTCGGAGTGATCGACCTGATCAACCCCGAACGTCCGGTGGAGGTGGGTCGTTGGTGGGTGCCGGGCATGTGGACCGCCGGCGGCGAGACCCCCACCTGGACCAATCGCTGGGCTCTGCACCACCCGGTGGTAGCCAACAACATCGCATACTGCGGCTGGCGTGACGGCGGGCTGATTCTGCTCGACGTAAGCGACCCGACGAAGCCCACGCTCGTTTCGCACCTCAACTGGTCTCCGCCGTTCGGCGGTGGCACGCATTCGGGCCTGCCGTTGCCCGACCGCGGGCTCTGCATCGTGCCCGACGAGGCCATCGCAGACAACATCGAAGACGGCCTCAAACACACCTGGGTCGTGGATGTCTCGGTGCCCACGAACCCCGTCACCATCTCCACTCTGCCCACCCCCGCCGACCGTGATTTTGTGGCGAAGGGCGGCCATTTCGGCCCGCACAATGTGCACGAGAACCGCATCGGATCGTTTCAGAGTTCGAATCTCATCTTCTCGACCTACCAGAATGCCGGGGTTCGGGTCTTCGACATCAGCAACCAGTTTCAGCCCGCCGAAGTCGCGCACTTCGTGCCGCCGGCGCCCACTCAGTGGAACGACTACCGGCCCAATCGGCCACGAGTTGTGCACTCGGTCGACGTTTACGTTGCCCAAGACGGGCTGATGTACGTCACCGAAGGTGCGGGTGGTGGGCTCACCATTCTGCAGTACGACGGAATCTGAGGGGCACGGCGCCTCAGGCCACGGCCGACGGCTTGGCGTTAGCTCGAGGCGTTCAGGCGGTGCAATCTCAATGACTTCGGGTAACGCGCCCGCAGCCCCCAGTAGATCATCCAGAGAAAACCAGTCGCCAGACACAACAGCACATTGAGGCAGAACGACATGTTGCGCTTTCGTTCGAGCACCACCTCAATGTGACGCGAACGGGCACACTGGGCCGTGGCCGCCAGACTCCCTGGGAACATGACTTCAGTGAGTCAGGGCCTTCAGTGCGACGAGTACGAGGCCAAGGCCTGCGGTGGAAAGGGCCGCGATGGCGCGTATCCACCACTTCGTGCTCCGAGGGGCTACGGCGAACCATCCGAGTATGCCGAGAATGACCGCTGACGCCCACACGGCACTTGTCACCGCGCGATCTTTCGAGACTATGCCGAGAGCTGCGAGCAGCATGATTGTCAGTGGTACGACAGCAGCCAACAGCAATCCGCGCGAACGCACGAGCGCGTCATGAACGGCTGTCGATAGTGTGCCGGTTTGGTTGGCAATGATCTCGGCATAGACGTGAGCGATGAAAAAGACAATAACAGCCTCGACAGTGGTCGCCAATGTATCCCATGCTGAAAATTTGAGCGAGAAGACATAGAGAAGGCTCGAAATCAGCACAGTGCCGTAAACCGCCTCGGCGTTGACGACTTCAGCGGTTCTCGGTGGTTGCATTCGCCCGCTCCAATCCAGCAGCTCTTCGTCGTTTGCGACCTTACCGCGCCCCGAGCTGGGATCACTCGATCTCCGAGTGATCCCAGCCCTGTGAACGCTAGGAGTTTGCGGTCAAAGAAACGTCGTCGACGTAGCCGGTTCCGCTTTGTTGCTTGTAGGCAGAGAGGGAGAGCTGAATCTGACCAGATGTTGCCGCGGTGAAGGTGAAGCTCTTCGTCGCGTACGCTGAGCCTGACGAATTCACGGTGCTGCCGTTGATCTTCAGGGTCAATGCGATCGAGTTCGTGCCGCCCGCAAGTGCTGCCGACACGGTGTACGACTTTCCAGCCACTACGGTGACGTTCTGAGTGCATTCCGCGGTGACCGTGCTCGTGGGGGTGAGAGCGAGGCTATCGTTGCCTGTTTGGGCGTGGCCAGTGACGACAGCTCCTGTTCCTGTGACACAGCTCCAGCTGGCAAGGCCACCAGATTCGAACCCGCCGTCAGTGACGAGGTTCGACGCCGGGGGCGTTGTGCCCGAGGCCGCGGTTGTGGCGTTCAGCACCGCGCTCTTAGCTGACTCGTTGCCGGCTGCGTCGTAGGCCGTCACGGTCAGCGGGTACGCGGTTGACGGGGTCAGCCCGGTGAGTGTGGTCGAGGTGCCGGTGACGTCTGCGAGTTTCGTGGTTCCCGTGTAGATGCGGTAGCCGGCAACTCCGACGGCGTCGGTTGATGCGGCCCACGTGACCGGAATGGTCGTACTAGTGGCCGACCCGTTCAGCGCCAGTCCCGTCGGCACCGTTGGTGCCGTGGTGTCTGCCGGGGGGCTGCTCGCCGCGGTGGCGCCGGGCAGGTGCACGGCCAGCCACTTCAGAACATCGACTTGCGCTGCGGCGGGAGTAACGACGACCTTACCAAGAGACGTTCCCGTTCCGGCACCGAAATCCCACAGGTCGGTTCCCACATAGAGGGGGTCGGTGGTGGCGTTCTGTGCGTTGATTGCGTTGACCGCCGCTGTCACATAACTCAGCATCGGGGCTCCGGAAACCGATGCGCCAGTGGCACTTGTGCCCGCGACGCAGTCGCTGCCTTGGCAGGTGGTGTATTCGTGGTCTGATGCTGCAGCCGGAATGCCGAAAGCGTAGTTGATGCCGAGCTGGCGCGCCCATTGAACAGTGTTAGTGGTCTCAGTCCCGACAAGCCCGGCGTAGGTGTCGGGGCTGTTGAGTGCCCCGGCGGGGCCGGTTCCGAGGTCGTAGAGCGAGTCAACGAAGTAACCGTTGTGATAGGTGTTGAGCATGCTGGCTACGTTCACTCCCGACGGAGTTGCCGGGTTGATTGCAGAGCCGAATGCGAAAACCGAAAAGTAGCGGCCTAGCGGGTGGGTGGCGTTGACGCAGCCGGAGCCGGCGAAGTCCTTACCGATTTGCAGGTAGAACGGGTATTGCCCGGTCGTGGTGCTGGTCACGTTGAACGGTTCGATGTCGAATTGGATGCCCGAGACGTTGTCATCGGCGCAGACCTGCTGCGCTATCTGGTCTGCCAACGCGTTTGCGCTCGTTGTCGACATCGAGTTGAACGAGCCTGGCAGCGAGTCGCTTCCGATTTGCCCGTCGATGATCGGCGAGAGCTGCACCGGAGACGGCGAACTGGTGAGCCCCGGAGCGATGTTCAGTTGCGCGTTGTACGCCGTTGTGCTTTCTGAGGGTTGCACGCCGGCGGTGTAGTAACTAGTGAAGCCCGATGCCGTAGAACTGTCAGATTCGACGTCACTGCCGTACGTGTACAGCTGAGTAATTTTGTGCCCGTCGGTGGCCAGCTGGTTGTAGTTGAGAATGGTCGACGACCAGACACCCGCGCCGCTTTTGCCGTCGTAGACCCAGGCGCTGTTCGCCCCGCGAGGAATGACGCTTGACGCCGCAGCGGCAGTGACTGCCGCTGAGGCGTTCTCCTTGGCCGTTACTGCGTTTGCGCTCACAGCAGTAGCGCCGACCGCGCCGATCGACATGAGACCGCATACCAGCGCGACTGCGCCGATGGGATACCTTCGTTTCATTACACGTGCTCCTCTATATTGTTGTTGAGTAGCGATCGGCTCACCTTCGCGCCGATCGTGCATTGCGTTGGCTGAGGTCAGCCGTTGATCAGCCGCAACAGGCGCCCGACTTCAGCGCTGAGTGCGGCCCGGCCCGCTGTGACGAAGGTGCGCGGGTCAGTCTCGAGGGGCTTTTCCTGAAGCACGGCACGAACCGCGCCGGTGAATAAGCCATTCAGGTGCGTGGAGATATTGATTTTCGTCATACCTGCGGCGATTGCCGCGACGAGTTGATCATCGGGGAGCCCTGATGAGCCGTGCAGAACCAGAGGCACCGGAACAGCCGATGAAAGGCGACGAATGAGGTCGAGGTCGACCGACGCGACCCTGGTGGTCATGGCGTGGGAGCTTCCGACGGCGACCGCGAGCGAGTCGACGCCGGTTTGATCGACGAAGCGAACTGCATCGTCCGGGTCGGTTCGCACCCCGAACGCGTGCACTCCGTCTTTGCCACCGACTTCACCCAGCTCGGCCTCGACCGGTACGCCGAAGCTGTGACAGGCGGCCACGATCTCCCGAGTGGTTGCCACGTTTTCGTTGTAGGGCAGCTTCGACGCGTCGAACATGACGCTATCGACGCCGAGGGCGAGACCTTGCCTGACGAGTGCCCCAGATTCGATGTGATCTAGATGCACGGTCACTGGCACCGAGGCGGCGCGGGCGATACGAAGGGTCGCAAGCACGATCGGCGCCAGGTCACCGTGATAACGAATGCAGTTCTCGCTGATCTGCAAGATGACCGGCAGGCCGACGTTCTCGGCACCGGCGACGATGCCCTCGGCGTGCTCGAGAAGAACCACGTTGAACGCACCGACCCCGCTATGCGAGAGTCGAGCCGCAGTCAACAGGTCGATGGTCGTTGATGTGTTCACGAAGTAGCCCTTTCGGCGAGCAGCTGGGAAGAGAAACGGGAGAAATCGACGAGATCGACCTCACCGGCGACGGGTCGGAGTACGGCGGCCGCGCCTGCAGCAGAAGCCCAGGCCAAGGCCGTAATTGGGGGGGCACCTTGGAGGCGAGCCGCTACGAGGCCGGCCGTGGCTGCATCTCCGGCGCCCGTCGGATTACCCCGAAGGCCTGGTATTGCAGTGACGTGATACGCATGGCCGCCCTCGTACGCGAAAATTCCCTCGCTGCCGAGAGAAGCCACGACGCAGCCTGCTCCACGCCTCAACAAAACCTGTACGCCATCTTCGACCGTGTCTGCATTGGTCGCGTCACGAATTTCGTCGGCATTCGCCTTGAGCACGTCTGCGCCGGCTTTCGCGGCCTCGATCATCCACCGCCCCGAGCAGTCGACGACGACCTCGACCCCGGCCTGCCGGGCATCGCCGATCCAAGCGCAGAGTTCTCCGTGAGGGGCTGCGCCTGGCAGTGAACCGGCGATCACGAGCACCCGTGCGTCAGAGAGTTCAGCTCGAATGGCTGCTCTGAGAGCCAGCCATTCGTCTGCACCGAGGTCGGGGCCGGTTTCGTTGTAAACGGTTGGATGCCCGACCTGGTCGGCGACTGTCACAGTGCTTCGTGTTTGGCCCCTGATGATGACCGGATGCACTCCGCCGGAAAATGATTCGAGCTGTTCCGTGAGCACGACGCCATTCCGGCCACCGAGAGGGAGCACCGATACCGTGCTCACATTCAGCGTGTCTAGCACCTGTGCGACATTCAGCCCCTTACCACCGGGTCGGTGGTGAACTTCAGCGACGCGGTTGGTCTCGCCTGGCCGGTTCACAGGCACGTGGTAGGTGACATCTAGCGCAGGATTCGGCGTCACGATCACGACGTCAGCCATCGCCCCCGCCTCATGACTCGAACCACTTCAGTACCCTCGCGATTCACGACCAGAAGATCTGCGTTTTCACCGACGGCGAACGAGCGCGACTCGAGGCCGAGAATGCGTGCCGGAGTCGATGCCGTGGCCTCGATCGCCTCACGGAGCGACCTGTTGAGTACCGTTCTCAAGGTGTGAAATCCATTGCTCGCCGTTGAGGTGGAGCCTGCGATCGACGAACCGTCGGCCAGCCACGCGGCGCCATCGGTGACCTGCACGACTGACCCCGCGATGCGGTACACCCCATCCGGGCATCCGGCAGCCTGCATGGCGTCGGAGATAACCGCCACGCGGCCGCGAGCAGAATTCAGAGCGATCGTTTGAGCCTCCCCCGTGAGGTGGAAGCGATCTAAAATCAACTCGACCACCGCACGGCTGTCGCTGAGGGCCACACCGGCCAGCCCAGGGTCGCGATGGTGAAAGGGCCTCATACCGTTGTACAGATGCGTCACCACCCGTGCCCCCGAATCGAGCGCAGCGCGTGCCGTGTCAGCATCGCAGTCGGAGTGACCGATGGCGGCAACGATGTCACACTCGACGAGTCGATCGATCAGCTTCAGCGCGCCTGGCAGCTCGGGCGCGATGGTGACCATGATGATCGCGCCGCCGCCTGCCTCGATGAGGTCATCAAGCTCACGAAGATCTGGCACACGCAGCAAGTCTTGGCGGTGCGCTCCTCTTCGCGTGGGTGCGAGGAACGGTCCTTCCAAGTGGATGCCCGCGAGGTCTCCCGATTCGACGCTCGGGGCTAGACGGCGCGCCGCGGCCGCCATCGAGTGCAGCGCCGACGTAGCAACTGACGCGACAACTGTCGTGCTACCGAGCGAGTGATGGTAGGCAGCCGCTTTGCGCACCTCGGCTTCAGAGCGGGCAGACCCGAAATCCACACCGAGGGCGCCGTGCACGTGCATATCGACGAACCCCGGAATGAGGGTGCCAGAAACGTACTCCGAATTAACGCCTAGCTGCTCAGACTCACCGGCACCGACGATCTTCTCGCCATCGAGTTTCAGATAACCCGGCGACCACTCGTTCTCTGCAGTAACGATGCGATCAGCGACTATCGTTCGCACAGGCGTCATTGCCGCGCGCCCTTTCGCAGCACGTCGGCTGCGAGTTGGGCCGCACCCACCGCACCTGCGCTGACCCCGTGTGCGGCCTTCACGATTGTCGGAAGAGGTGCGTCGGCAACACGAGCCGCGAGGCCCTGCGTCAAAGCCGGCAGAAGGAGGTCGGCAGACGCACTGAGCCCGCCACCGATCACCACCAGCTCAGGCCCGACCGTAACGGTGATCCAGGCGATCACGTCGGCCAAAATCACAAGGGCGTCGTTCCAGACCGCGACGGCCGCAGGGTCGCCTGCGCGCACGAGATCAGTCGCTCTACGCGCGTTCGGCACTCCCAGACGCCGCGCGATGGCGCCCGCTGATGCGATATCTTCGATGGTGCTGCCGGCGTGGGGGCCTTGTAGAAGGCGAATCTGGCCGACCTCGCCTGCCAATCCGCCGAACGTGAGCACCTCACCGTTGTGGGTATATGCGGCAGCCAGCCCGGTGCCGATCGGAAGAAAGGCTGCCACGCCAGGCGTGCGTGCGCTCGCACCGGTTCGGGCTTCGGCTAGCGCGCCCGCCCGAACGTCGTGGCCGAAAGCAATCGGTAGCCTGAGTGCGTCACCGAGCGGGCCGGCGACCGCAACATCCTTCCAGCCGAGATTGACCGATTGACGGCAGATACCCTTGTCTTCGTCAACGAGGCCGGGCACGACGATTCCTATCGCCTCGATGCCGGTGCGCCATCTCGACGCTTCGATGCGAGAAACGATGGTCGCGATTGTCTGCTCGCCTGTTCGATCGTCGCGCGGCGTCTGTTCTGTCCACTGTTCGAGCACTGTGTCGTCTGCGTCGACAAGTAGCCCTTTTATCGTTGTGCCGCCGACATCGACTCCCTGGCGCACCGGATTCATGACGACAGAATGACAGAACGCGTGAGGGCGCGTGGATGGTCAGGATCAAGGCCGCGCTGAACGGCGAGTGCTACCGCGAAACGCTGGGCAACGATCAGCCCGGCGATCGGATCGAGGCCGTGGCGCACGAAAGTCGCCCCGGTGTGATCGATCTCGTCGGCAAACCCCTCGGGGGCGTCACCGAGGCACCAGACCAACCGCCCCGGTTGGGCGATCGCGACGGGGCCGTGACGGTAGTCCATCGCGGGATAGGACTCGGCCCAGAACTGCGCCGCCTCGCGACATTTCAAAGCGGCTTCTGTCGCTAGGCCGACGGCCGGGCCCAGTCCGACGAAACTCACTTGTTCGGCAGCGAGCAGCTCGTGGATCGGGATCGACAGCGCCAGCTCGGCTTCGGCGGCGAGGTCAGCGATGTCGTGCCCGAGATGTGCGCGCAGCAGCGCGAGCGCGGTGGTAGCGAATCGGGTCTGCACAACCGAACGCTCATCAGCGAACGGCAACGCAATGACTCGCGACGACCCCATCGCAAGCGGGCTATCGGGTACGGCCGTGATGACCACCGTCTTATCAGCGGGCAGAACGTCGAGCAGATCGAGAATCTCGGTTGTTGTGCCTGAGCGTGAAAGAAGGATGTACGCGTCATAGTCGCGGCCTACCGGAAACTCCGACCCGGCAAAGGCATCGGTCTCGCCGTGACCCGCCTGCTCTCGAAAGCCCGCATAGCTCATGCCGACAAACCAGCTCGTACCGCACCCGATTATGGCGGTGCGCTCTCCGCGAGCGGGGAGCAGGTGAGCAACATCGGAAAGCATTCCAGCGGCAGTTAGCCACACGTGGGGTTGCGATGCGAGTTCCGCATCGACGAAAAATTCGGTCATGACAGCTCTCTCAAACCTGGGTGAACAGTACAGACTGATTATGATTGAAATGCCTTGAAACAGTCAATAACAATCACAGAATTGATCGTTATCGACAGTAGTGTTGGGACATCGACAAATGCAGGAAGGGCTGCTTTCTTGACACAACAACACCGGCTGAACGCCTTGCTCGAACTCGTCAGCGACCGCGGAGAAATCTCTATCACCGAGATCAGTGACGCACTGCAGATCTCGGCGGCAACAGCCCGCCGTGATCTCAATGCACTTGCTGACGAGCACCTGCTCACTCGCACGCATGGGGGTGCGGTTGCATTGGGAACGGGGTACGAACTGCCCTTGCAATACAAGATCGCGCGCCAGGGTGAAGCGAAACTGGCGATAGCCGGGGCGGTGAGCAAACTCGTTTCTCTGAGTGACTCCATCGGCCTGAACGGGGGCACGACGACAAGCGAGGTCGCGAGGGCGCTCGGTCGAAGCCCACACCTCGTCGGCAAAGACGTCGAGTACGGTCTCACCGTGGTCACCAACGCCCTCAACATCGGCTACGAACTCTCAGTGCGGCCTCACATCAAGATCGTCGTGACAGGCGGCATTGCACGTCGGCAATCATATGAACTCGTCGGTTCGATTGTGACGAATACGTTGTCAGATTTAGTGCTCGACACGGTCATTCTCGGCGTCGACGGCCTGAGCGAGCAGTTTGGCGCCACGACACTGCATGAGGGCGAAGCAGAAGTCAGCCAGTCGTTCGTCAAGGTCGCGAAGAGAGTCATCGTCGTTGCCGACTCCACCAAGATGGGCAGAGCAACTCTGGCCCGCATCAGTCCGCTTGATCAAATCGACGTGCTGGTGACGGAGAAGCCCGTTTCGGGAGCTCTCGCTGCGGCGCTGGACGCCGCCAATGTGCGGGTCGTACTTCCGTGACGAACAGCGGGTCGAAACGCGCTCGAGTGTTTCAGTGACGTAACAGATTTCTGATTGCAGAAAATTTCTCTTTCGATTTTCGACGTGAGCGGTTAGTGTCCAGTTGTGATCGATTTACACCTGAAAAAATCACAATCAAGCATCGGCCCTGAAAGGGAGTCAGAATGAAATCACAGTTAGCGCGCCGCGTCAGCGGCGCAGCCGCGATTACGGCGGCTATCGCCCTGGCAGCGACGGGATGCGCCAGCGGCGGCGGCGGCACGAGTGCCAGCGGCTCTGCCGTCACCCTCAAGCTCGTCGCAGCCGACTACGGCACCGGGCCGAGCAACACGAGCCAGACGTACTGGCAAGACATTGCGACCGCATTCCACGCGCAAAACCCGAACGTCACCGTCACGGTGCAGACGATCAACTGGAACGACTTCGACAGCCAGGTTCAGACCATGGTGCAGAACAAGCAGTACCCCGACATCACCGAGGGCGACTACTTCTCTACCTACGCTCAAGAAGGCCTGCTGTACCCGGCAACCGACGTACTATCGAACCCCGACAACCTGCTCTCGGCATTCAAAGATCAGGGTAGCTACAACGGTGTGCAATACGGCATGCCGTTCACGACGAGTTCCCGCACGTTGTTCTACAACAAAGCGCTGTTCTCCCAGGCAGGTATTACCAATGCTCCTGCGACGTGGGCCGATATTCAGACCGACGCAGCGAAGATCACCGCTCTCGGCAAGATCGGCTTCGGCCTTCCGCTCGGCTCAGAAGAGGCGCAGGCGGAATCGCTGCTCTGGATGCTCGGCAACAACGGCGGCTACCAGACGTCCGACGCAAAATATGACATCAACAGTGCCGCCAACGTGCAGACCTTTCAGTTTCTGAACACGCTCGTCAAAGCAGGAGACACCGAGCCCAGCCCCAGCACCGTGAACCGCACCGACCTGTGGCAGAAATTCGCTCAGGGTCAAGTGGGAATGGTCAACGGCTCGCCCGCGCTCATCCCGATCATTTCCAGCGGTGGCGTGCTGAAAGACAGCGACTGGGCCTCGACCCAGATCGCCGGCAAAGATGCCGCACTGACCAAGACGCTCGGCGTGAGCGACAACGTCGCCGCGTTCAACGCGAACGGTCACCAGGCCGAGATCAAGAGCTTCCTCGACTTCGCCTATCAAGACCAGTACCAGCTGTCGTTCTCAAAGGAATACGACCTGTTGCCGGCGACGACGACGGCCGCCAACTCCTTGGCTGCCGACCCCACCTTCGGCGGGTTCATCAAGTCGCTACCCAACTCTGTGCAATACCCCAGCGACACGTCATGGCCGCAAGTGAAGACGAGCATCCAGCAGACAATCGGTACCGCCGTGGCCGATGACCCGTCGACAGTGCTCGGCCAGATACAGCAAGTGGCGTCAGGGCAGTAAGAACACAGAACAGGCACAGTAGACGGTGAGGATGCTCGGCGCGGCAGTCGGGCATCCTCACCCCCGTTCGATGAACAGAGGAGTTCACATGAGCGTCGATATCGCTCCCCGCCTGCCGGCGCGGCCCTTCCGCTGGCGCCTGTCACGATTGACGCCCCTGATCTGGGTCGGCCCGGCCGTCGTACTCATCGGAGTCGTCGTCATCTTGCCGGTGATAGTCATGATCCAGTCGTCACTTCAGAAGATCAGCCCAGACGGGTTCGTGCTCGGTGACGCCGGGTTCAACAACTTCACCAAGCTGTTCGCCGAACCCGCCTTTGTCGGTGTTCTTCTGCGCACTGCCATCTGGACGATCGGGGTGGTGGTGGTCACCATGGTCATCTCTCTGGCACTCGCCCAGCTTTTCAACGCCCGGTTCCCGGGGCGCCGGTTCGCCCGCTGGGCTCTCATCGTTCCGTGGGCGGCATCGGTGATGATGACCGCGCTCATCTTCCGTTGGGCGCTCGACTCGAACAACGGTGCGATCAACGTCGTACTGAACCGACTCGGGCTGCTTGACGCCTTCAACTCGAACGAGTCTGCGTGGCTGGGCAACCCGCCGGCCGCGTTCGGCTGGATGATGCTTGTCGCCATATTCGTGTCATTGCCGTTCTCGACCTACGCGATTCTCTCGGGGCTGCAGTCGATACCTGAAGAGATCTATGAAGCCGCAGATCTCGACGGGGCGACGAAGTGGTCGAGGTATCGCGCCATCACGCTTCCCCTTCTACGCCCGGCGATCATCGTTGCAGTGCTGATCAACGTGATCAACGTGTTCAACTCATTCCCGATCATCTGGGAGATGACTCGCGGCGGCCCCGCCTACGCGACCAGCACGACGACCACCTTCATGTTCACTCTCAAGCAAAGCTTCATCGGCGAATCTGCCGCGATGTCTGTCATTAACTTCGCCATCGTGATCATCATCGTCGTCATTTACTTGCGCTCTACGCGCTGGAAGGACCAGGTCGACTGATGACCAGCCTGATGGAAAAGAAAGCCGCCGCCGTGAACCCTCTGCCCGAAAAAGCGCTCGCACCGCCCCGGCGCCGCCGTGCGCAGACGAGAAGATATCGCACGATTATTCTCGCCATCATCGCCTATGCGGTGGCACTCATCTTCTTGGTGCCATACATCGAGATGGCGATCGTGGCTGTTCGGCCGGCCAACGAACTTCTCAGCAGAAACCTGCTGCCCTCCCATGCTGACTTCTCGAATTTCGTCACCATCTGGTCGAGCGGATTCGGTGGCAACCTGGCCACGAGCCTCGAGGTTGCCGGCGGCGCGACCATTCTGGTGCTGCTCGTCGCTCTACCCGCGGCCTACTACACCGCCCGCCAGCGCTTTCGCGGCCGCACTGCGTTTCTGCTGCTCGTACTCGCGACCCAGATGTTCCAGCCCGCCGCGATGCTCGTCGGTATTCAGCGCGAGTTCTTGAACTTCAACCTTCCACCCACGATCTCGCTCATCCTCATCAACGCTGGATTCAACATGGCCTTCGCCATCTGGATCTTGAACGCATTCTTTTCGTCGATTCCCGTCGAGTTAGAGGAGGCCGCGATGGTCGACGGGGCGAGCCGCATCGGTGCGGTCATGCGCATCACCCTGCCCCTCGCGCTGCCAGGCGTCGTCACGGCGCTGATCTTCACCTTCATTACTGCGTGGAACGAATTTCTCGTCGCGCTGACGTTGACGCTCGGGGCACCGTCAGGGCAGCAACCACTGACCGTGACGATCAACAACTACATCGGCCAGTACTCCATCGACTGGGGTCACCTCTTTGCGGGGGCGCTCATCGCGACCGTGCCTGTGATCATTCTCTTCGCCTTCATCGAAGGTCGAGTGGTCAGCGGGCTCACCGCCGGTGCGATCAAGTAGACGCTGATGACAGAAGTCGTCATAGCCTCAGACGAGGCAGAAGGCAGTCGGCTCGCAGCACTCATTGTTGCAGCACAGATTCGCACGAAGCCGAACTGCGTTCTCGGGGTCGCTACCGGCTCGAGCCCGCTCGCGTTGTACGAGGAATTGGCGGCACAGAAGCGAACCTTCGATGCCTCAGGGATTCGAGCATTCGCCCTCGATGAGTATGTCGGCATCGCTCCGACGCACCCGCAAGCCTATCGGGCCGTGCTGCTGCGCACGTTCATGCGGCCGCTGGGGCTGAACGAATCGGCATTGTCTGTACCCGCCGTCGAACCCTTCACCCTCGAACGCACGGGAGTTGACTATGAGCAGCGAATCACCGACGCGGGCGGAATCGACCTGCAGATACTCGGCATCGGAACAGACGGACACATCGGCTTCAACGAGCCCGGTTCCTCGCTCGCTTCGCTCACCCGCGTTAAGACACTGACCTCGCAGACACGCGCCGACAACGCCAGATTCTTCGACCCACCCGATAGTGTTCCGGTTCATTGTGTGACACAGGGCATCGGCACGATCCTGCGCGCAAAACATCTTCTGCTACTCGCGTTCGGCGAAACCAAAGCGCGCGCCCTCGCTGCGGCAGTCGAGGGACCTGTTACAGCGTCGGTGCCGGCCTCGGCAATACAGCTGCACCCGCATGTCACCGTCGTCGTCGATGAGGCGGCAGCGCGGGAACTGCTGAACGCCGACTACTACCGCTACGCCTATGAACACCAACCATCGCCAGCGCGTGGTCGCACGTAGTCATCGGAAACTCGGCTGAACCGTCGCGAGGTCATGTGCTTGTGCCGCTGAGTGCGTGCTCGGGAAGATCAAGTTCTCGCTCTACATTTCGCAGAACCAACTCAGCGACCACTTCGTAGTCGATAAATGATCGCGTTGCGGCTCGCACACTCAAACCGTCGATGAGCGACATGATCCGCGTCGCCGATGCAGATGGGTCGATCGCGGTGAAATCGCCGACATCGATCCCGGACTGAATGAGCGCAGCCAGAGCTGTCACATCGGCCCTCATCTGAATAACGACCTCGCGGAGCAGCGCTGGACGTCGCCTGCTGGCTTGCCAGGCGTCGAGCCAGAGAAGGCTGACGGCGTCTCTCTCTGTATCGAGGAGCTCGGTGAACAGCCGCAGCAGCTGCTGTGACGGTGTCGGTGCAGCAAACGCGCCGGCATAAATTTCGGTGCGTTCGGCTGTCGTTGCATACCCGAATGCCGCTGCGACCAGGTCGTCTACGAAATTGAAGTAATGGTTGATGAGGCCTGGAACAACTCCGAGAACCTCGGCCACATGTTTCGCGGTGACTTTCTCAAGGCCCTCGTTGACCGCGATTCGGCTCGCGGTTTCGACGATCTCGGCTTGGCGTGCGACAGGGCTTTTCCGTTGGGTGGGATTCTTTCGAGTTGACATCACACAACTCAGGGTATTGACTCATCCACCAACAAGCAATTAGTTTCGGCACCAATAACGATGACGAACGGATCAATGATGACAAATGCAATTGCACCGCAGCACGCCGAGCGCCCGCCAGAGCCTGCTAGCGACCGGGCCGGCAAGATCGAGACACACGGCACCGATTACATCCCCGACGCTGAGCGGCATGGCCGGGCACGCTCTCTGTTCTCTGTCTGGGCAGCGTCGAACGTAACGTATCTCTACTTGGTTCTCGGGGGCACCCTTATCCTCCTAGGGCTCAACCTATTCGAGGCTCTAGCGGTCGTGGTCGCCGGCAACGTGTTCTGGCTTCTCGTGGGCTTTCTGTCGATCACCGGACCGGTGTCAGGGAGCCCGAGCGAGGTTGTGACTCGCACGATGTACGGTATCCGTGGAAACCGGATCTTCAATCTCGTGCTGGGTTGGGTGATCGGAGTCGCGTACGAGGCCATCAATCTTTCCATTGGCGCACTCGCAGGTTTTGCGCTTGTCGAGTTGTTCTTTGGTGATGCCAGCTTCCCGATTCAGGTACTCATCGTGCTCGTTACAGCGCTCATAACCTTCACGATCAGCGTCTTCGGACACGCCACGATCGTAAAACTCAGCGGCTGGTTCACCTGGGTGCTTCTGGCGTGCCTCGCCGTCTTAGCGTTTTTCGTGGTGCAACACGCGAACTTCTCGTATCAGCTTCCCCCAGACCAGCAACTGCACGGCGGTGCGCTGTGGGCCGTGGCAGCCATTGGATTCACGATCATCGCTTCGTCTCCACTCTCGTGGGGCACAGGCGCGGATTATTCTCGCTACCTGCCCGCGAATATTTCGAGGAAGGCAGTGATGGGCTGGACGGCGCTCGGCGGGTTCATACCCGCAGTCGTGCTCGGCACCTTGGGTGTGCTCGCCGGAACGGTCGTCGACATGACGGATCCGCAATCGTCGCTCAGCACTCTACTGCCAGCGTGGTTCTATCCCGTCTTCTTACTCGTCATCGTGGTCGGTTCGATCACAAATAACGTGCTCACCGCGTACAGCACCGGTCTGGCGCTGCTTGCCGCAGGGATCCCCTGGAAGAGATCGGTCACCGTAATTTTCGATGCCGTCATTGCCGTCGCCATCACGAGCTACGCCTTGTTCATTTCGAACTTTTTCGACACCCTGAATAGCATCCTCGAACTCACCGTCGCGCTCCTCGGCCCAGCGTTGGCCATTTACGCCGCCGACATCGTGCTGAGAAGGAACAGCTACGACGGCCACCAACTTCACGACGAACGTCCGAATTCGCCCTTCTGGTATTTCCATGGCGTAAACCTCCCGGGAGTCACCGCGCTCGTCGTCGGAACGGGGGTGGCAGTATTATTCGCCGATACGACCCTGTTTATCGGGCCGATCTCCCAAGCGCTCGGCGGCGCTGACCTCTCAGCCATCGTCGGCCCACTCCTCGCCGCCGTCATCTATGTCGTCATGACGATACTGCAACGCCGTGCAACTCGACCTGCGAGCGCAGATCGCACCGAACCTGTCATGGAAGGAGCCGCCCGGTGACGAAGTGGAAGATGCCGTCAGAAACCGCACCGCACGACCGAACGTGGATGGCGTTTCCTCGATCGAACGGCTCCCTCGGAACCGGCAGCACCGCAGACGCCGGCTACGCCGCATGGACGGCCGTCGCGCATGCGGTCGCCGAATTCGAACCAGTGACAATGGTGGTCGACCCTACAGAATTAGAACGAGCGAAACGGATGCTCGGCACGGGTATCGAGATCGTACCCGCCCCGCTAGATGACTTCTGGATGCGCGATTTCGGCCCCACATTCGTGCACAACGAAGCGGGTGAACTGGGCGCTGTCGACTGGATCTTCAATGGCTGGGGCGCACAAGAAGCCGCTACCTGGAACCACGACAGTCAGATCGCAGCGTTCGTCGCCATGCAAGCCGGCGCAGCGCGAATCCCATCGCTGCTTGTCAACGAGGGCGGCGCTATTCATGTTGACGGGCAGGGAACCGTGTTGGTGACCGAGACGGTGCAGCTCGACCACCATCGAAACCCTTACGCAACACGAGAGAGAGTCGAGCTGGAACTGGCCCAGACCATTGGCGCCACGCACGTCATCTGGCTGCCCAGGGGGCTGACCCGCGACTACGAGACATGGGGTACCCGCGGTCACGTCGATATGGTCGCCGCGATTCCTTCGCCCGGTACCCTCTTGCTTCATCGCCAAGATAACCCCGACCATCCTGACTATGCAGTCACCCGGGAGCTACGGTGTTTTCTTGAAACCACCCAGGACGCGGCTGGGCGTAACTGGAACATTATTGACCTGCCGGCTCCGCACACCCTCGTCGATGAGACCGGATTCGTCGACTGGAATTACGTCAACCACCTGGTCGTGAACGGCGGGGTCATCGCCTGTGGTTACGGAGAACCTGACGCCGACGCATTAGCACGCGAGGTTCTCTCCGCTGCCTACCCGGGGCGCACCGTTGTCACGGTGGATGCCCGGGAGATCCTCGCTCGCGGAGGCGGCATCCACTGCATAACTCAACAACAACCCGCCTCGCCGACACGCTGACTCAGCCGAAACCGAAAGTAACACTCTTGACTCTGCCCGTCGCCCGCCCGTGGTTCCGAACCAGACCGATTACACGATCGGTGACGCTCATCGACGAACCGAATGTCGATGAACTAGTGAGGGCCAACATCTGGCACCTCACCGGCACCGACCGAGACCTCGTCGTCGATACCGGCCTCGGTATCGCATCCCTTCGAAACGAATTACCCAACCTGTTTGAAAACAACCCCGAAGTCGTGCTCACCCACGGACACCTTGATCACATCGGCGGAGCCCACGAATTCGATCGAGTCTCCGCTCACACAGCCGACCAGATTCTGATCCCAGATGAAGGCACCCTCGACGGAACCGCGCTCGCCCACTCGCTCGGTCTCGCCAGCTACGATGAGCCAATTCCCGATGTGCTCATCACGGCACGGCCGACTCCGGGCTACGAGCCCAGCAGCTACCGGCTTCTGCCGCCCAAGAATGTGCACTGGCTCAGCGAGGGTGACATCATCGATCTCGGCGACCGACGCTTCACGGTGTTGCACTTGCCCGGGCATTCCCGCGGCTCGATCGCCCTTTACGACCCCGCCGACGGCACGATCTTCACGGGCGATGTGGTGTACGAGGGGCCGCTGCTCGACACGATCAAGGGGAGCGACGTTCGCGCCTACGCCACATCGATGGAACGCCTTCGTAGTTTGCATATCAGCGTTGTATATCCCGGCCACGGCGACCCGTTCGGGCCAGAGCGGCTGCACGCAATCATCGAGGACTACCTGACGAAACGGCGCGCGATCGCATGACAAAAATCCCACCCTTCACGGTCGTCGAAGCCACTCTGGCAGAGCTGCGCAGAGCCCTCGACACCGGAGCGATCACTAGCGTCGATCTCGTCACCCGCTACCTCGACCGCCTCGAACACTACGATCGCGCCGGAATACGCCTCAACTCGGTTCCCGTAGTGAACCCTGACGCGATCAACGAGGCACGAGAATCCGACCGCAGGCGGGTCGTCCACGCCACACTCGGCCCGCTGGATGGCATCCCCTACACCGCCAAAGACAGCTACAAGGTGCGTGGGATGACCGTCGCAGCCGGTTCGCCCGCATTCGCCGAGCTGGTAGCCACCGACGACGCATTCACCATTGCACGGTTGCGCGCGGCAGGCGCGGTGCTTCTCGGACTCACGAACATGCCCCCTATGGCGAACGGCGGCATGCAGCGCGGCCTCTACGGGCGGGCGGAGAGCCCGTACAACGCCGACTTCCTCACATCTGCGTTCGGCTCGGGCTCCTCCAACGGATCTGGAACAGCAACTGCTGCAAGCTTCGCCGCGTTCGGGCTCGGTGAAGAGACGTGGTCCTCCGGCCGCGCTCCCGCCTCCAACAATGCCCTCGTCGCATATACGCCATCTCGAGGCATCATCTCGGTTCGCGGCAACTGGCCACTCGTTCCCACCATGGATGTCGTCGTACCGCATACGCGCACCGTGTCAGATCTGCTGACCCTTCTCGATGTGATCGTCGCCGACGACACCGAAACGAGAGGCGACTTCTGGCGAGATCAGCCTTGGATTACACTTCCGCGAGCATCCGACGTTCGCCCAGACACGTATGACTCGCTACGAGACCCCGATGCGTTGCACGAATTGCGACTCGGGGTGCCGCGCATGTACATCAACGGTGAGATTGATACTGATGCGCCCATCGCCACCCGTCCGTCGGTCATCCAGCTTTGGCAACAGGCACGGATCGACCTCGAACACCTCGGTGCTGAAGTCGTCGAGGTCGACTTTCCGGTGGTGACGAATTACGAGGGAGCCGAACGCGGCGATTGGCGATACGCCGACCGCGGGCTGGTTCCGGCAGGGTTTGCCGAGAATGAGACGTGGGGGTTGTGCATGCTGGCATGGCACGATTTTCTCGCCCAGAATAACGACCCGCGCCTGCACGCCCTTGCCGACGTCGACGGGCCTGCGATCTTCCCCCACCCGAAGGGAGCGCTGCCCGACCAGTACGCCGGGTACGACTTCGACCTGGCCGACTACGTGACCCGTGCGCGGCATGGTGGAATCGCGCCCCTTCACCTGATCCCTGATATCGAGGCAGGCATTCGGGGGCTCGAGACCGCCCGACAGATCGACTTCGAAGAGTGGCTGACTGCGAACAATCTCGACGCGGTCGTGTTTCCCGCGGTCGCCGACATCGGCCGCGCCAACGCCGATACTGATCCCGAGGCCGCCGACGAAGCCTGGCGCAACGGCACCTGGGTCGCGAACGGCAACCTCGCGATCAGGCACCTCGGCATTCCCACCGTGACGGTGCCGATGGGAACGCTCTCTGATATCGGTATGCCCGTCGGCCTCACCATTGCTGGTCGCGCCTACGAAGACTCTGCCCTGCTGCGATACGCGTACGCCTTCGAAAGTTCTCGGCAACGCCGAACGGCACCGCCGCGTACCCCGACGTTGGGTAGCGAAATCACGTAACGTCTCGGCATCTGCGAAACGCGAGAATGCACACGGTGTGAGCGATGAGTGTCGTTAGAGGGAGGGAATGACGCCCTGAGCGAAGGCGGAGATGCTCGCGTCGATCGCCGAGGCGTCGACGTCTCGAGACGCTGGCACGACGACGATGCGGTCAAGGCCGAGGTCTCGCAATTGCCTGACCCGCGGTAGCAGGGTATCGGCCGGTCCGCAGAGCGCGAACCGCTGCAAGAAGTCGTCGGGTAGCAGTTCTGCTTGGGGGGCGGTCGATTGACCGTGCTGTGCTTCGCTGTACGCGGCTGCGACCGCCTCGAGAACAGGTTTGTCTTGATCAGAGACGGGAACCCCAGAGCGAAGTCCCTCGGCGAGAAATTGCGCGAAGATTGATGCGCTTCCTCGCACCATCCCGACCGCCTCGCCCGGCGGGGCGCACGCCACATCCACGTAAGCGCCCAGAGAAATCGTGTCTGGATCCAAACCCGCTGCCGAGCGCGCGCGCCGAGCGTGTGCAATCGCCCAACGCAGCCGCTCGACGTCGGCGCCGAGGTTGAAGGTCAACCGGTCACCGAACACTGCACCCACTGCGATCACCTCCGGGCCGGTGGCCGCGACATCCACCGGCACTCGCGAGACGGTGTGCGACAGCCACGACAGGGGCGCCGCGGTACTCGTCACCTCGCCGATCGACGACATCGGGTCGCCCAGATAGCGACGCAAGTCGATGACCGCCTGTTCGAACACCCTCACCGATGCTGGCTTCAGGCTCAGCTGCCGCAGCGCCGAATCACCGCGAGCAAAACCGAGAACCGCCCGCGCACCGGACTCCGCATGCACCGTCGCGATCGCCGCAGCCGTCACGGCCGGGTGGCGCGTTACCGGGTTGGTCACCGCGACTCCGAGCTGCACGCGTTTCGTCGCTGTGGCGGCAAGAGTGAGCTCAACGTAAGGATCGGCCACCAGGGTCTCGCTATCTGCCAGCAGAACGCCAGTGAAGCCTTCTCGCTCCGCGCGGGCGGCCCACTCCTTCGTAGCACCAACGTTCGGAAAACCGTGCAACCAAAACTCCATGGCTGAATTATGGCTCGTGCAACGCCCGGTTAGCGAGGAGCTCCAACCTGAGCGGCTCAGCCTCAGCAGCCGGCGGTCATCCGGCCCCTCTGTCGGGGTGGCCATCTGGAGCCAAGAACAGCGAGTCGCCTATGGCATAAAATGCATCAGGTAAGTCATTCGTGAAAATGCGAGCGAGGCGACGTATGGGCACGCGGGGCATATGGCACTCGGGCGTACGAGCGCTCAAGCCGAAGCCCGCTGCGTGGGCCGTTTTTCCCGCGATTCGCGCCGTGATCGCTGCTGGTGCCGTAGCGGCGGTCGGTGCAGCCACCGGACACATGGATGCGGTTGGCGTCGCGTACTTCGGGGCCGCCTGCGCGGTGGTCTTCATCACCAACGGGGGGTATCGCACACGCCTCACCATGCTCGCTGCGCAAGCCTTCGGGGCGGTGGCGGGCATTGTTCTCGGCATCGTTCTGCCGCATGACCCGGTCGTACTGATAGTCACCGCGACGGTCGTCGGGATGCTCGCCGGCATGCTCGGCGTAATAGGGCCAGCAGCGACGGCGACGGCCGTGATGGCCGTCATCGGCCTGGCGTTCGGACAATTCGCAGGGCTCCCTCTGCCATGGTGGCAGCAAGGGGCGTGGTATCTCGCAGGCACTTTCGTCGTGGCCATCGCCGGTGTGTCGCCCTGGATTCTTCAGCGGTGGCGTCTCAACCAGCACGTGGCTGCCACGGCATCGAAGCCGTCAACCACTCGGAGTTCGTTTTCCGAACGTTCGCGGGCGAGCTTTCGGGTCGTGACAACGCCAGATGCTATCCGAACGGGCATCCGATTGGCTCTGTGCATGGCAATCGCCACGGCCACTGTGGTTGCTCTTCGCGAACCAGACCATTCGTATTGGCTGCCACTCACCGTCGCGGTCGTCGTACGCCCCGAGTACGGCTCGGTCTTCGTGCGTACCGTCAACCGCGTCGTGGGAACGATCATCGGTGCGACAGTCGCGGCACTGGTGCTCTTGGTGCTGCCTGCGAGCTGGCCGATCGCGGTTGCTGCCGCGCTGGCCATCGGGTTCGCCGTATTCGCGGCACCCAAGCTCTACGCGCTGAGCGTGATCGGCATCACCGCATCCGCGCTCCTCAGCGCAAGCATTGGCACTCCCGACCCGGTATTCCCTCTCATCCGGCTCCTCGACACTCTGCTCGGCTGCACGATCGCCGTCGTCTTCGGCTACCTTCTGTGGCCCGGCAGCAGCATCCACCTCACCTCTCGCCAATCGAACGTGCCGGTCGAGCCGGTCGAGCCAAGCTGAACGAAAAACACTCCGAGGAGCTTGATCATCGCGATAGCGAATGCCGATTGCGGGAGTCAGGCGGCGGAGCGTTTCAGGCCGTCACCGCAGTCGAAACACTCAATTTTCTGAGCAGAAATCATCAGCGAACAGCCGCTGAGCTAGCTCGACGCGTTCATCAGGTCGTTGAACTGACGGGTGATTCCGATGTCGTCGGTTCGCTGAGCATCCCGTCGCGCACGGGCCCGGGCGACATACGCCTCGGGTTCGCCCGACTCGAGCGCCTCGAGCGTCTCGGCGAGAAACTCGTCGAGGGGCATGGCGTTCGGGTCGGTGAGATTGACGTCTTGCAACGCGGTTCGGGTGAGGGGCGGTGCAATCTCGATGATTTCGGGAGCTTCGTCGTGCAATCTGTAGCGCAGAGACAGCGTGTACGAATGCATCGCTGCCTTGGTCGCCGAGTAGAGCGACGAGCGGGCGAGGGGCGCGTAACCGAGCATCGAGGTGATGTTGACGATCGCCGAATCTGGCACCGCTCGAAGGTGCTCGATGTAGGCCGAGATCATGCGAATCGGCCCGAGCAGGTTGGTACTCATGATGAACTGCATCGCGTCGTCGTCGACCGCAACGGTGGGGTCGTCGTCGATCATCACGCCCGCGCAGTTGATCAGCACGTTCAATTCTGGATGAGCCGCTAAGAGTTCGGTCGCCGTTTCGGCGATGCTCTGAGCACTCGACACGTCGAGAAATCGGGTCTCGATGGTCGGGTTTGCCTCAGACACTTCGGCGAGCAGGTCGGGGCGATGGCCCGCCACGATGACCGTATTTCCGCGAGCGCTGAGCGCCTCTGCGAGGCCACGGCCAATGCCAGAACCACCTCCGGTGATGAGAATCGTCGACCCAGAAAGTTTCATTGCGCTTTGTCTCCTTTGACGCTTCAGGTCTTGATGGTGCACCACGCAGTGGCTGCCTCGGCCCGAATTTTCATTGGATGGCAGCATCCGCTGGGCGGTGCCATCCGTTACTCCTCGATGTGTGTCAGTAGTGCTCGCGGGCTTGGAGAATGACGATGTGATCGTCGGTGACGTAGTAAACCAAACGGTTCGCGTCGTCGATTCGGCGCGACCACGCCCCCGACAAGATGTGTCGCAGCGGTTCGGGTTTTCCGATGCCGCCGAAGGGATCACGCAGCACGTCAGCGTTCAGCTGGTTGATTCGCTTGAGCGTTTTGCGATCTTGAGTCTGCCAATAGACGTAGTCCTCCCACCCGTTCGGGTCGAAGACGATCGTTCGCGTCACGCGCCAAGCACGTCGTCGTGCTCGAACTCGCCGCGACGAGCCCGTTCAATCGCCGCAAGCAACCGCTCGGCGTTCGCCGGGTTACGCAGCAGATAAGCGGTCTCGGTCATGGCGTCGTAATCGTCTTTCGACAAAATCACCACGTTGCCGTGCCGCGAAACAACTTCGACCGCGGTGTGATCGTCGTTGACCTTCTGAATGAGCCCGAACAAACCTTTGCGAGCGTCGGTCGCCGAAATCGCAGACATAACCGCCTCCTGTTAGTGGTACTGAATAATGTACCACTCGATCCAGTAAATGCGAAGTTTGTCTATCCGCCGTCGCCAGCTTCGTTCAGGGGCAGTTGCCTATCTGGATTGGAGTTGCCGGGCCGAGCGTACCCGGCGGCGGTGCGACGCGGTAGTTGCCGCCCCAAACAAGTTGCCACTCTCCTGGTGCGATTGCGTTGGATGGCGAGACGGGGTAGTCGGGGAAGCTCCCGTGGAGGATGATCACGGCTTGACCTGAGTCATCAGCATGACCATAACCTGCGAAACCGAAACTGCTCGGGCCACCCGTCTGATGAGAGGTGACGGCGACCCATTCGCGCGGAACGAGTCCGCTGAGGGTGACCCGCATACCGGGGGCGCTCGTCAGGAGCTGATCTGGCTCGATACAAGCCTGGGCACTGAACGTCACCTGATCAAACGGGAGAAACTGAATCTGCAATGGATTACTCAGGGCGATCGGGTCGGCAAAACCCTGAGGCGACGAATCCACGACAGGGCCGCCCGTCGGGTCAACACGAACGTACGCTCCCAACAGAAAGCCACTTTCGCCGCTGTCAGTGTAGTTCTGCGGGAAGGTATCAGGTGTCCACGTGATGGTCGCTTCACCTGCAGCATTTGTTGTGACGTTGACAGGTGTACTGAACAGGGAGAAATAACCACCCGCCGTTTTCGTCTCACCCTTGTACCGGGAGTCGATCGATACAGAGTACTGAGTGTTCTCATCGAGACCAGAGAGTTTGGCGCTAACGCCGCTACCCCATTCCACCGCCGTGAAGGTCGTATTCGGCACACTCACGGTCGGAACCATCTGGACGGGAGTGCTCGGTGGTGGCGTGGGCGTAGGCGTCGGCGCAGGCGAGTTGGTCGGGGTATCAGTCGATGTGGACACGCTGGCTGACCAGAATCTGGAGCCAAATCCGAGCGCCAACGCACCGCCCGCAGTACCAACACCCAGCACGACAAGGAGAGCGACCACAAGCGCGCCCAGCCTGAAGCGACGCCTTGCTACCGGAATTGCACGTGGCACATCAGCGGACCGATCTGGGTGGGCTTCGGCGTTCCGGAGCACATTGTGCGCGATGCGATCGATCATCCGGTCGAACTCATCGCCGCCTGGTGGTTCATTCCTCATTTTCAGTCACCGCCCTTCGCAGTCTCGCGCGCGATCGTGAGACTCGTTGTCTCACTGCGCCGATGCTGATGCCGAGCTCGTCTGCGGCCTCTGAGTAGCTGCGCCCTTCGATGAGGCACATCTCGCTTACTCGCTGATCTGTGGGTGTGAGCCTCGCAATCTCGTCGAGCACCCAACGCAGCCGTTGTCTGGCGTCGTTATCGGGTTCGGTTACGAGGATGTCGTCGGAAAGTTGATCTGTTGAATATCTGAATCGCGCCCGATTGAGATTCATCGAGACGTTCCGACATGTGACCAGCAACCAGGGAAGCACTGACTGGCCTGGCAAGAGAATTCCGCCGGCTTTGCGCCAACACGTCAGAAACGTGTCTTGCACGACTTCCTCGACGTCTGCTTGGTTTCCCACGAGCGCCCACGCGTACCGTGATACTGCGGCCGAATGGCGGCGAAGAAGCAAAGCCAGCGCAGATCGATCGTCTGCGGCCGCGCGTTCGAGGAGCTCCGCATCCGTCGCTTCGGCGCCGCTCATTTACACCCCCTCAATAAAGGAATGTCTCAGATCAACGACGAATCACGAAATCGCACAAACTTGTTTGACGGTGCCCCAGCAGGCCACCTGAATCAAGGGGTGCTGAGGGAGCGCAAAAAGGATGCCCGCTCGGTGGCACCGGCGAGCACGAAACCGTGGTCGGCGCCCGCGGCCACGAGGCGGGCGCCGCGCTCGCGGTAGGTGGCCGCCCAGGTGCGGTCGTAGATGCCGCCGAAGCCGAAGACCTTATGCGCCTGGTCGCACGCCGCGATGACGGAGTCGATCGCCGCGACGAGTGCGGGTGCTCCGAAGCCGCCGGGTACGCCGAGGTTCAGCGACAGGTCAGCCGCCCCGACGAAGAGCGCATCGATTCCCTCGACCGAGGCGATGTCGTGCACGTTGCGCACGCCCTCAGAGCTTTCGATCATCGCGATGACGAGGGTCTCGGCTTCTGTCTGCCTGACGGCTTCAGCCAACGGCGGCGGGCGGTACCCGAACTGCGGGGCGGTTCCGCCCCAGTTGCGGCGGCCGAGCGGCGGGTACCGCAAAGACGAAACGATCGCCTCTGCCTGCTCCTTCGATTCGACCGATGGAATGATGATGCCCTGGGCGCCGTTGTCGAGCGCACGGCTCGCCTCGTCGAGGGCACTGAAGTTGATGCGAACGATGGGAGTTATGCCGAGCGGAAGCGCAGCCAGGCTGATCAGCCCGATGTCGTCGAGCGAGATCGAGCCGTGTTCGGCGTCGATCACCAGCCAGTCGTAACCGGCCGCGTGCGCGAGCGGAACAGCGACGGATGCACGCAGCGCGGTAACGCCGAACCCGAGCGTCAGCTCGCCGCCTAGTATTTTTCGCAGCGTGGTGTTGGGGTAGATCGCCATTTCACAGCCTTTCGAGTCGCATTGCCGAAATCATCACGGTCACAGGTGCGAGTACAGCCGCTGGCCAGCGACCGGCATTTCTGCCGTCATAATCGACCCCGTCGACGACTCGGTGATGAACAGCGTGCGGTTGTCGTCGCCGCCATAGACCATGTTCGAGACAGAAAGCCCCGCGCTCGAGTGGATGCGCAGCAGCGGTTCACCGACGGGCGAGAACAACCAGGCGCTGCCCAGCCCCGTGTGCGCAATGACGATGTTGCCCGCTTCATCAACCGCCATGCCATCGGGCCCGGTGCCGCCAGACATCTGGATGAAGACACCCGTCGTACCCACCGCCACCGTCGGAATCAACCCGGGCGGCACCGTCAGCGGCGCCTTCCAGATGGCGTTCGTACGTGTCACCGCGACATACAAGAACTTCTCGTCGGGGCTCAGAACGAGCCCGTTGGGGCTCGGGATGTTCTCGAGGATGATCGCGGTCTCGCCGTTCGCCCGAACTCGAATCACGCGCCCGTGACTTCGCAGAATGTCGCTGTTACCTTGATCGGTGAAATAGAGATCACCGTTCATCCCGAACGTGAGGTCGTTGGGCCCGCGCAGGTGCTCGTTGGCGACCCGGTCGACGATCGTCTCGATTTCTCGGGTGACGGGATCGATGGCGATGATGCCGCGCTTGTTGTCGGCCACGAAGATGCGGCCGTCGCTGTGGATTTTCGTGCCATTCGGCTCGCCGTCGTATTCGATGAAGAGTTCGATCTCACCGCCGGGCGTGAGGCTGAAGATGCGGCCTCCCGGAATGTCGGTGAAGTACAGGGTTCCCCCTCGTGCCAGGGAGGGCCCTTCGATATAGAACGGTCGAGACTCGTATCGGCCCGAGACCCTGCCGGGTACGTGAAAGCGCTCGGGCAGAGTCGCGATGGTTGTTGCGGTGATACTGGGTGGGGCGCCGAACACGGGTGGTTCCTTTCAGAGGCGAAGAGTGAGGGTCGAAGACGAAACGCGAGGCGCAGCGGCAGCGCGGCTGCGCGGCAACGCGGCTGCGCGGCTGCGTGGCTGCGTGGCTGCGTGGCTGCGTGGCTGCGTGGCTGCGTGGCTGCGTGGCTGCGTGCCTAGCCGTGGCCGAGTCGCTCGGCGCTCGCGGCGTCTTTGCGCCGGGAGAACTGCGAGAGTGCCACGGAGATGACCAACGCACCGCCGAAGAAGAGCGGTTGTACGAAGCTGTCGGCGCCGAGCAGTTGCAGCCCGGTGATTCCGGTAACAAGAAAGTAGACGGCGATGAGCGTTCCCCACGCATTGAAGCGCTGATTCTGAATCACCGTCGCCCCGAGAAACACTGCTGCGAAGGTGGGCAGCAGAAACGACTGCGACGACGTGGGGTCTGCTGATCCGGTGGTGCCCGTGTAAACGACTCCCGCGATGCCGGCCACTCCGGCCGAGATCGTCAGAGCAAGAAAACGCAGGCGACCCACCTTCATGCCCGCGAGCCGAGAAAGCGACTTGTTGCGGCCGACGAATAGCACCTCTCGCCCGAAGACGGTGTATTTCAAGACGAACCAGACGATGGCGCAGGCCAGCACCCCGTAATAGAAGGCCAGCGGAATGCCGAGAATCTTGCCCCCGACCACCCACGCCGTGAGATCAGACGAGACCCCGGTGATCGTGTTGGAGTCGCTGATCCAGTAGATGATTCCCAAGAACACCGACCCGGTGCCGAGGGTCGAGATGAACGGGTCGACCCCGAACACCACGACAATCGCTCCGTTGAGCAGCCCCGCCAGCAAGCTTGCGACGATGGCCGCGATAACCGCCGGCCAGATGGGCCAGCCGCCTTGCACGTTCAAGATGGCCACGGTCATCGACGAAATGCCCATCACGCCCGTTATCGACAGGTCGTAGTCACCTGCGGTCATGGGTACGAGCAGCCCGATGGCGAGCAGGAGCAGAACCGACTGACTGCCCAGAATCGATTGCCAGTTCGCCACGCTCAGAAAGATCGGGCCTTCGATCACCGAGAACACCGCAATCAGCAGTGCCCAAATGACAATGAGGCCGTACCTCTCGCTCCAGCCGCCGAGCGTCTTCGCAGACGTGAGCTGAATCGTTCGAGGGCGTTTCATCGGGGTAGCGGTCATGATCTCGTCGCCTTTCGCGAATCAGAACGATCAGTACTTCGGGGTGCGGAGCCTAGGCTCGCGCTGGCAATCGCAGCCTTGGTGATGTCGTCGCCGACGAGCTCGGCGACAATCGAGCCGTCGCGCATGACGAGCACTCGGTCGCAGAGCAGTGCGAGCTGTTCTTGGTCGGCCGAAGCACAGAGCACCCCGGCCCCGGCATCGGCACCCGCGCGCACGATGTCGAAGATCTGCTCACGAGCGCCGATGTCGACTCCTTGCGTCGGTTCGTGCAGCAGCACCACCTTTGGGCCGGTCTGCATCCACTTGGCCAGCATCACCTTCTGCTGGTTGCCGCCGCTGAGCGTGCCGTAGGTGGCGTCGAGCTTCGGCGGCCTGACGTCGTAGTCGGTGATCAGTTGCTGGCTGGCGGCACGGATGCCCTTCCAATCGATCACGAATCGACGCCTGTTGGCGCGCAGACTCTGCACACTGATGTTGTCGAGAACACTCAACGACGAGACGCTGCCCTGGCGAGCACGATCGCCGGGAATGAGTGCGATGCCGGCCTCGATAGCGTCGATCGGCCGAAGCGAGCGCGCTCTGAATTCACGGCCCGCCACCGCGATCGTTCCGGAGGCGCCACGACCTGCACCGGCCACCAGGTACGGCACTTCTTCGAAGCCAGAACCGAGCAGCCCGGTGAGTCCGACCACTTCGCCCTGGGCGATGTCGAACGAGATGCCGTGTACGGCCGGATCGCTCAACTCGCGCACGGTCAGGGCTGAAGGGCGGGCATCCGGAGCCGCAGGAGCCGACCCGGCAGAAGCGGTCGACGCGGTGGCCGCGGTCGCCAGGCCTGACGGGGTCACCGCACGACGGTGGCTGACCACATTCAGCTCTTTACCCACCATCATGCGAATGATGTCGGCGCGATCGCTGTCGTTGCTCACCAGAGTGCCTTGCAGCCGGCCGTCGCGCAGCACCGTGATGGTGTCGGTCACCTCGAGGCACTCTTCGAGGTCGTGCGAGACGAAGAGCACGCACCCGCCGGCGTTTGTGTGGCGGCGGGCGAGGTCGAACAAGAGTGTTCGGTCGGTCTTCGGCAGAAACACCGTGGGCTCGTCGAGTACGAGCAGACTCGACTGGCCCTGGCTGCTCGAGTGTTTTACTCCGTCGATGGCTCGAACGATCGCGACCATCGCCCGCTGGAGTTGAGTGAGCGACGAGACGGCGGCGCGAGCATCCACCCCCAGCTCGTACGAATCGAGCAGCGTTTGGGTGGCACGCAGCTCGGCCTTCGGTGAAACGCGCCACGAGGGTGACGCGGCCAGGGCGTTCATGGTCATGTTGTCTGACACCGACAACGATGTGACGAGCGCGAGGTCTTGGTGCACAAACGTGAGGCCGAGTTCGCGAGCGAGCAGCGGCGTCAGGCCACCCTCGAGCCGCGTCTCGCCGATCTCGATTTCGGCGCCGTGATCGGGCTGGTGAAACCCGGCGAGAATCTTGATCAGCGTCGACTTGCCCGACCCGTTTTCACCGACGAGGCCGCGGGTCTCGCCCGCGGCGATGTCGAGGTCGAGCTGGTGAAGCACGGTGGTCGTGCCGAACGTCTTCGAGAGGTTGCGCAACCGCACGGCGGGGGTGGCGAGCAAGCGATCACCCCCGCCAGCGGCCTTCGACTCGGTGATCATTTCGTGCCCAGACCCCAGAGCGTCAGGTAGCCGTTCACATACGACTGGTCGTAACCCTTTTCGTTGTCTGACGGGCTTCCGACAACCGAGATGGTGTCGGGGGTGTACACGCGCAGCGGAGCGGCCTCGTTTGTGAGCGGCGCGACGCCCGAGAGCACACGCAAGACCTGGTCCATGGCGGCGTAGCCGATCCAGTTGATGCTCTCGCCGACATCCATCTTCACAGCGCCGCCCTTCTGAATCTGATCGAGAACCGACGGCGTGTTGTTGAAGGTCGCGATGCTGACGCTGCTCGTCTTGCCCGCTGCGTCGATGGCCGCGTTGACGAACTGCGTCGAGCTGTCGAAGAGCGGAATCACGACGTTGATGTTGGGGTCGCGCAAGAGCGCAGTCTGAACCGAACTCTGCAGCTTCGAGCCCCAGTCGGTTGATGCCACGTTCAGTTCGGTGACCTTGCAGCCCGGGCATTTGCTGCTCAGTTCGCTGCTGACCGCTGCTGCCATGGGCGCAGACGGTTTGAGTTCGTTCGAGGTGATGACGAGGGTGTCGGCGGCACCGTTCGTGTTGGTGATGGCGTAGTCGGCGAGCAGTGTCGCGGCCGAGACGAAGGGCGCGAAGGCGAACGCGGTCACGTTCGTCGGCAAGCTCATCGACGTGTCGTACTGGTGCAGCACGATCACGGGAATGTGCGCGGCGGCGGCCTCAGCCAATTGCGGGGCAAGGGCATCCGGTGACGCACCGAGAATGATCGCGTCGGCCTTCTGCGAAATGGCGGTTTCGATGCCCTGCACCCACTCGGCCGATTTGCCGGTGGTCGGCCACACCGTGAGGTTTACATTGGCCGTCGTGGCAACGCTCGAGAGGGCCTTCTGCACCGAAACGACGAAGGGCACGTTGCTCGTGTTCGGAATGTAGAAGACATGCTTGCCGGCGGCCTTGGTGGCGTCGAAGGCCGGGCCAGGCGCGGTGAAGGTGGGCGCGGTCTCGGCGGCGGCGAGCTGGCTTGTGGCAGCCGCGATTCCGGCGGTCGCGGGCATCGCCGAGCCGGTGGGGTTGCCTGCGGCCTGGCTGGCCGAGCTGCACCCGGCGAGCACCACGAGGCTTGCTGCGGCCACGGCGAGGGCTGCTGTTATTCGAGACGATCGGGGCATGAGAGGGTTCTCTATTCTTCGTTGAATGGATGCTCGGGTCTGAGTCGTGTGCAGAAGATCTACAGTGAAGCTGCACACCGACGCTGTTCTCCCAGTGTGCGTGACACTCAACAAAGGCGCCAATACTAGTTTGAGGCTGCTCGTGATAGCTTCTGCATATCAGTCTGCGAGGAGCGCGATATGGAACTGCGTCATTTGAGGTACTTCGTCGCCGTGGCAGAAGAACTGAACTTCAGGCGAGCAGCCGAACGCCTGCGCATGAGCCAGCCGCCGCTGAGTCTGCAGATCAAGCAGCTCGAAGAAGAAATCGGCGAAGAGCTTTTCGAGCGAACCCGTCAATATGTGAAGCTCACCGCGGCGGGCCGAGAGCTCTACACCGAAGCTCTGCTCACCCTGTCTTCGGCCGAACGTGCCATGCAGAACACGCGTAAGGCGGCGCGTGGTGAAGCCGGCGAACTGCGCATCGGCTTCACTCAGTCGGGGCTTCTGCTCGAGGCTCTGCCCCAGGCGATGCACGAGTTTCGCGGGCAGTTTCCGGGCGTCGACGTTTCGCTCGTCGAGATGGATTCGATGAGCCAGATCAACGCGCTGGCGAGCCGGGAACTCGGGGTGGGGCTCGTGCACAAGCCGCGCGGGCCCATTCTGCCTGCGGTGACGCTGTCGAAACTCGCCGACGACCACCTCATCGTCGCGGTGCCCGACACCGATGTGTTGGCCGGCCACACCTCAGTGAGCGTCAGCCACCTGCGCGATCGGTCGTTCATCTGCACCCCGAAGATCAGCGGATCTGGTCTCTACCAGCACGTGACCGAACTGTGCTGGTCAGAGGGATTCGCTCCTGACATCAGCCAAGAAGCGCACACCTTGTCGACCATCGTGGTTCTCGTGTCGATGGGCCTCGGCGTGGCGATACTGCCGGCCAGCACGCGGCGCATCGCCGTCGACGGGGTCACCTACCTTGCGCTCGAGACGGCGAATGAGCCGGCCGAGTTCTACGTGGCTACGTCGTCACTCTGGTCTGACTTCACGGCCGACAATTTTCGGCGAATTCTGCTCGACTCGGTGGCGATTACGGCCTGACGCCGACGCGGGCGAGACCCGCTGCCGCCGCTTTGGTCGAGCCCGGCGGGCGGCCGCGCGGCTTGCTCGCGAATCGGCTTCTCCGAAGACTCGCGTTCAGCGCGGGCGAGACGCTCAATAAGGGTCACTGCGCTCGAGAGCGCTTCACGTTCATCCTCGCTGAGCTGCGTGTCGATTTCGTGCGCAAGCCTGCCCGCACGATTCTCGCGATCGCGCACGATCACCGAGCGCCCATCGGCGGTGATCGAGAGGAGTTGAGCCCGGCCATCTGTTGGATGCGACGTGCTCATAACCTCGCCGCGAGCGATCAACTGTTGCACGATCGAGGTCATCGATTGATGCCGAATGCGACACGACGCGGCGAGCTGAGCGGTCGTTCGAGGCCCTTCTCGTTCGAGTTCGCCGAGCGCAGCCGCCTGATTGGCCGGCAGTTGGTTGGCCGTTCGGGTGGCGCGAACGAGCTCGCCGACGGCCGCCCGCAGCCGCTCGCCCAGAGTGTCGCTTGTGGTCATGGCTCAAAGCTAGCGCATCAACACAGTTTGTCTGCATAGTGCACCCGTCTTGTCAAACTGGGTAACTGTGAGAGGCAGTCATGGTCTCGTCACTGCAGGCGCGTCGCGCGGCTGACTCGAGCGCGAAAGCCCCCGCTGATCTGCACGAAGGCAGGAATACGGATGCCCAGCAGCGCATCGAGGGCACCCAGCTGCGTCGAGACCATCGTGGCGACCTCGTGCGGCGAAACGCCCCTGCGGCAGGTGACCGCGATCTTGAGCACCGGCCGCTTCTTCACGAGGTAGGTCGACACGCTCGACGACACGAACTCGGGTCGGTCGGCCAGAGCATCGTTCAGCAACCCGACGGCAACGCTCGAGTCGACGACGGTGAGCCCGTTTTCTGTGGGCGGCGGGGTGGCCAGCGTCGAGGTATGGCCCTTACCTTGGCGGCTGATGAAGACGAGGAGCAACACGAGGAGCACCACGAGAGCGGCGAGGCCGATCAGCCAGAGCCAGCTCGTGCCCGGCCCCGAAAGCGGGGTCTGCTGCAGCCAGTCGACGATGGTTCGGGTGGCCTGGTTCGACCCGTCGCGCCACTGAGCGCGGATGACCGTGGGCAGAGCCAATGCGATGGCGACCGCCCCGAGCGCGAGAACGATGACACCCGCGACGATGATGACGAGCCGATTGGCTCCCCGGTTCGTGGTGTTCATGCGCCGACCTTTCCGTGTTTCTCGACGACGACGTCTGCGCTGAGCGGGGGCTTCAGAGGCATACTCGCCACCTGCGCCGTGACGGCGTCGAGCACCTTCCGATCATCGATGTGGTTCCCTGAGGTGGGCACGATGTCGACCCGGGCGGCTCGATGCGACACCGTGACGGTGGTGTTGTCGGGGTCGACGTTGCCGGCGTGCGACGCGGTGCGGGCAAGTGCCGAAGCGATGACCTCGTTGTCGACCACGACCGCGGCACGATCATCTGCGAGGCTATGCCTGGCACGGCGCCCGCCGGCGAGACCGGCGACGATCAGAGCGATTCCGACCAATGCAGCCACGATTCCCGCGATGAGCACGTTCGAGACGGGGTAGGAGTCGGCTTGGCTTATGGCTGTCGCGACCTGCGTGGGGCTGGCCACGAGCGCACGCTGGCCGAGCATGTTGAGCACGATCTCGACACCGCCGTAGACGAGAAACACAATCACCAGCACCGCCACGACGATGGCCAGCCCCGATTTAGGAGAATGCGTCTCGCGGCGGGTGATGCGCCGATAGAGAGCGGCCTCGGCTGCGGGCGTGGTGCCCGCGGCGGGCGGTTCGGTGACCGGCCGGTTTGTGCGCGGCTGGGCGCTCTGGATGCTCGGGCCTGTCATTTCACCCTCTCTTGTTTCACGATCTCAACGCCGGTGAGGCGCACGGTGACCGAGTCGATGACCGACCCGGTGAGCTGCTGCGCTTGAGTGCGCACGGTGAGCTGAGCGCGTTCGGCGCGGTCGAGCACGGTTCCGCCAGACCGCGAAACGACGCTCGGGTCACCGTGCACTTCGTGGAGCGAGACGACCCTGATCGGTGCGTGGATCGCGACGACCAGAGCGCCGGCTCGGTCACTGAGCGCGATAGCGACCTGCGATGTCGAGACCTGCAACGCCTCGGCAGCCAGCGCCGTGATCACGCGGCTGAGCGCTTTCGACGTGACGCGGGTGCGACCGCGTTCGGTCGCAGGAGCCGCGGGTCGCGACGAAGTCGATAGCCCCGGTGCGCGTGTCGCGGCTCCCCGAGAGTCGCCCGCTGCAGCGGCGGTCACGACGAGGAGCGTTTCCCTTGGAACGCTCCTGCGAGGGCTCTGAGGTCGAGACGCCCGTCGACGATGCGGCCGATGACCGCCCCGACCACCATGGCGACGAGTACGACCACGAACGCCCAGAATCCGATGAGAATCCAGACCAGCGCGAGCACCGCGCCGGCAAGCATGCCGAACTTGGTCGAGGTCACTGTACTCGCGCCTCGGGCTGCTCGTCGGTGTCATCTGAGGCGATGAACACGTCGTTCACAGTCACGTTGACCTCGGTGACCTCCATGCCGATGATGGTCTCGATGGCGCCGATGACGGCGGATCGAACATCCGCAGCCACCACCTGCAGCGGCACGGGGTACTCGGCGACAATGGCAACGTCGACGGCCACCTGGGTCTCACCGACCTCGACGCTGATGCCTTGCGAGGGGTCGGTGTTGCCGATGACACCGCGAATGGCGCCGAGCGCGCGTGCCGCTCCGCCGCCGAGAGCATGCACTCCGGATGCTTCGCGGGCAGCGATGCCGGCGACCTTCGCGACGACGCTGTCGTTGATGACGGTCTTGCCCAGAACGGTCTGCGAGGCGAGCGGGCTGCCTGCCAGCGTCGCGGGGGTAACGGGTGAGTTTGCCATTGTCAAGGCTCCTTGATGTGTTGTCGGCCCCACCGTCTTGAGTGATGATGGGGAAAGCGGCGAGTTCTGCCGTGTTACTACTGAGACGTACCGAGATGCTGATTCGTCACACTCGCGGTTCAAGTTCTTTCGAAGGGCGATGTTCGTGGCGAAGCCGGGATTGGTCGTGCGGGTGCCGCTGGCCGAGGCCGACGACCGAACACTCGCCGGTCGGGCATCCGATGGCGACGTGCGGGCATTCGAGGTGCTGATACGTCGTCATGGCCCGCTCGTGCGCGGGTACGCGGCACGGCTGATGGGGTCGACCGATGAGGTCGACGACGTGGTGCAGGCGGCATTCATCACGGCGTGGCAGCAACTGCCGACCTTGAGCGACCCGGCGGCGGTGAAGGGCTGGCTACTGCGCGTGGCCAACCGAAAGGCTCTTGACCGAATTCGTGCGCGAAAATATCACGACGATATCGACGACGAGTCTCGACCGCCTCTGGTCACGCCTGATTCCACCTCGCCAGAGGCGCTGGCCGAGCATCACGCCGTGCAATCGGCGTTGTCGCGAGCGCTCACCGAGTTGCCTGAGTTGCAGCGGCAGTGTTGGCTGATGAAAGAAGTGGCGGGATACTCGTACGACGAGATCGGCACAGACCTCGGCCTGCCCACCAGTACCGTGCGTGGCCTGCTCTCGCGGGCTCGCACGAGCGTGATCGCACGAATGGAGCCCTGGCGATGACCCCCACCGACGACACTTCGCCGCCGTCGGGCGACGACCTGCGCACGCTGCCCGACCGGCAGCTCACGAACGACGAGCTGGCGGGCCACACCATCGACGAGCTCATCGACTACTACGACGCTGGACTGATGCCCCCGAACGACTCGATCGATACGTCGGCGGGGTGCCAGCTCGCCCTGGCAGACATCGCTCACCTGCGCCAATTGACCATGCACTTGGTCGACGACGATTCGGCTGCCCAGCCACCGGTCGACGAGGGCTGGATCACGAGCATCCTGAGTCATATCGGGGCGCAGGTGGAGGCGGGTCGTGACGTGCCGGTGTTCGGCGCCGAGGTCGACAGCCGCGTGGTCATCACCGAAGGTGCCCTGCGGGCCATCGTGCGAGCGGCTGGCGACCGGGTCGACGGCGTCTTCGTGGGGCGCTGCCGATTCGCGGGCGACCTGACTGAGCTGGGCGCTCCGATCGAGGTGGAGGTCGAGGCCAGCATGCTGTGGGGTCAGAACCTGATGCAGACCGCCGAGCTGGTGCGCGAGAACATTGTGGCCGACGTGCGGCGGCACACGCTGCTCAACGTGGTGGCGGTGAACGTCGTCGTGCAAGATGTGCGGCGCCCCAGTCATGTCGATGAAGGCGGTGACGGCCGCGAAGGTAACGACGGTGGCCCCGAGGGTAGTGACGGTGGCCGCAGCCGTGGCCGCGGCGGGCGCGAGGGTAACGACGGTGGTGGCCCCGAGGGCGGCGGCGACGTGTCTGGCGTCGGTGGCACGGGAGGCGCAGAGCGATGACTGCCCCCGAAGATACTGTTGCCGACGCACTCGAACTGTTATTGCGCACGATTCCGGGCGTCGCGGCCGTCTACCCGAGCGCGCCGCTGCCCGCCGTGATCGTCGGCGGCGTGCTCACGAAGACGAGGGTTGTGGCGCCGCCGCGGCTCGTCAGCGTGTCAAGCGCACGCGGCGAATGGCGCGTCACCGCCGCAATCGGCGTCGACGAGAACGTGCCCGCCGAGCAGACGGGCCGCGCGGCCCGCGAGCGCATCGTCGAGTACTTGACGTCGGGCGCGGCCAGCCCGGCCGGCGCCACCAGCCCGGCCAGCGCCACCCTGCCTCCGCGCGTCACCGTGCGCATCAGTATGGTCGGCTGAGGCCGCCCATACCCGCGGGGCGGCGCCGCCTCGCGTGATCGGTACGCGTCAGGCGGCGGAGCGCTGCGCGGCCGCGCGGCGACGCAAGATGGGGTCGGCGACTTCGGGGCCACGGTAGACCATGTCCATGGCGCCAATGCTCTCGCCCGGTGCGACGATCTGGTCGATGCGGTCGAGAATCTCGTCTGACAGGGCGACATCGACGCCGGCCAGCGTGTCTTCCAGCTGCTCCATCGTGCGCGCGCCCGCAATGGCCGAGGTGACGGCAGGATGCGCGATGACGAACGCCATCGCGAGGTGAGTCAGCTTGACGCCGACCTCATCAGAAAGCGCGACAAGCTCCTCGACCGCGGCGAGACGGCGCTCGTCGCGGAAGTGGCGCATACCCGTGCGGGCGGAGCGGAAGTTGTCGTTCTCCTGCCCAGCGCGATACCGACCGGTCAATGTGCCGCCGGCGAGCGGGCTGTAGACGAGCGTGCCCATGCCGTAGCGTTCGGCAACCGGAAGAATCTCGCGCTCGATCTCGCGGTCGAGAATCGAGTAGTTCGGCTGCTCGGTGCGAAATCGTTCGAAACCGCGCCGCTCAGACATCCATTGGGCTTCGACGATTTCTGAGCCGCGCATCGACGACGTGCCGATGGCGCGCACCTTGCCTTGCCGCACGAGGTCGGTGAGGGCAGAGAGCGTCTCGTCGATATCGGTGTCGGGGTCTGGGCGGTGCAGTTGGTAGAGGTCGATGTGGTCGGTCTGCAGGCGACGCAGCGAGCGCTCGACGGCCTCCGTGATCCAGCGACGCGAGGCGCCGCGGTGGTTGATGTCGTCATCGACGGGCCCCCAGAACTTCGTGGCGAGAACAACCTCGTCGCGGCGACCCTTCAAGGCCTCGCCGACCACTTCTTCTGAGTCTCCGTAGCGGTCGGCGGTGTCGACGAAATTGATGCCAGCATCGAGGGCCCGGTGAATGATGCGGATGCCCTCCTGCCGATCTGGGTTGCCGAGACTCCCGAGCATCATGGCGCCGAGAGCGTACGGGGTCACTTTGATGCCGGTTCGGCCGAGTGTGCGGTACTGCATGGTGGGGGGCCTCCTGAGGTTGGTCGTTCAATCGCGCTGGCCGAAGCCGTAGCATTCAACAAGCGGAACAACCCTCCGCCTGACCGAGCCAAACGGAACACTGTTCCACTATTGCTTCTCAGTATACGCACGCGGTCGCAAAAGTGGTCACCGAAGGCCGCGGATCCGCAACCAAACCTCGGCGAATCCGCAACGAACCCCCGGCGAATCCGCAACGAACCCCCGGCGAATCCGCAACCAGAACCCCCGCGGTTACACGCGCACGCCTGCGAGCGCCCGCACGATTTCTTCGACTTGGGTCTTGGCGTCACCGAAGAGCATGCGGGTGTTGTCTCGGTAGAACAGGGGGTTCGCGACACCCGCATAACCCGCAGCCATCGAGCGTTTGAAGACGATGACTTCGTCGGCCTCCCAGACCTTCAGCACGGGCATCCCCGCGATCGGGCTTGACGGGTCTAACGCGGCAGCGGGGTTGACGGTGTCGTTGGCGCCGATCACGAGCACGACGCTGGTGCCGGGCAGGTCGTCGTTGATCTCGTCCATTTCGAGCACGATGTCGTAGGGCACTTTCGCTTCGGCGAGCAGCACGTTCATGTGCCCGGGCAGCCGGCCTGCAACGGGGTGGATGCCGAACCGCACCTCGACGCCCCGTTCACGTAACGCGCGAGCGAGTTCGGCGACCGGGTACTGCGCTTGGGCAACGGCCATACCGAAGCCCGGGGTGATCACGACCGATTTCGCCTCGGCGAGCAACTGCGCTGTCTCTTCAGCGGTCGTCTCGTGGTGCTCGCCCGTCTCCTCGCTACTGGCGCTCGGCGCGGCGATACCGAACCCGCCCGCGATCACCGAGATGAACGACCGGTTCATGGCCTTGCACATGATGAAGCTGAGGTAGGCACCGGATGACCCGACCAACGCACCCGTAACGATGAGCAGATCGTTGTTGAGCAGAAACCCCGAAGCGGCCGCAGCCCACCCGGAGTAGCTGTTCAGCATCGACACCACCACGGGCATGTCTCCCCCACCGATCGACGCGACCAGGTGCAAGCCCAGCAGCAACGCGAGCACGGTGACCGCGATCAGCAGCCAGAACGCTGGGGTGATCACAAACCACACCGTGAACACCACGAACAGCGCGAGCGCGGTCAGGTTCAGCACATTACGGCCCGGCAACACGAGCGGCGCGCTCTTGATGCGGGCGCTGAGCTTCAGATACGCGACGATCGAGCCGGTGAACGTGACCGCACCGATGAAGATGCCCACGAAGATCTCTCCCCGGTGAATGCCCACCAGGTCGGGCGCGATGTTCGCCGACTCGAGGTATCCGTTCCAGCCGATCAGCACCGCCGCGAGCCCCACGAACGAGTGCAGCAACGCGATGAACTGCGGCATGCCGGTCATCTGCACCCGCGCCGCCCGCCACAGGCCGATCGCACCGCCGATGACCAGCGCTGCCAGCAGCAACACGATCGAGATACCGGCTGAGCCCTGAATGACGAGTGCAATGGTCGCGACCAACGCGATGACCATGCCCGCGATGCCGTAGCCCAAGCCTCGGCGGGCGGTCTCGTGATTACTCAGCCCCGCGAGGCTCAAAATGAAAAGCAGAGCGGCAACGAGATACGCCGCGCCAGAAACGGCCACCGTCACGGTGGTGAGGTCTTCAGTAGTCATGATGTGTTCCTGGTCAGTCTTTCGAGAACATGCGCAGCATGCGACGGGAGACGGCGAAACCGCCGAAGATATTGATGCTCGCGAGCAGCACAGCAACACTGGCCAGCACCCGGGTCGCCGGGTCGTCGATGGTGAGCTGCAGCATCGCACCCACCACAACGATGCCCGATATGGCATTCGTCACACTCATCAGCGGGGTGTGCAGGGCATGATGCACCTTGCCGATCACGTAGAAACCAATCACCACCGCGAGCACGAGCACGGTGATGTGCTGAGGCAACGGAGCCGGAGCCACGGCGATGACACCGAACAACACCGCGATACCGACCACCGTCAACACGGCCTTCGTCGTACGCGACATAACCGTCTTCGCGGGCGCGACCGGGGTAGCGGATGCCGGTGCCGCAGCCGGAGCGGCCGAAACCTGCACAGCCGGCGGCG